>NZ_FOQL01000001.1 GCF_900113745.1 Pseudomonas guineae | reverse complement strand
CTACACCCTGCTGGCGATTCCGTTCTTCCTGCTGTCCGGTGCGTTTATGACCACCGGCGGTGTGGCCCAGCGCCTGATCGATTTCGCCAACGCCTGCGTCGGTCATATCCGCGGCGGCTTGGCGATTTCTGCGGTGATGGCCTGCATGCTGTTTGCAGCGCTGTCAGGTTCGTCGCCCGCTACGGTGGCGGCGGTGGGTTCGATTGCCATCGCCGGCATGGTGCGCTCCGGTTATCCGCAGGCCTTTGGCGCGGGCATCGTCTGTAACGCCGGTACGCTGGGCATTCTGATTCCACCCTCGATTGTGATGGTGGTGTATGCCGCGGCAACCGAGCAGTCGGTGGGTAAGCTGTTTATGGCCGGCGTCATCCCGGGCTTACTGCTGGGCGTGGCGCTGATGGTGGCGATTTATATCGTCGCGCGGAAGATGGACCTGCCGGCTATGCCGCGCGCCAGCCTACGTCAGTTGCTGACTACGGCGCGAAAAGCCGTCTGGGGCTTGCTGTTGATGGTGATCATCCTCGGCGGCATCTATTCCGGCATGTTCACACCGACCGAAGCCGCTGCGGTAGCGGCAGTGTATGCCGGCTTCGTCGCGCTGTTTGTGTACAAAGACATGACGATTCGCGAGTGCCCCAAGGTGTTGCTGGACTCCGGCAAGCTGACCATCATGCTGATGTTCATCATCGCCAACGCTATGTTGTTTGCTCACGTACTGACCACTGAGCAGATCCCCCAGACCATTACCGCCTGGGTGATCGAGATGGGCCTGCAGCCTTGGCAGTTCCTGCTGGTGGTGAACGTCGTGCTGCTAGTGGCAGGGGCCTTTATGGAACCGTCGGCGATCATCCTGATTCTCGCGCCGATCCTCTTCCCGATTGCAGTACAGCTGGGTATCGACCCGATTCACCTGGGCATCATCATGGTGGTGAACATGGAGATAGGTCTGATTACGCCACCCGTGGGGCTGAATTTGTTTGTCACCTCGGCGGTGACTGGCATGCCGCTAACGGCGGTGATCAAGGCCGCCTGGCCGTGGCTGATGCTGTTGCTCGGTTTCCTGATGATCATCACCTATGTGCCTGCTGTTTCCATGGCGCTGCCCAACTGGCTGGGCATGAACTGACAGCAACACCCGATGTAATCCTTGTACTGTTTCAGCCCGGCCTTAGCGCCGGGCTTTTTTTCACCTAGAAAACACTCAGGGTTAAACCCGCGCCAGATCGGGCAGGTCGCCCGACAGCCCCAGGGCCTGACGCACAAACAGCGCCTTGGCTTCCGGCAGACCGTCCACCCAGTTCAGCCCAGTGTTACGCAGCAAACGCAGCGGCAATGGGTCAGCCTGGAACAAGCGCTCAAAGCCCTCCATCGCGGCCATCATCGCCAGATTGTGCGGCATGCGCCGGCGCTCGTAACGGCTCAGCACCTTGCTATCACTCAGGCGCTCACCCCGCTGCGCGGCATGCAGCAGCACCTCGGCCAGTACTGCCACATCGAGAAAGCCCAGGTTGACGCCCTGTCCCGCCAGCGGATGAATGCTGTGTGCGGCATCGCCAATCAGCGCCAAGCCCTCTTCGACATAGCGCTTTGCATGCCGTTGCCGCAGCGGGATACACAGGCGCGCGTTGGCATGCAGCACATCACCGAGGCGATGCTCGAAGGCAAAACCCAAGGCACGGCGAAAACCGTGCTCATCCAGGGCCATCAGCCGTTCGGCTTCGCTTGGGGTCACCGACCAGACGATCGAACACCAATGCTCACCCTCGGGTCCAGCCAGCGGTAAAAAAGCCAGCGGGCCGTCATCGGTAAAGCGCTGCCAGGCCGTGGCCTGATGCGGCTTGCTGCAACGCACACTAGTGACGATGGCGTGGTGCAGATAGTCCCATTCACGAGTGGCGCAACCGGCCAGACGACGCACCGCCGAGTTAGCGCCGTCTGCGGCAATCAGCAACGGCGCACGTAGTTCGCGACCGTCATTCAGGCTCAGCAACCAGCCATCGCCAGAACGGCGTAGTTGCTCGACCCGAGTATTGGCCAGCAGGCCCACCGGACTGTCGTGCAAACGCTCAAGCAGTGCATCCTGCACCACGCGGTTCTCGACAATATGGCCGAGCACCTCGGCATGCACGCTGGCCGCGCTGAAGTGGATTTGTCCGGTGCCTGAGCCGTCCCACACCTGCATCTCGCCATAGGGGCTGACGCGCCGTGCGGTAATACCGTCCCACACGCCGAGCCGCTGAAGAATACGCTGGCTCGCACCCGACAGTGCACTGACCCGCGGCTCGAAGGCAATTTGCGGGTCGAAGGGTTTGACGCTGAGCGGGCTACCATCGACCAGCAGAATATCCAACCCCTGATCTTGTAGGGCCAGCGCCAGGGCGCTGCCCACCATGCCTGCGCCAACGATGATCAGATCCGCTTGCATCACATATTCCTTGTTCAGGCTGCCTGCCGAGCGCGCGGCTTGAGCCGCACGTAGAGAGTTTTGTGCACCCGCGCCACCAGCGTGCCGCTGCCATCGCGCACCTCCACATGCAGTTCGGGCAGGTATTTATCGCCCTCTGCTGTGTGCTTGCGGATATCGGCAAGCAACGATGCGTCGATGCTAAAGTCGGCGTAAACGGGGCCTTTGCCGGGCGCGATAAAGTCGATGTGCGCGGCTTTGTCCCAGACGATGAAGTCACGCCCAAGGTTTTCCATGATCATCAGCATGAAAAACGGGTCAGTCATCGAGTACAGGCTGCCACCGAACTGGGTACCGACATAGTTGCGGTTATACCAGCCGAGCCCCATCCTCACCTGCACCTGGCGGAAGTCCGCGCTGATCTGCCGCACCCGTACACCCGCCCCCAAGTAAGGCGGGTACAGGTTCATCGCCCAGCGCAGCAGCCGTGCCTTGCGCGCCAATCTCTTCGCCGACATGCCTCAAGACTCCGAGCGGATGCCGAGGCCCATGGCCTGGCGGGCGAACCAACGTTTTGCCGGGGGGAGCAAATCCAGGCCGAGTAAACCGAGATTGCGCCCGGTCGCCAGCAGCGGCTGTCCGGTACTGAATAATCGAGTGACCTGATCAGAAAAGCCTACCGTGAGTTGCTGGTCGCTCTGCTGACGACTCAAATAACGCTGCAAGGTAGCCAGCTCGCCGAGCGGCGCGGCACTCTCCACTAGGGTTTCTGCCAGCATCAGGGTGTCGCGCAGCGATAGGTTGTAGCCCTGCCCGGCAATCGGATGCAGGCTGTGCGCGGCATTGCCGAGCACCACCAAGTGCTTGCGCACCTGCTCTTTCGCGGTAGTCAGGGCCAGCGGATAAAGATAGCGCGTACCAACCTGACGCAGGCTGCCTAAGCGGTAGCCGAAGGCCTGCTGCAACTCGACGAGAAACGCAACATCGTCAAGCGCCATTAAGCGCTCGGCCTCTTGCGTGGCGCGGGTCCAGACCAATGCACAGCGCTTATCTGCCAATGGCAACAGGGCCATTGGCCCCTCTTCGGTAAACCGCTCAAAGGCCAAGCCGTTATGCGCCTCTTGTGGGCTGACGTTGGCGATCAATGCGCTCTGTCCATAGGGTGTGGTGCTGACATCGATACCCAGCTGTTCACGCAAGCCAGAGCGGCCACCCTCGGCCATGACCGCCAGGTTGCACTCAAGCTCACTACCATCGTCCAGGGTCAGACGGTAGCCATCCGCCAGCGCGTGGATTCGCGTGACCTGAGCCGGGCTGCACCAACTCACCACGTGCGGGTCCAGCGCCTGCCACAGGCATTCGCCGAGCCAGGCGTTTTCTACCACATAGCCCAGCGCCGGCACGCCTTCTTCGTCGGCGCTCAGGCGCGCGGCAGCAAAGCGACCACGGTCGGATATATGAATCTGCTTTATCGGCTCGGCACGCTGGCTGATGTGCGACCACAGACCAAGGCGTTGATAGATCTGCTGGGATCCAAAGGACAGCGCCGTTGAACGGGCGTCATAACTCGGCTGATAGCCAACGCCCGGAGTAAATGGCTCAATCAGACAAATACTCCAACCGCGCTGTTTGGCTTCGGCCTGCAGGGCTACAGCGAGGCTGGCGCCAACCAGGCCGCCACCGATGATGGCGACATCCACCCGCTGCATGCTTAAGCCGCCGCGCTGCGAGCGGCAGCCATCAGCGCTTCGATTTCAGCGACAGTTTTCGGCACACCGCGGGTGAGAATCTCGCAGCCACTCTTAGTCACCACCACGTCATCCTCGATACGCACACCGATGCCGCGCCATTTCTTCGCCACATCAAGATTGTCCACGGCGATATAGATGCCCGGTTCGACGGTCATGGCCATGCCAACTTCCAGCTCGCGCCATTCGCCGCCGACCTTGTACTCGCCGACATCGTGCACATCCATGCCCAACCAATGGCCGGCGCGGTGCATATAGAAGGGCTTGTAGGCCTCGGCGGTAATCAGTTCGGTAACCTCGCCCTGCAGCAGACCCAACTCGACCAACCCGGCGGTAATCACTTGCACAGTGGCCTCATGGGCCTGATTCCAGTGTTTGCCTGGGCCGATGTCCTTGAACGCAGCTTCCTGGGAGGCCAGCACCAGCTCGTAGATGGCTTTCTGCTCAGAGGAGAATTTGCCACTGACCGGAAAGGTCCGGGTGATGTCACTGGCGTAGCAGTCGATCTCACAGCCCGCGTCGATCAACACCAGATCGCCATCTTTCAGCACGGCATCGTTCTCGCGGTAATGCAGGATGCAGGCATTTTTGCCCGCCGCGACGATGGAACCATAGGCCGGCATCTTCGCCCCGCCCTTGCGGAACTCATAATCCAGCTCGGCTTCCAGGTGGTATTCGAACAACCCGGCGCGGCTGGCCTGCATGGCTCGCACATGGGCGCGGCAGGAGATGTCAGCCGCTTCCTTCATGACTTTGACTTCCGCCGCTGACTTGTAGAGACGCAGGTCATGCAGCAGATGTTCAAGGGTGACGAACTCATTGGGCGGCGTCGCGCCCTGGCGCGCCTTGGAGCGGATCACATTGATCCACTCCATCAGCTGACGGTCGAATTCATGGTTGGTGCCCATGGAGGAATAGACCCGGTCACGACCTTCGATTAGCCCCGGCAGAATGTCGTCGATATCACCAATAGGGAACGCATCATCCGCGCCGTAGTGGTTGATTGCACCGTCTTGGCCGGCGCGCAGGCCATCCCACATCTCACGCAGGGGGTCACGTTCACGGCAGAACAACACGTACTCGCCATGTTCACGCCCCGGAATCAGCGCAATTACCGCCTCCGGCTCAGGAAAGCCGGAGAGGTACTGAAAATCGCTATCCTGACGATAAATGTGCTCAACATCGCGATTACGGATATACACCGGCGCCGCCGGCAGAATCGCGATGCTATTGGGCTCCATCTGCGCCATCAGCGCCTTGCGCCGACGGGCGTATTCCGACTTGGGGATGCTGATCATGGGCAGTTGAGTCCAATTCTTATTGCATGAAAATCAATGCAGCGACGGTTTTGCCGCGGCGACTTCAGGTTTAGCGCACTCGCTGAACAGCAGCAGCGGTGCAACACGCAGGTACTCCATCACTTCCATGTAATCAGTTTCACCGTCCTCAGACTCTTCCAGGGCATTCTGCACCTGAGAAATTGCCGAGAGGTCTTGCAGCACTTCCATAGCTTCAGCACTGAGGGCGCTGTCACGGGCAGTTAAACCAAAGCCGCCGAGGAAGCCCTGACACCATTGTCCCAGAGCCACAGCGCGCTCGCTAAGCGGCGCATCGTCGCTGGGCAACAGCAGCACTACGGTGACATCGTTGCTGGTCAGCTCGCCCTTGACCATTTCCTGCAGGCCAATCAGCGCTTGGCGCACAGTATCTTCCGGCGCAGCGCCGAGCAGCTCGGCGGCATCCACTAGCCAGGAGTCGATTTCGAAGCCGGCACCCGCACAGCTGCGGCCAAGCAATAGGCCGTGCAACTCGGCAGGGGAAACGGTGTGGCCGCTGCTGGCAAGTAGCGCGGCAAAAGCGGAATACGGCGAATTTGAAGTTGGCATAGATAACTAGGCGCAAAGCTGCGCAATCACTAGAATGGAGGCCTTGTATCCTAGCACCGGCAAGCCTGCCAAGACTATCCGAGTGGCTCGGCGGGCATGCATAGGTCGCTCCGGGTAAGGACAATCACCGCAGCGCAATCAGCGGATGAAATGCATCAATCGTTAACGCCAATCTGCTCCACACTGCTAAATACGCCACCTAAGGGCACCGCGCCTCGTCCGCACTGTCGAAGCCACCCTAAAGACGTTATTTTCACTTGCCAGCCCACTCACCTAGCACGAGTAGAGAACCATGGAAGACGTCGACCTGCAGGCTCTTACGACCAAGCTGGACTTGCTAATCCAGCGTGCCGAGCAGCTCAAAGCGCAGAACCGACAGCTTCTGGCGAGCGAAAAAGCTTGGCGCGAAGAACGTGCCCACCTAATTGAAAAGAACGAAATGGCCCGGCACAAGGTCGAATCCATGATTTCGCGCCTTAAAGCCTTGGAGCAGGATTAATGTCCCAGTCGAATACCTTGACCGTCCAGATCATGGACAAAGAATATTGCATCGCTTGCCCGAGCGATGAACGCAGCAATCTGGAGAGCGCTGCGCGCTACCTGGATGGCAAGATGCGCGAGATCCGCTCAAGCGGCAAAGTCATCGGCGCCGACCGCGTCGCCGTGATGGCCGCGCTGAACATCAGCCATGACCTATTACACAAACAGCAACACCTTGATCATCAGGCCGGCGCGAACCGTGAACAGCTGCGTAGCCTGCTTAATCGCGTCGACAACGCTCTTGCCCAAGACCCCAATGAGCAGGGCAGCTGATTGTGCACCTGCAGTTTCGGGTATACTGGCGACCGCTCCCTGAAGTGTGCGCCAGTTGGTCATGTCCCTGAGCCGATTCGCACAACCCCGGGGGTTGCAAGTTGAGACCGGTGTGCATGTCCGCTCGACGGAAAGCCTTAAGGTCTCCTGCAACCTCCACCTTGAACTTTCGGGTTCAAGGGCTAAGCCGACAGCGGCACGTCGGGGAGTCACTTTTCCCAGCCAGCGGCCCCTACGCGGCAACTGCTACAGCCACCGCCCATGCTTGATACCACTGCCCTAAGCCGCGCACAGCTGCGCCGCCACCTGCGAGTAAAGCGTCGAGCACTCAGCTGCCACGCCCAACGACAGGCCGCGCATGGCTTATATAAACAACTGGCGCAACATCCCCTGTTTCGCCGGTCGCGGCAGATTGCCATGTACCTACCCAATGATGGCGAGATCGACCCGCGTGCCTTACTGCGTGCTGCACAGCAGCGCGGCAAAGCCACCTACTTACCAGTCCTCAACCCCTGGCCGCGCAGTAAAATGGTGTTTCAACGCGTGCGCGCCGGCGAGCCCTTGCGGAAAAATCGCTTTGGTATTTACGAGCCACGGCGCAACTGCCAACGGCAACGTAAGACTTGGACACTGGATTTAGTGCTGCTCCCATTAGTTGGCTTCGACCGCCATGGCGCACGCCTAGGCATGGGGGGAGGATTTTATGACCGCAGCTTGGCCTTTCGCAGGCTGCGCAAAAATTGGCACAAACCGACATTGCTGGGTCTGGCACATGAATGTCAGCAGGTTGAGCGACTGACCATGGCCAGTTGGGACGTGCCGTTGCAAGGCACCGTGACGGACAAGGCATGGTATTGAATGGCGAGGGTGGTACCGCGCTCCATGCGGTACCCAACCGGTTCAGCCTGCCACGTTGGGCTGCGTAACCGGCGCTGGTTGGTGCTCCCACAGACTCTGGGTGTAACCCGTGGTTACCACGCCCAGGCTGAACAGAATCACCAATACCCACAACACATCTGGTTTACGTTTCATCGAATGCCTCCCCCTTCAAAGGCACAGCGCGGTGTAGCCGCGGCAATTATTGTTATAGGCCCAGCAGCGGCAGCCATCTACATAGCCAATTTACCGATACAACAAATGGCAAATAACCAGCACAAAGCCGGCTCCCGTTAACGGACTGGAACACAGGAGCAAAGTTCATGCCTTATTGGCTAATGAAATCAGAACCCGACGAGCTGTCGATTCACGACCTGCAGCGTCTTGAGCAAACGCGCTGGGATGGCGTGCGTAATTACCAGGCGCGCAACTTCTTGCGCAGCATGCAGCCAGGCGACTTATTGTTTTTTTATCACTCCAGCTGCCCGGAGCCTGGGATTGCCGGCATCGCTCGCACTGTGTCCGCCGCCTACCCCGACCCCACCGCACTAGAGCCGGACAGCCACTATTTCGACGCTAAAGCCAGCGCGGCTAAAAATCCCTGGAGCGCGGTCGAAGTAGCCTTTGTCGAGGCGTTCAAACGCGTCATCCCCCTGGCACAGCTGAAAGCCCAGAGTGCACTACTGGAGTTGCCGTTGGTGCAGAAGGGCAGCCGCCTCTCCGTCATGCCGGTCAGCGCTGAGGAATGGGCAGCCACCCTGGCGCTGCGCTAAAAAGGTGCAGTGCCAGGTAAGCGCTTATTGAATAATTAAATTATTGAACAACAGGTCTTCAACCAGCGGCTTGCCTTCTTCTTGGTTAAGCACGCCCTGTACCTGCTTGAGCGCCTCGGTACGCAAGGTTTCCCGAGCGCCAGGAGCAGCCATGGCCTCTTCCGTTTGCTGGGAAAACAGCATGACCAGTTGGTTACGGATCAGCGGCTCATGATGTTTGACCTTTTCTTCCACATCCTTACCGGTAACGCGCAAGGACAGGTCCGCCTTAAAGAACTTGAGTTTGGGGCCGTCGCCAAAATTCCCTACCAAGGCTGGCACTAGGGTGACGTAGGACACTGCAGACGCAGCGCCCTCTTCACCTTCGGCCTCTTCTTTGCTTCCCGAGGCTTGCGCCATCAAGGGCATGGACAGAGCCAACAGCAGAGCGATCCAGACTTTCACAGGCGGTATTCCTCAAGAGTTCAGCGCCTAGCATAGCCACAGTCAGGCGCTGGCCCAAGCCCCAGGCTTATGCACGACCATCAGGCGTAGGCATGCTGATTGACCGTACCCCCTTCGCACCTACACTGCATGGCTATTAACCGCAGAGGAAAAGCCCGATGAAAGCCGTGCTGTGCAAAGCCTTCGGCCCCGCCGAAACCCTGGTACTGGAAGAAATCGCCAGCCCCGAAGCGAAGAAAAACGAAGTGCTGCTGGAAGTGCATGCGGCCGGGGTCAATTTTCCCGATACGCTGATCATTGAGGGTAAATATCAGTTCAAACCACCCTTCCCGTTTTCTCCAGGTGGCGAGGCATCCGGCGTGGTCAAGGCTGTTGGCGAAAAAGTCAGCCACCTGAAAGTCGGTGACCGAGTCATGGCCCTGACCGGCTGGGGCAGTTTTGCCGAAGAAGTCGCCGTACCTGGCTACAACGTCATGCCTGTGCCCGCCAGCATGGACTTCGCCAGCGCCGCCGCCTTCGGCATGACCTACGGCACCTCGATGCATGCACTCAAGCAACGCGCCAACCTACAGCAAGGGGAAACCCTGTTGGTGCTCGGCGCCTCCGGCGGCGTCGGCCTGGCAGCGGTAGAAATCGGTAAGGCTATGGGTGCCAAGGTGATTGCCGCCGCAAGCAGCCCCGAAAAGCTTGAGGTGGCCAAAGCCGCCGGTGCCGATGAGCTGATCAACTACAGCGAGAGCAACCTCAAAGAGGAAGTGAAGCGCTTGACCGGTGGTCAGGGCGCGGACGTAATCTATGATCCGGTCGGTGGAGACCTGTTCGATGCAGCTATCCGCAGCATCGCCTGGAATGGCCGCTTACTGGTGGTCGGTTTCGCTAGCGGACGCATCCCCGAGCTACCCGTTAACCTGACACTGCTCAAGGGCGCCGCTGTAGTAGGGGTGTTCTGGGGCGCTTTCGCCCAACGCCAGCCACAGGACAATGCCGCTAACTTCCAGCAACTGTTTGCCTGGCACGCCGAAGGCAAACTTAAGCCGCTGGTTTCGCAAACCTTCCCACTGACGCAGGCCGCTGACGCGATCAACATGCTCGGCCAACGCAAAGCCGTGGGCAAAGTCGTGGTTAAGGTACGCTAGACGCCACAATCAAAAAGGCCGCCCATCAGGCGGCCTTTTTGGTTTAAGCGCGGTTAACCACGTGGCGCGTAGGCGAAGACGTCTGCGCGCATTTGATGGGCATCCATACCCGCGTCGACCAAGGCATCCAAAGTGGCGTAAACCATCGCTGGCGAGCCGCTGGCATAGACGTGTAGCGCGTTAAGGTCGACAAAGTCTTCACGCACCGCCTCATGCAGCAGGCCGCAACGCCCTTGCCAGCCGCACTGATCACTGACCACCTGATGCAGGAACAGATTGGGCACTTGTAGCCACTGCGCCCAATGTCCCACTTCGTAAAAGTCTTCTGGGCGGCGCGCGCCCCAGTAGAGGTGTACCGGGTGGGCAAAACCAATCGCCCGACAATGCTCGATCAAGCTGTGCATCTGCGCCATACCGGTACCGGCAGCAATCAGTACCAGCGGTCCATCCGGCAGCTCGGCCAAGTGGGTATCACCGAACGGCAGTTTCACCCTGACCAAACCAGTACTTTGCAACTGATTCACGAGAGTGATAGTCGCCTCATCCCGGGCCAGCACATGCAACTCCAGCTCACGGCCGCAGTGCGGAGCCGATGCCAGGGAAAAGGCCGCATAATCATCGCCATCGCGCTGTAGCAGCAGATATTGTCCGGCGTGATAGCGCGGCACCCTGCCGGCAGGGGTACTCAGGCGCAGGCGAAACACATCACCGCCTAAGTCATCGCAGGCGACGACCTGGCAAGCAAACTCGAGCACCGGTAACTCGCCAGGGGCCAATACGCCATCCCAATGCAACACGCAGTCCTGCAGCGGCTCGGCCAGACAAGCAAATAGCTCACCATGGCCCAACTCAACGCCATTCTGCTGCACACGACCTTCAACCAACAGCGCGGCACAGATATGGCAGTTGCCATTGCGGCAGCTCTGCGGGCAGTCGTAACCCAGCCGCCGTGCCGCATCGAGAATGCGCTCGCGAGGCTGTACTTCAAGCACTGCACCTGAAGGCTTCAGGGTAACTTTCATCAATCAATTCCCAACTCAGACCACAGCGCATCAACGCGCTGCTTGACCGCTTCATCCTGAACAATAGCTCGGCCCCATTCGCGGCTGGTTTCACCTGGCCACTTATGCGTGGCGTCCAGGCCCATCTTCGAACCGAGGCCGGAGATCGGCGAAGCAAAGTCCAAGTAATCAATCGGCGTATTGTCGATCAACACCGTGTCGCGCTTGGGATCCATGCGCGTGGTGATCGCCCAGATCACGTCATTCCAATCCCGTGCGTTGATATCGTCGTCGGTGACGATAACGAACTTGGTGTACATGAACTGGCGCAGGAACGACCAGACACCGAGCATCACGCGCTTGGCGTGGCCGGGATACTGCTTCTTGATGGTCACCACCGCCATGCGGTAGGAGCAGCCTTCCGGCGGCAGGTAGAAGTCAACGATCTCGGGGTACTGTTTCTGCAAAATCGGCACAAATACTTCATTTAGCGCCACGCCAAGAATCGCCGGTTCGTCTGGTGGGCGGCCCGTGTAGGTGCTGTGATAAATCGGCTTTTGCCGGCGAGTGATGCGCTCAACGGTAAACACCGGGAAGCTATCGACCTCATTGTAATAGCCGGTGTGATCGCCATACGGCCCCTCCGGGGCCATTTCGCCCGGATGAATCACCCCCTCAAGGACGATTTCGGCGCTGGCTGGGACCTGCAAATCACTGCCGCGACACTTCACCAGCTCGGTCCTGTTGCCGCGCAGCAGGCCGGCAAAGGCATATTCGGACAAGGTATCCGGGACCGGCGTTACGGCGCCGAGGATAGTCGCGGGGTCGGCACCCAGCGCCACCGCCACAGGATAAGGACGATCCGGGTATTTCTGGCACCAGTCACGGAAATCCAGAGCACCGCCACGGTGGCTGAGCCAGCGCATGATCAGCTTGTTACGGCCGATAACCTGCTGGCGATAGATGCCGAGGTTCTGCCGCTCTTTGTTCGGACCTTTGGTGATCGTCAGGCCCCAGGTAATCAGCGGGCCCACATCACCCGGCCAGCAGGTCTGCACCGGCAGCTTGCCGAGGTCAACGTCATCGCCTTCTTCGATCACTTCCTGGCAGGGTGCGTCCTTGACCACTTTTGGTGCCATGGCCAGCACCTTGCGGAAAATCGGCAGCTTGCTCCACGCATCCTTCAGCCCTTTCGGTGGCTCGGGCTCTTTGAGAAAGGCCAGCAGCTTACCGATTTCGCGCAGCTCACTGACCTCTTCCGCGCCCATGCCCAAGGCCACGCGCTTGGGCGTGCCGAATAGGTTACCGAGCACCGGCATGTCGAAGCCCGTGGGGTTTTCAAACAACAAGGCTGGTCCGCCCTTACGCAGGGTGCGGTCGCAGATTTCGGTCATGTCCAGCACAGGGGAAACCGGCGTTTGAATACGCTTGAGTTCACCACGCTCTTCCAGGCCGCGAATAAAATCGCGCAGGTCACGATACTGCATGCAGATGCCTCGTTTCGGGCGGAGCAATAGGGCCGCAAAGTTTAGCGCCGAACTCGGTCTTTCAGAAGGGAAAGCCAATATCCAGAGACACAAAAGCCGGGCTTCCCCCGGCTTTTGTTGTAGGACGCGGCGCGTCTTACTTGCGCTTCATCGACTGGAAGAACTCTTCGTTCGTCTTGGTCGCTTTCAACTTGTCGGTAAGGAACTCGATGGCGGCAATTTCATCCATCGGGTGCAGCAGCTTGCGCAAAATCCACATGCGCTGCAGCTCGTCATCGGCGGTCAGCAGTTCTTCGCGACGGGTACCGGCGCGGTTGATGTTGATCGCAGGGAACACGCGCTTTTCAGCGATACGACGGTCCAGCGGCAGTTCCATGTTGCCCGTGCCTTTGAACTCTTCGTAGATCACTTCATCCATCTTCGAGCCGGTTTCTACCAGCGCGGTGGCGATGATGGTCAGCGAACCGCCTTCCTCGATATTACGCGCCGCACCGAAGAAGCGCTTTGGCTTCTCCAACGCGTGGGCATCGACACCACCGGTGAGGACCTTGCCGGAGCTTGGGATCACGGTGTTGTAAGCGCGCGCCAGGCGGGTGATGGAATCGAGCAGGATAACCACATCCTTCTTGTGCTCAACCAGGCGTTTAGCCTTCTCGATAACCATCTCGGCAACCTGCACATGGCGGGTTGGCGGCTCATCGAACGTCGAGGCAACCACTTCGCCGCGCACAGTGCGCTGCATTTCGGTTACTTCTTCCGGGCGCTCGTCGATCAGCAGAACGATCAGGTGGCACTCAGGGTTGTTACGCGCAATGTTCGCCGCGATGTTCTGCAGCATGATGGTTTTGCCGGCTTTCGGCGGCGCCACGATCAGACCGCGCTGGCCTTTACCGATCGGTGCACAGAGGTCGATCACCCGGCCGGTGATGTCTTCGGTGGAGCCGTTTCCGGCTTCCATGATCAATCGCTTGGTCGGGAACAGCGGCGTCAGGTTCTCGAAGAGAATCTTGTTCTTGGCGTTTTCCGGGCGGTCGTAGTTGATCGTGTCAACTTTGAGCAGCGCGAAGTAACGCTCGCCTTCTTTCGGCGGGCGTATCTTGCCGACGATGGTATCGCCAGTACGCAAGTTAAAGCGGCGGATCTGGCTCGGCGAGACATAGATGTCATCGGGGCCAGCGAGATACGAGGCATCCGCAGAGCGGAGAAAGCCGAAACCGTCCTGGAGAATCTCCAGCACGCCATCACCGGAGATTTCCTCACCGCTTTTAGCGTGTTTTTTCAACAGGGAGAAAATCACGTCCTGCTTGCGCGAACGGGCCATGTTTTCCAGGCCCTGTTGTTCAGCGAGTTCCAGCAGTTCGGTAATCGGCTTTTGCTTGAGTTCGGTCAGATTCATAGGAATGACGTAATTCATGAAGGAGGGAAAATAAGCTATTTAGCTTGGGAGCCCGCGCCGTTGAGAAGGCGAGTTGATCGCCTGCTTATGTATCGAAGGATTCGGGTAGGAATGCGTCGGCGACGGCTTGCAGGGGGCTGCATAGGAAATACAGCGAGGCCGAATGTAACACCGGTTTTATTCGTACGTCCAGCGCTCAGACAGAAAAAAGCCCCGCGATGTGCGGGGCCTTTAGGGCATGCGAGTGCCTCATTACGACTTAGATGTTGCTGTCGAGGAAGGCCGCTAGCTGCGACTTAGACAGTGCACCGACCTTGGTCGCTTCAACATTGCCGTTCTTGAACAGCATCAGGGTCGGGATGCCGCGCACGCCGAACTTCGGCGGGGTGTCCTGGTTTTCATCGATGTTCAACTTGCAGACTTTCAGCTTGCCCTGGTAGGTCTGGGCAATCTCATCGAGCACCGGCGCGATCATCTTGCACGGGCCGCACCACTCAGCCCAGTAGTCGACCAGCACCGGCCCTTCAGCCTGCAGGACGTCTTGGTCGAAGCTGGCATCGCTGACGTTGGTGATGAACTCACTCATGGAAAGTCTCCGTGTTCAGAAGCAAAAAGATGGCGACATCATAGCCCGGCTTTCTCCGCACAGGAAGGCGGTGGCAATTGAGCTTCTCTATTGCTTCACCCTAAAACAGCCACGCGCGCACTTACCTGACAATTTATTCAGACCACCGGCAAGCCCAGCGCTAGCGCTGCATGCGCCGCAACACGGCGCCATTGCAGGACGTATGCGACATCAGTATGCGTTGGCGAGGCTAGGCTATCGTGGCACGATGACATGGTTCCGCTCTGAGATGGTTCTGCCATGCCGCATACCCCTGCCGAGTCTTTCCCTTTGATTGCAGCTATCGACCTGGGCTCCAACAGCTTCCATATGGTGCTGGCTAAAGCCGATCACGGCGAGATCCGCATCCTAGAACGCCTCGGCGACAAGGTCCAGTTGGCCGCCGGCATTGACGAGCAGCGCCTGCTCAGTGAAGAGGCCATGCAGCGTGGGCTTGACTGCTTGCGCTGCTTCGCCCAGCTGACCGCCACCCTGCCAGAAGGTGCAGTGCGCGTAGTCGGCACCAACGCCCTGCGTGAAGCGCGCAACCGCGGCGAATTTATCCGCCGCGCCGAAGAAATTCTGGGCCATCCGGTTGAAGTCATTTCCGGCCGTGAAGAAGCGCGACTGATCTACCTCGGCGTGTCGCACAGCATTGCCGACACCCCTGGCAAACGTCTGGTCGCCGATATTGGCGGTGGCAGTACCGAATTCATCATCGGTCAACGCTTTGAACCGCTGCTGCGCGAAAGCCTGCAAATGGGCTGCGTGAGCTTTACCCAGCGCTTCTTCAAGGACGGCAAGATCACTCCCGCGCGCTATGCCCAGGCTTACACCGCAGCCCGGCTTGAAATCATGGGCATCGAACACGCCCTGCGCCGCCTCGGCTGGAAAGACGCAGTGGGCGCCTCTGGCACCATTAAGGCCATCGGTCTGACTATTCAGGCTGCCGGGCTTGGCTCGGGCGAGGTCAATGCCGAAGGGCTGGCCTGGCTGAAACGCAAAGTGTTCAAGATTGGTGAAGCAGAAAAACTCGACCTCGACGGCATCAAAGCCGATCGCCGCGGCATTTTCCCGGCGGGCCTAGCGATTCTCGAAGCCATCTTCGACGCCTGCGATATCCAACGCATGAGCCACTCAGAAGGCGCACTGCGTGAAGGCGTGCTGTATGACCTACTGGGCCGCCATCAGCATGAGGATGTGCGTGAACGCACCCTAGGCTCGCTGATGGAGCGTTACCACGTCGACTTGGATCAGGCGGCACGGGTCGAGAGCAAGGCGCTCTCGGCACTGGAAACGGTCGCTGCTGATTGGCAATTAGAAGATGACTGGCACCGTGAACTGCTCAGCTGGGCAGCCAAGATCCATGAAGTGGGCCTGGATATCGCCCACTATCAGTACCACAAGCATGGCGCTTATCTGGTTGAGCACTCCGACCTGGCCGGTTTCTCCCGCCAGGATCAGCAGATGCTCGCCTTATTGGTGCGGGGCCATCGACGTAACATCCCCAAGGACAAGTTTGCCGACTTCGGCAGCGAAGGCATCAAGCTGATTCGCCTGTGCGTGCTGCTGCGCTTCGCCATCCTGTTCCACCACATACGCGGTAACCAAGCGATGCCTGAGGTGCAACTCAAGGCTCGCGAGCAGCGCCTGGAAATTCAATTCCCCGATGGCTGGCTGGAAAACAACCCACTGACCAATGCCGACTTTACCCAAGAAGCCGAGTGGCTCAAGCGGGTCGGCATTGAACTGAGCGTTCACTGACGCCGACTTTCCGCGCGCTGGGCACCCTCACCGCCCAGCGTGGAGAGGGTCAGCAGATGGCTGCAAGCGGTCTTATCGCGCGCTAATCACCGGCGCGGTAAGTTTCTCCAGCAGACCAGCCTGCGCGCTGCGCGGATTCTGGTTACCGCTCGGACTACAGCGTAAGTAGCGCCCATCTGACTGCAGCACCCAGGCCTGGGTGTTGTCAGTCAGGTAGCTTTCCAACTCCTTCTTGACCCGCAGAATCAGCTTCTTACCTTCCACCGGGAAACAGGTCTCAACGCGCTTGTCGAGGTTACGCTCCATCCAGTCGGCGCTGGACAGGTAGATCTGCTCTTCGCCGCCATTGAGGAAGTAGAACACCCGCGTGTGCTCCAGAAAGCGCCCAATAATCGAGCGCACCTGAATATTGTGCGAGACCCCGGCAATACCCGGACGCAAGCAACACATACCACGCACCACCAGTTCGATTTTCACCCCAGCCTGGCTGGCCTTGTACAGCGCACGAATGATCTTGGCGTCGGTCAACGAATTGAACTTGGCCATGATATGCGCCGGCTTGCCTTCGGCGGCCGTTGCGGTTTCGCGGGCGATCATGTCGAGCAGGGTCTTTTTCAAGGTGAACGGCGCATGCAGCAGCTTCTTCATGCGCAGGGTCTTACCCATGCCGATCAACTGACTGAACAACTTGGACACGTCCTCACCGAGCGCCACGTCAGCGGTGAGCAAGCTGTAATCGGTGTACAGCTTGGCGTTGCCGGCATGGTAGTTACCGGTGCCCAAGTGCGCGTAGCGGACGATATCACCGTTCTCTCGGCGCAGAATCAGCATCATTTTGGCGTGGGTCTTAAAGCCGACTACGCCGTAGATCACCACCGCACCGGCCGCCTGTAGACGACTGGCCAAGGCCAGGTTGGACTCTTCATCGAACCGCGCGCGCAGCTCGATGACCGCCGTAACTTCCTTGCCGTTACGTGCAGCGTCTACCAGCGCATCAACGATTTCCGAGTTGGCCCCAGAGCGATACAGCGTCTGCTTGATCGCCAACACATGCGGGTCTTTTGCCGCCTGACGCAGCAAATCGACCACCGGCGTGAACGACTCAAAGGGATGCAGCAAGAGGATGTCCTGCTTGCTGATCACACTGAAAATGTTCTCGGCGTTCTGCAACAGCTTGGGAATCACCGGGGTGAACGGCGTGTACTGCAGCTCCGGGTGGCTTTCCAGGCCGGTGACGCTGAACAGCCGCGTCAAGTTGACTGGGCCGTTGACCCGATACAATTCCGACTCGGTCAGGTTGAACTGCTTGAGCAGGTAATTGAGCAACGGCTGCGGGCAACTGTCGACCACCTCCAAGCGCACCGCATCACCATAACGGCGGCTGAACAGCTCGCCACGCAGGGCACGGGCCAGGTCTTCGACGTCCTCAGTGTCCACCGACAAGTCGGCGTTACGGGTCAAGCGGAACTGGTAGCAGCCTTTAACCTTCATGCCTTGAAACAGGTCATCGGCATGGGCATGGATCATCGACGAGAGGAAAACAAAGTTATCGCCAGGGCCGCCAACATCTTCTGGCACCTTGATCACTCGCGGCAGCAGACGCGGAGCGGGAATAATAGCTAAGCCGGAGTCGCGGCCAAAGGCATCCACACCCTCCAACTCAACGATAAAGTTCAGGCTCTTGTTCACCAGCAATGGGAATGGATGCGTCGGGTCGAGGCCGATCGGAGTGATAATCGGCGCGATTTCATCGCGGAAATAACGCCGCACCCAGGCCTTGATCTTGGCATTCCAAAAGCGCCGGCGAATAAAGTTAACGTTGTGCTTGGCCAGCGCCGGGAACAGGTTGTCATTGAGAATGGCGTACTGCCGCTCGACCTGCTCGTGCGCCAGCTCGGCAATCCGTGCCAGCGCCTGGTGCGGTTGCAAGCCGTCAGCAGCGGCCTGCTCGCGGGCGAAATTGATCTGTTTCTTTAGGCCGGCAACACGGATTTCAAAGAATTCGTCGAGGTTGCTGGAGAAAATCAGTAGGAACTTAAGCCGCTCCAGCAGTGGATAGGACTCATCCAGCGCCTGCTCCAGCACGCGGATATTGAATTGCAGTTGTGACAGCTCGCGGTGGATATACAGGCTGCTGTCATCCAGGTTGTGGATCACCACGGGCGCTGGCGCGACCGGCGCGGGGGCTTCGATAACAGGCGTTTCCACGGCTACAACCTCGTCGACGACCGGCTGGGCGTCTTGCAATTCAGGGGTACTGAGTCCTTCGGTGTTCATTGAAAATTCCTGGAGGGGCTAGTGCCCCTGTTTCAGTAGCTCTGCCGCGCGCACGGCGAAATAAGTCAGGATGCCATCAGCGCCCGCACGTTTGAAGGCGGTCAGTGACTCGAGAATCACCGCCTCGCTCAACCAACCATTCTGGATAGCCGCCATGTGCATGGCGTACTCACCGCTGACCTGATAGACAAAGGTCGGCACTTTGAATTCCGCTTTGACCCGGCAAAGAATATCCAGATAGGGCATACCCGGCTTGACCATGACCATGTCCGCGCCTTCAGCCAAGTCAGCCGCTACTTCATGCAGGGCTTCATCGCTATTAGCTGGGTCCATCTGGTAGCTGGCCTTGTTGGCCTTGCCCAAGTTCGCCGCTGAACCCACCGCATCGCGAAACGGGCCGTAGTAGGCGCTGGCATACTTGGCCGAGTAGGCCATGATGCGCACGTTAGTGTGATCAGCCAACTCCAGGGCCTCACGGATCGCCTGCACGCGGCCATCCATCATGTCCGAAGGCGCAACCACTTGGGCACCGGCATCAGCATGCGACAGCGCCTGCTTGACTAGCGCATCAACGGTGATGTCGTTCTGCACATAGCCGTCAGCATCGAGAATGCCGTCCTGACCATGAGTGGTAAACGGGTCAAGGGCTACGTCGCTGATTACTCCCAGCTCAGGGAATTTTGCGCGCAGGGCCCGAATTGCTCGCTGGGCGATGCCGTCCGGGTTCCAAGCTTCTTCACCCAGCAAGGATTTCTTCTCCAGCGGCGTCACCGGGAACAGCGCCAACGCGGGAATACCCAAGGCCACCCAGTGTTCGGCTTCCTTGAGCAGCAGGTCGATGGACAAACGCTCAACACCCGGCATAGAGGCAATCGCTTCACGGCGGTTTTCGCCGTCGAGGACGAACACCGGCAAAATCAGGTCGTCGACACTCAGGCGGTTTTCACGCACCAGTCGTCGGGAAAAATCATCACGGCGATTACGGCGCAGGCGAGTGGCGGGAAACAGGCGGCTTGCAGGGGTAAAGCTCACGGCAGACTCCAGAGCCCGTAGCGACGGGCGAGTGTGACAGTTATAAGCGTCCATTATGACCAAAGTATGACAACGCACGACAGCACTGCGACCGCTTGCCGCAAGCTCAGCCAGCATAGCGCCGGGACTATTGCGAAGATATGTTGGCGGTGCGCGGTGTCAACCCTGGGTGGAGGAGCTTAAAGGATCACGGTGGCGCAGGCTGTGCCGGTCCACTGTGATCGAGTCTCCGAGCTTCAAGCGCGCGCTTAAGCCGGCAAGGCAGCCTGCCCGCGTGGCGTCCAGAAGAGCGCGCCGAGGCTGAGCAGGCTGTAACCGAGCAGCAGTGCCCAGAGCAGCGGCTGAGCCGGCAGCAAGCCCAGCTGCAGCGCCAACCAGAGAGCCGGCGGGTTCAACAGCAGCCGCAACACTTCTAGGCGTATGGCGCTGGGACGGTTCTCTAGCCAAATGCCGATGACAAACAGGCCCACTGCCATCCAGGCCACGCCTAACAGCATCTGCGCCAGGCTCAAATCAGCACCCAAGCCCATCAGCAACGTACCGCCCACGACATACAAACTGAACTGCAGAGCGGCATAAACTTTCTGCGCCCGGTTCAGCGGCACATCGAATTTGACGAACTGGCTGAGGTCGACCTTGCTCTGCGGGTACTTGGCCGCCACATCGGCCGGCCGCCAGCCGGTGCGCATAAACCAGATACGCAGCTTGTCCCACCGGGACTGTGCACGCACCGCATCCCGCCACAGCGCTACATAGAACTGCGCATTGGCCCACAACGGGTTCCAACTAGCCAGCGGCGTGGTCACGCCAAAGATCACCGGCTCGTCATCCAGTTCTTCCTGAAAGGTGCCAAATAATCGGTCCCAGAGAATGAACACACCGCCGTAATTGCGATCCATATACACAGCATTCTGCGCATGGTGCACACGGTGGTTGGACGGCGTGATAAACAGCCATTCAAACCAGCCCAGCTTGGCGATATGCCGGGTATGCACCCAAAACTGGTAGAGCAGATTCAGCGCGGCCACGGTCAGGAAGACCAGCGGTGGCACGCCAGCCACGGCCATCGGCAGGTAGAAGATCCAGCCAAAGATAAACCCGGTGCTGGTTTGCCGCAGTGCAGTGGAGAGGTTGTAGTCCTCGCTTTGGTGGTGCACTGAATGCGCAGCCCACAGCACGTTGCGCTCGTGACCCAGGCGGTGATTCCAGTAGTAGCAAAAGTCGTACATGAGAAACGCAAACAGCCAGATCCACAGGCTGCTGGCTGACAGTTCAAACAGCGCCAGTTGTTGCCAGGCCAAGGTATAGGTGAGCAGGCCCACGGCTTTGGTTAGCAGCCCGACTGTGGTCGACAGCACTCCGGCGCTGAGGCTGTTGATTGTGTCGGAGAAGCGATACGTACTGACCCCGCGCCAACGGTCGAGCAGCAGCTCCAAGCCGATCAGGGCAAGGAAAAACGGTATGGCATACAGAATGTAATTCATGGTTTCACCCGTGGCATAAAACGCCATATCGCTGCACGCGGCTAACGGCTAGGATTGCTTAATCAAGCCTAGCCCAGCAGGGCGCCTGCCCTAGCGGCATACCATGCCAACCTAGGTAGCATTTGGCGACAGCCAGAACCTGTTTGCGCTCGACTGCGCGCCGGGCCTACAGCGTTAACAGGCGCTAGGGGCACAACTCAACCCGTTACAGCTGGTAACTCAGGAGAACTTAATGAACAAGAAAGTCGCGGTAATTCTTTCCGGCTGTGGCGTTTATGACGGCGCGGAAATCCATGAAAGCGTGATCACCCTGCTGCGTCTCGATCAGCGCGGCGCGGCGGTGCAGTGTTTCGCTCCCAACGTTGCGCAGCTACACGTGGTCGACCACTACAGCGGTGATGAAATGGACGAAACCCGCAACGTGTTGGTGGAGTCGGCGCGGATCGCCCGCGGCAAGATCAAGGACGTCAAGGAACTGCATGTTGGCGACTTCGATGCGCTGATCATGCCGGGCGGTTTCGGCGTGGCGAAAAACCTCTCTGACTTCGCCATCAGCGGCGCCAACTGCACTGTGCAGCCGGATGTTCTGAGCGCCACCCAAGCCTTCGTCAAAGCCGGCAAGCCGGTCGGGCTGATGTGCATTGCCCCCGCGCTGGCGGCAAAAATCTTCGGCACGGGGGTGATCTGTACCATCGGCAACGACCATGACACCGTTGCTGCCATGACCCAAATGGGTGCGCAGCACCACGAATGCGAGGTCAGCGAGCTGGTCGAAGACAGTGAGCGCAAGCTGGTGAGCACCCCGGCCTATATGCTTGCCCAGTCGATCAGTGAAGCCGCCTCGGGAATCAACAAGCTGGTGGATCGAGTGCTGGAGCTCAGCCACCATGCCTGAGAATCAGGCCTGAGCAGCGCTAAATCAGGTCCATAGCACGTCAATCATGCCAATGCGCGCGGTACTCCGGCCGCGCCACTGGCCAGATCGATCGCAGTACGGCAGGTTGATCACCCCTCCGCCCAGATACGATCACCATGAGCCAACCCCCTTTCGAGCTGACTGACGAGTTACAACAAGCGGTCAGCAGCTTTTTCCAGCGCATCCCCTTTAACCAGATGCTCGGCATTGAACTGGATGAACTGAGCACTCAACGCGTGACCATGCACCTGCCGATGAAGCCCGAACTGATCGGCAACTTCATGCATGGCATTCTGCATGGCGGCGTCATTTCCTCCCTGCTGGATGTGGCCGGCGGGGCCATGGCGCTGATCGGTGCTTTCGATAAACACCAACACCTGTCCAGCGCCGAGCGCATGGCGCGGCTGTCCAAGCTCGGCACCATTGACCTGCGCGTCGACTACCTGCGTCCCGGGCGCGGCCAACGCTTTACCGCAAGCGCCGTGCTGCTGCGCAGCGGTAACAAGGTGGCCGTGGTACGCAGCGAGCTGCACAGCGATGACGGCACTCTGGTGGCGGTTGGCACCGGTACCTACCTCTGCGGCTAAGCCTCAGGCCTGTCGCTGCAGGCGCGTAAGGATTCGATCCAGGCTGTTGGCAAACGCCTGCTTGTCGCGTTCACCATAGGGCGGCTGGCCGCCGCCGACCTGGCCCGCCTCGCGCAGTTCGGTAAACAGGTTGCGCACCGCCAGCTTGTCGCCCATGTTGCGCTCGTCAAACTCGCGGCCACGGGGGTCAAGCACCGACACGGCCTTTTTCACCAGGCGACCTGCCAGTGGCACGTCGCTGCAAATCACCAGTTCGCCGGGTTGTGCGTGCTCAACCAAGTAATCATCGGCCGCATCCGGGCCACTAGGCACCACGATCAAACGCACGCAGCTGTAAGCTGGCTTGATTTGCGCTTGACCAGCCACCAGTAGCACGTCGAACCCCCGCTTTAAAGCGAACTTCACCACCTGTTCCTTCGCCGCTTTGGGGCAGGCATCGGCATCAATCCAGACTCGCATGGCGCAGCATTCTCCGTAGGCACTAAAGCCGGCATGGTAAGCCATGCCGGCAACACCTGGGCCCTTAGACGGCTAAGCGCCGGCGCTCATTCAGCCAACTGCGGCCGTAAAACAAGATAATCGCCGCCAATGCCGCCGCTTGGGCCGAGAGGCCGTAAGCATCGGCATGCACGCCTAACCAATCGAACTCAAAGAACGCCACCGGCCGCGTGCCAAGAACCCCAGCCTCCTGCAGCGCGGCAATACCATGCCCGGCAAACACCACCGACAGCGCACAGAGCAACACCGCGTTAGCACCAAAGAAGGTCGCTAAAGGCAGCTTGCGTGAGCCCCGCAGGATCACCCAAGCCAGCCCGAGCAGCAGCACCAAAGCCGCTGCCGCGCCAGCCAAGACCATACCATGGCCTTGCGGGCCGGCCTGCAGCCAGAGGGTTTCGTAGAACAGGATGACTTCGAACAGCTCGCGATAGACCGAGAAGAACGCCAACACGGCGAAACCGAAGCGACCACCACCGCCGACCAAGCTGTTCTTGATGTAATCCTGCCAAGCCGCGGCATGCCGGCGGTCATGCATCCACACACCAAGCCAAAGCACCATGACGCTGGCAAATAGCGCAGTCAGCCCTTCAAGCACTTCGCGCTGAGCACCGCTGACGTCAATCAGATACGCCGCTAGCGCCCAAGTGCCAATTCCCGCCAGCAAAGCCAAGCCCCAGCCCAGATGCACACTGCGTACCGCTTGCTGCTGGCCGGTATTGCGCAAGAACGCGAGAATCGCCGCCAGCACCAGAATCGCTTCAAGGCCTTCGCGTAGCAAAATCAACAGGCTGGAGAAGAAGCTCAGTGAACCCGACATGCCGTCGCTGTCGAGCAACGCTGCGGAGGCTACCAACTCAGTCTTAGCCTGCTCTAAACGCTGCGCGGCCTGAGGCACCGATAAACCATCCTGCAGTGCCTGCCGATAGGCCATCAGCGCACGCTCGGTAGTCTTACGCTGCACCGGGTCGAGATTGTTCAGCGCCCCTTCAACCAGCTCAAAGCCTTCCAGGTAGGCCGCTACAGAGAGGTCATAGGCCTGCTCATGATCGCCAGCGCGGTATGCACCTAGGCTGCGCTCAAGCATCGCCTGCGTATGCCCAATCAACTGCTGCGGGCCGCGTTGCTGCGCCGGCGGCTGAGCACGCTGGGCGCGGAACCTTGTAGCAGCCGCCTCGCCTTGCTCAGTGATAACTTCAGCCGGCGTCATACCGGACAGCATCGCCAAGCTGAAGGGTTCACCCTGATCAGTGGACGTAGCGCTAAAGCCGGCAATGTAGCTGGCCAGATCCCAGCGCTGACGATCATCCAGCTGATCGGCATAGGCCGCCATGTCGGTGCCATCGATGCCCAGGCCGATGGTATTGAACAAGTCATACAAGCTCAGTCGATTCAGCCGCGCCAAGTCGCGCAAATTGGCCGGCGGCGGCTCCAGGCCTATCCCCGCAGGCCCATCGCCCGCCCCGCTGTCGCCATGACAGACGCTGCAATGCTGGGCGAACAACGGCGCGCCACGGCTGGGGTCCGGGGTGATGGCCGGGACCTGGCTGACTTCATAGGCGGTTGCCAGCGTCGCGGCCAGCTGACGCGCCAGCTGCGAGACCTCGGCACCGTCTACTCGTTGCTCGATACCGTGGCGCAGGCTGGCGACACCTTGCTGCAATTGGGCTTGCTCAGGTCGCGCCGGCAGCGCAACGACCAAGCCTTGCAGTACAGTGAGAAACTCCAGTTGTTCGCGGTATTCGCCGGAGTCGATAACCTGACCATTGGCTACAGTGGCCGGGTAGTCAGCCCCCAGATAGCCGAACAGATGCAGGGCTTGCGCCGCGCCCTCAATGGGCTCGGCCATGACAGTCAGGCTGCACAGCGCCAGCACAGGCAGCAGCAACCAACTGAAGTAACGCAATACGGAAGTCATATAGGAGCAGATCCCAAATACGAATGAATGACGATTTCATTGTCATCCTCTCAATGATTTTCCTCAACCTTTGATCGACCATTGCCCGCGACAGATAGTCGCAATACCGCAGGAGTCACCTGATGAGTTTTTCGCAACGCCTGGAAGAGCCGGCTTATGCCGTGGTGTGTGGCGCCAGCCGGGGCATTGGCCTGGCACTGACCGAGCAGCTGTTAGCCCGCAAGGATATCGCCGGGGTCTGGGCCATCGCCCGCCAAGCCAGCCAGGCACCCGAGCTGCAAGCGCTGGCCGCACGGCACGGCCAGCGCTTACATTGCCTGGACGTGGACGTGTGCGATGAACAGGCGCTGACAGAGCTGAGCAGCCAATTGCGCGCGGCGATCCCCCGCATTCACCTGCTGCTGTGCACGGTCGGGGTTCTGCAACAAGGCGCAGCCAAGGCAGAAAAAGGCCTGGCTCAGCTCAACCTGCAAGGGTTACTGGCCACCTTTCAAGTCAACAGCTTCGCGCCAATCTTGCTGCTTAAGCACCTGCTGCCGCTGTTACGCGGCCAGCATCCTTGCACGGTGGCGGCTCTCTCGGCGCGGGTAGGCTCGATTGGTGACAACCGCCTGGGTGGCTGGTATAGCTACCGCGCCAGCAAGGCGGCGCTAAACCAATTGCTGCATACCGCCAGCATCGAGCTCAGCCGGCTAAACCCCAACAGCTGCGTACTCAGCCTGCACCCCGGCACCACCGATACTGAGCTGTCGAAACCCTTTCAGGGCAATGTACCGGCCGCACAGTTGTTCAGCCCCGGCTACGCGGCCGAATGTCTGCTGACACAAGTTGAACGGCACGGCCCGGAACAAACCGGCACGTTCTGGGGCTGGGATGGACAGCCAATCCCTTGGTAGCTTGAGCGGCAACTAAACAGGCGCGCGGCGCACACTGGCCAACAACGCCGCAGCACCGATGAACAATGCACCGAAAGTACGGTTCATTACCCGTTGCTGCCGGTGCGAACGCAGCGCACCCAATACCCGTGCGGCCAAGCCGGTGTAGCCGGCCATAACAATCAGGTCGACGCAGATCATGGTCACCCCCATTACCAGGTACTGCATCAGCAGCGGCGCCTGCGGATTGAGGAACTGCGGCAACACCGCGAGCATAAAGACAATCGCCTTGGGGTTGCTGAAGTTGACCAGAAAGCCGCGCAGCACCAAGGTCAGTGGTCGGCCGATGGGCCGTTCGGTTTGCGCCGTCATATCGCTGGGTAATGCCTGCCATTGGCGATAACCGAGGTAGATCAGGTACAGCACGCCAAACCACTTGATCAGGCTAAAGGCCAGCTCCGAGGCGGCCAAAATAGCGCCAACGCCAGCCGCCACAATGGCAATCTGTAGCGCCAGCCCCAACTGCAAACCCAGCGCATTCCAGTAACCGCGCAGAAAGCCGTATTGCAGGCCCGCAGACATCGAGGCAATTGCCCCGGCACCGGGCGACAGGCTGATTATCCAACAGGCAACAAGGAATGCTAGCCAGGTTTCGAGGGCCATGGCATCAATCTCCAATGAACAGCAGCGCAGAAAAAAGGGCAGGCCGAAGCCTACCCCTAGTTGTATTACTGGCCTAGTAGGCGCATCAGTCCGGCATATCTTTGCGCAGCTGCACGGGCTCTAGTTCTTCTTTGCGCGCACGGGCGCGGGCTGTGCGCATGCGGATATTGATGGCTTCCACCGCCAGCGAGAACGCCATGGCGAAGTAAACGTAGCCCTTCGGCACATGCACGTCGAAGGCTTCGGCGATCAATACGGTACCGACCACGATCAGGAACGACAGCGCGAGCATTTTCAGGCTCGGGTGCTTGTCGATAAAGTCGCTGATAGTGCCCGCCGAAAGCATCATCACGATCACCGAAATCACGATAGCCGCCACCATCACCGGTACGTTATCGACCAGCCCGACGGCGGTAATCACCGAGTCCAGAGAGAAGATGATATCGATAATGGCAATCTGCACGATGATGCCCATAAAGCCGTAGGTCTTGCCACCGACCGCCTGGCCGTCTTCCTCACCTTCGAGGCTGTGGTAGATCTCGCTGGTGCTCTTGAACAAGAGGAATAGGCCGCCGAAGAACAGAATCAGATCACGCCCGGAGAACCCCTCGCCCATGACATGGAACAGATCGGTGGTCAGGCGCATCACCCAGCTGATCGACAACAGCAGCAGAATCCGCGTGCCCATGGCCAGCGCCAAGCCGAAGAAGCGTGCCTTGGGTTGTTGATGCTTGGGCAGACGGCTGACCAGGATCGAGATAAAGATGATGTTGTCGATGCCGAGGACAATCTCAAGGGCAGTCAGGGTCAGAAACGCGACCCAAATTTCAGGGTTGCTCAGCCATTCCATAGGAATCAAATCTCGTGGGTACGCTCAGGAGGGAGTTGACCATTACGCCAGCGGCGCACGGCTTTTTGGAAAAACAGGCTGTTGGGGATCTGCACCCAGGCTCCGGGTGCATCGCCACTGAGGTCTTCCAGGGTGGTGTAGAACAGGTTGATCGCCATCACGCGCCCACGCACACCGTGCTTATCAGCACTTTCCAGTACTTCAACGCAATCGCCGATGCGAAACGGCCCCATGGCAAAAATCAACAACGCGCAGAACATGTTAGACAACACGCTCCAGATCGCGAAAAAGGCGATCGCAGCCACGGCGGCAAACCCCGTCAGCGCGGTCCACAGCACCTGAGCGGAGACGCCCAAACGCTCCAGCACCAGCATGAACGCGCTACCGAGAATCAGCCAACGCAGCAAGCCGCGCAGTGGCATCAGTAATTCGGCCGGTAGCTGCGGATAACGGTTACCCAGGCGGGTGATGCCGCGGGTAAAAATGCGCTGAACCAGCCAAGCCAGCAGCACAATCAGAATAATCTGCCCGGTCCTCAGCAGCGGTTCGCGCCAGGCCATCAGCCATTCCAACGTCGGCAGGGTGATGCTCAACTGGCGGCCTCCAGCTCAGCCTGTAAGGCTTCGAGGGTTTCCAGCGCCACCATCCAACGCTCCTCCAGATCAGCTTCGCGGCTTTTCAGCGTGGCCTGTTCGGCCAATGCCTCGCGAAGCTGGTCTTTTTGTGCAGCCTCGTAAATCTCGCTGCTACCCAGGCGAGCCTCTACGGTAGCGAGCTTGGTATGCAGTTGCCCCAGCTCTTTTTCCAACTTATCGGCTTCGCGCTTATGCGGGGCCAATTGCTGGCGCAGGGCGGCGGCAGCCTGGCGCTGCACACGCTTGTCAGCTTTATCCGGGTTGCTTTCGCCACCACTGGTTGGCGCCTGCCGCGTGCGGTAATCCACCAGCCAGCGGGCGTAGTCTTCCAAGTCACCGTCGAACGGTTGTACCTGACCATCGGCAACCAGCAAGAACTCATCGGTGGTGCTTTTCAGCAAATGCCGGTCGTGGGAGACCACCACCACTGCGCCACTGAACTCCTGCAAGGCCATGGTCAGCGCCAGACGCATTTCTAGGTCGAGGTGGTTGGTGGGTTCGTCGAGCAGCAGCAGGTTAGGTTTGCCCCAGGCGATCAACGCCAGCGCCAGACGGGCTTTTTCTCCGCCAGAAAAGTTCAGCACCGGCTCATCACAACGCGGACCGCGGAAGTCGAAACCACCGAGGAAGTCACGCAAAACTTGTTCGCGCTCGGTAGGAGCCAGGCGCTGGAAGTGCAATAGCGGGCTGGCTTTGTCATCCAACGCATCAAGTTGATGCTGGGCAAAGTAACCAACCACCAGGTTCTCACCGCGCTGCAGGCGACCGCCGATCGGCTGCAGCTCATTCGACAGATTCTTGATTAGAGTCGACTTACCCGCACCATTCGGCCCGAGCAAACCAATGCGCGCGCCGGGGGCCAGATTCAATTTAACCTTCTCCAGCACCACCTTATCACCGTAGCCCAAGCGCCCCTCGCTCAGGTCCAGCAGCGGGCTGGATATCTTGTCAGCTTCGCGGAAGCTGAAGTCAAAGGGCGAGTCGACATGCGCGGCAGACAGTTCCTCCATCCGTTCCAACGCCTTGATCCGGCTCTGCGCCTGACGTGCCTTGGTGGCCTGGGCTTTGAAGCGCGCGATGTACTTTTCCATGTGCGCGCGCTGCACTTGCTGCTTGTCATACGCTTGCTGCTGCTGCGCTAGGCGCTCGGCACGGGTGCGCTCAAACGCCGAATAGCCGCCGCGATACAGGGTCAGCTTTTGCTGATCGAGGTGAGCCACGTGGTCGACTACCGCATCGAGAAAGTCGCGATCGTGGGAGATCAGCAGCAAGGTGCCGGGGTAACTTTTCAGCCAGCCTTCCAGCCAGAGGATCGCATCGAGATCGAGGTGGTTAGTTGGCTCGTCGAGCAGCAACAGCTCAGACGGGCACATCAACGCCTGCGCCAGGTTCAGGCGCATACGCCAGCCACCGGAGAAGTCGCCGACACGACGATCCATCTGCGCGCTGTCAAAGCCAAGCCCCGCGAGCAGCTTGCGCGCCCGCGCATCGGCGCTGTAACCGTCAAGGGTATCCAGCTCGGTGTGCAAGCGTGCCACCGCCGTGCCGTCATGGGCGGCTTCGGCGACGGCCAAGTCGGCTTGCACCCGGCGTAAGTGCACGTCGCCATCGAGCACGTAGTCCACCGCTTGGCGTTCGACTGCGTCGATCTCCTGGCGCATGTGGGCCACGCGCCAGTCAGCGGGAATCAGGCAATCGCCCGCGTCCGCACTCAGCTCGCCACGAAACAGGGCAAACAGGCTGGATTTGCCGGCGCCATTGGCGCCGATCAGGCCGGCTTTGTGGCCGGGGTGCAGGGTCATCTCGGCATCTTCTAGCAGACGCTGAGGGCCACGCTGTAAAGTCAGGTTCTGGAGTCGGATCATAATGGCGGCGGAGTCTACCAGAGTCCTTTTTGAGAAACCCGGAAAGCACCATGCACCCTGACCTGTGGCGATTCGCCGAAACGCTTTATCAACAACCGTCCGTCGAGGACGCGAGCCTGCTATTACAGACGCAAGGCGCTGATGTATGCCTGCTGCTCTGCGCAACCTGGCTGGACGCTCGACAGATTGCCTGCAACGAAGAACGCGTCGCGGCGCTGCGTAACCTGGCGCAACCTTGGCAACAGCAGGTGGTCCTGCCGTTGCGCAATTTGCGCCAAAGCTGGCGTGAGGCCACACAGGGCGACCCGGCGCTAGCGACGTTACGTGAGCAGGTCAAAAAACTGGAACTGGATGCAGAGCGCCAACTGCTAGAGCGCTTGGCGGCGTGCGCTCAACCCTGGCTAAGCCGCCAGGCCAGCGCACAGCCAGACTGGCTGCAAAGCCTCGCGCCTGAGTGTGGCAGCCGCGACGCCTTGCAAACGCTGCGCATCGCAGCGGCACAACTCAGCGTTTAAACAGCGCTTGGCAGGGTGCTGCCATTGCTGCCAGCAGGCGCAGCAACTTCGGCAGCCGGAGCGCTGGCAGTGGCAGGCTTAGCGGCAGCCGGTTTAGTCGCAGGCTTTTTCACAGCGGGTTTTGCTGCAGGTTTTGCAGCCGGTTTAACCACCGCCTTACTGGCGGGCTTAACCGCTGCAGCCTTCTTCACAGCAGGTTTGGCGGCAGCCTTAGTAGCAGGCTGCACAGCCGGCTTGCGGGCGACAGGCTTAGCACTGTTGGTTGGTGCAGCCTTGGTCGCAGGTTTCGCTGCTGCTAGCGCGTTACTGACGGCCTTGGCAGGCGCTTTTGCAACAGTTTTGGCGGGTGCTTTTGCGGGTGCCTTGGTCAACGCTGTTGCCGCCTTAGCTGCCGGCTTGGCCGACGCGGGCTTAACAGCCGTTTTGGCGGCAGCAGACTTGGCCAAACGGCTGTCCAGCGCCTTGTTTACTGCTTCTTTGACCTTACCGACACCCTGGGCCAGCTTCAAGCTTTCCTGAGCATCACGCTTAAGCCCGGCGATATAGGTGCGCGTTTCGCTCTGACGGTCTTTGAGGATATCAAGCATCTGCTCCAGCTCTGCCACCGCTTCTTTAGCTTTCGCCTGAGCCTTGGCTTTGCCGGCGACTGCTGAGTCCTGCATTTTGCTGCGCGCTTTATGCAGCTTTTCCTGAGCTTTACCTCGCTGCTTTTCCAGTTTGGCGAGCAACTTCTCGGCATCAACCAAGGCACGCGTGCAAGCGTCCTCAAGATGCTCAAGCAGGCTACTGGAAAGCTGCTGCAACAAGTGCAGTGGGGTACTCACTGAGTTCTTCTTTGCGTTCTTTTTAGCCGACATGACGCGCCTCCTGGCGGGTGAAGATGGCGTCATACTAGACCTCCTTTTACCCGCCTTGCCACCTCACGCGTCGACGCGTGGGCCTGACTGGCATAATCGGCATCCCTTTGGCCGGAGAACGCTCATGCCACGCTTCACCCTACTATTGCTCTGTTTACTCGCACCCGTCGCTCAGGCGCATGAACACGCGCATGACCTAGCCTACAGCCTGGGCGTAAAGCTCGGAGAGCGGCTGCGCGACGAAGTGCCTGATCTGGAGCTGCAAGCCCTGCTCGATGGCCTGCGTCAGGCTTACCATCGTGAGCCGTTGGCGCTGAATGCCGCACGTATCGAAAGCCTGCTGGCCGAGCATGAAGCGCAGCTCGTAAATGCACCAGAACGATTCGAGAAAGCTAAAGACGCGGAGCAGCGCTTTCTCGCCAGAGAGAAAGCCAAAGCCGGTATGCGCGTGCTGCAGGATGGCGTGCTAATGCAGGAACTGCGCGCCGGCAGCGGTCGCACGCCGGGACTAGCAGACCGCATTCAGGTGCGCTATATAGGTTTCTTAGCCGATGGCAGTCAGTTCGACGAAACTCAGGCAGCGCAGTGGTTTCGCCTAGACAGCGTGATCGCAGGATGGCGCAGCGCAGTACAGAATATGCCGGTAGGCGCGCAATGGCGCTTGGTAATTCCGTCGGCTCAGGCGTATGGCGAGGACGGTGCGGGGGATTTGATTCCGCCCTACTCACCCCTGGTGTTCGAGCTGGAATTGCTCGACACCAAGGAGTAACGGGTCAACCTGTCACAGCGCAGGCGCAGCCTGTTCCTGATGGGCGTTGTGGAGGACTTCAATCAGGCAATCCTCCAGCTCGAAACGCTCGTGCAGCAATTGGCCCAAGCGATTTAACTCATCCAGTAACGAAGCCGAATCATTGCAGTCACCCGTGTCGCAGCGATCATTGAACGCCAGCGCCACTTCGGTAATCACCTCAATGCGCGGGTAAATCTGCTTGGCCAGCTCAAGCCCACGCTGATCACCAAATGCTTTAGCCTCGCTGGTCAACTGCTCATAGACCTCAAAGTGACCAGCCGACACATAGTCGACAAGGATTTCACAGAATTGCTGCAGGGCAGCGGCACTCGGTGCTTGTGCTGAAACGTTGAGTGCCGCAAATGCCTCCACCAGCTCCTTACGCTCTTGTAGCCAGCGGTCAATCAGCAGGTGGACCCCACCCCAGCGCTCCTGGGCGTTCTGACAACTCTCGAGCATGATGACCTCTACTTCCCTATTGCTATTAGTGTTGTTCGCCTGCACCGAGACAGTTTTTTGTCAGCTGGTACAAGGTCGGGGAAGACAGCCGTGAAACGGCAACTTTCCGGCGGTACTGCAAACCAGACTATTCCGGCAGGCCTGAGCCTTCAAGGCAGCTGCGGAGATAATTTCATACAAGCGTTTAATCGGCAATTACTCAGCCGCCTCAGTCAAAACAGGCTTATAAAAGCTCAAAGTGACCTGACCAAGATCAATGCCCCACTTGGACATGTGCGCCCGATTAAGCATGACCCGACCATCCATCAGGTACATCCAGTCATCAAAATCAACGACATAGGTTGAGTCGTCGACCTTCAGACGCAGCTGGTAGCGCCAGTTTAGGGCGTTACCAGCAACGTGACCGATCGCCTCGCCCACGACATCATCAGCAGTGCCACGCCAGCTCCCATCAACTTGTTTTTTCAGGGTCCAGACGCGGCGCTCGGTGCTGCCATCGCTGTAGGTGAAGCGCTCATCGAGCACACCAACGTCGCCTTGCCAGGTACCGGTCATGGCGACGTGGAAACGCTTAACCACCACCCCAGAACGGTTCTGAAACATGCCCCAGGCCTGCAGCTCACCGCTGAAGTAATCTTTCAGCTCCAAGCGGGGCTGCTCGCGGACGTAGTCGTCTACCTGAGGGCCAGCGCAACCGAGCAGCAGCCCCGCTAGACAACACATCAACAAGGCTCGCATAAGCACCTCGAAAAACGATTAGTTCAAGTCGTTGCCGGTAAAGCCGGCGTGCACAAACGTGAATCGAGCAGGATCAGACCTTCCTGATACAGGCTGTTACTGCGTTCCAGATCACCCAGTTGCGCTTGCAGACGTGCCAGCTCAGTACAGGTTTCCGGATGACGCTGGAAAGTTAGGCTGCTTTCCAGGTAGTCCTGGGCCTTGCCCCATAGCTGGCTATGCAGGCACAGCCGACCCAACGTCAGCAGCAGACCGGCATCCTCGGGATGCTGCTTCAACCAGCCTTCGGCCGCCTGCAACTGCCGGCTTAGATCACGCCCACGCAGCAAGCCGTAGAGACGCACCAAGGCTATGTCGTAATGCTGTTTGAGGAAAGGCCGCAGCAACTCTTCCGCCTCAGCCTCGGCACCCAGTTGGCGCAGTTGTTCGGCATACACCGCGACCAGTTCGGGCTGCTTATGTTGTGCGCCCGACATGGCTTGCCAGGCCTGTTGCAGCAGCACGAGAGCAGCCTGCGCATCGCCGCCTACCGGCTGCCCAGCCTGCAACAAGCGCCCACGCCAGGCTTGGCGCTCCAACTCACTCAGCTCGGCATTACCCAGGGATTTTTCCTTTTGTAGATCCGGTAACAGCCCGAGCAAGGCAGACCAATCTTCGGTCTGTAGATAGAGCTGCTGTAACTGTCGCAACACCAGATGATGGTGCGGATGGCGCGCGCGCATGACCTGTAACGTCTCCAGTGCAGCTTCGCTCTGGCCCCGCGCCTGCTGTAACTCGGCGTGTAACAACGCAATCGCCAGCTCCGCTTGCGGCTGACGATCAAGGGCTTGCTCGAGCAAACCATCGCAGTCCTCGTATTGACCTAATTGGTGCGCCGCACGGGCGGCCCCAAGGTAATAACTCAATGGCTGCGGCGAGCTATCTGCCGCCTGCTTCAGATGACGCAGAGCACGCGCCCAGCGACCTTCGGCCAGCTCAAGAAAGCCCTGCTCGGACGCCAGACGCACACGGCGACGGCTGTGTAAGCGTGACCAGGGGTTGAGCAGACCGCCAGACGCCACCAGCAGCCGCAGACTCAGCCGCAACAGGTAGACCAGCAACCAAAGCACCAGCAGGGCGGCGACAAAAGCCCACACACTGGATTCGTAACGGAAACCCTGGAAAGCGATGAGTACATAGCCCTTGTGCTCGGCCAGCGGCAGACCAAAGAACATCCAGCTGGCGACGCCGGCAACCAGCACCAGAATCAGCAGCAACCAGTAAATACGCTTCATTGCAGCGCCTCCGGCAATGCAGCCTCGACATCGTCAGGTGCCTCAGTGGCTGGCTCAGCGTCAACCTTTTGCTGGCTGCGCGCCGTTTGTTTAGCCTGGATGTAAGCCTGAACCGCATTCAGCGTCAGACTGAGATCTGGCGGCGTTACCGCAATCGGCTGCTCGACCAGCTCATCAATGCGCACACGCAGGGCACGGCTGTTGGGGTTGTCCGAGTTGAAGTGTGCATCTAGCACCTCGCGCGCCTGCTGTAACGCTTGTCGGTAGACGTCGCTCTGGCCATGCAGCGCACCCCACTGCGCCTGCTCCAGCGCCAGGCTGAGGGCAAGGCGTACTTGGCTCAGACTCTGACCGGCCAGCATAGGTCGGATATTGCGATCGGCATTGAAATCGATACGGAAATACTCCGACAAGGTCTGCAAGCCACGCTGCCACCATGTCGGCTCAACCGCGCCATCGCCAGCCGCCAGCTCGCTCAGCACGCCACCTTCAGCACTAAAAACCGGAGCCTGGGCGTTGAGTTGCGCCGCTTGTTCACGCAACGCGCCGAGCTGGAGGAATAACCCGGTACGATCGGGGTTATGGGTCGAGCGCAATGCCTGCAGGCTCTTGGCCAGCTGCTCACGTGCAGCAAATGCGGCCGGATCATCCTGCTCCCGGAGGATTTCATCGGCAGCCTGCACCAGTGCGGTGGCGCTGTTGATGTCCTGCAACGCAGACAGTCGCAAGCTGGCCAAACGCAGCAGGTGCTCAGCCTCGGCCAATCGCCAATCCTGGCGGCTGGCCCCTAATACGGTTTCCAAACGCTGATTGAGTAACTGCTGACCACTCTGCAGTTGCGTCAGCAGGCGATGACGAGACTCCAGTTCATCGACACTGGGCAGTTGATCCATACGCGATTCCAGTGTCCGACCAACCTGTGTCAGATTCTGCGCCGCACTCTGCGCTTCGTTTCGCGCCGCCTGCAACTGGCTCAGCTGCTGCTTTTCGCGGGCATCCATCCCGTGTAACTGCCACAGCCCCCAGCCCCCAGCTCCAGCACCTGCCACTGCAATCAGCAATGCCAACAGCGCCAAGCCGCTTCCCCGCGCGGGCGGCTCATTCGCGGTGGGTGCAGGCGTGACCGGTATGTCCGTGGCGGCATCCGCCAGAGCCTGTTCATGCTCTTGCGGGGCTTGATCTTTCGAAGTAGTTGCTTCGCTCACGTATCCATCCTTTGCGTCAGAGATCAGGGGTAGGTTGCGCTTGCAACGCTGCCAGCAACGCCGCAGCACTCGCGCCACGACAATCCACAACAAATTGCGCACCTGCTGCACGGGCCATTTCGGCGACTCGCGGGCTGGGTACAAATAAGGGTAGCAGGGCCAGCTGCGTCCAGGCCTCGGCGGCCAACTCACGCAAATACACGAAGCCCTGCCCACTGCTGACCACCAGCGCATTCAGGCGTTCAGCCTCAACCCGCTTGACCAGCGCTGCTGGCGGGTAAGCCGGCAGCACCCGTCGATACAGGGATAGATAATCCACCTGCACGCCTTGGTCGCGCAAGCGCTCGGCCATGAACTCGCGGCCACCCTCGCCACGTAAAATAAGTACTTGCGGCTTAGCGACCGCCGCCAGCGCTTGCTGAAACGGCGCCAGGGCGAGCAACCCCTCGCTATCATCAACCAGTTCGGGGTAATGCACCTGCAGGCCATGCTCACGAAGAATCTGCCCCGTGGCGGCACCCACGCTGAACCAAGGCTGCTCGGCAGGTACGGATAATTGGCAGCGCCCAAGCAGATCGAGGCCCAGGCGTGCCGCCGGCTTGCTCACCACAATCACCGCGCAGTAGCGACTCAGGCCGGCAAGCGTGGCACGCTGCTCGGCGCTCTCACTCAGGGCCTCGATGGCCAGCAGCGGCAAACTACTGCTGTAAATGCCCTGCTGGGCCAAGGTTGCGGCGAGCGCGGCGGACTCTTGGGTCGGCCGCGTCAGCAGCAAACGCCAGCCGTTCACTCGCTATCCGCCCCGCTGTATACGGCTTGTAGAATAGCGGCTGCGCCTTGAGCCAGCAGGGCCTCAGCCACCTGCACGCCCAGCTGCTCGGCAGCTGCGCTACTGCCACGCTGCTCAGCGCGCAGCAGTTGCGAGCCATCCGGCTGGCCGACCAGGCCACGCAGCCACAACTGCTCACCCTCCAGCACCGCGTAGCAAGCAATCGGCACTTGGCAGCCGCCATTCAGGTGTTTATTCAGTGCGCGCTCAGCTGTCACCCGCAAGGCCGTGTCACGGTGATGCAAAGGTGCTAGCAGGGCATGGATCTCGCTGTCGGCACTGCGGCACTCGATGCCCACAGCGCCCTGGCCACCGGCGGGCAGGCTGTCTTCGGCGCTGATCGAGTCGCGGATGCGGCTCTCAAAACCAAGGCGAATCAAGCCAGCGGCGGCGAGAATAATAGCGTCGTAATCACCGGCATCCAGTTTGGCCAAGCGGGTGTTGACGTTGCCGCGCAGGAACTGGATTTTCAGATCCGGGCGACGCGCCAGCAACTGCGCCTGCCGACGCAGGCTAGAGGTGCCGACTACGCTGCCGGGCGGCAACGCATCGAGACTGGCATAGGTGTTGGAGACAAAGGCATCACGCGGGTCTTCCCGCTCGCAGATGCAGAACAGCCCAAGGCCTTCGGGGAAGTCCATCGGTACATCTTTCATCGAATGCACGGCGATGTCGGCCTGGTCCTCCAGCAGCGCGGTTTCCAACTCTTTAACAAACAGGCCCTTGCCGCCGATCTTCGCCAGCGGCGCGTCGAGCAGCTTATCGCCACGGCTGACCATGGGCACCAGGCTGACCTTGAGGCCAGGGTGCGCCTGCTCCAGACGGGCTTTAACGTGTTCGGCCTGCCACAGGGCCAGGGCACTCTTACGGGTGGCGATGCGGATTTCACGAGACATGGGCAATTCCAGAAAACAAACTGCCGTTGATCATAACAGGCTAGCCCAGATCAGGCCTGCACCCGGCGCTATCCGGGCTACGGATGCCAATTAGAGGTTATGCATCAATTTGCGCACCCCTGCCACATGCCGGCGGCTGACGATCAGCGCCTCTTCGTTCATGCCCTTGAGAAACAGCTGAAAATGCCCGAGCGGCGTGCGCTGCAGCCGCTCAATACGCTCACGTGCCACCAGGGCATTGCGATGAATACGCACAAAGCGATCACCGAACTCGTCTTCCAGCGCCTTCAGCGGTTCGTCCAACAGCACTTCGCCGCCGGCGTGGCGCAGGGTCACGTACTTATGATCGGCAATAAAGTAGATCACCTGATCCAGCGGTATCAGCTCAATGCCTTTGCGCGTCCGTGCACTGATATGACTGCGCGGGTCGCCGCTGCTATCCACAGCCGGCCGGGTTAGAGCTGCCAGCTGAACGCGGTTGGGCCGCTCTGCTTTTTTCAGGGCTTCACTAAGGCTTTCCGCACGCACCGGCTTGACCAGATAGCCCACCGCACTGACCTGAAAAGCTTCTAGGGCAAATTCGTCATGGGCGGTGCAGAAAATCACTGCCGGCGGCGCTTCACGCTCACACAGCCTAGCCGCCACTTGCAGACCATCCAGACCTGGCATGCGGATGTCTAACAGCACCACATCCGGCCTCAGGCTGTCGATCAGGCTCAGGGCCTCCTCGCCGTTGCAGGCTGAGGGTTCAAGCACGCGATAGCCCTCCAGCTCGCCAACCATTCGGCTTAGGCGCTCACGGGCCAGAGGTTCGTCATCGACAATCAGGACATTCATAATGCACGGGCTTCCTGCTTGGGTCTCACACAAGGATAGCGTAGACACGTGAAGTGGCGACCATCACGACGCTCTACACTAAGACTGGCCCGCGGGCCGAAAAGTGCCACCAGCCGCGCATCGATGTTGCTTAGCCCTTGATGCGTACCGCGCGATGGCGGCTGCTCGCCTAGCTGCTCATATGGATTGCTCACGCACAACTGGAATACCCCCTCGTGATAACTCGCCTCGATCTGCACCAAGCCGCCTTCGATGCGCGGCGCAATGCCGTAGATCAAGGCGTTTTCCAGTAAGGGCTGCAGCGTCAGTTGTGGAATCGGCAGATCGTCCGGCACACCAGCAACCTCCCATTGCAACTGTAGACGCTCGCCGAGCCGATAGCGCTCAATCGATAAATATCGTTGCGCCAGCTCCAGCTCTTCACGCCAAGGCACCAGACTGCCGGGCTTGGCCAGGCTGGCACGGAACAGATCAGACAGGTCGAGCACCGCCTGTTCGGCCTTGTACGGATCGACAACCACCAAGCTGGCGATGCTGTTCAAGCTATTGAACAGAAAGTGCGGCCGGATACGCGCCTGCAGCGACTCAATGCGTGCGCGCAATTCCGCCTGTTCCTGCTTGCGCCATTGGCTTTGCAGGTAGAAGTAACGTAACAGCAGCGCCGACATGATCAAGCTGATCAAGGCATGGCGCAGGTACAGGTTGACCTCGCCAATACGCGGTAGCGGCCCGCCCAGCTCGTAATAATCGGCGACGGCAGTACAGCTCAAGGTCAGGGCGACCACAATGGCGCAGCACAAAGTACCCGCCGTTGCTGCTCGCATGCGCGCCATCAACGAGCGCAAACGGCACAGCACGGCGGCCGAGAGCAACACGATCCATTGCACAAACAGCGAGGTCAGCGCCAGGCGCACCCAGTCGAAGCCCGGCAGCATCGGCTCGGAGAGCACCAGAACCAGCACCAGCAACTCGGCCAGCAGCACCATGCTTAACAAGGCTTCTGGCTCGCACAGCTCAGGAACGAAGAAGTCATCGACCGTGGGTGATGGCTTTTCTGATAACAAACTTTTTATTTTCATCGGCGCAGTTTCCGCGCGGGCCGCCCCAGCGGCAAGGTAGTCAGCTCCGGCCGGGCAAAATAAAGCGCCGAAATGCCCCTAAGGCAATAAAACTGTGACCGGCGCATCAATGTCACGGTTAAGCCTAGCTGCCTCCCAGACAACGCGATGCGGCGAATTTGTCGGCCAGCCTGTTATTATCAGCGCACTTTCTGTCTTGCCGGCCGCGCCATGCGGTCAGGCTGTTATTGCGCACCAGCCGAGCGAAGCCCATGAGCACTGAAAAAACTAATCAATCCTGGGGCGGCCGTTTTAGCGAGCCCGTCGACGCCTTTGTTGCCCGCTTTACCGCCTCCGTCGAATTCGACAAGCGCCTGTATCGTCACGACATCATGGGCTCGATCGCCCACGCCACCATGCTGGCCAAAGTTGGCGTACTCAGCGATGCCGAGCGCGACAGCATCATCGATGGCCTGCAGGCCATTCAGGGCGAGATCGAGGCCGGCCAGTTCGACTGGCGTGTCGACCTGGAAGACGTGCACATGAACATCGAGGCGCGCCTGACTGACCGCATCGGCGTTACCGGCAAGAAGCTGCACACCGGCCGCAGCCGCAACGACCAGGTGGCGACCGATATCCGTCTGTGGCTGCGCGACGAAATCGACCTGATCCTGGCCGAGATCACCCGCCTGCAGCAGGGCCTGCTGGAGCAGGCCGAGCGTGAAGCCGAGACCATCATGCCCGGTTTCACCCACCTGCAGACCGCGCAGCCGGTAACCTTCGGCCATCATCTGTTAGCTTGGTTTGAAATGCTCAGCCGTGACTACGAGCGCCTGGTCGACTGCCGCAAGCGTACCAACCGCATGCCACTGGGCTCGGCGGCACTGGCGGGCACCACCTACCCGATTCAGCGAGAGATGACCGCGCAACTGCTCGGCTTCGACGCTGTGGGCGGCAACTCGCTGGATGGCGTATCGGATCGCGACTTCGCCATCGAATTCTGCGCCGCTGCCGCGATTGCCATGATGCACCTGTCGCGTTTCTCGGAAGAACTGGTGTTGTGGACCTCTGCCCAATTCCAGTTTATTGATCTGCCCGATCGCTTCTGCACTGGCAGTTCGATCATGCCGCAGAAGAAAAACCCCGACGTGCCCGAGCTGGTACGCGGCAAAACCGGCCGTGTATTCGGCGCCCTAATGGGCCTGCTGACCCTTATGAAAGGCCAGCCGCTGGCCTACAACAAGGACAACCAGGAAGACAAAGAACCGCTGTTCGACGCCGCCGACACCTTGCGTGACAGCCTGCGCGCCTTCGCTGACATGATCCCGGCGATCAAGCCCAAGCACGCGATCATGCGCGAAGCGGCGCTGCGCGGCTTCTCCACCGCCACCGACCTGGCCGACTACCTAGTACGCAAGGGCCTGCCGTTCCGTGACTGTCACGAGATCGTCGGCCATGCAGTGAAATACGGCGTCGACAGCGGCAAGGACCTGGCCGAGATGAGCCTGGAAGAACTGCGCCAGTTCAGCGAACAGATCGAACAAGACGTGTTCGCCGTATTGACGCTGGAAGGCTCAGTCAATGCCCGCGACCATATCGGCGGAACCGCGCCAAATCAGGTACGTGCCGCTGTAACGCGCGGACGTGAGCTGCTCACTGGGCGCTGATAAAAACGGGCGCGGCACCCGCGCCCGCTAAGTTCGGCGGTTACTCGACCACTGAGTCACTCGCAGGCAGAGCAATGCCAAAAAAACAGCGTCAAATTGCTAACAAGCTAGCAAAACACATAAAAACCCACCTTCACCCGCTGGCTTGGCCCGTCATGTGGGCCCAATACTTTCTTCTGAACGCGAGCTCCTGCCGCCCGGCACTTGTCTCAGCACTGGAGAAAGTCATGAAAATTATCCAACGCTTATTCGCAAGTATCGGCACACTCACCCTCGCAGCCTGTGTCAATGCCACGCCAATAGTCATTCCCGGCCAGGCAAGCTGGCATTGGCAACTCAGTGGCAACCTGAAAACACCAGATCGTCAGGTCTATGACATCGACCTGTTTGATACTTCGACGACGACCATCACCAACCTCAAAGGTCAGGGACGCATAGTGGTCTGCTATTTCAGCGCAGGTAGCTGGGAGGATTGGCGAACGGATGCCGCCTTGTACCCCAAAGAAGCTCTCGGCGCGCAACTTGACGGCTGGCCCGGTGAGCGCTGGGTGGATATACGCCACCCCGCAGTGCGCATGCTCATGGCGCAGCGCATACAGCTGGCGGCAGAGAAGGGGTGCGATGCCGTGGAGCCAGATAATGTCGACGGTTACAGCAACAGCAATGGCCTACAGTTGAGTAAGGCGGATCAGATCGATTACAACCGTTGGTTGAGTCAGCAGGCGCACAGCCATGATCTGGCTATTGCGTTGAAAAACGCCGTGGAACTGATTCCCGCCCTAGTCGACGACTTCGACTTCGCTCTTAACGAAAGCTGCTATGCCTACAAAGAATGCGACGATTACCGTCTGTTTAGGCAACAGGGCAAGGCTGTCTTCATCGCTGAATACCGCTCGTATAACAACAATATGTGTAGCAAGGCTGCAAATTCCGGCTACCAGTTGCAGTTTTTCAAGCGCGCACTAAAAGCGGTGGGCTTGCCTTGCACATAAGAAGCACTCCCGCCAACCCATCCCCACGCCAGTAGTGTCCCCTCTGCGGCGATCACACGATCGCCTCGGCTCACTCACGGTTTGTGCCGCACGCGCTGTTCGACGCCGCTGAAAACCTGCGTGGCAGCCTGCGCTGCCTTTGCCGATATTATTCCGGCGATCAAGCCAAAAGCCGCGATCATGCGCGAAGCGGCGCTGCGCGGCTTCTCCACCGCCACCGACCTGGCCGACTACCTGGTACGCAAGGCTCTGCCGTTCCGTGACTGTCACGAGATCGTCAGCCATGCGGTGAAGTACGCCGTCAACAGCGGCAAGGACCTAGCCGAGATGAGCCTGGAAGAACTGCGCCAGTTCAGCGAACAGATCGAGCAAGGCGTATTCGCCGTATTGACGCTGGAAGGCTCGGTGAATGCCCGCGACCATATCGGCGGCACCTCGCCGAATCAGGTGCGCGCAGCGGTCAAGCGTGGCCTGGCCTTGTTAGGCGAGCGCTAGCCCGCTCTGTACACGGCGGCGCGCAAGGCGCCGCCGGCATAACCCTTGCTGTCGCCCGCGTTGGCAAGTTTGCTCAGCGGGCCTGCGGAGCGAACCGCTTACGCCGGGTCTCGGCGAAGGCGCTGGTACATAACCATAGCCAAAGGCTCTGCGTATCCGCCGCTCGCCCGTCTACGCTTAATTCATGGGTGTGGATAACTTCTTTCGGCGTTCGATCCCACGCCCACACTTCGGTCAAGGCGCACACGGTGCCCTCGACCAGCAGAGTCAGCTCGCGCCCCGGATCGTCACGGCACAGGTCTGCAACACCCTCTTCGACCACCAGCCACCAACGCCCCTCACCTGAGCGCGCGTCGCGAAAGCTGAACTGGATGACCACCGGACAAGATGGAAACGCCTCGAGATGGACAAATCGGCGCACGCCCCACATCAGCAGTCCGGCATCAAGTTGATCGTCACGCAGGCGACTGCCGATCCACTGGGCACCCCAGTGGCCGAGGGCCATGACGATCGCTCGCAGGTCCTCACCGGCCGCGGTTAGGCTGTACTCCCAGTACATTACCGACGCCTGCGGGATCGGTGCGTGCGGTTTTCTTTGCCTGATTGCCCTACCTCTAGTTACGCTGGCATTTTTCTACGGCTGAGTTAGCCCTTTCTGCGAGCTCCACATGCCCCTGCACATCCGTCCCGCCACAGTCGCAGACGCGGCCCTGATCCTGAGCTTTATCACCGACCTGGCGATCTACGAAAAAGCCGAACACGAGGTGAAAACCGACGTGGCCGGCATAGAAGCAAGCCTGTTCAGCCCGGACAGCCGCACCCACGCGCTGATCTGCGAATACGCCGGCCAGCCCATTGGCTATGCCGTGTACTTCTTCAACTACTCGACCTGGCTCGGCAAGCACGGGCTGTTTCTTGAAGACCTTTACATAACACCGGAAAAGCGTGGTGTGGGCGCGGGCAAAGCCCTGCTGCGTCACCTGGCGCAACTTGCGGTAGGTAAAGGCTGCGGTCGTTTCGAGTGGGCCGTGCTGGACTGGAATCAACCGGCCATTGATTTTTACCAATCGTTCGGCGCCTGCCCGCAGGACGAGTGGACCACCTACCGCCTTACCGGCCAGGCCTTGCTGGACTTTGCCCGCAGCTGAGCCAACTATTTTCGGAGCAACACATGAGCGAGCAAGACGACGAAGCATTTGCCGAGGACACCCTGATCCAGGCCATTGAGAACCAGCTCGAAGCCGGCGAACCGGCATTCGTCCAGGCCGTACTGAACAAGCTGACGCTGGTCGGCTACGAGCGCGAAGCGATCATCGAGCTGATGGCGCTGGTGTTGGCCGATGAAATCGAGGTGATGCTGCGCGATGACCGTGCCTTCGACCTCGCCCGCTACGAGCAAGGCCTGCGCGCCTTGCCCGAGCTGCCGGAACAGGCATCGTAAAAAGTCCGCAGATTTTTACCCCACTCCCTGCCGAGTTCTGGCAGCATCAAGCCACAGCAGACTGCACGGCGCTTCACTACACTGCCTTGGCAGGCTGTCTTGTTTCAGCCGATTTACCGCAGCGGGTGCTGCCGCCGCCGGCCGCAGCTCACTAAAACATGAAGCTGGAGTACTTATGGCCTTTACCTCCGAACTGATTGCCGAACTGGAAATCCTCGTGCTGTTCAACCTGGGCACCACCCAGGAAGGAATCAAGGTTCACCACACGGCCACCCCCTCGGCGATTGCCGCCGCGATACGCCTGCATGACAAAGGCCTGATCAGCCAAGCCGATGGTGGCTACCTGACCAGCCTCGGTTTGGATGCGGCCCAACACGCACAAACTCTGCTGACTATTCTCAACGTGACCGAAACCGCCTAACCGTCCTAGCCTGCGTTGTAGCGGCACGCTCAAGCGGCCCGCGACGCAGGCAACATCCCCGTATACAGAGCCGTTCGCCAGCCACCTGGCCAGGCATGATCGCGCATAGCCCCGCAGAGCCCGAGCATGAGTCATACCGAGGAAATTCGCCCGGACATTGAAGACGGTATCGATCGCAAGGTACTGACCCAGCTACGTGCACGCTTCCTAAAGCTCAATAAGGGTCGCCTGCAGCGCGCCATGCAGGCACTGTCGACGCGCCAGCAACTGGTACTGAAACTGCTGCCGCTGCTGTTCCACGTCAATCATCCACTGCTCCCTGGCTACGTCTCTGGGCTCACTCCGGCAGGCCTCAGCGGCTTCACCCCGGATGATGAGTTGCTTGCCGAGGTCCAGCGCCTAACCCGCTCATTCACCTACAAGCCTTATCGTAGCTCAGAGCAGCTACCCATTCACGGGCTGTTTCTGATGGGTAGCCTGGGCACCGTCGCTCAGGCCGAGCAGAGCGATATGGACCTGTGGGTGTGCCACGCCAGCGACCTCAGCCCGCAACAGCTGCATGAGCTGAACAAGAAATGTACACTGCTGGAAAGCTGGGCGGCGACTTTCGGTGCCGAGGCGCATTTTTTTCTGATCGACCCTGCACGCTTCACCCAGGGCGAGCGCGACGCGCAACTGACTTCGGATGACTGCGGTACCACCCAGCACTACTTGCTGCTTGATGAGTTCTACCGCACCGCAATCTGGCTCGGCGGGCGCACCCCGCTGTGGTGGCTGGTCCCGGTATATGAAGAACATCGTTACCCGCATTACACCAGCACCCTACTGGCCAAGCGTTTCGTCCGCGGCGAAGACGTCATCGACCTAGGGCACCTGGCACGCATCCCGCCGGAGGAGTTTATCGGCGCGGGCATGTGGCAGCTGTTTAAGGGCATCGAGTCACCCTACAAATCGGTGCTTAAACTGCTGCTGACCGAGGTCTACGCCAGCGAACACCCCAAGGTTGAGTGCCTGTCGCTGCGTTTCAAGCAGGCGGTGTTCGCCAACCGCCTGGACGTCGATGAGCTCGACCCTTATATCGTGGTGTATCGCCGTTTAGAGGAATACCTGGTCGGCCGCGGCGAACACGAACGCTTGGAGCTGATCCGCCGCTGCCTGTACCTCAAGGTCGATAAAAAGCTCAGCCGCCCACCGCGTAACAATCGCAAGAGCTGGCAACGCCTGCTACTGGAACGCCTGACCCACGACTGGAATTGGGACAGCCGCCAGCTCGCCATGCTCGACAGCCGCAGCCAGTGGAAGGTGCGCCAGGTCAGCGTAGAGCGGCGCATGCTGGTCAATGAGCTGACTTACAGCTACCGCTTTCTATCGCAGTTCGCCCGTAACGCAGACGTTGGTAGCTCGCTCAATAGCCGCGATCTCGGCATTCTCGGCCGCCGCCTGTATGCCGCGTTCGAGCGCAAGGCCGGCAAGATCGAATTTATTAACCCCGGCATTGCCCCGGACCTCGCCGAAGACACCCTGACGCTGGCCCAGAGCCCCAGCCCGGACGAGCCCAATGAAACCCTCTGGGCGCTCTACAGCGGCAGCGTTAATGCACAAGACCTGGCCGACTTCTCGCCGCTCAAGCGCTCGCGCGCGCTGATCGAACTACTCGCGTGGTGCCAGCGTAATGGCGTGATTGATAACAGTACACGCCTGTCACTGCACCCCGGCAACAGCGACCTCAGCGAATTTGAACTGTCCAACCTGCTCAGCAGCCTGCAGCAAGCGATACCCCTGCCGCTACCCGCGATCGACGAAAGCGCTTTACTCAGCGCCAGCGTGCCCAGCGAGGTACTGTTGCTGGTCAATGTCGGCATTGATCCGCTTAAGCAGTTCAGCCAGATGAACATGCACATGACCAGCGAGCGCACCGATGCTCTGGGTTATTCCGGGGTGCGCGAAAACCTGATTTTGACCCTCGACCAGGTCACCCTGAACAGCTGGAACGAATTGCTGGTCACCCGCTATGACGGCCCAACAGCACTGCTCGACTGCCTGCGCGACTTTCTCAACAACCTGCCCGCCCATGGCCGCAAGCCTAACCTAAGGGTGCGTTGTTTTTGCCGTAACCGCGCCACGGCGATTGCTGAACGGGTCGAAGAGCTGTTCCGCGAAACTCTCGGCAGCTTCAGCAGCAAACAAGCCAACCGCTACCTGCTGCAAATCAAACAGCAGTATCACCTGCTCGAACTGAAGCCCGGCCACGTCAGCCATATCAGCCTGAAAGACCTACCCTCGCTGGTCGAACACCTGGGCGCCGAGCTACCCGGTTACAGCGACTTGCACCTGGATCGCAGCGCCTTAGAAGGTGAAGACCTGGCACTGATCCTGCCACTTGGCCGGCCGCAGTGCATCCAGGTGTTCTACCGGCTGAACGAGGCCAATGGCCAGGCCGAGCTGACTGTGCTCGACGAGCACAATGCGCTTTGGCGCCAACAGATGCCGTACCGGGATGAGCAGAGCCTGTTAACGCCGCTGCAGCGTTTTCTGCAGTCCGTGCTGTACCGACGTAACGCCCTGCTGCCTCTGGATAACCTGCCGGCGCATCAGCCTCTGGATATTCTCTATTACCAAGTGCTACCGGATGCGCCGGTACGCGCGCAGCGTCTGGAGCGGCGAGCGCCGCCGTTGTCTCCGATTAGCCATCCGTTCTATGACGTGCAGGCCATCATCGAACCGGGCGATGGCAGGCGCTCGCACGTCACGTTGTATTGTAATCACCGGGAATTTTCTGAGCTGGAATACGCCGGCGACCTGTTCGCCGCCGTCGCCCAGCACATTCTCGCGCGACGCCGCGATAGTGCACGCTACCCCTGCTATATCACTGACTTAGATCTGTCGGCGGTACTCGACGAAGGGCATATGCAGAGCGTGCATTACCTGCGCTACAAGAGCCGCCTGGAAGCGGCTTTGAATCAGGCACTGCAAAAGGCCTGAGTGCATGGCTCAACCGCGGCTGTATTCGCCCGCTGCTTCTGGCTGATATTCCACTGCCAGCAGCATCAGCTTGAGCACTTTGCCGCCGGGCGCGACCCAGTCGATATGCTGACCTACTGACAGGCCGAGCAGAGCGGTGCCGACCGGCGCCAGGATCGAAACACTGCCTTCGCTACCGGCATCCTGCGGATAGACCAGCGTCAGGTGGTAATCCTTACCACTGCTTTCTTCGCGGCAATGCACGCGAGAATTCATGGTCACCACCCCGGCCGGCACCTCGTCATGACCCACCACATCGGCACGATCGAGTTCAGCCTGCAACGCCACGGCATTGGGGCCTAAGTCATCGAGACTGTCGAGCAAATGCTCCAAACGCTGCAGGTCAAGACGGGTGATGGTGAGCGAAGATGTGCTGGTCATGGTGCGGGTATGTCCCCTTTACGGATCGTGAAAAAAGCAAAACCCCATCACGAAGACGGGGGTTTTGCAAGATTTTGCTGACCGTAACACAGCTACTCAAATAAACAAGACCGCCCGGTCAAGGGTTGCTGCTACGTTGCTGCAGGCGCATCTCAGCCGCTGCGCAAATTGCGCGCTGGCGCAGCCGGTCGGCTTTACTCCAGTCGAGAATATCCTGCAGCGTACGACCGCAGCCTAGGCAAACATCCTGCTCATCCAAGCAGCACTGGCGGCGGCAGGGCGAGACAACCGGCTCGCCCACAACCTCAGAGCTCTTCGAACTCAAGGTCGGCACCGGACTGATCCAAGGTGATGCGCGCGAGCATTTCACCTAACTGCTCATCGCTGCTGTCACACATCCAGCGTTCGCTGGCCTGGTCGTAATCGAAATGAAAACCACCGGAACGTGCCGCCAACCAGAGTTGGCGCAGCGGCTCCTGCCGGCTGAAGATCAACTGAGTGCCGTTTTCGAAACGCACGGTCAACACTCCGGCGGAATTTTCCAGGTCAACATCCAGATCGCAATCATCAAAAATATCTTCCACCGCCTGTTGGGTGGCATCGACCAGATCGTGAAAGCGGGCTTCGGTCAAACTCATTACGACATACCTCTAAAAATTCAGCAGCCAGAAAAGAACGCGGACTGCAGTGATTAACTGTCGCTCAATTGGCGGCGATATTCGCCGGGACTCTGCCCGGTCCAGCGACGACACGCGCGAGCCAATGAACCGGCTTCACTGAAGCCAACCAGAAAGGCGATCTGCGCCAGCTCCAGCGCTGGATCACGCAGATAATGCAGCACCAGTTGCTGGCGTGTTTCATCCATCAACTGGTTGAAGGATAACTCGGCTTCGCGCAAACGCCGCTGCAGGGTACGCGGACTCAGCGCCAAACGCCCGGCGATTTGTTGCAGACCCGCACCCATTTCCGGTAGTTGCCGTTACAGCTCTAGGCGCGCGCTATCGAGCACACTGCGGCCCTGCCGAATTTCTCCAAGCAGACGGTCAGCATAAGCGTCAAGCATCAGACGTACTTGAGCATCGGCCTGGCCAAGCGGTGTGGCGAGCAAGCGCTTGGGGAAGACCAGCGCATTATCGACCTGCTCAAACAGCACCGGACAGCGGAATATCCGCTGATACTCCGCCCCATCAATGGGTGCGGCATGCTGAAAACGCACTTCATTCGGCGGGATGTCCACGCCGCTGATCCAGTAGCCGAAGGTCACACAGCCGGCCAAGGTTTCCTCGCTGAGCTGACGCTCCTGCTGAGGCAGCAAGGGCCACCACCTGAGCGCCACCAGCGGTTCCAAATCGGCACACGCGGGCTCATCCGCTAAATCTACCTGACCCAGGTTAGCGACCAACGCAGCGTAACGGGCCTGGCGATGCATCGGCGAGGGTCGCGCAACTCATGATCAAGTAACCCAGCACGCCGCAATAACCCGGGCGTATAGCTTCGCCCAGATGCAGCCCGAGCTGCTCATCACCGGTCAGGCGTGCGCCATGCCCGAGCAGCTGCAGATGCTAATGCGCTGATCACGTTGCGCGAGCACCTGCGGACTCAGCTGCACTGACTCGAGCAACGTCGCAGTGTCGAGCTCCTGACGCCCCAAGTAATCCAGCAAACCTTGCAAATAGGCGACTGAAACTGAACGGCTCACAGCTACAGGGTTGTCCATCCGGCCTCCTCATCAGCGGTAGCGGGCACTAGGGCGAACGATACAGACAAAGCCCCGCCAGACGGGAAACCCAGCGCATAGGCAAGGCGTCGGGGGCTCGGTATACTCCGGCGCAATCATGCTTTTTACAGGGATTTCATCATGAAGCGGTTGTTTACTGCCCTCTTCACCGTGGTTGCTATCAGCACACTGCTCGTTGGCTGTGGCCAGAAAGGCCCGTTGTTCCTGCCGGAAGAAAGTGCGTCCGTGCCGTCTCAGGCTGAACCCGCAGCTGAACCTGCACAAACCGAATAAGGACAGCGCATGAACGCCTTCAACTACCGCGACGGTGCGCTGTTCGCGGAAGGGGTGGCGTTGTCCGCCATCGCCCAACGTTTCGGCACGCCGACTTATGTCTATTCGCGTGCACACATCGAAGCGCAGTACCGCGCCTATGCTGATGCTCTGCAGGGCATGGCGCATCTGGTGTGCTTTGCGGTCAAAGCCAACTCCAATATTGGCGTATTGAACGTATTGGCGCGCCTTGGTGCCGGTTTTGACATCGTCTCCCGCGGCGAGTTGGAGCGTGTACTGGCCGCCGGTGGCGAGGCGAGCAAGATCGTCTTCTCCGGTGTCGGCAAAAGCCGTGACGACATGCGTCGCGCCCTGGAAGTGGGCGTGCACTGCTTCAACGTCGAATCCACCGACGAGCTAGAGCGCCTGCAAGTGGTGGCCGCTGAACTCGGCAAGACGGCGGCGATCTCGCTGCGGGTCAACCCGGATGTGGACGCGGGCACGCACCCGTACATTTCCACCGGGCTGAAAGAGAATAAATTCGGTATCGCCATCGCCGATGCCCCGGCCGTGTACGTCCGCGCCGCGGCGTTGCCGAACCTGCAGGTAGTCGGTGTGGATTGCCATATCGGTTCGCAGCTGACCACGCTGCCGCCGTTTCTCGATGCCCTAGAGCGCCTGCTTGCGCTGATCGACAACCTGGCCGAGCAAGGTATCCAGATTAAGCACCTGGACTTGGGCGGCGGCCTCGGCGTGCAATACCGTGACGAACTGCCACCGCTGGCTGGCGATTACATCAAAGCGGTGCGTGAGCGCATTGCCGGACGTGATCTGAAGCTGGTATTCGAGCCGGGCCGTTCGATCGTCGCCAACGCCGGCGTGCTACTAACTCGGGTCGAATACCTCAAGCACACCGAGCACAAAGACTTTGCCATCGTCGATGCGGCGATGAACGACCTGATCCGCCCGGCGCTGTACCAAGCCTGGATGGATGTGATCGCAGTTGAGCCGCGCGACAGCGCTACCCGTAATTACGACATCGTCGGGCCGATTTGCGAAACTGGGGACTTCCTCGCGAAAGACCGCGAACTGGCACTCGCGGAAGGCGACCTGCTGGCAGTGTGCTCGGCCGGTGCTTATGGCTTTGTCATGAGTTCCAACTACAACACCCGCGGCCGCGCCGCCGAGGTGATGGTGGATGGCGAACAAGCCTTCGAAGTGCGTCGTCGCGAGACGCTCAGCGAGCTTTTTGCAGGCGAAAGCAGCCTGCCGCCCGCGAGCTAAAAGGACACGCTCATGTTATTGCGCTTTACCAAGATGCACGGCCTCGGCAACGACTTTATGGTCCTCGACCTGGTCAGCCAGCACGCGCACATTCAACCAAAAAACGCCAAGCAATGGGGCGACCGCCACACCGGCGTGGGCTTCGATCAGCTGCTGCTGGTCGAGCCGCCGAGCAACCCGGACGTGGATTTCCGCTACCGCATCTTCAATGCTGACGGCTCGGAAGTGGAGCAGTGCGGCAACGGCGCGCGCTGCTTCGCCCGCTTCGTGCTGGATAAGCGCCTGACGGTAAAGAAGCAGATCCGTGTGGAAACCAAGGGCGGCATCATCGAGCTGGACGTGCGCGCCGATGGCCAGATCAGCGTCAACATGGGCGCGCCGCGCCTTGTACCGGCCGATATCCCCTTTCAGGCTGACCAGCAAGCACTGAGCTATCGCGTGGCCGTGGATGGGCAGCAGGTTGAACTGGCCGCCATCTCCATGGGCAATCCACATGCGGTACTGCGTGTCGATAGCGTCGACAGCGCCCCCGTACACAGCCTGGGCCCGAAAATCGAACACCACCCGCGTTTCCCGCAGCGGGTCAATGTCAGCTTCCTGCAAGTGGTTGACCGCCAACGTGCCAAGTTGCGCGTGTGGGAGCGTGGCGCCGGGGAAACCCAGGCCTGCGGCACCGGTGCGTGCGCGGCGGTAGTGGCGGCGATCAGCCAGGGCTGGATGGACTCACCGGTGCAGATTGAACTGCCCGGCGGCAAACTGAGCATTGAATGGGCAGGCCAGGGCCAGCCCGTTATGATGACCGGACCCGCAGTACGTGTGTACGAAGGACAAGTTCGTTTATGACCGACAAGCAGGATTCACCCAAGCCATTGGATTCGGAAACAGTTGCCGCTTACCTGCGCCTGCATCCTGAGTTCTTTATCGACCACGACGAGTTGATCCCCGAGCTGCGTATTCCGCATCAGCGCGGCGATACCGTGTCGCTGGTTGAGCGCCAGGTGAAACTGCTGCGCGAGCGCAATATCGACATGCGTCATCGCCTATCGCAACTGATGGATGTAGCACGCGACAACGACCGCCTGTTCGACAAGACCCGCCGCTTGGTACTCGACCTGCTCGACGCCAACAGCCTGGAAGAAGTGGTCAGCTGTGTGGAGGACAGCCTGCGCAGTGAGTTTCAGGTGCCTTTCGTCAGCCTGATCCTGTTCAGTGACGCGCCGTTACCGGTTGGCCGCTCGGTTAGCAGCGCCGAAGCGCACCAGGCCATCGGCGGCTTGCTGGCCGGCGGTAAGACCATCTGCGGAGTGCTGCGCGAGCATGAGTTGAATTTCCTGTTCGGCAGCAAAGACGGCAAGCAGGTCGGTTCGGCAGCGGTGGTCAGCGTCGCTTATCAGGGTCTGCATGGTGTGCTGGCGATTGGCAGCAGCGATCCGCAGCATTACAAAAGCTCGCTGGGCACCCTATTTCTCGGCTATATCGCCGAAGTCCTGGCCCGCGTCGTGCCCGGTTTTGCCACACCCTTGCGCTCGGTGCGTTAACCGACGCAGCGACCGCACCGTAGGGAGCTTCCATGCAAGACCTCCTGGACGCCTACCTCGAACACCTGCGCAGTGAGCGCCAGCTGTCCTCGCACACCCTGATCGGCTACCGCCACGACCTCAGTAAGCTGCTGGCGCTGTGCACGCCCGAGCAGATTGACAGTTGGTCCGCACTCGACAGCGCACGTCTACGGCGCATGGTCGGTCACTTGCACCTGCAGGGGCAATCCAGCCGCAGCCTCGCGCGCCTGCTGTCGGCGACGCGCGGCTTGTACCGTTATCTGATTCGCGAAAGCCACTGCCAAAGTGACCCGGCCAGCGGCCTGATGCCGCCAAAAGGCGAACGTCGCCTGCCGAAAACCTTGGATGCCGACCGCACCGCACAACTACTCGACGGCGCCCTGGAAGACGATTTTATTGCCCGCCGTGATCAGGCCATGCTCGAACTGTTTTATTCATCCGGCTTGCGCTTATCAGAGCTGGTCGGCCTCAACCTCGATGGCCTCGACTTACCTGCCGGCCTGGTGCGCGTCATCGGCAAGGGCAACAAGACTCGCGAGCTGCCCATCGGCCGTATGGCACGTCAGGCCATGGAGCAATGGCTGCCGTTACGGGCCCTGGCCAAGCCTGCCGATGGCGCCGTGTTTATCAGCCAGCAGGGCCGCCGGATCGGCCCGCGTGCGGTGCAGCTGCGGGTACGTCAGGCAGGCGTGCGCGAGCTGGGCCAGCACCTACACCCGCATATGCTGCGCCATAGTTTCGCCAGCCACATGCTGGAGTCATCCCAGGATTTGCGCGCAGTGCAAGAACTGCTCGGCCACGCCGACATCGCCACCACCCAGGTTTACACCCACCTGGATTTCCAGCACCTGGCCACGGTCTATGACCAGGCTCACCCACGGGCCAAACGCAAAGGCAGTATAGAATGAGTATTCAGTTGATCACCTTCGACCTCGACGACACGCTGTGGGATGTCACTCCGGTGATGCAGGACGCTGAGGCGGCGCTGCGCAACTGGCTGGCCCTGCACGCGCCGCGCCTCGGCGCTGTGCCGGTGGAGCACCTGTGGTCGATTCGCACCGGCCTGCTGCTGGCCGAACCGATGCTCAAGCACCGCCTCAGCGAGCTGCGTCGGCGCATCCTCCTGCATGCCCTGGCAGACGCGGGCTACCCGCACAGTGAGGCACAGGTGTTGGCCGAAGCCGGCTTTCAGGTATTCCTCGCCGCGCGCCATCAGGTTGAACTGTTTGCCGAGGTGCACCCCACACTTGAAGCACTGGCCAATCGCTTTCAGCTCGGGGTGATCACCAACGGCAATGCCGATGTGCGCCGCCTCGGCCTCGCCGATTACTTCCAGTTCGCCCTGTGCGCCGAAGAGTTGGGTGTTGGTAAACCTGACCCTAAACCCTTCACCGAGGCGTTAAAACGTGCCGGGATTGCCGCCGAACACGCGGTGCATATTGGCGACCACCCGAGCGATGATATTGCCGGAGCGCAGGCGGCTGGCCTGCGCGCCATCTGGTTCAACCCCCAAGGAAAAGCCTGGGAAACCGACAACCACCCGGATGGGCAGATCCGCAGCTTGGCAGAATTGCCATCCTTGCTGCACAGCTGGAGCTGAGCGGCGAGCATATGGGCGTCAGGTGTAGGTTGGGTTAGCAGCCATCCCCAGCCCGCCCACGTCACCGATTCAGGTGCCGCGTAACCCAACAGAGTGTCGGCAGACACTTAGCAGTGATGGGTGACGCCGCCCAAGAAATGCGCCATTGCCAACGTTCGCCACAGCGGCTAACCCGAGCCACCACAAAAAAGCCCACAGGCTTATGGCCTGTGGGCTTTTTGGTTTACCGCAGGCGCTTAGATAGGGCGACTGCCGTATTTTCCTTCAGGCTTCTTGGGCGGGTCAGAAACCACATTCGGCTCGACCTCTTGCACCTTGCCGCCACGAGAAAGGAACTCCTCCATCGCGTGGGCCAGCGCATCACGGTCTTTCTGCTTGGCTTCTACGCTCGGCAGGTCTTCTACCGCGACAGCCGCTTTGGCTTTTTTAGGTTTGCTGGCGGGCACAACTTCGTCGTCACCGTCGCCATCATCATCGTTGCTGTCACCGTCATCCGCTGCAGCCAGTTCCTCGCCTTCGTCTTCGTCAGCGCTTTCTAGTTCGTCGTTTTCCAGATCATCGTCGCTCATGTTCCAACCTCATGACTTGCGAAAAGCAGAGTAGTTATAGCCCAACTGCGTCAGCTTTCTAACGCGGCCGGTAAAGATTCCAGTGTCTTGCCTTGGCCGAGCACTGCGCATCAGCGTTCTGCACTCAACGGCGCGCATTTTAGGGTCTGTTGCCGTTTCATCACAACCACACGCACGCTGAAAAACAACAGAGCCTATCGGCACGCAGAAAAAACAAAGGGCGCCATTAGGCGCCCTTGTTCAAAGCAGAGGGAATTAACGCTTGGTGAATTCCGGATAGGCTTCCATACCGCATTCGGCAATGTCCACGCCTTCGTATTCTTCTTCCTCACTGACTCGCAGACCCATTACCAGCTTGATGATGGACCAAACGATCAGGCTGCAGATGAAGACCCAGGCGAAGATCGAACCAATACCCAGCAGCTGTGCGCCGAGGCTGGCGTCGCTATTGGTCAGGCAGACAGCCAGCAGGCCCCAGATACCGACCACGCCATGCACCGAAATGGCACCGACTGGATCGTCGAGTTTGAGCTTGTCCAGACCGAGAATCGCGAAGACTACCAATACGCCACCTACACCACCGATCAGGGTGGCTTGCAGGGCAGTCGGCGTCAGCGGCTCGGCAGTGATCGCCACCAGGCCAGCCAGGGCACCGTTGAGGGCCATGGTCAGGTCAGCCTTGCCGAACAAGATACGCGCAACCATCAGCGCCGCGATCAAACCACCGGCAGCGGCCATGTTGGTATTAACGAACACGTTAGCCACGGCGTTGGCGTCTTCGATGGTGCTCATCTTCAGCTGCGAGCCACCGTTGAAACCGAACCAGCCCATCCACAGGATGAAAGTGCCCAGCGCAGCCATTGGCAGGTTGGCGCCCGGAATGGCGTTAACCTGGCCATTCGGACCGTACTTGCCTTTACGTGCACCCAGCAGCAGAACGCCCGCCAGCGCAGCCGTAGCACCGGCCATGTGCACCACGCCGGAACCCGCGAAGTCGAGGAAGCCGGCTTCGTTGAGGAAACCCGAACCCCATTTCCAGAAGCCCTGTACCGGGTAGATGAAACCGGTCATGACCACGGCGAATGCGAGGAAAGCAAACAGCTTCATACGCTCAGCCACAGCACCGGAAACAATCGACATGCAGGTCGCGGCGAACACTACCTGGAAGAAGAAGTCCGAACGCGCCGAGTAGTAAGGCGCATCGTCACCGCCAGCCAGGACCGACTCGACGCTGTTTTCAGCCCCCAGCAGGAAACCAAAGCTTGGCAGGATGCCGCCTTCCGGGCTGGAGTACATGATGTGGTAGCCGATCACCAGGTACATGATGCTTGCGACCGCGTACAGGGCGATGTTCTTGGTCAGAATCTCTGTGGTGTTCTTGGCTCGCACCAGACCTGATTCGAGCATGGCAAAACCCGCTGCCATCCACATCACCAGGGCGCCGCAAACCAAAAAGTAGAAGGTATCAAAACCGTACTGCAATGCAGTCAATGCTGTGTTGTCCATGGTTCACCTCTTGCCGTTACGCTTTTTAGCGCTATTCGGTTAAGGCGTCCGGGTTGGCGCCGGACGCACTCCGTGTGCTTACAGGTTGTAGCCGCGCTCGTTATGCAGGGCGAGATCGAGACCGATGGTCTCTTCCTCTTCGCTGACACGCAGGCCCATTACTAGGTCGATCACTTTCAAAATCACCAAGGTCACCACCGCGGTGTAGACCACAGTGAAGGCCACCCCTTTAAACTGGATCCACAACTGCGCCGGAATATCGACCACCGTACCGAAGCCACCCAAGGCCGGAGCGGCGAACGCACCAGTGAGGATGGCACCGACAATGCCGCCGACCGCGTGCACACCAAATACGTCAAGGGAGTCGTCATAACCCAGCTTGCGTTTCAGGCTGGTGGCGCAGAAGAAGCAGATCGCCCCACTGGCCAAACCAATCGCTAGAGCCCCCATCGGACCTGCTGTGCCGGACGCTGGTGTAATCGCCACCAGGCCCGCCACAGCACCCGAGGCAATGCCCAAGACGCTGGGTTTACGGTGGGTAATCCACTCGGCGAACATCCAGCTCAGTGCCGCCGTGGCCGTGGCAATTTGGGTCACCAGCATGGCCATACCGGCACTGCCGTTAGCCGCGAGCGCAGACCCTGCGTTAAAGCCAAACCAGCCCACCCAGAGCATGCTTGCGCCGATCAGGGTGTAACCCAAGTTGTGCGGCGGCATAGCGGTAGTCGGGAAACCCTTGCGCTTGCCCAGCACCAGGCAGGCCACCAGTCCGGCAATACCGGCGTTGATGTGCACCACAGTGCCACCCGCGAAGTCGAGCACACCCCAATCCCACATCAGTGCTCCGTCACCGCCCCAAACCATGTGCGCGATGGGCACATAGACCAGGGTGAACCACACCGCCATGAAGATCAGCATGGCCGAGAACTTCATGCGCTCAGCAAAGGCACCGACGATCAGCGCCGGGGTGATGATGGCGAAGGTCATCTGGAAGGTGACGAACACACTCTCCGGAATCCCAGCCACGAGACTGTCCAGGGTCAAACCAGAAAGGAAGGCTTTGGAGAAGCCGCCGACAAAGGAGTTGAGGTTGAGTACCCCTTGCTCCATACCAGTCGTATCAAAGGCCATGCTGTAGCCGTAAACGACCCACAGAATGCTGATCAACCCGGTGACGGCAAAACACTGCATCAACACCGACAGCACGTTCTTTGAGCGCACCATGCCGGCGTAGAACAGCGCCAGACCGGGGATGGTCATAAATAGCACCAGTACAGTGGCGACTAACATCCAAGCGGTGTCGCCGCTGTTTAGGCTGGCCTCTTCGGCCATGGCAAAGCCAGGAACGAGAGACAAAAGGGCTCCTAGCCCTGCGATTTTTCGCAGAGTCATGGTTTAACTCCTGGGGCGTGGGGTTCGTGCGGAGGCTTAAACTGCGTCGGTGCCGGTTTCGCCGGTACGGATGCGAATCGCCTGTTCCAGGTTTACAACGAAAATCTTGCCGTCACCGATCTTGCCGGTGTTGGCAGCTTTGGTGATGGCCTCGATCACACGATCGAGTTGATCGTCAGCGATGGCCACGTCGATTTTCACTTTTGGCAAGAAATCGACCACGTATTCAGCGCCGCGGTACAGCTCGGTATGGCCCTTCTGGCGACCAAAGCCTTTGACTTCAGTGACCGTGATGCCCTGCACGCCGATCTCCGACAGTGACTCACGAACGTCGTCCAGCTTGAACGGCTTGATGATGGCAGTGACTAGCTTCATGTAACTCTCTCCCGTGTATGGTGGACTTGCCCCAGGAATTACGAACCCAGTCCAAGTCTAAGCGCAGTGCCTGACTTTTGTAATGCATCGCAGCCCTGATCCAGCGGCACCTATGCTCAGCAACCACTCCCAACGAAACACTTCCCCGCTTCGCCTGACGCACCGGAACTGCATCGGTGCATGCGTCACAGGAGATAAAGCAGAAAGCTTGCCAGGTAAGTAAAATCCTATTTATTTCATGTAGTTATCCGAATAACCATGGGTTTTATCACATACCTGCAGACAGCCACCGCACAACAACGGTGCAACGACGGACTGAGCCACGCGCGAAAACCGTGCATACACCTCAACACTGCGCCAGCCGCACCCGGCAAGGCGAATAAAACAGCGTGCTACACTGCCTCATCTGTAAATGGAACCTGAATATGCTGCCACCTAAAGCCCTGCTAGACGCTCTCAGCACCCACGCCTCTCGCCTGTTTAGCGGTGATACACCCCTGCCGCGCGGCGAATTCGAAGCCCAGTTCAAGATGCTGCTCCAAAGTACCTTCAGCAAACTCGACCTGGTCAGCCGCGATGAATTCGACAGCCAGATGGTTGTATTAGCCCGTACCCGCGCGCGCCTGGAAGCCCTCGAAGCGAAGATCGCTGAGATGGAAGCCCGCAGCACAGATGTCACCGCTACCAACGAATAACGCCTGAGGCGGATGCATCAGCCGATCAAGGAGTGATCGATGTCCCTGGCCATAGTCCACAGCCGCGCCCAAGTCGGCGTTGAAGCCCCTGCCGTTACCGTCGAGGCTCACTTGGCCAACGGCCTGCCATCACTGGCGCTGGTCGGCCTGCCGGAAACGGCGGTGAAGGAAAGCAAGGACCGGGTGCGCAGCGCCATTCTCAATTGCGCCTTCGACTTTCCGCCCCGACGTATCACCCTGAATCTGGCGCCGGCCGACCTGCCTAAAGATGGCGGGCGTTTCGACCTGGCGATTGCCCTCGGTATTCTCGCGGCCAGCGGTCAGGTGCCAGCGGCGGCACTGGAACACCTCGAATGCCTGGGCGAGCTGGCCCTCTCCGGCGCCATTCGCCCGGTGCAGGGCGTATTACCCGCGGCACTGGCTGCACGCGCCGCCGGACGCACCTTAGTGGTGCCCAAGGCCAATGCCGAGGAAGCCAGCCTAGCGTCCGGGCTGACCGTGATTGCCGTCGAGCACCTGCTGGAAATAGCCGCGCACCTCAATGGGCAAACACCGATCGCGCCCTATCAAGCCCAGGGGCTGCTGTGCCAAGTGCTGCCCTACCCGGATTTAGCCGAAGTACAGGGGCAAATTGCCGCCAAACGTGCGTTGCTGGTGGCGGCGGCGGGTTCGCATAATCTGCTGTTTACCGGCCCGCCCGGCACCGGCAAAACTTTACTGGCCAGCCGCCTACCGGGTTTGTTACCTCCACTGAACGAACAAGAAGCCCTGGAAGTCGCTGCCATCCACTCCGTGGCCAGCCACACGCCGCTGAACGCCTGGCCACAGAGACCGTTTCGCACACCGCATCACAGCGCATCGGGGCCGGCGTTGGTCGGCGGCGGCAGTCGCCCGCAACCGGGTGAAATCACCTTGGCCCACCAGGGCGTGTTGTTTTTGGATGAACTTCCCGAGTTTGATCGCAAGGTGTTGGAGGTTTTAAGAGAACCACTGGAAAGCGGCCACATCGTGATCGCTCGCGCACGCGACAAGGTGCGTTTTCCCGCGCGTTTTCAGCTGGTAGCGGCGATGAATCCTTGCCCCTGCGGGCACCTGGGCGACCCTTCCGGGCGCTGCCGCTGTAGCAGTGAGCAGGTTCAGCGCTACCGCAGCAAACTCTCCGGCCCATTGCTTGACCGTATCGATTTGCACCTTACAGTGCCGCGCGAAACCACCCGCCTCAACGCCAGCGCAGAACCCGGCCCAAGCAGCGCCGAGCTGGCCGCCCAAGTGGTCAGGGCGCGCCAGCAGCAACTGGACCGGCAAGGCTGCGCCAACGCACACCTCGACCTTAACGGCGTGCAACAGCATTGCAACCTGCTCGACGAAGACCGCCTGTGGCTGGAAAACGCCTGTGAGCGCCTGGGGCTAAGCCTGCGCGCGGCACACCGCGTGCTAAAAGTCGCGCGCACCCTGGCCGACTTGGACAGCGCCATGCATATCAGCCGCAGTCACCTGGGTGAGGCCTTGCAATACCGCCCCAGCGGCCGCGAAACCTAAACAGCACGAACAAAAAATCCCCATTAAGGGGATTTTTATAAAACGTTTACGGCAGGGCGCTGACTCTTACTGATCGCGCTGCGTCGCACGCTGTCGGCAAGCATCACCGAACGCCTTAAAGATTTTCACCGAGTGCGGGTTCTGCGCCGCCTGCCACTCCGGGTGCCACTGCACTGCCAGGGTGAACTGCTGCATGCCCGGCAAATGAAACGCCTCGATTAAGCCATCTTCGGCATGAGCCAGCGCCTCGATACCCTCACCCAACTGATCGACTGCCTGGCCATGCAGCGAATTAATCGGGAACGCCTCCTCACCCATCAAGTCGGCAAACCAGCTGCCGGGCAACGCGCGTACGGTATGGCTGTCGCCGTACTGCACAGCCACCGGGTCAGTCGAGTCTTCGCGATGGTCATTCATGCCCGCGACTTCATAGGCTTTCTGGTGAATGGTGCCACCCAGCGCTACGTTGATTTCCTGCATGCCACGACAAACTGCGAACAACGGTAAGCCGCGCTTGAGCGCAGCACGAATCAGCGGGATATCGAACAAATCCCGCGCTTTATCTTGGCCTTTACTTGGGGTTTTATTTTTCTGACCGTACAGCGCAGGGTCAATATTGCTGCCTGCCCCGGTCAGGTACACGCCGTCGACCATCGACAGGTATTGGTCGATGTCATCGATGCCACAGCAACTCGGTGCCAGCAGCGGCACACAGCCGGATAGCTCAGCCAATGGTGTGATGTATTTGTGGGTCATGACCTGATAAGCGTGACCTTTACGCTCCTGGGTGCCCATGGACATCAGGACCACCGGTTTACGCGCTGCTGTACGCTTGTTGATATCGTTGCTGGACATACTTCACCTTGGGACCGGTCAGCCGGCCATTACTATGCAGGGCGCTGAGCACTGTTGCACACACCCTATTGTGCGGTTGGTACAGGGGCCCAAAAGGTCCTGCACCCTGCGCGCAAGTCTGCCAAAGCCGTAAAATATGTCAAACAAATAAGTGCAAATTGTTTGACAAAAGCACGGGCATAACATGGAGCCCTAGTCTGAATTGATCATAACTACATGATAATGCTCGATAAAAATATAAGGCTCATCAGCACTTAGTCCAATATTTTTTACGCCTAACCGAATAGCATCTCACTCACCCAGAACCCTTGCCCAGCGGCCGAGCAAGCAACGCTGCGCCGCCCACGCCTAGCGGATACCTCCTTTAAGGCTGCGCCGGCTTGCTGAAGCGGTAAAACAGGTTGGGCTCGCTGACTAAGTAGAGCGTGCCCTGATTATCCATGGCGATGCCTTCGCCTTGGGGCACGCTGCGCTTAAGGCCATTACGCCCACGCAGCAGTGACAGGCTGCTAATCGGCTTGCCCTCGACATTCAGCTCCAGCACCAGCCGCGACTCGTCGGACAACGCTAGCAAGTGCCCACTGCGCTCATCGAACTGCAGGCTGGATAGATCACGTACAAAAAGCCCAGCATCGCGCTGCTGATTGTCCACCACATGCACAGCAAACGGCTGCTCAGGGTCGCGCTGGGGAAAACCATGAATCTCATAGATACGTATGGGGTCGCGCTCCTTGGCAACAAACAAGCGCTGCCCCGCCGAATCGTAGGCCAGCCCTTCAAAGCCCTTGTTGCCATTGAGGCCGATGCCCAAGGAGAACTGCTGAGACTGGTCAGCATGCAGCTCGGTTGTCGTCTCCACCACGCGCACCTTAATCAGGCGCTGACGCCGCTCGTCAGTGATCACATACAAACCTTTGCTGATGTACTCGACCGCTTCGGCATCGCCAAAGCCATGCAGGTCGATACGCCGCAATAGCTCACCATCCAGCGACAGCTCGATCAGCTGCGCCTTCTGGTTAGTCACGGTAAATAAGCTGTTGCGATCAGGGTCGTAGGTCAGCGCCGAGACATCGTCCTGGAGCCCTTCGATCACCTTGGCCTCGATATTCACCTGATAATCCGCCAACAGCATGGATGCTGACTGCCCCGTGCCGGGCTGTTGCCACTGCTGCGCATTGAACCAGGCCCGTTCAAACAATCGATACTCCTGAGCGAACAGCCCCAGGGACAGCAACATCAGTACGGCAAGACCCAATGACAGGCATTTCAGGGTGAAAGGGACTCGCATGATGACTCACTCGTAGACGGTATCAGACGACACAACGGCGTCAGCCCGAAGCAAGGCTTCGGGCTGACCGAGACGAAAAAGAAGCGACTTATTTGATCAGTTCAAGGTGCTCAACATCGATTTCGCGACTGGTTAAATCGCGGTCAACTTCGCCAGTGATCTTCACCTTAGCGGTTTCGGAAACAGCCTGGGCGGGCCAATGCTCGTCGTCGATTTCAACATTGATGGTGCCGCTGGCGTCTTTGAATTCATACAGCTCGTCTTGCAGGCGCTTAACGATTTGTCCTTGCAGCACCACCGGGGTGTCATCAGCGGCATCCAGTGCTGCGGCCACCGTGCTGACCTGAGTGACCGCGCCGGGGCCGGTATAACCAGTGGCCAGCGCAGCGGTGGAGATCAGCGGGAGCAGCAGTGCCAAGGTGAAACGCTTCATGGAGTAAGCCTCTAGTCAGTTAGGTGATGGCGCCAGACTAGAGGACGTAGCTGAAGCCAGGCTTAATCCGCTTGAGCAGGCGGCGCGCTAGCCGGCTCTTTGCGCAACACATAGAACAGGTTGGGCTCGCTGACGATATAAATATTGCCGGCCGCATCCATGGTCACCCCTTCGGCCTGAGCGATGCCGCGCTGTAGCCCATTCATGCCGCCGGCCAGGCTGATAAAGCTAACCGGCTCACCCTGCTCGTCAACCTCTAGCAGCAGCCGCGATTCATCTGACAGCACCAGCGCATGGCCGGTGCGGGCGTCATAGCTCAGCGAAGAAATATCCCGCAAAAACAGATGCCCGGACGCAATCGGCTGCAAGGTACCGGCCGCACCCTCCTCACCGGGGAATGGCAGACTGAACAGGCCCAACGGACCACGCTCCTTACCCAGCAGCACGCGCTCATTGCGACCGTCCCAGGCAATGCCCTCGAAGCCCTTATTACCGGCATCGGCAAAACCCAGGTCATAAGAGGCTAAATCAGTAAATTCCAGGCTATGGGTCAGCGCGCTGAGCTTGAACGTGGTGAGGGTGCGCTTGCGCTCATCGATAATTGCCAAGCGACCACCAGAGAGCATTTCCACCCCTTCCGGATTGGCAAAGCCATGCAGATCGATGCGCCGCATCACCTCACCCTTGAGGGTCAGCTCAATCAGCTGTGGACGCTTACCGGAGACGGTGAACAGCGTGTTGGTCTCGGCGCTGTAGGTCAGCCCGGACAACTCGTCGTCTTCGAGCCCCTGCACGGGCTTGCCTTGCAGCACCGCCCGATAACCCGGCAACCAGATACTCTGCGCCTGCTCGGCCGCACCCACCCGCTGCTCTTTGGCCCAATAAAATAGCCGATCATCCCAGTGCAGATAACTGACTGAAAACAAACCCGCCGCCAGTAGAACAACCAGCAGTAGCAGCCGGTAAAGCCGCCCGCGTGGGGCAATCCAGATCGACATCGCACACAACTCATAAGAACGATGGCAGTCAGACTAGAGCGCGACGCTTAAGTTTCTGTTAACCGCAAAGCCAGCAGGCACCTCCAGGTGCCTGCGCCAGCAAGGCTGCGAGTCAGGTGTTGGTTATATGGTTATAGCGCGCGGCTGGCGAAACGGCTATGGCCAACCAGCTCCAGCAGCAGCTCATTACCTTTATGCAGCGCCCCCACACCCGCAGGTGTGCCGGTAAGGATCACATCGCCCGGCTGCAAGCTGAAATGCCCACAGATATGCTGGATCATCGGCAGAATCGGGTTGAGCATGTCACGGCTGTTGCCGTCCTGACGCACCTCACCATTGATCGCCAGGCGGATGCCAATATCGGTCAGATCCTCGATCGCATCACCCGGGACAAAGGGCGCCAACACACAGGCACCGTCAAACGACTTGGCTATTTCCCAGGGGTAACCCTTGGCCTTGAGCGTGGCCTGCAGGTCGCGCAGGGTCAGGTCTAAGGCCGGGGCAAAGCCGGAAATCGCATCGCGTACTTCCTCAGCATTCGGCGTGCGCGACAGCGGCTTGCCGATCAGCACAGCAATTTCCGCCTCGTAATGGACGTCGCCGCGACCTTCAACCAAGGTGAAGCTGTCATCCAGCGCCACCACACAGCTGCCCGGCTTGATAAACAACAAGGGCTCGGTCGGCACCGGATTGTTCAGCTCTTTGGCATGCTCGGCGTAGTTGCGGCCAATGCACACCACCTTGCCCATGGGAAAGTGGATATGGGTGCCATCGACATACTGATGCTGGTAGCTCATGAACAACTCCTTAGGGGTGCGCTGCACGGCTCTTGGTACGGCGGCCGGTAGCTGTCAGTCCACGATCATGCCTGCTGCAAAGCGGCATGTCGTTGCGACCAAAGGGCAACAATACGCGACCTTGTAACCTGGATAAGGCCACACAACCCGGGAACTCGCGGGAACCCGGATTACGCCAAAGCTTATCCAGGCGACCCAGGCTCAGTGCCGATCAGAGCGGAAATATTTTGCCTGGATTCATAATGCCATTCGGGTCAAACACCGCCTTGATCGCTTTCATATAGCCGATTTCGGCGTCCGAACGGCTATAGGTCAAGTAATTGCGCTTGGTCATGCCCACACCATGCTCGGCGCTGATCGAGCCGTTGTACTTCTGTACGGTCTCGAACACCCACTTGTTGACCGTGGCGCACTTGGCGAAGAACTCATCCTTGGACAGGTTTTCCGGCTTGAGAATATTCAGGTGCAGGTTGCCGTCACCGATATGGCCGAACCAGACGATCTCGAAGTCTGGATAGTGCTCGCCAACGATGGCGTCGATGTCATGCAGGAACGCCGGTACCTTGGAGACGGTGACCGAGATGTCATTCTTGTACGGCGTCCAGTGGCTGATGGTTTCCGAGATGTACTCACGCAGCTTCCACAGATTCTGTAGTTGCTGCTCGCTCTGGCTCATGACGCCATCCAGCACCCAGCCTTGCTCAACGCAATGCTCAAAAGTGGCCAAGGCTGCGTCGGCGACTTCCTCGGTGGTGGCTTCAAATTCCAGCAGGGCGTAGAACGGGCAGTCGGTTTCAAAGGCTGCCGGCACGTCACCACGGGCCATGATCTTGGCCAAGGCCTTGTCGGAGAAGAACTCGAAGGCGGTCAGGTCCAGCTTGTTCTGGAAGGCATGCAGCACCGGCATGATCGAGTCGAAGTCTGGGGTGCCGAGTACCATGGCTGTGAGGTTCTTCGGCGCACGGTCGAGGCGCATGGTGGCCTCGACGACAAAACCCAAGGTGCCTTCGGCGCCGATAAACAGCTGGCGCATGTCATAGCCGGTGGCGTTCTTGATCAAGTCCTTGTTCAGTTCCAGCAGCTCACCGGTGCCGGTGACCACTTTCAGACCCGCCACCCAGTTACGGGTCATGCCGTAGCGAATCACCTTGATGCCGCCGGCATTGGTGCCGATGTTGCCGCCAATCTGGCTGGAGCCGGCCGAGGCGAAATCCACCGGGTAATACAGGCCTTTGTCCTCAGCGAACATCTGCAGCTGTTTGGTCACCACGCCGGGCTGACAGACGACGGTGCGGTCGAACTCGTTGAAGTCGAGAATTTGATTCATATAGTCGAAGGCCACCACCACTTCACCATTGGCTGCCACTGCGCCAGCAGACAGGCCCGTGCGGCCGCCGGAGGGCACCAGCGCAACTGCGCGCTGATTAGCCCAACGGACGATGGCCTGCACCTGCTCGATGCTTTTGGGGAACGCAATCGCCAGCGGTGCTGGGGCGAAATGCTTGGTCCAGTCTTTGCCGTAGGTGTTGAGGGAATCGGCGTCGGTGAGCACCTTGCCGGGCTCAACCAGGGTCTTCAGCTCTTCGATCAGCGCAGGGTTGGTCATCTACGGAACTCTCAAACGATTCATGGTCACCCTGAGCACGCTTCATCTGCCAGGGTAGGTGTTTCGCGGGCCTCGTATGCTAGCATACGCCCCCCGTGAATCGTGCCTGCGAGCTGATCTGCGGGCTGCGGCCGGCGGCGTTCGGCCTCTTCCCTGACACTCTATTGTGGGACAACAGGTACTCCGATGAGCAAGACCTCTCTCGACAAGAGCAAGATCAAGTTCCTTCTTCTTGAAGGCGTCCATCAAAATGCAGTGGACACCCTGCAGGCCGCTGGTTACACCAACATCGAGTACCTCAAGGGCGCACTCTCCGACGACGAGCTGAAAGAAAAGATCGCCGACGCGCATTTTATCGGTATCCGTTCGCGCACTCAGTTAACTGAAGAAGTCTTCGACTGCGCCAAGCGCCTGGTCGCCGTAGGTTGCTTCTGCATCGGCACCAACCAAGTCAACCTGGATGCCGCCCGTGAGCGCGGTATCGCGGTGTTCAACGCGCCCTACTCCAATACCCGTTCGGTCGCCGAACTGGTGCTGGCCCAGGCCATCCTGCTGCTGCGCGGTATCCCCGAGAAGAACGCTTCCTGCCACCGTGGCGGCTGGATCAAATCGGCGGCCAACTCCTTCGAAATCCGCGGTAAAAAGCTGGGTATCGTCGGTTATGGCTCCATCGGCACGCAACTGTCAGTACTCGCCGAGTCCCTGGGCATGCAGGTGTTTTTCTACGACCCGCTGACCAAACTGCCACTGGGTAACGCCACGCAGATCGGCAGCCTCACCGAGCTGCTGGGCATGAGCGATATCGTCTCCTTGCACGTGCCAGAGATCGACAGCACCAAGTGGATGATTGGCGAGAAAGAAATCCGCGCCATCAAAAAGGGCGGCATCCTGATCAACGCCGCACGCGGCACCGTGGTGGTGCTGGAAGCCTTGGCCGAGGCGATCAAAGACGAACACCTAATCGGCGCTGCCATCGACGTGTTCCCAGTCGAGCCCAAGTCTAACGACGAAGAGTTCGAGAGCCCGCTGCGCGGCCTGGATCGCGTGATCCTGACCCCGCATATCGGCGGTTCGACCGCCGAAGCACAGGCCAACATCGGCCTGGAAGTGGCCGAGAAACTGGTCAAGTACAGCGATAACGGTACCTCGGTGTCCTCGGTCAACTTCCCTGAAGTGGCCCTGCCGGCGCATCCGGGCAAGCACCGCCTGCTGCACATCCACGCCAACATCCCGGGCGTGATGAGCGAGATCAACAGCGTGTTCGCCGAGAACGGCATCAACATCTCCGGTCAGTTCCTGCAGACCAATGCCAAAGTGGGCTACGTGGTGATCGACGTCGACGCCGAGTACTCCGACCTGGCGCTGGAGAAGCTGCAACACGTTAAAGGCACCATTCGTAGCCGCGTGCTGTTCTAAGCCCCGCGACAACGAAAAAAGGGAAGCCTCGGCTTCCCTTTTTTGTGCCAGCCGTATCAGCCTGCTAACCTCGTGGTCGGCCACTTACCCCCGACTGCCTCTGGTTTATGGATAGCTCACCACTCCTGCTGATCAACACAGCCACTACGCTGGCGCTGGCCATTGTGGCCCTGTGGCTGGGTTACCAGATCAACCGACGCATCGATTTTCTCAACCGCTATAGCATTCCTCCGGCCGTCACCGGCGGCCTGCCGATCAGCGCGATAGTGGCACTGAGCGAGGTGTTCAGTGGCTGGCAGATTCGTTTCGACCTAGAACTGCGTGACCTGCTACTGATTGCCTTTTTCAGCACCATTGGCCTGTCGGCCAAGCTGCGGCAAATGCTCGATGGCGGCAAAGCCCTGGCCATCATGCTCGGCCTGGCCGTGCTGTTTCTGATCTTCCAGAACCTCACCGGTGTCGCCCTGGCACTGCTCGCCGGCGAAAGCCCGCTGTATGGTCTGATCGGCGGCAGCATCTCCCTGGCCGGGGGCCATGGCACCGCCATTACCTGGGGCCAGATGTTTGAGGAACACTTCGGCCTGGCTAATGCCAGCACCCTGGGCATGACCTTCGCCACCGCCGGACTCATTAGCGGCGGCTTGGTCGGCGGGCCGGTGGCTGCCTACCTGATCCGCCGCCACCAACTGGAGCCCAATCGCACCGACCCCGAGCTGCCGCGCGTCACGATCAACCAGCAGACCACCTACCTGATCGAACTCAACAGCCTGCTCACCGCCGTGCTGCTGATCGCGCTGTGCTTTGCATTGGGCGCCAGTGTTTACGACTGGCTGTCTGGGCGGGGCATGCGCCTGCCGGCGTTCCTCACGGCGATGTTTCTGGGCATCGTGCTGAGCAATGGCCTGGAGCTGTGTCGGGTCAAACTGGATGCACGACCGATTCAACTGGTGGGCGACTTGAGCCTGCAGCTGTTTCTTGGCATGAGCCTGATCAGCCTGCCCCTGCTGTCGCTGCAAGGCGCATTGGGCCTGATCAGCCTGGTGATGCTGATGCAGGCGCTGGTCATCGCGCTGTTCAGCATCTGGCTGGTGTTTCCCCTGCTGGGGCGCAACTACGACGCCGCCTGCATCAGCGCCGGCTTTATCGGCATGGGCCTGGGCGCCACGCCAGTGGGCATCGCCAATATGAACGCCCTAACCAACCGTTTCGGTCCCAGCCCCAAGGCCTACCTGGTCATTCCGCTGCTGGGCGCCTTCTTTATCGACATCGCCAATGCAGGCCTGGTGCAGTTGCTGCTGGGGCTGAACTGGTTGACCGGGGCAGGCTAATCCAGCGCTGCCAGAACAGTGTCCAGCTCATCCAGCTGATCCTCATTGAATACCTGCACGCCCACGCGACGCAGAGCGGCAGCCGTCACCCCCTCACCGGCGACTCGGGTGCCGCTGAAACTGCCGTCGTAGTTCTCTTTATTACCGCACGACGGGCTGCGCGCCTTGAGCAGGGCGAAACGGATGCCGTGCTGCGCGACCAAAGCCAGCGCCTGTTCGGCCCCAGCAACAAACGCGGTCGTCACGTCTTCACCCTCCACCGTCAGCACCGGCAACAGGCCATCAAGCACGTGGGCACCCTGGCCGCCGCGGATTTCCGCCGGTGCGCGCGGGGTCGGCAAACCTCCAGCCACTTCCGGACACAGCGCCACCACCCGCCCTTCATGCTGCCAGCGCTCAAGCAGGACAAAAGGGCCATGGGCGCCGCCGTCATAACGCACGCGCTGGCCCAACAGGCAGCGGCTTACGAGAACTTTCTGCATTGCTCACTCACATTCAGCCGGCTAAAAAGGTGCCGCACCGCGCCGGCGCAACCAACCGGTCAGCGATAGACGTTCACGGGTCGCAGGCAATACCTCATGGGGCATGTCTGCCGAAAGGAACACCAGCAGACTGCCTGCGTGCGGCAATACATCACGGCAGCTGCCATCGGCTAGGTGCAGGCGCAACGCACCGCCCTCCTCAGCCCGCCAATCCTCATTGAGATAAAACACCACCGACACAGCGCGGCGGTCATCATCACGAAAACGATCCAGATGTTTTTTGTAATAGGCGCCGGGCGGGTACAAGGCAAAGTGGCTTTCGAAATCCTCCAGGCCCAGATACAGCGCCTGATTGAGCGCCTGACGCACCGCATCCATAACCGCTAGGTATTGATCGCACGCGGCGTTTTGCCCAGCATCCAACCACTGAATATGGTCGCCGCGCAGCCCTTCGCTGATCACCGCCAGGGCGCTACGACCGACGCCGGCCTGCACCAATAAACCGGCGGCTGCACGCTTACGGCACTCTTCGGCCAGTTCAAGGGTCAGAGTGGGGGCAATGAAGTGTGTTTGCAGCGACCAGCCCTGTTCGGCCAAGTCATCAATAATGCACGCCACGCGGGCGTTGAGGTCGTTAAATGAGCAGGTGTTCAATGATCGCCCCGAAGGAATGAGTACCTGCCTAGATACAGGTTTGCGATTCTAGCAGGCCGCTGACTGACCTCGACAAGTGCTTACTGCACACTGAAAATAGCCGCCCCACGAATGGAGTCACTATGCGCGCCCTTGCCGTTGTTCTAACCCTGCTGCTAAGCCTACCCGCCCTGGCCGATGATTACCTGCAGCTCTATCAGGCGGCCGGCTGGCCGCAGCAGCGCATGCACTTCAGCGATGCCTTGCAAGCCGCTCAGGAGCGCTATCGCAACAGCCTGCCGCCGGCGGTACATCAAGCGCTGGTGAATAACAGCAACCAACGCTTTGCCGCCGCTGCCGTGGATCAACGCGCGCAACAAGGCCTGCGTAATAGCCTTGAGCAACCAGCCGCCGCGTTGCAGTTTTTCCAGTCACCCGTGGGCCGTAAGATTGTCGATGCCGAATTGCTCGCCACCCGCAGCGACCAACTGGCGCGCTTCGCCAACGGCCTGCCGCGCAGTGACGCCAGCGCCACCCGGCGCCTACAGATTCGTCATTTAGCCCAAGCCCTGCCAGCTAAGGAAGCCGGTGCCGAAGTCAGCCTGGCACTCGCCGGCGTAGCCGCCGATAGCCTGAGCCAGATGCTTCCCGGCCTGCTCGGTGGCGACAGCACGCAAGCCCTGCTCAGTGGTCAGCGCCAGCGTTTGATGGAGCAGATAGGCGCAGACCTGGATAACACCTTGCTGCACGTTTACCGTGAGCTGAGTGATGCCGAGTTGGAGGAATTTGTCAGCTTTGCCCAGTCAGATGCCGGCAAGACCTACTACCAGGCAGCCCTGGCGGCCATCCGCAGCGGCTTAGCCGTTGGCCAGAGCAGCGCCAACCTGGCCCCAGCCCCCAGCGGGATCTAACCAAGCCGCTGGCTAAGCCAGTCGAAATAGCGCTGGCGCAAGGCCGGCGCTTCATTGGCTAGGTGATGCCCAGCCTCGGGCAAATGCAAAATCTGCGGCGCGGCGAACTTGTCCTGCAACACCTTGAGATTGTGCTGCCAGGCCACGGTCATGTCCGCTTCCCCCTGAATGATCAACGGGCTACGCGCACTGCGCGGCGCCGTCTCGATGTGCGGCACCCAGCGGCTCAGCGCACCGATCCAGGCAGTCGGCAGACTACGCGGCTGCAGCGGGTCGTGGTGATGAACGAACTCGATAAAAGCCGCATCGCTGGAATTGACGCTGAAACGCCGGGGAATCTCGCTGACGAAATGGCGCATCACTCGGTAGCTGAGCTGCGACCAACCCCAGGCGCGAGGCCGCACCAACGGGGCTAAGAGAATGGTTTCGCCAACCTGGGCGACAGGCTCACCGGTCAACAGATAATCGATAAGGATCGCCCCGCCGGTGCTTTGCCCACACAGGTGCCAGGGCGTTGGTAAGTCCAACACAGCGGCTTCGGCCAGCAGCGCGCGCAACATCGTCTGGTACTCAGAAAAATCACCGATGCTGGCACGCGCGCCACTGGATAAACCATGCCCCGGCAGGTCGCAGGCCAGCACGGCAAAGCCCTGAGCCAGCGCCCACTCGATCACATGCCGATACAAGCCAACATGGTCGTAATAACCGTGCTGCAATACCAAAGTGGCGCGCGGCTGCTCTGGCCACCAAACCTGCACGGCAATCTGATACCCCCCTGCCTGCAGCCAGCCCATACGGCTGCGTGCGGCCAGCGCATCGCTAAACCCATAGAACTGCCGATACGCCTGCTCCGCTGGCGACAGCGAAAGCGCTGCGGCCAAGGGTCGCAGACTGGCAATCAGGCTTTGCGGTTGAAACGGCTCTGGCATAAGGCTTCCATTAATAATACGGGACGTTCACAGGGCGTCCGGGCCGGCTTTAACCGATTGCGGATATTCTGCTGTCGCGCCAGCCGTGGCAAGCTGCGTACCGGTTTAACGAAGACTGCTCATGACCCTACCCACGCGCAACACCCTACTCGCCAGCCTGCTGATTGTGCTTTGGGCCGGCGCCATGCTCGCCGCTTACTGGTGGTACGAAGCGCGCTACCTGCGCAGCTTCAGCGAGCAGACCGCATTGTTCTACGGTGAACAGTTGCGCTTGCCTGACGACCTGGCCGGCCCGGGGCCGATTCGCCTGGTGCATTTCTGGGATCCCGCCTGCCCATGCAACATCGGCAACCAGCAGCACCTGGCCGACTTGACCGCGCGTTTTGGCTCGCAAGGCGTAAGCTTTTATGCCGTACAGAAGCCCGGCAGCACGGGCCAACTGCCGAGCACCCTGAGCGCCCTGCAACCGCTCAGTGCGTTGCCCGGCAGTAGTCAGATTCCGGCCAGCCCGGCGGTGGCCGTCTGGGACCGTAGCGGCCAGCTGGCCTACTTTGGCCCCTACAGCGAAGGCGCCACCTGCACCTCCAGCAACAGTTTTATCGAACCCATTCTCGATGCCTTGATCGCAGGGCGCCCAGTAAACGCCAGCAACACCTTGGCGGTGGGCTGTTTCTGCGACTGGCAGGCCGACTGACAGCTGCAGGTTTTAGCGCGCCGAGTTAGTCCGCGCAGATCGGTGTTCATGCCTAGACTCAGCGTGCCGATACAGTAATTGTGACGGGCGCCGACGCGCTCAGCTCGGAGCTAGCAATTTCTCAACATAAGTTGTACAAAGATACTATTATGTACAACTTAGCGGCTAATTTGAGCAGCTCACCAAGGATGGTTGCCACACTCACCATGACTGCAACGCAACTTTTCGGGTCCCTCGCCATGCCTACTAGCCTTTCCCCCCTGCAACAGCACTACCGCAAAGCGGATCGCATCATGCTGGGTGTGATCTGGCTGATGGTCCTCTTCTCGCTCGGTCTTGCGGCCTGGCATGGCACCTGGGGCCAAGCGCTGTTGGTGGGTGGCGGCACGGCAGTGGTGGTGAGCGTGCTTAACCAGCTCATCAGCGGCCAACGTCTGTTGCGATGCGTGATGGGTGCGGCCTTTATGGTGATGTCGGCACTGCACATCAACCAGGCCGGCGGCATGCTGGAAATGCACTTCGGTATCTTCGCGCTACTGGCAGTCCTGGTGTATTACCGCGACTGGTTGCCGATTGTGGTCGCCGCGTTGGTGATTGCGGTGCACCACCTGAGTTTCTTCGCCCTACAAGCACAAGGTGTTGACGTTTTTGTGCTGCCAAGCGGCAGCTGGCCGATCATCTTCCTGCATGCACTGTACGTCGTGGTAGAAAGCGCAATCCTGATCTACCTGGCGCTGCAGAGCCACGCAGAAGCTGTCGAAGGTGCGGCTCTGATGCAAGCTGCCGAAAAACTCACTGAGAACGACGACCAGATCGACCTCAGTTACAGAAGCAGCGCCCAGGGTAAAGTTAGCCAAGGCTTTAACCACTTTCTCGGCACCCTCGACGAGCTGGTCGGTGAAGTGATCAAAGACACCCAAAGCCTGCAACAAATGGGTGACAGCCTGCTGCAAGCCACCGGTCAACTGCGCACCGGTGCAGACCAGCAGCAAGGTGAAATTATCTATATGAGCTCAGCCATGCTGCAGATGAGCAGCGCCATTGATGAAGTGGCCGGGCATGCCGATGGCGCCGCAACCGCTGCACAAACTGCCAACCAGCAAGCGGCCGAGGGCAGCCGCTCGGTTAACCATGTGCGCAGTGAAATCGGCAAGCTGGCCACACAAATCGACGTGACTGAATCCGAGGTTCAGGCGCTGGCCGCTCAGTCCGAGCAAATCGGCAAGGTGCTGGAAGTGATCCGCTCGATTGCGGATCAAACCAACCTGCTCGCCCTCAATGCCGCCATTGAAGCCGCACGCGCGGGCGAGCATGGCCGGGGGTTTGCCGTCGTGGCGGACGAGGTGCGCAACCTGGCGCAGAAAACCGCACTGTCCACCGCTGAAATCCAACAAATCATCAGCGGCCTGCAGCAAGGCAGCCGTCAAGCAGCGGCCGCCATGCAAGAAAGCCGCGACAGCGTGCGCAGTTGCGTACAAGACAGCCAGGCCACTGCCGAACTGCTCGGCGCCGTGGCGCAGGACATCAACGCCATCACCCAAATGAACGAGCTGATCGCCGCCGCCACCCACGAACAAGCAGCGACCAGCGCGGAAGTCAGCCAGCACCTGCACAGCGTGCAGCAGGTGGCTGAGCAAACCTTCAGCGATGCGCAAAAGCTAAATAACGATGGCCAGCAACTGAGTAAATTAGCCGAGCGCTTGAACAATCTGAGCCGGCGTTTCCGCGTTAGCCGCTAGTGCGATAACCCTGCGGCGTGCCGCCCTGCCAGCGGCGAAAGGCGCGGTAGAACGGCGACAACTCAGCAAAGCCGCAGGCACGGGCCACTTCGCGGATGGCCAGCCCTTGCTCCAGCAGGCTTTGCGCGCGCAGGCGGCGCACTTCATCGTGCAGTTGCCGAAAGCTCTGCTGTTGCTCAGCCAGCGCCCGCTGCAGGCCGCCCACGCTGTAACCGAGGGCGGTAGCGCAGCGCGGCAAGTCACACAATTGCACGCCCAAGCTGGCATCCAACCAGTAACGCACGCGATTGAGCAGCTGGTTTTCTTCCAGCTCGGCCAGCTCCACTTCAGCCTGTGCCCACAACACCGCAAACAGCCGTGGGTTGGCGCTGCGTGACGGCCGGCCCAGCCAGGCACGTGGGAATATCAGCGCATCATGGGCCTGAGCAAAGCGCGGCAGCAGGCCCAGCAAACGCCGATGCTCACTCTGCCGGCGTGGCGCGGGGTGACGAAAATCCACCCCAGACGGCTGAAAACTACCGTCATTGTTGATGCTGGCGAGCATCTTCTGCAACAACAGCGCCAGGCACTCCATCTGCTGGCGCAGCGAACCGACGCCCCGGTAATTCAGGTCAAAAATCAGCCTCGCCTGCTCCCCCTCCAGCTCCAGGCGCGCGGCAAAGCCGCCGGAGAGGATGTGCTGAAAGCGCAGAAAGCTTTCCAAGGCCTGGCCCAGATCACGGCTGGCTAACAACAGATAGCCGACCACATCCATTGGCCGCGGCTGCATGGTTTCCCCCAGGTGCAGACCGATATCGACATCACCGCTGATGCCTTCCAGCGCCTGCCAGAAGCGCGGCGCATTGTCATGGTCTTCGCGGGCATTGAGCAGCGGCGGCGCGAGTACCACGCCCTGATAGGCCTGCCGGTAAGTGTCGGTGGGGTCCAGACCCAGCGCCGCCAGCGCCTCATAGAGCAAACGGCGCAGAGTCGAGGAATGGGTCAGCATGCTGGCAATGCTGTTATGCGGATCGGCGGCCATATAACTCCCGTTAATTGACCAAAGACTTTCACTCTTGCTGTATTTGGTCAATGCCTGCGCCGCCACCAGCCCGCACAATGCATGCACACTTATAACAAGGAAGACCCCATGAAACGCACCCTGACTGCCCTGGCCATCATAGTTGCCGCCACTGCTGGCGGCGCTTACTGGTACCTCGACAGCAAGCAGCCGCAACGTACCGGCGAGTTGCAGCTGAGCGCCCTGCAGGCCGCAGTCACGGTGGATTACGACGAACGCGGCGTACCGCATATCCAAGCGCAAAACGAGGCCGATATGTACCGCGCCCTGGGTTATGTGCACGCGCAGGATCGTCTGTTTCAAATGGAAATCCTGCGCCGCCTGGCGCGAGGCGAGCTGGCGGAAATTCTCGGCAGCAAGCTAGTCGACACCGACCGCTTGTTCCGCACCCTGGGCATTCGTCAACATGCCGACCGCTACGCGGCGAAAATGGACATGAACGCCCCAGCCAGCAAAGCGCTGTTAGCCTATCTAGACGGCATCAACCAGTACCAAGCCAACCATCCGGCACCGATTGAGTTCGATGTGCTGGGCATCGACAAGCGCCCCTTCACCACCGCCGATACCCTCAGCGTCGCCGGTTATATGGCTTACAGCTTCGCTGCCGCCTTCCGCACCGAGCCGGTGCTGACACATGTGCGTGACCGGCTAGGCGCGGATTACCTCAAGGTCTTCGACCTCGACTGGCACCCGCAAGGCGTCGTTGGACAGAACCTCGCTGCCAGCGACTGGCAGGATCTCAACGCCATCGCCGAGCTGAGCCTCGCGGCCTTGGAAGAGGCCGGCCTGCCGCAATTCGAAGGCAGCAACGCCTGGGCCGTTGCCGGCAGCCGCACCGCCAGCGGCAAACCGCTGCTGGCCGGCGACCCGCATATCCGCTTCGCCGTACCGTCGGTATGGTACGAAGCCAACCTCAGCTACCCCGGTTTCAGCCTGTACGGCCACCACCAGGCGCTCAACCCGGTTGCCTCGCTGGGGCATAACCGTGAGTTCGCCTGGAGCATCACCATGTTCCAGAACGACGACCTCGACCTGATCGCCGAAAAAACCAACCCGGCCAACCCCAATCAGGTGTGGTATCGCGGCCAGTGGGTCGAACTGCAAAGTCGTGAAGAGCAGATCACCGTCAAGGATGCCGAACCCGTCAGCCTGACCATTCGCCGCTCGCCGCACGGCCCGATCATCAACAGCGCCTTGGGCGAAACCGCCGGCAGCACACCGATTGCCATGTGGTGGGCGTTTCTCGAAACCGAAAACCCGATCCTCGACGGCTTCTACCAACTCAACCGCGCCAGCAGCCTGGATGCCGCGCGCAGCGCCGTGGAGCACATCGAAGCGCCGGGTCTGAATATCGTCTGGGCCAATGCCAGCGGTGATATCGGCTGGTGGGCGGCGGCGAAACTGCCGCGCCGCCCGGCCGGAGTTAACCCGAGCTTTATCCTCGATGGTGCCAGCGGCGAAGCCGAGAAGGACGGTTACTACCCCTTCAGCGCTAACCCGCAGGAAGAAAACCCAGCGCGCGGCTATATCGTCTCGGCCAACTACCAGCCCGTGTCGCCCACCGGCATGGCGATTCCCGGCTACTACAACCTACCCGACCGCGGCCAACGCCTGAATCAGCGGCTCAGCGATAACAGCGTGAAATGGGACCTGAATAACAGCCAGGCGCTGCAACTAGAACCCGGCACCGGCTACCCACAACGCCTGTTCACGCCGCTGGCCGACGACCTGCGCGCCGCCGCCAGCGATGCCGAAGAGCAAGCGCTGGTCGAGCAACTGCTGAGCTGGGATGGCCAGCACACCCTCGACACCACGGCCGCTACGCTGTTCAACCAACTGGTTTACCAGTTAACCCGCGAAGCCATGGCTGACGAGTTAAGCGAGGCCTTCTTCAACAACCTGCTGCAAACCCGCGTACTCGACAGCGCCCTGCCGCGCCTAGTCGCCGAAGCCACCTCGCCGTGGTGGGATAACCGCGGCAGCGACGCCGTGGAAAGCCGCGCCGATACCGTCAAGGCCGCCTGGCAAGCCAGCCTCGCCCACCTGCGCAGCACCTTGGGTAATGACTCGACAAAGTGGGACTGGGGTAACGTGCACACCCTCACCCACAGCCACCCGCTGGGCCAGCAACAGCCGCTGGATAAGCTGTTCAACGTCGGCCCCTTCGCCGCTCCGGGCGGCCATGAAACGCCGAACAACCTCTCGCAACCCATCGGCCCGGCCCCCTGGTCCGTGGTCTATGGCCCCTCAACCCGCCGCCTGATCGATATGGCCGACGCCAGCAAGGCCTTGGGCATCAACCCGGTCGGGCAAAGTGGCGTGCTGTTCGACGCCCACTACAAGGACCAAGCCGAGCGCTATATGCGCGGCGAGTACGTGCCCATGCACCTCGATGCCGAGGCGATCAAAGCCAATAGCCGCAGCCAGTTAGTACTGCAACCACGCGCGGACTAAACCCAATGCAGTAGTGCTTCTCGCGGCGAGAAACAGTTAGGTTTCTCGCCGCTGCACACACCTCACCGTCAGCCGCCCCATCGCTGCCAAATGCAGATAACGGTGATAACAGCTAAAGCGCTTTGCCTACTCGGCGTAGACAGCCTCAATGTGGATGGCATAGCTTCGTACACGAATTGGCTGGCGCACTTGATCCAGCCACTTAAGCTTGCCGTACTCCATGTCGCGTTTCTCCCTGAGTGTTGTCGCGTTTATTGCGACCGAACTAAAGCGGGACAAGGGCTTAGCTGACAGCAAGGAAGCTTATGCGACACGCTTCGCGACAAACCGCGACACACGTGCCGCCTAATTAACAGTTAGAATTTTTAAAAAAAAGTATAGGGATATCATATGAGAAGAGGTCGATATTATCTTGGTCGAGTCGTTAAAATAAATCTTGATCAAGAAAATTTGATGAATGCGATCACAAACGCCCCCATCATAACGATCGGTAAGTTTGACTGGACCATTACTGACATCGAAGACAATAGGCGCGAAAGTTTTCCTTATGTTTTTGGAAAATTGTCTAAGTATGCAAAGGACGGGCACGCAAAAGTTATTGACGAAATTAGCAAGTCACAAATTAACACTGACGTGCCTAATCTTCTTGAGGCAAGCTCACCCTTCGTGTACTTACCTGAGTGCTCGGGTATCGCTTTTTTGCATGTATGGGATGGCATTCAAGAAGATGTGTTTCCTCGACGATTTAAATCAGTAATTGAGGCTGCCTTTGACGGCTTTATGGTTTCTTGCGATGTTGAGCCTATCTCTGACTACCGAGCATTTACTAGCCGGCTGAAAAAACTTAGTAAGTTTACTGAATTTTCGGCAACTGTTTACCCGCCAAACCCTTTGTTTGGCAGGTTGTGGGGCAGTCTAAATGAATACATTGCTAGTCGAAATGCATCAGAAATAGCAGTCAAAGAGCAAACATCTAAGCCAGGAGGTCTAAAATCAAAAATAATTGAGCTTATGGATAGGATCATGGACTCACCGAACTATGAACCTGATGAAATACCTGCAATCGGTGATGCAGCAATTCTTATGGCTGCAGATGGCTATGGACGAGGAAAGGTAGTCGGTATTGAAAGTGGCGATGAGGTCGTAATAAAAACAAGTGACACCCAGAAAAGCTTCCTCCACGATAAGGAACCAGAGCCCAACGAGCTTGCTGTAAAGGCTAAATATCAGCTTGATAAAGTTTCAAATGAAAGGGATATGAAGCATTAATGAAAGCACTCTATTACTTGCGGATTATCTTCATTAGTTATGAATTTCTATTTCTGATTTTTTGTGGCGCTATCTACATGGCGTTCGGGGACTATCTTGGAAGATATTTTCTTAAATCTCCCATAAACGAAGATGCATTAAAATGGGCCATGCTATTTCCAATTAGCATTTGTGGATGGACTCTAAAAGATGGAGTCGGCGTAATCATTTCCTAATGACCGCACAAGTAAAATTTTACATGAATGGCCTGACTACTGGAGGCTTAAAGCTCATTTCGATGTAGGCATTCTAAATAGCATAATCTACCTTCTGCCATGCGTAAGCGTCTGGTTTTTTGGTGGGCTCGAAAAATTTGAAGGGGCTTGGCTATTTTTCATGTTTGCTATTGCAGCTACGCTAAATGCTTATTCGTTCTACACAGCAAAAATTTCAATTCGTAGCGCCCTAATTAAAATTTATGAATAAAAATTCTAACAAATGTATATGGACTCTCCCCACAAGTAGTGAGCAACACTTTGTTTTTGCACTTGTCATCAGCGCGATTGCATTCGTATATCCGGCCTGTTTTGGGCTTTACCGCCCTGGCCATTTTGTAGTTCGCACAGCGGGGGCCAAGCGTTCATCGATCACGAAAATCATGATTGCTATCCGCCGCCCAGCCTTAGACTTTCGTCTACACTCTTCATGCACATCAGCAATCTAAATAAGGAGAGACATATGGCTGGTTGGTATGAATTGTCGAATAGCAGTGACGGGCAGTTCCGCTTTGTGCTTAAGGCGGGCAATGCGGAGACCATCCTCACAAGCGAATTGTATAAGTCGAGAGCAAGCGCCGAGAACGGCATTGCCTCGGTACAAAAGAACTGTCAGGCCGATGAGCGCTACGATAGAAAAGAGTCGGCAAACAATAAGTCGTACTTTAATTTAAAGGCAGCTAACCACCAGATCATTGGTTCCAGCCAAATGTATGCGACTGCGGCGTCTCGTGATAAGGGCATTGAGTCCGTAAAAAATAACGGTACGTCTGAAACAATCAAAGACCTGACATAAGCCATCGGCGCTCTAGCCCCCCGGACACTGCGGCGCATGCTCTGCAGTGTCCGGCTTTACCGCCGCCGCCGAGACGGGCTAAAGCCCGGCGTTTGACCTAAACTCCAGGCATTGCTTGCACGTCCGCACTGGAGGCTCCTTCGATGTCACTCGCTCAACTCACTGCATTTTTCGGTTGGTGCACGGTTATTAATTTCGCCGTGCTGTGCATCACCTCACTGATACTGGTGCTTGGCCGCGGGCCTATTTCGGCTATGCATAGCCGCCTTATGGGTGTTGCCGAAACCCGGCTGCCGCACTTGTACTTTCAGTTCATCGCATTTTATAAACTGACTTTTCTTGTGTTTAACCTGGTGCCTTATATCGCACTAAGAATCACCGCGTAATACCGGCGCAGCACCAATGCCTAATAAGCGGCACAACTCGTTGTTGCACCAATTAAGGCAAACTAGAGCCACGTGTATTTCTCCGATAATACAGCAGTGAATTTTATGGAATTAATATGTACGAAAGTAAAAGCAGCCCATTAATCGACAAAAGTGCCTTCCGCCGACGCATGAGCCTGCATGTGCTTGCCGCGTTTGCACTGGTCGTTATCACGCTGGTGTTGGGGGTTGCCGGGCATGTTTACTTTGACAATATGGCGCTGGACGCGGCGTTGGTGGCTTCCGTTACCTTGACCAGTGGGCTGGGTTTATCGGTTATCCCAGAGTCTACGTCTGGAAAACTCTTCACCGGTCTCTTCGGAATTTTTTCGGGTTATGTATACATTGCGACCAGCACTATCGTAATTGCTCCCATTCTGCACAGGCTGCTGCATAAATTTCATCTAGATGACTAGGCCGTATTGGCTCAAAAACAGCATTCTTTAGCGCGTAAACGTCGGCTATTTACACAAGCACAAGGCAACATGATGACTGAGCCCAACGAGGCTAAGCCCTACTACAAGCACAGGTTGTACCGACTGGCTTCGGCTGTATTTGGCCTGTTCTTGATGGGTGTGGGTCTTTACGTGCTGTGCTTCGGCGTGGTTGATCCCGCTTGGCGCATTGGTCTGGGTTTACTGATTGCTCTGCTGGGCATCAACGCGCTGTGGGCTGCTATTCAGGCTAAGGCAGCGTGGCTGCGCAAACTGGGACCGCTGCCTTAAGCGGCTCGCTTGCCCAACAAGCCGGTTCCCCGCCTCGAATACAAAGCCTTTCACAGCCTATGGCCAGCCTCTTATGATGGGCGCCGTATCAGCGCCAGATTAATCAGCATGCGATGAGGTCAGGATGGTGTTTTCAGAGAGTGAGTTATCGCGGGTTATCGAGATGGCCTGGGAAGATCGAACGCCGTTTGAGGCTATTCACTTACAGTTCGGCCTGAATGAGAGCGAGGTGATTGCGCTGATGCGACGCAGCCTCAAGCCGGGCAGCTTCAAGCTGTGGCGCGAGCGGGTCAGTGGTCGGCAGACCAAGCATTTACAGTTGCGCGACCCGCTGGTTAGCCGAGGGTATTGCCCCACGCAGTACAAACAGCGCTAGGCGCACGGCCGATACTGCATCGCGCCAAGGTCACGGCTTTGAGTGGGCGGTATCGGCCAGCGCTACGACACGCCTCACTCGGTAGAGTGCCATAAGAAAAAGGGCCACGAATGTGGCCCTTTTTGTTTTAACGCGCCGTGCGATCAGGCATGCACTTGCGAGGGGTCGCGACGGTTGTCGGGGCCGTCTTGCTGGTGAACGCCGGTGGTTTCATCCATTGCTTCCTGCAGGGCCTTCTTGCGCTTTTCTTCGGCGCGGTGGGCGAAGAACCACACTAAGAAGGTGGCGAAGGACACCGACAACAGAATCAAGCTGGCCACGGCGTTGATTTCCGGCTTCACACCCAGTCGCACAGCGGAGAAGACTTCCATCGGCAAGGTGGTCGAGCCTGGACCAGAGACGAAGCTGGCAAGAACCAGATCGTCCAGCGACAGGGCGAAGGACATCATCGCGCCTGCTGCCAATGACGGGGCAATCATCGGGATAGTGATCAGGAAGAACACCTTCCACGGCTTGGCACCGAGATCCATGGCCGCTTCTTCGATGGACAGGTCCAACTCACGTAAGCGCGACGACACTACCACAGCCACATAGGCCGAACAGAAGGTGGTGTGGGCGATCCAGATGGTCATGATGCCGCGCTCAGCCGGCCAGCCGATCAGCTGGGCCATTGCTACAAACAGCAGCAACAGCGACAGACCGGTGATCACCTCGGGCATCACCAGCGGTGCGGTAACCAAGCCACCGAACAACGTGCGGCCCTTGAAGCGGGTCACGCGGGTCAGCACAAAGGCGGCCATGGTGCCGAGCGCGACGGCGGCAATCGCGGTGTAGCAGGCGATTTCCAACGAGCGCATTACCGAACTCATCAGCTGGGTGTTGTCGAGCAAGCCGACGTACCACTTGATCGACCAACCGCCCCAGACCGTCACCAGTCGCGAACCGTTGAACGAGTAGATCACCAGAATCAACATCGGCAGGTAGATAAAGGCAAAGCCCGCCCACAACATAAAGTTGGAGAAACTGAAACGCTTCATGGCCGGCCCTCCATTTCTTTAGCTTGGTGACGGTTAAACAGGATGATGGGAATGATCAAGATCGCCAACATCACCACGGCCAAGGCAGACGCTACCGGCCAATCGCGGTTGTTGAAGAACTCTTGCCACAGCACCTTGCCGATCATCAGGGTTTCCGGGCCACCGAGCAGTTCAGGAATCACGAACTCACCGACCACCGGGATAAACACCAGCATGCAGCCGGTGATGATGCCGCCCTTAGCCAGCGGCACAGTGATTCGCCAGAAGCTGTTGTAAGTGCTCGAGCCCAAGTCTGCGGCGGCTTCCAGCAAGCTTTGGTCATGCTTGACCAGGTTGGCGAACAGCGGCAGCACCATAAACGGCAGGTACGAGTAAACGATGCCGATGTACACCGCCAGGTTGGTGTTGAGGATCTGCAACGGGTCGCTGATCACCCCCAGCCACATAAGGAAGCTGTTGAGCAGACCGTTGTTGCTGAGAATGCCCATCCAGGCATACACGCGGATCAGGATGGCCGTCCAGGTCGGCATCATGATCAGCAGCAACAGCACCATCTGCTTGGCTTTGTCGGCCCGCGCGATGGCATAGGCCATGGGAAAACCAATCAATAGGCAGAGCAGCGTGCTGATGGCGGCTATTTTCAATGAGCCTAGGTAGGCTGCCAGGTACAGCGCATCTTCACTGAGGAAGATGTAGTTACTCAGGTTAACAATCAGGGTGAAGGTGTTATCCACCCAGCTGAACACCTCGGTGTAGGGCGGGATGGCGACGTCGGCTTCGGCAAAGCTGATTTTCATCACAATGATGAAAGGCAGCAGGAAGAACAGGAACAGCCAGAGGAAGGGCACCCCAATTACCAGGTGCCGGCCCTTGGGCATACGGCGGCTGATGCTTCGGCTGATATTCATGAGCGTAATGTCACCCCGCTGTCGTCCTCCCACCAGACGTAGACTTCATCGTCCCAGGTAGGTCGTGCACCACGCCGTTCGGCGTTGGCGACAAATGACTGGACGATTTTGCCGCTCGGCAACTGCACATAAAACACCGAGTGGCCGCCGAGGTAGGCGATGTCATGCACGGTGCCGCGTGACCAGTTGTATTCACAGGTCGGCTGCTCGGTGCTGAAGCGCATTTTTTCCGGGCGAATGGCGTAAGTGATGCTCTTGTCTTGCACCGAGGTATTGACCCCGTGGCCGACGTAGATGTTGCGCTCAAGGTCGGGGCTGTCGATCAGTGCATGGGCTTCTACGTCTTCGACGACTTGCCCTTCGAACAGGTTGACGTTACCGATGAACTCACAAACCAGGCGGCTGGTCGGGGTTTCGTAGATGTCGACTGGGCTGCCGATCTGGGCGATCCAGCCGAGGTGCATGATGGCGATACGCTGGGCCATGGTCATGGCCTCTTCCTGGTCGTGGGTGACCATGACGCAGGTTACGCCGACGCGCTCGATGATCTCGACCAGTTCAAGCTGCATCTGTGAACGTAGCTTCTTATCCAGAGCGCCCATGGGCTCGTCGAGCAGCAGCAGCTTGGGCCGCTTAGCCAGCGAGCGCGCCAGGGCCACACGCTGGCGCTGACCGCCGGAAAGCTGATGCGGCTTGCGCTTGGCGTACTGGCTCATGTGCACCAGTTTGAGCATTTCCTCAACGCGGGCGTTGATCTCGGCCTTGGGCATTTTGTCTTGCTTGAGGCCAAAAGCGATGTTCTCAGCCACGCTCATGTGCGGGAAGAGCGCGTAAGACTGGAACATCATGTTGATCGGCCGCTCGTAGGGCGGCAGATCAGTGATGTCTTCACCGTCGAGAAAGATGCGTCCTTCGGTGGGTCGCTCGAAGCCGGCGAGCATCCGCAGCAAGGTTGACTTGCCGGAACCCGAGCCACCGAGTAGGGCAAAAATCTCGCCCTTGTTGATGGTCAGCGTGACGTCGTCAACGGCCAGGGTTTCATCAAACTTCTTCGACACACGCTCAATCTTGACCAACACCTCTTTCGGTTGCTGATCGCCTTCAAGGACTTTCTTATAGGCACTGGAAGCAACTGCCATTCCCAACACTCCCGCAAAAGTAGCGTCCGGCCAATGTGGCCGGGCGTTTTAAAGTTATTGGCCGGACTTAATCTTGGTCCAGCTGCGCGTCATCAAGCGTTGTACTTTCACCGGCAGTTCCGCCGAGATGTACAGCTTGTCGAGAACATCTTGCGGTGGGTACACCGACTCATCGTTGCGCACGTCTTGGTCCATCAGCTCGCCCGCCTTGGTATTGGGGTTGGCGTAACCAACGTAATCACTGACGCCGGCAATGGTGGCCGGGTCCAGCAGGAAGTTAATAAAGGCGTGGGCCTCTTTCGGGTTACCGGCATCGGCCGGAATGGCCAGCATGTCGAACCACAGGTTGGCGCCTTCTTTCGGGATGCTGTAGGCAATTTCGATGCCCTTGCCGGCTTCTTCAGCACGGTCAGCAGCTTGCAGAATGTCACCGGAGAAGCCGACCGCTACGCAGATGTTGCCGTTGGCGAGATCACCGATGTACTTGGAGCTGTGGAAGTAACGCACGTAAGGACGAATGGCCAGCAGCTTGGCTTCAGCCTTGGCGTAGTCGTCGGCGCTGCGGGTGTTGGGGTCAAGGCCCATGTAGTTGAGCACGCTGGGAATCATCTCGTCGGCCGAGTCGAGGAAGCTAACGCCGCAAGCGGCAAGTTTCTTCATGTTCTCCGGCTCGTAGACCATGGCCCAGGAGTCAATCTTGTCGACGCCCAACACTTCTTTGATCTTGGCTACGTTGTAGCCGATACCGTTGGTGCCCCACAGGTAAGGCACTGAATACTGGTTACCGGGATCGTTCTTCTGTAGCTGCTTGAGCAGCAGCGGATCGAGGTTGTCCCAGTTCGGCAGCTGACTGCGGTCGAGCTTCTGGAACGCGCCCGCCTTGATCTGCTTACCGAGGAAATGGTTGGACGGCACCACGATGTCGTAGCCAGAACGGCCCGCCAGCAGTTTGCCTTCCAGGGTTTCGTTACTGTCGAAGACGTCGTACAGGGCTTTGATGCCAGTAGCCTTCTGGAAATCGTCCAAAGTGGTTTCGCCGATATAGTCCGACCAGTTGTAGATCTTGACCACAGACTCGGCGGCTTGCGCGGCGGAGATGCTGACGGCGGCGGCCAGTAGACCGGCCAGAAGAGGAGTACGACGCATAGTGGCTTCCTTATTGTTGTAGGTGAATGCGGCGGGGTAAGCCGCCGCACACCGATAGGGCTATGGCATTAACGACCTGACTTGATCGTGGTCCAGCTGCGAGTCATGGTGCGCTGCACCTTGGCCGGCAGATCCGGGAAGGTGTAAATCTTGGCCATGGTTTCGGCGTCCGGATAGACACCCGGGTCGTTGCGCAGCACGTCATCCACTAGCGGCGTTGCCGCGGCGTTGCCATTCGGGAACTGCACGAAGTTGGTGATGTTGGCCATCACCTCAGGCTTCATCAGGTAGTTGAGGAACACGTGGGCTTCTTCAGTGTTCTTCGCATCAGCCGGGATGGCCAACATGTCGAAAAAGCTACCAGCGCCTTCTTTAGGGATTTTGTAGGCAATATTTACGCCGTTTTTGGCGTCTTCAGCACGGGCCTTGGACTGATACAGGTCACCCGAATAGCCGATGGCAACGCAGATGTTGCCGTTAGCCAGGTCACCAATGTACTTGGAGCTGTGGAAGTAGGAGATCGACGGACGGACCTTGAGGAACAGTGCTTCGGCTTTCTTCAACTCGGCTTTTTCGGTGCTGTCTGGCTTGAAGCCTAGGTAGTTGAGTGCAGCAGGGAGGATTTCGGTCGGCGAATCTAGGAAGGTCACGCCACAGCCTTTGAGCTTGGCGACGTTTTCCGGATTAAACACTAGGTCCCAAGAGTTGACCGGGGCGTTCTCACCCAGAGCTTCTTTGACCTTGTCGACGTTGTAACCGATGCCGATGGTGCCCCACATGTAGGGAATCGAATACTGGTTACCTGGATCGCTCGGGTCCAAGGCCTTGAGCAGGCTTTTATCGAGGTTTTTCCAGTTCGGCAGTTTCGACATATCCAGCTTCTGGTATACGCCGGCCTTGATCTGCTTGGCCAAGAACGGGTTGGACGGCACCACGATGTCGTAACCGGAGCTACCGGCCAACAGTTTGGCTTCCAAGGTTTCGTTGCTGTCAAAGACGTCGTAGACGACCTTGATGCCGGTTTCCTTCTGGAAGTTATCGATGGTGTCTTCTGCGATGTAGTCGGACCAGTTGTAAATGTGCAGGACTTTGTCTTCCGCGTAGGCGGCACTCACCACAGCCCCAGTAAGGGACAACGCGAGAAGGGTTTTGCCGAATATTTTCATGCGTACAGCTCCTGTTGTTGTAGTCGTTTCCGCAAGGTGCGCAGCCATCTGCAGCACCTCCCGGTGAGCCTGACACACGCATTGGCGCAGTCTGGCAAGGTCACTCCTCTGTTTCAATATTCAGCCCTAAACTATTGAAAAACAAAGCATATAACCCTTAAGCCAGCACCTCTGCTGCAGTCAGGTCGAGGCACTTACGCGCCTTTTCCAGTAATTCATCGATCTCCGCATGGCTGATCACCAGCGGCGGCGAAATGATCAGGGTGTCGCCAACGGCGCGCATGATCAGACCATTATTAAAGCAGTGACCGCGGCAGATCATGCCCACACCGACATCTCCCGCAAAACGTTTACGGCTGGCCTTGTCTTGCACCAGTTCAATGGCACCCAACATGCCAACGCCGCGCACTTCACCCACCAACGGGTGATCTGCCAACTCACGTAAACGCTTTTGCAAATACGGTGCCGTTTCTGCTTTAACGCGCTCAACAATCATTTCTTCGCGCAGAATCCGCAGGTTTTCCAGGGCCACAGCAGCGGCCACCGGGTGCCCGGAATAAGTGAAGCCGTGGTTGAAGTCGCCACCCTGGTTAAGCACCTCGACGATTTCGTCGCGCACAACCAGCCCGCCCATGGGGATGTAGCCGCTGGTCAGGCCCTTGGCGATGGTCATCATGTCCGGGGTGTTGCCGTAATAATCGCTGCCGAACCACTCGCCGGTACGGCCGAAACCACAGATCACTTCATCGGCGACAAACAGAATGTCGTACTTGGCGAGAATTTCGCGGATGCGCGGCCAATAGCTGTCTGGCGGAATGATCACCCCGCCCGCGCCCTGGATTGGCTCGGCAATAAAGGCGGCAACATTGTCTTCGCCGACTTCGAGGATTTTCTGCTCCAGTTGATCAGCTGCCCAAATACCAAATTCATCCGGGCTCATATCACCGCCCTCACCGAACCAGTACGGCTGGGGGATGTGCACGATGCCTGGGATCGGCAGGTCGCCCTGCTCGTGCATAAACTTCATACCGCCCAGGCTCGCACCGGCGACGGTAGAACCGTGATAACCGTTGATGCGACTGATGATGACTTTCTTGTTCGGCTGACCTTTGACCGCCCAGTAATGGCGCACCATCCGCAGCATGGTGTCGTTACCTTCCGAGCCCGAGCCGGTAAAGAACACGTGGTTCATGCCAGGCGGGGTCAACTCGGAAATCGCTTTGGCCAACTCCAGCGCCGGTGGCGTGGCGGTTTGGAAGAACATGTTGTAGTAGGGCAGTTCTTGCATCTGTTTGGCGGCGGCGTCTGCCAGCTCTTTGCGACCATAACCAATCGCCACACACCAAAGCCCGGCCATAGCATCGAGGATCTTGTTGCCCTCGCTGTCCCACAGGTATACGCCGTCAGCCTTGGTGATAATGCGCGGCCCGTTCTCTGCCAGCTGTTTGAAATCGCTGAACGGCGCGAGGTGGTGTGCGCGGCTCATGGCCTGCCACTCGCGAGTTTTCGGGTTGGTCACTTGACTGTTCATAACAACACCTTGGATTACATAAGCTGCACATTGCAGCCCAGGAAAATACTTGGCAGTGGCTGACGCCGGGATCACCCGCGCCAGCCACCTGATGGTTACACCGACAGCAGCAGGAACTCACGTTCCCAGGAGCTGATGACGCGCTTGTAGTTCTCGTGCTCGGCGCGCTTGACCGCGACATAGCCACGCATGAACTTCTCGCCGAGGTACTTCTCGGCGGCCTTGCAGGCCTCCATCCGCTCAAGCGCATGCTCAATGGTGATCGGCAGTCGCAGATTACGGCGCTCGTAGGCGCGACCTTTGACTGGCGCACTTGGCTTGAGGTCTTCAACCATGCCCATGTAGCCGCACAGCAGCGACGCGGCGAGCACCAAGTAGGGGTTGGCATCGGCACCGGCCAGGCGGTTTTCTACGCGGCGGTTCTGCGGTGTGGCTTCCGGTACGCGTAGGCCGACAGTGCGGTTCTCTTCGCCCCACTCGACGTTCACCGGTGCCGAGGTGTCCGGCAGGAAGCGGCGGAACGAATTGACGTTCGGCGCGAACAGCGGCAACAACTCAGGGATGTACTTCTGCAGGCCGCCGATATGGTTCATAAACAGCTGGCTCATGCTGCCATCGGCATTCGAAAACAGGTTCTTGCCCGTCTTGATGTCCACCACACTCTGGTGAATGTGCATCGCGCTGCCCGGCTGATCGGTGATCGGCTTGGCCATAAAGGTCGCGGCCACATCGTGCTTGAGCGACGCTTCACGCATGGTGCGCTTGAATACGGTGATCTGGTCAGCCAGATGCAGCGCCTCGCCATGACGGAAGTTGATTTCCATCTGTGCAGGGCCGTCTTCGTGAATCAGCGTGTCGAGGTCGAGCCCCTGGATTTCACACCAGTCGTAGACGTCTTCAAATAACGGATCAAATTCGTTAGCCGCATCGATAGAGAACGACTGACGGCCCACTTCAGGACGCCCGGAACGGCCCATCGGGGCTTCCAACGGGAAGTCTGGATCGCTGCAGCGCTTGGTCAGATAGAACTCCATCTCCGGCGCGACGATCGGCTTCCAACCCTTGTCGGCATACAGCTTGAGAATATTCTTGAGGATGTTGCGCGGTGACAGCTCGATCGGATTGCCCTGCTTATCGAAGGTGTCGTGGATCACCATAGCCGTCGGCTCGAGGGCCCAGGGTATAAGGAAGGCCGCGTTCTCATCGGGGCGGCAGAACATGTCGATGTCCGCCTCGTCGAGCAGGTCGTAATAGATGTCGTCCTCGACGTAGTCGCCGGTAACGGTCTGCAGCAGCACGCTCTCGGGGAGGCGCATGCCCTTCTCGTCGAGGAACTTATTGGTCGGCGAGATTTTACCGCGGGCAATGCCGGTAAGATCGCTGATCATGCATTCAACTTCGGTGATTTTGCGTTCTTTCAACCAGCTTGAAAGCTGGTCTAATTTGGTGCTCATAGAGACCTCAGGGTTAGTGAGAGCCAACTTATATAGCGTCGGCTCAGCGTTGCCTCATCATCTTCCTGCAAGCCTCACCAAAGGCCTGGAAGATGGCGAGATAATTCGGGTTGGATCGTACCTGCCACTCAGGGTGCCATTGCACCCCCAAGGCAAAGCTTTTGGCACCTTCGACGGAGAAGGCTTCGATCAACCCGTCAGGCGCCAGTGCTTCTACGTGAAGGCCCGGCGCCAGACGCTGAACGCCCTGGCCATGAATGGAATTGACTTGAATCTCGTCCGGCAAGCCGATGCTGGCGAGCAGCCCGCCAGGCTGCACATGCAGCGCGTGACGCAGGCCATATTGATGTTCTGCGGGCAGATCAGCGGGTTCACGATGATCCATCAACCCGTCGACCTCGTGCACGCGCTGATGCAATGTCCCGCCGAAGGCCACATTCATCTCTTGAAAGCCACGGCAAATGCCTAGCACCGGGATACCGGCGGCAATTGCTGCTTTAATCAGCGGAAGTGTCGTATTGTCGCGCGCCGGATCATGGGCAGTGCCAGCTTCGCTGACGTCGCCTGCATAATGGTGGGGCTCAACGTTGGAAGGCGAGCCGGTGAATACCAACCCATCCAGTTGCTGCAGCAGGTAAGCCTGATCAAGCTGTTCACCCAGCGCAGGGATAATGACCGGCATACCACCGGCAACCTGAACAATAGCTTGTAGGTATTTATCACCGGCTGTGTGATAGAGGTTGTGCCCGATCTGCTTGGTACAGGCACTAACGCCGATTATCGGCTGGCGCGACATGAGACACCCATTTTATTGCTGTTATAGGTTTTAACCGAGCTTAGCGTTGTTCATTTTTTTTCACAACAGTCATGTAAAAAATTGAACACACCCGACTGAGCACCCCGAAATACAAGGGCCTCACCAGGACTTAACTGCCCTGTAACGCCCTGAAAATGGTCATAACGCCCCAATTAGGGGCAAAACATGCCTCTCTTGACAGCATCAGGTGTTTAAGATTGACTCACACCTGTGCAATTGCATGATTGATATTTTTAACATAAAAGGTGTTGCATCATGTCTGTACCCCCGCGTGTCGTTCAGCTTAACGAAGCGAACGCGTTCCTTAAGAAACACCCTGAGGTCTTGTTCGTCGACCTTCTAATTGCAGATATGAATGGTGTGGTGCGCGGCAAGCGTATCGAGCGCGCGAGCCTGCACAAGGTTTACGAGCGCGGCATCAATCTCCCGGCATCTCTATTCGCACTGGATATCAACGGTTCGACGGTGGAAAGCACCGGCTTGGGCCTGGATATCGGCGACGCCGATCGTATCTGTTATCCCATCCCCAACACCCTGTGCTATGAGCCTTGGCAGAAGCGCCCGACCGCGCAACTGTTAATGACCATGCACGAACTGGAAGGCCAGCCGTTTTTTGCCGACCCGCGGGAAGTGTTGCGTCAGGTGGTTGAGAAGTTCGACGAACTAGGCCTTACCATCTGTGCTGCCTTCGAGCTGGAGTTCTACCTGATTGACCAGGCTAACGTGAACGGCCGTCCACAGCCGCCACTTTCGCCGCTATCAGGTAAGCGCCCACATTCGACGCAGGTGTACCTGATCGACGACCTCGACGAGTACGCCGAGTGCCTGCAGGACATTCTTGAAGGTGCCAAAGAGCAGGGCATTCCTGCTGATGCCATCGTCAAGGAAAGTGCACCGGCGCAGTTCGAAGTGAACCTTCACCACGTCGCCGACCCGATCAAGGCCTGTGACTACGCGCTACTGCTTAAGCGTTTGGTTAAAAACATCGCGTACGACCATGAAATGGACACTACCTTCATGGCCAAGCCGTACCCGAACCAAGCGGGCAACGGTCTGCATGTGCACATCTCGATTCTCGACAAAGATGGCAACAACATCTTCTCGTGCGAAGACCCTGAGCAAAACGATGCCTTGCGCCATGCCATTGGCGGCGTACTGGAAACCATGCCGGCATCGATGGCCTTCCTCTGCCCTAACGTCAATTCCTACCGTCGTTTCGGTGCACAGTACTACGTGCCAAACTCGCCGAGCTGGGGTATCGACAACCGCACCGTCGCCTTGCGTGTACCCAATGACTCGGCCGATGCCGTGCGCATCGAGCACCGTGTAGCGGGCGCAGACGCCAACCCTTACCTGTTGCTATCCGCCGTTTTGGCCGGTGTGCACCACGGCCTGACTAACAAGATCGAGCCGGGCGCGCCTATAGAAGGCAACTCCTACGAGCAAAACGAGCAGAGCCTGCCGAACAACCTGCGTGATGCCCTGCGTGAGTTGGATGACAGTGAAATCCTGGCGCGCTATATCGACCCGAAATACATCGATATCTTCGTCGCCTGTAAGGAAAGCGAGTTGGCTGAGTTCGAGAACTCAATCTCTGATCTCGAGTACAACTGGTACTTACACACCGTTTGATGCAACACCCAACGCCGGCCTTCGAGCCGGCGTTTTTTATTCCGTACATAGCGTCACCTGCCCCTATTCGCTCCCAGGCGCGATGACGGGCAAGTTGCGCCGCGAATTCCTACTGACGCGACTCCAACCTTTCGGGAGATCACCATGCCTCGCCTACTTGTCCTACTGCTGCTTACCCTGACGCCGCTGCTGGCCAGTGCCGAAGAGGTGATTCGCGTCTACAACTGGAATGACTACATTGCCCCGCAGGTGCTCAAGGACTTCGAAGCCGAGACGGGCATTCGCGTGGAATACCACACCTTCAGCACCGACTCAGAACTGGCCGATAAATTGGCCAGCGGTGAGGCCATTGATGTCGCCGTACCCACGCACAGCGCCTTACCGGCGATGATCAAGAGCGGCCTCCTGCAACCACTGGACTTCAAGCTGCTGCCTAACCGCAAGCACCTCGACAAGCAGCTGCTCAGCACCTTGGTTGCCCTCGATGCGGGCAACCGCCATGCGCTGCCTTATCTCTGGGGTGCGGTAGGCCTGGCAATTAACACGCCGCAAGCCGAAGCCGCGTTTGGCGGCCCGCTTCCAGACAGCTGGAGCCTGTTGTTCAATGCCGAGCAGAGTTCACGCCTGGCCAGTTGTGGCATCAGCGTACTGGATGCCGCCGACGAGACCCTGACACTGCTACTCAACTACCAAGGTCGCAGCCTCACGCGCAGCGCACCGAGTCGAGTCGAGCGTTCCAGCAAAGTGCTCGACGGCTTGCGCCCCAACTTGCGCTATATCGACAGCGAGCGTTATATCGACGACCTTAATCAGGGCAGGCTGTGTGTGGCCATGGCATGGGTCGGCGATGCGCTGGCAGCCGCCGACGCGGGGCAGCCGGTACGTTTTGTGGTGCCGGAAGAAGGCTCGATTCTGTTTATCGATAGCCTGGTCATTCCAAGCAGCGCCAAACGCCCCGATTTGGCCCACCGCTTTATCAACTACCTGATGCAGCCCAAGGTCGCCGCGCTAATCACCGCAGAAACCCTCTACCCCAGCGGCAATGCCGACTCCCGGGAGTTTCTCGACGAGGCACTGCGAAACCAACCCGGTTTATACCCGGACCGCGACACCAAACGCCGCCTGCACGCCTTGGAAGCGCCGCCAGAAAAGCACAGGGCGACCATCGACGCGGTGTGGGCGCGCTTCCGTGAGGACAGTTGAGGATACGACGGGTTATCGACGGAGAGAGGTGCTGGGCGGCATCCATCGTTAGCCGCAAAACAGCTTAGAACACACCGCCAAAGCACCCGCTGTACGACTGATGCGCCCGCTGGCACATCAGTCGCCAAGTACTTACTTAACCAGCTGGCGCCAGGCCTTTAGCGAACCGATGGTCAATAGCTGCGCCTTGCGCGCCGCCAGTACCTCCGGATCAATGGCCTGATTGGCCAACTCGACCAGTTTGTTCAGCTCACCGTACAGCCGGTCAACTTCTGGCACCTCCAATACCTCACGCGCCAGGTGCAACCAGACCAGCAAGCGCTCGATGCGTGGCAACTGCTCGGCCAAGTCTTCCGGCTGCTGCTGGTAACGACGCAGCTGCAGGGCAGCGCCCTCGTCAGTAATCAAGGTCGGTAACCAGTTACCCAGCGGCGCGGCACCCTGACGGTTGCCACGGTTATTGCGCTCTAAGGTCCAGCTGCGCGCCAGCAACCAGCGCGAGGTGGTCAGGGAGAACAGGCCCCAGCGGGTGGCCTCGAGCTCAGCAGCGAACTGCATCGGGGCATTTTTACGCACCTGCTCATCCAGCTGACCGGCCAACAGTCGCGGCCGCCACTCCAGCAGCAACGCATCGAGCAATTCACGCAGGGCATGACTGCTCGCACGTGGTGCGGCCTGGCCGAGACTGCCGAGCAGAGCACGCAAACCGACCAGTTGCTCCAACCACTCGACCAACAAACGCCAATGGCCATTGAAACGGTACTGCTCAGCCAAGCGCTGGCTACTGCCCAGCAAGTGCCAGGCCAGCGCGACAACGCTGTCATCCAGGCTGGTTTCAGCGCTCACCGCAGGCGCAGGCAGATTCAGGCTGTAACTGTTGGCGTCGAACAAACGATAACCGCGCTCGGCCTTACTGATGTCACACGGCATCAGTGCTAGATCCGCTGCCAACTCGGCGGCCAACTCTAACAACGCATCAGGGTCGCCCTGGCGCAGCTCCAGCTCCAGCTCGCAGATTTCTTCCTCGCCTTCCCCGGCAATCACTTTGCCCAGATCTAGGGCGGCCTCGATCACCACCTTGGCCTTACCACGACCCCAGGCGATTTCCGCCTTCTCGCGGATAAAGTCGGTGGTGAAGATCGGCGCCAGCTGCTTCTTGTCCAATTCAGCCAGGGCCGCGGGCCAGCAGCTGTCATCGAGTTTTTTCAGATCCAGCTTGGCTTTGGCCAGGTTCCAGTCCCACTCGTTGCGCTCAGACAAGCCGGCGACGCTTTGCCCGCGGGTTTTCAGGGTCTGGATAAATTGCTCACCGTCACGGCGCACGCGCAGCGCCACCTTGGCCGCCGCCAGATCGCGCGCCGGCGTATCGAAGTACTGATTGAACAGTTCGCGCTGCTCCCAACCACTCTTGTTGCGCTTCTTTAGCAACGGGTGATCACGCAGGGCGGCCAGGGTTGCACGGCTAACCCGCAGTTTAATTTCGGTTTCTTTGTTCATGATGATGGGAGTCAACGCCTACTATGAAATTGTTTCAGTCCGATTACCTGCGCTGGCGAGCCTGCGGACTGATCCGTATACTTGCCGCCTTCTTAACGCCAGGGTTCACCCTATGCCAGTCAATCCATTTGCGAGCCTGTTTGGCCGCTCACCCATTGGGCCGATGCAAAAGCACTTTGCCAAAGCTCATGAGTGCGCAGCGAACCTAGTGCCTTTTTTCGAAGCCGTAATGGTCGAAGACTGGGCTAAGGTCGAACAGGTACAACAGGAAATGGCCAGCCTCGAAGGTGAGGCCGACAAGCTCAAGAAAAGCGTGCGCTTGCACCTGCCCAAGAGCCTGTTCCTGCCCGTGCCGCGCTCGGACCTGCTTGAACTGTTGAGTGTACAGGACAAAGTTGCCAACCGCGCCAAGGACATCGCCGGCCTTATGCTCGGTCGGCAAATGACCATTCCGCAGCCGCTGCAACAGCTGATGCGCGCGTTTGTACAACGCACCGTGGATGCCAGCGCCCAGGCGCTGAAGGCCATGAACGAGCTCGACGAGTTGCTGGAAACCGGCTTTGGTGGCCGCGAAGCGGTGCTGGTCGAATCCATGGTCATGGAACTGGAACAAATCGAACGCGACACCGACAAGATGCAAATCGAAGTGCGGCGTACGCTGTTCAAACTGGAAAAGGATCTTCCTGCGGTCGATGTGATGTTCCTCTACAAGATCATCGAATGGATCGGCGACGTAGCCGACCGTGCCGAACGTGTCGGCAACCGACTGGAACAACTGCTGGCGCGCTAATGCGCCAGTGTCCTTTCTGGAATCTACGGATTAATTATTTATGTCTCTGATTGCGGACTACGGCCTCGTATTGCTGCTGCTTGCCTGCCTCTTCGGCTTTTTCATGGCCTGGGGTGTGGGTGCCAATGACGTGGCCAACGCCATGGGCACCTCGGTGGGCTCGCGCGCACTGACCATCAAACAGGCGATCCTGATCGCCATGGTCTTTGAATTTGCCGGCGCCTATCTGGCCGGCGGCGAGGTCACCGACACCATCAAAAACGGCATTGTTGATGCAACGATGATCACCCCGGACCTCATGGTATTGGGCATGATGTCGGCACTCTTGGCAGCCGGCACCTGGCTGCTGGTAGCGTCGACGCGCGGCTGGCCGGTCTCGACGACGCACTCCATCGTCGGCGCGGTGATCGGCTTTGCGGCCGTTGGCGTGTCCATGGACGCGGTCAACTGGGCCGGTGTAGGCCCGATCGTGGCCAGCTGGGTGGTGTCGCCGCTGCTCTCCGGATTTGTCGCTTTCTGGCTGTTCGTCAGCGTGCAAAAGCTGATCATCGACACCGACAACCCCTTCCTTAATGCCAAGCGCTTCGTGCCGCTGTACATGTTCATAACCGGCTTTATGGTCAGCATCATGACCCTGACCAAAGGCCTCAAGCACATAGGTTTGAACCTCTCCACCAGTGAAGGCTTTCTCCTCTCCATGGGCGTAGGCGGCGTGGTTATGCTGCTGGGCATCGCCCTGCTGAGTCGGATCAAAATCGACGTCGAAGCCGACAAAGACTTTCACTACGCCAGCGTGGAGAAGGTCTTTGCCGTCCTGATGATTTTCACCGCCTGCGCCATGGCCTTCGCCCACGGCTCCAATGACGTGGCCAACGCAGTCGGCCCATTGGCAGCGATTGTCGGGGTGATCCAGTCCGGCGGTGAAGCCGTCATTGGGACCAAATCCGCCGTACCAGGCTGGGTGTTGCTCCTCGGCGCGGTGGGCATCGTCATCGGCTTGGCCACCTACGGCTACAAGGTGATCGCCACCATCGGTAAGGAAATCACCGAGCTGACCCCTAGCCGCGGCTTTGCGGCCGAGCTGGCCACCGCCACCACCGTGGTCGGCGCGTCGGCCATGGGCTTGCCGGTCTCTACCACTCACACGCTGGTGGGCGCGGTACTGGGTGTGGGCCTGGCGCGCGGCATTGGCGCATTGAACCTGGGCGTGATCGGCAAAATCTTTATCTCCTGGCTGATCACCCTGCCGGTGGGCGCTGCGCTGTCGATTTTCTTCTTCTTTATCCTGCGCGGCATCTTCCTCTAAGCACCTCACGGTTTTATCTCTGCAAGCGTTGGCCCTATGATGGGCTTCGCTTGCGGAGATAGCCCATGCCCCTGCCTTCCCTCAAAGACCAATTCGCTGCCCTGATTGCCGCCCCGTCGGTGAGCTGCACTCAGGCGCATTGGGATCAGTCCAACCGCCCCGTCATCGACCTGCTCTCGAGCTGGCTCGGCGACCTCGGATTCACCTGCGACGTGCAGCACGTTGCCCCCGGCAAATTCAACCTGCTCGCCAGCTATGGCAGCGGCCCAGGCGGCCTGGTGCTAGCCGGACACAGCGATACCGTGCCTTTTGATGAGGCGCTGTGGCAGACCGACCCGCTCAAGCTCACTGAAGTCGATGGCCGCTGGGTGGGCCTCGGCAGTTGTGACATGAAGGGGTTCTTTGCGCTGATCATCGAAGCCGTGCAACCGCTACTCGCCCAGCCCTTTAAGCAGCCGCTGCTGATTCTCGCCACCTGCGATGAAGAAAGTTCGATGTCTGGCGCTCGCGCCCTGGCCGCAGCCGGACGGCCGCTGGGGCGCGCAGCGGTGATTGGTGAGCCGACCGGGCTGAAACCAATTCGCTTGCACAAAGGCATCATGATGGAGCGCATCGATATTCTCGGGCAAAGCGGCCACTCCTCTGATCCGAGCCTGGGCCACAGCGCCCTGGAGGCCATGCAGGACGTCATGTTGGAGCTGCGTAACTTGCGTAGCCAGTGGCAGCGCGAGTTCAACAACCCACAATTCAGCATGCCGCAGCCAACCCTGAATTTCGGCTGCATCCATGGCGGCGATAACCCCAACCGCATCTGTGGCCAATGCGCACTGGAGTTCGACCTGCGCCCCCTGCCCGGCATGCAGCCGGAAGCTTTACGCGCGGCGATCCGCCTGAAACTGCAACCGCTGGCCGAGCAACACCAGGTGAAAATCGACTACGCACCCCTCTTCCCCAGCGTGCCTCCGTTTGAGCAAAACGCCGATGCCGAACTGGTGCGTGTCGCCGAACGCCTGACCGGGCACATCGCCGCCTCAGTGGCATTTGCCACCGAAGCGCCTTATCTTCAGCAACTTGGCTGCGAGACCCTGGTACTCGGCCCAGGCGATATCGACTGTGCTCACCAGCCGGGCGAATACCTGGACACATCACGCTTGCAGCCGACCGTCGAAATACTGCGCGGACTGATCAATCATTACTGCCTGCAACCCAACCAACCGACTGTGCCACCTGCAGGAGAGAACGCGTGAAGCTGCCCCAACTGCGACGATAAAAGCGCTCTCGGCTGCCTCGTCTGGCGCACGCGCGCCAATCCATGCGTTTCATACTCGACACAGGCTTTTCACGTAATGCACGACCACGTCAACTGGCTCCGCCATGCTTCGCCCTATATCAATGCCCACCGCGACTGCACCTTTGTGGTGATGTTGCCGGGCGAAGGGGTTGCCCACCCGAATTTCGGCAATATCGTTCACGACCTGGTGCTGCTGCACAGCCTCGGCGTGCGTCTGGTACTGGTGCACGGCTCACGCCCGCAGATCGAGATGCGCCTGGGCGAGCGCGGCCTAACCCCGCGCTATCAGCACAACCTGCGGATCACCGACGGGCCGACCCTGGAGTGCGTGATTGATGCCGTCGGCCAACTGCGCATCGCCATCGAGGCGCGCCTGTCGATGGACATGGCGCGCTCGCCCATGCAAGGCTCACGTATGCGCGTGACCAGCGGCAACTTCGTCACCGCGCGGCCGATTGGCGTGGTCGATGGCGTCGACTACCACCACACCGGCGAAGTGCGGCGCATCGACCGCAAGGGCATCAACCGCCAGCTGGATGAGCGCAGCATCGTACTGCTCTCGCCGCTGGGTTATTCGCCCACCGGCGAGATCTTCAACCTGGCCTGCGAAGACGTTGCCACGCGCGCCGCCATCGACCTGGATGCCGACAAGCTGCTGCTGTTCGGCGCCGAGTCCGGCCTGCTCGACGACGCCGGAAAGTTAGTACGCGAACTGCGTCCACAACAGGTACCCGCGCATTTGCAGCGCCTAGGCAACAGCTACCAGGCGGAGTTGCTCGACGCCGCTGCTGAGGCCTGCAAGGCCGGGGTACGGCGCAGCCACATCGTCAGTTATACCGAGGACGGCGCCCTGCTCAGCGAGCTGTTCACCCGTACCGGCAACGGTACCCTGGTGGCCCAAGAGCAGTTCGAGTCACTGCGTGAAGCGAGCATCGAGGATGTCGGCGGGCTGATGGAACTGATTACCCCACTGGAAGACCAGGGCGTGCTGGTGCGCCGCTCACGCGAGGTGCTGGAGCGCGAGATAGAGCAATTCAGCATCGTCGAGCGTGAAGGGCTAATCATCGCCTGCGCCGCGCTGTACCAGATTGCCGACTCGGATTTTGGCGAGCTGGCCTGCCTCGCGGTCAACCCGGCTTACCGCCATGGTGGTCGCGGCGACGAATTGCTTGAACGTATCGAGGAACGCGCCCGTGCTCAGGGCCTGAAAACCCTGTTCGTGCTCACTACCCGCACCGCCCACTGGTTCCGCGAGCGCGGTTTCGAGCTCAGCAGCGTCGACCGCCTGCCCGCCGCACGCGCCTCGCTGTACAACTACCAGCGCAACTCACAGGTGTTTGAAAAAGCACTCTGAAACCAATAGATGTAGGAGCAGGCTTGCCCGCGATCAGCGGTTTAAGCCATCTCGGGCAAGCCGGAATGCCGGCCAGCCACTCCTACAAGTTACGCTTCGGCAAATGGGTCGGCAGGTACAAACCGAGATAGGCATCGAATACCCGCATGCCTTCCTCGGCCATACGTGGGGTGATTGCCCCATGCAATTGCACTGAGCGGGCATAAACGCGGTCGCCCAGTTCCATGGCCAGGGCGAACACGTCCACATCCTCCGGCAGCTGCGGCAAGGGGAAGTGGCGGTCGAACAACACCCGCATGGCCTGGCCCAGCTCGATGTCGTGCTGGCGATCGGCCTGGGTCACTTCAGCCAGGCCGTGCTGCGCCAGAATCAGCTGGCGCGCAGCGGCATCGGCCGCGTAGATCGCCAACATGCGCTGCTCGACCAACCGCGAAAGATCACGCCAGTCGCGCAGGCTGGCATGCTCTACCGGTTCCTGCAGGCAGGCACGAAACGCCGCGTGAATATCTGCCGTCAGCGCTTCAAGCAACGCCGGCACGCTGGCGAAAAAGTGATACACCGAAGATGGCGGAATCTGCGCGCGCTCGGCCACGCTGTAGATCGACAGACTGGCAACGCCATGCTCGGCCAGTAACTCACGCGCAGCAGCCAGGATGCCGGCGATTCGGCTCTGGCTACTGGCGCGGGGTTTGCGGGCAACAGGCAGACGTGACATGACGAGACTCTAAAGCAAGGGTGCGCTATTGGACGCTAAGCAGCGGCCCGCTCGCAAGTTTCTCACCGGTTTCGGATCTCGCGAGCTAGGGCGACACAAGGCAAAAATGACCAAGGAAGCGGAGTTTACGAGTTGTACATGAGCATTACTCGCTTCACTCGCCCTCCGGGTCGCGCTAAAGCGCGCTAGCCGCAAGCGGCTTGCCGAAGCCATTTTTAACGCAGTATCGCCGACGCGCAGCAGATCCGAGGAGTCAAACGCGAGCGCCGCGCACACCTTCAGCAAGCGCCGCACACAGACTCAGCACACCCTCCACTGCCTGCTCGCTGCTAGTGGCATTAGCGATCTGATCGATCAGCGCCGAGCCGACGACTACGCCTTCGGCCAGACGGGCGATGGTGGCCGCATGCTCCGGCGTACGAATGCCGAAACCAATGCACAGGGGCAGGTCGGTGTGCCGGCGCAGACGGGTCACGGCTTGCTCGACGTGCTCCAGCGTGGCCGAGCCGGCACCGGTTACACCGGCCACCGAGACGTAATAGACGAAGCCAGAACTGCCGTTGAGCACGGTCGGTAGGCGCTTGTCATCAGTAGTCGGGGTAGTCAGGCGGATAAAGTCGATACCCGCCGCTTGAGCCGGATCGCACAGGTCAACGTTATGCTCAGGCGGCAGGTCGACCACGATAAAACCGTCAACACCAGCCTCTTTGGCTTCAGCGATAAACTTGTCGACGCCATATTTGTGAATCGGATTGAAGTAGCCCATCAACACCAGCGGCGTCACCTGCTCGCCTTCACGGAACTCGCGAACCATTTGCAGGGTTTTTGCCAAATCCTGCTTGCCTTCGAGGGCACGGATGTTCGCTAGCTGGATCGCAGGACCATCGGCCATTGGATCTGTGAAAGGCATACCCAGCTCAATCACATCGGCACCGGCCGCAGGCAGGCCCTTAAGGATGGCCAGGGAAGCGTCATAGTTCGGGTCGCCGGCGGTAACAAAGGTCACCAAGGCGGCGCGATTTTGCTCTTTCAGTTCGGCAAAGCGGCTCTGCAGGCGGCTCATGCATGCTTCTCCTGTTGTTCCATGTGGTGCACGATGGTTTGCATATCCTTGTCGCCGCGACCTGACAGGTTGACCACCATCAGGTGATCCTTGGGCAGGTTTGGCGCACGCTTGAACACTTCGGCCAGGGCGTGGGCGGTTTCGAGCGCCGGAATGATGCCTTCCTGGCGGCAGCAGATGTGGAACGCCGCCATGGCTTCTTCGTCGGTGACCGAGGTGTACTCAACGCGACCGACTTCATGCAACCAGGCGTGCTCTGGGCCGATGCCGGGATAATCCAGGCCGGCGGAAATCGAATGGGCGTCGATGATCTGACCGTCATGGTCTTGCAGCAGGAAAGTACGGTTACCGTGCAGTACGCCCGGTACGCCACCGTTCAAGCTGGCGGCATGCTTGCCAGTTTCAATACCGTAGCCAGCCGCTTCCACACCGATGATCTGCACATCTTTGTCATCGAGGAACGGGTGGTACAGGCCGATGGCATTCGAGCCACCGCCGATGCAGGCAATCAAACTGTCGGGCAGGCGGCCTTCTTGAGCGAGCATCTGATCTCGGGTTTCTTTACCGATAACGGACTGGAAATCGCGCACCATGGCGGGATATGGGTGCGGGCCGGCTACGGTGCCGATCATGTAGAAGGTGTTGTCGACGTTAGTTACCCAGTCGCGCAGGGCCTCGTTCATCGCATCCTTGAGCGTGCCGGTGCCCGCAGTAACCGGTATCACGGTGGCGCCCATCAGCTTCATGCGCAGCACGTTGGCATGCTGGCGATGAATGTCCGTGCTGCCCATGAAGATCACGCACTCCATGCCGAAGCGCGCCGCCACGGTGGCGGTGGCCACGCCGTGCATGCCCGCGCCGGTCTCGGCGATGATGCGTTTCTTGCCCATGCGCTTAGCCAGCAGCACCTGGCCGATGCAGTTGTTAATCTTGTGCGCGCCAGTGTGGTTGAGCTCTTCACGCTTGAAGTAAATCTTCGCGCCGCCGCACATCTCGGTCAGGCGTTCTGCGAAGTACAGTGGGCTTGGACGGCCGACAAAATCACGCTGAAAGTAAGCCAGCTCCTTCTCGAATTCAGGGTCGAGCTTGGCCTTCTCGTATTCAGCCGCTAGGTCGTGGATCAGCGGCATCAGGGTTTCGGCGACATATTGGCCGCCGAACGAGCCAAACAGGCCGTTGGCATCAGGACCAGCGCGGAAGGAAGTCATGGCGTTCTCCTTTAGAAAGTGGCGCGGTAGGGCGTCAGCATGGCAACTCGATGACCCTGCTTCTACTGCAATGCACACAGGATAAAGCTGTGGCGCGTGTGACAAAAGCGATAAGATTGCCGCAACATGTCAGGAAAACTCACAGATGAACCAACAGCTTCCACCGCTCAACGCCCTGCGCGCCTTCGAGGCCGCCGCCCGGCTGAACAGCATCAGCCTGGCCGCCGATGAACTGCATGTCACGCATGGCGCGGTCAGCCGCCAGGTTCGCGTCCTGGAAGAGCACCTCGGTGTAGCCCTGTTCAGCAAGGATGGTCGTGGCCTTAAACTCACAGATTCAGGGATTCGCCTGCGCGATGTCAGCGGTGATGTGTTCAACCGCCTGCGCAGCACCTGCGCCGAGCTGCAGCAGGGCCAGGCCGATGCGCCCTTTGTCCTGGCTTGTCCGGGCAGCCTGCTGGCACGCTGGTTTATTCCGCGCCTGGACCGTCTCAACCGCGAGTTACCGGAACTGCGCCTGCAGTTGTCCGCCAGCGAAGGTGAACTGGACCCGCGGCGCAGCGGTGTGGACGCCACGCTGTGGTTCGCCGAGCCGCCCTGGCCAGCGGATATGCAGGTCTTCGAGCTGGCTGCCGAACGCATCGGCCCGGTGCTTAGCCCACGTTATGCGCACTTCGCCGCACTGCATCAGGCTCCCGCCGCAGCCCTGCTGAGCGAACCCCTGCTGCACACCAGCTCACGCCCGCAAGCCTGGCCCAGCTGGGCAGGCAGCAATGCGTTGGACGCCTCGACACTGAAACTCGGCCAGGGCTTCGAACACCTTTACTACCTGTTGGAAGCGGCCGCCGCTGGCTTGGGTGTGGCGATTGCGCCGCAGCAACTGGTCGCCGATGACCTTACCGCTGGTCGACTGGTAGCGCCTTGGGGCTTTGTTGAAACCGCAGCGCGTTTGGCGTTGTGGGTACCGGCACGTCGCCTGGACAAGCGCGCTCAACGTTTGGCCGAGTGGTTGCGCTGCGAACTCGACCGCTGACCCATCATTAATAGGCAGACCGCCGGTACCTCAGCTAGCGTTCAAGCAACCACTAGAAGGAGAGCACCCATGTCCGATCATCACACCTACAAGAAAATCGAAATCGTCGGCTCCTCGAAAACCAGCATCGAAGATGCCATTGAGAATGCCCTGGCCGAGTGCGCCAAATCAGTGCGCAATATGGATTGGTTTGAGGTCGTAGAGACCCGCGGGCATATCGTCGACGGCAAGGTAGGCCACTATCAGGTCACCCTGAAAATCGGCTTTCGCATGAGCAACAGCTAGTCAGCTTAGAGCCGCTTGGTCACTGCAAGCCAGTGGCCAGGCACAACACCACATAGGTATCTCACGCTCGACAAATGCCCCCAGCCCTTGGAATCCGCAGAACAAACCCCACTATCTAACTAAGGTATTGGCGCACTGCTGCGCCGTGCAAACGGATAACCCACAGGCAACCCGATGAGCGCACTCGCACAGAGCAAATTCTCCACCCTTGATCTTGTCCCGATTCGTGACGACGGCAACGCCGCCCAGGCCCTGCACAACTCCCTGGCACTGGCGCAGCATGTCGAACGTCTGGGGTTTGAGCGCTTCTGGGTGGCCGAACACCACAACATGGATGGTATTGCCAGCTCGGCCACCTCGGTACTGCTGGGCTATCTGGCCGCTGGCACCACAAGCATTCGCCTGGGTTCAGGCGGTGTAATGCTGCCCAACCATGCCCCGCTGGTGATTGCCGAGCAGTTCGGCACTCTGGCTACCCTCTATCCGGGCCGCATTGAGCTGGGCCTGGGCCGCGCCCCGGGGGCGGATCACTTTACCGCGCAAGCCCTGCGCCGCGACCGCATTGGCAGTGCTGATGACTTCCCCGCCGATGTTGAAGAACTGCAACGCTACTTGGGGCCGCGCACAGCGAATCAACAAGTGATCGCCATGCCTGGCACGGGCACTAATGTGCCAATCTGGCTACTCGGCTCCAGCCTGTTCAGCGCCCAATTGGCGGGTGAAAAAGGCCTGCCCTATGCCTTCGCCTCGCACTTCGCACCGCGCTATATGCATGAAGCAATTCGCGTCTACCGCAACCATTTCAAACCCTCTGCGGTACTCGACAAACCTTACGTGATGCTCGGCGTGCCGCTGATTGCGGCCGACACGGATGAACAGGCCGAATACCTGGCCACCTCGGCTTATCAGCGCATTCTGGCGCTGATTCGCGGCCAGAGCCTCGTGCAGAAACCGCCGGTTAGCAGCATGCAAGGATTGTGGCTACCGCATGAGGAAGAGGCAGTGAGCAGTTTCCTGGGCCTGGCGATGATCGGCGGCCCGGAGAAAGTTCGCGCGCGCTTGGAGGTGTTGCTGGAACAGACCGGCGCCGATGAGCTGATTTTTACCTGTGACCTGTATGACTTCGCCGACCGCCTGCATGCCTTCGAGTTGGTCGCGCAATTACGCTAAGACTTATTTATCGAACTTATACCGCCCAAGCTTGCTCTCAACCCTGTAACCCCACGCACAGGAGAAGCCCGATGAAGAAGACAGCATCAGCCCACTGGCAAGGTGGCATCAAGGATGGCAAAGGTACGATTTCGACCCAAAGCGGCGCGCTGAACAAGGTGCCTTATGGCTTTAATACGCGCTTCGAAGACCAGCCCGGTTGCAACCCCGAAGAGCTGCTCGGTGCGGCCCACGCGGGCTGCTTTTCCATGGCCCTGTCCAAGGAGCTGGGCGACGCCGGAATGACTGCCGAGAGCATCGACACCCGCGCCGAGGTCACCCTCGACAAACAGGATGGCGGCTTTGCTATCACCGCCGTGCACCTGTCTTTGCACGCGAAAATCCCCGGAGCCGACCGCGCGGCCTTCGAGAAAGCTGTTGAAACCGCAAAGAATGGCTGCCCCGTATCCAAAGTACTGAACGCCACGATCACCCTGGAAGCGGTACTCGATAGCTGATCGCTAATCTAGAACCTGCTAACGATATAGCGAGCTAGAGCCCTGCAAGGCAAAAACAGGCAAGGAAGCGGAGTGTACTGGTGTACATGAGCATTCCGAGCCTGTTTTTAACACCGCAGAGCCGACGCGCAGTAGATCGTTCCTCAGAACGTACCGCAGCGCAGCACTTTGCCGCGCGCCAGCACATTGCGCTGCGCATCATAGAGCCAGGCCTGGGCCTTCATCTGCATGGGCCTGGCCTCTAGCCGGTAGCGCTGCCCGGCGACGAAGTTGTCATGCCGCACACGGATTTCGCAGGTCACCTGCCGCGGCTCAGAGAGACCATCCAGGCCACCACCGCTGCTCACCTCAAACTGAAAACGCGCCTGCAACTCATGGGCACCGTCCGGCACCTGAAAGTAGCGACCATCGTTCAGCCGCTGACCATCGAGACGATCGGCCATTAGTAGGGTGCCAGCATGACTGCGCAGCTCAACCCAGGCTTGGTTAGGGTCAGGTGATGGTACGGGCGAGGCGCAGGCACTAAGCACCAGCACACCACTCAATAGGCCTAGATAACGCATGGCAGACCTCCACAGTTGCACTGTTCGCTAGCCTACGCCGATCCTGCGCTGGTAGCGTGGCAGCCGGTCATTTAATGGGTAATTCGTAATGTTCGACGCTCTACGCTGGCGCTGGGTTCCGCTAGTAGCCGCGGCGCTGCTGAGCGGTTGCAGCAGCCTGGATTACTACAGCCACCTGGCCCGCGGACAACTGCAACTGTTAAAGGCCCGCGAGCCCATTGCTGAGCTGCTGAATAGGCCGACGGTCGACCCTGGACTCAAGCAGCGCCTGGCACTGGCGCAACGAGCCCGCGACTTTGCCAGCGCGCACCTGGGTCTGCCAGACAACCAGAGCTATCGCCTGTATGCCGATATCCAGCGGCCCTACGTGGTATGGAATGTGTTTGCCACCGAGGAATTTTCTCTCGCGCCTAAGCTGCACTGTTTCCCTATCGCCGGCTGCGTGGCCTATCGCGGCTACTACAGCCAGAGCCGCGCGCGCGGGGCGGCGGCACTGCTGAAGCAGGAGGGGCTGGATACCTACCTGGGCGGCGTTGAGGCCTACTCCACCCTGGGCTGGTTCGATGACCCTATTCTCAACAGCATGTTGCGCTGGAGTGATGAACGCCTGGTGGCGGTGATCTTCCACGAACTGGCGCACCAACAGTTGTATGTGGCCGACGACACCGCATTCAATGAATCCTTCGCCAGCTTTGTCGAGCGCGAAGGCCTGCGCCAATGGCTCACCGCGCACGGCCTGTCGCCCAACGACGCGCTAGGCAATGCGCAACGCGAGCAATTCGTCGCCCTGGTATTGGCTAGCCGGGCGCGCTTGCAGCTGCTCTACGACAGTAACTTAGCGCCGGCGCAGATGCGCATCGGCAAACAGGCGGAGTTCGCCCGCCTGCGCGCCGAATACCGCACGCTGCAGGAGCGGAAGTGGAACGGTGCAGGCTTCTACGACAACTGGATCAATGCACCACTGAACAACGCCAAGCTGTTGCCTTTCGGTCTTTATGATCGGTGGGTGCCGGCCTTCGCGGCACTCTTTGCACAAGCCGGCCACGACTGGCCACACTTCTATCAGCGCGTTGCGGTGCTGGGTAAGCTGCCGCCAGCCCAGCGGCATAAGGCCCTAGCCGAACTATCTGCAGATGCGCAGAACTTGCCTAGCCAATAGTCAGTCCAAGAGCTGTAAACCGTGTTCGCGCAAAAGGAGCAATGCAATGAACAAAGTCACCCTGGCCATACTGCTTGGCCTGCTCAGCAGCAGCCTGCTGGCTGCACCTAAAGACTGCGAAGAGTTACGCGCGGAGATTGAAGTAAAAATCCAGGCCGCCGGCGTGGCCAGCTACACCTTGGAAATCGTGCCCAACGAAGACGCCCAAGACCCCAGCATGGTGGTCGGCAGCTGCGACGGCGGCACCCAAAAAATCATCTATCAGAAAAATGGCTAACCCTCGGCCGTAGGATGGGTTAGCCGCGCAGCGACGTAACCCATCGTCAGCACCGCATGGGTATCGCTACGCTCCACCTGCGCGGCCCGACCCACCCTACGTATCAGCCCACAAATGCTTGGTGCAGCTCGGCCAGGCTGTTGAAGTGATAAGTCGGCGCCTCGGCCTGCAACTCTGCAGCACTGCCAAAACCATAGCCCACCGCCGCCGCATGCAAGCCATTACGCTGCGCGCCGATCAGGTCGTGCTTGCGATCACCGATCATCAGCGTGGCGTCGCGCGGTAACTGTTCCTGCTCCAGCAGATGGGCGATCAGCTCAACTTTATCCGTGCGCGTGCCGTCCAGCTCGCTGCCGTAGATCACCTTGAAGTGCTTCGCGAAACCAAAGTGCTTAGCAATCTGCTCGGCAAATACCGTCGGCTTGCTGGTGGCAATAAACAACGTGCGCTGCTGGTTCTGCAGCAGCTGCAACAACTCGCCAACGCCGTCGAACAGCTGATTCTCATACAAGCCCACTTCACGAAAACGCTCGCGGTAATGATTCACCGCCTGCCAGGCCGTAGCCTCGTCGAAGTTGTAGCTGTGCATAAAACACTGCAACAGCGGCGGCCCGATAAAGTGCTCAAGCGCTTGCAGATCAGGCTCATCGACACCCAGCTTGGCCAGCGCATGCTGCACCGAACGGGTAATGCCCTCACGCGGATCGGTGAGGGTGCCGTCAAGGTCAAACAGAATATTGGTGTAGTGCATCATCAGCTGCCGTAGCCTTCCATCAGGTGCTGGTCCTTCAACCGCACGTAGTTATCGGCGCTGTAGCGGAAGTAGCTGCGCTCTTTCTCACTCAGCTCGCGGGCTTTTTTCGCCGGGCTGCCGAGGTACAGATAACCGCTTTCCAAGTGGCTGCCGGGCGGCACCAGGCTGCCGGCGCCGAGCATCACTTCCTCATCAATCACCGCGCCGTCCATGACGATGCTGCCCATGCCAATTAATACGCGATTGCCAATGTTGCAACCATGCAAGGTGACGTTATGGGCGATGGTGACATCGTCGCCGATAGTCAGCGGGTAGCCGCGCGGGTTGAACGGGCCGGCGTGGGTAATGTGCAGCACGCTACCGTCCTGGATACTGGTGCGCTCACCGATGCGGATGCTGTGCATGTCGCCCCGGATCACCACCAGCGGCCAGATCGAGCTGTCCGCACCAATTTCCACATCGCCGAGCACCACGGCCGATGCATCGACAAACGCCCGCGAGCCAAGCAGGGGAGTGAACTGCTGGTAAGTTCGAATTGCCACGATAGAACCTCTTAAGCTGCGTCTGACCTTGATTGTAATTAAGATGGCACCCATGTTCAGGGTATACGCGCTGTTATATCAACGGCCGGTATCCACTCAAGCCCACCCTGGGAGCCTTTTGCGCCCGCCGGGGTCACAGCTGCAACCCCACTCCGTTACAGGTGACCTGTCGTGACTGCCAATAATCCGCTGCTGCAAGCCTTTGATCTACCGCCCTACTCCGCCATTCGCCCTGAGCATGTTGAGCCAGCGGTGGACAGTATTTTGGCCGACAGCCGTGCAGCCATGACCCGACTGCTTGAACAACAGTCTGGCACACCCAGCTGGGACGGACTGGTGCTGACCGTGGATGAGCTAGGCGCGCGCCTGGGCCAAGCCTGGAGCCCGGTCAGCCACCTGAACGCCGTGTGCAACAGCGCTGAGTTACGCACCGCTTACGAGGCCTGCCTGCCCAAATTGTCTGAGTACTGGACTGAGATCGGCCAGAACCAACCGCTCTTCCAAGCCTACGAAAAGCTTGCCAGCAGCCCCGCTGCCGCCGGTTTTGATGTGGCGCAGACAACCATTCTCGAGCACGCTCTGCGCGACTTCCGCCTGTCCGGTATTGACCTGCCGGCCGAGCAGCAGAAGCGCTACGGCGAGATCCAGATGAAGCTCTCCGAGCTGGGCAGCACCTTCTCCAACCAATTGCTCGATGCAACTCAGGCCTGGACCAAGCACGTCACGGACGAGGCGGTGCTGGCTGGCCTCACCGACTCGGCCAAGACGCAGATGCAGCAAGCCGCTGCCGCCAAAGAGCTGGACGGTTGGCTGATCAGCCTGGAATTTCCCAGCTATTTCGCAGTGATGACTTACGCCGATGACCGTGCCTTGCGTGAAGAGCTGTATGCCGCTTACTGCACCCGCGCCTCCGACCAAGGGCCGAACGCCGGACAGCATGACAACGGCCCGGTGATGCTGGAAATCCTCGCCCTGCGTCAGGAACTGGCCAAGCTGCTAGGTTTTGCCAGCTACAGCGAGCTAAGCCTGGCCAGCAAAATGGCCGAAAGCACCGATCAGGTATTGACCTTCCTGCGTGACCTCGGGCTACGCGGCAAACCCTTTGCCGAGCAGGATTTGCGCGAGTTGCAAGCCTTCGCCAGTGAGCAGGGCTGTAATGACCTGCAAAGCTGGGACGTCGGCTACTACAGCGAGAAGCTGCGTGAGCAGCGCTACAGCATTTCCCAGGAAATCCTGCGCGCCTACTTCCCCATCGACAAAGTGCTCAGCGGTCTGTTTGCCATCGTCGAAAAGCTCTACGGCATCCAGATCAAAGAGCTGTCCGGTTTCGACGCCTGGCACGCGGATGTGCGCCTGTTTGAAATCACCGAGAACGGCCAGCACGTCGGGCGTTTCTTCTTCGATCTCTACGCCCGCGCCAACAAGCGCGGCGGCGCCTGGATGGACGGTGCCCGCGATAAACGTCGCACGGCCGATGGCACGCTGATCAGCCCGGTGGCCAACCTGGTGTGCAACTTCACCCCTGCAGTCGGCGGCAAGCCAGCGCTGCTAACCCACGATGAGGTCACCACCCTGTTCCACGAATTCGGCCACGGCCTGCACCACCTGCTGACCCGCGTTGAGCATGCCGGCGCGTCGGGCATCAACGGCGTGGCCTGGGATGCGGTCGAACTACCGAGCCAGTTTATGGAGAACTGGTGCTGGGAGCCGGAAGGCCTGGCGCTGATCTCCGGCCATTATGAAAGCGGCGAACCACTGCCGCAGGACTTGCTGGACAGAATGCTGGCGGCGAAAAACTTCCAGTCCGGTTTGATGATGGTGCGGCAGATCGAGTTCAGCCTGTTCGACTTCGAGCTGCACGCCACCCACGGCGACGGCCGCAGCGTGCTGGACGTACTAGAGGGCATCCGCAGCGAGGTTTCGGTGCTGCGTCCGCCGGCCTACAACCGCTTCCCCAACAGCTTCGCGCACATCTTCGCCGGCGGTTACGCGGCCGGCTATTACAGCTACAAGTGGGCCGAAGTATTGTCCGCCGATGCCTTCTCCAAATTCGAGGAGGACGGCGTCTTCAACAGTGCTACTGGGCAAGCGTTTCGCGAGGCGATTCTGGCGCGCGGCGGGTCGCAGGCGCCGATGGTGCTGTTTGTCGACTTCCGTGGGCGCGAGCCGAGCATTGATGCCCTGCTGCGCCACCTCGGCCTGAGCCAGGAGGCCGCATGAGCGACGCACCGGTGAACATCAGTGCAAAACGCTTTATCGCCGGTGCGGTCTGCCCGGCGTGCAGCGAAATGGACAAAATCCAAATGTGGAATGTCGACGGTGTACCCAACCGCGAATGCGTGGCCTGCGGCTACGCCGACACCCTCGATGAGCGCGGCAACTCAGTGCCCAAAGAGCTGCCCACGCGGGTCAATATCAGCGCGTTGAAACCTAAGGTTGCTAACCCCAAGGTGCAGACGGTGCAGTTTTTCCCCAATCCCAAGCTGAAAAAATAACTGGCGGCTATTTTTAGCGTCACGCAGCGACGACCTGCAGAGTGGCTGCCAGGGATGGCTGGCCGTAAAAACCAACGGGATAAAATACGTCAAGGAAGGCGAACCAGCCTCTGCAAGCTGAAACTCGCGATTAGGTCCCACGCGCCCACTCAACAGGCAATGTAACAACCTCATGTGCGCGACTACGGAGTGCTCTGTGTCAGCGCCCGTGACTGTATATACCCCTCAATGACCTGCTGATAAGCGCCGCTGACCTTGAGGCGATCCAGCCCGGCATTAAATTCAGCGATGATTACTGAGCCACGCGGGTGACTGTTCGGCACGATCAGGTGCAACGAGCTGGCGCTGATCATTGCAGTCGAGCGGCGCAGCTGACCGTCACTCGCGTCAATTAGTTGCAGGGCTGTATCACCAAGACGGCGATCGGCAACAAAGAAATCATCACGCCCAATCAAGACCAGGCGCGCGCACTCTTTGATGCCAATTGGCGAATGGCGGCTCAATATGCCCTGCTCCAATAACCCCTGAATCTGAGCTGGCGGCTGCCAACCCAGCGGCACACATACCGTGCGCCCTCGAAGCAGCTCTGGGTCAACTGTGTCTATGGGATCAACCGCGCGACTGTATATATGCTGCTCAACCATCAGCAAGGGTGCCGAATAGAGATACGCCTGCTCTCGCAGAGGCGTAAGCACATAGGGAAAAGTAGCGTCGTACTCGCCACGCAAGGTCTTCAAGTAGCCGCGGTTCCAAGGCTCCCATTCCAGCGTGCTGTCAGTATTACTTTGGGCCAACGCCGCATGCACAACTTGGGTGAGCATGCCGCCGGCGGGTAACGCCTTACCGGTAAAAGGGGCGTAATTGTCACCGGTTACCAGGCGTAAAGGCTCCGCTAAAGCGCTGGTGCATAGCAGCAGGCTCAGTAACAACCACGTCCGTGTTTGAGTGCGCATTATGTTTAAACCTCCGCGCCGTGTAGACGCTTAAATGAATCACACGACTGGCGACAGCAACGTCAGCGCCGGTAATGCCTGATCACTCCCAACAAAAACACTAGAGTGGCCAAGCACACTACCAGCATTACGATTATCGGCCCCCAGTGCTCGACCAACGTCTGCAGCCCTTCCAGTAGTAAGCTACTCAGGTATGTCCGGCGTCCTGATGAACTTGGCACATAAACACCACGTTGCCAGGTTTCATATGCCCCGTGCAGCGGCAGCATGCAAAGGGGTAACAGCAGCAGGCATACCCATAAGCCTGCGTTGCCCGACTCAAACAGGCCCTTGGGTCGGTAGCCCTCTTGAATCAATCTAAAGCTGCAAAATCCGACATAAGCGAATCCTGCTAGAAACAGGTAAGCCTGATAACTGCCAGGATTTTTCCACATCGCCACACTGGTAAACCAACCCAGCGGTACGAATACCAGTGCCCAGACTGTCAGAAAAACGTACTTCACCCAGGCCTCAGAACAACGCGAATTGACTGGAGCCATCGATCGCGGATGGTGCTGGCATTGTCACGATAGGGCTTACAGCTAAGCGCAGAGCCAGACCCGCAGCCCGCTCTGCTCTGGTACCCACCGCCTCGCCCAGTCGGGCCGGCAGACCCCATATTTCCACTTTTTGCTTGGCCCGGGTAATGCCGGTGTAGAACAGGCTGCGGCTGAGCAAGGGGCTGGGTTGCTCGGGCAGCACCAGCAGCACTTCGGCGAACTCCGAGCCCTGGCTTTTGTGCACGGTCATGGCGAAGGCGCTGTCGTGGCTGGGCAGGCGAGCCGGGGCGAAGGGCCGAAAGCCGTCCTCGCCCTCGAAGAACACGCGCAGGCCGTATTCGGTGTGCAGGCAGATGCCGATATCGCCGTTGAACAGGCCAAGGGCGTAGTCGTTCTGCCGCACCATCACCGGCCGGCCGACGTACCAGCGCTCGCGGCTGGCCACCTGGCTGCGGCGTTTGATCCGCGCTTCCAGTGCCTCGTTGATGCCCGCCACGCCCCACGGGCCTTCGCGCTGAGCCGTCAGGGTGCGAAAGCTGTTGAAGGCAGCGAACGCAGCAGCGGCATCCGCGCTTTTCGCCGCTGCCATATAAGGGGTGTAACCCTGGTCAAGGCGATCGAGCAAATCCGCCGGCGTTGGCTCGGCGTTCCAGGCCAGGTCGCTGCGACCCTCCTTGAGCAAATTGAGAGTGCCGCTGACATCGCCGCCGTTAATCCGTCGCGCCAACTCACCGATGCCGCTATCACCGGCAAAGCGGTGGCTATGGGTGAGCAGCACCACGGCGTCGCCCAGCTGCGAGGCCGGCGCGGACACTGGTACCGGCTGACCGGTGATGCGTTGCAAGTCGGCGGCAGCCTGGGCATCAAAGCCGCGCCCCTCGCACAACTCGGCGAACACCGCGCCGGCTTCCACAGCGCACAGTTGGTCTTTGTCACCCAGCAGAATCAGCCGCGCCGTCGGCGGCAAGGCGTCGAGCAGTTTGGCCATCAGCGCCAGATCGACCATCGAGGCTTCGTCCACCACCAGCACATCCAGCGCCAGCGGGTTGGCCGCGTGATGCCGCACCTGCGGGCTGTCGCCACGGCTGCCAAGCAAGCGGTGCAAAGTGCGCGCTTCATCCGGCAGGGCCGTCTTGATCGCCTCACTGACCGGCAGTGCGGCCTTGGCATTGCGAATGGCTTCGGCCATGCGTGCGGCGGCCTTGCCGGTGGGTGCGGCCAAGCCGATGGCCAAGTTCGCGCAACCAGACGGATGGCCGCCCCGCTGCTCCAACAGTGCCGCGAGCAGGCGCACCACGGTAGTGGTTTTGCCAGTGCCGGGGCCGCCGGAGATCACCGCCAGCTTGCGCCGCACCGCTTGCGCGGCGGCCAGGCGTTGCCAGTCGGGCTGTTGCTGGTTAAAGGCAAACAGTCGAGTCAGGCTTTCACTCAACTGGGCCTCGTCGACCTCAGGCAGATCAGCGGCGCGTTGCAGCAGTTGTGTTGCCAAGTGGCGTTCATAGGCCTGATAGCGCGCCAGATACAGCCGGCCATGCTCAAGAATCAGCGGGGTGAAATCGCCATCCGCGCCAACCAGCGGCGACGCGTGCAACTGCGCCTGCCAGTCCGCCAGCTTCGGTAGATTGAAGGCATGCTCAGGCCAAGGCCGCTGCCCAGCCAGTCGTGCCAGGGGCAGGCACACATCGCCTTTGTCCAACGCTATACAGAGCAGCGCCGCCGAAGCCAACACCACCGGCGACGCAGCCGGATCGAGGCGCTGCAGGCTATCGACCAGCGCGCGTTCCAACGGGCCAAGGGGCAGATCAGCAAGCGTCATAGTGCCCTCCCGTAGGGTGGATGACGCTTCACCCATCCACCGTTAACCGTGGTGGATGAAAACAGCGTCATCCACCCTACCCAACCCATCCCTGTCGATCCCGTAGCCCGGATGTAATCCGGGGAATGGGCCAGACACCGCGCAGTGCGTTCCCGGATTACATCCGGGCTACCAGGCAAGATCATTTACCCTCCGCGAACAGGCTATCCAACGCATCCAGCAAGCCATCAGCCGGGCGCGAGAAGTACACCCCCGCGCTCGGCATGCCGCGCAGAAACAGGTAGTAGGCACCACCCAGTTGGTCGTTGTGGAAGTCATCCAGGCGCTGACGGAGGAAGCGCCGTAGCGCCACCAAGTAGATCAGGTATTGCAGGTAGTAATGCTCAGCCGCCAGGGCTTGCAGCAGGCGGTCGCCGCCGTAGTAGCTGGCGTCCGGGCCGAGCCAGTTGGACTTGTAGTCGGCGATGTACCAGCGCCCGTCGTGCTCAAAGGTCAGGTCGATAAAGCCTTTGAGAAAGCCCTTGAGGCTGTCGAATTCCAACCGTGCCGCCGCATCACGCATCGGCTCAGGCAGGCCGTGGGCGGGGTCACTGAGGATCGCCCGCAGGCGCTGCATATCCAGCCCGGCGACCGGAAAGGTGAAGCCCAACTCGGGCAGGCGGCGCACTGGGTTTAGCCCGCTCAGGGTCAGGCCTTGGCCATCGAGATCGCAGTCGACCACTTGTTGCAGTTGTTCCAGCGCCACCGCATTCCACTCATTGCTGATGCCATGGCCGCTCAGGCCCGGCTCAATCAGCTCCGCCAGCGGGGCTTTACCACGCGCCCAGTCTTCCAGAATGGCGTGCAGGCAAGTGCCGGCCCGCGCACCACGGGGGAAGGCGAAAAAGCCCGTACCCGGCTCGCTAGCATCGGGCATCACCAAACCGTCGCGATCCGGTGCTTCCATGTGCATGCCGGCGGCCAAACCGGAGAAGCTGCCAACGCGCCAGGCGCTGTGCAGGCTGCGTTGCAAGGTGGATAACTGCTGCGGGGCCGGCGCGCGCTGTTCACCGGCGGCGCTGGCTTCGGCGCGACGCAGCGGCTGCAGGCTCATGTGGCCGTGGCTGCTGCTAACCAACTCTTCAACTTCCGCACGCAGCCCTGTCGGGGTAAGGCTTTGCATGTGCCCGGCCAGCTCGGCCAGGGCAGCTTCACCCGGCAATTGCCGGCCGTGCAGCAACCAGGCCAGGGCGCTGCTGTGCAGGCCGCTGTCGCCGAGGGTGCCGTCCTTTCGCGGTTTGCAGTCCACCGGCCCCCAATGCAGCCACAGGCGATCACGGGCGCGGGTCAGGGCCACGTAGGTCAGGCGTAATTTCTCGGCGAAGCGCTCGTGGCGAGCAAGCTCGCGGTGCACGTCGAGCTGTTCACTACCGAGGTCGAGCAACGGTGTGCCGTCGTCGGCGTGGCAACTGATGTCTTCATGCTGACGCAGCAGCGCGCCGTCCCACAGGTAAGGGCAGAACACCAACGGGTATTCCAGGCCCTTGGAGGTGTGGATGGTGACGATTTGCACCCGTTCGGCATCGCTCTCCAGGCGCAATAAAGCGTCTTCGCCATGGGCTTCGGCGCTGCGCTGGGCATTGAACCAAGTCAGTAATTGCTCCAGACCCGGGCGTTGCAGGCTCTCGGTTTGCAGCAATTCGGCCAGGTGCAGCAGGTTGGTCAACCGTCGCTCACCATCGACCAGCGCCAGCAGCCGCTGGGCGACTTTCTGCTCGTCCAGCCAGGCGCGGAAGGCGCGCATAAAGCCTTGCTGCTGCCAGAGTTGGTGATAGCGCTCGGCCGCTTCGCGCTCGGCGTCCCAGGCTTGCGCATCCTCGGTACAGGCGGCCAGATCGGCGGCGCTGCGGCCCAGCAAGCGGCTGGCCAGGGCATAGCGCAACGCGCCTTCACGGCCCGGTTCGGCGTAGGCGGCCAGCACGGCAGACAGCTCAGCCGCCTCTTCACTGTGCCAGACGTTCTCTTTGCCGCGCCGCACACTGGGCACGCCACGGGCGGCCAGCTCTGCGGCCACTTCGCCCGCCTGACGGTGGCTGGCGACCAGCACGGCAATATCGCCGCCCTTAAGTGGCGTACGGGTTGCCGACTGTTCGAAATAAGCCTCGCCACGACTACTGGCTGCCAGCACAGAGGCAATTCGCCGTGCTGTGTCGCGGGCGACTAACGCGCCAGCTTCGCCTTTGCCAAGGTAGTCGTTATCCAGCCAGACCAGCGCCAGCGGCGCGTCCTGCTCGCCCTCAACCGGCGGCAACACCAGCTGCGCGCGGGCCTTGTCGCTGGCCCCGACCTGCTGATAATCCAGGCCGGGCTCGGCGAACGGCATGGGCCGGTCGAACAGTTGATTGAGTGAGGCAATCAATTCCGGCGTGGAGCGGTGGTTAGTCGTAAGGCTGTATTGGCGCGCCGCCTCGCTGCGCGCGTGCAGATAGGTCGCTAGATCAGCGCCACGGAAGGCGTAAATCGCCTGTTTCGGATCGCCAACAAAACACAGGTCGCCGGCGTCCTGATAGATGCGATGAAACACCCGGTACTGCACCGGGTCGGTGTCCTGAAACTCATCGATCAGCGCCACCGGGTATTGCGTGCGCAAGGTGGTCGCCAAGTGCTCGCCGCCCTCGCCCTGTAACGCCTGCTGCAGCTTGTTGAGCAGGTCATCGAAGGCCAACAGACGCTGCGCCGCCTTGCGCGCGGGCAGTTGCTCGTTGAGCTGGCCGATCAGGCGGACTTGCAGGTCGATCAGGCGTTGTTCGGCTTCTGGCTGCGCCGCATCCAGGGCATCACACAGCTCTTGCAGCGCAGCAGCCAGAGGATTGGCCGGCGCGTCGCAGCCCTTCTTGCTGGCCTTGGTCAGCCCTTCACGAGCCAGGCGGCGGTGTGCTTCGGTTTTGCTGAACAGCGCGGCAGCATCGCTGAAATAACCGTCCAACTCGGCCTGCCAAACGCCCAGCTTGGCCGGGTTGCACATATTGCTTTTGAAGCCGTCGAAGGCTTTCAGCTGGGCCAGCCAAGCCGCACTTTCGCCCTGCCAGAGACGCTGCGCCTGTTGCCAGGCAGCGCGCAGCGCCGCCATGTCGCTGTGCGTGCCCGGCTGCGGCTCGATGCGCAAGTAAGGTTTGCCGAGGTGATTGCGCAGGCGCTGACGCAAGCTTTGCGGGGTGATTTTCTGCTGCACCAGAAACGCCGCCCACTCCGGCTCGGCCGCTGCCAGCTCATGCCGCCAGAGGTCGGCGAGCAGCGCGTCGATAATCTCGCGGTCGTCGTGGGTCAGTTCGTTGTCGAAATCGCCACCGGCCTCGAACGCGGCATCCTGCAAGGCGCGCTGGCAGAAACCGTGAATAGTGAAAATTGCCGCCTCGTCAAAGCCGTGCACGGCCAGCAGCAGCCGACGATGGCTGGCCTCGTCCGAGTGCTGCGCGTGCAACTGGTTGAGCAGCTTGTCGTTTCCCGGGCCGTTGTCGTACACCGCCAGCAGTTCGGCCAAACGCTTACGGATGCGCTCGCGCAGCTCGGCGGTGGCGGCGGTGGTAAAGGTCACCACCAGAATCTGGCTAACGCTGAGCTGCTTTTCCAGCAACAGGCGGGCGTACAGCGCGGTCAGCGTCCAGGTTTTGCCGGTGCCGGCGCTGGCCTCGATCAGCGAGCGGCCGCTAAAGCTGTCTTGCAATAGGTTTAACACAGCGCCACTCATGCCTCGTCCTCTTCACTGCCTTGCAGGGCGTCCAGCGGCGGGCCGTAGAGCTGTTCGGCGAGCGCCTCAAAGCGTTCATCCAGCGGTTCGCGGTCGCGGAAGGCCAGGGCATTCCAAGGGTCTTGGCCTTCGCCGGTCATGTAGTCATTGCCTTGCCACATCAATCGCGCCTCGCTGCGGGCGGCGTCAATTGGCTCTTTGCGCCCGGGTTTGCGCCATTTGCTGGCGAAGCCATAGCTGCACTTGGCCAACAGCGGCAGCGGTTCGCACAGCGCGCTTTTATAGGCTTCGAGCCAGGGTTCGAGCAGTTGCCGGGGAGCCGCCAATGGCCCCAGCCGCCATTCGCGTTTTGGCGACAGCAGTCGGCTCTCGCGGCTGATGCCGGGCGTGGCGGCGCAATTGAGCAGCAGGTGACGCAGCCAGAACGGGGCCAGCTCCCACGCGCCGAGGTCGCGCAGGCGATAGTCAAACAGGCCCTCGCTCGTCACCCCATCCAACCAGCCGTGAATGCGCACGCCGGCCAGCTCGATATCCACCAGCAGCGGTTGCGCCGCGTCCTGCGGGCGCTCGTCGAACAGGGTTGGCGCAAAGGCGCGGATCGGCCCACGAATCTGCCCCCAGTGCGCCTGGCCCAGCTCGCCCACCGGCAGCCAGCCGGATGCCGCCGCCACCGCGCGCTCCTGACGCTCGCTCCAACCGCGCTCGACGGCCTGCAACGCCAGCTGGCGCAAGCCATGCTGGCTGGTCCATTCGATGCTGAACGGCTCATCACCGGCGAGGGCTTCTTCTGTCTGCGCCAGACGCAGGCCGAGGCGCTGCTCCAGCAGGTAGCGCGCCGGGTGTTTGAAGCAATGGATCAGCTGACTCGGCTCGATGCTCAGCGCAGCGTCACCCAGCCCGTCTTTATCGGGTGCCGCCAACACACTGGCAAACGGCGCGGCGCTTTCCACCGCTTGGCTCAGGCGCTGCGCTGCGTGAAACCAAGGGGCGGCAAAACCGGCATGGCGGTCGCCGGCAAAGTTGCCGGGGGCGAAAGGCTGCAGCGGGTGCTGATGAGTGATGCGGGCGCTGGCTTTTTGCTCTTGTAGGAGCGAGCTTGCTCGCGATGTTTCGGCGTCGCCCGGATCGCGAGCAAGCTCGCTCCTACAGGTCGATACTGCGGTGAGATCGACCACATCGAGCAACTCGCTAACCAGCACCGAGGGCGGTAGTTCCTTATTACTACGCGGGTCTCGCCCGACATAGCTGAGGTACAAGCCGCCACGCGCCGAAAGCAGGATCTCCAGCAACAGATAACGGTCATCCAGGCGGCGGGCGCGGTCACCACGGCGGGGCTTCTGCCCAATCAGGTCGAAACCGGCAGCTGGGGTGCGGCGTGGCAACGCGCCGTCATCCAGTCCGAGTAGGCAGACCAAACGAAACGGCAGGCTGCGCATCGGTACCATGGTGCAGAAGGTCACCGCCCCGGTGAGAAAGCCCGACGCCGCACTGCCTTGCTCCAACGCCGCGGTCAGTTGCTGACGAATCAACGCCAGCTCAATCGGCCGCTCAACGCCCGAGGCATCGCCCTGTTCTTTGAGGGCCGCGCAGGCCTTGGACAGCAGCAATAAGGTGTCGCCGGCTTCACGCTCATCGAATAGCTGATCGATCAGCACTTGCAGCGACTCGGCCCACTCGCCCAAGGCCCGAGGCCGTTGCAGGCTGTGCGCCAACGCGGCCAAGCGCTCGACAAAGCCGGCCAAGCGACCGAGCAATTGCGCGCGAGCACCTTCCAGCGCATCCAGCGGCCAGCTGCTGCCGAGCAAGGGCGCCGCCAGCCCTGCCAGCTGCGGCGGCGCGGCAAAGCCCAGCAGCAGACGATCCAACCCTTGTCGCCAGGTAAACGCAGCATCGGCCGGCAAGCCCAGTTGCTCGCGGTGTGCATCATCGCGGCCCCAGCGAATACCGGCCTCGCGCAACCAGTCGCGCAGCAGGCTCAGGTCTTCGGCTTCAATCCCGGCACGACGGGCGACGGCGGGCTGCTCCAGTAGGGCGAGCACCTCTTCGGCGGTAAAGCGACTGTCTGGCAGCGCCAGCAGGCTGAGAAACGCCTCGATCAGCGGAATCTCCGCACGCAGGCTGCGGTCGGCCAGGCTAAATGGCACGCGCGGCACGCCTTCACGCGGGGCGAACACCGCTTCGATATAGGGCGCATAACGCTCGATATCCGGGGTCAGCACCACCACTTGATCGGGGGTCAGTTCAGGCTCGGCAGCAAAGCGGGCGAGCAGTTGGTCATGCAGGATTTCCACTTCACGCAGCGGCGAGTGGGCGATGTGCAGCTCCAGCGAACGGTCGTCGTCGCGCAGCTGCAGGCGCTCATCCGGCTGCCGGGTATGCAGACGCAAAATGTCGTTCTGCAACGCTTGCAGCAGGCTGGTGTCGTGCAGGTCGGCGTCCTCGGAATACAGGCCGACTTCCTGACTGCCTTCGCTGGAGGCCAGGCTGAATAGGCTGTCGAAGAAGTCGCGGCCCTGCTTACCGAGGCTGGCCAATAACGGGTGGCCGACATCCAGATACCAGTCATCCGGGCTCAGCTCTTGATTAGCCGCTGCGCTTTGCGGCTGCCGCGCCAACTCGCGGATATCGCGAATTTCTCCCCAGGCCTCTCGACAGGGGTTGAGGGCGAAAATTACCACTTCGGTGTGCCGCGCCAGGCCTTCCAGCACACGCATATGATGCGGCGGCAGGGAGCTGATGCCGAAGATCAGCACGCGCTCGGGCAGAGCGTTGATCGGCGCGGCGTCGTAAAGCCGCGCCAGCAAGTCTTCAAGCAAGCGGGCGCGGTGTGGATGGCCGTCTTTAGTCAGCTCGCGCCAGAGCAGTGCCTGCCAGGCTTCATCCGTGCCGAGGTCGAGCAGCTTGTTGCGCTCCCAGGCAGCCAGCCAGTCGTCGCGATACAGCAGGTATTGGTCGAACACATCGGCGATCTTTACGGCCAACGACAGCCGGCGACGTTCATCGCCACCGTCCAGGTAGTGCGCCAAGCGCGGCGCCTGCGCCAGTTGTTCGGGCTCGCACAGCCAGTCATACAAGCGCCAGCTCAGGCTGCTGGGGCTGAAGGCGGACTGCTCCGGCAGTTGGCCCAGACACAGGCGCGACAAGTCCCAGACAAACTTGGCCGGCAGCTGCACCTCCAGCTGCATGGCAATGCCCTGCTTGCGCGCCAGCTCCAACGTCAGCCAGCGACCCATGCCCTGGCTCGGCACGACGACCAAGGCCGGGGCAAACGGCTCACGCATCGGCGTGGCCAATAAACGGGTGGCCAGCTCGCCAAGGGTTTCAAGGTCGGGGGCGTGGTAAAGGCTGAGCATCGGGTAACCGGCAGTCTGTCGAGGACGCTAGGTTAGCAGCTCACCCAGCACCTCGGCAGGTATCCCTGTGCTACCGAGGCACTTGATATGGATCAATGGTTTCAGCCAGGCGTGACGTTAAAGTGCCATCACTTATGCATACCACTGACCCCACTCCGCTGATCATCTGCACAGAGCGCTCTCTGGGCCCTTTACTGCGTCAGTGGCTGGACAGCCAGCAGACCGCTGCAGAAGTCATCTGCAGCCCAAATGACTGCAGCCAAGCGCCTTTGTGCCGGTGGCTCGACCCAGCACCACTGGGGCCAGAAGGCCGGGTACAAACGGCATTACTCGATGCTGTGGAAACGCTGATACGCACCCGCCATGCCTTTAAATCTCGTGAGCTGGCTGAGCTACGCAAGCGCTTGGAGCAACTGCTCGAGGAATTGTCAGCCCATGGGGAATAGGGTAGAAGTGTTGGGCCAGTAGGTTCCGCCACAGCGGGAACCGGCTTTGCCGGGCAGGACACAGGGCCTGCAAGACGAAGCGCCGAACCAGCATGTTCTTCATGAACGTGGTGGTCGGCGCTTTTTTTATGCCTAAAAATAGCAACAGGAAAAGAACATGGGCTCAGCTACTGCACTCGACGAGCTGATACAACGTATCGGACTCAACCGCCAGGAGATTCACCAGCGGCGTAACCTGCTGGATTGGCAGAGCAGTGACGCCGACTGCCTGAATGCCGCCGCCGACAGCGTGAGCAGCATCCAGCAGGCTTTTACCGAGCGCCTTTACCAACACCTAGAGCGCTTTCCTGGGCCCGCCAGCCTGATCAGCAATGCGAGCACTCTGCAGCGTCTCAAACACAGCCAGCAGGCCTACTACCAACGGCTGTGGCGCGGTCCTTACGACGCCGATTATGTCGCCAGCCGCCTGCGTATTGGCCTGGTCCATCAACTGGCTGGGATCGAACTCAAATGGTACCTGGCCGGCTACCGGCTGTACCTCGACGAGATACTCACCGCGCTGTTTGACGGGCACCCTAACCAGGCGATGTACGCCAGCCTGCTCAAGGCAGTGTTCTTCGACATGACCTTGGCCATCGATACCTACAGCGCCGCGCAACGCAAAGCGCTGGAAGACAGCGAAGCGCGTTTTGCCCGGGCCTTGCGCGGCGCCAACGATGGCGTCTGGGATTGGCACCTGGGGCACGACCGCCTGTATGTCTCAACCCGCTGGGCAGCCATGCTCGGCCTTGATCGCGACAGCCTGGGCGAAAGCAGTGCCAGCTGGCTTAACCGCGTGCATCCGGACGACCTGCCCGCTCTGCGCCAGGCCATTGAAGCGCATCGCAGCGGCAATAGCCCGCTGCTGCATCACGAGTACCGCATCCGCTGCAGTAACGGTGACTACCTGTGGGTACTGGCCCGTGGCGTGGTCGAGACCGACGCCAGCGGCCAGCAACGCATAGCCGGCTCACAAAGCGACATCAGCGCACGCAAGGCCATCGAACAGCAGCTGCTGCATGCCGCCCGCCACGACCCATTAACCGGACTGGGTAATCGCCTGCGCCTCGATGAACTGCTGCCACAAGCCCTGCAACAGTTGAACCACAGTGGCGCACGAGAGGCGGCCTTGCTGTTTATCGACCTCGACCGCTTCAAACTGATCAACGACAGCCTTGGCCACAACTGCGGCGATCAAGTACTGATTGAAGTCAGTCGACGTCTCACCCATTGCCTGCGCCCTGGCGATCACCTCTGCCGTTTTGGCGGTGATGAATTCGTCGTTCTGCTCACCGATCTGGCCTGCACCGAAGATGCCGAGCAGGTCGCGCAACGTATGCTCGACAGCCTGCACCTGCCATTACACCTGGCCGGGCAAACCTTGGTGATCAGCGCCAGCATCGGCATCACGGCCTTGCAGCCCAGTGATGCCTCACAGGATGCCTTACAGGCCGCCGATCTCGCCCTGTATCAGGCCAAACAGGCAGGCAAGGCGCAATTCGCCCGCTTTAGTGAGGAACTGCAGGTTAATGCGCACTACCAACTGGAGCTGCAAAGCGCGCTCAGCCAGGCACTGGCGCGTGACGAATTTGTGCTGCATTTCCAGCCCATCCTGTGCATCGAGCAACACAGCACACGCATCGTCGGGGTCGAGGCTCTACTGCGCTGGCAGCGCGGCACAACCTTGGTCCCGCCGCTGGACTTTATTGCCTCACTGGAAGATTCAGGCGACATCGTCTCCGTCGGTGACTGGGTCCTGAGTCAGGCCTGTCGTCAGGTCCGCACCTGGCAATTGGCAGGGCAACCCCACCTGCATTGCGCGGTGAACCTCTCCAGCCGGCAGTTGCTGCAAGAGAACTTTGTCGGACGCCTCAGCGAGATCCTCCACGACAGTGGCCTGGCCGCGACCGACCTGATCTTGGAAATCACCGAAAGTCAGTTACTTGAGGACAGCACCGCCACCCTGATCACTCTGCGCGCCCTGGCCAGCCTCGGTGTGCGGCTTGCGCTGGATGATTTCGGCACCGGTTATTCCTCCCTCGGTTATCTCAAGCGCTTCCCCCTGCACATCCTTAAAGTCGACAGAAGCTTCATCAGTGGCGCACCAGAGAATGCCGAACTGACGGCGATCAGCCGGGCGATTATCGGTCTTGGTCAGAGCCTGGGGTTAGAGGTTGTCGCCGAGGGAGTTGAGCGCGCTGATCACCTGGATTTTCTGCGTGCTCAAGGCTGCCACATGGCCCAGGGATACTGGTTTAGCCGGCCTCTATCAGCGACTGAATTACACCACCAGTTCATCGCTGCCCCTGATGAGCGGTGCACCACGAGCACCTCCCACGCATCACTTGAAGAGCCGACAGAACAATGAAAATAAATCTGCCCGTCAGCCAGCGTGAAGTCGATGTCCCCGTCCACGCCAACATCCTCTCCACCACCGATCTGAAAGGTGCCATCAGCTACACCAACCCCGACTTCATCGCCATCAGTGGCTTTCAAAACGAAGAGCTACAGGCTAAAAACCACAATATCGTGCGCCATCCCGACATGCCGCCAGCAGCCTTTAGCGAGATGTGGCAAACCCTGAAAGCTGGCCAGGCCTGGATGGGACTGGTGAAAAACCGCTGTAAGAATGGCGACCACTACTGGGTCAGCGCTTACGCTACACCGGTGGTGCGTAACGGCCAGACCGTGGAATACCAATCGGTGCGCACGCGAACCACACCGGAGCGTATTGCCCGCGCCGAAACGCTGTATGCCCAGCTCAGTGCCGGTCATAACCCTGCGCAATTGCGGCTGCCTCGCCTCGCGCTGGACAGCCGACTGAGCCTGCTGCTGGCGCTGCCGGTGCTGAGCAGCGCCAGCCTACTCGGCATCACGAATAGCCTGCCGTGGCTGACCGCTATAAGCGCCGGAGTCGGCCTGGCAGGTTTGCTGGCGCTGGGCGTGAAGCTCGCCCTGCGGCCATTACGCCAGCTGCATCAGCAAGCTCAGGCAATTGCCAACAACCCCCTCAGCCAATGGGTATATAGCGGCCGACGTGATGAGTTCGGACAGATCGCATTTGCCTTGCACAGCCTTAAGGCCGAGGCAGGCGCGGTGGTCGGGCGCATCGCCGATTCGGCGCGGCAGCTCAGCCAGGAGGCGGTAGAGATGGCCGCCGCCGTAGATTGCAGCAGTCAGGCCAGCCTGCAGCAACAGTCAGAAACCGAACAGGTGGCCAGCGCCATTGGCCAGATGGCCGCCAGCGTGCAGGAAGTGGCGCGCCATGCACAGCTCAGCGCCAGCGCTGCCAGTGAAGCCGACCTGGAAACCAGCAGTGGGTTACAGCTGGTCGAACAGACACGCCAACAAATCAGTTCATTGGCCGTGGAAGTGTCGCAGGGCCATCAGGTGATCCAGCAGCTGGAGCTGCACAGCCAGGACATCAACCAGGTGCTCGACGTGATCCAGGGCATTGCCGAGCAAACTAACCTGCTGGCACTCAACGCAGCGATTGAGGCGGCGCGTGCCGGCGAAACCGGCCGGGGCTTTGCCGTGGTCGCCGATGAGGTACGCGGCCTGGCGCAGCGCACCCAGCAATCCACGGCGAAAATCCATAGCATCATCCAGGCCCTGCAACTGGGCACGCGTGATGCCGTAGTGATGATGGAGCGCAGCCAGTCGCAGGCGCAGAGCAGTGTCGAGCAGGCATTACAGGCAAGCCAGGCCTTGAGTGGAATCAACCAACGGGTTACGCAGATTAGCGACATGAGCATGCAGATTGCCGCGGCCGTTGAGCAGCAAAGTGTCGTGGGCGACGATATTCAACGCAATCTCTGCACTATTCGCGAAGCCAACGAGATCAGCGTTACAGCCAGCCACCAGAGCCGCAACAGCGCCCAACAATTCGCTGAACTGGCCGAACGCCTGCAATTTCTAGCCGCCCAATTCTGGGGGAATCAGCGCACTCATTGAGCATTGCACTGTGTTCACGGGGGAAACTAATAAAGGTTTGTCGCTTGCCGCGGTGCTATCCCAGCTGATACTACAAGCTAGCGCAACCCTTCAATCCCAGCTAAAGCTAAAGGTAGAGACGTTTCGCGCGCCCTCTAACAATTAAAGCCACGCACCCCGCTGCAATAGCGCGGACGGGCTAGGGAGTAGCACGATGCTTACCCTGCTCAATCTTCTTTCTGCCATTGCCCTGCTGATCTGGGGCACCCAGATCGTCCGTACCGGCATCCTGCGGGTGTACGGCTCACACCTGCGCAAGGTGCTTAGCCATAACGTCAGCAAACGGCCCATGGCCTTTGCCGCCGGCATCGGCGTCACGGCGTTGGTACAGAGCAGCAACGCCACCGCCCTGCTGGTAACCTCTTTCGTCGCCCAAGGGCTGATGACGTTGACCCCGGCGCTGGCGATCATGCTCGGCGCCGATGTCGGCACCGCCTTGATGGCCCGCGTATTGACCTTCGACCTGAGTTGGCTGAGCCCGCTGCTGATCTTTCTCGGGGTGATCTTCTTTCTCTCGCGCAAACAAACTCGCGCCGGCCAGTTGGGCCGCGTGGCCATCGGCCTGGGTCTGATGCTGCTGGCGCTGGAGCTGATCGTCGCCGCCGCCACACCGATTACCCAGGAGCAGGGCATCCGCGTGCTGTTCGCCTCCTTGACCGGCGACTTGCTGCTGGATGCCTTGGTCGGTGCACTGTTTGCGCTGATCTCTTACTCCAGCCTCGCCGCCGTATTGCTCACGGCGATGCTCACCGGGGCTGGGCTGATCAGCTTACCGGTGGCCATCGGCTTGGTGATCGGCGCCAATATCGGCAGTGGCGTGCTGGCTTTTCTCACCAGCAGCCTGCAAACCCCTGCCGGGCGGCGTGTAGCGCTGGGTAGCCTGCTGTACAAGTTGATCGGCCTGCTGTTGGTGATGCCCTTTCTCGATCCCTTGGCCAACTGGCTGGACAGCCTGGACTGGCGGCCCGAGGAGGTGGTGATCGGTTTTCATGTGCTCTACAACAGCCTGCGTTGTGTGTTGATGCTGCCCAGCGTCGGGTTGATGGCACGTTTTTGCAACTGGCTGCTACCCGATCGCCCAGACGACAGCGGCATCGCGCGCCCGCGTCACCTCGACCCCACCGCACTGGCCACCCCGAGCCTGGCGCTGGCCAATGCCGTGCGTGAAACCCTGCGTATTGGCGACCTGATCGAGACCATGCTTAACCATCTGCTGCAGGTGCTACAGGGTGGGCAAACGGCGTTGAGCAAGGAACTGCGCCGCCTCGATGATGATGTCGATGCGCTCTACAGCGCGGTGAAACTCTACCTGGCGCAGGTGCCGCGTGAGGCGCTGAGTGAGCATGACAATCGGCGCTGGGCGGAGATCATCGAGCTGGCGGTCAACTTGGAACAGGCTGGCGATATCATCGAGCGCATGCTCGGCAAGGTGCAGGATCAAAAAACCGCGCAGCGCCACTCCTTCTCCGACAGCGGCCTGGAAGAACTTGCCAGCCTGCATGGGCAGCTGTTGGCCAACCTGCGACTAGGGCTCTCGGTGTTTCTCTCTGGCGATAAGGAAAGCGCAAAGCAGCTGCTGCGTGAGAAGCGCCGCTTTCGCGCCCAAGAGCGCCGCCTAGCCCATGCGCATGTCGGTCGCCTGCACCAGCAGGTGGTGCAAAGCATTGAAACCAGCGGCCTGCACATGGAGCTGATTGCCGACATGAAGCGCCTCAACTCGCTCTTTTGCAGCAGCGCTTATGTGGTGCTGGAGAGTGGTGAAACGGGGGCGTTGCACCACGAAGACAACGGGGTCGAGTAAGGCGGCGATACGCTGATCCCTGCTGAGCGCATTCTAGGGTTTAGGCATACGCCTGCAGCACCTCCAGGCTGATGATTTCGGTGGCCTTTTCGTGACAGGCGTCGAGCAGTACCGGTGGCGCCACACCCGCGTCATGCGCCTCCGTCCAGCGGCTGGCGCATAGGCACCATTTGTCGCCTGCTTTGAGACCGGCAAAGTCCCATTCCGGCCTTGGCGTAATCAAATCGTTGCCCTGCGCCAGGCTGAACTGCAGGAAGGCGTCGGTGACTAACGCACACACCACATGCCGGCCCTGATCTGAGTCGCCGGTGTGACAAAAGCCATCGCGATAGAAACCGACACGGCTCTGACCGCAGCATGGCTCCAGCGCCGTGCCCAATACATTTTTGGCGGTTGTCTGCATCTCACGCTCCTTTTCTGGGTCGTTGCTTCAATAGCCGGTCATTTCAAGGTAGCCGACACCCGTATGGCTGCCGGCGATATTCACCGGGCCTTCCCAATAGGGAATACCGGTGCCCATCCAGGCGTTTGGGTTTAGCGCCTGCGCGGTCACGTCGAAGTTCTTGTGCGCAATCTGCAACCTCCACTGCGTCGGCAGGGTTCGACCTGCCACCTTGCTCTGCGCTAACGGCGTCATCCTGATCGCCGACGCGTCCAGCGGCTCGGCAACGCCAGCGGGAGTGATCCAGGTGCCCGAATAGAAGTGGCTGTTGTCATTACTGCGCAGGCGGAACAGCATCAGCTTGCTGCCGTCCTGCAGGTGCAGCGAAAACCAGTCCCAGCCTTGTTGATCCGCCGCCAGCGGCTGGCTGCTCCATTCTCGATCCAACCACGCCTTGCCGCTGACCCGGCGCGTTTCGCCTTGCCATTGCACCTGGCCATCGACCTGGAAAAATGGCTGGCTGTAATACCACGAGGCCTGACCACGGGTGGACTTTTGACTGAAGCCGCGATCGCCGTGCAGCACCAGCGGAGCATCCGAGCGCAGCCTCAAGTCATAGCGAAAACCCTTACCTGTGGCGCTGACCTGCAATGGGCTGAGTTGCAATGGACGGCGTTGTTGCGCGGCGTCGCTGCCAAGCGACCAATCATCGATCCACGCCCGAAATGGCTGCGTGTGCACGCCGGCCTGACCAATACCACCACGAGCCAAGCGGTCAGCATGCTGATGACCCTCTGCACGCGTCAGCGCAGCGTGACCTAACCACACCTGGGCGCTCTGCCAGCCAGCCTCGGCCTCGCTGCTGTTTTGTGGTGCCATCGCCTGGCGGAATAGGGTCCATTGCGCGCCCCATTGCTCTCCGCTCTCGTCGGTTAAGTTAGCAGTCACGTACCACCACTCAATACGGTAATCGGGGTGTGCGCCAAAATCGTCAGGGAAGACCAGAGGCTGACCCCGAGTCACTGTGCTGAAACCCTGCGCCTCGCTGCCCAGGCCAGCAAAACCAGCCGGCACAGGCGCCTCTGTGCTGTCGCAACCCAGCAACAAGGTAAAGCTGAGCGTAACAAGCCGCCTAAGCATCATGGGCAAAACTCCTGAGCAAACGGGTTGGCCCGGTACGCAGGATGCGCCAAGCAGGGCCGATGCTCGCCAATAACACCGCCAGCAACGCCAGCAGCACCAGGGTCAGCCACTGCCGCGGAAACCAGTGCCAAGGCAGGCGCCAGCCAAAGGCTTGGACGTTAACCACCTCGACCAGACACCAGGCCAGCACCAGGCCCAAAGGGATCGCCAGTAAGCAGGTGAACGCCGCCAGCATCAGCATTTGCGCCAGACTCAACGCGGCCAACTGAGCGGGCCTCAGCCCCATGGCCCAGAGCGGCGCAAGCTGGCTCAGCCGGCTGTCTGCCAGCCCCAGCAGGCTGGTAAACAGCGCCACAGCCGCCACAGCCAGCGTGAGGGTGTTGAGCGCTGCGGTGGCGGCAAAGGTCTGCTCGAATATAGTTTGCGAATAGGCCTTGAGGGCTGCCTGATCGATGACGCGACTGTCGCCCAGACCGAATACGTTACGCAGCGCCGACGCCAGTTGCGGAGCATTTTGTTGACTGGCCAAAATGCCGATACCGCTCACCGGCTGATCGGGCCAGCGTTGCTGCAGGCCTGCAGCAGAAACCAGTAGTTGCCCCTTGGGGTTACCGTAGTCGGCATAACGCCCGAGTATTTTCAGCGGCCAAGGCCCAGCAGGTGTATCCAACGTCAACATATCCCCCAGTGACAGCTTCAGGCGAAAGGCGAGTTGCTCGCTGACCAGCGCGCCCTCACCTGCCGACAGCGGCGGCCAAGGATCGCTGATTGCTTCAAGCAACGGCCAGGTCTGCGCATACAGGGGGTGGTCGATGACGCCACTCAGCTGCGTAGGCCCACCCTCAACGCGGATCTCCAACTCCCATGTGGGCAGCTGCGCGCTGACTTCCGGGCGCTGAGCCAACCAGTGATTAATCGCTTCAGCCTGGGCAGCGTCTTGCGGGCGCACGTAAATATCGGCCGACAGACGCTGATCCAGCCAGCCGATAAAGGTCTGGCGGAAGCCCTCAGTCATGCTGCCGACGCCGATATTGGCCGACAGCGCCAGCAGCAGCGCCATCAGCGCAATGCCAAGGCCCGAAACTTGCTGCTGACTGTCAGCCCAGAACCATTGCCGTATTGGGCCTGCGGGGCGCCTCTGGGCAAGGCGCAAGACTGTTTGCAGACACAACGGCAGCAGCAAGGCCGCCCCCAGCAGCAGGCTGGCGAGCAGTGCAAAGCCGCTGAGCAGCGAGTCACCCCACACCACCAGCGCACCGGCCAATGCCAGTAGTGTCACGCCGAGCAGCGACTGCAGCCTGATGGCACGGCTCTGCGCTTCACGCCACGCCTGTGGCCGAGCCCAAGCCAATACCGGCAGGCGCATGGCCGCCAGCACACTGCTACCGCCCGCAATCAGGGTGCCGAGCAAACTCATGCCCAGCCCGGTTAACCACCAGCTGGCGTCCAGCGCCAACTGACCCGCCACCTGCGCGCCATAGAGCCCACGCAGGCTGGCGGCGATATCACCCATCAGCAACGCGGCCAGAGCAAAGCCGCTGAGCACACCGAGGCTGCCGCCGAGCAATGCCAGCACCAGCAGCTCCAGCAGCAGAACCGCGAGCAAGGTTTTTAGGCTGACGCCGCAGGCACGCAATGTCTGCAACAACCCACGCCGTTGCTCCATAGCCAACCCGGCAGCAGCGTGAACGATAAACAGGCCGACCACGAAGGCCAGCAAGCCGAGCGCCGTCAGGTTGAGATGAAAGCTGTCCGTCAGGCGCGCCAAATCGGCTTCACCACCCTCTTGCCACACCAGCGGCACGTTATCCGGCAGCGGCGGCAGGTCGGCGGCAAAAGCCGGCTCAACCAGGAGTTGGCTGAGCATCCCTGGTTGGTCGAGGAGGCGCTGGGCCTGGCTGATATCCACCAGCAACATGCCCGGCGGCAAGCCTGGCACCACATGCAGCGGCGGCAGTTGCTTGCCGTCGACCAGGGTCGGGGTTGCGCCCACTTCAAGGCCAAATTCGGCCAGGGTGTCGGCCGCAATCCAGGTCAGGCCAGGTGACAACATAAAGGCCTGCAGACTGGTCTGATCTTGTACCTCGGCCTCAACTGCGCCTCCGGCAGGCAGAGTCAGGGGCTCAATACCGGTGAGCTGCAAACGCCGCGTATCAGCGGCACCCGCCAGCTCTACCGTGCCACGCAACATGGGCGATACTGGCCAGCCCGCACGTCGCAGGGTGACGAAGTGGTCTTGTGCAAACGCCTGTCCACCGGGCGCCAGCAACACCGTCTGCGCGCCACCGGCAAACAGCTCGGCGGCGCGGTCATAGCTGTTCCGCGCCTGACTGTTGAGCGCCTGCACGCCCGTCCAGAGCGCGGTAGCCAACCACAGGCCAACCAGCAGGCAGGCTGCCTGCAAGGGATGCCGACGCCAATGACTGAGCAGCGTGTGCAACACCCAGGCGCAATGGCGGATCACCATTCACTCCCGTGCACGCGCCCCGCTTTGAGCACCATTTGCCGGTCCAGGCGAGCAGCCAGGCGGGCGCTGTGGGTGACCATCAGCAAACTCGCGCCGGCCTGCTGCACCAGATCGAGCAACAGGGTCATCACCTCATCAGCCGAGTTTTCATCAAGGTTACCGGTCGGCTCGTCGGCCAGGATCAGCGGCGGGCGCACGGCCAGTGCCCGCCCGACGGCGACGCGCTGCTGCTGGCCCCCCGAAAGTTGCTCCGGGTAGCGCTGCAACAGCTCACTCAGACCCAATTGCTGGGCCAGCTGGCTTAGCCAGGCTTCATCTAACCGCCCGGCGAGGCGTGCCTGAAACGCCAGGTTGTCGACCACGCGCAAGGAAGGAATCAGATTGAATTGCTGAAAAATCACTGCGACTTGGCTGCGCCGGAATGTTGCACGGGCCGCTTCATCCAGCCCGGCTAGCGATTGGCCACCCACCTGGATATCGCCACTGTCAGCCTGGTCCAGCCCGGCCACCAAGTGCAGCAGCGTACTTTTACCGCTACCAGATTCGCCCATCAACGCAAGGCTATGACCGGCCTCCAGCCACAAGCTGACACCATCAAGCACCGCAAGCTGGCCCTGTGGTCCGCCATAGGTTTTTTTCAGATTCTCTACATCTAGCACCTTGAGTGCCTCCTGAGCCTGCGTGAACCCGCGCATTAATCCATGGAGCCAAAGGTTATACCTTATGCCACCCGCGCTAGTGATTTGGCGACATACCTATCCTGCGCTTGAAGACCGGAGGGAAGCGCTCGGTTTTTACGTTGAAGTGCAGGATTGCAACAGCTTTGCCATAAACACCCGCTAGAACTGCTCAACTCCAACAACAAAAGAGCGCTCTGCCTATGAAAACCCTCACCACCCTGGCCCTTGGTTTAGGCCTAGCCTTTAACGCCGGCCAAGCCAGCGCCTGGTCGCAGTCCACCCATAAAAATATCGTAAAAGACGCCCTAGCCTTCCTCAACTCGGCCTACGCCACCCCGGAGATGAAGCGCGCCTATCAGTTCTACGTCGGTGCCGCCGGCAGCGAAGCCAACGCGGGCGAAATTCTCGGCCAAGCAGCCTATGACGTGGACGATTTTCAGGACACTCGCCTGGGTGGTTGGTGGGTCGGTTACGAGCATGCACCGGTGTATGGCGCTGCCGCTTCGCTGGTCAATTACACCTCCTACTGGCACTTCATCAACATGGCCCGCCAGGGCGACGCCCATGGCAATGATCACGGCGGTTACGACTACCGCTATCGCAAGGTCGATGGCAGTTGGAGCGGCGATGTCGACTGGTACGCGATGGTCTACCTGTACAACCGCGAACTGAAGAAGAGCGACTTCGACACCACGGAGGCGCACTACCGTCAGGGCACCACCTCCAACTGGCAGACTCACTACGGCGACTTCCAGACGGCGGCCTTCCAGCCCATCGATAACCTGGCCAAGTACTGGTTCGATCAGTTCAAGAACGCCCCTTCGTTGCAGACCATCGGTTACTCGCTGCACACCACCGGTGATGTCGCGCAGCCGCACCACGCCTGGGTCACCTCGGGCAATGGTCACTCCGGCTGGGAAGGCTGGGTGGACGACCACTACGCCAGCGAAGGCCTGAACAATATGGCCGCCGTGGCCAACCGCGTCGGCAGTTATGACCCACAGAAACCGATCCGAGATCTGCTCACCCAAACCGCGCAAGTCGCCTATCAACGCCCCGAGCCGTTGTACGACACCAGCTACGCCACTCGCCTGCGGGTTGCTAAGGAACTGATTCCCGAGTCCATCGCCCTGACCGTCAGCGTGCTGACCAAAGGTGCCAATACCTTCTACGGCCAGGGTGGGCTGTAAGGTGCGCGCGATAATCCAGCGCAGTTTGCTGGTACTGGGGCTGACCGGCATTTGCCTGTCAGCCCTGGGCAGCCAGGACTTGCGCATCGATGGTGAACGCCTGCCCGGCAAGAGCATCGGCCTGCTGGAGCAGGCCATGAGCCGGGTCAAATTCAATACCGACCCACGCCAACTGCGCACCGGTCTGGTGGAAAACCACCTGCTGGCACGCGAGGTTGAGGGTGAGCTGAACAGCACATACCGCAGTGATCTCGATGTGCTGGTCGAGCGCGAATCCGCCAACCTGATCGAACAGGTCTACGGCAAGCAATTCGACCACGACGTGCGGCCGTTTCTGCGTCAACCGCAGCCACTCAGCAGTGAGCGCTTGCACCAGGTACTCAGCGCGCCGCAACAGGGCGTGGTACTCGATAGTTTGCAGCTGAGCGCCCAGCAACAAACCGATGCCGCTCAGGTGCAGCTCATCAGCTGGCAGTTCCCCGGGCAGCCCGAGCAACGCCTCAACCTGCTGCAGCTTTACCAAGGCGATAACGTGCAAGGCCGGGTTGAGTTGCAACAGGGCAATTTGGCCTACCTGGCCGAACAGGTCCGCCAGCAAGCGCTGCGCGACTACCTCTGGTACCAACTGGGCCAGAAAGGCTTTAGCGCCGATGAACTGGCCGGTGTGCGCCAACTGGTGCGCGACAAGCTGATCCGCCACAAGTATCTGCACCAGCAAGGTCTGCACAACGACTTCCACCATGAAACCGAAAGCCTGCGCCAACGCGCGCGCCAGGTCAGCGACGCAGATGCCGACGCCTATTACCAACGCAACTTGCAGCAATACCTAAACGTCGCCCAGGTGCAGGCCGCGCATATACGCCTGGCTGATCAGGCCAGCGCTGATCGCGTCTATGCCGAGCTAGAAAAGGGCCTTGGCTTCGATGAAGCGGTGAAAAGCTACTCAATCGCTGAGGATAAAAACCGTACACCGGCCGGCGACCTGGGGCTGATTCGCCCGCAAGATGCACAGCTGGATTTCCTGCGCAAAACCGCCCTGCTGCAGAAAGCCGGCAGCATTTCCCAACCGATGCTGATCGACGGTGCGTTCGAGATCGTTCAAGTGCGCCAGCGTGAAGACAAGCAGTTGCCACTCAGCGATCCCAGCGTGCGTTACGAGGTCAACCAGGCTGTGGCCAAGGAACAACTGGCCCGCGAGTTCCAAGTTCGCCTGCAAACCTTGCTGAGCAATGCCGAGGTACAAGGGCTATGAAAGGCTGGCTGGGTATAGTCCTCCTCAGCGTGGTGACGGCGGTGACTGTCGTGGTCATACGCATGCCTCAGGCCGACACTGCGCCAGCGCTTGCACAACAGGCTATAGCGCCGCTTAAGCCGTCAATCCAATTGCCAGACATACCTGCGGCCCTCCCGGTAAAGCAGCCCGTAGCCACACCAGCGCCAGCAGCAGAACCGGTAGAAGCCGCAACCAACGAGCCGCAATTAAATGCTCAAGAAGCGCAAATGCTGATCCAACTGATGGCTGACCAAGGCGACCCACGCAGCCCAGCCCTGGGCCAACTCAAACCCCGCGAACGTGCCTCCGCCGCACGGCTTTCAGACCCTGCCCAATACAGCGCCTTCGAAGACCAACAAACCCGCGACCAACTTATGGCCTACGCTAGCGGCGTACAGCAGATCCCCGCCATCCGCGAGCGCATCGAACAAGCCGCCCAGTCCGGCGAACGCAACGCCACCGAACTCATTGAGGCCCGCGCGGCGCTGGAGCAACTGGAAATGTTGCAGAGCAAACTGCGGAGGGAGAGGCCGGAGTTGTTGAGGAACGAGGAGCTATCTATAGAAAAAGCGGGCGCCCTGCCTACTCAATGATAAGAGCATCGAGCTCTTCTTGGGGCGCAACAAGGTGCTTGTCGATATGCCCGAAACCAGGCAAGGCCGCTAGCTGCTGTAGATCTTTCAGAACCAAATGCATCGGCCGAAAGGTGTTGATCAATAGATGCGGTGTTTCGCCAGAGCAGGACGTTCGGATCCGATACTGCCGCCAGCGGTGAGTACCTAGGCGTCCTTCGTGCACCACTTTTGATTCCAGAGTGAGCGAATTGATCTCGGTAAATGACACCCGGATATCCGTGCTGAGCTCAGGAAACCGGCCGCACTCAAATGTAAGCAGCAGCCCACCCTGCTCCGCGTACACCTCGACCTTGTCTTCCGGAATGCCGCGACCAAGCCAATACAGCACTACGAATGGAATAATTGGCGTTGCAATTCCCATGATCCCTGCCAACCAGTCGCGCTCAGTAGCTACGCCAAATATGAACAAGCCAAATAGGGTTACAGCGCATAAGAGGGCGGATTTCCCCTGATGTGTACTCGGCTGACGCACCAGCGGCTCATACCGGTTGAACCCATCATCGGTGAACTGAACATTGTTAGCGAAGAGGCGAATCCGCTTCTGCTGCATAGGCATTCCTTTAGCATATTTGTGCAACCGATCTAATTTATCCCTAAAAGAGGACAGATTTATTTGCCCTTCCAATAAAAACAATCCATCCCCTTTTCGCCTACTTGAGTAGCAAAAAGTCCGGATTAATCAATAGTCCTGTAATGTATACGACCTTCTTTTATTACGATACTGGGGGCTATCTTGCTTTTGAATAACCGGAGCAGCTCCTCTGCCATCTTGGGGTGAAAATATATACGACATCCGTAAAAATTTTCATTATCTTCTTTAAATCTGACTATATACGGCCTTGAGTCCTCTGTAGTAAAACCAATCGCATGGCCTTTGCGGTCGTATATAACTTCGTATATTTCATCCCAATTAAATTTCCAATGCCTGAGATCCAGTTGATCTTTCTTATAGTCTTCCGAAGTGAATACGAGCGCATACAACAACCCTACTCCTCCACCACCCACCAAGGCCCCAAGCCCTATCTCAGAAGAAAAGGTAAACCCCCACAGTACCAATATCAGATAAATTCCCGCGAACCAGGGCATGCTTGCAAAAATAAAGTCTGGGATTGCTCGCCACTTGTATACTTCTCCGCCCTCGTCAGTCAGGCGATGTACGCACATCCGTTTTTGCACAGAGGCGTTGTAGGTAATATATCCGACGAAAGCTGATGGTATTAACCCCAACCATATATCGCCTTCAATTAACCACATAACAAAGAACACACCGAGAGTAGGTAATAAAAAACCTAAACTGGCCAATAAAAGGTTTCCATCAAAGGCCTTTATGCTCCATTCCTTTAGAGCAGGTCTCTCTGGATGATCCCACTCCATATTAAGGTGATGATCGGGAACCCATAAAGTCGAAATTCTGAAAATATTCATTTCAAATAACACTCAAATTAAAATACACGCGTTGGTTCTCCGGCACCTTCTCCACCAGCATTAAGCTGTCCTGATCGACAGGCTCGCAAATATGGCTTTTTTCGAAGGGGTTTTCCTGGAGTTTACCTTCGGCAATGTCGTCAAGTTCGATACTGAAGCGGTAGCCACGCCCATCCTGGCGGGAAACCACGTCTTCGGGGTAGAGAATTTCCAGCTCCAGGCGGTCCATGCCCTTGGAGTGGGGCAGTGACACCTGCCAGACACGGGCTTCGCCTTCGTTATAGGGCACAAAGGCCGAGGCCTTGCGCTCAAAGTTACCGAGCGCGCTCGTAGGCACCCATTCGCCTTCGGCGATATAGCTGCCATACATCCCGGCCCGGTAGCCGGTCTGTTTGTCCGGCATCCAGAGCAAGCCCTCCTCGACCATAATCGGGTGCAGACGCACACGCTTGCCCTCCAGATCCGCCGGCAGGGCGATCTGCAGGCAGACACTGCTGGCCCCATAGTTGCCCGTGACCGTTTTGGCGCAAAGGGTGGGGCGCATCAGCACTTCGTGCAGGGCTTTTAACTCATCCTGACGCCCCTGAGACGTGTTGGCCCAATAGGGTGCCTTGTCCTGGGTCCAGCAGCAGCGCCACAACCAGAGCTTTAAGCCCTCGCGCTTTAGGTTATTGGCAATAAAAGTTGCAGCCAGGTAAATGACCCCGGCAATAAAAAAGCCCCACAGGATCCAAGATGCGAATACAAGACCGATGGCTTTGAAGCCAAATGCACCCGCTAACCCATACCCGAGTTGTGCGAACGAAAGACCGGCCATCGCAATAGCAGCAATTCCCTTTGTTCTTAACGCCAGCGCCTCATCGCTGCCACTGGCGTTGCCAGCGGCCGAATGCAATTGCCATGCGTCGACGCCATTGGCAATCACGCCCAACGTCGCCATGCCCACAGCACGTAGCGCAAAGGAGCGCACCATTGTGGCCAGTTCGGCATTGGCTACAGCCCAACTCTGTATGGACGCCTGGGTGAACTTCGTCGTGACCGGATTCCCTTCCAGATAAGCTACGACACTCAACTTGCTCATCGCCGCCCAGCGAGGCATCAGCGTCAGGGCCATGACAACATTACCGAGCTGAGCCCCTGCGCTGCTGAGGGACTTCAGATCATCCTGGCTCCAATGACCATCGGCCCTGGCCTGATCCATGCTGTTCTTGAAGTTCCAGATATTCAGGGCGGCTACCAAGGCCGCCAAGCCGTTGCCCAGTCCGCTGGCCATCCATTTTTTCAAGCGGCCAAGATAGGCGCTGTAATTGCGCCTTTTGAGTTCCAGTTGCTCGACCAATTCGGATTTGCCCAGCGTATGCAGAAACTCCACCTGTTGCTGTATCAGCGTGGTGCGCTGCTGCACGCGGACTTCGCCTTTGGCCAAAATCCTATTGGGCTCATTGGCCATCAAGAGCTGACGCCCTTCATAGAGTTGAACAAGCTGGCGGTTTGCTGCGGCCTTTTCATGCTTGGCGCCAAAAGTGGCGGTACGGGTTTGCCCTTTAATTTTCTTTGCAAGCTGGGCAAATTTTGCATCCCACTGCTGTTTCTTGGCCGGGTAGCCATGGTCGTAGACCACGTATGGTTTCACCACCTCGGTGTCTATATGCGTCACCACCATTACCAGGGAGTAGGCGATGGGCTTCCAGGTGGGCGCAAATTTGGTGCTGAGCGCAGGCAGTAGTTTGTAGACGAGCAGCTGCCAGGTATCGTGCGCAACGACTCGGGCCACTTTCTGCAAAGTGTCGTAAGCCTGGCGAGCCGGCAGGCTCATGGCTTGGAAGAGCTTGCTGTTGCGCACACTATCGTCTGTGAGCAGGCTGTAGGTTTCATTGGCGCGGGTGACCGCGCTGGTCGCCAGACCAGGGTCGAGGCTACCGCTTGCGGCAAAATTCGTCGCAATGGCTTCGAGGGTATGGGCTAACTCGGCATCGAAGTTGTACAAAGCCAGACCGAGCAATGTCTTGGGTTGCGCATACTCCTGGCATAGCCAGTTCTTACCTGCTTCGGTCTGGCCGAACACGTCGAACAGCCCCTGAGCGGTGCGAATGAGCAACGCCGACTGCTGCTCGGCACAGGGGTCGAGAAACACCTTACCCGGGTCGGTCTTGATGTATTCCAACCAGGGGATCAGGTCATTCCGTGCGCTGTCGATATGCCGCATCAGCACGACTAGTTCGCGGTGGCGATCGCGGCGGTAGTCGAGGGCTTCCTGGTATTTGACTTGATCACGCAAGGGGGCTCGGGAAATCCATAGCTGGGCTTTCTTCTCCAGCTTGGTAGCAGTCCCTGCACCATACTTTTTGTCTAAATCTCGCCCCTCCATACCCAGAGCGGTGGAGCGTGCGGCGCTAACAGCAGGGTCAAACACTGGGAAACTGGGTTTGACCAGAGCCATATAACTATCTAGGTATTTCTGCGCGTCGCGGATAAACACCTGCCGCTTAGCCTCATCCTTGAGGGCGCCGCGAGGCCAGTCGCTTTCGTTAAACGGATCTAGAGGAAGGCCGGCAAACATCTCAATATTCCCCGCCACTTCCAGGCGATGGTGATGCTCTTTTTCAAACAGGTGCTGCTCAATGTGGCGCCCGGTCAGCTGCATGGCCAGGTCGTCGACCGCAGCCAATGGGTCTTGCAGCGCCAGCATCAGAGCAGTGTCCTTATCTGGCACGCTGCCGATGATTTGATCGCTGCCGATAATCGGTTTGCATTCCTGACCCTCGGCCTGCGCCAGAGTCGGCAATATTGAGGACGTAAAGCTCGCTCTGGCACTGGCTGCACCGGGGTCGATATCAGCAACCAGCTCGGCAAGGCGGGACAAGGGAGCGGTGTGAGGCGCTTTAAGGCTCTGACAATATCTGGGCAGATCGAGCTCGCGCATCCACTGGCTTTGCAGCTTGGGGGTGGAGCGCATTCGCTCGCAGGTGCGCCAAGTCCATTGCGCCACCGAGTAGGCAATCAGCAGCGAGCTGGTCTTGGGATAAAGCAGATAAGGTTTAGTCTCGCCCGAGCCGGTGCGTGTATCCTGGTTGAGTTGCTTATCTGCCCATTTGATCCGCGTGAACTGACAACCGATGAGTCGATACTCGTGAAAGGTCTTGGCCGTGCGGTCGAACACATACACCCAGCCGTCTCTTAGTTGACGAAGCGTATAGGTGCGGGTGTGCAGGCGAGGCATTTCGCTGAGCCCCTGCCAGCCAGCCGGTAGAGAGTTTGGCCCTGGCTGTCCTGCCTTTTTGGGCGATTCATCAATTGCGTAACGCACGGGGAAAATAGCCACTTCACCCTGTTGCATCGGACATTGGCCAGTGCTTACGGCGGAACTGTTAGGGAAGGTGGCACGCAGGCTGTCTTTGGCCGCTTGCCTGTTCGAATCGGTCATGGCGAATCCTTCGCGTCTGTCAGGCGTGTTCGTTGAAGAAGGTCTGGAGGTTCACTTCTGCAGGCAGGCCAAGAGCCTGTGGCTCCCTCGCCTTCCACTGGCTGTAGGGGGTGTCAGGGTTACTAGCAAAGTCATCCCCTTGCTCAAGGCTTAACATTGCCCATATGGCTATGCTGCGCTCACTTATGAGTCCTGCCTGCTCTGCACTTTGCAGGCGACCATCTAACCAACCCCCCTGATCCAGTAGCCTCCGCTGCTGCAGGGACTCCGTTGCATATGTTTGAAGCCAGTTATGCAGACGCTCTTTCAGTCGCCAGTGATAAGCCTGCTGCAACGCAGCCTCTTGCCTCTCATCGATATAAGTGCGGTCGAAGAGACGGGGTGGGTGATCTTTTGCTGTAAAGCTATTCCACTGCGGCTCGGTATGGGGCAGCCACTTCGCTGCAACTAGGGCCACCTCCCACTCTGTGATAGGGCCAAGTAGGTGCGCGTATTGCGACGGGGCGTAGCTAGCCAACCAATGCCAAGTGACTAGTGGATCGGCAAAGCGCAGCAAGCTTTGGCTGCCAGCTCCATCGCGCGCACAAATGAACTCACGCAGGTGGTCGGCGACCTCCTGCAAAGGTCTATCGCTCAATAGAAAGCTGGCACAACTCAACCAGGTCACATTACTCCGAGCCTCTGACAGGAGGCTGGACTGGGGCGAGACTGCGACGAGGATAGGTCCCAAATCGTGGGCATCTTGCCAGCGGGTCCCGAGGTAGAGAGGCTCGACTTCTATCTCCTCGTCGCGCCCGTAGAGTTCAGCGATCACGCCCTTACGAAGAACACCGTCGATAAGTAGGTAATTGGAGCGCTGCATCAGGTCTCAGCCCCCCGCTGTTGCATCTGTTCGCATATTTCGCAGCGAGGTGTGGCGCGCATCAATGCCTGCCGTTGCGCCTGAATCAACAACTCACCCGCCTTATCCACATCCGCCGGTTTAACCTTGCCCGGCCGAATCGGTGCTGCCCCCGAACCACTGCCTGGGCCGCCACCTGAGTTGATTTTGATAATCGGGCCGACCATCGTGATTCCGCTGGCGTCGAGTTTGATAAAGCTGCCGGCGGCTTTGAGGGTGAGTTCGCTGCCGGCTTCGAGTACGACTTTCTGGCCGCTGGAAAGGTGGATTTCCTGCCCGGCATTGATGAACTGGCCAGTGCCGATCTTGATGTGTTGGTTGTTGCCGACGGTAAGGTGATCGTTGGCTTTGACTTCGCTTTTGCGGTCGGCGTGGGTGGTGCGGTGTTCTTCGGCTTTGAATTCGCTGTAGCTGTTGGCTTCAACGGTATCGTGGCGTTCGTTGCCGATGCGGATTTTCTGGTCGTGCTCGATGTTCTCGTCCCAGTCGCGCTCGGCGTGCAGGTAGATTTGCTCGGCACCTTTTTTGTCTTCAATGCGCAGTTCGTTGTAGCCACCGCCGCCAGGGCTGCTGAGGGTTTTGAACAGGCTGCGGGTTTTGTTCGCCGGCAGGTCGTAGGGCACTACGTGTTCGGCGTGGTACAGGCAGCCGGTGACCAGCGGTTGGTCGGGGTCGCCTTCGAGGAAGGTGATCACGACTTCCATGCCGACCCGTGGGATGGCGATGCCGCCGTAGCGGTCGCCGGCCCAGCTGGAGCTGACGCGCAGCCAGCAGCTGGTTTTATCGTCGGCTTGGCCTTCACGGTCCCAGAAGAACTGCACTTTGATCCGGCCGTATTCGTCGCAATGGATTTCTTCACCCGGCGGGCCAGTGACCACGGCGCTTTGGCTGCCGAGGATGCGCGGTTTCGGGTGGTTGAGCGCTGGGCGGTAGAGCACCGTCCAGGGGGTGGCGCGGAAGTGGTTGCGGTAGCCCTGCTGGAAGCCGTCACTGACCTCGGTGTGGCTGGTGACTGACTCTTCCAGCACTTGCGGCTGCTTGCCTTCATGGCTGACTTCAGTGAGCAACCACAGGTCGTTCCAGCTGGTGCGTGGGTGCTCGGTCAGGGCGAGGAAGTGGCCACTGACCAGCAGCGGTTGGTCGCTATCGCCTTGAGCCTGTTCGAAGTCGTGACGATGGCGTTCCAGCGCGCGCTGGCTGAGGTGCTTGCCACGTTCACGGTCGACAAAGCGGCCAGGGTAATCGTAATCCTCTAGGTCGGGTTTGAACGCGCTTTTGGCGTCCGCTTCCATCAGCAGTTTGGGTTTTTCAAAGTCGTAGTCGCGGCGGGTCACCCGGCTGGTACGGGTTTCCACGCGCACGCCAAAGCGCTTGATCACTGGGTCATCGGCGACCAGGCCGCTGTCTTGCTGGTAGGCGGTTGGCGCCAGCTTGGGGAACGGCGTTTGATCGTCGCCGAACGTCAATACATGGCCTTGCTCACTGTGCTGGAAGTGGTAGTGAATACCTTCTTCCTCGCACAGACGCTGCACAAAGTGCAGGTCGGTTTCGTCGTACTGCACACAGTACTCGCGCTCGGGGTAAATCGAGCCGAGTTGAAATTGGTAGGCGTTGGCCTGAATGCCGTGCTCTTCGAGCACTTGGCTGATGATCTTTTCCACCGTCAGGTGTTGGAAGATGCGTTGGTTGGTGCGGTGCGCCAGATAGGCCAGTTGCGGGCGCAAGGTGACGTGGTAGCGGGTTAGGCGTTTACCGGACTCGCCTTGGGCAACGCGGTAGATCTGCCCATGAATACCGTTGTCGGCTTGGTTGAACGCCAGAAAAGCAGCTTGGTGCAGCAGGCTTTCCAGGTCGAGATCAGGGCGTTCGCTGACCAGTTCCAGCTCAAACTCGAAGGGCTGGCTGATCGCCTCACGGCCGCTGAATTCGAGCACCTGCAGATCGTGGCTGACGCCTTCGATGCTCAGGCTGAAATGAGTCTGGTTGGCGGCGGCGAACATTCGTTGTTCCTCTTGTTTCGTCCATGAATCAAACCACTGCGCAGTTTTAACCCAGGCCTGGCCTAGGTAGCCGTGCGTACTCGTGCTTTTTCGCGATGCCTGTCAGCGTTTGGCGAAACAGGTCTCACTAAAAACGCAGCGGCCAGGACGATGCCTGGCCGATGCGGAGCGTACGAACTCAGCCTGTATTTAGGCGGAGATCGGGGTACGCCAGTCGTCAGAACCGGAAGTGCCAGAGACTTCATGGGTCCAAACGATTTTGCGGTAGGTGAAGTACACGTCTTCCAGGTGAGTGAAGTGAGACATGTTCGGATCCTGGCAGTTCGGCATACGCGACTGCACGTCAACGATCACGGCATCTTCCAGCTCGATGGTGAAGTAGTGCTCTTGAGTACCGGTGGAGGAAGTGCGGTACCACTCCAGACGGCACTTGTTCAAACGCTCGCCAGAGGTCAGGGAGTTGAAGATCAGCGGCGAGGATTTGTCGAAGACTTTGGTGATCATCAGCGGCTTGTGGACGCGCTGGCCAGTCGGCTGACCGGACTGTGGGTCACGCGGGATGATGACCTGGTGGTTGAAGGCTTGAACCAGAATCTGGTCTTCATGACCTTCCTGGAAGATGTTACCGACGGAATCTTCGGTGAAGGTGCCGGCGGTGATCAGGCCTTGCTTGGTGCCTTCGAGGGACAGATACGCGGGAGTTGGCATGAGTGCTTTCCTTGCCTTGGGTCATGGATCTGCAGTGATCCGGGAACCCTCCCTAGAGCGATAAGCGTGCCATTAAAATAAAACCCTTATAAAACAACAATTTATAAGGGTTAGCCATCAAGCTAAAAAGCGACTGTGCGGCAGATCACTTAAATCTGCGCAACTTATTGCGCAGCCTTGCGCAATAAGTTGCCTGAGCGCTTACACGCCCGCAGACAAAGGTGATTAACAGCTTATCCACACACTTACCCACAGAGCGCTGCGCAATATACTGCGCAGCGCTCTGTGTTGGTTCAAGCCTCGCGGGCGCGACGGCGGCGCTGCAACCAGACCACCAGACCAAACAGCAGGAAGCCGGGAATCCACATCAGCTCTTTGGTCATACGCTGGGTAGGCGCGCGAACTTTAAGAATCTGCTGATCGAACTCCAGCCCCGCTTCGGCGGCTGGACTGGCGAAGGTCACGCTGTCGACCAGCACCTTGTCGCCCTCTTCATAGGTCAGCAGGCCCAGCTTCTGCAGGCGCTCCTCGCCGCTATCGCCCTCAGGCACAGGTAACAGCAGGCTGAATTCACGCGCATCGCCTACGGCGTCTTCACCTTTGATGCGCAAGCGCAGCTGACTGCCCGCCTCAACGTCACCCAAGGCTTGGGCCAGTTGTGCCGGCGGGATGTCACGGTAAGGGTCGTGTGCCATGTCCATCCAGAAGCCCGGGCGGAACAGGGTGAAGGCAACCAGCAGCAGCATGACGTTCTCGTACCAGCGGCTGCGCACCAGGAAGAAGCCCTGACTGCCGGCCGCGAAGATCAGCATGGCCGTCGTGGCGATGATGAAGATCAGCACGCCATGCCAGAAGTCCACGTCGATCAACAACAGGTCGGTGTTGAAGATAAACAGGAACGGCAAAATCGCCGTACGCAGGCTGTAGTAGAACGCGGCGATGCCGGTCTTGATCGGGTCGCCCTTGGACACCGCTGCAGCGGCGAACGAGGCCAATCCTACGGGCGGCGTCACGTCGGCCATGATGCCGAAGTAGAAGACGAACAAGTGCACGGCAATCAGCGGCACGATCAGGCCGTTCTGCTGACCGAGGGTGACGATCACCGGCACTAGCAAGCTGGACACCACGATGTAGTTGGCGGTGGTCGGCAAGCCCATGCCCAGCACCAGGCTGAAAATCGCGGTGAGCACCAGCATCAGCAGCAGGTTGCCCATCGACAGCAGCTCAACCAGATCGGCCAAAACTAGGCCAACCCCGGTTTGCGACACCGCGCCGACGATCATCCCGGCGGCTGCCGTGGCAATGCCGATGCCGATCATGTTGCGCGCACCGGCAATCAGGCCTTCACGTAAGTCGATCACGCCATCCATAAACGAGCCGTGAGCGTGCGTGCCATCGGTGCGCAGCCAGGTCAGCAACGGGCGCTGGGTGAGCAGGATGATCACCAACATCACGCTGCCCCAAAAGGCAGACAAGCCTGGGGACAAGCGCTCGATCATCAGGCACCAGACCAGCACCACCACCGGCAACAGAAAGTGCAGGCCGGAAAGCAATACAGCGCGGGTTTGTGGCAGTTTGTCGAGCGGTGCGTCGGGGTCTTCAGCGGGCAACACCGGCACGCTGGCGGCAATTTTCAGCAAGCCGAGGTAAACCAGTGCCAGCAGTGCGCCGATGCCCGGCAAAGCGAAATCGCCCAATGCCGGCTTGAGCCAGCCGAGGCCGTAGTACACCGCCAGCGACAGGCCGCTGATCATCGCGGCACCGAAGGCAAAGCCGGTCAGGCGGCGCAGCCAGGGCTTAGGTTGGTGGCCGCCAATCGGCTGCAGGCCGAGCTTGAGCGATTCCAGATGAACGATATACAGCAGGGCGATATAGGAGATCGCCGCCGGTAGGAACGCGTGCTTGATGATGTCGACATACGGCATGCCGATGTACTCAACCATCAAAAAGGCCGCCGCGCCCATCACTGGCGGCATGATCTGGCCATTCACCGAGGAGGCCACTTCCACCGCGCCAGCCTTCTCGGCCGAGAAGCCGGTGCGTTTCATCATCGGGATGGTGAAGGTACCGGTGGTGACCACGTTGGCAATCGACGAGCCGGAGATCAGCCCGGTCAAGCCCGACGCCACCACCGCCGCCTTGGCCGGGCCGCCACGGAAATGCCCGAGCATGCTGAAGGCCAGTTGAATAAAGTAATGCCCGGCGCCGGCGCGATCCAACAGGGCGCCAAACAGGACAAAGAGGAACACGAAGCTGGTGGACACCCCAAGGGCAATACCAAACACCCCTTCGGTGGTGATCCACTGGTGGTTAGCCAGCGCGTTTATGCTGACCCCACGGTGCGCCAACAGCCCCGGCATATAGGGGCCGGCCAGGCTGTAGATCAGGAACAGCAGGGCAATGATCGCCAACGGCGGGCCGAGTACCCGACGCGTGGCTTCCAGCAGCAGCGGTATGCCAATACAGGCGGTGAGCATGTCCGCCGTGGTCAGGCTGCCGGGGCGCAAGGCCAGCTGCTGGTAGAAAATAAACAGGTAGGCGGCGCTGGCTGCAGCGACCAGACCCAAGGCGATATCCAACAGCGGTACACGGTCGCGCGGCGACTTCTTGAACGCCGGGTAGGCGAGGAAGGCCAGCAGCAGGGCAAATGCCAAGTGGATAGAGCGGGTTTCTGTGTTGTTAAACACACCAAGGCCGAAGATGAACGGCAGCGGCGAGGCGATCCACAATTGAAACAGCGACCAGAGCAGGGCCAGGCCGGTAATCACCTGGGCCATGGCGCCCAGCGGGGTACGCGCACCGACATCCTGGGCGATCAGTTCTTCGGTGGACAGTTGCTTGTCATGCATGGGTCGAACCTGCATTCGAGGGGACGGAAACGGCAAAACCCGCAGCCTTACGACTGCGGGTTTGCTTAACTAGAGACGCTAGCCTGCTTGCAGGCAAGGCCAGCGTCAAACCTGTTTACGATCTCGCGAGTGAGCGCCAGTTGCTAACGCAGCAGGGCCGACGCGCAGCCGATCGTAATCAGGTTTACAACCAGCCACGCTCTTTGTAATAACGCACGGCACCTTCATGCAGCGGCGCACTGAGGCCGACTTTGATCATGTCTTCTTCTTTCAGGTCGGCAAATGCAGGGTGCAGACGCTTGAAGCGATCAATGTTGTCGAACACTGACTTAACCAGCTGGTACACCACTTCCGGGCTGGCCTTGGCCGAGGTAGACAGCACGGCCTTACCGCCAATGGACGGGGTCGGCTTGTCGTTACCCTTGTACATGCCACCTGGAATTTCAGCGGTGGTGTAGTAGCTCTTCTCAGCCAGCAGCTTGTCGATTTCCGCACCGGTCACCGGTACCAAAACTGCGTCGGTGGTGGTGGTAGCTTCTTGGATCGCACCATTCGGGTGACCAACAAAGTAAGTCATCGCATCGATGTTGTTGTCGCCCAACGCCGAGGCTTGCTCAGCCGGCTTCAACTCAGCAGCCAGGGAGAACACTGAACGCTCCCAGCCTTTGACCTGCATGATTTCGTCGAGGGTGTCGCGCTGGCCGGAACCTGGGTTGCCGATGTTGACGCGCTTACCTTTGAGGTCATCGAAACTGCTGATGTTGGCGTCACGACGCGCGAGGATGGTGAACACTTCGCTCTGCAGCGAGAACACGGCACGGATGTCATCCATCGCACCTTCTTTCTCGAACGGTGTTACGCCCTTCATGGCCTTGTACTGGTGATCCGACTGCATGATGCCGAAGTTGAATTCGCCACTGCGGATACCGTTGACGTTGGCTACACCGCCGCCACTGGCGGGGGCGTTGCACTTGATACCGTGGTCAGCTGCACCACGGTTGAGGAAACGGCAGATAGACTGACCGGCCACGTAATAAACGCCAGTTTGGCCACCCGTGCCGATGGTGACGAATTGCTCTTCGGCCTGTACTGCGCTGCTCAGGGTAATACCTGCGAGTGCAGCCGACAGAGCCCATGCCAGGGATTTACCTTTCATGGGAGTTCTCCTTTTCTGTTTATTTTGGACCCGCACGCCCCTTTTGAGTGCGTCCGGAAGGGCAAGAGTCTAACCGCTCAGGCGCAGGTTGCACGACGTAATAGCGAACAACGCTGGTAACCACGTATTTAATACCCCGCGCACCGGGCCCCTTAGCGCTACCGCCAAGCCACTGCTTTGGGCAGAACCAGGCGATGCCCAAGCACACTTTCGATTCGCAACACACCTCAGTCAGCGCCAGCATCACGCTCGTAGCGCTGCATGCGGCCAGCCGTTTGGGCGTTGATCGCACTTAATTGATGAGTGCATGCGCTCAGCGACCGCCCACTCAGTGATCCCAATGCACGCGTGCCCTCGCCATCCAGGAACAGTTGTGGCAACACCTCAGTCGCATCGAACATACCGAACCCGGCCTGGCCCTGGGTTACAACCTCGCCCCTGGCCCCTTCAGTGTGCTCGGTTACCTGCTGCAGAGTAGCCCGACCCTAGGCAATGCGCTGGGTGCCATCTGCACCTGAGCAGCAGCGACTTGCCTGCCGCGGACATCGCCCTGCTGCTGGGTTATTCGGAACCCAGCGTATTTTTCGGGCGCCTCGTCAATGAATCAGCCTCACGCCGGGCGAATATCGCGCTCGACACAGCGCGCTAACGGCGGTTAGAGATCCTCTACCCGAAACGCCTGAGCGATGACATGGATTAAAGCTGAAGTCCTGCTTGAGCTGTTGATTACTCAGTACCGTGCGTTTTTAAATAATTCGCTGAGCTGATTGTTTACCCGTCAGACCAGAATGGTGCCGTGGCGCATCGCCAATTGCTTGAACTGCGGATGCTGCACACGCGCCTCCGCCAGTAGCAACTCCACTTCACGCTTGTGTTTGGCGAAAGCAAAGCGAGCATGGCCACGCAGCGGCTGATATCGAGCTGCATCGGTTCGATATCAGCTTCATATCGGCACGCTTGAGCGGGCGCATATCAGCGCCCAATGTGGCTGCTGAATAGCCAGTTGCTGACCCATATCGCCGGCAGCACCGGTGTTCAAGATACGCATGAAGCTCGCCATATGCAGTGCGGTACATTGGCACGCAAGGCTGCACTTTCGCCCACTGTGATTACCCACCCTAGGCTATTCGGCTTACTGCAGAGCAGCAGCGGCAGCGCGGGCCGTACGGAGTGACCAAAGGCGGCGCGCACTCACCTCATTAGCTGCATGGCACGTTATGCTCTGCCCCTTATCATGGGGCCGCGGCAGGCTGTCCGCTGTTGAGCCCGCCCGGGTTAGCTCCAGCCCGCGAAACCTAAACAGGTCAACTACGAGCCTCCTATGCTGGCATTAAAACAACAGGTCTTCAGGCTCATCGCTCTGGCTCAACGTCACCCAGGCATGGTGGCGGTTTTTGGTTTTGCCTCTGGGCTGGCGAGTTTTCTGCTGGTGGAGCGCCAAGCTGAACTGGCCCAAGTGCTGGGACTGGTGATGCTCGTCAGCTGGTTATGGCTGATTCTGGAAAACATCCTGCGTGAAAGCATCGCGCGCCGCTTTGGCTTTGAGTTGCCGCCGCCGCTGTTGCGCTATGCGACGCAGATGATCCACCAAGAAAGCCTGTTCTTCGTCCTGCCGTTTTTCTTTATCACCACTACGTGGAACAGCGGACAACTATTGTTCAGTGGGCTGCTTGCGGCCGCAGCATTGGTTTCGATCATCGACCCGCTCTACTACAAATGGCTAGCACCCAAACGCTGGCTGTTTCTTGCGTATCACACCTTAGCGTTATTTGCCGTGCTGCTCACGGCGCTGCCAATCATCTTCAAACTCACCACCCCGCAGAGTTACCAACTGGCGCTCGCCGCCGCGGTGCTGCTGTCGTTCCCATCACTGTTCGCGATCATCACCGTACAGCGTTGGTGGCGCGGATTATTGCTGATCGGCCTGACGCTGGCCCTCGGCGCTGGGGGCTGGCTCGCGCGCGTCTGGGTGCCACCCGCCACGTTGTGGCTGACCGAGGTGGCCGTGACCACTCAATTCGATAACCAAAACCGCGCACCGGGCGCGAGCCTCAAGCAGTTGAGCGTGGCGCAGCTGCGCAGTCAGGGCTTGTACGCTTACACCGCGATCAATGCGCCACGTGGACTGAATGAACGGATTTACCACGTCTGGCGGCGCGATGGCGGCGAGGTCGAGCGCATCGCGCTGAATATCCAAGGCGGACGTAAAGAAGGCTATCGCGCCTGGACCCACAAGCAAAACTTCCCCGCCGACGCCGTAGGCCGCTGGCAGGTGCAAGTCCTCACCGAAGCTGGACAGATGATCGGCGTACTGCGGTTTAAGGTGGTGGAATAACCACGGATAAATCTATTTGAGCTCTCGCGAGCTAGAGCCCTGCAAGGCGCTACGTTAGTAACAGCCTGCGGCTGGTCAAAACGGCGAGTAAGCGGACTGGGCCCGCACGCGAGTGTACTTTTGTACATGAGCATGACTCGCTTCACTCGCCCCTTCGGGGTCGCGCTGTAGCGCGTTAGCCACAAGTGGCTTGCCGCGCCTGTTTTAACGCCGCAGAGCCGACGCGCAGCAGATCGCGGTCGAACACCTAGCCGAAGAACCAATAGCAGACGAATATGGCGGCTACGACACCGGCAAACTCGGCCAGCAGTGCACAGCCCACGGCATGCCGCACGCGCTGAATGCCGACCGCACCGAAATACACCGCCAGCACATAGAAGGTGGTTTCCGTACTGCCCTGCACCGTGGCGGCGATCAGCGCGGGGAAGCTGTCGACGCCCTGGGTCTGCATGGTTTCAATCAGCATGGCGCGCGCCGCACTGCCGGAGAAGGGTTTGACCATGGCGGTGGGCAGCGCTTCAACAAAGCGCGTGTCCCAGCCAACCGCCTCGACCAGCCAGCGAATCCCGTCGAGACCAAACTCCAATGCCCCAGATGCACGCAGTACACCAATCGCGCAGAGCATCGCTACCAGATAGGGCAGCAGGCTCTTGGCCACGTCGAAGCCTTCTTTCGCGCCTTCAATAAACTCCTCGTAGACCGCCACTTTCCTCAATGCGCCCATCAGCAGAAACAGCAGGATGATGCCGAACAGGGTGAGGTTACCGGCCAGCGACGAGAGGGCCGCCAGCGCCGTGGCTGACATGCCGGCCAGCAGCGCCATAAAGGCCCCCAGCGCCAGCGTCCCTGGTACCAAGTAGGCCAGCACCACCGGGTCCCACAAGCGCAGGCGCTGCATCACTGCCACCGACAGCAAGCCGACCAGGGTCGAGGCGCTGGTGGCCAACAGAATGGGTAGGAAGACCAGGGTTGGATCAGGTGCACCCTGCTGGGCGCGGTACATAAAGATGGTCACCGGCAGCAAGGTCAGCGACGAGGCATTGAGCACCAGAAAGAGGATTTGCGCGTTGCTCGCCGTGGTACTGCTGGGGTTAAGCGTTTGCAGGGCACGCATGGCTTTCAGGCCGATCGGCGTGGCTGCGTTGTCCAGGCCCAGGCCATTGGCGGCGAAATTCATAGTGATCAAACCAAGGGCTGGATGACCACGCGGCACCTCGGGCATCAACCGTGCAAACAGCGGCCCAAGCACCCGCGCTAGGGCGTCGACCAGGCCGGCTTTATCGGCGATACGCAGCAAGCCGAGCCATAGCGTAAGGGTGCCAAACAACAGCACCATGACCTCGACCGACAGCTTGGCCATGGCAAACAGGCTTTCGACCATGGCGGCGAACACCGCCGGATCATCGCCCAATAACCAGCGCGACAGGCCGGCAACCGCCGCCACCAAAAAAAACCCCAGCCACAAGCCGTTGAGCATACCGATCCCCTGTTAATGGGCGTGATGATAGCGCGGCTGGCGAAACTGGGGTGCAAAGGAGCGGTTCAAGACCGCTCAGGGAGCGTTGCAGCAGTAATCAGTACCAGTTGGGGTCTTTCTGCAGTTGCTCAAGCAACAGCGTCTGGACCGCCTCATTCGGCTCGCCTAACCAGCGCAAGATGGCATGCTGGCTGGGTACGTGGCCCACGGGTAAGCCGTCTGGCAGCTGAACATAGAGGGCATAAGCAGTGTCTTTGTCCCACGTGAAGGCGGTATACAGGCGCTGATTGAAGCAGTTTTGCACCGCGCACAGTTGGCCGACCAAGTACTTGTCACCATCGTCCTCCAAGCCTTGCATGGGCCTGGCATCGCCACTGAGGTTCATCACCCACTCAGGCAAACGACTTTCGTCTTCAACCAGATCCCGCCAGGTTTCTTGGTAGGTAACGTCACTGGAGAGCAATTCATTGAGGTGAAATTGCGTATCGGTGTCGGCGGCCAAAGCCGCCGCACTGCCCCCTAAAATCAGGGCAGCAAATAGCGTCTTGAAAAAACTCATGCCCACTCCTTAGACCTTAGGGCGACGGCCCATGATGAACGACACAATGAACAGCACCAGAAAGACCAGGAATAGAATTTTCGCGATCCCGGTTGCAGTGCCGGCGATACCACCGAAGCCCAGCACGGCAGCGATGATGGCAATGATCAGAAAGGTAATGGCCCAACTCAACATGGTGATTCTCCTTTGTAGAACAAACCCCAGCGGGTGCGCTGCGGCAAAACGAAAGGGGTCTCAGACACCTTCGCAGGTTTTTGCATGATTGCCGGGGCAACCGTAATAGAACTATTGCAGGGCTCATGCCAGCCTTATGAATCAATTTAATCCTTATATTTCAATTACTTGAGAAAATACTATTCAACCTTAAACATGCAAGCTGCATGATTGCTCAGCATTCTCCGTGCAACTTGCATGATGGGCGGCTCGCCGCTGACCTCAGCGGCGAGGAGCAAAGAGCGCTATCCGTAAACCGCAATGAAGACGAGACAAGCCGCTCTGCGTGCACAGCACAGCAGTCGAGGACATAAATAAAGAAGATGGCGGGCGTGAGCGCAGTCGCCAGTGCGGGAAGTGACACCCATACGCCGGGTGGCGCCAGGCAGGTACGGGGTGGTGTTAGGGGAAGTCGTTACAACGCGCGAGCGTGAGACCCGCTGGGCAGTTAGAAACTCAAACGCGGTGGCGTGAGCATCGGTTGCTTATCCCGCCACTGCAGACTGCCACGCTGTATTTGCGGCGAGTCGTAAGCCAGGTCAGTCGCGTGTTGATAGATGCCTGCGTTGGGCGACGCGGGCATAGCCTGTACTGCGAGATCAGCACAGTGTTGTTGCGCACAAGACCCGTTGATCGAGGGCTTAATAGCGCTTTCATGCAGAGCCAGCACAGAGCCTTGGAGGTTACGCATCCACTGTGGCCAAGCATGCTCAACTTCTCGGATGGCGGGCCAGCTTTGCGAGTAGCGCGGCGCAGGCTCAGCCGTTGCTACGGCACTTGATGAGAATGAGGTGGCGGCGACCAAAGCCGCCGCACTGCCGCCCAACATCAGGGCGGCAAGCAGCGTCTTAAAGGGTTGCATGCGGTGCGCTCCTAACCCCGTGGGCGGCGGCCCATGATGAACGACACAATGAACAGCACCAGAAAGACCAAGAACAGAATCTTCGCGATCCCGGTTGCGGTGCCGGCGATACCACCGAAGCCCAGTACGGCAGCGATGATGGCAATGATCAGAAAGGTAATGGCCCAACTCAACATGGTGATTCTCCTTGTTTACCGGCTGCACCCGATGCGCAGCGATTGAGGGACGCGGTACACACCACGCCCCACTGCCTTACTGCATGGACTGCTTGAGGTTGCGCATGCGGTCATGGTTGGCACGCACGGTCGGCATTTGCGTCGCAAGCAACGCATGTATGTCCGGGTCAGCGTCCTTCAGTACCGCTTCGAAGGCGTGCAGGATGCGGTCTTCCGCTTCCTCCAGCTGCGCCACATAGGCACCCTCTTCATCGCTGACCAGCGTGGCCTTAGTGTCCGCATACACCTGACGCAGTTTGCCCACAACAGTGCCGCCATCGGCTGGCTTCTGTTGGTTGGCGGCCACTTTTACCGACAGCGCGCGAATCAGTTCAGTCTTGGTTTGCGCCATGTCACGGAACAGCGCCTGCAAGCGCACATCTTTCACTTCTTCGTGGGCGTGCTGATAAAAACGCTGACCGTCACGGGTAATTTCAATCAGCTCGTTCAGTTGCTGGATTTTGTCAGTCATGGTGACTCTCCTCTGGCTGTAACGGCGGCGATAACCGCCTCAAGATTTGGCTGCCAGTGATACCTGACAGCCAGCTGCTTAGCTGTCGACGTGCAGGGCGTCAGCGTCTACGCCGCGGACACCGCGAATGTTGCGTGCCGTTTCCACGGCCAATTGCTTCTCGGCATTGCTCAACACTCGGCCGCTCAGGTTAACCATGCCTTTCTGGGTATCCACCGTGATGCTCAGGCCATCCAAGTTACGGCTGTAAATCAGGCTGGATTTGACCTTGCTGGTGATCCACGCATCGCTAATGGACGCCGCGGCATCATCGGCGGCGTTTTGCGCCTGGGCGGCGGTGCTGTCGGCTTTACTCACGCTCAATAGGTTGCTTACCTCACGCACGCCATCGGTGTTGGCGGCCAGGCGCCCTGCCAGCTCCTTGGCTTCGGGGTTTTGCGCGCTACCGTTGAGGGTAACCTTGCCGTTCACCGCATCGACATCAATGTCTAAGCCCTCAGTGTTGCTGTTCCACAGCAGCTTGGACTTGACGGTGGCCGCCAGCGTGGCGTCTTCAAAACGCTGCGACATATTCGGCTCGCTGCTGGCTTTGGCCTCGAACTTAGGGTCCAGCTTGAGTTGGTTGTCCACCTTGTTTACGCCGTCAACGCCCAGAGCAATCTGCTCAGCCAAATCACGCTCGACCGAGGTCTCTACGGTACCGGTGATTTTCGCGGTGCCGTTCTCGACATCCACCTCAATGGCGAACGGGTTGAGATGGCGATTGAGGGCAAATGCAGTCCACACCGAGCCTTCCTGGCGGGCCTCACTGAGTTCACGGCTCATATCACCCTCAGCAGCGAATGCGCTGAAAGGTGCCAGGCCGATCATGCCGGCGGTTGCGGTGGCCAGGGCCAGAGTCTTCAACTTATGCATGGCAGTTCCTCCAATGGATTGCAGTGCTTGCGTCGCTTTGTGCGACTTACACCTCACTGTCGCAAGGCCCGTGCCAGGCCATGATCAAAAAATAAAATCATTAAAATCAATTACTTATGCTCATAAAAAGAAACCCATTGGTGTGCAAGCTGCATGATTGCCTATTCTGCGCCGTGCAACTTGCACGACAGATCGCGGACTAACCCTCAGCACCCAGCCAAGGAGAGCAATATGGACACCCCTTCACAGCCGCTCGGCCGCATTCTGTTGGTCGATGATGAACCCGCCATCCTGCGCACCTTCCGTTATTGCCTGGAAGACGAGGGTTACCAGGTCAGTACGGCCAACAGCGCAGCCCAAGCCGACGCGTTATTGCTGCGCCAAGTGTTCGATTTATGCTTCCTCGACTTGCGGCTGGGCAACGACGACGGCATGGAGGTGCTCACGCACATGCGCGTGCAGGCACCGTGGATGCGGGTGGTGATGATTACCGCGCACTCAGCGATCGATACCGCCGTGGACGCGATCCAGGCGGGTGCTGCCGATTACTTAGTGAAGCCCTGCAGCCCCGAACAGCTGCGTCTGGCTGCCAGCAAACAACTGGAAGCGCGGCAGATGGCCGAGCGCTTGGCGCATCTCGAAGGGCATGCGCGTAAACCCGGCGAGGGTTTGGACTCGCATAACCCGGCCATGATGGCGGTGCTGCAAACGGCGAAGCAGGTGGCTGACACCGATGCCAATATTCTGATCCTCGGCGAGTCCGGCACCGGCAAGGGTGAGCTGGCCCAGGCCATCCACGGCTGGAGCAAGCGCGCGAAAAAGTCTTGCGTGACCATCAACTGCCCCTCCTTAAGTGCCGAGTTGATGGAGAGCGAGTTGTTTGGGCATAACCGCGGCTCGTTTACCGGCGCCACCGAAAGTACCCAGGGACGTGTCAGCCAAGCCGATGGCGGCACCCTCTTTCTTGATGAGATCGGCGACTTCCCGCTGGCTCTGCAACCGAAGCTGCTGCGCTTTATTCAAGACAAGGTGTACGAACGAATTGGTGACCCGCAGACCCGTCAGGCTGATGTGCGCATCGTCGCGGCGACCAACCTCAATCTCGACGAAATGGCCAAGCAGGGCCAGTTCCGTGAAGACCTGCTCTACCGCCTGAATGTAATCACCCTAACCCTGCCCGCGCTGCGTGAACGCCGCGAAGACATCATGGTGCTGGCCGAGCGTTTTCTCGCGCGCTTTGTCAGCGACTATGCGCGCCCCGCACGGGCCTTCAGTAATGAGGCGCGCGAGGCGCTACTCAGCTACGCCTGGCCAGGCAATATTCGTGAGCTGCGCAATGTAGTCGAGCGCGCCAGCATTCTCTGCGCAGAAGAGCAGGTGCAGGTCAGCCATTTGGGACTCACCCTCAATGCCGAGCTGTGCAGCCCCCAGGCCGGCGCGCAAATGAGCTTGGAGGCATTGGAGAAAGCCCATATCAGCGCGGTATTGGCCAATAGCGGCACGCTGGACCAAGCGGCTAAAACACTGGGTATCGACGCCTCAACGCTGTACCGCAAACGTAAGCAGCTCGACCTATGAGGTTACGTAACCAGCTGTTCATCAGCGGTGGGGCCTTGGTCACGGCCGCCTTGGTCGGGTTACTCCTGGGCATGTTCAGCATCTGGCAGCTGAGCAAAACCCAGAATGAAGCCATGACCCGCAACATGAACATCATCGATGCCTCACTCGGCCTGCGCCAAGAGATGGGCACCCAAGTCATTCTGATCATTGCCGACAAGCTCGACCGGCCAGCATTGAAAGCGTCGGATGCACGCTTCAATGAATGGCTGCGCAAAGCCGCCGACGATTCTATGAATGCCAGCGATCATCAGGCGGTAATCGAGATTCAGCGGACCTATGGCCTCTATCAAAAATTTCTAGACTCGCCCGCGACGGTGCGCCGTCACCTGCTCAAGGACGACAATTTCACCCTGGCCTTGAGCGCGCTGCGCGACAGCATCAACACCATGCAAATGCATTACGTCAGCCAGGTCCATCTTGAACAACAGAACGTGCGCGAACGCACCTGGCTGATTACCACGCTGCTCGGCCTGATCGGCTTGGCGGTGTTATTGATCAGTTTTGTTACGGCGCACAGCGTCGCCCGCCGGCTGGGCCGACCGATTGAGGAGCTGGCCATCGCCGCAGACCAGATCGGCCGTGGCGACTTTCACGTCAGCCTGCCCACCCCGCCGGTGACAGAAATCGCATCATTGAGCCGGCGCTTCGGGTTAATGGCCGAAGCGCTGCGGGCCTTCAAAAACAGTGATATCCAGGCCCTAAAAGCTGAGCAACAACGCCTTAACGCGGTACTCGACAGCATCGACGATGGCCTGCTGATCTTCGATCGCCAAGGTGACGTCGAGCATTTCAACCCGGTAGCGCAACGCCAGTTGGCCTGGGACGAAAGCCAGCTCGGCCAACAAGCGCCATTAACCCTGCAGCATTCAGACCTGCAAACCCAGCTGTATCGCGTGCTGCAAGGCAAACCGCTGGAAGAGGCGCTGGAAGACCTGCAAGTCGATATCGATGGCGAACAACGCCTACTCGCCTATAGCCTGGCAGCGGTCAGCCACGACGGTGAACAACCCTCTGGGGCGGTAATGGTGCTGCGCGATGTCACCGAACAGCGTGCATTCGAACGGGTGCGCAGCGAGTTTGTGCTACGCGCCTCGCATGAGCTGCGCACACCGGTCACCGGCATGCTGATGGCGTTCTCTCTGCTGCAGGAACGCATGAAATTCCCCGAAGAAACCCGCGAGGCCGACCTGCTCAGCACCGTGGACGAAGAAATGCAGCGGCTGTTACGCCTGATCAATGACCTGCTGAATTTCTCGCGTTACCAGAACGGCCTGCAAAGTCTTGAGCGCGTTGAGTGCAGCATCGAGCCACTGCTGCGCATGGCTCAGCAGCGCTTCGATGTGCAAGCGGCGGAGTTACAGGTCGCGCTGCAATACGAAGCTGAAGAGGACTTACCGCTGCTGCAGGTCGATCCACTGCAAATCGAACGGGTACTCGACAACCTGATCGGCAACGCCTTACGTCACAGTCACCCTGGCGGCACCGTGCAGTTGCGCGCGCGCAGGCGGGATGATCGGGTCGAGCTGAGCGTAACTGACAATGGCGAGGGGATTCCCTTTCGCCAACAAGCGCGGATTTTCGAGCCATTCGTGCAAGTCAGCCGCAAGAAGGGCGGTGCAGGCTTGGGCCTGGCGCTGTGTAAAGAGATTGTGCAATTACACGGCGGCTCTATCGGGGTCAAATCTCGGGTGGGTCAAGGCACGCAGTTCTACGTACTGCTCCCCACCTGAGACGCTACTGCCACGTATCAGTTTCTAGAGCTTGGCACACGCCACACATGAGAACGCCGCCTTAAAGGCGGCGCTCCTCAACTTACTGGCGACTTATCGCGGCTCACCACTGACTCAGGTTTAGCCGCGGAACCGGCCTAATGGCTCGCCGCATCCTTGATCAGCGGCACTTCTTTACCTTCAGCATCGAACAACTTGCCACCTTTGAAGTAGTCACCATCGTTCAGGGCAGCCACATCCTGGAAGCCTAGGGTGCGTTCGCTAGCGGCCACGAAGACTGACTGATTCTCTGAGTTGCCGGTCTTGAGGTGGTTGAACAGCAGGTTGAGCGCAATGGCCATGATCGCCGCCGAGCTGATGCCCGAATGGAAAATGGTTTCGAACCAGGACGGGAACTGGTGATAGAAGGTCGGCGCCGCGATTGGGATCATGCCAAAGCCAATCGAGGTCGCGACGATGATCAGGTTCATATTGTTGCGGTAGTCGACCTTAGACAAAGTACGAATGCCGCTCGCTGCTACGGTACCGAACAGCACCACGCCTGCACCACCCAGCACCGACGTTGGCACCGCGGCTACTAAACGACCCATGATCGGCAAAAGGCCCAGGGTCACTAGAATCAACCCCGCCGACGCCACCACGTAACGGCTCTTAACCCCGGTCACCGCCACCAAACCGACGTTTTGGGCAAAGGCGCTCTGGGTGAAGGAGCCGAAGATCGGGGCAAACACGCTGGAGATCATGTCCGCCCGCAGACCATTGCCGAGGCGCTTGGAGTCAACCTTGGTTTCGATGATGTCACCAACCGCCAGAATGTCCGCCGAGGTTTCCACCAGGGTGACGATGATCACGATACACATCGAGACGATGGCCGCGACGTGAAAGGTCGGCATGCCGAAATGGAATGGCGAAGGCAAGGCAAATATCGGCCCTTGAGTCACCTTGGAGAAGTCCGCCATACCCAGCGCTACCGCGACCAGCGTACCAATGATCATGGCCAGCAGGATCGACAAGCGCGAAATGCTCGCACTGCCTAATTTACTCAGCAGCAACACCGTGCAAAGGGTCAGCGCGGCCAGGCCGATGTTGGCCATGCTGCCGAAATCAGCGGCCTGACTGTTACCGCCCATCGCCCAACGTGCAGCTACCGGCATCAGGGTCAGACCGATAATGGTGATAACAATACCGTTGACCAGCGGCGGGAAGAATTTAGTAATTCGTGAGAATACCGGTGTGATCAACAGCCCGATCAGCGAGGCGGCAATCACCGCACCGAATACGGCTGGCAGGCCACCCTCACCGCCACTACCGAGAATCGCGACCATGGTCGCTACGCCCGCAAAAGACACGCCCTGCACCAGCGGCAACTGCGAACCGAAGAACGGCAGGCCGAGGGTTTGCAGCAAGGTTGCCAGGCCACCGGCAAACAGCGAAGCCGCGATCAGCAGACCGATATCGGCAGGCGACAGACCCGCCGCCTGCCCAATGATCAGCGGCACAGCCACGATGCCGCCATACATCGTCAGCACATGCTGCAGGCCATAGGCGAAGTTGGCGCCGATACCGAGGTTTTCGTCTTCCGGACGCTGCGTGGAAGACGGCGTAACAGATGAATTCGTCATGCTGTGGGTCTCGCTGTTGTTCTTGTGTGAGCTCAATGTAGACAAAGTTAAAGTCTCCTGACTACAACTTTGTATACATTTCTGTAAAAAATAGCTCCATAAGAACGATCAACAGCCCAGCGGTCTAAAAAGTGACAACCTCATACAAAAAAACGCCAAGGTAATCACTACCTCGGCGTTTGTTGGCTACCGCAACGCGAATTCTTATATCAGTGCTGCGCAGCCATCTTGGCCAACACCATTAACAACGCCGCTGTCTGCGCGTCCGGCTCGCCGTCATAGCGCGCCGGGCGGTACTTCATCTGTAGGGCGGCAATTACGTTGCGCGTGGCCTCATCCAACTCACCATGCCTAGGCACCAGATAACCTTGGCGCGCCAATTGCTCCTGGAACCACTGCACGCTCGGCAGGCTCGCACTGAATAGCATCTGTTGCCGCGCCACCTCGGTGGGATCCGGCCAGGACAGCAGACCCGCATCGGCGAGGCGCTTCCAGGGAAACAATGGCCCGGGATCAACCTTGCGCTGCGGAGCAATATCGCTGTGCGCGATGATGCTGCCGGGAGCCAACTGATGGCGCTGCATAATGTCCTTAAGCAATACGATCAGGGCGTCGATCTGCGCGGGTGCAAAAGGCTGCCAGTGACGCCCGCTGGGGGTGTCATAGAAGCCCTGGTTGACCAACTCGATGCCAATCGTCGTGCTATTTAGCCAGGTACGCCCTTGCCACTGACTGTCACCGGCATGCCAGGCACGGCGATTCTCATCGACCAAACGGTAGATGGTCGCCGGGGCCTCACCAATCAGGTAATGGCTACTCACCTCTTCTTCAGTTAGCAGTTGCAGCGAGCGCGCCAGGTCGGTGGAGGTGTAATGCAGCACGATGTACTGCACCCGGCTGTTTTGGCCCGTGGCGGTGTAGCTATCATCGAACCGTAGGCCGCTGCTGCAACCAGCCAGCAATAGGGCGAAAACGCTTAGAACAATATATTTCATGGGCTGATATGCAACACGCTTTGCAGGTTATCCAGCAGCATGTCGACGCTGAGCATGATCAACAGCATGCCCATCAGTCGCTCCACTGCGGTCAACCCGCGAGGGCCGAGAAAGCGCTGCAGGAACGAGGCCTGCAACAGAATAAAAGCGGTCGCAGCCCAGGCCAGTAACACCGCGGCGTAGAGTTCCCAGAGCGGTCCTTCATGGGTATTGCGCAGGGTCATCAATACGGCTAGAGCGGAAGGCCCGGCTACCGCCGGAGTCGCCAGCGGCACCAACATCGGCTCGCCATCAGGCACATCACCCAATACCCCCTGAGGGCCGGGAAAGATCAGGCGCATGGCGATTACGAACAGGATGATACCGCCAGCAATTGCCGTTGCCTCGCGCGACAGGCCCAGGGCGCTGAGCACTTTGTCACCAAAGGTAAGAAACAACAGCAGTAGCGCCAGGGCGAATAACAGCTCACGGGCAGCAATCCACAAGCGGCGCTTGGCTGGGACGTTCTTTAGCGCGGCGATAAAGATAGCGATATTGCCGAAGGGGTCGGTGACCAGAAAGATCAACGCGGCGATGCCGAAAATATCCATGACTACTCCTCTGCAGATCGCCAGAGTTTAATGCCTCTCGCCTCAGAAAACGCCTTTGATCCGGCAGCATCACGGTACCGCGCCGTTGTTTGGGCAGTTAGTGCCTGACACTGCTAGACTGCTAGTTATACAAGAACTATCATTCTGTATAACTTTTGTATTGATTTGGAGGCCGCATAATGCGCGCTCTACTGTGGCTTAAACAGGATCTTCGGCTTGACGATCACCCCGCGCTGCAAGCTGGTTTGGCGGCCGAGTGCCTGCTGCCGGTCTATGTACTGGACCCTGCGTTACTCCAACTGAACGCGTTCGGCATGCGCCGCATGGGCGTGCACCGCGCGCGCTTCCTGCTGGAGAGCCTGACGGCGCTGGAAGGCGAACTCCGTCAACGCGGCTCGCACCTGCAGGTGGTTATCGGCACGCCGGAGCAAACCATCCCGCAACTGGTCGCGCAGCTCAATCTGGACCACGTGCTGGCCTTAGAGGAAATCGCGCCCGACGAACAGGCGCAGGTGGCCCGCGTCGCCCACTGCCTCGGTCATACGCCCCTACAGTTAGCGCCCACCAATAACCTGCTGCGTAATGAAGAGCTGCCTTGCAGCCTCGATCAGCTTCCTCATGTGTTCAGTCATTTCCGTAGCCTGGTTGAAGAACGCGTTCAGGTGTTTCAACCACGGCATGCCCCGGATCGTATACCTGGCCTACCCGAGGGTGCGCTGGCACTGATGCAACCGCTGCCGACGCTGTCCCAACTGGGCTTGGGTGAACCGCTCAGCGTGCCGGCCAGTGCCTTCCCGTTCTCCGGGGGTGAGCCCGCCGCCCTGGCTCGACTGCGTGACTACCTGTGGAAAACCCAAGGTGTGCGGCAGTACAAGGACACCCGTAATGGCATGGTCGGCAGCGAGTATTCGTCGAAATTCTCGCCTTGGCTGGCTAATGGCAGCCTGTCCGCACGGCGGGTGATCGCCGAACTGCGCCGCTACGAGGCGCAGTACAAACGCAATGATTCAACCCACTGGTTATGGGTAGAGATGCTCTGGCGAGATTTCTTCCGCTGGACCTTACTGCGCCACGGCAGCGCGTTGTTCAAAGCCGGCGGCCTCAAGGCGAGCGAGCAAGCCCCGCCGCAACTGGATCAACGCTTTCAGGATTGGTCGCGCGGGCGCACCGGCATGCCGCTGGTGGACGCCAATATGCGCGAACTGGCCGCCACCGGTTTTATGTCTAACCGCGGTCGGCAGGTGGTCGCCAGTTACTTAATCAATGACCTGCAACAAGATTGGCGCCACGGCGCGGCGTGGTTCGAGGAACACCTTATCGATTACGACCCGGCCAGCAACTGGGGCAACTGGGCCTACCTGGCTGGCGTGGGCAATGACCCACGGCACAAGCGCGTGTTCAATGCCCTGCGCCAAGCCCGTGAATACGACCCCGACGCCCAGTACGTCAGCCTCTGGCTACCGGAGCTGCGCGATGTACCGCAGGCACTGCGACACACGCCCTTCCTGCTCGCGGGCGGACATTTACGTAGCATCGGTTACCCGCAGCTCGATAGCATTCCGGAAAGTTGGAAGCCTTATCTACACGCCGTGGCCTGAATTAGCTCAACACGACCTGGTTACGCCCACCACCTTTGGCGCGGTACAGCGCCTGATCGGCGCGCTCGAACACGGTGTCACTGTTCTCATCATTGGTAAAAGCGGTCAACCCAGCCGATAGGGTGATGGTCACCCGCTCGCCGCGAAAATGAAATGGACACTGTTCAACGCCATCCAAGAGCGTTTGCAGCAGTTGCTGGCCGCCTTCCAAAGGCGTCGAGGGGATCAGCAGAACAAACTCCTCGCCGCCAAAGCGCGCAATAAAATCCGTTTTGCGTAGGCGCTTGGCCAATTCACCGGCAATGATCTTCAATACTTTGTCGCCGGCCAGGTGGCCGTAGCCATCATTGATCCGTTTGAAGTGATCGATATCCAGCACTGCCAGTAGCAACTCACCACCATAGCGCTTCCAGCGCGCCATCTCTAACTCCAGACGCTCACTCCAGCCCGCACGATTGGACAGGCCGGTCAGCGGGTCGATTAGCGCTTTCTGGCGCTGCTCTTCGAGGTGATCACGGAAAACCTGTGCTTCCTGCTCCATATCCGCGACCTTCTGGGTCAGGCTTTTCAGGCGCTGCGCCACGTGTTCTTCATGGCCGTCACCGTGCTTCTGGTGTTCACTAACCGTGCTAAGCAAGCCGTCCAAGCGCGCCTCTAAAGACTGCTTAAGCGTCGGCAGATCGACCGCCTCCAGCACACTAGCTTGCAAGCCGCTGACCTGCTCACGCAGTTCCTGATTAAAGCTGCGGGTAGTTTCCACAGACTCGCTATAGCCCTCATGCGCTTCGCTGAGGGTGCTAAGAAACGATGCTAAGCGTTCATTTAATTGCGTCAGGTAGCCGGCAAACTCGCGCTGACCGCTGTCGGTGACGGCCAGCACCAGCACCGCCAGATCATCCAGCACCGAGACCAGTTCGTACCAGTTCAAACCGCCCTGCACACGCTGGCGCAAGGCTTCGCCCTGCGGCTGATGGCGCTCCGGCAACTCCAACTCTTCAAGCAGGCCCATCAGGCTGCTGCCGATATGCGGTGCGACGGCGCTGTAACCCGGCTCTGGAATGGCCGGCAGCGCGTAGGCCGGATCACCCTCCTCTTGCAGCGACATAACCGCTTCAGGTGCTGATATTACCGGGGGCATAACCGCTGCAGTTATCTGCACCGCTGACGTTAGCTCTGGCTCAGCGCTTAGCGTGGCAGATTCTGCGGGAGCACTTTCCAATGCAAGTGCAAGTGCAGGTGCAGGTGCAGGTGCAGGTGCAGGTGCAGGTGCAGGTGCAGGTGCAGGTGCAGGTGCAGCATTGCTCGGGCTGGGTAGCGGTTCAACCGCATACGCTGAATCGTCAAGTTGAGTGCCGGGCGCAGGGCCTGGCGTTGCTGGTTGCGCCCTATCAGCCTGCGCAGGCTCGCTACCAGCATGGCTGTTGGACGCAGCGTCTTTGCTACCGAATAAACGCTGTAATAACCCCGGACGTGCAGCGCCGAGTTCACCCTCAATAGTCGCCAGGGCCTGTTGTTGTAGACGGCTTAGTTCACTGAGCAGCGCGGGCAGCTCACGCGGTTGGCTGGCGCGTTCCTCGATGCGCTTGGCAAACTGCTTCAGCGCTTTGCGCACCTCACGCGGCGGATCCAAGGCGAGCAGCTGATCGGTCAGACTGGTAACCCCAGACACGTTCAGTTCAAGTCGATCCTGACGGCTCTTCTCAGAGTCCAGAACCGCCTTTTCCAGCCGTGGAATCAAAGCAGATAGGCCAGCATCGATATCGTCGCGACGCAGAATATCGCGAAGCTCCTGCATGCACTGGTCGACCGACTTGTCACTGCCCTCGGCTGCCAGCGAGCTGCGCACCAACCCGCGCCTTAGCAGGTCGAGTCGGGCATCCCAACGGCGCTCGAGTGTTTCTTGCTGCTCCAAGCTTTCTAGGTATTTACTTTTCCAGCGCAGGGCATCATCGGTCATGGTCGCATCCACGTTCAAGGCTCAATCAGCATAGGCGTTGCAGGCCTAAAGAGTGAAGTGGGCAGGCGAATTTGCACCGCCACTGGCAGGTGATCGGAAATCGGCTGCGACAGTACTTCGCAGCGCTCCAGCGGCAAGCTTGGACTGAGCAGGATATGGTCGAGACAGCGCTGCGGCCGCCAGCTGGGGAAAGTCGCCTCGATTTGCGGCGCAAACAGCTCAAGATCACGCAGTGGCGAGAACTGCAGCAGGTCATTGGCATGAGTGTTCATATCACCCATCAGCACGACATGCCGATAATCACTGAGCAACTCTCGGATATAGGCTAACTGGCGGGTGCGAGTGCGCGCGCCAAGGGACAGGTGCATCATCACCACAGCCACCGCATCAGGCCCCTCGCCCAGGCGCAGCAACATCGCGCCGCGACCGGGCGGACCAGGCAGCGGGTGGTCTTCTAGCAGGCTGGGGCGCAAACGACTCAGCACACCATTGCTGTGCTGGGCCAGGCGGCCGAGGTTACGGTTGAGTTGCTGATACCAATAAGGGAAGGCACCAAGACGCGCTAGGTGCTCGACCTGATTGACGTAACCCGAACGCAGGCTGCCGCCATCAACCTCCTGCAACGCCACCAGATCAAAATCGCTGAGCAGAGCGCCAATCCGTTGCAGATTGCCGCTGCGCCCGGCATGCGGCAGCAGGTGTTGCCAGCTGCGCGTCAGGTAATGGTGGTAACGCTGAGTGCTGATACCCACCTGAATATTGAAGCTGAGCAGGCGTAGACTGCCATTTTGCGGCCAATCATCTGCGGGCACGCAGCATGGATTGACCTGTGCATCGCACAGGCCAATCGTGCGCTTGGCAGGCCAGCGCCTGAGCATTAACGCGTTAGCCGCGTCGGCCAATTACTGCGCGGCGCGCTCTTTAGCGATCAGATGATCAGCCACCTGCAAGGCTTGCTGCGGGCCACCCGAGCTGCCGATATCGAAGCGGTATTTGCCGCCCACGATCATCACCGGTACACCCGTGATCTGGTAGGCCATACCGAGTTTCTTGGCCTTTTCCAGCTGGCTCTTCACGCCGAAGGAGTTGTAGGTCTTAAGAAAGGCATCTTTGTCGATCCCTTCAACGGCCAAGAAGTCGGCCATCTCTTCCGGGGTGGCGAGCTTCTTACCCTGTTTATGGATAGCATCGAATACGGCAGCATGTACCTTGTGCTCGGCCTTCATCGCTTCAAGGGTGATGAACAGTTGGCCGTGTACGTTCCACATACCGCCGAACATGGCCGGGATACGCACAAAATTGACGTCTTCCGGCAGTTTTTCGATCCACGGATTGATGGTCGACTCGAACTGATAGCAATGCCCACAGCCGTACCAGAACAACTCAACCACTTCAATCTTGCCGGGTTTGGAAACCGCGACTGGGTTGCTCAGCTCGACATATTGCTTGCCTGCTTCAATCGGCTCGGCATGAGCGCTCAAGCCAAACAGGCTGGCGGTGACGAGAGTGGCACTGAGAATCAGGTTACGCATGCGTTACTCCTTGGCTATAAACGGTGCGTGATGACGAACCAAGGTTCGACTCGCAAGAGAAACTGAGGTTCCATCCATTGTAGCGATGCCCACAATGAAAAAGGGCGGCCTGAGCCACCCTATTTCATTACAGCATATCGCGTTGTTAGCCGATCAATGCAGACCTTGGATGAAGCTGGACACTGCTTCCATGTCCTTGTTGCTCAGCTTGGCGGCGATCGAGCGCATGATCATGCTGTCGCCGTCGTTGGTCCGGTTGCCTTCACGGAAATCGGTCAACTGCTTGGCGATGTAAGTTGCGTGCTGGCCACCCAGTTGCGGGAAACCAGCAGCATCCAAACCAGCGCCGCTAGGCCCATGGCAGCCGATGCAAGCAGGCATGCCTTCGGCCAGTTTACCGCCACGGAACAGCTCACCGCCACGCTCAACCAGTTTCGGGTCAGCAGCGCCAACACTCATTTTCTGGCTAGCGTAGTAGGCGGAAATATCTTCCAGATCTTGGTCGCTCATGTTGTCCAACAAACCGGTCATTTCCACAATAGGACGTGCGCCGGACTTGATGTCATTCAGCTGCTTGAGCAAGTAACGTTCGCCCTGCCCAGCTAGTTTCGGGAAGTTTGGCGCTGCGCTGTTGCCGTCGGCACCATGGCAAGCACCGCATACAACAACCTTACCCTGAGCATTTTCGGCATTGCCTGCAGCCTGTGCCAGGCCAGTGATGCCCAGGGTCAACAGCAGACTCACGAGTACTTTGTTCATCAGCTAATCCAATTTGCGACTAAGAAAAAGAGTTTATGGCCAGGCTTACTCGGACATCAGCTTGATGACCGCTTGGTAATCCTCGGCCGAGCAGTCCGTACACAGGCCGCCAGGCGGCATGGCATTCAAGCCATTTGTGACGCTCAGTACCAGCGCATCCATGCCCTTGGCCAGACGCGGCTCCCAGGCAGCTTTATCACCACGTTTCGGCGCGGTTGGGATCGCCCCGCTGTGGCACACCCCGCATGCACGAGCGTATACAGCTTCTGGGTCCTGCGCAGCATGCGCACTCAACGACAGCGTCAGTGCAGCGGCTACAGTCAGTAATTTTTTCATCAGATCAACCTCATCAGGGAGGGGAACGTACTGCTTTCTATGGGCAGATGATCTAAATCGTTCCCGTGGCCACTTATCCAACAATAGGGAGAAAGCGCACACAAAATTTGCGCCATTATATACTGGCGCCATTGAAACGGAAACGACGCAGCTTGCCGCACTCAGCCACAGCAGGCAGGCTGCGCGCAAATGTCGCAAGGGCATCGCGCCTGTAACGCCACCCTACGCTCGCCTTCACGGATACCCAGATGCAAGCTAAGAACCCAATTATCGGCCTGTGCCAGCAAGCCACTTTTCTGATCAGCGCGGCCAAAGTCGACCAATGCCCAGAAGATTTCGGCCATGAAGTCGCCTTTGCCGGGCGCTCCAATGCCGGCAAATCCAGCGCCCTCAATACCCTCACCCACGCCAGCTTGGCGCGCACCTCAAAGACGCCAGGCCGCACGCAGCTGCTCAACTTCTTCAAGCTGGATGAAGAGCGCCGCCTGGTCGACTTGCCTGGCTACGGCTACGCCAAGGTGCCTATCCCACTGAAACTGCATTGGCAGAAGCACCTGGAAGCCTATTTGGGCAGCCGTGAATGCTTGCGTGGGTTGATCCTGATGATGGACATACGCCATCCGCTGACCGAGTTCGACGTACTGATGCTGGACTGGACCGCCTCCAGTGAAATGCCCATGCATATTTTGCTGACCAAGGCCGACAAGTTGGCCTTTGGCGCCGCGAAGACCGCCTTACTCAAGGTACGCCAGGATATCCAGGCACGCTGGGGTGATCGCGTCAGCATCCAATTGTTCTCCGCGCCCAAGCGCATTGGCATTGAGGATGCTCAGGCCGTGTTGGCCGAATGGATGCAACTGGGTGAGTTTGCCCTGCCGGATGATGAAGAAACCGACGCCTGACTCGGCTCGAGCTCAGGTAGGCGCAGGCAAGAATTGCCGGGCGCAACTGTTAACGTCGCCTAGTGAGGCGCCAGCAGGATGATCGCCAAGGATGGCGGGCATAAAAAAACCCCGAACCTCTATGGGGGAGGGAGGCTCGGGGTTCAACATCTGAACCGCTAGGGCGGGGTTCAGAATTTGCCAACACTTAACACAACAAAGGAGTATTGAATGGTTGTCTAGGCCATCCATAAACTCTGAGTGGCCGAGTCAGAACAAAGTTCAGGCCTGCAAGATAATTAATTAGTTATAAGAACTGCCGAACTGATACTCATAAACCCTAGCCCCGCCATACCCGCGCTTCAGCTTAGCGATTAGCCTCGCATCAATGGGCTTCATCCCAGTTATTGCCAACGCCCACTTCCACCAACAACGGCACATCCAGCACCGCGGCATTGCCCATCAGCGGCTTGATCTGCTCGCGTACCGCGTCGACTAAGTCCTCGCGCACCTCAAGCACCAATTCATCGTGCACCTGCAGGATGACCTTGGCATCCAGACCGGATTCGCTCAGCCAGTTATCCACCGTGACCATCGCGCGCTTGATGATATCCGCCGCAGTGCCCTGCATCGGCGCGTTGATTGCCGTGCGCTCAGCACCTTTGCGCAGCGCCTGGTTCTTCGCATGAATCTCCGGCAGGTACAGGCGACGGCCGAACAGGGTTTCGACATAGCCCTGCTCCGAGGCCTGTTCGCGGGTGCGCTCCATATAGGCCAGCACGCCCGGATAGCGGGCGAAGTAGACGTCGATATAGGCCTGGGCCTGCTTGCGATCACAGCCAATCTGCTTGGCCAGACCAAAGGCGCTCATACCGTAGATCAAACCAAAGTTGATCGCCTTGGCGCTGCGCCGCTGATCGGTGGTGACCTCATCCAGCGCTACGCCGAACACCTCGGCGGCGGTGGCTTTGTGCACATCGCGGCCGTGGCGGAAGGCATCCAGCAGGCTCTCATCCTTGGCCAGGTGGGCCATGATGCGCAGCTCGATTTGCGAATAGTCCGCCGCCAGCAGTTTGTAGCCCTTGGGCGCAACAAACGCCTGGCGAATACGCCGCCCTTCGGCCGTGCGAATCGGGATGTTCTGCAGGTTCGGATCGGTGGACGACAAGCGCCCAGTCGCGGCAACCGCCTGGTGATAGCTGGTGTGAATGCGCCCGGTGCGCGGGTTGATCTGTTCGGGCAAGCGGTCGGTATAGGTGCTCTTGAGCTTGCTTAAGGAGCGGTACTGCATCAGCACTTTGGGCAGTTCGTAATCCTGCTCGGCCAGCTCTGCCAGCACTGCTTCGGCGGTCGAGGCCTGGCCCTTGGCGGTTTTGCTGATGATCGGTAAGCCGAGCTTCTCATAGAGGATCACCCCGAGCTGCTTGGGCGACGCCAGGTTGAATTCCTCACCGGCAATCTCAAAAGCCTGACGTTCTAGCGCCACCAGCTTTTCGCCCAGCTCATTGCTTTGCAGGCCCAGCAGGTTGGCATCCACTAGCGCGCCTTGGCGTTCAATACGCGCCAATACCGGCACCAGAGGCATCTCAATTTCGCGCAGCACCTTGGCTAGGCTCGCCTCGGCGTCCAGCTTGGCCCACAAATGCTGGTGCAGACGCAGGGTGATATCGGCATCCTCGGCGGCATAGGGCGCCGCCTGAGCCAGATCAATCTGGTCGAAGGTCAGCTGTTTGGCGCCCTTGCCAGCGATATCCTCAAAACGCACGGTGCTGTGATCCAGGTACTTCAGCGCCAGGCTGTCCATGTCATGCCGGGTGGCGGTGGAGTCCAGCACATAGGATTCGAGCATGGTGTCGAACTTCACGCCCTGCACCTGGATCGGCGTACTGGCATTGGCGAGGATATTGATGTCGTACTTGGCGTGCTGACCGACTTTGGCCTTCTTGGGATCTTCGAGAATCGGCTGCAGCGCCTTGAGCACCGCGTCTCGATCCAGCTGAGTCGGTACACCCATATAAGAATGCGCAAGCGGGATATAGGCCGCTTCGCCAGCCTTGACCGCAAACGACAGGCCGACCAGCTGGGCCTTTTGTGCATCCAGACCGGTGGTTTCGGTGTCGAAGGCAATCAGCTCGGCGTTGTTCAGCTTCTCCAGCCAGACATCGAACTGCGCCTGCTCAAGGATGCAGGTGTAATCGCCTAACGCTACAGCAGCCGGGATCTCGGCCAGGGCTTCATCAGCCACGGGAGTAACCGCTGCAACTGCAACCGCCTCGGGCACGGCGGGGGCACTTGGCGCCAGGGCAAACAGATCATCGCCAGCTGGTTTCGCCTGAGCTTTAACTGCTGGAGCAGGGTTACTGCGCAGCAGCTCATCGCGCCAGGTTTTGAACTCCAGTTCGGCGTACAGCTCCACCAAGGCGGGCACATCCATCTCACCGGGGTGGAGTGACTCGATTTCGATATTCAGCGGCACGTCCAGTTTAATGGTCGCCAGGGCATAGGACAGGTAGGCCATGTCGCGGTGCTCAAGCAACTTGGCTGGCAGGGTCTTGGCCCCGCGAATGGGCAGCGCTGGCACCTTGTCGAGGTTGGCGTAGACCACATCTAAGCCACCGCCCACACCGACCAACAAACCCAATGCGGTCTTCTCACCGACACCCGGCACGCCGGGAATGTTGTCGACCTTGTCACCCATCAGCGCTAGGTAATCGATGATCAGTTCAGGACCGACACCAAACTTGGTTTTCACGCCCTCGATGTCGTAAACGCTGCCGGTCATGGTGTTGACCAGCGTTACGTGCGGGCACACCAGTTGAGCCATGTCCTTGTCGCCGGTGGAGATCACCACATCACGCCCTTCGGCGGCGCACTGGCGGGCCAGGGTGCCGATTACGTCATCCGCCTCAACGCCTTCAACGCACAATAACGGATAACCCATAGCCCTAACGCTGGCGTGCAACGGCTCAACTTGCACTCGCAAGTCGTCCGGCATCGAGGGACGATTGGCCTTGTAGTCGGCGAACATTTCATCGCGAAAGGTCCCGCCCTTGGCATCGAACACCACGGCAAACGGGCTTTTCGGGTATTGCTTGCGCAGGCTCTTGAGCATGTTCAACACACCCTTAACCGCGCCGGTAGGCAAGCCTTTGGACGTGGTCAGCGGCGGCAGGGCATGGAAGGCACGGTACAGGTAGGAAGAACCGTCGACCAAGACTAAAGGGGTTTGACTCATGAGCAGGATCAACCTTTTCGGCGGGGGCGGCGTTAGAATGGCCACACCATTGAAAGCAAAGGACAAGGTTACCATGCGCACACTCAATCGCCTGTTGCTGGCCAGCCTGCTGGCATTTACCACGCTTGCCGCTCAAGCCGAAGATCCGGTGTCGGCAGAGCCAGACGTAACCATTCGCCAGGAAGGCGATCGCACTGTCCAGGAATACCGGGTCAACGGTTTTCTTTATGCAGTGAAAGTCATCCCAAAAGGCGGTAAGCCGTACTTTCTGGTACGCGCAGACGGCAGTGATGGCAACTTTGTTCGCTCGGACAGCCCGGATATGTTGATTCCGGCCTGGGAAATTTTCAGCTGGTAATAAGGCAGTTCAGTCATGTCGGTGTTTACCCCGCTTGAGCGCCACGAGCTCGAGACGTTTCTCGCCCCGTATAACCTGGGTCGCTTACGCGACTTTCAGGGCATTGCTGCCGGCAGCGAGAACAGCAATTTTTTTGTCAGCCTGGAACAGGGCGAGTTTGTTCTGACCCTGATCGAGCGGGGCCCAAGTGCCGACCTGCCGTTCTTTATCGAGCTGCTCGACGTGCTGCATGACGCCGGCCTGCCCGTTCCCTATGCCCTGCGCACGGTGAGCGGCGAGGCCTTACGCAGCCTGGCGGAAAAGCCGGCGCTGCTGCAGCCGCGCCTTGCGGGTAAACACGTACAGAGCGCCAATCCGCACCATTGCCAGGAAGTCGGCGCACTGCTGGCACGTATCCACTTGGCCACCCGCGCGCAGCCCTTGCCGCGCAAGAGCGATCGCGGGCTAGACTGGATGCTCGCCGAAGGACCAAGCCTGGCACTGCAGTTACCGGATGAACAGCTGCACTTGCTGCGTGATGCATTAGTAGAAATTCAGGCGCTCAAGCCACGCATTCTCGCCTTGCCGCAGGCCAACCTGCATGCCGACCTATTCCGCGACAACGTATTGTTCGACGGTAATCACCTGGCCGGAGTGATCGACTTCTACAACGCCTGCTCGGGGCCGATGCTTTACGACCTAGCGATCGCCCTGAATGACTGGTGCTCGCAGGAGGATGGCAGCCTCGACAGCAAACGCGCGCAGGCAATGCTCGGCGCTTATGCCGCGCTACGCCCCTTCACCGCCGCTGAAGCCGAGTTGTGGCCGGCCATGCTGCGCATTGCCTGCGTGCGCTTCTGGTTGTCCCGGCTGATTGCCGTCGAGTCCTTTGCCGGGCAAGAGGTACTGATCCACGATCCGGATGAATTCCAGCGCCGCCTAGCCCAGCGCCAACACATCGAGTTGGCGCTGCCATTCGCTTTCTAGAAACGACTCACTTCATAGCTTTTCTGCACAGCTCTTAAGAGAGCTGAACCAGGCCGTGATCAGGGCACGACAGGATCGTGCCCGCACCCTTGATGCTCGGTCGTCCATTGATCGCCGCAACTGCCAGACCCTGCTTTATCTGCTTGCAGGGAAGGTTTTTATGCACGCTGGCGAGCGTGCTTAGTCACGCGGGCATCTGCCTGCAGCGAACACCCAGGCAAGGCATATAGTGCCTGGACGCCTCGCTGAAATTTACTCCATGCAACGGATTCGTATGGCCTCGACAACAGTAGCTTGCTCAGCTATCAACCCTCGACATGTGGCTGCTGAAAGTCAGGATGGCGCAATAAAAATCACCGCCGCGAGTACGCTATGCCATTCTCGCCGAGGACGTTTCCCGAGCATATAACTAACAACAGATTGCTCGGCAAGGTGATAACCCGTGTGGTCAATGCAGTGATCAAACACGGCCTGATGAATCCTTACAGGGGCAATACGATGACGCTCAGTCTGCACGAATACCTTCAGGCTGATGCCTGCTCACTGGCACAGCTCGTCAAGCAGGGCGACGTCAGCGCCGCTGAGCTACTGGACCTGGCGACATCACAACTGCAACGCCTGAACCCGCAAATCAACGCCGTCAACCTGAGCATGCTGCCGCAGGCACAACAGCGGGTGCAGGAAACCCTCAGCGGACCTCTCGCCGGTGTGCCGTTGCTGATCAAGGACGCGGTTCAGGACTATGCGGGGCTTCCAACCGCTAACGGCAGTCGGGGTTTTCGCCACGTAGTCCCTGCGCAGCACTCGACGGTGGTGCAACGCTTGCTGGATGCCGGCGCAGTCATCATCGGCAAGACCAACACGCCGGAGCTGGCGCTTAAAGGTTTCACTGACCCACACGCATTTGGCATAACCCGCAACCCTTGGGATCTTACGCGAACCCCAGGCGGTTCCAGCGGTGGCTCAGCCGCCGCCGTTGCAGCCGGCATCGTGCCCATAGCCGGGGCTAACGATGGCGGCGGCTCCATCCGTATTCCGGCGGCCTGCTGCGGCCTGTTCGGTCTGCGACCATCGCGGGGCCGAGTACCGGCGGGGCCAGCGGCTGGTGAAATATGGGAGGGCGCGTCAAGTGACCTGGTGGTGTCGCGCAGTGTGCGCGATTCAGCACTGGCCCTTGATGTGCTGGCCGGAACCGCGTGCGGCGAACCTTTCACTATTGCGCCGCCTGCAGACAGCTTCAGCAACCTAATGCGACGCGAGCCTGGACGCTTACGGATTGCCTTTAGCAGCCAATCTCCGTTAGGTACCGAGGTACACCCGGACGCCGTCGCCGCCGTGCAACACACCGCACAGTTGCTGGCTGCAATGGGCCACGAGGTGGTCGAAGACCGTCCGCTGTACGACGGCCAGGAGCTGGCCCGTTGTTATCTGGAGATGTATTTCGGCCAAGTCGCGGCCACCCTCGCCGAAGCCCGTGCTGCCGGCGCCAACAGTGCCGATTTTGAGCTATCGACACGTCTGCTGGAAGCCTTCGGCAAAGCCTCCAGCGCCGGGGACTATGTGCGCAGCCATCGACGCTGGAACCATTTCACCCGTGTGCTGGGCGCCTTCCATCTGCGCTATGACTTGTTTCTCACGCCAACGCTGGCTTGCCCGCCAGCCCTACATGAGGCCGCGCTGATGCCCTCGGGGCAACAGCGCTTGCTGTCGGTATTGCTAAACAGCGGCTTGCTGGGTGTGATGGCCAAACTGGGGATGATGGAAAAGCCGCTGGCAGAGCTGTCCCGGCAGAACCTGAGTCTCGTGCCCTTCACCCAGCTGGCTAATCTCACCGGAACACCAGCAATGAGCGTACCGCTGTATTGGACGGCGGCGGGCTTACCGCTGGGCGTGCAGTTCATGGCAGCTTTCGGCGGCGAGGCGCTGTTACTGCAAGTGGCGGCGCAGCTCGAACAGGCCCAGCCGTGGATACAGCGCTTACCAGCTTTGGCGTACCCGTCGTAAGTTCGCGTGCGGCTGCCGGTGTCAGCGTCGGGTGCCAGCTTACAGCGGCCCCTTGGCGATTCATGCAGCAGAAGAGTGCCAGCCTATCTAGCCCAGCTTCTCGCTGGCAACGTGCAGACAGACCGTAGCCACACGCATCCATACTCCAAGGCCGATGACAGCATTGACTAAAGCGGTTCCAGGCAGCCCGCCAGCTCGGCCGCAAGGTTCTCCAGCAACGTCTCATAACCCTGTGCATCGACCGCCAAGGCAGCGCCCATGGCATCCATCTCGGCCAGGGTCACCGGCAAACCGGCGCTGAGGGTTTGTGCCAAGCGCGGACGAAACGGCGGCTCGCTGAACACGCAGGTCGGGCCGGCTTGCTGCAGCCGTTTGCGCATGGCGGCAACATGCTGAGCGCCTGGCTGCACTTCACCGAGCACGCTCAATACGCCGGCATGGCTCAGCCCGTAGGCGGCTTCGAAGTAGTCATAGGCCTGGTGAAAAACGAAGTAAGGCTTACCCTTCACGGCGTCTAAACGAGCGCTCAGGCGTTGATCCAGCGCTTCCAATCGGCCGGCAAAGGCTGCGGCATTGGCCTGGTAACGCGCCGCGTTAACGGGATCAGCCAACGCCAGATCAGCCGCCATTTTGTCGGCGATAACACGGGCATTGGCCGGTAGTAGCCACAAGTGCGCATCCAGGCTACCAGGGCGGTGCGCATGATCATGCTCATCGGCGTGATCATCCTTATGCTGCGCCTGACTTTCGCCAAAATGGCGCAGGCTCATCCTTGGCAGATTCTGCACCGCCACGCTGACGCTAACCCGGCCGACCAGCACACGCGGCAGGAAGCTCTCTAGATCAGGGCCAACCCAGTACAGCAGGTCTGCATCGCGCACGCTGCGCACATCAGAGGGGCGTAGCGCGTAATGATGCGGCGACGCACCCGGCGGCAGCAACACCTCTGGCTGGCCCACGCCGTCTTGCACGGCGGCCGCAATCAACTGCAGCGGTTTGATGCTGGTCAGCACGCGCACCTCGGCCTGAGCGACAGCGCTAAGGGAAAAAGTGACGAATAGCAGGCAAGCAGTAGAAAAAAGACGCAACACGGGCAGCACTCATACGGGCGGGAACAGGTAATATAATAACGTCTCTTAACCTATTCGTCGTTGCCCATGACTCAAGCACCCCTGGCCTCACGTCCACACGACCACTCCCATTGCGTCAGCCAAGCGCTGGCCGAGGCAGAAAGCATTTGCACACGCCAGGGCCTGCGCCTGACCGCCTTGCGCAAGCGCGTACTGGAACTGGTCTGGCACAGCCATAAGCCGCTAGGTGCCTATGACATCCTCGGCGTGCTGAGTGAGGAAGACGGTCGCCGCGCGGCGCCGCCAACGGTCTATCGCGCCCTGGATTTTCTTCTGGAAAACGGTTTGGTGCATCGCATCGCGTCGCTTAACGCCTTTATCGGCTGCAGCCATCCGGAGCATCCGCACCAAGGACAGTTCCTGATCTGCCGTGGCTGCAGCGCGGCCATCGAGCTGGAACAAGCGGCGATCAGCGACGCGATTGTCAGCTCCGCGGCGGCAGTCGGCTTCGTTGTAGAAAGCCAAACGGTGGAAGTGGTTGGGCTGTGCGCCGGCTGCCGGGAGCAGGCATGAGCGACGCATTGATTCGCCTCGAAGGCGTAGGCGTGACTTTCGCCGGGCAACACGTGCTGCAGGATGTGCAACTCAGCGTAAAGCCCGGTGAAATCGTCACCCTGATCGGCCCCAACGGTGCCGGCAAAACCACCCTGGTGCGCGCCGTGCTCGGCCTGCTAAAACCCAACAGCGGAAGTGTCTGGCGCAAAGCCAAGCTGCGCATCGGCTATATGCCGCAGAAGCTGCACGTAGATGCCACCTTGCCGCTCTCGGTGCTGCGTTTTCTGCGCTTGGTGCCGGGGGTTGATCGCCCCCGTGCGCAAGCTGCGCTGGCCGAAGTTGGCGCCGAGCAGGTGATTGATAGCCCGCTGCAAAGCATCTCCGGCGGTGAGCTGCAGCGCGTGCTGCTGGCCCGTGCGCTGCTGCGCGAGCCGGAATTGCTGGTATTGGATGAGCCGGTTCAGGGCGTCGATGTCGCCGGCCAGGCCGAGCTGTACCGACTGATCACCCAACTGCGTGATCGCTATGGCTGCGGCGTCTTGATGGTGTCGCATGATCTGCATCTGGTGATGAGCACCACCGACCAAGTGGTGTGCCTGAACCGCCACGTCTGCTGTTCCGGGCACCCAGAACAGGTCAGCTTTGACCCGGCCTTCGTTGAGCTGTTCGGCCAGGACGCCAAGAGCCTGGCGATCTACACCCACCGCCACGACCATGAACACGACCTGCATGGCGCAGTGGTCAGCGACAACACCTCGGGCCTAAGCATCAAAGGTCCGGTTAAACCGCATATCCACGGAGACGACTGCAAGCATGGCTGATTTTCTACTCAATGCCCTGCTCGCCGGCCTTGCTCTGGCGCTGGTTGCCGGACCGCTCGGCTCTTTCGTGGTGTGGCGACGCATGGCCTATTTCGGCGACACCCTTTCTCACGCCGCGCTGCTCGGCGTGGCGCTGGGTCTGATGCTGGATGTCAGCCCAACCTTAGCGGTGACAGTCGGCTGTGTGCTGCTCGCTACCTTACTAGTCACCCTGCAAAGCCGCCAACCGCTGGCCTCCGACACCCTGCTCGGCATCCTCGCCCACAGCACCTTGTCCCTCGGCCTGGTGGTGCTGAGCTTTATGCAGGATGTGCGCATCGATCTGATGGGCTACCTGTTCGGCGACTTACTCGCCGTCGGCCCCACTGACCTGGCCTGGATCATCGGCGGCAGTGCGCTGGTGCTGGTGCTGCTGGCCGTGCTGTGGCGGCCCTTGCTGGCGATTACCGTGCATGAGGAGCTGGCCAAGGTAGAAGGCCTGCCGGTAGCGGCGATCCGCCTAAGCCTGATGTTGCTGATTGCCGTAGTGATTGCCGTGGCGATGAAGATTGTTGGCGTGCTGCTGATCACCTCCTTACTGATCATCCCCGCCGCCGCGGCTCAGCGCCATGCGCGCACCCCCGAACAGATGGCGTTTGGCGCCAGCCTCCTCGGCATAGTCGCAGTCTGTGGCGGCCTGAGCCTGTCGTGGTTCCAGGACACTCCGGCCGGCCCATCGATTGTGGTCACGGCCGCCAGTCTGTTTCTACTGAGCTTTGCCCTGCCTAGACGCACCGGCTGAACTGTTGGTGATGCTACCGAGCGCAGTGTAGACTTGCGCGTTTTTTGCACAATCCGAGACGCGCAGTAATGAAATCGTTCGCTTTCCGTGGCTTTACCCTGATGCTGGTTCTGCTGCTGGCCGGCTGCCAACACGCGCCACAACCGGCCAATCTGCCAGTGGATGATCTGGTCAGCGCTTTTCGCCAACTCGACCAGAGCCTTAACCGTGGTGACTTGAGCAATGCGGAAAGCCAGTTAGTAGACCTGCAGCAACGCGCAGCGGGCGACACGCGCCTGGAGCAGTTCCAACGCCAGCTCGCCGAAGCGCACCTGCAACAAGGGCAAAAAGCCCTGCAAGCCGGTGACCTGGATAATGCCACCAAAGCGCTGAGCCGCGCCCGCAGCCTGATGCCCCAGGCACCGGCACTGACTACCGGTTTGGATGGCGCTATTGCTCAAGCCCGCGCAGCCGAATTGGCCGCCGCCGAGCAACAGCAGCGAGCCAACGCACTCAGTGCAGCACGCGCTGAAGCCGCACGTCTGGAACAAGCCCGTCAGCTGCGCCTGGCCGCCGAGCGTCAAACAGCGGCGAGTCAGGCCAAACAGCTGCCAAGCCCTGCGCCAGCACCAGCCAAGCCCCAAGCCAAGCTGATCGACCCCGCCGCCGCCAGCAGCGTGATCAGCATGCCGATGCTGGACAATCAGGATAATGAACGCCTGCGCAGCCTGCTCGATGCTGTCGCGGCGGATGTTGTGACGTTCCGTTGCGCGGTGCGCATCGAAGTCCGTCAGAGCAAGGACTTTCCCTGGGTCGCCTCCTTGCTCAATGCCCGCATCAAACGGCTGGACCCAAGCTTCAGCCCGCGCATAAGCCAGGTAATCAACCCTGCTCAAGTGCCACAGTTGGTGCTCAGCCCAAAGCGCTAAACCACCGCGCAGCAACAACCGGGCTTGTCCGGTCGCTTGCATGGGCACTGGCTAAACTCTCCCGAGAGCGCGCCTACTAATGCAATTCAGCTATAACCATAGGTCTATAAAGATTTTTGCGACCTAAGCAGTGCCGGGTAGACTAGCCGGCCGTTTATGCCTATCCGGCCACCCTGAAACCCAAAAGGTTTAACGCGTGATCAATTTTTATCAGGTCCACAAGGCGTACCGCGTCAGTGGCCAGGACATCCCTGCTTTGCAGCCGAGCGACCTGCACATCGCCCGTGGCGAAGTGTTTGGCATCATCGGCCACTCCGGCGCCGGCAAAAGCACCCTGCTGCGCCTGATCAACCGCTTGGAAGAACCCTCGGGCGGACGCATCGAAGTCGACGGCGAAGACGTGACCGCCCTTGACGCCAATGGCCTGCGGCGCTTTCGCCAACGCGTCGGAATGATTTTTCAGCACTTCAACCTGCTGTCCTCGAAAACCGTCGCCGACAACGTTGCCATGCCGCTGAAGCTGGCAGGCGAGCTGTCGCGCAGCGCTATCGCTGCCCGCGTCGCCGAGCTGTTGGCTCGGGTGGGCCTGCAGGATCACGCTGACAAATACCCGGCGCAACTCTCCGGCGGGCAGAAACAGCGCGTCGGTATCGCCCGCGCCCTGGCCACCGAGCCGAAAATTCTACTGTGCGATGAAGCCACCAGCGCCCTCGACCCACAAACCACGGCCTCGGTGCTGCAGCTGCTGGCCGAGATCAACCGCGAGTTGAACCTGACCATCGTATTGATTACCCATGAAATGGATGTGATCCGCCGCGTGTGTGACCGCGTAGCAGTGATGGACGCCGGCTCAATAGTCGAATCCGGCACGGTGGCCGAGGTGTTTTTGCACCCGCAACACAGCACTAGCAAACGCTTCGTGCAGGAAGACGAGCAGATTGAAGAAGGCGAACAGCGTGACGATTTCGCCCACGTGCAAGGCCGCATCCTGCGCCTGACCTTCCAAGGCGAAGCCACCTATGCGCCGCTGCTGGGTACCGTCGCCCGCGAAACCGGTGTGGATTACAGCATCCTCGCTGGACGTATCGACCGTATCAAGGACACCCCCTATGGCCAGTTGACCCTGGCTCTGACCGGCGGCGATCTGGACGCCGCGCTGGCGCGCTTTGAAGCCGCCGACGTGCATCTGGAGGTGCTGCGCTAATGGACGCCCTACTCACTCGCCTGCTGCCCAATGTCGATTGGATAGAAATCGGCTACGCCAGCCTGGACACCCTGAGCATGCTCGGTGGCTCCATGCTGTTCACCATAGCGCTGGGCCTGCCGCTGGGCGTGCTGCTGTTTCTCACCAGCCCACGGCAGATGTTCGAACAAAAAGCGCTGTATGGCGTGCTGTCGCTGCTGGTGAATATTCTGCGTTCAGTGCCGTTCGTGATCCTGCTGATCGTGATGATCCCCTTCACGGTGATCGTCACCGGTACCTCGCTGGGCGTTGCCGGCGCCATTCCACCGCTGGTGGTCGGGGCCACGCCGTTCTTCGCGCGCCTGGTGGAAACGGCGCTGCGTGAAGTGGATCGCGGCATTATCGAAGCGACCCAAGCCATGGGCGCGACCACCCGGCAAATCGTCGTCAACGCACTGCTGCCCGAGGCGCTGCCCGGCATTATTGCAGCCGTCACCGTGACCGCGATTACCTTGGTGTCCTACACCGCCATGAGCGGCCTGATTGGCGGCGGCGGCCTGGGTGACCTGGCAGTACGCTATGGCTATCAGCGCTATCAACCGGATGTAATGCTGGTCACCGTGGTGCTACTGCTGGTGCTGGTACAGATTCTACAAACCGTCGGCGACAAGCTGGTGGTGCATTTTTCCAGAAAATAAGCCGCCTTTCGGGCGCACAAGACAGCGGGATAACGGTTACCTGCCGAACTCCGCATCCAACTAACAAGGAGATTTATGATGAAAAAACTGATCGTTGCAATCGCTGCCCTAGCCGCCTTCTCCGCCCAGGCCGAAAGCCTGAGCGTCGCGGCCACCGCCGTACCGCATGCGGAAATCCTCGAATTCGTGAAGCCAGCCCTGGCCAAAGAAGGCGTAGAGCTGAACATCAAGGTCTTCACTGACTACGTACAACCCAACGTGCAGGTCGCCGAAAAGCGCCTGGATGCCAACTTCTTCCAGCACCAGCCGTACCTGGATGAATTCAACAAGAGCCGTGGCACCGAGCTTATCAGTGTTGTCGGTGTGCACGTTGAGCCCTTCGGTGCTTACTCCAGCCAGCACAAAAGCCTGGCCGAGCTGCCGCAAGGTGCCAACGTAGTCATCCCCAATGACGCCACCAACGGCGGCCGTGCCCTGCTGTTGCTGCAGAAGGCTGGGGTCATCACCCTCAAGCCGGAAGCCGGCATCCTCGCCACGCCGAAAGATATCGTCGAGAACCCGAAAGCCATCAAGGTACGTGAGCTGGAAGCGGCTACCCTGCCGCGCGTACTGACTCAGGTTGACCTGGCGCTGATCAACACCAACTACGCCCTGGAAGCCAAGCTCAACCCAACCAAAGATGCCCTGGTCATCGAAGGCAGCGACTCGCCTTACGTTAACCAGCTGGTTGCCCGCGCTGACAACAAAGATAGCGACGCCATGCAGAAGCTGGCCAAGGCGCTGAACAGCGCTGAAGTTAAAGCCTTCATCCTGGAGAAGTACCAGGGCGCCGTAGTACCGGCGTTCTAAGAACCGGCGTTATCTGCTTCATCTGACAAACCCCGCCTCGTGCGGGGTTTGTCGTTTATGAACGGGGCTCACGCAAACTTCGTAGGGTGGGTTAGCGGCGCTGGACCCTGAGCGATCAGGTGCCGCCAACGTGGCGCGCCGCGTAACCCACAAGAAATCTCTCAAGTTGCGGCGGCGCTGGGTTACGGTACAACGGTTCTTGCTGAATGCTGGCTATCGACGGAGTGCGCCTAACCCAGCCTACGAGAAGGTCATTTATGCCTCGGCGGCGGCTTCGCGCAGACAATCCAACAGGCAATCGAGTGCCGGCTGGCGCTGGGCACGGCGCAACACCGCGACCAGCTCACGGTGAAAGGTCAGCTCACCCAGCTCGATCACCCGTAGTTGAGTCGGTCGCTGCAACCACAGCCCTGCGCGCGGAATCAGCGATACGCCAAGGCCGCATTCGACCATGCGTACAATGGCTTCCAACTCATCCAGTTCCAACGCTTCCTGCACCTGCAGATGCTGCTCACGGAGGAACTGGCTAACACGCCGCCCGCCGAATGAACGCCGGTCGTAACGCACAAAGGGCTGTGCAGCGAGTATCTGCAGCGGGCTATCACCGGTCACGCTGAGCGGAGTGATCAAGACAAACGGCTCACAGGTCAGGCTGACTTGCAGCAGTTCCTTAGGCAGATCAAAAGGCGGCTTGATCAGCAGCGCCAGGTCCAGCTCGCCGACATCGACTTGACTCAATAAATTGAGCGATACGCCCGGCACCAGTTTCAGCTCAACCCTTGGCGCCGCCGCGCGGAACGCCGGTAAGGCTTCGGGCAGCAACCCCGTTTGTAACGTGGCAATCGCGCCAATCCTCAGCACGCCCTGCCACTCAGCCACCGCAGTCGGTAGCGCCATCTGCGCATACAGCCCCAACATCTGCTCCGCCAAGGGCAGTGCATGCCGGCCGGCGGCATTCAATACAGCGGAGCGGCCACTGCGATCAAACACGCGCACACCCAAACTTTGCTCCAGCACGCGCATCTGCGCACTCACCGCCGACTGAGTCAGGCCGACCTGCTGCCCCGCTGCGGCGAAGGTGCCATAGCGTGCAACCGCCACAAAGGTTTTCAACTCACGCAGCATCGACGCCTCGACTGATCAATTTTATTCATGTTTGCGCGTAAGAATATGCGCTTTTAATCAGTATCGCTGCTGCTGAGAATTATCAGACTGCTCATCCAAGGAGACTCAACATGGCACTCGCGCCTTTCCACCTGGCTATTCCCGTGTCCGACTTAGCCGCCGCCCGGCATTTCTATGGCGAGGTGTTCGGCTGCGCCGAGGGCCGTAATAGTGAGCATTGGGTCGATTTTGATTTTTTCGGCCACCAACTGGTAATCCATCAGGCGCCGAAGATGGCCTATCAGGAGGCTGCCTATAGCAACCCGGTGGACGGCCATGACGTGCCCGTCCCGCATTTCGGCGTGGTACTCGGCTGGGAGGATTGGCAAATGCTGGCGGCGCGCTTAAAGGCCAAGGGCACGTCGTTCGTGATCGAACCCTATATCCGCTTTGTTGGTCAGCCCGGCGAGCAGGCCACGCTGTTTCTTCTCGACCCCTGTGGCAACGCCCTGGAGTTCAAGGCGTTCAAGGATATCGGCCAGTTGTTTGCCAAATAGCGATTAAGGACGCTCAAACAACGCAGGCAGCTGCGCGGCCAACTTGGTGTTGTTAATAGGTGCACGGATAAAGCCGCGCTGCTTGCCGTCCGGGCCAATCAGCACCAAGTTACCGCTGTGGTCGACGGTGTAGTTTTCCTTGCTGGTGTCTGCCGGAATAAAAGGAATACTCACCGCATTAGCCAGCTTCTGGATAGTGGCCTGCTCGCCAGTCCAGCCAATAAAGCCAGCATCGAAATACTCTAGGTACTTCTTCAACTGCTGCGGGGTGTCGCGATTAGGGTCAACGGTGACTAACACAATACGCAGCTTGCTCAGGGTTTGCGGCGGTAGCTGGCCTTGCAGCTGACGCAGCTGAGCGAGAGTGGCCGGACAAATATCCGGACAGAAGGTGTAACCGAAGAACAGCAGGCTCCATTGGTCCTTGAGTTGATCAATCGCGACTGCCTCGCCGTCCTGATCAGTCAGGCTCAGCGCAGGCAAACTACGGCTTTGCGGCAGCAGTACAATACCGGCATCCAGCAGCGCAGCAGGATCGCCCTGGCCTTGGCTGGTCAGCACCTTATTGACGGTCAAGCCCAATACCAGGGCGATTATGGCTACGAGAACAAAAACGGTGATCTGGGTTCGGGTCATGGCACCAACGATTACAGGTTTAACAACAGAATCTGGTCGTTTAGAAGCGTCGCGAGCAACGGTTACTCGAGATGAAATCAGCCAAGCAAGCGTAGTGTACGAGTTGTAAACGAGCTTTCCAGGGTCGAGTTCAACGCAGCAAAACCGAGCGAAGTAGCTTCTACATGATCAGATAGTGATCGACCAGCAGGGCGATAAACAACGCGAAAAGATACCAGATGCTGTACTTGAAGGTGTTGATCGCCGCGTGCGGTTTGCTGTCACGGTAGAGCACCACGGCCCAGTGCAAAAAACGCCCGCCCAAGATAACTGCACACACCAAATAAAGTAGCCCGCTCATATGAATGGCATAGGGCAGCAAGGTCACGGCAAACATCACTAGGGTGTAAAGCAGAATGTGTACCTTGGTGTAATGCTCGCCATGGGTCACCGGCAGCATGGGGATATCGGCCTTGGCATATTCCTCTTTGCGGTGGATTGCCAGGGCCCAGAAGTGCGGCGGCGTCCAGGCGAAGATGATCAGCACCAGCAGCAGCGGCTCGGCACTGACATGGCCGGTAACCGCGACCCAACCGAGCAGCGGTGGTGCCGCACCGGCCAGGCCACCGATGACGATGTTCTGCGGTGTGGCGCGTTTGAGAAAGCCGGTATATATCACCGCATAGCCGAGCAAGGATGCCAGGGTCAGCCAGGCTGCCAGCTCGTTGGTAAAGGTCAGCAGCAGTGCCATCCCAATCACGGCCAGCAGCAGAGCAAAACCTAAGGCGGCGCTGGGCGAGATACGTCCCGAGGTGACCGGGCGTTTGAGGGTTCGCGCCATAATCGAATCGATGCGTCTATCCACCACGTGGTTGACCGCCGCCGCCGCACCGGCGCACAGGCCGATGCCCAGATTGCCGAAAATCAGCACCTGCCACGCCACACCTGCGCGTGTGGCGAGGAACATGCCGACCAAGGAGGTGATAAGCATCAACACCACCACCCGCGGCTTGGTCAGTTCCAGGTAGTCGCGCCAGCTGGCGTGGGCATGTTGTTCGCGCGCTAGAGTAGCCATACGGTCTCTCCTCGATTGTTGTTATTTGCTCGGCAGCATCGCAAGGTTAGCCTGCGCTTGTGCTGCCGGGGATGCCAGCCATGCCGCGCTGCGCAGCCGATAATTAATCAACACTAGGGTCAGCAGCAGGGCTGCACCGCCAAGGTTATGCGCCACTGCCACCAGCAGCGGTAGATGCAGTAATACGTTGCTGATGCCCAGACTGATCTGAATCGTCAGTGACAGCAGCAGCAGGCCAGTCAGTCGCGACAAGCCATGGCGCTGTAACTGCCAGGCCAGCACCACTAGCACTAGGGTCACCAGCAGTGCGCCGAGGCGGTGGGTCATATGAATGGCGGTGCGCGCATCACTGTCGAGCTGGCCGCCCAAGTAGTTGGGACCGATGTGTTGGGTTAGGTGAAAGCCGTTGGCGAAGTCCATCTGCGGCCACCACTCGCCATGGCAAGTGGGTAAATCAACACAGGCCACTGCTGCGTAATTACTGCTGACCCAGCCGCCTAGGGCGATCTGCCCAATCACCAACAACAGCGCCAGCGCCGCCATGATGCGTAATCGCCTCGGCAGATTGGACAAAGCTACCGCCTTGCCTGATAGCCGCAGCGTCAGAAGGAATAGCAAACTAAGCGTAGCGAAGCCACCTAACAGATGCGCTGTCACCACTTGCGGCCAGAGTTTCAGGGTCACCGTCCACATGCCAAAGGCCGCTTGCACGATCACCAAGCCAAGCAACAGCAGCGGTAGTTTTAGTGGCTGCCCTTGTTCATTGCGACGACGCAGTGCCTGCACCGCCAAACCGAGAATCACCAACCCCAGGCTGCCGGCAAAGTAGCGGTGAATCATCTCGTACCAGCCCTTGGCGACCTCAACGGGTGCTTCGGGAAAGCGCACTTCAGCCAGCGTTTGTTTGTGCTCGCTCATCGGCACGCCGATAAAACCGTAGCAGCCGGGCCAGTCCGGGCAACCCAGCCCCGCGTGAGTCAAACGGGTATAGGCTCCGAGCAGCACCACCACGACCGCCAGTAAAGTGGCGAACAGGGCAAAACGGTAACCAGGCTTGCTCATCATCAGTCCTTAGCCGCAGGTGGCATTAACCAATTTGCGAGATTTTCAGTAGGTGGCGCAGGTCATTGAGAATCGCCTTGCCCTTGCTGGTGGCGTCATAGCGCAGCACCAGGTTGCCACGTGGATCGACGATCCACAGTTGCGCGCCTTCGGCCTTGCCAGCTGTTTTGCCGTAAGCATCAAGCTGAAGCGCATAGCGCGCCAGTTGCGGATACTCACGACGCAGCTGGGCGTCATAGTCTTCCGTCAACGGCTGGGCACTGGCCAACCCATGAGCTGCACGAGCAACATCACGGTTCAAACCAATGTGCACCTGACGGGCGAGAAAAATCAGCTCCTTGCAAGCCGCATCGCAGACCTCAGGCACAGTCACCAGCAGCTGCCAGCGCTCCTCATTGACACCCACTACACCGAGATCAGCGCGAGTTTGCCCGGTGCCGATCAACTCTCCGTGATAGCTGCGAGTTTCCGGTACCCAGAAGCGCCACTGATACATGGCCGTGGCAAGAATCATCGGGCCTATCACGATGGCCAGAATCAGGATCAGCTGCAGACGTCCGCGACGCCTTTGGCTGGGTGATATTTCAGGCAGGGCGATGGCTGGGTTCATGGCGAGTCTCCCGCGCGTTAGATAGGCCTAAATAGATAAACAGACCGAGCAAGGCCGCCGCCAAAGCGAACCATTGCACGGCATAGCCGATGTGTTTGTCCGGGCTCATTGCAACCACCGGCCAGTCGCTCTGGAATGATGCTGGGCCGGGCTCAAGACGAATTTCATAGCTAAGCCCGCCACGTCCCAGCTGCTGCCAAAGATCATCCGGCTTGACCTCGCTAATCAACCGCGGCCAGTCCGGAGAAGGTTGAGCACCTTGCAACTGAAACGCTTCACCCAGCGGCACATACACCCTGGCCTGCAACCTCAGCGGCGTATCTGGGGTGGCAAAGGTGGGGGCAATGCGCCGGTCTGGCCAAGGTAACCAGCCGCGATTGAGCAGCAACCAGAGGCCGCTGGCTTGATCATAAAACGGTTGCAGCACTTCGACGCCAACCTTGCCGCTGCGGGTGCGGTTGTCCAGCAGTAAGGTATGACCCGCGTCGAAGACACCCTGCAAGTGCACGCGCTTGTAAGCGGGGCTGGGATGCTGCTCGAGTTCGTCGATACTAATAGGGGCTGCCAGTTGCTGAGCCTGATGAGCAGCCAGCAATTCGCGCTTCTCCTCAGCGCGCGCCAGTTGCCAGAAACCCAAAGCGATCAGGCAGGGAAGCAACAGCAGCACCATTGCGCTAGGCAGCAAGCCAGGCCGGAAGGCGTTCATACAGGCCTCCCGGAAGCCTTGAGCAAGCTGGCTATACTGCAGCTGAAGCACATTCCCCTTCCCCCGACGTTACCTATGGAAGTACGCATGCTCAAAGCCGCGATCATCCTGTTACTACTGGCCACTCTGGTCAGCCTATTCAGTGGCCTGTTCTTTCTGGTCAGGGACGAAGGTAAGACCTCCCGGGTGGTCAATGCGCTGACTGTGCGCGTGACCCTCACCGCACTGACCGTAGCCCTGATTGCCTGGGGTTTTTACAGCGGCCAACTGGTTTCACATGTCACCTGGTAACCGCCCTACAGCACATAGACGAAGACAAACAGCCCAATCCACACCACATCGACAAAGTGCCAATACCAAGCGGCCGCTTCGAAGCCGAAGTGCTGTTCGGGGCTGAAATGACCGCGCATAACCCTAATCAGCATGATGCTCAGCATCAACGCACCCAATGTCACGTGGGCACCGTGAAACCCAGTGAGCATGAAGAACGTAGCGCCGTAGATACCTGAGCCTAGAGTCAGCCCCAACTCGGTATAGGCATGGATATATTCCTCGACCTGTAACACTAAAAAGGCAATGCCGAGAATCACCGTCAACGCCAGCCATAGGGTGAGCGGCTTGCGGTGATTCTTGCGTAGCGCGTGGTGGGCGAACGTCAGGGTAAAGCTCGAAGTGACCAACAGAATGGTGTTGATCAGTGGCAGGCCCCACGCACTGATGGTGCCACTCGGCGCCGGGAAGAGCTTCGGGTCCGGAGTATTAAGCAACGGCCAGGTGTATTCGAAGCCCGGCCAGAGCATGTTGCTCACCCCTTTGTCACCCTCACCTCCCAGCCATGGCCCGGCCCAGGTGCGCACATAGAACAGCACGCCGAAGAACGCGGCAAAGAACATCACCTCGGAAAAAATAAACCAGCTCATGCCCCAGCGGAACGAGCGATCCATCTGCGGGCTGTACATGCCCGAGCGGCTTTCCTTGATCACACTGCCGAACCAGCCAAACAACATGTAGGCGAGAAAAAGGCCCCCAACAAAGAAGATCAGCAGCCCATTGGAGTCGGCACGATCAGCCTTCATGTCGTTGAACCAGGTGCCTACGCCATAGACCGAAAACAGCATGCCAAGGGTGGCGATAATCGGCCACTTACTTTGGGCCGGGACGTAATAGCTTTCGTACGCTTCTTGACTCGACATTTATTGCTCTCCTTATGGAGCCGCCCGGGTGAGGGTCGCTTGCGCCACCGGCGGCTTGCGCGCAGTGACATCAAATAAGGTGTAGGCCAGGGTTAGGTGGCGAACATCTGCCGGTAAGTCTCTATCGATGATAAAGCGCACCGGCATTTCGATGCGCTCGCCGGGTTGCAGTACCTGCTGGGTAAAGCAAAAGCACTCAGTCTTGTGAAAGTAAGCGGCCGCCTTGGACGGTGCCACGCTGGGGATCGCCTGAGCGGTCATGGGTTTGTCCGTGGGGTTGTAGGCAACAAACAGCATTTGCGTACTGTCACCCGGGTGCACCACCACCTCGTCAGCTTGGGGACCAAACTCCCACACCATATCGGCGGCATTGGTGGCGAGAAACTGCACACGCACCTGGCGCTGCTCGTCCACCGCCTGCTGGCCCTCATAAACACCGGCGGTTTTACCATTGATGCCGAATGCCTGGCACATCACGTCATAGATCGGTACCAGAGCAAAACCGAAGCCGAACATAGCCACCACCACCAGACACAGGCGAACAACCAGACGGCGGGTCAGACGCTCCTCAGTCATGAGCCAGACCTTTGCGATGCTCGTGTTCGCCACTCATATCCGGCGGAGTCTGGAAGGTGTGGTAGGGCGCCGGTGAGGGTATTGTCCATTCCAGCCCTTCAGCCCCATCCCAGGGTTTGGCCGGTGCAGCTTTGCCACCACGAATGCACTTGATGACAATAAACAGGAACAACAGCTGGGTCGCACCGAACATAAAGGCGCCAATGCTCGAGACCATGTTGAAGTTGGCAAACATCATGTTGTAGTCGGGAATCCGTCGCGGCATGCCGGCAAGGCCGACGAAGTGCATCGGGAAGAACGCCATGTTCATGCCGATAAAACTCATCCAGAAATGCAGCTTGCCGAGGGTCTCGTCATACATATGCCCGGTCCACTTCGGCAGCCAGTAGTAGGCCGAAGCAAAGATGCCAAAGATCGCCCCAGGCACCAGCACGTAGTGGAAGTGCGCCACCACAAAGTAGGTGTCGTGGTACTGGAAGTCCGCCGGTGCAATGGCCAGCATCAGCCCGGAGAAACCACCGATGGTGAATAGGATGACGAACGCCACAGCGAATAGCATGGGCGTCTCGAAGGTCATCGAACCCCGCCACATGGTACTCGCCCAGTTGAACACCTTGACCCCGGTGGGCACGGCGATCAGCAAGGTGGCGTACATAAAGAACAGCTCGCCAGTGAGGGGAATCCCCACCGTGAACATGTGATGCGCCCAGACGATAAACGACAGGAAGGCAATCGAAGCCGTGGCGTAGACCATCGAGGTATAACCAAACAGCGGCTTGCGGGCGAACGCTGGAATGATTGCACTGACCGCGCCGAATGCCGGCAGGATCATGATGTACACCTCGGGGTGACCGAAGAACCAGAACACATGCTGGAACAACACCGGATCACCGCCACCGGCGGCGCTGAAGAAGCTGGTGCCAAAGTGGATATCCATCAACATCATGGTCACCACCCCAGCCAGTACCGGCATCACAGCAATCAGTAAAAATGCAGTAATCAGCCAGGTCCAGACGAACAAGGGCATCTTCATCAACGTCATGCCGGGGGCGCGCAGGTTAAGAATGGTGGCGATCACGTTGATCGCACCCATGATCGAACTGAAGCCCATTAGGTGAATGGCGAAGATAAAGAAGGTCACCGACTCCGGTGCATAAGTGGTCGACAGCGGCGCATAGAAGGTCCAACCGAAGTTTGGCCCACCGCCCTCCATAAACAGCGTGCTGACCAGCATGCTGAACGCCGCTGGTAGCAGCCAGAAGCTGAAGTTGTTCATCCGCGGCAGGGCCATGTCCGGCGCGCCGATCATCAGCGGAATCATCCAATTGGCAAGGCCAACAAAGGCCGGCATCACCGCACCAAAAACCATAATCAAGCCGTGCATGGTGGTCATTTGATTGAAGAACTCCGGCTGCACAATCTGCAGGCCCGGCTGGAACAACTCGGCACGTATCACCATGGCCATGCTGCCGCCCAGCAGGAACATAGCGAAGCTGAACCACAGGTACATGGTGCCGATGTCTTTATGGTTGGTGGTTAACACCCAGCGCATCAGGCCTTTGGCCGGGCCGTGGTGATGGTCATGTCCGGCATGACCGTGGCCAGCGTGGCCCGGATCGATCACTGCACTCATGTCCTTACTCCTGAGCCTGTTTGAACGCGAGGATGTCTTTCGGCGTAACCATGTCACCTACCGCATTGCCCCAGGCATTGCGCTCGTAAGTGATGATGGCGGCGATATCCACCTCCGAGAGTTGCTTACCAAAGGCAGCCATTGAGGTGCCTGGCTTGCCGTTGACCACGATGCCGATATGACCCGCAGCCGGACCGGTGGCAATAGCCGAGCCTTTCAGTGATGGGAACATCGGCGGCAGGCCTTCGCCATTCGCCTGGTGACAGGCCACGCAGGCCGTGTTGTAAGCCTTCTCACCGCGCACCATAAGCTCATCCAGGGTCCATTCCTTACTGGTCAGCTCCTTCTCGGCCATCGCCAATTGTTTGCGCTCGGCCAACCAGGCGGCATAGTCCTGTTTCGACTTAGCTTCGACCACGACGGGCATAAAGCCATGATCCTTGCCGCACAGTTCAGTGCATTGGCCGCGGTAAATACCGGGCTCATCGATACGGGTCCAAGACTCGTTAACAAAGCCGGGGATGGCATCCTTTTTTACGGCTAGCGCCGGCACCCACCACGAGTGGATGACATCAGCAGAGGTAATCAGGAAGCGCACTTTAGTACCGACCGGCACCACCAATGGCTCATCAACCTCAAGCAGGTAATGCTCGCCCTTAGGCGATTTGTTGTTGATTTGATCTCGGGGGGTGGTCAAGTTGCTGAAGAACTCGACGTCTTCACCCAGGTATTTGTAGTGCCATTTCCACTGGTAACCGGTGACCTGGATATCCAGCTCTGACTCACTGGAGTCGTAGATTTCAATCAGCGTCTTAGTCGCGGGAATGGCCATAAGCACCAGAATCACTAGCGGTACGACTGTCCAGAGAATCTCGACTGTGGTGCTTTCGTGGAAGTGCGCTGGTTCATGACCGGTAGAGCGGCGGTGGACGAGCATCGACCAGAACATGGCACCGAACACGATCACGCCAATGACGACGCAGATCCAGAAAATGGTCATGTGTAAGTCAAATACTGAGCGGCTGACCTCGGTGGCTCCGGGCGTCATATTGATGCCCCAGCTGGCGTGTGCCGAGCTGAATACCAACCACAACAGGAGGCCCATCCAGACTCGTGGATGTCGCATCATTGCGGGTTCCCCTTAATTGTTCTTGTTATCCCGCCGAATCGATCAGCGACTGAGCCTTCACACATGCGAACATGCTTATGAGGGCTTTCCGTGCCGCCGCTGATTCGGAGTTATCAGGTACTGCCTTTCGAGTTCGAGTATAGACAGGGACTTGCACCTGGCAACGCGAAAGCCGAAATGAGTAGCGCACTGCAAGGCACGCGCTAAAGGCTGCAACTGGCGCGGGACAGGCCGTGATGGAGACAGCCACATATAACCGACTCGCATAACTGTTTAAAAATTATGACAATTAGGTCTTAGCAGATGCGCTACGCCAGCTAAGGTTTTCGCCCATGTCCTCATCTCAGGAACAGTCATGAACATCGCAGCCTTGCACGCACTGATTCAGCGCGCGCACCAACATGAAGTCAGTACGGGTCATCTGGCCAGTCAAATGCAGGCTCACCTGGGGCAATTGCATGCCTCCATCCGTCTGCCCAGTGAAGATACTCAGGGTGTGCTGCAGCGTTTTGTCAGCGCTTATATAGAGCAGGTACCCGAACTGTTGCAGGCGGCCAATCAGGTCGCCCAGGAAGCAGGAATCGAGGCGCAGATCAAACCGGTGCTCAAGGTTGCCGAGCAGTTCTTTCTGCAACCGCCAGCGCTGATGGCCGGCCATGAAGGACTTGAGGGGTTGCTCGATGAGGCCTACTTGGCCCACCGTTTGGTCGAAGAAGTGAATGATCGCTATATCACTCACCTTGGCGCTCCGTTGATTCCGCTGGATACCACGGTGGCCAATTTGATCGTTCACCAACTGATCGGCGAACCCTTTGCCAATCAGTTGGATGAAGCGGTGCAGCATGCCGTCGACGGCATGCTCGATGATGCCAGCTTTGCTCAGGAGTCAGTACAGGCTTACCGAGAGCGCCTACAAAGCCCGCAGACCGACGCCGCCTGGCAACGCTGGCCGTGCTTATCGCGTCAGCTCGGGGTTGAGCTGCAACTGGATGAAACCCGCGCCGCTGGTTAGTGACGCGTAATCTGTTCGTGCTCGCGCGATTGTCGACTAGCTCGGTAAATAGCGCGGGCGCGGTGTGGCCATTGGCAACGGGCCGTCGCCGATCAAGCGAAACTCGCCCTTCTCCGCGTCGTAGGCTTTGATCTCGCTGGTTTCGATGTCGTACACCCAGCCGTGGATAAACACCTGGCCACAGGCCATGCGAGAGGCCACCGAGGGGTGGGTGCGCAGGTGATCGAGCTGGGCGACCACGTTCTCCTCGGTGAGGATGCCCAATGTATTGTGATCGGCGCAGCCGCAGTTGTCCGCGACCACCGTTTTGGCTACTTCAGCATGGCGCAACCAGGCTTTTACCGTGGGCATGCGTTCCAAGTCAGCAGGGTTAAGCACCGCCTTCATCGCACCACAATCGGAATGCCCGCAGATGATGATGTGCTGCACGCCAAGCGCCATCACCGCGTACTCGATTGCCGTAGAAACTCCGCCCATCATCTGCCCATAGGGTGGCACCACATTACCGACGTTACGGATGACGAACAGATCGCCCGGCGAACTTTGGGTGATCAACTCGGGCACCACCCGCGAGTCGGCGCAGGTGATAAACATCGCGCGCGGGTTTTGCGCAGTGGCCAGCTTCTTGAACAGCTCCTCCTGCTGCGGGAAGACCTCGCAGCGAAAGCGTTTGAAGCCATCCACGATGCTTTGCAGTGCCTCCTCAGCACTTTCGTTGCCTGTGCGGCCCTGCAACGGGATCAACTGATGCTTGTATGGCATGTTTACGACCTTTGTGAACCTGAAAAAACGCTGCTAAAACGACAGTTACGAGCGCTCGCGAGTCACATGCTAAGTTTATTGCTGGTTACTGACACGCAAGCGCTCACGACTGTCCTCGCGCCACCTGTGCTAACCGGCCACCAGCATTAATAACAGCGGTAGGCTGGCCGCCGCTAATAGGGTTTGTAGGGTGATGATACCTGCCATTAACTGACTGTCACCGCCTAGCTGGCGGGTCAGCACATAGGCCGTCGGGGCGGTCGGTAAGGCAAAGAACAGCACCAGCACAGTGCTTTCCATGGCCGGCAGCTCTAGGCCATAAGCTACGGCCCAGGCCAGCGACGGCATGGCTAACAAACGCAGCAAACTGTTGCCAACCAGGGCGGGAACTTCGCCGCCGAGCTGCTCGGGCTTCAACGCCGCGCCAACGCATAGCAGGCCTAGTGGCAAGCTGGCAGCCGCCAACAAACTGAGCAGGCGATCACTGCCGCCCGGTAAACCTAGACCACTGAGGTTAACCAGCGCACCACCCAAGCAGGCGAGAATCAGCGGGTTTTTCAGTATCGGCAGCAACAAGCTGCGCACACTGACGCCGCGCTCAGCAGTAAGCGACCAGACAGATAGCACATTGACCGTTGGCACCATCAGGGCAAGCATCAAGGCAGCCAGAGTCAAACCCGGCTGACCAAACAGGCTGCCGACGGCGGCCAATCCGAGGTAGGTGTTGAAGCGCAGAATACCCTGGGCAAAGGCCCCAAAGCGCCCTGCCGGCCAGCCGCGCAGGCGACGCACCAGCAACAGCGCCAGCCAGGCACTAGCCAGTGCCAACATCACCGCCAACGCCAGCCGCGGCAACGCCGGGTTATCCAGCGGTGCGGTGGCCAGGCTGCTGAACAGCAACGCCGGGAACAGCATGTAGTAATTCAGCCGCTCGGCGCCGGGCCAGAACGCCTCATTAGGGAACGCCAAGCGACGCAGGTAGTAACCAGCAACGATCAGCGCAAACAGCGGCCACAAGGCCAATAACAACTCCAGCACGGCAACCTCCAGCCACAGCCAAGCGGTCATCTTGGGCAGCCGCATCGGGTGATGCAAGATTGATCTCGAACTAGAGCTGCTCTAATTAGGGCAGTTGCAGGCCGCCACCGGCTTTATGCAGGGCGCGCAGGTGCTGACCCAGCTGCGCCAAGTTGGCTTCAGCCGCCTGCAGCTCGGCTAGGCGAGCGGGTTCCAGTAGAGTACGAACTTCCTGGTCGAGGTCGTCACTGAACTGGCGCAGTTGCTGCTGACGCGCTTGGCTCTCAGTTTCTAAGCGATGCCATTCGGCGCGTTGCGGCAGCCCATAGCCGCCCTCGAGCAACTCAGCCGGGCGACTGAGGAAGCCTGAGTTGGCGAGGATTTTCTGCAGCGCCCCACCCGCCTTATTCAGGGTCGGATCAGTATTGTCTAGGCCACTCAGGTAGCGGCGTTTGAGCTCATCTTGAGCCAACAACAATTGTCGGCGTAATGCCGCCTGTTCAAGCAGCAGCAACGCCGCGCTGGTGCGCAGATCGGCCTGAGCGAACCACGGTTGGCGTTTCACGGCCGGCAAGGTCAGCCAGTCCTCAACTTGCCTCTGCTCAATCGGTAACTGCGCTTGCAGCACGCTGAACATGGCCTGGTAACGGTCGCGGAACGAGTCAAAGCGATGCCCCAGACGCAGCGCCTCGGCATCATTGTCCAGCACACTGCGGTCGGCTAAATCACGAGCCACCAACGTATCGAGCAAACCGTTGGGCATGATGCTGTCGAGCGCATGCACGCGCGGGTGCTGGCTGCCACTGCGCAGCAGCTTGAGGGTTTCCACGGCGCAGTTGTTGGAAAGAAACCAGTAATCGCCGTCATAGCTCCAATGCTGCTCGGCAGCGCGTATCACCAACTGCTCTAGCTGCAGGCGATCAAGCTTGAGCGGTACCGAGGCCAGGCTGCGCAGTTCAACCTTGGTGTATTCCTCGATCACCTGCGCCAGCGGCAGCACGAACAGCCGCGACGGATAAGCACCGGTCAGACCATCCCAACTGGATAACTGTACATCGCCGACAAAAGCGCGATAGGACAGCACCAGATGCTCCTGCAGGTCCAACCGACAATCCGGTCCACGCGGCCGACCAGGCGCACAGATCACTAGGCGCAGCATGCTGTGACCCCAGCGACTGGCCAAGGCATCGTTGGCTTCAGCCAGCAAATAGTCGACCTGATAAACGCGCTGTGGGTCGATGCTACCGAGCGGCTGGCGGGCAAAATTGCGCCCAGCATTCAGGTAAGCCAAGCCGTCCGCGCAGGCCTCTTGACCAGCTGGCGACCAGGCGAAATGCGCACTCAGGTAACGCGCTAACGAGGGCCGACGGCAGGCGTAGCTGGGGTCGAGGAGGAAATACTCCATATTCACCGCAAGAAACTCGCGCGGGTTTCTCAGCTCGTAACTGTCCGGGCTGCGCGCCGCCTGATGATTCTCCAACTCGCGCGCCCCCCGCCGGCCGACCTGTTGCTGCCAGCCGGCCAGATCGAGCAGCAGCGGGTCATCACTCAGGGTAAAACGTCGTGCCGTCTGGCCACGGCAGTAATCCGGCAAGCCAACAGCCCCCAGGCTCTGCTCACGCTGGCGACACTGGCGTTGCAGCTGCCTGTCAGCCTGTGGCCAACGCTGCGCGCGGTCATACAGATGGGTGAGCTCGTGCAGCACAGTCGCCAGCAATTCGCGGCGCACGCTACCGTGTGGGCGAGAGGTCAGGGTGGTGGCGCTGCTGCCATCACTCAGCGCCGGCAGCAGCGCGGCATTCAGTTCGATACCACTGAAGCGCCCAGCGCGGCCATAGACCTGCGCGGGCAGATCGCGCCAACGCACGCTGACAGGCCGATCGAGTTGTTGCTTGAAGCGCGGTGGCAACGCCTCCAGCGCCTCCTGCAACAGCTGTTGGCTGGCCTGGCGTTCGCTAGCGCTGAGTGCAGTATCGTGCAGCTGCAGGCTCAGCTCGGCCTGACTACTGGTGCTAACGATTAACGCCAGTAGCAGCAGCCAGGCACGCGGCCAACTCACAGTGCCAGAATGGCTTCGGCCAATACCTGATCACTCGCACCCTGCGCTTCAGGTACCTGACTGCGAATAGTGTGGATGGCGGCCTCCAGCTGCACGCCCCGGATCTGACCTTGGCTGGCGACGAAGCTGGCAGCATCGTCGCGCGCTGCTAGGACGATTTTCGAATCGCGCACCGAGGTGGTGGTATCCGAAGAGAAGTCGAGTGTGCGGTCCAGTGCACGCACGATGATATTGCTGGTCGCTACCAAGGTTTGCGCCTGTGCTGTGGCACTAAACAGAACAATCGCAACTACGGCACTGAGCAAGGCAGGGCGCATACGCATCTCCAAATATTCAACCATCAACCCGAATGGGTTGGTTTCGACGGCCATTCTGCCACACAGTTCCCCCGGGGCTTCTGGCTAAGCACTGGGGGAACATAAACTCACAGGCTGAGGATGGCGGTCGCCAGTTGCATGTCGTCGCCTTGCAACGTCGGTACTTGCTGACGAATATGCTGCAACGCGGCCTCAAAGCTGACTCCGCGGATGCTGCCCTGACTGGCAACAAAAGCGGCGGCGTCATCACGTGCGGCGAGCACGATTTTGTCGTCATTAAAAGATGAGCTCGCATCGGAGCTGGCATCCGCGGTCGCAGCAACCGCCCCGACCACGGCATCGGTAGTAACCACAAAACTGGTGGCGCTGGCGGTACCGGCCAGCGCCAAGAGTGCCGCAAGGCTAAACGTCTTTATTACATTCATATCCACGCTCCTGAAAAGGCCCAACAGCCGGGCCGCGCTCATTGTAGACCGGGAATATGTCGGTTGGTTGCCAGGCGAGTCAGCGCCAGAACGGCTTTCCCAGCTCGACCTGTCGCTGCGCCTCACTGATCCCAGCATCAGCCAACTGACGCCTATCCAGGCTCGCCAAATGTCTGCGGGTTTGCAGGTTACGTTGCCAACCACACAGCGTGGCATAGAGCTTCAGCCATCGCGGCTGACTTACCTGAGCAACTTGTAAAGGTGAGCTTTGGGACGTGCGCTCCATGATGCAATTCCTCGGCATATAGCGGGGATGTCAACCTAGGATGCGCGGTAGACCGCAGAGAAGGCAGAGACAGCACCTGGAAATTGTTATGGCGCAGTTAAGCTTTTGTCCAAACTGTACCGCCGCATAGCACAGCAGACTGTTGCGGATAAACACTTACTCACTGACTTTGGTCGCAGATAAAAAGAAAGCCCCAGCGCAGGGCGCTGGAGCTTCCAAAAATCCCATAAAGGGAGGAGCAGAAATCGGTGTCTGGCTGCGGTTAACGCCAGAAAGGTTTACTCAACTCGGCCTGACGCTGTGCTTCGCTGATTCCAGCATCTGCGAGCAGACGGGCGTCCAAACGAGCAAGCTGGCGGCGGCTAACAGCGCGGCGCTGCCATAGCAGAACAGAAGAAAGCATACGCAGCGGCAAAGCGCTGGAGCCGGTGGTTTGGCTGTGATCAAAAAACAGGTCGGAACTGAGGGTACGTTCCATGGTGCTCATCCTTCCGCTTGTGGCGGGTCAGTGGTCTGTTGCGATGTAGGTATTATCGCCACCACCCCCAGGACGCAGTAGTCACAGCTGAATTGAATTACAGCACAAATAGATAGCTTGCTTTACAACTGTTAAGCTTTTTTTATCATCAACTGTACTGACTATAAGTTCTTTAGCCTGAAAAATAATTTTAGGCAGCTAAAACACCTGCATATAGCTTATATATGCAGTGATTTAGTACAGGTACAGTTACAGACTGCACTTCTATTACAGCTGACCTGTTTTTCAGATTATCACCGGCTATAAACACTTTCCTGATCGTGTGGACAGAAAAAAGCCCGGCAATTGAGCCGGGCTTTTGGCAACGCTGCAGCAACCGTTAGTCGACCGCTTTAACCATATCTTCGATGACTTTCTTGGCGTCGCCGAAGACCATCATGGTTTTGTCGAGGTAGAACAGTTCGTTGTCCAGGCCGGCGTAGCCGCTGGCCATTGAGCGCTTGTTGACGATCACGGTCTTGGCTTTGTAAGCCTCGAGGATCGGCATGCCGGCGATCGGCGACGTCGGGTCGTTCTTCGCGGCGGGGTTGACCACGTCGTTGGCGCCGAGCACCAGCACCACGTCGGCCTGGCCGAACTCGGAGTTGATGTCGTCCATCTCGAACACCTGCTCGTAAGGCACCTCGGCCTCGGCCAGCAATACGTTCATGTGACCCGGCATACGCCCGGCAACCGGGTGGATCGCGTACTTCACGGTGACGCCACGGTGCGTCAGCTTCTCCGCCAGCTCCATCAGCGCGTGCTGGGCACGGGCCACTGCCAGGCCATAGCCCGGCACGATGATCACGGTGTCGGCGTTGGTCAGCAGGAAGGCTGCATCGTCACTCGAACCGGATTTAACCGGACGCGCTTCTTTGGCACCCGCTGGGCCGGCTTCTGCCGGAGCACCACCGAAACCACCGAGGATCACGTTGAAGAACGAACGGTTCATCGCCTTGCACATGATGTACGAGAGGATCGCGCCTGATGAGCCCACCAGCGAACCGGCGATGATCAGCATCGAGTTGTTCAGCGAGAAGCCGATACCGGCCGCCGCCCAGCCCGAGTAGCTGTTGAGCATCGACACCACGACCGGCATGTCTGCGCCGCCAATCGGGATGATGATCAGCACGCCGATGACGAAGGCCAGGGCCAGCAGGATGGCGAAGGCAGTCAGGTCACCGGTGAAGGTGTACATCAGACCGAGGCCGAGAATCGCCAGGCCAATGGCCAGGTTGATCCAATGCTGACCCTTGAACTGTACCGGTGCGCCTTGGAACAGGCGGAACTTGTACTTGCCCGACAGCTTGCCGAAGGCAATTACCGAACCGGAGAAGGTGATGGCACCGATGGCCGCACCGAGGAACAGCTCCAGACGGTTACCGGCCGGAATCGCATCGCCCAGCGCGGCAACGATACCCAACGACTGCGGCTCAACCACCGCGGCAATGGCAATAAACACCGCGGCCAGGCCGATCATGCTGTGCATGAAGGCGACCAGTTCCGGCATCTTGGTCATTTCTACGCGTTTGGCCATGACGGTACCGACCGTACCGCCGACCAGCAGGCCGACAATCACGTAGCCGATGCCCGCGGTGGCAATTTCAGCGCCGAGCTTGTAGATCAGGGCAACGGTAGTCAGCACCGCCAAACCCATGCCGAGCATGCCAAACAGGTTGCCGCGACGCGAGGTCGTCGGGTGCGACAAGCCTTTAAGCGCCTGAATAAAGCAGATCGAGGCAACGAGGTAGAGCACGGTGATCAGATTCATACTCATCAATGCTTCTCCCCTGCAGCGGCTTTCGGCGCTTTCTTCTTAAACATTTCCAGCATGCGCCGGGTGACCAAAAAGCCACCGAACACGTTTACCGCAGCTAGGGCCACAGCCAAGGTGCCCATGGTTTTACCCAGCGGGGTCACGGTCAAGGCAGCAGCCAGCATGGCGCCGACGATCACGATCGCGGAGATCGCGTTGGTCACCGCCATAAGCGGGGTGTGCAGGGCCGGGGTCACGTTCCACACCACGTGGTAACCCACGTAGATGGCCAGTGCAAAGATGATCAGGTTGTAGATGCCGTCGGAAATCATATCCATGAGCGTTGCTCCCCTTAGCCGTTCGTACGGACGACTTGGTTATCGCGGCACATCAGGCACGCGTTAACGATGTCGTCTTCAAGGTTGAGGTGGAACTTGCCTTCGCCGTCGATAACCAGCTTGAGGAAGTCCAGCAGGTTGCGTGCGTACAGTGCCGAAGCATCCGCCGGCACCATGGCCGCCAAATTGCTGTGGCCGACGATGGTTACGCCATGCTCGACCACCACTTGCTCGGCAACGGTCAGCGGGCAGTTGCCACCTTGCGCTGCAGCGAGGTCAATGATCACCGAGCCCGGCTTCATTTCCGCGACAGTGGCAGCGTGCAGCAGGGTCGGCGCCTTACGGCCCGGGATCAGCGCCGTGGTGATAACGATGTCAGCCAGCTTGGCCTTCTCGTGCACCGCCTTGGCCTGACGCTCCATCCACGACGCCGGCATCGGCCGCGCGTAGCCGCCCACGCCCTGGGCGCATTCGCGCTCTTCATCGGTCTCGAACGGCACATCGACGAACTTGGCGCCGAGCGACTCGATTTGCTCTTTTACCGCCGGACGCACGTCGGACGCTTCAATCACCGCACCCAGGCGCTTGGCCGTGGCGATAGCCTGCAAGCCGGCAACACCCGCACCGAGGATGAGAATACGCGCGGCCTTAACGGTACCGGCAGCAGTCATCAGCATCGGCATAAAGCGCGGGTAGTGGTGCGCCGCCAGCAGCACGGCTTTGTAGCCGGCGATGTTGGCTTGCGACGACAGCACGTCCAGACTTTGCGCACGGGAGGTACGCGGGGCGGCCTCTAGGGCGAAAGCGGTGACGCCACGGGCATTCATCCGCGCGATGGTGTCGTTGCAGAACGGGTTGAGCATGCCAACCAGTACTGCACCGGACTTCATATGCGCCAGCTCGGCTTCGGTTGGGGCAACCACTTTCAGCACCAGATCTGCGCCGAAGGCAGCAACATCCGTGGCAATAGTGGCGCCGACGGCTTCATAGGCGCTGTCTGGGATGCTTGCAGTTACACCAGCACCGGCCTGAACGGTCACCTGATGGCCTTGGCCGATCAGCTTCTTGATGGTTTCGGGAGTTGCGGCAACGCGCGTCTCACCAGCATGGGTTTCGAGAGGAACACCGATGTGCACTTCAATTCTCCTGCGTGATCTTTTTGGTGAACCGGCGCACTGCGGGTGGCACGCGGGCATTAGGGAGGATCAGCACAATCCCGCGTAAACGTGGCGGGGCCCGCATTCTGCCGGCGAACGGCAGTCCCTTCAAGAAGTTATGGAGTAAGAAAATTGCATTACTACAAGTTATAGGTCTATGACTACTTTTCATACCAGGCGCAGGCCGCGCCGTTTCTGGCCTAGGCCTTCAATGACGGTGCTTACAGAGGGAAAAGCCATGCGTATGGTGGATGACACCTGATCGAATCTTCTGATATGTAGAAAGTAGCGAACACAGCGTAAAAAATAGCCTCCGCGCTAGCTGGCATGGGCCTTAGCGGCTTTTAGTGCTTTAATTTTATGTAGTTTGTAAAAACAGCCACTACCTAACATCTAAGGCGACATCAGGTCGCGCCCGCACTTATCTTTATGCGTGGGTCTACCACTAATTCGCTGGCAAATGCTCAAGCAGGCTGGCGTTTGCGCAGTCACTTCTACTGCGTGGACGACGCGGATGATGTTGAAACATGCACACGACTAGCCATCGTCTTGGACGCTGAAGCGCCTAGGTCCTGCGGTACCGCGCCGCCTCGCCGACCAACCAATCACGAAACGCCGCGAGCGCCGCCGACTCCACTTTACGCTCCGGCACAATCAAGTAATAAGCGCGGCCGTTGTCCCCGAGCGGTCTATCAAACGCAATCACCAGCCGTCCTTCGTCCAACTCACGGCGGATCAGAAAGGGCGGGATCAACGCCACGCCCATCTCATGCATGGCCGCCTGGGCCAGCATCGAGAACAGCTCGTAACGCGGCCCCGTCATATCCCGCGACGTGTTGACTCCCTGGGCACTGAACCACTGCCGCCAGGCGTAGGGCCGAGTGGTCTGCTGCAGCAGGGGCAACGTGGCAATCTGCTCGATGCTGAGCTGCGCCTGCTCACCCAGCAGCACAGGGCTGCACACCGGCATAGGGTTCTCGCCCATCAACAGGTGAGCCTGGGTACCGGACCAGTCACCATCGCCGAAATACACCGCCGCATCGAACTCGGTATCGGCAAACAGAAACGGCCGTGTGCGGTTAGTCAGGTTGACGGTAATTTCCGGGTGCAGACGCTGAAAATCTTTCAGCCGTGGCAGCAGCCACTGCGTACCGAAGGTCGGTACCACCGCCAGCTCGATGCTCATGGCACCTTGCTGACCCATCACGGCCAGAGTGTCGCGCTCCACCGCATCAAGCTGCCCGGCGACGCGCCGCGCATAAGATTGCCCAGCTTCAGTGAGCACCACGCCCCGGCGCGAGCGGCGAAACAGCTCGATATTAAGAAAGGTTTCCAGCCCAGCAATCTGCCGGCACACCGCGCCCTGGGTCAGGCTCAGCTCTTCAGCTGCCTTGGTAAAGCTCTGATGCCGCGCGGCGGACTCGAAGGCAATCAAGGCGGCAGTGCTGGGGATCTTTCGGCGCATGTGTGCGTCACTCTCACTGAAATCGATTAAATAGCAGGCTTAACCCTATCTCGAAGTGATTAAATCGCACAACAGCGTGCGCAATACTCGTTTGCCTGCTCGTTACAAGCCGCCTAGGATCAACCCCACTGACTTGCGGGCGCCGCTCAACAGCAAAGACGCCCACCTATTACTTTCTGTAACTCGAGGGTTTCGCGATGGCCAAGGCAAGCTTCAACTGGATCGATCCACTGCTGCTGGATCAGCAACTGACCGAAGAAGAACGCATGGTGCAGGGCAGCGCCCAGCAGTTTGCCGCCGACAAGCTCAAGCCACGGGTGATCGAAGCCTTCCGCCACGAGCAGACTGATCCGAAAATTTTCCGCGAAATGGGCGACACCGGCCTGCTTGGCGCGACTATTCCTGAAGAGTACGGCGGTAGCGGCCTGAACTATGTGTGTTACGGCCTGATTGCCCGCGAAGTCGAGCGTGTCGACTCCGGCTATCGCTCAATGATGAGCGTGCAGTCCTCGTTGGTGATGGTGCCGATCTTTGAGTTCGGTAACGAGGCGACTAAGCAGAAGTACCTGCCCAAGCTGGCCAGCGGCGAATACATCGGCTGCTTCGGCCTGACCGAGCCCGACCACGGCTCCGACCCGGGCAGCATGATCACCCGCGCTAAGAAGGTCGACGGCGGTTATCGCCTGACCGGGGCAAAAATGTGGATCACCAACAGCCCAATCGCCGATGTGTTTGTGGTCTGGGCCAAGGACGATGCTGGCGAGATTCGCGGTTTCGTCCTAGAAAAAGGCTGGCAAGGCCTGAGCACGCCAGCGATCCACGGTAAGGTCGGCCTGCGCGCTTCGATCACCGGCGAGATCGTGATGGACAACGTGTTCTGCCCGGAAGAAAACGCCTTCCCCGATGTACGTGGCCTGAAAGGCCCGTTCACCTGCCTCAACTCTGCGCGCTACGGCATCAGCTGGGGCGCACTCGGTGCCGCCGAAGACTGCTGGCACACCGCGCGTCAGTACACCCTAGACCGCAAGCAATTCGGTCGCCCGCTGGCAGCTAACCAGCTGATCCAGAAGAAGCTGGCCGATATGCAGACCGAAATCACCCTGGCCCTGCAAGGTTGCCTGCGCCTGGGTCGGATGAAGGATGAAGGCACGGCGGCGGTGGAAATCACCTCGATCATGAAGCGCAACAGCTGCGGTAAAGCGCTGGACGTGGCACGCCTGGCCCGCGACATGCTCGGCGGCAACGGCATCAGCGACGAGTTCGGCGTGGCCCGGCACCTGGTCAACCTGGAAGTGGTAAACACCTATGAAGGCACCCACGACGTCCACGCGCTGATCCTGGGCCGTGCGCAGACCGGCATCCAGGCGTTCTTTTAAACCTGTCCACAAACGCCCTCGGACCGTAGGGTGGATGACGCTTTTTTCATCCACCTTCTCTACCGCATGGTGGCTGGATACAACGTCAGCTACGCGCCCCGATCCACCCTGCTCAGGAATCTTTGCCATGTCCGGTGCCCTGTCGCACATCCGTGTTCTCGATCTTTCCCGCGTGCTCGCCGGGCCTTGGGCCGGGCAGATCTTCGGTGACCTGGGCGCCGAGGTGATCAAGGTTGAGCGCCCTGGCAGCGGCGATGACACCCGCCACTGGGGCCCGCCCTATGTGAAAGACGCCGAGGGCAACGATTCGCGCGAAGCGGCGTACTTCCAAAGTGCCAACCGCAACAAGCAATCGGTCACTTTGGATTTCACCCAGCCCGAGGGCCAACGCCTGGTGCGCGAGCTGGTGCAGAACTGCGACGTATTGCTGGAGAACTTCAAGGTCGGCGGCCTGGCCGCTTATGGTCTCGACTACGCAACGCTGAACGCCATCAACCCAAGGCTGATCTACTGCTCGATCACCGGCTTTGGGCAAAACGGGCCTTACGCCAAGCGCGCCGGCTATGACTTTATGATTCAAGGCCTTGGTGGGCTGATGAGTCTGACCGGTAAGCCCGACGGCGAAGAAGGTGCCGGGCCGATGAAGGTTGGCGTCGCCCTTACTGACATTCTCACCGGCCTCTACGCCACCGTCGGCGTGCTAGCGGCGCTCAATCAGCGCGAGCAATCGGGTCTGGGCCAGCATATCGACGTGGCCCTGCTCGATGTGCAGGTGGCCTGCCTGGCTAACCAAGCGATGAATTACCTCAACACCGGCGTCTCGCCCAAACGCCTGGGCAATGCTCACCCGAATATCGTGCCCTATCAGGATTTCCCCTCGGCCGACGGCGACTTCATCATCGCCGTGGGTAATGACGGGCAGTTCCGCAAACTTTGCGAGGTTGCCGGCCTTCCGGCTTTGGCCGACGACCCGCGTTTTTCTTCAAACAAGGCCCGAGTTGCTCATCGTGCCGAGTTGATCCCACTGCTGCGCCAGGCCACGGTGTTCAAAACCACGGCGCAATGGGTCAGTTTGCTCGAACAGGCAGGCGTACCCTGTGGGCCGATCAATGACCTGGCCCAGGTATTTGCCGACCCACAGGTTCTGGCACGCGGCCTGCGCATCGACATGCCCAACAGCCTGGGCAGCAGCACCCCGCAAGTGGCCAGCCCACTGCGGTTGTCAGAAACCCCGGTGCAATACCGCAACGCGCCACCGCTGCTCGGCGAACACACCGAGCAAGTACTCAGCCGTCACTTGGGCCTAAGTGCCGAGCAGATCACCGCCCTGCGTGCAGCCGGGGTGCTCTGAACGGGTACTCACCCGTGGTCAATTCATCGGCTAATTACTAATTTTTTGCGCAGTAATCTAACCATCAGCCCTAGGCATTCGCCCTAGCAAGCGCCCCACCTCGCCCACACAGGTCAATGCTCCAGCACGCTCGGCGCGAGAATCCATGACTTGGTCTTTCTGGGCTCCACTTACTGCGCAACTCACCGCTGCAGTTCATCCGATCAATAGACAAAAATAGTTTGCTGTTTCTTGAGCAGATAGCGGCTAATGGCCACCAATCAAAACCGCCCTGGAGCGCCTACATGGCCGATGACTCCAAAACAGACCGCATCCAAGTCGAAGCAGCGCAGCTGACAATCGGCATGTTTGTAGTTGAGCTTGATCGACCATGGACGGAAACACGCTTTCTTTTTCAAGGATTTAGAATTCAAAAGCAGCAGGAAATCCGCCTGTTTCAAGAGCTATGCAGTTACGTATGGGTGGATGCGCAGCGCTCTTTAAGCGTAAGCGAGCAAATAGCGGAAAACGTAGAAACCTCTGCATTACTGAAGCCTGTGATAGCCAAGGTCGATTTCAATCTGGAGATACAGCAGGCGGCACCTATATGGCATGCCGCTCGCGAAGAGTCTCTGCGTATTCTTCAGGCCGTCAAATTGGGCCAGGAGTTAGACGTAGATGCGGTGAAGGCCGTGGTCAAGGATTGCGTTGAAAGCATCCTGCGCAATCCAACGGCCATGCTATGGCTGGCCCGTATCAAGAACAGTGACGAATACACCGCCGAACATTCTCTGCGCGTATCCATTTTGTCGATTGCCTTGAGTAAAGAGCTGGGTTTGCCGACGTATCAACTTGAGCAAATCGGTATATGCGGCATGCTTCACGATGTCGGCAAGATCAAGGTGCCCAACGAGATCCTCAACAAGCCCGGCGCCCTGACCGCCGAAGAGTTGCGCATCATGCAGAGTCATGCGGCAGAAGGGCGCAAGCTATTGATGAGTAACCAGCAGGTCACTCCAGCCACGGTCGACGTCGCCTACTCCCACCATGAGCGCTTAGATGGCAAGGGATACCCGCGCGGCCTGGATGCCAGCAAGATCCCTTATTTCGCCAAGATCATTGCTGTTGCAGACAGCTATGACGCCATTAATAGCGACCGCGTTTACAGCAAAGGTAAATCCAGCCTGGCGTCGCTGTGTATTTTGCTGGAATCAGTCGACAGCCATTTCGATGAAGATATTGTTGGCTGCTTTACTCGCATGATCGGTATCTATCCACCAGGAGAAATCGTTGAGATGACCAATGGCGAAGTCGGCATCATCATTGGTTGTCATCCCGGCAACAAGCTCAAGCCCAAGGTGCTGTGTGTGCTGGATGCGGATAAAAGGGCGTGCAAAGAACGCATTATAGAACTGGCGAAAATGGCCAAGGACAGTGACGACAAACCCTACCGCGTGCACGAAATACACAGCAGCGGAGCCTTTGGTATTGATATCGATGCCTACCGCCGCAAAGGCCTGATTATCCCTATTTAGCTTGCGTGAGCCGCCCACTAATAAGTGTCCACCTATTTGGCATCTGGCGATTGCGTCGACCCTGTGCAGCATCGGTTCCATCAGCATGGAACCGACCCTGAGGCGTGCCTGCAGCAGATTGTCCAAGGCGCAGGCCTGGTTGTGTTGATCCAACAGAATCCAGGGGCGTGGCGCTAGCGGAGATCAGAAACAACAAAAAGCAAAGCAGCGCTGATAGATGAAGCGCATGCCTTACAGGTCCTTATCAGTCACCACACGCACAGCATCCGCCTGCATGGCATACGCCGCATCGGCCAGCTCGTTGTTGACCTGTTCAATCTTCAGCGTGCCGCTGACCCAGAGCGGCGTGTAGATGTCTTCCAGCTCGATGCCTTTGGGGTAACGAACGAGTACAAGCTGGTTCGGTGGCGGTGGCGGCACATGAATGCAGGCGCCAGGATACGGCACTAGGAAGAACAGAGTGCTGCGGCCTTGGCGGTCGGTTTCCAGCGGGACGGGGTAACCGCCAAGGCGCAGGGCTTGGCCATTCAGCGCAGCAACGGTACTCGTTGAGTACATGACCGCTGGCAAGTTTTTATCTTGCTGCTTAAGACCGCCCGGATTGTAGAACTCGCTGTCTTGCTCGGCGCCCTGATGGTCGATTTCCGGCATGGCGTCCAATGCCGCCCGGTCTTGCGGCGGCATCAGCTCCAGCCAGTCGGTTTCCGGCAACTCGGCACAGGCCAGGGTGCTTATAAATAACAGGGGCAGAAGCAGATAGCGCACGGGCGGACTCACACAGCGACTGAGCAAAGGTTTATGAGTCCTTTTTTACGGCGGCATAAATGATCAACAACACTACAGCACCCACCACCGCACCAATAAAGCCGGCAGATTCGCCCACTTTATAAATGCCCAACGCCTGGCCACCGTAGGTGGCAGCGATTGAGCCACAAACACCAAGCAGGATGGTCATGATCCAGCCCATGCTGTCGTTGCCAGGTTTGATAAAGCGCGCGATCAGGCCGACGATCAGGCCGATAAAAATAATGCCGATAATGCTCATGGCGAATTACTCCGAGTCAGTTGCAGGTCAGCCATAGTGGCGCTAGGCAATCAGATGGTAATCGCTGCGCAAGGTTCAATCTGACGCCGCCGCACGGGCGGCGTCAGCCTGTTTTCAGCCCTTGGCGATCAGCGCTTCGACAGCAGCAATCTGCTTGTCCAAAGTAGCGCGGTCGACGCAGCGCAGGGTGGCATGGCCAACCTTGCGCCCGGCCTTGAAGGCCTTGCCGTAGTGATGCAGGCGGCAGTCATCAATGGCGATAACCTGTGCTACCGGCGGTACGCTGCCAAGGAAGTTGAGCATGGCGCTCTCACCAATTTTCGCGGTCGAGCCCAGTGGCAGGCCGGCGACGGCACGCAGGTGGTTCTCGAACTGGCTGCACTCGGCACCTTCAATGGTCCAGTGCCCGGAGTTGTGCACGCGCGGGGCGATTTCGTTGGCTTTCAAACCGCCATCGACCTCGAAAAACTCAAACGCCAGCACACCAACGTAATCGAGCTTGGTTAGCACCCGACCCACGTAATCTTCTGCCAGAGCCTGCAACGGGTGATCGGTACTGGCGATAGACAGCGCCAACACGCCGCTGTCGTGGCGGTTATGTACCAGCGGGTAGAAGCGTGTTTCGCCATCACGGGCACGTACCGCGACCAGCGACACTTCACCCGTGAAGGGTACAAAACCTTCTAGCAGGCACGGTACGCTACCCAGCTCGGCGAAGGCGCCCAGCACATCCTCCGGCTTGCGCATGACCTTCTGGCCCTTGCCGTCGTAACCCAGGGTGCGAGTCTTCATCACCGCCGGTAAACCGATGGCGGCCACGGCGGCATCCAGGTCGGCTTGCGACTGGATATCAGCGAAATCCGGGGTAGGAATGCCCAGGTCCTTGAACATGGACTTTTCAAACCAGCGATCACGGGCGATGCGCAGTGCTTCGGCGCTCGGATACACCGGGACGAATTGCGAGAGAAAAGCCACCGTTTCGGCCGGCACGCTCTCGAACTCGAAGGTCACCAGGTCGACTTCGTCAGCCAGCTGGCGCAGGTGATCCTGATCGCCATAATCAGCGCGGATATGCTCACCCAACGCTTGCGCGCAGGCGTCCGGCGCAGGGTCGAGGAAAGCAAAGTTCATCCCCAACGGGGTACCTGCCAGAGCCAACATGCGGCCCAACTGGCCGCCACCGATTACGCCGATTTTCATGATTTAGGCCTCACGCGGATCCGGGTTGTCCAACACGGTTTCGGTCTGTTCCTGGCGGAACTGCTTGAGCGCCGCATGGAACTGCGGATGCTGGTGACCGATGATGCTCGCGGCGAGCAGCGCAGCGTTTATCGCGCCGGCCTTGCCGATGGCCAGGGTGGCGACCGGAATACCGGCTGGCATCTGCACGATCGACAGCAGCGAATCGACGCCCGAGAGCACGGCCGATTGCACCGGCACGCCGAGCACCGGTAAATGGGTCTTGGCCGCACACATGCCTGGCAAGTGAGCAGCACCACCGGCACCGGCGATGATCACCTGAATGCCGCGCTCGTCAGCTTGCTCGGCATACTGAAACAGCAGGTCCGGGGTGCGGTGGGCGGACACCACCTTCACTTCGTACGGAATGCCCAGCTTATCCAGCATCTCGGCGGTGTGGCTAAGGGTGGACCAATCGGACTTGGAGCCCATGATCACGCCAACCAGTGCGCTCATCGTCGTGCCTCTTCTCAAGTGCGCCCGCAGGCGCTGCAGAAACTAACAAGCCACGCAGTTGGCGTGGCTTGGCATGTACAGATCAAACCAGCGCGGAGGGCTGGTGAAGGTTGCGAAGTATACCGAAAAGCCATGTCCCGCGCGCCCCCGGGATAACCGCCGGTCAGGCACCCGCCAGCAGACCGCTAACGCGCCTGGCTCTGGCTGGAAATGTAGCTTCAGCCACTGCAACGTTTAATCCATAGCCAACCTTGCATTCAAATCTTCTGGTCGCGCGTCTCGCACCAAAATACCGCACGACGCACCAGCGGAGCGCGTACCCGCGGCCGCCGACAGAATCAGTCAGTCGGTAAACGCCGTCAGGCTGGCGTTTGTTGAGCTGGCACGCAATTCGCTAGTACTGACCATGCAGGAGTAACCCTTCGGGGTAGCGGCACAACAATCTGTAATAGCCGACTAGGGTTCCGATCCGCGATCAGATGATCAGCGGGTGACTGGTCCGAGAGTTGGCGACCTCCTTCGAGGTTACACGGCGGGATAAAAGCCCGGGAGAACGCGCCCCACTTGAGGGGAAACCGCCGCGCACTCCTGCCCGCTCATTTCGAACTGGAGGTTCCACCATGCGTAAGACCCGTCTGTGTTCAATGCTTGCCGCCGGCCTTGCTGCGACCATCAGCGTCAACAGCCACGCCGCACCTAAAACCGACTTCAGCGTTTGCTGGACCATCTACGCCGGCTGGATGCCTTGGGAATACGGTGACGCTGAAGGCATCGTCGACAAGTGGGCCAAGAAGTACGACATCAACATTGATGTGGTGCAGATCAACGATTATGTCGAATCGATCAACCAATACAGCGCCGGCCAGTTTGACGGCTGCACCATGACCAATATGGATGCTCTGACTATCCCGGCAGCCGGCGGCATTGACAGCACCGCGCTGATCATCGGCGACTTCTCCAACGGCAACGACGGCGTCGTGCTCAAGGGTGAGAAGAAGACCCTGGGCGATCTTAAAGGCCAAAACGTTAACTTGGTCGAGTTGTCCGTTTCCCATTACCTGCTGGCTCGCGGCCTGGAAAAAGCCGGCCTGAGCGAGCGAGACCTGAAGGTAGTTAACACCTCAGACGCTGACTTAGTCGCGGCCTTCAGCACCAACGACGTCACCGCCGTCACCACTTGGAACCCGCTGTTGGCCGAAATTGAAGCCACCCCTGGGGTGACCAAAGTCTTCGATTCCAGCCGGATTCCCGGTGAAATCATCGACCTGATGGTGGTTAACAGCGACACCCTCCAGGACAACCCGGCGTTCGGCAAAGCACTGACTGGTGCGTGGTACGAAATCATGGCCACCATGGGCGCCGACACCCCGGCAGGCACTGCAGCACGTGAGCATATGGCCAAGGCTTCCGGCACCGACCTGGCAGGGTATGAGTCGCAACTGGCTGCGACCAAGATGTTCTATTCGGCCAAAGACGCCGTGGCTTTCGCCACCAGCCCGAAACTGCCGGCGACCATGACCAAGGTGGCTGAGTTCTCCTTCAGCCATGGCTTGCTGGGTGAAGGTGCACAGAGTGCCAATGCCATCGGTATGAGCTTCGCCAAAGGGGTAAATACCGGCGACAAGAGCAACCTCAAGCTGCGCTTCGACCCGAGCTATATGCAGATGGCGGCTGACGGCAGCCTCTGACGCCTGATAGTGCCGGTAGAGGCTGAATTGTCAGCACCTACCGGCAGCCCTAACGCGAATCCGCGAGAAACTGTCATGCGCCTGATCAATCGACACCCGGACCGCAGCGGTCGCCTGTTGCTGATTCTGCTGCCCTTCGCCTTGCTGCTGTTTGTCTATTTCGCCGGCTCCGCGGCGCGCCTGGCGGACAACCCCAACGACAAGCTGCTACCCAGCGCCACGCAGATGGCAGCAGCCGTTGATCGACTGGCCTTTACCGAGGACAAACGCAGCGGCAAGTACCTGTTCTGGCAGGACAGCGCAGCCAGCCTCAAGCGGTTGGGCATGGGCATCGGTATCGCCGCTGTGGTTGGGCTTTGTTTGGGCATTGCGGCCGGTATTCTGCCGCTGTTTAGCGCACCGCTGTCACCGCTGCTCACCGTACTGTCCATGGTGCCGCCGCTGGCAATTCTGCCGATTCTGTTTATCACCTTCGGCCTGGGCGAATTATCCAAAGTGATGCTAATCGTCATCGGTATCACCCCAGTCTTGGCCCGTGATCTGGAACAACGTGCGCGAGAAATCCCCCAGGAAATTCTGATCAAAGCGCAAACCCTAGGTGCCAGCACCTGGACCCTGATTCTGCGCGTGGTGTTGCCGCAGTTGCTGCCGCGCCTGCTGATTGCCCTGCGCTTAGTGCTCGGCTCGGCCTGGCTGTTTCTGATTGCCGCTGAAGCCATCGCCAGTACCGATGGCCTGGGCTACCGGATCTTCCTGGTGCGCCGCTATATGGCCATGGATGTGATTTTGCCCTACGTGGTGTGGATCACCCTACTCGCCTGGCTGATGGACCTGGGCCTGCGCCAGACCACCCGCCTGCTCTTCCCCTGGTATGAAGGAGCCAAGGCATGAGCGCCTTTATCGAAGTGAAGAACGTCTGGCAGGAGTACGCCGATCAGGTGGTGCTTGAGCGCTTGAACCTGCGCATCAATGAAGGTGAGTTTTGCACCCTGGTCGGCGCATCCGGCTGCGGCAAGTCGACCTTCCTGCGCCTGCTGCTGGGCCAGGAACGACCGAGTAAAGGCGAAATTTTACTGGCCGGAAAGCCACTGGCCGCCGAGCCCGATAGCAGCCGTGGCGTGGTGTTTCAGCGCTACTCAGTGTTCCCACACCTCAGCGTGCTGGATAACGTTGCCATCGGCCTGGAGTTGCCGAGATCAAAACTGCTCGGCCGCCTGTTCGGTGCGGCCAAACGTGAGGCCCGCGCCAGTGCCGAAGTCATTCTGCACAAGGTCGGCCTCGGCCATGCCTTGGACAAATACCCCAGCCAGCTCTCTGGCGGCATGCAGCAGCGCCTGGCGATTGCCCAAGCACTGATCATGCAGCCACGCGTGCTGCTACTCGATGAACCCTTCGGCGCCCTCGACCCGGGTATCCGTAAGGACATGCATGTCCTGCTGCTGGAACTGTGGAAAGAAACGCGCCTGACCGTGTTCATGGTCACCCACGATTTGAGTGAAGGTTTCAGCCTCGGCACCCGCTTGCTGGTGTTCGACAAAACCCGTATCGACCCGCATGCACCGAACGCGTTCGGCGCACGCATCACCTACGACATCCCCCTCAACAGCGACCGCCGCGCTGCCCGCGCCGCCGTCGAAAGCTTGCCCGCGCATATCAGCGGCAACCTGCAACCGGCTCAGTGAGGAACACACCATGACTGCCGCCTCAACCCTGCGCCCCACCCTCTATGAAGAACTGCTACCGGCGGGTGGCCACACCTCCTTTGTGCTCAAGCGTGGCCAACTGCTGCGCATCACTGACCTGGAAGGCGGCGCCAATGCCAGCCTGCTGCTGCTCAACGCAGCCGAGAAAAGCGAACGGCTGAACCTGCCGGACAGCCTCAAGTGCCAGCACACGGCCAAACTCACCGCTGGTCACTGCCTGTATTCGGACATGGGTCGTGTGCTCGCGGCCATCACCGCTGACACCTGCGGCTGGCATGACAGCTTTGGCGGCGTGCTGAACGCCGCCGAGGTGGCGGAAAAATATGGCCAGGGCCGCTACCAGGAGCTGCGTAACGGCTTCTTCCGCAATAGTGTCGACAACCTGCTGGTGGAAATGGGCAAGTGGAACCTCGGCCTACAGGACCTACTGATGTGCCTCAACCTGTTCAGCAAAGTGACAGTAGATGCTGACGGCAGCTTCCAGTTTGAGGCCGGTAACTCCAAGGTCGGCGACTACCTCGAACTCTATGCGCCCATGGACACCTTGGTGGTGCTCACCGCCCTGCAGCACCCCATGGACCCCAACCCCGCCTATGCCCCCAAGCCGCTGCAACTCAGTTGGCACAAGGTTGAGAGCGACGGCATCAGCGTGCTGTGCCGTACCTCACGCGCGGAAAACGCGCGTGGCTTCCACAACACCGAACGTCAGTACCTCTGAGGGTCGCCGCATGTCTCTAACAGCAAGCACTCTGCACGCTGAAACCGCCGCTTACCGCGCCGTAATTCCGGCTGGCGAACCCTTTCTCTGCGAAGTCAAAGCCGGGCAAACCCTGCGGCTGCTTGATTTGGAAGGCAACCAGGCGGTCGATACCCTGTTCTTCAGCGCGCAGAACCCGCGCGAGCGTTTCGACCCGCAGCGCACCCTGCGTCGGCAGAACAACGTGTACCTGACCACCGGCAGCGTTCTCTACTCCAACCTAGGCAACCCGCTGCTGAGCATCGTCGCTGATACCTGTGGTCGTCACGACACCCTCGGCGGTGCCTGCGCCCAGGAGAGCAATACCGTCAGATACGCGCTGGATAAACGCTACATGCACAGCTGCCGCGATAACTTCCTGCGCGCCAGCCTGCACGACGGCCGCCTGAACAAAGCCGACATCGGCGCCAACATCAATTTCTTTATGAACGTGCCGGTGACGCCTGAGGGCGGCCTGACCTTTGAAGACGGCATCTCCGCACCCGGCAAGTACGTCGAGCTGATCGCACACATGGACGTCATCGTACTGATTTCCAACTGCCCGCAGCTGAACAACCCCTGCAATGGCTGGAACCCGACCCCAGCCGAGGTGCTGATATGGAATTGAAGCTAAGCACGTTACGCCGCTGGCTCTTACAGCTATGCCAAAGCCGCTCCGGCCAGTGCCTGCAACAACCACCGAAAGACTCGTAGCTGTGGGCTGACCCCCTTCTACAAAGCCGAAGTCCGCAGACATCCGCAACACAGACTTTCAATCACGGACGACCGTGGTGCAGACCGAATACTGCGGGACGGCCCGCCTTGCCTTTCGAGGGCAAATCCATGTTCAACAAATTGCTGATCGCCAACCGTGGCGCCATTGCCTGCCGCATCCTGCGTACCTTGCGCGACCTCAACGTGCATGGCGTGGCCGTCTACTCCGAAGCCGACGCCGCCAGCCTGCATATCCAGCAGGCCGATGAAGCCTTTAGCCTCGGCGAAGGCCCAGCGGCTGGCACGTATCTGAAGGTTGAGAAGATTCTCGCCGTGGCTAAACAGACCGGTGCTCAAGCCATCCACCCCGGTTACGGCTTTCTCTCGGAAAACGCTGCCTTCGCTGAAGCCTGCGAAGCGGCCGACATTGCGTTTGTCGGCCCCACGCCCGAGCAGCTACGCGTGTTCGGCCTCAAGCACACCGCCCGCGCCCTGGCCAAGCAGCACGGCGTGCCGATGCTGGAAGGCACCGAACTGCTGGAAAACCTAGAAGCGGCACTGCTTGCCGGCGACGAAGTCGGCTACCCGGTGATGCTGAAAAGCACCGCTGGCGGTGGCGGCATCGGTATGCGCGTGTGCAACAGCGCCGCCGAACTGAGTGATGCCTTCGACGCGGTCAAACGCCTGGGGCAAAACAACTTCAGCGACAGCGGCGTGTTTATCGAGAAATACATCCAGCGCGCCCGCCACCTGGAAGTGCAGGTGTTCGGCGACGGCCAAGGTGAAGTTCTGGCCCTTGGCGTGCGCGACTGTTCGGTGCAGCGGCGCAATCAAAAAGTGCTGGAAGAAACGCCTGCGCCCAACCTGCCGACTGGTATGGCCGAGGAGCTCTGCGCCGCCGCGATCAAGCTGGCCAAGGCGGTCAACTACCGCAGCGCCGGCACCGTCGAGTTTGTCTACGACAGCGAGGCTTCGCGCTTCTACTTCCTTGAGGTCAACACCCGCCTGCAAGTCGAACACGGTGTCACCGAACAAGTGTGGGGCGTCGACCTGGTGCGCTGGATGATCGAGCTGGCGGCCGGCGACCTGGCGCCATTGAGCGAGCTGGGTAAAGACCTAAAAGCCAGCGGCCATGCTGTTCAGGCGCGGCTGTATGCCGAAGACCCGAGCCGCGATTTCCAGCCAAGCCCGGGCTTGCTAACCGCCGTGGACTTCCCCGCTGCCGATGGCAAAGCGCTGCGCATCGACACCTGGGTTGAAGCCGGCTGCGAGATTCCGCCCTACTTCGACCCGATGATCGCCAAGGTCATCACTTGGGCACGCACTCGCGATCAGGCCAGTGCCGCACTCAGCCAGGCCCTTGCTGATACGGTGCTATACGGTGTGGAATCCAACCGCGACTACATTCGTCAGATCCTTGTCGACGCACCGTTCGCCAGCGGCCACCCCTGGACCCGCTGCCTGGAAGGGTTGGCTTATCAGGCCACGACCTTCGAGGTACTGTCCGCCGGCACCCAAACCACCGTGCAGGACTACCCCGGTCGCCTCGGCTACTGGGCCGTTGGCGTGCCACCGTCTGGCCCGATGGATGACCGCGCGCTGCGCCTAGGCAACCGCCTGCTGGGTAACGCAGAAGGCGCCGCTGCGCTGGAAATCACCATGAGCGGACCGCTGCTGCGCTTCAATACCGATGCGGTCATCGCCATCACCGGCGCGCCCATTCCGTTGAGCATCGACGGTGCCGAGCAGACCATGAACAGCGCGCTGCTGATCAAAGCTGGCAGCACCCTCAGCCTCGGCACCATCGCAGGCGCAGGCGCACGCAGCTATCTGTGCCTGCGCGGCGGCCTGCAAGTGCCGGACTATTTGGGCAGTAAAAGTACCTTCACCCTCGGCCAGTTCGGCGGCCATGGCGGCCGCGCGCTGCGGGCGGGCGATGTGTTGCATATCCCAGCTTTGGTTGACCCGAATGCTGGCGCGCAACTCCCGGCCGAGCTGTGCCGCACTCTGCCAGCGGTACGCGAAATCCGTGTGATCTACGGCCCCCATGGCGCACCGGAATACTTCACCGAAGGCTACATCGCCACCTTTCTCGCCACTGCCTGGGAAGTGCACTTCAACTCCAGCCGCACCGGCGTGCGCCTGATCGGCCCGAAACCTGAGTGGGTACGCGACAGCGGCGGCGAAGCCGGCCTGCACCCCTCCAATATCCACGACAACCCTTATGCCATCGGCGCGGTGGACTTCACCGGCGACATGCCGGTCATCCTCGGCCCAGACGGCCCAAGCCTGGGCGGTTTCGTCTGCCCGGTAACCATCATCGAGGCCGACTTGTGGCAGCTCGGGCAGCTCAAGGCGGGCGATAAGCTCAAGTTTGTGCCGGTGAATGTTGCCACCGCGCGGCAATTGGCCCATGGGCGCAAAAACGAAAGCATTAGCCTACGGGCAGTAGTAACAGCCATCGAACCAACCCACGAACTAATCAGCCCGATCATTCTGGATATTGGTGACGCGGATAAACGCCTGGTCGCGCGCCTGTCGGGCGATACCCATTTGCTGCTGGAAATCGGCGCGCCAGAGCTGGACTTGGTGCTGCGCTTTCGCGGCCATGCGCTGATGCAGGCGCTGGAAGCCAAGAATCTGCAGGGCGTGATTGACCTGACACCGGGCATTCGCTCGCTGCAAGTGCACTATCAGCCCGAGACGTTGCCGCTGAGTGATCTAATCGACATCGTTGCCGGTGAATGGGATGCCGTGTGCAGCGCTCAGGACCTCAAAGTACCGTCACGCATCGTCCATCTGCCGCTGTCGTGGGACGATCCGGCCTGCCAGCTGGCCATCGACAAGTACATGACCACGGTGCGCAAGGACGCACCTTGGTGCCCGAGCAATTTGGAATTTATCCGTCGCATAAACGACCTGCCCAATCTGGATGAAGTCTACAAAACCGTCTTCGACGCCAGCTATCTGGTGATGGGCCTAGGTGATGTTTACCTCGGCGCACCGGTGGCCACGCCACTGGACCCACGGCATCGTTTGGTTACCACCAAATACAACCCAGCCCGCACCTGGACCGCCGAGAACTCGGTGGGCATCGGCGGCGCATATATGTGCGTGTACGGCATGGAAGGTCCAGGCGGCTACCAGTTCGTCGGCCGCACCCTACAAATGTGGAACCGCTACCGCGAAGTCGCCGCCTTCGACGGCAAGCCTTGGCTACTGCGCTTCTTCGACCAGATCCGTTTCTACCCGGTCAGCGCCGACGAACTCACCCGCATCCGCCGCGACTTCCCGCTGGGCCGTTATGACCTGTGTATCGAAGACAGCGAACTGAAGCTGGCCGACTACCAAGCGTTTCTCGATAAAGAAGCCGAGGGCATCGACGCCTTCCGCACCCAACAACGCGGTGCTTTTGCTGCCGAACGCCAGCGCTGGATTGACTCTGGCCAAGCGCATTTCGACAGTGAAGAAGTGGCCGTCGAAATCGCTGAAGACCGCCCGCTGGGCGCTGGCCAACACAGCATCGAAAGCCATATCGCCGGCAACCTCTGGCAGGTGCAGGTCGAGGAAGGCTCGCGGGTAAAAGCCGGCGATGTGCTGGTGATACTCGAGTCGATGAAGATGGAAATCCCCCTGCTCGCGCCGCGCGACGGCATCGTCCGCGAAGTGCGCGTACAACCCGGCTCAGCAGTGCGTGCCGGCCAGCGGGTGTTGGTGCTTGAGGAGAGCTAAACCGTAGGGTGGGTCACGCTCCACCGACCCACCAACCGGCCGCAAGGCCGGCCAAAAGCCCGGCCAAAGGGCCAACCCATTTGCGATGCCACGGCATCGATGGTGGATGGAAAAAAAACACCATCCACCCGACGAGGATACGAATATGAAACACGAATTTGATCTGCGCCTTGGCGCGCTGAAAACCGCCTACAGCGATGGCAGCCTAAATCCACGCCAACTGATTCTCGCCCTGCGTGAACAGTCGGCCGCGCTGAACTCTGAGTTCAATCTGTTTATTCATCTGCTTAGCGCCGCCGAATTAGAACCCTATCTGGCCGCGCTGGACGGCAAGTCGCCAAGCGAACTGCCGCTATTCGGCGTGCCGTTTGCGATCAAGGACAATATCGACCTAGCCGGTATTCCCACCACCGCTGCCTGCCCGGCCTTTGCCTATACCCCCGAGTGCAGCGCCAGCTTGGTCGAGCAGCTCATCGCCCTCGGCGCCGTGCCGCTGGGTAAAACCAACCTCGACCAGTTCGCCACCGGTCTAAATGGCACCCGCTCACCCTATGGCGCTTGCCGCAACAGCGTGCACCCGGATTATCCGGCTGGCGGTTCCAGCGCCGGTTCGTCACTCGCCGTAGCGCTGGGCATGGCCAGCTTTGCCTTGGGCACCGACACTGCAGGCAGCGGCCGAGTACCGGCGGCGCTGAATAACTTGGTCGGTCTGAAAGCCAGCAAGGGCCTGCTCTCCACCGCCGGTGTGGTGCCGGCCTGCCGCAGCTTGGATTGCGTGACCTATTTCACCGCCAGCTCCATGGAGTCCAGCCAATTATTGGCCCTGACCGCCAAGCACGACTCCCGCGATCAATACAGCCGTAGCAACCCACTGTGGAACGATGCCAGTGCCTTCGGCGCGCCGCGTAAAGGTTTTCGTTTTGGCGTGCCCAAGCAGCTGGAGTTTCTCGGCTGCACACAAAGCCCAGCGCTGTTCGCGCAGAGCATCGAGCAACTGCAAGCCCTTGGCGGTGAACCGGTGGAAGTCGACTTCGCGCCGTTCTTGGCCGCCGCTCGCCTGCTCTATGCCGGCCCTTGGGTTGCCGAGCGCTACAGCGTGGCCGGGACGCTGATCGAACAGCAACCGGAGGCCGTGTTGCCGGTGATCAAGGATGTACTGGGCAAAGCCGCCGGCTTTAGCGCTGTGCAAACCTTCGAAGCGCAGTACCAACTGCAAGCCCTCAAAGCCCAATGCGATCAACTGATGGCCGGGTTGGATTGTTTACTCACACCCGCCTATCCGCGCCCAGTGACCCTGGCCGAACTAGAAGCCGAGCCGGTGCAGCGCAACTCGGATCTCGGTTATTACACCAACTTTATGAACATGCTCGATTACGCCGCGGTAGCGGTGCCGGCTGGTTTCATGGCCAACGGCCTGCCGTGGGGCGTAACCCTGTTTGGACGGGTGTTTACTGATCAATACCTGCTGAGCCTGGCCGATGCGCTGCAACGTCAGCAGGCTTTGCCGCTGGTCGGCGAACGCCGCCTGAGTGGCCCAGCACCGGCCAACACTGCCCGTAACGACATGGCCCGCGTGGTGGTCTGCGGCGCGCACCTGAATGGCCTGCCGCTCAATTGGCAACTCAAGCAGCGCGGCGGCCGCTTGGTTGAGGCCACGCTCAGCTCCCCCGACTATCAGCTGTACGCCCTGGCCGGTGGACCGCCATTTCGGCCGGGCATGGTCCGCGTCGCCGAAGGCGGCGTGAGTATCCCCGTAGAAGTGTGGGAACTACCTAGCAGCGAGCTGGGCTCCTTCCTCACCGGTATTCCCGCGCCGTTGGGCTTGGGCAAAGTACAACTGGCCAGCGGCGCCTGGGAAAGCGGCTTTATCTGCGAGGCTTACGGCCTAGATGGCGCTAGCAACATCAGCGCCTTCGGCGGCTGGCGCGCCTATATGCAGAGCAAAGATTGAGCTCAATCGCGCGACAGATCCACGCGGTAGCCGCTGCCGATCACGTGTTTTGCTAGATCAGCAGCGGCCACAACTGGCTAAACAAACCACTCTGACGCTCGCGCGACAGACGATGCTGGCCGAAGATGACGCATACCTAAGCAAAGTCGCGGTACGCTTCTTGCTGCAATTCAGGCACACGAATTAGCGGATGCTGTCGATGTTGCATGCCCACCTCACCACCTTGCACGTGGTCTCACTGATTCTCTCGGCATTTGCCGAACAGCCTGAGCTCACCCCTCAGCTTCTAGCCGGCAGCGGCATTGACCCCGCGGACCTGAACTGCGCAGACACGCGCATCACTCGCACCCAAGAATTACAGGTGTGCACCAATGCTTTGCAGTTACGCCGCGACCTGGGCCTCGAATTGGGCCGCAAAATGCACATCTCAGCCTATGGCATGCTCGGTTACGCCGCCCTGTCGAGTGCCACTTTGGGTGACGCTTTGCAGCTGTTGCTGCAATTTCCAGCGTTGCTCGGCACCTACTTCAAACTCAAACTGCAGGTAGAGGGCGAGCTGGCTTGGGTCTGCGCCAGTGATTACCAACACCGTCCGGAGCTGGAGGTGTTCAACCTGGAAATGTGCCTGGCGTCACTCAAGCTGATGTGTGACGACCTACTCGGCCAACCACTGCCGTTGAGCGCAGCGCAATTCCGCTATAACGAACCGCAATACAGCGGCCGCTACCCACTGAGCTTCAATTGCCCCCTGCAGTTCAACGCCACCCATAATGCCTTCGTCTTTCCCGCGCACTGGTTACAACAGCCCTTGCCCCTGGCCGACGCGGTGACCCACCGTGAAATGCTTAGCCGTTGCCGCAAGCAAAATACCGAGTTCACCACCCGCCAAGCCTGGCTTGGGCGCATTCGCCAACTACTCAGCGAACAACTCACTGCACCGCCGGGTCTAGAACAACTGGCGCAACAGATGCATTGCTCGCCGCGCACCCTACGCCGGCACCTGCAAGAACTCGGCACGCATTATCAGGAGCTGCTCGACGAGCTGCGTTTCGAGCACGCCAAAGCCCTGCTCAGCCAGGAAGACTGGCCCATCTGCCGCATCGCCGAACACCTCGGCTACAGCGAGACTGCCAGTTTTCGTCATGCCTTCCAGCGCTGGAGCGGTGTGGCGCCGAGTCGCTTTCGCGCATAAACCTAACGCCGTTACGAAAGGAGCCGCACGGTAAGGAGGCGCTTCAGCGGCGAGTTATTCAGTTCACGGCTAAAGCACCTCCCACAGAGAAGTGACGGCCATAAATATGGCCACTTCTATCCCCTTTTGGCCGTTGTCAGCGTTCTTTCGCAGCGCATTAGCGGCGAACAATGGTGGCTAGAACAATAAGCCTGGGAGCTACCTGCATGCTGACCTTTTACAGCGACGACCATCACCTGCACCACGGCAGCTGCGAGCTGATCGATGGTCAGCTAATGCCCTGTTTCGAGAAGCCCCAACGCGCCGATCACATCCTGCAGCGGGTCAAAGATCGCCAGCTGGGCGACATCCACGCACCGAAAGATTTCGGCCGCGCGCCCATCGAACGTATCCATAGCGCCGCTTATTTAGATTTCTTCAAAGGTGCTTGGGAACGTTGGCAAGCGCAAAACGGCAATGGCGACCTGCTGCCCTTCACCTGGCCGGCACGCACCCTGCGCCCAGTGATCCCCACCGATTTACACGGCCAACTGGGCTATTACAGCTTTGACGGCGGCGCGCCGATCACCGCCGGCACCTGGCAAGCCGCCTACAGCGCTGCGCAAGTGGCGCTGAGCGCCCAGCAAGAAATCGCCAACGGTGCACACAGCGCCTTCGCCCTATGCCGACCGCCAGGCCACCACGCCGCGGGTGAGCTGATGGGCGGCTACTGCTACCTGAACAATGCCGCCATCGCCGCCCAGGCCTTTATCGACCAAGGTAAACAGCGCGTGGCCATCCTCGATGTCGATTACCACCACGGCAACGGTACGCAGGATATTTTCTATACCCGGGATGATGTGCTGTTCACCTCCATCCACGGCGACCCGGCTGAAGAATTCCCATTCTTTCTTGGCTACAGCGATGAGCGCGGCGAAGGTGCCGGTGAAGGCTGCAACTTCAACTACCCGTTGCCCATGGGCAGCCCATGGGAGGTGTGGAGTGCGGCGCTGGATCAAGCCTGCGAGCGCATCGCCGAGTACGACGCAGAGGTGATCGTCGTCTCGCTGGGTGTGGACACTTTCAAGGATGACCCGATTTCCCAATTCAAACTCGACAGCCCGGATTACCTGGCCATCGGTAAACGCATCGCTGCCTTGGGTAAGCCGACGCTGTTTGTCATGGAAGGTGGTTATGCGGTCGAGGCCATCGGTGTGAATGCCGTGAATGTTCTGGAAGGCTTCGAGGGCGCTTAAGCCCTCCTCCACACACAAAGGTGAACACTATGAAAACAATTAAACACCTGCTCGCCAGCGCCATCTGCGGCGCCACGTTATTCGCCAGTGCAGCGCAGGCCGCAACAGCAGAGCCGCAACGCGAACTGCGCGTGTACAACTGGGCCGACTACATGCTGCCCTCGGTGCCCAAAGACTTTGCCGCCAACAGCGACATCAAGCTGACCTGGGATATCTTCGACACCAACGAAGGCTTGGAAGCCAAGCTGCTTACCGGCAACTCGGGGTACGACCTGGTGGTGCCGACCAACACCTTTCTCGAAAACGAAATCAAAGCCGGCGTATTTCAGAAGCTGGATAAATCCCAGCTGCCCAACTGGCAGAATCTCGATCCCGGCCTGCTGCAACTGATGACCGCCAACGACCCCGGCAACCAGTACGCCGTGCCTTATATGTACGGCACCGTGTTGATCGGCTTCAACCCGGACAAGGTCAAAGACGTGCTCGGTGCCGATGCCCCGGTGGACAGCTGGGACCTGATCTTCAAAGAAGAGAACATCAGCAAGCTCAAGCAATGCGGCGTGGCCATGCTCGACTCACCCGGCGACATCCTGCCGATTGCCCTGCACTACCTGGGCCTAGACCCCAACAGCACAAAACCGGATGACTACAAAAAAGCCACCGAGCTGATGCTAAAAATTCGTCCCTACGTCACCTACTTCCACTCAGCCAAATACATGACCGATATCGCTAACGGCAATATCTGCGTGGCCATCGGTTATTCGGGCAGCTTCTACCAATTCGCCAACCGCGCCAAAGAAGCCGGCAACGGTGTAGTGGTCGATTGGCGCTTACCGAAGGAAGGCGCACCGCTGTGGTTCGATTCCTTCGCCATCCCGAAAAGTGCGAAAAACGTCAGCGAAGCCCACGAGTTCCTCAACAACCTGCTTGACCCCAAAGTCGTCGCTCCGATCAGTGACTTCCTCGGTTACCCCAACCCGAACAAGGCCGCGATGCCACTGGTGGGCACAGAGATCCGCGACAACCCCGGCCTGACGCCAACCGCCGAAGCGCAAAAGACCCTCTACGTGCTGCAACCGCTGCCGCAGAAGATCGAACGCATACGCACCCGTGCCTGGAACACCATCAAGTCGGGTACCTGATGTCATCACGGCGCAGCGGGAAATCTGCTGCGCCGGCGATATTCAGCACAGGGTTTTAGCCACCGACCTCGCCGGTTTCCAGCTTGCGCCAGAGCAGGCGCACCGACGCCTTGCGTACCAAGGCGCAGCGGTACAGGCGAATTTCCAGTGGCACCTGCCACTGTGCATTGCCGCACACCACCAGCTCACCGCGCGCCAGTTCGCCGGTCACCGATAAGCGCGGCACCCAGGCCACGCCCATGCCCTGCAAGGCCATGCTTTTCAGGCTGTCAGCCATGGCCGTTTCATACACAGTGGTGGAACGCAGCGCGCGTTGGCGCAGCAGCAGATTGACCGAACGGCCGAGAAAGGCGCCGGCGGTGTAAGCCAGCAGCGGTACGCTTTGCCCGCTGTCCAAATCGAATAATGGCTGAGCGTCTTGATCGACTGCGCACACGGGCAACATCTCAGTACGACCCAGGTGCAGTGAGGGGAAAATCTCCGGGTCCATTTGCAGCGCCGCGTCCGGATCATAAAAGGCCAGAATCAGATCGCAGGCGCCGTCACGCAAGGCGTGCACCGCCTCACCAACGTTGGTGGCCACCAAACGGGTGTGCAACGGCAGGCCTTCGCGGCGCAGGCGAGCGATCCATTCGGGAAAAAAACCCAAGCTCAGCGAATGTGCGGCGGCAATTTGCATCACCTCGCCCTGCTGGCCTTCGACGTTGTGCAGGTGGCGCACCACCTCACCCAGCTGCTCGACAATGCTGCGCGCCGTGACCAGAAACAGCTGGCCAGACTCCGTCAATTCAACCGGTGTGCAGCTGCGGTCCACCAGGGTCAAGCCGAGCATGTTTTCCAGGCTGCGGATGCGCCGGCTGAATGCCGGCTGGGTGACGAAACGCTTTTGCGCCGCCTGAGAAAAGCTGCGGGTGGCGGCCAGGGTGACAAAATCTTCCAGCCATTTACTTTCAAGGTTCATCGTCGCTCCTGTTTTGTAGGGTGGATGACGCTCTCTTCATCCACCGCTCAGCCGGCATTCAGTTGTGGTGGATGGGTAAAGTGTCATCCACCCTAAGCTCTGCATCCATGCAGTCGTAGCGGCGACGATCGCGGCTGGAGCCCCTCCCACAGGTAGAGTGCACGTTCGAGCGCAAGCGGACGTCACATCGACATTATGCCGATTATGCATGACCTAGCGTTTAACAGCATTGGCCAGCACCAAGCTGCAGCCCTTAATCTACGGCACATCGCGGCACAAGCCGTCCTCTCAGAGACCGTAACCATCATGTCCCCTGTTGCATCATCGCGCATCGAAAAAGACCTGCTCGGCACCCTCGACGTTCCTGCTGACGCCTATTACGGCATTCAGACGTTACGCGCCGTGCAGAACTTCCGCCTGTCCGGCGTGACGCTGTCGCATTACCCGAAACTGGTGGTCGCGCTGGCCATGGTCAAGCAGGCTGCAGCTGACGCCAACCGCGAGCTGGGCCACCTGTCTGCGGCCAAGCACACGGCGATCAGCACTGCCTGCGCACGCATCATTCAGGGTGAGTTTCACGACCAGTTCGTGGTCGACATGATTCAGGGCGGCGCCGGCACCTCGACCAACATGAACGCCAACGAGGTGATCGCCAACGTCGCCTTAGAAGCCATGGGTTTTGAGAAGGGTGACTACAAGCAGCTGCATCCGAACAACGACGTGAACATGGCGCAGTCGACCAACGACGCCTACCCCACCGCCATTCGCCTCGGCCTGTTGCTGGGCCACGAAAGCCTGCTCACCGCACTGGATAAGCTGATCCAGTCGCTGTCGAAAAAGCACCTGGAGTTCAACCACGTATTGAAGATGGGTCGCACCCAGCTGCAAGACGCCGTGCCGATGACCCTCGGTCAGGAATTCCGCGCCTTCGCCACCACCCTCAGCGAAGACCTGCAGCACCTCAAGCTGCTGGCGCCAACCCTGCTCACTGAAGTCAACCTGGGTGGTACGGCGATTGGCACCGGGATCAACGCCGACCCGCAGTACCAGCTGATGGCCGTTAAGCGCCTGGCGATCATCAGCGGCCAGCCGCTGACCCCGGCCGCTGACCTGATTGAAGCCACCTCGGACATGGGCGCGTTCGTGCTGTTCTCCGGCATGCTCAAGCGCACCGCGGTAAAAATGTCGAAGATGTGCAACGATCTGCGCCTGCTCTCCAGCGGCCCACGCACCGGGATCAACGAGATCAATCTGCCGGCCCGCCAGCCAGGCAGCTCGATCATGCCGGGCAAGGTCAATCCAGTGATCCCGGAAGCGGTCAACCAAGTGGCTTTCGAAGTGATCGGCAACGACCTGGCGCTGACCATGGCAGCCGAGGGTGGCCAACTGCAGCTCAACGTCATGGAGCCGCTGATCGCCTACAAGATCTTCGACTCGATCCGCCTGCTGACCCGCGCCATGGATATGCTGCGCGAGCTGTGCATCGACGGCATCACTGCCAACGAAGCGCGCTGCCGCGAACTGATGGAAAACTCCATCGGCCTGATCACTGCCCTCAACCCCTACATCGGCTACGAAAACGCTACGCGCATCGCCAAGGTGGCGCTGGAAAGTGGCCGCAGCGTGCTGGAGCTGGTGCGTGAGGAGAAGCTGCTGGGCGACGCCGAACTGGCCGACATCCTGCGCCCGGAAAACATGATTGCTCCACGCCTCGTCCCACTGCAGCCTTGAGCCAGGTGAGTAGCCATGTGCAACCAACCCGCGCCTACCGGTTTTCTCGCTATTCATCCGCCGCGCCGTCTATGGCCTAGTGTGCCGATGTTTTACAGCCAGAGCCTGCTCGGCGCGACGCCACAGCCGGCGCAAGCCGTGAGCGTCCCGCGCCAGGTAACCCTAGCCACCTGACGCACAGAGCAATACAGCGCGCCGTTTCCGCAAGGACCGGCGCGTTTTTTTGTTTAAAAATCGGCATTTATGCCGGGCAAAAAGCGTGACCAGCCGAGCTTGCCGAGCGGCATTTTTCAAGGCTGTTGTAACGGCCTCATAAAAACGACAATCCGAGTAATAACTCTGCGCCGCATGCCGCTGTAGCAGCAAATCCTTATCGGCCTCGGCCTCGGCGTACTCACCGGTATGCTGTTGAAGACCGACGCCTTGGTGCTCGCGCCGATTGGCACGCTGTTCCTCAACGCGATCAAGATGCTCATCGTGCCGCTGGTATTCGTCTCCCTGGTGGCCGGTATCACCGCCATGAGCGACAGCGCCAAGCTCGGCCGTATCAGCGTCAAAACCATCGCCATCTATTTGGTTACCCCCGCGTTTGCAGTGAGCATCGGCCTGCTCTTCGGTGCCCTGTTTACGCCCGGCGAAGGCATGAACATGGTCGCCAGCGGCGCCCAAGACGTTAAGCAAGCACCGTCGCTGATGCAGATCCTGGTCGACCTGGTGCCGACTAATCCGGTCAACGCCTTTGCCCAAGGCAATATCCTGCAGATCATCGTGTTCGCTATCGCCTTGGGCGTGAGCATGAACATGCTGGCACTGCTGGCACGGCTCAGCCCGCTGCGCTTTTTCAGGGGCGTGGCACCGGCGTTGGCTGTGGCCTTTAGCACCTCAAGCAGCGCTGGCACCCTGCCGGTGTCGATTGAGTGCGCGCGTAAAAACCTCGGTGTATCGCAAGGTGTGGCGGGCTTCGTTCTGCCGGTAGGCGCCACCATCAACATGGATGGCACGGCCATCTACCAAGGTGTGCTGGCGCTGTTTATTGCCCAGGCCTTCGGTGTCGAACTCAACGGCGCGCAGTACTTGATGATTATCCTCACCGCCACCCTGGCGTCGGTGGGCACCGCAGGTGTCCCGGGCGCCGGGCTGATCATGCTCGGTTTGGTGCTGACCTCGGTCGGTCTGCCGCTGGAAGGTGTGGCGCTGATCGCCGGGATTGATCGCATTCTCGACATGGCCCGTACCACGGTCAACGTGGCCGGCGACCTGATGACCACACCCTGGCCGGGCACAGCGAGCACGAGCTGGATCAGACCATTTATAACAGCGACAACGCGCAGTAAAGCCGCCAACCCTGCCCTCCACAACGCCCCATCAACCTCGTGTTCACGGGGCGTTGTGCTATTGGCTTGCGGCCGCACTAGCCTCCGCGCACTCGGCCAGTCAGCGTTTTGCGCATCCGTGTAGGCTAGTGTTTTTACTGTCGCCTTATTTCGGAGCCGCCTGCGATGACGTTCTCAACCAAGCCCTCGCGCAATACGCTGCTGGCATTGGCACTGCTGACTGTTTTATTACCGGCCCACGCGGCCTGGGCGCAAAGCGAAGACGCGAGCCTTTCCGAGCCCGTCGCCGAGGCGGCTATCGAAGCAGAAGCAACGCAGAGCGATGAGACGATTCAGGCGCGCATCGAGAATATTTTTGCCGAACTGGAGCCACTGCGCGGCGTCACGGTGTATGTCGGTGGCGGCGTGGTCATTCTGCGTGGCGAGGTGGCCAATGAAATGGCGGCGCAGCAAGCCCAGCGCTTAGCAAGCCGGCTCGCCGGGGTGGTCACGGTAACCGACGAGATGAGCAGAACCCTGGCCGTGGCCGACAACGTGCGCCCAGTGATTGAGCGCCTGCGCACGCAAAGCGTGAATTTTATAAAAGCCCTGCCGTTGCTTGGCCTGGCGCTGCTGGTTTTAACCGCCTTTGTCCTGCTGGGCAATTTCATTGCCGACCGGCAATTTTTATGGCGAAAAATAGCGCCCAACCCTTTCCTCGCCGACCTTATGGCCCAGGCCATGCGCGTGGTCATCCTGCTGCTGGGGATTATTCTGGCGCTCAATCTGCTCGGCGCGGCTGCCGTCATCACCACCATCCTCGGCGGCGCCGGGGTCATTGGCCTGGCTATCGGTTTTGCCGTGCGCGATACGGTGGAGAATTACATCTCCAGCGTGATGCTCAGCCTACGCCAGCCGTTCCGCGCCAAGGATCACGTGATCATCAATGACATCGAGGGCATCGTCGTGCGCCTGACCTCGCGCGCCACGATTTTAATGACCCTCGACGGCAACCATATGCGCATCCCCAATGCGGCGGTGTTCAAGGGCATCATCCTCAATTACTCGACCAACCCGGAACGGCGCTTTGAGTTCGAACTCGGCGTGGATGCCGACGATGACCCGGTGGCCGCAATGCAGGCGGGCCTGGACGCCGTCAGCAGCCTCGACTTTATCCTGCAAGAGCCCGAGCCCGACGCGCTGATCAATACGGTGGGCGACTCCAACATCGTTCTGACCTTCTACGCCTGGATCGATCAACGCCAAACCAATTTTGCCAAAGCCCGCAGCCTGGCCATTCGCGCCGCCATGCGTGCACTGCAAGCGCAGGGCTTCACCTTGCCGGAGCCGATTTATCGGTTGCGCTTCGACTCCGCAGTCAACACCGCGCTGTTTAGCGCGGTGGATGCCAAAAGTACCGACGCCACACCGCTCGCTGGCCGCGCGGGCAAAAATGAGCCGCCGGCAACCCGAGTGGAGCGCGGCGATGCGGTGCTCGATGTCACCCCGGATAAACACCTGGAGCAGAAAGTGGACGCGGAAATCCAATCCGACCCAGGCAATGACCTGCTCGACAAGGACGTGCCGCATGAATAAAAGCGCCCTTGGCTAAAGGCCGGCGGCTGACCCAAAGCGCGACGCCAACTGTGCCGGTAAAAGTCGCCGCAACTGGCGCTTATCCGGCCCGGCACCGCGCGCTAGGATATGGCCTCACCGCCGGAGTCCCCCATGTACACGCCACCCGCGTTCCGTCAAAACGACCTCGCGTTGCTGCATCAGCAGATCAACGACTGCCCACTGGCAACGCTGATAAACCAGGGCGCAAACGGTCTACAGGCCAGCCACCTGCCGCTCCTGCTGGCCGCCGACGAGGGCGAATTCGGCACCCTCTACGGCCACTTTGCCCGCGCCAACCCACATTGGCGTGAGCTGCTGCAGGGCGAAACCCTGGCCATCTTCCAGGGGCCACAGGCCTACATCAGCCCCGCGTGGTATCCGAGCAAGGCCGAACACGGCAAAGCCGTGCCCACCTGGAACTACATCGCCGTGCACGCACGCGGTCAGGCGCAGCTGATTGAAGACCGCGAGGGGCTGCTGCAGTTGGTCAGCCGTCTCAGTGCCCAGCATGAGGCCGGACGCGAGCGGCCCTGGGCGGTCAGTGATGCGCCCAGGGACTATATCGACACGATGCTGCGCGCCATCGTCGGCTTCGCCCTGCCGATCCAGCGCCTTGAGGGCCAATGGAAACTCAGCCAGAACCGCACGGCCGCTGATCGCGACGGGGTGCATAAAGGCCTCAGTGCCAGCCCTGCCGCCGCAGACCAGGCACTCGTGGCACGCTTGAGCTGAGGCTACGCCTTACTCGATCTCAAACAGGCCATTACGGATTTGCGCACCACTCAGGCGCTGGCGAATGTCGGCGTCGATGCGCGGATCATCCGGGCTGTAGAGCATCACCTGACGGTAGGCGTTGACCCGATTGATGTCATTGCCGAGAAACTCCCAGACCACCCGCGTACAGGCCGGGGTACGTAAGTCGCCGCTGGACACTCCGGTTTTCAGGCCGTTGAGGCGGCTGATGCGGCTCTTGAAACTGGGGATCAGGATGGTCTGGCTCATCTCGTTACCGGTCAGCGACTCGTAGTCGATCAGAAACAGCCGATCTTGCAGGTAGAAGGCCGCGCCCAGGTAGCGGCAACGCACCCAATCCTCGGCCTTGCCACTGTCGGCGCGCGACGGTTCCTGACGCTCCTGACGCTCAAACAGGTAGCTGCCGCGCTCCTCGCGCAGGTGCACCAGCGACAGCAAAATCTGCCCCGGTACCGACATGCAGTTGGCGTACTCGAAGTAGTAGCCGCAGTAACGCGACAGGCTGCTGGAATGCTCGCCAAGGGGCTGGAATAACTCCAGCAAGGGATCGGTGACAACCCGCGCTTCTTGACTGCCGCTGCGCGCGCCGATCAGGTCGGCAAACTGCTCACTCGGCAGGCTCAGTTCGTAGCCCTCGACCCCGAAAAAATCACAAATGCGCTTGAGGTTGTAGGCCGTCGGGCGACTCTGACCGCTGAGGTATTTGTTGAACTGAGCACGGTTGATCGCCAGCTTGCGGCACACCTCCGCGATCGACCGGTAATGGCTGCACAACAGCTTGAGATTGAGCCCTAAGTAGTCGGACATGATGGATTTTCCGGTGATGCGATCGGCGCAATTTTAGCATCAACTCGCATCATTTCGCCGCCACCTGCGAAATTGCATGACGAACGCGCCTGCTGAACTATTCCGCCCCTAGCAAATTCCCCCCACAGAACAACAAGAGAGACTGCCCTGCCATGCTCGATATTCTCAACAACCTGATCTGGAGCAAGCTCCTGATCGTGATGCTGATCGGCCTTGGTCTGTACTTCACCATCGCCTCGCGTTTCGTCCAATTTCGCTACTTCGGCAGCATGTTCCGTATCTTTTCCGAAGCCTTCCAGCGCCAGCCGGGGCAACTCAGCTCGTTTCAGGCGCTGATGCTCTCGGTCGCCGGCCGCGTGGGTGCCGGCAACATTGCCGGTGTTTCAGTGGCGATCATGCTCGGTGGCCCGGGCGCGATTTTCTGGATGTGGGTCGTGGCATTGGTCGGCATGGCCACCAGCTACTTCGAGTGCTCCCTGGCGCAGCTGTACAAGCGTCGTGAAGACGACGGCACCTACCGCGGTGGCCCGGCCTTCTACATTGAGCACGGTCTCGGCCAACGCTGGTTGGGCATTGTTGTGTCGATTCTGCTGCTGGTGACCTTTGGCTTCGGCTTCAATGCCGTGCAGTCCTATACCGTGGCCAGCTCGCTGCATGACACCTTTGGCCTGCCGACCTACATCAGCGGTCTGATTCTGACCGCAGTGATCGGCATGATTATTTTCGGCGGCATCAAGCGCATCGCCAAATTTGCCGACGTGCTGGTGCCGGTAATGGCGTTTGCCTACATCTCTATGGCCATCTTCGTGATTGGCAGCAACGTTGAGGCGATTCCGGCCACCCTGCAGCTGATCTTCAACAGCGCCTTCGGTCTGGAACCTGCGTTTGCCGGTGGTATTGGCGCGGCGATCATCATGGGCGTGAAGCGCGGCCTGTTCTCCAACGAAGCGGGCCTGGGCAGTGCGCCGAACGTCGCCGCCGTGGCCGAAGTTAAGCATCCGGTGGCACAGGGCATCGTGCAGTCGCTGAGCGTGTTTATCGACACCATCATCCTGTGCAGCTGCACCGCGCTGATCATCCTGCTGTCGGGCGTCTATCAGCCAGGCATGGATATGGCCGGTGTGGTGCTGACCCAAACGGCCGTGGCCAGTGTCGTCGGTGAATGGGGCCGGGTTTTCGTCACCATCGCCTTGCTGCTATTCGTCTTCACCACCTTGATCTACAACTACTACCTCGGCGAGAACGCTCTGGGCTTCTTCAGCAAGAAGCGCGCACCAGTTATGGTCTACCGCGTGTTGGTGGTGGCTCTGGTACTGTGGGGCTCGGTACAGGATCTGGGCACCGTGTTCGCCTTTGCGGATGTGACCATGGGCCTGCTGGCCATTTGCAACTTGGTTGCCCTGGCGTTGCTGTTCAAGGTCGGCCTGCGCCTGATGCGTGATTACGACAGCCAGATCAGGGCCGGCGTGACGTCACCGGTACTGGACGCGAAAAATTTCGCCGACCTGGACCTCGACCCAGCCGTTTGGGCGGCTAACGCGCACACCGCGACGTCGCCGGCCAAACAAGCCGAAATCGGCAACAGCGTGCATCAGCGCTAAACGCTACGCAGGCTTTGAAAAACAGGGGGCTTAGCCCCCTGTTTGCATATAAGAACAATGAGAAACGGAGAATCCGCATGGGCTGCAAAAAACTCCTGATGCTGTATACCGGCGGCACCATAGGTATGCAGATGAGCGCCACTGGCCTGGCTCCGGCGTCCGGCTTCGAGGCGCGCCTGCGCAGTCAGCAAACGCAGGAAGCTCAGCCGCTACCGCAATGGTCGTTTGCCGAGCTGTTGCCGCCCATCGACAGCGCCAATATGAACCAGCACAACTGGCTGGCGATGGTCGCAGCGATTCGCACCGGTATCGAGCGTGACGGTTGCGACGCTGTATTGCTGCTGCACGGCACCGACACCCTGGCCTATAGCGCCGCCGCCCTGAGCTTTCTCCTGCTCGGCCTGCCGCTGCCGGTCATTCTCAGCGGCTCGATGCTGCCGGCCGGAGCCGACGGCAGCGATGCCTGGGCTAACCTGTTCGGCGCCATGCGCGCGCTGCAGGCGGGTGTTACACCGGGCGTGCACCTGTACTTCAATGACGCGCTGCTGCATGGCGCACGGGTCAGCAAACTGCGCAGCGACGCCTTCGACGCCTTCCATGTGCTGCCGCGCCAACGCCAGAGCGCACGCGCCGAAAGCATCCCGGCCAGCATCGACTATCGCCAGCCGCGTCAGCCGGTCAACCTGGCCGTGCTGCCGTTTTATCCCGGCATCCAGGCCAGCCATGTACGTGCCCTGCTCGACAGCGGTGTACAAGGTCTGCTGCTGGAATGCTACGGCAGCGGCACGGGACCTGCAGATGACGCCGAACTGCTCGGCGTGCTCAAGGCTGCGCATGATCGCGGCGTGGTATTGGCGGCCATCAGCCAGTGCGCGCACGGGCATGTTGAATTCAGCGTGTATGCGGCCGGTAGCCAACTGGCCAATACGGGGCTGATCTCTGCGGGCGGTATGACCCGCGAAGCCGCACTGGGTAAACTGTTCGCCCTGCTCGGCGCGGGCCTGAGTCAAGCCGAAGTGGAACACTGGTTTGCCTTGGATGTCTGTGGTGAACGCACCGATTGAAGCCTGCGCCCTTCCAGCTAGGCTGTAAGGGCTTTACTCAACCAACGAGGTTGCAGCATGCCTATCCGCATTCCCGTCGAGATCCGCCCCGTCACCAGCGCCGACCATGCCGCCTGGCTACCCCTGTGGCAGGGCTATCAGCGCTTCTACATGACCGAGATTAACGCCGCGACCAGCGACATCACCTGGCAGCGCTTTCTCGACCCCGCCGAGCCGATGCATGCCGCGCTGGCCTGGCACGAGGGCAAAGCCATTGGTCTGGTGCACTGGATCTACCACCGTTCGACCTGGACCACGGGTGACTATTGCTACCTGCAGGATCTGTTTATCGCCAAGGATGTGCGCAGCAGCGGTGCCGGTCGCAAGCTGATCGAACACGTCTACCAGCAGGCCAAAGCCGAAGGCTGCTCACGCACCTACTGGCTGACCCATGAGAGCAATAGCCGCGCCATGCTGCTGTATGAACGCATCGCTGAGCGCTCGGGGTTTGTCCAGTACCGTAAAGTCTTTTGAGAACCTGCTTACGATCTGCTGCGTTAAAAACCGGCTGGTGCGCCAGCCCGGTCGGAATCCGCTTGCGGCTAACGCGCTTTAGCGCGGCTCGTAGGGCGAGTGAAACGAGTAATGCTCATGTACCCGCGTCCTTGCCGCTTTGACCAGCCGAAGGCTGTTACTAACGTAGCGCCTCGCATGGCTATAGCTCGCAAGATCGTAACAGGTTCCTCGCTCGCTGACCTTCTGGTCAGAAAATCCGCTCTGCGGTCTTGCCGCCGGTAAATGATGGCGCTATCGTCTGCGCCACGCCGGCCACTGAGCCGTACGCGCACCTGGATCAGCAGACAGGGTAAACACTGAGCTGGCTAACCTGAACCCACCTTCAGAGGAGCCAACTCAATGGCTGCTACTCGTATCTGGATCAAAAACCCCCTCGCGATTTTCACCGCCAACACCCTCGACGCCGCCGGCGGCCTGGTGATTGAAGACGGCGTAATCAGTGAACTGCTTAAAGCCGGCCAACAACCGAGTAAGCCCTGCGACCAAACCTTCGATGCCCGCGAGCACGTGGTCCTGCCGGGGCTGATCAACACCCACCACCACTTCTATCAGACCCTCACTCGTGCGTGGGGGCCGGTGGTCAACCAGCCGTTGTTCCCCTGGCTAAAGACCCTGTATCCGGTATGGGCGCGCCTGACCCCAGAGAAGCTCGCCCTTGCCAGCAAGGTGGCCTTGGCCGAACTACTGCTGTCCGGCTGCAGCACCGCCGCTGACCACCACTACCTATTCCCCGGCGGCCTGGAAAACGCCATTGACGTTCAGGTCGAGGCGGTACGTGAGCTGGGCATGCGCGCCATGCTTACCCGCGGCTCGATGAGCCTGGGCGAGGCCGACGGCGGCCTGCCGCCGCAGCAGACGGTGCAACAGGGTGAGGTGATTCTGGCTGACAGCCAGCGCTTGATTCAGCAGTACCACCAGCGCGGCGACGGCGCGCAGATCCAGATTGCCCTGGCGCCCTGCTCACCGTTCTCGGTGACCCAGGACATCATGCGCCAGAGCGCTGAACTAGCCGAAGCACTCGACGTGCGCCTGCATACTCACCTGGCGGAAACCTTGGACGAAGAGGACTTCTGCCTGCAGCGCTTCGGCCTGCGCACCGTGGATTATCTGGACAGCGTCGGCTGGCTCAGCTCACGCACCTGGCTGGCCCACGGCATCCATTTCAACCCGGATGAAATCGAGCGCCTCGGCGCGGCCGGCACCGGCATCTGCCACTGCCCCAGCTCGAACATGCGCCTGGCCTCCGGCATCTGCCCGACCCTCGACCTGCAAGCCGCCGGCGCGCCCATCGGCCTCGGCGTCGATGGCTCGGCCTCCAACGATGCCTCCAATATGATCCTTGAAGCGCGCCAGGCGCTGTATATCCAGCGCCTGCGCTACGGTGCCGAGAAGATCACCCCGGAGCTGGTCTTGGGTTGGGCCAGCAAGGGCTCCGCCAAGCTGCTGGGCCGCACGGACATCGGCGAGCTGGCGGTAGGCAAGCAGGCTGATCTGGCCTTCTTCAAGCTCGACGAGCTGCGCTTCTCCGGCAGCCACGACCCGATTTCCGCGCTGCTGCTGTGCGGCGCCGACAAAGCCGACCGGATGATGATCGGCGGCCAGTGGCGCGTCATCGATGGGCAGATCGAAGGCCTGGATGTGGCGCAGCTGATTGCCGACCACCGTCAGGCTGCCAAGGAGCTGATTGCTGGCTGAACGGCGTAATCTGCTAATCCACGACACGTAGGGTGGGTTAGGTGCCGAGTGCATCAGCATCGGCTAACTCGCCCTTGGCTGCACCGTAACCCACCAGAGAGGCTGATACCGCCTGGTGGGTTACACGCCGCACTGCCACCGAGCCGTCTGGTAGATAGTCGCTAGCGCCGTTAACCCACCCTACGATTTGCGCACTCGCAGCAGATCCGAGTCAGCCCCCTAGAACACTGACCAACCAATCCGCTCGCTGAGCAACTCCAACGCTTTAATTCCGGCCAGAGAGTTACCGGCAGCGTTCAACTCAGGCGACCACACGCACACGCTAAAACGCCCTGGCACCACCGCAACGATGCCGCCACCAACGCCACTTTTGCCCGGCAAGCCGACGCGGTAGGCAAAGTTGCCCGCCTCGTCATATAGGCCACTGGTGGCCATGATCGCGTTGACCTGTTTGCTCTGCCGCGCCGTAAGAATCTGCGCGCCGCTGTGCTTGCAGAAGCCGTCGTTAGCCAGAAAGCAGAAGGCACGCGCCAAATCAGCACAACTCATGCGCAGCGCGCAGTAACTGAAATAGCTGCGCAGCACTGCCTCAACGTCGTTATGAAAGTTGCCGAAGGATTGCATCAGGTACGCCGCCGCGGCGTTGCGCGCGCGGTGCTGGTATTCCGAGTCGGCGACCCGGCTGTCCACCAGCACCTCAGGGTTACCGGCCAGGCGCCGAACAAAATCGCGCATCGACAACACGGGCGCGGCAAAGCGCGACTGGTTGATATCGCAGATCACCAGCGCACCAGCATTGATAAATGGATTACGTGGACGACCGCGCTCAAGCTCCAGCTGTACCAACGAGTTAAACGGCTGACCGGAGGGCTCATGCCCCAGGCGCTGCCAGATATCCTCGCCGGAATGCTGAATGGCCTGCACCAGGCTGAAGACTTTGGAGATGCTCTGCACGGAAAACGCCGTATCCGCATCGCCTGCGCAGTAGAGCTCGCCGTCGTTGCTGTACACCGCAATAGCCAGCTGATTGGCCGGCACGTCGGCCAGTGCCGGAATGTAGTCGGCTACTTTGCCCTGACCGATTAGCGGACGTACCTCTTCGAGAATTTCATTCAACAACGCTTGCATGCACAGGCTCATCGCAAGGCCCGAGCGTATCTCGGGCGATGGCAGATAGACGCTTGTGTGGCGCTGCTGATCACAGCGCTAGAACTTCTCAGGGCGCAGCACTTCGACCTGGGCCAGGTAACAGACCATGGCGAAGTTGGCGTAGTAATGTGCCTGTAAATGCTCGGCGATGCGTTCCGCCACATCCCGCGCGCAGATGATCTCCAGGCGGATATTGCCCTCGGTCTCCCAGCCCGCGCTGCGCACACCCCGACCGCCACGGCCACGGGCGTCAGAGATGGTCCAGCCGGGTGCGCCGAGCGTCTGCAAGTCAGTCACCAGTTTCTTTTCCAGCGCGGCTTCGCAGATCACGGTGAGCAGGGTGCGCATGTGTGCGTTCATATCAGAGCCCCCAGGCAATGAGCTGTTCGGCCAGCATCAGGTACAGCGGTATGCCAAACAGAATGTTGAAGGGAAAGGTTATACCCAGCGAAGCGGTCAGCGACAGCGATGGGTTGGCTTGCGGCAAGGCCAGACGCAGCGCTGCCGGTACAGCGATATACGAGGCCGACGCGGCCAGCGTCGCCAACACCGCTGTACCGCCCAACGACAGCCCCATAAAGCGCGCGAGCAATGCACCAATCAGCGCGCCCAGCAGCGGCATCAGCAAGGCGAAGCCGAGCAGGCGCAGGCCGAACTGTTTCAGCGCGCCGAGTTGGCCAGAGGCAATCAGGCCCATTTCCAGCAAGAAGAACGCCAGCACCGGCTTGAACATGCTGGTGTAGAGCGGCTCCAGCGGTTTTATCGCCTCTTTGCCGGCGATGGCGCCAATGATCAGGCCACCGAGCAACAGCATGATGCTCTTGCCCAAGAAGATCTCCCGGCCCAGCTCGCCCCAGTCGGTATCACGCGCCAGCCCCTTGGCCAGGAGAATGCCGACCAGAATCGCCGGAATCTCCAAAATCGCCACAAACAGCGGCATGTAGCTTTCGAACTCGATGCCCTTGGCCAGCATATAGGCCACCACCACGGCAAAGGTACCGGCGCTGACCGAGCCATAGTGCGCCGCCACGGCCGCCGCGTTGATCCGATCAAAGCCCAGACCACGCAGCACGGCAAAGGCCAGCAGGGGTAACGCCACACCCAGCAACAGCACCAGCCCTGCCTGACCGAGTAACTGCCAGCTGGCTTGCTCGGCCAGCTCCACACCACCGTGCAGACCAATGGCCAGCAGCAGCATGATCGACAGGGTTTCATACAAGGCGGGCGGCAGTTTCAGCTCACTTTTCAACAGCCCCGCAGTCAGCCCGAAGACAAAAAACAGCACAACCGGATCCAGACTCACAGTGCATACCTCTGCCGATTTACCTGAAGGTAGACGCAGGTGGCGTCATACCCCGTACATAAAAGGTCATGCCCCTCCGCAAGTTGTGCTGATACTCGCGACCCGCACCCGGCCAGGTTACAGCGTCTGGAAGAGCGCAATGGGGCATAACCGAAAAAAAGGGAGCACTAAGGCTCCCTCGGGACTCAGGCACTAAGTACCTGCACAACATCTGCTGCGCGTCGGCCCTGCTGCGTTAAAACCCGGTTCGGGTGCTCATGTACAGCTCGTACACTGCGCTTGCTCACCTGTTTTTGCCTTGCATGGCTCTAGCTCGCAATATGTTGCACTGGTACGTGGCCCAAAACCCTTGCCCGCACGTTTTAGCAGCGCGCTGGCAATGTAAAAAGAAGCCCCAAAAAAACCATTCAAATGCCTGTTCAAACAGCCGGGGCTTCTGAGGTTAACCGTCGATTTCCACCAACACATCACCCGGGTTGACCCGGTCGCCCTTGGCCACGTGTACCGCTGTCACGCTACCGGCAATCGGTGCCTGTATTTCAGTCTCCATCTTCATGGCTTCGCTAATCAGCACCGCTTGGCCAGCCTTGACCGTATCACCGACCTTGACCAGCACCTCGACGATATTGCCCGGCATGCTGGTGCTGACATCGCCCGGCGCACTGGCCTGCTTACGCTTGTTGCCGCTGCCGGCAACAAAATCGTTGAGCGGCTCGAACACCACTTCTTCCGGCATGCCATCGATGGACAGGTAGAAGTGGCGCTTGCCGTCGCTCTTCACCCCGACGCCGGTGATATCGACGCGGTAGCTTTCGCCATGCACATCCACCACGAATTCGGTCGGCACGCCTTCGCCACCCGCTGGGGCCACACCGCCCGCGTCGGGAATCGGCAGCAACACTTCGGGCGTCAGGCTGCCGGCGGCACGCTCTTCGAGGAATTTGCGTCCGATATCCGGGAACATTGCATAGGTGAGCACGTCCTCTTCGGATTTCGCCAGGCTGCCAACCTCCTCGCGCAGCTTGGCCATTTCCGGTTTGAGCAGGTCCGCCGGGCGCACGTCGATCACTTCTTCGCTGCCGATCGCTTGCTTGCGCAGCTGCTCGTTGATCTTGCCCGGCGCCAAACCATAACGGCCCTGCAGGTAGAGCTTGACCTCGTTAGTGATGGTTTTGTAGCGCTCGCCGGCCAACACGTTGAACACCGCCTGGGTGCCGACAATTTGCGAGGTCGGCGTGACCAACGGCGGGAAGCCGAGGTCTTCACGCACCCGCGGGATTTCCGCGAACACTTCGTTGATGCGGTTCAGCGCGCCCTGCTCTTTGAGCTGGTTGGCCAAGTTGGACATCATCCCGCCCGGCACCTGATTGACCTGCACACGGGTATCAACCGTGGTGAATTCGCTTTCAAACTGGTGGTACTTCTTGCGCACCGCATGGAAGTACAGGCCGATTTCCTGAATCAACGCCAGGTCCAAGCCGGTGTCATACGGGCTGCCCTTAAGCGCCGCGACCATCGACTCGGTACCCGGATGACTGGTACCCCAGGCCATGCTGGAGATAGCGGTGTCAATGTGATCAGCACCGGCTTCAATCGCCTTCATCTGGCACATCGAGCCCATGCCGGCGGTGTCGTGACTGTGGATAAACACCGGCAGATCGACCTCGGCCTTCAGCGCTTTGACCAGATCAAAGGCCGCGTAGGGGGTAAGCAGACCGGCCATGTCCTTGATCGCCACCGAGTCGATGCCCATGGCTTGCATGGCCTTGGCCTGCTTCACGTAAGCCTCGACCGTGTGCACCGGGCTGACGGTGTAACTCAGGGTGCCCTGGGCATGTTTACCGGCGGCTTTCACCGCCTCGATCGATACGCGCAGGTTACGCACGTCGTTCATCGCGTCGAAGATACGGAACACGTCGATACCGTTCACCGCCGCCTTGGCCACGAAGGCTTTGACCACATCGTCGCTGTAGTGGCGATAACCGAGCAGGTTCTGCCCACGCAGAAGCATCTGCAGACGGGTATTGGGCAGCGCCGCCTTGAGCTTGCGCAGACGCTCCCACGGGTCTTCTTTGAGGAAGCGGATGCACGCATCGAAGGTCGCGCCACCCCAGACTTCCAGCGACCAGTAACCGACCTGGTCGAGCTTGTCGCAGATCGGCAGCATGTCTTCGGTGCGCATGCGCGTGGCCAACAACGATTGGTGGGCATCGCGCAGGACGGTATCGGTGACGGTGATTTTTTTAGGCGAAACAGGCGTGCTCATATTCTGATTCTTCCCTTACAGGCCAGCGTGGGCAGCAATGGCGGTGGCGATGGCGATGGCCAGGTGCGACGGATTACGCTTGATCGAGTACTCGGTCAGTTCCGGATGCGCCTCGACGAAACTGGTGTTGAACTGACCGCTGCGAAACTCCGGGTTGCGCAAAATCTCCTGGTAATAGGCCGCGGTGGTCTTCACCCCCTGCACGCGCATGTCATCCAGCGCGCGCAAGCCACGAGCCAAGGCTTCTTCCCAGGTCAGCGCCCAGACGACCAGCTTCAAACACATGGAGTCGTAGTACGGCGGAATGGTATAGCCAGTGTAGATCGCCGTGTCGGTGCGCACGCCGGGGCCGCCGGGGGCATAGTAGCGGGTGATTTTGCCGAACGAGGGCAGGAAGTTGTTCTTCGGGTCTTCGGCGTTGATACGAAACTGCAGGGCGAAACCGCGGTGAATAATGTCTTCCTGCTTGATCGACAGCTCCAGGCCCGAGGCGATGCGGATCTGCTCGCGGACGATGTCGATACCGGTGATTTCCTCGGTGATGGTGTGCTCCACCTGCACCCGGGTGTTCATCTCCATGAAATACACCTCGCCTTCGGCGAGCAGGAACTCCACGGTGCCGGCGTTCTCGTAACCCACCGCCTTGGCCGCACGCACGGCGAGGTCGCCGATATAGGCGCGCTGCTCCGGGGTCAGCTGCGGGCTGGGGGCAATTTCGATGAGCTTCTGGTTGCGCCGCTGGATCGAGCAGTCGCGCTCGAACAGATGCACCACATTGCCGAAGCTGTCACCGAGAATCTGCGCCTCAATGTGCTTGGGATTGATGATGCACTTTTCTAAAAACACTTCGGCACTGCCAAAGGCCTTGGTCGCCTCGGAAATCACTCGCGGGTAGGCTTGTTCGAGTTCTTCACGGCTGTTGCAGCGGCGAATACCGCGGCCGCCACCACCAGAAGTGGCCTTGAGCATCACCGGATAGCCGATGCGGTCACCCTCGCGCAGGGCTTCGGCAATATCCGCCACGTTGCCTTCAGTGCCGGGTGTGACCGGTACGCCGGCCTTGATCATGCTGCGCCGGGCTTCGGTCTTGTCGCCCATGCGGCGAATCACTTCAGCGCTGGGACCGATGAACTTGATCCCGCGTTCGGCGCAAATATCCGCCAATTCGGCGTTTTCCGAGAGAAAACCGTAGCCCGGATGCAGGGCATCGCAGCCGGTTTCTACGGCCAGGTTGACCAGTTTGCGCGGGTTCAGATAACCGGCCAGCGGGTCTTCACCAATGCCATGCGCCTCGTCGGCCCGTTTGACATGCAAAGCATGGCGATCGGCATCGGAATACACCGCCACCGAGCGAATACCCATTTCGGCACAGGCTCGCACAATGCGTACGGCAATCTCGCCGCGGTTGGCTATCAGGATTTTCTTGATCACGAGCCAGCATCCTCGATCACGTGAGCAGGCAACCGACAACAGCGGTCGACGTGTAAGCGCGGCAGCAACCGCAGTCAGGCGTTCAAACTACGCCGGCGGGGTGAATAACCAAAATCAGTATTTATTGGGTTTAGTATTAGTTAAGACTTATAGTTGTCTGATAAATCATCAGCACAGCAGGTTATAATCGTGCGTAAGTCATTGCTGCGTATGACATTTCGTCAGCTTCGGGTCTTCCGCTCAGTGTGCAACCACCTGTCATATAGTCGTGCGGCTGAGGAGATGGCCCTGACCCAGCCCGCGGTCAGCCTGCAGATTCGCCAACTGGAGGAGCTGATCGGCCAACCACTGTTTGATTACGTCGGCAAGAAGCTCTACCTGACCGAGGCCGCCGAAGCCCTACAACGCGCCAGCGCGGATATTTTCGGGCGCCTGGAAAGCTTCGACATGCAACTCTCCGACCTGCAAGGCTCACTGCAAGGGCAATTGAGCCTTGCCGTAGAATCCAGCGCCAAGTACTTCATTCCGCACCTGTTCGCCGCTTTTCGCCGGCAATACCCGGAAGTCAACTTACAGCTGGTGGTGACCAATCACAGCCAGGCGATCAAGCGCCTGAACGCCAATCGCGATGATTTGCTGATCATGTCGCGGGTGCCCACGGATATGAACCTGGAGTTTCTGCCCTTCCTGAATAACCCGATAATCGCCGTAGCGCCCCCCGATCATCCGCTGTGCAACCAGAGCACCCTGAGCCTGCCGGATCTCACACCCTTCCCGCTACTGATCCGCGAAGCAGGCTCGGGCACCCGCCAGGCCTGCGAAGAGTATTGCCACCAGAAGCGCGCGCACTTCGCCCAGACCCTGGAAGTCGGATCTATAGAAGGACAGTGTGAAGGGGTGATCGCCGGCCTCGGCCTGGCGCTGCTACCCCGCCATGCGGTGCGCCGCGAGCTGGAGTGCGGCGCCCTGCGTGAGTTGCCGGTGGCAGAGCTGCCGCTGCTGCGCAGCTGGTGCCTGGTGCACCCGCGCGGTAAATACCTGTCACCGGTGGCCCAGGCGTTTTTCGCCTTCGTGCGCGATCAACGTAGCCTGATCAACGCCCTGGCGGAGCGTTTCGCTGAGCCGTCGTCTGCTTCCCAGCCAGGTAGTTAGCGGCAATCAGCTCAGGGTAATCCACCCACTGCTGCTGTAACCGGCGCTGCTCGGCATGCGCCTCGATGGCGCGACGGTATTCCATGCGGCGTTGATCCAGCAGCTTGCGCCGTGCTTTGGCGTCGCTATTTTCATGAGACTGCGGTTTATCCAGATAACCAGACATAGGGGCAACTCCCAAGCTGAATAAGGGAGTACCAGCATCGACTCTGGATATGACGCTTTGATGGCCACGCGATAACGGGGCGATGACATTCGTAACGCAGAGCCCAGCTTCAGTCGCTCACGAGCCAGAGCAAGGCTCACTTAACCCCGCGTGTCGCCGACGCACAGTTGATCCAGAACGGACTTAGTCTTCGCTGCTCTTATGCGACTTCGGCGACAGACGCAGGCTGCGCAGACTGCGCTTAACGCTCTTGAGGTGGTTGACCAGTCCCGGTCCGCGGGCCATGGCCACACCCATGGCGAGTACGTCGATCACCACCAGGTGGGCGATACGCGAAGTCAGCGGGGTGTAGATCTCGGTGTCTTCCTGTACGTCGATGGCCAGGTTGACCGTGGCTAAGTCGGCAAGCGGCGTCTGGCTCGGGCACAGGGTAATCAGCGTCGCACCGGTTTCACGCACTAGGTTGGCGGTAATCAGCAAATCCTTAGAACGCCCGGACTGGGAGATGCAGATGGCCACGTCAGTCGGCTTCAAGGTCACTGCGCTCATCGCCTGCATATGCGGGTCGGAATAAGCCGCGGCTGTCAGCAGCAGACGGAAGAACTTGTGCTGGGCATCCGCGGCCACCGCACCGGACGCACCAAAACCGTAAAACTCGACGCGCTGGGCGTTGGCGATGGCGGCAATGGCTTGCTGCAGAGCCTGGGTGTCGAGCTTCTCGCGCACCTCAATCAGGGTGTGCAGGGTGGTGTCGAAGATCTTCAGGCTGAAGTCGGCGACCGAGTCGTCTTCATGAATGGCAAACTGACCGAAACTGGCACCGGCCGCCAGGCTCTGCGCCAGCTTGAGCTTGAGATCCTGAAACCCGGTGCAGCCAATCGCCCGGCAGAAGCGCACGATAGTCGGCTCGCTGATCCCCACGTTATGCGCCAACTCAGCCATGGAGCTGTGCATGACCGAGGCCGGATCGAGCAGAACATGATCCGCGACTTTAAGTTCTGATTTGCGGAGGAGATGACGCGATTGGGCAATGTGCTGCAACAGGTTCACAGGTTTAGGCTCGACATTTGGCTAACGAATCCATCAAGCACGCCGCATCTGAGTATTGACTCGGTTATGATCGGCATACGACGGTTGTAGTGGTCTTGTAGTTATACTACATGACCGCCGCTGCCGCACTGCTAAACCGAGTCGGAGTTCCCACCTTGAGCATTCCCTGCGACATGCTGGTGTTTGGCGGCACCGGCGATCTGGCCCTGCATAAACTACTGCCAGCGCTCTATCACCTGCATCGCGCCGGTCGTCTACACGTCGATACGCGTATTCTTGCCCTGGCCCGCAGCGCCCACAGCCGCAGCGCTTATCAAGCCCTGGCTGAGCGCCATTGCCGCGCTCAAGTGGCGCGTAACGACTTCGATAATGAAACCTGGGCTAGCTTTGCTGCGCGCCTCGACTACTTCGCCATGGACGCCAGCCAGAGTGCAGACTTTGGCCGCCTGGGCAAACGCTTGGGCGAAGACCATGAGCGCGTACGCATTTATTACCTGGCCACCGCGCCCGACCTGTTCGAAGACATTGCCTCGCACCTGAAGATCGCCCGCCTGGCCGGGCCCAAGGCGCGCATCGTGCTGGAAAAACCTATCGGCCACTCACTGCAGTCAGCGCAGGCAATCAACGCTGCCATCGGCGCGGTGTTTGATGAGTCGCGGGTGTTCCGCATTGATCACTACCTGGGCAAGGAAACCGTACAAAACCTGATGGCGCTGCGCTTCGCTAACGCGCTGTTCGAGCCGATCTGGCGCGCTGGGCATATCGACCATGTGCAGATCAGCGTGTGCGAAACCCTCGGCGTGGAAAACCGCGGCGCCTATTACGAAAAAGCCGGCGCCATGCGCGACATGATCCAGAACCACCTGTTGCAGTTGCTCTGCCTGGTGGCCATGGAGGCACCCGTGCGCTTCGATGCCGAGTCCGTGCGCAACGAGAAGGTGAAAATTCTCGAGGCGCTGAAACCCATCACCGGCCTCGACGTGCAAGATAAAACCGTGCGCGGCCAGTACACCGCCGGCAAGATCGGCGGCCAGGAAGTGCCGGCCTACTACTTCGAAAAGAACGTCGATAACGACAGCGACACCGAGACCTTTGTCGCCGTGCAGGCCGAGATCGATAACTGGCGCTGGGCCGGCGTGCCGTTCTACCTGCGCACCGGCAAACGCCTGGGGCACAAGACGTCGGAAATTCTCATCCAGTTCAAGCCGGTGCCGCACCAGCTGTTTGGTGGCGGCGAGGCCAACCGCCTGCTGATCCGCCTGCAGCCGGAAGAGCGCATCAGCCTGCAACTGATGGGCAAGAGCCCCGGCAAGGGCATGCACCTGCAACCGGTGGAGCTCGACCTCAACCTGGCCGATGCCTTTCACAAGCAGCGCCGCTGGGATGCTTACGAGCGCCTGCTGCTGGATGTGATTGAGGGTGACTCGACGCTGTTTATGCGCCGTGATGAGGTCGAAGCGGCTTGGAACTGGGTCGACCCGATCATCAAAGGCTGGCACCAGCACTACCAAAGCCCGCGCCCTTACCCGGCCGGCAGCGACGGTCCGGAGCAAGCCAGCAACCTGCTGGAACGCCATGAACGGCAGTGGATGGAATAGCCCAACAACTGCAGTGCTGACTATTGAGCGTGGACCAAGGCCGCAAGCTGCGACCGGCGGAAGTACAGCAGTACCAGCGGCAACGCCAGCAGGCCTAGGACGCCGGCCCCCACAAACAACGCCTCGTAACCTAACCACTTAGCCAGCAAGCCACTGCTGGCGCCCACCAGGCCGGCCAGCAACAGCTGCACACTGGCCTGCAGGGTAAAGTCCGCCCCCTCATGCTCGGGCCGGCATTGGCGCATCATGACGGCAAACAAAGCGACCGTGGACATGCCATCGGCGGCCTGCTCAAACAACGCCACTGAGTACACCAGCGCACTGTTGCCACCGGCATGCACCAGCTGGGCCATGGCTGCAATCCCGACAGCCTGCAACAGACCGAACCCGAGCAGTGCACGCAGCGCACCGATCCGTGCATACAGCAGCCCCCCGATAAACGCTCCAGCGATCCCGACCAGACTACTGATCAAGGTTAACTGCCCCAACTCGGTATTACTCCAACCCTGATCCACCAGCATCGGCTTGATCATCGGCGAGCCCAGCGCATCACCCAGCTTGAAGCTCAACAGCACCGCCAGCCAAAAGAGCATGCCGGGCTGCATCAGCAAGCCACGGTAGTGCCGCAGCAGCAGTCCGGGGCCGGCCGGCTCGGCCTGCTCCGGCAGGAACGGCAGTTCGCGCCGCTCGGCAAAGCGCCAAATCGGCACCGTCATGAGCACCAGCAGCGCTGCCACCAGAGCAAGACTGAGGTACCAACCCAAGGTATCCATCGCCAACAACAGACCACTGCCACTGACTAGCATGCCGACCTTGTAACCGCAGACCTGCAGGCTGTTACCCAGCCCACGCCAGCGCTCCGGCAATAGGCGCACGGCCAGACCATCGGTGGCAATATCCTGGGTCGAGGCGGCCAAATTGACCAGCAGTAACAGGCCGATCAGCAGCAGGAAGTGACTGTCGAACAGGCGCTCGGGATTGATCAGCGCCAAGCCCGTGACGATGGCGATAACAGTCATCTGCAACGGCAGAATCCAACCCCGGTGATGGCCCAGCCGCGGCGATGCCAAGCGATCCACCCAAGGCGCCCAGAGCACCTTGAGCAGCCACGGCAACGCCAGCAACTTGAGCAGGCCGATCAACGCCAGATCAACACCGTGCTGACGCAGCAGCACTGGTAACGAATGGGCCAACAAGCCGGAGGGTAGGCCCTGGGCACAGTAGAGCGAGGCCAATAGGATTAGGGTGGCATTGGCTGGGCGACTATTAGCCTGCAGCATCGGCAATCCTCAACTCACAGAACGCGCGACAATAGCGAAGGCCACTGCATTACACAAATATCAGCCCTCATACCCAAGCAATTTCAGCTGCATACCGATTCAGCCAAACACGACCCCTGAATAACGTCATAAGCCTGCGGTCGTTAATAAAAGCGCCAGAGCGGCTTAGGAATGCATCCAACAGCTTATTGGCGCCATTGAATCGCCATCATTACTGTGATGAAATTAACGAAGTTCGCAAGGTTGCGAACGAAAGACCAAGGCTTCACGGATGAACATTTTGCCCCTGCGCTCAATGTGCCTGCCCTGAAGTGCCCACAAGCTTCAGGAGCGTCTCTATTGTTCATCGCCTTGCATACCCGGTGTTCGCCCGCATTACGCATCACGGCTCTAGCCATCGCCATCAGCTTAGGCACCAGCAGTTGCGCAACAATCGATAACTTCGCCAAAAACAACAGCGCCAACATCAACTGCATGGCCGGCGGCTTGTTCGGTGCAGTCGCTGGGGCTGCAGTCGGGGCCGCAACCAAAGGTGACAGTGGCGCCATCATAGGTGGCGCCGTTATCGGCGCTGCCGCTGGTTGCGGCTTGGCAATGATGTACAAAAACCGCCTGAATAAGCTGGAGCAATTGGCGCGCGAAGAAAACCTCAAGATACAGCTCGAAACTCTTCAAACCTCAAGCAGCACAACCAGCGCGGCACCTGAGGATGCTGGCATAGTCGCGCAAATTGAAGATCAGGGCATGTTTCCTGTAGGCAGCGCCACGCTCAGCAGCGATGGGCAACGCCAAGTACGCAAGCTGGCGAGTGCCTTTGCCCCCCTACCCGGTCAGCCAAAAAACTCGGCGATTCTGGTAGTTGGCCACACCGACGCCACCGGCAGCGCGCAAGGCAACCAGCAACTGTCTGAACGCCGCGCTAAGGCTGTAGCAAGTATCCTGGCCGAACAGGGCATTGATCGTGAACGTATGTTCTTTCAGGGGGCAGGTGCTTCCAGGCCAATCGCCGACAACAGTGACAGCCTGCAACGCGGTAAGAATCGTCGCGTCGAGATAGTCGAAGTCAACGACCGAACAACCCTGGTAAAGCGGGTCAATGCTGAACAGAACAACCCCAAATATCTCGTTCACGGCACCTCGACTGAAGCAACTGCGCCGTTATCGATCAAGGCCTCAACGAGAGACGCCGCCACCAAACCGGCTACGAGCAAGGATACGGCAATTGCTCAAAGCACCCGCAATACAAGCCCCTCGGGCAGCGTTGCAACACGCGCGCACAAAGGTAAGGTGATCGACTTTGGCGGCCAGCCTGCGATTGTCAACAACTGGACGCTAGGCCAGGCCATCACGCCGAAAAGTGGCGGTTTCGCCCTGATTTCTACGGCAAATGCGGCTGACATCCCCATGAGCAGCTGCGAAAGCGATAAGCCGCGCCAAAGTGGCGAGGTGTTCAACCTGGCCAGCGGCAAAGCCCTGGAAACCCATGCCACCACCGATTACCTACCAGGCTACAACAACCGCGTATGGGCGCAGACAGTCAATGGCCACCTAGTGACGATTTCCCCCGTATCCATACTGCGCGACGCCGCCACAGTAGATCGCCAGCCCTTCGTACAAGTAGTGCCGAACTACGATACCGGCAATCGCAAAGCCCAGGTCAAGGCCAGCGCCATCGCTAACACATACGAAGGCGAAGACCGTGTGCTCTATCGCGTATTCGTAAGCAACCCGCAAGAACCAGTTTCCTGCCTGGATGTGGTGTTCAGTAAAGGCAACTCACAAGCAACAGACGGCATGCTCTTCTATCCGAAAAACAATGGCGAAGCCTACAGCGCCCGGTTCATTCCGGTTCGTACCTAATACAAGTACAAGGAACTCAAGATGGAAGATTTCAGCTTCAATGCGCTGATGGCTTTGGCCCTGGCCAACAAACTGGTGACAGGTGCGGTGATCACCACCCTGCTCTCGGCACTTCTGATCAAGGTCTACTGGGACAAAGTCGGCTATTTTCTGATGCGTGTATGGCACGGCACCCCAGTGATCGGCACCGTCGCGCGTCTGGCCAGTAGCAGTACCAGCACCGACCACAAGAAGTGGCTGCTTAGCGAAGCCTCGCTGTGCAACAACTACTACGACTACTACCAGGACGTTGGGGATAAAAGCTCCGACTACTACAACAAGTGCGAGTCCTACCTAGACACTATCGGTGAAGGAGACCGCCGTGAGCGCCCGATCTGGGTGCTGGTGCTGATCTTTCTGCTGATTCTCTTTGAAGCCGTAGGTTTCGCCTATGTACTGGTGCCTTTTATTAACCAGAACCTGTCATCCAATGACCAAGCCTATCTGGGCTGGATGGCCGCATTTCTCCTGTCGATTATCTCCGCAGGCTTTGCTGAAGCTGCAGGCCGGGCAATCCATCACAACTCACTGGTTAACAAGGCTCGCCACTGGTGGGAAGGCGATCAGGATGAGAATAAAGTCACTCCACTGAAACAAGTGCAACCTGGTGTACGTATCAAAGAAACCGAGAAGGACGAAGGCGGAAAGGACTACAACCGTATTCTGGCGCGCATCGTTACCAATCAAACCGTAACCCCACGGCATGGCTGGATCGTCGGCTGCGCCCTAGTGGTCATGATCATGGCCTGTGCAGCATTCGGTATACGCGCCTATCAGCTCAAGAGCATCGAAACCGAAATGGTTGGCAACCCGAGCGTGTTTGCCGAGCAAAGCTACGAAAGCAGCGCCAGCCCCTTTGAACTGCCGGAGGACTCCGCAGCAGTAAACCAGGAAGCCAGCGACAGCACCCTGACTGACAAAATGGATGCGATTCGCAGCGCCTCGCTGATCACCTTTGTGGTGCTCTCGGTCATCTACGTCGCCATCCAGGCAGTCAGCGTCTGGCTAGCGTCGATCTTCGGCTTCGCCGGGGTCGAATCGAAGAAGGCCTGGGAATACACCCACAAATTCAACAACGCCGTTGAGCTTGAGCGCTGGATGGAAAACCAACGCGGCAAAATCGCGGCCCATGCCGACCACAAGCTACGCATGCTGCAAATGAAGCTATCCAAGCGCACAACCACAGACAGCAATGTACAAGCAGCCCTCAAAGGCGCTCACGGCCGCGACTTCAATGCCTATGTACTGCGCATGCAGGAAGAGGCTGGTACCCATCGATCACAAGCACAACCGAACCTGCCAAGCGCTGCCCAAGTCCAGCCAATAAGCCCTCCGGCACAGCCAACTGCAACCCCGGCAGCAATAGCCCAACCCACACCAGCAGTGCCTGAAATACAGGCGGAGAGCCCCGCACCAGCAGTCGAAGCAACCCAGGCGGCTGACCACAATGCGCTGCGCAGTAAAGATCTGACCGCCTACAACAACGAGCAGCTGGGCACCATCTGCCGGGCCAAAGGCTATGACCTGGATGCCGTACTGGCGCTAAGGGCCGAACAACAACTGTTGAAAGACTTTGAAGAGGTCTAAATGAAACTCAAGGCTCTTTCCGCCTTGCTCCTTTGCCTACCTGCACTCGTGCAGGCAGGCGGCGAGCGCAACGACATTCCCGATTGCTATGGCTATGCCAAAGTTAAAGAGTTTCGCCAACGAGGCTCAGGCCGCGAACTGACGGTAATAGTCGATCAAACCATTCCAATGCCGGACAGTATCCAGAAAGCCGCATGGGGACAGATCAATCGCTTTGTTGTACCTGGCGATAGAGTTCGCCTGTACAGCTTTTCGGCCTTTCTACCTAACCAATTTATGCAACTGCGTTTCGCCGGAGAGCTGAACCAGCCGCTCGAAGGCAAGGTGCGCGACAGCATCGGCATGCAATCACTGCGTAGTTTCGATAAGTGCGTAGCAGAGCAGCAAGCCTTCTTTCGCAAGAAGTTTGGCCAGGCCTTCGTCAGCAGCCTGCGCGAAGCATCGGAAGATATTCCGCGCAGTGAGATCTTCCACTCCTTGCGCGACATAGGCGAAGACCTGGCGCGCCAACCGGCCGAAGAACGGGTAATCCTGCTGCTCTCTGACATGTTGGAAAACAGTGATTTCGGCAGTTTCTACGCCAACAACCGTATCCGCGATTTGCAACCGCAGGGCGAGCTGAGACGGGTTAGCGACAAGCAACTGTTTGCTGACCTACAGGGTGCGAGGGTCTATGTCGCCGGAGCAGGCTTAGTAACCAAAGATGTTAAGCAAGCCTATCGCTCTGGTAAAACCATGGAGTTGCTACATAGCTTTTGGAAAGGCTACTTCGAAGGCTCTAACGCCAACCTAGTAGCTTTTGGTTCACCCAGTTTGAATATCGACCTGAAATAAGCTGTGCGTCACATCCACTCCCAAAACAAGGAATGCACCATGAAAGGCAAGATTCTGGATTTCAATAGCAATAATCGTACTGGCGTCATCAGTGCCGACGATGGTAATCGCTATAACTTCGATATGAGTCAGTGGAAAGGTAGCGTACTGCCAAAGAGCGGCGCCAAGGTAGACTTCTCGGTAAACGAAGGTGCAGCCGCAGATATCTATCAAGACCAGGCTGCTTCAGGTTCTTCGAAAAAAATTCCTGCTGCTATTTTGGCGTTTTTTCTTGGCGCTTTTGGTGCACATAAATTCTTCCTTGGTTATAATAAGCAAGGCGTGATCATGCTGTTGACTTTCATCTTCGGCTTTATCCTACTGGGCATTCCATCGATGGTGATTGGTGTAATTGCATTCGTTGAATTCATCATATATTTAATAAAATCGGATGATGAGTTTGAAAATACTTATGTAAATGCCTCCAAACCCTGGTTCTAAAAATAGCGCTATAAAAACCATAGAAATATTTACTTCCTCGATAAAACTGGTGTCGTTTAATATCGACAACTACCAAGCTGAGCGGCATGCTGCTCTCAACATGAGAGCAGCAACTTCACCTAAAAAACAACACAACCCAGCACTCGATAACGCCTAGAAATAAATCTATTTGCCTGACCAAGTAGTGTCTATGACTGTTCGGAAGACTCGGCAAGTGGAATTCGGGATTTTTCCAAAATCACGAGGTCTTTTCTTCGCTCTCCTAAACCCGGTTAGGACGTCTTTTTAGAGCGTCTCAAAATCTGTCGTCCTGCTCACGCAGCAACTGCGCAAACTGCTCGGCCGGTACTGGCTTGCTAATCAAGTAACCCTGAATTTCGTCGCAGTGCTGGCTTTTGAGAAAGTCCATTTGCGCCTGGGTTTCCACACCTTCGGCGACCACCTTGAGTTCCAGGCTGTGGACCATGGCGATGATTGCGCGGGTGATCGCAGCGTCTTCACTGCCGGGGGTAAGGTCGCGGATAAAGGTCTGATCGATCTTCACGTAATCCACGGGGAAGCGTTTGAGGTAGCTCAGCGAGGAGTAACCGGTACCGAAATCGTCAATCGCCAGCTTAACGCCCAGCTCGCGCAATTGCTGGAAGGTGCTAATCACACTTTCGACATTATCCAGCAGCTGGCTTTCGGTCAGCTCCAGCTCCAGAAACTGCGGGGCTAGTCCTGTTTCCTTTAGCACCTGACGCACCAGGCTGAGCAGGTTGCCCTGACGCAGCTGATGCACCGAAAGGTTCACCGAGACGCGAATCTGCGCCAACCCTTCATCGCGCCACGCACAGGCTTGTTTACACGCCTGACGCAAGACGAACTCACCAATCGCACCGATCAGCCCAGTTTCTTCGGCCAAGCCGATAAAGTCGCTCGGCGGTACCAGCCCCAGCTCCGGATGACGCCAGCGTACTAGGGCTTCGGCGGCATTGAGGCTGTCATCGGCCAGGCACAGTTTGGGTTGGTAGAACACTTCCAACTGACCGTCTTGGATGCCTTTGCGCAACTGGTTTTCTAACTGAATGCGCTCTAGGGTGCAGGCCTGCAGGTTGTCGGTAAAGAATTGGAAGCTATTGCCGCCCAGGTGCTTGGCATGCTGTGTGGCCATATTGGCTTGGCTAATCAGCGCGGAGATTTCTCGCGCGTTGTCAGGCAACAAACTAATCCCCAACGAAGCACTGACCACCAACTCATGGCCGCCCACTGTCATCGGTACACGCAGCTTACTGAGCAGTCGGCTGGCCAAGCGCGCAAGGCTAGAGAGGCTGCCATAGGCGTCGATAAGGATGGCAAATTCATCGCCAGACAGACGCGCCAGCGTGTCAGCCTCCGGCACGGCTTGGGTTAGGCGACGGCTGACTTGCCGGAGCAGCTGGTCAGCCACTTCATGGCCGAGGCTGTCGTTGAGTTGCTTGAAACGGTCCAGGTCGATATGCAGCAGGGCGATGCTACGCCCAGTCTGCCGCGCACGCTGGCTGGCCTCGTGCAGCCGCTGCTTAAACAGGCTGCGGTTGGCCAGGCCGGTGAGCTCGTCATAGTGCGACAGGTAGCGCAAACGCTCTTCCGCTTCGCGCCGCGAGGACAGGTCGGCAAAGAAGCCGACAATATGGCTGACACTGCCGCGCGCATCGCGCACCACATTGAGTTGCAGCCACTGCGGATACAGCTCGCCGTTCTTGCGCGTTTCGACTAGCTCGCCGCGCCAGCTGCCACTGCTCTCTAGCTCCAGACGAATCATCTGGTACTGCCGACGGCTATCGCCACTGTTAGTCAGGCTGATGGCGCTTTTGCCGACCACCTCATCCTGGCGGTAGCCGGTGACGTCACTGAAAGCCTGGTTGACCGACAGCAGGCGGTAGTCCGGGTCAAGAATCACGATGCCTTCACTGGCGGCCTCGAATACCGTGGCGGCCAGTTGCTGTTGCTGTTCATGCACCTTGCGCTCGCTGATATCGCGGCGCGTGCCGAGCATGCGTAATACCCGACCTTCGTCATCACGCGCCACTGCACGACCACGATCTTCAATCCACACCCAGTGGCCCTCGGCATGCTTGATGCGGTATTCCACCTGAAAGCCTTCGCTGAGCCCTTTCATATGCTCGACCAGCGCACGATGAAGTATCGGCTGATCATCGGGGTGCAGACGCGGCTTAAGGTCGCGCAGCATCAACTTCACCTCATCGGACTCCAGCCCAAAAATTTCTTTGGGTCGCGTGTGGTGCACTTCATCACTCTGCAGGTCCCAGTCCCATAGCGCCAACTCACTGGCTTCTATAGCCAGGGTCAGGCGTGCACGGCTCTTATTTAGAGCATGGGTGGTTTCATCGAGCGCCAGTGTGCGTTCAGCTACGCGCACTTCCAGATCACCATGCGCCGAGCGCAACTCGCGCTCAGCACGGCGGCGCTGTTCCACTTCATGGGCTAATTCGCTATTGAGCCCTTCAGCCTGCAACTTGGCGTGCTGCAGGTTGCTGATCAATGCCTGATTGTGAAAGCGTTGCAGCAAGCTGCGTTGCACCAGACGATTAACCTGCCAGGCGACCACCAGCAAAGCCAGCATCAAAATACTGGCGAGCAGACCCCAGCCCTGTTGCAGCGAATTGTCGCTTAGCAGCAAATAACCCACAGAAGGCAGTAGGCAAGGCAATACAAAGGCCAGAAAGGCCGAGAAGCTGATGGCATAGGCCACGCTGGCAGAGAGGATGACCGCTGAAATCAGGCCATAGACCAGCGCTTGCAGATAAAACACATCGGCGGGCACCAAGGCGACCACGGCAAACGCCAGTGTCAGCCCGGAAGCCCCGGCGCCGAGCAAAAACAGACGCCGCCAATGGTGCTCAGCCTGACGACTGGGCAGCACGTTATTAAAGGCACGCACTTGCACCTGGCGCAGCACCGCGAGGATCACCAACCAGCTCAACCAGCCGCCCAGCAGCAGCGGCGCCAGTGCATCCCACAAGAGCACGGCGCAGGCCACCCCGCAGAGCAGCATGCACAAGGTCGGCACCTGCGAGCCCTGGTAGAGCATGCGGGTGCGCTCGGCAGCAATATCGGTAGCAAACAGCTGAGCAACTTCCGGCCCGGAAGTCGTTCTCAAGCCATTTACGTCAGTAAATGAGATCGCAGCAGTCATAGGCGATTTTCTTATAATGGTTGCCTAAATATCGGCGCAGCATACCCGAGCTAGACGCATCGCCCAAGCCAGATATGCACTGACTCACAGTGTAAATAGCTGACTTTTACCGAGTCCGGCCACAGCCCAGCGGCGCCCGCTCAGCTGACTCACCAGTCGTCCAAAATAATCCGCACGCCAGCCTGGTTTGCCCTGCCTTGCGCAGCCCCCTAGAATGCCGCGATGCAAAATGACCCCGAACTCCTGATTGCTTCGCTTAATGATGCCCAGCGCCAGGCTGTAGCCGCGCGCGTGGGCCGCCAACTGGTGCTAGCCGGTGCTGGCTCCGGTAAAACCCGCGTGCTGGTGCACCGTATTGCCTGGTTGATCCAAATCGAGCAGGCCTCGCCGCACAGCATCCTGTCGGTGACCTTCACCAACAAGGCCGCCGCCGAAATGCGCCACCGCATCGAGCAGATGCTCGGGCAGAGCCCGGCCGGCATGTGGGTCGGCACTTTCCACGGTCTTGCGCACCGCTTGCTGCGCGCGCACTGGCAGGAAGCCGGCTTGGCCGAAAACTTCCAGATCCTCGACTCCGATGACCAACAACGCATCGTTAAGCGGGTGATCCGCGAGCTTGGTTTGGACGAGCAGCGCTGGCCGCCTAAGCAGGCGCAATGGTTTATCAACGGGCAGAAGGATGAAGGCCTGCGGCCGGCGAATATCCAGCCCGGCGGTGATCTGTTCCTCGCCACCATGCTGAAAATCTACGAAGGCTACGAAGCTGCTTGCACGCGCGCCGGAGTGATCGACTTCTCCGAACTGCTGCTGCGCGCCCTCGACTTATGGCGCGACAAGCCGGGCCTGCTGGAGCATTACCAGCGGCGTTTTCGCCACGTTTTGGTCGACGAGTTCCAGGACACCAACGCGGTGCAGTACGCCTGGCTGCGCCTGCTCGCCAAGGGTGGCGACAGCTTGATGGTGGTGGGCGACGACGATCAGTCGATTTATGGCTGGCGCGGGGCGAAGATCGAAAATATTCAACAGTTCTCCGCTGACTTTGCCGACGCCGAAGTGATCCGTTTGGAGCAGAACTACCGCTCCACTGCCGGCATCCTCAAAGCGGCCAACGCCCTGATCGCCAACAATCAGGGCCGTTTGGGTAAGGAATTGTGGACCGAAGACGGTGACGGTGAACCGATCAACCTGTATTCAGCGTTCAACGAGTACGACGAAGCGCGCTATGTGGTCGAGTCGATCGAAGAGGCTTTGCGCAAAGACGGCCTCAAGCGCAGTGAGATCGCCATCCTCTACCGCTCCAACGCCCAATCACGGGTGCTTGAAGAAGCCCTGCTGCGAGAGAAAGTTCCCTACCGCATCTACGGCGGGCAGCGCTTCTTCGAGCGTGCCGAAATCAAGAACGCCATGGCCTACCTGCGCCTGCTCGATGGCCGCGGCAACGACGCCGCGCTGGAACGGGTAATCAACGTGCCGGCACGCGGTATTGGCGAGAAGAGCGTCGAAACCATTCGCGAATATGCGCGCGCACATGATGTATCGATGTGGGGCGCCATCAACCTGATGGTCGCTGCCAAAACCCTGCCGGCCCGTGCCTCGGGTGCCCTGGCTGGGTTTATCGAGTTGATCAACAACCTGTCTGCCAAAGCGCTGGACATGTCTCTGCACCTGATGACCCAGACGGTCATCGAGCAGAGCGGCTTAATCGCTTACCACAAGGCCGAGAAAGGCGAGAAAGCCCAGGCGCGCATCGAAAACCTTGAGGAATTGGTCAGCGCCGCGCGGACCTTCGAGAACAACGAAGACGATGAGCTGAGCCCACTGCAAGCCTTCCTCAGCCACGCCTCGCTGGAAGCCGGCGACACCCAGGCCGCCGAAAACGAAGACAGCGTGCAACTGATGACTCTGCACAGCGCCAAAGGCCTGGAATTCCCCCAGGTGTTCCTGGTGGGCATGGAAGAAGGCCTGTTCCCGCACAAGATGAGCCTGGAAGAACCCGGCCGTCTTGAGGAAGAACGCCGCTTGGCCTACGTCGGCATTACCCGTGCCATGAGCAAGCTGGTGATCACCTACGCCGAAACCCGCCGCCTTTACGGCAGCGAGACCTACAACAAGGTGTCTCGTTTCGTCCGCGAGATTCCGCCGCAACTGATTCAGGAAGTGCGCCTGTCCAACAGCGTCAGCCGACCGTTCGGCGCGGTGAGCCGCAACATGGGTGGTGGTAATGACAGCATGTTCGCCGGCAGCGCCGTACCCGATACTGGCTTTAACCTCGGCCAGCGCGTGCAGCATTCGCTGTTTGGCGAAGGCACCATCCTCAATTTCGAAGGTTCCGGCGCGCAGGCGCGGGTGCAGGTCAACTTCGAGAGCGAGGGCACTAAGTGGTTGATGCTCAGCTACGCCAAACTGGAACCTCTGTGACAATAAACCGTAGCCCGGATAAGCGCAGCGCAATCGGGAGTCACCTCGAGGGTTGTCGCAAATTGCAGCCGGGCTACGGGATCAACATCCAAATAACAAGGAAGCCCACATGATCCGCCGCCCTCTGCTACTCGCCAGTATTCTACTCGCCGCACTCGGCCTGGCCGGGTGCAAGGAAGAACCTGCCGAACCGCAAGCCACTCACACAGCAGAAAGCTTCCAGTGGAAGATGGTTACTGCCTGGCCGAAGAACTATCCCGGCCTAGGCACGGCGGCCGAGCGCTTGGCCGAACGGGTCAAGACAATGAGCAACGGTCGCCTGACCATCAAGGTGTATGCCGGTGGTGAGCTGGTGCCGCCACTGGAAGTGTTCGATGCTGTTTCACGCGGCACCGCCGAACTGGGCCATGGCGCAGCGTATTACTGGAAGGGCAAAGTACCGGCTGCGCAGTTCTTCACAGCGGTGCCATTTGGCTTATCCACCAGCGAGATGAACGCCTGGTTGAGCAAGGGCGGTGGCCAAGCGTTGTGGGAAGAAGCCTACGCCCCCTTCGGCGTAAAGCCATTGGCGGTGGGCAATACCGGCATGCAAATGGGCGGCTGGTACAACAAGGAAATCAACTCGCTAGATGACCTCAAGGGCCTGAAAATCCGCATGCCCGGTCTCGGCGGTGAAGTCCTGAGTAAGCTCGGCGCCACCACCGTCAACCTGCCCGGCGGCGAAGTGTTTACCGCCCTGCAAACCAACGCGATTGATGCCACCGACTGGGTCAGCCCCTACAACGACCTGGCTTTCGGTCTACATAAAGCCGCCAAGTTCTACTACTACCCCGGCTGGCAAGAACCGCAGGCCGTGCTCGAACTGCTGATTAACCAAAAGGCCCTCGACAGCCTGCCGGCCGACCTGCAGGCGATCCTGACTGAAGCCACCCGCGCGGCCAACCAAGACATGCTCGACGATTACGTCTACCACAACGCCTTGGCGCTGGATCAGTTGAAACAACAAGGCACCCTGCTCAAGCGCTTCCCCGATGAGGTGCTGGCCGCCATGCAACACGAAAGCACCGTGGTGCTCGGTGAACTGGCCGGGCAAAACGAACTGAACGGACGCATCTGGGCGTCGATGCAAGCCTTCCACGCTCAGGTCAGCCTGATGCATCAGCTGTCGGAGAAAGAGTTGTACAACTGGCGCTAACGCCCAGTATCTCAAGCCTGAAAACGCAGCCCCTGGGTTGCGCTTGCGGTTTTCGCCACAGCTCACCCGTCACTTCAGCGCAGCAAGGCAAAAGCCGGAAACATTCTATGGCTAGCCAGCGCTAACCACGCCGGGCAAGATGCCGCGCGTAGATCCAATAACCAAGAGACAGCCAATCATGCAGCGTTTCCTTAGCATTGCCCTGGCCATGTGCCTCAGCGTCGGCCTGACCATGAGCTTCGACGCCGAAGCCAAGCGCTTTGGCGGTAGCAAATCCTTCGGCTCCGCGCCAAGCCATCAAGCGCGTCAAGCACCGACCCAGCAATCAGCTGCACCAGCGGCTGCGGGTCGCCAGCCGGCGGCTGCAAGCGGCGCATCGCGCTGGTTAGGCCCATTGGCCGGCCTCGCGGCGGGTGGTTTGCTAGCGTCGATGTTTATGGGTGATGGCTTTGAAGGCCTGCAGATCATGGACATGATGATCTTCGGCCTGATCGCCTTCCTGCTGTTCCGCTTCCTTGCCGCCCGTCGTCGTCAGGCAGGTCCAGCGACGGCCAACGGCGCGCCGATGCAGCGTGAAATGCCCGCAGCCCCCGCCTCGATCTTTGGTGGCAGCAGCGCCGCTGCTGCGATCAAGCCGGCGATCAATGCACCGGCCTGGTTTAACGAGCAGAGCTTTGTCAGCGCCGGCCGTGAGCACTTCCTCAGCCTGCAGCAGCACTGGGATGCTAACGAGATGGACAAGATCGCCGAATTCGTCACTCCGCAGCTACTGGAATTCCTCAGCCGCGAACGTGCTGACTTGGGTGAAGGCTTCCAGTCTACCTATGTCGACGATCTCGACGTGCAACTAGATGGCGTCGATGACCTCAGCGACAAGACCGTCGCCACCCTGACCTTCACCGGCGTGGCCAAGACCTCACGCTTTGACCAAGGCGAAGCGTTCAGCGAAAGCTGGCGCATGGAGCGTGCGGCCGGTGACAACCAGCCGTGGCTGGTTGCCGGTATCCGCCAGAACGGCTAATACCTGCTATAACCAGAAAACCCGGGCCTGCCCGGGTTTTCTTTGCCCATTATTCAGCAAACATATGCGCTGGCGCCCGATGCACTCTAAGAGCAAGCTAGGCAGTGCCTACTGCATTACCACCACGAGGATTGAGCAATGATCGGATACACAATGATCGGCACTGCCGACATGGAAAAAGCCAAAGCCTTTTACACCCCGTTACTGGCCGAAATGGGCGCCAAAATTGTTATGGATATTGGCCGCGCCGCTTTCTACGGCGTTGCCAAAGGCCAGCCGATGTTTGCCTTGTGCCTGCCCTATGACAAACAAGCACCCGCCGCTGGTAACGGCAACATGGTCGCCTTGCCCGGCGGTTCGCGCGAAGGTGTCGACACGCTATATGCCAAGGCCATCGAACTCGGCGCAGTAAGTGAAGGCGAACCCGGCGAGCGCATGCCCGGCTTCTATGGCGCTTATTTCCGCGACCACGATGGCAACAAGCTAGCCTTCTTCCACATGGGCTAACGCGTTAACCCGGATCGACAGCTGTGCCCGGCGACTTGGCCGCCGGGACCGGTTGCACGGCCTTATCGCTCCAGGCCTGAATCTCTTCACTGCGCTTACGACTGTTGAGCTGCGCACGATCAATAACTTCCTGATAATCCGCCAGCCAGCTACGTGAGCCCGGCAGCATATTAGCCAGGTCGCGCATGCCCACCTTGAGGCCCTGCATCACCTGCTGATAGTCGCGCTCTTGGTCCTGCAACACCTTGCTAACTTCGGCAATGCTGTCCGGGTTTTCCGCGCGCTCGAACAAACCGGTCAATTGCGAAGCCTGTTGGCTGGCCAGCAACGCTTCCTGATTACTCAGGGCGGTCTGCTGCACCAGCAGTCGTTGTTCAAGCTTTATTACCTGCTTTTCCAGCACCTCAATGCGCGGCGCATCGTCGGCGCTGAACAGGCTGTAAATATTCAGCCCGGACGAAATAAGCATGAGGGTACCGAGCAGCACGGCCACGCCGATAATAAACAGGCGGTTACGTTTGCCTGCCGTAGTCAGCAACTGTAGCCGCTGCTCCTCACTGAGTACGTCGTTTTCCGACTCTTGCGCTGAGCTATTCATGACAAGACCATTTAATGACGTTAAAAAATTGACGGACTGACTAAACACAACGATAGCACTTTGCCAGCTTTTTGCTTAGACCCGTCTAGGGTATAAGACGCTCCCGTATTACCTGCAAAAGAGACAACGCCTGTGGAAGAAGTCATCGAACAACTGCGCGAACTCAACGAACCCGTGCCGGTGCCGCTGGAACTTCCGGAAGAAGAAGTGCTGGTAGAAATCCAAGAACAGATCCTCATCCACCTGCCCTTCGCCCTGCGCGAGTACCTGCTGCAGGTCAGCGATGTGGTCTATGGACGTCTGGAGCCGGTCACCGCCAGCGACCCGCAATCACACACCTACCTGCCAGAAGTCGCCGCCACCGCCTGGTCCCTCGGCGTGCCGCGCGAGTTCGTGCCGCTGTGTGAAGACCACGGTAACTACTACGTGGTCGAAGAAGACGGCACCGTACTGCTGTGGGAAGCCGACACCACTGAAATCAACGAAGACGAAAGCTGGGAGTCGGTCTGGCACTGGGTGCGCGACGTTTGGTTGGAGAGTTAAATCGTCACGCTTACCGTTAAGCTCGCTCAGGCCGCTTGGCGGTCTGCTCCAAATCCAGCAGGTTCAGCAAAAACCGCGCAAAGTAACTGAGGTCCTGCTCCATGGCCTGACGCGCGGCCTTAGCGTCACCGGCTGCGATAGCGGCAAATGCGTCTTCATGGAAGTCGTTGAGGCGCAGCGACAGGTCGGCTTCGGTGAACAGTCGATTGAAAAACGGCCCGACCTGTAACCACAGCGACTCGATGCTGCGCAGCAACACCGGGTTACCGCAGGCGCTGTAGAGGTGCAGGTGGAACTGGCTGTTGGCATCCAGATAGGCCTGAATCTGCCGCTGCTCGATGGCCTGATCCATGCGCGTCACACAACCGCGCAGCTCGGCCAGGTCAGCTGGGGTCAGCCGCGGCGTGGCCAGTTCAACGGCCAGCCCTTCGAGGGCTATGCGCACCTGGAAGATATTCTGGTAACGTTCGCGGGTCATCGGCGGTACGCGCACAGAGCGCTGCGGCTCGCCTTCCAGCGCGCCCTCGGCGACCAGACGCTGCAAAGCGGCGCGTACCGGCATCGGGCTGGTGCCCCATTCAGCGGCCAAGTCGCGGATTTTTAAACGCTCACCAGGCTGGAAACGCCCAGCAAGCAGGCCTTCACGAATACGTTGGTAGAGTTGATCCTGCAAGTTGTCGGCCATGGTTCAGCAGCGTCCTTTTGCCGGCGGTGCAGGGAGTTGGGCGAGGGTCAACGAGCAGTTATGCATGGGGTTCTCCGAAATAGGTAAAAACATCTGAGCGAGCGAGCTAGAAGCTGACAAGGCGCTACGCAGTAACAGCCTCCGGCTGGTCAAAGCGGCGAGGACGCAGAGTTACGAGTTGTAAATGAGCAGTACTCGTTTCACTCGCCCTTCGGGTCGCGCTAAAGCGCGTTAGCCGCAAGCGACTTCCGACCGGGCTGGCGCACCAGCCGCTTTTAACACAGCCAGATCGACGCGCAGCCGTTCAGCAGGGGGCTTTGTTTTCGATCAGGCAGTTACCGCCATCGACCACGATAACTTCGCCGGTGATATAGCTGGCCTCGCGCGATGCCAAAAAAGCCACCGCAGCGGCCACTTCCTCAGGCCGTCCAGCACGGCGCATAGGTGTGTATTCCGCCGCATGTCGCTCTTCCTCGGTGCTGGAACCAGTAGCAATCCACCCCGGAGCCACGCTGTTGACCGTGATGCCCTGCTTGGCCACTTCCAGCGCCAGGCCCATGGAGAGGCCGAGCATACCGGCCTTGGCCGCACTGTAAGCCGCCTCACCAGGGTTGCTGCCGCGGGTGCCGGTGGTAGAACTGATATTGACGATGCGCCCGTAGCCGCGCGCACGCATGCCCGCCAGCACCGCGCGGGTGAGTAGAAAAGCGGTGCCGAGGTTGCGCGCGATGGACAGGTTCCAGGTCGCCAGGTCCATGTCCGCCAGCTCGGCGAACGGCTCGGGGCTGCCTTGCATGGCCATGCCGGCGTTGTTCACCAGAATGTCGATCTGCCCCCACTGCGCCTGCGCCCAGTCGAGCAATTCGGCAACCTGCTGCTCGTCAGTCAGGTCAGCAGGCTTGGCTCGTGCGTCTATGCCTTCGGCACATAGTTCGGCGGCGCGTTGTTCGACCCGCGCGCTGCTGGCGGTCAGCAACACACGCGCACCGGCATGGCCCAGGCGGCGAGCTATCGCCAAGCCGATGCCCGATTCACTGCCCGCACCACTGATCAGCGCGACTTGCTGCTCAAAGACCATCTTCAACATCCTGTGATCACAAATATGACAACAATCTAGCAATAAAGCCTGATCAAACCAATGCTTGAGTTTTCTGTGATCACAAAATAGCATGTGCAGATATTCGAACGAGGTGTTCAACATGACTGCCAGTGGTATCAGCCCATCCGCCGTAGAAGCTTTCGCTCAGCGCGAGCGTGAGCGTTTTATCGCGCGCAATCCGAAATCCGTGGCCCTGGCTGAACGCGCACGTAACTCCTTGTACGGCGGCGTGCCGATGCACTGGATGGCTGACTGGTCGACGCCGGTACCGCTGTTTGTAGAACGCGCCAAGGGCGCACGTTTTTATGACGTCGACGGTCACGAATACATCGACTTCTGCCTGGGCGACACCGGCAGCATGTTCGGCCACTCGCCGGACCCGATCGCCAAGGCCATTGCCGAGCAGGGCAACAACGGCTTAACCACCATGCTGCCGGGTGAAGACGCCGTAATATGCGGCGAGCTGCTGGCCGCGCGTTTCGGCCTGCCGTTTTGGCAGGTCACCGCTACCGCCACCGACTCCAACCGCTATGTGCTGCGCTGGGCCCGCGCGATCACCCAGCGCAAGACCCTGCTGGTGTTCGACGGTTGCTACCACGGCACCGTGGATGACGTGATGGTGCGCTACCGCGATGGCGAGACCGTGCCGCGCTCCGGTTTGCTCGGCCAAGCCTATGACCTGACCCAGCACAGCCGCTCGATTCCGTTCAATGATGTGACGGCGCTGGAAGCCGCATTGGCTCAGGGCGATGTCTGCGCCCTGCTCTGCGAGCCGGCGATGACCAATATCGGCATGGTCCTGCCCGAGCCAGGCTTTATGCAGCAATGCCGCGAGCTGACCCGTAAATACGGCGCACTGCTGATCATCGACGAAACCCACACCATCTCCACCGACAGGGGTGGCTGCACCCAGCTGTGGAACCTCGACCCGGACTTTTTCGTGGTCGGTAAACCCATTGCCGGCGGCGTACCGTGCGGCATCTTTGGTTGCAGTGAGGCGATGGCAGAGGCCATGACCGCAGCACGCAAAAAAGCCAGTGAAGGCAGCCACGGTCACGGCCACAGCGGCATGGGCACCACGCTTTCCGCCAACGCCCTGGCCATGCACTGCATGCGCGCCAACCTAGAACAGGTGATGACCGAGACCGCCTACGCGCACATGCTGCCACTGGCCAAACGCCTGGCCGACGGCTTCCGCAGCCTGATCGGTAAGCATGACCTCAAATGGTCGGTGACCGAGCTGGGCGCACGCAGTGAATTTCAGTTCTGTCCGGTATCGCCGAAGACTGGCGCCGAGGCTGAAGCGGCATTCCACGATGAACTGCAGATGGCCCTGCACCTGTATCTGATCAACCGCGGCATTTTGATCACCCCGTTCCACAACATGACCCTGTGCTGCCCGAGCACCACGGCGGACGATGTGGACCAGTTGGTCAGCATGCTCGACCAGGCCCTGACCGAGCTGCTGGCCATTCCCGGCGCCCGCGAATAACAGCACACCAGAACGTAGGGTGGATGACGCTGTTTTCATCCACCAATAACCACCCCTGGTGGATGGATAAAACGCCAGCTACGCGCCCCGATCCACCCTACCCCCCGGTGCACAGCGTGCACCCCAGGTGAGAAACGACTATGCAATTTGCTAATCCCCAGGAAGCCCACGACTTCCTCGCCCAGCACCCCGAGGTGCGCCTGATTGAGCTGATGCTGATCGACGCCAACGGCATCCCACGCGGCAAGTTGCTGCACCGCGACGAACTGCTGGCCGTCTATGAGACCGGCCGACCGCTGCCCAGCTCAATCCTGGCGCTGACCATCCAGGGCGAGGACGTGGAGGAAAGCGGCCTGGTCTGGGAGGTCGCCGACGCCGACTGCTGGACCTACCCAATCCCCGGCAGCCTGACCCTGCAACCCTGGCGCAGCACACCGACCGGCCAGCTGCAGGTAAGCATGCACCCGACCCAAGGAATGCCTGCTGCGCCGGCCGATCCAAGGCATGTGCTGATCCGCGCCATCGACCGGCTAAAGGCCGACGGCTATTACCCGGTAATGGCGGTCGAGATGGAGTTCTACCTGCTGGATAAAACCCGCGACGCTAATGGCCGTCCGCAACCGGCGCTGCAGGCCAACGGCGTGCGCCCGCAGGCACCGCAGGTGTATGGCGTGTACGAGCTGGAACAACTGCAGCCCTTCCTTGACGACCTCTACGCCGCCTGCGAAGTACAGGGCCTGCCGGTGCGTACGGCGATTTCCGAATACGCACCAGGCCAAGTCGAGCTGACCCTGGAACACCGCTTCGATGCCCTGCAGGCAATCGATGAAGGCGTGCGCTACAAGCGCCTGGTCAAAGGCGTGGCCAATAAGCACGGACTGCAGGCTTGCTTTATGGCCAAACCGTTCGGCGACCAGGCCGGCAGCGGCATGCATATGCACGTGAGTTTGGCGGACGCCGAAGGCAACAACCTGATGGCCAGCGAAGACCCCCACGGTACACCGCTGCTCAAACATGCAATCGGCGGCATGATGGCCACGCTGAATGACGCCCTGGCGATCTTCTGTCCCAACGCCAACTCCTACCGCCGCTTCCAGGCCAACAGCTACGCGCCGCTGGCCAAGAGCTGGGGGGTGAATAACCGTACTGTGTCGTTCCGTGTACCGGGCGGCCCGGCCAAGAGCCGGCATGTCGAACACCGCATCTGTGGCGCCGACGCCAACCCCTACTTGGCAGCGGCGGCGATCCTTTCCAGTATCCATCACGGCATCAAAAACCAGATCGATCCAGGTGCAGCCATAGTCGGTAACGGCTATGAGCAGGCCTGCGAAACTCTACCGACCGACTGGCTCACCGCCCTGCGTGCCCTGGAACACTCAGCATGGGCCAAAGACGCACTGGGCGAGGACTTCCTCAAGGTGTTCCTGGCGATCAAGTGGGCCGAGTTCCGCCAGTTTATGGGCGAGGTCGGCGAACAAGACTGGCGCTGGTACCTAACTCATGCGTGAGCTAGCTTAATAGCTGAGGCATGCAGGGCAATTTCCAGCATTGGTGCTGAGCTAGGAAGGATCCATCAGCAAATAATGGCCACTATCCGTAAGTTGCAGACGTTACTCGGGCGCGACAGCCTTGGGCTCTGGATGTTGCTGCGCCTGAGTGCCTTATTGTTTGCTGTCGGTGGGATTTTCTTGTGGGGCTCGTACTACATCTTGGATCAACGCTTTGATGAGTTCGACCAGGAGCGTTATAGGCAAGAGTTGCTTCGCGTTGACGCGGTGTTTACCCAGAGCCAGACGAGCATGAAGGCAACACTCAAGGACTACGCCTACTGGGATGACAGCCGCGCCTTCATTGAGGATCAAGATCCCGACTATGTCAGCAATAATTTCACCCTGGACTCACTGAGTAACCTGCGGCTAGGCGGCGTTGTTATTACTGACGCCAGCGCCTCGCCGCTGATGAGCCTAATCGTGGATGCTGAGAGCCAGGTCGTGCCAATGCCCAACGATTTACTGGCACAGCTAAAGCCCTTTCTGACGCCCTTAGGCCCAGAAAACACCTCAGATACGCCAACTTCTAGCTTACAGGTCATCAACAATCAGCCTTTTCTGATTGCCCGATCTGCAATAAAGAATACCCAAGCCAACCTTCCGGCCAACGGCTTGATGTATTTTCTGCGACCCCTGGATGATCAGTATCTGCATTACCTGCAAGCGCTCACCACGGTGCAGTTTGACCTGATCATCACCCCGCCACCGGCAGACTTAGCCTTCGCAGTGACTCGCAATGAGACACCAACAGGTACGTACTGGGTGGTGACGAAGCAATTGAGCGATCTCTCAGCCATGCTCCGAGTCGGCGGCCCATCGGCTCTGTTGGTGCAACGCCAACTGACCCATCAAACCCTAGCGGCGAATGCCATTGGCCTGATGATCTGCTCATTATTGGGCGTTTATCTGATCGTGCATGTGCGCTTGCTGCGCCGGTTACAACATTTTTCCAGGCTCGCCAACCGTCATCGGCGTAAGCCTGAGGCAGCGACTCGCTGGCCCGTGCAGGGCGCAGACGAACTCGACAACTTAGGCACCTCGCTCAATGAACTGATCAACGAAGTCGAATCCAGGCACCGCGATTTGAGCCATATCGCTGACCATGATCCACTGACCGGCATCGGCAATCGACGCTTGCTGATGTCGCGCCTGCTGGCGCTGCAACAGGCTCAACCGTCGGCACTCAAACCGGCCAGCAGCTTGCTGTTGCTCGACCTGGACAGTTTTAAATTGCTCAATGACGGCCTGGGTCATGAGGCCGGTGATGATGTCCTCAAAATAACGGCGCTACGCGCCCAAGAGTTAGTAAGAAGTGACGATACCGTCACCCGCTTGGGTGGCGACGAATTTGCGATTTTGTTTGAGGGCGTCAGCCCGCTTAAAGCCCTGCCGTTTGCCGAACGCCTGTTGAAGGCGCTTGAGCAGCCCATCAGCTATCAAGGCCACAAGATCACTGTTCGCGCCTCGGCAGGCCTCACCGAGGTGGGTGTCACGCTCAGTAAGGAAGACATACTGCGTAACGCGGACCTGGCGTTGTACGAAGCTAAACGCCGCGGCAAAGGCCAAGTCGCGGTGTTCAATGACGGCTTCTTGCTTCAAGCATCACGGCGTATTTACCTGGAACAGGCCTTGCAAACAGCGCTGCAGGCAGAGCAATTGGAGGTTTGGTTTCAGCCGATTATCGACACCTACAGCAATAAACTGGTGGGGCTGGAGGCCTTGTCTCGCTGGTCGCTGGCTGGCGAACTCATTCCACCTGATGAGTTTATCCAGATTGCCGAAGAAACCGGGTTAATCACCCAGCTGGGCCGCTTGGTTTTCGATCGCGTCGGGGCGGCGCTCAGCACCCTGCGTGTCGACCACCCTGGCCTATCATGCAGCGTGAACTTGTCAGTCCGGCAGTTCCGCGATACCGACCTGGTGGCGGAGCTGAGCGACTGCTTACAGCGTTATGATTTACCGCCGACTGCGCTGCAGTTGGAATTAACCGAGAGCATGGTTGCAGAATCCAGCTCAGAAATTCTGCCGACCATGCGCCTGCTGGTAGAACAGGGATTTAAGTTTCATTTGGACGATTTTGGCACCGGCTACTCATCCCTGGATCGCTTGCGGGTGCTGCCTTTTGACACCCTCAAGCTCGACAGACGTTTTGTCGCGCCCTTGAGCCACGGTGACGAGCTGATCGCGCGCGTCATCATCCATATCGGTCGCGACCTGGGCATGCGGGTAATCGCTGAGGGTGCGGAAACCGAGATTGAGGTCATGCACCTAAAGGCCTTGGGCTGTCACGAAATCCAAGGTTTTTTCTTTACCGAAGCCTTGACTCTGGATGACCTGAAACGCTGGATTACAGAATACCGGCAGCTTGCGCCTAGCACTCCAGAAGAGCCGCTGGCGGCTAATACAAAGCAGAGCCCGCAAGCCATCTAAGGCCGCAACAGCCAACGCATAGACTCGGAGCCTACTGCTTAACCCATAAATATAAGGCTGTAGGCTCCCATCTGCCTGCCGACCTAACTACCCACGCCACTCAGGCTCTAGCCTTCAGCCTATCAATCGGCTCATCACCAGCCCAGCCCCGCTAATGAGTAAAAGTGCGGCGTCGTTAGCAGCGAATCCAACCTACCGACAGCGCCGCTTACCTGCATGTACCTAAGCGCTGATAACGTATTACGCCCTAACCTACACGGCTGAGGAGTAACCGTGGCGCGGCAAGTCGCTTGCTTATGGTTTGCCGCAACCAGTACCGTGACGAGCTTATAGCGCGCAACAGTATCCTTCGCGCTCGATTAACCCGTCACAGAGTCCCCTATGCAAGCCGGAACCGCCCAGCTGTCGATGACCGTACTGATGACCCCCGACATGGCCAATTTCGCCGGCAATGTCCACGGCGGTACACTGCTCAAATACCTCGATGAAGTGGCTTACGCCTGCGCCAGCCGCTATGCCGGCTGCTACGTGGTGACCCTGTCGGTGGATCAGGTGATTTTCCGCGAGCCGATTCATGTCGGCGAGCTGGTGACCTTCCTCGCCTCAGTCAATTACACCGGGCGCACCTCGATGGAAGTTGGCATCAAAGTCATCACGGAAAATATCCGCGAGCGCTCAGTCCGCCATACCAACAGCTGTTTTTTCACCATGGTCGCGGTCGATGAAAGTCGAAAGCCCGTGGTCATTCCAGTCCACAGCCCTACCACGCCGGACGGCCTGCGCCGCCAACGCCAGGGCCTGCAGCGCCGGCAGATTCGTCACGAACTGCAACAGCGCTACCAGGCGCTTAACCAAGCAGAAGGCTGAGTTACAACGCCCTGCTGCCGGAGCCGCGATGATCGACCTCTTCGATGTATTTCTGCTGATGCTGTTCGCCACCGCCTGCGCCTGGCTGTGGCATGCCCACGGCCTGCGTGAGCTGGCGTTGAAGCTGGTGCAACAGCACTGTGCCAAGGCTGACATCGAATTACTCGACGGCAATGTCGCCCTGCGCAGACTCGCTTTGCTGCCTGATGCACGCGGGCGCAAGCGCCTGGCGCGGGTCTATGGCTTCGAGTTCACGGTGACGGGCGAGCAACGGCATATCGGCAGCATCACCTTGTTTGGCAAACAGCTAGGGCGCATTGAGCTGGCCCCCCACCCCTTTCGCGAACCGCCAGCGCCTAGCGCTCAGGTGATCGAAATGCAGCAATGGCGCAGCCAGCATCCGCGCGCGGATGACGACATTTCATCGCACTGAGCCGCTACAGCAGGCCGAGTGCCTTGAGGCTGGCCTTGCCCAATTCGACTCGTTTGCCAGCATCCTGCACATCGTTCATCGGCATATTCAGGGCAAAGCTGTAGACCCTACCCCCTTGCTCCAGCCAGCCCACCCACCAGCCAGTACCCGGCTTGAGTGCTGTTCCCCAGCCGGTCTTGCCGTACAGACGCCAGCCGTCTTCCTCTTCAAGCAAACAGATCTCACGCACCGACACCTGAATATCCTCAGCAATGGGTAGCTGACCTTGGACCAAGCGCGCGAGGAACTGGGTTTGCTCAACCGCGCTGATTGCTAACGGCCCCTTGAGCCAGAACTGATCGACTTGCTCGCCGATCTCAGCATTACCGTAATCCAGCGCCGTGACCTGACTGCGCATCTTGCTTAAACCAACGCGCCGCGCCAGCTCCTGATAGACCGCTACGTTGGACACCTTGAGCGCCTCACGCAGGCCCATGTCGTGCTCCCACGTGTTGAGAAACTTAGGCTGACCGTCGTAGGGGAACACCTCATCAACACTGCTGACCGCCCCAGTGGAAAGGCCAATCAGAGTATTCGGGATCTTGAAGGTAGACGCTGGCAGGTAGCGGGTTTCGGCTCGTTGGCGGTTGTAACCCAGCAACTGCTCGCTACCCACCTCGTGGAGGACAAAGGTGCCATGCACCCCTGCGTCCTCAAATACCTTGGCCACTGCTGGCTTATCCAGCCATTCGAGAGCAGAAGCTTGACCGCCCATCCACAACAAGGCGGCACACAACCAACGCATCATGAAAACTCCTCAAAAAGATAGGCCTGCTTAGACCCGCTCAGTGGCAGCCAGCACCGACAAAGCGCAGAGCCTCTGCGCTCATCGAGGGTTAATCACGCTGCAACAGAAAGTGCACCACACGGGCGGCGCTGTCTGCCGGTTGCTCTTGCATAAAACAATGCCCACCTGGCATCACATGGGCGCTGACATGGCCATTGCCGGCGCACCAGCGTGCCACTGACTTGGCCACAAAAGGGTAACTGTGCTGGCCGTACAGCACCTGAGTCGGCGTGCTTACTTTGCCCAGGGACAGCCACAAACGCTTGGGGTATGAGCTAAAAATGTCCGCTTCACGGCTCGTGCGGCACTTCAGTTCAACGCCCTGCTCGCTGTCTTTCAGCGCATGTTGGATGTAAGCGGTAAAGGCCTCTTCGGTCCAACCGCGAAACATGCCACGACCGTGCAGCGCAGTATGTGCAGCCGCGCGGTCCGGCCAACTGCTGCGGCGCTTGAGCGCCTTGCTCGCCAGGGTAGTGCGCCGGCTCAGGCCGACCACATCTGACAATGCCATCACCCCAATCATCGCCGGGCTGAACAACACCGGGTCAAGCAGCACCGCGCGCTGGAACAATTGCGGCTGCTGGGCCAGCATCAAGCTGGTCAGTACGCCGCCAAAGCTATGGCCCAAGGCAAAGCACGGTGAGCTGCCGAATATCCCACGGCCGGCTTCGAAGGCCTCGACCGCCAGCTCGGCGCTGCGATTCCAGCCATGGAAACGCCCGCCATGATCACTCTCGCCATGGCCCTGCACATCACACAGCCACAGATCGAAATCCTCGGCCAAGCGCTGCAATAACGGCGTGTAAACCCGCCCGCAATAGCCGTTGCCATGCAGAAAATGCAGCACGGGCTTACCCGAAGGCGGTGTATGCCAACCACGCAGGGTGAAGCGGGCAGAGCAGTCATGGGACCAGGGAAGCAGCTGCATGGTGGTTATCCAGAAAAAAGTGCGCGCAGTTTATCAACACCCGCCGCCCTTTCACCTCAAGGCAGACGGCATTCGGCAAACTCCGCCTGCAGTGCGGCGATGTCCTGCGCTTCGTTAAAGATCAGCTCCAGCCGCGAGTCCGTGCGCCATTCGCTGTTTTGCCAATGCAACGCCTGACCGTTCAGGGCGTTGGCGGATAGCCAGCCAGCGTTGGAGTGCAGCACCAGCTTGGCGCGGCGCCAAGATAGGCTGCTCAGCCACTGCTGCACGCGCATCAGCTCAAACTGCTGACTGGGATGCCAGCGCCAACCGATGCTCCAGCCTTCGGCCTGTTGCTGAACCTGGCAGATTGGCTCGCTCGGGCTGCGCCACAGCAGCGGCAATGCCTTAGCGGCGGGCGGCAAATCATCCAAGGTGCTGCCCGCCTGGGCCTGAGCATTAACGCCGGGTAATTGCGCCAGCGGCAGTGCGCCTTGGCTCGTCCAATACAGCGGCCGCGCCGGCAGCTGCCCTTGGATTCGCGCTTTTGTGGCCTGATCGAGCCCTTCAACCTTGTTCAGCACTAATAAGCCGGCGCGACCAAGCGTGGCCTGCTGGCTATCGGGCAGGGCAACACCGGCGGCCAGGGCCTGGGCGTCCAGCACCAGCAGCGGTTCCTGCACCGTCAGCACCCCAGCCCAGGGCGCTTCGCGCAGTTGCTCCAGCAATTGCAGGGGGTGACCCAGGCCAGATGGCTCGATCAAGAGTCGATCCGGCTTGGCCTGGCGTAATAGACGACTTAGCCCGACCTGAAACGGCACGCCGTTGACGCAGCACAGGCAACCACCGGCCACTTCGCCGAGAGCCACGCCATCGTCATCAGTGGTCAGCAACGCGGCATCCAGACCAATCAAGCCAAATTCGTTGATCAACACCGCCCAGCGTTCGGTCAGCGGGCGCTGCGCGAGCAAATTACGGATCAAGCTGGTCTTGCCCGCACCAAGCGGCCCGGCAATCACATGGGTGGGTATATTTTTCAGCATGATCGGCGTTTGCACTGTCTATCAGAGAGAAGAATTTGGCTGCCGCCATTCTAGCGGCGCCTGCGTGCGATCCCAACGTAGCCCGCAGACTGATTAAACCCTGCATGCTAGAGTCGCCGGCATATTTTTCGAGGGTCAATTGATGCGCGCTTTTCTGCTGCTGAGCCTATTTGCACTGTCCGGCCTGGCCTGGGGCGAAGCCTGTGTGGTGCATAGCCAGGCCGAGCGCTTGGATGTGAAGGTCTGCCAGCAAAACCGCAGCATCCCGCCCAACCTGTTCCGCACAGGCTTTTGCCAGCCGCAGCTGCAAGGCCAGAAGGTCGCTGTGGAGTTTGTCGAGCAATGCCCCATGGGCTCCTTCGGCGTCTGCCGCAACGCCACGGTCGGCGGCACACTGTACAAACAAGACGTGCACTATTACGGCGTTGCCAGTGATGCCACCTACCTCAAACCCTTCTGCGAGAAACAGAGCAGAGGGGTGTGGATGGCGCGCTAAAGAGCTTTCATCAAAGCGTCATCACTCCTATGTTTAGTGGCCCTATACCTCACCCCAGCATGCCGGCTCACGCCCCGACATGCTTTTCTGGTGCTTAGGGCTGACATAATCCGCAGCCTGTTTTTTGCCTGCAATTCAGGCCAACCAATCCAACGTCAGCAACAAGCGCCGTTCACCAGCGGGTGGTTGCGGCGAGCGGTGGATCAAGCCGCCGCCCTCGTTGCCGATCCATTTTTCGCCCTTGGCCAGCAGCACATGGCCGCTCGTAGCGCGCTGGATCAGCGTGGCGTCACTGGGCTCGGCGACCGGATCACCGAGGTGACGGCGTGCCATCACGCCTTCTTCCAGCCACTCACTGCCTAACCCGGCGTAGCAGGTGATCAGCCGCACCGGTACATGGTCGACATGAAAGCGCGGGCACATGGCCTTGTCGAGAATGCGCAGGCGCAGGCCGATGCGTTTGGCGTCGAACAGGCAAGCAAAGGCGCTGACCAACCAGCTGACGTCCTGCACAAAAGCCGCCTGGCCCGGAAGATCGCTGTAGCCATCGGCCAAGCCACTGAGGTTCGGCGTGCTCTCCGGGTTGGCCAGCTCCAGCACGATGGAGTGCCCCAGCGGCGCGCCTTCGGCCAATAAGGCGCTGGCGAAATCACTGATTTGCGTCGGCAACTGGCGCTGCCAAACCGCCAGATTGATCTCTTCACGCAGCACCTCACCGAGCACCTCAATCTGCTCGCTGCGTACCTGCTGCAACGGCTGACGCAACACAGGCGCCAGCATCAGGCCGCCTCCTCATGCCAAGGGCCGAACGGGTCAGGCAGCGCCCGCCAGGCGTCCGCGCCCAAATCCATTTCCGCATCGGTCAGCAGGCAGGCATCCAGCTCTGCGGTCAACTGAGCGAAGTCGATGTTCTGGCCGATAAACACCAGCTCCTGGCGGCAGTCGCCGGTCTGCGCTTGCCAGTTTTTCATAATCGCCTGCAGCCCTTCATCGTCCTGCGGCCACTGGTCTTTCGGGACAAAACGCCACCAGCGCCCGGCAAAACCATGACGCATCAGGCCACCGGCCTGCGACCAGCTGCCAGCCTCCTGGTACTTGCTGGCTAACCAGAAAAAGCCCTTGCTGCGCAGCAAGCGGCCATTGCTCCACTCGCGGTTGATAAAGTTGAAGAACCGCTCGGGATGCAGCGGCTTGCGCGCACGGTAGGCGCTGGACGCGATGCCGTACTCCTCGGTTTCCGGCACATGCTCACCGCGCAGCTCTTTAAGCCAGCCGGGCGCCTGAGCGGCACGTTCGAAGTCGAAACGGCCGGTATTGAGGATTTTTTCTAGCGGCACCGCGCCCATGGCCATCGGCACAATGTCGGCGTGGGTATTCAAGCCCTTGAGGATAGCCATCAGCTCTTCGCGCTCGACACTGCTGATCAGGTCGATCTTGCTGATTAGCAGTACATCGGCGAATTCCACCTGCTCGATCAGCAGGTCGGTGATTGAGCGCTCATCTTCGTCGCCCAGGGTTTCGCCACGGCTGGCCAGGCTCTCGGCCTCATGGAAATCACGCAGGAAGTTCACCCCGTCGACCACCGTCACCATGCAGTCCAGGCGCGCCACATCGGCCAAGCTCTGACCATCCTCACCACGGAAGGTAAAGGTCTCGGCCACCGGCAGCGGCTCGGAAATGCCGGTGGACTCAATCAGCAAATAATCGAAACGGCCATCGCGAGCCAGGCGACCGACTTCTTCCAGCAAATCCTCACGCAAGGTGCAGCAGATGCAGCCGTTGCTCATCTCCACCAGTTTTTCTTCGGCGCGGTTCAGGCTGACATCACGCTGAACTTCGCTGCCATCGATGTTGATCTCGCTCATATCGTTGACGATCACCGCCACTTTCAAGCCTTGGCGGTTTTTCAGAATGGCATTGAGCAAGGTGCTTTTACCGGCCCCGAGAAAGCCGGACAACACGGTGACGGGAAGACGATTGGTCATGGTTTCAGGCTCCATCATTGGTCGGTATGACGCAGGTGTTTTTCCCGCTGTTCCTGGTGTTCTTTGGCTTCGATACAGGCTCGCGGTGGGCCGCAGCAGTAAGCGCTTGAGGCCAATCGGTTCACCGGTTTCGCGGCACCAGCCGTATTCGCCACGGGCCAGGCGGTCGAGGGCTTCGTCGATCTTGTCGAGTAGCTTTTTTTCTCGCTCCAATAGGCGTAGCTGCCATTGGCGGCGCTCTTCGGCGCTACCAATGTCGGCGAGATCGCTGCTGGTTTCGCGCTCGCGCAGGCCTTCGAACTCGTCAGCAATGCGCGTTTGCAGTTCGCCGCGCTGGTTGAGAAGCAGCGCGCGGAAGAACTGCTGCTGCGCGGTGTTCATATAGTCATCCGCCGGCTGGGCGAGCAGCTCGGCGTGGGTGAGTGGCATTTCGATCATTGTCAGGATTCGCTGGTTTTGTAATTTACTTGTTATAACATAACATTTAAACCCATAACCGAGCGGCAGATTTCTGATGAACGCACTGACCTTGCCGGACATAGCCACGCAAATACCTGCCCATGAACAGGCTCTGGACTGGGTCGGCATGCAGGGCATAGCGCTGCCGATCAACCTGGCCGGGCAACGCATCAATACCCGCGCCGATGTCGGGGTCAGCTTGGATGATGGCAATGCCCGCGGCATTCATATGTCGCGCCTCTACCTGGCATTGCATGCGCTGGAGCACAACGCGCTGAACCCGGCGACGCTGCAGCAACTGCTGGGCGAGTTTCTCGACAGCCACCAGGGCCTGTCGCAGCAAGCCTCCATTACCTTGCGCGGCGAGACCCTGCTCAGTCGTCCAGCACTGGTCAGCCCCCTCGCCGGCTGGAAGGCCTACCCCTTCGAAGTGCGTGCACGTCAGGGTTCATGGGGGTTTCACGTGGAACTACAGGTAGAAGTGGCCTATTCATCAACCTGCCCCTGCTCCGCCGCATTGGCGCGCCAGCTGATTCAGCAACGCTTTATCGAGGACTTCGCCAACCAGCCGCTGGATCACGCACACCTGCTGGCTTGGCTCGGCTCGCCCCAAGGCATCGTCGCCACCCCACACAGCCAGCGCAGCTACGCCACCCTGCAAGTACGCCTGCACGAGGACTGCGCTGAGCTGCCGCTGGTTGAGTTGATCGACGCCGCCGAACAGGCCCTCGGCACCGCGGTGCAAACCGCTGTAAAGCGTGCCGATGAACAGGCTTTCGCCCTGGCCAACGGGCAAAACCTAATGTTCTGTGAAGACGCCGCCCGCCGGCTGCACAGCGCATTGCGCGAACAAACTGCATTCAACGCCTTTCACCTGCGCGTGGTACATGCCGAAAGCCTGCACGCCCACGATGCCGTCGCTGTCAGCCGCTGGAACTGGAGCAATACATGATCCACTGCCACAACCTGCAGTGGGGCCCAGGCGGGCGTGCCCTGACGCCGCCTTTAAACCTGCACCTAGCACCCGCCAGCCTAACGGGCGTGATCGGCGCTAACGGCTGCGGCAAAAGCAGCCTGCTCAAGGTCATTGCCGGCATCCAGCAACCGCTGCGCGGCGCTATCGAACTCACGGTGCCGCGTCTGGGCGGGGTTGCTTACTTGGTACAACAGCAGGCGTTGGACCGGCAATTCCCGATCAAACTGCACGATCTGGTCAGCGCCGGTTTATGGCGCAGCCCGCTTAATCGCCAGCAGCGTCAGACGCGCCTGGAGCAAGCCTTGGCCGACTGGGGCTTGCTCGATTTGCAACAACACAGCCTGCAGGCGTTGTCCGGTGGCGAATTACAACGCGCCCTGCTCGCCCGCCTGAGCCTGACCGACGCCCAGGTGCTGCTGCTAGACGAACCCGAAGCCGCGCTGGATGAGCACGGCCTGGTCCTGCTCTGGCAGCACATTCAGCGTTGGCATACACAAGGCCGCACGCAAATCGTCGTCAGCCACTCCATCAGCAACATGAGTCAGCACCTGGATAACGCCTTGCTGGTGTCGCGCAGCGGCTGCATTTTTGCGCCTATTCGCGAGCTGGTGGGTCAGCGCTCATCGCTGGAGCAAGTGGCGTGAGCCTGGAGCTGCTCTGGAGCCCCTTTGTCGAATTCGCCTTTATGCGCCGTGCGCTGGTTGGCGGTGTGGCGCTGGCCGTGAGTGCCGGGCCGCTGGGCGTATTTCTGGTATTGCGCCGTTTAAGCCTGATGGGCGACGCCATCGCCCACGGCATTCTGCCCGGAGCCGCCGTAGGCTTCTGGCTGTTTGGCCTGAGCCTACCGGCATTGACGCTCGGCGGCTTAGTCGCAGGCCTTGGCATGGCGGGTATCGCGGCGTGGGTCACGCGGCGCACCGGCCTGCGTGAAGACGCCAGCTTGGCCGCCATTTACCCGATTTCCCTGGCCAGCGGCGTGCTACTGCTAGGCCTGGCCGGCAACAAACTCGACCTGCTGCACCTGCTGTTCGGCTCGGTGCTGGCCGTGGACCCACCCACCCTGAACGGCATGCTGCTGGTGTCCACCGGCAGCCTGCTGCTACTCGCCCTGATCTATCGCTGGTTGTTGATGGACAGCCTCGATCCGTTGTTTCTCGCGGGCGTCAGCCGCTTCGGACCGTTGGCCTATGGGCTGTTTCTGACGTTGGTGGTGCTCAACCTGGTGGTCGGCTTTCAGGCCATCGGCGCGTTGATGGTGGTCGGCCTGATGATGCTACCGGCCGCTGCCGCACGCTTCTGGAGCCGCCACCTGCCGCGCATGTTGCTGCTCGCCGCACTCACCGGCGCGGTCTGCGTGTGGCTCGGCCTGCTGCTGTCGTATTACGCCAACCTGCCCAGCGGGCCGTGCATCGTGTTGCTCGCCGGCCTGGCCTATGTCTGCTCCGTATTGCTCGGGCCACTGAATGGCCTGCTGCGCCGCCAACCCCATTTATCTCCCGCCCATTGAGGAACAACCATGCGCATTCTGATTGCCCTGCTAACCCTAAGCCTTAGCCTTTTCGCTAACGCAGATGAAAAGCTTAAGGTAGTTACCAGCTTCAGCATTTTGGCCGACATTACCCAACAAATTGCCGGAGATAAGCTCGAACTTCACAACCTTGTCGGCGCCGATGCCGATGCTCACGTCTACCAGCCCAGCACCGACGATGCTAAAGCAGTGTTCGCGGCCGACCTGATTATCGCCAACGGATTGGGCTTTGAGCCCTGGCTGGCGCGCTTGATCGACAGCAGCGAAGCTCCTGGCAAGCGCATTGATGCCAGCGCCGGCGTGCTGCCGCTAATGCTTGATGAAGAGGGACAGCGGGTGGCCGACCCGCATGCCTGGCAGAACCTGGCCAACGCCGAAATTTACGTGCGCAACATCGCCAACACACTGAGCCAGATCGATACGGCCAATGCCGAGTATTACGCTTACCGCAGTGAGGCCTACATCAGCCAGATCCGCGTCCTGCTGAGTGAGGCCCGCCGCAGCCTGGGCCAATTACCGCCGGCCCAACGCACCATCATCACCAGTCACGACGCCTTCGGTTATTTGGGCCAGGCCTATGGCCTGAATTTCATTGCACCCCAGGGGCTGTCCACCGAAGACGAACCCTCGGCCGCCGAAGTGGCAGCATTGATCCGCCAGATTCGCACCGATGGCGTGCGCGCGGTGTTCGTTGAAAACATCCGCGACCCGCGCCTGATCCAGCAGATCGCCGCTGAAGGCGGCGCCAAGGTCGGCGGCACTCTGTATTCCGATGCCCTGGCCAGCGCAGGCCCTGCCAGCAGCTACCTGGGCATGTTCAAGCACAACCTCGACACCCTACTGGCCGCACTTAAGCCTTGAACCCCAACCTAGAGCAGGAACAGCGCTTGACTGGGCTATAACCCGGTACAGCCCATTCATCACTGATCCCAACCGCGTGGCGGCGGTGAAGAGGCTTATGATTGTCAGCACCGCCACTAAATTGATCGAACGTCTGATCGTCGAGGCACGCATGCCCGGTCAGACGGAAGGCTGATCCGCAAGCTGTTCGGCACGTTGCTGGTCAGTGCGTCGCTCAGCACGGATCAACACGCCGCCTTGGGCGTTATCCTGCGCGGTAGGCTCTCATCAACAAGGAACCCCCATGAACCTGAGTAAGCGCGAGCAAAGCCAGATTGAACGGACGTTGGCCGCGACCCTGACCGACGCCTGCGAAGCCGCCAAGGCCGAAATTGTCGGTTTCCAGTGGCTGACCCATGATGTCGATTACCAACACTTCCCCGCCAGTCTACGCGTGATCTGGGTCTTCGCCAGCCAGGCAGAGCAGGACGCCGCCATCGCCAGGGGGCAGGATCGTCTAATGCAGGAACTGACCGCTACTGCCTTGCAGGCAGCAGCGATTCAACTCGACACGCCGGCGGCCCATGTCCACCTCGACAATGAACAACAGTGCCTGCGGGTCGACGGCGGCAACTGGCAACAACGCCTGGCCCGCCAGCGTTCGGCCAAGCGATAGTTCATGGCCAAGGAAATTGACAACCCTTGTATTGCCGTTTGCCAGTTGAGCGGTGATCTATGCCTAAGCTGCGGCCGCAGCAAAGCCGAGATCAAACAATGGAAACGCATGAAGCGCCCGGAAAAAATGGCCGCCGTGCAGCGCGCCAGCCAGCGCCTGAAAAGCCTGCGCAAGAAGCAACCCTGATCTGGCGCAGCCCATCCAGAACGACTCAATCATCTTGAGCAATGCACCGCCGCACACCGACAATGCCTAAGCACTTACAACCACAGAAGCGCCGAATGCCCAGCACCGCCATGATCCATCTGCGGCCCTACCAAGCGGACGATCTCACCGCCGTAACGGCGCTGTTCAGTGCCTCGATACAGCATCTAGCCGCCACTCACTATGATGCGGCGCAGCGCCAAGCCTGGGCACCATCGGCAGCCGATCTGCCGGCCTGGCAAGAGCGCCTGGCCGGTTTGCAGGTGCTACTGGCGCACCGCGACGGGCAGCTCGCCGGTTTTATCGGCTTTAACCTCGACGGCCAGATCGACCTGTTGTTCACCGCTCCCGATTACGCGCGTCAAGGTGTCGCCAGCGCGCTGTACGCGGCAGCCGAAACGCGCATGCAGGCTGCCGGGGTTAGCAGTGTATTCACCGAGGCCAGCCTGGTGGCCCAGGCGTTTTTCGACCGCCAAGAATTTTCTGTGCAGCAGGCACAGACGGTAGCGCGCGGCGCTGTTAACTTGCCGCGTATGTTGATGCACAAACCTCTGGAGCCGCGATGAACACCCTGACCATGATCGTGTTGGCCGCCGTTGTGCTGGCTGCTTGCGCCTTGGCGCTGTGGAGCTGGCACAACCAGCGCAGGCTGGAAAAACTGGATGAGCGCATCAACCGACAGAGCGAGCTGATCGAACAGCTCGACAGCGTGCTGGAAAACCCACAACTCAGCGAAGCGCAGCAGCGCGCCCAAAGCGAAGCCTTGTTAGCCAAGCTGCAGGCCACCCGCAAAGCCGAGTAACAGCACGGCACAGCCAGTAACGCCAGCAAAGCGGACATCGCGGCAGGATACTCGTATCCTGTAGTGCCACAACTGGCGAGGCACCCATGCAGATCGAACTCCTGGAGATCCGCGATCACCTCAATCGCTTCCCGCCTTTCGAGGCCCTGCCCGAAGACAGCCTCGACAGCATCGCCGGCCAGGTTGAAGTGGCCTACTTCAAGGCTGGCACCGACATCCTTTTGTACGGCGCGGCCATCCACGAACTGCATTACGTGCGCAGCGGCGCGGTGGAAATCTACCGGCGCAATGGCGAGCTGTATAACCGCCTAAGCGAAGGCGACATCTTTGGCCAAGCCGGCCTACTGCGCAGCAACAAGGTGCGCTTCCCCGCGCGAGCCATCGAAGACAGCTTGATCTACTTTATCCCGGCAGCCCTGTTCGCCCAGCTGTGTGAACAACACGACAGCTTTGCCGACTTCGTCGAGGCCGAAGGCCAGTCGCGCCTCAAGTCGGCCGTGGAGAGCCAGGGCAAAGCCAGTGACCTGATGCAAATCAAAGTGCGCAAGCTGATCTCCCGCCAGCCGGTCTGCGCCAGCCAAGACACACCGGTGCAACAAGCCGCGCAGCTAATGACTGAGCAAAGCGTGTCGTCATTGGTGATCCTAGACGGCAATGAGCCCGGCTCAGCCATGGTCGGTATTCTCACCGACCGTGACCTGCGCACGCGGGTGCTAGCGGTAGGGCTGGATGCGGCCACGACAATCGGCCAGGTGATGTCGCCTAATCCCATCACGATTCAAGCTGATGACAGCGTTTTCGAAGCCATGTTGAGCATGTTGCGCCACAACATCCACTACCTACCAGTGGTAAACCGGCGCCGCCCGGTCGGGATGATCAACCTCTCCGACATCATCCGCTACGAGTCGCAAAGCAGCCTGTACCTGGTTAACTCGATCTTCAATCAGCCGGATGTCGCCGGCCTTCAAAGCCTGCTCCCCGACCTGCGCGGCACCTTCGTGCGCATGGCCAACGAGCAAGCCACCGCGCACATGATCGGCAGCGCCATGGCTGGCATCGGCCGAGCCTTCAGCCAGCGCCTGCTCGAACTGGCCGAACAAAAGCTCGGACCGCCGCCTGTGCCCTACTGCTTTCTTGCCGCCGGCTCCATGGCCCGCGACGAACAGTTGGTGGTGACCGATCAGGACAACGCGCTGATTCTCGATGATCGCTTCGACCCCGAGCTGCATGACAGCTACTTTGCCGAGCTGGCCACGTTCGTCAGCGACGGCCTGGCCGCATGCGGTTACACCTACTGTAAAGGCGGAATCATGGCTACTAACCGCCAATGGCGGCAGCCACTCAAAGTCTGGCGCGACTATTTCAGCCAATGGATCGACCGGCCCAACCCGCAAACACTGCTCAACAGCTGCATCTTCTTTGACCTCGACGGCGTACACGGCGAAATCGAACTGGCGGAAAACCTCAAAGAACTGCTCGCGGAAAAAGCCAGCAACGCACCGGCCTTCCTCGCCGCTCTAGCACGTAATGCGCTCAACCGCACGCCGCCGCTGGGCTTTTTCCGCACCTTTGTGATGGAAACTGACGGCCAACAGAAGCACATCATCAACCTCAAAGGCCGGGGCACCGCACCGCTCACCGACCTGATCCGCGTGCACGCGCTGGCTTGCGGCAGCAAGGCGCAAAACTCGCTGGAGCGTCTGGATGCCATCGCCCAGACCAAACTACTGCAGCCGGAAGCTATCAGCCAACTGCGCTACGCCCTGGAGTTCCTCAGCATGGTACGCATCCGCCATCAGGCTGTTGCGGTGGCCGAAGGCCGCGAACCGAATAACTACATAGAACCGGAAAAAGTCTCTGCCACTGATCGGCACAACCTTAAGGAAGCCTTTCAGGTACTCAGCAACGCGCAGAAATTCATGCGCTTTCGCTACCCCGCTCAGCCGGGCAAAAGCCTATGAGCGCGCTCACCACGGCACTGCACAACGCTCCACTGGACTGGGCCGCGCAATTTGCCGCCCTCGCCGCCAGCGCCCAAGACCCAAGCCTACGAGCCTTCTACCAAGCCGGTAGCGTGGCCGCCGACACTCCCCTGGAACAGGTACCGTTGCTGGCCCTGGATGTGGAGACCACCGGTCTCGATGCCAACCAACATGCCATCGTCAGCCTCGGCCTGCTGCCCTTCAACCTCAAGCGTATCCGCTGTGGTGAAGCGCACTACTGGGTGGTCAAACCGGCCAGCGAGTTGAGCAGCCAGTCGGTGACATTCCACCACATCACCCACTCGGATATCCGCCACGCCCCGCGCTTGGGGCAGATACTCGACGAGCTGTTAACGGCTATGGCCGGCAAAGTGATGGTGGTGCATTACCGTAATATCGAACGCAGCTTCCTCGACCAAGCCGTGCGCGAGCAACTGGGCGAAGGGTTACAGTTCCCGGTGATCGACACCATGCAGCTGGAAGCACGCCTCTATCCCAAGCGCCAACCTGGCTGGTTCGATCGCCTGCTAGGTCGCCAACCAGTATCCATCCGCCTGGCCGACAGCCGCCAGCGCTACAACCTACCCTCCTATCAAGCACACCATGCGCTGACCGACGCCCTGGCCACCGCTGAACTGCTGCAAGCGCAAGTGGCCACGCACTTCGCAAGCGAAACGCCGGTGGGTGAGTTATGGAGTTGAAGCAATTGCAGCCGGCTGATTAGCCCGCTCCAACAGGTGATCGGCGTCAGCCCACACAACCGTCCACACATAAAAAACGCGCCCGAAGGCGCGCTCTTGTAGTACTCAAAAACTGTGATCAGCGCGGTTCGCTCATCAAGCCTTTGACGATCGAGATACAGCCCACCAACAACACAATGGTGAACGGTAAACCAGTCGATACCGCCATGGCCTGCAAGGCCACAAGCCCGCCGCCCAGCAGCAGGGCGATGGCGATCACGCCCTCGATAATCACCCAGAACACCCGCTGCGGCACGGGCGCGTTGACCTTGCCGCCGGCAGTGATGGTGTCGATGACCAGCGAGCCAGAGTCCGACGAGGTAACGAAGAACACGATCACCAGCAGGATACCGATAAACGAGCTGATCGCTGACCACGGCAGTTCAGCCAACATGGCGAACAGCTTCAACTCCAACGCAGCATCCTGTACGCCAGTAAAGCCGTCCCCGACCAGCTGACTGATACCGGTACCACCGAAAGCAGTCATCCACAGCACCGACACCAAGGACGGCACCAACAGCACGGCAATCAGGAACTCACGCACGGTGCGGCCACGACTAACGCGCGCGATGAACATGCCGACGAACGGCGACCAGCTGATCCACCAGGCCCAGTAAAAGGCCGTCCAGCCTTGGCTGAAGTTGGCATCCTCACGGCCGATGGGGTTAGACAACGCCGGCAGGTGTTGCAGATACGCGCCGAGGTTGTCGAAAAAGCCGGTCAGGATGGCCAGCGTCGGCCCGGCGATGATCACAAACAGCAGCAGCAATATAGCCAGGCCCATGTTCAGCTCGGACAAGCGCTTAACGCCCTTGTCCAGGCCAGCCAAAACCGACAACAAGGCGACTGCGGTGATGCCGATAATCAGCAAGACCTTGCTGAGATCGGTAGCGGCAATGCCGAACAGTTGATCCAGCCCCGCCGCCGCTTGCTCGGCACCCAAGCCGAGCGATGTCGCCAAGCCAAACAGGGTGGCGAATACCGCGAGGATATCGATGATATGCCCAGGCCAACCCCACACCCGCTCACCGAGGATCGGGTAAAAGATCGAGCGCATCGACAGCGGCAGACCTTTGTTAAACGAGAACAACGCCAGCGCCAGCGCAACAATCGCGTAGATGGCCCAAGGGTGTAGACCCCAGTGGAAGATGGTCGCCGCCATGCCTAAGCGTGCGGCAGCTTCAGCATCACCCGCGGCACCAGCCAGAGGCGCCCAGTCGGTGCGTACACCGTCAGCGCCAACGTTGACGCCGCCCATGGCCGCCGAGAAGTGCGACATCGGCTCAGCTACGCCGTAGAACATCAGGCCGATGCCCATGCCCGCAGCAAACAGCATGGAGAACCAGCCGGTGTAGCTGTAGTCCGCGGTGGCGTCCTTACCGCCGAGGCGCACCTTACCCAGTGGCGAGACGATCAGGCCGAGGCAGAGCACAACGAAGATATTCGCCGAGCCCAGGAAGAACCAAGCCAGGTTACCGGTGATCCAGCCACGGATGGCGCTGAATAGAGGCTCGATCTGATTTTGCAGGGCCAGGGTAAGCACCACAAACAACACCACGGTGAGTGCTGAGATGGTGAACACCTTGCCATGGATATCCAGGGCAAATGAGAACTGCCCTTTGATGTTGTCCTGACCGATTACGTAATCGGTATCGATCAGGTTGGCTTCGCCGGAAGGTGCCGGAATACCAACATGAGCTGCCGGAGTGGGTTGCGGGGGTATTTCCGGCGGAGAGTTTTGACCCATGGGGGACTCCTTTATCGGGTGAAACGCGTTGCGCGCAAAAGGACAAGATTGCCCTACTCGTTCAGCCGCCAAACCGGCGACTGCGGCGTTCAGGGTAGCAGCCATGGCTTCTGCGTGCAGGCGCAAAGCCAGTATTGGCGGATATTAACGTCATCTATTCAACACTTATTGGCAACTTAGATCAGGTTTACTGCGTGGCAAAGCTCCCCTCGGCCAGGCAATTAGCTATCGTTGAGTTAAGCTCATACAGTCAGTCGAGGTGCCGTCCATGAGACTTTTGCTGCCTTTGCTGGCATGCCTATTACTGCAGCTGTTGCCGCCGGCGCAGGCGGAGACCTTCACGGTTGGTGTTGAGCTGCAATCCTATATGCCCTACTCAGACGTTCAGGATGGCCAATACTTGGGTTATGGCCGTGACCTGCTCGATGCTTTTGCCGCGCATCAAGGCCATGTATTTATCTACCAGCCACTCCCGGTGCGACGCCTGCTCAGCGACTTTCTCAGCGGCCGGGTGGATTTCAAATACCCGGATAACCCGCGCTGGAACGCTAATCTCAAGCAGAACCACACGCTGTATTTCAGCCAAGTCGCTGCACCTTCTGTCGATGGGGTACTGGTCAAGCCGCAGTTTCTCGGTCAAGGCAAAACTCGTCTACGTCGCCTGGCCACCCAGCGCGGCTTTACCCCATGGCCCTATTTGGATGACATCAAGGCGGGGCGGATCATCCTGATCCAGGCTAACCAGATCGATTCTTTGCTGGCCATGGCACTGAGTGATCGGGTTGATGGCGTGTACCTCAACCCGCAAGTGGTTCGCCACCAGCTCTACAACAGTAAGCAAAATGAATCCTTGGTGTTCGACCCTCAACTGCCTTTCCAGAATGATCACTACTTCCTGTCGAGCATCAAATACCCTGAGGTGATTGAGCAGTTCAATGCTTTTCTCAGCAGCCAAGCCGAGTGGGTGCAGCAGCTCAAAGAACGCCACAGTATCAGCGACGCCCTCAGCGGCCCCTGAGAAATCCAAGTCGCCGACGCCTGCGTAACGCCCACTCAGCAGCCGTCACCCTCGTCTCGGGTTGCTGAATGCAATGCATCGTCTGAAAACAGCCCATGCAAACGAACAAAACCCCCACTGGCAAGCCAAATGGGGGTTCTCCTCTTTCACGCCAGGGCTTGTGGCCTTGGGAGCGGACGCCGCCTTAGCCCTCGTCCTGACCGACAGCAACTGCCGGGGAGCTCAGCTCACAGCTCCAAATTTCCAACGCCGGCTGGGTCGCTTGTGGCGGGCCGAGCCATTCACTCATCAAGTGACAACGCTGGTTAAAACACAGCTGGTAATCCCCTGCCTCGGGGGTTCGCCCCAAGCGCAGTGGTTGCAAAGGCGGTAGCTGGCGCTGGTAATGCCAACTGCCTTCACGCAGTTCGGCGCCGTCAGGAATTTCCATACCGGCCCCGGAACCTTTAACCCGCGCCTCGCCGAGCAACAACCCCTCTGGCGTGACGCGGTAATCCTCTTCCCAACGAACTTTCTCAATGGTGTGCGTCCAGGCCAAGGTGAAGGCTGGCGTGGGCACCTCGGCCCATACCGCACCCGCCAAGCCCAAGCACAGACCAATCATGCAGTCGCCACCTGTGCATTACGGGCACGCCACAGGTGCTGAGCGATAAACACGGCGGCCAGAGCAAAGCCGATCTCATCACTCATCGGTGTGGCCAGTATCAGGCTGGCACCGGCGGCAAAGCCCAGTGCGCGCTCCCACCACGGCATCTTGATTTGCAGAAAGCCAGTAAATATCGCGCCCCAAATACCAATGGCCAGCGCCGCCTTGAGCACCACGTAGAACGTCGCCAGCAGGCTATCGCCCTGCAGCATCAGCGCCGGCTCGTACACCGCCATAAACGGCACGATAAACCCGGCTACGGCGATGCGAATGGCCCACAGGCTGATCTTCAGGCCGCTCTCCTTAGCGATTGGCGCAGCAGCAAAGCAGGCCAGCGCCACCGGCGGGGTGAGGTCGGCCATGATGCCGAAGTAGAAGACGAACATGTGCGAAACGATCAGCGGCACGCCCAGCTCCAGCAGCGCCGGTGCGGCAATCGAGCTGGTGATGATGTAGTTGGGAATGGTCGGAATGCCCATGCCCAATACCAAGCAGGTGAGCATGGTCAGGATCAGCGAGAGGAACAGATTATCCTGACCAATCGCGAGGATATAACCAGCAAAGGTCGAGGCCACGCCAGTCAGCGAGACCACACCAATGATCACGCCGACCAAGGCGCAAGCAACGCCCACTGGCACCGCATGTCGCGCCCCTTCCACCAGCGCGTGCAGGCAGATGACCAGCGTGTCGCGGCCACCCTTGATAAACCAGCAGATGGCCACCAGCAGCGCCACCACGCCAAACACCACACCTATACCCAGCTGGAAGAAGCCGGCGCAGAGCACCCCGAGGGCGATCCAGAAGGCGAAGCGCATGACCTTGGACGATACGCGCAGGATGATCGCCGAGCCGAGAATCACGATGGCGGTCAGGGCCAGGCCGACCATGCCGGAGAACAGCGGCGTGCGTCCAGAGAACAGCAGGTAGATCAAGATGAACAGCGGAATCAGCAAATACCAGCGCTGTTTAACTGCCGCCCAGGGATTCGGGCACTGGTCCTTCGGCAGGCCACGCAGGTTGGCGCGCTTGGCTTCCAAGTGAACCATCCAAAACACTGAACCGAAGTACAGCAGCGCCGGAATCAGCGCGGCTTTGGCCACCTCGAAAAACGGCACGTTGATGGTCTCGGCCATGATGAAGGCGACCGCACCCATGATCGGCGGCATGATCTGGCTACCCATGGACGACGTCGCCTCGACGCCGCCAGCAAACGCTGACTTGTAACCAAAGCGCTTCATCAGCGGGATGGTGAACTGGCCGGTGGTGACTACGTTGGCCACGCCGGAACCGGTGATGGTGCCCATCAGCGCCGACGACACCACCGAGACCTTGGCCGGGCCGCCGAGCTTGTGGCCGAACAGGCCCATGGCGAAATCGGTGAACAACTTGATCATCCCGGCCTGTTCGAGAAACGCGCCAAACAGGATAAACAGGAAGATGTAAGTGGCCGAGACATAGGTCGGCGTGCCGTACAGCCCTTCGGTGCCGAAGGACAGCTGATTGACGATCTGGTCGAGGTCATAACCACGGTGCATCAAGTCACCCGGCAGGTACTGACCGAGCAGACCGTAGGCCAGAAACAATCCGCAGATCAGCGGCAGGGCAATGCCCATCACGCGGCGTGCGGCCTCGAATACCAGCACGACCAAGAGCAGGCCGATGACCATGTCACTGTTGGTCAAATCGCCGGAGCGCTGGATCAGGTCAGCTTCGAAATACCACTGGTAGAACGCCGTGGCCATGCCGGCCAGGCCGAGTAGCCAAGCCATCGGCTGCCAAGGCTTACCTTTGCCAAGGCCCGGAAAACTGAGGAACACCACCAACAGCAGAAAACCTACGTGCACGGCACGCAGAATCTGGCTGGATACTGGATGAAAGGCCGCCGTGGCGATCTGGAAAATCGAAAACAGCAGCGCGACATAGAACAGCGCTTTTGGCCAATCGCCGGGGTTGGCTGCAAGGCCTTGGTTTTGCTCACTCATGGGAGGTCACGCTCTCATTACAACGTCGATGGCACAAAAGTCGCCAACAAAACCTGCCGTGGCGCGCACGGCGGTTTTATTCGCAACTCTACTGACAAAATGGTGCATAGGTCGCCGGGTAGGATGGGCCGGGCCGCGTAGGTTGAGCGAAGCGATACCCATGCTGTATGGGCGCACGCCTGCGACATCGCTTGATGGGTTACACCGCTGCGCGGCTAACCCATCCTGAGACCTCCTGTTCTCAGCTCAGCCTACACCTGCAACCCTTCAACAGCCTTACAGTGCGCCGGCTTCTTTGTAGAAGCGCTCAGCACCTGGGTGCAGCGGGATCGGCAGGTTCTTCGCGGCAGTTTCCAGCTTGATGTCCTTGGCAGCGGAATGGGCGTTACCCAGGCGCTCCAGGTTGTCGAACATCAGCTTGGTCATCTGATAAGCCACTTCTTCGGACACACCGTCGTGGCTCACCAGGATATTGGTGATGGCCACAGTCGGTACATCAGCCTCCTGACCGTCGTAGGTACCGGCCGGAATCGATGCCGGCTGGTAAGCATCGTTACCAATTTTGGCGGTGACTTCAGCCGGCACTGAGACGAAGGTGATGGGCAGGGTCGCCGCCAAGTCACGAATAGCCGCCATGCCCAGGCCCGAGGACTGCAGGGTGGCATCCAGCTGACGGTTCTTGATCAACTCAACCGACTCGGCGTACGGCAGGAATTCGACCTTGGCCATGTCGTCGTAGCTCAGGCCGGCCGCTTTGAAGATGGCACGAGCGTTGAGCTCGGTGCCGGACTTGGGCGCGCCCACGGAGATGGTCTTGCCCTTGAGGTCAGCCAGAGTCTTGATCCCGGATTCCTGGCTGGCGACGATCTGGATGTAGTTCGGGTAAGTGCCAGCGATGGCTCGCAGCTTTTTCAGCGGCGCCTTGAAGCCGGCCTCTTCCACGCCATTCCAGGCATCGGCTACCGAGTCACCCAGAGCCAGGGCCAACTCGCCACGGCCAGATTCCAGCAGGTTGAGGTTTTCCACCGAGGCTTTGGTGGCTTGCACCGAGGTTTTTGAACCTTCAATACCATTGCTATACAGCTGCGACAGGCCCACACCAATCGGGTAGTACACACCGCTGGTACCGCCGGTGAGGATGTTGATAAAGGTCGGCGCGGCGAGTACGGCAGTGCTCGCGGTAAAAGCTGCAGCGGCAGCTAGCAGGCTGAAACGTTTAGTCATTCGCATGGAAGAAACTCCGTCGTTGTTATGGCTTTATGCAAAGATTTCACTGTAGACGTTGCCGGCCACTAGAGCCGTGCAGTGCCGGATTTAGCGAAATAACGGAAAGAGGCAGGGCCTACACACGACCGGGGTCGAGCGCACAAGAGATGGATAGTTGATGCCGGACGCGACGAGCGCGCGAATGATGCAGGGCAGTACATGGGGTTCACCTCTTGTCTTTCTTATTAGTGGCCAGAGCAATCGAGTGCCTGACTGACAAGAGCTATAGCAGATGCCGTGCCAGCACGAAAAAAGCCCGCGCTAGAGCCTTCATGCTGGTTTAACAGGTCTATCGGCGGGGACTTATCAGCGGAAATCCGCCGCTTTAAAACCTTGCACAAGCGAAATTCCGCCGGTTTCGCCCACGTTAGCTTAGATCGAGTCTGCTGCAGCCGAATCTATTCCTCGTCGCTGCTCCCGGCCGGGCGATAGCTGCTACGCAGCAGGCCATGGCGCTGCATTTTCTCGTTGAGGGTGCGACGCGGCAGCTGCAACAGCGCCATCACCTCAGTGATATTGCCCTGGCAGTACTGCAGGGCACGGTGCAGGCATTGCGCCTCGAAGGTTTCCATCTGCTCGGCCAGCGACTGCACCGGCATCGCGTCCGCAGGTTCTACCCCGCCACTGATGCCCAGGGCGTGCCGCTCGGCCGCGTTGATCAGCTCACGCACGTTGCCCGGCCAGTCATGTGCGAGCAAGCGCGTCAGTTCGGCGGGTGCCAGGCTCGGAGTTTCGCGACCATGGCGTTGCGCGGCCTGGTGAGCGAAGTGTTCGAACAACAGCGGAATGTCTTCACGGCGCTCGCGCAACGGCGGAATGCGCAAAATCGCAACGTTCAGCCGGTAGTAAAGGTCTTCACGGAAGCGCCCGGCCTTGACCTCATCGAGCAGGTCCGGCTTGACCGCGCTAATCACCCGTAAATCGACCTGAATGCTGCGGTTAGAGCCAAGGCGCTCCAGGGTCTTTTCCTGCAACACGCGTAACAGCTTGACCTGCTGCGCCAACGGCAGACTTTCCACTTCATCGAGAAACAAGGTGCCGCCGTCAGCATGTTCGATGCGGCCGATACGCTTGCCCTGAGCGCCGGTAAACGCGCCGCTCTCATGACCGAACAACTCGCTCTCGAACAGGTGCTCGGGGATTGCCGCGCAGTTCAGCGCAACAAACGGCTTGCCGGCGCGGTTGCTGAAATCATGCAGGCAGCGCGCAACCCGCTCCTTGCCACTACCGGTGTCACCACGCAGGAGGATATTCACCGAGGTGCCGGCCAGTTCGAGGATCTGCCGGCGCAGGATTTCCATCGGCCTTGAAACCCCGAGCAACTGCGCCTCGATATGGTCCTTGAGGGCAAACTGCTGGCGCAGCTGACGGTTCTCGCAGACTAAGCGGCGCTTGTCCAAGGCGCGGCGCACGCTGTCGAGCAGACGCTCGGGGGTGAACGGCTTCTCGATAAAGTCATAGGCGCCCTGGCGCAGCGCCTGCACCGCCATCGGCACGTCGCCATGCCCGGTGATCAGAATCACCGGCAGCTCGCGGTCGCGCTCCAGCACGCTGTCGAGCAGCTGTAGGCCATCGGTGCCGGGCATGCGCACGTCGCTGATGATGATGCCGGGGTAATCACGGTCGACCAGCGCCAGCGCAGCCTGCGCCGTGGCGCAGCTGTGCACGCTAAAACCGGACAGCTCCAGCCACTGCTGCACCGCCTCGCGGATCGCCGCTTCATCGTCAACGACTATTACCTGCCCCGTCATACAACCTCCTGATTAATCGGCGGCAGTGTAGGGTGGGTGAGCGCCACAAAACCACCCATTTGAATACAGGCGCGGCGCGTAACCCGCGGGGTCGCAATACAAACCGTAGGGTGGGTTAGCCGCCTGTCACGATTGCCCGACTCTGCACCTGGCCTAGGGCGGCGTAACCCACCAGCGGTGTCACACACGCCATCGTCTGGTGGGTTACGCGGCGCACGACCATTGCGCGCGGCTAAACGACCACCTACCCGCGCCGCTAACCCACCCTACGGGTTTACCAGCGCCTACGCATTCGGCGCTGCCGGCAGGCGCAGGGTAAACACCGCGCCCTGCTCGCCATTGGCCGCCTCCAAGCTGCCGCCCAGCTCGCGCACGATGCCGTAAGACACCGCCAAGCCCAGGCCCAACCCACTGCCCACCGGCTTGGTGGTGAAGAACGGCTCGAATACATGCGCGAGCACATCCGCGGCAATCCCGCCGCCGCTGTCGGTGATGCTCAGCAGGCACTGCCCGTCCTGCTGCTCGATACGGATATACAGCTGCCGCGACTCGCTAGCGGCCATGGCATCCAAGGCGTTATTGAGCAGGTTGAGCAGCACCTGCTCCAGGCGAATGGCATCCCCCAGCACCCGTGCACGGCTGTCGATCTTGCTATGCAGCTGCACCTGCTCGCTGCGCAGGCGCGGCGCCAGCAGTTGCAGGGCCTGCTCCAGCACGTCACTCAGGCACAACCGCTCGCTAAGGCCGGCCGGGCTTTTACGGGCGAAGGTTTTCAAGTGGCCGGTAAGCCCGGCGATGCGCTGCAGCAAACCATCAATGCGCTGTAAACCCTCGCGCACATCGTCCTGGCGGCCGCTGTCGAGCAGCAAGCGCAGGCTGCCCAACTGCATCTGCATGGCGGTCAGCGGCTGGTTGATTTCATGGGCCATGGCCGCGGACATCTGCCCCAGCGCGGCCATCTTCGCCGCATGCACCAGGCCATCCTGGGCCTCGCGCAATTCGGCGGTGCGCAGCGCCACCTCGCGCTCCAAGCGCTCACGGATGCCCGCCTGCAAGCGCTGGTTCTTGCGCCACTGGGCCAGGTAGAGCAGCAGAAAGGCCAAAGTCATCCACACCCCGGCGGCGGCCAGGCGATAGCTGCGTACGCTATCAACCAGGGTTTTTGGTTCATGCAGCAAGTGCAGGGTCCAGCCTTCGTCATCCAGCGCCTGACGCTGCCAGAGGTAATCACGCGGACCATCCGGGCCGTCGACACGGCGCCACTGGCTGTTGCCGTCGATCTGTCGGCGCAATTTACTGCTTAACGGCTGCAAGGCCTGTTCGGCGTATTTGCGCACTTCCACTAGCTCGGCGCGGACCTGTTCGCTCAGCCCATCAAGGGCAAGAAAACGCCAGGCAGGGCGATTACTAAGAATCACCACCGAGTAGCTGTCGGCCACCAGCAGCACGCCGGGTTGGCTGACCCATTCGCGCTGCAGTTCTTCCAGCTCCAGCTTGACCACCAGTACGCCGAGCACCACGCCCTGCTCATCGCGCACAGCATGGGAAAGGAAATAACCGGGGATGCCGGTGGTCACGCCCACCGCGAAATAACGCCCGGAAGACTGGCGCACCGCATCCTGAAAGTACGGGCGAAACGCGTAGTTGTTGCCGACAAAACTGCTCCAGTCGCGCCAGTTGCTGGCCACCAGCGTTTCGCCCTGGGTATTAAGCAGATAGAGCACATTGGAGCCGGCGGCGGCGTTGAGCTGCTCCAGGCGCTCGTTGAGTTTGCGGCGCAGCAGGCTGTCATCCGGGGCACGCAGCAGCGACTTGATATCACTGTCCAGCGCCAGCACCTCAGGCACCGAGCGAAAGCGCTCGACCAGGGTGTGGATCGACTGCGCATACAGCTGTAACTGCCCGCGCGCCTCCAGGCTGCGCTCCTGCCAAGCACGCTGCTCGGCATAACGTCCGGCCAGCCAGATGCTCGCCAGCAGGCCGAGCAGGATCAGCAAGACAATCAGGACAACGCGGTAACGCAGCAAAAAGGCAGGCATGCACGGCTCGCAACGAGGCAGAGCCTGCATGGTAAGGCAAAACACCTGTCGCGATCAGGCCGGATAAAACCGCTGCAGCACACCGTCGTTCAACCACTGGCGTAACCAGCTCACGGCCTGTATCGGCGCCTGCTCGCCCAGATGAGCCAACTCGCCGCACAGCTCGGCAAAGCTCCAACCCTGCTCGATCATGCCCTGCAACGCCGTGGCTTCATCGGCCGCCAGGCTGCGATAGCGGGTTATCAATTGATCGCGCCAGACCAGGCAGACCTCGCCCTCGCTTAATGCCTGGCTACCGGGGAACTCTCTCTGCTCCTTACACGCTCGCCAAATCGCCAGGCTGTTATGCCGACACACCAACCACTGCACGCTGGGCAGCAGGCGTACCTGCAGGGTCGGCCAGTCTTCGGCGGGCAGCTCGGCCATCTGCGCCAGGCTCAAGGGCGCAGCGTCGACGGCGTCAAAGGCCAAGGTAAACGCCCACTCCAGCCGCGCCAGCTCACTCAGCGGCGCCGCCTGGGCCGGCACTAGATAGCCGTCGATAAAGTCCGCCAGCTGCGCACCGAGCCAACGCAAGCTGAAGTGCTGCGACGGATGGGCGCTGAGATAGGCCAACACCAGGGCGTCGAATTCCTCGTCACCGAGCCAGCCATGCACGGCCGGGTAATCGCCGCGCAACGCCTCCAGCAGCCGCGCACGGTAAGCATTGTGGTAAATCGCCAAGCCCTGCTCGGCACTCAACGCCGCGCTGCCCAACAGGCTCGCCTGAAGCGCTGGGTTCGGCTGGGCATCAGGATTCAGCAGGTATTCCTGCACCTGGTGCTGCCAGTCACTCAGGCGCATCGTGCAGTGCCTTGAAGGGCTTCCGCAGCCACCTGACGGGCCTTGTTCAGCTCGCCGAGCAACTCACCTAACACCGGGAAATGATCATCGCGCTCAAGCAACGTGGACACCGGGCCGAGGTGCTGCAAGGTGCGCTGGTAAAGCTGCCAGACCGGATCACTGACCGGCTGATCGTGGGTGTCGATCAGGTAGCTTCCGTAATCGCTGTGGCCCGCCAAATGCAGCTGACGGATACGCTGCTTGGGCAGGCTACTGATAAATTCCCAGGCATCAAAGCCATGGTTACGCGCACTGACGTAGACATTGTTGACGTCCAGCAACAGCTCGCAGCCGCTCAGTTCGCTGAGGGCCGAGAGAAACTGCCATTCGCTGAATTGATCATCGGCGCAGCGCAGGTAACTGGAGACGTTTTCCAGCACCAGCGGCCGCTCGATCACGTCCTGCACCTGCCGCACCCGCGCAGCCACATGCTGCAGGCTTTCTTCGGTATAGGGCAGCGGCAGTAGGTCATGCAGCTGGTGGGCATTGCCGCGGCTCCAGCACAGGTGATCGGAGATCCAGGCGGGCTGCACGCGCTGCGCGAGGTGTTTGAGCCGACGCAGGTAATCGCGATCCAACTCGTGCGGGCCGCCAATCGACAGCGACACGCCATGCATCACCAGCGGGTACTGCTCGCCGATAGCATCGAGGAAGTAGAGGGCTTTGCCGCCCTCCACCAGGTAATTTTCCGAGACGATCTCAAACCAGTCGATCGCCGGGCGTTGTTCGAGAATGGCTTGGTAATAGGTACTGCGCAGGCCCAGGCCAAAGCCCAGATTGCCGCGTTGAGCATTCATCACTGACTCCTTGCGCGGTGATGCGGGGCAACCGCAAAGGTCGCCCCGGCTCATTTACTCGCCGACGGTACCGCCCGCCGCATCGCAGTCGGCCTGGGTCATGGCTTTGAAGCCGTGGCCCTTGCAGACAGCCTGGCCTTTGCAGCTGTTCTCGGCAGTCTTGCAGTCGTTCTGGCCTTTGCAGGACGTCACGCCGTAGCAATGCACCGCCGCTTCTTCAGCCGCCACTACGGTCCCGCTCATACCGGCAAACATGGCAGCCGCTGCGAAGGCAATGGCAGCACCAGCAGCAGCGGTCGTTTTCATAGTCATGTGCGTATCCTCAGGTAATTTTGGTTGGCCGCACGCAAGGTTTTGCGTGCCGGCACTCAACTAGAGCGCTGAGGGGTGCTGGCGTTACAGCGGCCATGAAAAAAAGCCGCGCGCACTCAATCCTGATCGATGCGCAACTCAGGCACCGCGCGGCCGGCTACCAGGCGCTCGTCGACCAGGCGGATCACCGCCGCCTCGTCACGGATGCCGAACCACTCGCCCTGTGGATAAAGGCTCGCGGTCGGTCCCCTGTCGCAGGGGAACTGGCATTGGCTGCGGGTGATATGCACACCGCCTTCGCACTCCAGCTTGCCGGCGGCCTTGAGGCGCTGACGCAGGGTTTTCCATAAGCCCAGCGCGCCCTTGCGCGTGCAGCGCGGGCCGTTACACAGCAGCAGACGCTGGGCGTGTGGCGGAATGTGCGACCAGGCGTGCTGCGCCGGCACGGCGGGTACATCGCTGCAGGCCATGTGCAGTTGTGTGCGCTCAAGCAGCGCGGGCAAGCCGTCGAGCCAGGCGTCTTCGAGGGCGCTACATACCACAAAGACCTGCGCGCCATCGCTGCGCGCGGCAACTTGCTCACGCAGCCAGTCACGGTGGGCAACATCGGCACGCGGCTCGAGATCCACCACCAGCAATGGTCGCGGCGACTCATCCAGCGCCTGCCAGAACGGCTGCAGATCCTGTTCGCTGTCATGCAAATACGCCTCGCCCAACAGCGCCGTAACCCGCTGGTGCAAACGCTCAGCCGACGCGCCACGGCTGAGGCCGGGACCAATAAACAGCACGTGGGCGTATGGAGTGGGGTTCATCGCGACCTCCTCAAAAGGGCCGGCAGTCTAACAGGGGATTTTTTGCTCGGGTGGCGGCGCGTCAGATGAGACATCGTAGGGTGGATCGGGGCGCGTAGCTGACGCTGTTTTCATCCACCATTGCAGCTGGTGGATGGATGAAGCGCCATCCACCCTACCTGGCTACGGCTCAGCCAATCGCCGCTGAAGCGCCTCCCATAGGACGTCGGGCTGGAGAAACTCGCGCTCTACCCTCGGCAACTCGGGCCTGCGCAGCAGCACAACCGGCAAACCCAACTCCCGCGCCACCTGTAGCTTGGATTCGGTGGACTGGCTGCCGCTGTTCTTGCTGATCAGCACATCGATGCCCAGGCGGGCGAACAGCGCACGCTCCTCGTCCAGCGCGAACGGCCCGCGTGCGCCGATAATCTCGGCACGCGACACCGCTTGCTGCGCCGTCAGGCAGCGCACGGTCCAGTGCTGGTGCAGGGGAATCTCGGACAGGTGCTCCAGCGGCTCACGGCCAAGGGTAAACAGCGGCCGCTGGAAGTGTTCTAACGCGACGACCAGCTCGGCCCAGTCATTCACTTCACGCCAGTCATCGCCAGCCCCGGCCTGCCAACCGGGGCGACGCAGCGCCCAGCAGGCCACCCCGCTCAACTCGGCAGCGCGGGCGGCATTGGCGCTGATCTGCGCAGCATAGGGGTGAGTCAGATCCAGCAGCAACTCAATGCCCTGCTCGCGGATAAACGCCGCCAACCCTTCAGCCCCGCCAAAACCGCCCACACGCACCTGACACGGCAGGTCATCCGGCACGCGGCCCAAGCCCGCCAGGCTGTAAATGGCATCGGAGCTTAAACGGCGGGCCAAGCGCAGGGCTTCGGTGGTGCCGCCCAACAGCAAAATGCGCGGGTTCACGGTTTGCGCACCTCCAGTAGGGTGATCGGCAGGGCACTGCGCCAGGTGTCGAAACCGCCCAGCGGCTGCGCCTGAGCCACGCTGATGCGGGTCAGCTCGCCGCCCACCTGCTCACGCCAGGCCACCAGCGCCGCTTCGCTTTGCAGGGTGACGGCATTGGCCACCAGCCGACCGCCCGGCTTGAGGCTGGCCCAGCACTGCTCCAGCACGCCAGGGAGGGTCACCCCTCCGCCGATAAAAATCGCATCCGGCGCGGCCAGCCCGACCAGTGCCTCGGGCGCGCGACCAGCGACTAATTGCAACGCCGGCACGCCAAGCGCATCGCGGTTGTGTTGGATATGCAGCTGACGGCCAGCGTCGGCCTCGATGGCAATCGCCCGGCAACGCGGATGGGCGCGCATCCATTCGATGCCGATGGAGCCGCAGCCGGCGCCGACATCCCAGAGCAGCTGACCCGGTTGCGGCGCCAGGCGCGCCAGGGTGATCGCACGCACATCGCGCTTGGTCAGCTGGCCGTCGTGTTGATAGAGCGCATCAGACAAACCCGGCGTGACGGGCAGCAGGCGCGCATCGGCGTCCGCCACGCACTCGACCGCCAGCAGATTGAGATCGGCCACCCGTGGTAGCGCCCAGTCACTGGCCAGGCCGTCGATACGCCGTTCCTGAGCGCCGCCCAGGTGCTCCAACACGGTCAGGTAGCTGGGGCCGAAGCCGCGTGCACGCAGCAATTCGGCCACCGCCGCCGGACTGTCGCCGTCATTGCTCAGCAGCAACAAGCGCGCCCCGGGGAAAAGCTGCGCCTGCAGCGCCGCCAACGGCCGCGCCACCAGCGATAACACCGTCACCTCCTGCAGCGGCCAGCCCAACCGCGCCGCCGCCAGGGAGACCGACGAAGGCGACGAAAACACCCGCAATTCCTCGGCCGACAGCTGCCGCGCCAGGCTTGCGCCCACCCCGTAGAACAGCGGGTCACCACTGGCCAGCACACACACCGGCGTGCCGCGCCGCGCCAGCACCGGCTCTAGGTTAAAGGGGCTGGGCCACAGCTCTTGCTGGGCCGGCAGATCATCCGGCAACAGCGCCAACTGCCGCGCGCCACCGACAATGCACTGCGCCTCAGCCAGGGCTAGCCGCGCCGCCTCTCCCAAGCCGGCATAGCCGTCTTCACCGATCCCCACCAGGGTTAACCAGGCCGTCATGCATGCTCCTCAAACCGTCATCGTCGCGTCGGCCGACCAGTTGGCTGTCGTGCCGGCGCGCAAAGCGGGCATAATAGCGCCTTCGTCGGTGCCCGAGAGCCTGTCTAGGATCTGCTGCGCGTCGGCCATGCTGCGTTGGAAACGACTTCGAACTGCTCATTTACTACTTGTAAACTCCGCGTTCTCAGCCCTTTCCGCCTTGCCTGGCTCTAGCTCGCTAGCCCTAAACAGACTCTAAAAAGGGCCTAAGAGGGAATCAGGAGCGATCTGCCGATCGTGACCGAGCTGCCCCCGCAACTGTAAACAGCGAGTCTGCCGCAACTGTGCCACTGGGTAACCGGGAAGGCCGCGGCAGATGAAGACCTGTCAGCCAGGAGACCTGCCGACGACGCTAGTCGCGAGTGCCAACATCGGGCGGGGTGTACCGATGCCATTGAGTTCCCCCTGTGCTAGGGCGGGCTCTGCTGGTTCGGTCGCCGCGTCTTTGTTGTTGGTGAACCCGTTGCGCGACCATTCCACCACCGTTGATCCGTCACTACCACGCCCCAGCGCGTGCCCCGGCCTGCTGCGTATCGTTCAGGCGCTGGACGGTGGCATCTGCCGGGTCAAGCTGGCTGGCGGTGTATTGAGCAGCAACCAAGCCCGCGCCATCGCCGAGGCCGCCGAACACTGCGCCAGCGGCGTGCTGGAACTGACCAACCGCAGCAATCTGCAGATTCGTGGCGTATTAGCTGACCAGCAGAGCGAATTGATTGAGCGTCTACTCGCCGCCGATCTCGGCCCCAGCAACCCGGCGGCGGATGATGTGCGCAACCTGCTGCTCAGCCCCGCCACCGGTCTCGACCCGCAGGCGCTGCTCGACACCCGGCCGTTAGCTACCGCGTTGCTTGAACTGCTGCAAAACACCCCGGCACTGCACGGGCTATCGGCCAAGTTCGCCATTCAGTTGGACGGCGGCGAAGCCTTGGCGATGCTCGAACACCCGCACGATATCTGGCTCAGCGCCTTGCCTGGTGCGTCGACACAGCTGGCCTTCGGCCTGGCCGGATGCCCGACTGATACGCCGCTCGGGGTAATCGGCGTCGAGCAGGCAGCTGAGCTGATCGAACAACTGCTGTTGCTGTTTCTTGATCTGGCCGGCAGCGAGCACAGCCGCATGCGCCAGCTATTGGGCGTGATTACGCCCAGCCAGTTGCTGCACCAGCTGCAAGCACGCGTGCCTTTTGCCATCCAATCAGCTCCAACGGATTGGCAACGCACAGCCATCAGTCAGCACGCCGCGATGGGTATTTATCCACAGCAGCAAAACGGCCTGTGCATGGTTGCCGCTGGCGCGCGCCTAGGCCGAATCGACGCTACACAATTGCACGCCCTGGCCGATCTGGCTGAACAACATGGCGATGCCAGTCTGCGCCTGACGCCCTGGCAGGGTGTGTTGCTGCCAAATATCCCCGAACACTCGGCAAACAAACTGCTGCACGCGCTGGGCGAGCTCGGCTTGCTCACCGATGCGCAAGAACCGTTAAGCCAGCTGATCGCCTGCACCGGCTCCGCCGCCTGCGCTAAAGGCTTGAGCGACAGCAAGGCCGATGCCCTGCACTTAGCCAAGCGTCTGCACGCCGGCAGCGCGCGTCCACAGGTACACCTGAGCGCCTGCCCGCGCTCCTGCGCCGCTGCGCACACCGCGCCCTTTACCTTGCTGGCCAGCAGCGCCGGCCACTACCAACTCTATCAACGCACGCCGCAGGCAGCCGGTTTCGGCCAGCTACAGGCCAGCGCCATGACTATCGACGAGGCCGGCGACTGGTTCGCCGCCCACTGCGCAACAGGAAATAGCGATGCTTGATTACATCCGCGACGGCCAGGAAATCTACCGCCAATCCTTCGCCACCATCCGCGCCGAGGCTGACCTCAGCAACATTCCAGCTGATCTGGAAAAGCTCGCCGTGCGGCTCATCCACGCCTGCGGCATGGTCGATGTGGTGCAGGACCTGCGCTTCTCCGCCGGTGCCGGTGCTGCCGGCCGCGCCGCACTGGCCAAGGGCGCGCCGATTCTCTGCGATGCGCGGATGGTCGCCGAAGGCATCACCCGCCCGCGCCTGGCTGCGAATAACCCGGTGATCTGCACCCTGCATAACGACGGCGTAATTGAGCAGGCCCGCGCACTGGGTAATACCCGCTCGGCAGTTGCATTGGAGCATTGGCGCGAGCACCTGGAAGGCAGCGTGGTGGTAATCGGCAACGCGCCCACCGCACTGTTTTACCTGCTGGAAATGCTCGACGCCGGCGCGCCAAAACCGGCGCTGATTATCGGCATGCCGGTGGGCTTTATCGGCGCGGCGGAATCCAAGGACGCCTTGGCGGCCGACAGCCGTGGCGTGCCCTATGTGATCGTCCGCGGTCGGCGTGGCGGCAGCGCCATGGCGGTGGCGGCGGTCAATGCCCTGGCCACGGAGGTGGAATGATGACTGTGCAAAAAGGCCGCCTGCTCGGCATCGGCGTTGGCCCCGGCGACCCTGAGCTGATTACCCTGAAAGCCCTGCGTTTGCTGCAATCAGCTGCCGTGGTCGGTTACTTCGTGGCCAAGGCCAAAGCCAACAAGGGCCAGGGCGGCAACGCCTTCGGCATCATCGAAGCGCACCTGACCGACGCCCAGCAACGCCTGCCGCTGGTCTACCCGGTGACCACGGAAAAACTCGCTGCGCCACTCAGCTATGAAGATGTGATCAGCGACTTCTACGACACCTGCGCGGTACAGATCGCTTCACGCCTGGATGCTGGCCAAGACGTAGCAGTGATCTGCGAAGGCGACCCGTTCTTCTATGGCTCCTACATGTACCTGCACGACCGCCTGGCCGGCCAGTACGAGGTGGAAGTAGTACCGGGCGTGTGCTCCATGCTCGGCTGCGCCTCGGTGCTTGGCACGCCGCTGGTGTACCGCAACCAGAGCTTGAGCGTGCTCTCCGGCGTGCTGCCCGAAGACGAACTCAAACAACGCCTGCACAGCGCCGAAGCGGCGGTGATCATGAAGCTGGGGCGCAACTTCGAGAAAGTCCGCCGCGTGCTGCAAGAGCTGGGCATCGACGACCGCGCCCACTACGTTGAGCGCGCCACCATGGGAAACCAACGCATCGTGCCGTTGGATGAGGTGGAGCCGATGTCCTCACCGTATTTCTCGATGATCGTCATCCCCGGCGAGAAATGGCGCGGGTAGTCCCTAACGTGAAGACCCGTAGGGTGGATGACGCTTTTTCCATCCACCATCGCAATTGGTGGATGGGTGAAGCGTCATCCACCCTACCCACACACCCAGGAATCGCGGTTCCCCGGATTACATCCGGGCTACAGGACTGATCGCGGCCAAGGCCGCTCCTACGCCAACCACGGAACACCTTATGACCAGCGCTCCCGCCATTATCATTCTCGGTTCCTCTGCACTGCCCTGCGCGCGGCGCATCCAGGCGCTGTATCCCCAGGCCGAGATCCACGGCCTGAGTGGCCGGGTCGAGGGCGTTGAGCGCACCTATGAAGACTTCGGCGACACCCTGCGCGCGTTGTACCGCGCCGGTACACCGATCATCGCCCTGTGCGCCGCCGGCATCGTCATCCGTAGCCTGGCCGCCGTGCTGGGCGAGAAAGACCGCGAACCGCCGGTGCTGGCGGTGGCCGAAGACGGCAGCGCCGTGGTGCCGCTGCTCGGTGGTCTGGGTGGAGTAAACCGTATGGCGCGCGAAGTTGCCGCGCACCTTGACGTCAGCGCGGCGATCACCACCAGCGGCGAACTGCGTTTCGGCACCTGCCTGCTGGAGCCGCCGGCCGGTTATGTATTGGCCGATCTTGAGCAGGGCAAAGGCTTTGTCAGCGATCTGCTTGGCGGCCAGGCCGTGCGTATCGAAGGTGATGCACCCTGGCTGGCCCAGGCCAAATTGCCTGTGGATAACCATGCCTCGCTAGTTATCCACATCAGCCCGCACCGCCGCGCCGCTAACGCCGATGAGCTGCTGATTCACCCGCAACAAGTCGCCGTGTGGGTCGAAAGTGTCAGCGCCGACTTACTCAGCGAATTACAGCACGCGCTACGCAGCAGTGGCCTGGCCGCGCAAAGCTTGGCCTGCCTATTGGCTGCACCAGAGTTGATGGCCAACACCGAACTGCACGCCGCCGCCGCGCAACTCAAGCTGCCGCTGCGCTTTATTGACGATGTAAGCCAACTGCCGCCGCTGCACAGCCAGCACGCCAACCTGCGCCTGCTGCTGGCCGCTGCGGCCATCGATGCCAGCCAGCTCGGCCGCCCGCGTGGTCGCTTGACGGTAATCGGCCTTGGCCCCGGTGCCGCCGAATTTATGGTGCCTGCCGCGCGCCAGGCACTGGACGAAGCGCAAGACCTGCTCGGCTACGAAACCTATATCAACATGGCCGGCCCGCTGCGCCCGGAGCAGGTGCGCCACTGCACCGATAACCGCGAAGAAATGCAGCGTGCACGCCATGCCTTCGAGTTGGCCGCCAGCGGTCGGCGGGTGGTGGTGGTGTCGTCCGGCGACCCCGGCGTATTCGCCATGGCCGCCGCCGTGCTGGAAGCCTTGCACGAGTCGACCGATGCCGAGTGGCAGCGCGTCGATTTGCAGGTCTTCCCCGGCGTTTCCGCTGCGCTGGCCACCGCCGCCAAGGCCGGCGCACCGCTGGGCCATGACTTCTGCCTGATCTCCCTGTCCGACAACCTCAAACCCTGGACGATTATCGAAAAGCGCCTAGCGCACGCCGCTGCCGCCGACTTGGTGATGGCCTTCTACAACCCCATTTCCAAAGCCCGCCCCTGGCAGCTTGGCAGCGCCCTAGACATCGTCCGTCAGCAACGCACGCCAGAAACCCTGGTGGTGCTCGGCCGCGATATCGGCCGCCCCGGCGAAACCCTGCGCATCCTCACCCTCGGCGAACTCACGCCAGAAATGGTCGATATGCGCACCCTGGTAATCATCGGCTCCAGCCAAACCTGCCGCTTCCCGCGCGCCGAAGGAGGCGAATGGGTGTACACGCCGAGAAGTTACCCACAGCTGTAAACGTGGGATGGGTTGAGCCTGCGATACCCATCAGGCGATAGCCTTACACCGTATGAGTATCACTACGTTTAACCCATCCCACGGGCTCAGTTGCACGGCAAAAAAACGATCAATCGACAGCCTGAGCAGGCTTAGCTTGTCTTGTTCGGCGGGGCATCACTAAGGTACCCACCTCTTACTCACCGCTACACCTGAACGCATCGGCTTGGGTTGTAGTGATCAAGGATGATTAGCATGTTGCGCACCCCCACTCCTAGCTCCATGCTGCTCGCCAGCGCCCTGCTTTTTTGCGCGTTCAGCAGCCAGGCTGCGAGCAAGCATTGCCCCGTACTGATTGATCAATCGGACAAGGCCAACATCCTCGACTATGCGCAGCGCGCCAATGACGGAGATGCTTGCGCCCAATACAACATGGGTTACCAGTATTACACCCAGCAGGACTACCGCGAGAGTGAGCGCTGGTACAGCAAAGCCGCCGAGCAAGGCGTTAGCCGCGCTGCGTTTGATGTAGCCATGCTCTACCGCGACAACCTCCTGCCGGGAGACGACTCCGAACGCAAACGCTGGCTGAATCAGGCCGCCGAACTGGGCTTGGTACTGGCTCAAGTTGAACTGGGCATCGATTACTTGGACAACCCTGGTGATCAGGAAGAGCGTTACCAAGCCATGCACTGGTTTGAACAAGCCGCAGAACAAGGCAACGTTCAAAGCCAATACCTGCTGGGCAGCTTGTACTGGACAGCGGACAGTGGCGTGCAGTTTTCTTCCAGCGACGATGAGCGCGCCATGCACTTCGGCAGCGACGACAGTAAAGCGCTGTACTGGACCTGCAAGGCCGCGCAGAACAACCATGCCCCCGCGCAATTCAGCCTGAGCGAGGCCTACGGCAACGGCACTGGCACGCCGTTCAATCGCACCCAAGCGCAACTGTGGCTGGAACTGGCTGCCAGCAACGGCAGTGAAGAAGCCAAAGAGCAACTGGATGACAGCGATATGCCTTGGTACAGCCGCCTGGAAAACTGGGGCAAGCGGCAAATGATCGATGAAACCGCTGAATGCCCAGACGTTGAGCTGGAAGCCACAGAACAGCAGGCAAGCTACTAACGTAAGGAATCAATATGCGCCCTTCTCTTATTGCTCCCCTGCTCGCACTGAGTCTGACTGCGTTTTACGCCAGCGCACGCGATACCAATGAAGTAGTGACAGCCGATCGCCAAGATCCGGCCGTTTCCGCAGCCGTGCGTCAGGCTCAGGCAGGCCTGGCGGACTTTCTCACCCTGGCCGCCAAGCCACCGGCCAATACCCGCGATTTCAAGGTGCAAGTTATGGCCGAAGACAGCAACGGTATTGAAACCTTTTGGGTCACACCCTTCCGCGCGCTTGAGCAGGGTTTTATCGGCACCGTGGCCAACGAGCCGCGCATCGTCAAAAGCGTGACCTGGGGCCAGCAACTACGCTTTACCCGCGAGCAGATTACCGACTGGGGCTACCTGAAAAACGACCGCCAGGTCGGCAGCTTCACCATCTGCGCGCTGTTCAAAGAGATGCCCCCCGAACAGGCGGAGTACTACCGCAGCCAGCATGGCTTTGACTGCTGAGCGCCACAAAGCCGAAGCCTGCACCGCCTCGGCTCTCTCGCTTAGCCAGACTTAGAGCTGCCACGTTAGGCAGCAGCATGGGTATTGCCATGCTCAACCCACCCTACGAACTATGGTCAATCCGCAGGTTTATGCGGATTACCAGCTATCCGCCTGGACCAATGACGCACGGGTAGGTCTAGCTTAAGATTATTGAGCGATCATTCAGAACTGTATCTAATGCCACTCAATGATCCTTTAGGAGACTGCGCCATGGGCCACGTCATCAACCGCAGCTTGCTCCACCTACGGCGTTTGACTGTCAACCTGGTCACCTATCCCGAAGGTCATCGCGTGATGCGCCACAATGACCCGATGGGTAACGGTAGCTACTACAAGCTCAATGTTGTGTTGATCAAACCTGGAGAAGGTGGCGTTTTCGAAACAGATCGTGTGATTTTCTCCATTTTTAACCGAGTTTTCCTGTTTCGTCCTGATCTATACGATCACAGCGTATCGACCATCATGCGCGGCAAACGTGTATTACTGAGTATCGCGCTGCATGCACCTTGGGGTTCCACTGCCCAAGGCTAACGACCCACACATCGCATCGGGCCTGAAGGCTTACTCAGCAAGTAGGGTGGACAATGCTTTGTTTGTCCACCTTAGGGTCATGCCGATGGTGGATGGATAAAGCGTCATCCACCTTACGAAGCGTTCTTGCGCAGCAGATAGCTATCCATAATCCACCCATGCTGCTCGCGCAGTTCGGCGCGGCGGGTGCGGATGGTGTCGGCGACTTCACTTAGCGGACCGGCAATCAGCACTTCGTCCGGGGTGCCGATATACGCGCCCCAGTAGATGTGCATGGACTGGTCGGCAAAGCATTGGTAGGTGTCCTGGGCGTCGAGCATCACCAACACGCTGTCCACGCCCTCGGGAAAACCGCCTTCGGCTAGGCGCCGCGCCGGGGTGATCTGGAAGGCCTGGCCGATGCTGTTGAAGCAGACCTTATGCTTGGCCGCCAGAGCTTGCAGGCTGGTGATGCCGGGGATCACTTCGTATTCAATCGGATCCAAGCTGTTGGCCACGATCTGTTCGACGATGCGCAAGGTACTGTCGTACAGCGCCGGGTCGCCCCAGACCAGAAAAGCCCCGGTTTCGCCGTCGCTCATCTGCTCGCGGATCATGCCTTCGAACACCTGCTGCTTGTCCTGATTCAGATCGACCACGCTGCCGTGATAGTCCGGCACATCGCGCACCCGCTCCGGGCACTCGGCGCTGACAAAGCGGTAGTCGCGACCCTTAATAAAGCGCTCGCAGATGGTCTTGCGCAGGCCGATCAGGCTGTCCTTGGCGCTGCCTTTGTCCATCAGGAAGAACACGTCCGTGCGGTTCAGCGCGTTGATCGCCTGCACGGTCAAGTAGTCCGGGTCGCCGGCGCCGATGCCGATTATCAGAAGGGTTTTCATGGGGTTGTCTCCAGGCTGCCGGCCAGTACCGGCAGCGAATCAATATGTCGGTAGTCTGCGCCCAGCTCAGCCGCCAGTTGCCGGGCGCGGCCGAGGCGGATCGGTGCGCTTTCGATATCCACCAGCAGCGCCGAGCAGGCGCTTGGCGCTAACGCCAGCCAGTCGCGCAGACGGCCGTCGGTGATGATCAACAACCGCTGCGTTTCACCCGGATGTAAGCGCTGACGCCGCGCCTGCCAGTCGGCCGCTTGTTGCAGCGCATCAAACAACGGTGTGCCGCCGCCTGCGCCCAATTCGGCGAGCCATTGTTGCAAGGCCTGGGAGGCTTTCTGGCCCTGCCACAGCCACTGCGCCTGACGGCCGGTGGCGTGCAATAAAGCCAGGCGCGCGCGCTGGCGGCGGGCCTGCTCGAACACTTCACTGAGCAAGCCCTTGGCTTTGCTCAGCGCACCATGGCGGCGGGTCGAGGCCGAGGCATCGACGATTACCAGCCAGAGTTCAGCTGGTTTACTGCTGCGCGGTCGTAATAGTAAATCCTGGCGGCAGCGCGGACGGCCCTTAAGCAGGCTCGCCGGCCAATCGATACGGCCCGTCGCGCCACTGCGACTGGCACCGTTGCGACCATTGCCGAGTGTGCCGGGAGCGGCCCGGGCATCCGCGCCTGGGGCTGTGCGCGGGCGGATGCCTAGGGCTTTTTTGTCCAGCGGGGCGGTTCACGCCGAACGTCTACATGCTGTGCGTGTGCAGGTAATTCGCCCCACTGGCCCTCGCCTTGCGGCGCTTGTGGCTGTTCGCTGGGGGCGCTCTTGTCGGGTTGCGACTGAGGCTGCGGTGGCTGCGCAGCTGGCGGCGGACTATTACGCCGACGGTGAAGCAAAACGAACTCTGCTACGGCGTCGATATCCTCGGCCTCAATTCGTTCAACACCACGCCAGGCGGCATGCGCCCGGGCGGCGCGCAGCCAGACCAGATCAGCACGCAAACCATCGACCGCAGCAGCAAAGCAGCGCTGGCTGATTTGTTCCAGGGCGGCGTCATCTAGCGGAATCGCCGCGAAGCGCTCGCGGGCACGTTGGCAACGGCTATACAGCTCATCTTGCTGCGCCTGCCAGCGCTTAAGAAAGGCCTGCGGGTCAGCATCAAAGGCCAGTCGGCGGCGGACGATCTCGGCACGCTGCTCCGGTTGCGGCTGGGCGTCCAGTGCCAGATTAAGGCCGAAGCGGTCGAGCAATTGTGGCCGCAGCTCGCCCTCTTCAGCGTTCATGGTGCCGATCAGCACAAAACGCGCCGCATGCCGATGGGAAATGCCGTCGCGCTCGATATGGTTAACCCCGCTGGCGGCGGCATCCAGCAGCAGGTCGACCAGATGATCCGGCAGCAGATTAACCTCATCCACGTAGAGCACGCCGCCATTGGCTTTGGCCAGCAGACCCGGGGAAAACTGCGCGCGACCCTCGCCCAGCGCGGCGTCGAGATCGAGGGTGCCGACGATGCGCTCCTCGCTCGCGCCCAATGGCAGGGTGACAAAGGTGCCGCTGGCTAGCAGATCGGCCAAGCCACGGGCCAGGGTCGACTTGGCCATACCGCGCGGCCCTTCGATCAGCACGCCGCCAATCGCCGGATCAATCGCCGCCAGGCACAGCGCCAGCTTTAGGTCTTCAGCACCGACCACGGCGGCGAGGGGGAAATGGCTATCGGTCATGGTTGCAGTCCATCAGGTTGGCGTAGGGTGGACGACGCTTTTCTCGTCCACCATGGCGGTGTGTTGGTGGATGGATAAAGCGCCATCCACCCTACGACTCTTCGCTATCAATCAGCAGGTTTTCCAGCGTCTCGCGGTACTCGCCCGGAGCCTGCCAGAGGCCGCGCTGCTGGGCTTCGAGCAGGCGTTCGATGATGTCCTGCAGGGCACCGGGGTTGTGCTGCTGGATAAAGTCGCGGGTGTTTTTGTCGAGCACGTAGGCGTCGGTGAGCAACGCGTACTGGTGGTCGTCGACCAGCTCGCTGGTGGCGTCGAAGGCGAACAGGTAGTCGACGGTCGCGGCCAACTCGAACGCGCCTTTGTAGCCGTGGCGCTTCATGCCCTCGATCCACTTGGGGTTGGCCGCGCGAGCGCGCACCACGCGGTTGAGTTCTTCCTTCAGGGTGCGGATGCGCGGGGTATCCGGCTGGCTGTTGTCGCCGTGGTAGCTGGCCACTTTGCCACCGCGCAGGGTTTCCACCGCCGCGAGCATGCCGCCCTGGAACTGGTAGTAGTCGTTGGAGTCGAGGATGTCATGCTCGCGGTTATCCTGGTTGTGCAGCACCGCTTGCATCTGCTCCAGGCGCTCGGCGAACTGTGCACGCGCCGGGGTGCCTTCGCTGTGTTTGCCGTAGGCGTAGCCGCCCCAGTTCAGGTAGACCTCGGCGAGGTCTTCGCGGGTTTGCCACAAGCGTTCTTCGATGGCGTTCTGCACGCCGGCGCCATAAGCCCCCGGCTTGGAGCCGAACACGCGCCAGCCAGCCTGTTTGCGTGCCTCGGCTTCGTCCAGACCGCTGTCCTGCAGGGTCAGGGATTCACGCCAGACCCGCGCCGACAGCGGGTTCATGTCTTCGGGCTCATCGAGATCCACCACCGCCTGCACGGCATCATCGAACAGGCGAATCAGGTTGCTGAAGGCATCGCGGAAGAACCCGGAAACGCGCAAGGTCACGTCCACCCGTGGGCGGCCGAGTTGCGCCAGCGGCAGCACCTCGAAGCGTTCAACGCGTTGGCTGCCGGCCTGCCACACCGGGCGCACACCCATCAGCGCCAGCGATTGGGCCATGTCATCGCCGCCGGTGCGCATGGTCGCCGTGCCCCACATCGACAGGCCGAGCTGGCGCAGGTGATCACCGTGATCCTGCAAATGCCGTTCAAGCAGACGATCCGCCGCCTGCACGCCGATGCGCCAGGCTGTCGGCGTCGGCAGGTTGCGCACATCGACGCTGTAGAAGTTGCGCCCGGTAGGCAGTACATCCAGGCGACCACGACTCGGCGCACCACTTGGCCCGGCGGGCACAAAACGTCCAGCCAGGCCAGATAACAAACCGTGCATCTCGGCATCGCCGCAGGCGTCCAAAAGGGGCGCGATCTGCTCACGCAAGCGCTGCAGTACCTGAGCACTGGCTGCGCCAACAGCTGCCGTGTCCGTAGTCTCGATCAGCTGCAACGCCAACAGCTCCAAACGCTCGCGGGTATCGCCGGCGCTGCGCCAGCTGTCATCGCTCAGATCCTGCAGCAAGGCCGGCCTTGGCCCAGGCCAGGGCGCGGCCATGTCGCAGTCGAGCGGGTCGAAAGCCAATTGCAGATCGCTGGCCAAGGCGCGTAACAGACTGGCATTGCCGCCCTGGCCATCGCCACGGGGAATACGCAGCAGCGCCAGCAGGGTGTCGCGGCGCAGCGTGCCGGCCGGTGATTCGCCGAATACGTGCAGGCCGTCGCGGATCTGTGATTCCTTCAAATCACACAGATAAGCGTCGAGCTGCGGCAGCCAGCTGTTGGGGTCTTCGTTGAGTTGCAGGCCCAGTTCGCGATCCAAGCTGGCCTCGCGCACCTTGAGCAAAATCTCGCCACGCAGCTCGGCGGCGCGGCGCAGGTCAAGCTGGCTGGCCTCGTAATACTCGTCGGCCAGGCGCTCCAGATCGCGCAGCGGGCCGTAGCTTTCGGCGCGGGTCAGCGGCGGCATCAGGTGGTCGATGATCACCGCCTGGGTACGCCGCTTGGACTGCGCACCCTCGCCCGGATCGTTGACGATAAACGGGTAGATATTCGGCAGCGGGCCAAGAATCGCGCTCGGCCAGCATTGTTCGGATAAGCCGACACTCTTGCCCGGCAACCATTCCAGATTGCCGTGCTTGCCGACGTGGATCACCGCATCGGCGGCAAAGGTTTTGCGCAACCAGCAGTAGAACGCCAGGTAGCCGTGCGGCGGCACCAGATCGGGGTCGTGATAGACCGCGGCTGCATCCAGCTGATAACCGCGCGCCGGCTGGATGCCGACAAAGGTCAGGCCGAAACGCAGGCCGGCGATCATCAGCCGCCCACTGCGGTACATGGGGTCGCATTGCGGCTCGCCCCAACGTTCGCGCACCGCCTGCTGATTGGCTTCGGGCAGACTGTGGAAGAACGCCAGGTAGTCGTCCAGCGCCAGGCTTTGCGCGCAGGGCCGGTGGTCGAGGTTGTCCAGATCGTTGGTCACGCCGCCAAGCAATTGGTGGATCAGCGCAGTGCCCGTGGCCGGCAGCGCGTCAACCGGGTAGCCCTGCTGCTGCATGGCCTGGAGGATATTCAGCGCTGCCGCCGGGGTGTCCAGGCCGACGCCATTGCCGATGCGCCCATCGCGGGTAGGGTAGTTGGCCAGCACCAGGGCGATGCGCTTGTCGGTATTAGGCTTATGCGCCAGGGCAATCCAGTTGCGCGCCAGCGCGGCGACGAAATCCATCCCTGGCAGATTTGGCTGATAACAGACCACATCGCTCTGGCTGCGCTCGCTACGCCAGGCCATGCCTTTGAAGCTGATCGGTTGGGTAATCAGCCGGCCATCCAGCTCGGGCAGCACAACGTGCATGGCCAGGTCACGCGAGCCTAAGCCCTGGGCGCTGGCGTGCCACTGCTCATGGTTATCCAAGGCGCAAATGGCTTGCAGCACCGGGATGTCGCGGCGGAAGGGTCGCTCGCTCGGTGCTTCCGGGTTGGACAGGGCGAACGCGGTGGTGTTGATGATCAACGCCGTGTCGGTGTCGTCCAGCCAGGTTTCGACCTGGGCCAGGCAGGCAGCTTCCTTGAGGCTGGCCACGGCAATCGGCAGCGGATTGAGGCCTTGGGCCTGCAAGCGCTGGCAGAACACATCAATAAATCCGGTATTCGCCGCCTGCACCTGGGTGCGGTAGAACAGCAACGCCACCACTGGCGCGCCGGCCTGCCAATTAAGCTGCCAGTCGGCCAAACAGCCAGTGACCTGCTGTGGATGGTAGATGCCTACACGCGGCAACGGTTGCGGCTCACCCCAGGCGTAGTCACGTTGCAGCCAATGGCTGGCGATGCAGTTGAACAGCTGCTGCGCATTAACCGCCCCGCCCTGACGGAGGAACTGCCAAAGCCGCTCGGCATCCACCTGCGGCACATTGCTCAGGCCCATCAGCTCAGGGTCGGGGTTGTCACAGCCAGGCACCATGATCACCCGCGCGCCGCGCTCGGCCAGTTCAACCAGACGCTCGATGCCGTAGCGCCAGTAGCTGACACCGCCGTGCACGGCAATCAGGATGACCTTGGCGTGCTGCAGCACCTGCTCGACGTAGAGGTCCACCGAGGCGTGGTTGCTCAGCTGCGCTGGGCTGGCCAGGCGCAGGCTCGGGTAATCCGCCGGCAACTGCCGCGCCACCTCAGCCAGCAACGACAGCTGCGAATCGCCGGTACAGAGAATCACCAGCTCAGCCGGGGTCTGGCCGAGGTCGGCAATGCTGTCGAGCGGCACTTGGCTGCCGGCTTGGGTGCGTATCAGATGCATGCGGTTTAGTTCGCCAGTGCGGCCTGCAATTCAGCGGTAATGGCCGCTTGATCCAGCTGCTGACCAATCACGATCAAACGCGTCACCCGCGCTTCATCGGCCTGCCAGGCGCGGTCGAAGTGCTTATCAAATCGCTGACCCACGCCTTGCAGCAGCAAACGCATCGGCTTAGCGGGAATCGCCGCAAAGCCTTTGATACGCAGGATGCCGTGCTTGGCCACCCCATCCTTCAATGCGCCCAGCAAGCGTGCTTCCTCGGCCTCCGGTAGTTCCACCTGGAACGAGTCGAATTCGTCATGATCGTGGTCTTCATGCCCTTCCAGGTCATGGTGGGTTTTGCGTGCATCGATGTGCAGCTCAGTCTCGCAGTTCAGGCCCAGCAGCACGTCCAGCGGCAGTTCTCCGCCATGGGCTTCGATGATTTTCACCGCTGGCGGCAGCTCTTCCGCCACTTCGGCGCGCACCGCCGCCAACGCAGCGGCGTCGAGCAGGTCGGCTTTATTGAGGATGACCAAGTCGGCGCTGGCCAGTTGGTCGGCGAACAGCTCGTGCAGCGGCGATTCATGGTCAAGATTCGGGTCGAGTTTGCGCTGCGCATCAACCTGATCGGGGAAAGCAGCAAAAGTGCCAGCAGCCACAGCCGGGCTGTCGACCACGGTGATCACCGCGTCCACCGTGCAGGCGTTGCGGATTTCCGGCCAGTTGAAGGCTTGTACCAACGGCTTGGGCAGGGCCAGGCCGGAGGTTTCAATAAGGATATGGTCCAGCTCACCGCGCCGAGCCACCAACTCGCGCATCACCGGGAAGAATTCTTCCTGCACGGTGCAGCACAGGCAGCCGTTGGCCAGTTCGAAGATCCGCCCGTTGGCCTCTTCTTCACTGCAACCGATGGAGCACTGCTTGAGGATTTCGCCGTCGATGCCCAGCTCGCCGAACTCGTTGACGATCACCGCGATACGACGGCCGTCGGCGTGGCCAAGCATATGCCGGAGCAAGGTGGTTTTACCGGCGCCGAGGAAGCCAGTGACGATGGTGACGGGAAGTTTGCCGAGGGTTTTCATGGCGAGTCCTGCATAGCGTCGAAAGAAAGACGAGCAGGAGGCGGCACAGACATGACAGCCACGCAGGCGTCAGCCAACACCACCGGATCACCCCGCCCGATTGTCGAAAACGTAACGAGGCAGGTCTCCTGGCTCACGGTCTGCGCGTTGCGCGACCCTTCTACCTTCCCGCCTGCGGCAGTGGTGTATTGAAGGGCTTTGGACCGTTTACAGTTGCGGGGGCAGCCAAGGCATTCACCTTGTTCCCTCTTAGCTCCATGGGCGCGCCCACGAAGAACCTCGAACGCGGCAAGGCTACGCAGACCACGGCGGCCGGTCAATCACGGTTGACCGCTGCAGGTCGCCATGGTGAGCTACGTCGCCTTACACACCGAGCAACCTTAATGATTTCCAGCGCTGCCAATACCGCCGTGATTCAGGTGGTCGCCGGGTTAGGCTGCCGCCGCGGCTGTAGCCTGGAAGACTTATCCACACTACTGATCGACAGCCTGCAGGCGCAGGGTCTGACTGTGGATAACCTCGCGGGGCTGGCGAGCATCGCGCACAAACGCGATGAGCCTGGGCTGCTGGCATTGGCTGAGCGCCTCGGCCTGACGCTGACCTGCTTCAGTCCTGAAGAGCTGTCGCCCTATCAACATCTCGTTCAAGCTTGCGCACTAACCCTGGCCGCCACCGGCAGCCCGGCCGTCGCCGAACCCTGCGCCTTGGCATTGGCCGAGCACTTGGGCGGCCACGTTGCTCAGCTACTCGGCAGTAAAACCCGTAACGCCAGCGCCACTTGCGCCCTGGCGTCGATTTCAGCCAAGGACATTGCATGACTGTTTACTTTATCGGCGCCGGCCCCGGCGACCCCGAGCTGATCACCGTCAAGGGTCAGCGCCTGTTGCGCAGCTGCCCGGTGATTCTCTACGCCGGCTCGCTGGTGCCCGAGGCGGTACTGGAAGGCCACAGCGCCGAGCAAGTGGTCAACACCGCCGAACTGCATCTGGATGAAATCATCACGCTGATTGCCCAGGCGCATGAACAAGGCCAGGACGTCGCCCGCGTGCATTCTGGCGATCCGTCACTGTATGGCGCGATTGGTGAGCAGATCCGCCATCTGCGCCGACTGGCAATTCCCTTCCAGATTATTCCTGGGGTCACCGCCACAGCCGCCTGCGCCGCCCTGTTGGAAAGTGAGCTGACTCTGCCGGAAGTGTCGCAAACCCTGATCCTCACCCGCTATGCGAGCAAGTCAGAGATGCCTGCTGGCGAACAATTGGCTGACCTGGCCCGCCACGGCGCGACCATGGCCATCCACCTCGGCGTGGTGCACCTAAGCAAAATTGTCGCTGAACTGTTGCCGCATTACGGCTCAGACTGCCCGATTGCCGTGGTCCACCGCGCCAGCTGGCCGGATCAGGATTGGGTCAGCGGCACACTGGCCACCATCGAGGAACAGGTGCGCAGCAAGGGCTTTCGCCGCACTGCACTGATTTTAGTGGGCCGGGTGCTGCATGCCGAACAGTTTGCTGACTCGGCGCTGTACAACGCCGAGCATCGCCACCTGTTCAGATCGTCTGACGCCTGAGAGCTTGTCGGCTACTTCACCGGCGCAACAGACGTCGTGTGAGTAACAGCAGATCATCCAGCGCCGGTACGCTGGCCAGCAGCACCAGAAACAGTGCCAAGGGCACAGTGGCGATGTAGCCCAGGTAGTTAAAGCCCAGCGCACCAACAACCCCACCAAGGAAAAAATTCAGGGCCAACAGGCTGAGCACCCATAAACGCTGACGGTCCGCCACAACCCGGCCGATATCTGGCCCGTGGCTGCGATTCCAGTACAGCAGTTTGCCCAACTCAATACCGATGTCAGTGATGATCCCGGTGATATGGGTGGTGCGAATTTCAGCCTTGGAGAGCTTGGTGATCAGTGCGTTCTGCAGGCCCATGATGAAACACAGCAACATCACGGTCAGAGGCACGAACAGGCCGGTAATTTGCGCCAGGGTTGCCCCGAGAAAGCCGAAGCACAGCAGCAAAACGGCCTCAAGCAGCAACGGCAAGGCGTACTCGCTGTGCAGGCGCTGGCGCCGCGAGTAGTTGATCATCAGCGTCGAACAGGCGGCGCCAAGGAGAAACGACAGCACCGCGCCGAGGCCTCCCCAGAGCAGATCATGTGCGCCCACGGCGATGTTGTCGGCCATGGCCGAGACGATGCCGGTCATATGCGAGGTGTATTGCTGCACGGCGAGAAAGCCGCCGGCATTTATCGCACCGGCAACAAACGCCAACGCGAACCCTAAATGTCGATTAGCCGCTGCACTGCGTTCGCGGCCGGTCAGACGTCTCGCATAACCAATGGGCATACATGATCCTCAAAGATGGATCTCTGCACCCTTAATACCCAGTAGCCGCAACTCTTCGATCAGGCCATTAAGGTCGGCGAAGGACTCCACCTGTTCCTGCTGATCAACCAGAAAAAAACTGGTGCCCGCACCTTTCTTCAACAGCACGATCCATTCCCGGGGGTTAGCCGGGTTGGCGATGATATGGGTATCAAAGGACGCGCCTTGCGCCTGCTTGGTCTTTATCTCTTCACGCTGCATTAGCTGGTCCCTGTTTACTCAACCGTAACGCTCTTGGCCAGGTTACGTGGCTGGTCAACGTCGGTGCCTTTAAGCACGGCCACGTAGTAGGACAGCAACTGCAACGGAATAGTGTAGAGAATCGGCGCCAAAGCATCGTGGATGTGCGGCATGTTCACCACATGGGTGCCCTCGCCATTGCGCATACCGGCTTGCTCATCGGCAAATACCAACAGCTCGCCACCGCGGGCGCGCACTTCCTGTAGGTTGGATTTAAGTTTTTCCAGCAGCTCATTGTTCGGCGCCACGGTGACCACCGGCATATCGCTATCAACCAACGCCAACGGGCCGTGCTTGAGTTCGCCAGCCGGGTAGGCTTCGGCGTGGATATAGGAGATTTCCTTGAGCTTGAGCGCGCCTTCCATCGCTACTGGGTACTGCGCGCCACGGCCGAGGAACAGGCTGTGGTGCTTCTCAGCGAACAGCTCGGAAACCTTCTCCACCACGCTGTCCATGGCCAGCGCTTCGCCAAGACGGGTTGGCAGGCGACGCAACTCTTCCACCAGCTCGGCTTCTAGGGTTTTATCCAGCGTGCCGCGCACCTGACCGAGGGACAGGGTCAGCAACATCAGCGCGACCAGCTGGGTGGTGAAGGCCTTGGTCGAGGCAACGCCAATTTCCGGGCCGGCCTGGGTCAGCAAGGTCAGGTCAGATTCACGCACCAGCGAGCTGATACCGACGTTGCAGATCGCCAGGCTGGCCAGATAACCGCCCTTGTCCGGTGCATGTTCTTTAGCGTTACGCAGCGCGGCCAGAGTGTCGGCGGTTTCGCCAGACTGGGAAATGCTGACAAATAGGGTGTCTGGCTGCACCACCACCTTGCGGTAGCGAAACTCGCTGGCCACTTCGACCTGGCAGGGAATCCCGGCCAGACCTTCCAGCCAGTAACGCGCCACCATACCGGCGTGGTAACTGGTGCCACAGGCGACGATTTGTACGTTGCGCACCTTGCCGAAGAGTTCTGCGGCTTGCGGCCCGAACGCTTGTACCAGCACGTGATCGGAGCCCAGACGGCCTTCCAAGGTGCGCTGCACCACCTTGGGCTGTTCGTGGATTTCCTTGAGCATAAAGTGGCGGTACTCGCCCTTGTCGGCAGCCTCCGCACCTTCGTGGTACTGCACGCTTTCGCGCACCACAGGCTGGCCGGCGGCGTCCCAGATCTGCACGCTGTCGCGCTGAATCTCAGCAATGTCGCCTTCTTCCAGGTACATAAAACGGTCGGTGACCTGACGCAATGCCAGCTGGTCGGAGGCGAGGAAATTCTCACCCAGGCCCAGGCCAATCACCAACGGGCTACCACTGCGGGCAGCGAGCAAACGATCCGGCTGTTTGGCGCTGATCACCGCCAGGCCATAGGCACCATGCAACTGCTTGACGGCTTCTTTCAGGGCAGCGGTGAGGTCTGGCTGGATTTTCAGGGTGTGATTGAGCAGGTGCACGATCACTTCGGTGTCGGTATCCGAGCTGAATACATAGCCCAGACTTTTGAGCTGTTCGCGCAGCTCTTCGTGGTTCTCGATGATGCCGTTGTGCACCACGGCCAAATCGTGACCGGAGAAATGCGGGTGGGCATTACGCTCGCTCGGCGCGCCATGGGTGGCCCAACGGGTATGAGCGATACCCAGGCGCCCGGCTAGCGGCTCCTGACTGAGTGCAGCTTCCAACTCACTGACCTTGCCAACACGGCGGCTGCGATGCAGTTCGCCCTGATCGTTGAGCAACGCCACACCGGCGCTGTCGTAGCCGCGGTATTCCAGGCGCTTGAGGCCTTCAACCAACACGGCGGTGATATTACGTTCGGCGACTGCGCCTACAATGCCACACATAAACTTCTCCTTAAGCCTCGACGCTAGCGCAGATCAATTTGATGCCGCGTTCGGTCAATTGTTCACGGGCCTGGTTATCCAGGCGCTCGTCAGTTATCAGGGTATGGATGCCGCTCCAGGGCAGCTCCAGGTTGGGAATCTTGCGGCCGATCTTGTCGCTTTCGACCATTACCACCACTTCACGGGCGACATCGGCCATCACCCGGGACAACCCGAGCAATTCGTTAAAGGTGGTGGTGCCACGACTCAGGTCGATACCATCTGCACCGATAAACAACTGGTCAAAATCATAGGAACGCAGCACTTGTTCGGCCACCTGGCCCTGGAACGACTCCGAATGCGGATCCCAGGTGCCACCGGTCATTAGCAGTATGGGCTCATGCTCCAGTTCGCTGATGGCGCGGGCGACATTCAGCGAATTGGTCATCACCACCAGACCGGGCTTATGGCCGAGCTGCGGAATCATTGCGGCGGTGGTGGTGCCACTGTCGATGATGATCCGTGCGTGCTCACGAATGCGCGCCACACCGGCACGGGCGATGGCTTGCTTGTATTGCGAGATGGGTTGAACGTCGCTGATCAACTCTTGCGGCATAGTCACGGCGCCGCCGTAACGACGCAGCAGCAGGCCACTCTTTTCCAGGGCGGCGAGATCCTTGCGAATAGTCACTTCAGAGGTGGCGAAGGCTTTCGACAACTCATCCACACTCACCTCGCCTTGCTCAGCGAGCAGGGCAAGAATGGTGTGGCGACGTTGCGGAGTGTTGCGTTTCGACATGCTAAGTTTCGATTCGAAAGATATTGACGCGAATCAAAACCTAATCAAAGCATTCCGTCAAGCGTGAAACGACGTAGGGTGGATGGCGCTTTACTCATCCACCAAGCCAATCGATGGGTTAGCCCTAGGCGTAACCCATCGATTGGCAACATGGGTATCGCTACGCTCAACCCATCCTACGGCATCACTTCTTGATCTTTACCGGGCGCTTCCAGCCTTCGATATTGCGCTGCTTGGCACGGCCAACCGCGAGAGTGTTAGCCGGCACATCACCGGTAATTACCGAACCGGCGCCGGTGGTAGCGCGGTCGCCCAGGGTCACCGGTGCTACCAGCGCACTGTTGGAACCAATAAACACGTCTTCACCGAGTACAGTCTTGAACTTGTTAGCACCGTCGTAGTTACAGGTGATGGTGCCGGCGCCGATATTGGTGCGTGCACCGATTTCCGCATCGCCTAAGTAGCTCAGATGGCCTGCTTTAGCGCCCTCACCTAACGTGGCGTTCTTCAGCTCGACGAAGTTACCTACATGGGCCTTCGCGCCCAACACTGAACCGGGACGCAGTCGCGCGAACGGGCCACAATCAGCTCCCTCACCGACCTCGGCACCTTCCAAGTGACTGTTGGCTTTGATGATTGCACCTGTGCGCAAGGTGCTGTTCTTGATCACGCAATTCGGACCGATCTGTACACCATCTTCGATGATCACACAGCCTTCGAGGATGACGTTGATGTCGATCGTCACATCACGGCCTACCGTAACCTCGCCACGTAGGTCGAAACGCGCCGGGTCGCTCAGGGTTACGCCCTGCACCATCAAGCAGCGTGCCGCGCGGTACTGGTAGTGACGCTCCAGCTGCGCCAGCTGGATGCGATCGTTGGCACCCAAGACTTCCATTTCATCAGCGGCTTGTTCGGTTGCCACCACCAAACCATCAGCCACCGCCATGGCGATGACATCGGTCAGGTAGTACTCGCCCTGGGCATTGCTGTTGGACAGACGCCCCAGCCAATCACTCAAGCGTTTGCCGGGTACGGCGAGAATGCCAGTATTGCCTTCGCTGATCAGGCGCTGCTCGGCAGTCGCATCCTTGTGCTCAACGATGGCGTTGACCACGCCACTGCCATCACGAACGATGCGGCCGTAACCAGTTGGGTCATTCAAGTTGACCGTCAACAGCCCCAGCTGCTGTTCTGATACGCGCTGCAGCAAGCGCTCAAGGGTGCCGATTTCGATCAGCGGTACATCGCCGTAGAGAATCAGCACACGCTCGGCCGTCAGCGCGGGTAAGGCTTGGGCGACAGCGTGGCCGGTGCCCAGCTGCTCAGTTTGCAGCACGAAGTTCAAATCATCCGCGGCCAACTGCTCGCGTACCCGCTCTGCACCGTGGCCAATCACCACATGAATGCCTTGTGGCTTGAGCTGGCGTGCCGTGTTGATCACATGCCCGAGCATGGATTTACCGGCAATCGGATGCAGAACCTTGGGCAAGGCGGAGCGCATGCGGGTGCCTTGGCCGGCGGCGAGGATGACGATATCGAGCGACATAAGGGCAGATCCCAAGCAATAGCGGGTTGTTCCTTGTGGGCTAGGCCACTGCACAACCCGCAGAAAAGATGAAATGACAGACAAGAAAAAGGGTAGCCAAGGCTACCCTTTTACTCGTTTGCGATGAAGCGGCGAAATTAACCGCCGAACTTCTTACGCAACTGCTGAACGGTACGCAGCTGAGCTGCAACCTCGGCCAGATGAGCAGCCGCAGAGCCGTAATCGAACTCGGCACCTTGCTCATGCAGCGCTTTCTCAGCAGCCTGGAGGGCTAGCTGAGCAGCAGCTTCATCGATATCGGCAGCACGCTGCACGGTATCAGCCAGCACTTTGATCATGCTCGGCTGGACTTCCAGGAAACCACCGGAGATGTAAAACACCTCGGCTTCGCCACCCAGCTTGACCAGACGAATCGGGCCCGGCTTGAGGTCGGTGATCAGCGGCGCGTGACCTGGAGCGATACCGATATCACCCAGGTTACCGTGCGCAATCACCATCTCGACCAGACCGGAGAAGATCTCGCCTTCTGCGCTGACGATGTCGCAATGGACTGTCATAGCCATGTCTAACCTCACGTATCGATCTGCTTACACACTAACAGCTTGCAAACAGACCGTAAGCGCCCGTTGCCGGGCGCACGGGTGATTACAGTTTCTTCGCTTTCTCAACAGCTTCTTCGATGCTGCCAACCATGTAGAACGCCTGCTCTGGCAAGTGATCGTAATCACCTTTCAGAATGCCGCTGAAGCCGGCAATGGTGTCCTTCAGGGAAACGTACTTACCTGGCGAACCAGTGAAGACTTCGGCCACGAAGAACGGCTGGGACAGGAAGCGCTGAATCTTACGAGCACGGGATACCAGCTGCTTATCTGTTTCGGACAGTTCGTCCATACCCAGAATCGCGATGATGTCCTTCAGCTCTTTGTAACGCTGCAGTACGTACTGTACGCCGCGAGCTGTGTCGTAGTGCTCCTGGCCGATAACCATCGGGTCCAGCTGGCGCGACGTCGAGTCGAGTGGATCGACCGCTGGGTAGATACCCAGGGAGGCGATGTCACGGGACAGTACGACAGTGGCGTCCAAGTGGGCGAAAGTGGTCGCCGGGCTCGGGTCAGTCAAGTCATCCGCAGGTACGTATACCGCTTGGATCGAGGTGATCGAACCGGTCTTGGTCGAAGTAATACGTTCTTGCAGAACGCCCATTTCTTCGGCCAGGGTCGGCTGATAACCCACAGCCGAAGGCATACGGCCCAGCAGTGCGGATACTTCAGTACCGGCCAAGGTGTAACGGTAGATGTTGTCCACGAAGAACAGAACATCACGGCCTTCGTCACGGAACTTCTCGGCCATGGTCAGGCCGGTCAGTGCTACGCGCAGACGGTTGCCCGGTGGCTCGTTCATCTGACCGTAAACCAGGGCTACCTTGTCGAGAACGTTGGAGTCCTTCATCTCGTGGTAGAAGTCGTTACCCTCACGAGTACGCTCACCCACACCGGCGAACACGGAATAACCACTGTGCTCGATGGCGATGTTACGGATCAGTTCCATCATGTTTACGGTCTTGCCGACACCGGCACCACCGAACAGACCGACTTTACCGCCTTTGGCGAACGGGCAGACCAGGTCGATAACCTTGATGCCAGTTTCCAGCAGTTCGTTGGAGCCAGCTTGCTCAGCATAGGAAGGCGCGGCACGGTGAATGCCCCAACGCTCTTCTTCGCCAATCGGGCCAGCTTCGTCGATTGGGTTGCCCAGCACGTCCATGATCCGGCCCAGGGTTTTAACCCCAACCGGTACCTGGATACCTGCGCCAGTGCTAGCGACGTTCAGGCCACGCTTGAGGCCTTCGGTCGAACCCATCGCAATGGTACGTACCACGCCGTCGCCCAGCTGCTGCTGAACTTCGAGGGTGGTTTCGGCGCCGACTACTTTCAGCGCTTCATAAACACTCGGCACTTGATCACGCGGGAATTCCACGTCGATGACGGCGCCGATGATTTGAACGATACGTCCGCTACTCATCTTTGGTTCCTCTGACTTTTTTCAACCGTCTAACAGTTGAACCGTGCTTAAACCGCGGCAGCGCCGCCGACGATTTCCGAAATTTCCTGGGTGATCGCTGCCTGACGTGCCTTGTTGTAAACCAACTGCAGGTCTTTGATGATATCGCCAGCGTTGTCGGTGGCGTTTTTCATCGCGATCATCCGTGCCGCTTGTTCAGCCGCGTTGTTCTCAACCACTGCCTGGTACACCTGCGACTCCACGTAACGCACCATCAAGCCATCCAGCAGCTCTTTGGCGTCGGGTTCGTACAGGTAATCCCAGTGGTGCTTGAGTTCTTTATCCGGATCGGCCACCAGCGGAATCAACTGCTCCACTGTCGGCTTTTGCGTCATGGTGTTGATGAACTTGTTCGAGACCACGGACAAACGATCGATACGACCATCGAGGTACGCATCGAGCATTACCTTGACGCTACCGATCAGATCATTGATCGACGGTTCTTCGCCCAGGTGGCTGATCGCAGCAACGATGTTGCCACCAAAGTTGCGGAAGAATGCCGCACCCTTGCTGCCAACGACGCAGAGATCAATCTCAACGCCTTGCTCGCGATTGCTCGCCATGTCTTTAACCAGAGCCTTGAACAGGTTGGTATTCAGACCACCACACAGACCACGGTCCGAACTCACCACGACATAACCAACACGCTTAACGGCACGGTCGACCATGAACGGATGACGGTATTCCGGGTTAGCGTTGGCCAGATGACCAATCACCTGACGGATACGCTCCGCGTAGGGACGGCTAGCAGCCATGCGCATTTGTGCCCTGCGCATTTTGCTGACCGCCACTTTTTCCATGGCGCTGGTGATCTTCTGCGTGCTTTTGATGCTCGCAATCTTGCTGCGAATCTCTTTTGCGCCTGCCATTTGACACCTATCGGGTTAGCAAGCGGGGACCTTGCGGTCCCCACTGCGGCTTACCAGGTTTGGGTGGCCTTGAACTTCTCGATACCGGCTTTCAGCTGGCCATCGATGTCGTCATTGAAGTCACCCTTCTCGTTGATCTTCGCCAGCAGAGCGGCGTGATCCCGGTTGAAGTAAGCAATCAGGGCCTGTTCGAATGCGCCAACTTTGGCGACTTCGATGTCGACCAGGAAACCACGCTCGGCGGCATACAGCGATACGGACATGTCGGCAATCGACATTGGCGCATATTGCTTCTGCTTCATCAGCTCGGTAACGCGCTGACCATGCTCAAGCTGCTTACGGGTGGCTTCGTCCAGGTCAGAAGCAAACTGGGCGAATGCTGCCAGTTCACGGTACTGAGCCAGAGCGGTACGGATACCACCGGAGAGCTTCTTGATGATCTTGGTCTGTGCAGCACCACCCACGCGGGATACCGAAATACCGGCGTTGACCGCAGGACGGATACCCGAGTTGAACATGGCCGATTCGAGGAAGATCTGACCGTCGGTGATCGAGATCACGTTGGTCGGAACGAACGCGGAAACGTCGCCAGCCTGGGTTTCGATGATCGGCAGAGCGGTCAAGGAACCGGTCTTGCCAGTCACGGCGCCATTGGTGAACTTCTCAACGTACTCTTCGGAAACGCGGGAAGCGCGCTCCAGCAGACGGCTGTGGAGATAGAACACGTCACCTGGGTAAGCTTCACGGCCTGGCGGACGGCGCAGCAGCAGGGAAATCTGGCGGTAAGCCACTGCTTGCTTGGACAGATCGTCATACACGATCAGCGCGTCTTCACCGCGGTCGCGGAAGTATTCGCCCATGGTGCAACCGGCGTACGGTGCAATGAACTGCAGCGCAGCGGATTCGGAAGCGGAAGCAGCGACAACGATGGTGTTAGCCAGCGCGCCGTTTTCTTCCAGCTTGCGAACCACGTTGGCGATGGTCGATTGCTTCTGACCAATGGCAACGTATACGCACTTAATGCCGCTGTTTTTCTGGTTGATGATGGCGTCGATGGCCAGAGCGGTTTTACCGATCTGACGGTCACCGATGATCAGCTCACGCTGGCCACGGCCAACCGGGATCATGGCATCGACCGACTTGTAACCGGTTTGCACCGGTTGGTCGACCGACTTACGCCAGATCACGCCCGGCGCAACCTTCTCAACCGCGTCGGTAGCGACGTTGTTCAGCGGGCCTTTGCCGTCAATTGGGTTGCCCAGTGCGTCGACAACGCGACCCAGCAATTCCGGACCAACCGGAACTTCCAGGATGCGGCCAGTGCACTTGGCGCTCATGCCTTCGGCCAGGGAGGTATAAGCCCCCAGGACAACTGCACCCACGGAGTCTTGCTCCAGGTTCAGTGCCATACCGTAGACACCGCCCGGGAACTCGATCATTTCGCCGTACATAACGTCGGCGAGACCGTGAATACGCACAATACCGTCAGATACGCTGACGACAGTGCCTTCGTTACGGGCTTGAGAGGCGACATCGAGATTATCGATACGTCCCTTGATGATTTCACTTATTTCGGAAGGATTGAGTTGCTGCATAGCTCTGCTGCCCCTTCAAACTCAAGATTTCAATGCTTCGGCCAGCTTCGCGATTTTGCCGCGAACTGAGCCATCGATAACCAGGTCGCCAGCGCGGATTACAACACCCCCGATAAGGGTGGCATCCTCCGCAGCGTGCAGACGCACTTCTCGGCCGAGCCGTGCACTGAGAACCTTGGTGAGTTTGTCTTGCTGTTCATCGCTCAATGCGAAGGCACTGGTAACGTCCACGTCGATCGACTTTTCCTGCTCGGCTTTATAAAGCTCGAACAGCTCAACGATCTCTGGCAACAGGGCCAAGCGGTCGTTTTCAGCAACGATGTGAATGAAATTACTTGCCTTGGCATCGAACTTGTCACCACACACGTCAACAAACGTGGTGGCCTTGTCTGTACTCGTCAAACGCGGTGCTTTGAGCACACGCTGCATGGTGTCGTTTTGCGACACCGCTGCAGCCAGGCCGAGCATGGCTGACCAAGAGGCCAGTTGCTGGTGGGCCTGAGCATACTCAAAGGCAGCCTTGGCGTAAGGTCGGGCCAACGTGGTCAGTTCTGCCATGATCGCGCCCTCGCTTAAATTTCGGCTGCCAGTTTGGAAACCAGCTCCGCATGCGCGTTTTGGTCGATAGATGCGCCCAGGATCTTCTCAGCACCACTAACGGCTAGGCTACCCAGTTGGGCACGCAGCGCGTCTTTGACACCGTTGATTTCCTGTTCGATCTCGGCCTGAGCCTGAGCCTTCACGCGATCAGCTTCGACACGGGCCTGTTCACGGGCTTCGTCGACGATCTGAGTACCGCGTTTCTTGGCTTGCTCAATGATCTCGGCTGCTTGACCTTTGGCTTCGCGCAGTTGCTGACCCACTTTCTCTTGGGCCAGCTCCAGGTCACGAGCCGCACGGCTAGCGGCGTCCAGGCCGTCTGCGATCTTCTTCTGACGTTCTTGCAAAGCCGTAATGACCGGAGGCCACACGTACTTCATGCAGAACAGCACGAAGATGAAGAAGGCAACGGACTGACCAATCAGGGTTGCATTAATGTTCACGCCAACACCTCGCTCGTTCGTTGTCCATCACAACTAATTACTCGCAATCGAGTAATTAGCCTGCGAGTTGACCAACGAAGGGGTTCGCGAAGGTGAAGAACAGTGCGATACCAACACCGATCATGGTCACGGCGTCGAGCAGACCGGCGACGATGAACATTTTCACTTGCAGCATTGGAACCATTTCTGGCTGACGCGCTGCGCCTTCCAGGAACTTGCCGCCCAGCAGGCCGAAACCAATGGCGGTACCCAGGGCACCCAGGCCAATGAGCAGTGCTACAGCGATAGCGGTCAGACCAACTACAGTTTCCATCTTTCCTCCCGACTTTTTATGTCGTATTGGTTAAGGTTTTCTAAGGGTAAAGCGGTAAAACAAAACCGGTACTTCCGTGCCCTTGCGGGCGTCCACCATGAGCGCCTAAGCGCCCTTAGTGGTTGTCTTCGTGCGCCATCGACAGGTAGACGATGGTCAGCATCATGAAGATGAACGCTTGCAGGGTAATGATCAGGATGTGGAACACTGCCCACGCCCACTGCAAGACAATGCCCAAGGCACTTAGCCAGAGCAGACCGCTGCCGAACATCACAGCGATCAGAATAAACACCAACTCACCGGCATACATGTTGCCGAACAGACGCAGAGCCAAGGAAATCGGCTTGGCGATCAGGGTGACGAACTCCAGCAGAAAGTTCACCGGGATCAGCAGCGCTTGAACGAACAAGTTCTTGCTGCCGAACGGATGCAGAGTCAGCTCCCCGATGAAGCCGCCAATACCCTTGACCTTGATGCTGTAGAAAATGATCAGCGCGAATACCGACAGGGCCATGCCCAGGGTCGCGTTTGGATCGGTCGTCGATACCGCACGGAACGGAATGTGCGAGTCACCCGAGATCAACACGGCCAGCATCGGAATCCAGTCGACCGGAATCAGGTCGATGGCATTCATCAAGAACACCCAGACAAAGATGGTCAGCGCAAGCGGTGCAATCACCGGGCTGCGGCCGTGGAAGCTGTCTTTGACGCTGGTATCAACGAAGTCGACCAGCACTTCAACGAAGTTCTGCAGGCCGCCAGGTTGTCCGGAAGTCGCCTTCTTCGCTGCCATGCGGAACAGCAGAACGAAGAGTAGGCCGAGACCTACGGACCAACCGAGCGTATCGACGTGGAACGCCCAAAACCCCATCTCTTTGGCTTCTTGTGCGGTGTGGGCAAAGCCCCAATCACCATTAGGCAGCTGCCCGTAAGTCAGGTTCTGCAGGTGGTGCTGGATATAGCCCGAAGCTGTTTGTTCTGCCATGTGTGCCTCAAACGCCTTAAGGTCTCGAAAGTCTTTTTTTCATCAGCAAAGGTGCAAACCAATTGACCAACTGGGTCAGGAAGAACACGCCAAAAACGGCCAGCGGTTCCAGAGGCTTCACACCCGCAAAGGTCAGTGCAAACAGCACTGCCGTTAAAACTAGTTTGCCCGCCTCACCGGCATAAAAAGACCGGACGATGGCTTGGGCCGCCCGCGCTCCACTGAAACGGAACGCCTTGTGGGCGAAATACACATTCGGTAGCCAGGCAATCAGCCCACCACACAACCCGGAGTAACCTGCTACTGCTCCTTGCCACTGCCATAACACCAGGGCCAGAAACAACAGAACCAACAATTGCGTAAACAGTACCGGGAAAACAGCTAAGCGATGGAAGGGCAGGCGAATTGGCGTGCGAACGTCCATCTAATTTTCCTGAAAGCTGAACTCGGGCGCCGGCACCTTAAATCAATAACTTGGCATACTTTGTGCCGACGAAATGCGCGCAGAGTATAGGGGCGCTGCCCCACCCATTCAACAGCTGGGTAGTGATTTCCGACTACTCGCTACACGTGCAATTGTTTCAGCGAATGTGAGCGAGTACGCCCTGCAGTTCATCCAGCGAGCTGTAGCTGATCACCAACTGACCTTTACCTTTCTGTCCATGCTTGATCTGCACCGGTGAGCCTAGGCGCTCGGCCAGACGCTGTTCTAGGCGGATAATGTCCGGGTCGGCTTTGACCTCGGTCACGGGCTTATCTTTGCTGTTCAGCCACTGACGTACCAACGCTTCGGTTTGGCGCACAGTAAGGCCGCGTGCGACAACATGTCGCGCACCTTCGGTCTGCTGTTCCGCCGGTAAACCGAGCAAGGCGCGGGCATGGCCCATCTCCAGATCACCATGTGACAGGAGGATTTTAATCTCTTCCGGCAGGGCAATCAGGCGCAGCAGGTTGCTGATGGTTACCCGGGATTTGCCCACCGCATCGGCGACCTGCTGCTGAGTCAGCTGGAACTCCTGCTGTAAGCGCTGTAAGGCCATGGCCTCTTCGATGGGGTTGAGGTCTTCGCGCTGGATGTTCTCGATCAGCGCCATGGCAATGGCGGCTTCGTCCGGGAGTTCACGGACCATGGCTGGAATTTTGTCCAAACCCGCTTGCTGACTCGCCCGCCAACGTCGTTCACCGGCAACGATCTCGAAGCGCCCATCAGCAATTGGTCGCACCACGATCGGCTGCATTACGCCATGCGACTTGATCGACTGCGCCAGTTCTTCCAAGGCAGTCGAATCCATGTCACGACGCGGCTGGTATTTGCCTCGCTGGATCAGGTCCAGCGGCACGTATTGCAGTTCACGGCTGTCGACCTGCGCCGCCTCTTCTTTCAAAGCGCTGACGCTAGACCCGCCCAGCAGGGCGTCCAGACCGCGTCCTAGTCCTCGTTTTTTCACAGCCATGGGTATTTCCTTATGCGGTTGCGCTGCGAGCGTTAGCACGCTGGCGGCGGACCAATTCGCCGGCCAGCGCCAAATAGGCAATGGCCCCGCGGGAACTTTTGTCATACACCAGCGCCGGCATACCAAAGCTAGGTGCCTCGGCCAGGCGCACATTGCGCGGGATAACGGTTTGGTACAGCGTATCGGGGAAGTGCTGCTTGAGCTGCGCAGATACATCATTGGTCAGGCTGATGCGTGGGTCATACATGGTACGCAACAGGCCTTCAATTTTCAGGCTTGGATTTAACAACTCAGCGATGCGTTGGATGCTATTGACCAAGTCACTCAAGCCCTCCAGCGCGTAATACTCACATTGCATGGGGATAATCACGCCGTCGGCGGCGACCAACGCGTTGATGGTCAGCATCGACAGCGCCGGCGGGCAGTCAATCAGGATGTAATCGTAATTCTCACGGATCGGTGCCAGCGCATTACGCAGCCGGCTTTCCTTCATTTTCATTTCCAGAAGAGAAACTTCGGCTGCTGTCAGGTCGCGGTTGGCCGGCAGCAGTTGATAACCACCGTGCTCAGAGAACTGCATGGCATCGACCAAGTTGCACTCGCCAATCAACAGGTCGTAAATCGAGTGCTCTAGGGCATGCTTATCGACACCGCTGCCCATCGTGGCGTTGCCTTGTGGATCGAGGTCAATCAGCAATACGCGACGCTTGGTTGCGACCAGCGAAGCAGCCAGGTTGATGCAGGTGGTGGTTTTACCCACACCGCCCTTCTGGTTAGCGATTGCGAATACCTTAGCCATGCTGCCGTCCCCCCTAAACCGAGCGTCGCAGTATCAGCAGATGGCGCTGACCTTGGCAACCGGGAACCTTGAGTACATGGGTGGCGGCCAGACGGAAGTCTGCAGGCAGGGCTTGCAACTCATCATCCGGATGGACGCCTTTCATCGCCAGCCACTGGCTATGGTTATCGCCCAGATGACGGGTCCAGTTGCTGAAGTCTTCTAGCGAACTGAACGCCCGTGAACAGATACCGCTGAACGGCACGTCGGGGCGATAGTCTTCGACTCGGCTGTGGATAACTTGCAGGTTGGCCAGTTTCAACTCGAGTTTTACCTGGGTCAGAAAACGAGTCTTCTTGCCGTTTGAGTCGAGCAAAGTGAACTGTCGCTCGGGGAACAAAATAGCCAGAGGAATACCTGGCATGCCGCCGCCGCTGCCGACGTCCAGCCAGTTATCCCCGGCCTCGCGCACATGGTCGATCACGGACAGGCTGTCGAGCAGATGGCGCGAGACCATTTCATCCGGATTGCGTACGGCGGTCAGGTTATAGGCCTTGTTCCACTTGATCAGCAAGGCCAGGTAGGCAAGCAACTGCTCGTGCTGTTCGACGCTGAGTTCGACACCCAGTTCGCGGGCGCCTTCGCACAGTTCTTCGGCGTGACGTGCGGTGACCAACGACATCAGGCGCTGTGCTCCAACTGCTGACCGGCAGTGCGTTTTTTCAGGTAAATCAGCAGCAAAGAAATTGCTGCAGGCGTGACCCCGGGAATGCGCGAAGCTTGCCCAAGGGTTTCTGGACGGGTGTTGCCGAGCTTGTGCTGGATTTCTTTGGACAAGCCGGAAATGCCGGCGTAGTCGATGTCTTTTGGCAGCTTGGTGTCTTCACTGGCGCGCAAGCGGGCAATCTCGTCCTGTTGGCGGTCGATATAACCGGCGTATTTGGTCTTGATCTCGACCTGCTCAGCTACTTGCGGGTCCTGCGCACCTCCACCGGTGATGGCGACCAGCCCGGCGTAATCAATTTCCGGCCGTGCTAACAGGTTGAGCAGGTTGTATTCGTGAGTAAGCGGTGTACCGAAGTGTGCGGCAATCGCATCGCCCTGGGTTGTGCCTGGACGCACCCAGGCGTTTTTCAGGCGCTGCTCTTCTTGCACGATGGCATCACGCTTGGCTTCGAATGCGGCCCAACGCACATCATCGACCAGACCCAGCTCGCGACCTTTCTCAGTCAGGCGTAGATCAGCATTGTCTTCGCGCAGGATCAACCGGTACTCGGCGCGCGAAGTGAACATGCGGTAAGGCTCTTGGGTACCTAAGGTAATCAGGTCATCGACCAGCACCCCGATGTACGCCTCATCGCGGCGCGGGCACCAGCTGTCTTTGCCTTGTGCGCGCAGTGCGGCGTTGGCACCGGCGAGCAAACCTTGTGCGCCTGCTTCTTCGTAACCTGTGGTGCCGTTGATCTGTCCGGCGAAAAACAGCCCGGCGATCACCTTGGTTTCCAGGCTGTACTTGAGATCACGTGGATCGAAGTAATCGTACTCGATGGCGTAGCCGGGACGGACGATATGCGCGTTTTCCATACCGCGGATGCTGCGTACGATCTGCAATTGCACATCGAAGGGCAGTGAGGTGGAAATGCCGTTTGGGTACAGTTCGTGGGTATTCAAGCCTTCGGGCTCGATAAATACCTGATGGCTGTCCTTGTCGGCAAAGCGGTGGATCTTGTCTTCGATCGACGGGCAATAGCGTGGGCCGACGCCTTCGATAACACCGGAATACATCGGTGAACGATCAAGATTGGCCGCAATAATTTCATGGGTGCGGGCGTTGGTATGAGTGATCCAGCAACTGACTTGACGCGGTTGTTGTTCGGCGCGACCGAGAAAGGACATTAGCGGCCTTGGGGTATCACCCGGCTGCTCGGTCATCAGCGAAAAATCCACCGAACGGCCATCGATGCGCGGCGGTGTTCCGGTCTTCAAGCGACCGACGCGCAGCGGCAGCTCACGTAAGCGCTGTGCCAGGGCAATCGAAGGTGGATCACCGGCGCGACCGCCTGAGTAGTTCTGCAGACCAATGTGGATAAGTCCGCCAAGGAAGGTACCTGTGGTCAAAACCACTGAGTCTGCAAGAAACCGCAGGCCCATTTGGGTAACGACGCCTTTGACTTCGTCGTTTTCGACAATCAGGTCATCCGCTGCCTGCTGAAATATCCACAGGTTGGCTTGGTTCTCTAGGGTTTCGCGAACAGCTGCTTTGTACAACACGCGATCTGCTTGGGCACGGGTGGCCCGCACTGCAGGTCCTTTGCGGCTGTTCAGCACGCGGAACTGGATACCGCCACGGTCTGTGGCTTCAGCCATGACGCCACCCAGTGCGTCGATTTCCTTAACCAGATGACTTTTGCCGATCCCGCCAATGGCTGGATTGCAACTCATCTGGCCGAGCGTCTCCACGTTATGAGTCAGCAGCAGGGTTTTTACCCCCATGCGTGCAGCTGCCAGTGCAGCTTCGGTACCGGCATGACCGCCACCGATGACGATTACTTGAAAACGGGAAGGGAAATCCACCACGCACCTCGTGCCTGTTGAGAAATGGGGGGCTTTTTGGATTGAAAAGCGGGAAAGGCGGCAAGTATAGGGAGTTAGCCGGTGTGAAAGAAGCCTTTTGCACAAAAAATAGCCAGCTATCCGGAGAGCTGTTTTAACGAAACGGTTAATAAAGATAAAAAGAATGAATTTATATAAAGCTTTGTTTTTATGTTTATTAATGAGTAACAGATTTTCTGTGGATAGATTGCTGTAGGCCAATAGGATCAATGTGTACAGAGTTTCAAAAACCTGTGTTGATCCTGCCATCAGCCTGTTCAATTACCGTATGTAAGCTGTGGATGAAAGTAATGGTTATCCACAGGGGCTTTTATCCTCCGTTTTATCACAGGGTTATGAGCAGGGCTTAGCCTGGGTTTTCCACAGGGCTTAGCCACTAAAATAAATTGATTGGGACATATATTTCTCCCACACGAATGCCTACCTGAATGGCATAAACGACGATTTGAAGGGGGCGATACGCAGGATGGATGAGTAGCAGACAGCGAATATTGAAGACGGCACACCGTTAGCTAACGGTGTAAACCATCCGCAATAGTGTGTCGATGATGAGTAAGGCGACGCGTGTGATGCGTTGTTTGTAGGCGAGCGGGCCTAGGTAGCTAACCGACGTGGCCTATAGCTACTTGCCAATACAGAAGCTGGAAAAGATCCGCCCCAACAAGTCATCGGAGCTGAAGGCTCCGGTAATTTCGCCTAAGGCTTGTTGTGCCATACGCAGGTCTTCAGCGAGTAACTCACCAGCGCCGGCGAGGGTCAGCTGAGCATGGCCATGTTCAAGGTGAGTATCGGCTTGATGGAGTGCCTCAAGGTGACGCCTACGGGCGCTGAAGCTGCTCTCAGAGGTCTGTGCATAACCCATGCAGGCTTTCAGGTGTTCACGCAGCAGGTCCAGGCCCTCGGTCGATTTAGCCGACAGGCTGATGGTGACGTGGCCGTCATTACAGACTTCAAGCATCACCGACTCGCCAGACAGGTCTGCTTTGTTGCGGATCAGCGTGACCTTGTTTGGCTCCGGGCGCAGGTCGAGAAACTCAGGCCATAAGGCAAAGGGATCATCTGCTTCGGGGGCCGTGGCATCCACCACCAGGAGGATACGATCGGCTTCACCAATCGCCTTGAGCGCACGTTCCACACCAATTCGCTCTACCTGGTCGTCAGTATCGCGCAGACCGGCGGTGTCCACTACGTGCAAGGGCATACCGTCGATGTGGATATGTTCGCGCAGCACATCGCGGGTGGTGCCAGCGATCTCGGTGACGATGGCCGCTTCACGACCGGCTAGGGCATTGAGCAGGCTGGATTTACCGGCGTTGGGCCGACCGGCGATGACCACGGTCATGCCATCGCGCAGTAGCGCGCCTTGTCCGGCCTCACGCAGCACTCCCGCGAGGTCGTTGCGTACGCCGTCTAGTAGGCTGAGTACGTGGCCGTCGGCGAGAAAGTCGATTTCTTCTTCCGGGAAGTCAATGGCTGCTTCTACGTAGATACGCAGGCTGATCAGACGTTCAGTTAGACCCTGCACGCGACGCGAGAACTCGCCTTGCAATGAACGCAGGGCATTGCGCGCCGCCTGTTCGGAGCTGGCTTCGATCAGGTCGGCAATCGCTTCGGCTTGAGCCAGGTCGAGTTTGTCATTGAGGAATGCACGTTCACTGAACTCACCCGGCCGGGCTAAGCGCGCGCCGAGTTGTACACAGCGGCGTAGCAGTAAATCGAGAACCACCGGCCCACCATGCCCCTGTAACTCGAGCACGTCTTCACCGGTAAAGGAGTTGGGACCAGGAAAATACAACGCCAGACCTTCATCGATCACCTGTTCGGCATCAGCAAAGAACGGCCCGTAATGGGCGTAACGCGGGCTCAGCTGACGTTGGCAGATCGCTGTCGCCAGTTGCCCAGCCAAGGGGCCTGAAACACGCACGATTCCCACGCCACCTCGGCCTTGGGCGGTAGCGACGGCGGCAATGGTTTCAGTCACGGTTGGCATGCGGTTCTCCTGAAGTCGACATAGCAAAACGCCCCTGTAAAGGGGCGTTTGTTACAGCTTAGAAGCGCTCACGGCCTAGGCATCTGCGGCCTTGGCTGCGGCTTCAATCTTGCGCGTAATGTACCACTGCTGAGCGATGGACAAGACGTTGTTGACCACCCAGTACAGCACCAGACCAGCTGGGAACCAGAGGAAGAAGAAGGTGAAAATGATCGGCATCATCTTCATTACCTTGGCTTGCATCGGGTCAGGCGGAGTCGGGTTGAGCTGCTGCTGAATAAACATGGTGGCGCCCATGATAATCGGCAGGATAAAGAACGGATCTTTGATCGCGAGGTCAGTTATCCACAGCAACCAAGGCGCTTGGCGCATTTCTACGCTTTCCAACAAGGTCCAGTAAAGCGCGAGGAATACCGGCATCTGTACCAAAATCGGCAGGCAACCACCCAGCGGGTTGATCTTCTCTTTTTTGTACAGCTCCATCATACCCTGGGACATTTTTTGCCGATCGTCACCGAACTGCTCTTTCAGCGCCGCCAGCTTAGGGGCTACAGCACGCATGCGGGCCATGGACTTGTAGCTGGCAGCGGAGAGTGGGAAGAAGATCAGCTTGATGATCATAGTTAGAACGATGATCGACCAGCCCCAGTTACCCAATAGGCTGTGGATATGTTCCAGTAGCCAGAAAATGGGTTGCGCGAGGAACCACAAAATGCCGTAGTCGACAGTCAGCTCAAGACCCGGAGACAGGGTCTTCAGGTGGCCTTGTAGCTTCGGGCCGGCATACAGAACTGCACTGGTTTCACCCTGAGCGCCGGCAGCAACCTGAATGGCCGGGCCGGTAAAGCCGACAATGTAGTTGCCTTGGCTGTCTTTGCGGGTCTGTACCTGGTTAGTGCTGTCTTTACTTGGAATCCAGGCAGTGACGAAGTAATGCTGTAGCCAGGCAACCCAGCCTCCTTGGACGGTTTCTTTGAAGGCTTGCTTGTCGATATCTTTCATCGACACTTTTTTGTACGGCTCTTCTGCTGTCCACAGTGCACCACCGAGGTAGGTCGCTGTGCCAGTTGCCGTGGTGGAGGACGGATCGTCACTGCCATCGCGCTTAAGCTGGGCAAACATGTTGCCGCCCCAAGCTTGAGCGCTCTGGTTATCGATCAGGTAGCTGACGTCTATCTGGTAGGAGGATGGATCTACACAACCCGGTTTCTTCAGCAGCTGCTCTTTGGCCGAACATTCAGCATTGAGGCCGCGCTTGAACGTGAAGCGCTTGATGTAATTAACGCCGTTTTCGCTGAGCGTGAGATCAACCTGCAGTTGATCCTGGCCAACGGCCAGCTCATAGTTTTTTTGCGCGCTGCTCCACAGGGCACGACCGCTGGATTTGTCCGGCGCATTGCTGCCGATCAACCCGCTTTGTGCCAGGTAAGTCCGCTCGCCACCGTTATCGAACAACTGGAACGGTACATCCGGGCGATCTTGACGGCGTGGGTACTGCGGCAGACGCAGTTGCACCACATCACCACCGCGCGGATCAATAGCCAGATCCAGTACATCGGTTTTCACCCGAATCAGCTCATCATTGGCTGCGCTGGAGACAGCACTGATTGTGCTGGGCTCAACGGCAGTCGTTGCGCTCGGAATATCGTCGCCACCAGCTGATTTTGAGCTCGCAGCGCTGGTATCTGGCAAGCCAGGTACTGTGCTGCTGGTCGTGGCAATTTCAGTCGGCAGGGCAGTTTGACCGTAATCCTGGTTCCACTGAAGAACCATCATATAGGACACGATTGCCAGGGCGACGATCAGGATCGAGCGTTGAATATCCATGATTATTCGACCATCGAAGAGGAACGGGAGGTTTTCGCGGGGGGAACCGGGTCGTAGCCACCGGGAGTCCACGGGTGACAGCGGCCCAGCCGACGCAGGGTCAGCCAGCCACCACGCAAGACGCCATGGTGTTCAATGGCTTCAAGCGCGTAGCAAGAACAGCTTGGGTAGAAACGACAGTGGCTGGCCATCAAGGGGCTGATGGCATAGCGGTAAAACTGGATAGGAAGCAAAACCAGTTTACGCATGGGGACTGTCGTTCCCCCCGGGTGTTGCAACGGCAACCGGGCTTGGCTTACTGCGTTCGAGGCGTTTCCAAAGTTTGCCAAACTGACGTGCCAGTTCTGCATTGTCCAGATCGCCAAGGCCCTTGCGCGCCACCACAACGATGTCCCACCCGACCAAATTATCTTGGCTCAGACGAAACGATTCGCGGATTTGACGTTTCAGGCGATTGCGTTCAACCGAGAGCTTGACGCTCTTCTTGCCGATCACCAACCCCAAGCGGGGATGATCAAGCTCATTGTTGCGCGCTAGCAGCAGGACATTTTTGCCCGGAGCTTTGCCGTTAGGGGAGTCGAAGACTGCCTTGAATTGTCGGGGGGTTAGCAGACGCTTTTCCCGACTGAAGTCTCGACTCACCACAATACCGAAATTTAAACGGCGAGACGCTTACGGCCTTTAGCGCGGCGACGCTGCAGAACAGCACGGCCGCTCTTGGTGGCCATGCGAGCGCGGAAACCATGGGTGCGAGCGCGTTTGATAGTGCTGGGTTGGAAAGTACGTTTCATGATGCGGTACCTGGGTCGTCGACTACGGGCCGGAATGGCCCCCGTTTTAAGAGACCGGCGATTCTAGAGAAACCCGAGGGTTAGGTCAATTTCAAACCACGCTTTCCTGCATAAAGAAATATAAAGAAGAGAGTATTTAAAGATCTTTTGTAATGTTAGTAACTATTAGCAAGGCGCTTATCTGTGCATAAGTATCTGAAGGACAAAGGATTCGGGCTGTTCAGCCAAGGGTAAGTCTGTCGAAAAGGCGTGTTGCAACTGTGTGGAAGCGGCGTACAAGCTGGGGATCGAATGCCATTTTACCCACAGCGTTGTTTTCCACCGGGTTTCACCCTAGGTTATCCCACGAGCTTGTATAGGGTTATCCACTGCCTTCATGTGGGTCTGCTTACTAGCCTCCAACGCTGTTAATAGGTTGATTTTCCTTGTGCATCAGCAAGGTTACGTGTGGATAACTCAAGCTACGGCAGATACAATGGCGGCTGTATTTTTGCCTCGCGCCTTTCGATTTAGGGGATGTCCGTGTCTGTGGAACTTTGGCAGCAATGCGTCGAGCTTCTGCGCGATGAGCTGCCTGCTCAGCAATTCAACACTTGGATCCGTCCACTGCAGGTCGAAGCTGAAGGCGATGAGCTTCGCGTCTATGCGCCTAATCGTTTTGTTCTCGATTGGGTCAACGAGAAGTACCTCAGCCGCTTGCTTGAGTTACTCGCTGAACGGACCAACGGTCTGGCGCCGGCGCTCTCCTTATTAATAGGCAGCAAACGTAGTTCGGCACCTCGTGCAGCCGTGATTAGCACGCCGCCCGTTGCGCCGAGCACGCCTGCCCCTGCACCCAAGTCGACGGTCACCTCGACAATGCTTGCTGTGGCAACAGAGCCTTCGCGCGCCAGCTTTGACCCAATGGCAGGTGCTGCCAGTCAGCAGGCTCCGGCGCGTACAGAGCGTACGGTGCAGGTTGAAGGCGGACTTAAGCACACCAGTTACCTGAATCGCACCTTTACCTTCGACAACTTCGTTGAAGGTAAATCTAACCAGCTGGCCCGCGCAGCGGCTTGGCAGGTTGCCGACAACCCTAAGCACGGTTACAACCCGCTGTTCCTTTATGGCGGTGTAGGCCTGGGTAAAACTCACTTGATGCATGCGGTGGGTAACCACCTGCTGGCGAAGAACCCGAATGCCAAGGTGGTGTACCTGCATTCCGAGCGTTTCGTGGCAGATATGGTTAAAGCGTTGCAGTTGAACGCGATCAACGAGTTCAAGCGCTTCTACCGATCGGTAGACGCCTTATTGATTGACGACATTCAATTTTTCGCCAAGAAAGAGCGCTCCCAGGAAGAGTTCTTTCACACCTTCAACGCATTGCTTGAAGGGGGTCAGCAGGTGATTCTCACCAGCGATCGCTACCCGAAAGAAATCGAAGGGTTGGAAGAGCGTCTCAAGTCGCGCTTCGGTTGGGGTCTTACAGTGGCCGTCGAGCCGCCAGAGTTGGAAACTCGCGTCGCCATTCTGATGAAGAAAGCTGATCAGGCCAAAGTTGACCTGCCGCATGACGCTGCCTTCTTTATCGCGCAACGTATCCGCTCCAACGTGCGCGAACTGGAAGGTGCGCTGAAACGAGTAATTGCCCACTCGCACTTCATGGGGCGTGACATTACCATCGAGCTGATCCGTGAATCGCTCAAGGACTTGCTCGCGCTGCAGGACAAGTTGGTCAGCATTGACAATATTCAGCGCACGGTCGCCGAGTACTACAAAATCAAGATTTCTGATCTGTTGTCTAAGCGCCGTTCGCGCTCGGTTGCTCGTCCACGTCAGGTGGCGATGGCGTTGTCGAAAGAGCTGACCAACCATAGCCTGCCGGAAATTGGTGATGCCTTCGGCGGCCGCGATCACACAACGGTATTGCATGCATGCCGTAAGATTGCTGAACTTAAGGAATCCGACGCGGATATCCGCGAGGACTACAAGAATTTGCTGCGTACGCTGACTACCTAACTACGCAACTCCACTAGGCAAGGGACTAGACCATGCATTTCACCATTCAACGCGAAGCCCTGTTGAAACCTCTGCAACTGGTCGCCGGCGTCGTGGAACGCCGTCAGACCTTGCCAGTTCTCTCTAATGTGCTGCTGGTGGTTGAAGGCCAGCAGCTGTCATTGACCGGTACTGACCTTGAGGTTGAACTGGTCGGGCGTGTCACTCTAGAAGAGCCTGCTGAGTCCGGTGAGATCACCGTTCCGGCGCGCAAACTGATGGATATTTGTAAGAGCCTGCCGAGCGACGCGCTGATCGACATTCGAATCGACGAGCAGAAGCTACTGATCAAGGCGGGTCGCAGCCGCTTCAGCCTGTCGACACTGCCCGCCAATGATTTCCCCACTGTTGAAGAAGGCCCTGGTTCGCTAACCTTCAGCCTGGTGCAAAGTAAATTGCGTCGTTTGATCGAGCGCACCAGCTTTGCCATGGCCCAGCAGGACGTGCGTTATTACCTCAACGGTATGCTGCTAGAAGTGCAAACCGGGATCCTCCGTGCAGTGGCCACTGATGGTCACCGCCTGGCAATGTGTTCCATGGACGCCGCCATCGAGCAGGTTGAGCGCCACCAGGTCATTGTGCCGCGTAAAGGTATTCTCGAGATGGCTCGTCTGCTCACCGAGCAGGATGGCAGCGTGAGCATCGTTCTGGGTCAGCACCATATCCGCGCGACCACGGGTGAATTCACCTTCACTTCGAAACTGGTCGACGGAAAGTTCCCTGATTACGAACGTGTATTGCCACGTGGTGGTGACAAACTGGTGGTGGCTGATCGTCAGGGCCTGCGTGAGGCATTTAGCCGTACCGCGATTCTGTCCAACGAGAAGTACCGTGGTATTCGTCTGCAGCTAGAATCCGGCCTGCTGAAAATTCAGGCTAATAACCCTGAGCAGGAAGAAGCTGAAGAAGAGATCGCCGTCGACTACAACGGAAGTGCGTTGGAAATCGGCTTTAACGTCAGCTACTTACTCGACGTGTTGAGCGTCATGACCACCGATCAGGTTCGTTTGATTCTTTCCGACGCCAATAGCAGTGCTCTGGTGCAGGAAGCGGATAACGACGATTCGTCTTATGTTGTCATGCCAATGCGTCTGTAACCCACAGTCCATTAAATAACGATTACGCTCAGCCAAGCTGCGTTGAGATCCGTTCCGCAAGCCTTTACGTTAACTCGTTCACGCTTCCTGTTCAGTGAGTAATGCGAGTAATACTTATGTACTGCTCGTTTACTCTACTTCTTCAACCGGCTCCGCTTTGCCTGACCCTCGCTCGCTACGTTCTGCAACGGTCTGTTATCTAAATGTCCCTAACTCGCTTTACTGTCACCGCGGTGCGTAATTTGCATCCGGTGACTCTCTCTCCCTCCCCGCGTATCAATATCCTGTCCGGCGACAATGGCAGCGGCAAAACCAGCGTGCTTGAAGCGATTCACTTGCTGGGTTTGGCCCGCTCATTTCGCAGCACTCGTTTGCTCCCGGTTATTCAATACGATCAGCTGGCCTGCACCATCTTTGGCCAGGTACAGATGTCTGACGGTCGGCTAAGTAATCTGGGCATTTCGCGGGATCGTCAGGGCGAGTTTCAGATTCGTATTGATGGGCAAAATGCACGCAGCGCAGCACAGTTGGCCGAGACGTTGCCCTTGCAACTGATCAACCCGGACAGTTTTCGTTTACTCGAAGGTGCGCCGAAGATCAGAAGACAGTTTCTCGACTGGGGTGTGTTCCACGTGGAACCTCGTTTTCTGCCAGCATGGCAGCGCCTGCAGAAGGCCCTGCGTCAGCGGAACTCATGGCTGCGGCATGGTACACTTGACGCCGTTTCACAGGCGGCCTGGGATCGAGAGTTATGCCTTGCCAGCGACGAAATTGACGGCTATCGGCGTGCCTATATTAAGGCCCTGAAACCAGTTTTCGAGCGCACCCTTAATGAATTGGTTGAGCTGGAAGGTTTGACCCTCAGTTACTACCGCGGATGGGATAAAGAGCGTGAACTCAACACGGTGTTGGCCTCTACTCTGTTCCGCGATCAGCAATTGGGGCATACCCAGGCTGGCCCCCAACGCGCCGATTTAAGGCTACGGCTGGGTGCGCACAATGCCGCCGAGATACTCTCGCGCGGTCAGCAAAAATTAGTTGTATGTTCCCTGCGCATTGCTCAGGGCCACTTAGTCAATCAGGCCAAGCACGGCCAATGCATCTATCTAGTGGATGACTTGCCGTCAGAACTGGATGAACAGCACCGTCGTGCATTGTGTCGATTGTTAGAAGACTTGCACTGCCAGGTGTTTATCACCTGTGTAGACCATGAACTGTTGAGGGAAGGCTGGCGCACGGATACGCCAGTTGCCATGTTCCACGTGGAACATGGTGGCATTACCCAGACCCACGACCACCGGGAGTGAAGGCATGAGCGAAAACCAAACGTACGACTCCAATAACATTAAGGTCCTCAAGGGCCTGGATGCCGTACGCAAGCGGCCTGGTATGTACATCGGCGATACCGACGATGGCAGCGGTCTGCATCACATGGTGTTCGAGGTGGTCGATAACTCGATCGACGAGGCGTTAGCTGGGCATTGCAGTGAAATCACCATCACCATCCACCCGGATGAGTCGATTACTGTGCGCGACAACGGTCGTGGCATTCCGGTAGATGTTCACAAGGAAGAAGGCGTTTCTGCTGCCGAAGTGATCATGACTGTCCTGCATGCGGGTGGTAAGTTCGACGACAACAGCTATAAGGTTTCCGGTGGCCTTCACGGCGTAGGTGTTTCAGTAGTGAATGCGCTGTCCAGAGAGCTGGTCATGACCATTCGCCGCGCCGGCAAAATTTGGGAACAAACCTACGTTCACGGCGTACCCCAGGCTCCAATTGCCCCCGTAGGCGATAGCGAAACCACCGGCACGCAGATTCACTTCAAACCATCCGAAGACACCTTCGCCAATATCCATTTCAACTGGGATATCTTGGCAAAACGCTTGCGTGAACTGTCGTTTCTCAACTCCGGTGTCGGCATCTTCCTCAAGGATGAACGCAGTGGTAAGGAAGAGTTGTTCAAATATGAAGGTGGCCTGCGTGCCTTCGTTGAATACCTCAACCTCAACAAAACAGCGGTCAACCAAGTATTCCACTTCAACATGCAGCGTGAAGATGGGATTGGCGTAGAAGTCGCCCTGCAGTGGAACGACAGCTTCAACGAGAACTTACTGTGCTTCACCAACAACATCCCTCAGCGCGATGGTGGTACCCACCTGGCGGGTTTCCGCTCGGCACTCACGCGTAACCTGAATGCTTATATCGAGCAGGAAGGTTTGGCCAAGAAACACAAGATTGCCACCACCGGTGATGACGCCCGTGAAGGTCTGACGGCAATTATTTCGGTCAAAGTCCCAGACCCTAAGTTCAGCTCGCAGACCAAAGATAAACTGGTCTCCAGCGAAGTGAAAACTGCGGTCGAGCAGGAAATGGGTAAGTACTTCTCCGATTTCCTGTTGGAAAACCCCAACGAAGCCAAGCTGGTGGTCGGCAAGATGATCGACGCTGCGCGTGCCCGTGAAGCGGCGCGTAAAGCCCGTGAAATGACCCGCCGTAAAGGCGCACTGGATATCGCTGGGCTGCCAGGCAAACTGGCTGATTGCCAGGAGAAAGACCCTGCGCTTTCCGAACTCTATATCGTGGAAGGGGACTCCGCGGGCGGTTCTGCCAAGCAGGGCCGTAACCGCAAGACCCAGGCGATCCTGCCGCTTAAGGGTAAGATTCTCAACGTTGAGAAAGCCCGCTTCGACAAGATGATTTCCTCCCAGGAAGTAGGCACCCTGATTACTGCCTTGGGTTGCGGTATCGGCCGCGATGAATACAACATCGACAAGCTGCGCTACCACAACATCATCATCATGACTGACGCCGACGTCGACGGTTCGCACATCCGTACCCTGCTGCTGACCTTCTTCTTCCGTCAGCTTCCAGAGTTGGTCGAGCGTGGTTACATCTACATTGCTCAGCCACCGTTGTACAAGGTGAAGAAGGGCAAGCAAGAGCAGTACATCAAAGACGACGAGGCCATGGAAGAATACATGACTCAGTCGGCCCTTGAAGACGCTAGCCTGCACGTGAACGAAAGCGCCCCCGGCCTGTCTGGCGCTGCTCTGGAAACCTTGGTCAACGATTACCGTCTGGTCATGAAGACCCTCAATCGTTTGTCACGCCTTTACCCGTTGGAGCTCACCGAGCACTTCGTTTATATCCCGCGCGTAGAAGCGGAACAGCTGGCTGACAAAGAGGCTATGCAGCAATGGTTAGGCCTGCTTGATACGCGCCTGAAAGTCATGGAGAAGTCGGGTTTGGTCTACAAAACCAGCCTGCACGAAGACCAAGAGCGCCATGTTTGGTTGCCACAAGTTGAATTGGTGTCGCACGGTGTTTCCAGCTACATCATCTTTAACCGCGACTTCTTTGCCAGCAACGATTACAAGACCGTGACCACCTTAGGTGATCAGCTCAACAGCCTGCTTGAAGATGGGGCCTATGTGCAGCGTGGCGAGCGCAAGAAGGCTGTGACGACCTTCAAGGATGCACTGGCATGGCTCATGGCTGAAAGCACCAAGCGCCATAGTATTCAGCGCTATAAAGGTCTGGGTGAAATGAACCCGAACCAACTTTGGGAAACCACCATGGACCCTGACGTACGCCGCATGCTTCAGGTGCGTATCGAAGATGCAATCGCTGCCGACCAAATTTTCAACACCCTGATGGGCGATGCGGTAGAGCCACGTAGAGACTTTATTGAAACCAACGCCCTGGCTGTATCCAACCTAGACTTTTGATTTTTGTAGGTGGGAAAAATTAATAGTCCTTTAGGCCAGAGTTAAGAGGAACGACCAAAGTAATTGGTCTGTAGCATGAAAATAAAAGCCCCTGCTGATGCTAGTCAGTAGGGGCTTTTGTTGAGTACAGGAAAAGCTAATTACTGTTATTCAGTCAGGCAAGAAGGCTTAAGTCAGCCGATACTTGGTCTTGAACTCATGAACAATTCCAGCAGTTTTCATCCTGCTGAATACTGCATTCATTGAGGCTTTGTTGGTTTTGTTAGCCGGTATACGCTTGGTCCTCAAGGCATCGATAACCCATTGGCTGCGAATGCTCGGGCGTTGATCGTTCAATATGTCTACAACCAAGAGCATCATGTAGCACTTGCTGATGCCTCATTTTTGGCAAATGTCTCAGGTAGATCTTTGGTTATCGGTAGAGTTTGAGAAGCTAAACTTACTGAACCTGGAAAGTGTCTAAGAAATCCGAGGCGATTCATACAGGGCCTGGCGTTGTTGGCCGCTTCCAGCATTGCCGCGCGGGCACTAATCTGAGCCCATCCACTGAGCAACGGATGGGCTCGGCATCAAGGATGATTAGCCATCGCTAGGACCCATCGACAGGATGTTGAATGGTCAGGAAAGAACCTGCTTCGGCGGGTTTTTTGTTGGCTAAACGGGCGGGAGTGCGGCATCAGAAAGCACTGAGGGGAGCCGTAGCTCCCCTCAAATAATAGCTTTATTTTTTATTGTTGAGCGGTCTGTTGTTATTGTTGATGACCGTGGGTGTCGCGAGCTTTTTCTGACCGGGGTAGGCCAAAGAAAACATATTTTTTTGGACGCCAACGTTGCCCTCATCACGCGGTGATCCAACCAGCTCAGCTACCTCAAGGTAGTTTTATTGTTCTATCTGGTTGCTAGGACGAGTCCTGGAAAAGCCCGCATTCTCCAAAAAAATCTGTTTGCTACCGACCTGTGTGTTGTTTTTGTTATATCAGTGTCGAGTCGCGGTGCTGCTGATTTTATTGTTGTTGTACCTAAGACACAGCAAAGCCTGTGCCAGTTATGAAATAGCTATATAAATCAGTCTTTTAGAAATAATAGCCATGCGCAGTAGCCAAGACTTGTGCGTTTTTGTTTCTGTGCTACTCGTCCACGTTACCTCAGGTGTGGCGTGGCAGACGCCGACTGTTACCTTAGGACGATCTGCATGCTGCGAACATGGTCGGGTAGGAGACATGCCGATGAGGGTGTGGCGGGTACTTCGTATAAATGCGGTTATGTACAAGCTCGGTATTAAACGAGCCGCGTTGGTTCTGATGGCGGTAAAACGCTGCAGCTAGAGTGAGTGGACTCTTCGACTAACCACGCCCAAAACGTTTCGCCATGTGGCGACAACTGCATGTTGCTTGGGCAACTTAAATGGAATGCTTCCGAGGCGGGAATACGTTGCGTAAACGGCGCGATCAAGCGTCCATCAGCTACCATTTCTGCCACCAATGAGGAGCGCCCCAACGCCATACCATGGCCACGAACTGCCATTTCAAGTGCGGTTATCAAGGTATCGAACTGCATCCCCTGTGAGGCATCAACGAGCGGGAAGCCGGTTTTATTCAGCCAGTAGCCCCAACCCTCCTCGTAGCCGATGACATGCAGCATGCTGTCTGCACAGAGTTCCGCTGGGCTAGCGGGTGGCAACTGGCCGCAGAGTAGGCGCGGGCTGCAGACTGGGAATAACTCATCGTAGGTCAGTTGAACCGATCGCAGCCCGGCCCAATTACCCTTGCCGTAGCGGATTTCCATATTGGCTTCTTTGCCGCGCTCATCCAGCCAGATATTACTGGTGAAGTGCAGGCCGACCTCTGGGTGCGCAGCGCGAAAGCGTCCAAGTCTCGGCGCCAACCAGGTGGTGAAAAACACTAAGTTGACGCGCACGGTAATCGGCCGCTTACGGCCTTGGCCGAACAACTCGTCGGTGGCGGCGGCTAAGCGTTCGATCGAATCATGGATGACTGGCATGTAGGCTTGGCCAGCCTCGGTTAACTCCAGTCCGCGCGGCAGACGTTTGAACAGGTTAGTTCCGAGCTGCGACTCCAGTCCTTTTACCTGTTGGCTGATCGCCGCTTGGGTCAAGCTCAGCTCGGCCGCGGCCTGGGTGAAGTTCAGGTGCCGGGCCGAAGCTTCAAACGCACGCAGCCAATTTAACGGCGGGAGTCTTTTCTTCATGGCAGTGGCGATACCTTGCTTGTTTCAGCGTCCGTATGATCAATCAGCTGGCCCAGCTCATTGGCCGCCTCGCGCAACAGCGGGGCATAGCTCAATAGCTCGTCCAGGCTCTTGCGGATCAGCGGCGCATGAGCAAAAAGGCAGGCGAAGAGCCGGCCGTGGCGATCCTTCACCGGTACGGCACAGGCTACTAGACCGTCGACGAATTCTTCATTGTCGGTGCCAATATCATCCTCTTTTATTTTCAGCAGCGCGGCCTCCAGTTTAGCTGCGTCGGTCAGGGTGTTACGCGCATATTGATTCAGTGGCAGGTTGTTGATGATGCGCAGGCGTCGTTCTCGCGGCAGCGAGCTGAGGTAGAGCTTACCGCTGGAGGTACACCAGGTCGGCGTATGACTACCCACTGGTAGGTAGACCTGCAATGGCCGTTCGGTTTGCACGCGGTCGTAGTAGATCATCTCGGTGCCGTTGGGAATGGCGATACCACAGGTTTCCCCGATGGTCGAAGTCAGACGTTTCAGAATGGCCTGGCGCGGAGCTTTGAAACGACCACTGTAAAGTACGCCCAAGGCGACCTCATGCAGGCGATCGCCGGGCACCAGCAGCCCACGCATATTACTTTGTAGGTAACCATCGCCTTCGAGCTGGGCCAGCAGGCGGTGCATGCTTGGTTTGGGAATGCTCAGCTGGTCGGCCAGGTCGGCTGGCGACATGGGCCGCTGTGCTCGTGCCACCGCCTCGATGATCTCGAGTACCCGGGTAATTGAGGAGCCTTTTTCGCTCATCGGACTTCTCCCATATGGCGTTTCATGGCTGAACGCACTGAAACGCAAAAAGGCCACGTCCCGATTGGGCGCGTGGCCTGTGTGCTTACCGGCGGTTTATCCGTCAGCACGGCATGCTCAATTACTTCATGGTTGGCATGGAGAAGGAGACACCCTCACGCATGCTGGCAGACGGCCAGCGCTGGGTGATGGTTTTGCGACGGGTGTAGAAGCGCACGGCGTCTGGGCCGTAGGCATGCAAATCGCCGAACAGCGAACGCTTCCAACCGCCGAAGCTGTGGTACGCCACCGGCACTGGCAGCGGTACGTTGATGCCGACCATGCCGACCTTGATGTTGTCGGAGAAGTAGCGCGCCGCTTCGCCATCACGGGTGAAGATGCAGGTGCCGTTGCCATACTCATGGGCATCAATCAGGTTCATGGCTTCCTGCATGCTGTTAACCCGAACCACTTGCAGCACTGGACCAAAAATCTCTTCCTTGTAGCTGAGCATTTCTGGCTGCACGTTATCGATCAGCGTGCCGCCGACAAAGAAGCCATTTTCGTACCCGGCCACCTGCGGGTTACGACCGTCAACGACTATCTTCGCGCCCTGCTCTTCAGCGCTGTTGATGTAACCCACCACCTTCTGTTGATGCGCTTTGGTGATCACTGGGCCGAAGTCGTTGCTCTTCTCGGAATAGGCACCGACCTTCAGCGCCTGCATTGCCGTCTGCATCTTCTCAATCAGCGCATCAGCGGCGGCATCGCCCACTGCGACGGCGACCGAGAGTGCCATGCAGCGCTCCCCGGAGGAACCGAATGCAGCGCCAAGCAGTTGATTGACCGCGTTGTCCATGTCGGCATCGGGCATGACGATGGCGTGGTTCTTCGCGCCGCCCAGGGCCTGGCAGCGCTTACCATTAGCGGTGGCAGTCTTGTAGATGTATTCGGCGATTGGCGTCGAACCGACGAAGCTTACGGCTTGGATGCGTTCGTCACTGAGCAGCGTATCTACCGCCTCTTTATCGCCGTTGACCACGTTCATCACGCCATCTGGTAAGCCTGCTTCCTGCAGCAATTGGGCGATAAACAGGGTGGAGCTAGGGTCACGCTCGGAGGGCTTGAGGATAAAGCAATTGCCGCAGACGATGGCCATGGGGAACATCCATAGCGGCACCATCGCCGGGAAGTTGAACGGCGTGATACCAGCAACTACGCCCAGCGGTTGGAATTCGCTCCAGGAGTCGATATTCGGACCGACGTTCTTGCTGTGCTCACCCTTTAGCAGTTCTGGCGCGCCGCAGGCGTATTCGACGTTCTCGATGCCGCGCTGCAGCTCGCCGAGGGCGTCGTGGGAAATCTTGCCGTGTTCCTCACCGATCATCTGCGCAATGCGGTCAGCGTTCTGCTCGAGCAACTCCTTGAAGCGGAACATCACCCGCGCGCGCTTCATTGGCGGGGTGTTGCGCCATTCAGGAAAGGCCGCTTCAGCCGCCGTGATGGCTTGCTCGACTGTGGCTTTGGACGCCAGCGCAACCTGCTTGCTGACCTCGCCCGAGGAGGGGTTGTATACGTCCTGCAAGCGCGCGGCGTCGTTGACGATTTGGCCGTTGATCAAATGTCCTACTGTGTTCATCGCGGGTGTTCCTCAATAAGGGGCTGGCGGTTGAGCGCCGGGAATGGCTAATAAAAACGGCTTACCAGAGCTGTTTGTAGATCTCGATGATCTCGTCAGCGCTAGGTACGCGTGGGTTGTTGTTCGGCGAACCTGAGGCCAGCGCCTGCTCTGCCATGACTTCAAGCTGGGTAAAGAACTGCTCGCGGTCGATACCGAACTGCGCAGGGCTGGGGACCTGTAACTCATCGTTGAGTGCGCGCAGCTCGGCGAGCAGCTTGGTATTAGCCACTTCATTGCTGTCGGCGGCAGTGGCCACGCCCATGGCGCGGGCGCAGTCGGCGTAGCGCTCGACGGCAGCCGGAATAGAAAACGCCGTCACGCTGGGCAGCAACATGGCGTTGGACAGGCCATGGGGCACATGGAAATGCGCACCAATCGGCCGACTCATGCCGTGGACCAGCGCCACCGAGGCGTTGGAAAACGCCACCCCAGCCAGGGTTGAACCGAGCATCATCGCTTCGCGGGCCGTCTTGTCTGCGCCATCATGGTAAGCACGGCGCAGGTTTGGCGCGATCAGGCGCATGGCCTGCAGTGCCTGGCAATCGCTGTAGAGGCTGGCCTTTTTGCTGACGTAGGCCTCCATGGCGTGGGTCAGGGCATCGATGCCGGTGTCGGCGGTGATCCGCGGCGGCAGGCTGAGGGTTAGGCTAAAGTCGATCAGCGCCGCCACTGGCATAAAGCCGATGCCCACGCAGAGCATTTTCTCGTCGGTTTTCTCGTCGGCGATGATGGTCACCCGAGTGACTTCCGAACCGGTACCGGCTGTGGTCGGCACGGCAATGATCGGTAAGCCGGACTCAACGACGATGCGTGGGAACTTGTAGTCGCGCATCTCGCCGCCGTGCTTGGCGAGGATGGCGATGGCCTTGGCGCTGTCGATTGGGCTGCCGCCACCGAGAGCGATAATGCAGTCGTAATCGCCACCCCGCGCTTTCGCGACACCGGCTTGGATCGACGCCACAGTTGGCTCCGGCACCGTCTCATCGAACACTTCCGCCTGGATGTCGTGAGCCGCCAGACGTGCCTGGATGGCCGCGGCGTAACCCAGTTTTACCATCATCTTATCGGTGATGATCAGTGGCCGTTTGCAGCCCAGGTTGGTCATGACGACCGGGATGTCCTGGCTGGCGTTCTCGCCAATCTGCATGATGCGAGGAAGGATTACTTGAGTAGACATGGCAACTCCGCTAATTCCGGGTAACAGGCAATGGCGCGCGCAGTGCATGCGCGTCCCCTGCCGTATTCATCGTTTGAAAACCTGCAGACCCAAGCCCGCAGGGTGTGTTCACTCAGAGCATGGCCGTAGCTGTGACGGTCGGCTTGTGGGTCGCCGGAGCCTGTTGGCTATCGCTAAGCTCACGACGGGCTGCCGCATCACACTGTGCAACATCTTGGCGCAGCGATTTGAAGAAGCCGTAGGTGGCCAGGATGGCGACGAAGGAGAACGGTAGCGCCGCCACAATTGAAGCCGTTTGCAAGGCCTTCAGGCCACCGGCGAGTAGCAGCACCGCCGCCACCGCACCAATCGCCAGGCCCCAGAAAATCCGGTAGCGCGCAGGTGGGTGCTCGTCGCCCATGCAGATCAGGGTGCAGATCACCAGCGTTGCCGAGTCGGCCGAAGTGACGAAGTAGGTCACCAGCATCAGGGTACAGATCGACGACATGATGATGGTCAGCCATTGACCCAGATTCATCAGCTCAATGGTCTTGAACAGTGCCATGGTGACGTCGTCATTAACCGCCGCTACCACGCCGCCCCCGCCGAACAGCTCAATAAAGATCGCACTGTTGCCGAAGATGGTGATCCAGAAGGTGGCCAGAACAGTCGGAGCGATCAGCACACCGAGGACGAATTCACGCAGGGTACGGCCTTTGGAAATACGCGCGATAAACATGCCGACAAAGGGTGCCCATGCGATCCACCAGCCCCAGTAGAAAATCGTCCACCAGCCCTGCCATTGACCCTTCGGATCCGGATCGATCCACAGGCCCAGCTGGACCGCATGCGCCAGATAATCACCGGTGTTGGTGACAAAGGCACCGAGCAGGTAGGCCGTTGGGCCGAAGATCACGAACAGCGCCAGGATCAGGATGGTCAGGTGCATGTTCAGTTCGCTGAGCATGCGAATGCCCTTGTTCACGCCGCTGAGTACCGACGCGGTGGCGATCACCGAAATAACCGCGATCAGCAGGATCTGGTGACCGATTGAAACCTCGAAGCCCAGCAGGTAATTCAGCCCGGCGTTCATCTGCTGTGCGCCTAGGCCCAGCGAGGTGGCGATACCGAATACCGTGCCAAATACGGCGAGCAGGTCAGCGGCATGGCCTAATGGCCCGTAGATGCGCTCGCCCAGTATTGGATAGAGGCTGGAACGAATCGACAGCGGCAAGCCTTTGCGATATGCAAAGTAGGCCAGGATCAGCCCGAATACCGCGAATAAGCCCCAACCATGCAGGCCCCAGTGAAAGATCGAGATGCGCATGGCCACTTGTGCGGCCTCTGCAGTCATCTTCTGCGCTTCACTGATCAGCGGCGTACCTTGGAAGTGGTAGATAGGTTCGGCAATGCTCCAAAACAGAATACCAATGCCGATACCGGCACCGAACAGCATTGAGAACCAAGAAAAATTACTGAACTCTGGCCGGTCACTGTCCTTGCCTAGGCGAATATTTCCATAACGGCTACAACTCAGCCAAACAGCCAGAAACAGATACAAACTCATCAAACCGATGTAATACCAAGCCAAGTTGGTTGAAATAAAGCTTTTCGCTGCACCGTATACGCCATCGGCATATTCCGGATCAATTACGGTAAATAGAACGAAGGCAATCACCAATAAAGCTGCACCAATCGACATGACCGGGTGTGCCCCGGTAAAGAGCCCGGACGCGGGCAATTTATTTGCGTGGCTTGTCATTGTCCGGCCCTCTGCATGTGCGTCTTTCTTATATTTATTTTCATTGTCTACCTCTTAGCTGTTGGTTAACTCTCGAACCCGCGTCAATCACGCGGACCATGTGAGAACCTGCACGCTGTTGCCTGTCACGCTTCGGCGTACACCTGCACTACCCGCCAGGCCCTGTATCGCCTGGTTGAGCGGTACCACTCGTACCATACAAGCCGTGAAAGGCTTGGATATCGAGACGAAACCTATTGTTATGAAGATAAAAAACGATGAGAAGCAAAAAAATAGCGACCTTTGCCCCGTAATTTTTTATGGCTCGCCGGTTTTACTGAGCATCACCCCTCCTTCCCTACGCTCACCGAGACCTCTTCTGGGCGTCGCGTATCAGCGCTAATGCACGCCGCCGCTCAGCCATAAGTAAAACCCGGTCTAAGGGTTATTTTTTATTGCTGGCCGCTACATTTATTCATTCCTAGTATCGGCACTACCGAAACAAGGCCACAACTAACACGCGCCACGCCGAATACAAACTTGAACCTGGATCAGGTTAATAACCCATTTAAAAGTTTGCTTTATGCGTGTCTGTCAGTCGGCGGTTTGCTCTTCGGCACTTATTAATCGGCACCGTGCTCACGGCGCGCTGAACACTCAACACTCTGTCCAGCCGGACTATTGATTACCTCTGGCTGGCGCGCTCTAAGAGGGATCAGTGAAATGAACAACAACAATCAATTGCCTTTGACCGGTGTCCGCGTTGTCGACTTCGGCCAGCAGATCGCCGCTCCAGCCGTAGCCATGACCCTCGCCGACCTGGGCGCCAGCGTGGTGCATATCGACCCGCCGCAAGGCCCGCAGTGGGACCACCCGGCCAATGCCGTGCTTAACCGTAACAAGAGCTGCTTGCGTCTGGACCTGAAGTCAGCTGAAGGCCTGGCTCAGGCGCTGGCGCTGATCGAGCAGGCCGACATCGTCATTGAAAGCTTCCGTCCTGGTGTGATGCAAAAGCTCGGCATCGACTTCAACGCGCTGCGTGAAGCCCGCCCGGAACTGATCACCCTGTCGGTGCCCGGCTTTGCCAGCAACGATGAACTGCGCCGTGACTGGAAAGCCACCGAAGCGGTGGTCGCTGCCACCGCCGGTGCCTTCACCGACATGGGCTTCAACCGTGTGCTGTTGGGCCTCAACCCAAGCTTCTCGCCACTGCCGCTGGGTTCGGCGTATGCCACCACCCTGGCGGCCGCCTCCGTCGCCCTGGCCCTGCAGGCCCGCGAGCGCACCGGCCGTGGCGATGCCATTGAAGTGCCGGTGATTTCCGCATTGATGGAAGGCCTGTCGTACAACTCCTACGTGATCGAAGGCCTGCCCGAGCGCTACAAGACCATGCGCGAGCTGGAAATCGAGCACCGCAAGGCCAACAACATTGTCATGGACCTGACCTACGAGGACCTGCAGGAATACCTCGATCCCTTCTACCGCACTTACAAGTGTGCCGACGGGCGCATGTTCTATTGCGTCTGCCCATCGCACCGCAACCACGCCAAGCGTGCGCTGCAGGTATTGGGCGTGTACGACGAACTGGTTGCTGACGGCCTGCCGGAAGTCAACGACCTGCACGCACCGCTCAGCGAGTGGGATGGAGAGACCTCGATCGGCGTCTACCCGCTGCCGAAGAAGTGGGCTGACCATATTTCGGCGAAAATGAAGCAAGCCTTCCTCACCAAGACGTCTGAAGAGTGGGGCACCATCTTCGGCGAAGGGCAGATTCCTGGCGCACCGCACCGCACCACCCAGGAGTGGGTAAACCACGTACACACCAATACGGCCGGTTTGATCGTCGAAGTTAACGACCCCGAGTACGGTCTAATGAAACAGCCCGGGCCGTTCGCCTGGCTGGAGGAATTCGCCGGGCAGATGGTCAGCCCACGCCCACGCAAGACCGTCAGCTTTGCTGAGGCGCTGGCCGAACTGCGTGACGTCGCGGCTGCGCATCCGCCGACTTATCCGGTCGGTGAGGCGGTGCAGCCGGTTACTGATGCCGGTTGGCTCGACGGCTTCCGTATCCTCGATTTGACCAACGTCATCGCCGGCCCGCACTCCACGGCGTTCCTCGCCCGTTTCGGTGCCGAGGTGATCAAGCTCGACACCGTTAAACCGATGTACGACCCGCTGATCGGCACCCTGTTCACCTTCCAAACCGGTATGGGCAAGCGCAGCGCGCTGGTCGATATCATGAGTGAGGAAGGACGCGAGGTATTCAATCGCCTGGTGCGCTCGGTCGACATGGTGGTGATCAACGCCCCAGAGCGTCAGCTGAAATCCCTGGGGCTGGACAACGACAGCCTGCAAGCGGTCAATCCCGGCGTACTGTTCTGCCGTCTCGACTGCCTCGGCGGCCCGCTGCCAGGCCCTAAGAGCAACTACATCGGCTACGACGACATCATCCAAGCGCACAGCGGCATCATGAGCCGTTTCGGTGGCCCAGAGACGCCGGAAGAGCACGCTCACCTCGGCACCTTGGACGTCAACTGCGGCTTCGCGGCTGGCCTGGGCATGGCGGTATCCATCTACCACAAGATGAAGACTGGCCAGCCGACCCGCTCGCGCACCTCGCTGTCTTCGGTCACCAACCTGGCGCAGCTATCGTTCGCCTTCGATTACGCTGGCCGTTCGCCGTTCAACGAGCCTTCCGGCCGCGAGGTGCTGGGCCACAATGCCCTCTCGCACTTTTACAAAACCTCTGAAGGTTGGCTCTACCTCGACTCCAACGCGGACGAGTTACCACAACTTGAGCGCATTGAAGGCCTGGCCGGAATTAGTTCGGCAACCAATATTGCTGAGTTCCTCAAAACCGCGCTGCAAGCTGCACCGGCTGCCTACTGGGCTGAACACCTGCAGGCCGCCGATATCGCCGCCGCGGAACCGCTGTCGATCGAAACCTTGCGTGAGCTATACAGCCGCGAAGGTGACGGTACGGTCGGCATCGACCTTGGCAGCTTTGCTTTCTCGGTGCACTCTGAGCACCCGAGCGGCCATTGCCTCACCCAGATCGACCACTTGGCGATCCGTCCGAGCGAGGCCAGCATCAAAGCGGTCAGCCTACCCGAGCGTTGGGGTCATTCCACCCGCGAAGTGCTCGCTGACATGGGCTACAGCGTGGCTGAAGTTGAGTCTATGATCGAACGCAATATTGCCAGTTTGGGCTGGGCCAAGGAGTTTTTGCCGAGCTGAGCACGCCGCCGCAGTGGACGGGCTAATGCCCGTCCGCTACACCTGATCGACCCTAACGGCTGCAGCGGTTTTCCCGCGCAGCCGTTCGTTCATTTCTAATCCTGCGCCTGACGGCACTGCTCAGGCGCTTAATCCTTCAGGGGGTGTACATGCTCCGGCAGACTGTCCGCACGGTGTGGCCATTGTTCTTCGGCCTCGGCGTCATCGGCTTGTGTATCGGTGCGCAAGGCACGTTGTTGGGGGTGCGGGCTGAGCTGGAGGGCTTCGATACCCGTGCTACCGGCCTGCTGATGTCTGCCTATTACCTGGGTTTTTTGCTCGGTTCTTTGCGTGCGCCCTCGATCATTCAACGGGTCGGCCATGTGCGTGCCTTCGCCGCACTAACGGCGCTGGCCTCGATGACCATCTTGGTGCACTCGGTGCTGGTCGACCCGTGGGTCTGGGGTTTTATGCGCCTGCTTACCGGGTTTTCCGTGTCGGCCATTTACGTGGTCGCCGAGAGCTGGTTGAACCAGGCGGCGGATAACCGTAACCGCGGTCAGTTGTTGTCGCTGTACATGATCACCATGCTCGCCGGCCTTGCCGCCGGACAGTTTCTGCTCAACCTGTCCGACCCGGCGGGCTTCGAGCTGTTTACCTTGATCTCGATTCTGATCAGCTTGGCGGCCATCCCGATTTTGCTTAGTGCGTCACCGATGCCGGCGTTTGCGAGCGCTCGTCCGGTGAGCATCGCCAGTCTTTACCGCCTGGCGCCAACCGGGCTGGTTGGCTCGTTTCTGATCAACACCTGTTACGCCATGGTGCTCGGCATGGGCGCAGTGTATGCCAGCCGGCTGGGCATGCAGGTCAGTGAGGTGTCGCTGTTTATGGCGATGCTGGTGCTCGGCGGGATGCTGCTGCAATGGCCACTGGGTAAGCTCTCGGACAGCATCGACCGGCGTACGGTCATTGCCGCTTCCGCTGGCGCGGCGTTGGTGTTCGCCCTGGCCAGTGCGTTGTTGGGCTTTACCAGCAATAACAGCCATCTGCTGTTGGCCCTGCTGTTCGGCGCGTGCTGCTTTCCGCTGCTGGCGCTTTATTTGGCGCTAAGCAACGATCAACTGGAGGCCGACCAAGCCACCGGTGCCAGTAGCACCTTGCTGCTGGTGGGCGGTATGGGCGCCAGCATCGGTCCGTTTTTGGTGTCACTGACCATGGAGCGCTGGGGCCCGGCGAGCTTCTTTTACAGTTTGATGGTGATGGTCGGACTGATGGCTGTGCATGCGCTGTACAAACGCCTCACCGACCCCTACCCGGCGACAGGTGAGAGCCCTAGCTTCCAGATGCAAGCACCGCTTACGGTTGGCTCGGTGTTGATGGAGTCGATGCCGCACGATGTCACGCCAGAGCCCTAGGTAGAGATTGCTCAGACTGACGCTGGCGTTTCCAGGGCCGGGCTCTGTGCATCCAGTGAGCCGATATCGCGTTGCGCCTGGCTAACCCAGGCAAAGGCGCGCTCGTTTAGCTCGGCGATTGCGCGCGGGCCGGTGCCGTTGGCGTGCATCAGCGGCCCGATCACCACTTGGATGGTGCCCGCCGTCTTGCCCCAACCTTGCTTCGGCCAGAACTCGCCAGCGTTGTGGGCAATCGGCAGCACCGGCAGGTTGGCGTTTACTGCGAGGGATGCACCGCCACGGCTGAACTTGCCAATCTGGCCGGGTGGAATACGCGTGCCTTCCGGGAAGACTAAGACCCAGGCGCCCTGCCCTAAGCGCTCATGGCCAATTTTGGCTAGTTGTTTGAGCGCAGCCTTGGGGTTGCTACGGTCGATGGCGATGGGCTTGAGCATGGCCATCGCCCAGCCGAAGAACGGCACGTACAACAGTTCGCGTTTAACCACCTGGCTGAGGGGCTCAAAGAAGCCGCAGAGGAAGAAGGTTTCCCACGTGCTCTGGTGTTTGGCGAGGATTACGCAGGGCTGCTCCGGGATATTTTCCAGGCCCTTGATCTCGTAGCGGATGCCGATCACCACTTTGGCCAACCAGGTGGCGCAGCGGCACCAGTTCTGCACGACGAAACGGTAGCGGGCACGAAAGGGTAAAAAGGGCGCGACAAACACGCTGAGGGTGCACCAGAGGAAGGCGCTGGAAGACAACAACAGATAGAAGAGGAAGATTCTGAGGGTCTGCACTGTCGACATAAGAGCTTTTACCGTCGCAGGCAGGGCCTGCTTTATAGGTGGAGAAGCTGATCGGCAACCGCCGCCAGGTTATCGAATACCAGAGTGCCCGCTGGCAATCCTTTCGCCAGGGTGCGTTCACCCTTGCCGGTTTTTACTAACACAGGCTGACAGTCGACGGTTTGCGCCGCCGTCAGGTCACCACTGCTGTCGCCGACAAACCAGATGCCCTTGAGTGCGACGCCATAATGCGCGGCAATTTGTTCGAGCATACCCGGCTTAGGCTTGCGGCAGTCACAGCCTTCAGCTGGGCCGTGAATGCAGTTTACGATCAGGCCTAGCTCGCCGCCCTGCTCTGCCACCAGCTCGCGCAAACGCGCATGCATGGCCTCCAGCATGGGCAAGTCGTAGTAGCCGCGAGCCACCCCGGATTGATTGGTGGCCACGGCAACTGTCCAGCCAGCCTGCGACAGGCGCGCGATGGCCTCAATGGCGCCGGGTAAAGGAATCCATTCGTCGAGGTTTTTGATATAGGCGTCGGAGTCGTAATTGATGACGCCGTCGCGGTCGAGAATCAGCAGTTTCATGCGGTAATCCGAACCGGCTGGCGGTGATGGCCGCCACCCGGTAAAGGTGAAGGTGGGCTGCTCAGCCCACCGGATGTTCAGCAGGCGTTAGCCGAGTACCGAGATGTCGGCGACACCGAGGAACAGGCCACGTAGCTTGGCCAGCAGCGCATAGCGGTTAGCCCGCACGGCCGGGTCTTCGGCGTTGACCAGCACGGCCTCGAAGAACGCATCCACCGGCTCGCGCAAGTTCGCTAGCTGGCTCAGTGCCAGGTTGTACTGGCGCGCCGCAGCCAGCGGCTGGACTGCGTGTTCGGCCTGCTGGATGGCGGCGTTGAGGGCGAACTCGCTGGGGTTGTCGAAGTGATGGGCTTGCACGCTCGCGGCAACTTGCCCTTCGGCTTTGCTCAGCAGGTTGGACACGCGCTTGTTCGCAGCAGCCAATGCGGCAGCTTGCGGCAGTGCACGGAAGGCCTGCACCGCTTGTACGCGCTGATCGAAGTCCAGTGGCGAGGTCGGGCTGACCGCACGCACGGCTTGATAAACAGCAACCTCGACGCCTTCATCTTCATAACGCGCACGCAGACGGTCGAAAATAAAGTCCAGTACCTGAGGTGCCAGGCCTGCTGCTTTGATTTTATCGCCAAACTGGTTAATGGCGAACGCGACAGTTTCGACCAGATCGAGGTCTAGCTGCTTCTCGATCAGGATGCGCAGTACGCCGAGCGCCGCGCGGCGCAGGGCGTAGGGGTCTTTGCTGCCGGTGGGCAGCATGCCGATGCCGAAAATCCCGACCAGGGTATCCAGTTTGTCAGCTAGGGCCACGGCGGCACCGGTGAGGGTGCTCGGTAGTTCGGCGCCGGCACCGCGCGGCATGTATTGCTCGTTCAGCGCCAGCGCGACGTCTTCGGCTTCGCCGTCATGCTTGGCGTAGTAGTAACCGGCGATGCCCTGCATTTCCGGGAACTCACCGACCATCTCGCTGGCCAGGTCGCACTTGCACAGCAGGCCGGCGCGGGCCGCACGGTTGGCATCGCCGCCGATGCGCTGAGCAATAAAACCAGCCAGGGCGGAAACCCGCTGCGCCTTGTCGAACACCGAGCCGAGCTGGGCTTGGAACACCACATTGGCCAGGCGCTGGTTGAAGGTTTCGAGCTTCTGCTTCTTGTCCTGCTTGAAGAAGAACTCGGCATCGGTCAGGCGTGGGCGTACGACCTTTTCGTTGCCGGAAATGATCTGTATCGGGTCTTTGCTTTCGATGTTGGCCACGGTGATAAAACGCGGCAGCAGCTTGCCGCCCGCATCCAGCAGGCAGAAGTACTTCTGGTTGTCCTGCATGGTGATGATCAGCGCCTCTTGCGGCACCTCAAGGAAGCGCTCCTCGAACGAGCACACCAGCGGCACCGGCCATTCGACCAGGGCGCTGACTTCATCGAGCAAGGCGGGCGGCACAATCGCGGTGCCTTGTTGCTCGGCGGCCAGTTGCTCGATACGCGCGGCGATCTGTGCGCGGCGCTCGGCGAAATCGGCGATCACATAAGCACCGCGTAGGTCTTCGGCGTAGTTAGCCGGCGCGCTGATGCGTACATCGTGGTTGGCGTGGAAGCGATGGCCACGGGAAACGCGACCAGACTGCTGGGCGAGGATTTCGCAGTCGATCACCTCATCACCAAACAACATCACCAGCCACTGGCTTGGGCGGACGAATTCGGTCTTGCGCGCGCCCCAGCGCATGCGCTTAGGGATCGGCAGTTCGTTCAGCGAGGTTTCGACTATGCCTGGTAGCAAGCCGGCAGCAGCCTGGCCCGGGATGCTCTGGCTGAATTTCAGCTTAGGCCCGCTCTGGTCGATCTGGCTCAGCTCAACCCCGCACTTTTTGGCAAAGCCAAGCGCCGCTTGAGTTGGGTTACCGTCCTTGTCGAATGCTGCCTGCAGGGGCGGGCCGTCGAGGTTCTGGATGCGATCGGCTTGTTGCTCTTCAAGCTGCTCGATCAGCACGGCCAGGCGACGCGGTGCGGCGTAATAGCGGCTGGCGCGGTAGGGCAGGCCTGAGGTTTTCAGGCCTTTTTCGATACCGGCCAAAAAGGCCTCACCGAGGGTTTTCAGGGCTTTCGGCGGCAGCTCTTCGGTGCCCAGTTCTACCAGGAAATCACGGGTACTCATTCTGCTGCCTCCAGCTTGGCTAACACTTCATCACGCAGGTCAGGGGCGGCGAGCGGGAAGCCCAGCTTGCGCCGTGCTTGCAGGTAGCTCTGTGCCACCGAGCGGGCTAGCGCACGCACACGCAGGATGTACTGCTGGCGCGCGGTCACCGAGATGGCCCGGCGTGCATCCAACAAGTTGAAGGTGTGCGAAGCCTTAAGCACCATTTCGTAGGTGGGTAGCGGCAGTTCCAGCTCGATCAGGCGGTTGGCTTCCGACTCGTAGAAATCGAACAGCTCGAAGAGTTTTTCGACGTTGGCGTGTTCGAAGTTGTAGGTCGACTGTTCCACTTCGTTCTGGTGGAACACGTCGCCGTAGGTGACCTTGCCGAATTGGCCGTCGGTCCACACCAGGTCATACACCGAATCGACACCCTGGATGTACATGGCCAGGCGTTCCAGGCCGTAGGTGATCTCGCCGGTGACCGGGTAGCACTCGATGCCGCCGACTTGTTGGAAGTAGGTGAACTGGGTGACTTCCATGCCATTCAGCCAGATTTCCCACCCCAGCCCCCAGGCGCCGAGGGTTGGTGATTCCCAGTTGTCTTCAACGAAGCGAATGTCGTGCACCAGCGGGTCGATGCCGATGGCTTTCAGCGAACCGAGGTACAGCTCCTGGAAGTTCTCCGGATTCGGCTTCAACACCACCTGGAACTGGTAGTAGTGCTGCAGGCGGTTGGGGTTCTCGCCGTAGCGACCGTCAGCCGGACGACGGGAAGGCTGCACGTAGGCGGCGTTCCAGGTCTCGGGGCCGATGGCGCGCAAGAACGTGGCGGTGTGGAAGGTGCCTGCGCCCATTTCCATGTCGTAGGGCTGCATCACTACGCAGCCCTGCTCGGCCCAGTACTGTTGCAGGGCGAGGATCAAATCTTGGAAGGTGCGCACGGCAGGCGTAGTCTGGCTCACAAATATCACCCGTACTTTGGCGGCTTCAGAAAGTCCGTGAGTATACCGAAGCTTAGGGTCTGTTGCCGTCTCGACGCGAGCCGCGTTGCCGCGAAAATCTCGCCACGGCCGGGCGGCGCTCCGCTAGGCGGAGGACGCCGGTAATGGTTGTTCCCTTGCCAAGTCCTTCAACACCGCATGGCGAGATTTTCCGCGCAACCCGAAGGGCCGGGCCTGTTTTAGCGCGATGCTGCGTTTCTCGATGACTCATTTAGCCAGCTAAACTTCGCATCTCGTGCCTTGCCTCGCGCTAAAACAGGCTCCGACGCGGCCGCGAACGAAACGGCAACAGACCCAAGGAAAACCCGCATGCCGCGCTGTTTCTGGTGCACTGATGATCCGCTGTATATCGCCTACCACGACCACGAATGGGGCGTGCCGCAGCGCGATCCGCAGGTGCTGTTCGAGTTATTGTTGCTGGAGGGCTTTCAGGCCGGCCTGTCGTGGATCACCGTGCTGAAGAAGCGTGAGCGTTATCGCGAGGTGTTGTTCGGCTTTGATGTGCAGCGTTTGGCGGCGCTCAGCGATGACTACATCGAAGGCACGCTGATGCAGGATGCCGGGATTATCCGTAATCGCCTCAAGCTTAAAGCCGCGCGGCAGAATGCCCAGGCCTGGTTAAAACTGGATGACCCGGTGGCGCTGCTTTGGTCGTTTGTCGGTGGTGCGCCGACGATCAATCACTTCAGCGAGCGCAGCCAGGTGCCGGCTATCACCGCCGAAGCCGAGGCCATGAGCAAGACCTTGAAGAAGGCCGGTTTCACCTTTGTCGGGCCGACCATCTGTTATGCCTACATGCAGGCCACCGGGATGGTCATGGATCACACCACCGACTGTGATCGCTATGCAGCGTTGCGCCGCGACTGAACACCGAGCCGCGTGGCCGGTTACACTAAGCGCCTTTTGATCGGCTGGAGTTGCCTGTGGAAAAGCTCAAAGGTGCCCTGGTGGTGGGCTTTCTGCGGTTGTTCGCGTTACTGCCGTGGCGTGCGGTGCAGGCCGTGGGGGCGGGAATTGGTTGGCTGATGTGGAAGCTGCCCAACAGCTCGCGTGAAGTGGCCAGCATCAACCTGCGCAAGTGCTTTCCCGAGTTGGACGAAGCCGCACACCAGCGTCTGCTGGGTCAATCACTGATGGATATCGGTAGGACCCTGACCGAAAGCGCCTGTGCCTGGATCTGGCCGGCGCAGAAATCTATTGGCCTGGTGCGAGAAGTCGAAGGTCTGGAGGTGCTGCAGCAGGCCTTGGCCAGTGGTAAAGGCGTGGTCGGCATCACCAGCCATTTGGGCAACTGGGAAGTGCTTAACCACTTCTATTGCGCGCAGTGCAAACCGATCATCTTTTTCCGGCCACCGAAGTTGAAGGCGGTTGATGAGCTGCTGCGTAAACAGCGTGTGCAGCTGGGTAACCGGGTCGCGCCGTCGACCAAGGAAGGCATCCTTAGCGTCATCAAGGAAGTACGTAGAGGCGGTGCGGTAGGGATTCCTGCCGATCCCGAGCCAAGCCTGTCTTCTGGCGTATTTGTCCCCTTCCTCGGCACCGAGGCGCTGACCAGCAAGTTTGTCGCTGGCATGTTGAGTGGCGGCAAAGCCTGCGGTGTATTTCTGCATGCGCTGCGTTTACCCGATGGTTCGGGCTTCAAGGTGATTTTGGAGGCTGCGCCGCAAGAGATGTACAGCAGCGACACGGCCACCGCCGTTGCGGCCATGAGTGGGGTGATTGAGCGTTACGTACGAGCCTACCCGAGCCAGTATATGTGGAGCATGAAGCGCTTTAAAAAGCGTCCGGCCGGTGAGGCTAAGTGGTATTGAGTTGAGGTGCCTACGTGGCACCTTTTCAGTATTAATGCTTGGCGGTTTCAGGGTTTTTCGCTATTAATCGCACCACCCCTATTGAGGACGGTCACGTTTATGTCCAGCCAGCGTCAGCATCCACGCACCTCGATGAAGTGTCGTATCAAGATTTGCCATGCGAGTTTCGGTGAAGTCGTGGCGCAGACCCGCGATCTCTCCGACGGCGGCGTCTACGTCAAACACCCTGACCTTGTGATCCTGCCTCAAGGCACGATTGTTACCGGCCAGGTGCAGGATTTGCCAATCGAGGCGCCGGTGCTGCAAATGGAAGTGATGCGGGTGGATGCCGAAGGAGTCGGCCTGCGCTTTATCGAACGCTAACCAACGGTCTGGTTGCGAGAGGAAAACCGTCCCGCCGGTCAAGAAAACGCTAGAATGCCGCGCGGCGAATACTCCACAGCTGCGGCAATGGGTTCCCTAACCCCATCTCATTCAAAAAGGACATGACATGCCAACGGTCTCTCCAATGATCTGGCGCCCGGCTCTGGCCGGCCTGATCGCCTTTCACATGCTGATCATCATTGCCAGTAACTACCTGGTACAACTGCCCATGACTCTGTTCGGTTGGCAGACCACCTGGGGTGCATTCAGCTTTCCGTTTATCTTCCTGGCTACTGACCTCACCGTACGCCTGCTCGGCAAAGGCCCGGCGCGCAAAGTGATCGCGCGGGTCATGCTGCCTGCTTTGCTCGCTTCTTATGGGGTGTCGGTGCTCTTCCAGAGTGGCAGTTTTGCTGGGTTTGCCGCGCTGCAGGAGTTCAACGTATTCGTCGCCCGCATTGCCCTGGCCAGCTTCCTTGCCTATGCCCTCGGGCAACTGCTGGATATCCAAGTATTCGACCGCCTACGTAATTTACGCCAGTGGTGGGTGGCCCCGGCTGCTTCAACGGTACTGGGTAATTTGCTGGATACTGCGGTGTTTTTTGCCATCGCCTTCTGGCAAAGCAGTGACCCGTTTATGGCCGAGCACTGGGTCGAAATTGCCAGTGTGGATTATGTGATCAAGCTGGCGGTCAGCTTGCTGCTCTTCGTGCCGCTCTACGGCATGTTGCTAAACGCTATCATGCGGCTGATGGCCGGGCGTACAGCAACCACGAATTAACCTGCCACTGCCGTGCACGTTACGACGGCAGCTACGCTGATCTTGTTGGATTGCGCATGCAGCCTAAACAGCCGGGCGTCAGCTTCCGTCCGAGGGTAGCTGTTTCGCCAGCTTGCGCAGAAACACCGTCATTTCCTTTTCTGCTTGCTTGTCGCCGTGTGCTTGCGCGGCCGTCATGCCCTGCTCCCAGGCGTGTTGGGCGGCGAGTGGTTGCGCGGCGGCGAGTAGCGCCTTGCCGAGCAGCTTCCACGCGGCTGAGTATTTGGGGTCGAACTGCACGCAGCGCTGCAAGTGCTGCGCCGCCAAGGGGAAATCGCCGGCATCCAGATAACCCTTACCCAAGCCGAAGCGCAGCAGGGCGTTATCCATGCCCTTGGCCAGCATTTTTTCCAGGGCTTCAGTGCTCATGAGCGACTCCTAGAAGAATGTCAGGCCGACTTGGAATAGCCGCTCGGCATCACGGATGTATTTTTTGTCGACCAGAAACAAGATCACGTGATCGCCGGACTCGATCACCGTCGCGTCATGGGCAATCAGCACCTCTTCGTTGCGAATAATCGCGCCGATAGTGCCGCCGGGCGGCAGGTCAATGTCCCTGATCGCGCGCCCGACCACTTTGCTCGACTTTGAGTCGCCGTGGGCAATCGCCTCGATGGCTTCGGCGGCCCCGCGCCGCAAGCTGTGCACGCTTTCGATATCGCCACGCCGTACGTGGGTCAGCAGGGTGCCAATGGTGGCCATTTGCGGGCTGATGGCGATGTCGATTTCGCCGCCCTGGACCAAATCCACATAGGCGGGATTGTTGATGATGGTCATCACCTTGCGCGCGCCGAGGCGCTTGGCCAGCAAGGACGACATAATGTTGGCCTCGTCGTCGTTGGTCAGCGCCAGGAACAGGTCGGCGTCGCTGATGTTTTCTTCCACCAGCAGGTCGCGGTCCGAGGCGCTGCCCTGCAGCACGATGGTGCTATCGAGGGTTTCCGAGAGGTAGCGGCAGCGCGCCGGGTTCATCTCGATAATCTTCACCTGGTAGCGGCTCTCGATGGCTTCGGCCAGGCGCTCGCCGATGTGCCCGCCGCCGGCGATGACGATTTTCTTGTAGCTGTCTTCCATGCGGCGCATTTCGCTCATCACCGCGCGGATATGCGCCTTGGCGGCGATAAAGAACACTTCGTCATCGGCTTCGATCACGGTGTCGCCCTTCGGCATGATCGCCCGGTTGCGGCGGAAGATCGCCGCCACGCGCGTGTCGACATTGGGCATGTGTTCGCGCAACTGACGCAGTTGCTGACCGACCAGTGGGCCGCCGTAGTAGGCCTTGACCGCGACCAGCTGGGCTTTGCCGTCGGCAAAGTCGATGACCTGCAGCGCACCGGGGTATTCGATCAGGCGCTTGATGTAATTGGTCACCACCTGCTCAGGGCTGATCAGCACGTCGACCGGGATCGATTCGTTGCAGAACAGGCCACTGCGTGTCAGGTAGGCCGCTTCGCGCACCCGGGCAATCTTGGTCGGGGTGTGGAACAGGCTGTAGGCCACCTGGCAGGCGATCATGTTGATCTCGTCGCTGTTGGTCACCGCCACCAGCATGTCGGCATCGTCTGCACCGGCCTGGCGTAACACCGTCGGGAACGAGCCACGGCCCTGCACAGTGCGGATATCTAGGCGATCGCCGAGGTCACGCAGACGCTCGCCGTCGGTGTCGACCACGGTGATGTCGTTGGCTTCGCTGGCCAAGTGTTCCGCCAGCGTGCCGCCAACCTGGCCTGCACCGAGAATGATGATCTTCATGCAGTCTGTTCCTCAGCCGCGGGGGGCGGCGGCGATTTTCATCAGCTTGGCATAGTAGAAGCCGTCGTGGCCGTCTACTTGCGGGAATAGCTGGCGACCGTGAGCGGTTTTATGACCGAACGCCCCGGCAATATCCAGCTCACGGGCACCTGGGGTGCGGGCGAGGAAGGCGGCGATGTTCTCGCTGTTCTCCGCTGGCATCACCGAGCAGGTGGCGTAGAGCAGGATGCCGCCGACTTCCAGGGTTTGCCACAGGGCATCGAGCAGTTCGCCCTGCAACTGCGCCAAGGCAGCAATGTCGCCGGGCTGGCGGGTCAGTTTGATATCAGGGTGACGACGGATCACGCCGGTGGCCGAGCACGGTGCATCGAGCAGGATGCGCTGGAACGGCTTGCCGTCCCACCAGGCGTCCAAGTCGCGGCCGTCGGCGGCGATCAGCTCGGCGTCTAGGCCCAGGCGCTTGAGGTTCTCGCGCACCCGCACCAGGCGCTTTTCTTCCAGATCCACCGCGACCACGCCGGCCAGTGCCGGTTCGGCTTCGAGCAGATGGCAGGTCTTGCCGCCTGGCGCGGCGCAGGCGTCCAGCACGCGTTGGCCGGAGGCGAGGTCGAGCAACTCGGCCGCCAGTTGCGCTGCTTCGTCCTGCACACTGACGCGGCCTTCGGCAAAGCCCGGCAGCGTGGTGACATCACAGGCCTGAAGCAAACGGATGCCGTCGCGGCTGAACGTACAAGGCTCGGCTTCGAAACCAACGCGGCGCAGTTCGGCCAGGTACTCATCGCGGCTGCCAAGGCGGCGGTTGACCCGCAGAATCAGCGGCGGATGGGCGTTGTTGGCCGCGCAAATCGCCTCCCACTGCTCTGGCCACTGGGCTTTCAGAGCTTTTTGCAGCCAGCGCGGATGCGCAGTGTGCAACACCGGGTCGCGGTCCAAGCTGGCGATAATGATTTCGCTGTCACGCTGGGCATTACGCAGCACGGCGTTGAGCAGGCCTTTGAGCGAAGGCTTCTTCAGCTTGTCGATACAGGCCACGGTTTCACCGATGGCAGCATGGGCCGGAATACGGGTGTAGAACAACTGATACAGACCGATCAGCAGTAGCGCCTCGACATCCCGGTCTACAGCCTTGAAAGGCTTTTGCAGCAGCGTCTCGGCGATAAGGGCCAAGCGTGGCTGCCAGCGGGCGGTGCCAAAGGCTAGATCCTGGGTTAAACCACGGTCGCGCAGTTCAACTTTATCCAGTAACGGCGGCAGGCTGCTACCCAGTGAGGCTTTGCCATTGAGCACCACGGCCAGGGCGCGGGCGGCAGCGAGGCGAGGGTTCATTGACCGAGCACCAAGCCGGCGGCGAACTGCTCGCGCCGGCTGTTGAACAGATCACTGAAATTCAGCGCTTTGCCGCCTGGCAGTTGCAGGCGCGTCAGGCGCAGCGCGCCCGTATCGCAGGCCACGGTCAGCCCGGACTTGTCGGCGGCGAGAATGGTTCCGGGCGCACCACTGCCCTCGCCCATCTGCGCGGCATGCACTTTCAGAGCTTCGCCGTTTAGTGTGCTGTGGCAGATCGGCCACGGGTGGAAAGCCCGCACCAGGCGCTCCAGCTCAACGGCTGGGCGGCTCCAGTCTATCCGCGCCTCATCCTTGTTTAGCTTGTGCGCATAAGTGGCCAGGCTGTCGTCTTGCACCTGACCTTTCAACGTGCCAGCGGCCAAACCACGAATGGCCTCGATAACGGCCGGTGGGCCGAGCGCTGCCAAGCGGTCATGCAAGCTACCGCCGCTGTCTGCGGCAATGATGGCAGTGCTGACTTTCAGCAGCATCGGCCCGGTGTCCAGGCCTGCTTCCATCTGCATCACGGTGACACCTGACTCGGCATCACCGGCTTCGATCGCGCGCTGAATCGGCGCGGCACCGCGCCAGCGCGGCAACAAGGACGCATGACTATTAATACAACCCAGGCGCGGGGTATCGAGCACCACTTGCGGCAGGATCAGGCCATAGGCGACCACCACCATCAGGTCGGGCTTGAGCGCAGCCAGTTCGGCTTGCGTCGCTGGGTCGCGCAGGGTTTGTGGTTGATACACCGGGATGGTGTGTTGCAGGGCGAGTTGTTTGACCGGGCTGGGCGTGAGTTTCTGCCCGCGACCGGCCGGGCGGTCTGGCTGGCTGTACACGGCAATGATCTGGTGTGGCGTGTCGAGCAGGGCTTTGAGGTGCTCGGCGGCGAATTCCGGAGTGCCGGCAAAAACAATACGCAAAGACTCAGACATGGATTCTCACTGCTAAAAAGAAAAAGGCTTGCCGCAGCAAGCCTTTGTAAAGATGTGGCTCAAGCCTGCTGGCGATGTTGCTTTTCCAGCTTCTTCTTGATGCGGTCGCGTTTGAGATTAGACAGGTAATCGACAAACAGCTTGCCATTGAGGTGATCACATTCGTGCTGGATACAGACGGCCAGCAGACCTTCGGCGATCAGCTCGTAGGGCTTGCCATCGCGGTCCAACGCCTTGATTTTGACCTTTTGCGGGCGGTCGACGTTCTCGTAGAACCCCGGCACCGACAGGCAGCCTTCCTGGTACTGATCCATTTCTTCGGTCAGCGGTTCGAATTCAGGGTTGATAAACACCCGGGGCTCGGACTTGTCTTCGGACAGGTCCATCACCACCAGACGCTTGTGCACGTTAACCTGGCTGGCCGCGAGGCCGATGCCCGGTGCGTCATACATGGTTTCAAACATGTCGTCGATCAGCTGACGCAAGGCGTCATCAACCACTTCCACCGGCTTGGCGATGGTGCGCAGGCGCGGATCGGGAAACTCGAGGATATTTAGAATCGCCATATGCGTTTGTGATGCACTTGTGGAATAAAGTCAAAATCCGCTGCTAAGATGATGAGCAGCATTGAAAAACGGCTTCACGCCGCAGCACGACTGGGTTTTGTCGCGGCGCTAGGGCGCTCTACGTGAAGGCACATAATAAAGGGATTCACCGCATGAGGAAATCACTACTCGCCCTGCTGCTGGTTGCGGCAAGTGGCTTGGCCCAGGCCGCCGTGCAACTCAAGGACGGTCACCCAGACCGTTATACCGTGGTCAAGGGCGATACCCTCTGGGATATTTCTGGAAAATTCCTTAGCCAGCCGTGGAAATGGCCAGAAATCTGGCATGCCAACCCACAGGTGGAAAATCCTCATCTGATTTACCCGGGCGACCTGCTGAGCTTGGTGTATGTCGATGGTCAGCCACGCCTGATGCTTAACCGCGGTGCGTCGCGAGGCACCATTAAACTGTCGCCGCAGATCCGCAGCACGCCGATGGCTGAGGCCATTCCGGCCATTCCGCTGGAGGCAATCAACAGCTTCCTGCTGAGTAACCGCATCATTGATAAGCCCGAGCAGTTTCTAGGCGCGCCGTATATCGTCGCCGGCAACGCCGAGCGCGTTGTCAGCGGTGCCGGTGATCGTGTGTATGCCCGCGGTGTGTTTGACGAGTCAGCGCCGGCTTACGGCATCTTCCGTCAGGGCAAAACCTATACAGACCCTGAGACCAAGGAATTCCTCGGCATCAACGCCGACGATATCGGCTCCGGTCAAATTGTCGCCGAGGAAGGTGACGTCGGTACCATGATGCTGACCCGTTCGACCCAGGAAGTGCGCCTTGGAGACCGACTGTTCGCCACCGAAGAGCGTGCGATCAATTCGACCTTTATGCCGAGTGAGCCGGCCGCTGAGATCAACGGGGTGATCCTCGATGTACCGCGCGGCGTGACCCAGATTGGTCAGTTTGACGTGGTCACCATCAACAAAGGTGCCCGTGATGGCCTGAGTGAAGGTAACGTACTGGCGATCTACAAAACCGGCGAAACCGTACGTGACCGCATAACCGGTGACTCGGTGAAGATCCCTGATGAGCGTTCGGGCTTGCTGATGGTGTTTCGCACCTACGACAAGCTCAGCTATGGCCTGGTGCTGGGTGCTTCACGCTCGCTTGAACTGATGGACAAAGTGCGTAACCCGTAACACTGAGAGCCCCGCGAATGTGGGGCTTTTTATGGCATGCCAGCCCTGGCTGCCTGACCTAACTCTGCCGCTCCCGCGGCGCGACCGATCAAGGATGATCCCAATGTCGCAACCTGCCTTTATTTCCCCCGCCGAGCTTGAAGCCCGTCTGCGCCTGCATTGCCTGCCAGAGCTGGGCCCCCGCCGTTTTCGCAAATTACTCAGTGCCTTTGGCAGCGCGTCTGCCGCGCTCAGCGCACCGGCCAGCGCCTGGCGTTCTTTGGGTTTGCCGCAGGCCTGCAGTGAAGCGCGGCGCAGTGAAGCCGTGCGCGAGCGAGCCGCGCAAAGTCTGGCCTGGCTGGAGAGCGAGACGCAGCACTTGCTGATGTGGGACGACCCTATTTATCCCGGGTTACTGGCCGAACTGGCGGATGCTCCGCCGCTGTTGTTTGTGCAGGGCGACCCGACGTTGCTGGAACAGCCGCAACTGGCCATGGTTGGTAGCCGGCGTGCATCGCGGCCTGGCCTGGATACTGCGCACAGCTTTGCCCGCAGCCTGGCCGGTGGTGGCTTTGTGATTACCAGTGGTTTGGCGCTTGGCATCGATGGCGCGGCCCACCAGGGCGCACTGGATGCCTGCGGTAAGACAGTCGCGGTGCTTGGGACCGGCTTGCAGTGCCTGTATCCGGCGCGGCATAAGCCGCTAGCGGCGGCGATTATTGCCCAAGGCGGAGCGTTGGTCTCCGAGTTACCGTTGGGTTGCCCGCCCCATGCCAGCAACTTTCCGCGACGTAACAGAATTATCAGTGGCCTCTCGGTGGGCGTGTTGGTGGTAGAAGCCAGCCCGTCCAGTGGCTCGCTGATCACTGCGCGCCTGGCCGCCGAGCAGGGCCGCGAGGTGTATGCGATCCCTGGCTCAATCCACCATCCCGGTGCACGTGGCTGCCATCAGTTGATCCGCGAAGGGGCGACGCTGGTGGAAGGTATCGAAGATATTTTGCAGGCCTTGCGTGGTTGGCAAGCGCAGCCGCCTATCAGTGCAGCGAGCAAGCCGGAGTCTTACAGCCATCCCTTGCTGGACCTATTACATGCCGCGCCGCATAGCAGTGAGGCACTGGTGGCGGCCAGTGGTTTGCCGCTGGCCGAGGTTTTGGCCGCGCTAACGGAGTTGGAGCTGGGCGGTCGTGTGGCCTGTGAAGGCGGTCGCTGGGTGGGCCGCGCGCCTTAGCTTGGATACACTGCCCGCCAGTCGTTAGTGGAGAGCAGTCAATGGTCAGTAACTGGCAAATACAACAGGCCGCACGGGTCGTGCGCAATGGCGGGGTGATTGCCTATCCGACCGAGGCAGTATGGGGGCTGGGCTGTGACCCTTGGCATGGCGAAGCGGTGGAGCGCTTGCTTGCGCTGAAAGAGCGGCCCGTGGACAAGGGGCTGATTCTGGTGGCAGCCGATATCGAGCAGTTCGACTTTCTCCTCGAGGACCTCCCGGAAATCTGGTTGGCGCGGCTGACCGGTAGCTGGCCAGGGCCCAACACCTGGCTGGTGCCGCATCAGAACCGCTTGCCCGAGTGGATCAGCGGCCAGCACAACAGCGTGGCCCTGCGCGTTAGCGATCATCCACAGGTGCGTGCCCTCTGTCGTTTGACTGGTCCGCTGGTCTCGACGTCGGCTAATCCGGCCGGGCGTCCCTCTGCCCGGAGTCGTTTGCGCGTCGAGCAGTACTTTCCCGGCCAGCTGGATCGGGTACTCGGTGGGGCTTTGGGCGGGCGTAAGAACCCCAGCCTGATCCGTGATCTGATCACTGGGGATGTGATAAGGCCATCCTGAAGGCTGTCCGCGCCTATGCACGGTGGGTTACGCGACGCCCGGGCACCTCACGGGATGCACGTTTTGTGGCGGCGCCACCCACCCTACGGATTTTTATGGCAGCAAAATGGTCGAGCCGGTGGTTTGCCGGGCGCTCAGGGCTGTTTGCGCCAGCGCCGCATCCTTGAGGGCATAGCGATTGCTGATGTCCACCTGCAACTGCCCACTGCTGATCATCGCAAACAGTTCGTCGGCCATGCTTTGCAGTCGCGACGGTGTATCGGCGTAGCCCGCCAGCGTCGGGCGGGTGACGAACAGTGAGCCTTTCTGCGCCAGGATACCCAGGTTGACCCCGCTGACGGCGCCGGAGGCATTGCCGAAGCTGACCAGCAAACCGCGCGGCGCTACGCAATCCAATGAGGTTTCCCAGGTGTCCTTGCCGACGCCGTCGTAGACCACCGGGCACTTCTTGCCATCAGTCAGCTCGAGTACGCGCTGGGCAACATTCTCATGGCTGTAGTCGATAGTTGCCCAGGCGCCCTGCTCCTTGGCGCGTGCAGCTTTTTCGGCGGAGCTGACAGTACCGATCAGCTTGACCCCCAGTGCCTTGGCCCATTGGCAGGCCAGCGAGCCGACGCCACCGGCGGCAGCGTGGAACAGAATGGTCTCGCCGCCTTGCAGGGCAAAGGTTTGGCGCAGCAGGTATTGCACGGTCAGCCCCTTGAGCATCAGGGCTGCAGCCTGCTCGAAGCTGATCGCATCCGGCAGCTTCACCAGCTTTTCAGCGGGCAACACATGCAACTCGCTATACGCGCCCAATGGCCCGGTGGCATAAGCGACACGGTCGCCCACTTGGAAACCGTTAACGGCTGAGCCCACCGCTTCGACAATGCCTGCACCCTCAGTACCGAGACCGGAGGGCAGGCTTGGCGGTGCATACAGGCCACTGCGGAAATAGGTGTCGATAAAATTCAGGCCAATCGCCTGGTTCTGCACCCTTACTTCATGGGGGCCGGGCGCGCTTGGCTGATAGTCGAGGTAGTCGAGTACTTCGGGGCCACCGTGGCGGCTAAATTGAATACGCATGGGCATTGTCGGACTCCTCAACGATTGAATGGCTGGATCATGCATGCAGAAGCGCAAGAGTGCCGCTATCCAATCGTCTCCATTGACCGGCGTCAACTGCGAGGTGGTGAGTGCAAATGTTATGCTTGCTGCCGATTTCGCCGCTCAGTCCTTATGTGGCTGAGCCGCTTTACCTGCTTTCAAGGTGCCGCCGTGAGTGACCGTACTGAGGCCGTCAAAGCCTATTTGCTGGACCTGCAAGACCGTATCTGTACTGCCCTGCAAGCCGAAGACGGCGGTGCCGAATTCTTTGAAGATGCCTGGCAGCGACCGGGTGGCGGTGGTGGACGCACGCGGGTGATGGAGAACGGCGCACTGATTGAAAAGGGCGGGGTCAACTTCTCCCACGTATTCGGTGACAGCCTGCCGCCGTCGGCCAGCGCCCATCGACCAGAACTGGCCGGTCGCGGCTTTGAAGCCCTCGGCGTGTCGCTGGTGATGCACCCGGAAAACCCGTACGTGCCAACGTCCCACGCCAACGTGCGCTTCTTCAGTGCCGAGAAGGAAGGCGAAGAGCCGGTCTGGTGGTTCGGCGGCGGTTTCGACCTGACGCCCTACTATGGCAATGAAGAGGACTGCGCACACTGGCACCAGGTCGCCTTTGAGGCCTGCGCGCCCTTCGGTGCCGAGGTCTACCCGAAGTTCAAAGCCTGGTGCGACCGCTACTTTTACCTCAAGCACCGTGACGAGCCGCGGGGCATTGGTGGGCTGTTCTTCGACGATGTCAATCAATGGGACTTCGACACCAGCTTCGCCTTTATGCGCGCCATTGGTGATGCCTATTTGGCCGCTTACCTGCCCATCGTGCAGCGCCGCAAGCTGACCCCTTATGGTGAGCGCGAGCGTGAATTCCAGGCCTTCCGCCGTGGCCGTTATGTGGAGTTCAACCTGGTGTTCGACCGCGGCACCCTGTTCGGTTTGCAGTCCGGCGGGCGTACCGAATCGATCCTGATGTCGTTGCCGCCGCACGTCCGCTGGGGCTATGACTGGAAACCCGAGCCGGGCAGCGAGGAAGCACGCTTGACCGAGTTTTACCTGACAGATCGTGACTGGTTGAATGAGGCGGGCCGCTGATGGACCGTTACGGCGTATTCGGCAACCCTATCGGCCACAGCAAGTCGCCGCTGATTCATCGTCTGTTCGCCGAGCAAACCGCAGAGCAGCTGAGCTATGAGACCCTGCTGGCGCCGCTGGAGGACTTCCCCGGCTATGCCCGCGCGTTTTTTGCCAGCGGCCTGGGCGCCAATGTCACCGTGCCGTTCAAGGAGCAGGCGTTTGCCCTGGCTGACAGTTTGAGCGCGCGCGCCCAGCGTGCCGGTGCGGTGAACACCTTGAAGAAGCTAGCAGACGGCAGCCTGCTCGGTGACAACACCGACGGCGCTGGCCTGGTGCGTGATCTGACGGTAAATGCCGGCGTGTCGCTCAAGGGCAAGCGCTTCTTGCTATTGGGCGCAGGTGGCGCGGTGCGGGGTGTACTGGAGCCATTGTTGGCCGAGCAACCCGCTGCGCTGGTGATCGCCAACCGTACCGTGGCAAAAGCCGAACAACTGGCCCGTGAATTCGCCGATCTGGGCCCGGTAGTCGCCAGCGGCTATGACTGGATCGACGCACCGGTGGACTTGATCATCAATGGCACCTCGGCCAGCTTAGCCGGTGATGTTCCGCCGATTGCGCCGAGTCTGATCGAGCCAGGGCATACCCTGTGTTACGACATGATGTATGGCAAAAACCTCACCGCCTTCAACCGCTGGGCCGCCGAGCATGGCGCGCGGCAAACCCTGGATGGCCTGGGAATGCTGGTTGAACAGGCGGCAGAAGCCTTTGCCCTGTGGCGCGGTGTGCGCCCAGCCAGCGCGCCGGTATTGGCCGAGTTGCGTCGCTTACTGGCTGAGGCTTAAGCGCCGTGCGATTAAGCCCAGATGAGCTGGCGCAGATCAGTGCGCTGACGGTGCGCCATTACCAGGACTGCGCGGAAGATTTTCGCGACGGCACCCGCGATCACGATGTCAGCCAGAACATCGCCGCCCTGCTGACGCACATCCAGGCGACGGCGCCCTACCAGATTCTTGATTTCGGCTGTGGCCCTGGACGTGACCTGCACACCTTCACCGCCATGGGCCATGCGGCGGTAGGCCTGGACGGTTGCGCGCGCTTTGTCGACATGGCGCGCACCGACAGCGGCTGCGAAGCCTGGCAGCAGGACTTCCTCGCCCTTGATCTGCCGTCTGAGCGGTTTGACGGCGTGTTTGCCAACGCCGTGTTGTTTCATATTCCCAGCCAGGAACTGCCACGGGTGCTGACGCAGTTGCATGCCACGCTCAAGCCGGGCGGTGTGTTGTTCAGCTCTAACCCTCGTGGTGACAATCAGGAGGGCTGGAATGGCGACCGCTATGGCGCCTATTACGACCTGAGCACCTGGCGCACACTGTTGACTGACGCAGGCTTCAGCGAGTTAGAGCATTACTACCGCCCAGCCGGCCTGCCCCGCGATCAGCAGCCTTGGTTGGCCACTGTCTGGCGCAAAACTGACTAAGCCATAGGCAATGCTCGGCTAGTCGCCGCACTGCGTTGAAGCCTGACGTGGTTGCCTGGTTTTCAACAATGCGGCTGCGTCGACATCCCACCCATCCGTTACTTCCCTTAGCCTGCTTATGTGAAGGCATGCAGCTAGGACGAATATATTTCGCCTATCGTTATGTTCTCTTGTATATAACGCTAATTGATGTGGCGCTGCTGTTATCACTTCACCCTTAGGAGTCCTGCATGAGGCCTGGCATTTTTCACACGCTATGTACGCTAGTCGCGGCGCTGGCATTCACCAGTAACGTCCTGGCCGAGCAGGTGCAGGTGGCGGTGGCAGCTAATTTCACTGCGCCTTTGCAGGCGATTGCCGCCGAGTTTGAGCAGGACACTGGGCACAGAGTGCTCGCCTCTTTCGGTGCCACTGGCCAGCTCTACGCGCAGATCCAGCATGGTGCTCCTTTTGAAGTGTTTTTGAGTGCCGATGCCAGCACCCCGGCCAAGCTCGATAGCGACGGCCTGGGCATCAGCGGTTCGCGCTTTACCTATGCGATCGGCAGCCTGGTGCTGTGGTCGGCTAATCCGAGTTATCTCGACGGCAGCTCGGCTGCTCTCATGGCCAATCAGTACCGGCATTTGGCGATGGCTAACCCGAAAGCTGCGCCCTATGGCCTGGCCGCCCGCGAGGTGCTGGAGACGCTCGGCCTAAGCGCGGCGGTTAAGGGCAAACTGGTCGAGGGACAGAGCATCAGCCAGACGCATCAATTTATTGCCACCGGTAACGCCGAGCTGGGTTTTGTCGCGCTGTCGCAGGTGTTCAAGGATGGCCAGCTCACTGGCGGCTCGGCCTGGATGGTGCCGGCCGAGCTGCACACGCCGATCAAGCAGGATGGGTTGCTTCTCAAAAAGGGTGAACACAACCCGGCGGCGGCGGCCTTTATCGAGTACCTGAAAGGCGCGAAAGCGGCCGCGATTATCAAGTCTTACGGCTACCAGCTTTAACGAGATGTTGTGATGCCACTGACTCATGCTGATGTTGCTGCGGTATGGCTAACCCTAGAGTTGGCCTCGCTGACCACCGTGGTGCTGCTGTTGCTCGGTACGCCGATTGCCTGGTGGCTGGCGCGCACTGACTCGCGCTGGAAGCAGCCGATTGGCGCGATTGTGGCTCTGCCGCTGGTGCTGCCGCCGACGGTTATTGGTTTTTACCTGCTGGTGAGCATGGGCCCGCATGGGGTGATCGGCCAGCTGACCCAGAGCCTTGGCCTGGGCACCCTGACCTTTACCTTCACCGGCCTGGTGATAGGCTCGGTGTTCTATTCCCTACCCTTTGTTGTGCAGCCGCTGCAGAACGCTTTCGAGGCTATCGGTCGTGGGCCACTGGAGGCCGCAGCCACCCTGCGTGCCGGGCCTTGGGATGCATTTTTCACTGTGGTACTGCCGTTGGCCAAACCGGGTTTTGTCACCGCTTCGGTGCTTGGTTTTGCCCATACCGTCGGTGAGTTCGGCGTGGTGCTGATGATTGGCGGCAATATTCCCGGTAAAACCCAGGTGGCGTCCGTGCAGATATACAACCATGTCGAAACCATGGAGTACGCCCAAGCGCACTGGCTGGCCGGTGGTATGCTGCTGTTCTCCTTTATCGTGTTGTTAGCCCTGTATTCCGGGCGCAGCAACAAGCGGATCTGGCAATGATCTGGCCATTTCAGCGTCGCCCGGCGGCGATTCGTACGGTCGCCGGGCTGGGCGAAATCCAGGCGCGGTTCAAGGTTGAACACGCCGGCTTCAGCCTGGATGTCGACTTGCACCTGCCTGGCCGTGGCGTCAGCGCCTTGTTCGGCCATTCCGGCTCGGGCAAGACCAGCTGCCTGCGCTGTTTCGCCGGCTTGGATCGGCCCACTGAGGGTTACCTGCAGGTCAATGGTCAGCTGTGGCAGGACAGTGCCGCGGGCATCTTCGTGCCGGCGCACCAGCGGGCCGTGGGGTACGTGTTTCAGAATGCCAACCTGTTTAGCCATCTGTCAGTGCAGCGCAACCTGGACTATGGGCTAAAACGTATCCCAGTTGCGCAGCGGCGGATTGCCCTGGAGCAGGCGGTGGAGCTGCTCGGCATTGGCCATCTGCTGCAGCGTTTACCGGGCAAGCTGTCCGGCGGTGAGCAGCAGCGCGTTGGTATCGCCCGTGCCCTGCTGACCAGTCCGCGTCTGCTGCTGCTGGACGAACCGCTGGCCTCTCTCGATCTCAAGCGCAAACAGGAAGTGCTGCCCTATCTGGAGCGCCTGCATGCAGAGTTGCAGATACCGATTGTCTACGTCAGCCACTCGCCCGATGAGGTTGCGCGTCTGGCCGATCACTTGGTGCTGCTCGAAGACGGCCAGGTCAGGGCCAGCGGCCCGCTGAAGGAAACCCTGTTGCGCGCTGACCTGCCGTTCGTCTTCGAGGACGATGCCGAGGCGGTGGTGGACGGGTTGGTCAGCGCCCATGATCAGTCCTACGGGCTGCTCTCGCTGCAATTGCCTGGCAGTCGCATTCGCCTGCAGTTGCCGCATGGGCCGCTGCCGCTGGGTGCATCCGTGCGGATCAAGATCAAGGCGCGCGATGTCAGCCTGAGCCTGCAGCAAGCGGACGACAGCAGCGTGCTCAACCTGTTGCCGGCGCGGGTGCTCGACTGGATCAACGTCGCCGAACAAGCCCACGTATTGGTGCGCGTGCAGGTGGCTGATGAGCAACTGATGGCACGTATCACCCGTTATTCCTTCGACCGCCTAAGTATTCAGCGCGGCCAATCACTTTGGGCGCAGATCAAGTCGGTGTCACTGCTCAGCGCCAGTTGAGGGTCTGCCCGCTGGCCTTCGCGGCATTAGTCGTCTGAACGGCGCATTTTTCCGACGAAATCACTCTTTAGGCTGCTTTTATCGCGTATTCAGTGCAGTACTCTGTGCCGCGCGTTTGTATCAGCTGACTCGACTCAGCACTGCTCACAACAATAATAAGGAGCACCCTCGTATGCGTTCTACCACGCTGTCGCGCTGGCTATTGCTGGCGCTCATCGGGTTATTTGCGGGCCTCTCGCCGTTGACCTTTGCCCAATCCGTACCCTCCCTAGAACAGGTGCAGGTGCAGGCCAGCCGGGTGACCAGCAGCCTGATGCTGTTACGTGGTGAGGGCTTCCAAAAGAAACACCAAGACGCCCTGGAGTCTGACCTGCAAGCCCTGGCTGCTGCGGTGCAAAGCCTGCCGCAAAGCAGCGATGCCTTGCGCAGTGCGCATCAGGAGTTGGTGATTCAGATTCGTCGTGGCGTGGCCTTCGGCCCTAATGAAGATGACATGCCCTGGCGCTACCCCGAGGAGCTCAGCAAAGGCCTACTCGGTGTGCTGGAGCAAGCCCGCCAGCTGTCTGATCCGGCTGCCAGCGAAGTGGCCGCCAAGCTGGAATATCTTTCGGTGCAGTACCTCAGCCGGGCCTACTTCGGCAATTTTGAAACCGCCCGTGAGCAGCCCAACACCTACCTCGGGCAGGATGAACGCAAAATTGTGCCCTCGGTTGATCAACAACTGGCTGCACTCAACAGCAAGGCCAACCCGCAGATCGGCAAGTTGAAAACCCGTTGGGAATACCTCAAGGCGGCGCTGGTTGATCTCAATAGCCAGAGCAGCGCGTTGCAGAGCGCCTCCGGTCGGCCGTTCGCGCCCATCACCGTCTATCGCCACACCCGCTCATTAACCGACCAGTGGATGGCGCTGAACTAGGTCGAGCCGCCTGCAGCGGCTCGACGGGCTTCAGGTGTTGGCTTTATTTAGTTGCTGGCTGTTTTTTCGCGTATGCCGGTCGGCCCGACGCGTTTGACTATGGCCTGCTCAACTTCTTTGCGCAGGCCCAGCAGAAAGGCCGCTTCGGCGGCGACGAACAGCGGACCGACCACCAAGCCCATCACGTCATCAACAAATGCCGGCTTACGACCCTCGTAATAATGGCCGACAAACTGGATGATCCAGCCGATCACGAACAGGCCGATACCACTGCTTAGCCAGACTGCCGTCGACTGCAGCGCCAGGCTCGCTGCGGCCCATAGGCATAGCCCTAGCAGCAGCACCATCAGCAGGCCGAAGCGCAGGTCTAGACGCAGGTAGAATGCACTCGCCGCCAGAGCTGTCAGCATGGCGGGGGACAACCACAAGCCCAGCAACTCAAAACCGGGCCGCGAAAGCAAAATCGTGACGGCCACCACGATCAGTGGAATGCCGATAAAGTGGCTGAGAATATTGCGTTGATCGCGGTGATATGCCGCGTATTGCGTCAGATGATCGGTCAGGGTTTTCATTATTATTTTCCTCTTGCAGACAGGTGCCCAGAGCATGATCCTTCGCCTTGCCGCCGCTCTGTCAGCTAGCCGACAAATCGCCAGCCGTCGCTGCGCCAGCCGCTACTGCTGCGTTGGCCATTGCTCTGTGAACCGCCGATGAACGCTTCTCACGCCTATCAGACTCGCTTACTTCAGGGCCACTGGTTCAGCGCCCTGCCTGCCGCGTTGCAAGACGCTTTGCTGGCAGCCGCCCAGGTGCAGCAACTGGCGGCGGGCCAAGTACTGTTTCGCCGGGGCGACAAACCCTGCGGTCTGTACGCGGTGGTCGAGGGTGGCATGCGCATTGGAGCGGTCAGTGCCACCGGTAAAGAAGCGCTGCTGACCTTGGTCGAGCCGCCTTATTGGTTTGGTGAGATTTCCCTGTTCGACGGTCAGCCACGTACCCACGATGCCTTTGCCGAAGGCGCCACCACTTTGCTGCTGGTGCCGCAGGCGCCCCTGCTAACGCTGCTTCAACAGCAGCCACAGTACTGGCGCGATTTCGCCTTGTTGATGAGCCAGAAACTGCGCCTGGCGTTTATCGCCCTGGAAGAAATGAGCCTGTTGCCTGCGGCCCCACGTCTGGCTCGGCGACTGCTGTTGATTGCCGAAAACTACGGCGAAGGCGAGCCACGCCGGCTCATTCACCTGCCCCAGGAGCAGCTGGCATTGATGCTGTCGATCTCCCGACAGACCACCAATCAGATCCTCAAGGAATTGGAAAGCCAGGGCATTCTGCGCCTGACCTATGGCGAGATCGAAATCCTCGACTTGCCGCGCCTGCGTCAAGCAGCGCAATGAGCCAAAGCGGTCTCGTAGGCTGCAAAGACTGAACCTGTAGCGCAAAATACCGCTCTATGTACGACCCGTATGTCACCAGAGCCGACTGTACTGATGCGAATACCCGCTGCTGTTGCCCATGATGATCTGCCCCTGGTGCTGGCTGGCCCACTGCTACGGCGCATGGAACCGCAGCGCCTGGCGCTCTGGTTGGTCGGCAGCCAGTCGCTGACACTTAGCCTGCAGCTGAGTCATGGTGGCGCTAGCGACCCGCAGCGCTACCCGCTGCACGATGAACACTGCCAGGTGATCCAAGTCGGTGAGCAGGCGTTTATTCACCTGATTGACCTGGCGCTGGAGACGCCACTGCCCTGCGATGTACAGATCGACTATGACCTGCTGATCGAGCAGCCTGAACATGCCGTATTGGGCATTGCTGACTGGGCGGCCCACCTGCTGTACGACGGTGCCGCGCAGCCTAACTTCGTGCTGCGTAGCAAGCTGAACCACCTGCTCCACGGTTCGTGCCGCAAGCCGCATCACCCAGCGGCCGATGGCCTACTCTGCGCCGACCGCCTGCTGGCCGATGCGCATGCCCCCGAGCAGCGTCCAGCCCTGCTGCTGATGAGCGGCGACCAGATCTACGCCGATGATGTCAGTGGGCCGATGCTGCGGGCGATCCATCAGGTGATCGCCCGCCTCGGCCTGTTCGGTGAACACCTGGAAGGCGCGGTGGTTGATGACAGCACAGCGCTGTATCAGCACCCGGCCAGCTACTACCAGCGCGCCGAGTTGCTGCCGGAACTGAAAAGCAATGAAACCCTGCGCGAGCGTTTCTTTGGTGGGGTGGAGAAGCCGATATTCACCACCAGTAGCGCTGACAACCACCTGGTGACCTGCGCCGAAGTGTTGGCCATGTACCTGCTGGTCTGGTCGCCTGTGCCCTGGGCCCTGCTTGATAGCGAGATGCCGGCACTGAGTGCTGAGCAAGTGTCGCGATACCAGAGCGAACGCGAGCACCTCGAGGGCTTTCGTGGTGGCCTGGCCAAGGTTGCGCGTGCCCTCGCCCACCTACCAACGCTGATGATATTCGATGATCACGACGTCACCGATGACTGGAATCTTTCTGCACAGTGGGAGCAGACGGCCTACGGCCACCCGTTTTCCAGGCGCATTTTGGGCAATGCACTGATTGCCTATCTGCTGTGTCAGGGCTGGGGTAATAACCCGCAGGTGTTCGCCAAGCCGTTACAGGCCGTCCAGGCCATGACGGCAGGTCGCGATGCGAACAACCACATGAGCCTGCAGCAGCAGGATGCGCTCATTGATACCTTATTGGCGTTTCACCAGTGGCATTTCGTTCTGCCGACCAGTCCGACGTTGGTGGTGCTGGATACCCGCACCCGGCGCTGGCGCAGCGAGCGTAACCTCAAGCGGCCATCTGGCCTGATGGACTGGGAAGCGTTGTGCGAATTTCAGCATGCGCTGCTGGATCAGCCGTCGGCGATCATTGTCTCGCCTGCACCGATGTTCGGCGTCAAGCTGATCGAAACAGTGCAGAAGCTTTTCAGCTGGGCTGGCCATCCGCTGATGGTCGATGCTGAGAACTGGATGGCGCATCGCGGTGCGGCGCGGGTCATGATGAATATTTTTCGCCACTCGCGCACGCCGGGTAACTACGTGATTCTCTCCGGCGACGTGCATTACTCCTTCGTCTACAAGGTGCTGATCCGTCAGCGCAAACGCGGCCCGCAACTTTGGCAGATCACCAGCAGCGGCCTGAAAAATGAATTCCCACGGCGCCTGCTCGACTGGTTTGACCGTCTCAACCGCTGGCTGTATGCGCCTTGGTCGCCGCTCAACTGGCTGACCAAGCGTCGGCGTATGCAGGTCACACCGCGCATTCCCTCACGCAGCAAGGCCGGCGAACGCCTTTGGAATGGAGCGGGGCTCGGCCAGGTGTTTTTCAACGAACAAGGCCAACCGAGCGCGATCTACCAGCACAACGCCGACGGCTCGCCGACGGTGGAGTTTGTTGATGAGCGTGCTGATGTTCAGGCGCCTTGCGCTGATCTAGAGCTCGCGGCCAAGGCCGCGCCTACAGACTCACATCTATCGTAGGCGCGACCTTGGTCGCGATTTGTTGCAAACGCCTGGTTTAGCGCAGCTTTTCCAGCATTTGGTAGTACCACATGCCAGCCGCCAGCATCGGGTTACCGAACACATCACCGAGCGGCACCTTGATGTGTTTGCAGGCGGCGAAGGTGTCGTAATGGCCCATCGTGCCAGTCAAGGCGTTGGCCATAATCTCGCCCATGATATGGGTGGTGGCGATGCCGTGCCCGGAGTAGCCCTGGCAGTACCAGACGTTGTCCGAGAGCTTGCCCAGCTGTGGTATACGGTTCATCACGATGCCCATGGCGCAGCTCCACTGGAAGTCGATATCGACGCCCTTGAGCTGCGGGAAGGTTTGTTCAATACCGGGGCGCAGTTCGGCGGCGATATCGCGTGAATCGCGCCCCGAGTAGTTGCAGCCGCCGCCGAACAGCAGGCGACCGTCAGCCGTCATGCGGTAGTAATCGAGGACAAAGCGGCAGTCGTACACGGCCAGGTCTTGCGGGTTGATTTGCTTCGCCAATTCACCCAGTGGCGCGGTGGTGACGATGCCGCCCATGGCCGGGAAGATCATGCCCTTGAGCTTTTTCGGCTCCAGCTTGTGGTACACGTCGCCGGCCAGCAGCACTTGCTTGGCGTTGATCCGCCCTTGGGCGGTGATCACTGCCGGTTTTTCGCCATGAACAATCTCCAGCACTTCGGAGTGCTCGAAGATCAGCGCACCCAGACTGGCGGCGGCTTTGGCTTCACCGATACACAGATTCAGCGGGTGCAGGTGCATGTTGCGGGTGTTCTTCAGCGCGCCGTTGTACAGGTCGCTGGCGAGGTGGCTGCGCACACCCTCACGGTCAAGTAGGGTTACATCGTCGGCCATGCCACGGCGCACAGCTTCGGCGTAGGTGGCCTCGAGTTCGTGCATGTGCACGGGCTTCATTGCCGCATGCAGGTGGCCGTGCTTGAGGTCGCAGTTGATCCCGTACTTTTCCACGCGCTTTTTGATGATGTCGTGGCCGCGCCAGCGCAGGTGCCAGATAAAGTCTTCGACCTCCTCGCCTAGGGTGTTGCGCATCTGCTTGGTCATCGCCGCATCGCCGGACAGGCTGCCGGTAACCTGGCCGCCGTTGCGCCCGGTGGCGCCCCAGCCAATCTTGTTGGACTCGACAATCGCCACTTTTAGGCCGCGTTCGGCCAATTCAACGGCAGACGCTACGCCGGTAAAACCGCCGCCGATGATCACCACATCGACACTGACTTCGCCTTGCAGGGTCGGGTAGTCGGTTTCTTCATTGAGGCTGGCGCTGTAATAGGACGGGCAGCGCTCGGCGGCGGGCGTTACGGGGGATTGAGTAGGGGTTAGCGCGGCATTCATAAGACGATTCCTGGGTACAACATGCGTGTGCTTGAGCAGACAGGGCTCAGCGTTGGCAACCAACGGCGCTGGCTACAAGGCAATCAGAGGACGAGGTGTGAAGCGTCCGGCGGGCGCGCATGGCGGCAATGCCACAGCGCCCAGAAGGCCAGGGTTTTTGGCAGCGTGGCATTGCTGTGCTGGGCAGCGCAATGGCGCCGTTTAGACAGCTGCGTTGCGCATGCAGAGGGGGCGGAAAACGCGGTGGAAGAACACATGGCCAGCAGGGTCACACAGGGCAAAGCATCGGTTAAATCTGATTATTCACATGCTTAGTTGCTGGATGGCTAAACATTGGTCGGGCCTGTTTGGCTGATTCAGGCGCCGCGCAGATTGGCCAACACCCGCTCGGCATTCTCGGTGCAAGGCATGCCTTCGGGTTTATTTTCGATGGTGGCGATGATCGTCAGCAGTTGCGCTTTGTTCTCTCTCAAACGCTGCTGCATGGTCTCGATCTCGACGACCTTGCGCCGTAGGCTGGCGAGCAATTCAGCGTGACCCAAGCCCGCTGAATCGGTTTGCGGCAGTAAGCGGCGAATCTCGTCCAGGCTAAACCCGGCTTGTTGCGCGCCGCTGATGATGGCCAGGGTTTGCAAGGCGTGCTCGGGGTAGCGCCGGTAACCGTTGGCCTGGCGCTGGGCATTGATTAGCCCGCTGGCCTCATAGAAACGAATACGCGAAGACGCCAGGCCGCTACGGCTAGCCAGTTCGCCAATCTTCATTCTCTTCACTCCGTGCTATTGACCTTAAAGCTGACTTTAACCTTAGGCTTGTTCGATCTGCCACCCCGGAGTCCTTCATGCGCGCATTCGAAGCCTTGTCCCTGCCTAACGGCAGCGTTATCCCTAATCGTATTGCCAAGGCGGCAATGGAAGAGAACCTCGCCGACTTAACGCAGGGGCCGTCTGCCGAGCTGTTGCGCTTGTATCAGGCCTGGGCCGAAGGCGGCACGGGCTTGCTGCTGACGGGTAACGTCATGGTCGACCGCCGCGCCATGACCGGCCCTGGTGGCGTAGTGCTGGAAGATGAACGGCAGCTGGATAAATTCCATGAGTGGGCGCGCATTGGTCGCTCCCACGGCGCGCAGATCTGGATGCAGCTCAACCATCCGGGGCGGCAGATGCAAGCCAACCTTGGCCAGCAGACGGTGGCGCCCTCTGCGGTAGCGCTGGAGCTGGGCGGCTTATCGAAGATGTTCCCCGTGCCCAAAGCACTGGATGAGGCTGAGATTGCGGCATTAATTGAGCGTTTTGCCCGTTCTGCCCAGCTCGCCGAAAAGGCTGGCTTCAACGGCGTGCAGATTCACGCGGCGCACGGTTACCTGATCAGCCAGTTTCTCTCGCCACTGAGCAATAAGCGCACAGATGGCTGGGGCGGTTCGTTAGAAAACCGCGCCCGTTTGCTGCTGGACGTAATCAAGGCCGTGCGCGCGCGGGTCACGCCGAGTTTCAGCGTGGCAGTCAAACTCAACTCGGCGGACTTCCAGCGCGGCGGCTTTGCTGAGGCTGATGCCAAGCAGGTGGTGCTGTTGCTCAATGAGTTGGCGGTGGACATGGTCGAGTTGTCCGGCGGCAGCTATGAGGCACCGGCCATGCAAGGCGATTCCCGTGATGGCCGCACCTTGGCACGCGAAGCATACTTTCTCGAGTTTGCTGGCGAGATTGCCGCGGTGGCGAAGATGCCGATCATGGTCACCGGTGGTATTCGCCGTTTGCCGGTGGTTGAGCAGGTATTGGCCAGCGGTGTGGCCATGGCCGGTATCGGTACGGCACTGGCCATCGAGCCGGCATTGCCCAAGCAGTGGCAGGCGGGTGACGGTGAAGCCCGCGCCGAGCTGCCGCCGATTCGCTGGAAGAACAAGGCGCTGGCCTCGCTGGCGTATATGGCCACGGTGAAGTTTCAGTTGCGTCAGCTCAGCCGCGGTAAGCGCACCTACGCACAGGTGTCACCGCTGCGCGCCCTGCTACTGGAGCAACTCAAAGCCGCGCGGCGTACTCGCGTTTACAAGCGCTTGATGGCGGGCGGCAGTTAACTGCCCAGATGCCCGGTTTTTACCCAGATCAGGCAACCCTGTTCGCTAAACGGGGTGTGCTGCGACAGGTGTGGGCTGCGTAGCCAGCTGCCGGCGGGGTAGTCGCCGAACTCATCCTGAAAGGTGCCTTCGAGGACAAAAATTTCCTCGCCACCCCAATGCCGGTGCGCATTGAAATAGGTGCCTGGCGCCCAACGCACCAGGGCAACATTTTCGGTACCGTGTTGATGCAACGGCAACACCTGCAGGCCTGGGACCAAGCCCTGGCGCCATTCGGCGTGATTGCTGTCGATCACCACGTGCTGGTCATCCGCCGGATCAAATTGCATGAGCTTGACCAAGATCGTACAGCCATCACGGCTGAACGGCGCGTGCTGGCTGCCGATGGGGTTGCGCACATAGGTGCCGGCTGGGTAATCGCCGCGCTCGTCGGAGAAAACACCCTCGAGCACCAGAAACTCTTCGCCACCCGGATGCTGATGGGCGCTGAAGTGAGAGCCTGCCGCATAGCGCACGACCGAGGTCGCCCGCGCCAGTTCCTCGCCAATCCGGTCGAGCATGCGCCGCTCTACGCCTGGCATGGGTGAGGCTACCCAAGGGCTGTCGTCTGGGCGCACAAGCGCCCGCTGGCTGAAATCGGCGTTGAGTTGCATGGTTGAAATTACCTCTGGCTGGCGTCAGCTGCGTAGCAGCTTATGCGCCAGCCTGCTTAGCGGTTAGTGGCTGTTTAGGAGGGTCATCAGCGCTTCGGCGGTAGCATCCGACGAAGCCGGGTTTTGCCCGGTGATCAGCAGCCCGTCGACCTTCACATGGCTCTGCCAGTCGTTGACGCTGGAGTAGTGACCGCCGTTGGCGATGAGCATGTCCTGCACCAAAAACGGTACCACTTGGGTCAGCTTGACGGCTTCTTCTTCGCTGTTGCTGAAACCGGTGACTTTTTTGCCGCTGACCAGTGGCTGACCATTGGCTGCTTTGGTGTGGCGGAATATGCCCGGCGCGTGGCAGACCGCGGCTACAGGCTTGTTTAGCGCGTAGAAATGCTCGATCAGGGCGATGGACGTGCGATCTTCGGCCAAGTCCCACAACGGACCGTGGCCGCCGGGGTAGAACACAGCATCGAAATCGTCCGCTTGCACTTGGCTCAACGGCACGGTGTTGGCTAGCGCTTGTTGCGCGGCGGGGTCTGCTTTGAAGCGTTCAGTGGAAGCGGTTTGTGCGTCTTCAGCGTCGCTAGTTGGGTCGAGCGGGGGTTGACCGCCCTTGGGTGAGGCCAAGGTTAGCTGCGCGCCAGCATCCTTGAATACGTAATAAGGCGAGGCAAATTCTTCCAGCCAGAAACCGGTCTTGTGCCCGGTGTCGCCGAGTTGGTCGTGGGAAGTCAGAACCAGCAGAATCTTCATAACGTGCTCCTCGTGGGCAGTGCCCATCGCTAGCGTGAAAGGCTTACAGCATAGGAGCCCTGTTGCGATTCGATAATTCAAAAATTTTAATGTCGAGTATCGAGAGGATGAATATCCCTGCACCGCTTCAGCCTGTTATTGCTGAATTATGCCGGTATCAGTAATGCCCGGAGTCACCCGCTGAGCTTGGGGCGTTATTAACGGGGGCCGCCGTTCCCGTTTAATCCTGGGGCGTGTAGCCCAGGCGCAAACCGCCCCAGTGGCGACCTTGCACGATGATGGGCACGGACAGGTCATGCATCAGCTCGCCGGTGTCGCGCATATAGGTCTGTAGCAATAAATGTTTCTCATGGCTGCCACAGCGGATGCCCGTGCGGTCATTGAACAGGCGTTTGCTGCGGCTTTTCAGGGTGTCCACCGCGCGGTCACCGCTGGGCGGGTGGTTGAAGGCGCTATTGTGGGTTGGCACATAGCCTTGTGGGGTGCAGGCGATGGCGAATACCAGGCCTTCGTGCTGACTCAGCAAGGGTTCTTGAATAGCCGGTAGCACCTGGTCGGCGTAGCGGTCAAAACGGGTGCTGTATTTGGCTGGGAAGCTGCCAGCAATCGGCTGGTAATGGCGGTCGAACAGGTCACTCGAGCTAATGCGAGCCGCCTGCATATCCGCTTCGAACTGCGCGGCAATCTGCGTCGCTGCGTGGCAAGCGAGATCAAAAATGCGCTGGTGATAGTCATCCAAGCCGACGCTGGCGAGTTGCTCGCTGATACTTTCCGTCTGGCCGACCAATCGCTCGGCGGCGCTGCTGAGCTGGCGTGTCTGCGCTTCGCTGTCGTCGACATCGCTGCGCAATTGACCGGCCGCCACTGACAGCTCGGCCAGGCGTTCGTGGTTATGCCGGGTGCCGCTGTCGATCTGCCCGACCTGGCTCTCAACCTCTTCAGCCAGGCTGGCGATGCCCTGCAATTGCTCGCCGGTATGTTCGACCTGCGTTGCCGCTAGGGTCAGCTGCTCGGCTTGTTGCTGCATATGGCTGACCACCGCAGCGCTTTGCTGGCGGATGTCGCTGACCATTTGCGTGACTTCTTCGGTGGCGCTGGTGGTACGCCCGGCCAAGTTACGCACTTCATCGGCTACCACGGCAAAGCCACGGCCCATTTCGCCGGCGCGGGCTGCCTCGATGGCGGCATTCAGCGCCAGCAGGTTGGTCTGGCTGGCGATTGATTGGATCACCTGGGTAACTTTTTCGATCTGCTCGGTGCGGCTGCTGAGGCCATCGATCAGTTCACGGCTGGTGCTGGTCTGCGCGCTTAGCTGCTGCATGGTCGTGATGGTTTCACGCAGTTGCTGTTGGCCGCTGTTGCTGTTTTGCCGCACGCGTTGGGCCGCCAGCAGAGTCTGTTCGGCGCGCTGGGCGTTACCTTGTTCAGTGTGGGTGATGGCTTCGGCTGCTTGGTTGATCTGCTCGGTGGCGCTCAGCTGCGACTGCAGCTTGCCGGCCAGTTGCTGCGCGGCATGGGCGACCTCGGCTGCGGCCAGGGCGTTATGACAGGTCTGCCGCGACAAGTCTTGACTGAGACGGCTGAACGACTCGTCGTGGCTGTTGGGTAGCGCGGGTTGCTCTTCATGCTGGCGCTGCCAGGGGCCCAGCCAGGGCCAGAGCGCCAACAGCAGAAAGGACGGAATGCTGATAAACCAAGGCAGCTGCATCTGCTGGTAGGCCAGCATCAACCCAGCCAAACCGATAGCGTGCAGCAGGCAGGCCTTGGGATAGGTAATAAAAGCAGAGCGCATGACAAACCTCATTATTCTTATTCTGGGCCAAGCAGCAGACACTCGCTGTGGCGCGCCATTATGCGCTGCGCGGGCCATGCTGGCTGGAGCCTGAGTGCGTGCAGCCGAATAGACCTGGTTAGGCAATCGGCCGTTGTCGGCGAATCTGTAGACCATGCGGGTGGTACTCCCTGCGATCAACCTTTACTGGGCGGTTGATTCGAGCAGCCATAAGCGCATTCAGCTATGGCACTTTGGTCGCAGGCGCGTTCATCCCTTAGCCTTTTTTGCCCCCATAAGGTTGTGCGTAAAGCCGCTAAAAACGGTGACGCTGGATAAAGCCCTTATCCAGAAAGTCCTTCCAGCGGCCATAGCACTGGCCGCCGGCGCTGTAACCGTGCCAGTCCAGCAATGCCCCGCCATCGCCAGTGGCGAGTAAGGCCAAGCTCTGCCGTTGTGGGCGGTAGCGTTTCAACGGCAGGCCGCGTAGCGCGGCACTCAGGTTGGTCGCTAGCACCGGGCCCTGACGCACTGCGTACACCCCGCTTTTGCGCGCACCAGGCAGGCTGGCGCAGTCACCCACGGCGAAAATGGTCGGGTGGGTGTAGCTCTGCAGCGTCGGTGCGATTAGCACAAAGCCACGCTCGTCGCAGCCCAGGCCGCTGTGCACCGGCCAGGCAAAGGCTTTGGCACCGCTGGCCAGCAGCAGGCGTTGGCCGCGCCACACTGGTGCATTGCCGCTGAGCAGAGAGTCGTTGTCGATACGGCTGATCGGGCAGTCTTCGCGTACTTCTACTGCGTGTTGGCGCAGATGGCCCAGCGCGCGCAACCGTACCCCAGGAGACAAACCATCGAGTAGGTGACCGGCGCTGAACAACGCCAGTTGCGGCACCTTGCCGGCCAAGGCCAGCGCCAACTCGACCCCTGCCGCGCCGCCACCGAGAATCGCCATCGGCTCGGGTTTAGCCTGCCATTGCTGCCAGCCGCTGATGAACTGATCAAAGGGTTTTACTGCCAGCAGTTGCATGGCTTCACCCTGCTGCGGTGGTGCGCTGATTTGCGCGCCGACATTCAGTGACAGCCAGCTGGCGCCCAAGGTGCGGCCATCGCCCAGCTGCACTTGCTGCTGGGCAGCAGACAGGCCTTCAACTGGGCTGATGATCAGCTCGACCTTGGCCGCACGACATAGCGCCTGCAGCTCCACCTGGCAGTCGGCGGCGCTATGCCGCCCTGCCAGCAGGCCCGGCAACATGCCGGAATACCAAGCCACTGGGCCGGGGCTAATCAGGGCAATACGCCCCGGCGGGCGTTCGACCAATGCCCAGCGGCGCAAGACGCCGAGGTGCGCATGGCCCGCGCCAATCAATAGCAGGTCATAGTGATGAGTCACGCCAAACATCCCTGGGTTGGGTTGAATCAGTGCGTGCATGGTAAAGACTTCTAGCCGCGCCTGTCGCCCTCTGTGGCGTGATGTTGTTGGGCTTTAGTTCTCCTCACTGGGCACGGTGATGTGCTTGACCTGCTGAAAGGCCGACAGCCCCCACGGGCCCAGTTCACGGCCAATACCACTGGCCTTACCGCCACCCCAAGAGGTATGCGGGTAGATGACTTGCGCCGAGTTGATCCACACATGCCCAGCCTCGAGCGCCGCGGCTACGCGCATGGCGCGTTTACGGTCGGCGCTGATTACGGTGGCAGCCAAGGCGAAATCACATTCATTGGCCTGGCGGATGGCGTCGGCCTCGTCGGTGAAGCGCCGGCTGCACAGCACCGGGCCAAAGATTTCCTCGCACCATAGACGGCTGTCTGCGGGTACATCGGCGTACAGCGTTGGCGCGACGAACCAGCCAGGCCCCGGTAACGGCAGCGCCCCACTGAGGCAGCGCAAGCCTTCCTGCTTGGCGATGGCGAAATACGCCAGCACCTTGTGCAGCTGCGCCTGGCTGGTCATGGGTCCCATCGCACAGCCATCGACCTGTGGGGCGCTGACCTTGAGCTTGCTTAGGGCGTAGGCCAGTCTTGCGTGCAAAGCATCGGCGATGCTGTCCTCAACCAATAAGCGTGAGGTGGCCGAGCACATCTGCCCGGCGTTCCAGCAGATACCCGCGATGACCCACTCAACGGCCTGATCTAGATCGCTGTCGGCGAACACTAAAATGGGTGATTTACCGCCCAGCTCCAAGGCCACTGGCAAGGTACGGCCTGCGGCGGCCTGCATGACCTTGCGCCCGACAGCATTACTGCCGGTAAACGACAGCTTGGCGATCTGCGGGTGGCTGACCAGCGCGGCGCCGGTTTCAGCCGCGCCGGGCACTAGGTTGAGCACGCCAGCCGGTAGGCCGATGGCCGTGGCAATTTCGCCCAGTTGCAGTTCGATCAGCGGCGTCAGCTCTGAGGGTTTGAGGACTGCGCAGCAACCGGCTGCCAGCGCCGGGGCCAGCTTCCAGGCACTGGTGACCAAGGGGAAGTTCCACGGCACGATCAGCCCGACTACGCCCAGTGACTCAACACGGGTAAAGGACTGGTAGCTGTTATCCGGCAAGGCCACGGCGACGTTCTGCCGGTCGTCCAGGCCCTCGGCCAACTCGGCGTAATAGGCGAAGGTGGCGATGGCATCACTGATATCCAGCTCGGCCTCGTGGCGTGGTTTGCCGCTGTTGCGCATTTGCAGCTCGATCAGAGCATGACTGCGCGCTTCAATTTCTGCGGCGAAGGCGCGCAGGTAGCCGGCTCGTTCGCTGGCCGGGCGTTGACTCCAAGCCGGTAACGCACGACGTGCGGCCTGCACCGCGAGGTCCACGTCGGCCGCCGAGGCACTGGCGACGCGGGCAATTTGCTCGCCCGTGCTGGGGTTGAACACCGCCAGGGTGATGCCGCTTGTTGCGGGGTGCCAGGCGCCATCGATAAACAGTTGTGCAGTCATGTGTCACCTTGGACAAGTTGAATCGTGCCGGGTAGAAGGCCTATAGGCTGGTGTGGTGTGTATGGCGCAGCGTGTTCGGCATATTTAGGCGTGAAGGTGCGCGTGGGCGGCGAACCATTGCTGGATTAATACCCGCATACGTTCACCAGAGAAGCTTGGGAAGTGACCGCCATGCACCGTGCGCACCGGTAACTCGCGCAGGCGCGCCAAGCTGCGCGCGTAATCATCCAGATCAGAGTGGTAAGCGTCCTCGATCAGCGGGCCATCGTAGAGGATGTCGCCGGAAAACAGCGTCTGCGTCTTGGTTTCCCACAGGCAGATACCGCCGGGTGAGTGGCCGGGGGTATGCAGCACCTGTAGCACACGGTTGCCCATGTCCAGCACGTCACCGTCTTCAATCAGGCGTGTGGCAGGCGCCGGCTTGACGCGGTACTCGGCGTAGCACAGCGGGCAGTCTGGGTGTGCCTCGAACATGTCGTCGCCGACGAAAGCCGTGGCCAGGGTATTGGCACCATTCGGCGCGGCGAGGATATCGGCCTCAGCTGGGTGCACCAGGCGCTCAGGAAATTCGTGGTGCCCCGCGATGTGGTCAAAGTGACAATGGCTGGCCACCGCCAGCAAGGGTTTTTCGGTGAGCCGGGGCAACTCCTCACGCAAGCTGACCAGGCCAGAGCCGGAGTCGATTAGCACATCACGCTCGCGACCCTGTATGTGCCACATATTACAGCGGTAGAAAGGACGGATATAAGGCTCATGGATCAGGCTAACGCCGTCTTGCAAATTGCGTACTTCGAACCATTGCTGGCGAGTGACGATTTTCATGCTGTGGTCTCTGCGTGATTGCCGGAGCCCCCGCCCTACCTGTATCACCTGTTGAGCGGGTCGCGTCCTCCGTTTCTATGCAAGCTAAGCCAGCTGCGCCCTAGGCACCAGCACCCAGCGTCGCAGTACCGCGTAACTTGCGGCCGTGATCAGGAACACCGGCAGCGACGCGCCGAAAGGCAGCGGCTCGACCCAGCCCCAGTAGTAGGCCAGTACGGCACCTAGGCCATAGGCGGCGAAAGCAGCCGGGTTGAAACCGCCCAGGTAACGGTAACGACCCCCATCCTCGCTCAGCAGGTCAGCGACGTCATACTGACCACGGTGGATCAAGTAGTAGTCCGCAATGAGCACGGCGAAAGCCGGGATAAAGACGCTACCAATGATCAGCAGAAAGCTCTGGAAGTTGTCGAGGATGCCGGGGATCTGCGAGCCGAGAATCGACAACACGCCGATGCACAGGGCTGGTTTCCAGAATGCCGTTTTGGGGCTGATATTCAGGTACGACATTGAGGCGCTGTACACGCACATCACGTTGGTGGTCATCACCGAGAGGAACACTACGATGGCGGCCGGCAAGCCGAAACCGAAGCCGGCCAGCAGCACGGCCGGGTCATACGTTTGTTCCATACCGCCGAGTACTGAGAAGCCCGATACCGTCGCCCCCAGGCCCATTGCCAGAAGCGTGGCGGCTACATAGCCGACCCAGGTACCGACTGCGGCCACGCCTTGTGTGCGGCAGTTACGGTTGTAGTCGGCCGCTAACGGAATCCAGGAAAACGCCGTGGCAATCACGATATCGAAAGCGATGCCAGGGCTGATTTCGTTACGCGGTTCCACCGGCATGCTCAGCAGGCTGCTGAATTCGAATTTCTGGCCCATCACATAAAACACTGCGCCGGCCAGTATCAGCATGCCGATGGCAGCCCAGCGCTCCACCCGCTCGATACCCAGGTGACCACGCAGAGCGATCATCAGCACCAGGGTCTCACAGAGGATGGTAAACAGCGGCAGGTTGGAGTAACCGGTGATGTGTTCGACCGCGTAGTTGAGGCTCATGCCGGCCAGCAGCGCCTGAATCCAACTCCAGGCCAGTAGGGTCAGTAAATTGACCAGCGACGGCAGTTTTGCTCCTCTGGGGCCATAGCTACCCCGTGCCAGCACCATGGTGGTCAGCCCCGAGCGCTGGCCCATTAGGCCAACTAATACCAAGGGCAGGATGCCGACGGCGGAACCGACCAGCACAATCAGCATGGCTTGGAGAAACGGCAAGTCGGGCACTAGCAGCATGCCGGTGAGAATGGTGGTCACCACCACGTTAGCACCCAGCCAGAGGGCGGTCGTACCGCTGAGGCCGAGACTGCGATGTTCGCTGGCAGTGGGCGCAAGGCCATCCTGACCAAAGTATTGGGCTAGGTTCTTAAACACGCTGGTGACTCCCCTGATTATTGTGCTTATTGGTTCAGCTGGTGTGGTGCGTGGCAGTTATAAAAAATTAACTGGCTGCGTCAGACTATGATTTCAGTCCGTGGGCAACAGCGACAAATGCTCGTGGCAAGCCAGCCATTGTTGGCTGTCTGGCTGGCGGCGGAAGACGATGGTTTCGCGTTCTTGGCTGTCTGATTCGATACCCGCGACACGCAGCCGGGTGCTGACTTCATGGATGAAGATTGCGCTGTCGCCGTGCAGGCTCAGCACCGGGTTACTCGAGGTGCACGCCAACACGGCAAAGCCCTCAGCTTGCCAACTGGCCCAGAGCGTCCGGTAGGCATTGAGGCTATTGAGCACTGTCGGACAGCTGTGGAAGACAAAGCTGGCGTCTTCGCTGAATGCGGCGAAATAAGCTGCGCTGTCGTTGTTGGCAAACGCCGCGACCAGTGCGGCGGCGGCCGCCAGCACCTGCTGCTGATCGTCGCTCTGCGCGGCATTGCGAGTGGCTGGGGTAGTTGCGTTGCTGAGCATGGCGGTCTCGTGTTGGTTAATCGCAACGGTCTAATTAGCGATGCTGCACACCCGGCAATACGCAGAGCATTTCGTAGAGCAGGTTGGCACCCAGCAAGGAGGTATTACCGGTGGTGTCATAGGGTGGCGACACTTCGACCAGATCGCCGCCAATCAACTGCAGGCCCTGGCAGCCACGGATTATCTCGATGGCCTGGATAGTGGTCAGGCCACCGATTTCTGGGGTGCCGGTGCCGGGCGCCCACGCGGGGTCGATGCCGTCGATATCAAAAGACAGGTAGACCGGGCCGCCGTCGACTTTGGCGCGTACTTCTTCCATCAAGGGGGTTAAGGACTTGTGCCAACACTCTTCGGCCTGCACCACACGGAAACCCTGCTTGCGGCTCCAGTTGAAGTCTTCAGCGGTATAACCCTGGGCGCGCAGGCCAATCTGCACCACGCGGTCGCAGTCGAGCAGGCCTTCTTCCACGGCGCGGCGGAAGGTAGTGCCGTGGGCGATTTTCTCGCCGAACATATGGTCATTGACGTCAGCATGCGCGTCGATGTGCACCAGACCGATCTTGCCGTGCTTTTTCTTCAAGGCACGCAAGATAGGCAGCGTTACCGTGTGGTCGCCGCCCAAGGTCAGGGGAATGATGTCTAGCTCAGCGATCTCGTCATAGGCTTCTTCGATGATGCGCACCGCTTCAGCCATATTGAAGGTATTGATCGGCACGTCACCGATGTCGGCGATATTCAGCGAGTCGAAGGGCGCGGCGCCGGTGGCCATATTGTAAGGGCGGATCATCACCGACTGAGCGCGGATCTCGCGTGGACCGAAGCGGGTGCCAGAGCGCAGCGAAGTACCGATATCCAGGGGGATGCCGACAAAGCCGACATCCAGCTGACGTTTCTCTTCAGTCTTCTGGATATGCGGCAGGCGCATCATGGTGGCAATGCCACCGAAGCGTGGCATTTCATTGCCACCTAGGGGCTGATGCAGAACTTTATCCACGGAAGGCCTCACGGTTGTTGTGGTTGTAATAATCGTTGGGCCGGATTGTTGGACAGGTGGCTGAGGGGAAAAATCGCTGAGGGCAAAAACTTAGTTCAGAAATTTCTAAACTATCGGCGGCGGCTGTAGCATGGCTGTTGAGGTGCGAGCCCGTCTGCTTGGCTAAGCCGCCGCGCACCGTCTGCCACTCGTAGAAATAGCCATGGAACCCTTATGAGCCAAGCCCTGCCCGACCTTAAGCTGTTACGCATTTTCACGGCGGTGGTGCGTTATCAGGGCTTTGCTGCCGCTCAGCAAGAGCTGAACTTGTCGACTTCGGCCATCAGCACATACATGAGTCAGCTTGAAACTCAGCTAGGGATAACCCTGTGTCACCGCGGTCGTGGTGGTTTCAGCTTGACCAGCAAGGGCGAGCTGTTTCATCAGGAAACCTTGCGCTTGTTGGGCGAGCTTGAGGGTTTTGAACGTTATTCGGCGGCGCTCAAGGGTGAGCTACGCGGCACCCTTAACCTCGGTGTGCTGGACTCCACGGTGAGTGACCCGGCCCTGCCGCTGGCCGAGGTGATTGGCGCTTACAGCCAGGAGCATCCGGGCGTGCATTTGCACCTGTCGGTGGCCAGCCCTTACGAGCTGCAACTGGCGGTGCTGGATAACCGGCTGGACATGGCCATTGGTGCGTTCTCCACGCGGATGAGCGGCCTGGTCTACCAGCCGCTGTACCGTGAGCAGCATTGGTTGTATTGCAGTGAGCGGCATCCGCTATTCGCAGCCCGGCGTATCCCGGCAGAGGTGATTGCCCAGCAGCGCATGGTCGGCCGCGGCTACTGGAGCCAGGCTGAACTGGCCCGTCACGGCTTCAAGCACAGCGCGGCGACGGTCGAATCGATGGAGGCCCAGCTGATTCTGGTTCTATCTGGCGCGTATATCGGTTATTTGCCGGAGCATTACGCCCAGCCTTGGGTCGATCAGGGGCGTCTGCGGGTATTGCTGCCGGCCACCTTCGGTTACCAGGCACCCTTCTCGCTAACGCTGCGCCGCGGCCGGTCAAAGGAACCGCTGATTCAGACCTTTCGTGAATTGCTAAAAGCCCAACTCAACCCGGCCTGAGCCATGTGGCTTGGCTAGGTGAGCGGCTTTGTAGTCAGCCCCAAGGCCGTCCTTAGGGTTTGCTGAGCTGTAACTGCGGCGTGGCAAAGTAGCTGGTCAGCGACTCGCCGGTGTTGTCGCTGTCGGCGGCAAACACCACACCGAGAATCTTGCGTGGCGCGCTGCCGAAGGCGGCGGTGGCGTCGGCACGCAGATCGCGCGACTCCGCCAGCCACTCGCCCAGCGGTGCTTCCGGGCCGCGCAGTACCCGCATTTCCACCGTTTCGGTATACGCGCTGCGGGCATGGGTGCCGGGTGCTGCGCGGTTATCCCAGACGTAGCTCAAGGTTGCGGCGGGCAAGTCGGGGTCGAAGAAGGTGCGCGCCAGGCGCAGCTTCTGCCGGTCGACAAAGCTCAGCGTGTCCAGCGGGTAATCGAGCAGCACATAGACCCGCGCGGCATAGTCGTCGCCCTCGCGTGTGGCGAAGCGGGCCTTATCCAGTTTTTGCTCAGTGCGCCACTGCCAGCTCAGTTGCCAGGCTTGATCGCCGGGCAAGCTCAAGGGGTGCACCAGCCCACCGGCAGCGGCATCAGCGTTGACCTGCAATACCGGCTTGCCATCCAGCTCGACCAGCGTACGTACCGATGGTTTGAGCTTGGGAATGTCCGCCAGCTTCCATGGCGCTGACCACTCAGCGGCCGGTGGCCCTGCTGTCCAGGGCGTCAGCAGGTTCTCTGCCTGCGTCAGTGGGGCGGCAAGCAGCAGGCTCAGCACTAACGCGCGCATCAGCTGCGGCGCCAGGTGTGGAAGCGCTCAATCCAGCGCAGCAGCCTTTGCGGGGCATGCGCACGCTTCCATTCGCCGGCGGCGTACTTGTTCGCCTCGCTCATGGTTGGGTAGCTGTGGATGGTGCCGAGAATCTTGTTCAGGCCCATGTTGTACTTCATCGCCAGCACGTATTCGGTGAGCAGCTCACCGGCGTGCTCGCCGACGATGGTCACCCCGAGAATGCGGTCTTTGCCAGGCTCGGTGAGGACCTGTACATAGCCATGGGCGGCCTCGTCAGCGATGGCGCGGTCGAGGTCGTCGATGCCGTAACGGGTGACTTCATAGGCGGTGTTCTGCGCCTGGGCTTCGCCCTCACTGAGGCCGACCCGCGCCACTTCTGGGTCGGTGAAGGTGCAATGTGGAATCACCCGGTAGTCGGCCTTAAAGCGTTTGAAACCGGAAAACAGCGCGTTGACGGCGGCATACCAAGCTTGGTGCGCGGCCACGTGGGTGAACTGATACGGCCCGGTGACATCGCCCACCGCGTAGATGTTGGGGAAGCGCGTGGCCAGGTATTCGTCGGTTTCCAAGGTGCCATTGTCGCGCACCGTCAGGCCCAGCTCTTCGGCGCCGTAGCCGCTGACATTGGCTTTACGGCCGAGGGCCAGCAGCAGGCAGTCAAAGGCGATGGTGACCGGCTCGCCGGTGTCCAGGTTGCGCGCAATCATCCGCGGTTCACCGTCGATCACCTCAAAACGTTCGGCCTGATGACCCAAGCGCAGGTCAACGCCGTCGGCACGCAGGCTGGCCATTACCGCTTCGCTGGCATTGGCATCTTCACGGGGCAGCAGACGGCCGCCGCGTTCCACTTGAATCACCTGGCTGCCGAGGCGCTGGAAGGCTTGCGCGAGTTCACAGCCAATCGGACCGCCGCCCAGCACCAGCAGCCAGCGCGGTTGCTGGCGCAGGGTCCAGATGCTGTCGGAGGTATAGGCACGCACCTGATCGAGGCCAGGAATATCCGGCACAAACGGCCGGGCGCCGGCAGCGATGATCAGGTTGCGGCTACTCAAGGTTTGGCCGTTGACCTCGACCGTCCAAGGCGTGAGGATTTTCGCCTCACCTTGGATAACATCGACGCCCAGATCGGTGTAGCGCTCAACCGAGTCATGCGGCTCGATGTCGGCGATCACCCGTTGGATGCGCTGCATAACCGCCGGGAAATCTACAGTGCCCTGCACGCCGGTGAAACCGAGGGCCTCGCCTTTTTTCAGTTCGTTGGCCAGTTTGGCTGAGCGCAACAGTGCTTTAGAAGGCACGCAGCCGGTGTTCAGGCAGTCGCCGCCCATTTGGTGTTTTTCGATCAGGCTGACTTTGGCTTTTACCGCCGCGGCGATATATGAGCTCACCAGCCCGCCAGCACCGGCACCAATCACCACCAGGTTACGATCGAAGCTTTTCGGTTTGTTCCAGCCGGCATAGACCCGGCGTGCCTGAATTAGGCCGAGCAGCTTGCGCGCGATCAGCGGGAATACACCGAGCAAGACAAAGGCGCCGAGCAAGCCAGGCGAGAGGATACCGCTCAGCGACTCCAGCTGGCCCAGCTCACGGCCGGCATTCACGAACACCAGGGTGCCCGGCAACATACCCAGCTGGCTGACCCACCAGTAGGTACGCAGCGGCAGCCGGGTCAGGCCCATGGCCAGGTTGATCAGGAAGAATGGGAAAGCTGGCACCAGGCGCAGGGCGAACAGGTAGAAAGGACCTTCGCGCTCAATGCCGGCGTCGATCTTGGCCAGCCGCTGCCCAAAACGCGCCTGTACCCAGTCACGCAGCAAAAAGCGGCTGCTGAGCATGGCCAGGCTCGCGCCCAGGGTGGAGGCAAAGGAAATCAGTACGAAGCCTTCAACTAATCCGAACAGCGCCCCGCCAAGCAGGGTCATCAGCGCTGCGCCGGGTAATGAAAGCGCCGTTACCGCGACATAGGCGAGAAAGAACACCCCCGCTGCCAGCCAGGGCTGGGCGCTGACCTGAGCGTTAAGCGTGGCCTGCTGGGTCTTCAGGGCGTCGAGGTTGAGGTATTGGCCTACATCAAAAATAAAGAAGCTACCCAGTAGGGCCAGGATCAGGCCCATCAGGGCCAGTTTGCGACTGTTCATCAGTTTAGTGTCTCCAGGGCGCAAAGGCTTTGGCACAAGGTAAAGCCGGCCAGTAATGCCGCCTCGGGGCGGTCTGTCAGGTGGCCGAGAATGCGAGAGCGATAAGACTTGGCCGCCGGGCTGTGTGTGGGCCACTGGCGGTCGAAGTCGGCGAGAAAAGCAGGGTGGTCGTAATTCAGTGGCAGGGCCTCGATAAACAGCCCATTACGTTGGCAGCGATAGAGTGCCGCCGGGTGTGGCGTAGTGGCGATCCGACTGATTAGACCATAGCGGCCGCCGGCAAAATTGGGCATGCCGGCCGCGCCATTATTGATCAACGCGCCATGGCTTAGGTTCAACGCCACGGCGGCGCAGCTGTGGCTGGTGGCCAATACGCGGATGTTTTGCGTCTGCAGCCAGGCATTCAGTTGCTGCTGTCTTGTTGGTTCAGTCATGGCTTCGCGTGAGCAATCCCAGCCGGCTAGCGACTGTTCGTCACCATGGCTGATGGCGATGCGCTGACCGCCAACGCTGACTAACTCGGTGCTGGGCCGTGCCGCTAGGCGCTCGGCCATAGCGGGCAAACCCTGCACGGTTCGATTCAGCTCCAACTGGATGGCATTGGAGCGCTCGACCACGTCGTCGTCCACGCTCATCGGGTAGGCGCAGCCGCAGCCAGCACCACTGTTCTCCACGCGGCCCAGTTCGGTTTCGACATTGCCGCGCAGCGCCAGGTGTGGACTCACACCCTGTTCGATCTGCTGGAAAAGCGCGGGGTCGCGGTCAAACCAATGGGCATCACCGTTGAACACCACGCGTGCAGTCGGCTCGGCCGCTACACGTTTCTCCAGCGCGGCCAATGCCTGGCGGTTGCCGTACAGGCCGCCGACCACATACAGGGTTTCGCAGTCGAATAGCGCTGAGCCACTAAAGGCATCCCGCGCCAGGCGATAGTCCAGCGGGCAGTCACGACCTGCGCGCATCAGGCCAGTCTCCGTGGGCTACGGCGCAACCAGCCAGGAATCAGGTAGCCGAGTACGCACAGGCCTAGGCCATAGAGGTTGGTGCCGAGCAGCAGGGCATATTTGCCATCACCGATGGCCCAGCTCTGCGGGATCCAGCCTAGGGTCAGGGCGACGCCCAGGCCCAGGCCGGTCCAGAAACTCAGGTGAAAGCCCAGGCGCGTAGGCGTGGTCAGGCCATGCAGGATAAACACCGGGGCCAGGCCAATGACCATGGTGCCGCTGATGGTGGTGGCCTTGAGAATGTCGGTGCCGGCAATCATTGGCAGGTTGCCGAGCAGGGCGAACACCACCATCACCGCCATGCCGACGCCGATGGCCTTCTGGCCCAGATCACGGCCGGCCAGTAATGGCAGTTCGCGGCCGGCCAGTTTGGCCAGGCTGGAAAAGGTTGAGTCCAGCGTTGAGCCCGCGGCGGAGACCATCACCACGGTCATCACCATCAGCGCGCCGATGCCCATGGTCTTGGCCAATGCGGCGGGTACGTTATCCGAAGCGGCCAGGCCGGTGAGCTGGGCGTGTACGCCGATCAGGCTGAAGGCGAGGATGGCGAAGAAGCCCAGCACGCCAGCAATGACGAAGGAGCGACGCATGGTTTTTTCTTCGCTGATAAAACCGCGATCGGTCAGTACCGGGTCATGGAAGCCGTAACTGAAGGCTTGTAGGCCCGCCACCAGCAGCAGGTCAACGCCGGCATTCAGTGCCCAGTGGCTGGTGCTGACCAGTTCGCTGGGCGAGTGCTGTGGCAAGACCAGGCCGAGCACCCAGATCAGCGCGACAACAAAGATCGCCGCCTGCGCGGCATCGGTGAGGATCGAGCTGCGCAGCCCGCCGCGCAGGCTGTAGGCCAGGGTCACGGCGGTAAACAGCAGGGCCGCGCCAATGAATTCGAGACTGCCGGAGTCGCCGTAGTAACCGCCGACCACCGCCGTGTTACTCCACACTTCATTGAACAGGCGGATCAGAATGGCGGCGGAAAACGCCAGCGCCGCACCACGGCCGTAATGGCTGCTGAGAAAACTGACCAAGCCGGTGGCGGCAAAGCGCCGGCGCAGGCGGTAAATAACGAAGCCAGTGAGCGGAATTGACAGCCAGTACATGGCATAGGCCAAACCGCCGATCAGGCCGTAGTTGGCTCCCAGATTGGCGGCGTTAGTCACCGACTTGGCGAAGATCCAGCTGATAAAGATGCTGGAGGTCAGCAGCCAGGGCGCCGCGCTACGACCTTGGCTGTCTTCACCATTGAAGAAGCCTCCGAGGGTCACGGCGCGGGGCGATAGCGCTACCATCAGCACGCCATAGACCAGCAGAAACCCCCAGAAAAACAGCCCAACCGTGCTGCTCATGTGCATGACGTTTCCTTATTGATTAGTCGTTGAGCGCGCCGCCACAGCTGGAACCTTGTCCGGCTGTGCAGGCGTAGCAGTGGTCCCGGGTGACGATCGGGTTGCCGTCGAGGGTGGCACTGAGCAGGTCACGCAAATGCGCGCGCTCGCGGCCAATCAACTGACCTTGCAGGGGGAGCGGCAGGTCGAGCATCTGGTTGAAATCACAGTCGTACAGGTAGCCCTGCCAGTCGACGCTGACCAGCGAGCGGCACATCAAGTCGTCGAGGTTTTCCGGTCGGTAGCTGTCGCGCAGCAGCTGCATGTAGTCGTTGAACTGGCCTTTGCTGACCAGGGTGCTGCCAAAGCGCGCAATCGGCTGGTTGGTAATGGTCAGTAGGTGGTTGAAGACGATGCCGAAATCTTCCGCCAGGTGCTGCTTGTAGTCAGCTTCCAGTGCGACTTGCGGCGGCGGCAGGTTGGCACCTTGCGGGTTGTAGACCAGATTCAGAATCAGGCCGCTGCCGGGTTGGCCGTAGCCAAGGGCGTTGAGCTGTTGCAGGCCTTTGATACTGGCCTCGAATACGCCATCGCCGCGCTGTTTGTCGACGTTATCGCGTGAATAACAGGGCAAGGAGGCACTGACTTCCACGCCCTGCTCGGCGAGAAACTCGGCCAAGTCTTCATAACCGGGCTCGCTGAGAATGGTCAGGTTGCAGCGATCGATCACTCGCAGCCCTTCACGGCGTGCGTGGAGAACGATTTCACGAAAGCGTGGATGCATCTCTGGCGCGCCACCGGTGAGGTCCAGCGTCTGCACCGGGTGCGCATCGATCACTTGATGCAGCAGCGCCAGGCTTTCGTCGGTCATTTCCTCGGTGCGGGTGGGCCCGGCATTTACATGGCAATGCAGACAGCGCTGGTTACAGCGGTAGGTCAGGTTGATCTGCAGCGCTTCCAGCGGGCCGCGGCGGATTGCCGGAAAGGCCAGTTGGTCGAGCAATGGCAGCATGGCGTGCACAGGAGGCTCCTTTAAATACAGTCGCGCCGCGTGGCGCAGTGGCTGAGTGGGCTCAGCCTTGATGTCGCCACTATAGAGAGTGCTCGAGGGATTTTGTTACGGCGGGAGGCAGAAGATTATTACGTAATAAGTTGTACAAATCTTATACAGTTAAGGCAGTATCGGCCAACACTAGTTAGCGAGCGAGTTGCTGATGTTGCGTTTGAGTCTATTCTTTGTCGCGGGCTTCCTGGCCGTGCCGTTTTTCCATCAGCCCGTTTTGGGCTTGTTGCATGCGTTAGCCGTGGTGCCATTTGCGCCGTTTAACCTGAGCCCGACTTCGCCGTTGGGCGTGCCCGCATTATTGTCGGCATCTTTTTGGGGTGGGCTCTGGGCGGTGGTGATGCTGCTGGTTCTGCGCTGGCAGGCGCACACCCCACAACCCTGGATCAAAGCCCTGCTGTTCGGCGGCATTGCCTTGACCACCGTTGCTTTGCTAGTGGTATTTCCGCTCAAGGGGATGGGCTTTGACCCGGCACAGCTACCGGGGCGCTTTTTGATCGGCTTTCTGGTTAACGCTGCCTGGGGTGTCGGCACGCTGATTTTTGTTCGTGTCCTGTTGCCACGTTAAAGGAGATTTTTATGCTTGTCCGCCTTACCTATGCCAGCCGTGCCAGCCACGAGGTCTCTGCCGAGCTGATTCGTGAAATTCTCGACAGCTCGCAACGTAACAACCCGCGTAAAGGTCTGACGGGGATTCTCTGCTGCAATGCCGATATCTTTCTGCAGGCGCTGGAAGGTCCGCGTGCTGAGGTGAATGCCCTGTACAACCGTCTGGCCGATGACAGCCGGCACAAGGAGCTGACCATCCTTGACTATGCAGAAATCAGCATGCGCCGTTACAGCAATTGGAGCATGGGTTGGGCGGGTGCCAAGCAGGCCAACCGTGAGTTGTTCCTCAAGTATTCGGCTAGCGATCGTTTCGACCCTTTCAATATGAGTGCCGAGCAAATTACCGGCTTGCTGCTGGAGCTGAGTGAGACCGTTAGCGCAATCAAATCACCGGTTCTCAGCTAATATTCCTCAGCGTCAACTCGTCTTAGCCGGCGAGCGGTGTTCCTCCCTGAGCCTGGCGCACTTCGTAGTTTATTGAGGCGTCAGGATGTTTCGTCTGTCCAATCTTCCCCTGCTAGCTCTGCTGCTTGGTTTTTTGCTGGGCAGCGTGCCGGTATACGCAGATGTACCATTGCTGGTGCTCACTAACGAGCAGCTCAAACAACCGGTGGACGTACCCGCCAGCTTGGTACTGGAAGACCCTAGCGGGAACCTGACCGCCGCTGAGGTACATGAGCGTATTGCCGTCGAGGGCAAGCGAATCGATGGCGCGCCGCGCCTGGGCTATTCGGCCAGCGCCTGGTGGCTAGCATTCCGTCTTGATGCACCAGTGGCTGAGCGCCTCGATCTGATTATCGATCGGCCCTTTCTCGACGATATTGAAGTTTGGTTGTATGACCGTGAACGGCTGATTGCCCCTTTCTATAGTGGCGACCATCGAGCCTTTTTAGAGCGTGGCGCGCCATCACCACACTTTCTGCTTAACCTGCCGCGCCTTGGTCAGGGCCCCCACACCTTGTTGTTGCGAGTACAAAGCGGCTCGGCATTGAGCGTGCCGATGCAGTTGGTGGCGGCTGAGCAAAGCCCGCTATTATTGGCTGAGCACTGGATGCGCAGTGGCCTGCTGCTGGGTGCGTTGCTAAGCCTGGCCCTGTTTTTTCTGGTGCGCTTCAGCACCCTGCATGAAACGCAGTTGGTGTGGTTTTGCCTGACGGTGGCCAGTGTGGCGTTGTATAACGCCAGCTTGCATGGCGTCACCAGTCTGGTAGGGCCGCAGTGGATCTGGCTGTCGACTCAGCTGGCTAATCTGGCCAACCCGGGCATGCTGATTTTTAGCAGCCTGTTTCTCGTCAGTGCACTAAAGCTCGAGCTGGGCCGGCTGCGTTGGCTGCGTAATGCGCTGTTTGTGCTGACCCTGCTGGTCTGCGGTTGGACCATCAGCAGTTATGGTGAGTACCGCTCCTACCAAGCGCTAAATGTGCTGATTCTGCTGACTGCGGGATTCCAGCTGTTACTGCTGATTCTCGCTGTGCGTAAGCAGCGGCCCTACGCCATCGGCTACCTGTTGTGCTGGAGTTCGGCGCTGGTGCTGATGCTGTTGGTGCCGTTGGGGCGCAGCGGGTTAATACCGTTACCCTCAAGTATCAACTACATGCACGCCTACTTGCCGGTGCTGAGCATGCTGATATTTGCCGGCATCCTCGATAAACAACTGGAGCAGATCCGCCGCGCCTTGTTGCACAGCAAGGCGCAAGCGCTGGGTAATCTGGAGCAATACCAGGCGTTATTCAGCAGCAGTGGCGAGGGGATTTTTCGCTGCACCCAGAGTGGCACGCTGATCGAAGCCAATCCCAGCTTCAGTGCGCTGCTGGCTCTGCCAGACACGCTGGCCGACTTGACCATGCAGCATCTACTTGGCCAGCAGCATTGGGAGCAATTGCTCACTGCGCTGGATAACGAACACGCCAGTAGCCTGGAATGCCGGATACAGGGCTGTGATGAGCAGATGCACTGGGTGTATTTATCCCTGCACAAGCGCCCTGCCCAGGATTGTATCGAAGGCATCGTCGTCGACCTCAGCGAGCGCCGTGCACTGGAAGAGCGCCTGCAGTACCTGGCCGCCCATGACTCGCTGACGGGCCTGCTCAACCGCCGCGAACTGGAGCGCTTATTGCGCGACAGCCTCAAGGGTCAGGGCGCATTGCGCTTCAGCCATTTGTTGAGCCTCGATCTTGACCAGTTCAAGCAGGTCAATGACCTCTGCGGGCATTCGGCTGGCGATCAATTACTGCGTCAGCTGGCCAGTCACCTGCACCACCACCTGTCGCCGCAGGCGGAGCTGGCGCGTATCGGCGGAGATGAGTTCGCCGTGTTGCTGTGTGAAGTTGATACTGACGCGGCGTTGGCGCATGCGGAAACTCTGCGCCACTGTGTCGAGCAATTTGTCTTCAGTTGGCAGGGGCGGCCATTCAGGGTGCAGGCCAGCATCGGGCTGCTGGAGCTGAACAGCACCGTCAGCGACTGGGAAACCGCACTGAACTGGGCCGATAGCGCCAGCCAGTTAGCCAAGCACCAGGGCCGCAACCGTGTACAGCTGTTCAATCTTGACGACGGTGTACTGCTTGAACAGCAACGTCAGCTGCAATGGATTACCCGTTTGCGCGAGGGTATCGAGCACGATCATTTCGAGCTGTTCTATCAGCCAGTGATGGCTTTGCAAGAGGATAGCAGCGGCCTGCGCTACGAAGTGTTGCTGCGTTACCGTGACCCCGATAGCGGCGAGTGGATAAGCCCTGGGCAGTTTCTTGATGCGGCGCAGCGCTACGGCTTTCTCGAGGCCATTGACCGCTGGGTGGTGATGCACTTTCTGCAATGGCTGGCGGATAACCCGCGGCACCTTGAGCAACTGGTGCAGGTGAATGTCAACCTGACTGCTAACTCGCTGCTCAGTGCACCCTTCCATGAAATGCTTCACCGCGAGCTGCGTCGGCATAACTTGCCGGCGCACAAACTGTGCATCGAGGTTACCGAGATGGTGGCACTGGGTGAGTTGGGCGTATCCGCGCAATGGATCGACCAGCTGCGCCGCCAGGGCCTGAAGGTTGCACTGGATGATTTCGGCAGCGGCTTTGCCTCCTACGCTTACCTACGCCATCTGCCGCTGGATATTGTGAAGATCGACGGCAGCTTTATCCGTGGCCTGGAGAGCGACCCAATCAACCAAGCCATGGTTGGTTCGATGCGGAAAATTGCCAGTCAGTTGGGCTTGAGTACCGTGGCTGAGTTTGTCGAAAGCCAGGCGACCCTGGACTGTGTGCGCGAGCTGGGCCTCGACTATGCCCAGGGCTACTGCATCGGTTATCCACAACCGCTGTCTCTGCTGGCAGATACTGCCGTAGGTGAGGAGCAGCGTTCGACCACAGCGCTGCTACAGCGTGGCGCTGCGTTGGAATAGCGACAGCAGTGCAAACGCAAAAGACCCGCCGAAGCGGGTCTTTTTTATGGCCGGGTTAAGCCCCGCGCTTATGCCAGCTCGTCGAAGCACTCGTCGATGATGGCCAAACCTTTGTCCAGCAGGACGTCTTCGGCGGTCAGTGGCACCAGTACGCGCAACACGTTGCCGTAAGTACCGCACGACAGCAGGATCAGGCCCTTGTCGCGAGCCTTGGCCACCACGGCGGCGGTCAGCGCCGCGTTCGGCTTGTGCAGGTCGCCATCTTCGAACAGCTCGATGGCGATCATCGCACCCAGAGCACGTACATCACCTATGACCTTGTGCTTGGTCTGGATGGCTTTGAGGCCTGTGACCAGATGTTCGCCAACCGCATGGCAACGCTCCAGCAGCTTCTCTTCCTCAAATACATCAATTACCGCCAGTGCTGCGGCGCAAGCAATCGGGCTGCCGGCGTAGGTGCCGCCCAAACCGCCTGGGGCGATGGCGTCCATGTACTCGGCCTTGCCACAGACACCGGCCACCGGGAAGCCGCCGGCAATGGATTTGGCGAAGGTGGTCAGGTCGGCGCTGACGCCCATTTGCTCCATGGCAAAGAAGGTGCCCGTGCGGCCGGCACCGGTTTGCACTTCGTCAGCAATCAGCAGAATGCCGTGCTGGTCACACAGGGCACGCAGGCGCTGCATAAAGTCTTTCGGCGCTACATAGAAACCGCCCTCACCCTGCACCGGCTCGATGATGATCGCGGCGATGTCTTTTGGCTCGGCGTCGTTCTTGAAGACGCGTTCGATGCTGGCGATGGCGTCATCCGTGCTGACGCCGTGCAGCGCGCACGGGTACTGTGCGCGGAAGATACCGCCGGGCATCAAGCCCATGCCGGCTGAGTAGGGCACCACCTTACCGGTCAGGCCCAGGGTCATCATCGTGCGACCATGATAAGCACCGGTGAACGCGATTACGCCGGTACGGCCGGTGGCGGCGCGGGCAATTTTTACTGCGTTTTCCACCGCTTCAGAGCCGGTAGTGACCAGCAGGGTTTTCTTGGTGAAGTCGCCGGGCACCTTGGCGTTGATTTTCTCGCACAGCTCAACGTAGGGCTCGTAGGCCAATACCTGGAAGCAGGTGTGGGTCAACTTGGTCAGCTGTTCCTGCACGGCAGCGATGATTTTAGGGTGCAGGTGGCCGGTATTGAGCACCGCGATACCGCCGGCGAAGTCGATAAATTCACGACCTTCAACGTCGGTGACGGTGGCGTTTTTCGCCGACTCGGCGAAGATCGGGTGGATCTGGCCAACACCGCGCGGAACGGCAGCGGTACGGCGTTGCATCAAAGATTCGTTGGTCTTGCTCATAAATTCCTCATTCGCCGGTTAATCTCGGCGTGGTTCAAGGATGTGTACCGAAAGCGACCTGGCAGTATTCGATGATCGACTGCCACAGCGCGCTTGGGCACAGGTCTGTTCGTTATATACAGAAGATGCAGCGCTCTCGTGCACCTTCTGCGAGGTCTATACCGCCAGGCGTTTAGATGCCTAGGCAGAGGTATTTGATTTCCAGGTAGTCCTCAATGCCGTACTTCGAGCCTTCACGGCCGAGGCCCGAGGCTTTCACGCCGCCGAACGGCGCCACTTCATTGGAGATCAACCCGGTGTTGACGCCGACCATGCCGTACTCCAACGCTTCTGCTACGCGGAACACACGACCGAGGTCACGGGCATAGAAGTACGAGGCCAAGCCGAATTCGGTGTCGTTGGCCATGGCGATCACATCAGCTTCATCCTTGAAGCGGAACAGCGGTGCCAGTGGGCCGAAGGTTTCTTCCTTGGCCACGGCGGCGTTGTTCGGCACGTCGACCAGAATGGTCGGCTCGAAGAAGCTGCCGCCCAAGGCATGCGGCTTGCCGCCCGTGAGTAGGCGAGCGCCTTTGCTCAGGGCGTCGGCGATGTGTTCCTGGACCTTGGCTACGGCTTTGTCATCAATCAGCGGGCCAGTGGTGGTGCCTTCATCCAGGCCATTGCCGATCTGTAACTTAGCCACGGCGGCGGCCAACTTCTCGGCGAAGGCGTCGTACACGCCGTCTTGAATGTACAGGCGGTTGGCGCAGACGCAGGTCTGGCCGTTGTTGCGGTACTTGGAAATGATCGCGCCTTCGACGGCCTTATCCAAATCCGCGTCGTCGAACACAATGAACGGCGCGTTACCACCCAGTTCAAGGGAGACCTTCTTAATGTCCTTGGCACATTCAGCCATCAGCTGACGACCGATATCAGTTGAGCCGGTGAAGGACAACTTACGCACGATCGGGTTGCTGGTCAGTTCGCTGCCAATATCACCTGCGCTGCCGGATACCACGCTGAACACACCGGCAGGGATGCCTGCGCGCTGGGCCAGTTCAGCCAAAGCGAATGCAGAGAACGGCGTTTGCGACGCCGGCTTGAGCACCATGGTGCAACCGGCTGCCAAGGCTGGTCCGGCTTTACGGGTGATCATGGCTGCCGGGAAGTTCCACGGCGTAATCGCAGCGGTGACACCAATCGGCTGCTTGATCACGATCAGGCGCTTGTCTGGCTGGTGGCCAGGAATCACGTCGCCATAAACACGCTTGGCTTCTTCAGCAAACCATTCGATAAAGGAGGCTGCGTAGACGATCTCGCCTTTGGCTTCGGTCAACGGCTTGCCTTGCTCGAGAGTCATCAGCCGAGCCAAGTCATCTTGATTCTCGATGATCAGCTCGAACCAGCGACGCAGCTTGTTCGAGCGCTCCTTGGCGGTCAGTGCACGCCAAGCGGGGAGTGCTTTCTCAGCGGCTTCAATGGCTCGACGGGTTTCGGCGGCGCCCATCTTGGGCACGCTACCAATTATCTCGCCGGTGGCCGGGTTATTGACCTTGATGGTCTGGCCGCTGTCGGCGTCCATCCAGGTGCCGTCGATATAAGCCTGCTGGCGGAACAGCTGGGTGTCTTTCAGTTGCATGGCAGTCTCCTCAATTCCGACACCCTGGCATCGGTACGTATCATCGAATGCGTCGCCCTACAGCGGCGCTGGATTTGATCGTTGAGCTCATGCCGCGTAATAGGCGGGCTAAAAAGTCTGGCGTAGCCAATTTCAGCAAGAGCGTTTGAAATCTCAAACGAATGCTAGGGTCAGGAGGGGTAAAGGGCAATAGTCTGTTCGAAAAAATTAACGATGCAGGCGCTTATTTGCTGCCCAAGAGGATTGGTGGCTAGACGGTGCTCTGCGTGCAGAATCACGAACAAAGTAGCGGCATGGACGCCCGCCAGCGAGATGCGTATGATTGCGCCGCGTTGCACCAGTAGCTCAGCTGGATAGAGTACTGCCCTCCGAAGGCAGTGGTCATGGGTTCGAATCCCGTCTGGTGCACCACTTTCAAAGCAAAAGCCCTGGATGAAAATCCGGGGCTTTTTCGTTAGACCCTAACGCTACTGCGGATTAATTAAGGCCCAGACGTTTGGCCAAGCGGATCAGGTTAGCGCGGTCGAGGCCCAGTTCGCGTGCGGCGGCTGCCCATTTGTGCTGATGGCGGTTGAGGGTCTGGCTGATCAGCTGTTTCTGGTAGGCGTCGACGGCCTCGCGCAGCGGCAGGTTGTTAGGTGTTACTGCTTGGCTGCTGGATGAGGCGAGAGGCATGTCAGGGTGTTGCTCTGGCAGGTCGAGGTGGACGCTGTCGATGCTGAGAATGCGTGGGCGTTCGCTGCACCCGGCGAGTGCCTTGAGCGCAGCGCGGCCGATCAGGTGCTCCAGTTCGCGCACATTACCTGGCCAGGCGTAGCTCAGCAGGCTGGCTTGTGCGGCTTGGGTCAGGCGCACGCTGCGCAGTCCCAAGCGGGCTCGGTTTTCCTCAAGAAAGTAGCCAGCCAATAGCAACACATCACGCCCGCGTTCGCGCAGGGCAGGCACCTTGAGCGGGTAAACACTTAGGCGATGGTAGAGGTCGGCGCGAAAGCGTCCGGCGCGCACTTCTTCGGCCAGGTCACGGTTGCTGGCGGCCAGTACCCGTACGTTGACCCGCTGCTCCTGGTCGGCACCCACGCGTTGCAGCTGGCCACTTTGCAGTACGCGCAACAGCTTAGCCTGAGCGGGCAGCGGCAGTTCGCCGATTTCATCGAGAAACAGGCTGCCGTCATCGGCCAGTTCGAACTTGCCGCGGCGTTCGTTGTGCGCCCCGGTGAAGGCGCCGCGTACATGGCCAAACAGTTCGCTTTCCACCAGGTTATCCGGCAGCGCCGCGCAGTTCAGGCTGATCATGGGCCGATTGGCGCGCGGCGAGGCGGCGTGCAGGGCTTCGGCCACCAGCTCTTTGCCGACCCCGGTTTCGCCACTGATCAGCACGTTCAGCTCGCTGTTGCCGACCAGGGCGATTTCCTGCTGCAGCTGTTTGTGCACCGCGCTCTGGCCGATCAGTTCACGCGGGCGCTGTTGAATCGCTGCCTGCTTATAGGCCTCAGCCAATTGGTGCTGGTCTTCGGCGCGTTGTAGCAGGGCGTTGATTCGCTCGCTGGCCATCACCGTGGCGGCCGCGAGGCTGGCGAAGGCCTGCAGGTTGTCCAGGTCCACCCGGCCAAAACTGGCGGGGTCGAGCGAGTCGAGGGTCAGCAAGCCCCAGGGCTGATCTTGTACATAGAGCGGGCAGCCGAGGCAGTCATGCACGGGCAGGTGGCCGCGATGACCGTCGACCAGGCCGTCATACGGGTCTGGCATGCCGCAGTCGGTGGCAAAACGCAGTGGCCCGCGTTGCGCGAGCAGCGCTTGCAGGCGTGGCTGTTCGCTGAGCTTGAAACGCCTGCCGAGGGTATCTGCACTCAGGCCCTCGACCGCCAGCGGGATCAATACCTCACCGTCGAGCTTGAGCAGGGCCACGGCGTCGCAGGGCAGCAATTGCCTGAGCGCTTGCAGCAGGCGGCGATAGCGCTCGGCCTCGGGCAGTTCGCGGGACAGGTCAGCGACCAGGGGGATCAGGGCGGTGAGCAGTGGGTTTGCTGTCATAAGGACACGCTAGAGGTCATTAAGACTCAAAATAATTGCTGTCATAAAGACACATATATTTATAAGTAATTGAATTTAAACAATAAAAATATTGGCATGCTTCCTGTAATAGTCAGGGTGATATGAACCGAACCGCTGCGCAAGTGCAGTGTGTCGCCCCGATGAGGAAGCCTGCATGTTGACCCCTGAGCAAACCGCCCTGATTAAAGCCACCGTCCCGCTGCTGGAAACTGGCGGTGAAGCGCTGACGCGGCATTTCTATGAACTGATGCTCGGCGAGTACCCCGAGGTGCGTGCGCTGTTTAACCAGGCGCACCAGGCCAGTGGCGGGCAGCAGCGGGCGCTGGCCAATGCGGTGCTGATGTATGCGCGGCACATCGACAAGCTGGAGGCACTCGGCCCGCTGGTTGGGCAAATCGTTAACAAGCACGTATCGCTGCAAATCCTGCCCGAGCATTACCCGATTGTCGGCAGCTGCCTGTTACGCGCGATTCGTGAAGTGCTGGGTGCTGAGATCGCCACCGATGCGGTAATCGATGCCTGGGCCGCAGCCTATGGCCAGCTTGCCGACATCCTCATTGGCGCCGAAGAAGCTGCCTATGCCGCGAATGCCAGTGCCGAGGGTGGCTGGCGCGGGGCGCGCGAATTCCGTTTGAGCCGTAAGGTGGTGGAGAGCGAGGAGATCGTCTCGCTATACCTGGCCCCGGCCGACGGCGGCACCGTGGCGGACTTCCAGCCGGGCCAGTACATCGGCCTGCGCCTGCTGCTGGAGGGCGCCGAGCAGCGCCGCAACTATTCGCTGTCGGCCCTGAGTAATGGCCGCGAGTACCGCATCAGCGTCAAGCGCGAGGCTGGCGGCAAGGTGTCCAACTACCTGCATGACCAGCTGCAAGTCGGCGATAGCCTGCAGCTGTTCGCCCCGGCCGGCGATTTCGTTCTGCGCGAATCGACCAAGCCGCTGGTGCTGATCAGTGCGGGTGTTGGTATTACACCGGCGTTGAGCATGCTTGAAGCGGCGCGTGACAGCGGCCGTGATATCCACTTTATCCACTGCGCGCGCCATGCCGGTGTGCATGCCTTCCGTGACTGGGTCGAGGCGCAGCGCAGCGAGCGTCCGCAGGTGCGTCATTACGTCTGTTACAGCGAGCCGCGCGACGGTGATGTGGGCGATGCCGAAGGCTTTCTCACCCAGCAACAATTGAGCGAGTGGTTGCCGCAGCAGCGCGACCTGGATGCCTACTTCCTTGGCCCCAAGCCGTTTATGGCGCAGGTCAAACTGCATTTGCAGCGTCTGGGTGTACCGGTCGCGCAGAGCCATTACGAGTTCTTTGGCCCGGCCAGTGCGCTAGACAGTTGAACTCAGGGGGTTGGCCAGGGATGCCAAACTGGTCGACGCCGCCCTGCTAGACAAGCCCAAGGAATATCTAGAGCAGCGCCACCTTGTCTTGTTCGCAAATATCAGCCGGATGCCCACTATGGTTGCTCCATGCGTCCTTGGTTTAGGGTGATTCAGTGGTGGCTTGTAGGGCGCCCCCAAGGCGTTGCACTGAAGTGGTTGCGGTAGCCCTGGGTGAAGCCGTCGCTGACATCCGTGTGGCTGGTGACCGACTCTTCCAACACCTGTGGCTGTTTGCCCTGGTGGATGACTTCGTGCAGCAGCCAGAGGTCGTTGTAGTCGCCACGCGGGTGGTCGGAGAGTTCGAGAAAATGGCCGCTGACGAGTTTTGGCTGATCGCCCCGGCCTTCTGCCAAGCGGTAGTCGGCGCGGTGACGTTCGAGGTTGCGCTGGCTGAGGTGCTTGCCGCGCGTACGGTCGACGAACCGGCCGGGGTAGTCGTAGTCTTCGAGGTCCGGCAGTGGCTTTGCCTCGAGGTCGCGCTCTTGCTTGAATGCCGCCTCCATCAGCAAACGCGGCTGCTCGAAGTCGTAATCGCGGCGGGTGGTGCGGCTGGTAAGGGTTTCCAGGCGCACGGCGAAGCGTTTGATCACCGGCTCATCGGCGGTCATGCCATTGTCTTGCAGGTCAGCGGTGGGCTGGCCGAGTTCGCCGAAGGCGCTTTGGTCGTCACCGAAGACCAGCACATGGCCCTGGGTGCTGTGCTGGAAGTGATAGTGAATACCTTCCTCCTCGCATAGGCGCTGGACGAAGTGCAGGTCGCTCTCGTCGTACTGCACGCAGTAATCGCGCTCCGGGTAGACAGTTGGGCCGAGCCGGAATTGATAGGCGTTGGCCTGAACACCGCGCTCCTGCAGCACCTGCGCGACGATCTGCGGCACCGTCAGATGCTGGAAAATCCGTTGGTTGGTGCGCAGCGCCAGATAACTCAGCTGCGGCACGATGCTCAGCGTGTAGCGGGTCAGGCGCTTGCCGGCTTCGCCCTGGGCGACTTGATAGATCAGGCCATGAATGCCCAACCCGTTCGGGCTAAAGGCGAGAAAGACCGGCTGATGCAGCAGGCTTTGCAGGTCGAGATCAGGTTGCTCGCTGATCAGCTCAACCTCGAAGCGGTAGGGCTGGCTGATGGCTTAGCACTTGGCGTCATATGACGCCAAGTGCGTTGTGGGTTAGTTGTTAAAGAGCTGGAATATGTAGTGCCGAGAGCAAAAAGGGCGGGAGTTTTCCAAGTATCAATGACACTGACCGCATTGTTTAGTGATCTTTAAACGGTCATTTCCCGGCGTCTTCCGACACATCTTGCGCTTCAGCTGATACTCGTTTCAGTTGGCCTCGATGGCGCGTAGCAGCTCTGTCGATGTCAGGCGTTTCAGCGTATGCGAGGTGGGGTCCGTCTCCACATCCAGCGCCAGCGGAGTGATGCCATTAGCGTCATACACGAAGTAAGAGTTACTGCTGCTCACCTCATGGGTTCTCTCCCCCACCGACGCGATGGTCTTCGGGGCTGCCGACATCAGCTCGTCGCCCGTGCTATATCGCAACGCCACATCAACCTCGCCCAGGCGGCCAAGGGGCGCGTCGGCTGGCTGGGAAGGCTCAGCCATCACTGACTGCAAAGACACCGCGTGAGAGGTGTCGAGCCACTTGTCCGAGTAGGTGAAAATCAGGTCCTGGTACTCGCTCGACAGTGGCGTATTCAGATTGCACACAGCCTTGCGGATGGATACGCCGTTCTGCGCATTGCGGATATTGCCGTACACACAATCTATGACCGGGACTTTGTCTTTGAGCGAGAGGGTATAAAACACCTCGAAAGACGTGCTCGATGCGGTGTTTTCGTAGGTCAGTGCGGGAGCACCGTTAAACGAGACAAGGGTTCTGGAACTCTGGCCTGAGTAACCAACGATGTTTGCGAATACCTTGGTTTCTTTTCCCCAGATGATCGTCAACTGGCCGGTGCTCATATCCGCTCGGTAGGTCTCAGTGATTTCAGCCCTATTGGCTGCGGCGATGTACGTTTGCGCATGTATGGAACTAGCTAGCGCAAGTGATATCAGTAGTGTGGCGGATAGCCTGTGTTTCATGGCGCGATAGTTTCTTTTAGTGTGATGTTTCTCTGAGTGTGGCCCATAACTTCTGTGCGTTTCCGCAATCAAGATTTGATGATTAGAGCATCAGTAAATAGACAGGCCACCTTTCCTGTAGAAATATTGGCTAAGTAGGCTCAAGAGGTTACTTATCACTCATACAACCAGTCGTTCAGGCTGGCGTTAAGTTAATACGTGTCATTTTCTCGATTGAACGCGCTCCGGAATTCTCCTCTGCTTACCGGCCTCGATCATATTTTCGTGGTACCGGTTGTACGCTTTTTGAGCGAGTTCTTTCTTTCCCAGTCCCCAATAAGCATCCGCCAGATTCAAGTAAGCGACCACTCTGTCCGGGTGCTTCAGCGTAATGTGCTTCAGAAGCTCTACAGCTTCCTGGTAATACCCCGCCTGCTCGAACAGAAAGCCAAGGTCGTTGGACCAGCTGACTTTTTTAGGGAAGTAGTATTTTTCAACGATGTACTTCCCAGATTCGCATGCGTAATCACCCTCTCCGGCAATGAAATAACTGACAAGAGTTTTCAACTCTTTACGGTCGCCTGCTTTGTAAGCTTGCAGCGCAGCGTTGAAATTGTCGGACTCTGTCTGCAGCATCAATTTTTCTGACGCAGCCCCTGATGTTTGATGTTCAAAGCGCAGATCTTTCAGCTTGCCGAATGCACGGCTACCGTCGAAGTCGGCTATCGACGTGAAGACAAGATGTTGCTTGTCGATGACGTACGTGCTGAGCAGCGAGTGCTCGCACTCGGTGTTGTTTTCATTCAACAAAATCTGTGTCAGGTCTAAGGACTTTGCAGCACTGTCGTACCTGAATTTCAGGTTAAAATTGTAGGCGCCATTCCCGTCCTCCCTGGTGGTGAGAACCAGATAATCCCCCGCTTGGGCCGCGGGTGAGAGCAGGGTGTAGCGTTCACCTTGAAGATCGGTAACCGATACTTTTCCCTGACGTTCAGCGATCAGATCTGCCATGTAACCGTCGTAGCTATCGGGCGAATAATCATTTTTGATGCGGGGCAGGGCTTTATCCGAATTAACAACTGTGGTGCCGTTGCGGTCAGTGATAAGCAGGCGCTGGGAGCGTGCGTCATTGCTGTCTATAAGGCGTAGTTCTTGTAGTGAGGACAGGCCTTCAGGTCGTATCGTTTCGGCGTTCGCAATAACGCTGGCCAGCATTAGGGTCGAGGCGAGTGGAAAATGCAGCATGCTGAATTTATTGTGCATTTTTCAGTATCCCGTATATGAATTCAAAGTTCTCTTTACGCTTGTCATAGCTCTTGGTGTGAAGGTTCACGATCTTGGTGATTTGATCTGTATTAGTAGTGCTGGGGCCAGATTTTGCGTTCAATTTTTGCCATTCCCAAAACCCCAAGGCAGTCAGCAGGCCATATTTGGTTTCCAGCACTTGATCAGGATTGGAGACGATATTGATATTTTCGTTTGGTATCTCGGCTTTCAGCAGAGTTTCAACCGCTTTGTAGTTTTCTTTCCACGTGAGCTGAATGAAGCCTTTTCCTTTGTAAGACAGCCCTTCCGCACACCCACCCGGGGTTAGGTGGAAGTTCTGCCCAGGTACGCTGCAGCAGTAAATGCGCTTGGCGATTTCATCTTCTTGCGGCAGTTGGGAATAGGCATATTCGGTTTTAACCGTATAAGCGCTTTTTGCGCTGGCAGGAAGACTGTTGTACTGCTGCTTTGATATTCGTTTATACCCTAACTCTTCAGCTTCCTGAGGGTAATGGCTGAAATACCTGGCGAACGTGCTGCGAAGCGCTGTTGTCGAATACCACAGACTTTCTTCTTTACCTACAAGCGCATCGCCTACTTCTGCTTTCACTTGTGCAAAGAACTGAGAAATTCGTTCCGGCGTATTGATTTCAAATGAACCCGCATACTTATTGAACAGTGTTCTGACTTCTTCTCGTGCGGCTTCTTGTGATGACGGGAATATCTTCTGCATGTTTTCCGCACTGATCAGCTCGGAAGCCGGTGCAGCCGAATGATTCTGCATGATTACCAAATTTATCGGCTGGAAGTGCCAAGCCTTGCCCGTCGCATCAAGCTTCAGATTACCTGCCACATCACTCCACCAGCTCAACGCCTTGATACGGTTCTTTTCTTCGATCCAATCCTGATTGGGGTCATCGGCGCTATGCCCCATCAGGTCATCAAGTTCGTCCCAGCGCGCTGCATCCCAGAACCACTCGCTCTCATGTTTGGTGACGAGCTGCGAGATTGATTGAGCGTGCCAAGGCTTTTCCAGCGCAGCCTGGATCTCTTTTGAAGTCATCTTTCCGTCGCGGTTGCTGTCGATGATGTCGTAGAGACGGGTACGTACAGGACCTTTGTCGGACTGGTCGATCGCACCTTGGTAACTGGCCTTTTCATCGTCAGACAAACGGCGGGTGGTGTTGAGGTAATAGGCCAGCCCCGAGCGGGGTGTGTCGGTATCTTCGAGATAATCGAAGCCTTCCCATTCCCATGGACTGTGGCGGGTTGTAATGAGGTCCTGTTCTGCCAGCCAGCCGTTGATGGGCTGAGCATCCTTGTCGGCCAGAAGATTATCGAGTCGCCACCAATTGGTTTCAGGGGTGCAGCCGGTTGCCGTGTTACTGGCCGCTACCTTGATCTTTGCCTCCGCCGGTAATGCATCCAGCAGGTTCTGAGGGAGGATCAGATCGACACCGATTTCGGCGCCTGCATCGCTCAGATTCGGCGGATTGCTGCTCTTGATGTCTTCGCGATGAGGGATCAGTTTGCTGGCTCCTGCATGGACCTTTAGCAAGGTCTTTTCTTCATTCGGCAGGTTTTGTGCCCATGTACGGCTTTGGCAGATGAACGCAGGGACGTCATCACAACTGAAGACTTCAAGGTGCAACAGATCCTGAGGCGAACCGTCGCTCTGATTCTGGTATTTGCCTACATGCCCAATCAGATCGCCAGCCTTGATTGGCACTGGCGGGTCCAACAACACGACGGAGCCCATGGCTTTGGGTTGTGCCTTGGGCGTCAAAAAGGATGAAGAGACATAGCCTGGCAGTGTTCCGGCTTCATTTGGCGTCAATACCGGCTCGGTGTTGCCGCTGATGATCTCTTCGAGCTTGAGGAATGCACCTTCACCCGAGGCACGAATCTGGGCGCCTTTGGTGAGTTTACCCACGATTGCTGCGTTGCTTCTGGCCTCACCCCGAACGTTGAGTTCGTTGCTGCGGGTATTGACGGTGTACAGACCGGCGCCCCAGAACGCCGGGCGTTCCAGCTTTTCGTCCTGGAGATAGTCTTTCCAGCATTTGAGGTGCATGTACAGGCTGTAGACCGTCAACGCGGGTGGCTTGGGTTTTGATGCGTCCTCGGTGGTAGGTGCCTTGGCTTGGAGTGTGTGCTTAACCAGAACGAAACCTGTGGAAAACGGTGCGCGCATCTGAAACGGCGGTGTGCCGTTATAAGTGCTGACAGGGTATTCCTCGTCTACACGGTAAGCGACCACCTCGCCGTGGGTTATGCAGTTGATACGACTCTGGTCGAATGCGTCTGATGTGCCCTTGTCCAAGTGAATGCCGCCATGCCACAAGCCATTTCCACCAATCGGATAAAAGCCGCCCTTGGCTTTGCTCAATGCGGTCAGGTGTTGCAGCGAGTTGCCCGCCATCGGCGAGTAGGGGTAACACCAATCCCCCGTAACAGCGCCTTTACTGCCATCAGCAACGGTTGGCTTTGCCTCGTCCGGGTTCAGGGTGCCGCTCACCATATCCGAGATATAGCGTTTGAAGTCTCCTTCTTCGAGCTCGGCGTGAACGTGGATGGCGTAGCCTTGCGCACCAGCTCTGTCCGTTCCAGCCTGAAGGCCAATGTGCTGGCCGTAGGTGATGGCGTCGCCGTCGTTGACCTTGAAGGTGGGGTGAAGGTGCAGAATCTGCCCGATCAGTTGGCCATTAGTTGGGGCATCATAGATCTTCAGCGTGCCGTAGGAACGGCTGGTCTTGGCATAGCCGGCCAGCGGGCTTGGAACCGGGATGGATCGGTTGCTGCCCCCGACAAGCAGCACGAAGTCCTTCTTGATTAGCGTGCGACCACCGATATGACGGACTTCTTCGAGTTGACCATTGATGGTCTCGTAGTCCCGGTTCGGCTCACGTCCCGAGGAGGGGTGGTGCTTGGCGAGGTCCTCGTAACGGTTCACGTCCTCAAGACGGCTACCCACACTTTCAACGATTTTGAAGCGACGCCCTGTCATGACTTGTCCTATGAAGAAGTTGTAATCGTCTTTAACGGTCAGAGGCCGCAGGCCGCCCCGAAGGTTTTGTAGGTGGCCGTCTGGCCGGCAGATTCGAAGGTAAGGTCAACGTGCCGATCATCCGACTCGTTGTATTCGGACTGATTGAACTGGCTGACCGTAGTGAGGGTGGCGCTCATGTCTTCGAAGGCATAGGCGGTGAGCGTCTCATCGATCTTGTGTTGCTGCAGTTCATGGACAAATCCATCGATCTTGACGAACAAAACCTCATCGATTTCAACGGCGATTGGTTGGGAATCGTCTAGGGCCTGGTATTGCTCATCGGCCGGAACCAGTGCGCAGCGGTAATTTTCGATACCGCCCCCCTCCTGATATTGGGTGACGGCTTCCTGATAGGTAATGGGTTCAAGCTCAAAGGCCGTACAACCAGCTAAGTAGCCAGAGAAAAGGAGAAATACGATTACCTGGCCGGCGATATATCGACTCCCAGGCGTACTAGTTTTGGTCATGACGTTCACTGTTTACCTCAGCCTGAAAAATTCATGGTTCTTTTTACTTTCTTTTTGGGGTTGAGCAGGCCGCCTACCAGCGCCTCATCCAACAAATTCCCCGCCTTATCACTATCCGCCGCACCGGGCAGCACCGGTGGTTTGATCTTGATGCCTGAGCCTTTGCCCGGTGCGCCGCCGGCGTTGACTTTGACCATGGGGCCAACCAGGGTGATGCCGCCGGGATCTAGTTTGATAAAGCTGCCGCCGGCTTTGATCGTTAACTCGACGCCGGCTTCGATGACCATCTTTTGCCCGGCTTTGAGGTGGATTTCGCGGCCGGCTTTGGTCAGTTGCGCAGTACCGAGTTTGATGTGCTGGTTTTGCCCGATGGTGAGGTGGTCGTCGGGTTTGACCTCGACTTTGCGCTCGGTTTTCACCGTGAGGTTTTCTTCGGCTTTGAGCTCGGTGTAGCTGTTGGCTTCGACCGTATCGTGGCGTTCGTTGCCGACGCGGATCTTCTGGTCGTGCTCGATGTTTTCATCCCAGTCGCGTTGGGCGTGCAGGTAGATCTGTTCGGCACCTTTTTTATCTTCAATACGCAGCTCGTTGTAACCACTACCGCCCGGTGTGCTGAGGGTTTTGAACACGGTGCGGGTTTTGTTCGCGGGCAGGTCGTAGGGCACCACGTGTTCGGCGTGATACAGGCAGCCGGTAACCAGCGGCTGATCGGGGTCGCCTTCAAGGAAGGTCACCAGCACTTCCATGCCAATACGCGGAATGGCGATACCGCCGTACGCATCGCCGGCCCAACTGGAGGCCACACGCAGCCAGCAGCTGGTGGTGTCATCGGCCTGGCCTTCACGGTCCCAGAAGAACTGCACCTTGATCCGGCCGTATTCGTCGCAATGGATTTCCTCACCGGCGGGGCCGGTGACTACGGCGGTCTGGCTGCCCAATACGCGCGGCTTTGGGTGCGCCAGAGGCGGGCGGAAAGGCACGTCCCAGGGTGTGGCAGTGAAGTGGTTGCGGTAGCCCTGGGTGAAGCCGTCGCTGACATCCGTGTGGCTGGTGACCGATTCTTCCAGCACCTGTGGCTGTTTGCCCTGGTGAGTAATCTCGTGCAGCAGCCAGAGGTCGTTGTAGTCGCCACGCGGGTGGTCGGAGAGTTCGAGAAAGTGTCCGCTGACCAGTTTGGGCTGATCGCCCCGGCCTTCGGCCAGGCGGTAGTCGGCGCGGTGACGCTCCAGGTTGCGTTGGCTGAGATGCTTGCCGCGCGTACGGTCGACGAACCTGCCGGGGTAGTCGTAGTCCTCCAGGTCCGGCAACGGTTTGGCCTCGGGGTCGCGCTCTTGCTTGAATGCCGCCTCCATCAGCAAACGCGGCTGCTCGAAGTCGTAATCGCGGCGGGTGGTGCGGCTGGTGCGGGTTTCCAGGCGTACGGCGAAGCGTTTGATCACCGGCTCATCGGCGGTCATGCCGTTGTCTTGCAGGTAGGCGGTGGGCTGGCCGAGTTTGCCGAAGGCGCTTTGGTCGTCACCGAAGACCAGTACATGGCCCTGTGTGCTGTGCTGGAAGTGGTAGTGAATACCTTCCTCCTCGCATAGGCGCTGGACGAAGTGCAGGTCGCTCTCGTCGTACTGTACGCAGTAATCGCGTTCCGGGTAGACAGTCGGGCCGAGCTGGAATTGGTAAGCGTTGGCCTGAATGCCGTGCTCTTGCAGCACCTGCGCGACAATCTGCGGCACCGTCAGATGCTGGAAGATGCGTTGGTTGGTGCGCAGCGCCAGATAACTCAGCTGCGGCACGATGCTCAGCGTGTAGCGGGTCAGGCGTTTGCCGGCCTCGCCTTGGGCGACCTGATAGATCAGGCCGTGAATACCCAGCCCATCTGGGCTAAAGGCGAGAAAGGCCGGCTGATGCAGCAGACTTTGCAGATCAAGCTCAGGCTGCTCGCTGATCAGCTCAACCTCGAAGCGATAGGGCTGGCTGATGGCTTCGCGGCCGTTGAACTCAAGCACTTGCAGGTCGTGCTCAAGGCCCTCGATGGTGAGGCTGAAGTGAGTTTCATTGGCCGGGTTGAACATCGTCGCTTCCTTGTAAAAAGATCATCCATTGGTGTCACACAACGCCTGTACGGCATGACTATCCGCTGCGTTTCAACCAGCGTGGCCAGCGGCTGGGTAGCGGCTGGCGAAAGACTTCAAGCAACTGTGCGCTGGTGATGCTGCGCTGTGCTTCATCGAAGGCCAGTGCGGTATGCAGCGCCGGCCAACAATGCGCCGGTAACTGCTCGGGACGTTGCAGTTGCTTATCCAACTCCATGACCTTGGCCTGTTTGGCGCTCTGGCGACGGAACGGATGGCGCCCGCTGGCCAGCTCATACAGCACACACGCCAGGGCATAGACATCGGCGGCGGCGGTGAGCGGTGCACCATCGAGCAATTCCAGCGCGGCGTAGCGTGGCGTCCAGGCGGTAAAGCGGTTACGACACAAGCGTGGCAGGCCGGGCAGCAGACCTTCCACGGGCTGACCGAGACCATAATCGAACAGGCGCAGGCCGTCTTCGGCAAGCATCACATTGCTGGGTTTCAAGTCGCCATGCAGCACGCCGAGGCTGTGTGAATAGCTGAGGGCATCGAGCAGGGCGATGGCGATTTCCTGCAGCTCACTCCAGGGCAGGCCGTCGGGCCGCTCACTCAGCAGTTGATCAAGTGTCAGACCCTTGAGCAGCTCCAGAGTGAGGAAGGCGCGCTGGCTCGGCACATCCACCTCAAAACCAAACAGGCGCACCACATGCGGATGATTGAGCCGTGCGGTAAGGGCGAACTCGCTGTACAGCAACGAGTTGGCGTCCGGGTATTCGGCGAAGTCATCGCTGAGGGTTTTCACCGCTACGTAAGGATCAGGGTCGCCGAACTGCTCACGCAGCAGGTCGCGGGCGCGATACACCGCGCCCATGCCGCCGACGCCGAGCAGGCGCTCGATTTTGTAACGGCCGCCGAGTACTTCCGGCAACTCGCTGAGTACTTCGCGTGGTGCTTGCGCAGCCGGTTTGGCGGCAGTCGCGGCCAAGGCGAAATAGGTCAGGTCGCTGGCTGGGGTGCTGGCCAGCGAGGCTTCATCGAGTAGACGCTCACTCATCCTTGAGTTCTCCTCATCGGCGGATCACCACCGCGCTCAGGTTGTCTCGCGCTGGGCCGTCGAGCACTTGCTGGAACAAGCGATTCAGCGTCAGCTGGGGTGACGGCAGATTGAGTGCCGCACCCAGCGCATCGGCAGACATGCCTTGGTAGAGACCGTCACTGCACAGTAGAAACGCATCGCCGGGCAGCACGTCGAGTTCGAGAATTTCTAACTTCAGTTCGTCGCTGGCGCCAATCGCGCGAGTCAGGGCGTGCGCCGCTGGATGACGAGCGGCCTCGCTTGGGCTCAGTTGCTGTTCATCGATCAGCTGCTGCAGCAACGAGTGGTCACGGCTGAGCTGATACAAGCGACTGCCGCGCCACAAGTAGCAGCGGCTGTCGCCGGCCCACACGCAGGCGGCGCGGTCGCCCTCGATCAACAGTGCCACCACCGTGCTGCCGATCACCGGGTCCGGGTGGGCGGCAGTGACCGTCAGTTCTTGGCCGAGGCGGCGGTTGAGCGTGTGCAGGCGTTTGCGCAGCTCATCCAGACGCTGCGGTAAATCCCCCACACTGGGCTCGGCCAACTGCTCGACAATCAAGCGGCTGGCCAGGGCACCGTTTTGGTGCCCACCCATGCCGTCGGCAACCACCCACAGGCCCTGCTCCGGTAGGGCGAGAAAGGCATCTTCGTTGCGCGCCCGCACCTTGCCGGTGTCGGTACGCGCCGCGCTACGCCAGAGGTTGGCAACTGCTTGCATCAGAGCGTGGCCGGCAGTTTGAAGCTGCGCAGCTGGTCTAGGTCAAACGGATTGGGCGAGCGCTGACTGTGCAGCAAGTAGTTGGCGCGCAGGCCACCGAGGTCGGCCTTGAGCATCAGCACGTCACGACCGCTGTGGTAATCCACGCTCATCAGGTCAAGCAGGCGGAACAGCGACCACGGGCCGGTGTTCTTCTCGATACCGACTTTACGCCCGCCGAGCTCTTCGACCACCAAGCTGGTGCGCCCTTCATTGGCTTCGGCCGGCCAGCTGAACGCGGTTTGCACGATGGGACCGTGGCGGTATTCCATCTGCTGGTCGCCAAAGCGGAAGTCGGCGCGGCCCAGGCTTGAATCCAGCGAGTAAGGCTCCAGCTTGAACAGCACTTTCGGCTCGTTGGGGTTCTCGGCGAAGAAGCTGCGGCGAATGGTTTGCGCATGGCTCATCTGTAGCAGAAACTCACGCGACAACGGCAGGCCACGGCCATCCACGCGGCGCAGTTGGTACTGGCCGGCGGTGCCGCTGACGAAGGATTTCAGGTAGTTGTCGAAGAAGCGCTCGGCAATCCCCTGAGCCTTAAAGAACTCGCGGAAATCGGCAATCGCCACGTCACTTTCGCTGTGCGCGCTGAACGGATAACGCTGCTTCAACGAGCCTTTATAAGCAGCGTACAGCTCGCTCTTATAGCGCTGGTTGAGGTAGTGGTAGGCGTCGTTGAGCACCAGCATCCAGCTGTCTTCGGCGAGCAGGCCGAGCCAGTTGCCGATTGGCTGGGGCAGGCGTGCGGCACTGCTGCGCACCTGGTTGATGGCATCCCGTTGGCCGCCCATGCGTGCCTTGGCCAATTCGAATGCAGCCTGCTCCGGTGCGCTGGCGTGCGCCAGGCTAGCCAGTTGCAGTTGCAGCGCATCCAAAGCTTGCAGGGTGGTGGCCAGTTCTGGCCCGGCACCGCCGTTTTCGTCGAGCAAACGGTGCAGCGGTTCGAAGCGGCGTTCCAAGGTTTTGCGCGCGGTGTCTGGCAGGTTTTTCACCAGGGCCGCTTGGGCTTGTTCGGCGGCCGAGCTGGCCAGTTTGGCAACCTTGCCCAGCTTACCTTTGGCGCCTTTCAAGGCATCCGCGGCGGCACCGGCATCATCCGCTGCTTCGGCCATGCCTTTGAAGCGCGTGTTGTCGCGCACTTCTACCAGCAGTTGCAGCAACGGCGAGTTGGCGGCGGTTAGGCCAGACAGTTGCAGAGCGCCCTGGCCGGCGCTACCAATCGGGTCCAGCGACAGCTGGGCGAGGGCTTCGCCCCAGTAATTGGCGTAGTCGCGGAAGTACAGCTGCTCCATCTCCACCAGCAGGCGACTGAGGTCGTTGCTGCTTAAGGTGTCGCCTTCGCCCAGAACCCAGTTATCACGCAGCAGCTCGCGCACCAGATCAGCACCCTTGGCGGTGAAGGTTTTCTGGTAACCGACCTGGGTGTAGAAGCCCGGAATGGCATAGTCGCTGCCGGCGAACAGCCCTGCTTGTGGGCCGAGTTTCTGGCTCAGGCGATATTCCGGCAGGCTGCGAGCCTGGTCGCGGAGCATGCGATAAACCACGTTGGCCAGCGATTCGCTGCGCAGGATCTTGCGCGCTTCGGCCACCAGCGGCGCATTGAGCGAGTAGGGCGTAAAGGACTCCGACAGCAGACGGTCGAAATGCTCGTTGAGGCCACGCTGACCGACGCTGTTGCCGGCATAACGCAATGACCAATCAGCTGCCAGCCACTCTTGCAAGAAGGCTTTGTCGCGGCGCTCTTCGAGGTTGAGCATGAGGTAGGCACGCAGGCTGTTGAGCAGGCGCTCACGGTCACCCAGGTTGGCGCGGACTTGGGCTTCCAGCTGGCGGCCTACACGGCTTAGCAGCAGGTTTTCCAGCTCGCCGCGATAGGCGTTCTGCAGCGTTGGGTCGACTTTCTCACCTTGGTAAAGACCGCCGCGTTGCAGGTAGGACACCTCATCCACTGGCGGGAATACCTGGGTGGCTGCATAGCTGTGATCCAGCGCTTTGAGGGTGCGCAGGGCATCATCCTGAGCGCTGAGGCTGCCGTGCTGTTGGGTCAATTGTTGAGCGAGGTCACGCAGTTGTTCCAGGCGGCCGTGGTTACCGGAGAAGCCACCTGCCCAGACCACGCCGAATACACCGAGCACCACCAGTGCGGTGGCGTACATGGCGCGTTGGCCCCAATCGATACGGCGCACTTCTTTTTGATCCAGCCCGGCAAGGTCTGACTCGGGGAAGATCACGCGGTTGAGCAGGTGATTGATAAAGCGCGCACGGCCTGTGCGGAAGGTCGGCAGCGCGCTGCTGGCCAAGCCTAGGTTACGGCCAATGCTGCTGGTGCTTGGGTCGAGCTGGTCATTCAGTTCCGGCGCGCTGGTCAGGTAGAAACCGCGCAACTGGCTGGCGCGCTGATAGCGGTTGCCGCTGAAGGCCAATTCGCTGAACAGGCACAGACGTTCGCCGAGCAGACCGAGTTGGTGCGGGAAATCGAGAATACGACCACGGCGCTGGGTGTCGCGCTCCTGGTGCATGCGCAGGATGACTTGGCTGTTAAGGCGACGCAGCAGCTCTTCGAATTCCTGGCGAATCACCTGCACATCAGTGGCGTTTTGCTCCTTACGGAAACTGGCGCCGAGCACTTGATCGCTCTCTTCGCGGGACAGCTGATCGAAGAACTCATCGAAGCCCAGCACCTTGTCGGCTTTGCTCAGCACCAGGTATACCGGTACGTCGGCGCCAAGGCGCTGATGAATATCCTGCAAACGCTGACGGGTCTGACGCGCGAGGTTTTCCAGTTCGACTTCGCTACCGCCTTGCAGATACTCGACGGGGATATTTACCAGCACACCATTGAGCGGGCGGGCGCGGCGTTTGCGCAGCAGGCCGAGCAGGGTTTCCCAGGCGCGCCCGTCGATGGCCGCGTCAGGCTGGGTCAGGTAACGCCCGGCGGTGTCGATCAACACGGCGTGGTCGGCAAAGTACCAGTCGGCGTAGCGCGTGCCGGATACGTCCTTGGTCAGGCGTTGCTGGTCACCACGGTTGAGCGGGAAGTCCAGGCCGGAGAAGTCCAGCAGGCTGGTTTTACCGCTGCCTTGTGGGCCGAGCAGCATGTACCAGGGCAATTCACTGCGCCATTTTTCGCTGCGGCCACGGTACAGGCTGGAGCGTTTTAGCGTGTGCAGCGCTTGTTTGAAGCGGTGGCGCAGTTCGACCTGTTCTTCATTGATCAAGCCTTCACGGCGCAGGCGCTCTTGGGCGTCTGCATCATCTTCCTCAGCCTTTTTGCGAGCGGTGGCCTTCCAGCTGGCGAACACCATGGCCAGGCCCCAGATCAGGAACAGCAGGCTGATGCTCAGTAAGCGACTGGTGGCCGATTCCCAGAACTTGTAATCACTGACGGCCAACAGCGGGCCGACGAACCACACCAGCAGGGCCAGCACTAATACTAGGCACAGGCTCCAGACCCAGGTCTTGCGGAAAAAATTGGCTAATTTGCTTAAGAAACTCTTCATTTCGTCTCATCCATGAATGCACCCGCGGACGGGTCAAGTTGCTCGTACGGCTGCAAAATCGTTTCGCGTTGCTCGCCCAATACCCAGGCGAAACCGCCATACATCACCACCAGGCAAACCACTGTGAACAATGCCACCAGCCACCACGGCACGATGCGCACCAGGCGCCGGCGGGTGTCTTTCAGGCCTTGCCAGTGCGGCGAGACTTCGCGCGGCACGTCACCGCGCATCTGCCGAATCTGCCGATAGAGGCTGTCGCGTACTGCTTCCAGTTCAAGCATGCCGCGTGGCAGCACGCGGTACTTACCTTCGAAGCCGAGCGATAGGCACAGGTACATCAGCTCGAGCATCGGTAGGTGCTTAACCGGATTGCGCGACAAGCGCTCAAGCAGCTGGAAGAACTTCTCGCCACCGAAGGTTTCGTTGTGGAAGCTCGACAGCAGGCTCATCTGCGACCATTCGCTCTCGTTACCCCACGGCGTGGTCACCACGGCCTCATCGACCACTGTGCAGAGCACGTAACGTGCGGCCATCACCTGGCTGCTTTCCGCGCCTTCGTGCAGGGCGCGGTGCTCGAACAACTTGATGGCGCTAGCCAGACGCTGGTTGAGCGCGTGCATGTCTTCACTGTCGAAGCTGTGCTTGAGGCGCACCACTTCTGAAAGCAAGGTAGCGGCGGCTGCGACCAGCGGATTGAGGCTGATGTTGAAGCTCTCGGCCGGGCGCAGCCGCGCGGCGTAAATCATCCGCTCTTCCAGCTGCTCGAACTTCGGTGGTGCGGCAAAATCGGTCAGCGGGCTGTGCGCGGGGGCATCACCTTTGCGGTTGAGGATGACGGTTTTGTCGTCCTGACCGTATTCCATTTCCTTGGTGGTCATATCAGTTCCTGATCGCCCAGAATTTCATCTCAAGCCCGGAAAATTCGCCGGACACGTGGAAAGCGAAGCCGCCGGAGCGTTCCAACTGCGCCAGGTCTTCGGAGCCCAGTTCCAGGGCGAAATAGGTTTTGCCCGAATGGAACGGGATCTGCCGTGGCGCCACGGGCATCGGTTTGACCTTGATCCCCGGCAGGTGCAGGTTGACCAGCTGGCGAATCTGCTCCACTGGACCGACCTTGAGGTGCGCCGGCAGGCGGTTGCGCAGCTCTTCCGAATCGCACTGGGCACTGGCCGCGAGGACGAAGGTGGAGGTGGCGAGCAACTTGTGGTCGTGCAACGGCGACACCTGAATGCCGTACTGACGCTGTTGCAGGAGCATTTCGATGGCGTGCTGCTCCAGCACCATCGACAGCACCTGGCGAATCGCGTCCATCAGCTTACGGAAGCTGGTGCCTTGGTCGCTGTGCAGGTAACGGCCTTCCAAGCGCGGGCGCTTGATCTCGCTGGAGAAGGTCGCCAGCTCACCGAGCAGGCCGAGCAGTTCGCGGTAGATCTGCTCCGGGTGTACCTGTTCGATGCCCAGGTAATGACGCAGCACCGGCTCGAAGCGGTTGATCAGCTGCAGCATCATAAAGTCGCCGACTTCGGCACCGCCGACCTTGCCGGTGGCGCGAATCCGCTCGGCGAGGATGTCGCCCCGGTGCGCCAGCATGCTGATCACTTCTTTCAGGCAGCTGAGCAGGTAGCCGGAAGCCTGGAAGTTGACGTAGGTGGGAATGAACTCTGGGTCAATGCTGATCACCCCGTCCGGGGTGGTGTCGAGCACGTCGCACAGTTGCAGTTTGACGTAGGCCTGGTCGCTCTGGTGTTCACCCAGCAGCAGGCGGAAGTCCGGGCGGCCGCAGCTGACCTGGCTCGATGCGCTGTCGCCGGCGTTGGAATCGGCCACTTCTTCATCGAATGCGGTAAAGCGTGCCAGTACGTCCTGCTGTTCCGGGCGACGGCTTTCGATATGGTTGCCGGTGACCAATGGCAGGGCCAGGTACACCGGGGTGTTGCCGGTATTCGGCGGCACGTCGAGGGCCAGCGGCTCGCGCTCGGCACCGATATCGAACAGGGTGCCGTCGGGCAGGATGCCGCTGGCCTTGCTCACCACCAGTTTGCCCATGTTGAGGAACTGGCGGTCGATCTCCAGCTCGAAAAAGCCCCAGGCGTAGCTGTCGAGCTTCTGCGTGCGGGTTTTCAGTTGGTAATCGTAGTAACGGTCATTCTGCTGGAAGTGCTGCGGGCGCAGCAGCATGCCTTCCTGCCAGACCACTTTATGCATGGCCATGGCTTAGTCCTCGTCCTTGTCGGCTTTATCCGGGGCTTGAATACCTTTGGCATCCAAGGTGATGACGCTGTAGTTGTGCTCCTGCTCGTTGAGCGAAATCACTGTGCGCCAGTTGCTTTCCGGCAGGTCGCGGTAGGCGGCCAATACACCGACATAGCGGCTGCCCGGCTGTACCGAGAGCTTCAGCTTGCGCTGCTCGCCAGGGCGCAGCTCCAACTCTTCGAGCACCACCATGTCCGGGGACAGGGCCTCTTTTGGGCGTTGATACAGTGAAAAGAAATCCGCGGTTTCAAAGGATACCGGGTGCTTCAGTTCGACCAGGCGCAGCACGATCGGCGAAGGGCGACCATTGAGGTCGGGGTTCAGCTCATCGCTGCCGTTGAGGGTCAGGTCGAGCTTGGTCATGTCCGAATAGGGCGACAGTGCCGCACAACCGGTCAGGCTGAGTAGGGCGGCCAACAGGGCCAGGGGAAGCAAGCGGTGCATGGTGATCATCCTTGAACATCGGTGTTGAGGGTGGCGATCAGGCGGACCTGTTCTTCATAGGTGTGGGCGAAGTCACGGGCGAACAGGCGGTCACTCCAATCGTCGTTCTGTTCCAGCGCACTGTGCAGGCGACGGTAGGCGCGCCAGCGACTGCCAGCGGTGGCGATCAGCGGCTTACGGCCTTCGCGCTCGAAGCGCAGGCTCAGCTGCTCCGGCGACAGTTGCTCAAACATGCCCTTGACCGCCGCGCGGCTAGCGGCCAGCAGTGCCACTTGATGCGCCTGCAAATCACGGAAACTGCGACTGATGGTCTGCTCGGCACTGAGTTGCCCAGCCTTGCCGCCGCGCAACAAGGTGGTTAATGCCTCGCTGCTGTCGGTGCTGTGTTTCAGTGGGTTATTGCCGGCGCTTTGCACCGTGGTCAGGGCCAGGCGCAGTTCGTTTTTCAGCTCGCTGCGGGTGCGCAGACTCTGCTGCAGGCTGCCGACGCTCTGCTTGAGCAGCTTGGCGGCATTCAGGGCCAGCGCTTCGCGGGCGTCATCGTCGAGGTCGTCCAGCTTCACGCCGAGCGCTTCGCTGAATTTCTCCCAGAAGGTAGGCGGCAGGCGCACCGGTGCTGGCGCGGGCTTGGGTTGGGTGATTACCGGCGGTGCAATCAGCTCCGGTACCAGCAAGTTCTCTTCATCGATCTGCGCGTAGTCGCGTTGCTGGGCATGCACGTTGTGCGGCTGCAACACGGCCGTCAGGTCATCGACCTGAGCGTACACACGCTCCTGCTGATCGAGCGCGGTCATCGGGTCAAGATCAAGAAAGGCGTCATCCGGGATGATGCTGCCAGCAGGCTGCGAGCGGCCGATATCGCCGGCGAACAGCGCGGGGTCCTGAATCAGCCGCGCGCGCAGCTCAAAGTCACCGAAGCAATACACGCTGCCGTGCTCGATACGCTGGGCCTCGCCCTTGCGCAGGCTGGCGCCGCTGTCTTTCAGCTGAATACCGTTGCTGCTGGTATCGGTCAGGAAGAAGGAGCCATTGCGATAGCTCACCTCGGCATGCCGGCTGGACAAGACACGCTTGCGATCCGGAATCACCCAGTCGCATTCCTCCGCCCGACCAATAATGCCGCCGGCCTGTTTGAAGGTTTTGGTGGTCAATAGACCTGGCACGAACTGCTGTGCACTGACCACATCGAAGACCAGTTCCATGGTGTTTTACTCCTTGCGGTCAGTTGCCGCGGGTTTGAGCTTGCGGGTCGCCCAGGGGGCGGTATTCGTCGTCGCTGAATTTGTAATTGCCGGTGCAGGCGGAGAGGCATAGGGCCAGGGCGAGCAGGGCTGTGGGGAGGTAATGCTGAAACATTAAAGAGGCTCCTTGCGGTTCGAAGATGAGCTGGTCGGATGGTAGGCGCAGCATCAGCTGGCCCTCTCCGGCGGGTTGGGGAAGATGCGCCGCATGCCGGACTTTTCCGGGGTGTGCGGCAGCTGCTCGACACCCAGCGGGTAGCGGAAGGCCGAGGTGTGGATATAGGGGGGATCGAGCGCCTCGATCGCCGCCAAGGCACGGGCATGCCCCGTCGGGTCGAAGGACTGCTCGGCATAGGGCTTGAGGTCGTCGGGGATGCGGTGCAGTTCGTCGTCCGGCAGTTCGAGGAACGGAACTTGACGCGACAGCGCCTCCCGGTGCATGCGGTGCAGGCCCAGGTGCGCCAGCTGCGGGCGTGTATGGCGCTCTTCTACCAGGTAGACGGTGTTGCCGCGCACCTCGCACGTCCAGCCATTGGCGTTAGCCTTGGCGCGGGCGTGGGCGATGGCCGCATGCTTTTGCGCCCGCTCCTTGGACTCGAAGCCCCTGAGGCTGTAGCGCTCGCGAACCACGCGCTCGATATTCGCTGGATCCCGGGCGGGGTCAGCATAGCCGCCGCCGATATCCGAATGCACGCCCACGCCCGTTAGCTCGACGAAATGCGCGGGTGCCGAAGGGCCATTCTTCACCGAGGTCAGCGGGAATTTCTCGCGTACCTCCTGACCGGCGACCAGGTGGTAGACGTACTGGGCAGACCCGGCCTTCAGGTTGAGATTGAAGTTGCCCTCATCGTCGTTGCCCGGCCAGTAGAAAGACCCAACGCTGTCGTACAGGCCGACAAAGCGCACCCGGGTTTTTACCCTGCTGGATGGGTATATATCCACCATGCGCCGCGTCGGTCCTTTGCCGCTACCTTGGTGTTGGCTATATGGCTTGCGGGCCATCAATAGATTTGGGTTGAGCTTGACGTCCCATAGCGAAACGGTTTCTTTCTTGCCGTTAAAATCAGGCAGGCCATGACTGATCATATTGACGAAATGCCGAGCCAGAGCGGCGCCTCGACTAAAGCCGAAAACATCAAATACGATCTCACCAACGTTTGAAGGAAGTTTTTTTAGTATTCGGTTGTTCAGCTCCGCACGAGCTTCATGCAGGCGTGCCTCACCACCCGTTGCACCTATCCCAAAGCCTAGCCCTAGCAAACTGTCGCTGTCCTGCTCGGAGGTTCCAATTCCTTGAACGTAAATCATGAATTTGGTTTCGTTATTCTGCCTATATCGCTCAGACAGTTTTGCAATGTTAGTTGGTGTTCGGGTCGAGCTTTTTTTGTCGTTCTCTTTGTTGTTGCCGGTCCCGTCGAAGAAAACACCAATCACTATCTGGGGCACTTCGCAGCAAAGTGTTCCATCATCTTGGCCTGCATTTACTTTCTTGCTTTTTTCTAGGGCACTGTTTAATGAGATTGAGATCATGGATTGATTCCTTCAATAGGTTCAATGTCTCCTTCTCGTATTAGCTGTTTCGTGATTGGTAGGTAAATACTAGGGTTGCCGTCAGTTTTGACCCCATGCCCGGAAGCGATTTGCATTATTTTGGTGTTGTTTCCGCACTCGTATGTGTAGGTGCAAGAGCTGTCTATCGATACTTTTATTTTTCCATCTGGAGTGAAGCCAAATATTATTGCCGGCTCAGAGGTGTTTTCGCCAAAAGCGGTTGCGAATTCAGAAATCACCTTGTGCAGGTTGTGCGGAAACTCAATGGTGGCTTGATAAAACTTCTGCTCTTTATATGAAAACCAGCGAGCATAAGCATTCCGTGGAACTATTTGCTTTCCTGTTAAGACATGAATTTTCCCACCTGATGGTAGGCTGTTGGGGTCGTTCGGATTTTTCCAGCCCCCGCCCAGTACTCCTCCGCCTGAGCTATGTAGTTGGCGATCGCCGCTAGTTAGTATTACTTCCTCAACGTCCACATATGCGCTTGACCCAAAAACTAAATTGTACTCGGCCATTTTTTGGTTGTTGCTGGGCGAATTACCGGCGCAACTAGTAATTGAAGATATTAAAAATAGTGCGGCCAATATTCTAATTAAATGCATACTTTCTATCCTTCGGTTGTCAGCAGTTCGCTTAACGCGATATCTGGATTTGATTGCTTACGCTCTAATGACGTTTGTACCAGTGGGTCCTGCCAAAATTGCTCACCCTGCTCAAGCGCCAGCACCGCCAAAAACAATCGGTCCTGGCGGTCGCTGATGCCGTGTTGCTGCAGGCGCTGATTCAGTTGCTTTGCCCACTGGTATTGGTCCTGCGCTGTGCACTGCGCCAAGGGCTCGGGGTAGTGCTTATGCAGCTGACCGAGTAGGCGAGGGATGGCGCTGGCGCGGGCCAGTGCCTGTTGCATGTCGGCGTCTATGGCGATTTCGGCGGGCGCCAAGGGCAGCGTCGCGGCGTCGCGGGCGGGGCCTTGCAGGTGGCAGTCGCGCGCCTCCAGCGGCAGCCAGGCGGCCCAGGCTTCGCCGGCGCGGATGGCCTGGGCGCGCCAGTAGGCGCAGGCCGGGTCTTGCAGGCCGCTTAACACCTGGGGGTCGTAGTAGCGCATCAGCGCCAGCTCGCCATCGGCCAGGCGCGCGTCGAGCAGGTGGCGCAAGTGCTGGGCAAGTTCTGCCAAAGGCGCCGGGCTGGCGATCAGGATACCCAGCGGGCGCTGCTCCAGCTGGGCCAGTAACTCGTGCCATAGCCGCGGCTCATCATCCAGTTGCAGCAACCAGGGGCCTTGTTCGCGGAGCTCGGCGCGTGGGGTGTGCAGGAACAGGCTCTCCGCTTTGGGGTCGGGGTGCGCGGTCCAGATATGTTGCAGCAGCTTGGCATTCTGGGCGCCGTCGAGCAGGGCGTAGACCGCCTGCTGTTGGTCCGCCGCGCGTTGCTGCCAGTCGTTCAGCCAGTCCTGAAACAGCTTCATGGCGCACTACCTGCCATGGTCTGGGCGCGTTTTTCCGCACATTCCTTGCAGAAGGGCACGGCCTGCTCTGCGGCGGTGATCAGGCGCAACGGCGTCAGGCTGCTGAGCTTCGGCGCGGGCGGAATGCTGTTGAGCAAGGCTTGCTGGGTCAGCTCGCCAGCTTTGTCTTGATCCGCCGCATTGGGGATAACCGGCGGCTTGATCTTGATGCCCGTTCCCTTGCCCGGCGCGCCGCCGGAGTTCAGCTTGATGGTTGCGCCGCTGAGGATGACGCCGCTGGGGTCGAGTTTGAGGAAGCTGCCGCCGCCGCTGGCGGTGAGTTCCATGCCAGCGTCGATCACCACTTTGCTGCCGGCGTAGTAGTGGATTTCGTTGCCGGCTTCGACGAACTGGCCGGTGCCGACTTTTACATGCTGTTTTTGCCCGACGGTTAGATGGTCGTTACTGCGGGTTTCCACTTTGCGGTCGGCGTGGGTGGTGCGGTGTTCTTCGGCCTGGAATTCGCTGTAGCTGTTGGCTTCGACCGTATCGTGGCGTTGGTTGCCGATGCGGATTTTCTGGTCGTGCTCGATGTTCTCATCCCAGTCGCGCTGAGCGTGGAGATAGATCTGCTCGGCCCCTTTTTTGTCTTCGATGCGCAGCTCGTTATAACCGCCACCGCCGGGGCTGCTCAGAGTTTTGAACAGGCTGCGGGTTTTGTTCGCGGGCAGGTCGTAGGGCACCACGTGTTCGGCGTGGTACAGGCAGCCGGTGACCAGCGGCTGGTCGGGGTCGCCTTCGAGGAAGGTCACCAGTACTTCCATACCAATGCGCGGAATGGCGATCGCGCCATAGCGGTCGCCGGCCCAGCTGGAGCTGACGCGCAGCCAGCAACTGGTGGTGTCGTTGGCTTGGCCTTCGCGGTCCCAGTGGAATTGCACTTTGACGCGGCCGTACTGATCGCAGTGAATCTCTTCACCTTGCGGACCGGTAACCACGGCGGTTTGGCTGCCCAGCACTTTGGGCTTCGGATGCTCCAATGCAGGACGATGCAGCACGTCCCAGGGTGTGGCGCTGAAGTGGTTGCGGTAACCCTGCTGGAAGCCGTCTTTGTTGTGGGTATCGCTGGTAACGGACTCTTCCAGCACCTGCGGCTGTTTGCCTTCATGGCTGATTTCCGTCAGCAGCCACAGCTGGTTCCAGTCGCTACGCGGGTGCTCGCTGAGGTTGAGGAAGTGGCCGCTGAGCAGCAGCGGTTGGTCGCTTTCACCCTGGGCCAGTTCGTAATCGCTGCGATGACGTTCGAGGTTGCGTTTGGCCAGGTGCTTGCCGCGCTCACGCTTAACAAAACGGCCGGGGTAATCGTAGTCTTCCAGGTCGGGGCTGAATTCGCTGGTGAAGGCGGCTTCCATCAACAGCTTGGGTTTTTCGAAATCGTAGTCGCGACGGGTTACCCGGCTGGTGCGGGTTTCCAGGCGTAAGGCGAAGCGTTTGACCACCGGCTCATCGGCGACTAGGCCACTGTCCTGCTGATAAGCAGTGGTAGGCAGTTTGGGGAACACGGTTTGGTCGTCACCGAAGACCAGCACATGGCCATGCTCGCTGTGCTGAAAGTGGTAGTGAATGCCTTCTTCCTCGCACAGTCGCTGGATAAAGTGCAGGTCGGATTCGTCGTACTGCACGCAGTATTCACGCTCGGGGTAGACGGTTTGGCCGAATTCGAACTGATAGGCGTTGCTCTGGATGCCGTGCTCGTCGAGCACCTGACTGATGATTTTTTCGACCGTAAGGTGCTGAAAGATGCGTTGGTTGGTGCGATGCGCCAAGTACGCCAGTTGCGGGCGCAGGGTGACGTGATAGCGGGTCAGGCGCTGCCCAGAGTCGCCTTGCGCCACACGGTAGATCAGGCCATGGATACCGCTGCCGCCAGGGGCAAAGGCGAGAAACGCAGGCTGGTGCAGCAGGCTTTCCAGGTCGAGGTCGGGGCGTTCGCTGATCAGCTCTAGCTCGAATACAAACGGCTGGCTGATGGCCTCGCGGCCCTTGAATTCAAGCACCTGCAGATCGTGCGCGAGGCCCTCGATGCTCAGGCTGAAATGGGTCTGGTTGGCGGCGTTGAACATGCTCTTCTCCTTAAGCCTTACACATCAGCTGGGCTGATACTCAGCCGCTGCATGCGGTACAGCAGGGTGCGGCGTGGCAGGCCCAGTTCGCAGGCGGCGCTGGTTTGGTTGCCACGGTTTTTGCGCAGGCAGTCGAGCAGCAGGCTGCGTTCGACGCGCTCCATGCGTTCGCGCAGGTTCATGCCACTGTCGTCCGGGCTGCTGTCCTGACGCAGGTTGAAGTACTCGGGCAGTAATTCGCCGCCTTCGCAGAGCAGCACTGCACGTTCGACCATGCCTTTGAGCTCACGCACGTTGCCGGGGAAGGCGTAGCTGGCCAGTTGGTCCAGCGTGCGGTCAGCCCAGCGGCACGGGTTGCGTTGCAGAAAGGCGCTGGCCTTGTCGGCAAAGTGCCGGGCGAGGGTTAGGATGTCCTGCTCGCGTTCGCGCAAGGCCGGCAGTTCGATAGGGAACTGCGCTAAGCGGTAGAACAGGTCTTCGCGAAAGCGACCTTCTTCGACCAGGCTGCGCAGGTTGTGGTGAGTGGCCGAGACGATGCGCACATCAACCTTGTGCATGCTGGTCGAGCCCAGCGGGCGCACTTCGCCTTCCTGCAATACGCGCAGCAGTTTGGCTTGCAAGCTGAGCGGCATGTCGCCGATTTCATCGAGGAACAACGTGCCGCCATCGGCTGCATCAAACAGACCCTGATGGTCGCGATCGGCGCCGCTGAAGGCGCCTTTGCGGTAGCCGAACAGTTCACTTTCCAGCAGGTTTTCCGGCAGTGAGGCGCAGTTCTGCACCACGAACGGTTGGCTGCGGCGAAAGCCACAATCGTGAATGGCGCGGGCGACCAATTCTTTGCCGGTGCCGGTTTCGCCCGCCAGCAATACGCTGACCGGGTTGTGCAGTACTTTGCTGATCAGTTGGTAGACGCTGCGCATCGCCGGGCTGTCGCCGATCAACCCGTAACCGCTGGCGCAAGGCGTGCTGACCGGTGTTGGGATGTACGGCGCATCCGCTGTGTGCAGGCGTTGTAGCAGGTGCAATTGGGCAATGGCAAAGCTGCCCAGATGCCCCAGCGAGCCGGCGAAGCCTTGCAGCTCACGGACACGTTGGCTGGCGATCAGCAGCAGGCCGTTGACCTGTTTCTGTTCGTCGAGCAACGGCTGGCACAGCAAGCTGCGCCACGCGTGTGGGGCCTCGGGCAGGAAGCCGGTCTGGTGCAGGCTGCTGTCCAGCTCATTAAGGCTGAGCGTCTGGTTCTGGCACAGGCAGTATTGCAGCAGCTGCTCGCCGTCATAGTCGCTGGGCAGGCTGGACTCGGCGCGCGGTTGCAGCACGCCGTCCTGCCATTCGGCGGACAGGGTCAGGCGGGTGTGGGTGGCGTCGAGCAGGTACAGCTGGCTCAGTTCGCAACCCGACAACTGCGCGGCGCTTTCTACCAGGCCGCCGAGCAATGCATCGCCCGTGGCCGCACGGGCCAGCAGGGCGAAATGCTGCAGCAGCGTTTCGGCGTAATGCAGCGGCTGCGGCACTTGGCTGAACATCAGCGGCACGTTAAGCGAACTCACAGACCACCGATCCTTCACCGTCCAGGGTGGCGTGCACACGTTGCAGCTTTTCACCGTTGGCCATGGCATCCAGCAAACGATCGACCACCAGCGGTTGCAGGTGTTGGTCGATCAGGTGGTCGATCAGGCGTGCGCCGCTGTCGCTGTGGCTGCAGCGCTCGGCCAGATTCTCCAGCAGGGCAGGGGCGTAGCTGAACTGCAATTGGCGACGTTGCAGGCGCTCACCGAAGCGCACCAGCTTGAGGCCGACCAGTTCGTTGAGCACTTCGCCATTAATCGGGTAGTACGGCACCACGCGCATACGGCCGAGCAGCGCCGGCTTGAAGTGCTGACTCAGGGTCGGGCGGATCGCGTTTTCCAAATCTTCAGCAGCGGGCCGCTGGCCGTCCTGACAGAGGCTGGCGATGCGCTCGCTGGCGAGGTTGCTGGTCATCAGAATCAGCGTGTTGCGGAAGTTGATCTCGCGCCCTTCACCGTCGTTCGCCACGCCCTTGTCGAAGATCTGATAGAACACGTTCATCACATCCGGATCGGCTTTTTCCACCTCGTCGAGCAGCACCACGGAGTAGGGCTTCTGTCGTACCGCTTCGGTGAGCATGCCGCCTTCGCCATAGCCGACGTAACCGGGTGGCGCGCCGATCAGCCGGGAGACGGTGTGCTTCTCCTGGAACTCGGACATGTTGATGGTGGTGAGGAAGCGCTCGCCGCCGTAGAGCAGGTCAGCCAGGGCCAGTGCGGTTTCGGTTTTACCGACGCCGCTGGGACCGACTAGCAGAAATACGCCCACCGGCGCATCGGCGCGATTAAGGCCGGCCGCAGTGGCGCGCATCGAGCGGTCCAGCGCGACGATGGCTTGTTCCTGGCCACGAACGCGCTGGCGCAGGTCGCTGGCAAAGCTCAGCACCTTGCTGCTGTGCTCGCGCGCCAGTTGGCTCAGCGGTACGCCAGTCCAGTGGCTGATCACTTCGGCGACCAAGCGCGGGCACACTTCGAAGCTGACCAGGCGCTCTTGGGCCTGGGCAGTCGCCAGTTCGGCTTGAATTTCGCGCAGCTCCGCTTCCAGTTGAGCCAAGTCGTATTCTGGTTCAGCGTCGGCTTGTTCTTCGCTGGTGGCCTGACGTGCCATCGCGCACTGTTTGCGTAACTCCAGCAAACGTTCGGCCAGTTCGCGCTGCACCGACCAGCGGGTTTCGATTTGCTCCAGCTCGGCGCGGGCCTCACTGAGGCGCTGTTGCAGCTGGGCGAGGGCTTCGCTGTCGATCTGTAGACCGACTTCCATATCGCGGCCCATAGCTTCACCTTGGCGTTCGCCTTCGGCGATTTCACCGCGCAAACGCTCCAGCGCTTCTGGTGCGGCGGCCAGGCTGATGCGTACGCGAGCACAGGCGGTGTCGAGCACATCCACGGCTTTATCCGGCAGCTGACGGCCTGCCAAGTAGCGGGCGGACAGCTCAGCCGCCGCGACCACTGCGTCGTCGCGCAGGTAAATACCGTGGCTCTTCTCGTACACCGGCGCCAGGCCACGCAGGATGGTCACGGCTTCTTCGACTGTGGGTTCGTGCAACTGCACCGGCTGAAAGCGCCGGGCCAGGGCTGGATCTTTCTCGAAGTACTTTTTGTACTCGCTCCAGGTGGTGGCGGCGATGGTGCGCAGTTCGCCACGGGCCAAGGCGGGCTTGAGCAGGTTGGCCGCATCGCCGCTGCCGGCTTGGCCACCGGCACCGATCAGGGTGTGGGCTTCGTCAATAAACAGGATGATCGGTTTAGGCGAGGCTTTGACTTCATCGATCACGCCTTGCAGACGGCGTTCGAACTCGCCTTTGACGCTAGCACCGGCTTGCAGCAGGCCGAGGTCTAGACACAGCAGCTCGACACCTTTGAGTGCGTCCGGCACTTCGCCGGCAGCAATGCGCAAGGCCAGGCCTTCGACGATGGCGGTTTTACCGACACCGGCCTCGCCGACCACGATCGGGTTGCTTTTACGCCGACGGGCGAGGATGTCGATCATCTGGCGAATCGCCGCATCGCGGCACAGCACTGGGTCGAGCTTGCCGTCGCGCGCTTGCTGGGTGAAGTTGTGGGTGAAGCGCTTGAGGTTCGATTCCCCGCTGTTGGGCGCTTTGCCTGCGGTTTGCTCGGGCTGCTGGGCCATGGCGAATTCGCGCAGGCGTTCGGCATTCAGCTTGGCTAACAGCGGTTGGTAGTGGCTGCCGGCGTAGCGCATCGGGTTGCGCAGCAGGGCGAGGATCAGTGCGGCTTGATCGACTTGGCTCTGACCCAGCTCAAGGCTGGCCACCAGCAGAGCATCCTGCAGCCATTGCACCAGTTCGGTAGCGAATACCGGGTTGCGCGATTCGCTGTGTTCGCCGCGCGGTTGCAGCGCGCGGGCCAATTCACCGGCATCTACTTCGGCATCCTGCAGGGCGCGGCTGAGCAGGCTTTCCGGGCGCTCCAGCAGGCCCAGCAGCAGGTCTTCGACCAGAATTTTGCTGCCGCCACGGACGACACAGCGTTCGGCGGCGCATTCGAGGTCATATTTAGTGGCGGCGTCGAGGGCCTGAACCAGTTGCTGCAAGTCGACGTTAATCATTATCTCTCTGTCCTTAGTGAGCTTTACTGCCGAGGGTGACCACGCCGTCGGCGTTGTCACGCCCCAGCCAGGTGGTCCAGCCCAGCAGGCAGGGGTTGTCCGCGCCGAGGCGCAATTCGCGTACTTCGTCCTGGCGCAGTTCCAGGCGGATGTCGTAATCCAGCGGGTCGCGCAGGGTGAAACGCACCAGTGCGCAGAGCGGTTGGTAGCCGCTGCCGATGGGCAGAAATTCGTGGAAACGGTCCCAGTTGAGCTGGCGTACATGGATGCGGAACTTGCCGCCGCGGTCGCGCACAAACTCGCCGAGCACCAGGCTTTCGCCTAGTTGGCTGTTGGCCAAACCGAGGCGATTACGTTGCTCGCCGAGAATCTCCACCTGGCGCTCCAGGCACTGCTCGATATGCAGGTCGGCGTGCTTGAAGTAGTAGCGCAGCACCGACTCGATCAATGCCGCCGAGTGGGCGCGCAGGCTAAGCAGACCGAGGTAGGGCAGCAGGCGTTTCCAGTTCAGCTCGGAGGCGCTGCGAATGGTTTCGCCGCCGAGGCCGATCAGAGCAAACAGGTGCGCCGAAAAGGGGTCGGCTGCACCACTCTGAAAACGTGTGTGGTAGCGGTATTTCTGCCAGGTGGGCAGCAGCAGGCGTTGCAGGCGGTTGTTGAACAGGTCGAGGAAATCCCGCGTGGGGTTGCCGTCTTCACTGTCGCCCAATGCTTGTTCACCGTAGAAGGCTGGCAGGGGCGAGCCGGCACCAAATAGGCTGACCAAGTTGATGCGCATGCGTGCGCGCAGTTCGCCGTGTTCTTCAAAAAACTGCACGCGGTCGATATCACTGCCGGGGAAGCCCATGCTTGGGTTGGCTTGCAGTTCCAGGCGCTGATACAGCGCTTCTTCATCCAGCTCCGGATGGGCGGCTTGCAAGCGCTCCAGCACCAGCTGCACGCCCTGGAACAGGCTGTACTCGCGGATGCCTCGGCTCAACCGGGTGATGACCGGTCCAAAGTCGGCTGTGCGTCGCTCAGGCGGCGTGACAGTGGGGCTCAGAATGCTCATTTACACCTCGTAAAGTCGGGTGCGACTCCAATGGCTTCGAAGCCCAGCAGTGCTTTGCTTGGTGCGAGCGGGCATGTCTGTGTCCAAGGCTTCATAGCAGGGGTTGTAACCCCATGCGCGGCGTCCATTGGTACACCTCTCCCTTTGTGCTCTGTACGCGTAGCTCGTGGTACGAATTCAAGCTGGCATACAGGGCGAAAAACTCATTGAGCACCGAGGCAAAGAGAAACAGGTCACCTTCGCCGACATAGCCCTCGGGGTTGATCGTCAGTTGTGTGCGTACACCACGTACTGGCAGGCCACGGTGCAGGCGGTCGACGTGCTGGTGGCTGATGCTTTTCATCCCGTCGAGTAGGCGCTTGCTTACCTTCTCCGCGTGCTGGTCGTAATAGCGCGGCAGGTCGTAGGTTTCGAGAATCACCTTGAGCGCCTCGACGTTGGCCAGCGACAGGTAGTTCAGCGACATATTGCTGATCAGCTTCCAGAGAAAGTCGCGGTGCAGCGGCGGTGCGTAGCTCGGGGTGACCGCGCTGATATTGCGGAAGGTTAGAAATTCCGGGGTGTCTTCGCTGGGCATGCAGATATCGCCGAGGCCCAGCTGACGCGGCAGATTTTGATTGGTGCAGGTCAGCTCAATCGACAAGGTTTCATGCTGATCGAGGTTACGCAGACCGAAGCTCAGGTAGGTTTCCAGGCCGTCACCGAGCAACGAGGGTTGCTGACGCACGCTGTAATGCGGGCGCGCCAGGGGCACATCAAAGCTGGCGTCGTGTTCGAAGGATTCGAACGGCACGTACTCCTCGTAACCCTTGCCGCCGGGCTTCCAGCCGGTTACCCGGTCCACCGAGAACACGCCACAGTGCTGCGAGTCGAGCTCGGAAGGTAAGAGCAGGTATTGATCCTGCTTGCCGTCCAAGCGAATCGGAATGGCGTCATGGGCGAACAAGTTGACCACTGGCGTGCAGTACAGGCGCACGTTATCCAGCGTTGGGCGAATGCGCTGTACGCCGGCTTTATGGATATCGAAACGCAGCTCTAGGCCGCGTGCCTGCTTGAGCACGTCTTCGGGCAGGCGCTTGAGTGCATCTAGGCCGATGATGTCGGTGAACAGGAATTTTTCCTGGAAGGCGAAATATTCCTGCAGGTAGCGATAACCGCGGAAGGTGTTGAGCGGGTAAGGGATCAGCGCTTCATCTTCGGCAAAACCGACAGGCTGCACATTGCTGGCGGGCAGGTACAGGCCATCCAAGGGGCGGCCGAGGTTGTCTTGCAGCGGCTTGCCTGCAGCATCGAGCAACACCAACTGTATGCCGCCCAAATGGCGCAACAGGCTGAGGTACAGCAGCTGGCTGATATAGCGCTCGCCCGACAAGTGCAGGCGCAATTGCTTGAGGTTGAGCTCGCCGAGATGGCCGTCAGCGGTCATGCCCAAGCGCAGGCTGAGCAGTGCGCCATCACCTTTTACCGAGTAGTCCAGGCCATTGAGCGCCAGTGGCAACACTTCGGTGGTGAAGGCGGTGCTGAAGCGACAGGTCACACCCTGGATCGGCTTGGACTCCACCGGCGTATTGCGTGGTACTGACAGGGCCGGGCCGGGGCGTTTGAGTGGGTCGAACTGCAACATGCTGAAGGCCGGCAGCGGGCGCATATAGTTGGGCCACAGCAGGTGCATCAGCGAGTGGGTCAGCTCCGGTAGCTCGTCATCGAGCTTCTGCCGCAAACGCCCAGTGAGAAAGGCAAAACCTTCCAGCAAGCGCTCGACATCCGGGTCGCGCCCGCTCTGCCCAAGAAACGGCGCCAACGCAGGGCTGCGCTCGGCAAAGCGCTTACCGAGTTGGCGCAGGGCGGTGAGTTCGCTCTGGTAGTAGTGGTTAAAAGACATTCAGCTACTCGTCCTTGTGCTGTAAGGGTTCAACCGCCAATCAGCACGGTGCCGGAACCGGCAATAACCGGATTACCGTGATTGCCCACGGTGCCGACTACGGTGGCCGGCTTGCCGTTGATCAACACATTGGGGATGACCGCGCTGGCCAGTGCGCTACCGCAGCCGGTGGGGTCGCCCATGCGCGCAGCGGGCAGGCTATCGAACAGTACGTCGGGGGAGCCGGCGACAATCGGATTGGTGCCGTGGCCGGGAATTGGGCAGGCAGTGGGGTCGCTGACGCGGGCTGCGGGTTTACCGGACATGGGCTCTCCTTAATTGACCTTGACCTGTCCGCTGCCGTCCAGGCGCGCGGAGAAACTGACTTGGCGTTTAAAGCCGTCTACTTCCAGCTGGCCTTCGATGGCAAACGCCAGGCTCAGTGGGTTGTTGTCGCGGGGCAGGGAAATAACCCGCACTTCGCTTAAACGCGGTTCGTACGCTTCGATAAAGCGTTCGATAGCGATACGCGCTTGCTGCAGCGAATCGTGCAGCGACAGGCGCATATCGTTGAGATCGGGCAACCCGTAGTCCGGCAGCGTTTGCACACTACCGGCTCGGGTGCTGAGCATTTTCGCCAGATGAGTCGCCACGGAGGCCATTGCGGCGACCTCGCGGCTCCAGCCAGCGCGCTGGCTGGCTTCACCGCCGAGGCGCTCGAATAGGCTTCCGTAGCTCACTGGGTGTTACTCCTTGTCCAGCTTGCCAACCAAGGACAGGGTGAAATCGGCACCCATGTACTTGAAGTGCGGACGCACGTTGAGGCTGACGCGGTACCAGCCTGGCTCACCATCAACATCACTGACGATCACTTGCGCGGCGCGCAGCGGACGACGGCTACGGACTTCGGAGCTTGGGTTTTCCTGGTCAGCAACAAACTGACGGATCCACTTGTTGAGTTCCAGTTCGAGGTCAGTGCGCTCTTTCCACGCGCCGATCTGCTCGCGCTGCAGCACTTTCAGGTAGTGGGCCAGGCGGTTGATGATGAACATGTACGGCAGTTGGGTGCCGAGTTTGTAGTTCAGCTCAGCGGTTTTGCCTTCTTCACTGATGCCGAAGAACTTCGGCTTCTGCGTCGAGTTGGCGGAGAAGAACGCGGCGTTGTCGCTGCCTTTGCGCATGGTCAGGGCGATAAAGCCTTCTTCGGCCAGTTCGTATTCACGACGGTCGGAGACCAGTACTTCGGTCGGGATCTTGGTTTCGATCTCGCCCATGCTTTCGAAGTGGTGCAGCGGCAGGTCTTCTACTGCGCCGCCGCTCTGTGGGCCGATGATGTTCGGGCACCAGCGGAACTTGGCGAAGCTGTCGGTCAGTTTGGAGGCGAAGGTGTAGGCGGTGTTGCCCCACAGGTAATGCTCGTGGCTGTTGGCGACGTTCTCTTTGTAGACGAAGGTCTTCACCGGGTTGTCTTCCGGGTCGTACGGGTTGCGCAGCAGGAAGCGCGGTACGGTCAGGCCAACATAGCGGGCATCTTCTTGCTCGCGGAAGCTCTGCCATTTGGCGAACTGCGGGCCTTCGAAGTGATCCTTCAGGTCTTTCAGGTCCGGCAGGCCGGTGTAGCTTTCCAGGCCGAAGAACTTCGGACCGGCAGCGGCGATAAACGGCGCGTGGGACATGCTGGCGACACTGGCAACGTATTGCAGGGTCTTGACGTCCGGCGCGCTCGGGTCGAAGAAGTAGTTGGCGATCAGAGCAGCGACCGGCTGGCCACCGAACTGGCCGTACTCAGCGGTGTAGATGTGCTTGTACAGGCCGGACTGCATGATTTCCGGGCTGTCTTCGAAGTCATCGAGCAGATCTTGCTTGGAGGCGTTGATGATCTCCAGCTTGATGTTTTCGCGGAAATTGGTGCGATCCACCAACAACTTCAGACCGCGCCAGGAGGACTCCAGGGCCTGAAACTCGGCGTTGTGGAGGATTTCGTCCATCTGCCGGCTGAGCTTGGCGTCGATCTCCGCGATCATGCGGTCGACCATGGCCTTTTTCACCGGCTCATTTTCGTTCTGCGGCTTCAGCAACTCTTCGATAAAGGCCGACACGCCACGCTTGGCGATGTCATAGGCTTCGTCGTCCGGAGTCAGTTTGGTCTCGGCAATGATGCGGTCGAGGATGCCGAGGTCGGCGGCGCTGCGACCGCTTTCTACTGCTGCACTAGTGCTCATGAATTAGCTTCCTTGTTAATTGAATCAGGAGTCCAGCTTGCCTTGGGCAGCCAGGCCGAGTTCGCCGAGTACGCGCTCACGCGAGTCGTCGTCAGCCAGCACGCTTTCGATCGCCTTGCGGAAGGCTGGAGCGTTGCCCAGTGGGCCTTTCAGGGCTACCAGGGCGTCGCGCAGTTCCATCAGCTTTTTCAGCTCTGGGACTTGGTCGACTAGGTTGGCCGGGTTGAAGTCCTTCATCGAGTTGATGCGCAGTTGCACAGCCAGGTCGTCGCCTTCGGCGTCATCCTGCAGACGATTCGGCACGCCGAATGTCAGGTTGAGCTCCTGCTTGGCCAGCACTTCATCGAAGCTGTTTTTATCGATGCTGATCGGCTTGCGGTCTTCGATCTTGCGATCGTCGGCGCGCTGGGAGAAGTCACCCAGAACCATCAGTTTCAGCGGCAGTTCGATCTCTTCCTGAGCACCGCCGGTGGCAGGCTTGAAAGTGACATTGATGCGTTCCTTGGGGGCTACCGAGCCTTCTTTGGCCATGGTCTTTCTCCGTTACGGTTATGGCCCGAGGGCCTAGTCCAGTACCACTTCAAGATCGAGGTGGCACAACCTGCGGTAGATCTCTTCCTTGCTTTCACGCACCGCGTGGTTTTGCGGCAGCAGCTCACAGCAGCTGTGCAGCATGCGCAGTACGTCCAGGGCGAGATCGGGTTCCCAGTCGCCCAGGCCGGTGGCCTGTAGCGTCTGGTCGAGTGATTCGAGTTGGGTTTTGGCGAGATCGTATTTCTTGGCGCTGAAACACAGGCGCGCCAAGGTCAGTTGCCAGAAAAAACGCTCGCGGCCACCCCGTGCTGCGGCCAGGCCGAGTTTGAGTTGCTGTACGGCGGATTTGAGGCCGTCCTTGCGCAACTTGGGTAGGGTTTCCTGTAGGGCAAGGTCCCAAGCCGGCTGGCTGCCACTGTCGTTGGCGGCGGGAGTGCTTTCGCTGACCGGCGCATGCACATGGGGCAGTACGTGGGAGCTGATCCAAGCGCGAGTCTGCCCGTCGGCAAAGGCGCTGCCGTCGTGGAAACGCAGTTCTTCCAGGCCACTCATGCGCTGCATAAACAGCGCAAGTTGGATTTCTACTTCACGCATCGCCTGTTCGGCATCCAGCTCATGCAGGCATTGCCAGACCAGATGCTGACCGTCGAGCCAGAAGGGCGCGCGAGCGATGCTGGCTTCCAGGTCGACCAGCAGGTCAGCGTACTGACCGTTCTGGTAGCGCTCTTGGTAGCTGGCCAGTTTGTCCGCGGGCAAGCCGCGCAGCGCAGTGATCTGCTCGGCATTACGCTCGGGCAGGCTGTCGATGGGCAACCACAGTAGGGTGCGCGCCAGGCGCAGGGCGCGTAGATCGCTGGCTTTCTGTTTCAGCCAGTAGGCACAGAGTGGTCGTGCCTGGTCTTGCAAGCTGCGCAGGCTTTTGTGCGCCTCCTTTTCACTTTCCACCGGGGCGCCAGGGGTCAGCATCTGGCTGGCGGCCTGCTTGACCTGGGCAATCGCGGCGCCCACAGAGCCGGGTTCGGGCTGACCCTGGCTGGCACGTTTTACCAGCTCATCCAGGCGCCGGCACAGCGGCAACAGCAGCGGTGCATCTTCACCCAGGTGCTCGGCTAAACAGGTTTCCAAGGCACGTAACTGCTCGGCGAGGCTGCGGAACAGCGCCAGTTGTTCACCAATCGGTACGTGTTCAGCCAGCGCCTGTTCCAGGCGAGGGATCAGCCAACTGATGGCGGCGGCACGGGTGCGCGCTTTGCGTGGGTGCAACTCGGCCCAGTGATTGAGGCACAGGTAGTGCAGCAGGCTGAAACCGGCCTGCAGGCCGGGGAAGGATTCGCGCTGATAAAGCCCCCAGATCAGCCAGGCGGCGACGCGCAAATCCTTGGAATGGGCGCTGAGCAGTATCTCGCTGTTTTCGCGGACTTTTTGCCAATCAATGGCGGCCGTTTCATGCAGCGCCGTGGCTTTGCCCAGTTCATTCTCAAGGACTTCATATTCCGTTGAGTAACGGACATCAGTGCCGGCAAAGTTACCCTCGTTAATAGGGTTTTTGGCCAGCTCTAAATAATGAGCAGTGAGCTTGTTTGAATAGGTCATCCATGACTCGATTATTGATGCGCGTAACTTTTAAGAAGTCATTACGACGTCTTTAATATCGCCTGCTTACGCTGGCGGTGCGCAACTTGTTGCGCACTTATATGTGCAACAAGTTGCGCATGTCCTTGTGAGGTGGGCATCCTAGACCTATGGCGACTGTCGGACAACCGTAAAAAGTGTGAAATATGTATCAGTGGGCGATATTCAGTGATTAGTTAGTGGAACCATAGTTCCTAAAAAATATGCGGGGCGCATCACAATAAGGTGAGTTAGAAAAGTTATGTAGGGATATAGCTATCTATATGTAAGTAATGGCTTGCTGGCAAAGTAGTGGCGCGTCACAGAAGTTATGCCTTTGCGATAACTTAGTGTGATGCAGCGCAGGGTTTTCTGGGTTGGAATGTGACGCGGGGCGTGCAGCCGAGCGTGAGGCGGCTCGGCGAGGTAGGGCGACAAACCGTCTGTCGGTTAATCGTTCAAAGGTTCAGACCAGAGGCTCAATGCGAGCTGATGGTGCTCGCCCGCCGCCAGTGTGCGGATGTCGTCGAGCACGTTGGCGTGTTCGATACACAGCATGCCGGGCCAGGCACCCGGTGCGAACTGTGAGAGGCGCTGGGCTTTGTCGGTCCAGGGGTTCCACAACACGGCCGAGTTCGAGCCACTGCTGTGTAGCTGGATGCGCCGCTGCCAGGCAGGGTCGAGGATGCTTAGCTGCGCCGGGGTGTCGAGGTAGATGCGGTCGGTTTCGCCGCTGAACTGCAGCAGACCGTCTTGTTGGCGTTGCTGCCAGTCTTCCAAGGTTTCGATATAGCGGCAGCCGTGCAGGCCTTCGACGCTAACCTGGTGAATATCGCTGACGGCAAAATAGCTGTGCAGCGCCTGGCTGATCGGCAGTGGCGAACTGCCTAGGTTATGGCTGTGCAGGGCGATGTGCAGGCGCCCGTCCAGGCGAATGGACAGGCGCAGTTCGGCGGCGTGCGGCCAGTGAGGCAGTGGCTGGGTCGCGGTGTTGTAAGCGAACTCTAGGTGCACACCCGCATCGCCGCTTTCAATGCCCAGCAGTTGCCAGTCGAGATTGCGCACCAAACCGTGGGCAGGCGCCGCAGCCGGGTCATCGTGCAGGGCCTGTACGGCTTGTGGGTTGCGCTGCAGGCTACCGAACCAAGGCCAGCATACGGGCACACCGCCACGTACACCCTGGCCGCGTGCGTAAGCCGCTTGTTCGCTGAGCCAGATCAATGGCGGCTGATCATCCTCTCGGTAGCTAAGAATCTGCGCGCCTTGCTGGCTGATCAAAAGCTCGCCGGTGCCATAGCGCACTCGCCAGCAGGTCAGTTCATCGCGCTCAATACGTTCTACATGGGACTTGGCCATTGGCATGTTCACCGTAGCGTTAAAAAGCTATTGGAGCGCACCTTAGCCGGAGAATGCAAAACGCCCGTCAGTGACGGGCGTTGTGTGCTTTGCGCAAGGTCTACTTGCCGTAGACCTGTTCCGGCAACCAGGTGATCAGCCCAGGGAATTGGTAGGCAATTACCAGCAGAAAGATCTGGATCAGGATAAACGGCAGCACACCCTTATAGATGGTGCTGGTGGGTACCGAGGCCGGGGTGACGCCGCGCAGGTAAAACAGCGCGAAGCCGAATGGCGGGGTGAGGAAGGACGTCTGCAGGTTCAGCGCAATCATCACGCCTAGCCATACCGGGTCCAGGCCCATGGCCAGCAATACCGGACCGACAATCGGCACCACGACGAAGGTGATCTCGATAAAGTCGAGGATAAAGCCGAGCAGGAAGATCACCACCATCACCAGGAAGAACGCGCCGAGCACGCCGCCGGGTAATTGGGCGAATACATCTTCGATCATCGCCTCGCCGCCGAAGCCGCGGAACACCAGGGAAAACAGCGACGCACCAATCAGGATCATAAAGACCATGGCGCTGATTTCCGTGGTGCCAGATGCCACTTCACGCAGTTGGCCGAAGTTCAGCTTGCCCTTGCAGAACGCCAGCACCATTGCGCCCAATGCGCCAAGCGCGGCGGCTTCGGTCGGGGTGGCATAACCGGCGAGGATCGAGCCGAGTACCGCGCCGATCAGCAGCAGTGGCGGTACCAGTGCGTTAATCAGCTTGCCCCACTCAATCGGCCCGAGTTCCTCCTGTGGCAAGGCGGGTAACTTCTTCGGCTGGAAGATCGCGACACCGATGATGTACGCGATATACAGCCCCACCAGCAGCAAGCCGGGCAGCAGTGCGCCGACAAACAGGTCGCCCACCGAGACGGTCTTCGGCGAGAAAATACCCATCTTCAGCTGGGCTTGTGAGTAGGCGCTGGACATTACGTCACCCAGCAATACCAGCACGATAGACGGCGGAATGATCTGCCCCAATGTGCCGGTAGCGGCCAGGGTGCCGGTGGCAATCGCCGGGTCATAACCGCGCCGAAGCATGGTTGGCAGCGCCAGCAGGCCCATGGTTACCACGGTGGCGCCGACAATGCCGGTGCTGGCGGCGAGCAGAGCGCCCACCACGCAGACGGAAATGGCCAGGCCGCCGCGCAAGGTGCCGAACAGCCGTGACATGGACTCCAGCAGGTCCTCGGCGACCCTAGACTTCTCCAGCATCACGCCCATAAACACGAATAGTGGCACTGCCAGCATGGTCTGGTTGTTCATGATGCCGAACAACCGGTTGGGTAGGGCGCTTAGATAACTGCCGTCAAAGGTGCCGGTGAGGATGCCAATGCCGGCAAACAACAGCGATACACCGCCTAGGGTGAAAGCTACTGGGTAGCCCGCCATCAGGGCTGTACAGATGCTGATAAACAGCAGGATCGCCATCAATTCAGCCATGCTTCACCTCCACCGCTGCCAGTCGGCCGCTGAGGATGTTGGCGAATTTGATCAAGTCGGAGATTCCTTGTAAGACCAGGCTGATCACCAGCACCAGGATGATGCTCTTCTGTAGGTAAACGAATTTTAGGCCGCCGGATTCGCTCGAGCCTTCCAGGGTCGACCAGGAGTTGCCAACATAATCCCAGCTGGCCCAGCCGAGAAACAGGCAGACCGGCAGGAGAAATAACAGCGTACCTAGGCTGTCGACTAGGGCTTTACGGCGCGGGCTGAATTTCTGGTAGAAAATGTCGACCCGCACATGGCCGTTGCGTTGCAACACCCAGGCGGCAGCGCCCATAAAGACCAGCGCGTGTGCGTACAGCACGGCTTCTTGCAGAGCGGTGGCGCCGATGCCAAAACCGTAACGCAACACCACCACGATGGCGGTGCCGAGCACCAGAAACAGGGTCAGCCAGGCGCAGACTTTACCTAAATTGGCATTGAATGAATCGATCAGATGAGCGAGGCCGAGCAGCAGGGGCGGTTTTTCGGACATCATAAGTCCTTATGGTTATGAGCTGTGTGAGCAAGCAGGCCGGCGATTTTAGGCAGGCCTGGGCATGTGCGGCAATGGCACTACAACTTTAGTCGTATCCGCTAGGCTTGAGAGGCGCTTAGCCCTATTTTAGTCAAGCATGGTGGGTCCGCAGCGATCCTGTGGTCAGACCACTACAACAATAAAGGAGCATTGCATGAAACGTCGTCAAATTCTCGCAGCAGCTGGCGTAGGCCTTGCAGCCACAGCCTTGGCTGGCTGCAAGCAAGAAGCTGAAACCGCTGGTAAGCCCCAGGCCGGTGCTGAAACTGAAACGTTTAACTGGAAAATGGTCACGTCTTGGCCGAAGAACTTCCCCGGTGTGGGTGTCGGTGCCGAGCGTTTTGCTACGCTGGTCAATGAAATGAGTAATGGCCGCTTGAAGGTCAAAGTGTATGCCGCGGGCGAGCTGGTGCCGGCGCTGGAAGTGTTCGATGCGGTGAGTCGTGGTACGGCCGAGATGGGGCATGGAGCGCCTTATTATTGGAAGGGCAAAGTGCCGGCTGCGCAGTTCTTCTGTGCCCTGCCATTTGGCCCTAATGCCCAGGAAATGAACGCCTGGCTGCACAAAGGTGGTGGCATGGAGTTGTGGGAGGAAACCTACAAACCCTTCGGTGTACTGCCGATGGCCTGTGGCGCGACTGGCGTGCAGACTGCAGGTTGGTTCAACAAGGAAATCAACAGTGTTGATGACTTCAATGGCCTGAAAATGCGCACCCCCGGCCTGGGCGGCGAAGTGCTGACCAAGATGGGCGGTACCGTGGTTAATATGCCGGCGGGAGAAATTTTCACTGCGCTGCAAACGGGTGCCATCGATGCCACCGAGTGGATCGGCCCATATAACGACCAGGCTCTGGGTCTGCATAAAGCCGCCAAGTATTACTACACCCCGGGCTGGCAAGAGCCGAACGTGACCTTCGAGTTAGATATCAACATCAAGGCCTGGGAAACCCTGCCGGCTGACCTGCAAGCGATCGTTCGCGCTGCCGCTCGTGATGTGAACGCCGACATGCTCGACGATTATAATGCCAAGAACATGGAAGCGCTGGAGCAGCTCAAAGCCGAAGGCGTAGATGTCCGTCGCCTGCCGGATGAAGTGCTGGCCAAGCTCAAGGGTGTGGCAGCCGAAGTGGTTGATGCCAGTGCAGCAGCTGACCCAGTGGCGAGCAAAGTGTGGGCCCAACAGAAGGCTTATCTGCAGCGCCTGTATGACTACGCCGAGTTGAACGAGAAGGATATTTACAACATTCGCGGCTAACGCCTGATACACAGTAAAACGCCGGCCTTGGGGCCGGCGTTTTGGTTTCGGTAGCGGGCGGTTAGCGCCGAGCCGCAACGGAGCGAGTGCGGCCACTGCCATCGATGGCGACGAAAACGAATACGGCCTCGGTGACCTTGCGCCATTCGCTGGACAGTGGGTCATCGCTCCACACTTCGACCAGCATTTGGATCGAGCTGCGACCCACTTCTACTGTCTGCGTATAGAAGGACAGTTGCGCGCCCACCGCCACCGGCACGAGGAAGGCCATACGGTCGATGGCGACTGTGGCCACACGTCCGCCTGCCACTTTGTTGGCCATGGCGGTACCGGCCAGATCCATTTGCGAGACCAGCCAGCCGCCGTAAATATCGCCAAAACCGTTGGTTTCACGCGGCAGCGCGGTGATCTGCAAAGCCAGGTCGCCTTGCGGGATGGGGTCTTCCTGTTCGAAATCGTGCATCGGATAGGCTCGCGGCGCGGTTGTTGTTATTGGCGCAGTGCAGGGCTAGCGGTGGCAGCGAGGCAGGCTCTGCGGCTATCGCGGGTTCGCCCGACAGGCCCACGGGACTGCGGGCGCAGCGAGTATAACGACTCAGCAGTCGCAGGGCGACCACAGCGCTTTGTCAGCGGTTATTCGGTCTTTCCATCGGCGTGGCTGAAATATCGACGACGGTCATCTAACTGTCATATTGCTTACATACAGTCGTCATGCGGCCTACAGATACTTGGCCCCGTTCAATCCAACACTAGTTTTCCAGGAGTAAGGCATGAAACTTAAGCGTTTGATGGCGGCCATGACTTTTGTCGCCGCTGGCGTGGCTACTGCCACTGCGGTTGCTGCTGTCGACCCGGCTCTGCCGAGCTACACCAAGACTTCCGGCGTATCGGGCAACCTGTCCAGCGTCGGTTCCGACTCCCTGGCCAACCTGATGACTTTGTGGGCTGAAGAGTTCAAAAAAGAATACCCGAACGTCAATATCCAGATTCAGGCTGCCGGCTCCTCTACCGCGCCGCCCGCGCTGACTGAAGGCACTGCTGGGATGGGTCCGATGAGCCGTCCGATGAAGGATGCTGAGATTCAGGCGTTCGAAGAAAAGTACGGTTACAAGCCGACTGCTGTGCCGGTGGCCATCGACGCCCTGGCGGTATTCGTACACAAAGATAACCCGATCAAGAGCCTGGATATCGCTCAGGTTGACGCCATTTTCTCCAACACCCGCTTGTGCGGCGGTGCTACTGATATCAAAACCTGGGGTGATCTGGGTCTGACCGGTGAGTGGGCCGCCAAGCCGATCCAGCTGTTCGGTCGTAACTCGGTTTCCGGTACCTACGGTTACTTCAAAGAAGAAGCCCTGTGTAAGGGTGACTACAAAGCCAACGTCAACGAGCAACCAGGTTCGGCTTCGGTAGTGCAGTCGATCTCCAGCACAGTGAATGCCATTGGTTACTCGGGCATTGGCTACAAGACCTCCAGCGTTCGCGCTGTGGCACTGTCGAAGAAAGGCGGTGAGGCGTTCGAAGCGAACGAAACCAATGCCCTGGCCGGCAAGTTCCCGTTGGCTCGCTTTTTCTACGTCTACGTCAACAAGGCGCCGAACAAGTCGCTGAGCCCGTTGGATGCCGAGTTCATCAAGTTGGTACTGTCCAAGCAAGGCCAAGAAGTAGTCGTGAAAGACGGCTACATTCCGCTGCCGAAGAAAGTGATCGATAAAACCCTGAAGGAACTAGGTCTGTAAGGTTCACCAGACTGGCAAGGACGCCAAGTAAGTCGCACGCCCGCCTGTCGAAACGAAGGCGGGCGTAGCTTTGTCAAAGCCCTGTAACTTTTCTGTCATAAAGTGCGGCTAGAGTAACGCGCTGATAGCGACAGAACTCATTATGGCGCGCTCATGGCTGCGCAGAGACGCTCTTACTTATGAATGACTTGGCTAGTGAAACCATGACCGCCACATCCAAACCCCTCGGGCTGGACTTCAATACCCCTGCCCTGCAGCGTAAGCGGCGTATCCGCGCCCTTAAAGACCGTTGTGCCCGCTGGGCGGTTTCCTTGGGTGGTATGGCGGTGCTGGGTGCGATCACCCTGATCTTTTTCTACTTGGGCTACGTGGTGCTGCCGATGTTTCAAGGCGCCAGCATAGAGCCACGTAAACCGGTGCAGGTTGCCTGGCTAAATGAAGCCGGTGCGCCGCTGCTGCTGGCGCTGGAAGAGCAGAATCAGGTGGCGATGCGCCTAGATCAGAAGGGGCAGGTGCAGTTTTTCGATGCCAAGCAGATGCAGGCGTTGAGCAAGGTACAGTTGCCGCTGCCGGCGGATGCGCAGATTACCTCGGTTGCCCAGGATCAGCCGGGCAGTAACCGTATCGCTCTGGGTCTTTCTAACGGCCAGGTGCTGGTGTTTCAGCATGCCTACAAGATTACCTATCCGAATGACATAAAGACCATCACGCCTAGTGTCGAGTACCCCTTCGGTGATGCGCCGATCGTACTGGATAGCCAAGGCCGCGAGCTGGATCACCTCGCCCTTAGCCTGAACAGTGGCACCCTGATGCTCGCCGGCTCTACCGGCATCGAGCTGCATGTGCTGAGCTTGGGCCGTGAAGAAAACCTGATGACCGGTGAAGTGACGCTCAGCGAGGAGCGTATTGCGCTGCCGCAGATTGCTGAGCCGATCAAGGCGTTGATCATCGACCCGCGGCAAATGTGGATGTATGTGGTGAACGGTCGCGCTACTGCGGATGTGTTCGACCTGCGCAGCAAGACCCTCAATGGTCGCTACAAGCTGCTGGCCGATGCCAAGTTAGAAGTCAGCAACGCTACTCCGCTGCTCGGCGGCATATCACTGTTGATCGGTGACAGCCGTGGTGGCATCGGCCAGTGGTTTATGGTGCGTCAGGACGACGGCAAAGCGTCGTTGACCGCAATCCGTAGTTTCCAGATGGCCGACAGCCCGATCGTTCAGATTATTCCCGAAGAGCGCCGCAAGGGCTTCTTTGCCCTGGATGCGAAAGGCAATCTGGGTATTTTCCACAGCACCGCGCACCGTACCCTATTGGTCGAGCCGGTTGCTGAGGGGCAGGCCCTGGCCACCTTGTCACCGCGTGCCAACCGTATGCTGGTGGAGAGCGACGGCCAGCTACAACGCCTGATTATCGACAACCCGCACCCGGAAATCTCTTGGAGCTCGCTGTGGGGTAAGGTCTGGTACGAGAACTACGACGCCCCAAGCCATGTCTGGCAGTCGACGTCCGCCAGCACCGATACTGAGCCCAAGCTGAGCCTGGCGCCACTGGCGTTCGGCACCCTGAAAGCGGCGTTCTACGCCATGCTCCTGGCCGCGCCACTGGCCATCGCCGCGGCGTTATACACCGCCTATTTCATGGCACCGGTGCTGCGCCGCAAGATCAAGCCGGTGATCGAACTGATGGAGGCTTTGCCGACGGTGATTCTCGGCTTCTTCGCCGGCCTGTTCCTCGCACCTTATGTCGAAGGCCACCTGCCGGGTATCTTCAGCCTACTGATCTTTACGCCCATCGGCATTCTGCTGGCCGGCTATCTGTGGAGTCGTTTGCCGGAGTCAATCCGCTTAAGCGTGCCAGATGGTTGGGAGTCCGTGCTGTTGATTCCAATGATTCTGCTGGTCGGCTATGTGTCGCTGGCCATGAGCGGGCATCTGGAAAACTGGCTGTTCGATGGCAACATGCGCTTGTGGCTGAGCAATGACCTAGGCATCGCCTTCGATCAGCGCAACGCCCTGGTGGTCGGCCTGGCCATGGGTTTTGCGGTGATTCCGACCATCTTCTCGATTGCCGAAGATGCGGTGTTCAGCGTGCCCAAGAGCCTGACCTTTGGTTCCCTGGCTCTCGGTGCTACGCCCTGGCAGACCCTGACTCGTGTGGTGATTCTCACCGCCAGTCCAGGCATCTTCTCTGCGGTAATGATTGGTATGGGCCGCGCCGTTGGCGAAACCATGATCGTGCTGATGGCCACGGGTAATACCGCGATCATGGACATGAACATCTTCGAAGGGCTGCGCACCCTGGCGGCCAACGTGGCGGTGGAAATGCCCGAGTCAGAAGTGGGCGGTACCCACTACCGTGTGTTGTTCCTCTCGGCGTTGGTACTGCTTGGCTTCACTTTTGTCATGAACACCCTGGCAGAAGTGGTGCGCCAGCGTCTGCGCGTCAAGTACGCCTCGCTCTAAGGTCTTGGAAGGTATATGTCCGTGAAACAGAACAACCTGAATACCTGGTTCAAGAGCGGTACGCCGTGGATCTGGATGAATGCCGGTGCGGTGTCGATCGCAGTTATCATGACCTTGGGTCTGATGGCAGTGATTGCCGTGCGAGGGCTTAGCCACTTCTGGCCGGCCGATATCATCGAAGTTAACTACCAAGTCCCAGGGCAGGAAGTCCGGGTGATGGCCGGTGAAGTCACCCAGATTGAAGAAGTCCCGCGTGCTCGTTTGGCGGCTTCCGGGTTGCCGGTTGACGTCAAGGGCGGCGAGTTTATGACCCGTGAGCTGCTCAAGGTGGGTAACCGCGACATCTATGGTGCGGACTTTACCTGGGTGGTCGGCGAGTGGTTGAGTAACCAGCGCACCCCGGAAAAACTCACAGCCATTGAGCGCCGTGAATGGGGCAATTTCTACGGCTATCTGGTTAACGTCAAAGAGTCGGGAGAGCTGGTAGCCGAAGGGGATGCCAGTTGGCCGGCGTTGCAGGCGCGCATCGAGCGGGTCGAGCAGTTGCATGGTCAACTGGTGCGCCTGGAGAAGAAGGACATTGGTCGCATCAACGCCGGGCTTGAGCGCATCCGTTTGCAAACACGCAAGCTGGAGCTACAGGGCAAGCTGGACGAGTTCGCGCAAGCTGAACTGGATGCCGAGCGCGTGCAGTGGGATGCCGAGTACAAGGTGCTGGAAACCGAGCTGATTGCCCTGAATCAGGCATTCAACCGTGACAGTGTGACGCTGAAAACCGTCGACGGCCATGAACTCACTATCAGCCTGGGCAAAGTGGTGCGGGCCTTTCAGCCCAACGCCATGGGCACCTTCGATAAACTCGGCTTCTATTTTATTAAACTGTGGGAATTCGTCAGCGACGATCCACGTGAGGCCAACACCGAGGGCGGCATCTTCCCGGCGATTTTCGGCACCGTGATGATGACCATGATCATGGCCGTGATCGTCACCCCGTTCGGTGTGGTCGCCGCGATTTACCTGCGCGAATACGCTAAACAGGGGCCGCTGACCCGGGTAATTCGTATCGCGGTGAATAACCTCGCCGGTGTGCCGGCGATTGTGTACGGCGTGTTTGGCTTAGGCTTTTTCGTCTATGTGCTGGGCGGATCGCTCGATCGCATGTTCTTCCCGGAATCGGCACCGACGCCGACCTTTGGTACGCCGGGGCTGATGTGGGCGTCGCTGACGCTGGCGATCCTGACCTTGCCAGTAGTGATTGTGGCCACTGAAGAAGGTCTGGCGCGCATCCCCCGGGCGGTGCGTGAAGGTTCCCTGGCGCTTGGCGCAACCAAGGTAGAAACCCTTTGGCGCGTGGTGCTGCCGATGGCCAGCCCGGCGATGATGACCGGTCTAATTCTCGCCGTCGCGCGTGCTGCCGGCGAAGTCGCGCCGCTGATGCTGGTAGGCGTGGTCAAGCTGGCACCAAGCCTGCCGGTTGATGCTAATTACCCGTATCTGCACTTGGACCAGAAGATCATGCACCTGGGCTTCCATATTTACGATGTTGGCTTCCAGAGCCCTAACGTCGAAGCCGCTAGGCCGCTGGTATATGCCACCGCATTGCTGCTGGTGCTGGTTATCGTGGTGCTGAACTTCGCTGCGGTTTATATCCGCAACCACCTGCGCGAGAAGTACAAAGCGCTGGATCATTAATCACTTGTGCCCGCCCGGTAACTGCCGGGCGGGCAGGTACGAATTGTTAGCGTAGGGAGCATCCCATGCAGCACGAAGCACACACACACGGTATCGATATGACGGCATTGGGCCGTGAGCGCCAGGGCCTGAATATGGCCAATGAGCAGGTGGCCATTGATGTGCCAGGCTTAAACCTGTTTTACGGTGATAAGCAGGCGTTGTTCGATGTGCAGATGACCATTCCGAAGAAGCGCGTCACTGCGTTTATCGGTCCGTCTGGTTGCGGCAAGTCGACATTGTTGCGCACCTTCAACCGGATGAATGATCTGGTCGATGGTTGCCGTATTGAAGGCGAGATCAATCTCGACGGGCACAACATCTACCGCAAGGGCGAGGATGTGGCTGAGCTGCGTCGCCGCGTTGGTATGGTGTTCCAAAAGCCTAATCCGTTCCCCAAGAGCATCTACGAAAACGTGGTGTATGGCTTGCGTATTCAGGGCATCAACCAGAAGCGTGTGCTCGATGAAGCGGTGGAATGGTCACTGAAAAACGCCGCACTCTGGGATGAGGTCAAGGACCGCTTGCACGACTCGGCATTGGGCCTGTCCGGCGGTCAGCAGCAGCGCTTGATTATTGCCCGCACCGTGGCGGTGCAGCCGGAAGTATTGCTGCTCGACGAGCCATGCTCGGCACTCGATCCGATTTCGACGCTGAAAGTCGAAGAGCTGATCTACGAGTTGAAATCCAAGTACACCATCGTCATCGTCACTCACAACATGCAGCAAGCGGCGCGGGTTTCGGATTACACGGCGTTTATGTACATGGGCAAGCTGATTGAGTTTGGTGATACCGACACACTGTTCACCAACCCGGCGAAGAAACAAACTGAAGACTACATCACTGGTCGCTATGGCTGACCGGCTATGGCAAATCGCGCTGCGTGTTATTGGCGGCGCTTGCCATACGCGTTTGTATTGTCTGCGCGCCGCCTCCTAGCTCTGCATGATTCACCACAGGCCGGCTAATACCTCGATAGGACTATCATCCAGTTTCGCAAGGGTTCGATCATGATCAACAAAGAAAACCTTACCCAGCACATTTCTCAGCAGTTCAATGCCGAGCTGGAGGAAGTGCGTAGCCATTTGTTGGCTATGGGCGGCCTGGTCGAGAAGCAGGTGAATGATGCTGTCACGGCACTGATTGATGCCGATTCTGGTCTGGCCCAGCAGGTGCGCGAGATCGATGATCAGATCAACCAGATGGAGCGCAACATCGACGAAGAGTGCGTGCGTATTCTCGCCCGCCGTCAGCCTGCAGCCTCCGACCTGCGGTTGATCATCAGTATTTCCAAATCGGTGATCGACCTCGAGCGTATCGGCGATGAAGCCACCAAGATCGCTAAGCGCGCCATCCTCTTGTGCGAAGAAGGTGAAGCGCCGCGCGGTTACGTAGAAGTGCGCCATATCGGTGATCAGGTGCGCCGGATGGTGCGCGAGGCGCTGGACGCTTTCGCCCGTTTCGATGCCGACCTGGCACTGTCGGTGGCGCAATACGACAAGACCGTCGACCGCGAATACAAAACGGCTTTGCGTGAGCTGGTGACTTTTATGATGGAAGACCCGCGTTCGATCTCGCGCGTGCTCAACATCATCTGGGCCCTGCGCTCGCTGGAGCGGATCGGCGACCACGCCCGTAATATCGCTGAGCTGGTGATCTACTTGGTGCGTGGCACCGACGTGAAGCACATCGGCCTGACCCGCATGCAAGAAGAAGTGCAGGGCACTAACAAAGACAACTGAGTGCAGTGCGGCTGCGTGGGATAGCGTTGGTGCGCCGCCCTTAGGCGAAATATCTGTGATCGCGACATAGGCTGTATTTCGGTTGGCCTTTGGCCAGTCGCCATGACTATGCTTAAGGCCATCAGAATGGGAGTGGCCGATGAGCAAAGTCAGTGTGCTGGTAGTGGACGACGCAACCTTTATCCGCGATCTAGTGAAAAAGGGCCTGCGCGATCACTTTCCCGGCATCCAGATCGAGGAAGCCGTCAACGGGCGTAAAGCCCTGCAAATGTTAACGCGCAAGCCGGTGGACCTGATTCTCTGCGACTGGGAAATGCCGGAAATGTCCGGCCTAGAGCTGCTCAGCTGGTGCCGCGAACAAGAAAGCCTGAAAACCGTCCCCTTCATCATGGTCACCAGCCGTGGCGATAAGGACAACGTCGTGCAGGCGATTCAAGCCGGCGTTTCAGACTTTATTGGCAAGCCGTTTACCAACGAGCAGTTGGTCACCAAGGTGAAAAAAGCCCTTAGCCGCGCCGGCAAGCTGCAGGCGCTAGCCGCCAGTGCGCCGCCGAAGATGCTCAGTACTGGGGCTTACGCAAACGATTCATTGTCAGCGCTGACCGGTGGCAAAGCCGATGTGCTCAAGCCTCCGGCGGCGCCAGCACCTCAGGTTGTGACTAAGCCGGCAGCCAGTAAGGCCGCGGTACCGAGCGCCAGCACTGGCCGTGGTCAGGGCCAGTTGCGTTTGCCGAGCGGCAGCATGAGTTGCGTGATTAAAGCGCTCAGCCTTAAAGAAGCCCTGCTAGTGGTTAAACGCACTGAGGCGCTACCGCAGGTCTTGGAAAGCGCGGTGTTGGACCTGGAGCAGGGCGAAGGGGCGGAAACCGCACGGCTTAATGGTTACCTGCATGCGGTTGCAGCGTTTGAGCCGAAACCGGACAGCGAATGGCTGCAGCTGACGTTTAAATTCGTCGACAAAGACCCACAGAAGCTCGATTACCTCTCGCGTCTGATTGCCCGAGGTACGGCGCAGAAGCACTTCAGCCCTGGCGCTTAAATAATGCTGACGGTGCTTAACACGTGCGAGATGGCTCACACGTTTAGCGCGCCGGTTCGCTTCGCGTGGGGGCGGCTGCTAGTCTCATACCCCCGGACATACAAATCATAAGATCCGAGTCGTTATGCTAGGGCGTCTGATACTTCTTTGCAGTGCGTTAAGCCTTGCCGGCCAGGCTGCGGCTTTAACTATTTATAAGTACACCGATGCCAACGGCGTGGTCACTTATACCGACCAGGCCGCGCCCGGTGCGCAAGTGTTTGTGTTTAGCGACCGCATGGTTGAGAGTCTGGATAATCAGGTAAAGCTGGAAACCAAGAAACACGAAGCCGGTGAGACGCTACTGGTGCGCAACGATCTGTACGCACCGGTGCAGATTGAGTTGCGCCTGCAGGCTACGGACAACATCGCGGGTGTGCCGGACGAGCCGATCAGTTGGGTGCTGCCGCCACGCAGCAAGATTCGCTTGGTTACCCTGGCTCCGCGTGATGCCCACAAACCCATGCGCTATACCCCCAAGCTGCGCTACGCCATGGGCGACCCGCGCCTGCTGCCGACTCAACAGAATTACCCGCTGCCGTGGCGCGGTGGGCCGTTCCGCCTGACCCAGGGCGCCAACGGTAAGTACAGCCATTTCACCCCGAAAGGCCGCTACGCCATGGACATCGCCATGCCCGAAGGCACGCCGATTGTCGCGGCGCGCGGCGGCATGGTGGTGAAAACCGAGAATCGCCAGAGTGGCCGTGGCAATAATCCGTCTGGCAACTATGTGCGCATCCTGCATGACGACGGCACCATGGGTGTCTACCTGCACCTGATGCAAGGCTCGGTGGTTGTGCGTGAGGGCAGCCGGATCAGCGTCGGCAGCATGCTCGCGCGTTCCGGCAATACGGGTAACAGCACCGGCCCGCACCTGCACTTCGTGGTGCAACGCAATGTCGGTTTAGCGCTGGAGTCGATCCCTTTTGATTTTTCCCAGCCGGTTAACAGCCTGCCCAATTTTGCCGTAGGCGGCGAATAAAAACCCTGCTGCCGACTCGATAGCATTCGAGCGGGCAGCAGGGTTTTTGATTGCTGGTGGGGCTCTGTACTAGCGGAAGGCCAAGTCGCGCAGGAATAGGGTGATCGGTGGGAACATGATCAGCAGCACCGACATCAGCAGCAGTATTAAGAAGAACGGCAGGCTGCCACGTATTACATCCAGATAGGGTCGGCGGAATACCGCGATGGCGGTAAAAATGTCGCAGCCAAAGGGCGGTGTGGCCGAGCCTATCGCTGCCTGTAGGGTGACGATGGTGCCGACCAGTACGGGGTCGAGGCCAGACAGGCGTACCGCCGGAGCAAAGATCGGCACCAAAATCAGCATCACCACGATCGGGTCGACGAACATGCAGCCGATGAAGAACGCGATCGAGATAATGATCAGCAGTTCGGTGGGTGAGGCGCTCATGATGCCGATGCCGCTGAGGATCTGCTGCGGAATCTGAGCAAAGGAAATCACCCAAGAAAACGCCGAACCAGCCGCTACCAGGATGAACACCACGGCGGTGATTAGCCCGGTGGAGAGGGCGATGGATGATAGGTCGCTGAGTTTGACGCGGCGGAAGATCAGCACTTCAAGAATCAGCGCGTAGAGCACCGATATCGCCGCCGCCTCGGTGGGGCTGAACATCCCGGAATATATCCCGCCAATGGTCATCACCGGTAATAGCAGTGGCAGGATGGCGCGACGGCAAGTGACTAGGCGTTGCATCCAGCTGTATTTCTCGCCGCTGGGGATGCCGTTGATGCGCGCATAGATATAGCAGTAACCGGCCAGCAAGCTCATCAGCAACAGGCCGGGGCCAATGCCGGCGATGAACAGCTCTGCCACCGACGTGCCGGACACCACGCCGTAGATGATCATGCCAATGCTGGGTGGAATCAGCAGGGCGATGTCCGAGGCGTTGATGATCAGCGAGATGGCAAAGCTGTCCTTGTAGCCCTGCTGCAACATCTTCGGGCGCATGATGCTGCCGACCCCGACTACCGTGGCTTGGGTCGAGCCGGACAGCGCGCCGAATAGCGCGCAACTCAGTGCGGTGGTCACCGCCATGCCGCCGCGTACATGGCCGACGAAGGCCATGGCTACGTCCAGCAGGCGATTAGCCGTCGCGCCGCGGGTGATGATGTCGGCGGCAAGGATGAACATCGGCACCGCCACCAAAGCAGCTGGGCGGATGCCGGCGATCATCTGCTGCACGATGAACTCCGGGCCCATGTTGAAGAAGAAGACGAAGCCAGCAGCGGCAGCGGCTAGCAGCGTGGCCATCATGGGAAAGCCAGTCAACAGCAGGACCAGCATGATGAGCAGCAGGGCGGTAGTCATATCCATGGCGGCAGGACTCAGGGTTGCGGCGGTAGAGGGGTGTCGATATGGCGTGCCGGCGCTTCGCATCGGCCGAGCAGAACCAGCAGCTGGATGAAGGCATGGCGCAGGAACTGCAGGCCGGTCATGCCCAGCCCTAGAGGAATCACCAGATAGATGTAGTGCATGGGCAGTTGCAGGGCCGAGGACGCACGACCGATTCGGGCGGCCGATTCCACGTAGCCGATTGCCGCCCACGTCAGCCAAAGCATTAGCACGGCAGTGCTCAGGTTGATCAGTAGCAGGCTTGCTGCGGCAGGCTTGCCGCTCAGCTGCTCGATGAATGCGCTCATGCTGATGTGCCGGCTATGCCGTGCTGCATAGCTACAGCCAGTGAAGGTGATGAAGATGATGAGGAACTGGTTGAGCTCTTCGGAGAAGTAAAAGCTCTGGTTGAACAGGTAGCGGCCGAACACATTGCCGACCGAATTCAGCGCCATCAATAGGATGGCGCCGGCGAGTATGAAGGCTTCGAGCTTTTCTAGTAGCCAATCCAACTTGCGCAACCAAGACATAGCCACCTCTGGTCCGTTGTTGTATCAGCGGACATCTTTTTTATTGTCGAAGCTCGACCTTATCCCTGGCAAAAAACCATGTCAATTAATATTTGAATCAGTACACGCGCGCTTTTTTCGTGCGAGTGTAATGATTCTGCGCTATTTTAGAACACGAAATGCATTGGTGGCGGCATTTCACTAAACAGTCCATTGAGCTTGGTCAGCCCTGCGTGCAGGCGCGAGCGGCTCTGCTCGGCGCCTAAGCTGATGCGGACATGCTGGTTGCCTCGATCAGGCGTGGCCAGAAAGGGTTCCGCGGGGAATATCATCACGCCCTCTTGGCGGGCGCGGCGGGCAAACTTCTCCGGCTGCCAATGGGCCGGCAGCTCAGCCCAGATGTGCATGCCATTGGGGTGAGCCCTGAAGCGGCAGCCGTCGAGTAGTTCGCGGGCGATCTGCTGGCGCGCCGCGAATTCCTGCTGTTGGAAGGCGACCATGCGCTCCAAGGTGCCGTCCTGCATCCACCAACTGGCAATTTCAAAGGGCATCAGGGTGGCCATCCAGGTGGTGCTGCGTAGGCGGCCAATGGCCTGCTGTACTAGGTGCGGCGGGGTAACCAGATAGCCGGCGCGCATGCCCGGTAGGGTGATCTTGGTCAGGCTGGTGGCGTAAAAGCTGCGCTCCGGGATCAGTGCCGACAGCGGCGGGTGGCGGTCCGGCTGGAGAGCGCCATAGACGTCGTCCTCCACCACGGTCAGGTCATAACGCCGAGCCAGGTCGGCGATCGCCTGGCGGCGCTCAAGGCTCATGGTGTCACTGGTCGGGTTGTTCATGGTCGGGGTGCAAAACAGTACCCGTGCGCCGCCTTGCTTGCAGGCTGCCTCCAAGGCGTCCGGGAGCAGGCCCTGTTCGTCGGTGTCCAGGCCCTTGAGTTTGAAGTGCAGGGTCTGTGCCAGCGCCAGCAGCAACATGCAGGTCTCCCGTTCGCAGAACACCGTATCGCCGGGATTGACCACCGTAGCCATAGCGATGGTCAGGGCATGCGCAGCGCCATTGCAGAACAGCATGTGGTCCGGGTTGGCCGGCATCTTCTGCTGCGCCAGCCAGGCGCAGACCACCTCGCGATGGTGGGTCAGGCCCTGAGTCGGGTGGAACGAGGTGATGAAATCATCACGGCCTTCGCGGGCTAAGCGCATCAGGCTTTCGCGGTAGAGCTTGACGTGACGCGGGGTACACACCGGGTGGGCAGTTGACAGATCAATGCCGCGGCTGGGGTCTTCATGCTCGTCGGTGGACAGGTAGTCGGACTCGTGACTGACGTGACGGCTGCGCACGAAGGTGCCACTGCCCACTTGGGCGTAAATAGCACCCTGCTTCTCGGCGTGGGCATAAGCATTACTCACCGTCTGCACGCTAACGCCTAGGGTTTCTGCCAGCTCGCGGTGAGTCGGCAGCTTGCTGCCGGGCAGCAGCACGCCACTGTTGATTGCCTCGCTCAGGGCGTTGCCGATGGCCAGGTACTTGGGCTGGCCGGAGCGGATAAAGGGTTTCAGGTCAATTGTCATAGAACAATAAAACTCTTGACGATGATTGTAATGGTCATAGTATGGGCCTCGAAGGCAATTGACCTGTATTTGTGACGGTCACTTTAGCAGATATCAGTACAATTTCTCCACATGTGGTCAGCTGACCGCATACCAGATTCGTTCTCGACTCTGGTGGGCACAAAGACGGATTGCCGTCGAAGCGCCTTAGTAATGTCGTCCGCCTGGATGCGATTTGGCGGACTGGTATAGGCCTGAACGCCTTAGCGTTCGTTATCGAGATGGTGTCATGAGTGAAATTGCGTTGAATTTCAGCCGTGAAGAGTACGCCCAGCGACTGGCCAAGGTGCGTGCTGCCATGGCCGAGCGGGAGATTGAGACGCTGATCGTTCACGATCCGTCCAACATGGCCTGGCTCACCGGTTATGACGGCTGGTCCTTTTATACGCCGCAGTGCGCAGTGGTCGGCCAGCGTGGCAACCCGCTGTGGTATGGCCGCGGCATCGACGCCAACGGCGCACGACGCACCGTTTATTTACCGGAGGAGGATATCGCCTCCTACAGCGACCGCTATGTGATGAACCCGCCGCACCATGCTCTCGACTATTTGTGCGAGCAAGTGCTGCCGGCACGGGGTTGGACCACTGGCGTGATCGGCGTCGAGATGGACAACTATTACTACAGCGCCACCTCGCACCAGGCGCTGCTGCGCGGCTTGCCCCAGGCTCAGTTGGTGGACGCCACCGGTCTGGTCAACTGGTGCCGGGCGATCAAGTCCTCTCAGGAAGTCGAATACATGCGCGTTGCCGCGCGCATCGTTGAGAACATGCACCGCGCCATCGTTGAGATGATCGAGCCAGGCCTGCCGAAGAACGTGCTGGTCGGCGAGATTTACCGGGTCGCCTGTGTCGGCCATGACGGCAAGTTCGGCGATTACCCAGCCATCGTACCCATGCTGCCGTCGGGCAAGGACGCTTCGGCGCCGCACCTGACCTGGGATGATCGGCCGTTCAAAAAAGGCGAAGGCACCTTTTTCGAAATCGCCGGTTGCCATAAGCGCTACCACTGTCCGCTGTCACGCACCGTCTACCTGGGCGAGCCTTCTGCGGCGTTTCGCAAGGCCGAGGAGGCGATCAACGCCGGTCTCGAAGCAGGTCTGGCGGTGGCTAAACCCGGCAACACCTGCGGTGATATCGCCCGCGAACTGAACAGCACCCTGCGCCGTTACGGTTACGACCGCGGCGACAACCGTTGCGGTTACCCGATTGGTCTGAGTTATCCGCCGGATTGGGGCGAGCGCACCATGAGCTTGCGCGAGAGCGACACCACGGTGTTGCAGCCGGGTATGACGTTTCACTTCATGCCGGGCCTATGGCTAGACGATTGGGGGCTGGAGACCACCGAAAGCATCCTGATCACCGACAGCGGCGCAGAAACCCTCTGCGACTACCCGCGCCAATTGTTCGTGAAAGCCTGATATGAGCGCCGCGCTAATGAATATTTCCCCCGACTCCGAGCTGCAGGCGACCAGTCTTTCGACCATCGCCGAGGTCGGTGAAAGCACCATCAGCGTCACCCTCGACTTCGAGCGCGACGGTGTGCAGCACGGCTTCCTCAAGCTGCCGTACTCCCACGACCAATCGGCCTGGGGCTGCATCATGATCCCCATCAGCGTGGTGAAGAACGGCAACGGCCCGACCGCGTTACTCACTGGCGGCAACCATGGTGACGAGTACGAAGGCATCACCGCGTTGCTCAAGCTGGCTGGCGAGTTGCGTGCCGAGGACGTCCAAGGGCGGGTGATCATCATCCCCGCGATGAACTACCCGGCGGTACAGAACGGCAGCCGCACCTCGCCGATCGACAAGGGCAATATGAACCGCTCGTTCCCTGGTAATCCGCATGGCGCGATGACCGAGCGCATCGCGGATTATTTCCAGCGCTACCTGATCCCGCTGTGTGACTACGCTTTGGATATCCACTCCGGTGGTAAAACCCTGGACATCCTGCCCTTCGCTGCGGCCCACCGGCTACCCGACCCGCAGCAGGAAGCCAAGTGCATCGAGGGTGCCAAAGTGTTTGGCACGGCCGCCAGCATGATTCTTTTCGAGCTGGATGCCGCCTCGCTGTATGACACCGCGGTGGAAGCCCAGGGCAAGGTGTTTGTCACCACCGAGTTGGGTGGCGGCGGCACCAGTACGCCGCAGACCATGGCCTTGGCTGATCGTGGCGTGCGCAATTTTCTTAAGTTCGCCGGCATCATCGAGGGCGAGTTGGAGTCGGCAGACGAACCGGCACTGCAGCTGGATATGCCTGACGCCAGTTGTTATGTGCAGAGCGTGCACCGCGGCATTCTCGAACTCACCCTCAGTCTGGGTGATCGGGTGCAGCGTGGTGATTTGGTGGCGCGGGTGCATGCCTTCGAGCGTACCGGCACCCCGGCGGTGGAATACCGCGCCGAGCGCGCCGGAATGTTGGTAGCACGACGCTTCCCGGCGCTGGTGGACATAGGTGACACCCTAGCGGTGATTGCCGACGTAGTTTAAGGCTGAAGACAAGCAGGCTCAGTCGCATATCTCTAAATAAAAAAGCGGAGACCTCACCATGAGCAAGTTCAGCACAATGAAGAAAGCGGCCCTGGCCGCGGCAATGGGCCTGGCCTTAGCTGGCCAGGCGAGTCTGGCAGCGGCGGACGAGTGGAAGTTCGCCCTGGAAGAGATCAGCGGTAGCGTGCAGGACGCCTACGCGCAGAAGTTCAAGCAGCTGGTGGAAGAAAAGAGCGGTGGCGACATCAGCGTCACCGTCTACCCCTATGGCGCCCTAGGCGAGTCGGAAGACCTTACCGAGCTGGTGGCCAATGGCGTGCTGCAGTTCACTCACGGCTCCACCGGTATCCTCGGCTCCACTGCGCCGTCGATGCAGGTGTTCTCCATGCCCTACCTGTTGTCGCAGAACAACAAGGTTAACCAGGAGTTGCTGACTGCGAGCCCGACCATCTACGGGCCCATGGCCGACAAGCTGAAGACCCGCAATTTACGTCTGCTGAGCATGTACCCCGAAGGCGAAATGGTCTGGACCACCAACAAAGAGGTACGCAAGCCCGCCGACTTCGATAACGTGAAGATGCGCGTGATGGCGTCGCCGATGCTGGTGGAAACTTACAAGTCGTTCGGCGCAGTGCCCACCCCGCTGCCGTATTCCGAGGTGTATGGCGCCTTGCAGCTGAAAATGATCGACGGCCAAGAGAACCCGATCTTCGCCATCGAAGAGATGAAGTTCTACGAAGTCACCGACGTGCTGACCTGGTCCGGTCATCAGCAGTTCACCGTCGCCGTGTTGTCTAGCGAGTCCTGGTACCAGGGTTTGCCGGCCGCTCAACGCACCATCATCGACGAGACCATTAGCGAGCTGGCGCCATACATCTTCGAAACCCAGGCTACCTACAACCAAGAGCGTCTTGAGAAGATCAAGAAGGCCAAACCAGGTATCCAGGTTGTGCACTTGAACGAGGCAGAACAGGCCACTTTCCGCGAGGCCAGTGCGCCGCTGCGTGACAAGCTGGTTGAGCTGGCTGGGCCAGAAGCCGGCAGCGCCCTGCAGTCGCTGGAAGCTGAGATCGTCAAGCTGGAAGAGAAATACTAAGCGACGAATCGTCATCCGTGAGCCGGCGGGGTTACTCGCCGGCTTTGTCATATCTGTTGCGCAGGCCAGTCCTGTGCCGGAGCGTTTTATGCGTCTGGACAGTTACGACCTGAAGATTTTGCGCATCCTGCAGAGCAACGGGCGCATTACCAAATCCAGCCTGGCCGAAGCCATCAGCCTGTCGATCAGCCCCTGCTGGGAGCGGGTCAAACGCCTCGAAGAAGCCGGTATTATTCGCGGTTATGGCGCGCAGTTGGATACCGAGATCCTGTTCAAGCGTGCCGCCGTAATGGTCGAAATCAGCCTCAAACAACACAGCCGCGAAGCCTTTCAGCGCTTCGAGAGGGCCATGCTGGACTGCCCCGAAGTCACCGAGTGCTACGCCACCGGCGGCGGTATCGATTACATCGTCAAGGTCATGGCGCGTGACATTGACCAGTATCAGCGCCTGATCGATCGCTGGCTGATGGCCGATCTCGGTATCGAGCGCTACTTCACCTACATCGTCACCAAAACCATCAAACGCAGCGAGCCGCCGTTGCTGCTCGACGGTGAAGAAGAGTAAGCGAGCGCCTCTAAACTCCCCGCGACAGCCCGTCCATTTCTCGCCGCGCCCCAGCACAGAAAAAACCTTCGGCAATCCACCGGCAAAGAAAAAAAACCCAGCTCAACCATGCCCTGAAGAGAAAAAGCCGCAGCCCGACAAGCCCTAAAGTGGAAGCCATACACACGCACCACGCTCTGGCCGCGAACACGTCGCGACCAGAGCAGCAAAGGGGAGGCTGTCCATGCACATGCTTAAAGATCCGCGCCTGGTTCGCCAGTTGGCCTACGTCAACGGTAAATGGGTCGCCGGTAATGACGGCCAAGATGAAGCCGTTATCGATCCGGCGAGTGAAGACACCATCGGCCGTTGCGCGCAGCTCGACGTCCAGCAGATTGAGCAGGCCATCGATGCAGCGCACGCCGCGTTCCCGGCTTGGCGCGCGCTGTCGCTGGATGCCCGCAGCGTGATCCTCAACACGTGGCACGATCTGTTGCTGGAGAACAAGGAAGACCTGGCCCGGTTGATGACCCTGGAGCAGGGCAAGCCTCTGGATGAGTCGCGTGGCGAGATCGACTACGCCGCCTCCTTTATCCGCTGGTTCGCCGAGGAGGCGCGGCGCGCCTACGGCGATACGATTCCCAGTCATATCGCCAATGCCCAGCTGGGTAGCGTGCGCGAGCCGATCGGCGTCGCTGCGCTGATTACGCCGTGGAATTTCCCCTGCGCGATGATCACCCGCAAGGCGGCTGCCGCGTTAGCGGCCGGTTGCACCGTATTAGTCAAACCTGCAGGCGAGACGCCGTTTTCCGCCCTGGCCTTGGCCGAGTTGGCTGAGCGTGCTGGCTTCCCCGCCGGGGTGTTCAACGTCATCACGGGTGAGCCGCAGATGGTCTCCCAAGTGCTCTGCGCCAGTGACAAGGTCAAGGCACTGTCCTTCACCGGCTCAACCCGGGTCGGCCGCTTGCTGCTGCAACAGGCCGCGACCACGGTGAAGAAGTGTTCGATGGAACTGGGCGGTAACGCACCCTTTATCGTGCTGCCGGACATGGATGTGGAGCAGGCTGCCCAGGCGGCGATTGATGCCAAGTTCCAGACCACCGGCCAGGACTGCCTGGCAGCTAACCGGATTTTTGTGCATCGCTCGTTGTATGAGCCCTTCTTGGCGGCTTTCGCCCGGCGCATGGGCGAGCTGACGGTCGGCAACGGCCTGGTTCGCGGGGTCAATCAGGGGCCACTGATCAATGCCAAAGCAGTGGCCAAAGCCCAGGAATTGGTTGATGACGCCGTGGCTCAGGGTGCGCGGTTGCTCGTCGGCGACCAGCAGCAGGCACCGGGGCGCAATTTCTTTATGCCGACTCTGTTGGCTGACGTGACGGCGGACATGCGCGTCTACCGCGAGGAGAACTTTGCCCCGGTGGCCGGCGTGCTGGCCTGGGACGACTTGGAACAGTTGATCACCCAAGCCAACGATACCGAGTACGGCTTGGCCGCCTACGTCTATGGCTACGACATGCGCCAGGTATGGCGCCTGCTGCGCGGTCTGGAGTTCGGCATGGTCAGCGTCAACTCGGTGAAGATGACCGGCCCGCCCGTGCCGTTTGGTGGGGTCAAGCAGTCCGGCCTCGGCCGCGAGGGCTCGCGCCACGGCCTCGATGAATACAGCCAGATCAAATACTACTGTCTGGGCAACCTGCCCAGTGCCAGCGGTAGCTGAACACTCATGAACGCGCGGTCTTCGCCTGAAGTCCGCAGCAACACCATTCGCGAATAACCTGAGGGCATTGCCATGACTATCGACACCCAGAAGATCATCGAGATCGATCGCCAGAACGTTTTTCACGCCTCTACTCACCTCAAGCAACACGCCCACGGCGAGAGCCCGGCGCGGATCATTACCGGTGCCAAGGGTATTCGTATCCAGGATTCGCTGGGCAACGAATTTATCGACGGCTTCGCTGGCTTGTACTGCGTGAACATCGGCTATGGCCGCACCGAGATGGCCGAAGCAATCTATGAGCAGGCCAAGAAACTGGCCTTCTATCACACCTATGTAGGCCACACGACTGAAGGCTTGGCCACGCTGTCCGAGCGCATCGTCAAACTCGCCGGCCAGGGCATGAGCAAGGTCTACTACGGCATGTCCGGCTCGGACGCCAACGAGACCCAGCTCAAGCTGGTCTGGTATTACAACAACATCCTGGGCCGCAAGGAGAAGAAAAAAGTCATCTCGCGTGACCGTGGTTACCACGGCTCGAGCATCGCCTCGGGCTCCATGACTGGCCTGCCGGTGTTCCACGCCCACTTCGACCTGCCGCTAGAACGCATCAAGCACACCGTGGCGCCGGTCTACTATCGCCGCCCTGACGACGCCATGAGCGAATTGGACTTTTCCCGCTACTGCGCGCAGAAGCTGGAGGAAATGATTCTCGCCGAAGGCCCAGACACCGTTGCCGCGATGATCGGCGAGCCGGTGCTCGGCACTGGCGGTATCGTGCCGCCACCGCAGGGTTACTGGGCTGAGATCCGCAAGGTGCTGGATAAGTACGACATTCTCTTGATCGCTGACGAAGTGGTCTGCGGTTTCGGGCGTTTGGGCGTGGATTTCGGCTCGCAGTACTACGAAATGCAGCCGGACCTGATCACCGTGGCCAAAGGTCTGACCTCGGCCTACCAGCCACTTTCCGGGGTCATCGTTGGCGAGCGTGTATGGCAGGTGCTGGAGCAAGGCACCGACACCTATGGTGCTATCGGCCATGGCTACACCTACTCCGGCCACCCGATTGGCATCGCCGCGGCGATCGCCAACCTGGACATCATCGAGCGCGAAAACCTTACCGGCAACGCTCGCGATACCGGCGCTTACCTGCAGCAGCGCATGCAGGAAACCTTCGCTGAGCATCCGCTGGTCGGCGAAGCTCGCGGTATCGGCCTGCTGGCAGCTCTGGAGTTTTCCAGTGACCGTAGCAAGCGCCAGCACTTTGATCCCAGCCTCAAGGTTGGCCCGATGATCTCGGCTGCCTGTATGGAGGAAGGTCTGATCGCCCGCGCCATGCCGCACGGTGACATCCTCGGGTTTGCTCCGCCGCTGGTGGTCACCCGAGGAGAGGTGGATGACATCGTCGCGCGTGCCGAGCGTGCGGTGAATAAGGTCACCGACAAGCTGGTCAGCAGCGGTGCCTGGCAGGCTAAGTAAGACGCTCAAGGCAATGTGGCCGGGGACTCGCAGGAGTCTCCGGCCGTTTTAGGTTTCATCGGTTTCCTGGGGATTAGCATGCAACGTGAACTGACCCTGCAAGACATTTACCGGGCGCGCCAACGCATTGCTGGCCTGGCTCTGCGCACGCCACTGGTGCGCTCCGAATCACTGTCGCGGCGCTGGGGCTGCGAGGCTTGGCTGAAGCTGGATTGTCTGCAGCCGACCGGTGCTTTCAAGCTGCGCGGCGCAGTCAACGCGCTGCTCGGCCTTGATGCCGAGCAGCGCCAGCGTGGCGTGGTGACCATGTCCACCGGCAACTTCGGCCGCGCTCTGGCCTATGCCGGTCAGCACCTGGGTATCCCAGTCAAGGTATGTATTTCGCGCTTGGTGCCGGATAACAAGGTCGAAGCCCTGCGCCAGAGCGGCGCCGACTTGGTCATCCACGGTGACGCCCAGGACGAGGCCGACGTTGAGGCCCGGCGTCTGCGTGATGAACACGGTTTGGCTTACGTCTCGCCTTTCGACGATCCGCTGGTAATCGCCGGCCAAGGCACCTGTGGCCTGGAAATCATGGAAGAGCAGCCGGACACCGACCTGATTTTTGCCGGTTTATCTGGCGGTGGTCTGATCGCCGGTATTGGCTTGGCGGTTAAGACCATCAACCCTCACGCCGAGGTAATCGGTGTGAGCATGAATGAAGGCGCGGCGATGCTCGACAGCCTGGCCGCCGGCCATCCGGTGCAGGTGCCCGAGGTGGCGTCGCTGGCCGATAGCTTGGGCGGCGGTGTTGGCCTGGATAACGCCTGGAGCTTCGCCATGACTCAGCGCTACATGGACCGTGGCTACAAGGTCGATGAGGCGCAAATCGCCCGCGCTATGCTGCATTTCCTGCGCGAAGAAAAGCTCTTGGTCGAAGGCGCAGCTGCTGTCGGTGTCGCCGCCGTCGAGCAGCATCAACTGGACCTGAGCGGGCGCCGCGTGGTGTTCGTGGTCAGCGGCCAAAATCTGTCCACCGCCACCTTTGCCGAAGCCTGCCGTCTGGCCGGAGAGCGTCCTTATGCACATCTATAAGCGTGAGCAGATCGCCGCCAAGGTCAAGCTCGACTCAGCCGCCTTGGAGGCGGTGGAAGCCGGCTTTGCCGCCCTCGGTCGTGATGAAGTGGCGATGCCGCCGATCCTCAGCATGAACATCGCCGAGAGTAACGGCGAGGTCGATGTGAAAACCGCGCATATTCGCGGCTGGCCGCGGTTTGCAGTGAAGATCAGCCCTGGTTTCTTCGACAATCCCGCGCTCGGTCTGCCCAGCCTCAACGGCTTGATGCTGCTGTTCTCGGCCAAGACTGGGGTGGTGGATGCGGTGTTGTTCGACGAGGGTTACCTGACCGATATCCGCACCGCGCTGGCTGGCGCCATTGCCGCCAAACACCTGGCCCGTGAGGACGCCCAGCGCGTCGCGGTGATCGGTGCGGGTGTGCAGGCCGAGTTGCAAGTAGCAGCCCTGCGCCTGGTGCGCGAGATCCGCGAGGTGCATGTACACAGCCGCGATGCCAGCAAGGCTGAGGCTTTTGCCGTGCATATGCGTAACCAGTACGGTTTGATGGTGACGGTACACAACAGCGCGGCGGCGGCCTGTGCCGAGGCCGATATCGTGGTCACCACCACCCCGTCGCGTGAGCCGGTGCTGCGTTGGAGCGATCTGCCCAAGGGCGTGCACGTCACCGCCATGGGCTCGGACAACCCGCACAAGAACGAGTTGGAGCCAACCATCTTGGCCAATGCCGATGTGCTGGTGGTCGATCGACTCAGCCAGTCTCGCGCCCTTGGTGAACTGCACCATGCCCCGGCGCTGCAGCGCGAGGTGTTCGAGCTGGGCAGTCTGATTGCCGAGAGCCGCAAAGCCCGCAGCAGCGCTGAGCAAATTACGGTGTGCGACCTCACCGGAACTGGTGTGCAGGACACTGCCATCGCTAACTATGCCGCGCGTCTACTTGAGGAGGTTTGACATGATCGAGTCCTTTACCGAGTTCCAAGCCCTGCAGCAGACCTTCGAGCATGTACGCACCCACGAGGATGGCCGTGTGCGCATCGGCCTGGTGCAGTTGGCCAGCGATTTCACCCTGGAGAACGAGTGGCGTCAGCTGCTTGGTGAGCGAGTCGAGCTGTACAGCACCCGCACGCCCTGCAGCCCGACGGTCACCCCGGACGGGCTGCGCGGTATGGCCCAAGGCTTGAGCCAGTCCAGCGCGCTGCTGGTGCCGGGCATGGCGCTGGATGTGTTGGCCTTTGGCTGCACCTCCGGGAGCATGCTGATCGGTGAGCAAGAGGTAACGCGACTGATTAACCAGGCGCACCCTGGCGTACCCGTGACCAACCCCTGGAGTGCGGTCAAGACAGCCCTGCGCGGCTTGGATGCGCGCCGTATCGCAGTGCTTACGCCTTACATCGGCGAGGTGAATTACCCGATTTATCAAGGCCTGCAGCAGGCCGGTCACGAGGTAGTGGCTTTCGGTACCTTTGGTGTGTTGGAGGATGCCGAAATCCCGCGAATTCCCGAGGCGGCCATCGAGCAGGCGGCGCGCGAGCTGCTGATTGGCCAGCGGGTCGATGCGCTGTTTCTCTCCTGCACCAACCTACGCACCTTAGGCATGCTCGGCGAGCTGGAGCGTAGCCTCGGCTTGCCAGTGATCTCCAGTAACCAGGCGATGTTCTGGCATGCCCTGCAACTGGCCGGTTGTGTGCATCGGCCGCGGGGTTTCGGTACCTTGCTGACTGACAGCTACGCATTGGCGTGAAGGACGCACAAAGGCATCCGGCCTGCGTGCTGCTATGGAGAGGCTGAGGTGCAGGAACGACAGAAAGGGTTGTTGTTGACCGCGATTGGGGTGTTGGTCTTGTCCCCAGACGCTCTAGTACTGCGCTGGCTGAACGCCGACGCCATGCAGGTTTTGGCCTGGCGCGGTCTGCTGATGGCAATCGGTTTGGGCCTGCTGCTGGTCTGGCGCTACCGCAGTGAGCTGCCCGCTGCTGCAAGGCGTTGCGGCTGGACCGGTATCGGCTGCGCGTTGTGCTATGGCATCAGCACCCTTGGCTTCGTCCAGGCTATCAGCCTGGCCGGGGCGGCTAATACCCTGCTGATTCTCAGCATTGCACCGTTAATTGCCGCCGCTCTGGCCTGGTGTTTCCTTGGCGAGCGCTTGGCTCTGCGCACGCTGCTGGCCATCCTGATCTGCCTCGGTGGGGTGCTGCTGATCGTCGCCGACCGCTCGCCGGGCAATAGCCTGGCTGGCAACGCCTGGGCCTTGGCGTCCGCTACGTTGCTGGCAGGTAACTTCACCCTGGCGCGCAGTCGCCCGCGGGTAGACATGAGCCCATCGCTGGTGCCCGGTGCTCTGCTGGTGTCGCTGCTTGGGTTCGCCTTCGGCGGCACGCCTGCGCTGAGCGCGCCGCAGTGGGCCGGCCTAGCCTTTATGGCCGGGGTGCTGCTGCCACTGGCGTTTATGCTGATTCAGCTCGGGCCGCGCAGGATCAGCGGCACCGAGGTGGGCTTGTTGCTGCTGCTTGAAGTCGTACTCGGGCCATTATGGGTCTGGTGGTTGCTCGACGAAGTTCCCGGCGATCAGGTACTGCTGGGCGGCGCCATCATTTTCCTTGCGCTGCTTGGCCACAGCCTACTGAGCTGGCGGCGTGGCCCATCAAGCGCCAGCGTTTGAGCCGCCTCAGTCCAGCTTGAGCACCTTGGCCAGGAGAATCTTCGGGCCCTTCATCTTTTTCACGATGATGCGCAGGCCGTCCACCTCCAGCACTTCCTCTTCTTCGGGCATGCGCTTGAGGGTTTCATAGATCAGTCCGGCCAGGGTTTCCGCTTCGACATGGTCGAGGTCGACCCCGAGCAGGCGCTCGACTTTGGCCAGCGGCGTGTCACCGCGTACCAGCAGCTTGCCTGGCTGATAGGCGAGGATGCCGCGTTCGGCCTTGCGGTGTTCGTCCTGAATATCGCCGACCAGGGCTTCCAGTACATCTTCCATGGTCAGGTAGCCGATCACCTTGCTGTCTGCCTCTTCGACCAGGGCAAAGTGCGAGCCGCCCTGGCGGAATTGCTCCAGCAGATTCGAGAGCGGCATATGCCGTCCGACGCGTTCGATGGGGTGCATGAGGTCGGCCAGTTTCAACGCCGAGGGCAGCATTTCCAGTAAAGACAGGTGCAGCAGTAGGTCCTTGATGTGCAGCACGCCGACAAACTCGCCGCTGCTCTCGTCGCAGATTGGGTAGCGGCTGTACTTGTGCCGGCGGAACACGCTGAACACCTCGTCCAGGGCCGCATTGAGCGGCAGGGACACCAGATCCTCGCGGGAGTTGGCCCAGTCCACCACTTCCAGTTCGCCCAGCTCGACGGCCGAGGCCAGCACGCGCATGTCCTGGTCATTGGGGTCGCTGGCGCGTCTGGAGTGGAGGATCAGCTTTAGCTCGTCGCGGCTGTAGTGGTGATCATGGTGCGGCCCTGGTTCGCCTTGGCCGGCCACGCGCAAGATGGCGTTGGCGCTGGCGTTAAGCAGAAAGATGGCCGGGTACATGGCCCAATAGAACAGGTATAAGGGCGCAGCGGTCCACAGCGACAGCAGCTCGGGTTTGCGGATAGCCCAGGATTTCGGGGCGAGCTCACCGATCACGATGTGCAGGTAGGAAATGATAAAGAACGCGCTGAAGAAGGCGATGCCATGCACCAGCTTCGGTGACTCGATGCCGATCGCCGTTAGCAGCGGTTCGAGCAGGTGAGCAAAGGCTGGCTCGCCGACCCAGCCGAGGCCGAGTGAGGCCAGGGTAATACCCAGCTGGCAGGCGGAGAGGTAAGCGTCGAGCTGGTTGTGCACCGTGCGCAGGATATGCCCGCGCCAGCCGTTCTTGGCGGCCAGGGCTTCGACCTTGGTCGAGCGTAGCTTGACGATGGCGAACTCGGCGGCGACGAAAAAACCGTTGAGTAAGACCAGAAACAGAGCAAATAAAACCAGGCCGAAATCGGCGAAGTAGGTGACGGCGGTGTAACTCGGGGAGGGGTCCATACAGGGTTCGGGTAGTGGATGAGCGCTAAAGGGTGGGGGCTGGCCGCCGGCTTTGCAAGTAGGGCGCGGTTACTGTCCGCGGCGCACCATCTGCAGGGGCGGGAAGTGGCAGGTAAAGGTGCTGCCCTTGCCCAGATGGCTGATGATATCCAGGTGCGCGCGGTGGCGCAGCAGCACATGCTTGACGATGGCCAGGCCCAGGCCTGTGCCGCCGGTGTTACTGGCGCGGCTGGAGTCAACGCGATAAAAGCGCTCGGTCAGGCGTGGTAGGTGTTTAGCTTCTATGCCCAGGCCGGTGTCCTGCACGCTGAGGTGCGCGCCCTGTTCATCACTCCACCAGCGCACATGGATCTCACCTTCATCCGGGGTGTATTTCACCGCGTTGAACACCAGGTTAGAAAAGGCGCTGCGCAGCTCGGTTTCGCTGCCTTTGAGTTTGAGGTGCGGGTCAACCTCCAGGCTGATGCGGTGGTGGCGCTCGCCGGACAGCGCCAGGGCATCGTTTTTGATGCTCAGCAGCAGCAGGTCAACCGCTACCGGCTGGTTGTCCGAGGGGTAATCGGTGGCTTCCAGCTTGGCCAGCAACAGCAGATCGTTGAGCAGGTTCTGCATGCGCCCGCCTTGCTGCTGCATTTGTTGCAGTGCACGCAGCCAGCGCGGATTAACGTTTTCGACGTTATCCAGCAGGGTTTCCAGGTAGCCGCTGATTACTGTGAGCGGGGTGCGCAGTTCGTGGGAGACGTTAGCCACGAAATCTTTGCGCATCTGCTCCAGCTGATGCAGCCGGGTGATATCACGCACCAGCATCAAGTGCTCGCGGTTACCGTAGCGGGTGATGTGAAACTGCAGCCGTAGGTGGTTATTGACCGGTGAAGGCAGCTCCAGCGGCTCGTTGTAATTGTGGTTGTCGAAATAGTCGATAAAGCGCGGGTCGCGCAGCAGATTGGTGATTTGCTGGCCGCTGTCTTGCGGGGTTTTCAGGCCCAGGAGTTTCTCCGCAGCGATATTCCACCATTCCAGGTTGCCGTCGCGGTCGAGCATGATCACTGCATCTTTTAGCGCGGCCGTCGATTCCTGCACGCGGTCGATCACCGCCTGTAAGCGTCCGCGGACTTTCTGGTCGCGGCGCTGCAGATGATAGATGCTGTCGAGGACTTCGCCCCACAGGCCGTAGCCCTCCGGCGGTGCTTCATCGCCCTCGCGGGTGCGCAGCCATTTGTGCAGGCGCAGCAGTTGTTGCAGGTGCCAGCCGAGGTAGCCGGCCAGGCCGAGCACCAGAACCCAGGCGTATTCGCCGGTGATCAAGCCGAGCAGCAGGCAAGCACCGCTCAATAACAACAAGTGACGTATCAGGGAGCCGCGCCAGTCTTGATTCAATTCAAACTCATCCGCCAATCAATCCATGGTTGCCAGGTGCGAATAGCAGCGCTGCCTAGCTCTTGGTAGAAAAACGGTAACCCGTGCCGCGCACAGTTTGCACCAGATTCTCGTAAACCTCGCCTAGGGCTTTACGCAGGCGCCGAATGTGCACGTCGACCGTGCGCTCTTCAACATAGACATTGCCGCCCCAGACTTGATCGAGCAGCTGGCCGCGAGTGTAGGCGCGCTCTTGGTGAGTCATAAAGAATTGCAGCAAGCGGTATTCGGTGGGGCCCATTTCGGCAGGTTTACCGTCGATGGTCACACGGTGGCTGACCGGGTCCAGCAGCAGGCCGCCGACTTCGATTGGCCCTTCGCTGTCGACAGGACCGGCGCGGCGCAGCACGGCTTTCAGGCGTGCGACCAGCTCGCGTGGGGAAAACGGCTTGGTGATGTAATCATCGGCGCCGACTTCCAGGCCCTGGATTTTGTTGTCCTCTTCGCCTTTGGCAGTGAGCATGATGATCGGAATATCGCTGGTCAGCTCATCGCGCTTGAGCCGTCGCGCCAGCTCGATGCCGCTGGTGCCGGGCAACATCCAGTCGAGCAGAATCAGGTCGGGTTTGCGATCAACGATTATTGCATGTGCCTGCTGGGTGTTCTCCGCTTCCAGGCACTCGTAGCCGGCCATCTCCAAGGCCACGGCGATCATTTCACGGATCGGTGCTTCGTCATCGACGATCAGGATGTTCTTGCCAACCATGGATCAAACCTCAAGTCATCTCGCTGTAATGCACTGCATTAGATAACGGAATTATTGCAGCCATATGACAGTCGCGCGGCACCGCCTTGTAACGCGCGCCCTGCAGCGCGGTGTGCGCCATCCTAGCCGCGCAAGGCGTAGTCGAGCACCAGGCCAAGAAAGATCGCCAGTCCGGCCCAGTGGTTGTGTAAAAAAGCATTGAAGCAGGCCATCGGCTTGCGGTTGCGGGTGGTGTGGAATTGCCAGGCAAAGCAGCTGGCTGCTACGACTAGACCGAGATGGAAGTACAGCCCCAGCTCAAAGCGCGCCGCCGCCAGCAGTAGGCAGAGCAGCGCCAGGCCCTGCAGGGTGACGATGATCAAACGGTCGGCATCGCCAAACAAAATGGCGGTGGACTTCACCCCGATCTTCAGGTCGTCTTCGCGGTCGGCCATGGCGTAGTAGGTGTCATAGGCCACCGTCCACAGCAGGTTGGCGATGTACAACAGCCAGGCCTCGGGCGGCGGCATCTCTCCAGTCACCGCGCTGAAGGCCATCGGCATGCCCCAGGAAAACGCCGCCCCCAACACCACCTGCGGGTAGAAGGTGTAGCGCTTCATAAAGGGGTAGCAGGCGGCCAGCGCCAGGCCGCCAAACGACAGCCAGATGGTCGTGGCATTGGTAAACAGCACCAGCACGAAGCTGGCGGCTACCAGGACGGCGAAGAGGATCAGCGCCTCGCGCGGCGTGACCTTGCCACTGGCCAGGGGCCGCGCTTGGGTACGGCTGACATGACCGTCAAAGTGGCGGTCGGCGTAGTCGTTGATCACGCAGCCGGCAGCGCGCATGAGGAATACGCCGACGATGAAAATAAACAGGTTCTTCGCGCTCGGCGCGCCTTCAGCCGCTACCCAGAGCGCCCACAGCGTTGGCCATAACAGCAGGTAAATGCCGATAGGTTTGTCCAGGCGCATCAGTTGAATAAAGTCCCAGGCGCGCGGGTGCAGGCGGTTGAGTGAGTGCAGCAGGCGGGTATACATCGAGCGCGTCTCCATGCGAGTTGTGGCGGATTATACGGAGTCGGCGCGCGGGGTGGGGCCAGGGTTGAACTGTAGGATGGGTCCAGCCTAGGCGGTCCCACCCATCCTACAGTTCGATGGCCGCCGCAGCCCAGAAGGCCGGCAGGAATACTTCGGCCACCAATACGTTCAGCGCGCCGCGGCTGAAGCACGAGCGGCGCGCCCACAAATCGTCGCCACGAATGGCTTCCGGCATCCAGGTGGCCGGGTAGCGGCAGGCATGCAAAGGCCCGCGGGCGAAGGCGCGATCACTGAACAGCAATTCGCCGAGGGAGCGGCTGCCAAGTTGATCGAGGCCCATGCCGGAATCTTCCAGCGCACTGCGCGCCGCTACGCTGCGGGCAAATACCCACGGCCGTTGATCCCCGCGCAGTAACACCTCACGCACCCAGCCCTGGCTGCCTTCGGCAACATTCAGGGCGACGCATTCATCACTGCGCAGGCTCTGCCAGCCTTCGCTCAGGGGCACAACGCTAAAGCGATTAGCCGACAGCTCGATCAGGCGCTGGGTGAGCGAGTCTTGATTGACGAACAACCAACCGTAAACGTCCGCCGCCGGGGTCGGTTGCAATTGGCTGGCGGTTAACCAGCGCGGCGGGTAAGCAAGAGGGGCATCGGACACGGTCGGGAAGTCACCACAAATGAAAGCACGCGAGTGTAACAAATGCCGATGAGCATCCAGCTGTTTGTCGGGCTTAACCCTAATCGTGGCGCGCGCCTTAGCACCGGATGACCGAGCTGTGCCGCGTCGCTGTCTACGCCCAGCCCTCAAGGCGCATGGTCGCGCGCACCAGGCGTTGCTCTTCCTCTTCGATTTCCTTGAGGTTGTCGCGGATGCCGTGGATGTGCTCGCGCGCGGCGCGCTGGGCTTGTTCCGGTAGGCGCTCGATCACTGCGTGATACAGCCGCGCGTGCTGGCGGTCGATCTGGCGTTTCTGCATGGGCCGGTGGTAAAGGTTGTTGACCGAGGCGAACACCGTGCTGAGCATCAAATCGGTCAGCGACTGCAGGGTGTGCAGCAATACCGGGTTATGCGACGCCTCGCAAACCGCCAAGTGAAACGCATGGTCGAGGCGGGCATGCTCACGCGGATCGACAGGTATTGCCTGGCTGTGGGCGGCGAGCATTTCTTCATAGCGGCGCGTAAGCAGGACGAAATCCGCGTCGGTGCCGCGCAAGGCGGCCAGGCGCGCCGACTCAGCTTCGAGCAGGGCGCGCACCTCAAGTAGGTCGAAGAGGGTGCGTGGCTGCGAGTTGAACAGGTGCATCAACGGGCTGGCGTCGCGCGGCCCGTTCAGCTTGGCCACCCGCGAGTCGCGGCCTTGTGCGGTCTCGATGATGCCGCGACCGCGCAGTACTTTCAGGCCCTCGCGCAGGGCGGAGCGGGATATCCCCAGCTTCTCGCACAGCCGCCGTTCCGAAGGCAGCGCCTGGCCGACCTTAAGCACGCCGTCGACGATCAAGCGCTCGATGCGCTCAGCGACTACGTCACTGACCTGGCGGCGTGTTTCAGGGGTTTCGGTGGGCATATTCATACTCCGAACAACTGGTAGGACCAGTTTTAACTGGCTGATCGCGAGGTTATCAATATAAGGCGTTAATCCAGTAACTGTAAGGTCTGGTGCGACATTACGCCGCTGACCGGAGTGAAAGAACTGGTCATACCAGTATCCAAGACGATAGACGTTGGGCGCACAAGTCTCTACACATAGGCTACAACAAGCAGGCCGCTGCGCTATTGGCACTGCACAAAAGAACACGTCACGCGAGAGAGCCTGCCATGAGTATTCTTTACGACGAGCGCGTTGATGGGGTACTGCCCAAGGTCGATAAGTCAGCCCTGCTGGCTGAACTGCGCGAGCAGCTGCCGGATATGGATGTGCTGCACACCCAGGAAGACCTAAAACCTTACGAGTGCGATGGGCTTTCGGCCTATACCACCACACCGATGCTGGTGGTCTTGCCTGAGCGCATTGAGCAAGTCGAGCGCCTGCTCAAACTCTGCTATCAGCGTAATGTACCTGTGGTCGCACGCGGCGCTGGTACGGGCCTGTCGGGCGGCGCGTTACCGCTTGAGCAAGGCATTTTGTTGGTGATGGCGCGCTTCAAACACATTATCGAAGTCAATCCCGAAGGTCGCTATGCGCGGGTGCAGCCCGGTGTGCGCAACCTGGCCATCTCCCAAGCCGCCGCCCCCTATGATCTGTATTACGCGCCGGATCCGTCTTCGCAAATCGCCTGCTCGATCGGTGGCAACGTCGCCGAGAACGCCGGGGGTGTGCACTGCCTCAAATACGGTCTGACCGTGCACAACCTGCTCAAGGTGGAGATTCTCACCGTTGAAGGCGAACGCATGACCCTCGGCAGCGATGCCCTGGATTCACCGGGTTTCGACCTGTTGGCATTGTTCACCGGCTCCGAAGGCATGCTCGGCATCATCACCGAAGTCACGGTCAAGCTGCTGCCCAAGCCGCAGGTGGCGAAAGTGCTGCTGGCCAGCTTTGACTCGGTGGAGAAGGCCGGTCGCGCGGTGGGTGAAATCATCGCAGCTGGGATCATCCCCGGCGGCCTGGAGATGATGGACAACCTGGCGATTCGCGCTGCTGAAGATTTTATCCACGCCGGCTACCCGGTGGATGCTGAAGCTATCCTGCTCTGTGAGTTGGACGGTGTGGAAGCCGATGTGCATGACGAGTGTGACCGAGTTAAGGTCGTACTGATCCAGGCCGGCGCCACTGAGGTGCGTTTAGCGCGTGATGAAGCTGAGCGGGTCAAGTTCTGGGCTGGGCGCAAGAACGCCTTCCCGGCGGTGGGACGTCTTTCGCCAGACTATTACTGCATGGACGGCACCATCCCGCGCCGCGAGCTGCCTGGCGTGCTCAAGGGCATCAGCGACCTCTCTGAGGAGTTTGGTCTGCGCGTGGCCAATGTGTTCCATGCCGGTGACGGCAACATGCACCCGTTGATTTTGTTTGATGCCAACCAGCCCGGCGAGCTTGACCGCGCCGAGACCCTGGGCGGCAAGATTCTCGAACTCTGCGTCAAGGTCGGTGGCAGCATCACCGGCGAGCACGGCGTGGGCCGCGAGAAGATTAACCAGATGTGTTCCCAGTTCAACAGCGACGAGCTGATCCTGTTCCACGCGGTCAAAGCAGCCTTCGATCCGAGCGGCCTGCTTAACCCCGGTAAGAACATTCCGACCCTGCACCGTTGTGCCGAATTCGGCTCCATGCATGTGCACCACGGCAAGCTGCCTTTCCCTGAACTGGAGCGTTTCTAATGGTTGTTCGCCATGACGCAGATGCCAGTGCGGCCCTGCTGGAACAAGTTAATCACGCCCTCAACAGCTCGGCTGCATTGCGTATTCAAGGCGGCAACAGCAAAGCGTTCCTCGGCCGTAAGGTTGAGGGCGATGTGCTCGATACCCGTGCCCACCGTGGCATCGTCAGTTACGACCCAACCGAGTTGGTGATCACCGCCCGCGCCGGCACCCCGCTGGCTGAGTTGGCAGCAGTACTCGATGAGGCTGGGCAGATGCTCACCTGCGAGCCTGCGCAATTCGACGGCGCGGCGACCCTGGGCGGCATGGTGGCTAGCGGTCTCTCAGGCCCGCGCCGACCCTGGTCTGGTGCCGTACGTGACTTGGTGCTGGGTACACGCTTGATCACCGGCATGGGTAAACACCTGCGCTTTGGTGGCGAGGTAATGAAGAACGTCGCTGGCTACGACCTCTCGCGCCTGCTGGCCGGAAGCTTTGGTTGCCTTGGGGTGATTACCGAGGTATCGCTCAAGGTACTGCCCAAGCCGCGCCAGTGCCTTAGCCTGCGCCTTGAAATGGACGCCGCCTTGGCTCTGCAAAAGCTCGCCGAGTGGGGCCAACAGCCGATTCCGCTGAGCGCCGCCAGTCATGATGGTAAAGCCTTGCACCTGCGCCTGGAGGGCGGTGAAGGTTCGGTAGCGGCGGCCCGCGAACGCCTCGGTGGCGAGCTGCTCGAAAGTGCTTATTGGGCTGGCCTGCGTGAGCAGCGCTTGAGCTTCTTTGCCGATCCACGGCCATTGTGGCGTTTGTCAGTGCCGAGCCATACCGGTGTGCTGGCCTTGCCCGGTGAGCAGCTGATCGATTGGGGCGGCGCGCAACGCTGGTTGAAGTCTGATGCCGATGCCGTGTTGATTCGTCAGGCCGTCGCCGCAGTCGATGGTCACGCCACCTGCTTCACGGCCGGTCATTGCGACAACCCATTCCATCCGCTGGCTGCACCGCTGCTGCGCTATCACCGCCAGCTGAAAACCCAGCTCGACCCCCAGGGTATTTTCAACCCTGGCCGCATGTATGCCGAGGTATAGCTGTGCAGACTAATTTGAGTGAACAGGCCAAGCGTCTGCCGCGTGCCGAAGAAGCCGAGCGCATCCTGCGCAGCTGTGTGCATTGCGGTTTCTGTAACGCCACCTGCCCGACTTATCAGCTGCTCGGCGACGAGCTGGACGGTCCCCGCGGGCGCATCTACCTGATCAAGCAGGTGCTGGAAGGCAACGAAGTCACCGCCAAGACTCAGCTGCACTTAGACCGCTGCCTCACCTGTCGTAATTGTGAAACCACCTGCCCGTCGGGTGTGGAGTACCACAACCTGCTGGATATCGGCCGCGCCGTGGTCGATGCCGCCGTGCCCCGTCCGCTGGCGCAACGGGTATTGCGTGAAAGCCTGCGTGCGGTAGTGCCACATGCGGGGCTGTTCAAAAGCCTGACTCAGGTCGGCCAAATATTCCGCCCGCTGCTACCGGCCAGCCTCAAGGCCAAGCTTCCGCGCGCGGTAACTGCTGCCAAAGCACGTCCTGAACCACGCCATGCCCGCCGGGTGCTGATGCTGGAAGGCTGCGTACAGCCTGGCCTGGCACCCAACACCAATGCCGCCACGGCGCGGGTACTTGACCGCTTAAACATCAGCGTCACGCCGATCTATGAAGCCGGCTGCTGCGGCGCGGTGGACTACCACCTCAACGCCCAAGAGCGAGGCTTGCAGCGCGCCCGGCAGAACATCGATGCCTGGTGGCCCGCCATTGAGCAGGGCGCCGAGGCCATCGTACAGACCGCTAGCGGTTGCGGTGCCTTCGTCAAGGATTACGGCCACTTGCTGGCGCAGGATTCAGCCTATGCCGAGAAGGCTAAGCGGGTCAGTACGTTGGCCAAAGACTTGGTTGAAGTGCTGAGCGCCGAACCGCTGGAGCAGTTGGGTGTGCACGCCGACAAGCGTTTGGCCTTCCATTGCCCTTGCACCTTGCAGCATGCGCAAAAACTCGGCGGCGCGGTCGAGGGCGTGCTCAGCCGCCTTGGCTTCGGCTTGACCGCCGTGCCCGACAGCCACCTGTGCTGCGGCTCGGCGGGGACCTATTCGCTGACCCAGCCGGAGCTGTCCAAGCAGCTGCGCGACAACAAAATGAATGCCCTGGAAAGCGGCAAGCCGGAGGTGATTGTCACCGCCAACATCGGCTGCCAAACCCACCTCGACGGCGCCGGTCGCACCCCTGTGCGGCACTGGATCGAACTCGTCGAAGAAGCCCTGAATTAACCGGAGAACACCATGCTTAGCAAAGCCGTATTGAGCCAGATCGAAGTCAGCCGGATGCTTGCTGCTGCGCGCAGTGAAGCCGAAAAAAATCAGTGGGCGGTGACCATCAGTGTGGTCGACGACGGCGGTCATCTGTTGGCCCTGGAACGCCTCGACGGTTGCGCGCCGATCGGCGCCTATATTGCTAGCGAGAAAGCTCGCAGCGCTGCCATCGGCCGCCGCGAAACCAAGGGCTTTGAGGACATGGTCAATGGTGGACGTACGGCATTCCTGTCTGCGCCACTGGTGACCTCGCTGGAAGGCGGTGTACCGGTGATCGTTGACGGTCAGGTGATCGGTGCACTGGGTGTTTCCGGGGTCAAAGCTGACCAAGACGCACAGGTGGCTAAAGCCGGCGTCGCTGCCCTGAACTGATTCGCATAGTGAGGCGGTTCCACAGTGATCCGCCTGGCGCTTAGCGCCGCACCTGTACTGATTTTGGAGAGTGGAAAATGACCGATCGCGTGAACTGCCAGCGCCTGCAAGTGGCCGCCAACCTGCAACGTTTTATCGACGAGGAAGTGCTGCCGGGCAGCGGTATTGAGCGCGACGCCTTCTGGGCCGGCTTCGATGCCCTGGTGCACGACCTAGCGCCGCTAAACCGTGCGCTGCTGGCCGAACGTGATGCCCTGCAAGTCCAGCTGGATACTTGGCACCGCGAGCATCCCGGCCCGATTAGCGACATGCCGGCGTATCGCGCTTTCCTCGAATCCATCGGCTACCTGTTGCCGCAACCTGACAGCGTGCAGGCCAGTACCGCCAACGTCGACAGCGAGATCGCCACTCAGGCTGGCCCGCAGCTAGTGGTGCCGGTGATGAATGCGCGCTACGCGCTGAACGCGGCCAACGCCCGCTGGGGTTCGCTCTACGATGCCCTGTATGGCACCGACGCTATCTCTGAAGACGACGGCGCGCAGAAGGGCCCAGGCTATAACCAGGTGCGTGGCGACAAGGTAATTGCCTTTGCCCGTGCCTTCCTCGATCAGTCCGCGCCGCTGGCCAGTGGCTCCCACGTCGATTCGACGGGCTATCAGGTGATTGATGGCCAGCTGCAAGTCAGCCTGAAAGATGGCAGCCACAGTGGCCTGGCTCAGGCCGACAAATTTGTCGGTTTTCAGGGTGAGGCCAGCGCGCCGACGGCGGTGCTGCTGAAGAACAACGGCCTGCACGTGGAAATCCAGATTGATGCCAGCAGCCAGATTGGCGCTACCGACGCGGCGGGCGTCAAGGACCTGCTGCTCGAGTCGGCGCTGTCGACCATTCTCGACTGTGAAGACTCCGTGGCAGCAGTCGACGCCGACGACAAGGTGGTGATCTACCGCAACTGGCTCGGCCTGATGAAAGGTGATCTCAGCGAAGAACTGGAGAAGGGTGGCAAGCGCATTGTCCGTCGCCTCAATCTCGACCGCGAGTACACCGCGGCTGCTGGTGGTGAGCTGAAGCTGCATGGTCGTTCGCTGCTGTTTGTGCGCAACGTCGGCCACCTGATGAGCAACCCGGCGATCCTCGACGGTGAAGGTCGTGAGATCCCTGAGGGTATTCTCGATGGTGTGATGACCAGCTTGTGTGCGCTGCACGACTTGCAGCGTCGTGGTAACTCGCGCACCGGTAGCGTGTATATCGTTAAACCGAAGATGCACGGCCCGGCCGAAGTGGCTTTTGCCGATCAGCTGTTCGGTCGGATTGAAGACCTGCTGCAGCTGCCACGTCACACCCTGAAAATGGGCATCATGGACGAGGAGCGTCGCACCAGTATCAACCTCAAGGCCTGCATCGCGGCCGCCGGCGCACGTGTAGCCTTTATTAACACCGGCTTCCTCGACCGCACCGGTGACGAGATGCACACCGCCATGCAAGCCGGCGCCATGCTGCGCAAAGGTGACATGAAGAGCAGCGCTTGGATCCAGGCGTATGAGCGCAACAACGTGCTGGTGGGCCTGAGCTGCGGCTTGCGTGGCCGCGCACAAATCGGCAAGGGCATGTGGGCCATGCCGGATCTGATGGCCGCCATGCTTGAGCAGAAAATTGGCCACCCTAAAGCCGGTGCCAACACCGCCTGGGTACCGTCGCCAACCGCCGCCACCTTGCACGCCATGCACTACCACCAGGTGGATGTGCAGGCGGTTCAGCGTGAGCTGGAAGCCATCGACTTCAATAGCCAGCGCGATGAGCTGCTCAACGGGCTGCTCAGCGTGCCGGTGGCGGCCGAGCGCAACTGGAGCGCCAGCCAGATTCAGGAAGAGTTGGACAACAACTGCCAGGGCATCCTCGGTTACGTGGTGCGCTGGGTTGAGCAGGGCGTCGGTTGCTCCAAAGTCCCGGATATCCACAACGTCGGCCTGATGGAAGACCGTGCAACCTTGCGTATTTCCAGTCAGCACATCGCTAATTGGCTGCACCACGCTGTGATCAATGAGGCCCAGGTGCGCGAAAGCTTGGAGCGCATGGCCAAAGTGGTGGATCAGCAGAACGCCGGTGATAGCGCCTACCGGCCGATGGCGGCGGACTATGCTCAGTCAGCAGCCTTCCAGGCGGCCAGTGATTTAGTGTTTAAAGGCCTTGAGCAACCCAGTGGCTATACCGAGCCACTGCTGCATGCTTGGCGTCTACGATTCAAACAGCAAGAGGGCTAAGTAGACTCGGCTGATAACGCGCCCCGTCAGACTCGTGCTGCCGGGGCGATTGAGCATTGATGTCGGCGGGATAACCCCCGTTCCGGCATCCAAGGATCTGCTGAGGGCTGGCTAAGGGGTTAATGGCAGCCTGGCAGGTTCGTATGCGTGGCACCGGGTATCCCCGGAACACTGTGGTTCACAATAACAAATAGGAACCAACTCATGAGTCAAACACTGCTGTCGATACTGGCCTTTGTGCCGCTGGTACTGGCGGGTGTGCTGCTGATCGGCTTTCGCTGGCCAGCCAAGTACGCCATGCCGGTGGTCTTTCTGCTCACCGCGATCATTGGCCTAACGGCCTGGGATATGTCCTTCAATCGGGTCCTGGCGTCCAGCCTGCAAGGCCTGGTTCTCACCGCCGCGATCCTCTGGATCATCTTCGGTGCGATCCTGTTGCTCAACACCCTCAAGCATTCGGGTGGCATCGCTGCCATTCGCCGTGGCTTCGCCACGATCACCCCGGACCGTCGGGTTCAGGCGCTGATCGTTGCCTGGCTGTTTGGTTGCTTTATCGAGGGCGCATCGGGCTTCGGTACGCCGGCTGCTGTGGCGGCACCGCTGTTGGTGGCGCTGGGTTTCCCGGCGCTGGCGGCAGTGGTATTGGGTATGATGGTGCAATCCACGCCGGTATCGTTCGGCGCTGTGGGTACACCGATTTTGGTGGGTGTGGCCGGTGGTCTTGACCAGGCGGGCATGTCCGCGCAGCTGGCCACGCTTGGCAGTAGCTGGGAGGTGTTCTTCCACCTGATCTTCTCGCGTGTGGCGATCACCCACGGCCTGATAGGCATCTTTATGCCACTGATCATGCTGTCGATCATGACACGCTTCTTCGGCAAGAATCAGTCGTGGAAAGAAGGCCTGGAAATGGCCCCGTTCGCCATCTTCACTGGCTTGGCTTTCGTCATCCCTTATATCGCCGCCGGTGTCTTCCTCGGTCCGGAGTTCCCATCGATGATCGGTGCGATGGTCGGCCTGGCGATTGTGATCCCAGCGGCCAAGGCGGGCTTCCTGCTGCCTAAGACCACTTGGGACTTTGCGCCGGCCAGCGAGTGGCCAGCCGAGTGGATGGGCAAGATCGAGATGAAGCTCGAAGACATCGCCGGTAAAACGCCGATCTCCGTGCGCATGGCCTGGGCACCTTACGTGCTGCTAGCGATCTTCTTGGTGGCATCACGCGTCTTCCCTGAGCTGAAGGCGGCCTTGCTGTCGGTCAGCATCGGCTGGATCGACATCCTCGGTGAAACCGGTATCTCCGGCAAACTTGAGCCGCTGTACCTGCCGGGCGGCATCCTGTGCATGGTGGTGCTGGTCACCGCACTGCTGCACCGCATGCGTTTGTCCGAGCTGGGTGCTGCGATCAATGAGTCGAGCCGTACCTTGCTGGGCGCGGGCTTCGTGCTGATCTTCACCATTCCGATGGTGCGGATTCTGATCAACTCCGGCGTTAATGGTGCTGATCTGGTGTCGATGCCGGTGGCCATGGCGCAACTGGTGGCCGATAGCGTGGGCGGGGTTTATCCGTTCTTCGCGCCGGCTGTGGGTGCCTTGGGTGCCTTTATCGCCGGTTCCAACACTGTGTCCAACCTGATGCTGTCGCAGTTCCAGTTCAACGCGGCAGGTCTGCTCGGGGTTTCGGGGGCGATGATGGTGGCGGCGCAGTCGGTAGGTGCGGCGGCGGGTAACATGATTGCCATTCACAACGTGGTAGCGGCTTCGGCCACTGTCGGTCTGCTTGGTCGCGAAGGGATCACCCTGCGCAAAACCATTCTGCCGACCCTCTACTACCTCGTAGCTGCCGGCAGCATCACTATGATTGCGATGTACGGCATGGGTATTTCTGATCCGTTGATGCAAGCGGCAGGTTAATCGCCCATGTTCTGCCCGTCATGTGGCGGGCAGACGCTTATTTTGATCGGCCGCCCGCGAGGCGGCCTTTCTCGTTCTGCGACTTGGCGCACCTGCGTATATACGGTAGTTTCCGCAGCGCGATAGCCGTGTGACCCCCTGAGGTAGTTATGAAGAAGTGGCAATGTGTGGTCTGTGGACTGATTTACGACGAGAGCCAGGGCTGGCCTGATGAAGGCATCGCCGCCGGTACGCTGTGGCAGGATGTCCCTGAAGACTGGCTGTGCCCTGACTGCGGTGTGGGTAAGCTGGATTTTGAAATGATCGAAATCGGCTAAGCCGTTGTTGCTGACCAGCGACGCTCGCAATGGCAGCCCGCGAGCTCGCGAGACTGGCCGCAGATTAGGCGCTCAGGCTGTGAAAAACGGCGACCTGCGGGTCGCCGTTTTGCTTCGTTCAGATACATACTGAGCGCCCCGGGCGGGTCAACAGGTGGCGAGGTGGTTATGCGTAAGTGGCAGTGTGTGGTGTGCGGTTTTATCTATGACGAAGCCCTGGGTCTGGTCGAGGAAGGCATCGACCCCGGAACTGCCTGGGAAGACATTCCCACCGACTGGCTGTGTCCCGATTGCGGCGTCGGCAAGCTTGACTTCGAGATGATCGAAATCGCCTGAGAGCCTGTGCATGATCTGCTGCGCGTCAGTCCTGTGGCGTTAAAAACAGACTTGGAAAGCCGCTTGCGGCTAACGCGCTTTAGCGCGGCTTGAAGGGCGAGTGAAACGAGTAATGCTCATGTACAAAAGTACACTCCGCTTCCTCGCCTGCTTTCGCGGGGCCGCCATCGGTATCGCAGGACTCTAGCTCGCGAGAGCATGAGCAGATTCTGATCTGCGCGTCCTGAAATTAATTAGCGCCGCCGCTCTGCGCGGCCTGTGTGAGGAATGCAACATGAGTGCACCTGTCGTCATCGTCGGTACCGGCCTGGCCGGCTACAACCTGGCCCGTGAGTTTCGCAAGCTCGACCGCGAAACCCCGCTGCTGCTGATCACCGCTGACGACGGCCGCTCCTATTCCAAGCCGATGCTGTCCACCGGCTTTGCCAAGAATAAGGACGCCGATGGTCTGAGCATGGCTGAGCCAGGCGCCATGGCCGAGCAACTGAACGCGGAAGTGCGCACCCACACGCGCATCAGCGGAATCGACCCCGGTCACCAGCAGCTGTGGATTGGTGAAGAGGCCGTACCCTACCGTGATCTGGTATTGGCCTGCGGCGCGGAGGTGATTCGCGTGCCGGTACCAGGTGATGCTGACGATGCGATCTTCTCGATCAATGACCTCGAAGACTACGCGCGCTTTCGTGCCGCAGCCGCCGGCAAACAGCGGGTATTGCTCCTGGGAGCCGGGCTGATCGGCTGCGAATTTGCCAATGACTTGACCCTTGGCGGTTATCAGGTTGAGTTGGTGGCACCCTGCGAGCAGGTCATGCCTGGCTTGCTGCATCCAGCCGCTGCCGCCGCTGTGCAGGCGGCGTTGGAAGGACTGGGCGCGCGCTTTCACCTTGGCCCGGTACTGGCCAGCCTGAATCACCAGGGTGATGGGCTGGAAGCGCACCTGTCCAACGGCACGCTGATCAACTGCGATCTGGTGCTGTCGGCAGTAGGCTTGCGCCCACGTATCAACTTAGCCGCGGCCGCCGGGCTAGTGGTCAATCGCGGGGTGGTAGTCGACCGCCAGCTGCGCACCAACCGCGCCAATATCTACGCCTTGGGCGACTGCGCCGAGGTGGATGGCATCAACCTGCTCTATGTCATGCCACTGATGACCTGCGCCCGTGCACTGGCCCAAACCCTGGCTGGCAATCCCACCGCTGTGAGCTATGGCCCCATGCCGGTGACGGTCAAAACCCCGGTCTGCCCTTTGGTGGTGTCGCCGCCACCGCACGGCTTGCAAGGCGAATGGAGCATTGAAGGCAGTGGCGCGGACATCAAAGCGCTGTGCCATGACAGCAGCGGCGCGCTGCTCGGCTACGCCCTCACCGGGGCGGCCGTTCAAGACAAATTGAACTTGAATAAGCGCCTGCCGGCGCTGTTGGCTTAAACGGCGGCTGTTGTGTCGTGTATGCCATAAAGTTGCACGGCTTAACTGTCGGACAAGACTGGCGCAGGGCCCAATGCCATGCCATTCTCCCTCAGCCTGCCGCAGCCTAGAGCTGTTGCGACGCCTTGGTACCTGCTCACGCAGAGCAGCCCGGACACAACAACAAAAAACGTAAAGAGGCATTTATGCGTAAACCGGAACTCGCCGCCGCCATCGCCGATAAGGCGGATCTGACTAAAGATCAGGCAAACCGTGTACTTAACGCCGTACTCGAAGAAATCACCAACGCACTGAACCGTAAGGACAGCGTAACCTTGGTAGGTTTCGGTACCTTCTTGCAGCGCCACCGCGGCGCGCGCACGGGTAAAAACCCACAAACCGGTCAGCCGGTACAGATCAAGGCCAGCAACACTGTCGCTTTCAAGCCAGGTAAGTCCCTGAAAGACGCGGTCAACTGAGTCCTTTAACCCGGAGCCACTGGCTCCGGGCGGCTGCACACTGGTCAGCGTGCTCACGCCCTTCTCAGACCGGCTGTAGTCCCTGCAACAACCCGCTACAATGCGCCGCCTTTTCCTGACTCTTTGCGAGGCCTCGCGCATGAAATTTCGTTTTCTTCTGTGGATGTTGGGCCGCCTAATGGCCAAGGCAAGCCGTGAAAACCCGGCGTTCCAACAGCAGCTTATTGACCGCGATATGACGTTCCAGCTGCATACGCTAGACGGCAAAGTGGCGCGTCACTTTATCGTCAAAGACCAACGCATCACCAGCAAGCGTGGTTCGGCTGCCGAGCCAGCATTCGCGCTCGGCTTCAAGGATGCGGCTTATGGTTTCGCCACCATGAGCGCCAAAAACAAGCAGCTGGCGTTTATGCAGGGCATTCAGAACAAGGACATCCAGATCCAGGGTAACCCTGCGCTGGTGATCTGGTTCCAGGGGCTGACTAAATACCTGATGCCGAAGAAGAAAAGCGCCGTCCAAAAAGCCGCCTGATTTGAAGCTGTGCGCGTCGGCACTGGTCGCCGCGCACGCCTTTCGCTAGGCTGGGCGTCGTCATAGTGAGAACTTGCCCATGCGTCTGCTGCTAATTGCCTTGTTGTTGTTGTCCTCCCTAGCCCATGCCGCACCGCCTAAAGCTGAAGCCTTTGCGCCTTTATTCGAACTGGCGGGTATTCGTTTAGTTTGCGAACAGGCTGCGCCGCTGGTGCAGCGCGGCCTGCCGAATACACAGCACGCGCAGCTGGGCAAAGTGTTTGCCGCCGATGGCTTATGCCTAGATTTGGCTAATCGCCTAACTGGTGCGCTCACGCAGACGCAGCTACAGCAAGCTCTGCGCTTGCTGGAAAGCCCGCTGGCGCAGGGCTTTACCGCCGCTGAGCGGTCAGTCGGCGACGCGGGCGCAGACGGGCTGGCGGCTTATCGCAAACAACTGAGCGAGCGGCCGCCACGTGCAGAGCGGCTTGCTTTGGTGCAGCGTCTGGATGCGGCCGCGCATACCACCGCTTTGGCCGGCCTGTTACGTTATGAGGTCGGTAAGACCCAGGCGTTTTTGGCCCTGCAAGCCCGTGGCGAAAGCATTGATGAAAAGGCGCTGAGTAGTCAAACCAAGGCTCAAGAAGACGCCTTGCGCGTCTCTAGCGCTGAGGCTGTGGCGTCCTTTATGCTTTACGCCTATCGGCAGATGCCCAGCGAAAAGCTGGCTGAATATGCTGCGTTGTATGAGCAGCCAGCCGTTGCCCAGTTGCTTGATGGTAGCGTGCAGCGGCTGCCAGAACTGTTTGCAGCGCGCCGCGCGCAGTTGCAGAAGTAACGCTTCGGCTGAAACGACAAAGGGGCCATAAGGCCCCTTTGTCGTTTCAGCTATTTAGTGCGCCGGGTGGAATTGTGCAGCCAGTTCGCGCAGCGCGACCTCGGCGGCCAGCACCTTGCTCACGGCTTCCTCGGCCTTGTCACGGCTGATGCCGAGGTTGTCGAACAGGCTTTGCGGGATATCGCTCTGCGGGCCCGCGCCGATGCCGCGATTGCGCAGCAAGCTAACTGACAGGCACACCAGGTTTGGATAGGCCGCATGTGCACCGGTGTACTCAGGGTCGTGCTGGAAGCGCAGGGCACTGACCAGCTCTTCCGGCATGTCCCAGTAGCGCATCAGCCAGGCGCCGATTTGCTCGCGGCTGATACCTAGCAGATGTTGCTCGATATAGCTGTGCGACAGGTGCGGATTGACCTCCAGATGACGACAGATCAGCGAGAAGTGTGGCGGAAATACATGCGCCAGCACCAGGTAGCCGAAGTTATGCAGTAGGCCGGCGAGGTAGCTCAGACCCGCTTCCGGGCGTTGCGCGCGGGGAATGGCGCGGGTCAGGCCTTCGATCACGGCGGCGCTATAAATCGCTTGTTGCCAATACGGCGTGGCGTGTTGCGGGTGGTCCTTGGGCAGGCTCAGGGTTTTACCCAAAGCCAGGCCTAGGGCCAAGTTAATCACCAGATCAAAGCCCAGCACGCGGACGATGGCATCTTCCACCGAGCGGATTTTGCCGGGCGCGGCGTAGTAGGGCGAGGCAGCCCAGCTGACGACTTGGGCAGCCAACGCCGGATCGGTTTCGACCACACCGGTAATATCATCAACGGTGGCATCCGGGTCGACGCGCAGCTTGATGATCTTCTGCGCCGTTTCCGGCAGCGGTGGAATCTCGATGGTTTCTTCCAGGCGCTGCTGGATGCGGCGAGCGGTAAACGCCTGGACAGCTTGAGTGATTTCCGCACGATCATCGTCTGGGCGGTCGAGGTTCAGGTGGATATTGCTCAGCGGCTCGCCGAAGCGTGCGGCGCTGGCCTTACTTAGCAGGCTCTTGAAAGCCTCGCTCGCCAGCTCCAGCAACACGCCGGGCTGACCCGATTCGATGTACAGACTCGGCACCTGCAGTAGACGTTCGTCATACAGGCACGGCGAGCTGGTCAGTGGCGGCAGGCCGGGCAGCATTTTCAGGTTGTGCTTGCCGAGCATGCGCTCCAGGCGATCCGGTTTGACCGCCACCAGTTGGCGCCCCGTGAGCTCGGTCAGGCGATTCAGGTCGAGCAACTGATTCTGCGGGAAAAGTACCAGCAGCGCGCCCACCGTATCGTCGAGCAGCACGGCTTGTAAGCGTTGCGCGCTTGGCAGGTTGGGTTGATCAGGACAGATTTGATAGCTCAGGCCGAGCTTTTCTAGCAATTGCAGAATCACCGCAGGCGGGCGCGGCGCAGTGTCAGTAGCAAGGGCGAGTTCAGTCATGGCGGTTTCCGGCAGAGTCAGCAATGTTTCGAGTATAAACAGCAGGCTAGCGGAAATGCGGCGCAGGTGGCAGTTGTGTTGTGCGTCGGATCACACTTGCCCGTATTGTTGGCCATGCCGCAGCCAGCGTTCAAGTAGCGGGCTGACATGCTGCGGCCAGTGTTCCAGCAGCGCCTGCGCGGCGTCGCGCACGGCCGGCAGCAAGTCAGCGTCGCGCATCAGATCGGCGACCTTGAATTGCAGCAGGCCTGTCTGGCGGGTGCCGAGCATCTCGCCAGGGCCGCGCAGTTCCAAGTCTTTTTCGGCGATGATGAAACCATCGCAGGTCTCACGCATGATTGCTAGGCGTTGGCGGCCCAGTTGCGATAACGGCGGGTGATAGAGCAGCAAACAATGACTGGCGGCGCTGCCACGGCCGACTCGCCCGCGTAACTGGTGCAGCTGAGCCAGGCCCAGGCGCTCAGGATTTTCGATGATCATCAAGCTGGCATTGGGCACGTCGACGCCCACTTCGATCACCGTGGTGGCAACCAGTAATTGCAGCCGGCCTTGTTTGAACTGGTCCATCACCGCCGCTTTTTCCGCCGGTTTCATCCGCCCATGGATCAGCCCGACATTCAGCCCGCCCAGTGCGGCAGTCAGGTCGCTGAAGGTGGTTTCGGCGGCCTGGCAGGTCAGCTCTTCGGATTCCTCGATCAGCGTACACACCCAGTAAGCCTGGCGACCTTCATTGCAGGCCAGGCGCACGCGCTCGACCACTTCCAGGCGGCGGCTGTCGGCAATCACCAGGGTATTCACCGGGGTGCGACCCGGGGGTAGTTCATCGAGTATCGAGGTATCAAGGTCGGCGTAGGCGCTCATCGCCAGGGTTCTGGGTATGGGCGTGGCGGTCATGATCAGCTGGTGCGGGCACATGCGTCCGCCAATGCCCTTCTGGCGCAGGGCCAGACGCTGTTGCACACCGAAGCGGTGCTGCTCGTCGATGATCACCAAGGCCAGCTTCTGAAAGCGCACTTCGTCCTGAAACAGCGCGTGGGTGCCGACCACCATCGGTGTTCCGCTAGCAATCTGTTCCAGCGCGCTGGCGCGCGCTTTGCCTTTGAGCTTGCCGGCTAGCCAGGCGACGTCTAGGCCAAGGGGGTTGAGCCATTTGCTGAAGTTAATGAAGTGCTGTTCGGCGAGAATCTCAGTGGGCGCCATCAGCGCCACTTGATAACCGGCTTCCAGCGCTTGCAGCGCGGCAAAGGCGGCGACCACTGTCTTGCCTGCACCCACGTCACCTTGCACCAAACGCAGCATCGGTTCGCTCTGGCTGAGGTCGTAGGCGATTTCCGCGCCGACCCGCTGTTGCGCACCGGTGGGGGCAAAGCCCAAATTTGCCAGGTACTGCTGCGGAAGGTTTTTTGCCATGGGCAGAGCGGGTGCCTGCTGCGCGCGCACGCTTTCGCGCAGGCGTTGCAGAGACAATTGGTGGGTCAGCAGCTCCTCGAAGGCCAGACGGTGTTGCGCCCAGTGACGGCCTTCGGCGAGTTCCTCTAGGTCGGCATCTGGCGGTGGTCGGTGCAGGTAGCGAATCGCCTGATCGAGCGGACTGAGCTGGTAATCGTCAGCCAGTTCAGGCGGCAGCCAGTCCGGCAGGCTATGCGGACCCAGGCGCGCCAGGGCTTGTTCGCTGAGTTGGCGCAGGCGCTGCTGGGTCAGGCCTTCAGTCGTTGGGTAGATTGGCGTCAGCGTCTGTTCCACTGCAATCGACTCGCTGCCCGACAGCGCGCGGTATTCCGGGTGATAGATCTCCAGCCCGGAGGAGCCCGGGCGCACTTCACCGTAGCAGCGCACCTGAGTGCCGCGTTTGAGTCCTTCCTTCTGTGCCTGGCTAAAGTGATAGAAGCGCAGGCTGAGGGTTCCGCTGCCGTCCTGCAGGCGCACCAGCAGGCTGCGGCGGCGGCCCATCACGACATCGGCGCCGGCGACTATGCCTTCGACCACGGCGTCTTGACCGGGGCGCAGCGCGCCAATCGGTACGATGCGGGTGCGATCCTGATAGCGCAGCGGCAGGTGAAACAGCACGTCTTGCAGCGTCTCAAGGCCAACCTTGCCGAGTTTTTCGGCCAATGCCGCACCCACGCCTTTCAGCGCGGTGACAGAAACCATGGCCAGCTCGGTCATGGCCTGTCTTAAGTCTTTTGTGGCAGCGGGCGCGCCACCGAGCACAGGCGGATCGAGTCGGTCAGCACCTCAATCGCATTAGGCCGCGGGAAGCTGGCACGCCAAGCGATGGCCACGGTGCGGAAGGGGGCTGGCGCGCTAAGCGGGCGCACTTCAATCACGCCCGGGGCGTAATGGTGGCTGTCGACTGCAGAGAACGGCAGGATCGACACGCCAAGGCCCGAGGCGACCATATGGCGGATGGTTTCCAGCGAGCTGGACTCCACAGTGGTGTGCTTGGCGCTGTCTTCACCGCCTTTGCGCAGCGTCGGGCAGGCTTCTAGCACCTGATCACGGAAGCAGTGGCCTTCACCCAGTAGCAGCAGGCTTTTGTCATTCAGCAGTTTGCTGTCGATGGTTTTCATTGCCGCCCAAGGGTGGCCAAACGGCAGCAGGGCGTAGAATGGCTCATCATAGAGCGGCTTGGTCAGCACATCGGCTTCATGGAACGGCAGGGCGATAATGATCGCGTCCAGCTCACCATTACGCAGCTTGTCGCGCAGCACGTGGGTGAAGTTTTCCTCGATATACAGCGGCATATCCGGAGCAACACGGTGCAGTTGCGGGATCAGATGAGGGAATAGGTAAGGGCCGACGGTGTAAATAGCACCGATTTTCAGCGGAGCCGCCATCTGGTTTTTGCCGGCTTGGGCCAGCTCACGGATGCCCTGGGCTTGCTCCAGCACCTTCTGCGCTTGGGTGACGATGCCTTCACCAACAGGGGTCAGGCGCACTGCGCTCTTGCTGCGCTCGAAGATCAGCACACCCAGTTCATCTTCGAGTTTCTTCACCCCTACCGACAGCGTTGGCTGGCTTACATGGCAGCGTTCGGCGGCACGGCCGAAGTGCTGCTCTTGAGCGAGGGTGACTATGTAGCGCAGTTCGGTGAGGGTCATAGTCTTTATCCATTGAGATGACGCCAAGCATAGCGGCTGTCTTCAATGGAACCAACTGTTGATCCGGCTTCATGGCAATGGCGACGGCACTGGGAGGGCTATAGCTATTGTCTACAAATTAATGTCTCTTTGTGAACAAAAAATAATTAGTTACTAATGTGTTGTGGGCATAGAATTGCGGCCATACTCCGCCGGCGATACCCGTTGGGTTTTGCATTCGCCATAATAAAATTATAGAAGCCGTCCTTTACCCGAGGAGTACCGGCATGCCTGATGCGGTAACGACCATGTCCCATAACTGGGCTTTTGCTGTGTTTTTGCTCGGAGTATGTGGGCTCATCGCCTTTATGCTCGGCCTATCCAGCCTGCTGGGTAGCAAAGCCTGGGGCCGCAGCAAGAACGAACCTTTTGAGTCCGGTATGTTGCCCGTCGGCAGCGCGCGTCTGCGCCTGTCAGCCAAATTCTATCTGGTCGCGATGCTCTTCGTGATCTTCGACGTTGAAGCCCTCTTTCTCTTTGCTTGGGCCGTCTCGGTGCGCGAAAGCGGCTGGGCTGGGCTAATCGAAGCTACAGTCTTTATAGCAATTCTGTTGGCAGGTCTTGTCTACCTTTGGCGGATTGGGGCGCTCGATTGGGCGCCTCAAGGTCGTCGTGAGCGGCAGGCGAAGCTAAAACAATGAGGCTTTGGCGATGCAATACAAACTTACTCGGATCGATCCGAATGCGCCCAATGAGCGCTATCCGGTCGGCGAGCGGGAGACGGTTTCCGACCCGCTGCTAGACGATGAAGTCCACAAGAACATCTACATGGGCAAGCTCTCGGATGTTCTCAATGGTGCCGTGAATTGGGGGCGCAAAAATTCCCTGTGGCCTTACAACTTCGGCCTGTCGTGCTGCTATGTGGAAATGACCACCGCCTTTACCGCGCCGCACGATATTGCGCGCTTCGGTGCGGAGGTGATTCGAGCCTCGCCACGCCAGGCGGACTTTATGGTCATCGCAGGCACCTGCTTTATTAAAATGGCTCCGGTCATCCAGCGCCTGTACGAGCAGATGCTTGAGCCCAAGTGGGTCATCTCGATGGGCGCCTGCGCCAATTCCGGCGGTATGTACGACATTTACTCGGTGGTTCAGGGGGTCGACAAGTTCTTGCCGGTCGACGTCTACATTCCCGGTTGCCCGCCTCGTCCTGAAGCATTTCTGCAAGGCTTGATGCTGCTGCAGGAGTCTATCGGCCAAGAGCGCCGTCCGTTGTCATGGGTTGTCGGTGATCAAGGTGTTTACCGTGCTGACATGCCTTCGCAGAAAGAACAGCGCCGCGAAGAGCGTATCGCTGTAACCAATCTGCGAAGCCCCGACGAAGTGTGAGCCTGGGCTCGCGTGAGCCCGTCGACTGACACTGTTGCCCGATAGCGACCGATAGCGACCGAGACCATGACTGCACAAAGCATTCTGTCCATACCGCCTTACAAAGCCGATGACCAAGAAGTGGTTGTCGAACTGAATTCCCGTTTTGGCGCTGACGCCTTTACTGTGCAAAGCACCCGCACCGGTATGGCGGTGCTGTGGGTGGCGCGTGAGCGCTTGGTCGAGGTGCTGACCTTTCTGCGCAACCTACCGCGACCCTACGTCATGCTCTATGACCTGCATGGTGTCGACGAGCGTCTGCGTACTCAGCGCCGTGGCCTACCCGGTGCGGACTTCACCGTGTTTTATCACCTGATGTCGCTGGAGCGGAACAGCGACATCATGATCAAGGTGGCGCTCAATGAGCGTGACCTGAATATGCCCAGCGTCACCAGCATCTGGCCTAACGCCAACTGGTATGAACGTGAAGTGTGGGACCTCTATGGCATCCACTTTACCGGCCATCCGCATCTGACGCGGATCATGATGCCGCCGACCTGGGAAGGGCATCCACTGCGCAAGGATTACCCCGCGCGCGCCACCGAGTTTGATCCGTTTAGCCTGACCCTGGCCAAGCAACAGCTTGAAGAAGAAGCGGCGCGTTTTAAGCCGGAAGACTGGGGCATGAAGCGCGGCAGCGAGCATGAGGACTATATGTTCCTCAACCTCGGCCCCAACCACCCTTCAGCCCACGGTGCATTCCGCATCATCTTGCAGCTCGATGGCGAAGAAATCGTCGATTGCGTACCGGAAATCGGCTACCACCACCGTGGTGCCGAGAAGATGGCTGAGCGCCAGAGCTGGCACAGCTTTATCCCCTATACCGACCGCATCGACTACCTCGGTGGGGTGATGAACAACCTGCCGTATGTGCTGGCCGTGGAAAAACTCGCGGGCATTATCGTGCCGCAAAAGGTCGACGTGATTCGCATCATGATGGCCGAGTTCTTCCGTATCACCAGCCACCTGCTGTTCCTCGGCACTTACATCCAAGACGTCGGTGCGATGACCCCGGTGTTCTTCACCTTCACCGACCGCCAGCGTGCCTACAAGGTCATCGAAGCCATCACCGGCGCCCGCCTGCATCCGGCCTGGTACCGCATTGGCGGCGTCGCCCACGACCTGCCGCGCGGCTGGGACCGTTTGGTGAAGGAATTCGTCGACTGGCTGCCTAAGCGCCTCGATGAGTACGAGAAAGCCGCGCTAAAAAACAGCATTCTCAAAGCGCGCACCATCGGTGTGGCGCAGTACAACACCAAAGAGGCGTTGGAGTGGGGTGTTACCGGAGCAGGGCTACGTTCCACCGGCTGTGATTTCGACCTGCGCAAAGCACGGCCGTATTCCGGTTACGAGAACTTCGAGTTTGAAGTGCCGTTGGCGGTGAATGGCGATGCCTACGACCGTTGCATGGTGCGGGTGGATGAGATGCGCCAGAGCATCAAGATCATCGATCAATGCATGCGCAACATGCCGGAAGGGCCGTACAAGGCCGATCACCCGCTGACCACGCCGCCGCCGAAAGAGCGCACCTTGCAGCACATCGAAACCCTGATCACCCACTTCCTGCAGGTGTCCTGGGGTCCGGTGATGCCGGCCAATGAGTCGTTCCAGATGATCGAGGCGACCAAGGGCATCAACAGTTACTACCTGACCAGCGACGGCAGCACCATGAGCTACCGCACGCGTATCCGCACGCCGAGCTTCCCGCACCTGCAGCAGATTCCCTCGGTGATCCGCGGCAGCATGGTCGCCGATCTGATCGCCTACCTGGGCAGTATCGACTTCGTTATGGCTGACGTGGACCGCTGATGATGAACGCACTTATTCAGACTGACCGTTTTGCCCTGAGCGACGCTGAGCGCTCGGCCATCGAGCATGAAATGCACCACTACGAAGACCCGCGCGCGGCGTCGATCGAAGCCTTAAAGATCGTGCAGAAGGCCCGTGGTTGGGTGCCAGACGGCGCCGCCGATGCCATTGGCGAGGTCCTGGGTATCCCGGCCAGCGATGTCGAAGGCGTTGCGACCTTTTACAGCCAGATCTTCCGCCAGCCGGTTGGCCGGCACATCATTCGCGTCTGCGACAGCATGACCTGCTACATCGGCGGCCATGAGTCGGTGGTCGAGAGTATTCAGCAGCAACTGGGCATTGGCCTGGGCCAAACCAGCGCCGATGGTCGTTTTACCCTGCTGCCGGTGTGCTGCCTGGGTAACTGCGATAAGGCGCCGGCGCTGATGGTCGACGACGATACCTTTGGTGATGTCAACGCCGGTAGTATCGGCCAACTGTTGGAGGCCTACGTATGACCGGTTTTAGCGTCAAGCGTCTGACCTCTATCGGCCCGGCCAACACAATTGCCCGCAGCGAAGAGACCCATCCGCTGACCTGGCGTTTGCGTGACGACGGTCAGCCGGTGTGGCTGGAGGAATACCAGCAGAAGAATGGCTACGCCGCTGCGCGCAAGGCACTGAGCGAAATGGCCCAGGCCGACATCGTACAAACGGTGAAAGACTCCGGACTCAAGGGCCGTGGCGGTGCGGGCTTCCCCACTGGAGTGAAGTGGGGGCTGATGCCGGCGGATGAGTCGATGAACATCCGCTACTTGCTGTGCAACGCCGATGAAATGGAGCCCAACACCTGGAAAGACCGCATGCTGATGGAGCAGCTGCCGCACTTGTTGGTGGAAGGCATGCTGATTTCCGCGCGGGCGCTCAAGGCTTATCGCGGCTACATCTTCCTGCGCGGCGAGTACGTTGATGCGGCGACCCACCTCAATCGCGCCATCGCCGAGGCTAAGGCCGCTGGCCTGCTTGGCCAGAACATCCTCGGCAGCGGTTTCGATTTTGAGCTGATCGTACACACCGGTGCCGGTCGCTATATCTGCGGCGAAGAAACCGCGCTGATCAACTCCCTTGAAGGCCGCCGCGCCAACCCACGGGCCAAGCCGCCGTTCCCGGCCGCCGTTGGGGTGTGGGGTAAGCCGACCTGCGTGAATAACGTCGAGACCCTGTGCAACGTGCCGGCGATCATCGGCAGTGGTGTCGATTGGTACAAAACCCTGGCCCGCCCGGACAGTGAAGACCACGGCACCAAGCTGATGGGCTTTTCCGGCAAGGTGAAGAACCCCGGGTTGTGGGAGCTGCCCTTCGGCGTGAGCGCCCGTGAGCTGTTCGAGGACTATGCCGGCGGCATGCGCGAAGGTTACACGCTCAAGTGCTGGCAGCCTGGCGGCGCCGGTACTGGCTTCCTGCTCCCCGAGCACCTTGATGCGCTGATGTATGCCGGCGGTATCGGTAAGGTCGGCACGCGCATGGGCACCGGCCTGGCGTTGGCGGTCGATCACACGGTCAACATGGTGTCCCTGCTGCGCAATATGGAAGAGTTCTTTTCTCGTGAGTCTTGCGGCTGGTGTACGCCGTGCCGTGATGGCCTGCCCTGGAGCGTGAAGATTCTCCGCGCCTTGGAGCGCGGGCAAGGCACGCAGCAGGACATCGACACCTTGCTCGGTTTGGTCAACTTCCTCGGCCCAGGTAAAACCTTCTGCGCCCATGCACCGGGCGCCGTTGAGCCGCTGGGCAGTGCGATCAAGTATTTCCGCTCGGAGTTCGAAGCTGGCGTGTCCAGCGCGCCGGCTCCGGCCGCGACGGGGCAATTCGTCCCCGCGTAAAGATTTAACGTCAGGGCGGCCACTGACCTGGCCCCGTGACACACCGTGATTTCATTAGCCAAGCCCGCTTCGGTGGGTAAAGAAGAAACCTCAACCATGGCCACTATCCACGTAGACGGCAACGATTTCGAAGTCGATGGGGCGGACAACCTACTACAGGCCTGCCTGTCCCTCGGTCTCGACATTCCCTACTTCTGCTGGCACCCGGCGCTCGGTAGCGTTGGTGCGTGCCGTCAGTGCGCGGTCAAGCAGTACAGCGACGAGAACGACACGCGTGGTCGTATCGTCATGTCCTGCATGACGCCGGCCACCGACAACAGCTGGATCTCCATCGACGATGAAGAGTCCAAGGCCTTCCGCGCCAGCGTTGTCGAGTGGCTGATGACCAACCACCCGCACGACTGTCCGGTGTGCGAGGAGGGCGGTCACTGCCACCTGCAAGACATGACCGTGATGACCGGTCACAACCAGCGCCGTTATCGCTTCACTAAGCGCACTCACCAGAACCAGCAACTCGGCCCGTTTATCGCCCATGAGATGAACCGCTGCATCGCCTGCTACCGCTGCGTGCGTTATTACAAGGATTACGCTGGCGGTACTGACCTCGGTGTTTACGGCGCGCACGACAACGTCTACTTCGGTCGCGTCGAGGATGGCACGCTGGAAAGCGAGTTCTCCGGCAACCTGGTCGAGGTTTGCCCGACCGGTGTGTTCACCGACAAGACCCATTCCGAGCGTTACAACCGTAAGTGGGACATGCAGTTTGCCCCGAGTATCTGCCACGGTTGCGCCAGTGGCTGTAACACCAGCCCCGGCGAGCGTTATGGCGAGATCCGCCGTATCGAGAACCGCTTTAACGGCGATGTGAACCAGTATTTTCTTTGCGATCGTGGCCGCTTCGGTTACGGCTTCACCAACCGCGCCGACCGTCCGCGCCAGCCGTCGCTGGGCAATACCAAACTAGGGATCGATGCCGCGCTGGACAAGGCCGCCGAGCTGCTCAAGGGCAAACGGGTGATCGGCATTGGCTCGCCGCGCGCCAGCCTGGAAAGCAACTTCGCCCTGCGCGAGCTGGTCGGCGAGGCCAACTATTACAGCGGTATCGCCGCCGGCGAGCTGGCGAATATCCAGCTGATCCGCGACATCCTGCAGAACGGCCCGCTGCCGGTGCCGACCCTGCGTGAAGTGGAAAACCACGACGCGGTATTTGTCCTCGGCGAAGACCTCACCCAGACCGCCGCACGCCTGGCTCTGGCTCTACGCCAGACAGTCAAAGGTAAGGCCACCGAAATTGCCGCCACGGCGAAGATTCCGGAGTGGCACATGGCGGCGGTGCAAAACGTCGCTCAAGACGCGCTGCATCCGCTGTTTATCGCCAGCGTCACCGCGACGCGCCTGGATGATATTGCCGAAGCCTGCGTGCATGCCGCGCCGGCCGACCTGGCCCGTATCGGCTTTGCTGTGGCTCACGCCATCGACCCGAGCGCGCCCGCCGTTACAGGCCTGGATGCCGATGCTGTCGAATTGGTAGAGCTAATCGCTGAGGCCTTATTGGACGCCAAACGTCCGTTGATCGTATCCGGCGCCTCATCGGGCAGCCGGGACATCATCGAAGCGGCGGCCAACATCGCCAGCGCGCTGAAGAATCGTGAGAAGAACGCCTCCATCAGCCTTGTCGTGCCGGAAGCCAACAGCATGGGCCTGGCCCTGCTGCTGGGCGAAAGCTCTGCCGACACCTCGGTGGATGCCGCGATGCAGGCGCTGACGACTGGCCTGGCTGACGCGGTGATCGTGCTGGAAAACGACCTCTATCGCCGCGCCGATGCCGCCACGGTTGACGCCGCGCTGGCTGCCGCCCAGGTAGTGATCGTTGCTGACCATCAGCACACCGCCACCAGTGCCAACGCCCATTTGCTGCTGCCCGTGGCCAGCTTCGCCGAAGGCGATGGCACCTTGGTCAGCTTCGAAGGTCGAGCCCAGCGCTTCTTCCAAGTGTTTGAGCCCAGCTACTACGACGCCTCTATCCTTATTCGTGAAGGCTGGCGCTGGCTGCATGCGCTACACAGCACCCTGCTGGGTAAGCCGCTCGACTGGACGCAGCTGGATGAAGTCACCGCCGCCTGCGCCGCCAGCAACAACCTGCTGGCGCGGATTGGCGAGGCCGCACCGAGCGCTACGTTCCGCATCAAGGGTATGAAGCTGGCGCGTGAGCCGCACCGTTACAGCGGCCGCACCGCGATGCGCGCCAATATCAGCGTGCACGAGCCGCGTCAGCCGCAGGATCAGGACTCAGCCTTTGCCTTCTCCATGGAAGGCTATTCCGGCAGCGTTGAGGCCCGTCAGCAGATTCCCTTCGCCTGGGCGCCAGGCTGGAACTCGCCGCAGGCCTGGAATAAGTTCCAGGACGAAGTCGGCGGCCATCTACGCGCCGGTGATCCGGGCGTGCGCTTGCTGACAGCTCAAGGTGTTGCACTGCCGTGGTTCGGCGTACCGGCGGCGTTCAACCCTGCTGCCGGTACCCTGCAAGTCGTCGCCCTGTATCACCTGTTCGGCAGTGAAGAAACCTCGGCCAAGGCGCCGCCGCTGCAGGAGCGCATCCCAGCAGCTTATGCCTTGTTGGCGAAAGCCGAAGCGGATCGACTAGGGGTTAATGACGGTGCGCTGCTCAGCCTGACAGTGGCGGGGCAGCACCTGCGCTTGCCGCTGCAGATCACAGAAGAGTTGGCCATTGGTGTGATTGGTCTACCGGTCGGCTTGCCTGGTATCCCGGCGCAGGTGATTGGTGCTGTAGTCACTCACATTGAGGAGGCTGCGAAATGATGAGCTGGTTCACTCCAGAAGTGATCGACGTGCTGATCGCGGTGCTCAAGGCCATCGTGATTTTGCTGGTGGTGGTGGTCTGTGGTGCGCTGCTGAGCTTTGTCGAGCGGCGCTTGCTCGGTTGGTGGCAGGACCGCTACGGCCCGAACCGGGTGGGCCCATTCGGCATGTTTCAGATCGCTGCCGACATGATCAAGATGTTCTTCAAGGAAGACTGGACGCCACCGTTTGCCGACAAGTTCATCTTTATCCTGGCGCCGATGATCGCCTTCGCCGCGATGCTGATGGCCTTCGCGATTATCCCGATTACGCCGAATTGGGGCGTGGCAGATCTAAACATCGGCATCCTGTTCTTCTTCGCCATGGCCGGTTTGTCGGTGTATGCGGTGCTGTTTGCCGGCTGGGCGAGTAACAACAAGTTTGCCCTGCTCGGTGCGCTGCGTGCTTCGGCACAAACCGTGTCTTACGAGGTGTTTCTGGCCCTGGCGCTGATGGGCATCGTCGCTCAGGTGGGCTCGTTCAACATGCGCGATATCGTCGATTACCAGGCCGAGAACCTCTGGTTCATCATTCCGCAGTTCTTTGGCTTCTGTACCTTCTTTATCGCCGGCGTAGCAGTGACGCACCGTCACCCGTTCGACCAGCCAGAAGCCGAGCAGGAGCTGGCCGATGGTTATCACATCGAATATGCCGGGATGAAATGGGGCATGTTCTTCGTCGGTGAGTACATCGCCATCATCACCATTTCGGCGCTGCTGGTAACCCTGTTCTTCGGCGGCTGGCACGGCCCGTTTGGCATTCTGCCGCAGATTCCGTTTATCTGGTTCGCCCTGAAAACCTGTTTCTTCATCATGATCTTCATCCTGCTGCGCGCCTCGATTCCGCGGCCACGGTATGACCAAGTCATGGCCTTCAGCTGGAAGTTCTGCCTGCCGCTGACCCTGATCAACCTGCTGGTGACCGGCGCAGTTGTGCTGGCTACGGCCCAGTAAGGAGAACCACAGAATGTTCAAATACATATGGGATGTGCTGGTCGGTACTGGCACCCAACTGCGCAGCATGGCCATGGTCTTCAGCCACGGCTTTCGCAAGCGCGACACCCTGCAATACCCGGAAGAGGCGGTGTACCTGCCGCCGCGCTACCGCGGCCGTATTGTGCTGACTCGTGACCCCGATGGCGAAGAGCGCTGCGTGGCCTGCAACCTCTGCGCTGTGGCCTGCCCGGTGGGCTGCATCTCGCTGCAGAAGGCCGAAACGCCGGATGGCCGCTGGTACCCGGATTTCTTCCGCATCAACTTCTCGCGCTGCATTTTCTGCGGTTTGTGTGAGGAAGCCTGCCCGACCACGGCGATTCAGCTCACCCCGGATTTTGAAATGGGCGAGTTCAAACGTCAGGACCTGGTGTACGAGAAAGAAGACCTGCTGATTTCCGGCCCAGGCAAGAACCCGGACTACAACTTCTACCGCGTCGCCGGTATGGCCATCGCCGGCAAGCCGAAAGGCGCCGCGCAAAACGAGGCCGAACCCATCAACGTCAAAGGCCTACTGCCTTAAGGAGCCCGTTTAATGCCTGCTGCGCTTGCTGATACTGCGTTGGAAACAGGCTCGGAATGCTCATGTACAAAAGTACACTGCGCTTCCTCGCCTGTTTCCGCCTTGTCTCACCTACGCTCGCGACGCCCTTAAACAGACTCCTGCGGAGATAAAGGATTTATATGGAATTCGCTTTCTACCTCGCCGCCGGCGTTGCCGTGGCGGCCACATTCAGGGTGATTACCGCGAGCAATCCGGTGCACGCCCTGTTGTATTTGATTCTGTCGCTGTTGGCCGTGGCCATGACCTTCTTCGCCCTCGGTGCGCCGTTTGCCGGGGCGCTGGAGATCATCGTCTACGCCGGCGCGATCATGGTGCTGTTCGTGTTTGTGGTGATGATGCTCAACCTCGGCCCGCCTGCGGTCGAGCAGGAGCGGCAGTGGCTGACACCGGGTATCTGGGTTGGCCCGGCGATTCTCTCGGCGCTGTTGCTGGGGCAGTTGCTCTATGTGTTGTTCCAGTCACCCAGTGGAGCGGCCATTGGCTTGCAAACCATCGAGGCAAAAGCCGTTGGTATTGCCTTGTACGGGCCTTACCTGCTGGCGGTGGAGCTGGCTTCGATGCTGTTGCTGGCCGCGCTGGTCGCGGCCTATCACCTCGGTCGTCACGATGCCAAGGAGCCAACCGCATGAATGCGATTCCTATGGAGCACGGCCTGGCACTGGCCGGCGTGTTGTTCAGCCTTGGCCTGATTGGCCTGATGGTGCGGCGCAACATCCTCTTTGTGCTGATGAGCCTGGAAGTGATGATGAATGCCACCGCCCTGGCCTTTGTGGTGGCCGGTAGCCGTTGGGCTCAGCCTGATGGCCAGGTGATGTTTATTCTGGTGATCACCCTGGCAGCCGCCGAAGCCAGTATTGGCTTGGCGATCCTGTTGCAGCTGTATCGCCGCTTCAACACCCTCGATGTCGACGCTGCCAGCGAGATGCGCGGATGAACCTTCTATTGCTGACTTGTGTGTTCCCGCTGCTGGGCTGGTTTCTGCTGGCCTTTTCGCGCGGGCGTTTCTCCGAAAACCTTTCGGCGCTGATCGGTGTCGGCTCGGTGGGCCTATCCGCTATTACGGCGGCCTGGGTGATTGTGCAGTTCAACCTCAACCCGCCGGCAAACGGTGTATTCACCCAGGTGCTGTGGCAGTGGATGGATGTCGGTGGCTTCGCGCCGAGCTTCACCCTGTATCTGGATGGCTTGTCCGTGACCATGCTCGGTGTGGTGACTGGCGTTGGTTTTCTGATCCACCTGTTCGCCAGTTGGTACATGCGCGGGGAGGAGGGCTACTCGCGCTTCTTTGCCTACACTAATCTGTTTATCTTCAGCATGTTGCTGCTGGTTCTCGGCGATAACTTGTTGATGCTGTACTTCGGCTGGGAAGGCGTGGGGCTGTGTTCTTACTTGCTGATCGGCTTCTACTTCAAGCACAGCGCCAACGGCAATGCGGCGCTCAAAGCCTTTATCGTCACTCGCATCGGTGACGTGTTTATGGCCATTGGCCTGTTTATTCTGTTCCTGCACCTAGGCACCCTGAATATTCAGGAGCTGATGCTGCTGGCGCCGCAGAAGTATGTAGAAGGGGATAGCTGGCTGTGGATCGCCACCCTGATGCTGCTCGGCGGTGCGGTGGGTAAATCCGCGCAGTTGCCGCTGCAGACCTGGCTGGCTGACGCGATGGCGGGTCCGACGCCGGTGTCGGCCCTGATCCACGCGGCGACCATGGTCACCGCCGGTGTCTACCTGATCGCGCGGACCCACGGCCTGTTCCTGCTGACCCCGAACGTTCTCGAACTGGTCGGCATCGTTGGCGGCGTAACCCTGGTGCTGGCCGGCTTTGCCGCGCTGGTGCAGACCGACATCAAGCGCATCCTTGCGTACTCGACCATGAGCCAGATCGGCTACATGTTCCTCGCTCTGGGCGTGGGTGCCTGGGACGCGGCGATCTTCCACTTGATGACCCACGCCTTCTTCAAGGCGCTGCTGTTCCTGGCTTCCGGTGCAGTGATCAACGCCTGTCACCACGAGCAGAACATCTTCAAGATGGGCGGCCTGTGGAAGAAACTGCCACTGGCCTACGCCAGCTTTATCGTCGGTGGTTCGGCCCTCGCGGCGTTGCCGCTGATCACTGCAGGCTTCTACTCCAAAGATGAAATCCTTTGGGAAGCGTTCGCCAGTGGCCACCAGTGGCTGCTCTACGCCGGGTTGGTGGGCGCATTTATGACCTCGCTGTATACCTTCCGCCTGATCTTTATCACCTTCCACGGCAAGCAGCAGACCGAAGCCCATGCCGGCCATGGCGTCGCCCACTGGCTACCGCTGGTGACTTTGATTGTGTTGTCGACCTTTATCGGTGCGTTGATCAGCCCGCCGTTGGCAGGTGTGCTGCCGCAGAGCGTCGGGCATGCCGGCGGCGACGCTAAGCACAGCCTGGAAATCGCTTCCGGGGCTATCGCGATCATCGGCATCGTCCTGGCCGCGCTGCTGTTTCTCGGCAAGCGCCGGTTTGCCACAGTGGTGGCGCAGAGTGCGCCTGGGCGCTTCCTCTCGGCCTGGTGGTTCGCCGCCTGGGGATTTGACTGGCTTTACGACAAGCTATTTGTGCAGCCCTACCTGTTGCTTTGCCGGTTGCTCGGGCGTGACCCGATTGACCGTAGCATTGGCCTGATTCCGCGCCTGGCGCGAGGCGGCAACGCCTTGCTGGCTAGCAGCGAGACCGGCCAAGTGCGCTGGTATGCCACGTCGATTGCCGGGGGTGCCGTGCTGGTACTCGCCGTCCTCCTGTTTCTGAATTAAGGAAAAACAGCCTGATGATTCTGCCCTGGCTAATCCTGATCCCCTTTATCGGCGGCTTATTGTGCTGGCAGTTCGAGCGCTTCGGCAACGTGCTGCCGCGCTGGATTGCCCTGTTAACCATGGGCCTGTTGTTTGCTCTGGGCCTGTGGCTGTGGGCCACGGGTGACTTCAGCTTGGCGCCTGCGCCTGGCGCGGCTCCGCAGTGGGCGGCGGAATTTCAGGTGCCGTGGATCGAGCGTTTTGGCATCAGCATCCACCTGGCGCTGGATGGCCTGTCGGTACTGATGATCAGCCTCACCGGCTTGCTTGGTGTGCTCTCGGTGCTGTGCTCATGGAACGAGATCCAGAACCGCGTCGGTTTCTTTCATCTCAACCTGATGTGGATTCTCGGTGGCGTGGTCGGCGTGTTCCTCGCCGTCGATCTGTTTCTGTTCTTCTTCTTCTGGGAAATGATGCTGGTGCCGATGTTCTTCCTCATCGCGCTCTGGGGACACAGCGGCAGTGACGGCAAGACGCGCATCACCGCCGCCACCAAGTTCTTTATCTTTACCCAGGCCAGCGGCCTGATCATGCTGCTGGCGATTCTTGGCCTGGTGTTTGTGCACTTCAATCAGACCGGCGTACTGACGTTTAACTACGCCGATCTGCTGCAAACCAAGATGAGTGCCGGCACCGAATACATCCTCATGCTCGGTTTCTTTATCGCTTTCGCGGTGAAATTCCCGGTGGTGCCGTTCCACTCCTGGCTGCCGGATGCCCACGCCCAGGCGCCCACTGCTGGTTCGGTGGACTTGGCCGGTATCCTGCTGAAAACCGCGGCCTACGGTCTGTTGCGCTTTGCTTTGCCGCTGTTCCCCAACGCCTCGGCCGAGTTTGCCCCGATTGCCCAGTGGCTCGGCGTATTCGCCATCATTTATGGCGCGCTGCTGTCGTTCGCGCAGACCGATATCAAGCGGCTGGTGGCCTACTCCAGCGTGTCACACATGGGCTTTGTCCTTATCGCCATCTACTCCGCCAGCGAGATCGCCCTGCAGGGCGCAGTGGTGCAGATGCTCGCTCACGGCTTATCGGCGGCGGCGCTGTTTATCCTCTGCGGTCAGCTCTATGAGCGCCTGCATACCCGCGACATGCGCGAGATGGGCGGTATCTGGGCGCGTATGCCCTGGCTGCCGGCGCTGAGCCTGTTCTTCGCCGCTGCGGCGCTGGGTCTGCCGGGTACCGGTAACTTTGTCGGTGAGTTCCTGATTCTGCTCGGCAGTTTCCAGAGCGCGCCGTGGGTCACCATCGTGGCCGCCACCGGCCTGGTATTCGGTTCGGTCTACGCGCTGATCATGATTCACCGCGCCTTTTTCGGCCCGGCCAAGGCGGATACCACATTGCCAGGCCTGCAGTTGCGCGAGCTGAGCATGGTGCTTGGCCTGGCTGTGCTGCTGATCCTGCTTGGGGTCTACCCGCAGCCGGTGCTCGACACCTCCGCTGCCAGCATGCAAGGCGTGCAGCAGTGGCTGGGTAACGCCCTCAATCAACCTGTTCTGGCCCGGTAAGCGGCTTAATGGAAAGTCATGCTATGCAACTGACGACTCAACATTTCATCGCGCTGCTGCCGTTGCTGATCACCAGTGCCACGGTGGTGGTGGTGATGCTGGGCATCGCCTGGAAGCGCAACCACACGCTGACCTTCGGTCTCTCGGTGCTGGGCCTCAACCTGGCCTTGCTGTCGCTGCTGCCAGCTTTGGGGGTGACGCCTATCGAGGTCACGCCGCTGTTGCTGGTGGATAAATTTGCCTGCTATTACATGGCGCTGGTGCTGGCCGCGACGCTGGCGTGTGTGACGCTGACTCACGCCTATTTGGGCGGCGAGTCGGGCAAGGGTTACCCGGGCAACCGGGAAGAGCTGTACCTGCTGATGCTGCTGTCCGCTGCCGGTGGACTGGTGTTGGTCAGCGCGCAGCACCTGGCTGGCCTGTTTATCGGTCTGGAGCTGCTGTCGGTGCCGACCTACGGCATGATCGCCTACGCCTTCTTCAACAAGCGCTCGCTCGAAGCCGGTATCAAGTACATGGTGCTGTCGGCCGCAGGCTCAGCGTTTTTGCTGTTCGGCATGGCGCTGCTGTATGCCGAGTCGGGCAACCTGACCTTCGCCGGCATCGGCGCGCAGTTGGCGGCTAATGGTCTGCCGAGCATGCTCGCGCAGTTAGGCGTGGGCATGATGCTGATCGGCCTGGCGTTCAAGCTGTCGCTGGTGCCGTTCCACCTGTGGACGCCGGACGTCTACGAAGGCGCGCCGGCGCCGGTGGCGGCGTTCCTCGCCACGGCCAGTAAGGTCGCGGTGTTCGCCGTGCTGCTGCGTTTGTATCAAATGTCGCCGGCTATGGCGGGCGGCTGGCTGAGTGACCTGCTGACACTGATTGCGATTGCCTCGATCATCTTCGGTAACCTGCTGGCATTGTTGCAGAACAACCTCAAGCGCCTGCTCGGTTATTCCTCCATTGCCCACTTCGGCTACCTGTTGGTTGCGTTGATTGCCAGTAAAGGCTTGGCCGTGGAGGCGGTTGGCGTGTACCTGGCGACCTATGTGCTGACCAGCCTCGGCGCGTTCGGCGTGATCACCTTGATGTCGACGCCCTACAACGGCCGTGATTGTGACGCGCTGTACGAATACCGCGGGCTATTCTGGCGCCGTCCGTATCTGACGGCCGTGCTCACGGTGATGATGCTGTCGCTGGCGGGTATTCCGCTCACGGCTGGTTTTATCGGCAAGTTCTACGTGGTCGCTGCGGGTGTGCAATCGCAGCAGTGGTGGCTGCTCGCTGCGCTGGTGATCGGCAGTGCCATTGGCGTGTTCTATTACCTACGGGTGATGGTCACCCTGTTTATGGCCGAGCCCAACATGCATCGCCACGATGCCCCGTTTGACTGGGCGCAGCGTGCCGGGGGCATCATGCTGTTGGTGGTGGCCGTGTTGGCCTTCGCCCTTGGCGTGTATCCGCAACCGCTGCTGGAGCTGGTGCAGCAGGCTGGATTAGTGGCTGTGCTGCCGTGACAGATGACCAACCAGAGGTACACAAGGCAATGAGCAAGACCCTATTGATTGCGGGTTGTGGTGATGTGGGTAGCCGTCTGGGGCAGCAGCTGAACACTGCCGGCTGGACGATTTATGGCCTGCGCCGCACGGTGACATTGCTGCCGGAAGGCATTCGCCCGGTAGCCGGTGATCTGTATAACGACGCTTGCCCGGCTGCCTGGCCGCATGAGCCGCTGGATTACCTGGTGTACTGCGCCGCAGCCACCGAGCGCGATGAGGCAGGCTACCGCGCTGCCTATGTTGACGGGCTGCGCCGGGTAATTGATTGGTTAGCGCAACATGGACAGCAGCCTAAGCGCCTGCTGTTTGTTTCCAGCAGCGGCGTATACGGCCAGCTGCAGGGCGAGTGGGTCGATGAATGCTCGCCAGCGCAAGCCGATAGTTACTCTGGACGGATATTGCGGGAAGCCGAACAGCTTGCCTTGCACAGTGGGCTGGCCGCCAGTGTGGTGCGTCTCACCGGGCTTTATGGGCCTGGTCGCGCATGGCTGCTCAATCAGGTGCGCCAAGGCTATCGAGTCGCCAGTGAGCCTGCGTTGTATGGCAATCGTATTCATGTCGATGATGCGGCCGGGCTTTTAGCCTATTTGCTGCAAGCGGATGCTCGTGGTGTCGCTTTGGACGACTGCTATATCGGCGTCGACGATCAGCCTGCGCCGCTGCACGAAGTGGTGGCTTGGTTGCGTGAGCAGTTGGGCGTCAGCCATTGGTCTGATACGGCGACATTACGCCGCGCCGGCAGCAAGCGTTGCAGTAACGCACGCGCTCGCGCCCTAGGCTGGGTGCCGCAGTACCTGAGTTATCGCGAAGGTTATCGCGAGATATTACGCGGCGTATAACGGCTGCTAGCGCTGCTCTAGCAACCAGCGCTGCTGGCCTTTGTAGTAGTCGGGCATTTCATCGACTTGGGCGCGATTAAGTGCGGTGAACACGCGCAGCTGATGGCCTTCACGTTCAAACAGCCAGCTTTGGCCCTGCTCACCCAGTTGCAGCCATATGCTGTCGAGCTCGCCGCTCATGGCCGCACAGTCACCGGCTAGGCACAACGCATAGCGTTCTGTGCCGGGGAGACCTTGCACGCTGCCATCGGCCTGAAACACGACCAGACCCCGTTCACCTAGCCCTTCTTTGATTAGCCAGGTGCCGCTTAAGTAGGCGCTGTACAAGGCTTTCTCAAAACTGCTGCCGAGTGGCGCCAATGGATCTGGCGCTGCAGGTGCACGAACAAAGCGTTGTTCCGGCCAGGTCGCGCTTTGTGCCTGAATCAGTTCGCGGTTGTTAAGGCTCAAGGACTCTTGATCGTCACCGTAGAAGTTCACTTGCAGGTGGCCATCGGCCTGAAGCTCGAAGGTGCCTTCGCCGCGCTCGAAGCCGTTGCTGAAGCTAGCCTGCTGGCGCGGACTATCAATCTGCCACTCCAAATTAGGACCATAGGCGAGCAGCGCTTCACGTAGGTTGCCACCTTCGACAGCGGCATCAATGGCAGCCTGGTTGATCCACGTTCCGTTAGGGTTTGGCGGTGTGCTGGCACAGCCACTGAGCAGTGCGCTGAATAACAGAGCAGCAAACAGGTAACGCATGGTGCGTCCTCGAGAGGAAAGGGCGGGACAGAGGCCCCGCCGATGGACTTATTCGATAACCAGAATCGCGTCCATTTCTACCTGCGAGCCGCGTGGCAGTGCAGCAACGCCAATAGCGGCACGGGCTGGGTAGGGTTGCACGAAGTAACGGCCCATGACTTCATTAACGGTGGCGAAGTGCGACAGGTCAGTCAGGAAGATGTTCAGCTTGACGATATCTTTGAATGAACCGCCTGCCGCTTCGGCTACTGCTTTAAGGTTCTCGAATACCTGCACGGTCTGGGCTTCGAAGCCTTCCACCAGCTCCATGGTTTTTGGGTCTAGCGGGATTTGCCCAGACATGTAGACGGTGTTGCCCGCCTTGATTGCCTGCGAATAGGGGCCGATGGCAGCTGGGGCCTTGTCGCTGGTGATAACGCTCTTGCTCATGGGAACTCCTAGAAAGGATTAAGGGGAATCATCGGCGTGCGCATTAATCGCGCGCTACCCGTTAGAGCGCCTAGGGTGGGGGAAAGCCACAGGCACTGTCAAAGCTCAGCGGCGGTTGATGATTGGTATCTGTGTTGCTCGTGCATCAGCCGCGGGCGCGGGTGATGCGGATGACCCCAATCAGGCCGCGTAGCTTTCTGATCACACGGGCCAGGTGTACGCGATCATGCACACTGACGACCAGCTGGACCACGCTGATGCGGCCGTCGCGCTCGTCCATGCTGATTTTCTCGATATTACCGTCGGCAGCATTGACGCTGCCGGCCAGCAGGGCAATCAGGCCGCGCTGGTGCTCCAATTCGACGCGTAATTCAACATTGAACTCGCCGGTCACATCCTTAGCCCAGGACAGTTGGATGCATTTTTCTGGGTTGTGGCGGATCTCACCGATGTTCTTGCAGCTGTCCAAGTGCACCACCATGCCTTTGCCGGCAGACAGGTGGCCGACAATCGGGTCGCCCGGGATCGGCGTACAGCACTTGGCATAACTCAACACCAAGCCCTCGGTGCCGCGGATGGCCAACGGACCTTCACTGCTCGGCAGGGCTTCGCCGTTGTCGCTGAGCAAGCGGCGCGCCACCACATAGGCCATACGATTGCCCAGGCCAATGTCTTCGAGCAGGTCTTCGAGCACCTCTTGATGGTATTCGGCGACCACGGCCTGAACGCGTTCGGGCGAGAGCTTATCGATGCGACTGTCGAAGCTGGCGAGGACCTTGTTCAGCAGGCGTTCGCCAAGGCTGATGGACTCTGAGCGGCGTTGCAGTTTCAGCGCATGGCGAATGTGCGTGCGGGCCTTGCCGGTGACCACGAAGTTCAACCAGGCCGGATTTGGCCGTGCCCCGGGCGCGCTGACGATTTCCACCGTTGAGCCGCTTTCCAGCGCTTGCGACAGCGGTGCCAGGCGGCGATTGATCCGACAGGCAATGCAGGTGTTGCCGACGTCGGTGTGCACCGCATAGGCGAAGTCGACCGCCGTGGAGCCTTTCGGCAGCTCCATGATGCGGCCCTTGGGCGTGAACACGTAGACCTCGTCGGGGAACAGGTCGATTTTCACGCTTTCGATAAATTCCAACGAGTTGCCGGCTCGTTGCTGCATTTCCAGCACGCCCTTGACCCACTGGCGTGCACGGGCGTGGCTGCCCTTGGGTTGGTCTTCCTCGTTGGATTTGTACAGCCAGTGTGCGGCAATGCCGTTGTTGGCCAGCTCTTCCATTTCACGGGTACGGATCTGAATTTCGATCGGTACGCCATGCATGCCGAACAGCGTGGTGTGCAGCGACTGGTAACCGTTGGCCTTGGGGATCGCGATGTAGTCCTTGAAGCGGCCCGGCAGTGGCTTGTACAAATTGTGAACGGCGCCCAGTACGCGGTAGCAGGTGTCGACCTTGTCGACGACGATGCGGAAGGCGTAGACGTCCATAATTTCATTGAACGCCCGACGTTTGCCGCGCATCTTCTGGTAGATGCCGTAGAGGTGCTTCTCGCGGCCCGATACTTCGCCTTCCATACCTTCGCGAGCGAGGCAATGGAGGATCGACTCTTCGATCTTGTTGACGATTTCCTTGCGATTGCCCCGGGCGCGTTTAACCGCAGTGCGGATACGCTCGGCGCGCATCGGGTGCATGGCCTTGAAGCCCAGGTCTTCGAACTCGATGCGCATGCTATGCATGCCCAGGCGATTGGCGATCGGTGCGTAGATTTCAAGGGTTTCCTTGGCGATGCGCCGGCGTTTCTCGCCGGACAGCACTTCCAGGGTGCGCATGTTGTGCAGGCGATCAGCCAGCTTGACCAGGATCACGCGGATGTCGCGGGCCATGGCCATGGCCATCTTCTGGAAATTTTCGGCCTGCGCTTCGGCCTTGGTCTCGAAGTTCATCTGGGTCAGTTTGCTGACCCCATCAACCAACTCCGCCACGGACTCACCAAACTGGGTGTCCAAGGCTTCCTTGGCGATGCCGGTGTCTTCGATTACGTCATGCAGCATCGCGGCCATCAGGCTTTGATGGTCCATGTGCATGTCTGCCAGGATGCATGCCACCGCAAGAGGATGGGTGACATAGGCTTCGCCGCTGCGGCGGCGTTGACCGTCGTGGGCTTGTTCGGCGTAAAAATAAGCTCGACGCACCAAGTTAACTTGGTCATCGTCGAGGTAGGTCGAAAGTCTGTCGGCGAGTACGTCTATGCTCGGCATGGGCGTGACCCTTGTCGATTCAGATGATCCTGCGCCTGACGACGTCGACCCAGCATAGGCTTACAGAGGCTCGTTAGCCTCATCCTCAAATGCGGCAAACAGCGGCTCTTCCTCAACGATTTCGTCTTGGGCGATGACGTCATAGCTCATCAGGCCTGCAGCGATTTCGCGCAGTGCAACTACGGTTGGCTTGTCATTTTCCCAAGCCAGCTTCGGCTCTTTGCCACCGGTAGCCAGTTGGCGTGAACGCTTGGTAGCGAGCATGACCAGCTCAAAGCGGTTCTCAACGTGATCCAGGCAATCTTCGACGGTAACGCGAGCCATGGTGTTCCTCGTAGCAAATGCGTAATAGGGCTGGGCCCAAATGGGCGAGCGGACTGAATAGTCTAAAAAATCACCAGCCGTAAGGGAAGCATTGATTTATCGGCATACGAATAAGTCAGACCAGTAACTCGCTGAGCAGGCCGTTATGGCGTTGTTGTTGTGGGCTTTGCAGCAGCTGATTAGAGCGGAAAATAGCTTTTAAGTCGCTCAGAGCGTGGGCGAAGTCATCATTGATCAGCAGATAGTCATATTCGACGTAGTGGCTCATCTCGCTGACGGCTTCACGCATGCGCTGTTCGATGATCTCGCCGCTGTCCTGGCCACGATTGGTCAGGCGATGGCGTAGGGCTTCCTGGGTCGGTGGCAGAATAAAGATCGATTTTGACTCGGGCATCAGGCGGCGTACTTGTTGTGCGCCTTGCCAGTCGATCTCCAGAATCAGGTCGAAACCTTCGCGCAAAGTCTGCTTAACCCATTCCTGTGAGGTGCCGTAGAGGTTACCGAAGACCTCCGCGTGTTCAAGAAACTCAGTCTTGTCGAGCATGGCGTGGAACTGTTCGCGGCTGGCGAAGTGGTAATTCACCCCGTCCACTTCACCCGGGCGCATGGCGCGGGTGGTATGCGAGACGGACACGCGAATCTGCGCTTCGCTGTCGATCAGCGCCTTGACCAGGCTGGTTTTGCCCGCGCCGGAGGGGGCGGAAATGATGTACAAGGTACCGGTGGTGATGGTCATGGATCAGTCCTGGAGCGCGTTGTTCGAAGAGTAGCAGTAGCGGTTTGGCTTATTCGATGTTCTGTACTTGTTCGCGCATCTGTTCAATCAGCACTTTCAAGTTAACGGAGGCCTGAGTGCTGCGCGTGTCAAAGGCCTTGGAACCGAGTGTGTTGGCTTCGCGGTTGAGCTCCTGCATGAGGAAGTCCAGGCGGCGGCCCGCTGCTCCACCACTTTTCAGTACGCGGCGAACTTCACTGACATGAGTGACCAGGCGATCGAGTTCTTCGGCCACGTCGCTTTTCTGCGCGAGCATCACCAGCTCTTGCTCCAGGCGCTGAGGGTCGAGGTCGGCCTGCATCTCGGCGCAGCGGTCGAGAATCTTCTGGCGCTGGGCGGCCAGCATCTGCGGTACGAGTTCGCGCAGGGCGACGACTTCGGCAGCAATGCTGTCCAGGCGCTCGTTGAGAAGCTTGGCCAGTTCTGCACCTTCACGTAAACGGCCTTGTTTCAGCTCGTCCAGTGCTTGGGTGAAGAGCGCCAGTGCGGTTTTATTGAGCGCCTGTGGGTCTGCGGCATCGGCGACCAGCACACCGGGCCAGCCCAGTACTTCTAGCGGGTTGAGTGCTGCGGGTTGCTTGATCAGGCCGGCAATGCTTTCGGCGGCGGCGACCAGCTGTGCGGCGCGCTCCAGGTCGACTTGCAGGGCTTTGCCTGCATTGTCATCACTAAAGCGCAGGGTGCATTCGACTTTGCCACGGGAAAGACCATTGCGCAGCGCTTCGCGCACTGCGCCTTCGAGGTCGCGGAAGGCTTCCGGCAGGCGCAGGTGCGGTTCCAGGTAGCGATGGTTGACCGAGCGCAGCTCCCAGCTCAGGGTGCCGTTGGCGCCTGGCTGTTCGGCGCGGGCGAAGGCAGTCATGCTGTGGATCATGGGGCGAACCTCGCGAAAAGTCGTAACGAAAGGCGCAGGATTGTAGCGCAGTGCGTCAGTGGCTCCCAATTCGGCATGTCAGCGCAGGCTTACGGCCCTATAATGGCAGGCAGATTTTATTCAAAGTAGGTATTCCTAGATGAAACGTCCCAGTGGCCGCGCCGCCGATCAGTTGCGCTCGATTCGTATCACCCGCAACTACACCAAGCATGCCGAGGGTTCGGTGTTGGTGGAGTTTGGCGATACCAAAGTGATTTGCACGGTCAGTGTCGAGTCGGGCGTTCCGCGCTTCTTGAAAGGCCAGGGCCAGGGTTGGTTGACCGCCGAATACGGCATGCTGCCGCGTGCAACCGGTGACCGTAACCAGCGTGAAGCCAGCCGCGGCAAGCAGGGCGGTCGTACTCTGGAGATTCAGCGTTTGATCGGCCGTTCGCTGCGCGCGGCGCTGGATATGTCGAAACTGGGCGAAAACACCCTGTATGTCGACTGCGACGTGATCCAGGCCGATGGCGGCACCCGCACTGCCTCTATTACCGGTGCCATGGTGGCGGTTATTGATGCGCTGAAAGTGATCAAGAAGCGTGGCGGTCTGAAAAACGGTGATCCACTCAAGCAGATGATTGCCGCTGTCTCGGTGGGCATGTATCAAGGCGAGCCAGTGCTGGACTTGGATTATCTGGAAGACTCCGCCGCTGAAACTGACCTCAACGTGGTGATGACCAACACCGGTGGTTTCATCGAAGTGCAGGGTACCGCCGAAGGCGCGCCATTCCAGCCGGCTGAGTTGAATGCCATGCTGGCGTTGGCGCAGAAAGGTATGACTGAATTGTTCGAGCTGCAACAGGCGGCCCTGGCTGACTGATTGAGTTGCATTGCAAATCGCTATCGCAAGGAGAGGCATCATGAGCGACGATCCTCAAACGCCACAGCCGGTTCCCGGCCCTGAAGCACGGCAGTGGGCAATGTTGTGCCACTTCGCGGCCTTTCTCGGGTTGGTGATTCCCTTTGGCAATCTGCTGGGGCCACTGATTGTCTGGCAGATCAAGAAGGATCTCGACCCGTTCGTTGATGCTCAAGGCAAGGAGGCGCTGAACTTTCAGATCAGCGTGGCCTTGGCGGTGATGCTGTGTTTCCTGCTGATGGTGGTCGTCGTGGGTTTCCCGCTGCTGATGCTGGTCAGCATTGCCGCACTGGTGTTGACCATCATTGCTGGAATCAAGGCCAATGAAGGCCAGGCGTATCGTTATCCCTTTGCCTGGCGCTTGGTGAAATAGGCGCTCCGCAGCGGCTGCTATGGATGGCAGGCCACAAAAAAGCCGGCAGTTAGCCGGCACTTTTGTGTTTGCTGATCAGGCTATACGCTGAGTATCCAATCGTAATCGACAATCAGTGGTGCGTGCTGCGAGAAGCGCGGTTGATGCGGCAAGCGGGCACTGCGAATGCTGCGGCGCATCCCTGGTGTGAGCAACTGATAGTCGAAGCGGTAACCCAGGTTGAGCAGTTCAGCCTGCTCACTGTCAGGCCACCAGCTGAACTGCTCGCCTTCGCGGCTGACTTCGCGCAACGCATCGACATAGCCCATGGTGCCAATCACTTCATCCAGCCACGCGCGCTCAGGCGCGAGGAAGCCTGGTGATTGCTGGCAGTCGCGCCAGTTCTTCACATCAAGCTTTTGATGCGCTACATAGAGCGAGCCGCAATAGATGTATTCGCGGCGCTTGCGGCGCTGCTTATCCAAGTAATGAGTGAAGTCGTCCATGAACTTGAATTTTTGATTCAAACTCTCGTCACCCTGCTGCCCGGAAGGCATAAGCAGGGTGGCAATACTTACTTTGTCAAAATCAGCTTGCAGGTAGCGCCCGTAGCGGTCGGCCATTTCAAAGCCGAGGCCGCTGATTACCGCCTTCGGTTGCAACCGCGAATACAGTGCCACGCCACCTTGGCTGGGCACTTCTGCATCGCAGGCATAGAGGAAATAGCCATCCAGTTGGAAGGCTTGGTCGTCCAGTTCAAAGGCGGAGGCGCGGGTGTCCTGCAGGCAGATGACGTCGGCATTCTGTGCTTGCAGCCAACTGAGCAAACCGCGCTCGACTGCCGCATGAATACCATTCACGTTCACACTGATGATCCGCATAAATGGCCCCAAAAATCACGTGCGTGTATGATACCCGAGCTCGTCTCTAATAAGTAACTTCCTAGCAAAGCCGTGCCGTTCGGGACTTTTTCATGCAAGCGTATCAGCGCGATTTCATCCGTTTTGCCATCGAACGTGGGGTTTTACGATTCGGTCAGTTCACGCTGAAATCCGGGCGTATCAGCCCTTATTTCTTCAATGCCGGCTTGTTCGACAGCGGTCTAGCGCTGGCGCAGCTCGGGCGTTTCTATGCCGCCGCAGTAGTGGACAGCGGGATCGACTTCGATGTGCTGTTCGGTCCGGCCTATAAAGGTATCCCGTTGGCGGCCACCACTGCAGTGGCGCTGGCGGAGCATCATCAGCGCGATATGCCTTGGTGCTTTAACCGCAAGGAAGCTAAGGATCACGGCGAAGGCGGCACCCTAGTCGGTGCGCCATTGGCCGGGCGCATACTCATCATCGATGACGTGATCACTGCCGGCACGGCAATTCGTGAGGTGATGCAGATCATCCAGGCGCAGGGCGCCAAAGCGGCTGGCGTGCTGATTGCGCTTAATCGTCAAGAGCGCGGCAAGGGCGAGCTTTCAGCGATTCAGGAAGTTGAGCGTGATTACGCGATGCCGGTGGTGAGTATTGTGTCACTCGAACAGGTACTGGAATATCTGGCAGAGGATGCTGAACTCAAGCAGTATCTCCCTGCTGTACAAGCCTATCGTGCCGAGTACGGCATCTAACCTGCTGATAAGGTGCTGCGTGTGCATAAGACTGCCCTAACCCGCTGTTCGCTGTTGCTTGGCCTACTGCTGCCGGTTGTGGCAGGTGCGACCGAGTTGTACCGCTATGTCGACGATCGGGGGACCACCGTATTAAGCCGTCAGGGCGTACCGCCTGAGCACATCGGCAAGGGCTATGAGGTGCTGAACGATCAGGGCCGGGTGATTAAAGTGATACCGCCGGCCCCTACCGCCGAAGAAATGAAACACATCCTCGCAGAGAAGGCGCGCGCCAGCTCTGATGCGCAACTGCTGCGCTTTTATAGCACCCCGGAAGACGTGGAACGTGCGCGCCAGCGCAAGCTGGCCGAGCTGGATGGCCTGATTGGTGTGGCGCGCGGCAATTTGCAGTCGGTGCGTACTCAACAGGCCAACCTGCAAAGCCAAGCGGCCAACCATGAGCGCGCGGGGCGTGCAGTACCAGCGCACATATTGGCGCAGATCGATAATCAAAAAATCGAGCAGGAACGCCTCAAAAGCGACATCTTGCGCTATCAGGCTGTGCGCAAAGCGGCGGACAGCAGTTTCAATGCTGACCGTGATCGGCTCAAGGTCCTGCTGGGGCGCAATTAAACGCTTATGTTTGCGGCGCGCAGCGCTCAAAGTTCAGAGATCTTTTCTCTCAGCCATGCCAGCAGCGAGCTACTGTTATGGCTTGTGTTGTCTGCGTGTACGTAAATCACTTCTCGGCGTTCAGCGCCTGCTGCGCGCACCAACTGTCTATGGTAAAGCTCAAGCTGGAACGTCCCAGGCGAGCGACGCGAATGCCAATCTGCAGTTTATCGTCGAAGCGAGGAGGGTTAGATACCCAAGCACCGTTTTGATCGCGAAGAAATCACCGCCGTTACGACTTAGGTCATCTGCATAGCGAATGCCCGGCGCACACGTAGCGTGTTGAAAAAGCTCAAGGCTTCGCGAGAAAGGGCAGTTGCTATGGCGTACACCTCTGGCGTGCAGTGTGGATTCACTGAGCTTCGGTGTTGAGGCAGCCTGCTGCAGGGGTGCAGCAGGCTATCAGGAGGGCGAATCAGCCATGATCAGCGCTGATGACTCGCTTTTGTGCGGGCCCTAGAGGTGTTCGCGGTTGCAGATTAGGGTGCCCACGCCGCTGTCAGTGAAGATTTCTAGCAGCACGGCATTGGGCACCCGGCCATCAATAATGTGCGCGCTGATTACGCCACCTTGTACGGCTTCCAGAGCACAGCGGATTTTCGGCAGCATGCCGCCGTAGATGGTGCCGTCGGCGATCAGGCCATCAACCTGCTCGGTGGTTAGGCCGGTGAGCACTTCACCCTGCTTGTCCATCAGGCCGGCGATGTTGGTCAGCAGCATAAGTTTCTCAGCTTTCAGTGCTTCGGCGACTTTGCCGGCCACCAAGTCGGCATTGATGTTGTAGGACTCGCCGTTCGCGCCGACGCCGATCGGCGCTATGACGGGAATAAAATCGCCCTTGACCAGCATGTTGAGTAGGTCGGTATTGATTCCGGTGACTTCGCCCACATGGCCAATGTCGATGATCTCCGGCTGGGTCATCTCCGGTGTTTGTCGGCTGACCTTAAGTTTCTTCGCGCGGATTAGCTGAGCGTCTTTACCGGTCAGGCCGATGGCGCTGCCGCCATGCTGGTTGATCAGGTTGACGATGCTCTTGTTGACCTGGCCACCGAGGACCATTTCCACCACGTCCATGGTCGCGGTGTCGGTGACACGCATGCCATCGATGAAGTGGCTTTCGATCGAGAGGCGCTTGAGCAGGTCGCCGATCTGTGGTCCGCCGCCATGCACCACCACGGGGTTGATGCCCACGGCCTTCATCAGCACGATGTCACGGGCGAAGCCTTGCTTGAGCTCTTCGCTTTCCATGGCGTTACCGCCGTATTTGATCACCAAGGTCTTGCCAACAAAGCGGCGGATATAGGGCAGCGCTTCGGACAATACCTTGGCGACGTTGGTGGCGGCATCACGTTCGAGGGTCATGCGGGGCTCCAGTAGAAAATTCACTCGTCAATCAGAACGGCAGGTCGAGGTCAGGCACGGCGCTGTAAAGCTGGGCGCGGAATACTTCTTTAATCCGTTCGAGTTCCTGTTCGGTTTCCGCCTCGAAGCGCAGTACCAAAACCGGCGTGGTGTTGGAGGCGCGGACTAGGCCCCAGCCTTTGGGGTAGTCGACGCGAATGCCGTCGAGGGTGGTGATATTGCCTTCACCCCATACGCCATCGCGTTGCAGGCGTTCGATGATGCTGAACTTGCTCTGCTCGGTCACCTCGATATTGATTTCTGGGGTGGAAACATCATTGGGGAACGCACTGAACACGTGATCGGCATCGCGGCGATCCTGGCTGAGAATTTCCAGCAGGCGCGCAGCGGCATAGATGCCGTCGTCGAAACCGAACCAGCGCTCCTTGAAGAAAATATGCCCGCTCATTTCACCTGCTAACAGCGCGCCAGTTTCTTTCATCTTCTTCTTGATCAGTGAGTGGCCGGTTTTCCACATCACCGGACGGCCACCGTAGCCGCTAATCAGCGGGGTCAGGCGGCGCGTGCATTTAACGTCGAAGATAATATCGGCACCAGGGTTGCGCGACACTACATCCTTGGCGAACAGCATCAGCAAGCGATCCGGATAAACGATGGTGCCGGTGTTGGTGACCACGCCGACGCGGTCGCCATCGCCATCGAAGGCCAGGCCGATATCGGCGTTTTCGCTTTTGACCTTGGCAATCAGATCTACCAAGTTCTCCGGCTTGCCGGGATCCGGGTGGTGGTTAGGGAAGTTACCGTCGACCTCGCAGTACAGCGGAATCACCGTACAACCCAGCGATTCGAGCAATCGCGGTGCGATCACGCCGGCGACGCCATTGCCGCAGTCGACCACCACGCGCATGGGCTTGGCCATGGCGATGTCATCGCGAATTTGCTTGAGGTAGCGGTCCAATACATCGACCTGCTCGATAGTACCGACGCCACTGATCAGGTCGTTGTTATCGATGCGCGCCTTCAGCGCTTGGATCTGTTCGTTGGCCAGGGTGTCGCCGGCGATGACGATTTTGAAGCCGTTATAGTCGCGCGGGTTATGACTGCCGGTGAGCATGACGGCGGATTTTCCGGTGAGAATATGCCCGGCGTAATACACCACGGGCGTCGGCACCATGCCAACGTCGCTGACGTGGCAACCGCAATCGAGCAGACCTTGGATGAGTTGCTGAGCCAGTTCCGGGCCGGACAAGCGCCCGTCACGGCCGACGGCAATGTTCGGCTCGCCTTGGGCAATGCTTTGCGAGCCGATGGCGCGGCCAATCCAGTAGGCGGTTTCGGCGCTCAGGGTGCGCCCGACAACGCCGCGAATATCGTAGGCGCGGAAGATATCTGCCGGCAGCTTTGGCGCGTTCGTTTGCACTGGCGCGGGAGTCGGCTCATCGAGGCCTAGCAGGTCCTGGTCTTCGTCGAGAATATCGATATCGAGAATGTCGGTGTCATGAAACAGTGGGTCGAGCATAGCGCTGGTTGGCGCCTGCAGGGGGTCAGTACGTTCCGGCTTGGCGCCACCGGCGTTGGGCGCCGCTGCCGCCGTCTGCTCGCTGGCGCGGCGTGGCATGCGTGCCAGGCTCTGCGCAAGGGTATCCAGGACGGGAAGGCTCAGGCTGAAGGCTTTGACTGCCTTACCCGAAGCCAAGGTTTTGAGCATCTGACTCAGCTGTTGTACGTCGCTACGCAGGCGGCGCTGCAGGGTGCTCTGCAGCAGATAGAGCCCGGCAGTCGCGCCAGCCAGGGCCAGCAGGCCGGCGATGGCCAGCAGCAGCGGAGAAAATACTGGGCTGGTCAAAGAAGGGCCAGGGGTGAAGCTTACTGTCCAGTTGGGGTTGCCGGTGCTGAATGATTGCGCGTTGCCTTGAGCCTGACCGCGCTGGGCCAGCACTTGGGCAGCGGTGTTGCTGAACTGCTGAATCAGTTGGATCTGGCCGATTTCGTCGGGCATTACTGGCAGGCTGGCGAGCAGGCGCTCAAGGTCTACGACCAGCAGCAGCGTGCCATGCAGCGGCTCACCTTCGCTCAGGCGCAGGGGCGCGGCGCTGTAGACCAGCCAGCGCTGGCCCACCTTGTAGGCTTCGGGTGCTGGCGTTTGGCCGTTTTCTACACGGCGGAGCATGTCCAGCGCGGCAAAGTTCATCGGCGCGCTGCGGCCCATGTCCTGCACGGCCTGGTTGCGTGCGTTGAGGTGGGCGTCGACCACGCCGTGCCAATAGGTGAGGTTGCGTTCGGCGGCGCGGACTTGGTTGATGTCCTGGCTTTGCAAGGCCTGCAACAGTTGTGGGTTGCGTGCGGCTGCCTGGGTGTCGGCACTAAGTTGCTGCAGGGCTTTTTGCAATACGGTCGCCTGACCGCCGCCCCAAGCCTGGCTGAGTTGCTGCAACTGCTGCTGATAGGCGCTGTTGAGCGGGCCGAACCAGAGTAGCGCGCCGGCTAGGATGATGCCGACAAACGCCGCCAGCAGACCAGGCAGCAAGGTGTTTTGGCTGCTTTTGGCTGTTTTCGGCTCGTCGGGAGCGCTGGTTAACTGGGCGCTAGTGGTTAACACGTCAGCGTCCTTGGCAGTGCGGGTGAAGAGTTTCATGCAGCGTCTCCTCGGTCATTCATCCTAGAGCTAGGTTAGGGCAATCAGTGGCTGCCGGAGTGGCCGAAGCCGCCTGCACCGCGCTGGCTCTGATCAAACTCTTCTACCAACTCGAAATGGGCTTGCACAACGGGGACCAGAATCAGCTGGGCGATGCGTTCACCGATGGCCACGGTGAAGGCGCTTTGCCCGCGATTCCAGCAGGACACCATCAATTCACCCTGGTAGTCCGAGTCAATCAGGCCGACCAGGTTGCCGAGAACGATGCCATGTTTGTGGCCCAGGCCCGAGCGCGGGAGGATCATCGCCGCCAGACCAGGGTCGCCGATGTAGATCGATAGGCCGGTAGGGATTAGCACGGTCTGCCCTGGCTCGAGTACCAGTTCCTGCTTAAGCATGGCACGCAGATCGAGGCCGGCGGAGCCTGGCGTGGCGTAGTGCGGTAGGGGAAATTCGTTGCCCAGGCGCGGGTCGAGGATCTTGGCTTGTAAGGCGTGCATATCAGGCTCTGTGGTCAGTGAGTGGAGCGTCAGCTGCGGGCCGGCAGGCCGTTTAAAACTACGTGCGTTGGCAATGCTGCGTTAAAACGGCGTCGGAAAGTCACTTGTGGCTAGCGCGCTTCAGTGCGACCCGAAGGGCGAGTGAAGCGAGTAATGCTCATTTACAGCCAGTAAACTCCGCTTTCTCGGCCATTTTTGCCTTGTCTTGCCTGCCTCGCTCACGTTTTTCAACGGTCTGCCATGCGCTCGGCGATGAAGCTCACCAATTGGCGAGCAATCTTGCTTTTGCTGGTCTGGGCGAAGCTGCTTTGCTGGAGCTCACGGTCGATGATGGTGATGGCATTTTCTTCGCTATTGAAGCCTATGCTCGGGTTAGCCACGTCATTGGCCACGATCAGGTCGAGGTTCTTGTCGCGTAGCTTGCGCGAGGCGTACTCCAGCAGGTTCTCGGTTTCGGCGGCAAAGCCAACACTGAACGGGCGGTCGCTGCGGCTGGCCAGGGTGGCGAGAATATCCGGGTTGCGCACCATTTGCAGGAGCAGACCGTCGCCGCTGGAAGGATCTTTCTTCAATTTGTGCTGGGCGACCACTTCTGGACGGTAATCAGCCACCGCTGCAGCGGCAATCAGCAGGTCGCAAGGCATTGCGGCTTCACAAGCGGCGAGCATGTCGCGGGCACTGGTGACGTTAATGCGGGTAACCCGCTCGGGTGTAGGTAGGTGCACCGGGCCGCTGATGAGGGTGACCTTGGCACCTGCTTCAGCGGCGGCCTCGGCGAGGGCAAAGCCCATCTTGCCGGAGCTGTGATTGGTGATGTAGCGCACGGGGTCGATATTTTCTTGGGTCGGCCCAGCGGTAATCAACACATGCTTGCCGGTCAGCGCTTGATGCTGGAAGCAATCAGCGGCGCATTGCACCAGCTGCTCGGCTTCAAGCATACGGCCCAGGCCGACATCGCCACAGGCCTGGCTGCCAGACGCAGGCCCGAATAGGTGCAGGCCGCGGATGGTCAGCAGTGCGGCGTTAGCTTGGGTGGCCGGGTCGCGCCACATCGCCTGGTTCATCGCTGGGGCCAGGGCCACCGGTGCATCAGTAGCCAGCACCAGGGTCGTCAGCAGGTCATCAGCTACCCCTTGGGCCAGGCGCGCCATCAGGTCAGCCGTGGCTGGAGCAATCAGTACCAGATCGGCCCAGCGCGCCAGTTCGATATGGCCCATAGCCGCTTCGGCAGCGGGGTCGAGCAGATCGAGGTGGACCGGGTGCCCAGAGAGCGCCTGCAAGGTTAGCGGGGTGATGAATTCACGACCGCCCTTGGTCATGACCACACGGACATCGGCGTCCTGATCTTTCAGTCGGCGAATCAGCTCAGCACTTTTATACGCGGCAATACCGCCGCCTACGCCAACAATGATGCGTTTCCGATACAGCCGCTGCATAGGCCTGCCTTTTATAAAAATGGATACACCGCCGCGCCGACACCTCCCCAGGCCAGGCGCGGCGCAAAAGTTGGGCTACGATAGCACAGAGCCTGCAGTCGAGTAGTACTGCCAAACGCTTGCCTGGCTTGGCTTTGCGGCACGCAGGTGAGGCAGTTTGCCGCGTCTGATAACACAAGGAGGTGTGATGAGTATTCGTGACTGGCCTGCGGCAGAGCGCCCGCGGGAGAAGCTTTTGGCTCAGGGTGCTGGCACCCTGACTGATGCGGAATTGCTGGCGATTTTCCTGCGTACCGGTGTAACCGGGCAAAGCGCGGTCGACTTGGCGCGGCATCTGCTCGGTGACTTTGGCAGCTTGCGGGCGTTGCTCCATGCCGATTTACCATCGTTCAGCAAGCGCCTGGGGTTGGGGCCGGCTAAGTTTGCCCAGTTACAGGCCGTGCTGGAGATGGCGCGGCGTCATCTGGCCGAGCAACTGCGTCGCGATTCGGCGCTGGAAAGCCCGCAGGCCGTGCGTGATTACTTGAAAGCGCTGTTGCGCCATGAGCCCCATGAGGTATTCGGCTGCCTGTTTCTCGATGCCAAACACCGCGTGCTGGCCTTTGAGGCGCTGTTTCATGGCTCCATCGACAGTGCCAGCGTATATCCCCGTCAGGTGGTTAAACGTGCGCTTGCACACAATGCAGCGGCGCTCATATTGACCCACAACCACCCTTCTGGCGTCGCTGAACCCAGTCAGGCAGACCGGGTACTGACTCGCCGCCTGAAAGAGGCGCTGGAGCTGGTAGATGTGCGCGTACTCGATCACTTTATCGTCGGCGATGGTGAGCCGCTGTCGATGGCTGAGTACGGCTGGCTCTAAGGTTCAAGGCGCTAGGCGTACCTTGGCAAAGTCTTGCCGGCCGAACGGACTGACCTGATAACCCTGGACTTGCTTGCGCGTCAGCGCGTAGGCGGTCGGATGAGCCAGTGGCAGCCAAAGCGCTTGCTGCTGGATGATCTGCTGCGCTTGCTTATACAGCTGGCTGCGTTGCGCCTGATCGCTGGTGCGTTTGCCGTCAGCGATCAGCTGGTCCAGTTGCGGGTCGCAGTAACGCGCGAAGTTCAGCCCGGACTCGACCGAGGCGCAGGAAAACTGTGGGGTGAGGAAGTTGTCGGGGTCGCCGTTGTCGCCGGCCCAACCCATAAACAGCAGGTCATGCTCACCGGCTTTGGCGCGGCGAATCAACTCGCCCCACTCGATTACGCGAATCTCGGCTTTGATGCCGATTTTGTCCAGATCGGCCTGCAGCAGTTGCGCGCCCAGGTTTGGGTTAGGGTTGAGCAGGCTGCCGCTTGGGCGTGTCCAGATGGTGGTGCTAAACCCGTCAGCCAGACCAGCCGTCTTGAGCAGTTCGAGGGCCTTTTGCGGATCATAAGCGTAACCGGGCAGTTCGCCGGCGTAGCTCCATGTGTTGGGTGGATAGGGCCCATTAGCAGCCTCGGCGCTGTTTTCAAACACCGCTTTCAAGTAGCTAATTTTATCAAAGGCTAGGTTGATGGCCTGGCGCACAGCCGGTTGGTCGAGTGGCGGATGCTGGCTGTTGATGCCGACAAAGGCCGTCATAAAAGCTGCGGTGTGCACGCTCTGCAAGCTGTTATCGCCGGCAATGGCCATTACATCCTGAGGTTTTGGTGATAGCGCAATATGACACTCGCCGCGGCGCAGCTTTTGCAGGCGAACATTAGCGTCTGGGGTGATGGCAAAGATCAGGTTGTCCACCGCAGGTTTGCCGGCGAAGTAGTTCGGATTGGCGCTGTAGCGCACGCTTGCGTCTTTCTGAAAGCGTTTGAAGACAAAGGGGCCGCTGCCAATCGGCTGGCTGTTGAGTGCCTCGGGTGTGCCAGCGGCCAATAGCTGGGCGGCGTACTCGGCGGAGTAAATCGATGCGAAGCCCATGCTGAGTGTTGCGAGGAAGGTCGCGTCGGGGTAGTTGAGGGTGAAGCGCAGGCTGTGCTCGCCGGTTTTATCGAGGCTCTTGATCAGGCTTGGTAGTTGCATCGACTGGGCATGCGGATAGCCACTCGCGGCCACGTTGTGCCAAGGGTGGGCCGGGTCGAGCATGCGCTGGAAGCTGAACAGCACGTCATCCGCATTCAGCGTGCGGCTGGGGGTGAAGTAGTCAGTGCTGTGGAAGCTCACATCGGGCCTAAGGGTAAAGCTATAGCTCAGGCCGTCCGGGCTGACGTCCCAGGTTTGTGCCAGGCTTGGCTGTAAGGTGCCGCTGGCGGCATCGAAATCCACCAGGCGATTCATCAGCACGTCAGCCGAAGCGTTGGTGGTGGTCAGGGAGTTGTACTGCACCACGTCGAAACCGTCCGGGCTGGCTTCGGTGCAGACGCTGAGTGTGCTGGCCTGGGCCAGTGCAGGCGCCAATAGCGGTGCAAGTAGCAGCGGAAGGAGGGCGAGGCGCATAACAAACTCCAGAGTAAGATGGCGCGTTAGCGAAAGCTTTACCCTAGGCCATTACTCGGCAGCAGGGCAATCAATCTTGGCGACGAGCGGTCGATCTACGTTATCTCCACCAATAGCTGGCTTTGAGGTGGGAAACGGTAGAGGGGCTTAGGTAGGTAAAGTACGTTTATTCTTGTTGCGCTTTGGGCTTTCTGGTATAAAGCAGCGCTCTTTTGTAGGGGCCCGGTTCTTGCGCTTTCAGGTACGTCCGGTAAGACCCTCGAGATACGCGGCGCTGCGCGCCAAGATTGAATATTAGCGGCCAACCCATGCCGGGTTGGGCATGTGGTTTTAGAGGGCTGAGGCATGTCGAGAGTCTGTCAAGTTACCGGTAAGGGTCCGGTAACTGGGAATAATATTTCCCACGCAAACAACAAAACCCGTCGTCGTTTCCTGCCGAACCTGCAGCATCACCGCTTCTGGGTCGAGTCTGAGAACCGTTTCGTGCGTCTGCGCGTTTCTGCTAAAGGCATGCGTTGCATCGACAAGCGTGGTATTGACGTCGTTCTGTCCGAGCTGCGTGCTCGCGGCGAAAAGGTTTAAGGGGAAAGTCATGCGTGAATTGATCCGTTTGATCTCAAGTGCCGGTACTGGTCATTTCTACACTACCGACAAAAACAAGCGCACCACTCCGGACAAAATCGAAATTAAAAAATTCGATCCGGTTGTGCGTAAGCACGTGATCTACAAGGAAGGCAAGATCAAGTAATTGATCTTGCACCTTGCCGAAAAAGCCCGCCTTCTGGCGGGCTTTTTCTTGCCTGGGATTTAACCGAGCAAGCCCAAGGGTGTTTAAAAACTGCCTGGAGCAGTTTCAATGTTGCCTAGCGACGACTCTTAAAGGATGGCCGCCATGGAGGGCCGGCCATAAAAAGCCCGCGCGAGGCGGGCGAAGGGTGTTGCGTCGATAGTGCTTAGTTACGGGTCTGTTCGAACATCACATAGACCTTGCGGCAAGCTTCTAGTACTTCCCAGGTGCCGGAGAAGCCGGCGGGGATCACGAAGCGGTCGCCGGCGCGCAGGGTCTTGGCGTTGCCGTCTTGGTCACGCAGCACCGAGACACCTTGCAGAATTTCGCAGTACTCGTGCTCGGTGTAGTTGACGGTCCAGTGACCGATAGCGCCTTCCCAGGTTCCCGCGTTGAACTGGCCGCATGGGCTGCCGTAGTGGTTGCGCACACTCTGCTCAGGATCACCCTTGAGGACTTTTTCCGCGGCTGGGCGGTAATGCTCTGGCGTGGTGGTGGCGTAGGCGAAGTCGACGATCTGCTCAATGTTCATAAGAAGGTCCGGTCAGATGAATGGCAATTTCGGCAGTCTATGTTTAATAAAGCGCACATAACAAGGCGACTTAGCCTCCATTTGTAAAAAATATTGGAACTACGCAGGCCGCTGGTTTAGTGTTGCCGGCACTATTGGGTTGGTTAACCCATGCAAAACAATTGATAGCGTGTGCGGCCAAACTGCGGCGCTTTACTTGCGATAGAGGATGTTCGAATGATTAGCCTGACTCGTGCCGATTGGGAACAGCGCGCCAAAAACCTGAAGATCGAAGGCCGCGCCTTTGTTCATGGCGAGTACCGTACGGCGGTTTCGGGTGACACCTTTGAGTGCATCAGCCCGGTCGATGGCCGTGTGCTCGGCCAGGTGGCCAGCTGTGATCTGGCCGACGCTGAGCTGGCCGTGGCAGATGCCCGGGCCACCTTCGAGTCAGGTGTTTGGTCGCGCATGGCGCCGGCGCAGCGCAAGCGCGTCATGATTCGGTTCGCCGACTTGATGGATGCCCACGCCGAAGAGCTGGCGCTGCTGGAAACCCTCGATATGGGTAAGCCGATCAGCGATTCCCTGGGCGTTGATGTGCCGGGTGCCTCGCGCGCGATTCGCTGGAGCGGTGAAGCGGTCGACAAAATCTACGACGAAGTCGCGGCCACACCGCATGACGAACTGGGCCTGGTGACCCGTGAGCCGGTGGGGGTCGTCGCGGCCATCGTGCCGTGGAACTTCCCGATGATCATGACCTGCTGGAAGCTCGGTCCTGCGCTATCCACGGGCAACTCGGTAATCGTCAAGCCGTCCGAAAAGTCGCCGCTGACCGCGCTGCGTCTGGCCCAGTTGGCCCTTGAAGCCGGCATCCCGGCTGGCGTGCTCAACGTACTACCGGGTTACGGTCACACTGTTGGCAAAGCGCTGGCGCTGCATATGGATGTCGACACCTTGGTGTTCACCGGTTCGACCAAGATCGCCAAGCAACTGATGATCTACGCCGGCGAATCCAACATGAAGCGCGTGTGGCTGGAGGCGGGCGGCAAGAGCGCCAACATCGTCTTCGCCGATGCGCCAGATCTGAAAGCAGCAGCCGAGGCTGCAGCTGCGGCAATCTGCTTTAACCAGGGCGAAATGTGCACCGCGGGTTCGCGCCTGCTGGTGGAGCGCTCGATCAAGGATCAGTTTATGCCCATGGTCGTGGAGGCCATGCAGGGCTGGAAAGCCGGCCATGCACTGGACCCAGACACCAAAGTCGGCGCCCTGGTCGATGCCGGCCATCTGAATGCGGTGCTGGGTTATATCGATGCCGGCCATAAAGATCAGGCCAAGCTACTTTGCGGCGGCAAACGCACCCTAGAAGAAACCGGCGGCATGTATGTTGAGCCGACCATCTTCGATGATGCGCACAACGCCATGCGCATCGCCCAGGAAGAGATTTTTGGCCCGGTACTGACTGTGATCGCCTTCGACAGCACCGAGGAAGCCATCCAGATCGCCAACGACAGTATCTATGGCCTGGCAGCCGCCATCTGGACCAGCAACCTGTCCAAGGCACACCTAGCCGCCAAGGCGCTGCGCGTCGGCAGCATGTGGGTCAACCAATACGACGGTGGTGACATGACCGCCCCGTTCGGCGGTTATAAGCAGTCGGGTAATGGCCGCGACAAGTCGCTACACGCCTTCGACAAGTACACCGAAATCAAGGCGACCTGGATCAAGCTGTAACGCGTACTGTTGAAGTTCGGCCCGTGCAGGGCCGGCTCATATAAGCTGAAGTCGCGGCCGACTTCCTGATCAGGAAGTCGGCCGTAGTCTTTTCTGCGGTCGCAGAGCCTGAGTGATTGGCTCCATGGGATGGGAGTTGCGTGAGTGAAGTGGGCAACCTATTTCGCCGTCAGTGCGGCGGTGGTGGTGGTCGGGCTGTCGTTGGGGGTGACGCTGCCGTTGGTGTCATTCCGCCTTGAGTCGTGGGGTTATGGTCCTTTTGCCATTGGCGTGATGGCGGGTATGCCGGCGGTGGGGGTGTTGCTTGGTGCGCGGCTGACCGGGCATCTGGCTGGCTGGTTTGGTACGCCGCAGACCCTGCGGCTTTGCCTGCTCGCCAGTGCGGCATCGGTGGCGTTACTCAGCGTCATGCCGAGCTATCCGCTGTGGTTGCTGTTGCGGTTGTTGATCGGCATCTCCCTAACCGTGGTGTTTGTGCTCGGCGAAAGCTGGATCAATCAGCTGGTCGAGGACCGTTTGCGTGGCCGTTTAGTCGCGTTGTACGGCACCGGTTTTGCGCTCAGTCAGCTGTGTGGGCCGCTGCTGCTGACCTTGCTGGGCACCGACAATGACCGGGGGTTCTGGTTTTCGGCGGGCTTGTTGATCTTCGGTAGCCTGCTCCTGCTAGGTCGCGATGGGGCGCCCAAGGTCGATGCGCAGAGTGCCTCCGGGCGCGGGATATTGGCCTTCTGCCGAACATCGCCGGCGATTGCCTGGGCGGTGGTGCTATTTGCCGCCTTCGAAGCCATGGTGCTGACCCTTTTGCCGGTGTACTTGGTGCGAGAGGGCTTTGCCCAGCAACTGGCACTGATCATGGTCAGTGCGGTGGTGGTGGGTGATGCCGCGCTGCAACTGCCGCTTGGCTGGATGGCCGACCGCGTGCCCCGGCAGATGCTGTTCCGCAGCTGTGGCGTGGTGTTGCTGTTTTCTAGCTTGAGTATTCCATTGCTGCTGCATACGCCGCTGATCTGGGCGGTGCTGCTGTTATTCGGTGCCAGTGCTGGCGGGCTGTACACCCTGTCGCTGATTCTGGTCGGCCAGCGTTACCGCGACGATGCCTTAGTGCGCGCCAACTCGCATATCGCTCTGCTTTGGGGCGCAGGCTGCCTGCTTGGGCCCCTGTCGACTGGGGCAGCGAGCCAGTGGATCAGCGGCCATGCCCTGCCGATGCTGATGGCGATGGGCGCGGCCGGGTTTGTCTGGCTGGCATTTCGTCGAGGCGCGTTTGATGAGGTGGCGCTGTCGCGCTGAGCAATCGGCAGGTGCGCTGCATGGCGATCGGTTTCGTCATGCAGGCTCTAGTCAGACCATTTCTTTTAGGCGATGCCAGAGCATGCCTAGGGCTAGTAGAGGTGAGCGCAGGTGTTTGCCGCCAGGGAAGGTCATGTGTGGCACCTTGGCGAACAGGTCGAAGCCAGTACTGGCGTGGCCGGCGATGGCCTCGCCGAGCAGTTTGCCGGCCAAGTGCGTGGCGTTGACCCCGTGCCCCGAGTAGGCCTGGGCGTAATACACGTTCGGCTGATCCTTGAGTCGACCGATCTGCGGCAGGCGGTTGGCGCCGATGCCGATCATGCCGCCCCATTGATAGTCGATGCGCGCATCGTTCAGGTGTGGGAAGACTTCCAGCATTTTTGGCCGCATATAGCCGGCGATGTCCGCTGGATCGCGACCAGAATAGTGACAGGCACCGCCAAACAGCAGGCGGTTGTCGGCGGACAGGCGGTAGTAGTCGAGCGCCACGCGCTGATCACACAGCGCCATATTCTGCGGGATGATCGCCCGCGCTTCGGCTTCGGACAGCGGTTCAGTGGCGATCACGTAGCTGCCAGCAGGCAGCACCTTGCCGCCTAGGCTGCTGTTCAGATCATTCAAATAGGCGTTGCAACCCAGCACCAAGTTGGCCGCACGCACCACGCCTTGAGCGGTGTACACCTTGACCTCGTTGCCGTAGTCGATACGTATCACCGTTGAATCTTCAAACAACTGCACGCCCAGGCTGTGTGCCGCAGCGGCTTCACCGAGCGCCAGGTTGAGCGGGTGCAGGTGGCCGGAGCCCATGTCGATCATGCCACCGACATAGCGGTTGGAGCCAACCACTTCATGCATCTGCTCAGGCTGCAGCAGGCGCATTTCGTGGCGATAGCCCAGTTGCTTAAGGTCGGCCATGTCCTCGGCGAAGTCGTCGAGGTGGCTAGGCTTGTTGGCCAGATCGCAGTAACCCCAGGTCAGGTCGCAGTCGATGTCGAACTGTTCGACGCGCTGGCGGACGATTTCCACTGCCTCCAGGCCCATCAACTTCAGGTCACGCACGCCTTGCGCGCCGATCACCGATTCGAACTGTTCGACGTCGTGGCCGACACCGCGAATCAGTTGCCCACCATTGCGCCCGCTGGCGCCCCAGCCGATTTTGTGGGCTTCCAGCAACACCACCGACAGGCCTTTCTGCGCCAGTTCGATTGCCGTGTTTAGGCCCGAAAAGCCGCCGCCGACAATGCACACGTCGACACGTAATTCGCCGCTCAGTGGGGGGTAAGCCAATTGGCGATTAGCGCTGGCGGCGTAATAAGAGTTGGCGTGCGGACTGCTGTGAGTCGGCTGGTGAACGCGGGCGTTCATGTGTGGAATCCTGATTATTATGTTTGGAAAATTTTACGAAGCATAAGCGTGAGTTTTACCAAACGCCAAGAGGCAATCGGCAATTAACCGGTTTTTCGTCGATTAATCTGGCTGCATCCCCCGAAGTTGCACGCCGCGCGGTTACTATGCCGGCCACTTTTTCAGGACCCTGCCCATGAGTTGCACCCGCCGTAAGATCGACCAGCTGCGTTTGCAGATTCCCAGTTTCGCTTGTGTGCCCGGCTGTCACGACTGTTGTGGCCCGGTGACGGCGTCGTCGGAAGAAATGTCGCGCCTGCCGGTGAAAAGCGCTGCCAAGCACGATGCTGCATTAGCCGAATTCAATTGTGTGCACCTCGGCCCGCAGGGCTGCACGGTGTATGACCAGCGCCCGCTGATCTGCCGTTTGTTCGGCACCACGCCAAGCCTGCCATGCCCGCAGGGTCGTGGTCCGGAGCAAATGACCGAGTCGGCAGTGGAAAAGCAGGTGCATAATTTGATTGCCAGCACGCGCCAAGTGTTGGTTTGAGCTACTCGGCAATCGGCAGGCTGAGGCTCTCCTTCACTTCCTCCATGACGATATAGCTCTTCGACTCGCGCACGTGCGGCAGCTTGAGCAGGATGTCGCCGAGTAGCTTGCGGTAGCTGGCCATCTCGTTGATGCGCGCTTTCACCAAGTAGTCAAAATCGCCTGACACTAGGTGGCACTCCAGCACGTGCGGCAGCTTGAGTACGGCGCGGCGGAACTCCTCAAAAGTGTCGCCGGACTTGTAATCCAGGCTGATCTCGACAAACACCAGCAGGCTGGCCTTGAGCTGCTGCGGGTTAAGCCGTGCGTGGTAGCCCATGATGATGCCTTCGCGCTCCAGGCGGCGCACGCGCTCGGTACACGGCGTGGTTGATAGGCCGACTCGCTCGCCCAGTTCGGTAAAGCTGATACGCCCGTCCTCCTGCAGGATGCGCAGGATATTGCGGTCGATTTTGTCCAGTTCACGACGGCTCTGATGCTGGGTGCGCACGGTGGATACCCCTCTGTAGAAGGCGATAATGCCAACAATTGTCGCCAAATATAGCTATTTATATAGTGAAATGCACTGGCTGTCTCTTTCTATACTTCGCTCAACTTGATCTTAAGAATTATCTGTCGTGGTCAGTCGCGACAAGGAGAGCGGCATGCGGGTTATGGTTCTTGGTAGCGGTGTGATCGGCACAACCAGTGCGTATTACCTGGCCCGTCAGGGTTTCGACGTGGTGGTGGTCGATCGGCAGAGCGCCCCTGGCATGGAAACCAGCTTTGCCAATGCTGGCCAGGTTTCGCCGGGTTATGCCTCGCCCTGGGCTGCGCCGGGTGTGCCATTGAAAGCCATCAAGTGGTTGCTGCAGAAGCATGCGCCGCTGGCGATCAAGGCCACCGCCGATATCGATCAATACCTGTGGATGGCGCAGATGCTGCGCAATTGCACCGCCGCCCGCTACGCGGTGAACAAGGAGCGGATGGTGCGGTTGTCTGAGTACAGCCGTGACTGCCTCGATGAACTGCGTGCGGAAACCGGCATCGCCTATGAAGGCCGCGCGCTAGGTACGACCCAGCTTTTCCGCACCCAGGCGCAGCTGGATAACGCTGCAAAAGACATTGCTGTGCTCAAGCAGTCTGGCGTGCCTTTCGAACTGCTCGACCGCGCCGGTATCGCCCGTGTTGAACCGGCCCTGGCGGCGGTGACCCACAAGCTGGCCGGGGCACTGCGTTTGCCCAACGACCAGACCGGCGACTGCCAGATGTTCACCAGCAAGCTGGCCGAGATGGCTTTGGCGTTGGGCGTTGAGTTCCGCTTCGGCCAGAACATCCAGCGCCTGGATGCCACCGGAGACCGCCTCAATGGCGTGTGGATCGACGGCAAGCTGGAAACCGCCGACCGCTACGTGCTGGCCCTCGGCAGCTTCAGTCCGCAACTGCTCAAGCCGCTGGGGATCAAAGCGCCGGTTTACCCGCTTAAGGGTTATTCCTTGACCGTACCAATCACCAACGCGGAGATGGCCCCGACTTCGACCATCCTCGATGAAACCTACAAGGTCGCCATCACCCGTTTCGATGGCCGTATCCGCGTTGGAGGCATGGCGGAGATCGCCGGCTTTGACCTGAGCCTGAACCCGCGGCGTCGTGAAACCCTGGAAATGATCACGGCTGATCTCTATCCACAAGGCGGCGATCTGACCCAGGCTGAGTTTTGGACCGGCCTGCGTCCGGCGACCCCGGATGGAACGCCGATCGTCGGTGCCACCCGTTTGAGTAATCTGTTCCTCAATACCGGCCACGGCACATTGGGTTGGACCATGGCTTGCGGTTCCGGCCGCCTGCTTGCCGATCTGATGGCGAAAAAGCGCCCGCAAATCAGTGCCGATGGTCTGGATATTTCCCGTTACAGCCGTTCCCAGGAGACGCACAAGCATGTCAGTACAGCGCCTGCTCACTGAAACCCGTCACAGCGAAGTCGTTATCCATAACGGCACGGTCTATTTGGCCGGGCAATTGGCCGATGACTATAGCGGCGACATCGTGGCGCAAACCCGCGAAACCCTGGCGAGTACCGACCGTATGCTGGCCGAGGCCGGCAGCGACAAGTCAAAAATTCTCTCCGTGACCATCTTCTTGAAGGACATGGCGCGCGACTATGCCGGATTCAACCAGGTCTGGGATGCCTGGGTCGTCCCAGGCGCGGCGCCTGCGCGGGCGTGTGTTGAGGCGAATATGTACAAGCCTGAGGTGTTGGTGGAGATTACCGTGGTGGCGGCGCTATAGAGCCTGCGTATGACTTGCTGCGGGCCGGTCTTGTTGCGTTAAAAATAGCCGCGAGTCAGCGCATTCGGAGTGCTCATGTACAAACGTACACCCCGTGTTTTCGCCTTTTTTTGCCTTGCACAGCTCTAAGTCGGCACCTGCGACGATCGTAATAAGCTGTTGCCCGGCACTGCCGGGCTTTTTATAGCCTGTCCCCCCTAGCGGTGAGCCTTCGGGTTACTGCTGCATAACGTTAAAATGGCGCCTGGTCATTTTAAAGCCTGAAACCTGCTGATAGCCGAGAACATCATGCGTCCTGCTCGTGCCCTGATCGACCTGCAAGCTCTGCGTCACAACTACCTACTGGCTCGCGAGCTTAGCGACGCGCGGGCTCTGGCGGTGATCAAGGCGGATGCCTATGGCCATGGTGCGGTGCGCTGTGCGCAGGCGCTGCAGGGTGAGGCCGATGGCTTTGCCGTGGCCTGCATCGAAGAGGCGTTGCAACTGCGCGAAGCCGGTATCAGTGGGCCGATTTTGTTGCTGGAAGGCTTTTTCGAGGCAGACGAGCTACCGCTGATCGAGCAGCACGGACTGTGGTGCGTGGTGCATTCGCAGTGGCAGCTCGAAGCGATTGAGCGCAGCACGCTCAGCAAGCCGCTGACGGTCTGGCTAAAAATGGACAGCGGCATGCACCGGGTGGGGCTGCACCCGGCTGAGTATCAGGTGGCGTATAAGCGGCTGCTGGCCAGCGGCAAGGTGGCGAAAATCGTCTTGATGAGTCACTTCGCCCGCGCCGATGAGTTGGATTGCCCGCGCAGTGACGAGCAATTGGCGGTCTTCCAGCAGGCTCGCGAAGGGATTGTCGCCGAGCTCAGTTTGCGTAACTCGCCGGCCGTGTTGGGTTGGCCGAGCGTGCCGAGTGACTGGGTACGCCCCGGCATCATGCTCTATGGTGCCACACCGTTCGAGCAGGCGCAGGCTGCGGCGGCACGACTGCAGCCGGTGATGACCCTCGAATCGAAAATTATTAGTGTGCGCGAACTGCCGGCCGGCGAGCCGGTGGGCTATGGCGCACGGTTTGTCAGTGAGCGAGCGACTCGTGTTGGGGTGGTCGCCATGGGCTATGCCGATGGTTACCCACGCCACGCACCAACTGGTACGCGGGTGGCGGTGGACGGTCAATTGACGCGTTTGATCGGCCGAGTGTCGATGGACATGCTCACCGTCGACCTCACCGACTTGCCGCAAGCTGGCCTGGGCAGTCGGGTCGAACTCTGGGGCAAGCAAGTGCTGGCCAGTGACGTGGCGACCCAGGCGGGCAGCATTCCTTACCAGCTGTTCTGCAACCTGCGCCGGGTACCGCTGCTCTATCGCGGGGACTGAGAGTCTGCCAAAGACTGCTGCGCTTCGGGCCTGCTCGGTTAAAAACCGGTTCGGCTAACGCACTTCAGTGCGGTCCCGAAGGGGCGAGCGGAGCGAGTACTGCTCATTTACAGCGCGTAAATTCCGTGTGACTCGCTACGCTCAGCCTGCGGCCCAGCCGTTGGCTGTTACTCCGCTACGCTACGTTTCTCGGCTGTTTTGCCTCGCATGACTCTAGCTAGCGAGCCTTTAAATAGGCTTTAACGTGCGTGCTGTCGATGAGATTGAACGCGAGTGTTGTAAATTCCGAACGCTATGCCATGATACGGCCACATTTCCGTATCTTCCCGAGGGGGCTCCAGCATTGGACGTCGGTGTTCGACTGCAATCCATTCGTAAACTCAAAGGCCTTTCCCAGCGTGAACTCGCCAAGCGGGCGGGCGTCACCAACAGCACTATTTCGATGATCGAGAAAAACAGCGTAAGCCCCTCGATCAGTTCGTTGAAAAAAGTGTTGGCGGGTATCCCCATGTCGCTGGTGGAGTTCTTCTCCCTCGATGCAGAGCAGGATGCCCAGACCCAGGTGGTCTATCGGGCTGCCGAGCTCACTGATATCTGCAGCGGTGCTATCACCATGAAACTGGTGGGTAAGGCGCACCCGAGCCGGGCGATTTCCTTCCTTGATGAAACCTACCCCGTGGGTTCAGACACGGGCGACGAGATGTATGCCCACGAAGGTGAAGAGGCTGGGATACTGGTCTCCGGTAAGTTAGAGCTGACCGTCGGCAGTGAGGTGTTTATTCTTGAGCCGGGTGACAGCTACTACTTCGAGAGCAGCAAGCCGCATCGCTTTCGTAATCCGTTCGAGCAGCCTGCGCGGTTGATCAGTGCGACTACACCGGCCAACTTCTAAATAACCCTGCGGCAATCTGGGCTGTTTCAGCGCTAGCGGCTTGCCGTTATACTGCTCCCAGCTCGCGAAACCGTGGCCGCGAGCGTGACTAGCCACGAAGAGGGTGTACCGTGAACCTGATTAAAAAGATCCTGGTAGCACCGGCTACCGTATTGGCCCTGTGGGCAGTGACTGCTCAGGCCATGACCGACGATGCTATTACCGAACGCTTGAAGCCGGTAGGCCAAGTCTGTGTGATGGGTGAAGAGTGTAAAGGTGTGGGCGCTGTCGCTGTCGCCGCTGGCGGCGCTGCGCGTACGGCCGACGACATCATTGCCAAGCACTGTGGCGCCTGCCACACCCCAGGTATTCTGGGTGCACCGAAAATTGGCGATACTGCGGCATGGAAAGAACGTGCCGATGCACAAGGCGGCCTCGACGGCATCCTGGCCAAGGCTATTTCCGGTATCAACGCCATGCCGGCGAAGGGTACATGCGCTGATTGTTCGGATGACGAGCTGCGTGGCGCAATTCAGAAGATGTCGGGTCTGTAATACGCCTGACACTGCTGTAAAAAAGCCGCCTATTAGGCGGCTTTTTTGTGGCCGGCCATCCATGGCAGTGGCCCCGCAAGTCGTCGTTTAGTCCCGTCAAGCCGACTATTTTGACGACAAGCATTGTTAGTCGATAAAGCTGACCAGACCATCCTTCAGCGAGCCGATGCGCGCCAGCGATTCGACCCGATAGCCCTGTTCATCCAGCTCGGCGCGGCCGCGTTGGAAGGACTTTTCGATCACCACGCCAATGCCAGCGATGCTCGCACCCGCCTGACCAATCAGGTCGATCAGGGCGTGTGCGGCATGGCCGTTGGCGAGGAAATCGTCGATCAGTAGCACGTGATCTTCAGCGTTCAGGTGCTTGGACGAGATGGCCAGGGTGCTTTCGGTTTGCTTGGTAAAAGAAAACACCTTAGAGATGTACAGGTTGTCGGTGAGCGTGAGTGACTGGTACTTGCGGGCGAAAATCACCGGCACGCCCAGTTCTAGGCCGGCCATTACCGCCGGGGCAATACCTGAGGCTTCAATGGTGACAATCTTAGTGATGCCCTGGCCGGCGAAGCGCTGGGCGAACTCATGACCGATCTGCTGCATCAGCGCCGGATCAATCTGATGATTGAGAAAGGCATCGACCTTGAGTACGTGCTCCGAGAGCACGGTGCCTTCATCGCGAATCTTCTGTTTCAGCGCTTCCACGCGGTTACCCTCGTTGTTTCTGGTGCCCGGCCTGCGCCGGGGTGAAGTGAAGCAGCGTAGCGCGGATGCAAAAGGCCGTGAAATACTCGCCGCCTGCTCGTTGCTCAGCTGCTGGTTATTTTTTCAGCATGGCGCGCATATTGGCCAGCGCCGAGTTGCCGGTGGCAGCCTTGACCTCAGCGGGTGCGTCTTCCAGGCCTTCCCAAACCAAGTCTTCGGGCGGCAGCTCATCGAGAAAACGGCTCGGCGCGCAATCGATGATTTCGCCGTATTGTTTGCGCTTGGCGGCGAATGTCATGGTCAGGTTGCGTTTGGCACGGGTGATACCGACATAGGCCAGGCGGCGTTCTTCTTCAACCGTGTCGGCCTCGATGCTGGAGCGGTGCGGGAGGATTTCTTCCTCGACACCGAGGATGTACACCGACGGGTATTCCAGGCCCTTGGAGGCATGAAGGGTCATCATCTGCACGCCCTCGGCGCCATCCTCTTCCTCTTGCTGACGTTCGAGCATGTCGCGCAGCACCAGTTTGCCGATGGCGTCCTCGATGGTCATGTCGCCGTCTTCGTCGCGCTCCAGGGTGCTCTTCAGCGCCTCGACGAGGAACCAGACGTTGCCCATGCGCGCATCGGCGACCTTATCGTTGGAGGCGTTCTGGCGCAGCCAGTTCTCGTAATCGATGTCCATCACCATGCTGCGAATCGCGGCAATCGGGTCGTTCTGTGCGCACTCCTGACGTACCCGGTCCATCCAGCGGGTAAAGCGCGCTAAGCGTTCGGTATAGCGTGCATCCAGGCTTTCGCCCAAGCCGATTTCACCGGCGGCGGCGTACATACTGATCTTGCGTTCAGTGGCGTAGTTGCCGAGTTTTTCCAGGGTGGTGGAACCGATCTCGCGGCGCGGTACGTTGATTACCCGCAGGAAGGCGTTGTCGTCATCCGTGTTGACCAGCAGGCGGAAGTAACTCATCAGGTCCTTCACTTCCTGGCGAGCGAAGAAGCTGGTGCCACCCGACAGGCGATAGGGGATCTGGTGGTGCTGCAACTTCAGCTCCATCAGCTTGGCCTGGTAGTTACCGCGGTAGAGAATTGCGTAGTCGCTGTAGGGCCGATCGGTGCGCAGGTGCTCAGTGAGGATTTCCAGGGCCACGCGCTCGCATTCGGCATCTTCATTCTTGCAGCGGATCACGCGGATCTCGTCGCCCATGCCCATCTCGCTCCACAGTTGCTTTTCGAAGGCATGCGGGTTGTTGGCGATAAGGATGTTGGCGCACTTGAGGATGCGGCTGGTGGAGCGGTAGTTCTGCTCGAGCATCACTACTTTTAGCGACGGGTAGTCGTCTTTCAGCAACATCAGGTTTTCCGGGCGCGCGCCACGCCAGGCGTAGATCGACTGGTCATCGTCGCCGACCACGGTGAACTGGTTACGCATGCCCACCAGCAGCTTCACCAGCAGGTATTGGCTGGCGTTGGTGTCTTGGTATTCGTCGACGAGCAGGTAGCGGATGCGGTTCTGCCACTTCTCTAAGATATCCGGACGCTCCTGGAACAGCTTCACCGGCATCAGGATCAGATCGTCGAAGTCCACCGCGTTATACGCCTTGAGCGTGCGTTGGTAGTGCAGGTAGACGATGGCGGCGGTCTGCTCCTTAGGGTTGCGCGCGGCGCTCACGGCCTGGTCAGGTAGGACTAGATCGTTTTTCCAGCTGCCGATGTAATTTTTGATCTCATCGATGCCGTCGTCGCCGGCATATTCCTTCTGCATGATGTCCGACAGCAGCGCCTTGATATCGCCCTCATCGAAGATCGAAAACCCCGGCTTGTAGCCCAGCGCCGCGTATTCCTTACGGATGATGTTCATGCCCAGGTTGTGGAAGGTCGACACCGTCAGGCCGCGCGCTTCAGGGCCTTTAAGCAGGCTGCTGACACGCTCCTTCATTTCGCGCGCGGCCTTGTTGGTAAAGGTCATGGCGACGATATGGCGGGCCTGGATGCCGCAGTTCTTTACCAGGTGGGCAATCTTGCGGGTGATTACGCTGGTCTTGCCGGAGCCTGCGCCGGCGAGCACCAAAAGAGGGCCGCCGACATAGTTCACGGCTTCCTGCTGCCGGGGGTTCAGTCGGGACATCGAATCAATCGCCAGGCGAAATGGGCGCGCATTTTAACAGGCCTGAGGCTTTCTGCTGTGACCATCTGGAAGTGTGTTGCAGTGCACGTAATGGCGAACCGCCAGGCTTGGCTAATTTGTGCAATCCAGTACTCTGGTGCCAATTCTGGCACTTTGCCTGTCCGCAGGACGCGCCACAGTCACATGGATGTGCGTTATTAGACGTCGGTTACGACGCGTCTGAGCAGAATCAATGCTCTTTATTTGTGCTGTGGGGGAAGTTGCTTGCCAGTGTTCGTCGAACCATTACGCTTGCTCCTGTTGGCGGAAACGCCCGATTGGGCGCTGGCACTGCGCGAGCGCCTGAGTGCGTTGGGCAGTGGCTACGCACTGATTACCGCGCCGTCTTGGGACGCGGCCAGCGCGTTGTTCGATAAACCCAGTAACGCCTTACTGCTGACCACTGCCACCTATCTGCCAGCCTCGGGACGCTGTTCTCTGCCGATTATTCTGCTGCTGGATGCCGAGCCGAGCGTTGTGCCTGAGGGCGTATGCGACTGGCTGGTGCGCGATCAGCTCAGTGCCGAAGTGCTACGCCGTTGCCTGCGTTATGCGCGCGAGCGTGGCCGTCTTAACGACACGGTGGAGCGTTTGGCCGAGCAGGATACGTTGACCGGGATTGCCAATCGCCAGGGCTTTCAAGCTTTGCTAGCCGCATGCTTGGGCGAGCAGGGCGGGCAGGGGCTGACCCTCGGCCATCTCGACCTGGATAACTTCCGCCGCGCCAACGATGCACTCGGCTATCAGGGCGGCGATAGTTTGATTCTGCAGGTAGTGGCGCGGATCAAGGCGCAGCTGCAAGAGGGTGACCAGGTGGCGCGCCTGGGCAGTGATGAATTTGCTCTATTGCTCGACAGTCGGCGCGACCCGCAGCGCGCCGAGCGTCTGGCTGTGAAACTCACTGAAGCCCTTGGCGAGCCTTACTGGATCGACGGCGAAAGCCTGTTGATCGGTTGCAGCCTGGGTCTGGCGCAGGCTCGCCCCGGCAGCAATGCCGACACGCTGATGTGGCATGCGCATATCGCCATGCAACAAGCCAAAAGTCATCAAGGCTGCAGCTTTTATATGTACGACGAGCGGGTCAACCGCAGCGCACGCAATCAGGCTGAATTAGAAAGCGAGCTACGCCGTGCTCTGCGCCGCGATGAGCTGGAGCTGCATTACCAGCCGCGCTTGTGTCTGCAGAGCGGCGTTATCGTCGGCCTGGAGGCGTTAGTACGCTGGCGGCACCGCGAGCATGGTCTGTTAGCGCCCAACGAATTCATACCGCTGGCCGAGGAAAGCGGGCTTATTGTGCCGCTGGGTTATTGGGTTATTTCGCGCGCTTTGCGCGACATGCAATGGCTGCTCGGGCGCGGTGTGCCGCCGCTGCACATGGCGATCAACCTGTCGTTCCGTCAGTTTCAGGACAGCCAGTTACTGCCAACCCTCAGCCGCCTGATTGAAGAGCGCGGCGTGGATGCGCAATGGCTGGAGTTCGAACTGACGGAAACCGCCGTGATGCGCCGCAGCGATCAGGTGCAGCAGACCATGCTGGCCCTCGCTCGCCTTGGTGTGCGTTTCTCTCTCGATGATTTTGGCACCGGCTTCTCGTCCTTTGTGCACTTGAATAACCTGCCGATCACCCTGCTGAAAATCGACAAGAGCTTTGTCGGCGGCATGGATGAACGCGCAGAGAATCGTCAGCTGGTGCGGGCGATGATCAACCTGGCGCACAACCTCGATCTGCAAGTGGTCGGCGAAGGTGTGGAAAACGCCGAGCAGCTGGCGCTGTTGCGCGAGTACGGCTGTGATCAGGCGCAGGGTTACCTGATCAGTAAGGCGTTGCCGCTCAGCGAGCTGGCGCGGTTTCTGGTGTTTGGCATGCGGCAGCCACTGCTGGGCCTTAACGGCTAATACGTGGCTTTGTCGACGTTGGCATGACGAGGCCCGGAATGACGCCGAGTCTGCTTCTTCATACCCCTACTGTGCTTTATGCGCCTCGCGCTGCGCCAGCTTCTGCTGGCGGTAGCTGATGGCGGCCGGCGGTACGGCGGTGACTTTGCCAGTCTCCAGCCAGCGCTTGAGGCGGTTGGCGTCGGCCATATGGGTGTATTTGCCGAAGGCATCGAGCACCACAAAGGCCACGGGGCGCTTATTCATCACGGTGTTCATCACCAGGCAGCGACCGGCCTCACCGGTGTAGCCGGTCTTGCTCAGCTGCACGCTCCAGCCAGGCTTGCGCACTAGGTTGTTGGTGTTGCGAAAGCCCAGGGTGTAGTTGGGTTTACGGAACGCCTGGGTTTTTTCCGAGGTGGTGGTGAATTGACGGATCAGCGGGTATTGATTCGCGGCCTTGAGCATCAGCACCAAGTCGCGAGCGTTGGAGACGTTGTGCTCCGATAGCCCGGTCGGCTCGGCGAAGTGCGAATGAGTCATGCCCAGCGCTTTGGCTTTGGCATTCATCGCCGCGACAAAGGCAGTGTGGCCGCCCGGGTAGTGGTGCGCCAGGCTCGACGCGGCGCGGTTCTCCGAGGCCATCAGCGCCAGCAGCAACATGTCGCGGCGGCTCAGCTCGCTGCCAATGCGCACGCGGGAGAACACCCCGTGCATTTCCTGGGTATCGCGGATCATGATGGGCAGCATTTGCTCCAACGGCAGCTTGGCGTCGAGGGTGACCATGGCGGTCATCAGTTTGCTTACCGAGGCAATCGGCACCACGCTGTCGGCATTACGCTCGTAGAGCACCTGATTGGTCTGCAGGTCGACCAGCAGCGCGCTGCCGGCGGCCAAGTCCTGTTGTTTGGGCGCGGCGGCCTGGGTATTCGATGTAACTACAACGCAGCTGCAAATCAGCAGCAGGTTTACGAGCGAATGGCGAATTTTCACAGAGGGCTTCACGGGCAGGTTAAAGGAGGGCGCAGAGCTGCCAAGTATACGGAAATCCAGGCCTGCGCTTGAGTGGCGAACCGACTTAAATTGTCATCAAAGCGCGCTATAGTGCGACCGCATTTATTGCCGTGAGTTGCGCCATGTCCGAGTCGTCTGCACACACCGCGCCGCCCGTAGTCAGCCTGCGTGAGGCCTTCTGGTTCTGGTTAAAACTCGGCCTGATCAGCTTCGGTGGGCCGGCGGGGCAGATCGCGATCATGCACCAGGAGCTGGTTGAGAAGCGGCGCTGGCTGTCCGAGCGGCGTTTTCTGCATGCGCTGAACTACTGCATGTTGCTGCCGGGGCCGGAGGCGCAACAACTGGCCACCTATATTGGCTGGTTGCTGCACCGCACCTGGGGCGGCGTGCTGGCCGGTGTGCTGTTCGTGCTGCCGTCACTGTTTATTCTGATCGGTCTGTCTTGGCTGTATATCGCCTACGGTGATGCGCCGCTGGTGGCGGGGCTTTTCTACGGGATCAAGCCGGCGGTCACCGCGATTGTGCTGCAGGCGGCCTGGCGCATTGGCTCGCGGGCGTTGCAGAACAACTGGCTGTGGGGGATTGCCGGGGCATCCTTTGTGGCGATCTTCGTCTTCAACCTGCCGTTTCCCTTGATCGTGATCGGCGCTGCGCTGCTCGGCTACCTCGGCGGCCGGTTCTTGCCCGAGCAGTTCAGCCTGGGCGGCGCGCATGCGGCGCAAAATAAGTCCTACGGTCCGGCGTTGATTGATGACAACAGCCCGCCGGCGGCGCATACGCGCTTTCGCGCCTCACGACTGGCGCTGTTGCTGTTGGTCGGCGCGCTGCTCTGGCTGCTGCCAATGGGCTTGCTGACTGCGCTGTATGGCTGGGGCGGTACGCTGACGCAGATGGCCTGGTTCTTTACCAAGGCCGCCCTGCTGACTTTCGGCGGTGCCTATGCGGTCCTGCCGTATGTCTATCAGGGCGCGATCGGCCACTACAGCTGGCTGACGCCAACGCAGATGATCGACGGCCTGGCCTTGGGTGAAAGCACGCCGGGGCCGCTGATCATGGTGGTGGCCTTTGTCGCGTTTATTGGTGCTTACCTGCAGCCGGTATTTGGCAGTGATTCGGGGTTTATCAGCGGCGCACTGGCAGCGGCGTTGGTTACCTGGTTCACCTTTCTGCCGTCTTTTCTGTTCATCCTCGCCGGCGGGCCGCTGGTGGAATCGACTCATGGCGAGCTGAAATTCACCGCGCCGCTGACAGCGATTACCGCCGCCGTGGTTGGGGTGATTCTCAACCTGGCGCTGTTCTTTGCCTACCACGTACTCTGGCCGCAGGGCTTTGCCGGCACATTCGACTGGCCGTCAGCGTTGCTTGCCCTGGCGGCTGCCGTGGCGTTGTTGCGCTTCAAGCGCGGAGTGATGGAGGTGCTGCTGGTCTCGGCGTTGGCCGGACTGGCGGTGTACTGGCTGCGCTGAAACAGCACACCCGCGGTGTAAGCCACGGATGTGCTGTGTGTCTGAGCGCTAGAGAAACCAGCGGTACTCCCGCGCGCTGACTTCCTGCATAAAGGCCAGATGGTCCTGGCGTTTGTTTTCGCAGTAGACCATCACAAACTCTTCGCCCAACCCCTGGTTGACCACCGGATGGTCACGCATGGCGCTGACCGCACCGAGCATGTCCTGGGGGAAGTCGATACCGCTGCTGCGGTCGTCGTTGAGCGGCGCAATCGGCTCTTTGCCAGCATCCAGGCCATGTTCCATGCCGATCAGGATGGCGGCCAGCACCAAGTACGGATTGGCGTCAGCGCCGGCCAGGCGGTGTTCGATGCGCAGGTTTTTACCGTCTGATTCGGGAATGCGGATGCACGCATCGCGGTCTTCATAACCCCAGCTGGCGCGGCTCGCGGCGTTAACCATGGCGCCGTAGCGGCGGAAGGCATTGTGGTTGGCCGAGAAGATCGGCATGCAATGCGGTAAAAGTTCCAGGCAGCCGGCCACGGCGTGGCGCATGGGGCGCTGGTCGTCGGCGGCCAGCAGGTTGTTGCCGGCGGCGTCATACAGGCTTACGTGCACGTGCATGCCGCTGCCTGGCGCCTGCAAGTAAGGCTTGCTCATAAAACTGGCACGCTGGCCGTGCTTAAGGGCTACGCCGCGGGTGCTGCGGCAGAACAAGGCGGCCCAGTCGGCGGCGCGCAGACCGTCGTCGCAATGACCGAAGTTGATCTCGAACTGGCCGGGCCCGAGTTCGGCGGTGATCACGTTGGCGTCTACGCCTTGCTCATTGGCGGCATCGACAATCTCGTGCAGCACATCGGCAAAGCGCGACAAACGTTCAATGTGCATGTTCGGCTGGTCATCTTCATCGCCGCACAGCGGATCGCGGGGGAACTGCGGCAGGCCGCCCTGCAGTTTTCGGTCGAACAGGTAGAACTCAAGTTCGAAGGCCACCACCGGGCGAATACCGCGTGCTGACAAGCGCTTGAGCACGCGGGCCAAGACCTCGCGCGGTTCGAACTCAATCGGTGCGGCGGTGCCGTCCGAGCTGATCAACATCTGCCCCAGCGGCTGACTTTCCCAGCGCACCGGCTTGAGCGTGCCGGGGATCAGCCGGCGCGGCGCGTCTGGGTCGCCGTCGTTAAAACAGTAGTCACCAATCGGATGCAGGCCACCCTGTACACCCAGCAGCACACAGTTTTGCGGGATTTTCAGCGGGCTGCCGGCGGCAACTTTTTCCAGCATGTCGATGGGGTAGCGCTTGCCGTAGAAATGCCCGGGAATATCCAGGCTGATCAGGTCGACGTAACGTACCTCAGGATGCGCGGCGCGGAAGGCGCGAACTTCGCTAAGCAGGTCGGGGAATTTCATTGTTGTTGTCATGGCGGTATCTGCGCGGATCAGGTGAAGATCCAAAGCACTCGTGTGGGTAAATCGGAAAGGTTGGCGTAGCGAAACTGTGCATGCGGCGGTAACTGGAAGCTGTCATTCGGGCCGAGCGTTACCGGTTCGGCGTCTTCGCCGTACCAGAGTGTCAGCTCGCCTTCGAGGACGAAGCCGCCTTGCTCGGAGCTGTCATTCAAGTGGCCCTCGCCGCTGGTGGCGCCGGACTGTAGGTGGCTTTCGAGCATTGAGAAGCCGCCGGCCATGGTCGGCGAGGCCAACACGTCGGTGATCCCGCCGGCGTAATACAGCGTGCGACGTTCACCGGGGCGGGTGACCCAGGGCACTTCACGCGGCTTGCTCAAGCTATAGAAGTAGGTGGTCGGCACACCGAGGATTTCGCTGATGGCGGTGAGGTCGGCCACGGTCGGGCGCGATAAGCCGCGCTCAACTTGCGAGAGAAAGCCCACCGAACGGTCGATGCGTGCGGCCAGCTCACCCAGGGTGATGTTCTTATGCTTACGCAGGTCGCGGATCAGGATCGCTAGACCTTCGATTTCTTCCTGCATGTCCATGGTTGGCCTTGTGATGGTGCCCGGAGGTCATCCGGGGATGGCTGAGCCGGATTACTTCCGGGCGTCAGGGTCAGATTGAATCGCGCAGCCGATACCAGGCCTTGCCCACCGCTTCGATAGGCGCAGCCAGCAGGTCGCCACCGGGGAAGCGTGGGTTGCTCAGCCCCTGATAGAGCTCAAGCAGGTCGCTGTCGCCAAGAATCGCGTCGCTGACTGCACGGGCGGCTGCCAGCGTCGGTAAGATGCCGTGGCCGGAGAAGCCTTGCAGCCAGTACTTCTGGCCCTGATGACCGACATCTGGAGTGCGCTGCATGGTGCAGTCGATATGCCCGCCCCAGCCGTAATCAATCTGCACACCGCGCAGTTGCGGGAACACCCGCTCTAGATAGGGTCGGGTGGCAGCGGGTACGTCGTTGGGAATGCCGCCGAGGTAGGTGCAGCCGCCGCCGAACAGCAGGCGGTTGTCCGGGGTGACGCGGAAGTAATCCGGCACGAACTGGTTATCGATGGCGCAGGTGCCGCGGGGGAACAGCGAGCGCGCCAGTTCTGGGTCCAATGGCGCGGTGGCGACTTGATAGGAGCCGACCGGCAGCAGGCGTTTCGCCAGTTGTGGGTCGAGCTTATCGATATAGGCGTTGCAGGCCAGTACCAGCAAATCGCTGCGTACTTCACCCTGTTCGGTGCGCGCCACATAGCCACCTGCGCTTTCGCGGTAGTCCAGCGCCTTGGTTTGTTCGAAAATCTGCCCGCCCGCGGCTTCAATAGCTGTCGCCAGGCCTTGGGCCAGTTTCAGTGGGTTGAGATGGGCTGCACCGGCGTCATGCAGGGCGGCCAAGTAACGCGGGCTGGCGATCCACTCGGGCAGCTGTTCTTTAGGGATAAAGCTCAGCTGCGAATAACCGTATTTCTGCTCGGCTTCTTCGAGGCTTTCCTGCAGCTGCTTCACCCGGCGCGGCAACACCGCGGTGTAGATTGCCCCGGTGCGGTAATCAATGTCGAAGTTGTGACGCTCAGGCAGCGCGCGCATTTCTTCGGTGGCCCAGACCATGCTGTCCCACAGGCGGCGCGCGCGCTCCAGGCCGAGGGCCTTTTCGAACGGTGGCATGTCGCACGACCAACCCGGCAACGCCTGCCCACCGTTACGCCCGGAGGCGGCCCAGGCCAGGCGACTGGCTTCCAGCACTACCACCTTCTTGCCGGCCAGGGCCAAGCGCAATGCGGTGTGCAGGCCGCTGAAGCCACCGCCGATGATCAAAACATCGCACTGCAATGGCGCCTGCAGGCGCGGACGCAGCGGGATTTGACCCGGGTAGGTGGCGGCGTAGTAGGTGCTGATGTGCTGGGCGGATTGTTTAAACATGGCGCGCCTCGTGAAATTATATTTAAATATTTTCATGAAAACTTACGCTATAAATTTCACAAAGCCAAGCTCGAGTGGCGTTCAGTGCTTACCCAATAAAAAAGGCCGACCCTAAAAAGGGGCGGCCTTTGTGTGTTTTGCGAATGGCTAAGCCTGCTGTTACTTGGGCAGCACCACCGAGTCGATGACGTGAATCACGCCGTTGCTGGTCTCGATATCCGCCGCAACGACCGAGGCTCCATCAACGCTGACGCCATTGCTGGTATCCAGCATCAGCTCACCACCTTGTACAGTTTTTAGCGCGGACTTACCGGCCAGGTCAGCCGCCATCAGCTTGCCCGGGACGACGTGGTAGGTGAGCACGGCCGTGAGTTTGTCCTTGTCAGCCAGCAAGGCGTCGAGGTCAGCCTTGGGGATCTTAGCGAATGCCGCATCATTGGGTGCGAAGACGGTGAAGGGCCCCTCACCTTTGAGGGTATCAACCAGGCCCGCTGCAGTGACGGCGGTTACCAGGGTGTTGAATTGACCGGCGGCGACAGCGGTGTCGACGATGTCTTTCTTATCGCCGTGCATGTCTGCAAAGGCCGGCATTGCCGCGACTGTAAGGGTGGCTGTCGCTAGCATCAGCGTGCGCTTGAGGCGTTGGGTGGTCGAAGTCAGTTGAGCAAACATAAAAATCTCCTGATACAGGGTTATTTGTTTTGCACAACGTTTGTACAATAATTTTGCACTGAGTTCCGGCTTCGACATGATTTGTAAAGTTTGATTGGCACGCGCAGATGCCGGCAAACACTTTGCCGGCAGTCTTAAGGGGTCGCGGGGTTGTGCTCTTCAGGCCGCTGGCGATAGGCCTAACGCACCTGATTACGGCCGCCATGTTTGGCTGCATACAGCGCCTGGTCGGCTTTCTCCAGCAGCTCGCTGGCGCTGTTTGAGGTGTCTGCGGTGGAGGCGACGCCGGCACTGAGAGTGACTGAGAATTCGCTGCCGCTGGCGATAAAGGTCAGTTCGGCGAACCGCTGGCGGATTTCGTCGAGCACCCCCCAGGCTTGCTCGGCAGTACAGTCGGGCAGTACCACGAGGAACTCCTCGCCACCGTAACGGCCTAGGCTGTCGATACGGCGCAGGCGCTGACGAAGCAAGTTGGCCAGGGCGCGGATTACGTTGTCGCCGGCGGCATGGCCGTAGTTGTCATTGACCTTCTTGAAAAAATCGATATCCAGCATGCCCACGCTGGCCGGTTTGCCGCTGCGCAGCGCGCGCTCCAGTTCGACGGCGGCTTGTTCTTTGATATCGGCGTGCTTAAGCAGACCAGTGAGGCTGTCGCGTGACAGCGCGTTACTCAGCAGCCGTGCGCGCTGGGCGCGTGAGAACACGGCGGCGACCAGGGCGTTATCGGAGATCGGTTTGGTGACAAAGTCATCACCGGCCTTGATCAGGGCACTCATTTGCCGGTTGATATCGGTTTCCGCTGACAGGTAGATGATCGGCACACGTAGCCACTCATCGTTCATGCGGATGATCTGTGCCAGTTCAGGGCCGGTACAGTCGGGCATATTGACATCCAGCAGGATGACTTCAGGGTTGAAATCACGCATGCGGGCAAAAATTTCGGCGGGCTCATACAGCATCTCTACACGCATGTTGGCGCCGCGCAGAATCAGGCTGAAACGGCTGGCCAATTCGCGGTCGTCGTCGATGACCAGCACCCGATAAGGTTCACCTTGCTGCTGGGAGAAACAGCGTTCCAGGCGGTTTTCTAGCTGCGGGATGTCTACCGGCTTGGTGAAGAAACCCATCGCGCCGACACGCACAGCTTCGAGGTGAGTGGCGAAATCGTTTTGGGTAGTGATCACCAGCAGCGGCAATGGCTCCGCCAAGCGCTCTTGCAGGCCAGCAGCATATTGCAGGCCGGTGAGGCTTTCGTCGGGCAGATTGACGTCGACGATCAAGGCATCCGGCAACTGCTGTTGCAAGGCGGCATCCAGCTCTGCGATACGCGAGAAGTGTTCAGCTTGGTAGCCGAAATTGTTGAGCGTTTGGCGCATGTTTTCGCCAATCGCCAGCTGATCTTCGAGTATGTAGATGCGCCGTGTGCTCTGCATAGGCTTGGTGAGAGGCGCTTTTTGTGGCGCTGGCATTTGTTTCGGATCGCTCTGAAACTCCTGCTTAGCCAGCAGTTGCAAGCTGTGGCTGAACGCCTGCAGACCCTGCTGTTCTTGCTGCAGGGTGTGCAGCCATTGATCGGCGTCCAGCTCCAGCTCGCGGGCACGTTGGCCGAGGCTGCTGAAGCCGAAGGTGCCGGCGGTACCCGCGAGTTTGTGCAGCTGGTCGCGCAGGCTCTGTAGCTGTTGTACCTGTTCCTGCGGGTCTGCGGTCTGCAGCAGGCGTTCGGCGCTCTGCCCCAGCGCGGGTAACTCTTCCTGCAGGCGCAAGGCGAAGGCGTCACTCAGTTGTTGCAGGTGCTGCTGCAATGTATTGGCCGCAGTATCGCCTTTACTCATGAACCTGGCTCCAGATTTTGCGCACCTGCGCGGCCAACTGCATCGGGTCAAAGGGCTTGATGATCACATCGCGGGCACCGAGGCTGCGGTAATGAGCAATTTCCGCTGGCTGCACCTTGGCAGTCATAAAGACCACCGGCACGTGGTTGATGTCGATTAGCCGCGCGATGCGCGCCAGCGTTTGCGGGCCGTCCATGTTCGGCATCATCACATCGAGGAGGATAAAATCCGGGGCAAAGCCCTGCAGTTGGTCCAGCGCATCTTGCCCGGATGAGCAGCTGAGCACCTGAAAGCCGCCGACTGCCTCCAAGGCGATTTTGGCCACGGCTTGGATCGAAGGATCATCTTCCACATGCAGGATACGTTGCAGGTCAGGCATGGCGGTTGTCCTCGGGTTGCTGTGGCAGCTCTGGCTGCGCTTTTGCGGCCAGATTAGTCAGTTCGAGCCAGAAAGTCGCGCCTTTACCCACGGTGGAGTCGAAGCCAATCTGCCCGCCCATGCGCTCGATGATTTCTTTGCTGATCGCCAAGCCCAGCCCCGTGCCACCTTTTTGCCGGGTGTCGGTGGCATCCGCTTGGGAAAATTTGCTGAAGATCCGCGCCTGGAAGTTTTCGGGTACGCCGGGGCCATGATCGGTCACGCTGATGCGCACGCCAGCGTCATGCTGTTGCACGCGGACTTCCACGCTCTGGCCCCGGGGCGAGAACTTCGCCGCATTTGACAGCAGGTTGGCCAGCACTTGGGCCAGGCGCAGTTTGTCGACGCGCACTCGGGCGTCGGTGGCCGGGCCTTGCAGCTTGAGCTGCACCTGGTAGCGGCTGGCGTACGGTTGGTTTTCTTCGATGGCCTGTTCCAGGAGCGGTTGCAGCGCCTCATCGTGCAGGGCGAAGAGCATCTTGCCCGCCACCAGTTTGTCCATGTCGAGCAGGTCGTTGATCAGCAGGTTGAGGCGCCCGCTATTGTCTTGGGCAATCTGCAGCATTTGCTGAATGGCGGCGGGCACTTCACCCAGCGCACCGCCGTTGATCAGACCCAGCGAACCCGCGATGGCGGTTAGCGGTGTGCGCAGTTCATGGCTGACGGTGGAGACGAACTCGCTCTTCATCCGCTCGATGCGTTTGCGTTCTTCGATATCGCGGATGACCGCAATAAAGCGACGTTCGCCCTGATAGCTGATCTGCGAGACGGCCAACTCGATGGTGAAGGATTCACCGTTGCTGCGCATGGCGCTCAGTTCGATGTCCTTACCGAGCATCTTCTGGATGCCGGTTTTCAGGAAGTGGCTGATATAGCGGGCACGCATCGAGCGGTGTGGTTCTGGCAGCAACAGGGTGGCACGGTGCCCTGAGACCTCCAGGTGGCTGTAGCCGAAAATGCGCTCGGCCGCGTGGTTGAAGGTTTCGATATAGCCCTGTTGGTCGACGGTGATGATCGCATCGAGGACGTTGTCGAGCAGGGCGCGCAGGTAGTCCTCGCGTTCGCGAATGGCCATTTCGGCGGCGATACGTTCGCTGAAGTCTTGAATCTGCGAGACGAAATGCACGGGTTGGCCGGCGCTGTCACGCACCAGCGACACGCTGAGCAAGGCCCAGATGATTCGTCCTTGGCTATCTAGGTAGCGTTTTTCCATCTCATAGGTGTTGATCTCACCGGCCAGCAACTCTTCTATATGCTGCAGGTCCGCGTCCAGGTCATCGGGGTGGGTGATCTGTTGGAAGCTGCTATGCAGCAGCTGTTCGCGGCTATAGCCGAGCATCTCGCAGAGCTGGTCGTTAACTTCCAGCCACTGCCCCTGCAGAGACACCAGCGCCATGCCCTGAGGGGCGGTACTGAAGGCGTTACGGAAGCGTTGTTGGCTCATTTGCAGCTGGTCTTCTACGCCTTTGCGGTCGCTGATGTCCCAGATAAACCCGGAGATCCATAGCAGTTGCCCCGCGTTGTCGTATTCCCCGCGGCCTTTTTCCCTTACCCAGACGCTATGGCCGTCGGCGTGTTGTACGCGGTAGGTGAGCTCGAAGGACTCTTGGCGCTCGATGGCGCTTAGTGCGTGGTAAGTAATAGGCAGGTCGTCGGGGTGCACCACGCTGGAAAAGCTGCGCACGCGATTGTTGATGAATTCATTGGCGGGGTAGCCACTGAGGGCGAAAACTTCCTCACTCAGGTAGCTCATGGTCCAGTTGGCATCGTTGCGGCAGCGGTATACCGCGCCGGGCAGGTTGGCCACCAGACCGCGGAAGCGGCTCTCGCTCTTCTGCAGGGAGCGGGTGGCTTGATGTAGGTCGTTAATATCGCTGGCAATGCCCAAGTAGCCGCTGATGGCGCCATGACTGTCGCGCATAGCACTGACGGTAAGATTGACGATGCGTGGTTCGCCATCCTTGCGCACATAGGTCCACTGGCGGGTTTCCGGTCCGCCCTTGTCCGGTATGCAGGTGAACACGTTAAAGCCGCTGATCTCGCAGCCTTCCTCGCGGCTGAGTTGAGCACCACGGGCCTGAATCTCATCGGCCAGGTGGAAGCGCACGGAGCTGTGCTGGCCAATGACGTCGGCGCTGTTATAGCCAAGCTGGCGTTCTGCTCCGGAGTTGAACAGGGTGATCTGACCCTGGATATCGGTGGTGATGATCGACACCCCGGTGGCCGAGTCGAGTACTGCCTGTAGAAAGAGCCGCGCTTCAAGGGCTTGCTCTTCATGGCGCAGGCGCTCCAGGGTGGCGCCGATCCAGCGGGCGAACAGGCGCAAGAACTCTTCATCCGCTTCATCGAAGGGAGCATGGCGTGCCTCACTGGCGGCATAGCACAGGGTGCCGAAGCGCTCACCGGCGACCCAGATGCTGGTGCCGATATAGCTTTCCAGGGCAAACAGCGGGTAGCAGGGGTGCGCGGCGTAGTGACTCTCGCCCATGTTCGCAATGGCCAGTACATCGTCGCCCTGCAGGGCGATGCTGCAGTAAGTGTCACCCAAGACAAAGCACTGACCATCATGCAGGCTGTCGGGCGGTGATACCTGAACCAGCACCTGGTAATTCTGCGCCTCAATCTGGCTGATGATGCCAATTGGCATGCCATAGAACTCTGCTCCCAATTGTAGGGCCTGACGCAGTTGTTCTTTTGTGCTCAGTTTGGGTAGTGCGGCAATTTCGTTGAGCGCGCGCAGGGCCGCCTGCTGACGCTGCCAGCGTTGTTGCGTCAGCGTCTGCTGACTGTCGCGGCGCAGCGCATCAAGCACCTGACCCAAGGTGGCCAGCAGTGGCTGCAGCTGTGTGATGAAGTCGTCGTAGCCGCCCTCGCGATTGGCCAGGCCGAGCATGCCGAGTAGTTCGCCATTGGCGTGAATCGGCAGACCAGCAAACGCCAGCAGCGGCGGGTGGCCTGGTGGCAAGCCAGCGCGTTTGGGATGGTTGACGGCATCGTTAGTGATCAACGGCTGACCGCTGCGAATCACCTGGCCAAACAGGCTGTCGAGGTTGCGAAATTCCAGGCCCTGCAGCATGTGGGCGTCATAAAAGGCACGGGTGTCTGCGTCCCAGGCGATATTGCTGATGGCGAAGGTGCGCAGAAAGCGCACGCCGCCATCGTCCTGCAAAATTTCACCGATAAAACCGAACTGACTGGCGCTAACTTCGAGAATCCGCACGAGTAATTTGTCGAAGGCTTCGCGCTGATTGTCTGTATTGATATAGACCGCCTGCGTCTCGGCGATCAGCGCCAGCAGTTGGCGTGACTGTTCAATGTGCTGGTTTTGCTCCTGCAGTGCGGCGTTGTGCTGACGGATCACCCGCTGGCTGCTGTGTCGGGTAGCCTGCAACAGCAATAACAACAGTGCTTCGGCGGCGCACCAAGCCAGCAGCCATTTACCCACCAGCCAACGCCGGTCGCTTTGGTGCTGGCTGAACAGTGTGCTGATATCGCGCCAGGTCAGGGCCAAGACCTGGCTGTCGCCACCACTCACGGCGGCTTGATAATCACTTAAACGCACCTGATTGAGCAGGTATGTGCGGCCTTGATCGTCCAGCAGTTTGAATGTATTGCCGGCCTCGGGCGCAGGCAGGCGCTGTTGCGCTTGCCAGTTCTGCACTTGCACCTGAGAGAAGCCTGCCAGGTGCCAGTATTCGCTGTTTGTAATGGGGGTGTGGCGCACGTCAGTGCTGCTGCCCGGCGCGCGGATCGAACGCTTGAACAGCAGGGCTACCCCCGCATCCAGTTCGTGATCCAGCTGTTGCAGGTAACCCAGTACATCGAGGCTGACTTCCAGCGCGCCGACGTTGGCGGGTCCCTCAAGGCTTGCTGCGCGCAGCGGCACGATGGCGCGCATGCTTAGGCTTTGCGCGCTGGCGATCAAACCAGCCGTCGTTGTGGACTGGGCCAGGCTGTCGAGCAGCATGGGTCGTTGCGCGCTGGGGAAGTCGGCAAACCATTGCGGCTTATGCACCCGCAGCAGCACCTCGGCTGCCGGGGCCAGGTGGACAAACAGAGCGAACGGACGAATGCTTTGCAGGTTGCGCCAGCGTGGGGCAAGGCGGGTGTAAAGCTGGTTACGAATGGCGTTGAGGCTTTGTATATCGATGGGTTCACTGCTTTGCAGGGCATGGGCCTGACGCACCAGTTCGATCAGCCAGGCGTCGGCGGCAATGGTTTCGGCCAGCAGTTGCGCCTGTTGCTGCAGCTCTTGCTGGCTGTTGCGCAAGGTCAGGCTTTGCAGCTCATGTTGCTTGGCGATCTGCTGGTCCCAAAGGGCTTGCTGCTGGTTTAGCGCAAGGCCGCCGAGGACGCTAAAAAATACCGCCAGACTGAGGCTGCCCAGGCCGACAATCCAGTGGATGGCGCTGAGCCTGTTCTGCTTATCCATCAAACGATCCCGTCATGCGCGTGCTCTTAAGTAAACGCATTCAAGCTAAACCTGCCAGCCTGCGCAGGCGTGCCTGCTCGGGGTCATCGTGGTTTGTGTTGAGTTCGCAGGCCGCGAGGCGCATTAGAATATTTTCACGTTTAACGTTACTGCTTGGCAGGGCGTAGCACGCGCCGATCAGTTCGCGTAGCTGCATGGGTAATTGCCACTGGGCCTTGATGCTGATGGCAAAGGGGCCGCTGAACTGGTCGAGCGCCTGCATGATTTGCTCTTCGCTGAAGCTCTGGCCACTGTCTTCCCACACCTGTGCCTGGTACAGCACGCACAGCTCTCCCATGCGGTGCAGCAGGGCGGCGCAATGGAACGGTGCCGGGTCCATGGCGCATTGCCGGGCGAGGCGGGTGCTGCGTTCGATCAGCTGTTCGGTGCTGTCCAGGTGCGCCTGGGCAAACAGGCTCAGCATGGGGTTCTGCAGCGCACTGGACTGGCGCAGCGCCAGGCCCATGGCCAGGTTGAGGCTGTTTTTGGCTCCCAGTTTTTGCAGGGCTTCGAGCAGGTTGGAGCAGGGCTTGCCGCCTGCGTTGTAGGCACTGCTATTGGCCACACCCAGCAGACGAACACTGAGTGCAGGGTCTTGTTGCCATTCACTGGCCAGCTGGCGCAGATCAATTTGCTCGCCTTTGAAACTTTGCAAAAGGCGGTCGCGCACCTGTGCGTTGAGAGGTAATTGCAGCTCGTTGCTAGGCAGGCTGTACAGGTGTGCAAGCAGGTCGTGTTGTGCGTCGTCGGCCTGCGGTGGTGGCTGGTCAATGTCTGGCGGCAGGAGGGTTTCCAGGCTGGCGGCAACATGCGCCGCTTGGAAGGGCTTGCTGATAAAGGCGTTGATCTTCAAGGCACGCACGGCCATTACGCTGGCGCGGTCGGAGCGCCCGGTAATCACCACTAGGGGCGTACTGCTGCTATCGCGGCGCACCTGCTCGAGCAAGCGGGTACCGGGCCCATCCGGCAGGTTCCAGTCACTGATGACCAAGTCGGCCGGTCGCTGTTGCCATTCCTGCAGGGCGGCGCTGACGCTGCTCAGGCACACCACTTGGCAATCAGGGCGTAGGCTGAGGACGATCTGTTTGAGCAGGTCGGCAATCCAGCTGTCGTCTTCAAGAATCATTACACGCATGGGTTACGCCTTGGTCGGTCGCGTGTCGACGCGAGATGTAAGCTGTGTGATCAGTTGTTCTGCCGGTTGAGGATGCCCGAAATAATAGCCCTGAGCATGGTCGCAACCGAGTTGCTGGAGCAACTCGACTTGCTCGACCCGCTCAATGCCCTCGGCCAGCACCTTGAGCCCGAGGCTATGACCGAGGGCGAGTACCGCGCGGGTGATCGCGACATCGCTCGGGTCGTGCGGCAGACCGCTAATAAAACTCCGGTCGATTTTCAGCTTATGCACCGGCAGGCGCTTGAGCCGTGCCAGGGAGCTGTAGCCGGTGCCAAAGTCATCGATGGCCAAGTGTATGCCGAGTGCGCGCAAGCGTTGGAGTAAGGCCAGTGCCGCGTCGGGGTTGTCCATCACCGCGCTTTCGGTCACTTCCAGCTCTAGGCATGCGGGGTGGAGGCCGGTAGCGCGCAGCACCTCGGCCACCCGTTGATCCAACTCACCACGGCTGAACAGCCGGCTGGAGACATTCACCGCCACAAACTTCAGGGCATGACCGGCGGTTTGCCAAGCGACCATCTGCCGGCAGCTTTGCTCCAGTACCCAGGCGTCGATCGTAGCAATCAGCCCGGTTTCTTCGGCTATCGGAATAAACTCACCCGGCGCAACTAGCCCGCGCTGCGGATGCTGCCAGCGCACGAGCGCTTCGACGCCGATCATTTCCTGGTTGCGCAGGCAGATCAGCGGTTGGTAGTAAACGCGCAGCTCTTGGTTGACCAGGGCGTGGCGCAAAGCGCTGGCCATATCGACACGCTGGCGTGCATGTTCAGTCAGCTCCTGGCTGTAGAAAGCATAGTTTTCTCGGCCGCTGTTCTTGGCCTTGAACAGCGCCGAGTCGGCATTGCGCACTATCTGTCCGGCGTCGTCGGCGTCGTCGGGGTACAGGCTGATACCGATGCTGGCGGTGATAAACAGCTCTTGCTGATTGACCTTAAAGGCCGCGCTCATGCAAACCTGCAGGCGCTGCGCCATCACCGCTGCCTGCTCGGCGCTGCTGCAGCCTTCGTCGAGCAGGCCGAATTCGTCACCGCCCAGGCGGGCCAGGGTCATGCGCTGACCGAGTTGTTGGCTAAGGCGTTTGCCAACATCCTTGAGCAGCAGGTCACCGATGTTGTGACCCAGGCTTTCATTGATGTGCTTGAAGTGATCGAGGTCGATCAGCAGCACCGCGCCGCTCTGGCCGTCGTGCCTGGCGCGCTCGAGGGCATGCTCGACACGTTCGGTGAATAGCAGGCGATTGGGCAGATCACTCAGCGGGTCGTGGTGGGCTAAATAGTCGAGCTCATTTTGTGAGCGTTTCAGTGCGCTGATGTCGGAGAACACCGCGACGTAGTGGCTGACCTCGCCCTGTTCATCGTGAATCACTCGGATGCATTGCCACTGCGGGTAAATTTCGCCGCTCTTACGCCGGTTCCACACCTCGCCGCTCCAAGCACCGTGGTTTTGCAGGGCATGCCAGAGGCTGCTGTAGAAGCTTTTATCGTGGCGACCGGATTTAAGGATGCTTGGCGATTGACCCAGAATTTCCGCTTCGCTGTAGCCGGTAATACGGGTGAACGCCGGGTTGCAGTGCACGACATGCTGCTGCGCATCAGTGACCAGCACACCTTCCTGAGTGGCATCGAACACCACCGCAGCTTGGCGCAGGCTGTCTTCGTCCTTGCGCTGCTGGGTGATATCGCTGGCGGTGCCGATCAGGTGTTCAGCGCGGCCTTGCTTGTCCAGCAGCAAACGCCCGCGTGCTTGAATCCAGCGATAGCTGCCGTCCTGGTGTTGCAGCCGGTAGCTCACCTCGTAAGGCGCTGTGCTGAGCGTGCTCATACGCCGCTGAATATTGCGCGCGAACGTCACGCGATCATCGGGATGCAGGCGTTGCTCCCAATGCTGACGGTTATCGCCCAAGGCTTCGGGGTGAAGGCCCAGCAGGGCGGTATAGCCGGGAGAAAAGTACACTTTGTGCTGTTGCAGGTCCCAGTCCCAAATGCCCCCCTCAGCAGCCTCCAGTGCTTGGTGCAGGCGCTTTTCACTGCGCTGCAGGGCTTGATGTCCTTGCTGCTGGTGCTGTTGATGGCTACGCAAAATCGAATACAGCAAGGCTGCGGTGAACAGTACAAACGCCAGCCCTTTGAGCAGCTGCGCGCGCTCCAGCTGCGGCAGTGGCAGGCTCAAGGTCATCAGGAATCCGTCGCTTAATAGCACCCAAATTGCTGCGGCACACGCATAGCTGAGGGTCAGGCGCCAAGCGCCTTGTGGAGCAGTCATGGGATAAACGCGAGTCCTTTACCTAAAGCCGGAAGTATAGATGCTGAGAGGCGGGCAACATTCTTATGCAAAAGACCAACTGGTTTTCTGATCAGGGTCAGGGATAATGCCTGTCGACGTGTGCTAATAATCGATACGTCTTTTCTTCTGCACGAGGCACACGGTCCATGTGGTACAACGGTTTTCTTGATCTGTCGGTCTGGCAGTTGGTCGCAGTTACCCTGCTGATGACGCACGTTACCATCGTTAGCGTCACGGTTTATCTGCATCGCTACTCGGCGCACCGCGCGCTGGAGCTGCATCCTGCACTGAAACACTTCTTCCGTTTCTGGCTGTGGCTGACCACGGCGCAGAACACCCGTGAATGGACCGCGATCCACCGCAAACACCACGCCAAGTGCGAAACCGTTGATGATCCGCACAGCCCAGTGGTCAAAGGCTTGAGCACTGTACTGCGTACTGGTGCTGAGCTGTACGCCGAAGAGGCAAAGAACCCGGAAACCCTGCGCATCTACGGTAAGAATTGCCCGGAAGACTGGATCGAACGCGACCTCTACTCGCGCTTCCCGGTTGCCGGCGTGATGCTCATGGGCTTTATCGATCTGGCCTTATTTGGTGCCGCAGGTATTACCATTTGGGCGGTCCAGATGATGTGGATACCGGTCTGGGCAGCGGGCGTGGTCAATGGTCTGGGCCATGCGGTCGGTTACCGCAACTTCGAATGCCGTGATGCTGCGACCAATCTGGTGCCTTGGGGCATCCTGATTGGTGGTGAAGAGTTGCATAACAACCATCACACCTACCCGAACAGCGCCAAATTGTCGGTGAAGAAGTGGGAGTTCGACATGGGCTGGTTCTGGATCAAGCTGTTCAGCCTGCTCGGCTTGGCCAAGGTACAGCGTGTCGCGCCCATCGCTCATCGCGTCGCCGGCAAGCGCAACCTGGACATGGACACTGCCATGGCCATCCTTAACAACCGTTTCCAGATCATGGCGCAGTACCGCAAGTTGGTGATCGCACCGCTGGTGCAGCAGGAGCTGGCCAAGGCCGATGCCTCTGTGCGCCACCACTTCTATCGTGCCAAACGCTTATTGTCGCGTGAGCCGAGCCTGCTCGATGACGGCCATCATGCGCGCATTCAGCGCATGCTTGAGCAGAGCCAAGCGCTGAAGGTGATCTACGAGAAGCGCCTGGCTCTGCAGCAGATCTGGGTCAAGACCAGCAGTAATGGCCACGACATGCTTGAGGCCATGAAGCTCTGGGTTAGCGACGCCGAGGCCAGCGGTATTCAGTCGCTGCGCGAGTTCGCCGAGCAGCTGAAAACCTATTCGCTGCGCCCCGCTAACGCCGCTTAATCCAGCGTCTGTTTGCATATACCCGCCACTCGGCGGGTTTTTATTGCCTGGCATTCAAGCAGATCAGGCTCCGGGTAGCATGGCGATAAACCGCCTTTTGTATTTATTGATAAGCAGAAATCCGCTTATTGCTGGCGCGGCAGTCCTTTCTACACCTGCTTGGATGGAAGCAGAGCCCAGTAGTACCAGGCTTGGCGAGCGCTTTGGCGTAGCTGGCATAGTATCTGCCTAGGACTCAGCGCATAACGGTCGGGATCAGCGGCCGACAATAACAATGAAGAGACCTGCACCATGATCTGCACCTGCCTATTGTTCTGTTCGCATTCTCCGGCTCGCGCCGAGCGCCCTCACGCGCCCACCTGATTTTGGTTATTGCACGATCGGCCCCTGGTCGCAGCACGCCTGTGCCTGCCTGCCGCCGGCCCCTGCAATAACCTCTCGAATTCGGTGCGTGCCTGCCGCTTCGCTGGTTTGAAGTCAGTTAGCGCACCGATGTGCAACCTACACATCACTGGAGAAAATATAATGAGAAAGACCTCCCTGGCACTGGCTGTTGCGGCCAGCACCTTGGGCTTGTCCCTGAGCCAAGCCGCCTTTGCCGACTTTATCGGCGACAGCAAAGCCACACTCGAAGCGCGTAACTTCTATTTCAACCGTGATTTCCGTGAAGGCACCGGCCAGTCCAAACGAGAAGAGTGGGCTCAAGGCTTTATTCTGCGCGCTGACTCTGGCTTCACCGAAGGCACTGTCGGCTTTGGTCTAGATGCCATTGGCATGGTTGGCTTCAAGCTGGATTCCGGTGGTGGTACCTCGGGTACAGATCTGCTTGTGCCAGATGGCCCAGCGAATATTCAGCCGAATGGCTCTCAGGATTACTCCTCTGATCTGGCCGTTGCCGCTAAAGCCAAAGTATCGAACAGCACGCTGCGCGTAGGCAGCATGCAGTTCAAAAACATGGCCATCGCTTCCAGCGACAGCCGCTTGACCCCGCAAGTATTTAGCGGTGGCCAACTGATCTCCCAGGAAATTAATGGGTTGACGCTGGATGCTGCGCGCATTCGCGAAGTGAACGATCGTAACTCGGGTGACTTCCAAGACATCCGCATCACTACCAGCAGCGGCGCGAATGGCGGCACTCGTGGTATCACCACGACCGGTGGTGCAGCCACTGACAAGTTCACTTACCTGGGTGGTACCTACAAGGTCAACGCTGATCTGACCGCGGCGTACTACCATTCCGAGCTGGACGATCTGTATAAGCAGAACTCGTTCAATTTGGTACACATGCTCCCGCTGGGCGACAAGCAGACCTTAAAAACTGATGTGCGCTACGCGCGCTCCACTGATGATGGTCGCAGCAACGTCGACAACAATGCGTTCGGCGCCATGATGACCTACGGTATTCAAGGTCACAGCTTCGGTCTGGGCTACCAGAAAATGAGTGGCGACACTGGTTTTGCCTACATCAACGGCACTGACCCGTTTCTGGTCAACTATGTTCAGATCGGTGACTTTTCCAATAAAGATGAGAAGTCTTGGCAAGCACGTTACGACTTCAACTTCGCATCGGTCGGCATTCCCGGTCTGACCTTTATGACTCGCTTCCTGAGCGGCGATAACATTGACCGTGGTAGCAACGTTTCTGAGGGCAAGGAGCGAGAGCGCAATACCGAGCTAATGTACGTATTCCAGGAAGGCGCGCTGAAGAACCTAGGTGTGCGCTGGCGCAACGCGGCGATGCGTAACAACTTCGGTCGCGATATCGACGAAAACCGCCTGATCGTCAGCTACACCCTGCCGCTGCTTTGATCGCGCGGTAACAGGCTAAGCGGTTATCCCCGCGCGGCCTAAGCAGAATAAAAAACCCGGACCTTGTTCCGGGTTTTTTGTGCGCGCTATTTATTAATGAGCAGTGAGTGCAGCGTCGTTGCTAAGGGCTGGGGAGGTTGAGCGCGCACCTAAGTAGAGGGTTGCTATTCAATATATAAAAGAATAGATTGTTTTTATCTTAATTGAGTTGCACGCCATGAACGCAGACGAAACCCCATTCGATATTCAGCAGTTGCGCGCCAATGCAGATGCGGCAGGGCAATTACTCAAAGCCCTGGGCAATCCGGATCGGCTGTTGTTGTTGTGTCAGCTTTCCCAGGGGGAGCGTAATGTCAGCGAGTTGGAGGCGCTGCTTGGTATTCAGCAGCCCACCTTGTCGCAGCAGTTAGCTGTGCTGCGCCGTGAGGGCCTCGTGGAGACCCGTCGCGAGGGCAAGCTAATCTATTACTGCATCAGCAGCCCGGCGGCGCTGGCGGTGATCAACACCCTTTATCAAGTGTTCTGCGCAGGTACCGAAAAATGACGATTGACTGGTACAACTTCACACCCTGGAGCGCCTTGGCCGGCGGCGCGCTGATCGGCCTGGCGGCGAGTCTGTTTGCCGTGATGAATGGCCGGGTGGCGGGTATTAGCGGTCTGCTCGGCAGCCTGTTGGGAGCCGGTGAGGGGCGCGGCGAAAAGGCCCTGTTTCTGCTCGGCATCCTGCTCGCGCCGTTGCTCTGGCAGCTGTTTAGCAAGCTGCCGGCAATTGAGATTCACACGGGCTGGTTGGCGCTGATAGTCGCCGGGTTGCTGGTTGGTATCGGTACCCGCTATGGCTCGGGCTGCACCAGTGGGCATGGCGTCTGCGGCTTATCGCGGTTATCGCCACGCTCATTGGCAGCCACTCTGAGCTTTATGGCGGCGGGCTTTGCCACCGTGTTTGTTTTACGTCACTTGCTGGGAGCCTGAGCATGCGCAAATTGATGGCGTTTCTCGCCGGTGTGATTTTCGGTATCGGCCTGCTGACGGCGGGTATGGCTAACCCGGCCAAAGTACTGGCTTTTCTCGACCTGACGGGCGCTTGGGATCCTTCGCTGGCGCTGGTAATGGCCGCAGCCATTGGCGTGGCGTTTTTGCCCTTCAGTTGGGCGGGCATGCAGCGCACCAGCCTGCTTGGCGCGCCGATGCAGTTACCCGGCAAGCGCGAGTTGGACCGCCGGTTAATCGGCGGCAGTCTGCTGTTTGGCATGGGCTGGGGGGTTGCCGGGATCTGTCCAGGCCCCGCGGTGGCGCTGCTGTTGACTGGACATGGGCAGGTGCTGGTGTTCGTGGCCGCGATGCTGGCGGGAATGCTTGTGTTTGCTGCGCTGGAACGCCAGCGCAGCTGAGTGAGGATCGGGAGATCACGATGAAAGCAAATATTGGCACCTTCGACCGCGCCCTACGCATTGCCGTAGGCCTTATTCTGATCGGCTTGAGCCTGAGCGGCGTGATTGGCTGGTGGGGGCTGATTGGCCTCGTACCACTGGCCACTGGGCTGTTTCGATCGTGTCCGGCGTATTCGCTGTTAGGCATCAATACCTGCAAGACCAAGCGTTAACCCACCGCGATACTGACCGGCTTAGCCGGTCAAGCTGGAGTTGCCATGTCACCGCTCATCCAGGCTTTTTTCCATTCCAACACCTCGACCTATAGCTATGTCGTCAGTGATCCGGCGACCGCGCAGTGCGCGATTATCGACTCGGTGCTCGACTATGACGCGGCTTCCGGGCGCACTGACTATGCCAGCGCCGATAAGCTGATCAGCGTCGTGCGCGAGCAGGGCCTCAGTGTGCAGTGGCTGCTGGAAACCCACGTGCATGCCGATCACCTGTCCGCCGCGCCCTATCTCAAGGCTGCCCTGGGCGGCCGCTTGGCGATTGGCGAGCAGATCCGCACCGTGCAAAACACCTTCGGTAAGTTGTTCAACGCCGGCAGCGAGTTTGCGGTTGATGGCCGCCAATTTGACCAGCTGTTCCAGGATGACCAGACCTTTCAGATCGGCACGTTGCATGCCCGCGCCCTGCATACGCCCGGACACACGCCCGCCTGCATGACCTACCTGATCAGCGATGCGGCGTTCGTTGGCGACACTCTGTTTATGCCGGATTACGGCACCGCCCGTTGTGATTTCCCTGGTGGCGATGCGCGCACGCTGTACCGCTCCATAAGCAAGCTGTTTGCCCTGCCGGGTAGCACCCAGCTGTTTATGTGCCACGATTACTTGGCCCCGGGGCGTGAGCAGCACTGTTATCAAACCACAGTGGCTGAGCAGCGAGCGCATAACGTGCATGTGCACCAGGGTATCGATGAAGAGGCATTTGTCGCCATGCGTCAGGCACGCGACGCCACCTTGGGCATGCCGGCGCTGATGTTACCGGCGGTGCAGGTGAATATGCGTGCCGGTCATTTGCCGCCTGCTGAAGACAATGGTGTGCGCTACCTCAAGGTGCCTTTGAATGTCTTATAAGTGGCCGCTGCTCAACACCGTGCGCGAATACGACCGCAGTCAGGCGGGCCGCGATCTATTGGCGGCCTGTTTAATATGCCTGTTATTGGTGCCGCAGGCGTTGGCCTACGCGCAGTTAGCCGGTCTCCCAGCCGTGGCAGGGATGTACGCGAGTATTTTGCCGTTAGTGGCGTATGCGCTGATCGGCGCAAGCCCCGGTGTGGCCTTGTCATTCGGCCCGGTGGCAGTCTTGGCGTTGATGACAGCTGCAGCGTTAGCGCCTATTGCTGCGGCCGGTACTGCGGCCTACAGTGCTGCCGCCGTGGGGCTAACCCTGTTGGTGGGTGCGCTGCTGCTGTTGATGGGCCTGTTACGCCTGGGCTTTATTGCCAATTTTCTCAGTCATCCGGTGATCTCCGGGTTTGTCAGTGGTGCCGCGGTACTCATTGCCGTGAGCCAGCTGCGCTATATCCTGGGCGTATCAGCCGATGGCCTGACCCTGCCGCAGGTGCTGCCTGCGCTGTATACCCAGTTAGCGGCGGTGCATCGGCCAACGCTGCTGTTGGGAGTGGCGAGCCTGGTGTTATTGGTGCTGCTACGTAACTTAAGCTTTTTAGGCATGCCTGCTGCTTGGGCGCAGCGGGTAAAACAGCTCAGCGCCCTGCTGGTTATGCTGTTGGCGATGGCCGTGGGTGCGCTGCTGCAGCTGGAAGAGCAAGGGGTCAAAGTGGTGGGGCAGGTGCCTGTTGGGTTGCCGACTTTGGGCCTGCCAAGCTTGGAGCTTGGCCTGTTGCGTGAACTGCTGCCCGCGGCGCTGCTGATTGCTCTGGTGGGGTTTGTTGAGTCGATCTCGATTGCCCAGAGCCTGGCCATGCGCAAGCGTCAGCTGATCAGCCCTGATCTGGAGCTGCTGGGGCAGGGCGCGGCCAACGTGGCCTCGGCTTTTAGTGGCGGGATGCCGGTGGCGGCGAGTTTTTCCCGTTCAGCGGTGGCTCGGCAAAGCAATATGGCCACGCCGCTGGTGGGGATCTTTGCTGCGGGCTTGATGCTGGCGGCAGTGCTGGGCCTGGCCCCAGTATTACGCCACCTGCCGCAGGCGGTCTTGGCGGCGAGTATTCTGGTCGCGGTGCTTGGCCTGGTCGATATACCGACCTTGCGCCACACCTGGCGCTACTCAAAGGCTGAGGGCGGTGCGCAGTTGGCCACCTTTTTCGGCGTGCTGCTGCAAGGGGTTGAGGCCGGCATCATGCTAGGCGTCGTGCTGTCGCTGTTGTTGTTTCTCTGGCGTACCAGCCGGCCACACATGGCAGTGGTGGGTCAGGTACCGGGCAGTCAGCATTTCCGCAATATCCAGCGCTATAAAACGGTACAGAGCGCCAGTGTGCTGTCGTTGCGGGTTGATGAAAGCCTGTATTTTCCCAACGCCCGTTATCTGGAAGCACGCATCGGCGAGCTGATTGCCGTGAGCCCTGAAGTACGCCATCTGGTGTTGATATGCTCGGGGGTCAACCAGATTGATGCCAGCGCGCTAGACGCTCTGGAGGCAATCGCCGAGCAGCTGAAGAGTGCCGAGGTGCAACTGCATCTGTCAGAGGTCAAAGGGCCGGTGATGGATCGGTTAAAACGCTCTGAGTTTCTCGAAAGCTTCGGCGGGCAAGTGTTCCTCAGCCAGTACCAAGCGTTGTGCACGCTGGATCCCTTGTGCGCGGTACGCGCACTGTCGCCTGAGTAACCGGCGTCTAGAGCAGTAGCACAGTGGCTAAGCCAAGGAAGGCGAAGAAGCCGACAACATCGGTCACCGTGGTCAAAATCACGCTGCCGGCCAAGGCGGGGTCGATGCCCATGCGATCCAGTATCAGCGGTATGGCCCAGCCCGCGAGGGCTGCACACAGCAGGTTGAGCAAAATAGCCGCGCCGAGTACGGCGCCGATGCCCCAATTGCCAAACCACCACACGGAAAGCAGGGCGATGACCACCGACCACAACAGGCCGTTGAGTATCGAGATGCCCAACTCGCGGTTGAGCAAGATGCGGATATTGCCTTTCTGCACTTGGCCCAAGGCCAGGCCGCGGATCACCAGGGTCAAGGTTTGGCTGCCGGCAATTCCGCCCATGCTGGCGACAATCGGCATCAGTACGGCCAGCGCCACCAGTTGCTCAAGGGTGGCCTGGAACAAGCCAATCACCCAGGCGGCACTGAACGCGGTGAGCAGGTTGATGCCCAGCCACACGGCACGTCGGCGTGAGCTGACCAATACGGGCGCGAAGATATCGGCTTCATCGTTCAAGCCGGCCATGTGCATCAGGGCGCGGTCGGAGTCTTCGCGGATCAAGTCGATAACATCATCCACAGTGATACGCCCGAGCAACCGGTTGTGTTCATCCACCACGGGCGCGGAAAGCAGGTCGTGATCCTGAAACAGCTGAGCCACTTGGTTACCGCTGGTGGTCACAAGGATGCCGGCGATGTCGTGGTGCATCAGCTCGCTAACCCGTTGCTCGAGTTCGGCCGTGACCAGCTCGCTGAGGCGCAAGGCGCCCTGATAATGGCCCTTACGGTCGACCACCATTAACAGGTCAGTTTGCGGCGGTAAGCGTTCCAGCAGGCGTAAGTAGCGCAGCACTGCGCTGGCGGTGACATCGGCGCGCACCTGAATTGGGTCGGCGTTCATCAGGCCGCCGGCCGAGTCCTCGGGGTAGGACAGCATCGACTCAAGTTGCTGGCGCTGCGCCGTGCTACTGGCATGCAGCAACTGGTTACCCAGTTCGGCAGGCAAGGCCTGGATCAGGTCGACGCGGTCATCCAGCTCAAGCTCAGCAGTGGCGGCGATCAGGTCTTCCGGGTCGAGTTCCCGGGCCAGTGCGGTGCGGATCTCGTCATGCAGGTAGGTGAGGACTTTGCCCGCTCGCTCGGTCTCTACCATGCTCCAGGCGTGATGGCGCTCTACCGGTGGCAAGGCTTCCAGCAAGCCGGCAACTTTGGCCGGGTGCATGCGGTGCAGCACTTTGCCCAGGCGTTTGAGTTTGCCCTGAGCCAGCGCTTGGCGCACCGCTTCCAGTTGGCTGCTCGGGGCGCTGTCCGTTTCGTCGTGCGGAGTCATGGCCTCAGCCGAATCGCCGGCCAACTGCGCCCGTAGGGTAGGACCCAGGTGATGCAGGGTGCGCTCTTCCAGTTCAGGACCGGTCTGTTGCCAGAGCTTCAGGCGCTGCTCTGTATCAAGCAGCTCTAGCAACGCGGCAATTTTACCGGGGTGCATGCGAGCCAGCAGTTTGCGTACGCGTTTATTCTTGCCGCTGCCCAGCGCCTGAATGATGGCGTTGGAGTCTGAGAGGCTGGGGTGGGACGCGTTATCACTGGAAGGGGGCGTGGATGATTTCATGGGCGTGAGAATAACACTCACATTGTGATGCAGGCATTTGCTTGCGCAGCGGGCGCGCAACAGCTGCCCCCAGGCCGCTAGAAAACGCCCGGCCTAGGCCGGGCGTTTGCGCTTAGCCGTGTTGCGGCGCAGGTTGCTGCTGGGTAATGCAGTGGATATTGCCGCCGCCCAAGAGGATCTCCCGGCCCGGCACCATGACTACGCGGTGCTGCGGGAACAGGCGCTGCAGGATTGCTTCTGCTTCGGTGTCCATCGGGTCGTCAAAGCTGGGCGCGATAATACCGCCGTTGACGATCAGGAAGTTGACGTAGGAACCCGCCAATCGGATTGACGGATCGCGTTCCTGGCTGCCCGCAACCAGATCGACGCCCGCGCATTCTTCGACGCTCGCATGCAGCGGGCCAGGAATCGGCATCTTGTGCACAATCAGCTGACGGCCTTGGGCATCACGGGCGCTCTCCAGCACGCGCATGGCAGCCTGGCAGCGTGGGTAGTTAGGGTCGTTTGCATCGTCAGTCCAGGCCAGCAGCACTTCGCCGGGGCGCACGTAGCAGCAGAAGTTATCGACGTGGCCGTCGGTTTCGTCGTTGAACAGGCCATCCGGCAGCCAGATTACCCTGTCGATGGCCAGGTGATCGGCGAGGTACTGCTCAATCTGCTCACGGTTCAGGTGCGGGTTGCGGTTGGGGTTGAGCAGGCATTCCTCGGTGGTGATCAGGGTGCCTTCACCATCCACGTGGATGGAGCCGCCTTCGAGGGTCAGCTCATCGGTGCGGTAGCGCTGCTGGCCTTCGATCTGCAGGATCTTGCGCGCCACCTGATCGTCACGTACCCAGCTGGCATAAAGGCCGCCATTGAGGCCGCCCCAGGCGTTGAACGCCCAATCCACACCGCGTACCTCACCGCTGTTGTTGGTGACGAAGGTCGGCCCGGTGTCACGTACCCAGGCGTCGTCGGTGCTGATTTCCACCACGCGGATATTGCTGTGGCTCAGGCGTTCGCAGGCGTTTTCGTACTGACTGGCGGATACACCAACGGTCACCGGCTCAAATTCGGCAATCGCTCTGGCTACGGCCGTAAACGCGGCTTGCGCCGGCTTGCCGCCCAGACGCCAGTTATCCGGGCGTTCGGGCCAGACCATCCACGTCTGGCTATGGGGTTCCCACTCGGCAGGCATGCGGAAACCGTCGGTGCGTGGGGTGCTGTTCAGGGTTGTCATTGGTTCACCAAAACATTGAGCGTAATCGGATGGGGTTAGCGTAGCGCTAGCCATCATGGGTATCACGCGCTGCGCGCATCGGCCCATCCTACAGGGTGGTCTTAGTCGCAGGCCAATTGGCCGTCGAGGGTCTTCAACGGTCCATAGAGGTTGGGCCGTCGGTCACGGAAGCTACCCCAGGCACTGCGGATATGCTCCAGCTGATCCAGGTCGAAGCTGTGCATCAGTACCGCCTCGTCGGTTTCGTTGGCTTCCTCAACCTTGGCGCCGAACGGGTCGGTAATAAACGACGAACCGTAGAAGGTAATGTGCGAGCCACTTTGCACTTCGCGGCCAATACGGTTGCTGGCAATCACCGGCATCAGGTTCGCCCCGGCATGGCCTTGCTGCACACGCTGCCAATGATCGCGCGAGCTGATGCTCGGGTCGTGCGGCTCACTGCCGATGGCAGTCGGGTAGAAGAGGATTTCCGCACCGAGCAGCGCCATGCTGCGCGCGCACTCGGGGAACCACTGATCCCAGCAGATGCCCACGCCAATCTTGGCGTAGCGGGTATTCCACACCTTGAAACCAGTATCGCCGGGGTTGAAGTAGTACTTCTCGTGATAGCCCGGGCCATCCGGGATATGGCTTTTCCGATAAATCCCGAGGTTACTGCCGTCGGCATCGATGATCGCGATGCTATTGAAGCGCGCGCGGCCGGCCAGCTCAAAGAAGCTGATCGGCAGTACCACCTGCAATTCCTTGGCGATTTTCTGGAAGTGCAGAATCGCCGGATTACGCTCAGCCGGGGTGGCCAGTTGCAGGTAGTCAGGGTTGGGCTTCTGGCAGAAGTACGGGGTTTCGAACAGTTCCTGCAGCAGGATGATCTGCGCGCCCTTGGCTGCGGCTTGACGCACCAGCTGCTCGGCCTTGGCGAGATTCGCGGCACTGTCCCAGGAGCAGGCCATTTGGGTGGCGGCGACGGTAACGATACGGGGCATTTCTTACACCTCAGGAGCCGTAGGGGCGTTTATCTGACGCTAGCGCAGGCCTGTGGCGGCGAAATAGCGCGCGCCGAGGCACTGTGGCTGGAGGGCTATTTATAGCCGATAAAAATCGGCTTTAAAAGTATCTGGAAGTAATTTTTTCCGCTTTAAACGATTTATATCGAATAAAAATCGAGATAAGCCGATGCGTCAGGCTGTTAAACCTTAGTGTGGGTGCGAAGGATTGCAGGCGTGGGGGGAGGCGCAGTGGGGCGGGTGAAGTGCAGGTGTGTGGTGGTGGGGAAGGTCAGGCGCTGTGGCGTTTATGCAGCTCGAATTGCTCGTGGCCGTCATCCCAGCCGGCTTCCCAGGCCGCAATCAATACATCCGCGGCGAGTGCGCGCGGGGTATTGGTTTGCCCGGTCAGCCCTGCCATGTAGCCCTGCTGGTAGGCCTTGTTGAGACTTTCCAGGCTCCAATGCTGGTCATTTTCAGTATTGCTGTCGGTGCAGCCCATGGTGGCAGCTCGCAGTGAATTCACACCTGCAATGCTAGTCGCAACGCCGGGGCGGGACTGTGCCGCTGATCCTGCTTTTGCCACCGCTGGCAGTTTATGTGATGCGGTTGGCAGCGTGCCGGCCGGGTGACGCCGGCACTTGCCTGGGCCTAATGCTGTTGCGGTTTAAATCGCCGGAGCGAGGATGCTGGCCTGATAGGCCGCAGCAAAGCTGTCGAAGTCGCCTTCTTCCTGGGCTTCCAGTTCGGCCTGATCAGCCAGCGACTTTGCTGCGCGGGCTTCAAAGAGGGTCTGCTGCTCGGCACTCAATGGCTGGCTGCGAAAGTACTCAGCGTGCAGTCTGCTCTGCTGCATGGCGAATGCGGTGAAGCTCAGGCCCTGTTGCAGCTGCGCGAGTACTTGTGCGGACGGCGTTAGGCTGGGGTCGGCGACCTTTGCCTGTTGCGCCTGCAAGGCTTGCCGGTGGGCGTTGCTGCCTTGGTTGTGGTCGAGTAACTCGGCCAGCGGCAGGATTTGCTCAAGCAGCTCACTGGCCCAGAGTTGTAGCGACACCGGCTGAGCATTGCGCTGCAGTTGCAGGCCTGGACGACGGCCTTCCTTGACCACGCTGAGAAAGTTATCGGTGCAGGCATGGCATTCAAGGTTTTCCAGCAGCGGGCTGTCCTGCATGGCGCAGAACAACAGGAAGGCATCAAGAAAGCGTGACTCAGTCAGGTCGATGCCCAGCGGCAGGAAGGGGTTGATGTCTAAGCAGCGCACTTCAACATACTGTACGCCGCGAGCCATGAGCGCCTGGATAGGGCGTTCACCGCTGTCGGTCACGCGCTTGGGGCGGATGTTCGAGTAGTACTCATTCTCGATCTGCAAGATATGCGTGTTCAGCTGCAGCCACTCGCCGTCGCGCTTCGCACCGATATCGACATAGGGTGGGTAGGGCGTGCCGACGGCCTGACGCAGGCTGTCGGTGTAGCTCTGCAGGTCGTTGTAGCAGGGGGTCAAATCAGCCTGGGCATTGCTTTGGTAGCCCAAGTCGCTCATGCGCAAACTGGTGGCATAGGGCAGATAAAGGGTCTCGGCGTCCAGTTCCTCTAACTGATGCGGGTTGCCACGCATAAAGCCCTTGTGCAGCGCCGGCGAGGCGCCGAACAGGTACATCAACAGCCAGCTGTAACGGCGGAAGTTACGGATCAAGGCGATATAACGCGCCGATTGATAATCGCGGGCGCTGCTGGTGTCATCTTCGGCCTGCTGTTGCCGCTGCCACAGCGCATCCGGCAGGGAAAAGTTGTAGTGAATGCCGGCGATGCACTGCATGGTCTTGCCGTAACGCAGCGCCAGGCCTTTGCGGTACACGTACTTGAGCTCGCCGATATGTGAATGACCATAGCGCGCGATGGGGATCGTTTCTTCGTCCGGTAAGGCGCAGGGCATCGACGGGCTCCACAGGTATTCGCCGTCGAGTTTGCTGTAGGCGAAGCGGTGGATCTGCTCAAGTTCGGCCAGGGTGGCCGCAGGGTCAGCCACAGCCGGGGTGATGAATTCCAGCAGCGATTCGGAGTAATCGGTGGTGATCTGCGTGTGCGTCAGTGCCGAGCCGAGGGTTGCAGGGTGCGGGGTCAGGGCGAGCTGGCCCGCGTCATCGACGCGCAGGCATTCGCGCTCTATGCCATGCAGGCATTGCGAGAGCAGGGAGAGGTTGGCCGGCTCAGCCAGGAGGGTCATGCGGCGGGAAAGAAGGTCGCTCAAGGTGTTTTCCTAGCTGGCAGGCGCCGAAAATATGGGGCAATTTTCACAATATGGGGTGCGTGTCTGCACTCTTCAAGTGGTTGGAGTGTACCCGTCGCGTCCTTGAGCGGATTGGCCGGAGGCGCCAATCGCCACCGGCTACAGATTGCCGTTCTGCGGATTATAGCTGCGGCTAACCGCAGCAATGCATCTTGTCACGGCAGCTCAGAGGCAGGCGAAGGTGCCTTGCGCCTTCGCGATCAGCTTGTCTTCCTGCCATACCTCGGCTTCGACCACCTGGGTGCGGCGACCGGCGTGGAGTACTTTGGCGTGGCACAGCACGCTGCCCTCAGCCACCGGACGGATGTAGTTGATCTTGCACTCCAGGGTGACGCTGCTTGGGCCGTCGTCTCCAAGGCTGTGACTGGCTTGACCCATGGCCGTATCAATCAGTGAGAACAGCGCGCCGCCATGCAGCTTGCCGTGCAAATTGCGCAGGTCGTCGGTGAGGGTCAGGCGCACACGTGCCTCGCCACCGCCGACCTGAAGAATAGCCAGGCCGAGCAGGCGGGAAAAGGCGCTGCTGGCGCCTACTGGGGTTGCCTCACTCATTTTTTCAACTGCTTGGCATTGGCAAACAGCGACGCCATGCCGCCGCTGGCCGGGGCCGGTTTGTCCTGGCTGGAGTGACGCTCGCTACGTGGCGCATTGCCGCCACCGCGGGATTGCCCGCCACGCGTCCCTTCGACTTTTTCGCCTGGGGTGTCGCCCATGCGCATCGACAGGGCGATGCGGTTACGTGGGATGTCCACTTCCATGACCTTGACCTTGACCACGTCGCCGGCTTTGACTGCTTCGTGCGGGTCCTTGATGAATTTTTCCGACAGCGCACTGATGTGTACCAGGCCATCCTGGTGCACGCCGATATCGACGAAGGCGCCGAAGTTGGTGACGTTGGTCACTACGCCTTCCAGCATCATGCCCAGCGTGAGGTCTTTGAGGGTTTCTACACCTTCCTGGAACTCGGCAGTCTTGAACTCTGGGCGCGGGTCGCGGCCGGGTTTTTCCAGCTCGCTGAGGATATCGCCGATGGTCACCAGGCCGAATTTATCGTCGGTGAACTGGTTGGGGTCGAGGCGCTTGAGAAAGCTGGAGTCGCCGATCAGTGAGCGAATATCGCGGCCGGTGTCGGCGGCGATGCGCTGCACCAGCGGGTAGGTTTCCGGGTGCACGGCGGAGGCGTCCAACGGGTTGCTGCCGTTCATCACGCGCAAGAAGCCCGCGGCCTGCTCGAAGGTTTTATCGCCCAGGCGCGGCACCTTGAGCAGTTCAGCGCGGCTGTTAAACGCGCCGTTAGCGTCACGGAAGGCGACGATATTCTGCGCCAGCGTGGTATTGAGCCCGGAGATGCGCGCCAGTAGCGCAGCGGAGGCAGTGTTCACATCGACGCCGACGGCGTTTACGCAGTCCTCGACCACCGCGTCCAGCGAGCGCGCCAGCTTGAGCTGCGAGACATCATGCTGGTACTGGCCGACGCCAATCGATTTCGGGTCGATTTTCACCAGCTCGGCCAGCGGGTCCTGCAGGCGGCGGGCGATGGAGACGGCACCGCGCAGCGACACGTCCATGTCCGGGAATTCTTTGGCGGCCAGCTCCGAGGCGGAATACACCGAGGCACCTGCCTCGCTAACCATGACTTTGGTCAGATTCAGGCCCGGTAACTTCTTGATCAGGTCGGCCGCCAGCTTGTCGGTCTCACGGCTGGCGGTGCCATTGCCGATCGAGATCAGATCAACGGCATGCTTGGCGCACAACTTGGCAAGGATCGCCAGGGTGCCGTCCCAGTCATTGCGCGGTGCATGCGGGTAAACCGTAGAGGTTTCCAGCACTTTGCCGGTGGCATCGACCACTGCCACCTTGCAGCCTGTGCGCAGGCCCGGGTCCAGCGCCAAGGTAGCGCGCGGCCCGGCTGGCGCGGCCAGCAGCAGGTCGTGCAGGTTACGCGCAAAGACGTTGATCGCTTCGTTTTCAGCGCCTTCGCGCAATTCGCCGAACAGGTCGGTTTCTAAGTGGGTGTAGAGCTTGACCTTCCAGGTCCAGCGCACCACTTCGCCGAGCCACTTGTCCGCAGCGCGGCCTCGGGCGCTGATGCCAAAGCGCTCACCGATCATGCCTTCGCAGGGATGCATGGCGCCGGGGGTTTCATCGCCGACCTTGAGACTGGCGCTGAGGATGCCTTCGTTGCGCCCGCGGAAAATCGCTAGAGCACGGTGCGACGGCGCGCCCTTGAGTTTTTCGTCGTGCTCAAAGTAGTCACGGAACTTGGCACCCTCGTTTTCTTTCCCGGTGATGACGCGGGCACTGAGGATGGCATGGTCTTTCAGGTAGCTGCGCAGGCTGGCCAGCAGGTTGGCGTCCTCGGCGAAGCGCTCCATAAGGATGTATTTGGCGCCTTCGAGCACCGCTTTGATGTCGGCAAAGCCTTTTTCGCCGTCGATAAAGCGTTCGGCTTCGCTTTCCGGCGTCAGCGTCGGGTCGTTGAACAGTGCATCGGCCAGTTCGCCGAGGCCGGCTTCCAGGGCGATCTGGCCCTTGGTGCGGCGCTTTTGCTTGAACGGCAGGTAGAGGTCTTCGAGGCGGGTTTTGGTTTCGGCCAGGTTGATTTCGCGGCTCAGCTCAGGCGTCAGCTTGCCTTGCTCATCAATGCTGGCGAGGATGCTGGCGCGGCGGTCGTCGAGTTCGCGCAGGTAGCGCAGGCGCTCTTCCAGGTTACGCAGCTGGGTGTCATCCAGGCTGCCGGTGACCTCTTTGCGGTAGCGGGCGATAAATGGCACGGTCGAGCCTTCATCGAGCAGCGCCACGGCTGCGGCGACCTGTTGCGGGCGTACGCCCAGTTCTTCGGCGATGCGGTTGTTGATGCTGAGCATATAAAAAGCTACCCACACTGAAACGAAAAACCGGCCACGCAGATCACGGGCCAGACACGAAAGCCGCGCATTATAAACACTGCCTGGTAGCGCACCGGGAACCGCACGGGGAAAAATCTGCTAACAATGGGCTGCACGTCAGCTGCGGCTCCTGAGCCATAATGCTGGCAATTGCACACTGCCAGCGCGTCCGCGCCCGGCGGATGCCTGGTCAAGGAGCTCCGAATGAGCAGCACTGCACTACCTGTTGAAGGCGAAAAAATCCTTATCGTCGATGACGACGCCCGCCTGCGCCGCTTGCTTGAGCGTTTCTTCGACGAGCAAGGCTATCGTGTGCGCGCCGTAGAGAACGTCGAGCAGATGGACCGCCTGCTGTCGCGTGAGTTGTTCCAACTGGTGGTGCTGGACTTGATGCTGCCGGGGGAGGATGGGTTATCCGCCTGCAAACGCCTGCGCGAAGCCAACAATCAGGTGCCGATCATCATGCTCACCGCCAAGGGCGATGAAGCCAGCCGGATTCAGGGCCTGGAGCTAGGCGCTGACGATTACTTGGCCAAACCGTTCAACCCACGCGAGCTGCTGGCGCGGATCAAGGCCGTGCTGCGCCGTCAGGCGCCGGTGGTGCCGGGTGCACCAGGCAGCGAGGATGAAAGCGTCAGCTTCGGTGAGTACGAACTATCCCTGGCCACCCGTGAGCTGAAGAAGGGTGATGAGGTGCATATGCTCACCACCGGCGAGTTCGCCGTGCTCAAGGCGCTGGTACAGCATGCGCGCGAGCCGCTGACCCGCGACAAGCTGATGAACCTGGCCCGTGGCCGCGAGTGGGACGCGTTGGAGCGCTCCATCGACGTGCAGATCTCGCGTCTGCGCCGGCTGATTGAACCGGATCCGTCCAAACCTCGCTATATCCAGACTGTATGGGGCGTGGGCTATGTGTTCGTGCCGGACGGTAATAAATAAACCGTGATTAAAACCCCGCTGTGGTTCCCGCAAAGTTTCTTCGCCCGCACCCTCTGGTTGGTGCTGATCGTGGTGCTGTTCTCCAAGGCGCTGACCTTGGTTTATCTGATGATGAACGAGGATGTGCTGGTTGACCGCCAGTACAGCCATGGCGCTGCACTGACCCTGCGCGCCTATTGGGCGGCAGACCCGGAAGATCGGGCCACCATCGCCGAGGCCGCCGGGCTCAAACGGGTGCCGCATGAGCAGGTGCCAGCCAACGAGCAGCATTGGCCTTACAGCGAGATTTTTCAGCGGCAGATGCAAACCGAATTGGGGCCGGAGACTGAGGTGCATGTCAGCGCCAAGAGCCCACCGGCGCTGTGGGTACATGCCCCGGCGCTGGGTGATGACTGGCTGCGTGTGCCGCTGTATCCGCACCCGTTGCGCGGGCAGCGGATCTGGAGCGTGCTCGGCTGGTTCCTGGCCATCGGTTTGCTGTCGACGGCAGCTGCCTGGATTTTCGTGCGTCAGCTCAGTGCGCCGCTCAAGCGCCTGGTGTTTGCCGCCCGGCAGATCGGTAAGGGCCGCAGCGTGCGCTTACCCGTCGGTGATACGCCGAGCGAAATGACCGAGGTGTATCGGGCCTTCAACCAGATGGCTGAAGATGTCGAGCAGGCGGCGCGCGAACGTGAGCTGATGCTCGCCGGGGTGTCGCATGACTTGCGTACGCCACTGACCCGGCTGCGCCTGTCCATGGAGTTTTTGCACACCGATTCGGAGCTGACCGAGGACATGGTCCGCGATATTGAGGACATGGACGCGATTCTCGATCAGTTCCTCGCGTTCATCCGCGATGGGCGTGACGAGCCATTGGAGCAACTTGATTTGCTTGAACTGGTTCGTGAAGTGGTCACCCCGTACAACCAGAAGCAGCAAAGCGTGCGGCTGTGCCTGGAACCCGTGCCAGCCTTTCCGTTGCGCCGAGTGTCGCTCAAGCGGCTGCTGGTCAACCTGATCGAAAACGCCCTGCGCTACGGTGGCAATGCGGTGGAGGTAGCGGTTTCCTTGTCGGGCGATCACAGCGCGCCCTATGTGGTGCTCAGTGTGCTTGATCGTGGCCAGGGGATTGATCCGGCCGAGCTGGGCAACATCATCAATCCCTTTATCCGTGGCGACCGCGCCCGTGGCGGCCAGGGTGCGGGGTTGGGGCTGGCCATCGTCAAGCGCATCGCTGCGTTGCATGGTGGCAGTGTCGAATTGCGCAACCGCTCCGGCGGTGGGTTGGAGGCGCGGGTTTGTTTACCGCTGGGGCTGCTATTGCCGCGCGACGCCGTATAAGCAGCGGCTTAGGCGTTGCCAGGTTAGGCAAAAGCGCGAATACCTGAGTGGCTAAACCGCTGGAAGGCCCCTTGGCATGCTGACCCTGTTACGCTGAGTCCTGTTTTATCAGCGCCACGACATGAGGTCCGCATGCCTGTCGTTCCACACCGCCTCTCGCTATGGACTTGGTTGCTGCCGCTACCATTGCTCTACCTGGCCACTTGGCTTGCCCTCGCAACTCAGTTCACTGACGGCGCGGCGCTCTGGTATCCACCGTTTGCCCTGGCCTTGGTCTTTGCCCTGTGGTGGGGGCCGCGCGTGCTGCTGGCGGTGTACCTCAATGCCATGTTGTCGATTCCGCTCTGGGGTCTCGAATGGCAATGGGCGCCCGTGTATGCCTTGCCAGAAACCCTAGGCGTAGCACTGGCTTGGGCGATGTTACGCCTGCGTCCATTTGATCCCGCCCTGCCTGACCTCAGCCATTTGCTGCGCTTTGTACCGCTAGGCGTGCTGCTGCCCGTCATGCCCATGGCGCTTGGGGTGCAAGGCAACCTTTGGCTGTTTGACCATGCGCTGCTGGAGCATGTGCCTGCGGGCAGCATGACCCTGTGGTTGGCCGATAGCCTGACGGCTCTGGCCATCAGCATCCCATTGCTGGTTTACCTGACGCCCTGGATGCGCCGCCGAGGCTGGTTGGCCGCGCCGGTGCTGAGCGGTTGCCAGCAGGTGCCTGAGGTGCTGCGTCAGGTGCCGCCTTGGCCATTGCTGTTATTGCTCTTAGCGGGCATGCCCTGGCTGCTTGGATTGCTGCCGCTGGCCCTGAATTTACCGCTGGTTGGCCTGATGATGCTGGCGCTGGCGCTGGTCTGGGGCTTTGCCGGTAGTATCTGCGGCGCGGTGCTCAGCGTGTTGATGATGTTGATCCTACCGTTGCTGCGGGGCCTGGGGGATGCGGCGGCCTGGCTCGACCCGCAGCGCTTGGAACTGCACGTCAGTGTGTTGTTGTTTATGCTCGCCACGCTGCTGGTGGGGCGCAGCTTGAGTGACCTGCGTCAGGCGCTGGCGCGCAGCGCGCAGATGCAGCAACAGTTGGCGCTGGCCAATTTGGCCCTGGAGGCCAGCCCGCTGGGCGTAATTATTGCTGATGCCCGACAGCCTGAGTTGCCGCTGATCTACTGCAACCCGGCCTTCGAACAGATTAGCGGTTACAGCCGCGATGAGGCCTTGGGCAACAGCTGGAGTTTTCTGTTGCGCGATGACCAGCAGCAACAGGACCTTAACCGTTTGCGCAAGGCGGTGCATGAGGGCATGGGCTGCGATGTGGTGCTGCGCAACTATCGCAAGAACGGTCAGCAGTTTTGCAATCAGATTACCCTCGCACCGATGCGTGATGAGCAGGGCATCAGCCACTTCGTTGCCCTGCAAAGTGATGTCACCGCCCGTGAGCAACTGGCAAGTCAGGTACGCTCGCAGAGTGATGAGTTGCTCAAACAGAGCCACCTGTTTAACCAGACCGAACACATTGCCAACCTCGGTGGTTGGGTGCTGAATGTGGCCGACAAGAGCATGGATTGGAGTGCCGGGTGTTTTCGCATTTATGAGCTTGACCCGAAAAACTTCACCCCGGACTTGGACAGCGCCTTGAGTTACCTGGATGCCAGTGGGCGCTTGCTTGCCGAGCAAACACTGCAGCAGCTAATTGATGGCCTCGAGCAATTTGATATTGAAGTACGCCTGTTAACGGGCAAGGGTAAAACCCGCTGGCTGCGCATTCGGGGTATTTCCGAGCGCGACGACGCCGGGCTGGTGAGGGTCTATGGAGCCCTGCAAGATGTCAGCGCGCGCAAGTACGCCGAACAGCAACTGCGCGAGCGTGATGAGCGCCTGCGGCTGTTCTTCGAAGCGCCGTTAATCGGCATGGCATTGACCAGCCCGACTCTTGCCTGGGATGAGGTCAATCACAAGCTCTGCAGCATTCTTGGGCGCAGCCGCGAGCAATTGCTAGCGTGCAGCTGGAACGAACTGTCACTGGAAGACGAGCTGCTGGTCGAGCAGCCGCTGCTCGACCAAGTACTCAGCGGCAGTCGTGAAGGCTTCGAGTTGGAAAAACGCTTTCGCCGTGCCGACGACAGCCTGGTGCACACACGGGTGAGCCTGCGTGCGGTGCGCCACAGCAACGGTCGGGCGCGGATGTTCCTGCTGTTGGTCGAGGACATCAGCCAGCGTCTGCAGGCCGAAGCGCGCTACCGTACCATCGTCGAGAATGCGCCTGAGGCCATCATGCTGTATGACCTGAGTGGCAGCTTTGTCGAGTGCAACGACAATGCCCTGCGTCTGCTGCGTTATACCCGCGATAACATTGCTAGCAAGCATGTGTATGAGCTCAGCCCGAACAAACAGGCGGATGGTCAGTTGACCTCTGAGTTAGGTCGGGTCTACCTGCATCGCGCGATAGCCGGCGAAACCCCAGTGTTCGATTGGCTTTACCGCGATAGCAAAGGCCGACAAATCCCCTGCGAAGTGCGCCTGGTGCTAATGCCCGGTGAGCCGGTGATGATTCGTTGCAGCATTACTGATATTTCCGATCGTCAGCGCTATCAGCGTGAGATTGAGCGACTGGCGTTCAGTGATGAGCTTACCGGCCTGCCCAACCGGCGCTTGCTGCTTGATCGCCTGCAGCACGCGATGAGCCGTGAGCTGCGTGAAAACACGCTCGGTGCGCTGCTGTTTATCGATCTCGATCACTTCAAAACGGTCAACGATAGCCTGGGACATCTGGTGGGCGACGGCCTCTTGCGCGAGGTGTCCGTGCGCCTGGCCAGTGGTTTGCGGGCCGAAGACACGCTGGCGCGCATGGGCGGTGATGAGTTTGTTGTGCTGCTTGAAGGGCTAGACAGCAACCCACAACTGGCGGCCGAAGCTGCGGCAATCACGGCGGGGAAACTGCTCAAAAGTCTGGTGGGCAGCTGCTGGATTGATGGCCATGAGCTGTCGATCAGCGCCAGTATCGGCATTGCCTTGCATCCGTTTGGCAGCCAAGTGGCCGCCGACGTACTGAAGCAGGCGGATACCGCCATGTATCAAGCGAAGCAGGGCGGGCGCAACGCCTTGCACTTCTTTGCTCCTGAGATGCAGGCTGCCATCGATCAGCGCCTGCAACTGCAGAGCGACCTGCGCCAGGCGGTGCAGCGTGATCAGCTGTATTTAGTCTTCCAGCCACAGTTAAGCCTGGCCAACCAGCAGATTACTGGCGCGGAAGTGTTGCTGCGTTGGGTGCACCCGGAGCGTGGCGAGATTATGCCAGGCGATTTTATCCCGCTGGCGGAAGAGACCGGGTTAATCGAAGAGTTGGGCAATTGGGTGTTGGAGCATGCTTGTGCAGCACTGGCGCGTTGGTTGCCGCAGTGGCCGCAGCTGGTGTTGGCGGTCAACCTCAGCCCGCGTGAGCTGCGCCAGCGCGGTTGCGTAGCGCGCATCAGTGAGTGTTTGCAGCGACACCAGGTGCCGGCTGCAGCCTTGGAGCTGGAGATCACCGAGGGTGTGTTGCTGGAGGATGTCGAGCAATGCATCAGCAATATGCAGGCGCTCAAGGCGCTGGGGGTGCGTTTTGCCATTGATGACTTCGGCACCGGCTATTCCTCACTGACCTACCTCAAGCGCTTACCGCTGGACCGTCTGAAAATCGACCGTAGCTTTACCTGGGACATGGACGGTGAAGATGGCAGCGGCCTGATGCTGGTGCAGACCATCCTGGTGATTGCCCGCAACCTGGGTTTGGAGTGCATCGCCGAAGGTATCGAAAGCCAGGCCCAGCTCGATTGTCTGCGCGAGCTGGGCTGCTCGCTGGGACAGGGTTATTACTTTAGTCGACCGCTTAGGGAGGCGGATTTTCTCGCCTGGGTGGAGCGGCACCCGCGGTAGGCTTGAGTCTGCGTTTCGACATTTCGGCCATCCTTGGCCGGGCTTTCGCCTAAGCGTGTATCAGCCCTTGCCCTTGGTGCGAGTCAGGTGCGGGCCACCATTCTTCTCGATGTACTGGATGATGATCCCAGCAACATCCTTGCCGGTGGTGTTTTCGATACCGGCCAGGCCGGGGGATGAGTTGACTTCCATCACCAGCGGGCCGTGATTGGAGCGCAGGATATCCACGCCCGCCACCGAGAGGCCCATGACCTTGGCGGCACGGATCGCGGTCATGCGCTCTTCCGGGGTGATTTTGATCAGGCTGGCGCTGCCGCCGCGGTGCAGGTTGGAGCGGAACTCGCCTGGCTTGGCCTGACGTTTCATCGCGGCGATGACCTTATCGCCTATGACCAAACAGCGGATATCGGCGCCGCCCGCTTCTTTGATGTATTCCTGCACCATGATGTTCTGCTTGAGGCCCATAAAGGCCTCGATCACCGACTCGGCGGCCTGCTGGGTTTCGCACAGCACCACGCCGATACCCTGGGTGCCCTCCAGCAGCTTGATGATCAGGGGTGCACCGTTGACCATCTCGATCAGGTCGGCGATATCATCCGGGGAGTGCGCGAAACCGGTTACGGGCAAGCCGATACCGCGCCGCGAGAGCAGTTGCAGTGAGCGCAGTTTGTCGCGTGAACGGCTGATGGCCACCGATTCGTTGAGCGGGAACACGCCCATCATCTCGAACTGACGCAGCACCGCGCAGCCATAAAAGGTCACCGACGCACCAATGCGCGGGATCACCGCATCAAAGCCCTCTAGCGGTTTACCACGGTAGTGGATCTGCGGCTTATGGCTGGCGATATTCATATAGGCCCGCAGGGTGTCGATCACCACCATTTCATGGCCCCGCGCTTGTCCGGCTTCGACCAGGCGGCGGGTTGAATACAGGCGCGGGTTGCGCGACAGCACGGCGATCTTCATTGGGCACCAGATGAGTCAGCAAGAATGGGTTTGTTTTGTACGTAAGTCAGCGCTGGGTTGACCAGCAACTGTCCGGCTATCAGCGCTTTTGAGCCTAGCAGCACGCGGTAGCGCATGGTCTTGCGGCACGTCAGGGTGAACTCCACCGGCCATTCGCGCTCGCCCAGGGTCAGATGGGTGCGGATCACATAGCGTGACTGGCTGTGGCCGTTTGAGCTTTTAATGGTTTTCAGCGAAACCAGCGGTGCCTCGCAGCGATGCCGACGTTGTACCAGGGTGCCAATGTGTGCGGTAAAACGTACCCAAGGCTCGCCATCGCGATCGAATGGCTGGATATCGCTGGCGTGCAGGCAGGACGTGCTGGCACCGGTATCGATCTTGGCACGCAGGCCGACCATGCCCAGCTGCGGCAGGTTGATCCATTCGCGCAGGCCGATCACACCCAATTGGTCAAATGTCTTCAAAGGGCCCATCCATCATATTTGCGCGCATTCTAGTTGGCCCTTATGACAACTGCATCAGGCAAAATGTCCACCTGCACCGCGTGAACAGTGAGGATTCGATGAGCGATACAAATGACGACAAGGTGCGCCTGGATAAATGGCTGTGGGCGGCGCGTTTCTTCAAGACCCGCGCCTTGGCCAAGGCCGCCATCGAGGGCGGCAAGGTGCATCACCGCGGCGAGCGTTGCAAGCCGGGTAAAGAGCCGAAAGTCGGCGACGTTTACCTGATTCGTAACGGTTTCGATGAGCGCAGCGTGGTCGTGCAGGCGCTGTCCGTGGTGCGCCGCGGTGCACCGGAAGCGCAAGCCTTGTATGCGGAAACGCCTGACAGTGTTGAGCGCCGCGAGCAGGCGGCGGCGCAGCGCAAAGCCGGCGCCTTGGGTATGCAGACCGATGGCCGGCCGAGCAAGAAGCAACGGCGGCAGCTGCATCAGTTTCGCGACAATCAAGAATAAAGCGCGGCGGTTGGCACAAGGCTAACCGCCGGTCAGCTCAGGCTAGCGTCCGCTGATGACGCTTAAACGGCCCAGTAGCGGGAGTTTGCTGAGCAAGCGCGTCAGCGGCTGAGTGGCCGCTTCCAGCCACTCACTGGCCTTGTAGGCAAAAGGTGTGAAGCAGGCCCAGGCCAGGCCCAGCAGTGCGAGGAATACACCGCCAACCAGGGCGTCCGAGCCCCAATGTGCGCCGGCCACTAGGCGTGGCAGCATAAACACCAAGGCCATTACCCAGATCAACAGTAAGCGCCAGTTACGCGCGAAGAAGCTCATAAACATCGCCCAGATCAGCAGCACTGAGGCGTGATCGCCCGGGAAGCTGCGGGTAGCGCTGTCTTTCATGTCCCAGCGCTCTTCCCAGCCGGGGAACAACTCGGTCAGCCGCGCCGCGCCTTCCACCACTAAGGATGCACTCGGGCGCTGCCAGCCCATCAGTTTGACCAGCTCGGCGAAGCCGACGCGAAACAGCAGCATGATGATCAGTGTCGCTAGGAAGGCATACAGCGCTTTGCGCACCTGTGCGCCGCTGAATACTAGGTCGGCCTTGAGCATCACGGCTAGCATCAGCACGCCAACGCCCATATCGACCGGCCGCATGCTGCCAATCGCCCAGGTTTTTGCCCACAGGCCAGTGTCATGTAAGGGCTGATTGAGCAGGTCGAAAAATTGCAGATCGAATTGATCCCAGAGCGCACGGCTCGGCGTCCATACCCAGCTGGCGAGCAGCAATAGGGCGGCAATATGGCAGGCGAGCAATGGGCGAGTGCGCCATTGATCATTGATAACGGGGCGGATCATGCAGAGGCATCCTTGTCATGGGTAGGGCTTAATGCGGCGGGAATCCTAGGGATTCAGTCTGCGGATTGCAAAGATTCGGGCCTCATTTTGTCGATAACTGTGATGCACGTAGCCGTCGATAGTTTTCGTCGGCAAGGCTGATAGATAAGAGGCGCTTGGTCAGGCGGGCGTTTGCGCCTAAAATCGCAGGCCGAGTCTCATCCAGTGAAGTTGGCATGCCTGATTTTTCCCAACGCTTCTTGTTCGACGACAGCGATATCCGCGGTGAGCTGGTCGGTCTGAACGACAGCTACAGCCATGTGCTGGCCAAACACAGCTACCCGCAACCGGTCGCTCAGCTGCTGGGTGAGCTGCTGGCCGCAGCCTCTCTGCTGATTGGCACAATAAAATTCGAGGGTCTACTGATCCTCCAGGCGCGCTCTTCTGGTGCGGTGCCGTTGCTGATGGTTGAGTGCTCTAGCGAAGGCGAGTTGCGTGGGATCGCGCGGTATCACGCTGAGCAGATTGGCGCTGATGCCAGCTTGCCTGAGCTGATGCCCGATGGCGTGCTGGCCATGACTGTTGACCCTAAAGCTGGGCAGCGTTATCAGGGCATTGTCGACCTTGAGGGTGAAACCTTGGCCGACTGCCTGACCAATTACTTCGCCACCTCCGAGCAGTTACCCACGCGTTTCTGGCTCAGTGCCGACGGCCAGGGCGCCCGTGGTCTGCTGCTGCAACAGTTGCCGGCCGACCGCTTGAAGGAAGCCGATGAGCGCGAAGCCAGCTGGCAGCATGCCATCGCCCTGGCCGATACCATCAAGGCTGAAGAGCTGCTGGGTCTGGATAACGAAACCTTGCTGCACCGCCTCTATCACCAAGAAGCATTGCGTTTGTTCGAGCCGCGCCCGCTGCAATTTGGTTGCAGCTGTTCGCGTGAGCGGTCCAGCCGTGCGCTGATCAGCCTCGGTCAGGCCGACGCTGAGGCATTGGTGCAGGAGCATGGTGGCCGCGTGGAAATCGACTGCCAGTTCTGTAACGAGCGCTACCTGTTTGATGCGGCCGACGTACTGCAGTTGTTTATCGATGGCAGCAGTGACGAACCATCGGATACGCGCCACTGAGACAAATAGCCGCAAACCGCGCCGCGGTGATCTGATCAGGAGCTGCACCTGCAGCCGGCTTTTCTGGCATAATCCGGCGCACTTTTTTCGCTGTAGTAGTGCGCCACTTTCTACTACAAAACGTTCGGAAGACTCGGCCGCTTGGCCGACGGGGACCCACATGACGCAAGCCAACAACGCCGTGCACACTGACATCAGCGCCGCCCAACTGGTCGAAGAAGCCCTTCGTCGCGGTGAAGGCGAGCTGGCCGCTAATGGCTCGCTGGTTGTTCGCACTGGCCATCGCACTGGTCGTTCGCCGGCTGACCGCTTCATCGTGCAAGAGCCGAGCACCGAGGCGAAAATCGCCTGGGGCGCGATCAACCGACCGTTCCCGGCCGACAAGTTCGACGCCCTGTGGGACCGCGTACAGGCGTTCTCCGATGCCCAAGACAGCTTCGTCTCCTACGTTCATGTAGGCTCTGCCGATGCGCACTACCTGCCGGTCAAGATGACCACTGCCACGGCTTGGCAGAACCTATTCGGCCGTTGCCTGTTCATCAACCCGGAGCAGTTCAATCCGGCGAGCAAAGACCAATGGCAAGTACTCAACGTGGCCAACTTTGAGTGCGTCCCCGAGCGTGACGGCACCAACTCTGACGGCTGTGTGATCATCAACTTCGCCGCTAAAAAGGTTCTGATCGCGGGCATGCGTTACGCCGGTGAGATGAAGAAGGCCATGTTCAGCGTACAGAACTTCCTGCTGCCGGACGCTGACGTACTGCCGATGCACTGTGCTGCCAACATTGGTGAAGAAGGCGACGTAACCCTGTTCTTCGGTCTGTCCGGCACCGGCAAGACCACCCTGTCCGCCGACCCGAGCCGTTACCTGATCGGTGACGACGAGCACGGCTGGGGTGTGGGCGTGGTGTTCAACATCGAAGGCGGCTGCTACGCCAAGTGCATCGACTTGTCTGAGAAGAACGAGCCGGTGATCTGGAAAGCCATCCAGTTTGGTGCCGTGCTAGAAAACGTCGTACTCGATGAGAATCGCGTACCGAACTACGCCGACGACAGCCTGACCCAGAACAGCCGTGCCGCCTACCCGCTGGAACTGATCGAGAAGCGCAGCGAGAAGAACCTCGGCGGCGAGCCGAATGCCGTGATCTTCCTGACCTGCGACCTGACCGGCGTGTTGCCACCAGTGTCGATCCTCAACGAAGAGCAAGCGGCTTACCACTTCCTCTCCGGTTACACCGCGTTGGTTGGCTCCACCGAAATGGGCAGCGGCGGCGGCATCAAGTCGACCTTCTCCACCTGCTTCGGCGCACCGTTCTTCCCGCGTCCAGCCGGCGAATACGCTGAGCTGCTGATCAAGCGCATCCGCGGCTTCGGTTCCAAGGTGTATCTGGTTAACACTGGCTGGACCGGTGGTGGCTACGGCGTGGGCAAGCGTTTCAACATCCCGACCACCCGTGGCGTGATCGCGGCTATTCAAAGCGGTGCACTAATCGGTACTGAAACCGAGCAGTTGCCGATCATCAACCTGAGCGTGCCGAAGTCGGTGCCAGGTGTTGAAACCAACCTGCTCAACCCGCGTAACACCTGGGCAGATCAGAACGCCTACGACGAAGCGGCTAAAGGTTTGGCGGGCTTGTTTATCGAGAACTTCAAAAAGTTCGACGTGTCCGCCGCCATCCGTAACGCGGGTCCACAGCTCTAAGCTGTAGCTCGTACGTTGAAAAACCGCCTTCACCGGCGGTTTTTTTATGCATGAGAAATCAATGTGATGGGCTGTAGGCGGCGCTTTAGCGGCGAGCTTCTCAGGGCTGCCGCGGCTAGCCGCTCCCACAACGAATAGGATCGTCAGAAACGGAAAAGCCACCCTGAGGTGGCTTTTTGTGCGTATCTGTAAGCAGATTAAGCACGTGGTTTACGTTGCATTGCATCTTGTTCGGGTGGCCGCTCTTCACGGCCTCAGTGTGGCTATGTAGTTGATTCGGGCCTCAGAACTAACGGGCTGGCAACTCAGGCTATTTCCAGTGCTTGTACCCCGTGGCTGTCGACTTGTGCATGGCTGGCTAGCGCCAGATAGGTGTCGATGTGTCACGGACAGCGCTGGGGCTTTCGAGTTGTATGGCAGCGTTAGCCTTTGGTCGGCACAGCTCACGGCGAACAGGCATGCTACCAACCGTTGTTCCCATCAGCCCGCTATTTGCAGGCGCCACTCCGTGTTGTTGGAGTGATGTGGTACGGCCATTTGGCCCTGATGAGCGATCTAGTTGGTAACCGGCAAGCTGCCGTTGAAACCAGATACCTGCATACTCGTTCCCTTTCTTTACCTACATGCATCCAATGTACCCCAGCAATCCCGGCTGCATTAGTTGGATTGGCAATAGCGCAATGTCTTGTAGGTCTTAATTGTTGTTTACCGCCGATGCGGTCAATGGAGTAACCGCTATGAGTACCCTCGAACGCGTATTTGGCTTTCAGCAACTGCGCCCAGGTCAGGAGCGGGTGGTGACTGCCGTGCTGGCGGGGCGTTCGGCGGCGGCGATCTTCCCCACCGGTTCAGGCAAGTCGTTGTGCTACCAGTTGCCGGCACTGCACCTGCCGCACCTGACCCTAGTGGTCTCGCCCTTATTGGCGTTGATGCAGGATCAGCTGGCGTTTCTGCATGGCCGAGGCATCAGCGCCGCCAGCATCGACTCGGCGCAAAGCCGCGAGGAGGCCAGTGCGGTAATGGCCAGGGCGAAATCCGGCGAGCTGAAGATTCTGATGATCTCGGTCGAGCGCCTGAAGAACGAGCGTTTTCGCAACTTCATCGCCCAGGTACCGATCTCTTTGCTGGTGATCGACGAGGCCCACTGCATTTCCGAGTGGGGGCACAACTTCCGCCCTGATTACCTCAAACTGCCGGATTACCAGCGCCAGTTCGGCATTCCCCAGGTGTTACTGCTCACTGCCACGGCGACGCCACCGGTGATTGCCGATATGCAGAAGAAGTTCGCTATCGCGGCAGATGATGTGGTCACCACCGGTTTCTACCGCGCCAACCTCAATTTGCTGGTCGAGCCGGTCAGCGGTGCCGATAAACAGCAGCGTTTGCAGCAATGGCTGGGCGCCAAAGCTGAGCAGCCGAGCATTGTTTACGTGACCCAGCAAAAAACCGCTGAGCAAGTGGCCGCGCGCCTGAGCCAGTGCGGTATTGCTGCCAGCGCTTACCACGCCGGCATGCCGCATGAGGCGCGCGAGGCGATACAGCGCCAGTTTATGGCGGGGCAGATTAACTGCATCGTCGCCACCATCGCCTTCGGCATGGGTATCGATAAGTCAGACATTCGCAACGTGGTGCACTTTGACCTGCCCAAATCCACCGAGAACTACAGCCAGGAAATCGGCCGCGCCGGGCGTGACGGCCAGCCATCCGACTGCCTGGTGCTGGCCAACCGCGACAGCCTCAACGTGCTGGAAAACTTCGTTTACGGCGATACGCCGGAGCTAGACGGCATTCGCTGTGTGCTCGATGAGCTGCTGAGTAGCAGCCAGGGCGGCGAATGGGAGCTGATGCTCAATCAGCTGTCCGAGCAGAGCAATATTCGCCAGCTGCCGCTGAAAACTCTGCTGGTGCAGTTAGAGCTGCGTGGCATCATCGCCCCGCGTTACGCCTATTTCGCCGAATACCGCTTCAAATACCTGCTAGAAACCGAGGCACTGTTGGCCAAATTCGACGGTGAGCGGCGGCAGTTTGTTGAGGCGCTGGTCAGTACTTCACAACGCGCGCGCACCTGGTCCACGGTGGATTTCGACCAGCTCTATGGGCAGCACCAAGCCGAGCGCGGCCGGGTGATCAAGGCGCTGGATTACTTCCAGGAAAAGGGCTGGATCGAGCTGGAAAGTAAGCAGATGACCGAGGTCTACGCACTGCTTGACCCCGCGTTTGATCCGGCGGCACTGAGCGCCGAATTACACGGCTATTTCAGCCAGCAGGAAGCCAGCGAAATTCGCCGGATTCACGCCATGCTCGCGCTGTTTGCCAGCGAGCAGTGCCTGAGCCAGCGTTTGGCTGCGTACTTCGGTGACGCCAATGCGCCGCAACAATGCGGGCACTGTTCGGTATGCCGTGGGCAGATTGCCCACCTGCCGGCGCCGCCGGCTTTGGCGCCGCTCAGCGAGAAGAGTTTGGATGAGCTGTGTGGCAGCTTTGTGCGCAAGCATCAGGAGCTGAAAGATTATGAGCCCAGCGCTGAGTGCTTGACGCGCTTTCTCTGCGGCATCAGCGTGCCGCTGTTTACCAAACTCAAGGCTCGCCAGCTCAGTGGTTTCGCGGCGCTGGGGGATTATCCCTACGCCGAGGTACGGGACTGGGCCGCTCGCCATAGAGCGCACGACTGATCGACCGCTTTGGTTTTAGGCCATTTACAGACCACGCATACCCTGCATCCATCACTGATAGCCGCGCGAGGGGCCGGTTAGCTCCGCGTCGACAACGCCTGTGCTTATCTTCTGGGCTGTCAGGGGCAGATCATGCGCCCACCGCTTGTGCACTGCTCAGTGTTATCCACCGCTGCCGTTTGCATGCGCACAGTAGCTTCGGAACTGACCACGAAACCGCGCCGGCTGCGGCAGATATCGCTGTATTCGTCGGTGGTGGCTTCTGACACCTCGCGGAAGCTACCGGCAACTTTTTTATGGTTGTACTTGGACGTCGAAACGAGCAAGTGATCGACCATGGGTACGATCAGCTTCATGCAGTACTGAACGCGGATTTTCAGCAGGTTGGCGTCTTGAATTGATACCGGGTTCTGTTGGGTGGGGCGGTACATGAGATTGTCGTTCGGAATGGCGTCCACATTCTCGCCATCACCCAGTAGGTTTGCGTGGCCTTCGGCCCATGCATCAAAGGCTGCGCTATCAGGGCTGACACGAGTAATCAGGACGAAGTTGTCGACCTCTTCAGCGGTGCGCTCGAGGGTGTTGGGGTTATCGAAGTGAGAGAACATCGGATACATGCCACGCAGCAGACCCCGACGCATGTCGGCGTACTGCGCATGGTTCATGGCGCCAATCCGCGCAGCTTGAAAGGTGGCGTAGTTCAGACCGTTTTTCGTTGAGTAGATCAATGCGGCTTGCACGGCACCGAAAATCAGCAAAATCAGCGCCGGGATGATGATGAGGAACTCCACCATTGCTTGAGCCTTCTGCGCTCGCCGGAACATCTTAAGGCTCCTTGACCGGGTCAGGGTCCGGTTGTGCGGTCAAGCGTAGTAGTTGCTCGGCATTGTGCAGTGCCTGTTCGGCGTGGGGCTGCTGGCGGTTGAGGTTGCGCTGCATTTCACTGGCGGTACGTAACGCTTCGCGCAATTGCACTTGTAGTAGGTTGTGCCATGCGCGGGCGTGTTGCGGGTCACGAACTAAGGCCTCCCGGTAGGCGCTGATTGCAGCGTTGACATCGCCCAGTCGAGCAAGGCTGTTAGCCATTTGGTAGCGTACGCCGGCATCGGTGGGCATGGCTTGAGCTAGGCGGCTGTAACCGTTGGCTGCCTGTTCATACTGCCCTGCTGCGTAGGCTTGGTCGGCACTCTTCTGTGTACTAACTAGGTCGGATGTTGGCAACAGGCCGGCGCAGCCGCTCAGCAGTAGGGCGCACAACGTGAGGATTAGATATCGCATAGCAAGTGATCTCCGGGTTCTATGCCTAGGCGTCGGGATTCTCCGGCAGCCAGTTCCAGTACGCTTGTGGCTCGCCAGCAGAGGCTGAACTGCCAGGGTGCGAGGGTATGGCGAATCTTTAGCACGCGCTGTTGGCTGTCGAGGTACAGCGCGTCAATTGCAAAGCGCATGAAGCAGCAGTGCACAGAGTTGCAGGGTTTAATCCACAAACCATGCCCCTGCGCCAAGGACCGCCGGCCGAGCAGGCCACGCAGCCGGGGAAGAGTGCTGAAGGCGAGCTCTAGCTGCAATTCCGTTGGCTTGCGTCCGGCGTGTTGATGGATCAGCTGGGCGTTCATGTCTGGCCCATGAACTTGACGACAATAGGGAACAGTAGGATCACGAAGGTCAGCGGGAAGATGAACATGATCAACGGGATGACCAGTTTCACCGGCGCCTGCATGGCGGTTTTCTCCGCACGCTGGAAGCGTTCCTCCAGGCGTTGCTGGGCCTGAATCTGCAAGGTGTTGCGCAAGCTGCTGCCCATCTTCTCGGCTTGGATCACAGATCGCACGAAGGTGGTGACATCCTTGAGATTGACGCGACTCTCCATGCGCTCCAACGCCTCGGCGCGCGGTAAGCCCGAGCGGATATCACGCAGCACGATACGAAACTCGTTCTTCATCGCGCCGTTAGGGCCTTTATCCACCGCTTGCTGCAGGGCGCCGAGGAAGTTCAGCCCAGCGTCCACGCACATGCTCAGGTACTCAAGAAACACCGGCAGATTACGGGTGATGTCGCGGTCGCGGCGCTTGTGCGTGTCGCTGATCCACATCATTGGCAAGGCGGCACCCATCAGCAGCATAAGCCCCAGCACCGGCCAGATAATGCCGGACTTACCGGTTGCCATGGGCACGGCCGCAACGATCGGGAAGAGCAGCGCCAAGGTAATGCAGAGCGCGAGGAAGTCTTCTGCGGTGAGCACATAAAGTGCGCCGGTTTTTTGCAGCTTGAGGTCCAGGCGATCCATGTGTTGCGGCGGGACGTTGCCGCAAAAAAAGTGGCTGATCATGCGTACCAGCGGCCAGATAGGCCGAACCCAGCCGGGCACCGGGTCCATGTAGGTGCGGTTCTCTTCGGGCAGAAGTGACAGCAGCCAGACGAACAGCAGCAGCGAACAGGTAACCGCGACGCCGAGGCCGGCGCTGCTGAGGAGAGCGAGCAGTTCAGTCATGGTTTAGGCGTCTATCCGGGTGATTCGTCTAATGGAAACAAAGCCCAGCACTTCCATAACCACCATCACGCACAACACCATTAGGCCGTTGCGGGTGGTATAGAGCTGGCTCATGGCCTCGGGTTCGATGGCACTAAGGATGCCGGCGAGGAACACCGGTAGCATCGCCATGAAGATGCCCTGGGCGCGGCCCTGAGCAGTCAAGCTGTCGATTTTGCCTTCCATCACGCGCTTGCGGCGCAACATCGCCGCCATGCTGTTGATGGTCTCCACCAAGTTGCCGCCGACCTCGCGGCTGATGCGGATGGCCGAGCTGGCCATGGTGAAGGAGGGCGTCGGGATGCGTTTTTCAAGCTGCAGCAAAGCATCTTCCAAGGTGACGCCCAAACGGATATTTTTGATCAGCAGGCCGAACTCTTGCGACAGCGGCGCCGGTGATTGCTGCACCACGTTCTCCAGCGCCATCGACAGGCTGGCGCCGGATTGCAGGCTGCCGGACAGCAGCATAAAGGCGTCCGGCAGTTGCTCTTCGAATTTCGCCAGGCGCTTCTTGTTCAGGTGTTTGAAAATCATCCGCGGTATGAACACCGCCACCACCGCGCCGCCCACCGTCAGCACCACAATTTGGAACAGCGCGTGGAGCAACAGCGGCACCAGCACCATCAGCATCAAGCTGACGATAAATAACTGGCGGCCGTTGGCGAAGATGAACATGTCCGCCATCTCGATTTCGGCGTTGCGCGAGAATTGTCGTTTGTAGAACGAAAAATAGTCCGAAATCCGATCGCCGAGTAGCACTGCAGCAATCCCAACCATCGCGCCGAGCGCGGCCAGGCAACCCAGTAGCAAGAGCTCGCTCATCGCGGAGCACCTTCGCGGAAAATTCCCAGATCAACTGGAATCCCGCGTTGCGCCAGTGCCTCATAGAACTCAGGTATTTGTCCGGTGGCCATGAAGTGGCCCTTAATCCGGCCATTCTCATCGAAGCCCGTTTGCTGGAAACGGAAGATTTCGTTGAGTTGAATGGTGCTTTGCTCCATCCCGGTGATTTCGCTGATGCTGGTTATGCGCCGGGAGCCGTCGCCGAAGCGGCTTTGTTGAACGATCAGTTGCACCGCCGAGGCGATTTGCTCGCGAATCGCTTGTACGGGCAGGTCCATGCCCGCCATCAACACCATGACTTCCAGTCGTCGCAACATGTCGCGCGGGTTGTTGGCGTGACCAGTGGTGAGCGAGCCATCGTGGCCAGTGTTCATTGCTTGCAGCATGTCCAGTGCTTCACCACCCCGGCACTCGCCGACCACGATGCGGTCGGGGCGCATCCGCAGGCAGTTGCGCACCAAGTCGCGGATGGTGACTTGGCCTTTGCCTTCCATGTTGGCCGGGCGCGCTTCCAGCGCGACCACGTGCGGTTGCACCAACTTCAGCTCGGCGGCGTCTTCCACGGTAACCACACGCTCTTCGATCGGGATGAAGTTGGAAAGGATGTTCAGTAGCGTGGTTTTACCTGAGCCGGTACCGCCAGACACGACGATGTTCAAGCGTTGCTCCACCGCGGTGCGCAGAAAGTCGACCATCTGCGGATTCACCGAGCCGTAGTTGATCAAGTCATCTGTGGTCAGCTTGTGGTCGGGGAATTTCCGGATGGTCAGACAGGCGCCGCGAAGCGCCAGCGGCGGGATGATGGCGTTCACCCGTGAGCCGTCTTTGAGGCGCGCATCGACCATGGGTGAGCTTTCATCGATGCGCCGACCCAGCGGTGAAATGATCCGCTCGATGGTTGAGAGAACGGCGGCGTTGGAGCTGAAGTTGATCGGCGTTTTCACCAGGCGGCCGGCGCGTTCAACGTAAATGTCGTTGTAGGCGTTGACCATGATCTCACTCACCGACTTGTCCGCGATCAGGTCTTCCAGCGGGCCTAGACCGACGGCTTCGTCGAGCACGATCTTGCGCAATGTTTCGGTATTTAGCGCCGGCATGCGACCGCCGACTTGGTTGAGAATCTCGTCGATCAGGTCAGAGAGGATCGTGCGCACCTGCCCCTGATCCATGCTGTCGAGGTTCATGCGGCGCAGGTCGAGGGCGCGGAACAGTTCAACCTGAACGAAACGCGACCACTCCATGTAGGACTGGTACAGGTCCTGCGATTCCTTAGCGTCGGATTCTTCTTGTGATTGGGCGTCTAGCAGGGCTGGGGCAATGCTCGGTGCGTCTTTGCTGAGTTCAGGTTGCAGAACCCGCACGCGTACTAGGTAGCCACCAATGGCAATGGCGTCCTCAGGTGCCAGAGGGCCGTGGCGTGACACTTGACTGCCGTTCACGCGAAGCTCGTAGCCGCGACTGACGTCTTCGACAAACAGGCCGGCCATGGATTGCTCAATGCGTGCATGAACCGCCGCAACCTTCCAGCCGCGCAGGCGGATTAAGCCGGTGCGCGCGCGTCCCAGTTCGCACTGGGCGCTGGTGCAGGTGAGTGTCTCCACCGGCTTGCCGTCACGGTAAGTGACTTCGATCTCGAACATGGGTGTGCCTTCAGTCAATCAGCTCGACGGAGCCGAAGTTTTCCTGGTAGCGCTGGAGCATCTTCTCTTCACGAGCGAGCTCTTTGGCGTTGGGCGAATCCGGTGCATCAGTGAGCAGGCGCGGGGTGATGAAAATCACCAATTCAGTGCGGTTGCCTTTGAAGCTCTTATTGCGGAAAAACGTGCCAATGAACGGCAGGTTTTTCAGCCAGACGATGCCTTCGTTGGCGGTTTGGCTGTCTTCGGTGACCAACCCGGAGAGCACCAAGGTCTCGCCGATTTTGAGCTGCACGTCGTTCTCAGTCCGGCGGGTTTTGAAGGCCGGGTACTCGCCGATTTGGTTGGCTTTGTCGAGCTGGCTGATCTCGGCTTTGACCTTGGTTGCAACTTGGTCCTTGCCGTACAGCTTGGGCTCGATGTTCAGCAGGATGCCGAAGTCTTTGTACTCAACAGAGGGGCCGCTGATGCTGCTGGTCACCACCGGTACTTCACCACCGACGGTCAGTTCGGCTTTGCCGCCGCTGCGTGCTGACAAACGCGGCGAAGCCAAGGTCAGTGCCGAACCGTTTCGCTCCAACAAGTTAATGCGCGAAGTCAGTTCGCTGGCAACCCCCCAGTAAGCATGTGGGGCGACGCCGCCGATAGTTTGGTTCAGAGCGTCGAACGTGCCAGTGCTGCTGGGAAACTGGCCGCGATATACGTTGTTGCTACCACCGTCAGCGTTGAACGCGAGGGTTGGGCCGTTGATCGAAGTGCTCCAGTTCACACCCAACTCTTCCACATCGTCCTTGGCGAACTCGGTGATGCGTACATCGAAGTAGATCATGGGCGAGTCGTATTCGGAGGCGGCTTGTGCCAGTACTAGAATGTCTTCGTAACGCTTCTGCACCAGCTCTATGCGATTCATATCCACTGCATCCAGTGCGCCATCGATGACGATTTGCCGCCCCACGGGCTGAATGCGAATACCTGGGATATGTCCTAGCATGGCGCGAACCTCTGCCAGCGCTTCGTCGGCATCGGCTCGGCCTGCGGCGCCGTTGTACTCTTCGGCCAGCACCACCACGTTGTCGTAGTACTTCACGGCCTCCTTGATCTGAGTGATGGCCTCTCGGCTCAGGCGGCCATCAATTACCACCTGCCGGCCGACCGTACGTAGGCGCACTCCAGGAATTTGCGACAGCATGGCGCGCAGTTCCGGCAGTTGACGATAGCCATTAGCTTTCACCACCACCACGTTCATCTGCGCTCGGGTACCGTCTTCGAACCAGAAGTGCACGGTGGTTTCGCCGCTTTCTTGGGCGGTCAGCACCACTTCTTCGTTTTTCAGCAGGGTAGCGCTGATGAGCTCTACGTTGCCCACGGCAACGCGCTCCACGCCGGGGGCTTCGAGGACGCGCACGTCGCCGTCGTAGAGCACCAGTGAGGACGGCAAGGAGTTTGCGTGAGCCGCCAGGCTCAAGAGCAGGGTGCCCAGTATTCCGACTAGAAATCGCATGGTGATTTGCCTTGTTGAATCGTGGTCATTCGTTGTGTCGCGGCCCCAGCGGGGGCCGCCGTTGGCTTATTCCAGACGCAAGGTCTGCACTGGCAATACGCCGGACTTGCCGGTGCCACCAGGGATGAACTGAATTGTGCGGTTGGCTTCACGACGCTGCGGGGTGCCGGCTACAGGTGCGCTTTCCACGCCGATCCGCACGTCTTTGGCGAGCACCTTGCCGGTGCTGTCGACGACCTTACCGTCGACTACCCGCCCGATGGCTTTGCCATCGGCGTTGTAAACGGTATCGCCGCGCACGGTGCCCAGTACGTTACCGTCGGCGTCGCGGACAACCAGTTCGGCGTCGCTCATCGGCTTACCGTCGCTGCCGAGCAGAGTTTGCTCGACCTTGCCCAGCACCTTGCCGTCGGCGCCCACTGCGACGCCGTTTTTGACGGTGCCAATGATTTTGCCGTCGGCGTCGATCAGTTGACCGTTGACCACTGTTCCGAGCACTGTGCCATCGGCGTCGCGAACCACTTCAGCGGTTTGCGCCAGCACGTTGCCTTGGGCATCAAGCAATTTGCCGTCGACCAGTTGTGCGCTGCTGCCGTCGGCACCGGGCAGTTGTGAGCGGCTCATGTCGATAATCCTGCCGCTGCTGTCCAGCGCGACATCGGTTTGCACCTCGCCGAGTTCTTTGCCATCCAGGCCAATGGCCTTACCGTCGGTGTAGGTGCCGATCACGTTGCCGAGTTGGTCCACCACCTTGCCGTCCACCACCTTGCCGATCACATTGCCGTCGGCATCACGCACCACTGTGGCACGCTCATGCAGGCGCAGCAGCGGGTCATCCTCGGCCAACCCACGGACGATACGGCCCATCACTTTGCCGTCTAGGCCGATGGCTTGACCATCGATAATGCGGCCGATGATTCGGCCGTTGGCGCCGACCACTTTGTCGCCAACGATACGTCCGAGGACCTTGCCGTCGGCGTCGAGCACCACGTCGACGGTTTCCGCCGGCAGCGGATCAAGCAAGCTCGAAACCATCACTTGGCCAAGCTTATCGGCGCTGGTGTCCTTAGGGTTGCGCAGCACTGCAACCAGCTCGCCGGCTTTCTCTGCCAGCTCAACGCGCGCGACCTGTTGTGGCGTGAGCGTCAGCGAGAGGGTTGAGAAGTTCATATTGAAGCCGTCGGGTGTGCTTCGATCGAAGTAGTTCTCGTACTTGCGGCCACCGGAGTCTTCGCGGCCAGCGGCCAACACCTCGATGTTTTCCAGAACCGTGATGACCACTTCATCGGAGTAGTTGAGCTGTTCCTGCATGCCGATGTCGGTGGCTGAGAAGGTGCCCAACAAATCAATGCGATCGCCGGGGCGGAGCATGCCGTCGAAGGAGTTGATTTTGCTGACTTTGACGGTCTTGACCCGTTTGCCCAGTTCGACTGTTTCGGAAAACCGCGACACGCCATCACGCTCCACGGCGTCCCAGGTGATCGGGCGACCGTTCTGCAGTGCCTGCAGGGTCATACGATTTTCAAGTTTGGGCCAGTCATCGGTGAGTACCGCATTGGAGGGCAAGTACTCACGCGGCATGTCCATGGCAGCAACGTTTTCGCGGGTCAACGATTGCGACTTGGGAATATCGACCTTTGGCACAATCACCGAGACTTTGACCTGGTCGACGGGCTTATAGGCGTCCCGGTATTGGGACTCCTTGGCCTTCAAGTATAGCCACCCGAGGGTTGCGGCAAGCACCCCGCAGCCGATAGCGATGATCAGCAGTTTTTTTCCGGAAACGGATGACATGTTGCTCCCCAATACTTAATCGGCCCAGTTGAGCCGGATCAAAATGTACGTTGCTCGACGAGTGTTCAAAGCCCACGGGTGTATCCCCGGTCGGCGGTTTATTTGCTAAGCATCCACTTCGATGTCACCGGGTCGTAGGTCGCTGTACTGAGACCGCCGCAGTCGCTGGCACTGGCATCGACGAAACCACCAGCACCTTTTATTGGACCAAGACTGAGACGCTGCGAGGGGTCGTTGAACTTGCTTTCCCACGCGCCGGAGAGCAGATCACCAGTCGCATAAATCGTGTTCCAGCCAGCTGGCATAACCAGGCATGGCTTGTAGCCGTCCCAGTTGCTGGTGGGGGCGACGTTGAATACCACGTTGACCAACTCTTCTTGCTGAGGGTCTTGGGTTTGGTCGAACGTGGGTTTTCCTTCTAACGTCTGCTTGATCGAATAGAGGCGGCCGTTGAGTTCGTAGCCGGTAACCTGAACCTTCCCATCCAGAATGTCGCTGGTCGTGCGCATCGGTTTGGCGCTGAGTCCGGTGGGCTGTGGGTCCAGTAGCTTGCGATCTGCGCTGGAGTAGTACTTACCTTTGTAGAGGTAGGCGAAGCCCACCACGTTGCCACCTAAGGTCATCGCCATCATCGGCAACTCGTTGCCGTTTTCGTCGACCCAGCGACGTTGGCTGGTGGCGCCCGGATAGAGGATGTTGCCGTCGGCGTCGACAAATACGCAGTCGCCGGCCGGCGTGCGCTGGCAAAATGCCAAGAAATCACCATTCTCATCGATCAGGGTGTCGCCCTTCATGCGCCCGATCGGCTTGTTGTACTGGTCGTACACCAGCTCGATCGAGGGCAGCTGTGAGTCTGCGTCGGGCAACTCCTCGTCGTAGGTCGGCGGCTTCTCCCCGTCGCCCTCACCTTCGGGCTCAGATTCGTTCTCGTTGAATTGCACCTTCGGGTTGTTGTAGACCTGAACCTTGTTCATTTCCCGTGACTGGTTTTCGTAGCCGTCGCGAACGTTGCTGTACAGCCGATTCACATCGCTGGTGGTAGCTACCAGAGCTGCACCGGTCACCCCGAGCACGACTAAGTACTCAGTCATGGATTGGCCGCATTGGCGAAAGCGATTCATCAACGATCCATCCTGTTGAGCAGTACCTGGGTTCGGCCTTGGGCGCGCAGCAGACCAACGGTCATGAGCTCACGGCCTTTGAGGTAGCTAAGGACGACCGCATGGTTCTGGGTGCTGCGTGACTCTAACGTCCAGCCTTGGGTTTGCAGTTCGGCCTCGTACCAGGCTTGGGTGCTGTGCAGGTCATTTTCACTGAGCAACAAGACCAGACGGCCTTTACGGATATCGTCGTCGCTGCGCATGTCGCTGATGACTTGCGCGTCATGGGGCACGGGCATGCCGCTGCCCAATGCGGTACTGCCGGCGTTGCGGGCTGGGGGGTTGGTCAACATCAGGTTGCCGTAGCTGTAGCGGTCGTTTTGAGCCTTAACCTGCAGCATCATCATGCAGTCCTTGTTGATGTGCAGAATCTGCTCCCAACCATTGAATTCGGTGTAGTCGACGGCGTCTTTCCATTGCTTGCCGTAATAGCTTTTGACTGCTTCAACGCTGGCTTGCACGCGGAAGCTGCGCCCGTTCAGGGCCATGTGGTTCCATTGCACGTTATTGCCCAGCGAGCTGACGAGCATGCCGTCCATGCGCGGGAAGTCGTCGTAATCGCAGTCCGCCTGAACACTCAGGCAGCACAGCAGGGCAAGGGCGGGTATGGGGCTTGGGCGCATAGTCAGTCTTTCGCGAAGTAGCAGTAACCAGTGAACTGGTTACAGTCGAAGTCGGTATCGGGCATGGGGTCGGTGTTGACCGGCGCAAAGTCGATTTCTTTGAAGGACGGCTCGAAGATGCCGATGATGCCGCGCAGGGTCTTCCAGATCGGGTTGTTCTCGACCGCTGTGCCGAGCACAAAGTTGCCGGCCTTGTCATGGAAGTGACTGTCGCTTTGCGCGACCCAGCCATCCGCCAACACTGCAGAGCGCGCCTTGATATCGAGATTACGCACGTGCCCTGGGAAGAGGTCTTGAGAGCCAAGCTTGCTGCCGGCCAAAGAAACAGGCAGCTCAACCTCAGACTTGTAAAAGTTGTGGATGGGATGGGCGACTTGGAGAAAGTCTTCGTCGCCTTGACCAAAGCTGAGAATGCTCACTACTTTAGCTACGCCGCCCATAACGTCGTTGTAGCTGTCGAGGATGGCGTAGGCGGTGGACGGCGTGCGCTCATTGCGTAGGCTGGAGTTGTCCGGCATCTCGCCACTGCTGAGCATGGATTGACCCTGGCCGTGGGTCCAACGCCAGAAGTGGTTGCTTTGGGTGCTGCTGTCGGCGCTGATGTCTTGCGGATCAAAGCTGTCGGCGGTGCTCTTGAACGACAGAATGCGGTGCTCGGCGGAGTTGAAAATCTGCGCGTCAGAGCGGGTCGCAAGGTGCCCCTCTGATGTGTCGATTTGTGTTGGCGTGGTTTCCCTGCCGCCGTTAGGGCCGTACCACACAGTGCGTTCCCATGCGGTGTAGCGGGCGACTTCTTGGGACTTGTAGGCCATGTCGGTCATCTTCGCGACTACCGGCACTAGCACGAATAGCAATAGCAAACAGCCCGCCGTCATCACGACGAACTCGGCCATTGCTTGTCCACGGTTAAGGCGCTGCATAGGAATCCAAGGCGCTGCCGATGCCTTCAACGGCTTTGTCGAGCACGGTGTCGGTGACGGTTTCGATGGCCGGTTTAGCAATCGGCTTGATCAAGGCTGGCAGTTTTTCCAGCAGGCGGTCACGGCCAGGATTGATCACGTAATCTGTGGCCAAACCGAGCATGAAACCGGAGACCGCTGACGGGGTGATGCTGTCCAGCCCCAGCACTTTGCGCAGGTCGATTTTGCCGGAGGCAATAAACTCCACGACTTTGCTGGGCTCGCGCAGGCGCGCATCCCAATAGGGGCTGTACTGATTGGGCGACTCATCGCGACCTGACGGTGGGGCAAAGTAAGTTTCCGCCGAGGAAATGCTCATCATCCGCTCGCCATCGCCCCACAGCAGTAGCAGCGGATTGTCCTGATCGCGCACTTTCTGGGTTTGCAGGGCAAAGGTACCGCGATTGATGTTTAGGCTTTCAGGGTTGTCGGCGGTACGTATCGAGCTCAGGGGCTTAGAAACCGCGACCGTAAACTCTTTACTGCGTCCAGTTTCGGCATGGTCCTCACCGAGCACGAAGAACGACGGCGAGCCGCTGTAGCCGTACTCTGTATCGCCTGGGCGGGCACCGTAAATGAACAGCGGTGGTACGAAGCCCCAGCCGTAGGTCACCGCATGCACCGGATGCATGGCTTCGCCATAAGGTCTTGGCTTGCCACTGATTAAACCTTGCGCTGGCGTGCCCCATTGCGTGGGCATTAGGTAGTTGTCGCCCTGATTGGTCACGAACTGATAAGTGGCGCCGCCCAACGGCAGGCCCAATCCAAAGTTGATGCCGTCGTCGAAAATGCTGATGCACCCCACCACCGGCATGCACAATTCAATAGCCAGTTTCAATTCCAGCTTGAAGCCCATTGAGCTGTAGTCGATGGAGCGCCAGCCGAACACCGGCATGCTTTTACCGGCAGCGGAAACGCTCAATGGGTTGTAGGTGTAGGCGGTACCGCCGTTGTTGAACACTCCAACCTGCAGGCCGAACTGGAACTTGATGTTGATGAACCCCAGCGGAATGGTTATTTCTGGTGTGCTGAGGTTGATCCCTGCAAACGGGCTGGTGGTGGGGTCGAAGCGACGGTCAGCCAGCCAAGTGTTGCGTTGTTCGTTAATTGTGGCGGCGAAGCGCCGCGACGCTTGCCGGGAACCCAAACCGTCCTTGGTGCCGGCGGCTGTTTTGCTATGCATTTCCGGGGCGAGGTTAACCAACATCGAACCGGGCGTGTGCGAGCCGACAAAGTCGGCTAGCAGATCGTCGGGTGCCTCTTCTTCAGTGCCCGCACCGCCTCCGGCTGCTCCACCGCCGGCCGCGCCGCCGCCAGCGGCATTGCCGCTGGCAGTTTGGGCACCACTGATCTGATCCAGCAGCATGTCCACCGGCAAGTAGTCGGCGAAGTAGGTAAGAATGAAGTTCTGCACGAGAAACAAACTGGAGAGCGGCGCCACTTCTAGGCGATCTCCAGGGCTCCCCTCAGGTCGTTCCATCTGGTGGCTGCGAACGATTTCGCCGGGTATTCGTGCTTGAGCCTCGAAGGTGGCGATGGCAAAGGCTTTTTGAAAGAAGCCCATGATGACGTTGAAGCTCGATACCACGTCTGGGTAGATCTTCATCACGGGGGTGGCCGCGGCGCGGACGCCGTAGCCAAGAATTTGGTAGGGCAGGGTAACGGCGTTGAGCACGTCGGCGATTGACGGCTTCGGCGGGATTAGCAGGATAGGCACCTGATACGCCGGGAAAGTGTTTACGAATGATGGGATTTCACTGTAGCGCTTGGCCCACGACATCAGTGCCACGACCTGTCCGAGGGACAGTTCGTTGGCGATGATCGCCCGGTTGGTGTAGGCAATCAGGTTCTGATGGCGAGCAAAAAGCTTGGCTTGCGAGTAAGCAGCAGCATCAGCAGCGTTTTCTACCTGCACGCGATCACGCGTGAGGATGCCCTGATTGAACACCAGAATCAGGGCTATCACGATAATGCCCATGAATAGCAGGCCAAATACCATGGCCTGCCCGCGCTGCTGCTTCACTGCGTCGCCTCCCTGCTAAGCCGCGCTTACTTGCGCTCTTCTTGCTTGAAGTTGCTCAGGTTGTGCTTGGTCTCGGCGGCGCCTTGGGCTGAAGCGCCGGTAGCCGCTGCGGTGCTTTTCGCTTCGCCGCCACCCAGCTCAGCCGCCATGTCGCCGACCTGCTCGCGCACGGTGCTGCCGAACAGGTTGTAAACCACGATGGCGGAGATCGCGATCAGGGCCACGATGATGATGTATTCAGTCATGCCTTGGCCAAGCTGACGGGTACGCGATTTGATCGACATGGAATTGCCCTCGGGACTCTGCAGAGTCGTGTGATGTTTATAAGTACAAGTAAGCGCGATAAGCGCCTGCTCGTTATTGACGGGCAAGTGCTATCAGCGGCCGATAGTTGCGCGACTTTCTTGGTCTCGAAAAGTTGCAGTCCCGCGTCGGTTTTTGACAGTAACGTAGGCCGACATAGAGCGCCCCCCCTGTTCAGATAGGTTCGGCAAAGATGGTGTGTTGGGGTGCGCGCGGGCTTATCGTGCGGCATGTTTTTTGCGCATGTCATGCCGTAGTCGAGTTGTCGCGCAACAATAATGCGTTACTCTCGGCCCGCTTAAGCCAAGCCAATACCGGCTGTGGTCATCGCGCCATGCGCGTTACAACACTGCATTTATTTCCTGGGGGGAGTATGTTTTGGTTGAGTAATTTTCGATCAACTAAAAATCGAATTAGTTGTTTTTTTGCTGCTATTTCATCTGCTTTTCGCCGATTTTCACTGATTTTTGTCCTGTGCGTGTCGCCTTTCGGGGCCGTGTCCGCAGCCTTGGACGAGGGGGCGACGGCCCCACTTTTGACCCTTCACGCAGATGGGCAAACGCTCGAACTGACTCAGGAGCAGCTTCTGGCATTGCCTCAGCAGCGGATTACCACCACTGCAGCCTGGCTGGAAGGAACCAAGGTGTTTGAGGGGCCGCTGGTGCGCGATGTACTGGCGCTGTTGGATGTTGAGCTGGGCGCCACGACGACTGTGACGCTGCGGACGCTGGATGACTACGAGATAACAGTCAGTCTGGAGGATTATCTGAGTTGGGATGTGATCATCGCCCATAGCATGGATGGCACTGCACTTTCGTTGCTCGACTATGGCCCTCTGTGGGTCGTTTATCCTCGCGACGACCATGCTGCATTGCAGGATTCGCGCTTCGATCATCGCTGGGCTTGGATGTTGAACAGCATCACCGTTAAACCTTAAGGAAGAGGCAGAACGCTCCTATGTCAGCCTGTATTTTGTGCATTGAAGATGAAGTCACGCTATTGGCTGACCTGGTTGAAGAATTGAATGCTGCCGGTTACCAGGTCATCGCTGCACACTCGGCTGATGAGGCATTGCTACTGCTGGAGCAGCAGCGCCCTGATTTGGTGCTGTGTGATGTCATGCTCGGTGGTGACAGTGCGCGGGACGGTTATTTTATTTACCACTACATTCGTGAGCAGCGGACTGACTTGGCAGATCTGCCGTTTATCTTCCTTACGGCGCTGGGGCAGCGCAGTGCCTTGCTGGACGCCAAGCGCATAGGCGTCGACGACTACCTGGTCAAACCTGTCGATTACGACATGCTGCTTGCTACCGTCAGTTCGCGGCTTGCACAGGTCAAGCGGTTGAATGGCTATTCGCTAAGCCGCCAAGGCAGTTTTCGTGAGCGTCTGCAAAGCATCTTCGCCCAGCTGCCGGGCGCGGTGTTGTTGTGTGACTCCGCGGGACAGTTGTTGTACGCCAACCCGATGGCGCAGCGCTTGGCGCAGGATGAGGGCGTTTGGACGCAGGACAGCCGTGGGCGACTGTGCTGGTTGGACATCACACCTGGCTCTTTGCAGACCTTTCAGCAGTACGCCACAGAGCTGAGTGCTGCTGCTTCCGGCGAGCGTCGGGTGCTGGCACTCGAGCGCTACAGTCACGCAGGTGCGGTGTTTATCAGTGTGTTGAGCTTGACTTCGGAGGTGCAGGCGCTGACTGACTCGACCGACAATCTGTTGGCGGTGTTTGTGTCCTGTGCGCAAAGTCGTTCGTTGCCAGAGTTGGAGACATTGCGCCTGATCTTCGCCCTGACGCCAACTGAGGCGCGGGTTGCCTTGTTGTTGGCGCAAGGGCAGCGCACGGATGAGGTGGCGCTTGCGTTGGGAGTCTCAGCCAGTACGGTGGCGTTCCACTTGCGTAATCTATTCTCGAAAACCGCAGTGACGCGTCAAGCGGATCTGGTCGCTCTGGTGCTGAGCGCCGGTTGGGCGCTGCCGGATTTGTCCGGTGCGGTGGCCCTAACGCCATGAGTCTGGAAGCTCAAAGTCGACAGCGGCTGCAATGGGCGGCGGTAGCTGCCGTGCTCTGTTTTGTCGTGCTACTCGGCTATACGCTCTACAAGCTACAGCGCTTGCAGGTGGAGTTGAGTACTGATGTTGGCGAGAACATGGTGTGGGCATTAAGCCAGGCGGTTTATCAAGGAGGCATGCTGCACCAGGCAGCACTGATTTCACCTACTGCGGCCAGTCATGCCGCGCAAGTTTTGCATCGCAACCTGCTCAAGGCCCGGCTAAAGATGCTCACCAGTGGTGGGCAATACGACTACATGAAGCGGGCGGGGGTTTTGTCAGAGTTGCAGCGTGCGGTGAGCATGCTTGAGCAGTCGCAGCTGGACTATGGCGGCGTGCAGAAGCTGATACAGCAGGTCGGTAATAAGGTGATGCTATCTGAGCGTGATATCGCCGGTGCGCGGCGTGATGCTCACCGCACATTGATGGTGCAGGTCATGCTTGCCGTGCTGGGCGTATTGCTTGCAGGCACCTTGCTGGGCTGGCAATTACTGAGCAGCCAGAGGCGCGCCAACGCCAGTTATGTAGAAATTGCCCGGCAACATGCGAAAACCCGTGAGTTGCTTGAGGCATTACAGCAGGAGCGGGCGAACAAGCTGCGTTATCGCGACTTCGTTTCATTGATGTCGCATCAATTGCGCACGCCGTTGGCGGTAATTGACTCAAGTGCGCAGCGTCTGCTGCGGCAGTTCCATAACGATGGACAGGTGCAAAATGTGAGTGATCGCTCTCTGCGCATTCGCAAGTCGGTTTACCAGCTCAATCAGCTTATAGGGCGTGTACTCGAGGGGTTGCGATTGGATGAGGATCTGGTTAGTAGCGGTGATCTGGCCTCTCTGGAGTTGCGCCGTTGTGATTGGCGAGAAGTGGTTGTAGACGCATTGGAGCGTTTCACTGAGTTACCAGTTTCGCGCTCTATTGAGTTGAGTGGTCTGGCTGTAGCTCAGGGCGAGGCCGCGCTGTGGGTCGACTGTGACCGTATGTGGTGCGTGGAAATTCTTAATAACCTGTTGTCCAATGCCGACAAATACAGCCCTGCTGGGCTGCCAATAGACGTGGCGGTTGAGGTGGCTGAGGGCACCTTGTATTGCCATGTGCGCGACTACGGGCAAGGGATCGCTGAGGGTGAGTTGGCGCGTGTATTCGAGCGTTTTTATCGGGGTGAGCAAACCCAGAACAGCGTCGGAGTCGGCTTGGGCCTTTCGATAGCGCAAACGCTTGCACACTGGCATGGCGGTAGTTTGACCGTGCGTAATACCGAGCAGGGCGGCGCGTGTTTTACCTTGGCACTGCCCGTGAGCACTACTGAATCAGCGCTTTTGCCGTCCTAGGTTCTGGGGTTAGGGCCTTTGTGCTGCTTGGCCTTGTTCTAAGGTCCATTCCAGCACCTCGCGGGCCAGTTGGTCGCTGGCCTGACCGAAGGCGTCGACTACGGCTGGCACCGAGGTGTCGTTGGCCGTTTGGCTGACGCTGAATCGGTGGCTGGCGAGGATGCGTCGCGTGCCACTTTGAACCAGTCGCGCTTCGAACAGGATGCGCGTGACCGGCTGGCCGTTCTGGTATTCGCTGTTAAAGGCGCGCAGGTCTCCGTTCAGTTCAAGGTCAGCCTGTAGGCGTGCGCTATCACTGCTGACTGCTTTGAGGCGGCCGTCATCGAGGAAGGCATCGATCAGCCGGTCGCGCAGCAGCAGCGGCGCGCGGTCACTCCAGCGTACGCCCTGATAGACACTGATCTGATCGCCGGGCGGCAGTACCGCAATCCGCGTGCTGTCGAGCAATTGGCTGCTGTACGGCGTGTTCACCCGCAGCGCCCAGTCGACGCTGGCTTCATGGCGGGGCAGGTTGGTGGCAGGCAGGCGGTAGGTGCTTAACACCTGGCTTTTCGGCAATACCGAGCAGGCGGCCAGGCTGCCAAGCAGCAACAGGGTGGCGAACAGGCGGAAGCGGCTCATGGTTGAAACTCCTTGATGGTGTCGCTGCGCAGCAGGTAGCCGGCCGGGTCTTCCTCCAGGCGGCGGGCGAAGGAGCGCAGGCTGCTGAGGGTTTCGCGCAGCTCGGCAATGGTCGGGCTCAGTTCGCCAATGCCCTGCAGGCCGCCGTCTAGCGCGCTGCGGTTGTCTACTAATAACTGTTCGACAGTGTTGCTGCTGCGCTCCAGCGAGGCCATCAGACGGCTGGCGCTGTCCATGGCCTCGCGGCCCTGGCCGCTGAGCAGTTGGTTGGCGTTTTGCATCAGGTCGGCGGCTTCCTGGCTGGCTTTGCTCATCTGCTGCAGGGCCTGGCGTAGTTCATCGCGCTGTGCAGCAACGCTCGCGCTGGTTTGCTCGATATTTTCTAGGGTGCGGGTAATACGCCCGATATTGTCACTGGAGAACAGCTGGTTGGCGCGGTCGAGCAGGCGCGTGACGCTGACGACCAGGTCTTCACCGTTAGCCATCAACCGCGACAGTGGCGAGGGGTCGGCGATGATTTCTGCGCGTTTGTTGTTCTGGCTTTCGAGTATCGGGCTCTCCGGGGTGCCGCCGTGTAACTGGATCAGCGCCGCGCCGGTAATCCCGGTAATCGACAAGCGGGCGCGGGTGTCTTGCTTGATCGGCGTATTGGCGTCGACCCGGATATGTGCGCGTACCTTGCGCGGATCTTGCGGGTCAAGGCGCAGGCTGATCACGTCGCCAACCTTGATGCCGCTATATTGCACCACGCTGCCTTTAGACAGGCCGCTGACGGCCTCGTTGAAAATCACGTCATAGTCGCGCAGTTCCTGATCCGATCCGGCGTTGCTCAGCCACAGGGCAAAGCCCAGCCCGGCTGCCGCCATTAATACGGTAAACAGGCCAATCAACACGTGGTGAGCACGCGGTTCCATTTAGTTTCTCCCTGGCGCGCCGCTGGCCGCCTGTTCGGCTGCGCGCCCGCGCGGCCCGTGAAAGTACTGGTGAATCCAAGGGTTGTCGGTGGCGGCTACGACGTCCAGGCGGTCGGCCACCAGTACGCGTTTTTCTGCCAGCACCGCGACCCGGTCGCAGATGGTGTAGAGCGTGTCGAGATCGTGGGTGACCAAAAACACGCTGAGACCCAGCGCATCGCGCAGGGTCAAAATCAACTGATCGAAGGCCGCGGCACCAATCGGATCAAGCCCGGCGGTGGGCTCGTCGAGAAATAGAATCTCCGGCTCCAGCGCCAGTGCGCGGGCCAGGGCCGCGCGCTTGATCATGCCGCCGGACAGCTCGGTCGGGTATTTGTCGCCGGCGTCGCGCGGTAGGCCGACCAGTGCCAACTTAACCTGAGCCAGGCGCTCGGCAGCTGCGCGGTTGAGGTTCGCGTGCTCGATCAACGGCAGGGCGATGTTCTCGGTCACGGTCAGCGAGGAAAACAGCGCGCCGCGTTGATAGAGCACGCCGAAACGCCGTTCCAGCTGTGAGCGCCGTTCGGGCGGCAGGCTCAGCAGTTCTTCATCGAACACCCGCACACTGCCGGCGTTAGCGCGGCGCAGGCCGAGAATGCTGCGCAGCAGCACCGACTTGCCGGTGCCCGAACCGCCGACCACACCCAGTACTTCACCGCGATAGAGGTCCAGGTCCAAGTCTTGATGCACGGTCTGGCTGCCGAAACGATTAACCAGCTGGCGCACTTCGATAATGGCTTCGTCTGTCACCAGCCCATCTCCATCAAAAATAGCGCGGCGAGGGCGTCGATCACGATCACCACAAAAATCGATTGGACCACGCTGGAGGTGGTGCGCTCACCGACCGATTGTGCGCTGCCGGTGACTTTGAAACCTTCCAAGCAGCCGATTACGGCGATCAGGAAGGCAAACACTGGCGCTTTGGCCATGCCGACCAGAAAGTGTTTGAGGGCGATATTTTCCTGCAGCATGGCCAGGTACATGGCCGGGGAAATATCCAGGCTCAGGGCGCACACCACTGCGCCGCCGAGAATGCCGCTGAGCATGGCAATAAAGGTCAGGATCGGCAGGGCGATCAGTAAGGCAAATACCCGTGGCAGCACCAGCAGCTCCAGCGGGTCGAGGCCTAGGGTGCGGATGGCGTCGATTTCCTCGTTGGCCTTCATCGAGCCAATTTGCGCAGTAAAAGCACTGGCCGTTCGGCCGGCTATCAAGATGGCGGTGAGCAGCACACCAAATTCGCGCAGGAAGGAGAACGCCACCAAGTCGACGGTGTAGATGCTCGCGCCAAAGTCCGCCAGCACCGTGGCGCCGAGAAAGGCCACCACAGCGCCGACCAGAAAGGTCAGTAGGGCAACGATGGGCACGGCATTCAGGCCGCTCTGTTGCAGGTGCGCGACCAGCGAGGTGATACGCCAGCGCTTCGGTCGCAGAGTGATGGCGGCCATTGCCGTCAGGGTCATGCCGATAAAGCCAAGCAGCGCCATGCCTTGCTGGCAAAGCTCTTCCAGGGACTGGCCGATTTGGCCGAAGAATTCGCGCCAGGCCGCGATGCGTTTGACCGGCGCGGCATCCCCAGCCTCGGCGATGGCGTTACCGACGGCCTGCAACAGCGCACGACGTTCGCTGGCCAAGCCCGGTGCATCCTTGGCCAATTTCGCCAAGCGCTGGCTACCGAGTAACTCCACCAGCAGGGCGGCGCCGGCGGTATCGAGTGCGCCGAGTTCTTGCAGGTCGACGCTGGCGGTGCTGCCCAGGGTGTCGCGCTGCGTCAGCACCTCAGCTTCTAGGCGGGCGTAATGCGCCAGCGTCCAGTCGCCACCGATGCGCAAGCCAGCGGGCGCATCCGTGCGATTGGATTCAAGCGGAGTCATAAACGGGGCTGTACTCATGGGCACAGCTTAACCTTGTCGTCGGCGTTACGCCCACCTGATGCCGCTAGGCTGCATGCCTACGCACGCTTAGCCTTGGCGAAATACCAGCGCTTTGAGTGCGCTGTCCGGCTGGCTGTCGGGAAATTCTGGCGGGTTGCTCAGGCGTTCGCTGAACTGCAGGCTGGGTGCTTCTTGGCCCATGGCCTGAATCAGATAGCCCGGACCAATTTCCGGCTCGTTGCTGCAGGCCAACACCAGGCCGTTATCGCTGAGCAAGTCGGGCAGGCGGCGCAGGACTTTCGGATAGTCCTTGCTCAGTACAAAGCTGCCGCGCTGGAAGGACGGCGGGTCGATAATGATCAGGTCATAGGGGCCGTACTTGGCCACCTTGCCCCAGGACTTGAACAGGTCATGACCGAGAAACACCACCTGGCTCAACTCATGCTGATTCAGCCGGTGGTTATCCCGACCCCGGCTGAGCGCGGCTTTGGCCATGTCCAGGTTAACCACCTGCTGCGCGCCGCCGGCCAACGCCGCCACTGAAAAGCCGCAGGTGTAGGCAAACAGATTGAGCACGCGTTTGCCCGCCGATTGCGCCTGCACCCATTGGCGGCCGTAGCGCATGTCGAGAAACAGTCCGGTGTTCTGCTTGCGGCCCAGATCGAGCCGGTAATGCAGGCCGTGCTCGTGGATGTCCCAGTGCTCCATGGGCTCGCCGAGTAACCATTGGGTGGGGCTTTCGGGCAGATAGCGTTGCTGCAGCAACAGACTGTGCGCGCCACTCTGTTGCCACGCAGTGGTTTGGCTGAGCGCCAGCAGCAGGGCCTGCAGCGCCTGCAGTTCGTCATCACTCACCGGTTTGAACAGCGCCACCAGCAGCACGCCTTGTAGCCAATCCACGGTGACCTGCTCCAGCCCTGGCCAGCAGCGACCACGGCCATGGAACAGGCGGCGGGTTTCTTGGGGCGCAGTATTTAGGGCGGTCATCAGGTGTTGCTGCAGGATGGCGAGAGCGGCTGGAGTCATGGGCATGGTCATTCTAGCGGGGTACGAATGTTAACAGGCCGTCGCGCAGGATCGCCTGTGTCGATGATTGTTATCGGTAAAGGCGTTTGGCATTGCCCCGACACAGTGCCTAGCATGGCTGCCTTTCTTAACTGCCCTGAAGGTACTCCCATGCATATTGATGAAGCCATTCGCAGCCGCCGCGCCGTCAAAGGTTATGACCCTGCATTCGCCCTCAGTGAGGCGGATAAGGACGAGCTGCTGCAGTTGGCGTTGCATGCGCCTTCGGCGTTTAACCTGCAGCATGTGCGCCTGGTTGAGGTCAGCGACCCGGCCCTGCGTCAGCAACTGCGTGAAGTGGCTTGGGGTCAGGCGCAGGTCACGGATGCGTCGATGCTGGTGGTGGTCTGCGCGCAAGTCGACAGCTGGCAGCAGAATGTCGGTCGCGTCTGGGAAGGTGCGCCTGAGGACGTGCAGAATTACATGACCGGCGCTATCGACACCTATTACCGCGACAAGCCCCAGGTGCAACGCGACGAAACCATGCGCAGCTGTGGCCTGACGGCGCAAACGCTGATGCTGGCCGCACGCGGCAAAGGCTTGGATTCCTGCCCGATGGATGGTTTCGATTTTGCTGCCGTGGCCAAGCTGATCAACCTGCCGGACAATTATGTGATTGCCCTGATGGTGGCGGTCGGCAAGAAAAGCCTCGAGCCGAAACCGCGCATCGGCAAGCTGCCATTCAATGAGGTGGTGCTGCGTAACCGCTTCTGATCGCGCCCAGGCTGCTTGTCTTACACGCATCGTCAGTCATCACTGTGATCAGCCTACGGCTATTCACACCCCTAAAGATGAGATGACAACGCGGTAGTTTGCAGCGACTCTGGCAGCTATGACTGGCCGACACTTATCGGCCAGTCATACATAAAAAGAAGCCCGAGGAGCCCGCATGTCTGTTGAACACTTGGACGTTTTGATCATTGGCGCGGGTTTGTCTGGCGTCGGTGCGGCCTATCACCTGATGAAGCATTGCCCCGGCAAACGCTTCGCTGTCCTCGAAGGCCGCGCGGCCCTGGGCGGCACCTGGGACCTGTTCCGTTATCCGGGCATCCGTTCCGATTCAGATATGTTCACCCTCGGCTACAACTTCAAACCCTGGACCCACCCGCTGGCGATTGCCGACGGCTCGTCGATCCGTCGATATATCGATGAAACCGCACGGGAAAACGGCATTCAGGAAAAGATTCGTTTTCAGCACAAGGTACTCAAGGCTGACTGGTGCAGCGAGCATGCCACCTGGACCTTACAGGTGCAGCGTGGTGATGATGCCGAGCCGATCAATTTGAGCTGCCAGCACCTGCTAATGTGCACCGGTTATTATCGCTATGAGGCGGGCTACACCCCTGAATTCAAAGGCCGTGAGCAGTTCCAGGGTGAGTTTATCCACCCGCAGCTGTGGCCGGAAAGCTTCGATTACAGCGGCAAAAACGTGGTGGTGATCGGCAGTGGCGCCACCGCCGTCACCCTGGTGCCGGCGATGACCGATAAAGCCAAGCATGTGACCATGTTGCAGCGCTCGCCAACCTATGTGGTGAGCCTGCCTGAGGGCGATCCGCTTTCCGCCTTCCTGCGCCGCTGGCTGCCGGAATCCTGGGTCTATCGTCTAGCCCGCACGCGCAATGTGGCCATGCAGATGGCTTTCTACACCCTTGCTAAGGTCTGGCCCAGCCTGGTGCGCAAGTTGCTGCTGGGCCTGGCCAAGCGCCAACTCGGCGCAGATTTCGACATGCGCCATTTCAGCCCACACTACAAACCTTGGGATGAGCGGGTGTGTGTGGTACCCAATGGAGACTTGTTCACGGTGCTTCGAGAAGGCAAGGCCTCAGTGGTGACCGAGCATATCGATGGGCTGACCGCCAAGGGAATCCGCTTGAAAACCGGTGAAGAACTGCCCGCAGATGTGATCATCAGCGCCACCGGCCTTGAGTTGCAGCTGTTTGGCGGCATGCAGGTAACGGTAGATGGTGTGCCCTTTGAGGCGGCTAAGAGCATGGGCTATCGCGGCATCATGCTGCGCGATCTGCCCAATGCTGCGGTAGTACTGGGTTACACCAACGCCAGCTGGACGCTCAAGGCTGACCTCTCCAGCGAGTATTACTGCCGCCTGATCAATCATATGGATGCCACGGGTATGCGCCAATGCACGCCGCGCGATCCGGCGCGGCAGATCAAGAACGCGCCATTTCTCGATCTGGCCTCCGGCTATATTCAGCGTGCGGCTGGCAAAATACCTAGTCAGGGCGACCGTGCACCCTGGAAGCTCTACCAGAACTACCTATTGGATTTAGCGCTGCTGCGTTACGGCAAGGTTGAGGACGGTTACTTGGCGTTCAGTTCACCGCAGGTCGGTACAACTAATGCTAGGGCCACAGCGGTCTAAGCTCAACAGCAAGGTAAGCCAGGCGCTATAAATAGGTGGTGCGTTATACCTATATAGGTGTGGTCACTTCTCACTTTGTGTCTGGGCATAAAACCGCTATTATTTTCAGCCGTTTTTACGGCTGAATGCCCAGCGTTCCTTGCTGTTGTTGCAGATGACGCCTTTAGAGGATGAGTGGAATGGAATCGTCTAATCAAGAACAACGCTACCTACCTGAGCTACGGGCTTATATAGACATGCTGCTAGCTAAGGGCTGGGTAATCGCCGAGCGTAACCCGTTGACCCTGCAATCTGGGCGTAAGAGTTGTAGGGTTATGCATGGGATGTTGATTGGTGATGCCACGATTTAGCGCCTGCCTTCGCTTTTATTAAGCCGCTGCCGATCATTGCTGATCAGCAGCGGCTTTTTTATACCGGTGCAATACCCCTGCGCGATGGCGATCAGTGGCGGAATTAGGCATACACCTTAAATCCGGCAACATGATGGTCATGGATTAAGCGAGACGTGACAGCTCAGGCGGGTAGGATGAACGCTATCCGCATGACTTATTACAACAAGAGGAAGCCTCATGCTGCCCTTTAGCTTTGCCACCACGGCGCAGATTCTTTGTGAAATCGGCGCGTCCCAGCGTTTGGCTGAACTTTGCCGCGAGCGCGGTGCGCAGCGGGTTTTGATTGTTACCGACCCGGGCATCAGCAAGCTGGGCCTGCTCGACGCGGTGTTGCCAGGCTTTGCGCCGGCCAGTGTCAGTGTCGAGGTATTCGATCAGGTAGTGGCCGATCCACCGGAGGCCATACTGCTCGCGGCGGTGATGCAGGCCAAAGTGCTCAAGGCGCAGCTGATTATCGGCTTTGGCGGTGGCAGCTCAATGGATGTCGCCAAGCTGGTGGCGCTGCTGGCGCACCCCGATTGCAGTCAAGAGCTGGCGCAGATATACGGCGTCGGTAATGCCCGTGGTCAACGCTTGCCGCTGATTCTGGTACCGACCACTGCCGGTACAGGTTCTGAAGTCACGCAGATTTCCATTATTACCACGGGCGAAACAACCAAAATGGGTGTGGTTTCGCCGCTGCTGCTGCCAGATTTAGCGCTGCTGGACGCCGAGCTGACCTTAGGCCTGCCGCCAGCAGTGACGGCCGCTACCGGGATCGACGCCATGGTGCACGCCATTGAGGCCTACACCAGCGCGCTGAAAAAGAATCCGCTGTCCGACCTATTAGCCCGTGAGGCCCTGCGCTTACTCGCCGCCAACCTTGATGAAGTGGTGCACAACGGCGCTAACTGCGAGGCGCGCCAGGCTATGCTGCTCGGCTCCTGCCTGGCGGGTCAGGCGTTTGCCAACGCGCCGGTGGCGGCGGTGCATGCACTGGCCTATCCACTGGGCGGGCACTTTCATATCCCTCATGGGCTGAGCAACGCGCTGGTGCTGCCGCATGTGCTGGGTTTTAACGCCAGCGTGGCCGCACCGCTGTATGCCGAACTGGCTCCGTTGGTAGTGGGCAAGCAGCTGCGCGCCGGCGGGGTGGTGCAGCAGACCGAGCAATTTATCGGTGCCCTCGCAGACTTCAGTGAGCGCAGCGGCTTACCAATGCGCTTACGCGATGCAGGCGTGCCGCAAGAGATGCTGCCAACTCTGGCCCGTGATGCCATGCAGCAGCAGCGTCTGCTGGTGAACAACCCGCGGGAAATGACCGAGGCTCATGCCCTGGCCATCTACCAAGTGGCTTACTGAGGTTGTTTCGCGGCTGAAGCTCTTCCCACAGGTGTGTTCTGCCCAGTGGAAGAGGCTTTGCCGCGATGTTTCTGTATTCCTGCCCCTTTCAAGGACTCCTGATGAGCCAACCCCAGCACCTGCGCAGCGATTACCGCCACCTTCAGCCGATCACCACGCGCTGGCACGACAATGATGTCTATGGTCATGTGAACAACGTGACTTATTACAGCTTCTTCGACAGTGCGGTGAACACCTACCTGATCGAAGTCGGGGGCTTGGATATCCACAGCGGTGATGTGGTCGGCTTTGTGGTCAGTTCGAGCTGTGACTACTTCGATTCCATTGCCTTTCCCGAACGTATCGAGATTGGCTTGCGCGTCGGCAAGCTGGGCAACAGCTCAGTGCAGTACGAGTTGGCGGTGTTCAAAGCGCGTGAAGACGAGGCCTGCGCGGCCGGACGCTTCGTGCATGTCTTTGTTGATCGCATCAGCAACCGGCCGGTGAGTATTCCCGAGAACCTGCGGGCGGCGCTGACAGTGCTGTTGATGGAGCCGACTGTGTCGGCTGCGCATTAGCGGCGAGCTTTGACGCTGCAGTCGCGGCTAAAGCGCCCCCACACAAGCAAAAAGCCGCTACTAGGCGGCTTTTTGCTGTTAGCGTTCATCACTTAGTGATGTTTGTGCTTCTTATGCTTCTTGTGTTTATTGCCATGGTAGTGGCCGCGATCGCGATCACCGCCGCCGGCGTATTCATTGGCCAGTGCGCCGCCGGCAGCGCCACCGAGGCCGGCACCGATAGTCGAGCCCGTGCTGCCGCCCACCTTGTTACCTAATACCGAACCACCGGCGGCGCCCAGACCGCCACCCAGTGCGGCTTCAGTCTTATTACCGTCACGCGCAGTAATCACGCCACCGGCAGCGCCGCCTAGGCCGGCACCAATGGCCGCGCCGGTGCTGCCGCCGACCTGCTGGCCAATCACGTTGCCCAAGGCGCCACCAATACCACCGCCAATGGCCACCTTGCCTGTGTCGCCAGCGAAGGCGAGAGGTGAGACCAAGGCACTGAATAACAGCGCAGAACATAATGTACGCATACGGCAACCTTCTTCGATAAATGGTCAGGCGGTGCGTTTGATTGACGCCCGCTGTATTCGGGCCCTGCATCCGCACCTCGGACCTTTTTTATAAAGTCCGAGGTGCAGCGTTAGACGCTGCATTAGCGGAAAATTCCCTGCCGCTGGTCGCGGTTGTGATTGCCGCCACACAACCAGTGGTTAAAGGATGCGGGTCTCGGCTTGGCTAGCCTGCAGGCGGATGGCGACGTACTTTGAGGTCGGGGTGAAGCTGCCGGTACCGTAGCTCTCCAGTGGCACCAACGGATTGGCCTCCGGGTAGTAGGCGGCCGCTTGCCCGGCGGGAATATCAAAAGCCAGCAGAGTAAAACCGGTGACCTTGCGCTCGATGCCGTCATCCCAGAGCGACTCGAGATCGACCTTCTGTCCCGGCTGTAAGCCCAGGCGCAGAATGTCTGCTTCGTTGGCAAACAGCACCTGACGCTGGCCTTTAACCCCGCGATAACGATCATCAAGGCCATAAATGGTGGTGTTGTACTGGTCGTGGGAGCGCAAGGTTTGCAGGATCAGGTCCGGCGTCTGCCCACTGTTACGCACCTGTGGAGGCAGCAAGTCGGCGGGCAGCGGGTTAGCCTTGAAGTTGGCTTTCTGGTTGGCCGTGAGCCAGCGCCGCTCTGCGGCGGCATTACCCAGATAGAAGCCGCCCGGGTGTTGCAGGCGTTGGTTAAAGTCGCTGAAGCCGGGAATGGTGTCGGCAATCAGCATGCGGATACGGCTGTAGTCAGCGATCAGCGCGTCCCAATCCACCGGGCGCTCACCCAAGGTGGCTTTGGCGATGCCCGCGACGATCGCCGGCTCCGAGCGCATCTGCTTGGATAGCGGTTCGAGCTGGCCGTAAGAGGCGTGGATCATGCTGAACGAGTCTTCAACCGTCACCGCCTGCGGGCCGTCGGCCTGGTGGTCGATGTCGGTACGGCCGAGGCACGGCAAGATTAGTGCATCCGTGCCGATGGTTAGGTGGCTGCGATTGAGTTTGGTGCTGATTTGCACGGTCAGCGCGCAACGGCTCAGCGCAGTATGGCTGCGTGGGCTGTCCGGGGTGGCTTGGGCAAAGTTACCACCCAGGCCAATAAACACCTTGGCCTGGCCATCGAGCATGGCGTTGATTGCCTCGACGGTGTTGTGGCCTTGCTGGCGCGGGACCTGAAATTTAAAACGCTGCTCAATGGCATCGAGGAAGGCGGTAGACGGCCGCTCATTGATGCCCATGGTGCGGTCACCCTGCACGTTGCTGTGCCCGCGTACTGGGCACAGGCCGGCACCCGGCCGGCCGAGGTTGCCGCGCAGCAACTGCAGGTTGACGATTTCCTGAATAGTCGCCACTGAGTTGTGGTGTTGGGTGATGCCCATGGCCCAGCAGATGATCACTCGCTCGGCGCGGCGGTAAAGCAGGGCCGCATGCTGCAGGTCATCCAGGCTGAGGCCGGATTGCTCCACCAGCGAGTCCCAGCTGCTGGCATCGAGCAACGCCAGGTAGTCGTCCACACCGTCGGTGTGTTCGGCAATAAAGGCCAGGTCGAATACCGCCGGCTCGCCTTTGGCCAGTGCCTCGCGGTGCCACTGCAGGAGGAACTTGGCCATCGCGCGCAAGGCCGCTAGATCGCCGCCCAGCGCCGGGCGGAAGAACGCGGTGTTCAATGGCTCGGAGCCATTGGTGAGCATTTCCAGGGCGTGTTGCGGGTGCTGAAAGCGCTCCAGGCCGCGCTCTTTCAGCGGGTTGAAGCACACCACTTGAGCGCCACGCTGCACCGCTTCGCGCAGGGGTTCGAGCATGCGTGGGTGGTTGGTGCCCGGGTTCTGGCCGAGCACGAAGATCGCGTCGCTGTGCTCGAAATCGGCGAAAGTGACGCTGCCCTTGCCCACACCGACACTCTGACCGAGGGCTACGCCGCTGGCTTCATGGCACATGTTCGAGCAGTCGGGAAAATTGTTGCTGCCAAAGGCGCGCACAAACAGCTGATACAGGTAGGCCGCTTCGTTACTGGCGCGGCCGGAGGTGTAGAACTCGGCCTGATTTGGGCTTTCCAGGTTGTTGAGATGCTGAGCAATCAGCTTGAAGGCGTCGTCCCAGCTGACCGGCAGGTAGTGATCGCTGGTCGCGTCATAGCGCATCGGCTCGGTCAGACGGCCCTGATATTCAAGCCAGTAGTCGCTCTGCTCGCGCAGCTGGCTGACGCTGTAGCGGGCGAAGAACGCCGCATCGACACGCCGCTTGGTGGCTTCCCAGTTAACCGCCTTGGCGCCGTTTTCACAGAACTTGATGTGGCCATCTTCCGGCGAGTCGCCCCAGGCGCAACCCGGGCAATCGAAACCGCCGTGCTGGTTGGTCTTGAGCAGCGCCCGCAGGTTCTTGAATGGCTGTTTACTGTCCAGCCAAAAGTGCGTGACGCTGCGCAGTGCGCCCCAGCCGGCAGCTGCACCCGAGTAAGGTTTATAACGTGGCTTGATTTCTTGCAGGCTCATGGTTACTTCGCTCCGGGCGCGGCTGGGCTGTAGACCCGCGGTGCACTCTGCTGGGGAATATGGATCAGGTTGAGGTTATGCCGGCGAGCCCATTGCACGCTCAGGCTGGTTGGCGCGGACAGGCTGACCAAGGTGCCAATACCGGCGCGCAACGCTTTGTGGATCAGTTCCAGGCTGCAGCGGCTGGTAACCACGGCAAAGCCCTGGCGCCGTTCACGGCCTTCGCGATGGAGGGCGCCGAGTAGTTTGTCGAGGGCGTTATGCCGGCCGATGTCTTCGCGGCACAGGCGGATCTCGCCCTGGCTGTCGACAAACAGCGCGGCATGCACCGCGCCGCTGTGACGGGCCAGGGTTTGTACACTTTGAATACGTTGGCGCAGCCCCTGCAAATGCGCGGCTGCAGGCAGTGTGCTGGGCGGCAGGCTGCACAGTTGCGGCAGGGCCTGTTCCAAGGCTTCCACCCCACATAAGCCGCAGCCGCTGGTGCCGGCCAGGGTCCGGCGTTGTTGCTTGAGTGCCCAGAACGCCCGGTTGCTGACCTGCACCTCGGCGCTTATGGCATTGTCATGTGGCTGGAGGCTGATGTCGTAGATGTCATCGAGCGAGTCGATCAGGCCGGCGCTGAGGCTGAAGCCGTAAATAAAGTCTTCCAGGTCGCTGGGCGAAACCATCATCACGCTGTGGCTGAGACCGTTATAGCTGATGGCCAGCGCAACTTCTTCGGCCAAAGCGGCGGCTCCGCCTTGCTGCTCGCAGGCCAGTTCGATATAGCTGTAGGCAGGTGCCGGTACCCGCGCAGGCGCTTGAGTGGTGCTGCTGGACGAAGCGTGATGGGGCATGGGCGAGAATTCCCGGCGACAAGATGTCTGTCCAGCCTAGGCCGCTATGCCGGGTGCGTCTAATTGTCGCTGCCGATGTAGTGATCGACGTGCTCTATCAAGCCTTAAGCGTGGGCCTTTCAGAGGCGCGCAGGCTGCAAAAGCCCCTGTGCCTCGGCGAAGCAGGCATCGGCCAGTGCGGAGCGCGGGGCGCTACGGCGCATGATCAGGCCCAGCGGAGCGAGGGTGTGGGCGTCTTCGATGGGCGTTAGCGCCAGGTGTTCGGTGAACTCTGCCAGGCCACTGTTGAGCGGCATGATCGCGCAACACAGTCCGGCGCTGACGGCTTGCAGCAGTTGGTGCACGGCGTCGGTTTCCAGCCGCGGGTTGGGCGTTAGACCGCGCGAGCGGAAGCTGTGATCGATGGACTGACGAAAATGCATGCCCGCCGAGAGCAGGCCGAGCGGCAGTTCGATCAGGCTTTCCCAGCGCAGGGCGGCACGGGTGAACTGAAAATGCCGACGGTCATACAGCAGGCCCATGCGCGTCTCGGCCAGTTCTAGGCTGTCAAAGTGCTCACGATCCAGGCGGTCGAGGTAAGACAGGCCGAGGTCCAGCTGATTACGCCCCAGGCGTTCGAGAATTTGCTCACTGCTCAGGGCAAACAGCTGAAAACGTAAGCCCGCATGCTGCTCGGCAAAAAACTGCACCAGGCGCATAGGGTCAAACCCGGCCAGCGGCACTACGCCCAAGCGCAGAGTGCCGACCAGCTGGCCACGACAGGCCGCCGCTTCGGCATACAGGCCGTCATGCGCGGCCATCAGGCTGCGGGCCCAGGCCAGAATGCGTTCGCCCTCGGCACTGAAGCCTTCGAAGCGCTGGCCGCGATGGACCAACTCCAGGCCCAGTTCATCTTCTAGCTGGCGCAGGCGCATGGACAAGGTCGGCTGGGTGATATGGCAACGTGCCGCCGCCTGGCCGAAATGCCGAGTCTCATCCAGGGCGATCAGGAACTTCAGCTGTTTGATATCCACAATGCATCCTTAAGGCCCAGGCTGTGCGGCGATTCTAGCAGGCTGCCGCAACGGATTTATCGCGCTGCAACCCAGTCATGTTTCAGGGTCTAGACTTTCAGCGCCGGGCATCATCGCTCGGCCCTTTCCCAAGGAATCAAGAGGAAGCCCTATGAGCCTATTTGCCTTTGTTAAAGATGCTGGTGTGAAACTGTGGGAGTCGCTGGTTGGTCAAGAAGCTCAGGCGGCTGAGTCGCTGGCGGCGCACATCACCAAGGTTGGTTTGGGCAACCCGGCTATTCAGTTGAGTGTCGAGGGTGAAAAGGTGACCGCCCGTGGCGAAGTGGCCAGCCAGGAAGAGAAGGAGAAAATTCTTTTGGCTCTGGGCAACGTTGCTGGCGTCTCTGAAGTAGAGGATCACATCACGGTGGCGACTCCGGCCCCGGCGGCACGCTTTGTCACGGTGAAGAAGGGCGACACCCTGAGCGCGATTGCCAAGGCTGAATACGGCAACGCCAACGCTTACCCGAAAATCTTCCAAGCTAACAAACCGATGCTCAGCCATCCGGACAAAATTTATCCGGGCCAGGTACTGCGTATCCCTGAGTAAGTTACGCTGTTTTGGGCGGCTGCGGCCGCCCATTCCCGTTGTTATAAGCCTTTCAGTAACGCCCGGTAATCCTCGACTGCGGCAAATTCCTCGGTATCTTTCGGCCCCGCTTGGCTGTCGGGCTGACGCACGGCCAGCAGGTGGCCGACGCCAAAGTGCGCGGCGCTGCGCAGAACCGGCAGGCTGTCATCGATAAACAGGCTGCGCGCCGCCGTAAAGGGGCAGTCCTGCTGCAGGGCGTGCCAGAACTGTTGGTCTTCCTTGGGGAAGCCATAGTCGTGGGAGCTGATCAGCCGGTCGAAATAGGGTGCCAGCTCGATGCGCTCCAGCTTCAGTGACAACGAGTCACGGTGCGCGTTGGTGATCATCACTACCTGCTTGCCGGCGTCGCGAATGGCGCTAATAAAGGTATCGGCATCTGGGCGCAGGGCGATCAGGTGCGCCACTTCACGCTTGAGATCGCGGATCGACAGGTTTAGCTCGCGGCTCCAGAAGTCTGTGCAATACCAGTTGAGCGTACCGGCGTGCTCCCGGAACAACGGCAGCAGTTCGGCGTCGGCGAGCGCACGGCTGATACCGTGGTGTTCGGCATAACGCTGCGGCAGGTGGTGCAACCAGAAGTGGTTGTCGAAGTGCAGGTCGAGCAGAGTGCCGTCCATATCCAGCAGGACGGTGTCGATGGCATTCCAGGGCAAAGCGGGCATGCGAACTCTTTGAGTGGGTGCGCAGGCGGTCGCGATTTGCGCCTTTGGCGTCGAGGTCGCGCAATCTCCTGGGCAGATAATAGGAAAAGGCACGTTATGATAACCCGCTATGTCCTGCCCAGGAGCTACCCCATGCGTCAGAAACCCACCGTGCTGGCCCGCGAAATTGTCGCCAGCAGCCGCTTGTTTCGTGTCGAAGAATTGCAGCTGCGCTTCAGTAATGGCGTCGAGCGCACTTATGAGCGCCTGGTGGGCAAGGGCTCTGGTTATGGCGCGGTGATGATTGTAGCGATGGCGGATGCTGAGCATGCCCTGCTGGTAGAGGAATATTGTGGTGGGACCGATGACTATCAGCTGTCATTGCCCAAGGGCTTGATTGAGCCGGGCGAAGACGTACTGGACGCGGCCAACCGTGAGCTTAAAGAAGAAGCCGGTTTTGGTGCGCGGCACCTGGAGCACCTTGCCGAGCTGAGCCTGTCGCCGGGTTATATGAGCCAGAAGATTCAGGTGGTATTGGCCCAGAATCTCTATGAAGAGCGCCTGCCCGGCGACGAGCCAGAGCCGATGCGCGTCGATAAAGCCAATCTGCGCGACCTGTCGGGCCTGATTCAGCAGCCACAATTCACCGAAGGCCGCGCCTTGGCAGCGCTGTATCTGGTCCGCGATCTGCTGATTCAACGTGGAGAATTTAAACTGTGAGCCACCCCCTGATTCCGGCCGTGATCGAGCTGGTGCGCCAAGCCGGTGCTGCCACCCTGCCGCACTGGCGGGCCAACGTAACGGTCAATGAGAAGGCCGACGCCTCACCGGTGACGGCGGCTGACCTGGCCGCACACCACCTCCTCAACGATGGCTTGCTGGCCCTCGTCCCGCATATCCCTGTGCTTTCCGAGGAGGCGGCTGACATTGCCTTGAGTGAGCGGGCGCAGTGGAGTACTTGGTGGCTGGTCGATCCGCTGGACGGGACCAAGGAATTTATCGCCGGCAGCGAGGAGTTCACTGTTAACGTCGCGCTGATCGAAAACGGTCGGGTGGTGTTTGGCGTGGTGGGCATTCCGGCCACCGGCCTGTGTTATTACGGCGGTGCCGGCCTGGGCGCTTGGCGCATTGATGCCGCGGGTGAGGGCGAGTCGATCAGTGTGCGTCTGGCGCCGCCGGAGACCTTTACCCTGGTCGCCAGCCGTCGCCATTCAAGTCCCGCGCAGGAAGCTTTGCTTGCAGGTTTGAGTGAGCGCTTCGGCGACTTGCAGATGGCTAACGTCGGCAGCTCATTGAAGTTCTGCCTGCTGGCCGAAGGCAATGCCGATTGCTACCCGCGCCTGGCCCCGACCTCGCAATGGGACACCGCAGCGGCCCAGGGCGTATTGGAAGGCGCAGGTGGCGAAGTGTTGACACTCAAGGGTGAAGCGCTGACCTATGAGGCGCGAGAGTCGTTGCTCAATCCGTACTTTCTTGCCCTGCCGGCTGCAGCCGCTTGGCGCGATGAGCTGATCCAGCTGGCCCGCGCGCTGGATTAAGCCAGCAACTTAGGATGGGTTAGCCGCCTAGCGGCGTTAGCCATTGCCGTATTTAAGGGGTGAGAGCGGTTGCTGGGTATCGCTGCGCTCAACCCAGCCTACGGCTACTGCTTAGGCTTGGCTCAGTCGAGCATGTCGCCGTAGCGTGCATCCTTCTTGAACACCAGCGGTTGGGCGAAGCCCGGCACCTTGATCTGCTCGGGGCTGATCTCGATCTGCTGATCGTCGATCAGATCGTTACCGAAGTTGTAGATGATCCCCAGTTGCCCCAGCAGTGCTTGCGCGTCGTAAGCCTGGGCGGCAGCTCGGGTGGCTTCGCGGCGCTGCAAGTAGGCGGCAAATGCTGCTTCACCATGGCGCTTGCGCAGCATGCGTTCAGCGACATGCGGTGCCAGCAGCAGGGCGCTGGCATTGTTGCCGCCAAAACCTTTGGAATTGATAAAGCACACATCCAGTTGCTGCGGCGCACGGGTGCGGTCAGTGGTGGCGAAGCTCAGGTGCTGCTGCCGTACATCGCCCGCCACCGCATCGATGGTTTTGATGCCGGGGATAATGCCGTACTTGAAACTGCCCAAGGCAGAGATCACTTGGTCGCCACTGGCAGCAGCCAGCGAGTGACCGACAAAGGCTTTTACCGCCGTCACCGGCCACTGTTCGATGGCAAAGGTGTTGGCGATCTGGTCGAGAATCACCGACTCGGTCACCCGGTTGGCCGGGGTGCTGGAACCGTGGGCGTGGACGAAGCTGCGCTCACGTACAGCCTCGATACCCAGCAGTTGCACGGCGCTGGCTACGGCCTTGGCCACCGTCAGGTAGTTGCCGGGGCCGGGGGCGGAGATGGATTTTTTGAAACCATCGGCGTTGATAAATACATCCGGCACGGCGCCGTGGATGTCGGCGCCCAGCTGCAGCGCCAGTTCATCATCCATCAGCACCACGAACTGGCAGGCTTCGGCCAGGGTAAAACCGCAGTTGTCGCCAAACGGGCGGCTGGCGCGGCGGAAGTCCACGTCATCGCTGCCTTGGATCTGCCGTAGGCCTTCCTCGGTGGCCAACGCGCCCATGGCGCCGTAACCCTCGATGCATTCCTGGTTGATCGGTGCTTCGCTGCTGCCAACGATGACCACCCGCGCCTTGCCCGAACTGATCTGCTCGATGCCTTTTTGCAGGTTGTAGAGGAAGCTGGCGCAGGCCCCGGTGATGCTGCCGGTGGTGCCGACGCTGCCCAGCACGTAGGCGTTGATAAAGTCCGCCGACATGGTGTTGAGGCCCAGGGCCAGCTGTTTGGCGGTGACCCGGCCGCCCTTGAGGCGGGACTGCATCAGGCCGCCGAAGCCGTTTTCGTCGAGCTGGCTCATGATGCAGCTGGAGAACACCGCGACTTCGTCGGGGGCCACGTGCTGCATGATGGTCTGCCAGTCGATGCCAGTGGCGCGCAGGGCATCGGTTACGCCGACAATGGTCATGGCCAGGCCGCGCGGGTGAAAGCGTGCGTTGTACAGCTCGCTCGGCTCGAAACCCGTAGGCAGCTGGCCGGCGGACTTCACCGGCAGGGCGCGGTAGCTGTCGACCTTGAACTCGCAGTTGTCATGCAGGGTGACTAGCACTTCGGTGGCGTTCAACTCGTCCACCGCCCAGTCCGACGGCAGTGGGTTTGGCAGGTGCTTGCGCAGGGTGATAAAGCTCAGCGGCTGGCCGGCTGTGGCGCTGATGTCGATGGTCTTCTGCCAGTGCGCTGCGTCGGGGTCCAAGTGCTGCTTCTCGATGCGGCGCACCAGGGTCGAGGCGATGATTTGCTCGGCGAAGCGGCTGTCGATCTCGGCCAGGCTGAGGAGGTTGCCCTGGTCGTCTTGGTAATCCTGATTAACCACTTTGACCAGCTTCATCATCACCGCCAGGCCCGCGAGGGTCTGCTGGCGGGCTGGCGTGTCCATGGATTCCAGCACCGTGCGGCGGAAACCATGGTGGAAGGAGCTACGCCCGGCTGCGTTATAGCCACCAAAACCAACGATCACAGGTAAACGTGAGGTCACTCGATAACTCCTTGAAAAGAAAACGCCGGACAAGCTCAGATAAAATGATGGCAGCTTGTCATGGCTGCTGGAGCGCTCTGCGGCGGGCGTTGTGCCTCGATGAGGTGCTCAGCATGGCTATGTGGATGCCTATGCTGACGTGATTGATGACCTGTGAGTCACGGTTTCGACCAAGGTAGCGCATCGCTAAAACCCCACCGCTGTTATGGTTTCTCCAGCCCAAGGTCCAGTTGGAGAATAACAATGCACAGCGTTAATCCTTACGAATACGGCATGCCGCGCGATGCGGCGAATTTTCAAGCGCTCAGCCCGTTGAGCTTTCTTGAGCGTGCCGCCAGTGTCTACCCGCAGCGCCTGGCGCTGATCAATGGCAGCCTGCGCCAGACCTGGGGTGAAACCTACGCCCGGAGTATCCGTTTGGCCTCGGCCTTGGCTCAACGCGGCATTGGTCTGGGCGATACCGTTGCGGTACTCGCGCCGAACGGCCCGGCAATGTTCGAAGCGCATTTTGGCGTGCCGATGTGCGGCGCTGTGCTGAATGCCATCAACACTCGTCTGGATGCCGAAGCCATTGCTTTTATCCTGCAGCACGGCGAGGCCAAAGTGCTGTTGGTGGATAAAGAGTTTGGCGAACTGGCGCAGCGGGTGGTCGGACACTTGCCGCAACAGCCGCTGGTGATCGCGATCGACGACCCCGAATACGCCGACGGCCTGCTAATTGGTCAGCTCGATTACGAGGCGTTGCTGGCTGAAGGCGACGCCGATTACGCCTGGCAGTTGCCGGTAGACGAGTGGCAGGCGATCTCGCTCAATTACACCTCTGGTACCACCGGCAACCCCAAGGGCGTGGTCTATCACCACCGCGGCGCGCACTTGAATGCGTTGTCTAATGCCATGTGCTGGGACATGAGCCGCTTCCCGGTGTACCTGTGGACGTTACCGATGTTCCATTGCAACGGCTGGTGTTTCCCTTGGGCGCTCGCCGCCTATGTTGGGGTTAACGTATGCCTACGCCATGTGCGCGCCGAGGCTATTTATCCAGCACTTGCCGAGCATGGCGTCGATCACTTCTGCGGTGCGCCGATTGTGCTGAACATGCTGTCCAACGCTTGCGATGAGTTGAAGGCGCTGAAGACTCAGCCGGTCAAAGTACTGACCGCCGGCGCTGCACCGCCAGCGGCGGTGATCGAAGCCATGGAGGCGTTAGAGTTCCGTGTCACCCACGTATACGGCCTGACCGAAACCTACGGCCCCAGCGTCGCTTGCGAATGGAAAAGCGAGTGGGACAGCGAAACGCCAGAGCAGCGCGCCCGCTTGAAATCCCGTCAGGGTGTGCGTGCGCCCTTGCTCGACGGCCTGATGGTGGCTGATCCGGACACGCTGCAGCCGGTGCCGAGGGATGGCCAAACCATCGGTGAAATCATGATGCGCGGCAACGTGGTGATGAAAGGCTACCTGAAGAACCCCACGGCCACCGCCGAGGCCTTTGCCGGCGGCTGGTTCCACTCCGGCGACCTGGCGGTGTGGCATGCCGATGGCTATATAGAGATCAAAGATCGCTCCAAGGACATCATCATTTCTGGCGGCGAAAACATTTCCTCCATCGAGGTGGAAGATGTGTTGTACCGCCATCCGCTGATTCTTGAGGCGGCGGTAGTGGCGATGGCCCACGCCAAATGGGGCGAAACGCCTTGCGCCTTCGTTACCCTAAAACCAGATGCCGAGCTGACGGCCGAGGAGTTGATCAGCTTCTGTCAGCAGCGTCTGGCGCGGTTCAAAGTGCCGGGTTACGTGGTGTTTAGCCCTTTGCCGAAAACCAGCACCGGCAAGGTGCAGAAGTTTGTTCTGCGTGAACAGGCCAAGGCTTTGGCCGCACAGCAGGCGGTGGCCTGAGCGCCGGGCTTTTAGCTCGCGTGGGCTAATGGTTGAACGGGCTTGTTACAGGTTTAGGTGTATGACGTGTTGAGAAACTAAATGCAATTCACTATTATTTGGCAACTTAACTCGTCTATACCAAGAGGCAGTCTCCATGCAGGTAAGCAAGTGTTTGTTAGCCGCACTCTCCCTCACGGCGTTGGCCGGCACCGTCCAGGCCGCCGATGAAGTGGTGGTTTACTCCGCGCGTATCGACGAGCTGATCAAGCCGGTTTTCGATGCCTACACCGCCAAGACCGGGGTCGCGGTGAAGTTCATCACCGATAAAGAAGCACCGCTGCTGGCGCGTCTCCAGGCTGAAGGTGAAAACACTCCGGCCGACATGCTGATCACCGTGGATGCCGGTAATCTCTGGCAGGCCGAGCAGCAAGGTGTGCTCAAGCCGCTCAAGTCTGCCGTGATCGATGCCAACATCCCGCCGCAATACCGTTCTTCCACCGGTGCCTGGACCGGTCTATCGCTGCGTGCGCGGACGATTTTCTACTCCACTGAGCGCGTTCAACCAAGCGAACTGTCGACCTACGAAGCCCTGGCCGACGAGAACTGGGAAGGTCGCCTGTGCCTGCGTACCAGCAAGAAGGTCTACAACCAGTCACTGACGGCCACTCTGATTGAGACCCATGGCGCGGCCAAGACCGAGGAAGTTATCAAGGGTTGGGTCAATAACCTCGCCACTGACGTCTTCGCCGATGACACCGCGCTGCTGCAGGCCATCGACGCCGGTCAGTGTGATGTCGGTATCACCAACACCTATTACTACGGCCGTCTGCACCAGCAGCAGCCGGATCTGAAAGTGAAGCCGTACTGGCCTAACCAGAATGACCGTGGTGTGCACGTCAATCTGGCCGGTGCCGGCGTAACCAAGTACGCCCCTCACGCCGACGCGGCGCAGAAGCTGCTGGAGTGGATGACCACCGAAGAGGCCCAGGCCCTGTTCGCCGGTCTCAACCAAGAGTTCCCGGCTAACCCGAAAGTACCGGCTTCCAAGGAAGTGCAGGCGTGGGGCAGCTTCAAGGCTGACGCCATTCCGGTTGAAGTGGCCGGCAAGCGTCAGGCTGAAGCCATCATGTTGATGGATCGCGCCGGCTGGAACTGATTCAGTTCTCGCATAACGTTGCCGTTATACTCGACGCCCCGGCTTAGTCCGGGGCGTTGTGTTTTCGCTGTCGAGCAAACTGTTTCGAGGATTTTGCGTGGCTCATCCCGCCCAGCGTCGCTGGTACCCCATCGCCTTTGCTGTTGCCTTGCTGGTGCTGCTACCACTGAGTGTTCTGCTGTTTAGCTGGCATGAAATCGACCAGAAGATCTGGGCGCACCTGTGGCAAACCCAGCTGCCGCGCTTGCTCGGCAATACCCTGGTGTTGGTGTTGGGGGTAGGCGTTGGGGTCACACTGCTGGGCGTCAGCCTGGCCTGGCTGACCAGCCTCTGCGAGTTTCCTGGGCGGCGCTGGCTGGATTGGGCGCTGATGCTGCCATTCGCCATTCCGGCCTATGTGCTGGCGTTTGTGTTTGTCGGCTTGCTGGATTTTGCCGGCCCGCTGCAAACCCTGCTGCGCGAGTGGTTCGGCAGCGGCGTGCGCTTCCCGCGTGTGCGCTCCACCGGCGGGGTGATCATCGTGTTGGTGCTGGTGTTCTACCCCTATGTTTACCTGTTGGCCCGTAATGCCTTCCTGGCTCAAGGCAAAGGGCTGATGGAAGCAGCGCGGGTCCTGGGCCTGAGCCCTTGGCGGGCCTTTTGGCGCGTTGCTCTGCCGATGGCGCGCCCAGCGATTGGCGCGGGGCTGGCGCTGGCGATCATGGAGACCTTGGCGGATTTTGGCGCGGTGTCGGTGTTCAATTTCGATACGTTTACCACTGCGATTTATAAGACCTGGTACGGCTTTTACAGCCTGACCAGCGCCACCCAACTGGCCAGCCTGCTGCTGCTGGCGGTGATGTTGGTGCTTTACGGCGAGCGGCGTGCCCGTGGTGCGGTGCGCCCGACTAATGAGCGGCCGCGCGGCAAGGCGCTGTATCACCTAAGCGGAGGCAAGGCCTTCGCTGCCAGTGCGTGGTGCGGCTTGGTGTTTGCCTGCGGGTTTGTCATTCCGCTTTTGCAGTTGATCGTCTGGTTCTGGCAGCGCGGCCGCTTTGACCTGGATGAGCGCTACAGCGCGTTAATCCTGCACACCCTGTATTTAGGCGCATTGGCGGCCTTGATCACCGTCAGCGTGGCGCTGCTGCTGGCTTTCGCCCGGCGTTTGGCACCGACTAGACTGATGCGCTCAACTATTGGCTTGGCCAACCTCGGCTACGCCTTACCCGGCTCGATGCTGGCGGTGGCGATCATGCTGGCTTTCAGTTACCTCGACCGTGAGCTGGTGATTCCGCTGTCCAGTTGGCTCGGTGGTGCTGGCAAGCCGGTGTTGTTAGGTAGCCTGTCGGCGCTGCTGCTGGCTTATTTGATCCGCTTTATGGCGGTGGCCTATGGCCCGTTGGAAAACAGCCTGGCACGCATTCGGCCTTCGCTGCCGGAGGCCTCGCGCAGCCTGGGCGTCGGCGGTGTCGGGCTGTTTTTCAAGGTGTACCTGCCCCTGCTGGTGCCGGGCGCATTGTCGGCCGCGCTGCTGGTGTTCGTCGATGTGCTCAAGGAAATGCCCGCGACCTTGCTGATGCGTCCCTTCGGCTGGGACACGCTGTCGGTGCGGGTATTTGAAATGACCAGTGAGGGCGAGTGGGCGCGTGCAGCGCTGCCAGCCCTGACCTTGGTGATGGTGGGCTTGTTACCGGTGGTTCTGCTGATCCGCCGTTCGGCGCGCCGCCTGGGCTAACGCGCCATGCGGCGGGGCTGGGATGACCGGCCCCGGTGTTGCGGCTACAATGCGCGCCATTCGCAGCGGCCCAGCCTTATTTTGCCCGCGCTTGCGCCCAATTCATCGGGTGTTAGCCGGGTTGCCGCTGCACTGCCCAGCCCGCAAGGAGATACTTATGGGACAGCGCACACCGCTCTACGACTTGCACCTCGCGTTGGGTGCCAAGATGGTTGATTTCGGCGGTTGGGACATGCCGTTGCACTATGGCTCGCAGGTCGAGGAGCACCACGAGGTGCGTCGCGACTGTGGGGTTTTCGATGTGTCGCACATGACCGTGGTGGATGTCAGCGGCAGCCAGGCTAAGGCTTACCTGCAACACCTGCTGGCCAACGATATCGAGCGCCTGCAAAGCATCGGCAAGGCCCTCTACAGCGCCATGCTCAACGAACAAGGCGGAGTAATAGATGATCTGATCGTCTATCTGATGGATTTCGGTTACCGCGTGGTGGCCAACGCATCGACCCGCGACAAGGACCTGGCCTGGATGCGCCTGCAAAGCGTCGACTTTGATGTGCAGCTGCTTGAACGTAATGAGCTGGCCATGCTGGCCATTCAGGGTCCACATGCCCGCAGCAAGACCGCCGAGCTTGTGAGCTCGTCCCGTGCCAGCCTTATCCAGGGCCTCAAACCGTTCGAAGGTCAGCCGGAGGGTGACTGGTTTATCGCCCGCACCGGTTATACCGGTGAAGACGGCCTGGAAATCATCTTGCCGGCCGGCGAGGTGGTGGCGTTTCTTAATGACTTGGTGGGTGCCGGTATTTCGCCAATAGGCCTGGGTGCGCGCGATACTCTGCGCCTGGAAGCCGGGCTTAACCTGTATGGCCAAGACATGGACGAAAGCGTCACGCCGCTGGTCGCTAACATCGGCTGGAGCATCGCTTGGGAGCCGGTCAACCGAGTATTCGTCGGCCGCAGCGCTCTGCACACGCAGCAGGCTAAGGGCGTTAATGCCAAGCTGGTAGGCTTGGTGCTGGAAGAGCGCGGCGTGCTACGTGCGCATCAGGTGGTGCGGGTTGAGGGGGTTGGTGATGGCGAAATCACCAGCGGTAGTTTTTCTCCAACCCTGGGTAAATCGATTGCCCTAGCGCGGGTGCCGGCAGCGACCAGCGAGCGTGCCGAGGTGGAAATTCGCGGTAAGTGGTACCCGGTGCGGGTGGTAAAACCGACCTTTGTACGTAACGGCAAGGCCCTTATCTGAGGGCCTGGCACGGATCTGCTGCACGTCGACGATACTGCGTTAAAAACAGCCTCGGCAAGCCGCTTACGGCTAACGCGCTTTAGCGCGATCCGAAGGATGAGGGGAACGAGTAATGCTCATTTACAATCAGTAAACTCTGTCTACTCGGCTGTTTTGCCTTGTCTCGCTCTAGCTCGCGAGATCCTGAAATATATTTTGAACACCAGGGCTGGCGCGAATAGTTGCATCAGACCTGTAGCCAGAAGGATCTGGGACGTCCCGCTAGCTGCTGCTGGGGCGGCTGTTACGAGTTAAAAGACTTTCTTTCGGTATGGCCAAGGCCTGCTAAATTTCCATGACGGCGCGGTCGCCGTCATGCCAGATAAGGAACCACACATGAGCAATATTCTCGCCGATCTGCGTTATGCCGCCAGCCATGAGTGGGCGCGCCTGGAAGCTGATGGCAGTGTTACCGTCGGTATTTCCGATCACGCTCAAGAAGCGTTGGGCGATGTGGTGTTCATCGAGCTGCCGGACGTTGGTAAAACGCTGAATGCTGGTCAGGAAGCGGGCGTGGTCGAGTCGGTTAAGGCTGCTTCGGATATCTATGCGCCGATCTCCGGTGAAGTGATTGCGATCAACGACGGCCTTGCCGACAGCCCGGAAAGCGTCAATAGCGATCCTTATGGCAGCTGGTTCTTCAAGCTCAAGCCGAGCGACGTCAGCGAGCTGGACAAGCTGCTCGACGCGGGCGCTTACAAGGCCACCGCCGACAGCGACGCCTGAGGCGTAGCGTTAAACGACAAAGCCCCGCATTGCGGGGCTTTGTCGTTTAACGGGCTTAAGATCAGCCCGGCTGCACGGCTTCAACCTGCAGCAGCACACCATTCTGACCGACCACCCGAACCGGCGTACCCGCCGGTAGGTCGGCGCCTACCACCAGCCACAAGCTGTCGCCGGCTTTAATCTTGCCGCGCCCGCCACTGATCGGCTCATGCAGCGCGAAGGTGCGGCCGACCAATTCGCTGCCGCGCTGGTTGAGTCCAGGTTGGTCAGAGGGTTTCGCCGCGCTGCGTTGACGCTGCCACCAGAACACCGCCGTCAGCACCGAGAGCAGGCCGAACAGAATGAACTGCCCAGCCCAAGGCAGGCCAGGGAACACAAACGTCAGCAGGCCGACGCTGGCAGCGGCCAAGCCGATCCACAGCAGGTAGCCACCGGCGCCGAACACTTCGAGAATTAGCAACAAGGTGCCGAAGGCCAGCCAGTTCCAGTACGACAGGTGCTGTAAAAAGTCCCACATGGATTAATCCTTCTTATCACCGAAGGTGGCCTTGACGATTTCGCCGATGCCGCCAACCGCGCCGATGACCTGGCTGGCTTCCAGTGGCATGAGGATCACCTTGCTGTTGTTGGCGCTGGCCAGTTTGCCAAGGGCTTCGATGTATTTCTGCGCAACGAAGTAGTTGACCGCCTGCACGTTACCGCTGGCGATGGCCTCGGACACCATGCGCGTGGCTTCGGCTTCCGCTTGGGCGGCCCGTTCGCGCGCCTCAGCTTCGAGGAAGGCTGCCTGGCGCTGGCCTTCGGCTTTGAGAATGTCACCCTGCTTCTGCCCTTCAGCGGTGAGGATGGCCGCTTGGCGCATGCCTTCGGCTTCAAGAATTTGCGCGCGCTTGATACGTTCGGCTTTCATCTGCCCAGACATGGCGGCCATCAGATCGGCGGGTGGGCTGATGTCTTTGATCTCGATGCGGGTGATCTTGATGCCCCAGGGCGCAGTAGCCTCATCGACGGTGCGCAGCAGCTTTTCGTTGATTGCATCGCGCTGGCCGAGCATGGCGTCCAGCTCCATAGAACCGAGGACGGTGCGGATATTAGTCATCACCAGGTTGCGGATGGCGTGCTCGAGGTTGTTCACCTCGTAAGCCGCCTGGGCCGCATTGATGATCTGGAAGAAGCAAATGGCGTCGATTTCTACCGTGGCGTTATCGGCGGTAATCACTTCTTGTGGTGGGATATCCAGCACATTTTCCATCACGTTGAGCTTGCGGCCAATTTTGTCCATCACAGGCACGATAATGTTGAGTCCTGGCTTGAGGGTGTTGGTGTAGCGGCCGAAGCGCTCGACCGTCCATTCCGAGCCTTGTGGTACAACCTTAAAGCCCATGAAGACGATGGCGACGGCGAGGCCGACAAACAGAAAAATGACGCTGCCGATTTCCATGTGGTGTAGCTCCTTGCTGAATGAAGAGTGCTGTTGAGTTATCTAAGCACAGTTGCTGTGAGAGCGGCTGTCGATGGTGTTGCAAGGTGCGCCGAGCAATCGACGTATCTGGCGATCAGGGCACATGCTGCGCCAGGGCCTGGATCAAACGGGCATCGCGGGCATAGATATCCGGGTAGTAGTGCAGAGTGCCATCGGCGCTGGCTTCGGCTGTCCAGTAGGCAATCAGCAGCGGCGCAGGACGCTGCAGCCGGTATTGCTGGGTCTTGCCACTGGTGATGCGCGTTTGTACCTGCTCCAGTTCACCCGGCATGAGTAACCAGGTGAGCAGGGTGTCGACGGCCTCAACCCGCACGCAGCCAGAACTAAAGGCGCGCGGTGCCTTGCTGAACAGCTGCTGGCTGGGGGTGTCGTGCAGGTACACCGCGAATGGATTGGCGAAGCGCAGTACAACCCGACCCAGCGGGTTGTGACTGCCGGACGACTGGCGCAGAAGTATCGCGCCGGGACGCTCCCAGTTAATGCTATTGGGGTCGAGCAGGTTGCCGTCGTAGTCGATTACGCTCATCTGGTGGCGTTCGAGGTAGCCAATGTCCTCGCGAATGGCCGGTAGTTTATCTTCGCGCAGGATGGTGGGCGGCACGGTCCAGGTCGGATTGAGGGTTAGCCGGTCAATGCGCGAGGTGAGTAGCGGTGTTTGCCGTTCGGCGCGGCCGACCTGGGTGCGGCTGCGCCAGAGCAGCTGATTGTGCCGCAGGACCTGTAACTCGGCGGCTGCGACATTGATCAGTACTTCGGCTTCGCGCATGTCATCGGCCAGCCAGCGCAGACGTTCGAGATTGGCGCGCAGTTGCTCGCGGCGCATCTGCGCGCTGATATTCAGCTCAGTCAGGCTGGCGGGGCCGAGAATGCCGTCTGGATTGAGGCCATGGTCGCGCTGGAAGTTCTCCACGGCAGACTGAGTGGCCTTGTCATAGACGCTGCCCAGTGTCTCGCCTGGCGCGTCCAGATAACCCTGAGCGAACAGCCGTGCGCGGAGTGCAGGCAGCCGCGCATCGTTGCCGTCGGGTTTGAGCAGTGGTCCGCCGGTCAGTGGTGTCCACAGGTTTAGCGGCTGCAGGCGGTATTGTGCGTAGGCGCTACGCAGCTGCTGGTATTGCACGGTGGCCGGCCGTGCGCTGGCAAAGGCTGCTGCAGGGGCTTGGAGGTGCAGCAAGGCCAGCGACAAGGTCGCCATGTTTAGGTCAGGATTGGTCTTGCCAGGTGCCTGCCAGACAGGTTCCAGCCGCTCTTGCAGCAAGCGGCCACGACGCAGATGCAGCAGGGCCTGTAGGTAACTGTGGCTGGTCAGCAGTTCGGCGCAATCGCGCTGCTCGTCGACGCCTTCCGCGACCAAGCTGGGCAGCTCATATTCGCTGGGCTGTAGGCCGTCATCAGCCAACTGCGTAAGCTGTTCGCGCAATTGCAGCAGTTGCGCGCCGCTTTGCCAGGCGGGTTGCCCGTCGCGTTGTGCATAGAAAGCCTGCAGCTGCCGCTGAGCATTCTCGTCTAGGCTGCTCGGTACTGCACTGCAATGCTGCGTCAGCTCAGCCAGTAACGGACGCAGATCGTCGCGGGTGGCGAAAGGCGCATCGGCAGCATTCGCGACCAGTGGCAGGGTGAGCAGGGCGATGCTCAGGTAAGGTGTGTGTTTTTTGAACAATCTACGGCTCCAGTCCTTGGCCTAAAAGCGGGTTTACCGCTGCCAGTATAGGGGGAGCAAGGTCAGATATTGTGGCCTTAGTTAGGCACTTGAGGTATTTGCGAATGTTTGGACGTGTTGGTCGGTTCTGCCTTATCAGTTTTTGTTTTTTTTGCATGCCGCTGGCCGCAATGGCAGCAGAAGATGGCCCGCTGAAGGACTTGTCGCGGATTGCCCCTGGGCTTAACCAGCAGGCCCTGCGCCATGCCCTGGCGGCGATGCAATGCGCGGTAAATCATGGCGCTGAACCGGCTCGCCGCTTAGCGGTGATCGATTATTCGCGGCCCTCCACCGAGCGGCGCCTGTGGATCTTCGATCTGCAAAGCAAGCGTCTGTTGTTACGCGATTTTGTCGCCCATGGCCGCCAGTCGGGAGAGAACTTTGCTGAGAGTTTCTCCAATCGCTTGGGTAGTCACCAGAGCAGCCTTGGCCTGTTTCGTACAGCCGAAAGCTACCGCGGTAAACATGGTTACTCCTTGCGCATGGACGGCTTGGAGCCGGGGCTGAATGATCTGGCCCGCGAACGCGCCATCGTCATTCACGGTGCGGCCTATGTCAGCCCGAGCCTGGTGCAAAGCCAAGGGCGGATTGGCCGTAGCCTGGGCTGCCCTGCGGTTCGCCCGGAGGTGGCGAGGATGGTGGTCGATCAGCTCAAGGGTGGTCAGTTTCTGTTTGCTTGGCACTCCAATCAGCGCTGGCTAGAGGGTTCCGCCTACCTGGATTGCAAACCGCAGCGGGTGGCGAGCAGCCCTGTCCGCCAGCCGCGGTTGCCACGAAGCTAAGCTTATTTCTGTTCGCTTTGCGGGGTCACCCGCAGTACTTCCTCAATTGTAGTCAGACCGGCGCCAACCTTCTGCGCGCCGGATAGACGCAGGCTGCGCATACCCTCCTTGAAGGCGTGCCGACGCAGGGCGATAAGGTCGGTGTCAGCGGTGATCAGTGGCTTCATCGCATCATTGATCAGCATGATTTCATACACCCCGGCTCGCCCGCGGTAGCCGGTGTCACGGCACTCCAGGCAGCCCACGGCCCGGTGCGCCTGGGTTGGTAGCGGCGCATTCCAGGGTTTAGTCAGGCTCTGCCAGTCGTCTTCACCCAGCTCATGCGGTGCCTTGCAATGCGGGCACAGGGTGCGCACCAGGCGCTGCGCCATCACCCCGAGCAGGGTGGCTTTGAGCAGGTAATGCGGCACGCCCAGTTCCAGCAGTCGCGTGATAGCGCTGGGCGCGTCGTTGGTGTGCAGGGTCGACAGCACTAGGTGGCCGGTCAGCGCTGCTTGGATCGCCATTTCGGCGGTTTCCAGGTCACGAATCTCGCCGACCATGATGATGTCCGGGTCCTGGCGCATCAACGCGCGCACGCCGCTGGCGAAGGTCAGGTCGATATTGTGCTGCACCTGCATTTGATTGAAGGCGCCTTCGATCATCTCGATGGGGTCTTCGATGGTGCAAACGTTAACTTCCTGAGTCGCCAGCTGCTTGAGCGTGGTGTACAGCGTGGTGGTCTTGCCTGAGCCGGTGGGGCCGGTGACCAAGATGATGCCGTTGGGCTGGGCGGTCATGCCCTGCCAGCGTTTCAGGTCATCGGCGGAGAAACCCAGCTGATCGAAGCTTTTCAGCAACACTTCCGGGTCGAAAATCCGCATCACCATTTTTTCGCCGAAGGCCGTCGGCATCGTCGACAGACGTAGCTCGACTTCGCCGCCGTCCGGGGTCTTGGTTTTGACTCGACCATCTTGCGGTTTGCGTTTTTCCGCCACGTTCATCCGGCCCAGACTTTTCAGGCGGCTGACGATGGCCATGGTCACTTGGGGCGGGAATTGATAAACGGTATGCAGCACACCGTCGATACGGAAGCGTACGCTGCCCTGCTCGCGGCGCGGCTCGATATGGATGTCGCTGGCGCGCTGGGTAAAGGCGTACTGGAAGAGCCAGTCGACGATATTGACGATATGCGCATCGTTGGCATCGGGCTCTTGGTCTTGTGCGCCAAGGTTGAGCAGCTGTTCGAAGTTGCCGCTGCCGCTGATTTTGCTGTCGCCGGCCGAGGCGCCACTGACCGATTTGGCCAGGCGATAAAACTCCACGGTAAAGCGTTGAATATCCGTTGGGCTGGCCACCACGCGCTTAATCGGGCGCTTGAGCACGTGGGTCAGGTCGATTTCCCAGCTCGACACCAAAGGTTCGCTGCTGGCGATGGTTACGCTGTCGTTATCCACCGCTACGGCGAGAATCTTATGACGTTGGGCGAAGGCATAGGACATCAGTGGGGTGATGGCGGCGACATCGATCTTCAGTGGGTCGATGCGCAGGAAGGGTTGCCCGCACTGCTCTGCTAGCCAGCGGGTCAGGCCTTCAATTTCGAGTTTTTTGCCTGGACGTTTGAGGTCGTCGAGGTGCTGGGCGGCGAGAAACTCCAACGGGTGTTGCTGGCTGCTGATGGTGCTACGGCGGATCGCCAGGCATTGCTCGGCATTGTCTTGATTGGTCCGGCCTTGGGCGACCAACTCACGCAGCAGGTCGGCGAGTTCCAACTGGCGATCATGGGTGGTCGAGACAAATGCGGACATAACGCTCCCTAGCGGTGCTGAAAACTAAGCAATGCCGGCAGCATGACGCCAAGCAGGCCGCCTGTCTGCCGACTTAATCCATTTTTGCATGGCCGCCGATACCTGCTTTGAGCCGGGTTTAGGCACGCTTGAGCGTTTTCACACCTTCAGCGGTACCGAGCAGCAGCAGGTCTGCTGGGCGTGCGGCAAACAGGCCGTTGGTGACGACGCCGACGATGGCGTTGATCTGGCTTTCCAATTCCGCCGGGTTGACGATCGACAGGTTAAATACGTCGAGGATGATATTGCCGTTATCAGTCAGCACGCCCTCGCGGTACACCGGGTCGCCGCCGAGTTTGACCAGCTGGCGGGCGACATGGCTGCGCGCCATTGGGATGACTTCCACCGGCAGCGGGAAGGCTCCGAGCAGGGGCACCAGCTTGCTGGCGTCGGCGATGCAGATAAAAGTTTGCGCCACAGCGGCAACGATCTTCTCGCGGGTCAGGGCTGCGCCGCCGCCTTTGATCAGGTTGAGGTGTTCGTCGCTTTCATCGGCCCCATCGACATAAAACTCCAGGTCGCTGACGGTGTTCAGCTCATACACCGGAATGCCGTGGCCCTTGAGGCGCGCGGCGGTGGCTTCGGAGCTGGCCACCGCACCGTCGAATTCGGTCTTGTGCTTGGCCAAGGCGTCGATAAAGCAGTTAGCGGTGGAGCCGGTACCGACGCCGATCACACTCTTGGCGTCGAGCTTGGGCAGAATAAAGTCGACGGCAGCCTGTGCGACGGCTTGCTTGAGTTGATCTTGATTCATCATGGGACACCTGGCGTGGGAGTGGGGGGAAGGGCTCAAATTATAGCGCGCCTGCGCCGCCAGTGAGCTGGCGGCCGGGAAAACCCCTGCGTTGTGTGGTCGTGCGGCGCGGCCCTGGGGTAGACTCGCGGACTTCCTGAAAAGACGCCTGCGATCACGCCATGCTCGAACAGTACGTTAAAAAGATCCTCACCTCGCGCGTTTATGACGTGGCGGTGGAAACTCCGCTGCACGTCGCTAACCAGCTTTCCGAGCGCTTGGGCAACCAGATTTTGCTCAAGCGTGAAGACCTGCAGCCGGTGTACTCGTTCAAGATTCGCGGGGCCTACAACAAGCTGGCGCAGCTGTCGGCTGAGGAGCAGGCGTGTGGCGTGGTCACTGCATCAGCGGGTAATCACGCCCAAGGTTTGGCGTTGGCGGCCAAGGTGCTGGGAGTCAAGGCCACTATCGTGATGCCTAAGACTACCCCGGAGATCAAGGTGCAAGGGGTGCGCTCGCGCGGCGGCAAAGTGGTGTTGCATGGCGACACCTTCCCCGAAGCGCTGGCGTATTCGCTGAAATTGGTCGACGAGAAGGGTTACATCTATATCCACCCCTACGACGATCCGCACACCATCGCTGGGCAGGGCACCATCGCCATGGAGATCCTCCGTCAGCAGCCGGGCAAGCTGGATGCGATCTTCGTTCCGGTTGGCGGCGGCGGGCTGATCGCCGGGATCGCCGCCTATGTGAAATACCTGCGTCCTGAGATCAAAATCATCGGTGTCGAGCCAGATGACTCCAATTGCCTGCAAGCTGCCATGGCCGCTGGTGAGCGGGTGGTGCTGTCGCAAGTCGGGCTGTTTGCTGATGGCGTGGCCGTGGCGCAGATCGGTTTGCACACTTTTGCGGTGTGCAAAGACTATGTCGATGAGGTGATCACCGTCAGCACCGACGAGATGTGCGCGGCGATCAAGGATATTTACGACGACACTCGCTCGATTACCGAACCAGCCGGTGCGCTCAGCGTGGCTGGGATCAAAAAGTATGTGGAGCGCGAAGGCTGTCGCGGCCAGGTTTTGGTAGGGATCGACTCCGGCGCCAATGTTAATTTCGATCGCCTACGCCATGTGGCTGAGCGCGCCGAGTTGGGCGAGAAGCGCGAAGCGATCATTGCCGTGACCATCCCCGAGCAGCCAGGTAGCTTCAAAGCGTTCTGCGAGGCCATCGGCAAACGGCAAATCACCGAATTTAACTACCGCTATCACCAAGACCGTGAAGCCCACATCTTTGTCGGCGTGCAGACTCATCCGGAGAATGATCCGCGTACTGCTCTGGTGCACGGCCTGCGTGAGCAAGGCTTCCCGGTGCTTGACCTGACCGATAACGAGTTGGCCAAGCTGCATATTCGCCACATGGTCGGTGGACATGCGGCGGCAGTGCCGGATGAAGTGGTGCTACGTTTCGAATTCCCCGAGCGGCCGGGCGCGCTGTTTAATTTCTTACAAAAGCTCGGTGGCCGCTGGAACATCTCGATGTTCCACTATCGCAACCACGGCGCTGCCGATGGCCGTGTGGTCGCAGGCCTGCAGGTGCCGAGCGCCGAGCGTCATCTGCTGCCGGCGGCGCTGGATGCCATCGGTTATCGCTATTGGGATGAGAGCGATAACCCAGCGTACAAACTCTTTCTTGGATAAGCCGGATACCCGGTAGGACTGAACTGATGGAACACTACCCGTTGCTGAAAATGCTGCACATGCTGCCCGGGATATTCTTGCTGCTGGGGGTTCTGGCGCATATTTTTATGCTGTGGAAGGCAGCGCGTAGCGGTGATACGGCCATATTGCAGCGCAAACTCAAACGGACCCGGCTGATTAGCCTGCCGGTGCTCGGTCTGCTGGCCTTGAGTTTGCCGGTAACGGGCTGGTGGCTAGTTGATTTAACCGGTTTACCCCTCAGCCAAACCTGGCTGCTGGCCAGCAGCGTGCTGTTTGCCGTGATGGTGCTGCTCGGTCTGTTGCTCAATGGCCGTCTGGCTGCTTGGCAAGCGTTGGGCGATCGCCCTGCACCCGCCAGCCTAAAGCGTCTTGCTGCAGTTTATGGCGTACTGATTATCGTGCTGTTGCTGACGATCATGGGCCTGATGGGCGCCAAGCCGGTTTGATTCTCTGACCCAGCAAAAACGCCGCCTGATTAGGCGGCGTTTTTCGTAGCGGCGGGTTTAGCGCAGCGAGATCACTGGCCAGCCACGTTTCTCGGCTTCGGCGCGCAGGTTCGGGTCGGGGTCGACGGCAAGCGGGTGGGTGACCTGTTCCAGTAATGGCAGGTCGTTCAGCGAGTCGCTGTAGAAGTAGCTATCGGCCAGGCTTAGACCGGTTTCGCCGAGCCAGCGGTTAAGGCGGGTGACCTTGCCTTCCTTGAAACATGGCACGTCGGTGGTGCGGCCGGTGTAGCGGTCATCAAGCATCTCGCACTCGGTCGCCAATAGGGTGTCGACCCCCAGGCGTGCGGCAATCGGCGCGGTAACGAAGCGGTTGGTGGCGGTGATGATGAGCAGCTTATCGCCGGCTTCGCGGTGCTCGGCGAGCAGTGCCTCGCCTTTTGCCAGGATGATCGGCTCGACGCAGTCGCGCATAAACTCGCGGTGCCACTGGGCCAGTTGAGCCATTTCGGTGCGGCCGAGGATTTCTAGGCTGAAATTCAGGTAGTCGGTGATGTTCAGGCACCCGGCTAAATAATCCTCATAAAACGCGTCGTTGCGCGCCTTGTAGGCAATGCCGTCGAGGATGCCACGCTCACACAGATAATCGCCCCAGGCGTGATCGCTGTCGCCGCCGAGTAGGGTGTTGTCGAGATCGAATAAAGCCAAACGCACGGGACACCTATGATCGCAAAGGTCTGAGGGGGCTGAGGATAACGGCTTTTAGAGGTCATTCCTATTACGCGGGCGGCTTGCGTTGCCGCTGCCGCAGCCTTTGTGGAACAATGCCGAAACATGCGTTTACGAGGTTGTGCGCCGTGATCGATTCTGATGGTTTTCGCCCTAATGTCGGCATCATTCTGACCAATGAAGTTGGTCAGGTGCTGTGGGCGCGTCGGATAAACCAGGACGCTTGGCAGTTCCCGCAAGGCGGGATTAATGACCATGAGTCGCCGGAAGACGCGCTGTACCGCGAATTGAACGAAGAAGTTGGCCTAGAGCAGCAGGATGTGAAAATTCTCGCCTGCACCCGTGGCTGGTTGCGTTATCGTCTGCCTCAGCGTTTGGTGCGCACGCACAGCCAACCGCTGTGCATTGGGCAGAAACAGAAGTGGTTTCTGCTGCGGTTAACTGGCACCGAGGACCGTGTGCGTATGGACCTGACCGGTAAGCCGGAATTCGACGGCTGGCGCTGGGTCAGTTACTGGTACCCGCTGGGCCAAGTGGTCACCTTCAAGCGCGAGGTTTACCGTCGCGCCTTAAAAGAACTCGCCCCGCGCCTCTTGGCGCGGGACTGATACAGGCTAGAGCCAAGCATGCTCAATACGCTGCGCAAAATTGTCCAGGAAGTAAACGCCGCCAAGGACCTTAACGCGGCGCTGGGCATTATCGTGCAGCGAGTGCGCGAGGCCATGGGCAGCCAGGTTTGCTCGGTCTACCTAATGGACTTGGAGACTAATCGCTTCGTGTTGATGGCCACCGAAGGCCTGAACAAGAAAGCCATAGGCAAAGTCAGCATGGCACCCAACGAGGGTTTGGTCGGCCTGGTCGGCACCCGCGAAGAGCCACTTAACCTCGAACACGCCTCCGAACACCCACGCTATCGCTACTTTGCCGAAACGGGCGAAGAGCGTTACGCCTCTTTCCTCGGCTCGCCGATTATTCACCACCGTCGGGTGATGGGTGTCTTGGTCGTCCAGCAAAAAGAACGACGCCAGTTCGACGAAGGTGAGGAAGCCTTCCTCGTCACCATGAGCGCCCAACTTGCCGGGGTTATCGCCCACGCCGAGGCCACCGGCTCGATCCGCGGCCTGGGTCGACAGGGCAAGGGTATTCAAGAAGCTAAGTTCGTCGGTGTGCCGGGCTCACCCGGTGCCGCTGTAGGTACGGCTGTGGTGGTGCTGCCACCGGCCGATCTAGACGTGGTACCCGACAAGTCCGTCGACGATATAGCCGCCGAACTGACCCTTTTTAATGACGCATTGGAAGGTGTTCGCAGCGACATGCGTGCGCTTTCGGCGAAGATGGCCACTCAGTTGCGCCCCGAAGAGCGTGCGCTGTTCGACGTGTACCTGATGATGCTGGAAGACGCCGCCCTCGGTAACGAGGTGGTCAAGGTCATCAAGACTGGCCAGTGGGCGCAGGGCGCGCTGCGTCAGGTGATCGGCGAGCATATCAATCGATTCGAGCTGATGGACGACGCCTACCTGCGCGAACGCGCCAGCGACGTCAAAGACCTCGGTCGGCGCTTGTTGGCTTATCTGCAGCAGGCACGGCAGCAAACACTGGTGTACCCGGACAACTGTATTCTGGTCAGCGAAGAACTGTCGCCTGCGATGCTTGGTGAGGTGCCGGAAGGCAAACTAGTCGGCTTGGTCTCGGTGCAGGGCTCGGGCAACTCGCATGTGGCGATCTTTGCTCGCGCCATGGGTATTCCCACGGTGATGGGCGCGGTCGATCTGCCGTATTCGAAGATCGATGGCATTCAGCTAATCGTCGACGGTTATCACGGCGAGGTGTTCACCAACCCCAGTGAAATATTGCGCAAGCAATACGCCGAAGTAGTTGAGGAAGAGCGTCAACTGGCCCAAGGCCTAGATGCATTACGTGGCTTGCCCTGCGAAACCCTCGACGGCCACCGCATGCCGCTGTGGGTTAACACCGGTCTGCTCGCCGATGTGAAGCGCGCCCAGGAACGCGGTGCAGAAGGCGTTGGCCTGTACCGCACCGAAGTGCCGTTTATGATCAAGGAGCGCTTCCCCAGCGAGAAGGAGCAGCTGGCGATTTATCGCGAGCAACTGGTCGCCTTCCATCCGCTGCCGGTGACCATGCGCAGTTTGGATATTGGTGGTGACAAGGCGTTGAGCTATTTCCCGATCAAGGAAGACAATCCCTTCCTCGGTTGGCGCGGCATTCGTGTGACCCTCGATCACCCGGAAATTTTCCTGGTACAAACCCGCGCCATGCTCAAAGCCAGCGAAGGCTTGGATAACCTGCGCATTCTGCTGCCGATGATTTCCGGCATTCAGGAGCTAGAAGAGGCGTTGCACTTGATTCACCGCGCTTGGGGCGAGGTGCGCGATGAAGGCACCGACGTGCCGCTACCGCCCATCGGCGTGATGATCGAAATTCCTGCTGCGGTCTATCAGGTGCGCGAGCTGGCGCGCCAGGTTGACTTCCTCTCGGTCGGCTCTAACGACCTGACCCAATACTTGTTAGCCGTGGACCGTAACAATCCACGGGTCGCCGACTTGTATGACTTCCTTCATCCAGCCGTGTTGCAGGCGTTGCAGATCGTTGTGGCAGGCGGGCATGCCGAAGGCAAGCCCGTGACCATCTGCGGCGAGATGGCCGGCGACCCTGCGGCGGCGGTATTGCTGATGGCCATGGGCTTCGATGGCCTATCAATGAACGCCACCAACCTGCCCAAGGTGAAGTGGTTGTTGCGTCAGATCAGCATGGGCAAGGCCCAAGAATTGCTCGCCCAAGTGATGAGCATCGACAGTCCGCAAGTGATCCACAGCACCTTGCAACTGGCCCTGCGCAACCTCGGCCTGGGTCGTATGATCAATCCGGCCTCGGATATTCAGGCCTGACAGGCGCTGAGCGGCTGATGGTCATTAGCAGCTCAACGCTACCTCGCCCAGATACGCCCCATTGACCCCAAAACTACGTTCCAGCAATTGGCGGCTGCCGTCTACATTGACGATCAATACCGTGCTGGCCCGTGTGCCGTAAGTCGGGCTGGCAATAAAGGCGCTGGACAGCAGGCGTTCGAAGGTCAGGCCGATACCGGTTTGCGGCAGGTCAGTGTCCGCCGCTTGGCTTGAGTCGGCCAATAGGTCGAGCAGTCGGTGTGGGTATGGCGCCTGCAGCTCGCTTTGCAGCGCGCTTTTGGTTCGTAACAGCTTGGGCCATGGCGTGTTTAGATCGGCATTCGATACTCCGTGCACGCCTTCAGCCAAGGCAGTGGCGCGTCTCTCCTGGGAGTTGAAGTGCCAGAGTTGTTGGTGATCACCCAGTAGCAAATTAAAACCGCTGTAGTGCGGGCTTTGCTCCTTCAGGTACTGGAGGAATTCGGCTGTACCTAGGTCGCCACCCAGAAAAGCTCGCGGTAACTCGCCTCGTGAGCGTGTGCCTAAGGCTAGGCTTGGGTTGCGGATATTGGTTAGGGCGGCAAAGCGCCCGTTTGGGCCGACACCCAGCCAGGTGCCGCCGGCCTGGAGATCGCGCCCGGCAAACACGCCCGGTGCATCAGGCCATTCGGCCAATACCTGGCTCGGGCGGTTATAGAATTCATCGCGGTTAGCCGCTACAAGCAGCGGCTGTGCATGGCCAGGGCGCCATGCTAGGACGATCAAGCACATGGCTTAGCTCCTTAATTTCGCCAGTACGCCGGCGCTGTCCAGCTCCGGCCCCATGTGCAAGCGTACCTTGCGCGCGCCGCAGCCCAGGCCAAGCTCCAGCAGAATACGTTCCTCGACCTGTGACAGGCCGCCTTCGAGCCGTTCCAATGGTTGAATTAATAGCTGTGGCGGTCGGCTCAGGCGCAGCAAACGCGTGGGCAGGAGTTCCGCTATTGCGCGCTGTAACAGGTGCTCGGCCACTGCAAAATCCGCCACCAGCAAGCGTTGATTGCTGAACGGTGGATCAGCTAGCAGGTGCAGCTCGCGGCCATTTTGCAGGTGCGTGAGGTGCATCTGGTTACAGCTCAACTTGAGGTACAGGGTCGGGCGCACGATGCTCTATTCCTTGGTCGCATCGTGGCACTGTACGCAAAGCCTGTGCGTACATCCATCGCCCAAACTAGAGTCCGGCCCTGTGCATCCGTTACCATGCTGGATTGTTTGCGGGGGTGCTGATGGAACTGCTGCTGTATTTAGTCTTGGGGGCTGCTGCTGGAACCTTGGCCGGGTTATTTGGCGTAGGGGGCGGCATTATCATCGTGCCGGTGTTGGTGCTGAGCTTTGCCGCGCAGGGCTTTGAGCCGGCGATCTTGACGCACCTGGCGGTCGGCACGTCGCTGGCGACCATCATCTTCACCTCGATCAATTCGGTGCTCGAACATCAGCGTAAAGGCGCGGTGTTGTGGCCGGTGTTTGCCTGGATGACTGTGGGCATTCTGCTCGGTGCCGGACTGGGCGCGATGACCGCCGCAGCCATTAAGGGCCCCATGCTGCAGAAGGTCATTGGTGTATTTGCCATCATCATCGCCCTGCAAATGGCCTTGGAACTGAAACCCAAAGCCAGCCGCACTGTCCCAGGCAAGCCCGGACTGGCCTTAGCCGGTAGCGTGATTGGCTGGGCCTCTGCAATTTTTGGGATTGGCGGCGGTTCGTTAACCGTGCCGTTCCTGACCTGGCGTGGTGTGGCAATGCAGAAAGCGGTGGCGACGTCTTCGGCTTGCGGCCTGCCGATTGCCATGGCCAGTGCCCTAAGTTTTATCTGGTTGGGTTGGCACAAGCCCGAGTTGCCGGAGTGGAGCCTGGGCTTTGTCTATCTGCCGGCGCTGGTGGGTATTGCTATTCCGAGCATGTACTTTGCCCGTGTCGGCGCACGCCTGGCGCACAAGCTGTCGCCACGCCTGCTCAAGCGTTTGTTTGCCTTGCTGCTGTTCAGCGTAGGCCTAAGTTTTCTGATTTGAGGAATTGAAATGCTGCCTTACCCGCAGATCGACCCGGTTGCACTAGCCCTCGGCCCGCTGAAAATTCACTGGTACGGCCTGATGTACCTGATTGGCATTGGCGGTGCCTGGTGGCTGGCTTCGCGGCGGGTCAACGCCTTCGCGCCGACCTGGAACAAGGAAAAACTCTCCGATCTGGTGTTCTGGGTGGCCATGGGCGTGATTCTCGGTGGCCGTCTGGGCTATGTGTTGTTTTACGACTTGGCGGCCTACATCGCCGAGCCGGTGCGCATGCTGCGCATCTGGGAAGGCGGCATGTCGTTCCACGGTGGCCTGATTGGCGTGATGCTGGCCACGTGGTGGTTCGGTAAGCGCAACAACAAGAGCTTCTTCGAACTGATGGATTTTATTGCCCCGTTGGTGCCGATCGGCCTGGGTGCCGGGCGCATCGGTAACTTCATCAACGCCGAGTTGTGGGGCAAGGCCACTGACGTGCCGTGGGCGATGGTCTTTCCCACTGACCCGCAGCAACTGGCGCGGCATCCCTCGCAGCTGTATCAGTTCGCCCTGGAAGGTGTGGCGCTGTTTGCCGTCCTCTGGTTCTACTCGCGTAAACCGCGGCCTACCATGGCCGTGTCCGGCATGTTCGCCGCGAGCTACGGGGTGTTCCGCTTTATCGTTGAATTTGTCCGCGTGCCGGATGCGCAGCTGGGCTACCTGGCCGGCGGCTGGCTAACCATGGGCCAGGTGCTCTGCGTACCGATGGTGCTCGGCGGCCTGGGCCTGATTGCCTATGCCTACAAACGTCAGGCTGCACAGGAGGCCGTGTAATGCAGCAATACCTTGACTTGATGCGCCTGGTGCGCAAGACCGGCACTTTCAAGGCTGACCGCACCGGCACCGGCACTTATAGTCTGTTTGCCCACCAGATGCGCTTCAACCTGGCCGATGGTTTCCCGCTGGTGACCACCAAGAAGTGCCACCTGAAATCAATCATTCACGAGCTGCTGTGGTTCCTCCAAGGCGACACCAACATCAAGTACCTGAAGGATAATGGGGTACGGATTTGGGACGAGTGGGCCGACGAAAACGGCGACTTGGGCCCGGTCTACGGCTATCAGTGGCGCAGTTGGCCGGCGCCGAACGGCGAGTCGATCGACCAGATCAGCAAACTGATTGAAATGATCAAAAAGAACCCGGACTCACGCCGCCTGATCGTCTCCGCGTGGAACCCGGCGCTGGTCGAGCAGATGGCGCTGCCGCCATGCCACGCGCTGTTCCAATTCTATGTGGCGGACGGCAAGCTCAGCTGCCAGCTGTATCAGCGCTCGGCGGATATTTTCCTCGGTGTGCCGTTCAACATCGCCAGCTATGCCTTGCTGACCCTGATGGTCGCTCAGGTCTGCGGCTTGCAGCCCGGCGACTTCATCTGGACCGGCGGCGACTGCCACCTGTACGCCAACCATATCGAGCAGACCGACTTGCAGCTGAGCCGAGAGCCGCTACCGCTGCCGACTATGAAAATAAACCCCGAGGTGAAGGACATTCTGGCCTTCAAATTCGAGGACTTCGAACTGCTCGGTTATCAGGCGCATCCGCACATCAGCGCGCCGGTGGCCGTCTGATCACGGGATGAGGCGGCTGTTTTTGTTACCCTGAGGCGTCTTTTAGTGGGGGAACAACGCATGCCGAGAGTTCTGATCGCCTTGTGGCTGATGCTGCTAGGGCTGAATGCGACGGCCGCAGAGCCGAACGAGCCTGTGCTGCGGGTGGGCATTACCGAGGTGCCGCCATTCGTGATCAAAGAGCCAGATGGCAGTTGGCGCGGCATCAGTATTGACCTGTGGAGCAGCGTTGCCAGTAAGGCGGGTTACCGGTTTGAGCTGCTGCCCATGCCGTTCGAGCGCTTGCTGCCGAGCCTGGAAGAGGGGCAGTTGGACGTAGTGGTGGGCGCGCTGACCATGACGGCCGAGCGTGAAGAACGCTTCGACTTTACCCATCCCTTTTATCGCACTGGCCTGGCTATCGGCTTACAGCGGGATGGCGACAAAAGTGGTTGGATGGCGCTTAAAGGGCTGTTGTCGTGGCAGTTTCTCAGTCTGATCGGCGGTTTAGCGGTGTTGTTGCTGCTGGTCGGTGCGTTGCTTTGGTTGTTTGAGCGACGCAATAACCAGGAGCAGTTTGGCGGTACGCCGGTGCAAGGCCTGGGCTCAAGTTTTTGGTGGGCGGCGGTGACCATGACCACTGTCGGTTATGGCGATAAAGCGCCGGTCACTCTGGGTGGGCGTTTGGTCGGGCTGGTGTGGATGTTTGCCGGCTTGATCATGGTGTCGACCTTCACTGCAGCGGTTGCCAGCATGCTCACCGTGGGTAATTTACAAGGCGGTATCCAGAGCGCCGAAGACCTGCGCCGCGCCCATGTGGCCAGTGTCGACAACACCTCCGGTGCGCTCTATCTGGAGAGCCAGCGTATTCGTCACAGCACCTACCCCAATGTGATAACAGCCATGCAGGCCGTTCAGCAAGGTGAGGCTGAGGCGGTGGTCTATGACTTGCCGATCATGCAGTACCGCAATGGTGAGCTAAACCAAGGTGGGCTGCGCTTGTTGCCGGGAACATTCGAGAACCAGTCCTACGCGTTTGCATTGGCCAGCGGTAGCCCTTACCGCGAGCGCATTAACCTGGAGTTACTGCGCGCGGTTGGCGAGGACGAATGGGCCAAGGTACAGCGGCTGTATTTGGGTGCGCCCTGAGTTCCGTGGCCTAGTCGACCTTTAGCAGCGCGGTTGCCAGCGCGTTGAGCTGTAGTTCGCGCTCGCTTTGTTGCAGTTGCGCAGCGGGATTGAGCGATGACCATTCAGGGTGGGCGCGGGCTTTGTGCAGGGCGTCCGGCAGTTTGCCTTCACGCCAGCTGGCGTCTTGCGGGGTGAGCAAGGTAATGGCGTCGACGGCGGCATGCCCGCGCGCTTCCAGCGCGTGCAGCAACCGCTGTTGGCGCAGGGCGAGCAAGCGCAGTACGGCGTCGTCGACGCTCAGCTCGCGCTGGCCTTTGAGTTTGCCTTTCAGCCGCTCGCCGTAGCTGCGCAGGGTTTGCGCGCTGCCGCCGATTAGTGCGCCGAGGGCGGCGGCTGCACCCAGGGTGATACCGCCGACCAGCAAATCAACGCCGACGCCGGTAGCTGCGCCTGCGGCCATACCGCCGCCGACTTTTACCCCAAGTTGCTTGAGGGTTTCCGGATTAAACAGGTCGTCACCCCAGCGACCGTCGAGCAAGGGTAGGTCGCCGGCTTTGGCGTCGTCTTGGCGGAAGGCGTATAGGCGCAGTAGCGCTTCCACGCTGCGTTGTTCGCGCTGACGAATGTTCTGGTGCAGATCGCGGATTGCGCCTTGCTCCAGCGTACTTTGCGCAGCCACGCTACGCCGATAGGCGGCGCAGTCGAGGAGCAGTTCGGCGATCAGTCGTGCGCCGTTGCTGCGGCGCAGTTGCCGTTGTGCCTGGTGGTCATCGATCAGCCGTTGCAATTGTGGTCGCGCTTTTTCCAGCAGCAATGCCAAGCTGTCGTACAGACGTCGCTCGCCGTCCAGCGGCGGCGCTACGCTGTCGAAGCACACCAGCGCATGCAGACCTAGCCGGGCCAGGGCCTCACGCCACTCTTGCTCGCGGTGCTGGCTGCTGCTGACAAAATTCAGTACCGGCAGTAGCGGCCGGCCGCACATGCTCAGCACGGCCAGTTCGTCACGGTATTTGGCCAGCACCGGTTCGCGGGCATCGATCACATACAGGCCGGCGTCGGAGGCGAGCAGTTGGCGCAGTACTTTGGCTTCCTGTTCAAAGCGTTGGCGCGCTTCGCTGCCATCCATAAAGCGCGACAATCGCGCCGGCCCATCCAAGCGTTCGCCAGGGCGATCCAGGCGTTCAAGGTAGTCGAGCAGGGCGATAGCGTCTTCCAGGCCCGGCGTGTCATAAAGCTCCAGCAGCGCCTCGCCATCGACAGACAGACGCGCCCCTTCGACATGCCGGGTGGTGCTGGGGCGATGCGAGACCTCGCCGAAGCCGACGTCGCGGGTCAGGGTGCGCAGCAACGAGGTTTTGCCGACATTGGTGTGGCCAACTACAGCCAGCTTGAGTGGTTTAGTCATGCCCATGCTCCAGCCAGCTGAACGGCGCACTGTCACTGTGGACAAGTTGCAGTTGCTCCAGCGCTCGGTGCCAGTCGCCCAAGCGAGCACTGTCCAGTGCTTCACCCGGTGGCGGTGGCAGCAGCCAGATGCGCGTGGCCGTGGCGCTGCGCGCCAGTTCGCCGAGCAGCGCCAGGCTACCGCGGTCCGGCGAGCGGCGCGGGTCACAGGCAATCAGCAGGCGCGCCGGAGGAAAACGGCTGAGTTGATCAAGCAGTTGCTTGCGCTGCTCGCGACTGTCTATTACCCCCGCATTGCTGATGCTATTGGGCAGTGCGGGCGGCCAGCTGCGTTGTGGGTCCAACTCGACCGCCACCAGCAACGCGCCCTGGCTATCGAATGCGTTATGCCCTGCCAGGGGCTGATGCAGTTGGGTGGGCGCGGCATCACATACGCCGAGACGTTCGCTGCTCGGTTGCAGGCGCTCACGCAGTAGGCTGTAGCCGGGTAAGTTGAGGTCCAGACTCAGTGCGGCACAGCCACGTCGCCAGCGCCACAGGCAAAACAGCAACAACCCTAGGCGCGGCAGCAGACCGTAGACCACCAGCACACCGACCAACCAGCCGGCCCAGCTCAGTCGCGCGCTTTCATTGGCCAGGGCGCTGTCGCCGCTGGCGCGGATCAGTTCGGCATCCGGCAGGCTGAAGCCGAGCAGCGCTGGCAGGCTGCCGAGGGCTTGGGTGAGGGCGATAAAGCTGTCGCCGCCGAGCAGGGTGCTTTCCCAGACAAAGCCGTAGCGCCGGGTAGCCAACAGGGCCAGCAGGGTCAGTAACGCTGTGAGCAGGGTCAGCAGCCAGAAGCCATGTACCAGCGCACCCAAGCCCCAGCGGCTCAGGCGTTGGCGTTGCAACATCAGTAACAGTGCGGGTGCCAGTTGCGCGGCTTGGGCGTCGCGGGCCAGTTTGGCGCTTAACCATAGCCAGAGATGCCCAAGAACACCTGCGCCGTCACGGCTCAGCAACAGGCCCAGCGCCCAGCCGAGCAGCAGAATTAAATTCAAACCGAGCAGGCTGCCCAGGGCCCAGAACACATTGACCGGACGCAAGCCGTCGCCCAACGCCGCCACCGCCAGGCCGCTGCCGCTGAGGATGGCCAGTAGCACCAGCAGCAAGCCGGCCAGGCGTGCGCCCTGCAGCCAATGCTGCAAAGCCTGCACCTGGCCATCGCGCTCGCCCAGTAGCCAGGCGCGGGTCTGGATGCGTTCGCCGAGTGCGCCGCCCTGGGCCTGGGTGTGGCGGATGATCTCGCTGTCTTCGAGGGGCCCGGCATGCTCTTCGCGCAGACGAATAGTTTCACTTAGCCAAAGGCGTTGTAGGCGGCTGGGCCGGGGGGGTTCGAGTGGGCGCACGCGACGTTCCGTAGGCGAGTGGTAAACAAAGGATAACCGCAGCAGGTGATGTATGGCACCGTTGTGCGCGTGTACGCTTGCGGTCAGCCCGTTAGGCTGTGGCTGCTATCGGATGCCGCATCGATCATTGCTGTGGGTCAATAACAATAAAAGCGAGTGCCATCGTGAAGTTACCGCATCTGGACTGGGTCAATCAGGACTCTCCGTACTTGCATCAGCATCAGCAGGGCTTTCGTTCGCTAAACTTTGACGGCGAGTTGGAGCAGGCGTTCAAGCGCTACCACGCTAATGTGTTCTTGCGTCGTATGCGCTGGGCGCTGCTGGTGGCGACGCTGCTGGCGCTGCTGTTTGTACTGCTGGATGCGATCAACCTGCCCGAGCCGCTGCGCAGTCGGGTATTGACGCTGCGCCTGGGGGTGATTCAGCCGCTGCTGTTGCTGGCCTGGTTGGCCACTTATCGGCGTGGTCTGCGTGATCATCTGCAGCTGATTGGCGGCGCTGTGGCACTGCTCTGCGGCCTGTCAGTGGCGGGGATTATCGGCCTGGCGCGTGCTCACAACTTTGCCCTGCCCTATGAAGGCATCATCCTGGTTACGGTGTTCTTCTACTTCCTCACCGGCTTACGTTTTACCACCGCAGTACTCTGTGGCTGGATAACTTTTCTGACGTATGTGGCCGTTGAGGTCGGTGTGGGGTTTGACGGCGAATTACTGCTGAGTAATGCCCTGTTTCTGCTCCTTGCCAATGTCATCGGCTCGGTCGGTTGTTATTCCCTGGAGTACTCCACGCGGCAGAATTTCCTTGCGCAGGGCTTATTACAGGATTTGGCTGAAAATGACTTTCTCACCGGGTTACTAAACCGTCGCGCTTTCACTGCGCGCGCCGAGCTCTGTTGGCGCCAGGCACAGCGTGAAAAAAAGCCACTGGGCGTGGTGATGATGGACGTGGATTTCTTCAAACGTTACAACGACCACTATGGCCATGCCGCCGGTGATGAAGCGCTGCGCCAAGTGGCTCAGGTTGTCGGTGAGCATGCGCGGCGGCCGCTGGATTGTGCGGCGCGTTATGGTGGTGAAGAGTTCGTGGGTATCTGGTATGGCCTGAGCGAAGAGCAATTGTTGGCGATTCTGGAAAGTATCCGCTCGGGCGTTGAGGCGTTGGCATTGAGCCATGCAGATTCAGAGGCGGCTAAAGTGGTTACGCTGAGTATCGGCATGGCGTATCTGTCGCCACAGCCGCAACACAGCTTGGAAGATGCTTTGCGGTTGGCCGATGTCGCGCTCTACCTGGCCAAAGAGCAAGGGCGTAACGGCGTCGTATCTAAGAAGCAGATCGGACGCGCAACTGGGTAGAGGTAAGGCTTCAATGATTGCAGCGGAGTCGGTATTCTCGCTGCTATGAAAAATTCATTGCCCCTCTGCTTGATTGCGGCCCTCGCGGAAAACCGTGTGATCGGCCGCGACAACCAACTGCCCTGGCACCTGCCAGCGGATCTCAAACACTTTAAGGCGCTGACCTTGGGTAAGCCGATCATCATGGGCCGTAAGACCTGGGACTCGCTCGGGCGGCCGCTGCCGGGCCGGCTCAATCTGGTGGTCAGCCGTCAGCCTGGTTTGCAACTGGAGGGTGCGGAAGTGTTTGCCAGCCTGGAGGCTGCACTTGAGCGTGCCGAGGCCTGGGCGCACGCCAATGATGCCGATGAGTTGATGCTGATCGGCGGCGCGCAGTTGTATGCGCTGGGCTTAGCCCAGGCCGAGCGGTTGTATCTGACGCGGGTTACGCTCAGCCCTGAGGGCGACGCCTATTTTCCTGCGTTGAATCTGACGCAGTGGCAGCTAAGTGAAAGTGCCGCACATACCGCCACGGCAGAAACCCCCGCTTATGTCTTCGAGACTTGGGAGCGGTGTATAGCGGGCTAACCCGATAGGCCGCCGCTACAGGGTTGGGCTTGAGTTAGAAGGCAAAACGCCACCTGAGTAGGTGGCGTTTTGCGTTAGGCGGTCGGTTTAGGTGTTGGCTTTGCTATCAGGAAGAAACCAGTTCATCAGCAGAGCGCAGATACCGCCGGTGGCAACGCCGGACTCCAGTACGTTGCGCAGTGCAGCGGGCATGTGCGCGAGAAATTCCGGCACCTGCGACACGCCCAGGCCCAAGGCCAGGGACACCGAGATGATCAGCAGGGCGCGGCGATCCAGATGTACGCCGGCAATAATGTTGATCCCGGCGGCGGCGACTGCACCAAACATCACTAACGCCGCGCCACCCAGTACCGGCTCTGGTACCGCTTGGATGACCCCCGCCACACTGGGGAACAAGCCGAGAATCACCAGCATGGCGGCAATCCACAGGCCAATGTGGCGGCTGGCGATGCCGGTCAGCTGAATCACCCCGTTGTTCTGCGCAAACACCGAGCTGGGGAAGGTGTTGAACAGCCCAGCCAGCAACGAGTTGGCCCCGTTGACCAGCACGCCGCCCTTGATCCGCCGCATCCAAACCGGGCCTTCGACCGGTTGACCGGAAATTTTACTGGTAGCGGTGACATCACCAATGGCTTCCAGCGAGGTCACCAAGTAGATCACCAGCATGGGAATAAACAGGCTCCAGGAAAAACCTAAACCAAAATGCAGCGGGATCGGCACCTGAAACAGCTCCGCTTCATGCATACCGGTGAAGTCCAAGCGGCCTAGATAACCGGCCAGGGCATAGCCGATCGCCAGAGCGATAACGATTGCGCAGCTGCGCAGCCAAACCAGCTGAATACGGTTGAGTACCACGATTACGCCCAGCACCACGCCGGACAGCAGCAGGTTTTCAGCGTTGGCAAAGGTGCCGTCGGCCATCGCCGAGAAGCCGCCGCCCATGCTGATCAGGCCGACCTTGATCAGGGTCAGGCCGATCATCAGCACCACGATGCCAGTGACCAGCGGCGAGATCAGCCGTTTGACGAACGGCAGGATGCGCGACACGCCCATCTCAATAAACGAACCGGCCATCACCACGCCGAAGATCGCCGCCATTACTGCTTCCACAGGCGTGCCTTGCTGCACCATCAATGCGCCGCCGGCAATCAGCGGGCCGACAAAGTTGAAGCTGGTGCCCTGCACGATCAGCAGCCCGGCACCGAAAGGTCCGAAGCGCTTGCACTGAACGAAGGTGGCGATCCCGGAGATCACCAGCGACATCGATACAATCAGGTTGGTATCGCGCGCTGACACGCCCAGCGCCTGGCAGATCAACAGGCCTGGGGTGACGATCGGCACAATGATCGCCAACAGGTGCTGCAAGGCCGCCAACAGGCTGATCAGGGGCTTGGGACGGTCTTCCAGACCGAACACCAATTCGTCGGTGGCAGGCGGTTTTTCGAGTGCGCTCATGGCGGTGCTCCGGAAAAAGAGCGCGATTCTACTGAGCAATACCCGCCTCGCCCAGCGCTGGCTGATACCTGGCCGCCGGTGGTGGTGTGCTGAATGGTCTTCGGGATGTATCGGCCACGCCCTAGCGGCAAGCGATATGTTTACAGCCAGCAGGGCTTAAGTTGCGGCATAAAAAACCCGGCGCAGGGGCCGGGTTCTTGTTGAGCTGGGGCCTAGGGCACCAGTTTCTCCAGCAACGCTTTATCGCGCACTGCACCTTTGTCAGCACTGGTGGCGAGTAGGGCGTAGGCCTTCAACGCCGTGGTGACTTTGCGTGGGCGATGTTCCACCGGCTTCCAGCCTTTTTTGTCTTGCTCGTGGCGACGGTGGGAGATTTCTTCGTCGCTGATCAGTAGGTTGATGGTGCGCTCGTGGATGTTGATCAGGATCTTGTCGCCTTCACGCACCAGGCCGATGGCGCCGCCTGCTGCGGCTTCTGGCGAGGCGTGACCGATGGACAGGCCCGACGTGCCGCCGGAAAAACGGCCGTCGGTGAGCAGGGCGCATTCTTTACCCAGGCCTTTGGACTTCAGGTACGAGGTCGGGTAGAGCATTTCCTGCATACCGGGGCCGCCTTTTGGCCCTTCGTAACGGATGATGACGATGTCGCCGGCCACCACTTCGTCCGCGAGGATGCCGCGTACCGCACTGTCCTGGCTCTCGAAGATTTTCGCATTGCCTTCGAAGATATGGATCGACTCATCCACGCCTGCGGTTTTCACCACACAGCCGTCGAGGGCGATGTTGCCGTAGAGCACGGCGAGACCGCCTTCTTGCGAGTACGCATGCTCGACGCTGCGGATGCAGCCGTTCTCTCGGTCGTCATCGACCGTATCCCAGCGTGTGCTCTGGCTGAACGCCGTCTGCGTGGGGATACCTGCCGGGCCGGCTTTAAAGAAGGTGTGCACGGCTTCGTCGGCCGTCTGGGTGATGTCCCACTTGGCGATGGCTTCGGCCATGGATGTGCTGTGCACGGTCGGCAGATCGGTGTGCAACAGGCCGCCACGGGCCAGCGAGCCAAGGATGCTGAAGATGCCGCCGGCGCGGTGCACGTCTTCCATGTGATATTTCTGGATGTTTGGCGCGACTTTGCACAGTTGCGGCACGACGCGGGACAGGCGATCGATGTCGCGCAGGTCGAAGTCGATTTCGGCTTCTTGGGCTGCGGCCAGCAGGTGCAGGATGGTGTTGGTCGAGCCGCCCATGGCGATGTCCAGCGTCATGGCATTTTCGAATGCCTTGAAGTTGGCGATATTGCGCGGCAATACCGACTCATCGTTGCCCTGGTAGTAGCGTTTGCACAGTTCGACCACGGTGCGCCCCGCTTGCAGGAACAGCTGCTCGCGGTCGCTGTGGGTGGCCAGGGTCGAACCATTGCCCGGTAGGGCCAGGCCCAGGGCTTCCATCAGGCAGTTCATCGAGTTGGCGGTAAACATGCCGGAGCAGCTGCCGCAGGTCGGGCAGGCGCTGCGCTCGTATTCGGCAACCGTCTCATCGCTGGCGCTTTCGTCAGCGGCAATCACCATGGCATCAACCAGGTCCAGGCCGTGGCTGGCCAGCTTGGTTTTGCCGGCTTCCATTGGGCCGCCGGAAACGAAAATTACCGGGATGTTCAGGCGCAGTGCAGCCATCAGCATGCCGGGGGTGATCTTGTCGCAGTTACTGATGCAGACGATAGCGTCGGCGCAGTGGGCGTTGACCATGTACTCGACGGAGTCGGCGATGATCTCGCGGCTCGGCAGCGAATAGAGCATGCCGTCGTGACCCATGGCGATGCCGTCATCGACCGCGATGGTGTTGAATTCTTTGGCGACGCCACCGGCGCGCTCGATTTCACGGGCGACCAGTTGTCCCATGTCTTTGAGGTGTACGTGGCCTGGTACGAACTGGGTAAAGGAGTTGGCAACGGCGATGATCGGCTTCTTGAAGTCTTCATCTTTCATCCCGGTGGCGCGCCACAGGGCGCGTGCGCCAGCCATGTTGCGGCCGTGGGTAGAGGTCTTCGAGCGGTAATCAGGCATGGCGATAAATCCTGCAAAGGCTAATCAGGTCACGCGTTCACAGACAATGGCGCTGTACTGGCAACGGGCTGTTAGTGCGTATGGTGAGCCGGGATCAGGCCCAAGGCAAACGCAAGTGTGCATTTGTGGGGCTGGGGCGCTGCTCGGCGCGGTGTTGGCGCTGGCGTGGCCGGGCTAAAGTCCGCCTAGATGTGGCAGGAGAACGCCGATTCTAATCCCAGGCGGCCTGAGGCGAAAGCGCGGGGTGCGCTTTCAATGTGCAGGGCGCTTATTCAATCTGCTCGATACCGCGCATGCGGGTGGCGCGTCGGCGCAGTAACTCGATGGTGATCAGCAGCACGATCGACATCAGAATCAGCAGGGTGGCGATGGCCAGAATGCTCGGGTTGATCTGCTCGCGCAGGCCCGAGAACATTTGCCGGGGAATGGTGCGTTGTTGTGGTCCGGCCATAAACAGGATCACCACTACTTCGTCGAACGAGGTGATAAAGGCGAACAGCGCGCCGCTAATCACGCCTGGACGAATCAGCGGCATGATGATGTCGAAGAACACCCGCAGCGGCGTTGCGCCCAGATTGATCGCGGCGCGCGCTAGGCTGTAGTCAAAACCGGTGAGGGTGGCGGTGACGGTGATGATCACAAACGGCGTGCCAAGGGCTGCGTGGGCAATGATGACGCCGAGGTAGTTACCGGCCAGGCCGAGGTCGGAATAGAAGAAGAACATGCCGGCGGCGGTGATGATCAACGGCACGATCATCGGAGACAGCAGCAGCGCGGTAATCAGCCGGCGCATCGGCATGTCGTCACGGGCCAAGCCTACCGCCGCGCAGGTGCCCAGCACGGTGGCCAGCAGGGTGGCGAAGAAGCCGATAAGAAAGCTGTTCTTGATTGCCAGCAGCCATTTGTCGTCGCTGAAAATCGCGCTGTACCAGCGCAGCGAGTAGGCCTCGGGCTGAAAGGTGAGCATGCCTTCGGTAAAGCTGAAAAACGGCTCGACGTTGAACGACAGCGGAATGATCACCAGGATCGGCATGATCAAAAACAGCAGCACCAGCCAGGAGCTGGTCTTCAACAACCAGCTACCCAAGTGATACCAAAAACCGTAATAGGCGGGAATCTTGGACATATCAGCTCATCCCAGTTTGATATTGCTGGCGCCGACAAAGCGGTCGTACAGCCAGTAGAGCAGCAGGATCAGCGCGAGTAGCAAGGAGCCCAGCGCGGCAGCCAGTTCCCAGTTGTTCGAGCGCTGCATGTGGAAGGCGATGATGTTGCTGATCATCTGCCCATCGGTGCCGCCGACCAGTGCCGGGGTGATGTAGTAGCCCACCGAGATGATGAACACCAGCAAAGCCCCGGCGCTCAGGCCCGGCAGGGTCATCGGGAAATAGATGCGGGCGAAGGCCGGAATCGGTCGCGCACCCAGCGACAGCGCCGCGCGCAGGTAGCTGGGATCGATGCCCCGCATCACGCTGTACAGCGGCAGAATCATGAATGGCAAGAGGATATGGGTCATTGCCACCACCGTGGCGAACGAGGTGTAGAGCATCTCGAAGGGTTGGCTGATGACGCCGATGCCGAGCAGGAAGGAGTTAATCACGCCATTGGTTTGTAGCAGCGCGATCCAGGCAGTGGTGCGCACCAGCAGCGAGGTCCAGAACGGCAACAGCACCAGCACCAGCAGCAGGTTGGCGCGGTTTTCCGGTAGGCGCGCCAGGTAATAGGCCAGCGGATAGCCGAGCAGGGCGCAAAAAATGGTGATGACCAACGCCATGCTCAGGGTCTTGCTGTACAGCTGCAGGTAGATCTGCGTGTCCTCGCGCACCTGGATGCCGTGTTCTTGGTCGAGTTCGAGGTCAAGGGCCGTCAGGTAGTAATCATAGGTATAGGGTTTGCCTGCGCGCTGGATGGCGAACCAGATATCCGGCCTGCTCCATTTGCGATGCGATTTGAGCAGGATCTCGCCACCTTGCTGTGCCAGTTGCTGGCTATCCAAGCGTGAGATTTTACGAGCGGTGGATTTGACCACGCTGGACATGCCAGCTGAAGCACGGTTGATTTCTTCGGCTAATTTGCCGGATTCACGCACTTTGGCCAAGCTGTGCAGCTCTTGGGCAAATACGTTCAGGGTTTGTTGGTCAGGAACCGTTTTGCCGTCCCAGCGTTGCAGCTCGCTCAGGGTCAGCGGAATCAGGGTGGCCACTGTGGGGTGGTGGACACTGCGCCAGAGCATGCTGGCAATCGGTGCAACAAAGCTCAGCAGGATAAAGATCAGCAACGGTACGACAAATAGAAAGGCGGTGAGGCGCTTCTTATTGCGGGCGCTGGAGGCTTGGCTGGCTTCGGTGCGGGTGAGAGTGGACAAGCGTTAACTCCTTAACCTGAAAGCGACACCCCGCGCCAATCCGCGCGGGGCGTCCGAGGTATTACTTCAGCAACCACTCGTTGAACTTCTCACCAAGGGACTCACCGTAGTCAGCCCAGAAGTCCGAGCCGGCCTGCATACCTTTGTCCAGGTGCGCGGTAGGCAGGTGTGGTGCCGCGCTCTGATCAGCCAGCGGCATGGAAGACTTGCGGGTCGGGCCATAGGCCACATCCGGCATGCCCGCTAGCGGCTTGGAGCCGGTGGCATAGGCGATGAACTTCAGGGCTAGGTCCTTTTTCTCCGAGCCTTTGACAATGGCCCAGGCGTCGAGGTCATAGACGTGGCCGTCCCAGACGATAACGAACGGCTTCTTCTCTTGGCGAATGGCGTCATAGAAGCGGCCGTTAGCGGATTGCACCAGCACGGCGCCGCCATCGTTGAGCAGCTGTGGAGCCTGCGACCACGAGTCGAACCAGACGATGTCCTGCTTGATGGTATCCAGCTTGGCAAAGGCGCGGGCCTGGCCTTCTGGGGTGGAGAGCATCTCGTATACGTCGCCCGGGGCTACGCCATCAGCCAGCAAGGCCCATTCCATGTTGACCTGTGGGCGTTTGCGCAGGGCCCGCTTACCAGGGATTTTGCTGGTGTCGAAGAAGTCGCTGATGCTCGCCGCCTTGGTGTCGCCGATGGTCTTCTCGTTGTAGGCGAACACTACCGACCAGACGATGTTGCCGACCGCGCATTCGCTGGCCAGCGCTTCGGGGATAAAGTCCTTGTCAGCAGGGACGCCATCGATGCCGGCCGGCAGGATGTCGTGAGGGATGGTTTCCAATAGCCCTTCGGAGCAGGCGCGCTCAAGATCGATGACTTCGAAGTCGACTACGTCCCACTGAATATTGCCGGATTCGACCTGGGCTTTGATCTCGGCGACGCCACCGGTGTAGTCCTCAAACAGGACTTTGTTGCCGGTGTCTTTCTGGAACGGATCAATCACATGTTTTTGCTGGGCTGCGCCATAGGCACCGCCCCAGGATACGACGGTCAGGGTTTCCTCGGCGCTGGCGGCGAAACTCGCCGTACCCAGTGCTGCTGCGAGGGCGAAGGTGGAAAAGCGGGTGGTCAGTGTTCTAGCCATTGCTAAGCTCCATTGCTTCTTATAGTTCAGGGTGTCGTGACGACGGGGCGATCAAGGGCTTGGCTGTCTTGCGGCAGCCAAGCCAGGGCGACTTCTTCCTTGGCACTGAGTTGCGGGGCGCTGCTGTCATTCATGTTCTTCACCACCAGCTCGGTGCCATCAGCAGTCATGAAGTGATAGCGAATGTATTCGCCGACATAGTGGCGGGTAACGAAACGTGCCATGACCTGATTGCCGGTGTTGCCGAGGCGCTCGGTAAAGCTGAGTTTCTCTGGGCGAATCGACACGGTCGTCGGCAGGCCGACTTCCGTGCAGTTGGCTTTCAGGGCGCTGATTAGGCCGCCAGCTTCAAGACGAACGTCTACGGTGTCCTCGTTAACGGCCTCGATCACGCCCTTGAGCTTATTGCTCTCGCCAATAAAGTCGGCGACGAATAGATTGGCCGGGCGCTCATACAGCACATGGGGCGCCGCGCATTGCTGAACGATGCCGCTTTCGAAGACGGCAATTCGATCGCTCATGGTCAGGGCTTCGGTCTGGTCGTGGGTCACGTAAATCACGGTGAAGCCGAGCTGCTCGTGCAGGCGCTTGATCTCGAACTGCATCTGCTCACGCAGCTTTTTGTCAAGGGCACCCAAGGGTTCGTCCATCAGCACGATATCTGGGGCGAAGATCAGCGCGCGGGCCAAGGCTACCCGTTGGCGTTGGCCGCCGGAGAGTTGACCAGGGAAGCGGTTGCCGAAATCCAGTAACTCGACCAGCGACAGGTATTCATCGACCTTCGCGTTAATCACGTCTTTGGGCTGCTTGCGGATCTTCAGCGGGTAAGCCAAGTTCTCGCGCAGGGTCATGTGCGGGAACAGTGCGTACTGCTGGAACACCATGCCGATATTGCGCTGATAAGGCGCGATGCTGGTGACTGAGCGACCGTTGATTAGGATCTCACCGCTGGTTAAGTCTTCGAAGCCAGCGAGCATCATCAAGCAGGTAGTTTTACCAGAGCCTGAAGGGCCGAGCAGAGTGATAAATTCGCCCTTGGCCACGTCCAGGTTGAAGTCCTTGACCACTAGGTTCTTGTGGTCATAGGTCTTTTTAACGTTGGTGAATTGCAGGAACGGTTTGTCCCCCGCTAGGTCAGCCATACCCCTCCCCAATTGTGTTCGGAACAGCTAGCGGCTTATGGTCGTTAGCTGAATGCTTGAGTCCGTCGGCTGCGGTGTTGAGCAGCGGGCAACGTGTTTGAGTGTTCAAACAAGGCAAGCACTGTGCCAGCACTGCTGCAGTGCATCGCGATCACTGCAGTACTGGCGTTTGAGCCTAGCCCAGTGGCGCGGTTGCGCCAGGCCGGTGTGGGGAGTTGTAACAGTGCGGGGCAGAAGGAAGCACTTGCCGAGATGCACTCGGCAGGTGCGCACGCTTAGACGTGATTGATATAACGGTGCACGTGCTGCGGAATTTAGCTGTTTGGCAGCAGGCGAACGGTCAGGCTCTTGATGTAACGGGTTTCGGCAATTGCTGGGTGGACAGGATGGTCCGGGCCTTGGCCGCCGCGTTCGAGTAGCTGGATATTGCGATCCAGATGACGTGCGCTGGTCAGCAGAATATTTTGCAGGTCATCTTCCGGCAGGTGCATGGAGCAGCTGGCGCTGATCAAGATGCCGTCCTTGTTGAGCAGGCGCATGGCTTGCTCATTTAGGCGGCGGTAGGCGCCTTCACCGTTCTTCAGGTCTTTCTTGCGTTTGATAAAGGCGGGCGGGTCGGCAACGATGACGTCGAAGCGCTCTTCCGAAGCCTTGAGCTGTTTCAGCGCTTCGAATACATCGCCTTCTACACAGGCCACTTTATCGGTCAGGCCGTTCAGCGCGGCGTTGCGCTCGACACCATCCAGGGCGAAGCCGGAAGCGTCGACACACATCACATCGCTCGCACCAAAGGCCGCAGCCTGAACACCCCAGCCGCCGATATAGCTGAACAGGTCGAGGACGCGTTTGCCTTTCACGTAGGGCGCTAGGCGTGCACGGTTCATGCGGTGGTCGTAGAACCAGCCGGTTTTCTGCCCGGCAATCACCGGGGCTTCGAACTTCACGCCGTTTTCTTCCAGGGCGACCCACTCCGGCACCACGCCGAACGAGGTCTCGACATAACGCTCAAGGCCCTCGGCATCGCGCGCTGCAGAGTCGTTCTTGAGCAGAATGCCGCTAGGCTTACACACCTGAATCAAGGCAGCGAGTACGTCATCCTTATGCCGCTCCATGGTGGCGGACGCCAGTTGCACCACCAGAATGTCGAAGAAACGGTCGACTACCAGGCCCGGCAACAGGTCGGAGTCGCCGAACACCAGGCGGTAGCAGGGCTTGTCGAAAAGCCGCTCGCGCAATGACAAGGCAACGTTAATACGATGCACCAGCAGCGATTTGTCCAGCACATGCTTGACGTCACGCGAGAGCAGGCGCGCGCAGATCAGGTTGTTCGGGCTCATCGCCACGATGCCCAGCGCTTTACCGCCGGCGGCTTCGAGGATGGCCTGGTCACCGGCCGCAAAGCCGCTCAGTGGCGTGGCGGCGACGTCGATTTCGTTGCTGTAGACCCACAGATGGCCGGCGCGCAGGCGTCGATCGGCGTTGGCTTTCAGGCGCAGGCTAGGCAGGGACATGCTGAGGGACTCCGAAAAAAGAGCGAAATTATAGCGGGTTAAGTAGCGTCGCGGCGGTTACAAAACACGTCTGTAGAAGTGTTGGGGTTTCGCTAAACTGCGCGCCACCTCTCATTTCGGTTTCCCCTGTCATGTCTCAAGAGCTCTCCGCCGACTATATCCGACAAGTACTGCAAGGCATCAGCGTGCCACCGCAGCCGCAGATCATGGTGGATTTGCAGATGGAACAGGTGATGCCCGATCCGGACCTGCGTGCAATCGCCAAGCTGATTGGCCAGGACCCGGGGTTGTCTGGCGCGCTATTGAAGCTGGTGAACTCACCGTTTTTCGGCCTGGCCAACCGTATTGCCTCAATTCAGCAGGCGGTTAACTTGCTGGGCTGCAATACGGTGATCAACCTGATCAATGCGCAGTCGATTCGCGGCGAGCTGACAGATGAAGCCATCGTCACCCTCAATCGCTTCTGGGATACCGCCCAAGATGTGGCCGTGACCTGCCTGAGTTTGGCCAAGCGCATCGGCTACCACTCGCCGGATGAGGCATACGCCCTTGGGCTGTTTCACAATTGTGGCATCCCGCTGATGCTCAAGCGCTTTCCCAATTATATGACTGTGCTGGAAGAGGCTTACGCGAGCGCCACCGATGAGCGCCGCGTGGTAGATACCGAAAATCGCCTGCTCAATACCAATCATGCGGTGGTCGGCTACTTCACCGCCAAGTCGTGGAACCTGCCGCTGCACCTGTGTGAGGCCATTGCCAGCCATCACAATGCCCTGGCGATCTTTACCGAAGACGCCAGTCGCGATGCGCAGTTGAAAACCCTGCTGGCGATTCTGAAGATGGCTGAGCACATTTGTGCCAGTCATCGGGTGCTTGGCAATCAAACTGAAGACTATGAGTGGCAGAGCATCGAGCAGCTGGTGTTGGAGTATGTCGGGCTATCGGAATATGACTTCGAAAACCTGCGCGAAAGCATTCGCGATATGGGCGCGCGTTAGCCCGCCTGGTTGCTTTCTGAGCATTCCTGCTAAGGTGAACGCCCCACTCGGATGGCTCCGCTGAGTACTTGTTATGCCAGAACTTCCTGAAGTAGAAACCACTCGTCGCGGCATTGCGCCCTATCTTGAGGGGCAGCGCGTCAGCCGGGTGATTGTGCGCGAACGGCGGCTGCGCTGGCCGATCCCCGAGGACTTGGATATTCAGCTGTCCGGGCAGCGTATCGAGTGCGTTGAGCGGCGTGCCAAGTACCTGTTGATCAAGGCCGAAACCGGCAGCCTTATTAGCCACCTAGGGATGTCCGGCAGCCTGCGCCTGGTCGAATGTGGCCTGCCGGCCGCTAAGCATGAGCACGTGGATATCGAGCTGGAGTCCGGACTGGCCTTGCGCTACACCGATCCACGCCGCTTCGGCGCGTTGCTCTGGAGCAGTGATCCGTTGGGCCATGTGCTGCTGAGTAAGCTGGGCCCGGAACCCTTGACCGATCTGTTCGGTGGCGAGCGCTTGTTTCAGCTGTCGCGCGGTCGGGTTATGGCGGTCAAACCCTTCATCATGGATAACGCCGTAGTGGTCGGCGTGGGCAACATCTATGCATCGGAGGCGCTATTTGCCGCCGGTATCGACCCGCGCCGTGAAGCGGGCTCTATATCGCGGGCGCGCTATTTAAAGCTGGCGACCGAGATCAAGCGCATCCTCGCCCATGCCATTGAGCGTGGCGGCACCACATTGCGCGACTTCGTTGGCGGCGATGGGCAGCCGGGCTACTTCCAGCAGGAACTATTCGTCTATGGCCGTGGCGGCGAGTTTTGCAAAAACTGCGGCAGTACCCTGCGCGAGATCAAACTGGGCCAGCGCGCCAGTGTTTACTGCCCGCACTGCCAGCGTTAGACCGGTTTAGCTGCTTAGGATTTGCTGCTGCGCCATGGCGAGACTGAGCCGAACACAATAATAAGAAACACCGAGGTCTTGATGTCCGCTAACTATCTGCCCCGTAACCCATTGGCTGAGTGGGTGGGGCGCACCGCTTTAAAGCTGCTGGGCTGGCGTGTTGACGGCGAGCTGCCGACGCTTGATAAGTTTGTTGTCATTGGCGCGCACCACACCTCCAACTGGGATTTCGTGATTTTTATCGCGGTGAAGTTCGTCCTGCGCCTGAATGCTCGTTGGTTTGGTAAACACACGATTTTTCGCTGGCCTTTTGGCGCGCTGATGCGTCTATGGGGCGGTATCGCCATTCGTCGTGAGCGCCAAGGCAATATCGTTGAACAAGCGGTGCGGGCGTTTAGCGAGCATGAGCAATTTGCGCTGATTTTGTCGCCAGAAGGCACGCGTAAAAAGGTTGAACGCTGGAAAATGGGCTTCTACCACATCGCCCAGGGCGCAGGCGTGCCGATCGTTCGTTGTGCTCTGGACTACCAGAATCGGCGAGTGTTTATCGGGCCGATTTTTATACCGACGGGGGACGAACCAGCTGACCTCGACACGATCCTGGCGTTTTACCGTCCATTTATCCCGAAAAAACCTGAATATGCCTTTTATGGGGATTGACGGGCGTCACGCTGACAATTGTTAATGCGCTGTTATAGTTAGTCTCACCGCCTCCTAATAGCTGAAGGATCGCCCCATGAAACTGTTCCGCTCAACCGCTGCTGCTCTGGCGCTGACCACTGGCCTGCTGGCGTTGCCAGCTCATGCTGAGGTAGCGCAGCAGAACACTAGCGGCGACCCTCTTTATACGGCCAACGCTCCAAAAGGCTATTCGATGATGGGTGACCTGCTGATCGCGCGGCCATTGCTGATCGGGGCAACTGCTATTGGCGTTGTGGCTTTTGTAGTTAGCCTGCCGTTCACTGCCCTGGGTGGCAATGTGGGTGAAGCCGCTCAATCGCTGGTCGTTGAGCCAGGTAAAGAAGCCTTTGTGCGCTGCCTGGGTTGCACCACCAGCGGTTATCGCCAGGACTGATAGCGTTGACTATGCCTGGCTACCGATTCAGGCTGGCGGCCAGGTGTGATTAAAGTGAGGCCCACCAGCAAGAGAATTACTGCGGTGCGTCCGGTTTGACTATCGCAGTGCCGATGCCTCTCGGGTCACTTGCCGCCTCAACACTCCCGTCCTGTTTGTCCCAGAACAGTACCTGCTGATTACCGTACTGTCGGCCTGTCGACTTTAACTGATGCCCCAGTGCGTTTAGCGCCGAGCGTTGTGCTGCGCTGAATGTGTCTGGCTCGTGCTCGATCAGGTCTGGACGGTACTGGTGGTGATACCGGCTGACGCTGGGCCAGCGGTCGATTGGCTGCTGATCCAGATACTCCAGCATCGCCAGCAGCACCATGCTGGGAATCCGGCTGCCGCCCGGCGTGCCGAAGCTGGCAAAGTCTTGACTGCTTTCGATAAAGCTCGGGCTCATGCTCGACAGTGGCCGTTTGCCGGCGGCAATGCTGTTGGCCTGACTGCCGCTCAGGCCATAGGCATTAGCACCTTGCACATCGGCGGCAAAGTCATCCATCTCATTGTTCAGCAATACCCCGGTACCCGGTACGGTGAAGGCCGCACCGAAGGGTAGGTTGACTGAGAGTGTCGCGGCTACCCCATTGCCCTCGGTGTCGAGCACCGAGAAGTGGGTGGTGTGATCGCCTTCTTTCCAAGGGTTGCTCGGCGGTAGACTGTCGCTCGGAGTGGCGTGATGCGGGTCGATGCTACTGGCCAATTGCTTCAGGTAGTCAGGGGCAAGCAGCTGGCGTGCAGGATTGCTGACAAAGTCGGGGTCGCCCAGTAAACCGCGATCACGATAGGCGCGCCGCAGGGTCTCGACGACCAGGTGGGTTCGCTGCACTGCGTCGGCCTGCCGCCAGGGTAGTTGCTGCAGCATCAGCAGGCTTTGCCCCAAGGCAATGCCGCCCGCTGACGGTGGCGGTGCGCTGATCAGCTCGCGGCCTTGATCAAGCTGGACGCGTAACGGCTGGCGTTCAACGATGCGGTACGCAGCCAGGTCGCTTAATGACCAGATGCCGCCTGCAGCTTGTACCGCCTGGACGAGTGTTTCGGCGACCTTGCCGTCGTAGAAACCTTGATGGCCCTCTGCGGCCAATTGCTCCAGCGTCAGGGCCAGTTCGGGTTGGCGCAGTAGGCTGAACTCTTCCGGTATTTCCCCTTTTTCGAGGAATAATCGCGCGGTTTCTGCATCATTGCGCATGGCCTCAATACGCCAGCTCACGCGCTCGCGATATACCCGGTCGATGCTGACGCCGCTGCGGGCCAGGCGAATGGCTGGCGCTAGCGAGTCGCGTAGTGGCAGGCGGCCGAAGCGTTCTGCCAGTTCCACCAGGGCTGCCGGCAAGCCGGGGATGGCGGCAGCTAGTGCGCCGTCTAGGGACAGTTTTTTGTCCACTTTGCCATCGACTTTGTACAAGTCGGCATCGGCTGCCAGTGGCGCACGTTCGCGCGCATCAAGGAAGCGATAAACTGGCGACTCGCCTGCTTCACGCAGCAGAAAGAAACCGCCGCCACCCAACCCCGAGCCGTAAGGTTCGACCACCGCCAGGGCGGCGCTGATCGCCACAGCCGCGTCAAAAGCATTACCGCCTAACGCCAGGGTTTCCTGGCCCGCCACGGTGGCGGCGGGATGCGCCGTGGCAATAGCAATGCGTTCAGGCTGAGTGGCGGCCTGCAGTTGCAAGGCACAAAAGAGGCCAAGCGCACCGAGTAGGTTGCGCCAGAGGAGGGGGCCGCGTATCAAGCGGCCGATCTTCATGCTTTACCAGTAATGATCAGGTACTTCTGCATCAGCTCATCCTTATTCTCGACATTGTTCTCGTCGAGTGGAATGCAGTCCACGGGACAAACCTGTTGGCACTGTGGCTCGTCGTAGTGGCCGACGCACTCGGTGCACAGGTTGGGGTCGATCTCATAAATTTCTTCGCCTTGGGAAATGGCGGCGTTAGGGCATTCGGGCTCGCAGACGTCGCAGTTGATGCAGTCGTCGGTGATGATCAGTGACATGAAATAACCACTCCTGCTGCAACACAGGGTTGCAGCCTTGAAAGACGCTTAGAGGCGATGCTGCAAATTGTGCCGTATCACGGCCGCGCATGCACGCGGCTTGCCTCGCTGTGCGGCTTAGCGTTTGAAGCGTTCGTTCAGTGCGGCGGCCACAGCCGGGTGCACGAAGTTGGAGATGTCGCCGTCCAGGGCAGCGATTTCTCGTACTAGCGTCGAGGAAATAAACGAGTATTTTTCCGATGGGGTGAGAAATAGACTTTCCACGTCGGGAACCAGCTGGCGATTCATATTGGCCAGCTGGAACTCGTATTCAAAGTCGGAGACTGCGCGCAGTCCACGCAAAAATACGTTGGCTCCTTGCTCCTTGGCAAAGTGTGCGAGCAAGGTAGAGAACCCCACCACCTCAACGTTGGGCAGGTGTTTGGTGACTTCCTGGGCCAGCTCTACGCGTTGCTCCAAGCTGAACAGTGGGTTCTTCTTCGGGCTGGCGGCTACCGCAATAATTACGCTGTCGAACAGCTTCGCGGCCCGCTCGACCAGGTCGCTGTGCCCCTTGGTGATGGGGTCGAAGGTGCCTGGGTATAACACTCGATTCATCGTGACGTCCTGGCGGGTCCGTTGGGGAGTCGGATGGTAGCGCAGTGATTCATCATGGCCAAGTCGGCTGCGGCTGAACAAGACTATTCACGGGCGCAGAGCGGCCCGTGAATACCTTGCCATCAGCTAGTTTTCAGGCGCTCGGCAAGTTTTGTCGCGAGTTTGGCGGTTAGGCCATATATCGACAGCTGTGGGTTGGCGCCGATGCTGGTGGGAAACAGCGAGCCGTCATGAATCGACAAATTGCTCAGTTGATGGTGACGACCCAGGCTATCGGTCACCGCGTGCTGTGGGTCTTCACCCATGGCGCAGCCACCCATCACATGGGCGCTGCCCAGGCGGGTGCGGTAGAGCTCCAGGCTAAGGCTGTCGATCAGGCTTTTCGCCTCGCCCAGTGTTTTCACGTAACCGGCGTCAGCATGCAACGGCAGCACGGCTTTAGCGCCGGCAGCGAACTGGACCTCGGCCATGGTATGGAACGCACGGCGTATCCCGTCCCAGGTGTAATCAGTCATCTGATAGTCGAGCACTGGGCTGCCATCACCGCGCAGCTCGACTTTGCCTTCAGCGCTGTTCGGGTGAAAACCATCGCGCATAAGGGCTAGCATCACATTGGTATTGGGTAACTGCTCCATGCGCATGGCGTTGTCGATGCCAAAGCGGCCGAGCATCGTGGCAGTGATGGCGGGTTGTAGCGGCGGCACTTCGAGCTTGTAGGACAGTCGCCCGGCTGCGCCGTCATCCCACTGGAAGTGGTCGGAATAAATTGACTGCGGCGCGCCATAGAACGGATTGATCACCTGCTCGAACAGCGCGGCCGAGAAATTCACCAAGTGCAGGTAGGTGCGTTTACCGGTGCGTTGATGCGGATCGGGAGCGCCCGAGCGCATGAGGATGCCCGGCGTGTTGATGCCACCGCCAGCGAGCACGTAGTGCTTGGCCTTAACGGTGATGCGGCGGCCGTTGGGCGTGACACTGCGTTCGTCCATGCCCAGGCATTCGATGCCCGTGACCTTGTCGCCCTCGAGCAGCAGGCGTTCGGCGCGCGCCAAATAGAGCAGTTCACCGCCTTTTTCCAGAGTCGCCGGAATGGTGGTGACCAGCATCGACTGTTTCGCGTTGGTCGGGCAGCCCAGACCGCAATATCCAAGGTTCCAGCAGCCGCGCACATTGCGCGGAATCACATGCCATCCATAGCCAAGTTTTTCGCAGCCGCTGCTGATCACGGCGTTGTTGGCGTTCGGTGGCACGGCCCAAGGCGCGACGCCCAAGCGTTGTTCCATCTGCTCGAACCAGGGCGCCATGTCTTGCGCGCTGTGACCTTTGACGCCATGTTCCGTGGCCCAGTGCTCTAGGGTCTGCGTGGGTGTTCGAAAGCTTGAGGTCCAGTTGATCAGCGTGGTGCCGCCCACCGCGCGACCCTGCATGATGGTAATCGCGCCATCCTTGCTCATGCGGCCGATGCCTTCTTGATACAGCTCGGCGTAGGCCTTGTCTTCGAGCATCTTGAAGTCGTCGCTGGTTTTAAGCGGGCCTTCCTCGATCAGCAGGACCTTAAAGCCTGCGGCGCTGAGGATTTCAGCTGTGGTGCCACCGCCTGCGCCGCTGCCAATGATGGCGACGTCGGCGTCAAGGGTCAGGTCGCTGTCCAGTTGCGAACCGTTATAGGTTTTCCAGCCGCTGGCCAGGCCTTGCTTGAACATGTCGGGTACAGGCATTTCGGATTCTCTTATGGTGCTGGACCGGCGTGCGGCTGTGCGATGGGTGTCGCAGTGCTCATCCCATCCTGCTTATGTATGGTTTTAGACAGTCGGTGGGCCGGGGTAGCCGCAGTGCGCCCACGACTCGGCGCGGCTGTACCAGCTCATCATCACCAGTTGCAGCAGTGAGGCATGGCCCATCTTCAGCTGCGCAAGAGAGCTGTTCTGCCAGCGTTCAAGAAATGCCACAACATCTGCCGGCGCTGCGTTTTGCCAGCTGCCCCATACGCCGGTGAGTGGCCCGCGGGTGAGGGGTAGAGTCAGCACATCGAACAGCTGTACGGTCAACTTGAGCAGTTCGGGCGACAGGTGGTTGAGGCTGTAATCAAGGTTCTCGATTGTGGCGCTAATAGCCTGCGGCATTTGCGCTGGAGCCACCGCGCCGGCAAGCATCACGGGTATCAGTGCTTGCAAAAAAGGCAGGTCAGACTCGCGAATCACCGCAAAGCCGGCTTTGGGTGTGTTCGCCGAACAGCCGCTGAGGGTGGCAGTCAGCCCTGCTGCTCCGAGCAGTGCTGTGCCCAACAGACCGACCTTGAGCAGGCTGCGGCGTGACAGGTTTGGCGAATCAAGCGTGGTGTCGTGCATTTATTGTTTTCACCCGATCAGGCCACTGCCCTGGTATGCCAGGGCAGGATGAAGTTAACGAACGAACAGTTTGTACACCAGTTTGTGTAGGGCTTTGCCGTAGGGCGGGTAGATCATTTTTGCAGCGTTGAAACGCTGCTTGATGAATACGCCCTTGGCCTTGCTGAAGGTCAGGAAGCCTTCATGGCCGTGGTAGTGGCCCATGCCGGAAGGGCCGACACCGCCGAACGGCATGTCGTCTTGGGCCACGTGCAGCAGGGTGTCGTTGAGGCACACGCCACCGGAGTGAGTCTCGTGGAGTACGCGTTGCTGTTCGCTCTTGTCATAGCCGAAGTAATAGAGCGCCAGCGGGCGGTCACGTTCGTTGATAAAGGCAAAGGCATCTTCCAGCTTGTCGTAGGGGATGATCGGCAGCAGCGGGCCGAAAATCTCGTCCTGCATCACCTTCATCTCATCGGTCACATTCAGCAGTACGGCATATGGCATGCGCCGACCCTGGGCGGCAGGGTAAAGCGGGATGACGGTAGCGCCCTTGCTTTCGGCGTCCTGCAGGTAGCCATTGAGGCGCTGCTGCTGACGCTCGTTGATGATTGCGGTGTAATCCGGGTTGTCCGCAAGCGTCGGGTAGAAGCTCTGCACCGCCGTGCGGTAGGCCTCAACAAAACCATCTACGCGGTCTTTCGGCACCAGCACGTAATCCGGGGCCACGCAGGTCTGGCCAGCGTTCATGGTCTTGCCGAAGGCGATACGCTCGGCTGCATCAGCCAGGGGTACGTCAGCACTGACGATGGCCGGCGACTTGCCGCCCAGTTCCAGGGTGACTGGCGTAAGGTTCTCGGCGGCGGCGCGCATCACGTGTTTGCCGATGCTGGTGGCGCCGGTGAACAGCAGGTGATCGAACGGTAATTTGGAGAAAGCCATGCCCACTTCGGCTTCGCCCATGACTACGGTCACCAGGTCCTCGGGGAAGACCTTGGTCAGCAGATCCTTGATCAGCTGCGAAGTCGCTGGGGTCGACTCGCTCATCTTGATCATCACCCGATTACCGGCTGAGAGTGCGCCGACCAGCGGGCCGATGGCGAGAAACAGCGGGTAATTCCACGGCACGATCACGCCAACCACGCCGAGCGGTTGGTAGATCACCCTGGCGGCGGCCGGCATAAATTGCATGCCGACACTGCGCCGTGAAGGTTTCATCCACTTCTTGATGCGTTTAGTGGCGTAGTGGATGCCATGCAAGCTCGGCATCAGTTCGGCAAGCAGGGTTTCATCGGCGCTGCGGTTGCTGAAATCCTGGCTGATGGCGCTGATCAACGCTTCCCGCTCGCTGCTGAGTAGCTCGCGCAGCGCGTTGAGCCACTGAATGCGCTGTTCCGCCGAGGGCATGGGGTTGGCTTTGTATGCCTGGCGCTGACGGGCAAAGCTGCTCTCCAGCTGGCTGATTTGCTGTTGGCTGTTGTGCAGGCTTTGTTCGAGATAAGAGACGTCGGCGACCATCATGCTGCTCCTTGGCGTTCTGGCAATGCGGTGCCTCAGATGAATTGAGACGACTGCCAAAAAGGTATGCTGGATTTTTAGAGCAATTGCTCTAATCTGTCAAATAACCTGTTGCGATCAGCCGACGAGCGCATATCAGTGAACTGAGCACCTTTGCTTGGGTTCGGCGCTGAGTAGCTCTTTAGGCGTGTGTGCGTGTACCTTTGCCGGGCTTTTGAATTGAGAATATTCCGCCTATGTCAGCCCCACTGAAAACCCGCGAACGCATCATTCAGGGTAGCCTGGCGCTGTTTAACGCCCAAGGCGAGCGTAGCGTCAGCACCAACCACATCGCGGCGCACCTGGGGATTTCACCGGGCAACCTGTATTACCACTTTCGCAATAAGCAGGCGATCATCGCTGAGTTGTTCGCCCTTTACGAAAGCCAGGTGGATACCTTCCTGCGCCGCCCTGAAGGCCGTACGCTGACTGTGCAGGACAAGACCTTCTATCTGGAGGCTCTGCTCGCGGCTATGTGGCATTACCGCTTCTTGCACCGCGACCTCGAGCACCTGCTGGAAAGCGATGCCGAGTTGGCTGAGCGTTACCGAATCTTTGCGCAGCGCTGCCTGGTGCAGGCGCAGTGCATCTATCAGGGGTTTGTCGAAGCCGGCATCTTGTTGATGGATGCGGCGCAAATCGAGGCGCTAACTCTCAATAGCTGGATCATCATGACGTCCTGGGTGCGTTTTCTCTGCACCACCCGCGGTAACCCCGGCGACCTCAGCGAAGAAATGCTCCGGCGTGGCATCTACCAAGTGCTGGCGCTGGAGGGAGGCTACACCGCCCCGCAGGCTCGTGAGGCGGTGGAGGCGTTGTACGCTAGGTTGCATGTGCCATTGGATAGAATTGTTCGCTGACTAAGGCCCCGGCAGTGCTTGACCATGCTCGGCTGGTTGTAGCTGAGCTGCCTGTCTTGGAAGCGGAGCAGTTTAGTGTCGGCGAGGCGCGTACACTAGATGCTTTAATATCTTATTCGCGTGTTGCGAAGTTACTGATTTGCATAAAATTAATGCAGTGTTGTCTGCAGATTATTGATCTTAAGTTTATATAAATCGTTGTTGCTTTTGGCGTCATTTAAATGGCGTTAGTGGTCGTAAGTTAGTTTGCTCTATGTGCCAGTATTGTGAATAATGGCGCGCCTTTATCGCGCTCTATTATTACAAAGTGAATGCGTAAGGCGTATCTAAGGATTTGTGTTAGGGATAATCAATTCAGCTTATGACCTTCAAGACTTTCCGCAAATATTTGCTGCCATATTTTGTTGGGCTATTGGCTGGTTTTTTTGGATCCTCCTCTTGGGCTTCTCAATCTCCAGGCGCGCCGCAGAGTGTCGCCTTCTGGTATGCCATCAACCCTCCTTTTAGTGAGCTCGCCCAGTTTGACTGGAGTGTGCTCGAGCCCGCGCATGTCCAAACAAAAGACATTGAGTTTCTGAAAGCGCAGGGTAATCAGCCATTTGCATATTTATCAGTCGGTGAGTTTGACGGTGACGTGACCTCGCTGGGGCAAGGCGCGCGAACCTCGACAGAAAAAAATGTGCGCAACCAGGCCTGGAACAGCCAGGTGATGCGCTTAACCTCACCCGTTTGGCGGGCGCATCTTTTAGCGCGAGCGGCATCACTGCGCAGTCAAGGCTATGTGGGCTTGTTTCTCGATACCCTCGATAGTTTCCAGCTATTGCCCGAGAGCGAGCGCGAGAACCAGCGTGTTGCCCTTAGAGATTTCCTGGTTGAGCTTCAGCAGCGCGAGCCCACCTTGAAGTTGTTTTTTAATCGGGGTTTTGAGGTGCTACCCGAGTTGCCAGGCGCTGCCGCAGCAGTAGCGGTGGAGTCAATTCATGCCGGCTGGGATGCGTCGCGGCGCTCATACCGGGTGGTCCCCCAGGCTGATCGTGACTGGCTTGAGGGGCACTTGCAGCCATTACGGGCCCAGGGTATCCCTCTGGTAGCGATTGACTACCTGCCGCCTGAGCGACGACAGGAGGCGCGTGAGCTAGCCAGGCAATTACAGGCTGAAGGTTTTATCCCGTTCGTTACGCTACCTGATCTCAACTATCTGGGCGTCAGCACTATTGAGGTTCAGCCGCGTCGAATTGCATTAGTGTTTGATCCTCGCGAAGGGCCGATTTACGAAAATGCGGGGCATACCTCCTTGGCAGGCCTGCTGGAATATTTAGGTTATCGGATCGACTATCTTCCGGCTGATGCATTGCCAGTCGAGCCTATGAGCGGCTTATATGCAGGCGTTGTGACCTGGATGACCAGCGGTTCGCCGGCCAATGCGCAGGCCTTCAATCAGTGGCTTTTAGCGCGTATTGATGAGCAGGTTCCGCTGGCGATTTTTGCTGGGCTGCCGACAGAAAATGCTGGCGTACTCAAGCGTTTGGGGCTGCGTTTCAGGTCTACTCCGTTGAGCGGCAAGGCCGAAGTTGTTGAGCATGATGCTGCGTTGCTGGGCAGCTTCGAAGCCCCTTTGGTCGTTCGTATTCGCGACCTTCCAGCGCTGACCACGCTCGAAGGTGGCCCGCAGCCTGCCTTGGCGCTAAAAGATGAAGAAGGTCGGGTGTTCACCCCCGTAGTGCTTGGGGATTGGGGGGGCTTGGCGCTTGCTCCATATGTATGGGAGGAGGGTGCTGATCAGCGCCGCTGGATCCTCGACCCTTTTGCGTTTATTCAGCGTGCGCTGCAATTGCCCTCGATCCCCCGGCCTGATGTGACCACCGAAAATGGTCGGCGCGTTGCGACTGTGCACATCGATGGCGATGGTTTTGTCTCACGCGCTGAGATTCCCGGTACACCCTACTCGGGCGTGGCGGTACTGAAGGATTTCATTCGGCCTAACCCCTTTCTGACCTCTGTCTCGGTGATCGAGGGTGAAGTAGGTCCGCGGGGGATGTATCCCCACCTTGCGCGCGAACTCGAGCCGATTGCGCGGGAGATTTTTGCCGACGACAAGGTTGAAGTGGCGACACACACGTTCAGTCATCCGTTTTTCTGGCAGCCGGAGCGGGCGGCAAAGCGTGAGGATTTTCAGGCCGAATACGGTTTAATGATGGCCATCCCCGGCTATAAAGAAATTGATTTCAAACGTGAAATCGAAGGCTCTCGGGATTACATCAATCAGCGTCTCACCACGGCTAAAAAACCCGTAAAAATGGTGTTCTGGTCAGGTGATGCCATGCCCGATGCAGCAACCATCAAGTTGGCCTATGACAATGGTCTGGCCAATGTTAATGGTGGCAATACCGCGCTGACTAACGCCTACTCTTCGCTGACGGGTCTTTACCCGCTGATTCGACCTACAGCTGGCGGTATTCACTATTACGCGCCGGTTATAAACGAGAACGTTTACACCAATCTATGGACTGGCCCGTATTACGGGTTTCGCGGTGTAATGGAAACCTTTGCCCTCACCGATAAGCCGCGCCGGCTTCGCGGTCTTCATCTTTACTACCATTTCTATTCGGGCACCAAGCAGGCCTCCATCAGGGCTATGCATGATATTTATCGCTCTATGCAGGCTGAAAAGCCCATTTCTCTGTGGATGAGTGATTACATTCCACGCATGCATGGGCTGCATCAGGCGAGCCTGGCCAAGCAAACTGATGGCAGTTGGCAAATTCGCGCCATGGACGGTTTACGTACTGTTCGCCTTGATCCGCAGTTAGGTTGGCCCGATCTGCGCCGCTCTCAGGGTATTGCCGGTGTGCGTGATATACCGCAAGGGCGCTATGTTCACCTCAGCAGCGATAATGCGTTGTTAGTGCTACGAGAAGACCGCGATAGTCGCCCGGCTCTAGAGGAGGCCAGCCTGCCATTGCAGGCATGGGACTATCTCGACGATAAGCGAGTGCGCCTTTCTTTTGCCGGTAATTTACCGCTGAGCTTCAGTGTGCGCGCGGCTGGCCGCTGCAGCCTGGTAGTGGCGGGTAAAACATACGCGGGTGTGCAACAGCAGGGGCTATGGCTATTTGATGTACCACAGACGCAGGTGCGCGATGCTCAACTCACCTGCCGTTAAAACCCGGCGTTTGCTCAGTCCTTGGGCACTCTTGCTGGTCGCACTCTTAATTGGCGGGTTATTGGTCCTGGTCTATAAGGGCGAAGATGTATTCCTGCCCGATGGCAAGCAGCCCGATGCTGTTTCCATCAACTATTCCGAACTTCTGCTTGAGGCGCACCCGCAGGATCAGGCGTTGCGTTTGACCCTCATTGAACAGTTGATTGCCCTTGGTGATTATCCGCGGGCGCGCAGTCATCTGCTGATGCTCGATCGAGAGGAAGTCGAAACCCTGGGCTTTTACCAGGCTGAACTGGATACCCTGCAAGCATTGGCCGACCCGGCGGGTATTGAACCTTCGCGTAAGCGTCAGTTGATTGAATTGTTTACCGCAGTCGAGCGCTCACCACTGTCCGACGCACAAAGGTTGCGTATCGCCAAGTACGCATTGGCGTTGGGCGCTCCGGGCATAGCGGCGCCTATTTACGAGCAAATGGCCGAGCGTGATCCAGACCGTCATGCCGAGTGGCTCGGAGAAGCCGCTAAGTGGTATCAGGCCAGTGGCGAGGCGGAGCACGCTGCGGGCCTTTATTTGCAGTTAATGGAGTCTGCCGTTACTGCAAAAGAGCGAAAGACTTATCTTGAGCAGGCCTTCTACAGCTTCTTGTCTGCTGATCGCAGCGAGCGTGCGGCTGAATTGCTGAGCCTGCACATGTCAGATTTAGCCGAAACAGATACCGTTTTGCTGGATGCTGCAGTGAGGGCTTCAGTCGGTAGCCATCGTTTTGATCTAGCCGCTTTATTTGTCCAGCGCTGGCGCACCTTGTTGCCACAAGACCCTGAGGCATTGGCGGTGGAGATGCGTCTGCATCTAGCCGCCGGTGATCTTGAGCGTGCCTGGGCCACGGGGCAGGTCATGCTTCAATCCCGTCCTGATGATCTTGAGTTGTTGACACAAATGGCCCAATTGGCAGAGTGGACTGCCCGGCCACAAGACGCCTTGCGCTATTGGGTAAGCGCCCTGCAGCTAAAAGAAGACAGCACCATTCGTGAGCATTCCTGGCGTCTGGCCGCCCAGCTGTTTGATTTTGATCAAGCCATTCCTTTATTGGCGCAGTTGGCTCAGCAGCGTCGGCTCTCCGATGAAGAGCTTGATGCGCTGGTGTACAGCCACCAATCACGCGGTACGCCTGAGCAAGGCGAGACCTGGTTGCGTAACTATTTGCGCTTTTATCCAGAGCAGAAGATAGCGTGGGTGCGTCTCCAGCAGATCTTGGAACATACCCTGCAGTATGACCAGGAGTCTCGAGTATGGGCTGAGATGGATAAGCGCTTCGGCCTGACTATCGCCCAGCGGGTCAGTTGGGCAGAGGTAGATTGGAAGCGATTTGATGTGCCTGCCGCATGGGCCACGCTGAATGCGATCGAACCTGACCAGGTGGAGGCCGATGCCTACTGGCGCTTGCGCGGCGACCTCGCGTGGGAGCTAGAGCGAGACGATGATGTGCGCATTGCCTATGAGCGGCTGTTGGCGCTGGGTGTGGCGTTGGGAAGCAATGCTGAAGAACGTCTGATTTTAATCTACACCAAGCAGGCACCCGAAAAAGCCCTGGCGCTGTTGATCGAGAGCTGGCAGCGGAGTGCAGATCAGCAGCGCTTGAGCAGCGCCTTAAACTTGGCCGAGCAACTCGGTGAATGGCAGCAGCTGCAAGCTTTGGTCGATCAGGCCAGTCGCCTGCCCAATGGTGCCCGCGTGTCCTCAGTGCTGAGTGCCCGCGGAGTGCTGGCCAGCCGCGCAGGGCGAATTGCTGAGGCCGAGCGTCTCTACCGCATGGGTTTGAGTCTATATCCGCGGCAAAGTGTGTTTCGTCAGCGTTTGCTTTGGCTGTTTATTGATCAGGACCGTAAAGACGAGTTACCGGTATTACTGGAGCAGTGGCAAAGTTTGGCGGCGGATGATGGTGGGCTATGGTTGCCCTTTGCCAGTGCCAATATGCTATTGAACCGAACTCGGCCTGCACTGGCTTGGTTCAGTGTGTACCTGAAAACGAATCCTCGTGACTGGCTGGTCCAGTCCGCCTATGCCGATGCGCTGGACAGTGCGGGCTATGCGGATAGAGCTATGCGCCTTCGCGCTTTCTTGGTTGCGCAGATCAAGCCCGTACAACTGGTCGGCAACCCAGAACGCTACAGCATGTACCTGCGCCTGTTGGCAAGTACGCAGTCACTGCGCAGCGCCAACCGGCAAGCACTGAGCTGGCAGGATGGCTCGTTGCCAATGCTACAGGTCTGGTTCACTCAATTCCTCGATCAATTAGACGCTAACAATCAGTCTGCGTTGAAGGATCACTGGATCGCTTGGGCGCGCAGTCAAGGATTGACCGTCAGCCGTTATGAACAGTTGCAAGAGGCGCTGCGCAATCAAAATCGTAATCAGTTGGAGCGCCTGCTCGCGGCAGGTGGGCTTGATCCTGCGCAGCGAGTCGAGACGCTCATGCGCCTTGCGCGCAGCGGCGCTGCGCTGGGCGAGGGCTTGGCTAATTTGTCTGATGAGCAGGCCTCAGTCGTACGTCAGCAGTTACTGCGCCAGACTGTGGAGCTGCACGAGCGCACGCCTCAAGGCGTGCAACTTGGTTGGCAGCAGCGAGACTTTGGTGGGCTTGAATTGTCCGGTCCGACACTGCAGGTAGCCCGCCATTTAGGCAATGACTGGTATGCGGACCTCAATCTCAGTCAAGGTCAATACGATGCAGATAGCCTCGACAGCCGGGTGTTGGGGACTGAGAGTAACGTCAAGCTGATGCTGCAGCGTGAGCAGCGTGATGGTGCTTACGCCCTCACTCTCGACGGTAGCTTGCGTGACGACGAGGACCGCCTTGGCTTTGGCGTGTCGCGGTCATGGCAAGTGTCTTCGCGTGACGAGCTACAGATCGAATTGGACTGGCACCGCGAGACCGACCAGGGCGGCTTGCTGCGTGCGCTGGGGATGCGTGACAGCCTGCGCTTGGGCGGACGTCACAGTTTATCGGCGCGCGACCAGCTCAACTGGTCATTGGGTCATCAGCGCTTTGCGACGCGCCAAGGTGATGCTGTCGGTAATGGCGAGGAACTCAATGTTGAGCTGACGCACGCGTTGTTTTTTGAAGGGCCGACGTGGCTTCTGCGCAGTGGCATGAGTTATCAGAAAAATCGGGTAGTAGATCAGCTCAATCCTGACTTACTCACCACGCGAGTGTTAACTATCAACGCGGGTACTGATGATGAAGATACGAACACTGAACCGGCTGAAGGTCCGCTGAACATTGAAGGGGCAGTGGGTAGCGATCTACTGCAAGACCGCTTTGGTCAGCTCTATATCGGCAGCACCTGGCGCCGTGGTTTTCCCGGCGCACTCAACCGTGGACGCGCTCAATACACCTGGCTGATAGATGTGCTTGCAGGCTGGCAGTGGACCGAGCAACAGTTTAATTACGCAATAAACACCGGCGTGGGAATGGAGGTGTTGGGTGATGACGAATTGGCCTTCACTTTCGGCTTTCAATCGGCACCGCAAAATACCGGTGGCGAGCCAGGTGGAACTTTTGGTGTGACCTACAGCGCCCGTTTCGGGCGTTGATCAGAGATTTAACAGGAGAAACGAACGATGTTATCCATTCGCTGCCTGGCCCTGGTGGCCGTTGCACTGTTAGCCACGGGCTGCTCCAGCTTTACTCGCGAAAGCGGTGAGACGTTGCCGCGTGACGCTCAGTGGGGGCTGTTGCCGCTGATTAATTTCTCCCAGGCGCCGCAAGCCGGTGAACGCAGTGAGCAGATTCTGCTCAGCGTTTTGGCAGAAGAAGGCCTGCGGCCGAGGATGTACCCAGTTGTGACGCAGAGCGAGATGCCGTTACTGGATGATCGCGAGCGCTTCAATCAGGCATTGGAGTGGGCGCGTCAGGAAAATCTCGACTACGTCGTCAGTGGCAGCGTCGAAGAATGGCAATACAAAAGCGGTCTGGATGGTGAGCCAGCGGTCGGTATCAGCCTGCAGGTTATCGAGCCGAATACGGGCCGTGTGGTCTGGAGCAACAGCGGCGCGCGCGCCGGCTGGTCACGCGAAAGCCTGGCAGGCACAGCGCAAAAGGTTTTACGTAAGCTTGTTGGCGACCTGACACTCGAGTAATGGGCATGGAATCGGCGCACAAGGACTTTACCCTGGCTCCACGCGCCAGTACGCGCGTGTCATGGCTGGAAACACTCTTATTGAGCGGGCTGGGCCTGGGGCTGGGCTATTGGCTGTCGCCCCAAGACCCGCTGCTTGTCCACAACACCTTCCCTTGGTTGGTGCTGGCACCCTTGCTGCTAGGTATGCGCTACGGCTTTGTACATGGCCTAGTCAGTGCAGTTTTACTAGTGCTGGCATTATTCGCCTACCGCACTGGCGGTTATGCGGTTTATCAAGATATCCCCGAGTCGTTTGTTGTCGGGGTCTTGGTCAGCGGTATGTTGGTGGGGGAGTTCCGCGATATCTGGGAACGTCGCTTGGAACGTCTGGACATGGCCAACGATTATCGGCAGTTACGCCTGGATGCCTTCACGCGTACGCACTACATCCTGCGAATCTCTCACGACCGTCTTGAGCAACGGGTGGCGGGTAATGATCGCAGCCTGCGCAGCTCGCTGCTGGGCTTGCGCAGTCAATTGCGTGCTCTGCCCCATGGCCATGATTCCCTGGCCACCCTGGCCGAAGCCATCATGAACTTGCTGGCGCAATATGGCTCGTTTCGAGTGGCAGGCCTTTACCGTGTCACGCCTGATGAGCAGATCGAGTTGCAACCACTGCACACCTTGGGCGTTTGCAAGCCCATGCAGGCTGACGATTTGCTGGTGCGGATGTGCCTCAAACGCGGCGAATTGGTCAGTGTGCGCGAAGACTTACTGGAGCGCGGCGAGAGCCGCGAGCACTCGCAGTACCAGGTTTGTATTCCGCTGATTGATACGGAAGGTCGCCTATTAGCAGTACTGGCTGTCGAACAGATGCCATTTTTCTCTTTTAACGACCGGACATTAAGCCTGTTGGCGATTCTCGCAGGTCACGTTGCCGACCTGTTACTGAGTGATCCGCAAGCGCTCCAGCTCGATGACAGCGATGCCCAGATATTTAGCCAAAACCTCAAGCGTTGCCTGCATGATGCCCGGCAGCATGACCTCGATGGTTATTTGCTGGGTTTTGAAGTCAGTCAGTCAGCTCATCGCGCAGAGTTGCTGAACCTGATTGAAAGCAGCCAGCGCGGTCTGGATTTGCACCTTAAATCAGCCGATCAATCTAATCCGTGCGTATTGGTGCTATTACCGCTTACTAGTGCGGAGGGCGCACAGGGCTACTTACAGCGGTTACACACCATGCTGACTGAGCGCTTTGGCTTGGACCAGACCCTAGAAAGCTTGGGTGTTCGCACCCATCGTTACGACATCGGTGTTGGACGAGAGCGTGAAGCGTTGCATCACTTCCTTTTCAATGAGTGTGGGTTCAATGATCAGCAAGTGGCTGTTTAGCGGCGCCGTTGTCTTTGAGTTAGGTAGTTGGGCGGCGTTATTGGATCGCATGTCGATCGAGGCCGCTACGCTTCTGTTTGTCTCTGCTCATGGTATGAGCAGCATTTTGCTGACGGCAGGTGTGTGGTTATTGCTACCCCGTCGTTATAAGTATCCCCTGCCGTGGAGTCCGCTGTTTATCTTCAGTCTGTCATTTTTTGTGCCTGTGCTGGGCGCTATTGGGGTCGCTGCTGCGGTCTTTCCCGCGCTGTACATGCCGCGCTCGCAGAAAGAAAAGGCCTGGGATTCTATGGGTGTGCCGGACCTGCCGTTTCGCCCTCAAGAACGTAACCGTGAACTGATGTTCCACGACGGCGGCTTGCAAGATGTGTTGCGCCATGCGCCTAACGCACAGAAGCGAGTTACGGCATTATTTGCTACTCGCCGAATGCCCAATAAAGACTCGATCCCGATCCTCAAGCTGGCGCTGCGCGACCCTGCGGACGACGTGCGATTGCTGGCCTACTCGATGCTTGATAAGCAAGAGGGCGATATCAACCACCGCATTCAGATTTCTTTGCAGCAACTTGACGAGGCCTCTGGCACTCACAAAGCAGCTGTGCATGCCACCTTGGCCCGATGGTATTGGGAGCTGGCATATCTCGGGCTGGCCCAAGGCAGTGTGCTTGAGCATGTGCTCAGGCAGGCCCGCGAGCATGTCGAGAGCGCTCTAGAGCTGGGGGCAGGCGATGGTGTGCACCTATTGGCGGGGCGCATCGCAATGGAGCTAGGCGACTTAGACCTTGCGGAGCAGCATTTGATGGAGGCCCAAGTGGCGGGGATCGATGTGGAAAAACTACTGCCTTTTCGGGCTGAAATCGAATTTTCTCGTGGCGAATACGGCGCGATTGCTGAGCAGTTGCGACAGCTCCCCGAGGAAATGCTGCAGCGCCCGCCTTTTGCAGCCTTGGCGAGATATTGGTTATGAAAACGCCTGCTACTGAGGCTCCTGTTGCAGATATCTGCCTGCTACTGGAGGGAACCTGGCCTTATGTTCGGGGCGGGGTGTCGAGCTGGGTCAATCAGCTGATTCTTGGCTTGCCTGAGCTGACGTTCTCGGTGTTTTTCATCGGTGGGCAAAGTGAGGCCTATGGCAAGCGGCAATACGCCATTCCAGCCAATGTGGTGCATATCGAAGAACACTTTCTCGAAAATGCCTGGAGGCCGGGCGATGCAGTGGTGGCTGCCAAGCGAGAAGGCCCGCGCAAGCTCATGCGCGATATGCATACATTTCTGCACCATCCTGACACCCCCAGCCTTGAACAGGGTCAGGCGATGCTGGAAAACCTAGCGAATGGTGTCATGAGCCTGGACGATGTGCTGCATAGTCGGGCGAACTGGGAGGCCATCACCGAAGGCTATATGCGCCATTGTAGTGATCCCTCTTTTGTTAATTATTTCTGGACGCTGCGCACCATGCAGGCACCATTGGTGATGCTGGCCGAAGCTGCTCGCCGGCTACCCAGAGCGCGAATGCTGCATTCTATTTCCACGGGTTATGCGGGGCTACTGGGCAGCATCCTGCAGCATCGATGGAAGTGCTCATACGTCATCAGTGAACACGGTATTTATACCAAGGAACGCAAGATTGACCTGGCCCAAGCCAGCTGGATTTCTGAAAGCCCAGATGAAATGCTGCGTACCGGCCTGGATGACGAGGTCAATTATATTCGTCGCCTGTGGATTCGTTTTTTTGAGCGAATCGGCTTGCTGGCCTATCGCTCCGCGGACCCGATCATTGCTTTATATGGCGGCAATCAGAAACAACAAATTACCGATGGAGCCGACCCTACTCGCACGCGGGTGATACCCAACGGTATCTCTATGGATGCCTGGAAAGACGCCATGCAGCTGCGACCCGAGGGTATTCCCAAGGTTGTGGGGTTAATTGGTCGAGTGGTACCGATCAAGGATGTAAAAACATTTATCCGCGCCATGCGTGGCGTGGTTAGCGCGATTCCAGAGGCTGAAGCGTGGGTCGTTGGACCGGAGGAGGAGGATCCTGAGTATGCGCAGGAGTGTCACAACCTAGTGCTTAGCCTGGGCCTGCAAGATAAGGTCAAATTTCTCGGTTTTCGCCAGATCCACGAACTGCTACCCACGCTGGGCATGATGGTGCTGACGTCGATCAGCGAGGCTCAGCCGTTAGTGATTCTTGAAGCCTGGGCTGCTGGTACGCCCGTTGTTACCAGTGACGTGGGCTCCTGCCGTGAGCTAATCGAAGGCGCGCCCGGCGAAGACAGTGAGCTCGGTCTTGCCGGTGAGGTAGTGGCCATCGCCGACCCGCAAGCGACTGCCCGGGCTATTGTCGAGCTGCTGAATAATCCGCAACGCTGGCATGCTGCCCAGGCGGTTGGGTTAGAGCGGGTTAACCGGTTCTATACCGAAACACTAATGCTAGAGCGCTATCGCACCCTGTACCGCGAAGCCATGGAGGCTGTTTGATATGGCGGGTATTGGCTTTGAACTGCGCAAAATTCTGTCTCGCGACTCCTATTCCGCAACGCTGCGGGCCTACTTATACGCCGGCCTGATCAGTTCCGGCCCCTGGGTGTTGTCGATCATCAGCGTGATGTTGATCGGGGTGATCAGTCTGGGAGTGGTAGTACCAGACAACACCGTGAGGCAGTTTCTGGTAACGGTGACGTACCTGATGGCCAGTTCGCTGATCTTTACCGGTGGCGCCCAGTTGTTTTTTACCCGGTTCATCTCCGACCGACTATTTGAAAAAAAGAACGACCGCATCCTGCCCAATCTACTGGGCATCATGTTGATTGTTACCTTGTCATCCGGGGTGCTGGCCAGCCTGGTGATGGGGCTGATGTTTGATGAGCCTTTCGCTTACCGGGTACTGGTGTTGGCTAACTTCGTCACGCTGTGCAATCTGTGGCTGGTGATCATTTTTCTGTCGGGGATGAAGGCTTACAACCGCATTATTGTGGTCATGCTGGTGGGCTATTCACTGATGGTGATGTGCGCGTTTTTGCTGCGTTTTTTGCACATGAGCGGGCTGTTGCTGGCGCTGTTGATTGGTCATGCCAGTCTGCTGTTTATGTTTCTGTTCGATATCTTGCGTGAGTACCCGGCGAAGCAGCTGATCGCCTTCGACTTTCTCAAGCGGCGTCAGGTCTTTATCAGCCTGCTAATTACGGGTTTTTGCTACAACTTGGGTATCTGGATCGATAAGTTCATCTTCTGGTTCAGCCCGCACACCTCGAGTCAGGTCATCGGCCCGTTGCGTGCCTCGATGCTCTATGACTTACCAATCTTCCTCGCTTATCTGGCAATCATTCCCGGTATGGCGGTGTTTTTGGTGCGTATCGAAACCGACTTTGCGGAGTGGTATGAGCGTTTGTTCTCGGCGATTCGTGGCGGGCAAACGCTGCAGCACATCGGCGTGCTCAAAGAGCAGATGATTCTCGCTATCCGCCAAGGTCTGTTGGAAATATGTAAGGTGCAGGGGCTGACGGTGGTTTTGCTGTTTCTCTTGGCGCCGGCAATGCTGGAGTGGCTGGGTATATCGGCCTATTACCTGCAGCTGTTCTATGTGGATCTGATCGGGGTCAGCATTCAGGTGGTCTTTATGGCGCTGCTGAATGTGTTCTTTTACCTCGATAAACGGGCCATCGTGCTGCAGTTGTGCGTGTTATTCGTGGTGCTCAATGCCGCTCTGACGCTGCTCAGCCTTTACATGGGGCCAACCTTCTATGGCTACGGCTTCACTCTGTCGCTGCTGGCGTGCGTGCTGCTCGGGTTGATGCGTCTTTCCAGCTCTTTGGAAGATTTGGAGTACGAAACATTTATGCTGAGTCGTTAACCCGATGACGCATAAGCCACTCAGGAATCCGCCGCTCCAGGTAGTAGCCCGGCTTGCTCAGGCTGCCTTCGACAAAACCGACATGGCCGCCGTGGGTGTGCAGTTCGAAGGTGATGCTCGCTGACAGCTCATTTGCTTCAGGCAGGCTGTGCGGGAATACGAAGGGGTCGTCAGCTGCATGGATGATCAGCGTCGGTGTCTCGATTTGGCCGAGGAAGTAGCGGCTGGAGGCGCGGCGGTAGTAGTCCTCAGCATCGGCATAGCCATGCAACGGCGCAGTGATGCGGCCGTCGAAATCCCAAAAAGTGCGCATGCCGTCCAGGGGGCCGAGTTTCTCTAGAGTAGAGAGCCGGTCGGTCATGCCTTGATGGGCGAACAGGCGCTGTTTGTCCTTCACGTAGGCGATCATCTCGCGCATAAAGCGGCGCTGGTAAACCCTGGAAAAGCCTATGCCGATGCGATCCGCGCACTGGTCCAAGCGAAACGGTACGGATACAGCTGCCGCACCCTGCAATTGGCTGTCCGCGCCGGTTTCCCCGAGGTACTTGAGCAGTACATTGCCGCCTAGCGAATAGCCCACCGCGTACAACGGCGCCATAGGTCGCTGGGCGCGCAGGTGGCGCACGGTTTCTGCGAGGTCCTCACTGGCGCCGGAGTGATAACCCCGGGCCAGCAGGTTGGGTTCACCGGAGCAGCCGCGCCAGTTTAGCGCCACGCTGGCCCAGCCTTGGGCCGCTAGTGTCTGCTGCAAACCCAGCACATACAGCGAGTCAGATGAGCCGGTCAGGCCATGCAACACCAGTACTAAGGGTGTGCTGGCTTCGTGCGGGCCGTGCCAGTCGAGGTCGAGAAAGTCGCCATCCTCCAACCACAGCCGTTCGCGCGTGCGCTCAAGCTTCGCCGGTTGCCGGCACATCGGGTTCCACAGTGTTTGCAGGTGCGGGCCGGGTAGCCACCAGGCGGGCTTGAAGGGCGTTTTCATGATTGCAGTATCAGGTGGCAAAGCGCTCAGGCTAGGGCCTGAGGCCGTGAAACGGAAGCGCTATGCGCCGGGCGAATGAGTGAACCTGAACGAGAGAGGGCTTCACGGTGTGAAGCCCGAGGGCTGTTCTTAGATCGCTGCCGTGCGCTGCCACAGCGCGTAATGCACCTGGCCTGCTTTCTGTTCGCGGTGTAAACGCCAGTTGCCAGGCATGCCGAGGCTGGAGGGCGAGTTTTCGCTTTCGGTGTAAACCCAGGCGTCGGCGGCAAGCCAGCCGTTTTGTTCCAGTAGGTTGCAGGCCGGGAGCAGCAAGTCCTGATTGAACGGCGGGTCGAGAAACACCAGGTCGAAAGCGATCGTTGCCGAGTGTTGCAGATAAGCCAGCGCATCGGTTTGCTGCAGTTGGCCGTTGTCGCATTGCAGCGTCAGCAGGTGGCTGCGCAAGCTGTTGACGGCCGCTGGATTGAGATCCAGTGCCAGAGCGCTGCCGGCACCACGGGACAGCGCTTCGAGAAACAACGCGCCGCTGCCGGCGAACAGGTCGAGCACCTTGGCCCCTTCCACGTAAGGCGCGAGCCAGTTGAACAGGGTCTCACGCACCCGGTTGGGTGTTGGCCGCAGGCCTGCAGCCATGGGGAAGTTGAACTGGCGCGAGCGCCATTGCCCGCCGATGATGCGCAGTTGGCCATCACCGCCATGGGCGGGTGCGGCTTTAGCTGGCTTGGGTCGCTTGCTCATCAATGCTCCGGGATTGCAGAAGGTTGTTCGGCGGGGGTATCGGTGGGTGGCGGCAGGTCTTTCTGCGCCACAGTCGGGCCCGCAGTGACGATCACCAGAGCATCCGTATCGAGGTGCTTGGCCATGGCGGCTTTGACCTGTTCGACGCTCAGCGCTTGCACGTCACGCATAAAGTCTTCCAAGTAGTTCAGCGGCAGGTCGTAAAAACCCATGGAGCCCAGCTGGCCGACGATGGCAGCGTTGCTGGCGGTGGACAGCGGGAAGCTACCGGCCAGCTCGCGCTTGGCGTTGTTCAGCTCGTCGGCAGTCGGACCGTTGGCGATGAAGTCGCTAAGCATGCTTTTTACCAGCAGCAGGGTGCCGTCGCTAAGTTCAGCGCGGGTCTGCAGGTTGATCATAAACGGCCCACGCGCCTGCATGGCGCTGAAGCCGGAGTAAACGCCGTAGGTCAGGCCACGCTTTTCGCGCACCTCGGTCATCAAGCGCGTGCCGAAGCCACCGCCGCCGAAGATTTGATTGCCCAAGTAAAGCGCAGCGTAGTCCGAGTCGCGGCGATCAATACCTAGCTGGGCGATCATCAGGTGGGTCTGGTTCGACGGAAACTCGATATGCTGCAGGCCGGCTTGCGGTGTTTCGGGCTGAGCGATACGTGGTAGCGCCGGGCCTTTAGGCAGCGCCGCAGACACCGCATTGGCCATGGCTTCAGCGTCGCTGCGCGAGAGGTCGCCGACCAGGGCGATGATCGCGTTATTCGCGGTGTAAGCCTTGGTGTGGAAGGCTTGCAGCTGTTCACGGCTGATGGCCGGGATCGACTCGGCGTTGCCGTCGCTGGGGTGGGCGTAAGGATGGCTGCCATAGAGCCGCTCGAACAGCGCCAGGCTGGCCAGCTTGCCGGGGTTCTGCTTCTGATATTCGAAGCCGGCCAGCAGCTGGTTCTTGATCCGCGCTAGCGAGTCTTCGGGGAAGGTCGGCTGGCCAATCACCTGATTGAACAGCTGCATGGCCGGCTCACGCTGCTCGGCGGCGCTGAGGCTGCGCAGGCTGGCGATGGCCATGTCGCGAAACGCGCCGTTTCCGAAGTTGGCACCGAGGTTTTCAAATCCAGCGGCAATCGCGCCGACATCCTTGCCCGGTACACCTTCGTTGAGCATGGCGTTGGTGAGCATGGCCAGGCCGGCGACGCCCTCGTCGTGGCTGCTGCCGGCGGCAAACGTCAGTTGCAGGTCGAACATCGGCAGCTCGCGGGCTTCAACGAACAGCACCTTGGCGCCTTCAGCGGTTTGCCAGGTCTGGATATTAAGGTCGCGGCGGCTCGGTGCTTGATCGCCGAGGGCGTCGAGGGATTCAATGCTGTTCGATTCTGCTGCTGGAGCAGGGGCTTGGCTGCTATCGGGGCGATTGATGATTAAGGCCAGCAGCGCTAGCAATATCAGTAGTGCCAGGCCGAGCAGGCCATAGCGTAGGCCGTTGCGCTCACTCATTGCCCTTCTCCTCAGGTAACACATGGGCGACGCTCAAGCGGTCGCGGGTGAAGAATGTCGTGGCGGCTTGCTGAATATCCGCCGGGGTGACGGCTTCTAGCTCGGCCAGCTCCTGATCGATTAGCTTCCATGACAGGCCAACGGTTTCCAATTGGCCGATGGCCGTGGCCTGGCTAGTGATGGAGTCGCGCTCATACACCAGCCCAGCAATCACTTGCGCCCGCACGCGCGCTAGTTCTTCGGCGCTGGGTGGGGTGTTCTGCAGGTCCTCTAGTTCACGCCACAAGCCAGCCTCCACTTGCTCCAGCGTCTTGCCAGTTTGCACGTTGGGCGTGGCGGACAGGATGAACAGGCTGTCGCCTCGGGAGAAACCGTCGTACCAGGCCGAAGCGCCAGACACCAGTTCTTCGCCACGCTCTAGGCGTGTTGGTAGGCGGGCGCTGTAGCCGCCATCCAGCAGGGCCGCTGCCAGACGCAGTGCATACACTTGGCGCGGCTGTTCGGCTGTGGCCAGGCCCGGTACGTTGAAGCCCATCATCAGGCTGGGTAGCTGGGTTTTCAGGTGAAGGGTGATGCGCCGCTCGCCGGGGGCGGCCAGCTCGCGTGGCACCTTGGCGGGGGGTACAGTGCGCTTTGGGATGGCGCCGAAATAACGTTCGGCAAGAGTCTTTACTTCAGCAACGCTGACGTCGCCGACCACCACCAGGGTGGCGTTGTTCGGCGCGTACCAGGCCTCGTACCAGGCGCGTAGTTCCTCAACAGTCATACGTTCAAGGTCGGCCATCCAGCCGATGGTTGGCGTGTGGTAGCCGCTGGCAGGGTAGGCCATGGCCTTGAAGCGCTCATAGGCCAGGCTTGAGGGTTTATCGTCGGTGCGCAGGCGGCGCTCTTCCTTGATGACCTCGATTTCTTTGGCGAATTCATCGGCTGGCAGCTTAAGGCTGGCCAGACGGTCGGCCTCCAGTTCCAGGGCGATGGCCAGGCGGTCACGGGCCAGTACTTGGTAGTAGGCGGTGTAGTCGTCACTGGTGAAGGCGTTTTCTTCAGCGCCGAGCTCACGCAGGATGCGCGAGGCGTCGCCTGGGCCAAGCTTGCGGCTGCCCTTGAACATCATGTGTTCGAGGGCGTGGGAGAGGCCGGTCTGGCCTGGCGTCTCGTAGCTAGAGCCAACTTTGTACCAGAGCTGGGAGACCACCACCGGGGCGCGATGGTCCTCGCGTACGATGACCTTGAGGCCATTATCCAGACTGAATTCGTGAGTCGGTTGCGGCGCGGCGGCAAAGGCCAGCAGCGGTGTACAGAGCACGCAGAGCAATAAGGCTGCAGTGCGTTGGGCAATCATAGGCATAGATTTTCGACCTGTCGGACGGGCCCGCTTGGATTTAGCGTCAGCGGGCGCGGAGGTGCTAGGATACGCATCCGTTTTACTGGCGACCACGCCTGCTAAAGCATCTGATTGTTACTGCGTGCACTCTTCAGCTTTTTACTGTTGCGTGAGTAATGCTTTTCAGAGCCTTAGCCCCGCGCGTCGCACCTTTGAGATAGCCGTCCTCCATGTTTGGTTCCAACGACGATAAGAACAAGCCCGTGCCCTCTGCGCCGGCCTCTGCCGAGAAGCCTGCGGAGAAAAAAGACCTGTTTGGCTGGCTGCGCAAGAAACCGCAAGCGCCGGTCAGCCCTGAGCCGCAACCAGTGCCTGCTAGTGAGGCTGCTGCCACGGCCGCTCCCGAGGTGCCCGCGCCCGCAGCCGTTGAACCAGTCAGCGACCGCCCTCTAGCCGAGGTGAAACCGCTCGACACTGCCACGACCGAGTCGCAACCTGCCCCGGTTGCCCCGGTTGCCCCGGTTGCCCCGGTTGCCCCGGTTGCCCCGGTTGAGCATGTTGCGGCTGCTCCTGAGGCGTCCGTGCAGCTTGAGTCGAGCACTGAGGTCCAGCCGCCGCGACCTTCGCGGTTTCGTATCAATGCCGGCAGCGAAGTGTTGCATGCCCATGTTGAGCCGCCTGTAGTCGCTGAGCCGGTCGTCGTCGAGCCGCCAGTCATCACTTTGCCAGCGGTTGAGCCGATTAAGAGTGCCGAAGAGAACCGCGCCGGTTTTCTCGAGCGTCTTAAGCAAGGCCTGTCGAAAACCAGCGCCAGCTTGGGCGAAGGCATGGCCAGCCTGTTTCTTGGCAAAAAGGCTATTGATGACGATCTGCTAGAGGACTTGGAGACACGCCTGCTGACTGCTGACGTTGGCGTCGAGGCCACTACGGCGATCATCGGCAACCTGACCAAGCGTGTCGCGCGCAAAGAATTGGCCGACAGCGGTGCGCTCTACAAAGCCCTGCAGGACGAACTGACCGCGCTGCTCAAACCAGTCGAGCAGCCGCTGAAGATTGATAGCAGCAAGCAACCCTATGTAATTCTGGTCGTCGGTGTGAATGGCGCGGGTAAGACCACCACCATCGGCAAGCTGGCGAAGAAGCTGCAACAGGATGGCAAGAAGGTCATGCTGGCCGCCGGTGACACCTTCCGCGCGGCGGCCGTCGAGCAGCTGCAGGTGTGGGGCGAGCGCAATAAAATCGCGGTGATCGCTCAACACACTGGTGCTGATTCCGCTTCGGTGATCTTCGATGCTGTGCAAGCGGCTAAGTCACGCGGTATGGACGTGCTGATCGCCGATACTGCTGGGCGTCTGCACACCAAAGACAACCTGATGGAAGAGTTAAAGAAAGTCCGCCGGGTGATCGGCAAGTTGGACGACACCGCCCCGCATGAAGTGCTGCTGGTGCTGGACGCTGGCACCGGGCAGAACGCGATCAACCAGGCCAAACAGTTCCACCAGACCGTCAACCTGACCGGCCTGACGCTGACCAAGCTGGACGGTACCGCCAAGGGCGGGGTGATCTTCGCCCTGGCCAAGCAGTTCGCCTTGCCGATTCGCTATATCGGCGTAGGCGAAGGTATCGACGACCTGCGCACTTTTGAGGCCGAGGCTTTCGTTCAGGCGCTGTTCGCGGAGAAATAGAATGATCAAATTCGAGCAGGTCGGTAAGCGCTATCCTAACGGCCACGTCGGGCTGCACGAACTGAGTTTCCATGTGCGCCGTGGCGAGTTCCTCTTCGTCACCGGTCATTCTGGTGCCGGCAAGAGCACGCTGCTTCGCCTGTTGCTGGCGATGGAGCGACCGAGCAGCGGCAAGTTGCTGCTGGCCGGACAGGACCTGTCGCACATCACCAATGCACAGATTCCGTTCCTGCGCCGGCAAATCGGCGTGGTGTTCCAGAATCACCAGTTGCTGTTCGACCGCAGTGTCTTCGATAACGTCGCGCTGCCGCTGCAGATCCTTGGCCTGGCCAAGGATGAGATCGGCAGCCGGGTGCGCACGGCACTGGAGCGCGTCTCTTTGGCTGACAAGGCCGAGCAGTACCCTGGCGATCTGTCCACCGGTCAGCAGCAACGCGTCGGCATCGCCCGCGCCGTGGTGCATCGTCCGGCCCTGCTGCTAGCGGATGAGCCCACCGGCAATCTTGACCCGCGTCTGGCGGCTGAAATCATGGGTGTGTTTGAAGACATCAACCGTTTGGGCACCACGGTACTGATTGCCAGTCACGACCTGGCACTAATCGCACGCATGCGCCACCGCATGCTGACCCTGCAGCGCGGCCGTTTGATTGGTGATGGGGAGGCTTTCGTATGAGCGCTACACGCATGCCGCCTCCGCAACCGGCGCAGCGCGTTGGCGCGGCGGCGAAAAAATCCGAGTCGCCGACCCCGGACGACGGCCCAAGCTTTTCCCATCAATTTCATGCCTGGCTGGAAAGCCACCGTGCGAGCCTAGTCGACAGCCTGCGCCGGCTGGGTAAGCAGCCGATTGGCAGTTTCTTTACCTGCCTGGTTATGGCCGTAGCCCTGAGTTTACCTATGGGCTTGGCGCTGCTGCTGGATAACGTCGAGCGCCTCGGTGGCTCCTGGCAGCGTGCGGCGCAGATCTCCCTGTTCTTGCAGATCGATGCCAGTGAGTCTCAGGGCCAGGCGCTGCGTGAGCAGATAGCCGCCATGGACGACGTAGCTGAGGCCGAGTGGATCAGTCGCGAACAAGCGCTGGCCGAATTCCAGCAGCAGTCGGGCCTCGGTGAGGCGCTAAAAGAGTTGCCGGATAACCCGCTGCCGGGTGTGATTGTGGTCACCCCGCAGGAGGTCGACAAAATTGCATTGGAAGCCTTACGTCTGCGCTTGGCCGAACTGCCACGGGTGCAGCAGGCGCAGTTGGATTTGGTGTGGGTCGAGCGCTTGAGCGCCATGCTCAAGCTCGGTGAGCGATTTGTCTTCGGTTTGACTCTGCTGCTGGTCATGGCGCTGTTGCTGGTGATCGGTAACACCATTCGCCTGCATATCGAAAATCGCCGCACCGAGATCGAGGTGATCAAGCTAGTCGGCGGCACCGACAGCTATGTGCGCCGGCCTTTCCTCTATATGGGTACGCTCTACGGCCTAGGTGCCGGGTTGCTGGCCTGGTTGCTGTTGGCTTATGGCCTTGGCTGGCTGAATGACGCGGTGGTGCGCCTAGCGGGTTTGTACGGCAGCGACTTTGCCCTGGATGGCGTGCCGGTAGCCGATGGTCTATCACTGCTGCTCGGCGCGGTACTGTTGGGCTATATTGGCGCCTGGCTGGCTGTCGCGCGGCACTTGAATGAATTGTCGCCTAGGTAGTAAGTTATTGTTTTGCTTGATGTTGACTATGTGTAAGGGAACTTGTAGGTACGCCCAAAGTCCCATTGAGCAGTGCTAGACTGCGTCACGATTTGTTAGTCGGAGGATCCAAATGTCCACTTCTTTGCAACCTGTTCATGCGCTGGTCCCGGGTGCCAACCTGGAAGCCTACGTGCATGCGGTAAACGGCATACCGCTGTTGACCCCTGAACAGGAGCGCGAGCTGGCGGAAAATCTTTTCTACAAACAAGACCTCGAAGCCGCTCGGCAAATGGTCTTGGCTCACCTGCGCTTTGTGGTGCATATCGCTCGTAGCTACTCTGGTTATGGCCTGGCCCAGGCTGACCTGATCCAAGAAGGCAACGTCGGCCTGATGAAGGCGGTCAAGCGTTTTAATCCGGAGATGGGTGTGCGCCTGGTGTCGTTCGCCGTGCACTGGATTCGCGCCGAGATTCACGAGTTCATCCTGCGTAACTGGCGCATCGTCAAAGTCGCCACGACCAAGGCGCAGCGTAAGTTGTTCTTCAACCTGCGCAGCCAGAAAAAGCGCCTGGCCTGGCTGAACAACGATGAAGTGCACGCGGTGGCTGAAAGCCTCGGTGTTGAGCCGCGTGAAGTGCGTGAGATGGAAAGCCGCCTGACTGGCCATGACATGGCCTTCGATCCGGCTGCCGAAGCGGATGACGAAAGCGCCTTCAAGTCGCCGGCCAACTACTTGGAAGACCATCGCTACGACCCGGCGCGGCAGTTGGAGGATTCCGACTGGAGCGACAGCTCCAGCGCCAATCTGCACGAAGCGTTGGAAGGCCTAGACGAACGCAGTCGTGACATCCTTTACCAGCGCTGGCTGGCTGAAGAGAAAGCCACGCTGCATGACCTGGCTGCCAAATACAATGTGTCTGCCGAGCGTATCCGTCAGCTGGAGAAGAACGCGATGAACAAGCTTAAAGGCACGATCGCCGCGTAAACCGCGCTACTGTCAGAAGCCGCACCCAGGTGCGGCTTTTTTATGGCCTGCCATCCCTGGCGGTCACCCTTCGGGCCGTCGCTGCGCGACGTTAAAAATCGCTCTCGGCGATTTTTTATGGTCAAGGAAAAACTCGATGAAATTACCGCCCATACGCCCGCAGCATTGGCTGATATTTGCCGTGGTTGCCGCCATGTTCTTTGCCTGGGGAGCGTGGTTGATGCGCCCGCAGCCGGCGGCACAACCTTTGCCCTGGCTGGCGCAGTGGCAAGCGGAGGTGCTTACGCCGCTTGCCGATGACAGGCTGAGTTTAGTGCACCTGCGTGATGCCTTAGACGGCGAGTTATGGCTGCAGCCCAATCTAAATGGTGCGCGCCTGCTGTATCGCGGCGAGCTGCAGGATGCTGATGGTAATTGGTCGCTGGAAGCGGAAGTGGGTCTGGAGCAAGCCGAGCGTGAGAGTCTGCTGGCGGCGGCCGGGCTGAAGCCGGCGGATAAAGAGCTGCTTCTTGGCAGTCAGCTGTTGGTGCCATTGGCTAATCGACCGATTGTAACGCTGACCCTGTTACCGCCAGCGCCGCTGGATGTGGCGCGGCTAGCTGCGAGCATCGGCCAGCCGCGCCTGACTCTGGAGCTGGCGGAGGGTCAGGCCTGGGTGTATCCCGAGCTGGGCATGACCGCGCATTTGCAAGATGAGCAGCTGTACTTCCTCTATGCCGTACCGCGCCATCTGCTCAAGCAGCGCTAGCTTGTCATCACTTAGGTAGCCACTCCCTGAACCAGTCTGGGCGATTTGATTGCAGACGGTTGAGGTAATGATTGCCGCCCAGTTGGCGCATTTGTTGGCGAATCCAGCTGGCGCGGCGGCTGATGTGGGCGCTGGGTCGGCTGGCGCTCCATTCGCGCGGGTTCGGCAGTACTGCGGCGAGCATACTTGCCTGCTGGCGTGACAGATAGGGCGCGCCGATGTTGAAGTGATGCTGCGCCGCCGCCTCGGCGCCGAATACGCCGTCACCCCATTCAACGCTATTGAGGTACACCTCAAGAATCCGCTGCTTCGGCCAAAGCAGTTCGACCAGCCCGGTGAACCACACCTCAATACCCTTGCGCAGCCAACTGCGGCCGGACCAGAGGAACAGGTTTTTCGCCACCTGTTGGCTGAGGGTGCTGGCGCCTCGCAGTGAGCCGCCTTGCTGGTTGTGCGCCAACGCGGCCTGGATCGCGGCGATATCGAAGCCCCAGTGCTCGGCAAACTTTTGATCTTCGCCGGCGATAACCGCCATCTTCAGGTCGTCCGGCAGTTCACTCCACGGGCGCCAGCTGCGCTGCAGATTGATGGGTTGGTCGTCGAGCCACGACTCGACCTTGCGCTCGACCATCAGCGCCGTGCCGGGTGGTGGTACCCAACGTAGCAACAGCACCAGTAAGACCGAGGCGAGCATCAACCAGAGCAGGAGTTTGAGCAGTCGACGGAGGAGGGATCGAAACATGCGAGCGGGGCCAGGCAAGGGTGCCGGGCATTATAGCGAGAGGTGAGGCGGGCACGCTGCTTTGTCGCGCCGTCAGTGGTCGATAGGTTTGCGTGCGCTGGGCGTATTAGTCGCGGGTCTGCCGCCGTCAGTGCCGGACGGCGGCAGTGGAGCAGCGGTTAAGCGAAGACGAAGTACTTGCGCACGGTTTCGACGACTTGCCAGGTACCGCGGAAGCCGACCTCAAGGACGAAAATATCGCCCGCTCGCAGGTGAACCGGTTCTTTGCCTTCCGGGGTGAGGATGCAGTAGCCCTCTTGGAAGTGGCAGTACTCCCAGCGGTCATATTCGACTTCCCAGGTGCCTGGCGTGCAGATCCAGGTGCCCATGATTTTCTTGCCGTCTTCAGAGGTGTAGGCGTTCAGGTTAACCGTGTGCGGGTCACCGGCGACTCGTTTCCACTTACACGCATCCAGCATGGGTACCGGCTGGGTGTCTCTGAGTACAGTAATAGAATTAGACATGATGCCTTCCATTGACAGGTAATCGGTGTGTTTGAGCGGCTACCATAGGCCAGCGCATACGCTCGGACATGTCTGTAACCGACCTGTTATGGCCTGGATTCCGTCCGGTCATTGCGCCGTGCGTATTGCTGCAGGATCAATCTGATATCCGATCACTCGAAGGAGTTGTGCATGCCACGTATTTATCTGCTGCTGGCCGCGCTGTTCGGCTTTAGTGGGGTTGCCTTAGGGGCTTTCGCCGCCCACGGCCTGAAAGCCCATTTGTCTGCCGAGTACCTGGTGGTGTTTCACACTGCGGTGCAGTACCAGATGATTCACGCTTTGGCGCTGTTTGGCGTCGGGCTGCTGGCCTTGCTGCGCCCGTCGCGCTTGGTCAGCTTCGCCGGCAGCTTATTTACTCTCGGTACCCTGCTGTTCTCTGGCAGCCTTTATGCGCTGACCTTGAGTGGTATCACTGCGCTGGGCATGGTTACCCCCTTGGGTGGCGTAGCGTTTCTCGCGGGTTGGGCATGTCTGGGTGTTGCTGCCTGGCAGCTGCCGGGCCGCTATGAGCCCTGACCCGTAAGTCAGAAAGCGTGACGGGCAGCAGCCTTTAGCCTTGGTCAACGCCGGTGATCAGGCTAGAATGCCGGCCCTTTTCCCGTTGGGAGCGAGCTGTCATGCGTATTCTGTTAAACGGTGAACCATTCGAATTGCCCGAGGGCGCAACCGTCGACGGGTTGATCGAGCGCCTGGATCTGGCCGGCCGCCGCGTCGCGGTAGAGCTCAATCTGGATATCGTGCCGCGCAGCCAGCACAGCGCCACCGCCCTGCGCGAGGGTGACCAGGTTGAGGTGGTGCATGCCATTGGTGGCGGTTGAAGGACGTTATCGTCCGCAGCCTGCCCGCCCATTTCAAGAGGATTACCCATGAGCCACGTTCCCAACGACAAACCCTTTACCCTGGCTGGCCGTACCTACCAGTCGCGCCTGCTGGTCGGTACCGGCAAGTACAAAGACCTCGAAGAAACCCGTCTGGCCATTGAAGCCTCGGGTGCCGAGATCGTTACCGTGGCGGTGCGCCGTACCAATATCGGGCAAAACCCGGACGAGCCGAACCTGTTGGATGTGATCAGCCCCGAGCGCTATACCATCCTGCCGAATACCGCCGGTTGCTACGACGCCGTTGAGGCGGTGCGCACCTGCCGTCTGGCCCGCGAACTGCTTGATGGCCATAAGCTGGTCAAGCTGGAAGTGCTGGCCGACCAGAAGACCCTGTTCCCTAACGTGATCGAAACCCTCAAGGCCGCTGAAGTGCTGGTCAAAGATGGTTTCGACGTGATGGTTTACACCAGCGATGACCCGATCATTGCCCGCGAACTGGCGGCCATGGGTTGTATCGCCGTGATGCCGTTGGCGGGTCTGATCGGCACCGGCTTGGGCATTTGCAACCCCTATAACCTGCGCATCATCCTCGAAGAGGCCACGGTGCCGGTATTGGTGGATGCCGGGGTCGGCACCGCATCCGATGCCACCATCGCCATGGAGCTGGGCTGCGAAGCGGTATTGATGAACAGCGCGATTGCCCATGCACAACATCCGATTTTGATGGGCGAGGCAATGAAGCACGCAATCATCGCCGGGCGTATGGCCTATCTGGCTGGACGCATGCCGAAGAAACTCTATGCCAGCGCTTCGTCGCCGCTGGATGGCCTGATCAAGTAAGAGCGCGTTTACGCTTTGCTGCGCTTCGGCCCTGCTGCGTTAAAAACAGGCTCGGAATGCTCATTTACAACTCGTAAACTCCGCTTCCTCGCCTGTTTTTGCCTTGCATGGCTCTAGCTCGCGAAATCGTAAAAGCACTCTAAAAGCACTTTAAGAGCACAGCATGACTGACTTGCCACAACAGCCCGAGCCGGCTGAAGACACCTCCAAGCACCGCGCGATCAAAAGTTTTGTCATGCGTGCCGGGCGCATGACTGAAGGGCAGCAGCGCGGCCTCGATCAAGGTTGGCCGAAGTTTGGCCTGCAACTGGAGGATGGCCTGCGCGACTTCGACCAGCTGTTTGGTCGCAGTGCGCCACGCACGTTCGAGATCGGCTTTGGCATGGGGCACTCAACCCTGGAAATGGCCGCCGCCTCGCCCGAGCAGGACTTTATCGGGGTTGAGGTGCACCGCCCCGGCGTTGGTGCGTTGCTCAACGGCCTGATGACGCAGAACCTCAACAACATGCGCGTGTACAGCTGCGATGCCATGGAAGTGCTGCGTGACTGTGTGGCCGATGCCAGCCTTGACCGCGTACTGCTGTTCTTCCCGGACCCATGGCACAAGGCCAAACATAACAAGCGCCGAATCGTCCAGCCGGCGTTTGCCGAACTGGTGCGGCAGAAGCTCAAGGTCGGCGGTGTGCTGCACATGGCCACCGATTGGCAGCCTTATGCCGAGTACATGCTGGAGGTGATGAATGTAGCCCCCGGCTATCAGAACCTGGCTGAAGATGGCCAATATGTGCCACGCCCGACAGAGCGCCCGACCACCAAGTTCGAACGCCGCGGCGAGCGCCTCGGCCATGGCGTGTGGGACTTGAAGTTCCAACGCATCAGCTGATTTTCCCCGCGCTGCAGCGACAGCGCTGCAAGACCATAAGCCAAGGATGATTGCACTAGATCGGAATAATCCGGCATCCGCTAGGACGGCGCCTCACCAAAACAACACATACACCTGGGCAGGATTGCCCGAGTCATAACAACAGCAGCCCTGCCACTGGCCAGGCTGCGAGGAGATCGCTGTGTTGAGAGTATTTACAATTCTGTTACTAGCAACCTGCGCGCTGCAGGCCCACGCCAAGGTCGACAGTGCCCAGGCCGCCCGCCTGGGCCAGGACCTGACCCCGCTGGGCGGTGAGCGCGCAGGTAATGCCGCCGGCACTATTCCAGCCTGGAACGGTGGCTTGGCGCAACCGCCGGCCAACTACCAACCGGGCATGCATCATCCCGACCCTTTCAGCAGCGACCCTGTGCTGTACCAGGTCAACAGTCAGAACCTGGCGCAATATCAGGCGCTGCTGCCGGCTGGGTTGCAGGCGTTACTGGAGAAGAACCCCGAGTACTTCCTGCGTGTGTTTCCAACCCGTCGCAGTGCGGCCGCACCACAGCGGATCTATGACGCCACGCGCTTCAACGCGCAGGCTGCCGAGCTGATTTCCGGCGGTAATGGGGTCGATGGTGTGGCGGCCGGGATTCCCTTCCCGCTGCCGCAAACCGGCCAGGAAGCGATCTGGAACCACATCATGCGCTACCGAGGTGACCAGATCAGCTTTGTCACCAACCAAGCGGCGGTGCTGTCTAACGGTGCTTACAACCTGCTCAAGCTGGAGCGTGATATTTACTTCCTCTACGGTCGTGAAGGCGTCACGCCGCAGGACCTGGACAACACCCTGTTCTACTACAAGTACAAGGTCGTCGCGCCGGCCAAGCTGTCCGGCTCGGCACTGGTGGTGCAGGAAACCCTCGATCAGGTGCTGGCGATCCGTAAGGCCTGGCGCTTCAACCGTGGCGAGCGCCGTGTGCGCCGCTTGCCGATGCTGGCCTATGACACCCTGCAGCCTGATACCAACGGCATGGCCACCGCCGACGTGGTTGACGCCTACAACGGTGCGCCGGACCGCTACGAGTGGACGCTGGTCGGCAAGCAAGAAAAACTGGTGCCGTACAACAGCTATGCCGTCCACCAGAAGGGCATTCCCTACGACAATATCCTGGGTCGCAACACCGTTAACCCTGACCTGTTGCGTTACGAGTTGCACCGCGTGTGGATAGTCGAAGCCCAACTGCGTAAAGGCTTCAGCCATCCGTACGCCAAGCGTCGCTTCTATATCGACGAGGACAGCTGGCAGGTGCTTGCCGTCGACCTGTATGACAAAAGCGGTGAGCTGAGTGGCGTGCAGGAAAGCCACCCGATCAGCTACTACGACGTGCCGATGTTCGGCAGCACCTTGGAAACCATCTACGACTTCAAAGGCGAGCGTTACTTTGTCGACGGCATGGACAACAACGAGCCGATGTACAACTTCAACGCCAAGCTGACGCCGCGCGATTTCACCCCGCAGGCGCTACGCCGCGAAGGAAACTGAGTTTCGGTTGCACGAAGAACCGCCTCTTCGTAGGCGGTTTTTTATTGGCTTTGCCAACCTTGGCCGGCGCAGATAGGCAATCCCGCAGCTTTCGATATGGGGGTTATTAGGACGATTGCTGGCGCTGACGCGGTGACAACTAAGCGTCCTCGTGTGTGATCCCAGCCGGGGGAGGGGCCGCATGACCGCCCCCGGCTATGTAAAATAGCCGCCGTCATCCTGGACTGGGTTAAGTGAGCGGTAGTTGTATGGATGTGGCATCCCCCCTGGCGGCCTATCGGCAGGCCATCGAGCAGCAGGGTTTCCAGTCGGATCAGGCGCAGTGGCAGGCCGCGCGTCTGCTGGAGGACTGCCAGCAGGCTTTGCACCGAGCCGACAGCGCTGAGTTAGTGCCGGCCGGGGTGTATCTCTGGGGCCCGGTGGGGCGCGGCAAGACCTGGCTGATGGATCAGTTCCATCGCAGCCTGCGGGTGCCGGCGCGCCGCCAACACTTCCATCATTTTATGAGTTGGGTGCATCGACGCCTATTTCAGCTGACTGGCACGCCAGATCCCTTGCGGGCGTTGGCGAGCGAGTTGAGTGAAGAAGTGCGAGTGCTGTGTTTCGATGAACTATTCGTCAATGACATCGGCGACGCAATGATTGTCGGCCCTCTGCTGCGTGCGATGTTTGAGGCAGGCGTGGTACTGGTCGCTACCTCTAATCAGCCGCCGCAGCAGCTGTATGCCGATGGCTTTAATCGTGAGCGCTTTCAGCCGGCGATTGCGGCGATCGAGCAGCACATGCAGGTGCTGGGCATCGATGGCGGTCAGGACCATCGGTTGCACCCCGGCGTTGTGCGCCAGCGCTATTGGGTTGCGCATCCGACGCAACCGAGTGGCTTGCATGAAGTATTCGAGCAGTTAGCCGCGGGACTGCCGGTATCCTGCGGACAGATTATGCTGGGTCGCCTAGCGATTAACGTGGTGCAGCACAGCGAGCAGGTACTCTGGTGTCGCTACGCCGAGTTATGTGAGCAGCCGCTGTCGGCCCTGGATTTCATCGGCCTGTGCGACCGTTTCGCCTCGATTGTGCTGAGCGAGGTGCCCAAACTGAGTGCGCAGCAACGCGCCGCGAAGATCGCCCGCGGCACTGAGGACGGCGTTGAGCGGGTGGCCGCTGGTGATCGCGAATTACCCGAGTTGTCGGTGCATGACGATAGTGTGCGGCGCTTTATCGCTTTGGTCGACGAATGCTACGACCGCCGCGTGCCGCTGTACCTGGAGGCCCAGGTGCCGCTGGAGCAGTTGTACACCCAGGGTTATCTGGCCTTCCCCTTCCGCCGCACCCTGAGCCGTCTGCATGAGATGCAGTTACAGCGCTTTACCGAAGCCTGAACGCGCCAGCGCCTGCCCTGTGGGCTGCCTACTAGTTACGGTCGGCGAGTATGCCGATGATAAAGAACACCAAGATCAGCATCGGCGCCAGGGTGAAGTTGTTAAACAAGCCCAGGCCCTTAGCCAGATAAGGCGTGGCGAAGATGATCAGCAAGCCATAACCCAAGGCGCAGAGCAACACGAAGATCAGCGTGCGCAAGATGAAGTTCATGCTGCTGGTGTTGCGTTGCACCCAGGCGTTGATGCCGGGGCCGAACAGCACCAGCAGGGTCGCCATGATGGTCAGCGAGATGTCGTAGAGGTGGCTGCGGCTCCAGCGCGACAGGGTGACGATCAGGTCGAGTAGCAGGTCCATCAAGGGTTCCTTAGCCGTGGTGGCGCGTGCGTTAGGGGAGAAAGTGTTGCAGCAGGTCGTTGAGGAACAACTGGCCTTCGCGGGTGGCGCTTAGGCGCGTCGGATCGCTGTGCAGCAGGCCGCGTTGCTGGGCCTCTGTACGTGCTGCCGCGAGCTGGCTCAACGGCAGGCCGGTGCGCTGAGTGAATAGCTCGCTGGCGGCGCCGTCTGTAAGACGCAGCACGTTCATCAGAAACTCGAAGGGCAACTCATCGGCACTCAGCACGCGCTCGCCGGCGTTGAAGCGCTTGCTGCTGTCGAGATAGTCCTTGGGCAGGCGGGTCTTCCAGCTGCGGCTAATGCGACCGTCTGGGCTGCTCAGCTTGGCGTGGGCGCCGGCACCGATGCCGAGAAAGTCGCCAAAGGTCCAGTAATTGAGATTATGCCGCGCCGCTTTGCCGGATTGGGCATAGGCCGAAACCTCGTACTGCGCATAGCCTTCAGCGGCCAGCAGGGCCTGCCCGGCCTCCTGAATATCCCAGAGGATGTCGTCCTCGGGCATCACCGGCGGCTGGTTCCAGAACACCGTGTTCGGCTCCACTGTCAGCTGGTACCAGGACAGGTGCGTCGGCTGTTGGGCGATGGCGATGCGCAAGTCGCTGAGGGCATCTTCAATGGACTGATCCGGCAGGCCGTGCATCAGGTCCAGGTTGAAATTATCGAAACCGGCGGCGCGAGCCATGTCGGCGGCGCACACGGCTTCATCGCCATCATGGATGCGCCCCAGCGCGATCAACTTGGGTGCCTGGAAGCTCTGCACGCCGATCGACAGGCGATTGATACCTAGGCTGCGGTAGTCGCGGAACTTGGCCTGCTCGAAGGTGCCTGGGTTGGCTTCCAGGGTGATTTCAATGTCTGGTGCAAACGCCACTCGCCGCTCAACGCCTTGCAGCAGGCGGCCGAGGGCCTTGGCTGAAAACAGGCTGGGCGTACCGCCGCCGAAGAAAATCGAGGTAAGTGGCCGGCCGTGTACCTGGCCCAAGTCGGCATCCAAGTCGGCGAGTAGGGCGTCGACGTAGGCTTCCTCCGGCAGATTCGGCCCGGCGGTATGGGAGTTGAAGTCGCAATACGGGCACTTCTTCACGCACCAAGGAATGTGCACATAGAGTGCCAGCGGCGGCAGCTCGAAGCCGCCGCTGGAGGAGTCGTTCATACCAGCCCCAACCGATGCTTCAGCAGGACCATGGCGCGGGCGCGGTGGCTGATCTGGTTCTTCTCGGCGGCCGGCAGCTCGGCGCTGGAGCAATCACGTTCGGGCACCCAGAACAGCGGGTCATAACCAAAACCTTCCACGCCCTGCGCGGTATGCAGAATGCGCCCGTGCCAGAGGCCTTCACAGATAATCGGCAGGGGGTCGTCAGCATGCCTTACCAGTGCCAGGCAGCAGACGAACTGCGCGCCGCGCTCGGCGTCCGGTACAGCCTGCAATACGTCGAGCAGCTTGGCATTATTGGCCGCATCACCCTGGCCATCGGCATAACGCGCCGAATAGATGCCCGGTGCGCCGCCGAGAAAGTCCACCGCCAGGCCGGAGTCGTCGGCCAAGGCCGGTAAGCCGGAAACCCGCGCCGCATTACGCGCCTTGAGAATGGCGTTTTCGATAAACGACAGGCCGGTTTCTTCCGGCTCGATGCTGGAAAATTCACCCACCGAGCGTACGCGAATGCTGCTGCCAAGCATGGCTTGTAGCTCTTTGAGCTTGCCGGCGTTATGGCTGGCCAGCACGAGTTCGTTGAAGAGGATCATTGGTCTGGGAAGACTTCCTGGTTGAACTCGATGCTATGCGCTACGCCATCGGCCGCGCGAACGGTGATGGTGAAACGCAGCAATTCTTGTTGATTGAAGGGGAACTGCGCCAGGTAATAGATGGCTTCACCTTCAGTCACCTGCTTGAAGGTCAGCGGCTGGTTGCGCCCGACCAGGTCTTTTACCTCGCCGCTGACGCTGGCGCTGCTGGCCTTGCCGTCCTTGAGCACGGAGATGTTGACCACGCCCAGGGTCTTGCTACGGACCAGGCCGTTGGCAGCGGCAATGTCCGGCTGCAGGAAGCTGGAGTTGAAGGCGATGTAGTGCACATCCAAATCGCCAAAGCTCTGCTTGCGTTCAGCGAGTGCGGGCAGACTTAGGCATAGGGCGATAAACAACAGGGCAATACGATGCATGGGGAATCTCCTGATTCAGTCTGAACAGCAGCCCTTTCAGCGGCTGGCGTGTGCGCCTAGGGGTGTTGCGCCGCTAATCCGGTAAATGCCGATTTCACCTAATAGATTAGGCCAGATACGACTAGCCCAGCCATGCCGGTGGTCGCGATCCACGGCCAGGCGGTCTTTGATTTTGGCCCCCTGGTCGTGGCACAGGTTTTCGAAATCTTCAAAGGTGCAGAAGTGGATGTTCGGAGTGTTGAACCAGGTGTACGGCAAAAAGTCCGACACCGGCATGCGGCCCTTGCTGGTGAGGTACCAGCGGCAGCGCCAGTGGGCGAAGTTGGGGAAGGTAATGATGCAGGTCTTGCCGACCCGGAGCATTTCCGCCAACACCCTGTCGGGGTAATGCAGGGCCTGCAGCGACTGGGTCATCACGACCACGTCGAAACTGCCGCTGGCAAAGTTGTTCAGGCCTTTATCGAGGTTCTGCTCGATCACGTTAACGCTTTTGCTCACGCACTGGGCGATATTGTCCGCGTCGATTTCCAGGCCGTAGCCGCTGACCTGCTTGTGTTCCGTCAGCCAGGCGAGCAACTCGCCGTTGCCGCAACCGAGGTCAAGCACGCGACTGCCGGCGGGAATCCACTCTTGGATGATTTCTAGATCCGCGCGCATGACTACACCTTAATCCGTTTCATATAGCTGTCGAATGCCTGCAGGTAACGCGGGATGGGGATCAGGAAGGCGTCGTGGCCCTGGGGGGCATCGATTTCCAAGTAACAGACGTTTTTCCGTGCGGCAGTCAGGGCATCGACGATCTCGCGCGAACGCAGCGGGGAAAAGCGCCAGTCAGTGGTAAAGGACATCACACAGAAGTCGGCGCTGACGCCGGCCAGGGTCTTGGCCAGGTCGCCCTCGTGATTGGCCGCCGGGTCGAAGTAATCGAGCGCTTTGGTCATCAGCAGGTAGGTGTTGGCATCGAAGCGGGTAGAGAACTCTTCGCCTTGATAGCGCAGGTAGCTTTCCACCTGGAATTCGACGCTGTGGAAGTCGTAGTTGAGCTTCTCACTCTTCAGCCCGCGGCCGAATTTCTCACCCATGGCGTCATCCGACAGGTAGGTGATGTGACCCACCATGCGCGCCAGCATCAAGCCACGCTTGGGAATCACGCCCTGTTCCTGGAAGTGCCCGCCATGGAACTGCGGATCGGTGAGGATCGCCTGGCGCGCGACTTCGTTGAAGGCGATGTTCTGCGCCGACAACTTGGGCGCCGAGGCAATTGCCAGGCAGTGGCGCACGCGCTCGGGGTAGCTGATGGTCCACTGCATGGCTTGCATGCCGCCGAGGCTACCGCCGACGACAGCGGCCCACTGCCGGATGCCGAGGCTATCGGCCAGGCGCGCCTGGCTGTGCACCCAGTCTTCCACGGTCATCACCGGGAAGTCCGCGCCAAACGGCTTGCCGGTGGCCGGGTTGAGGCTGCTGGGGCCGGTGGAGCCGTTACAGCCGCCGAGGTTGTTTAGGCTGACAACGAAAAATTTGTGGGTGTCGATGGGTTTGCCGGGGCCGATGCAGCTGTCCCACCAACCAGGCTTGCGGTCATCCACGCTGTGGTAGCCGGCGGCGTGGTGGTGGCCGGACAAGGCATGGCAGATCAGTACGGCGTTGCTGGCCGTGGCGTTGAGCTCGCCATAGGTTTCGAAGATCAGCTGATAGTCGGCCAGGCTGCGCCCGCAGGCCAATGCCAGCGGTTCTGCAAAGTGCAGAACCTGTGGAGTGACCAGGCCAACAGAGTCTTGGGGGAAAGCAATCGACATCGACCCTGCTCGCAATAAAGGAAGAGCCGCAGTCTAAAGAGCGCCGCCCCAGGCAGCAAGCGTGTGGGGCGGTGGAGACTGGCGGGGGAGTGTGTGCAGCTATTCGCCCATGCTCTGCGGGCGGGCGATTCCTGGCAGGTTGACCACCTTGGCTTGGCGTTGCACCGGTGCCGGGCGGCGCAGGACGCGCAGCATCTCGCTAGCCTGCGCCAGTTGCTGCTCCAGTTCGGTGCTGTAATGCGCCAGTTGCTGACCGCGCTGGCGCGCTTGCTGGGTTTCCTGGGCCAGGGCCTTGAGCCGCAGCATGTGGGTTTCCAGCAGCTGTTTGTGCTCAAGGGTGTGTTGCATCAAGGGCGTCAGTGCATCGCTGGCCCACTGTTCGGCGTCTTGACGCATGCGCTGGTGCAGGCCGATCACTTCCTGCACCAGGGTGGCGAAGAAGCGTCGGGTCAGGCTGCGTTGTTCGGTCAGCAGGGTTTTCAGCTGCAGGCGGAACTGGTCAGCCTTGCTCTGTTGTTGTTTGAGTTCACGCAGGTAGCGGCTAACGTTGAACTGCGGAGCGTCGACGCCATGCAACGGGTTCTCTTCGTTATGCCGGCGGTAGACGGCGGCGACCATTTTGTTAGCCATCTCCGCTTCTTGTACCAGGTTGTGCAGATCCTGCTCCACGCTGCGGAAAAATTGCAGGATCGCCTGGTTGATACCCAGGGTGGTCCAGCTGCCGGTGAGGCCCGAGCGCACCGTGTTCAGGTGTTCGTCCAGGCGCTCGCTACGCGATGCCTGGCGCAGTAGGTCGCCTTGTCGCTTGAGCAGGCGCTGGTTGGTTTTTAGACCCAACAAGCGTTTGTGGTGCTGGCTGTGGTCTTCCTTGGTTTTGGCGGTTAGCTCAAACAGCATCTGGCCATTATCGTGCTGGTGATTACTCAGCAAGGCCTGCTGTTCGTTAACCTTTTCTAAGCGCAGGTTGAGCACATGCTGGCTGTTTTGCAGCAGGGCCATGACCTGGAAGACCACGCGGTCTTCGAGCAGGCGCTCCTTTTGCGCGATGATGCGCTCGCACAGCAGGTTTTCCAGATTACTTATCTGGCTGCGCGTCAGCAGGTCGGCGTCTTTACGCACCTTGGCCAGCATCGCCTGCTTGGCCGACAGTGGCAGCACGTCTTCAGGGCGGATGCCCAGCTGCTTGGCGGTGTTGTTCTGAATGATACGGATCGCGTTTTGGACAAAGGCCTCACCCGCCAGGTCATCCCAGAGCACGTCGATCTTATTGAGTACGGCAAATAGGCAGGTCTGGGTGTCTTCGTCGAGTTGGCGGATATGCTGCTGCCAGACGGCCATGTCGCTGGCGGTGACGCCGGTGTCAGCCGACAGCAGAAAGATGATCGCCTGGGCGTTAGGTAGCATCGACAGGGTCAGTTCCGGCTCACTGCCGAGGGCATTCAGGCCGGGAGTGTCGAGGATGCGCAAGCCCTGACGTAGAAGCGGATGGTCGAAGTTGACCATGGCATGGCGCCAGGCGGGCACCAGTACTTCGCCTGGTCGGTGGGTGCTCTCCAGCATATCCGGGTGGAAGCCGAGGGCTATGGCTTGTTCAACCGGCATGGGCTTGCTGCGCGCCACTTGGTTAAAGGCCTGGACCATGTTGTCCGGGTCGCTGAGGTCCAGGGTGATATTCACCCAGTGCCGAGGCACACGCTTGAATTGCGCGATGCTGGCATCGGACACGCGGGTCTCGATGGGCAACAAACGAATATAAGAGCGTTCCGAATGCGGGTCAAAGAACAGCTCGGTGGGGCACATGGTAGTGCGCCCAGCCTGGGATGGCAGGATGCGCTGGCCATAAGACGAGAAGAATAGGCTGTTGATTAGCTCGGTTTTGCCGCGCGAAAATTCGCCGACAAAGGCCAGAGTAATGTGGTCGGTGCGCAGCAGTTTGAGCGCGCGTTCAAGCTTGCCTTCTACGGCCTCGGAGTTCAGCCGATTGCTCACCAGCCAGCTGCGGTAGCGGGTGATTTCGCGCATCAGCTCGCGCTTCCAGGCGACGTAGGCATCGACCTGCTGACTGAGACGTTGCATGCTCATCCTTGGCTTTCCTCTAGTTGGCGCATCCATTGTGGGGCTGTTGTGTGCGCCCTGATGAAACTGTGCACCGATTCAACGATGCCGCGCCTCAGGCTGGCGTGGCAGGCAATGGTTTAACTCCTGTGGAGTGGCGTCAGGCTCACTCAGTCCATGAATAAGCCTGCGAGGCATTATGCGGGTCGCAGCTGTGGCGTCAATTGCAGGCAGTCGCACGCCCGCCTTATGGTCGCTCAGGACGGCTGAATGGTTAGTTCGAGTGCGTCGGGTAGTTGCTGCGGCTGTTTGATGCGTACGCGTTTTTGCCGACTCTGCTGACCGCTTTCTAGGCTGACCTGGCTTTTACTCACGGCCAAGGCGCTGGCCAGAAAAGCCAGCAGGTGGGCGTTGGCTTTGCCGTCTACGGGCGGTGCGGTGAGGCGAATCTTCAAACGATCACCATGCAACCCCGCGAACTCGTCGCGGCTCGCCTTGGGCTGCAGGTGGCACTCAAGGATCAGGTCGTTGCCGTCCCAGCGGAAATGACTCATCTGCCGGTTAGATCGCCAGGCTTAAGCCTTTGAGCATGCCGGTCATGACCGCCAGGTTGCGGATCACCATCATGTCGATCAGGTTGAGAATCAAGAAGGCTACGATCGGCGACAGATCCAGCCCGCCCATGCTTGGCAAGATGCGGCGAATCGGCGACAGCAGCGGTTCGCATATTTGGTTGACCAAGCCTACCGCCGGGTTTTGGCTGCCTTGCGCGACCCAGGAGAGAATGACGCTGATGATCAAGGCAAAGAAGAACACCTTGAGGAACAGCGCGGTGACGCCAATGATCGACCAGACCAGCAACTGCACTGGGTTATCCAGGCCATAGCCGAGCAGCATCAGGGTCAGTGCCATCAGCACCAGCTGCACCAGAATCGCTAACACCAGCGACGCCAGGTCCAGCCCGGCAAGGCTGGGGATGACCTTGCGCAAGGGTTTCAGCAGCGGGTGAGTGGCGCGCACGATGAATTGGCTGAGCGGATTGTAGAAGTCCGCACGAACCAATTGCAGGATAAAACGCAGCAATACGATCAGCAGGTAAAGGCTACCAATGGTTTGCAGGATATAAACAGCAGCGGTGGTGAATCCAGTCATCTTCGTTCCTTATTGACCCAGTTGCTCGGCCAGTTCGGCAGAACGGTGGGCGGCAGCGTTAAGTGCTTTTTCGACCAATGCTTCGAAACCACCAGCCTGGAAACTCTTGATGGCAGCCTCGGTGGTGCCGGCGGGCGAGGTGACGCGGCGGCGCAGTTCGCTGGCATCGACATCGCTGGCCACGGCCATGCGCGCAGCCCCAAGGGCGGTGTGCAGGGTCAGTTGGGCGGCGGTGTCACGCGGCAGGCCGAGCTTCTCGCCGGCAGCAGTCATGGCTTCAATCAGCAGGAAGAAGTAGGCCGGACCGCTGCCAGAAACGGCCGTTACGGCGTCGATTTGCTCTTCTTTGTCCAGCCACAGTGCCAGGCCTACGGCGCTGAGCAGCTGTTCGGCCTGCTGACGCTGGTTTGGTGAGACCTGGGCGTTGCCATACAGGCCACTGACGCCCTGGCGCAGCAAGGCCGGGGTGTTGGGCATGCAGCGCACAATGGCACGTGGACCGAGCCAGTTTTCCAGGCTGGCGCAGCTGATGCCGGCGGCAATGGAGACCACCAGTTGCTGCTCGCCGATATTTGCGGCGAGGTCCAGGCAGACGTCTTTCATAACTTGCGGTTTTACCGAGAGCACGATGATGTCGGCATCTTTGATGGCGTCAGCGTTGGCGGCGAAGGTGTCGATGCCATGCTCGGTGCTAATTTTGCTGCGCTGTTCGGCTCCACGGTCACTGGCGCGAATGGCGCTGGCGTCGATGCCTTGCGCGCGCAGACCGCCGATCAAGCTGGCGGCCATATTGCCAGCGCCGATAAAGGCAATGCGGGGAGAGGTCATAGTGGTTTCCTTGGTCAGGATGAAGGCAAACTTAATCAGGGTGTGCTGTAGTCACGCGCGCCAAATAATGCGGTGCCGACGCGCACCCAGGTCGCGCCTTCGCCGATGGCCGCCTCCAAGTCATGGCTCATGCCCATGGACAAAGTGTCGAGGCCCAGGTTCAGACCTTGCTGCAGTTCGCGCAAACGGGCGAAAGCGGCGCGTTGCTCGGCGGGGTCGTCGGTGGGCTCAGGAATTGTCATCAATCCGCGCAGGTGCAGGTGCGGCAGTTGTGTAACTGCGTGTGCCAGTGCGCTCAGCTCGTCAGGGCTGCAGCCGGATTTACTGGCTTCGCCACTGACATTGACCTGCAGGCAGATATTTAACGGTGGCAGGTGCGCCGGACGCTGTGCAGACAGGCGTTCGGCTATTTTTAGACGGTCCACCGAGTGCACCCAGCTGAAGTGCTCGGCGATAGGTTTGGTTTTGTTGGACTGGATTGGGCCAATAAAATGCCAGGTCAGTGGCAAGTCATGCAGTTCGACCTGTTTATCCAGTGCTTCTTGCAGGTAGTTCTCGCCGAAATTCGCGGTGCCAGCGTTAAACGCCTGACGAATCGCCGCTGCAGGTTTTGTTTTGCTCACCGCGAGCAGGCCAATAGACCCACAATCTCGCTGTGAGGCTTGCGCCGCCTCACGTATGCGCACTCCGACCTTTGCAATATTCTCTGCTATCGTGGACATTACTCGCGCCCGCCGCCTGGGTTTAGCGGCATTCTACCTGCTTGTTTGTCATTAGGGAGTCCCATGGATATCACTGAATTGCTGGCCTTCAGCGCCAAGCAAGGTGCATCGGACCTGCACCTCTCCGCTGGCCTGCCCCCGATGATTCGGGTCGACGGTGACGTTCGCCGGATCAATTTGCCTGCACTGGACCATAAACAAGTGCATGCGCTGATCTACGACATCATGAACGACAAGCAGCGTAAGGATTTCGAGGAGTTCCTCGAGACCGACTTTTCCTTCGAAGTGCCGGGTGTGGCGCGCTTCCGGGTTAACGCCTTCAACCAGAATCGCGGTTCTGGTGCGGTATTTCGGACCATTCCGTCGAAAGTGCTGAGCATGGAAGACCTCGGCATGGGGGAGATCTTCCGCAAGATTTCCGATGTGCCGCGAGGTCTGGTGCTGGTTACCGGGCCGACTGGCTCGGGTAAGTCGACCACCCTGGCGGCGATGCTCGACTATATAAACAGCAATAAATACCACCACATTCTTACGGTCGAAGACCCAATCGAATTCGTGCATGAATCGAAAAAATGCCTGATTAACCAACGTGAGGTGCACCGCGACACCCTCGGTTTCTCCGAGGCCCTGCGCTCGGCGCTGCGCGAAGACCCGGACATCATTCTGGTCGGTGAGATGCGTGACCTGGAAACCATCCGCCTGGCCCTGACGGCCGCGGAAACCGGTCACCTGGTCTTCGGTACCCTGCACACCACCTCGGCGGCCAAGACCATCGACCGCGTGGTCGATGTATTCCCGGCCGAAGAGAAATCCATGGTCCGCTCCATGCTCTCCGAGTCCCTGCAATCAGTGATCTCGCAAACCCTGCTGAAGAAAATCGGTGGCGGTCGGGTGGCGGCCCACGAAATTATGATTGGTACCCCTGCCATCCGTAACCTGATCCGTGAGGACAAGGTCGCGCAGATGTACTCGGCCATCCAGACCGGCGGCTCGCTGGGCATGCAGACCCTAGATTCCTGCTTGAAGACTCTGGTTTCCAAGGGCATCGTCAGCCGTGAAGCGGCGCGCGAGAAGGCCAAGACACCGGAAAACTTCTAAATCGACAGTGCCTGGCAGGCAGTCGCCTGTCGGGTTCAGCCCAGCGGCAACACACGCGCCTGCCGCTGGCTCTTGCATAACCGCGTGATGCACATGGGCGAACAACGATGGAATTCGAAAAACTGCTGCGCCTGATGGTCGAAAAGGGCGGCTCTGACCTGTTTATTACCGCTGGCGTGCCGCCTTCGATGAAGGTTAACGGCAAGATCATGCCGATCACCAAGACACCCATGTCGCCTGAGCAGACCCGTGAAACCGTGCATTCGGTGATGAACGAACAACAGCGCCGCGACTTTACCGAGAATCACGAATGTAACTTCGCCATCAGCGCTCGCGGTGTTGGCCGTTTCCGCGTCAGTGCCTTTTACCAGCGTAACTTGGCCGGCATGGTGTTGCGGCGTATCGAGACCAATATCCCGACACTCGATGAGCTGAAACTACCGGAAATCCTCAAGAAGCTGGCGCTGACCAAGCGCGGTCTGGTGTTGTTTGTCGGCGCCACCGGTACTGGTAAATCGACCTCGCTGGCAGCGATGATCGGCTACCGCAACAAGAACAGCAGTGGCCATATCATCTCCATCGAAGACCCGATCGAATACATCCACCAGCATCAGAGCTGCATCGTTACCCAGCGTGAAGTCGGCATTGACACCGAATCTTTCGAGGTGGCGCTGAAGAACACTCTGCGTCAGGCCCCGGACGTGATTCTGATCGGCGAGGTGCGCACCCGTGAAACCATGGACCATGCGGTAGCCTTCGCTGAAACGGGCCATCTGTGTCTGGCCACCTTGCACGCCAACAACGCCAACCAGGCGCTGGACCGCATCATCAACTTCTTCCCGGCGGACCGGCAGAATCAGGTGTGGATGGACTTGTCGCTGAACCTTAAGGCCATCGTTGCCCAGCAGTTGATTCCGACGCCAGATGGCAAGGGCCGTCGCGCGGTGATCGAGGTGCTGATCAACACTCCGCTGGCGGCTGACCTGATTCGCAAGGGCGATGTGCACGAGCTCAAAGCACTGATGAAGCGCTCCACCGAGCTGGGTATGCAAACCTTCGATCAGGCGCTTTATACCCTCTACAGTCAGGGTGAGATCACCTACGAAGATGCGCTGCTCTATGCGGACTCGGCCAACGATCTGCGTCTGATGATCAAGCTCGGCTCGGAAACCGATGGTGATCACTTAAGTACTATGACCCAGGGGCTGTCGCTGGAAGTTAGTGATGAGGAGCCGGGTCGGCGTTTCCGCTGATAGGCGGTTTCTTCGCGACGTTGTAGCGGATGCTTTTGCCGGCTTGCTGGGCGACGGCTGTAGCCTGACCGTCGCGCTGAGCGCCCGCGCGGGCCTGGCTCATTAGCTGGGGAATCAGCGGACCTTCCGGCAGATTTTTCCAGAAGCGCACCGGTAGGCTGTTCTCCAAGGCGCTGCGGTTCAACCGTGCGGGATTAAAGGTGCTGCCGTAATAGGCCAGCCACAAAGCTTGCCCATCATCTTCCGGCGTTTGCGCCAGGCGCTGCCACTCATCCGGGCAGGGGCGCTGATAGTGCAAATGCCGGCCATCCCAGTAGATGCCGTCATCTGGCGTAGCAATCAGCCAGGTGCTGCGGCCCAGGCGTTCAGCGAAGTGTTCGCTGGCGCTGTGCAGAATGTCATGGGCGGGTTCGTGCCACGCCACCAGTTGCGGGCCTTCGACAGTCTCAGGGCGAGGGTGAAAGCGCACAAATGCATGCAGGTGATGGGCTTCACGGCGCACCGCTTTGAGTCGCTTATGCAGCTGGCTGCCGTCGATATCTCCGGGCAGCATGGCGGCGCGATCACCCTGAGCGACGCGCCAGAGAACTCGGTACAGCAGGCTCCAGCGATCTTCGACACGAAAGCATGCTGCGCTTTGCAGCAGCTCTAGCAGTTGCCTGGGAATTCGCGGCGGCTCAGCTGCAGGCTGAGTATTTACAGGGCTGGGTGCTTGGTCAAACAGGCCGCCGCTGTCGCCGTCACCCCGCCAGTTGACTTGATGCGGTGCCAGACCGTGGCACAGTAGCGTGCGAGCAGCCTCACGCCAGCCCGCAAAGCTGCCATCGAAGTGTGCGCTGTGCATTACCACAGCGCCATCTGGGCCGGTGCTTCACTCAATTGCTGGCGCAAGAGGAGTGACTCGCGGCTGGCCTGCAGTGGCCGGTAGTCTTGGGTGACGATAAAAGGCTTGGCCTTTTCCAGGGCGCAGCGCAAGCGCGTCAGGTCCTCAAAGCGGATACGTCGCTGGCGGCGTAGCGCGACCAAGCGTTTAGCGCTGAGTACGCCGATGCCGGGTACGCGGGCAATCATGGCGGGTTCGGCGCGGTTGAGATCAACCGGGAAATGCTCGCGGTTGTTCAGTGCCCAGGCCAGTTTAGGGTCGATATCCAGCGCTAGATTGCCAGGGCCACTGAGGAGCTCGCTGGCCTCGAAGCCATAACCGCGCATCAGAAAATCCGCCTGATACAGGCGATGTTCGCGCAGCAGCGGCGGCGCCTCGAAGGGCACGGTATTCGGGCTTTGCGGGATTGGACTGAAGGCTGAGTAGTAAACGCGGCGCAACCGATAGTTGTCATAGAGCGAGGCGGCGGTGTGCAGGATGGTGCTGTCATCGGTGGCGTCTGCGCCAATAATCATCTGCGTGCTTTGCCCCGCGGGAGCGAAGCGTGGCGCACGTACTTCAACACGGGCTTCGCTTTCACCCAGATGAATCGAGTGCATGGCCTGCTTGATGGTGCGCAGCTGTTTCTCCGGTGCCAGGCGGATCAGGCTGGCCTCGGTGGGCAGTTCGATGTTGACGCTGAGCCGGTCGGCATAGCGCCCGGCTTCGGCAATCAACAGCGGATCGGCGTCCGGAATGGTCTTGAGGTGGATATAGCCGCGAAACTCATGCTCTTCGCGCAGCAGTTTAGCCACGCGGATGAGCTGCTCCATGGTGTAGTCGGCGGAGCGAATGATGCCCGAACTGAGAAACAGCCCGCTGATGCAGTTGCGCTTGTAGAAATCGATAGTCAGGGTCACCACTTCTTCCGGGGTAAAGCGCGCGCGGGGCACGTCGCTGGAGCGGCGGTTAACGCAGTACTGGCAGTCATACAGGCAGAAATTAGTCAGCAGGATTTTCAGCAGAGCCACGCAACGGCCGTCGGGGGTGAAGCTGTGGCAGATGCCCATGCCGCTGGTTGAGCCAATACCGCTCTTGCCCTTGGAGCTGCGTGTGGGGGCGCCGCTGCTGGCGCAGGAGGCGTCATATTTGGCGGCGTCGGCGAGCACGGTGAGTTTTTCGATGAGTTGCATAACGGCGCTCGCTTAACTGGTTATGCATACAGTATTTAGCAATGTTAGGCGAGTATCAAGCGCTGGTATTGCAACCTGTTCTGTGGATTTCCCCGCTTGGCGAACCTTGCGTAGAGTGTGACGTCAGATATAACTCACGCCATATTAGGAGGCACGCATATGCAGCGACAGGATACGCACAGCAAACTTATCGGCTATTTGCTATGGATTTTTGGCTTTCTCGGCGCCCACCGGTTTTATTACGGCAAGCCGGTGACCGGGACCATTTGGTTCTTCACCTTTGGCCTGCTGTTTGTTGGCTGGATTGTCGATCTATTCTTGATCCCCGCAATGGATCGCGAGGCTGATCTGCGCTTTACCGCGGGCGATACCGACTACAACGTGGCCTGGATTTTGCTGACCTTTCTCGGCATTTTCGGCGTGCACCGCATGTACCAGGGCAAGTGGATAACCGGGATTATCTACCTCTGTACTGGCGGTTTATTCTTGGTTGGCGTGTTGTACGATTTCTGGACGTTGAATACCCAAGTTTCGCTCAAGAACGCTCAGTGAGTGTGAATACGTTGGCAAAAATAAGCCCGCCAATTGGCGGGCTTATTGCGTTTGACGTTCGGGTTTACGCCTGGTAGCTGATATGCCCATCAATCAGGGTGTAGCGCACCGCGCCGGGCAGGCAATGACCAATAAAGGGGCAGTTGCTGCCTTTTGAAAACCAGCTTTCGCCCGCCAGCGTCGACGCCTGTGGATCGAACAATAGCAGGTCAGCCGCTGCGCCGACCTTGAGCCGGCCAAGCGGCAGGCTCAAGGCATCTGCTGGGCCGTTGCTCAAGCGTGCCAGCAGGGTAGGCAAGTCGAGTAGGCCATCTTGCACCAGGCTCATGGCCAGTGGCAGCAGCAGTTGTACGCTGCTGATGCCCGGCTCTGTAGCACCGAACGGTGCTAACTTGGCATCGCGCTCATGCGGCTGATGGTGGCTGGCAATGGCCGAAATAACACCGCTTTTCACGGCGGCGCGCAGGCCCTCACGGTCCGCCGCCGTGCGCAGAGGCGGCTGCACATGGTAAAGGCTGGAGAACCCTTCCAAGGCTTCGTCGGTGAGGATCAGCTGGTACATCGCCACGTCGGCCGTCACTGGTAAGCCGCGTGCTTGGGCGTCGGCGATCAGCTGGGCACCACGGGCGCTGGTCAGTTGGCTGAAATGCGCGCGCACACCCGTCTGTTCAACCAGCAGCAGGTCGCGGGCCAGGGCCACGGTCTCGGCGCTTTCCGGAATACCCGGTAGGCCGAGGAAGCTGGCCATTGCGCCTTCATGGGCCAGGCCGTCTTCGGCTAGATCGTGATCCTGAGAATTGAAGATTACCGTCAGATCGAAGGTGGCCGCGTATTCCAGCGCGCGGCGCAGGGTGCGGTTATTGCGAAAGCTATCGAGACCGTTGCCGAAGGCCACGCAGCCGGCGTCGCGCAGCGCCACCAGTTCTGCAAGCTGCTCGCCTTCCAGGCCTTTGCTGAGGGCGCCGATCGGAAAGACTTTGGTGTGTCCAGCCTCACGGGCGCGGTCGAGAATCAGCTCGGCTACGGCCGGGGTGTCGAGCACGGGCTTGGTAAAGGGTGGGCAACACAGGCTGGTGACGCCACCAGCGGCGGCGGCCAGGGTTTCCGTGGCAATACTGCCTTTACGGCTGTAGCCCGGTTCGCGCAGGGCGACATTGAGGTCGACTAGGCCCGGCGCAGCGACCAGGCCTTGAGCGTCGATGCTCTGCTGTGGCACGAAATCGGCTGGCGGTTGGCCAATGGCGACAATCTTGCCGCTTTCGATAAAGATGTCGGCGAGTTGATCGAAGCCGCTGCTGGGGTCGATCACTCGGGCGCCAAGGATACGGATGCGCATCAGTTCTGCTCCTCGGCATCTTGATTGAGTTGGCGTTGGGCGTTTTGCCCGCTCATGGTCATGGACAGCACGGCCATGCGAATAGCGATGCCGTAGGTGACCTGGTTAAGGATCACCGATTGCGGGCCGTCGGCGACCGCTGACTCGATCTCAACGCCGCGGTTGATCGGCCCTGGGTGCATCACCAGTGCATCGGGTTTAGCCAGCTTTAAGCGCTCTTCGGTCAGGCCGAACAGGCGGTAGAACTCACCTTCGCTGGGCAGCAGGCCACCGGTCATGCGCTCACGCTGCAAACGCAGCATGATCACCACATCGACGTCCTTGAGGCCTTCAGCCATGTCGCTGTAAACGCTGACGCCGTATTGTTCGATACCAACCGGCAGCAGGGTCTTTGGCGCGATCACGCGGATGTCCGGGCAACCTAGAGTCTTCAGCGCCAGCATGTTGGAGCGTGCGACCCGCGAGTGCAGGATGTCACCGACAATCGCCACCGAAAGGTTCTCGAAACTGCCCTTATGGCGGCGGATGGTCAGCATGTCGAGCATGCCCTGAGTTGGGTGCGCGTGGCGGCCGTCGCCGCCGTTGATGATTGCTAGGTTCGGGCAGACATGCTCGGCGATAAAGTGCGCGGCTCCGGAGTCACCGTGACGCACCACGAAAATATCGGCGGCCATGGCTTCGAGGTTGCGCAGGGTGTCGAACAGGGTTTCGCCCTTGCTGGTCGAACTGGTCGACACATTAAGGCTGATTACGTCGGCGGACAGGCGTTGGGCGGCCAGCTCGAAGGTGGTGCGGGTGCGTGTGGAGTTCTCGAAGAACACATTGCACACGGTCTTGCCGCGCAGCAGTGGGACTTTCTTTACGGCCCTTTCGCCGACTTCAAGGAAGGAGTCGGCGGTGTCGAGAATTTCTGTCAGCAGTTCGCGCGGCAGGCCGTCGATGGACAGAAAGTGGCGCAGCTGGCCTTGGTCGTTAAGCTGCAGCGGGCGCTTGGTTGCTAGGGTCGTCATCGGGCGAGTCTCAGTTGGCAAGCGTCTGGAGTTCGAGGGTCAGCGGCGTCGGGCCGGACAGTTTTACCCGTTGATCCGCGGTCAGCGACAGGGTCGCGCCGACCACGTCGGGGCGTATCGGCAGTTCGCGGGCATCCAGATCGAGCAGGCTGACCAGGGTTACGCTGGCAGGGCGGCCATAGTCAAACAGCTCGTTGAGCGCGGCGCGGATAGTGCGGCCGCTCATCAGCACGTCGTCTATCAGCACCAGGTGCTGGCCTTCGATTTCGAACGGCAGTTCGGACGGCTGCACCTGTGGGTGCAGCCCGTTCTGGGTGAAGTCGTCACGGTAGAAGGACACATCGAGGATACCCAGCGCGTCGTCACGGTTCAGCGTCGCAAGCAGTGCTTGGGCCACCCAGACGCCGCCGGTGCGGATGCCAATAAAACGCGGCTCGCTGATCCGCCGCTTATTCAGGTGGCTGGTCAGCGCGGCGGCCATTTGCGGTAGCAGTTCGGCCGGGTTGGGTAAGCTCATGGCAACACTCCAGGTACAGATTCGGCGGGCAGTTAGCCCGAGCAATTTTCTTCTAGCCAGCCTTGCAATAACAACGCAGCGGCAAGGGCGTCGACCGGGCGTTCGCGGTAGCCGCTGGTTTGCCCCTGCTGCAGTCGTTGGCCCTTGGCCTCGTAAGTGGTCAGGCGTTCGTCATGGGTGTGTACGGGCAGGTTGAAGCGGCCGTTGAGGCGGCGGGCGAATTTTTCCGCGCGCTCGCTCATCTCGCTTTTCGTGCCGTCCATGTTCAGTGGCAGGCCGACGACAATGGCGTCCGGCTGCCATTCCTTGATCAGGGCCTCGACTTGCTGCCAGTCCGGTACGCCGTTCTGGGCCTTGAGGATGCACAGTTCACGGGCTTGGCCGGTGATGATCTGGCCGACAGCCACGCCGATCTGTTTGCTGCCGTAATCGAAGCCCAGCAGCAGTCGCAGTGGCTTTGCCTTGATTTCAGTCATCAGGCGTGTCCCGTTTGTGAGGTGAGCAGGCTGAGGTTGACGCCCAGGCGTGAGGCGGCGGCGTTGAGGCGCTGATCGAAGGGCAGGTCGAAGAGGATGCTCGCGTCCGCCGGGCACGTTAGCCAGGCGTTATCGACCAGCTCGGTCTCCAGTTGCCCAGCCTCCCAGCCGGCATAGCCGAGGGTAATCAGGTATTTCTCGGGGCCGCTGCCATCTGCAATCGCGAACAGCACGTCCTGAGACGTCGACAGACCCAGCTCGCCCAGTTCCAACGTCGCTTGGTACTGTGGACCACTGGGGTGTAAGACAAAGCCGCGATCAGTCTGCACCGGGCCGCCCGTAAAGATCGGCAGGCTCTGACACAACACCGGTGGCTCGTCATCCGGGCGCAGCTGTTCGAGAACGTCGGCCAAACTGAGGCCGTTGGGCTTGTTGATGATCAAGCCCATGGCGCCATGTTCGTTGTGGTCGATCAGGTAAGTGACCGACTGCGCAAAGCGCGGATCAGCCATGTGCGGCATGGCAATCAGGAAGTGGTGCTTGAGGTAGCTGGGGTTGGCATCTTTCATGAGGGTAGTTTGGAGCTTTGCGCGGCAAGCCTCAAGCTTCAAACTTTTAGCCTGGATTACAGCGAGCTGCTTTTGTGCGGTGGCTTAGTTGCTCGACAGCCGGTCACCGCGGGCGAAGCGCCAAGTGCGGATGATTTCCAGGCGGTCGACATCGGCCAGGTCCCCGGTGAAAGGGGCAAACGGCGCGGCCAGGCGCACGATGCGCAGGGCAGCCTGGTCTAGCAGGCGCTGCCCGGAGGATTCCAGTACCTGCACCTCGAATAGCGTGCCATCGCGATTGATGGATACCAGCAATCGCAGGTTGCCGTAGATGCCCTGGCGGCGAGCATCATCGGGATAGTTGAGGTTGCCAACGCGCTCGACCTTTTTGCGCCACTCATCTTTGTACCACGCGCCTTTGTCGCGCATGGTCGAGGCCGCGCTAATGCGATGGACTTTCGGTCGTTTGGCGTATTGCTGCACTTCTAGGGCGAGTTCGGCTTCCAGGCTGGCGATTTCCGAGGACAGTTGCGCGCTGTCGAATACGGGTACCGGTCGTGCTTGCGGTGTGGGTTTGGCTTCTTCGCGTTTGACCGGAGTTTTTTGCTGTTGCGGCGCGCGGGTGGCAACCGCTGCTTTGGGCGCTTGTTGGCGCACGGCGGGTTGTTGCGGGGCGGCGGGCGGCGTTATTCGTTTGACTTCGCTATCCTGAAACAGCGCCTGCTCAGTGGTTTTCGGTGCGGCTTTGTGTTCCAGGGTGCCGCTGCCTTGTTGATTGTCTTGGGCGAGGAAGTCGGCCTCTTTAGGCTTTTCCTCGCTTTTGAAGGTGGAGAGGGTGATCTCCAGGGTTTTACTGATCTGACTGGGCTCGGCCAGGGTAAACCCCAGGCCGAGGATCAATGCGGCATGCAGCACGGCGGCGAGGAACAGGGTAAAGCCCAAGCGGTCCGCCGGCTTGACGCCGGCGCTGGAAAGTTCAGGGAGTTGGGCTGCTGCGTTCATCGCACTTTAGGTCTGCTCAGGTTGCTGCGCAGTCTGCCGAGGGTGCATGGAAAAGTCTATGAAGCACTGCGCGCATTGAGCTTCTCGGCAATCTTGTCCATCAGGCGTTCGCCGATTCGCGTATCAAAGGCCTCGTCGATCTCGCGGATGCAGGTCGGGCTGGTAACGTTGATCTCAGTCAGGTGCTCACCGATCACGTCCAAACCGACAAATAGCAGGCCTTTCTCACGCAGTGTTGGGCCGACGGCCGCGGCAATTTCACGGTCGCGATCGCTCAGTGGCCTGGCTTCACCACGGCCCCCAGCGGCGAGGTTGCCACGGGTTTCGCCGGCCGCCGGAATGCGTGCCAGGCAATAAGGCACGGGTTCGCCGTCGATCATCAGGATGCGCTTGTCGCCATCTTTGATCGCGGGCAGATAACCTTGAACCATGATCTGTTGCTGACCGTGGTTGGTCAGGGCCTCGAGAATCACCGAAAGGTTAGGATCGCCCTCGCGATGACGAAATATCATCGATCCGCCCATACCATCGAGTGGTTTGAGAATGATGTCACGCTGCTCTTTGGCAAACTCGCGCAGAATGTCGCCTCTACGGCTCACCACGGTCGGCGGGGTGTATTCGCTGAACTGGGTGGCAAAGTACTTTTCATTGCAGTCGCGCAGACTTTGCGGACGGTTGACCACCAGCGTACCGGCTTGCTCGGCTTGTTCCAGCAGGTAAGTGGAGTAGACGAACTCGTTATCGAAGGGCGGATCCTTGCGCATCAGGATCACATCCAGCTCGCTTAGCGCGACATCCTGCTCAATGCCCAGCTCGAACCAGTGTTGCGGGTCGTTGAAAACATTAAGCTCTGAAAGCCGAGCGCGAGCTTCACCCTTGGCTTGGTAAAGGTCTTTCTGTTCCATATAAAAGAGGGTCCAGCCGCGCGCTTTGGCAGCTAGTAACATGGCCAGCGAACTGTCCTTCTTGAAGGCGATCTGGGCGATAGGATCCATGACAATGCCGAGGCGGACGCTCATGGCGGTGTTCTCCGTAAAATGGCAGCGATTAAAGTGTGTTATGACGCGATATGGCGTCAGGGTGGCGCTGACAAGTCAGGGGGTCAAGGAAAAACCTTGGCCCAGTCCGGCTTATAGATTGCATCTGGAGAGTGTGCTAAAAAGGCCCGACGATTGGGGGTTAGCCCGTCGGTGACAGGGCCTCAAGCGCACTGCTATAACGCAAAAATAACGATTCACCGAGGCGATGGTAGGGCAGACATGGAACAGCATTCCGAGGGTTTGAGGGTGATGGTGATCGACGATTCAAAAACGATTCGTCGTACCGCGGAAACCCTGCTGAAAAAGGTGGGCTGCGAGGTAATTACCGCAGTTGACGGTTTCGATGCTTTGGCAAAGATCGCTGATACCCATCCAAATATCATTTTTGTCGACATTATGATGCCGCGGCTCGATGGCTATCAGACCTGCGCCTTGATCAAGAACAACAGCGCTTTCAAATCCACTCCGGTGATCATGCTGTCTTCTAAAGATGGTTTGTTCGATAAGGCCAAGGGTCGCATCGTAGGCTCCGATCAATACCTGACCAAGCCCTTCAGTAAAGAAGAGCTGCTCGGTGCGATTAAGGCCCATGTGCCCGGCTTTGTACCGGTGGAACAAGCGTCCTGACGCCTAGCTGATCAGCTGGACGTCTTTTTAAAGTATTGGGAAGCACCATGGCTCGAATTCTGATTGTTGATGACTCGCCGACTGAAATGTACAAACTGACTGCCATGCTGGAAAAGCACGGCCATCAGGTACTGAAAGCGGAAAATGGTGCCGACGGCGTCGCCCTGGCACGCCAGGAAAAGCCGGACGCCGTCCTGATGGATATCGTCATGCCTGGCCTCAATGGTTTTCAGGCAACCCGTCAGTTGACCAAGGATGCTGACACCAGCCACATCCCGGTGATCATCGTCACCACCAAAGATCAAGAAACCGACAAGGTCTGGGGCAAGCGCCAGGGCGCGAAGGATTACCTGACCAAACCGGTGGATGAAGCCACTCTGGTTAAAACCTTGAATGCGGTATTGGCCGGTTAAACCGAGTCAGTCGGCAATTAAAAAAGAATAAGGCCGCAGCTGGCATGTCCGACGCGCAAACACCTTTTCAAACACTTCTGGATATCGATAGGCTCTGTCGTTCACTGGCTGCTGGGTTGCCTTCGCAGCAAGCGGTCGTGCAAACCTGGAGCGGTATCGGTTTTCGTATGGGTGAGCGGTTTTTCGTCGCGCCCATGGGCGAGGTTGGCGAGGTTCTGCATGAGCCGCGTTTCACCTTGCTGCCTGGCGTGAAAAGTTGGGTTAAGGGCGTAGCCAACGTGCGCGGCCGCTTGTTACCGGTCATGGATCTGTGCGGCTTCTTTGGCAACGAGTTGTCGCCGCTGCGCAAAAAACGCCGTGTGCTGGTGGTCGATCACCAGGACGTCTTTGCCGGCCTCACGGTCGACGAAGTCTTCGGTATGCAGCATTTTCCGGTGGACACTTTCTCCGAGCAGCTGCCGCCGCTCGAGGCATCCATCACACCTTTTATTCACGGAGTATTCCAACGTGAACAGCCCTGGCTGGTGTTCAGCCCACACGCGCTGGCCCAAAACTCGGGTTTTCTCGATGTGGCGTATTAACAGTTTATCGGTGGGGTCGGCATTGCCGGCCTTTTGGCGTTACATGGGAACCGTAGTGCGGTCGGTCCAGGCGGGGGCCAGTAAATGAAAAAACTAAATGCAGGTAATTTGTTAGCAGGTACGCGCAGTAGCACGTTGATTGCGGGGCTGTTTATTGTCCTGATTGTTTCGATTGTGTTGTTGTTCGCCAACTTCGCCTACATCAACACCCAATCCAACTACGACACAGAATACATCGGCCACGCCGGTGAGCTGCGCGTTTTGTCCCAGCGTATCGCTAAGAACTCTACTGAAGCCGCCGCTGGTACGCCAGAAGCGTTCGGCTTGCTGCGTGACGCGCGCAACGACTTCCAAGCGCGTTGGGGCTATCTGACTGATGGTAACGAAGAAACTGGGCTGCCTGCAGCGCCTGAGGCTCTGCAGCCACAGATCGCTGTGGTGCAACAGGATTGGGATACGCTGCGGCAGAACACCGACGCCATTCTGGCCAACGAACAGACCGTTCTGTCGCTGCACCAGGTAGCCGCCACTCTGGCGGAAACCATCCCGCAGCTGCAGGTCGAGTACGAGGAAGTCGTCGACATTCTGCTGGAAAGCGGTGCGCCGGCGGCTCAGGTATCCGTCGCTCAGCGTCAATCCTTGCTGGCAGAACGTATTCTCGGTTCGGTTAACAAGGTACTGGCCGGTGACCAAGATTCGGTGCAGGCTGCCGATATGTTTGGTCGTGATGCTAGCCTTTTCGGTCGCGTATTGAGCGCGATGCTGGAAGGCAACGCTGCCATGGAGATCTCCCAGGTAGCCGACACAGAAGCGCTCGAGCGTCTCGCTGAAATCTCCGAGCTGTTTGAGTTCGTTTCCGGTTCGGTGGACGAGATTCTGGAAACCTCACCTGAACTGTTTCAAGTGCGCGAGTCGGCGAACGTGATCTTTACCGTTTCGCAGACGCTGCTGGATAAGGCTTCCAGCCTAGCAGTCGGCTTCGACGATCAAGCCACTGGGCGTGCGATCAACACCTTGGTCGGCTATGTGCTCGCGGCGCTGGCGCTGGGCTCGATCATTCTGATCGGTCTGGTGATGGTGCGTGAAACTAACAGTCGCCTGGCCTCCACTGCCGAGAAGAACGAACGTAACCAAACTGCGATTTTGCGACTGCTCGACGAAATCGCTGACCTCGCCGATGGCGACTTGACTGTAGCGGCGACGGTAACCGAAGACTTCACCGGTGCCATTGCCGACTCCATCAACTACTCCATCGACCAGCTGCGTGATCTGGTAGCCACGATTAACCTGACCGCCGTTCAGGTAGCCGGTGCCGCCCAGGAAACCCAGGCCACAGCGATGCATCTGGCCGAGGCTTCCGAGCATCAGGCTCAGGAAATTGCCGGTGCCTCAGCGGCGATTAACGAGATGGCCGTGTCGATTGATCAGGTGTCTGCGAACGCCTCGGAGTCCTCCGCGGTAGCGGAACGCTCGGTAGCGATCGCCAACAAAGGCAACGAAGTGGTGCACAACACCATCACCGGCATGGATAACATCCGTGAGCAGATCCAGGACACCTCGAAACGTATTAAGCGTCTCGGTGAATCGTCCCAGGAGATTGGCGATATCGTTAGCCTGATTAACGACATTGCTGACCAAACTAATATCCTCGCACTGAACGCCGCGATCCAGGCCTCCATGGCCGGTGACGCAGGTCGAGGCTTCGCCGTAGTAGCGGACGAAGTACAACGCCTCGCAGAACGCTCTTCTGCCGCAACCAAGCAAATCGAGGCGCTGGTTAAGACGATTCAGACCGACACCAACGAAGCCGTTATCTCGATGGAACAAACGACTTCCGAAGTGGTGCGCGGTGCGCGTCTGGCGCAGGACGCCGGGGTCGCGCTGGAGGAGATCGAGAAAGTATCCAAGACCCTTGCGGCCTTGATTCAGAACATCTCCAACGCCGCACGCCAGCAGGCCTCTTCGGCAGGCCACATTTCCAACACGATGAACGTCATTCAGGAAATTACCTCGCAAACCTCGTCCGGTACCACTGCAACCGCCAAGAGCATTGGTAACCTGGCCAAGATGGCCAGTGAGATGCGTAAGTCGGTATCCGGCTTTACCTTGCCGGGCGGAGAGCAGGCCTAAGGTTGCCGTTGCAGTTGGCCGAAAGGCTGGCTGCAAAGGGCTATGGTCTTAAGCGAGGGGCACGACATGCAGTCAGGCGTTTGGGCCTTGCAGCCTCTGGCAGACATGACAGTCACGGAGTTTCGTGACTGGCAGGTGCTGCTAGAGGAGCGTACTGGGGTCGTTCTCAATGAGCGGCGACAGGCGTTTTTGCAAACCAATCTGAGTGCGCGCATGCGTGAACTGGGTGTGGCGGATTACGCCACGTACTACCAGCAGGTAACCGATGGCCCCCGCGGTGCAGTGGAGTGGTCGACCCTGCTGGATCGGCTGACTGTGCAGGAAACTCGTTTTTTTCGTCATCGCCCATCCTTTGACGTGCTCGAAGGTTATTTACGCGAGCGTTTGCAGCAAGGCATGACGCAACCATGGGAACTCTGGAGCGTGGGCTGTGCCAGTGGCGAAGAACCTTATTCGCTGGCTATCAGTGCTGCAGAAGTATTGCGTAACAGTGAGTATCCGGAGCATTTCGGCGTAACAGGCACCGATATCAGCCTGAATGCGCTGAGTAAGGCGCGTGATGGTCAATATGGCGCACGCCGTCTGGAGCAATTGGATGCTGACCTCTGCCAGCGCTACTTCCTGGCTCAGGATGATGGACGTTTCAAAGTGTTGCCGAGCCTGGCGGCGCGCGTGTGTTGCGCGCGGCTCAATGTACTCGAGCTGGCCAAGGCACCCATGTCCGGTATGGACGTTATTTTTTGTCAGAACTTGTTGATCTATTTTCGTCGCTGGCGTCGCCGCGAGATTCTCAACCGCCTGGCCGAGCGCCTGGCGCCCGGAGGACTGCTGGTGGTGGGGGTGGGCGAAGTAGCAGGTTGGCAGCATCCGGAGTTGATCCCGGTGGCCGACGAGCGAGTGCTGGCGTTTACCCGCAAGGGATAAGGCAGAAGAGCCAAGTTTATGAGTGGAGTGGCTATGGGTGATCGGCACGATTATGTCGCCCTGGAATGGGTTAAAGGCGAGATCGCGGAAACCCTGAAACAGGCGCGTCAGGCGTTGGAGGCGTTCGTTGAGAACCCCCAGGACGCTACGCGCATGCGTTTCTGCCAGACCTATGTGCATCAGGTGCTGGGTACCCTGCAGATGGTCGAGTTCTTTGGCGCGGCGCTGCTCGCTGAAGAAATGGAACAGCTGGCTGGTGCGCTGATTGATGGCCGGGTGACCAACCAGGGTGAAGCCCTGGAAGTGCTGATGCAGTCGATTCTGCAGTTGCCGGTTTACCTCGATCGTATCCAGACTGCTCGCCGCGACCTGCCGATGGTTGTGCTGCCACTGCTCAATGACCTGCGTGCTGCCCGCGGTGAAAAACTGCTCTCGGAAACTAGCCTGTTTGCCCCAGACATGTCCGGGCGCAACGCTGCACTCTCCAGTGATTCCATCGCGCAGCTGAGCACTGCCGAGCTGCCAGGACTGTTGCGTAAGCTGCGGCAGATGCTGCAGATGGCCTTGGTTGGGGTGATCCGCAATCAGGACGTGCCGACCAACCTGAGCTATATGGCACGGGTGTTCGCCCGCCTGGAAAACCTGTGTAAAGACTCGCCCCTGGGCCCTCTGTGGCAGATTGCCTCGGGTGTGGTCGAAGGCCTGGCTAACGGCAGCGTAGCCAACGGTTCTTCTGTGCGTACGTTATTACGCCAGGTGGATAAAGAGCTCAAACGCTTGCTTGAGCAGGGGGCTGAAGGTCTGAATCAGCCTGCACCTGATGAGCTGAGCAAGAACCTGCTGTTCTATGTGGCGAAATCCACGGCTCAATCGCCACGCGTACGTAGCCTTAAAGACCAATACCGCCTAGACGATGCACTGCCGGACAATGATGTTGTCGATGAAGAGCGTGCGCGCCTGGCCGGTCCCGACCGCGATGCCATGCGTTCGGTGGTGGCCGCGCTCTGTGAAGAGCTGGTCCGCGTCAAAGACAGCCTCGATCTATTTGTCCGCAGCGACCGCACCCAGGTGGTTGATCTGGAAGCGTTGGCCGCACCGCTCAAACAAATTGCCGACACCCTTGCCGTTTTAGGCTTTAGCCAGCCGCGTAAAGTCATTGTCGACCAACTCGATGTGGTCAATGGCCTGGCCAAAGGCCAAGGTGAACCCAGCGATGCGGTACTGATGGATGTCGCCGGGGCGCTGTTGTATGTCGAGGCAACGCTGGCCGGCATGGTCGGACCTGCACAGGATGGCGGTCGTGAAGAAAGCCATCTGCCGACCACCGACGTAGCGCAGATTCACCAGTTGGTGATCAAAGAAGCGCGCACCGGCCTGGAGCAGGCCAAAGACGCGATCATCGAATTTATCGCTTCTCAGTGGAACCATGAGCACTTGGCCCGCGTGCCGGAGCTACTGACTCAGGTGCGTGGCGGCCTGGCCATGATTCCGCTGCAGCGCGCCGCCGATCTGCTCAACGCCTGCAACCGTTATATCCAGGAACAACTGCTGGCGCGCAAGGCCGTACCTAACTGGCAAAACCTCGACACCCTAGCGGACGCCATCACCAGCGTTGAGTACTATCTTGAACGTTTGGCCGAAGACCATGCCAGTCAGGGCGACCTGATTCTTGATGTGGCCGAAGAAAGCCTGGAAAGTCTGGGCTACCCGCTGAAAGAAAAACCGTCGATTCTTGACCGTATTGAGCCGCCAGCAGAGACCTTCGCGCCATTGGCCGATCCGCTAGATGACATGGAGGTGCTGATTGACGAGCCGGAGCCGGCGGCCGAGCGCGAGCCGAGCCTAGAACCGCTTGACGAAGAGCCGTTGAGCCTGGATTTAGCTGATGATTTCAGCGCCGAGTTTGCTGATTTGAATTCGACCGCCCTGGATGCGCAGTCGGCTGAGCTTGAGCTTACAGATTTCAGTAGTGACCTGAGTGATACCGAGCTGTTGCCACTGGCTGAAACCCCGGAAGAGCAGTCATTTGCTGGCGAAGAGTTGCCGCTTGGCAGCTTTGACCTGGATGAAAGCGACAGTCCAGCCAACTGGGATGAGTCCGAGTTGGCCGCGCTAGAATTGCCTGAAGTTGACTTGCCGAGTGCCCTGCTGAACAACGAGTCGGCGCCGCCTGTCGCCGAAAAAGCCCTATCGATGGCTGATGTCATGGCCGCTCCCGTTCAGGCGATTAATCCCCCAGCACACGATGTGCCACCAAGCCTGTTGCCACCTCCGGCCGATGAAGAGCCGATTGATGAAGAGCTCATGGAGGTCTTTATTGAGGAGGTAGGTGAAGTACTCGAAACTATCGCCGAGTATTTCCCGCAGTGGTGCGTAAACACTGATCACAAGGATGCCCTAAGCGAAATCCGCCGCGCCTTTCATACGCTTAAGGGCAGTGGGCGCATGGTTCGTGCCCTGGTTATCGGTGAGTTGGGCTGGTCAATTGAAAACCTGCTCAACCGTGTGCTCGACCGCAGTATCCAGCCTGGCACCGAGGTGCAGCAGGTGATCGCCGATGTGGTCGCCCTGATGCCAGCTCTGGTTGATGAATTTGCCAATAAGGCACAGCGTCAGCGTGACGATGTCGACTATTTGGCGGCCACGGCCCACGCTTTGGCCAAAGGCCGAAGCCTCCCAAAACCTGAAGCCCCGGTTGAGCAGGTAGCTGAGCCCGAGGGTCTGCCGACCGCTACCGACGAGAGCGGCGCAGACGACGAAGGCCTGGACCCGCAGCTGTTGGAGATTTTCCGTAACGAAGCGGAGATGCATCTCGATACCCTTGTCGGCTTCCTAGCCGACTGTGCTCAAGAGTTGCCGCAGCCTGTCACTGACGATCTGCAGCGCGCCTTGCACACCCTCAAAGGTAGCGCCTCGATGGCCGGCATTCTGCCGGTGGCAGAGATCGCTTCGCCGTTAGAGAAGCTGGTTAAGGAATTTAAAGCCAACCTGATCCCCATGGACCTGGCTGAAGCGGAGTTGCTGAGCAGCGCCGAGAAACTCTTCCGCCTCGGGCTTGAGCAGCTGGAAAGCCAGCCGTTGGGCGTTTTGCCGGGTGCTGCCGAATTCCTTGAGCGCGTGCAGAAGTTGCACAATGAACGTCTCGAGCACGCGGAAAACAGTCGGCAGAGCGATCAGGGCGGAGGAAAGCGCGACCCGCAGATGATCAGTATCTTCTTGGCTGAAGGCATGGATATCCTGCTGGATGCCGAAGATCTGCTGCGCAAATGGCGCGAGCACCCGACCGAGCGCCAGGAACTCAGCTCCCTGCTGGACGAGTTGACCACCCTCGGCCGCGGTGCAGAGATGGCCGACCTGCCGCAAATTGACGAACTCTGCGAAGCCCTGCTCGACCTTTATGGTGCGGTTGAAGAGGGCCGCCTAGCCGTCAGCGAGCGTTTCTTCAGCGAGGCTGAGCAAGCCCACGAAGCCCTGATTGGGATGATGGATCAGGTGGCAGCCGGTTTGCAGGTCAGCGCTGCCCCTGAGCGCGTGGCGGCATTGCGCAGTTTGCTGATGGAAGCGCTGGACCCCAATACCCTGGCGCTGCTGTCCAATGACGGCGCATCCGGTATCGAGATTGTTGAGCTGGCTGATGCCACCGCAGCACTTGAAGCGCTCAGTGAGGATGAGTCGTCTGGCGCTGGCGTGCAGCTACCAGAATCTGTCGAGGTCGACAGCGAGGCGCCGACTGCTTCGCTCTACGAGTCCCTCGACGAGGAAATGGTGTCGATCTTTCTCGAAGAAGCCGTGGATATTCTGGACAGTGCCGGCCAGGCACTGGAGCGCTGGTTGGCTGATCCAGACAACAAAGCCGCACTGTCATCCTTGCAGCGTGATCTGCACACCCTTAAGGGTGGTGCACGCATGGCCGAAATTCGCCCGATTGGCGATCTCGCCCATGAGCTCGAATCATTGTACGAAGGCCTGGTGGATCGCCGTTACAGCGCCTCCCCAGCGTTGGCGAGTCTCTTGCAGCAAAGCCATGACAGCTTGGCGCAATTGCTAGAACAGTTGCAGGCCCGCGCGGTGATGCCTTCCCCGGTGGCGTTGATTGAAGCCATTCGCAGCTTCCGCCAGAGTGGTGGGCAAAGCTTGCCGGTCAGCCCCGCGATGCCTGAGCCTGCTGCCGAAGCCGAAGCCGAAGCCGAAGCCGAAGCCGAAGCCGAAGCCGAAGCCGAAGCCGAACCGGTGATCGAGTTGTTAGATCTGCTAGAGCCTGAGCTCGAAGCTGACGAAGAGATCGATTTTGGTATTCTTGCGGATGAGCCGCAAGACGCGCTGGACAGCCAGCCATTGGCAACCGAGTCGCTAGGAATCGAAGTGACCGAGCTGCCTGTCGTCGACCTCGACGACCCTGCTTTGGTCGAACCCGAAGCGGAAGCCGAGCTCGAAGGGGCTGCGCTTCCGGATATTACGTCCGAGCAGGCCGATGTAGCGCCGGCGCCCGCGGTCATTGAAGACGAGCGCGATCCAGAGCTTGTAGAGATCTTTCTTGAGGAAGGCTTCGACATCATCGACAGCGCCGGTGCGGCCCTGCAACGCTGGATGGACGACGTCAACAACAGCCTTGACCTGGAATCGCTGCAGCGTGATTTACACACCCTCAAGGGTGGTGCGCGCATGGCTGAAATCCGTGAAATCGGTGACTTGGCCCACGAGCTGGAGTTCCTCTACGAAGGTCTTGGCGACGGCCGGTTACGCGCCAGTCAAGAGCTGTTCAGCCTGCTCCAGGCCTGTCACGACAGCCTGGCGGAGATGCTGGAAGCTGTGCGCGGCAAGCACAGCGTGCCGAGTGGTGAGGCACTGATCGATACCATCAAGCGCTTCCGCGCGAACCCGGATGAGCAGCTGAGCATGCCGTCTGCGGTTGCTCTTAAAGCCGCCGATGACCAGCCGGATGAAGATGAGTCGGACATCCTCGACATCTTCCTTGAGGAAGCGGATGACCTGCTGGAAGCCATGGAAGTGGCGATTGGTCGCTGGGAGGCTGATCGTGAAGACGCCAGCGCCATCGATGATATGTTGCGCACCCTGCACACCCTCAAAGGCGGTGCACGCCTAGCTGGGCAAAAACGTTTGGGCGACCTCAGCCACAACCTCGAACACCATCTAACAGAGGCGCAGGCTCAAGGTGCACCTTGGCCGCAGAGCCTGTTTGTCGATGTGCAGTCGGGTTTTGAAGGGTTACAGCAGGAGCTCGAGATTCTGCGCCAACGCTTGAATGACAGCCTGCTCGACGACGCTGCGCCTGCTTCATCCGTCGCGCCAGCAGCGCGCCTGCCGGAGTTGAGCACGCCGATTGTGGCAGCCAGTGCCATGCCCGCTCAGGAGCTGGTGGCCAAGGTATTGCCATTCGTGCGCCGCGCACAAGAGGCTGCGCAGGAAGCCGCATCGCGTCGTGCGCCGCAGGAACTGGTCAAAGTACCTGCCGAATTGCTCGAAGGCCTGGTTAACCTGGCTGGTGAAACCTCGATTTTCCGTGGCCGTGTCGAACAGCAGGTGAGTGACTTCGGTTTCACCCTGAGTGAGATGGAGTCCACCATTGACCGCGTGCGTGATCAGCTGCGCCGCCTCGATACCGAAACTCAGGCGCAGATCCTCAGCCGCATCGAGGCTGAAGCGGAGCGTGTGGGCTATGAAGATTTCGACCCGTTGGAGATGGACCGTCACTCGCAGCTGCAGCAGCTGTCGCGTGCCCTGTTTGAGTCGGCTTCCGACTTGCTCGACCTGAAAGAAACCTTGGCGGCGCGTAACCGCGATGCGGAAACCCTGTTGCTGCAACAGGCGCGGGTCAACTCCGAGCTGCAGGAAGGCTTGATGCGTACGCGCATGGTGCCGTTCGACCGCCTGGTGCCGCGTTTGCGCCGTATTGTGCGGCAGATATCCGGTGAGTTGGGTAAGCAAGTCGAATTTGTCGTCGGCAACGCTGATGGCGAGATGGACCGTACCGTCCTTGAACGTATCGTCGCGCCGCTGGAACACATGCTGCGTAACGCCGTTGACCACGGCATTGAAGCCGCTGATGTGCGCCGCGCTGCCGGTAAGCCGGAGCAGGGCAGCATTCGCCTGGCGCTCGGTCGCGAGGGTGGCGATATTGTCATGACGCTGGCGGATGACGGCGGCGGTATTCGTCTGGATGCGGTCAAGCGCAAAGCCATTGAGCGCGGCTTGATGGACGCTGACTCCGACCTTACCGATTACGAAGTCCTGCAGTTTATTCTCGAGGCCGGTTTCTCCACGGCTGAGAAGGTCACGCAGATCTCCGGTCGTGGCGTCGGCATGGATGTGGTGCATTCGGAAGTGAAGCAGCTGGGTGGCTCGATGAGTATCGAGTCGCTGCCTGGCACCGGCACCACCTTTACCATTCGCCTGCCGTTCACCGTGTCGGTTAACCGTGCGCTGATGGTGTTGTCCGGTGAAGACCTGTACGCCATTCCGTTGAACACCATTGAAGGTATCGTGCGGGTTTCCCCCTACGAGCTGGAAGCCTATTACGCCCCCGATGCACCGCGCTTCGAGTATGCCGGGCAGAGCTATGAGCTGCGCTACCTAGGCGACCTGCTCAACAACGGCCAGCAGCCCAAGCTGGTTGGCCAGAGCCTACCGTTGCCGGTGATTCTGGTGCGCTCCAAGGAGCATGCGGTAGCGGTGCAGGTCGACTCCCTGGCCGGTTCCCGCGAGATCGTGGTGAAGAGCCTCGGCCCGCAGTTCGCCGGCGTGCACGGGATCTCCGGTGCCACCATCCTCGGTGACGGCCGCGTAGTGGTGATTCTTGATCTGCTGGCGACCATTCGTGTGCTGCACGCGCATCTGCTTACCCAGTTGCAACCGCGCCAGCTTAAGCAATCAGCCAGCGCCGCCGAGATCGAGGCGGATCGGCCGACGCTGGTCATGGTGGTCGATGACTCGGTCACCGTGCGCAAGGTCACTAGCCGTCTGCTTGAGCGAAACGGCATGAATGTGCTGACCGCTAAAGACGGTGTCGATGCCATTTCGCAGCTGCAGGATCGCAAGCCCGACATCATGCTGCTGGATATTGAAATGCCGCGCATGGACGGCTTTGAAGTCGCGACCCTGGTGCGCCACGATGAAGGCCTGAAAGACCTGCCGATCATCATGATCACCTCGCGTACCGGAGAAAAGCACCGTGAGCGGGCCATGAGCCTCGGCGTCAACGAATACCTGGGTAAGCCTTACCAAGAGTCCTTGTTGCTCGAAACCATTCAGCAACTGGTGGGTCGCCACCCGGTAAACCGCACATGATCGAGAAAACTGCAGCCCGCATCGCGGTGATTGCCGACACCTCGTTGCAGCGCCATGTGCTGCAGCAAGCCTTAACGGGTAGCGGCTATCAGGTGGTGATGAACAGCGATCCGGCACGTCTCGATCAGGCCACCCTGAGCGCTTGCGAGACTGATCTGTGGCTGGTTGATCTGGCGCAGTCGGATGATTCGCCGCTGATCGATAACTTGATGGAAAACGCCGTGGTTCCCGTGCTGTTTGGCGAAGGCCACGCACCTGAGCGTCATTCGGAAAACTACCCGCGCTGGGAGCGGCGGCTGTTCGGCAAGCTGAAGAAGCTGGTTGGCGACCCGTCGCAAGCCGTTGGCCAGAGCCTGGAAGCCTTGCTGGCTGAAGCGCAGCGTCCAACGCGTCTGGACTTGCCTGCCGCGCTGGCGGACACCCCGCTGGTGGCTGGTGAGCCGGCCCGGCAGGTCTGGTTGCTGGCGGCCTCCTTGGGTGGTCCGGCTGCAGTGAAAGCTTTTCTCGACGCTTTGCCGGGCGGATTGCCGGTGGGCTTCGTCTACGCCCAACATATTGATGCCAGCTTTGAGAACATGCTGCCGCAGGCGGTGGGCCGACACAGCCAATGGCATGTCAATCTGGCGCGCCAGGGTGATGCGCTGCGGTGCGGTGAAGTGGTGGTGGTGCCGATCAGTCACGAGCTGGGCTTCGACGATGAAGGCCAGATGCTGATAGCCGAACGCGGTTGGCCCGAACCCTACAGCCCGTCGATCGATCAGATGATGCTCAATCTGGCCCAGCATTTTGGCGCGCTGAGCGGCGTCATTGCCTTCAGCGGTATGGGCAGCGACGGCAGTGCGGCGGCGGCTTATGTGATCCGCCAGGGTGGCTTGATCTGGACCCAGCGCGGCGACAGCTGCGCCTGCCCGAGCATGCCGGACAGCCTGCGTGAAGCGGGCTACAGCAGCTTTAGCGGTGATCCGCGCGAGTTGGCCGCCGCCCTGGTCAACCACTTGGCCGAGCAGTGCCGTTAACCCGGGGCATCGCCCTGTACAGGATAAATTTATGAGCCAAGCCGTCGCCACGCAGAACAGCGCCACTAGCCTGACGGGCCTGTTGATGCAGTTGACTGATCGAACTTTGCTCCTGCCCAACGTGGCGGTCGCCGAGCTAATCCCTTACCGTGCGCCGCAGGTCAGTGAAGGTATGCCCAGCTGGTTTCTGGGGCAGATTGCCTGGCGTGATCTACGCCTGCCGCTGTTGTCGTTCGAGGCTGCGTCGGATGGCCAGGCGACTGTTAGCTCAGGCTCTCGAGTGGCGGTGATCAATGCCTTGGGCGGTCGTCCAGCGGTCAAGTTTATTGCCGTACTGGTGCAAGGTATTCCACGTTCGATCAAGGTCGGTGCCGAGCTGGTGCGGGCGGGTGTCACTTTGTCACCGCTGGAGCTGGATGCGGTGCAATTTGGTGAAGCCGTGTTGAAGATTCCGGATCTGCTTGGCTTGGAACAGAAGCTGGCTGACGCCGGATTGATCTGATCGCTAATAAACTAAAAAGCCCGCGTTAGCGGGCTTTTTTATGACTTGAGCTTACTTAGAAGTCGCCCCACAGCTGTTGCGCCACACTCAACGCCGCCACCGGCGCGGTTTCTGTACGCAGTACCCGCGGGCCGAGGCGCGCGGCATGAAAGTTGTGACTCTTGGCCAGCGCCACTTCGTTGTCGCTGAGACCGCCTTCCGGACCGATCAAGAGCGCCAGGGACTTAGGCTGCGGGTGACTGGCCCAGGGTTCGGCAACTGGGTGCAGCACCAGCTTCAACTCGGCGCTGGTGTGCACCAGCCATTCGTTGAGGCTGATCGGTGGGTGAATGATCGGCAGCACCGAGCGGCCGCATTGTTCGCAGGCGCTGATTGCCACTTGTCGCCAGTGGGCCATGCGCTTGTCAGCGCGCTCGTCCTTGAGGCGCACTTCACAGCGCTCGCTGACGATCAAGCTGATTTCATTGGCGCCCAGCTCGGTGGCCTTTTGAATCGCCCAGTCCATCCGCTCGCCGCGTGACAAGCCCTGGCCCAGGTGAGTATGCAGGGGTGATTCAGTCTGGCCGGTGAATGACTCGCGCAGCTCGACGCGCACGTTTTTCTTACCCACCTCGATCAGTTCGCCCAGGTATTCCTGGCCACTGCCGTCGAACAATTGCACCGCATCACCGACAGCGTGGCGCAAGACGCGGCCGATGTAGTGGGCCTGGCCTTCCGGCAGCTCGTGCTGGCCGAGGGACAGGGTGGCATCGATAAAGAAACGAGAGAGGCGCATGGAATGATCGCTGCAGCGGCACAGTTGAGGCGGCAAGCTTACCGCCTCAGCGGCGCCGCTTACAGTCGATCGACGGCGAAGGTTTAGCCTGGGTCACGAAAATCCGGGTAGTTGGCATTGCCTTGCGCCACGCTGACCGAGGTGCGGGTGGCGATGTCGATGCCCTCAGTGGCCACTTCGGCGAGAAAGTCGATCTGTTCGGGGGTGATCACGTAGGGCGGCAGGAAGTACACCACGCTGCCCAGCGGGCGCAGCAGCGCGCCACGCGTGAGGGCGTGCTGGAATACTTTGAGGCCACGACGTTCCTGCCAGGGGTAAGCAGTTTTGCTGGCTTTGTCCTGGACCATCTCGATGGCCAGCGCCATGCCGGTTTGACGTACCTCGGCGACATTTGGGTGGTCGACCAGGTGCGCGGTGGCGCTGGCCATGCGCGCGGCCAGCGCTTTATTGGCCTCGATTACATTGTCCTGCTCGAAGATGTCCAGGGTTGCCAGGGCCGCCGCGCAGGCCAGCGGGTTGCCGGTGTAACTGTGTGAGTGCAGGAAGGCGCGCAGGGTCGAATAGTCGTCATAGAACGCTTCATACACCTCGTTGGTGGTCAGGCACGCCGCTAGGGGTAAATAGCCACCGGTGAGGGCTTTCGACAGGCAGAGGAAATCCGGACGGATACCCGCCTGTTCGCAGGCGAACATGGTGCCGGTGCGGCCGAAGCCCACGGCAATCTCGTCGTGGATCAGGTGCACGCCAAAGCGGTCGCAGGCTTCACGCAGCAGCCTGAGGTAAATCGGGTGGTACATGCGCATGCCGCCAGCGCCCTGAATCAGCGGCTCGACTATCACCGCGGCGACCTCATGGCCATGCTCGGCCAGGGTCTGCTCCATATGGGCGAACATGACCCGCGAGTGGGCTTCCCAGCTCACGCCTTCGGGGCGGTGGTAACAGTCCGGGCTGGGCACTTTGATGGTGTCGAGCAAAAGCGCTTTGTAGGTGTCGGTAAACAGCGCGACATCGCCCACCGACATCGCCGCGATGGTTTCGCCATGGTAGCTGTTGCTCAGGGTGACGAAGCGCTTCTTCGCCGGTTTGCCGACGTTGAGCCAGTAATGAAAGCTCATCTTCAGCGCGACTTCGATGCACGAAGAGCCATTGTCGGCGTAGAACACCCGGTCGAGGCCAGCGGGCGTCATCTTAACCAGTCGCTCGGACAGCTCGATCACCGGTTGATGGCTAAAGCCGGCAAGAATTACGTGCTCCAGCTGATCAACCTGATCTTTGATGCGCTGGTTGATGCGCGGGTTGGCGTGACCGAACACGTTGACCCACCAGGAGCTGACGGCATCGATATAGCGCTTGCCGTCAAAGTCCTCCAGCCAAACACCTTCACCGCGTTTGATCGGCACCAGGGGCAATTGCTCGTGATCCTTCATTTGCGTGCAAGGGTGCCACAGCACCTTCAGGTCACGTTGCATCCACTGGTCATTCAGGCTCATCGGTTTATTCATCCCTCGACGCTTAATCTTCGGCACCAAGCCTATCAGAAGCACTGGCGTGGATGGACGGCACAGCGCTGTTCGATTGCCCTGGTCGCTTGCTGGCCGGCTCTATGCTGTAGCCTGTCGCCCAGCTACAGAACTTTACCGAGCCCCGCTAGACTAAAGTGGCTGAGGAAAATGACTGTAAGAAGCATCGTATTTCTCGATATTTCAAAGCGAAAAATTCCGCTTTTAGTCGATAGGTTTGTTGCTAGTCTTGCTTAGCTCGCGGCCCTGACCCTTATTTCTTGGAACGTTTGCAATGCAATGGCGCAATAGCTCTTCTCATTACGGTCTTGTCAGCATCCTGATGCACTGGTTGGTGGCAGTGGCCGTGTTCGGTTTGTTTGCTTTGGGCTACTGGATGGTCGGGTTGGACTATTACAGTGGCTGGTACAAGACTGCACCAGACCTGCACAAAAGCATTGGCTTGCTGCTGTTTGCTGTGATGTTGGGGCGGGTGTTGTGGCGTTGGATGAGCCCACCCCCGGCCAGTTTGCCGAACCATGGGCGGGTCACCCGCCTGGCCAGCAAGTTGGGCCATAGCGCGCTGTACCTGGGGCTGTTTGTGTTGATGATTGCCGGCTATTTAATCTCCACTGCAGATGGCCGTGGTATTGCGGTGTTTGGTCTGTTCGAGGTGCCTGCGACCCTGACCAGCATTCCCGACCAGGAAGATGTTGCTGGCCTGGTGCATGAGTACCTGGGCTGGGCGCTGGTGATCTTCGCTGGCATCCATGGATTGGCTGCACTGAAGCACCATTTTATTGATCGCGATCGGACGCTGATGCGCATGTTCGGGCGTTAGTTCTGGTTGTTGTTTCCGGGGCTGGGTTGGCCCCACCTCATATTCATAAGGAGCATGTCCATGTTGAAGAAAACTCTCGTAGCCTTGGCGCTTGGTGGTGCACTGATGGGCGCCGGTCAGGCGATGGCAGCGGATTACGCCATCGACAAGCAGGGCCAGCACGCCTTCGTTAACTTCAAGATCAGCCACCTGGGCTACAGCTGGCTGTACGGTACCTTCAAGGACTTCGACGGCAGCTTCAGCTTCGATGCGGCCAAGCCACAGGACAGTAAAGTCAACGTGACGCTGAACACCACCAGCGTTGACACCAACCACGCCGAGCGCGACAAGCACCTGCGCAGTGATGATTTTCTCAACGTTGGCGAGCATCCAACCGCCACCTTCGCCTCGACTGCAGTTAAATCAACGGGTGACGGTACTGCGGATATCACCGGTGACCTGACCCTCAATGGCGTGACCAAGCCGGTGGTGATTGCAGCCAAGTTCATCGGCGAAGGTAAGGATCCATGGGGCGGCTATCGCGCCGGCTTTGAAGGCAGCACCATGTTGAAACTGAAGGACTTCGATATCCAGAAAGACCTCGGCCCGGCTTCTCAAGAAGTTGAGCTGATCATCTCGGTAGAAGGTGTACGCAAGTAGGATGGCTTAACCGCGCAGCAGCGTAATCTATCGCTGCTTCAGCGGCAGCATCAACAAAAACGCCGCCCAATGGGCGGCGTTTTCGTGTGCGGCTAGCTGACTATGACTCTTCGCGGTTGCGCGTCAGCAGGGCCGGTTTTTCGCCACGCGGACGTGCGCTCGCCAGTTCGTCGAGCTGCTCGACCGTTGGCAGGCGATCCAGGCGTGAGCCTTTGTGCACGATCACCGGCTGCTTGTCGCGTGGGCTTTTCACTGCCGCTTCCGTGCGTGGCAGCTCATCGCGGTTCAGCGAGGTGGTGCGGGTGTCACGCGGCGGACGTGCACGGCCTGAACCATTACGGCCCTGAGCACCTTGTGCGCCTGAACCCGCGCTCTGGCGACGGCCTTGTGCGCCAGCGCCAGTACTTGTCGCGCCACCACCATTGCTGCGCGGCTTATTGGCCGGGCGAGCACCTTGACCGACGCCATTGCTCGCGCTTGGGCCAGTAGCAGGCGCGCCGGGCCGACGGCCACGGTTCTGCTGCTTGTTCTGGTTCGGGCTTACATAGTCGGCACGGTTGCCGAAATTATCGATTTCATCATCGCGAAACTCATCCGGCGCGCGATCCGGAGGCAGTGCGGGCACGGCTGGTGTGCTGGTGCGGGCCGATGACGTGGACGCGCTGCGGGGCTGTTGGCTGCGGCCGCCCTGGGGCTTACTGCGGCTGTTGTCACGACCGCTGTCCTTGCCTTTGTCCTTGCGGCCGCCGCCATGGCGTTCGCCTTCTGGCTTGGCGCCGCGCGGTTGGCGTGGTTTCTGCGGCTCACGCACTTCTGGGCGCTCGGCCTCAACGGTGCTGGCATCAAAGCCGAGCAGGTCGCCATCAGCGATTTTCTGCTTGGTCATGCGCTCAATGCCTTTGAGCAGCTTTTCTTCATCCGGAGCAACCATGGAGATCGCTTCACCGCTGCGGCCGGCACGGCCGGTGCGGCCAATGCGGTGCACGTAGTCTTCTTCGATATTCGGCAGTTCAAAGTTGACCACATGCGGCAGCTGGTCGATATCCAGGCCGCGGGCGGCGATATCGGTGGCAACCAGGATGCGTACATTGCCGGCTTTGAAGTCAGCCAAGGCTTTCGTGCGTGCGTTCTGGCTTTTATTGCCGTGGATCGCCACAGCCGTTAGACCGTGCTTATCCAAATACTCGGCCAGGCGGTTGGCGCCGTGCTTGGTGCGGGTAAACACCAGCACCTGTTCCCAGGCTCCGGCGGTTATCAGGTGTGCGAGCAAGGCGCGCTTGTGGCTGGCCTGGACGCGGAATACGCGCTGCTCGATACGCTCGACCGTAGTGTTTGGCGGCGTAACTTCGATGCGCTCCGGGTTGTGCAACAGCTTGCCGGCCAGGTCGGTGATGTCCTTCGAGAAAGTCGCCGAGAACAGCAGGTTCTGTCGTTTGGTCGGCAGCTTGGCGAGAACCTTCTTCACGTCATGGATAAAGCCCATGTCGAGCATGCGGTCGGCTTCGTCGAGGACAAGAATTTCCACGTGCGAGAGGTCGATGGCACGTTGGTTGGCCAGGTCGAGCAGGCGTCCGGGGCAAGCCACCAGTACGTCGACGCCTTTGGCCAGGGCCTGAACCTGAGGGTTCATGCCAACGCCGCCGAAGATACAGGCGCTGACGAATTTCAATTCGCGGGCATACAGCTTGAAGCTGTCATGCACCTGGGCGGCCAGTTCGCGGGTCGGGGTCAGCACCAGCACGCGCGGTTGTTTCGGGCCGTGTCGCTGTTCGCGATCCGGGTGGCCGTTGGGGAACAGTCGTTCGAGGATCGGCAGGGCAAAGCCGCCTGTCTTACCTGTACCCGTCTGGGCTGCAACCATCAGGTCACGGCCTTGCAACGCGGCGGGGATGGCCCGCTGTTGCACCGGAGTGGGTTGGGTGTAGCCGGCGGATTCGACCGCACGGACTAAAGCCTCGGAGAGACCGAGGGAGGCAAAGGACATGTGTAATCCTGTCTAGTGAGGGCATGGCCCTATGGGGTGTATTGCCTGGCTTGAATCACGCTTGGGGGGCGCAATCCCGTCCGGTACTACTGGCCTCTGGGGGCTAGCATCCGGGCGCAAGCCTGGCGGGAAGGCCAGAGTATAACAGAGCTAGGGTGATCTGCAGCATTGGCTTGCTTAACGGGTTGCGGCGTTACGCGATGCCGAGACTTGCTGAGCTTTTGCTGCAGGGTTGTAACGGGCGCTGAGGGCCGCATAGGCCGGTTCACGCTTGAAGTGGCGCAATTCGTGGCTGAAGCGTTGTGCGAATTCTGCCATATCATCTCTGCGGCTCAGGCCCAGATAAAGCTGGTCGCGGCTAATCACCTGTGGGTGATGGCTGACGTCACCTTGAATGCCCATCTGCTGGGTCAGGAAGATGCCGCCGCGCTTGTCGTTAATCACCAGGTCGACACGGTCGCGCAGCAGTTTACCGAGGTTGGCGTTATGGCTGGCCGCGGGCTCACGGGTGAACAGCTCGGATTCGCGAAAGTCGCGGTTGGCATACCAGTAACCGGCGGACACCCCGACTTTCAAGCCTTGCAGGTCTTGTAACTGGTTGAATGGATAAGGCCTGGCGGTCGCGTAGAACAGCACGAACTCGATCTGCGACATGGGTTCGTCGGGGTAGATGATGCTGGCTTCGCGTTCTGGGGTGCGGAAGATATCCAGGATGGCGTCAGCCTGCCCTTGCTCAACCGCCAACAGGCAACGCTTCCATGGCAGGAGCTGCCACTCAGCTTCGACGCCAAGGCGTTGCAGAACGATCTGTGTGGCCTCGTAGTCGAGACCTTTAAGTGTGCCTTGTTCTTCATAAACATAGGGTGCCCAGCTTTCACTGACGATGCGCAATGTCTGGGCGTGAGCGCAGAGGCTCAGGCCCATCAGGCACAGCGCGGCGATTAGGTGGCGCAGGGATGTTGGCATACAGCCAGAGTATCGATTTGAATCGATTCTGAGTAGTCATAGCGCGATGAATATTTGCGCTCAGGTGATCGCCGTCGTAACCGCTGACGGCGCTGCATGGGCAGCGCCGTTCGGGCTACTGCCCATACAACCAGGAGGCTATTTGGTCAGTTGGTAGCAGGGTACATAGGCGCTGTTGCCCGGCAGTTTCATCCGGTGTTGGTCAACGAAGGCCTGCAGCAGCGTATCGAGCTGCTGCATGATGTCGCGGTCGCCGGTGATTTCGTAAGGGCCGTGTTGCTCAATCAGGCGGATGCCCTTGTCCTTGACGTTACCCGCGACAATCCCGGAAAACGCTCGGCGCAGGTTGGCCGCCAGTTCGTGTACAGGCTGGTTGCGCGTTAGCTTCAGGCTGGCCATGTTGGCGTGCGTCGGCTCGAAGGGGTGCTGGAAGCTTTCGTCGATCTTCAGCAGCCAGTTGAAGTGGAACGCATCGTTATGTTCGCGGCGGAACTGTTTGACCGCCTTAATTCCTTCGGCCATTTCCCGGGCGACTTGGTCCGGGTTGTTGATGATGATGCTGTAGCGCTGCTGCGCCGCTTCACCCAGGGTTGTACCGATAAACGCATGTAACTGCTCAAGGTAGGCGGCGGCGCTACTTGGTCCGGTCATGATCAGGGGGAAGGGGATGTTCTGGTTGTCCGGGTGCATGAGGATGCCGAGGAAATACAGCAGCTCTTCCGCCGTGCCAGCACCGCCGGGGAAGATGATGATGCCGTGGCCAACGCGCACGAACGCTTCTAGGCGCTTCTCGATATCCGGCAGGATCACCAGCTCATTGACGATTGGGTTGGGGGCTTCGGCGGCGATGATGCCTGGCTCGGTCAGGCCCAGGTAACGGCCATGCACGTTGCGCTGTTTGGCATGGGAGATGGTCGCACCTTTCATCGGCCCCTTCATCACGCCAGGGCCGCAACCGGTGCAGATATCCAGCCCGCGCAGGCCCAGCTCGTGGCCGACCTTCTTGGTGTATTTGTATTCTTCGGTGCTGATCGAGTGGCCGCCCCAACACACGACAATCTTCGGTTCGGCGCCGGCGCGCAGGGTGTGGGCGTTGCGCAGCAGGTGGAAGACGTAGTCGGTGATGCCCTGGGAACTGCCGAAGTCGACCCGCTTGTTTTCCAGCTCGCTCTGCGTGTAGACGATGTCACGCAGGGCGCTGAACAGCATTTCGCGGGTGCTGGCGATCATCTCGCCATCGACGAAGGCGTCGGCCGGGGCGTTGAACAACTCCAGGCGGATGCCGCGGTCCTGCTGCAGGATACGGATTTCAAAGTCCGGGTAGGCTTCCAGAATCGTCTTGGCGTTGTCGCTGTGCGAGCCGGTGTTGAGAATCGCCAGCGCGCACTGGCGGAACAGCGCATAAACGCTACCGGAACCGGTTTCGCGCAGCTGCTGCACTTCACGCTGCGAGAGGGTTTCCAGGCTGCCTTTGGGGTTGACTGAGGCGTTAATCGTTTTACGTGCGGCCATTGCGGCGCTCCATGGTTGTGAACCGCGTAAGCCCTGCATGGCTAAACGCTTGCTGAAAGTAGGGTCACGGCTGAGTGCCTTGGCCTCTGTGTCGACCACCCCGTGCGTTACAAAAGGCTACCGCGGTTTGCCGGGTGCGTGGGGAAAAGACTGAGGCGCAGGAGGAGGGGCATGTCGAATGACCGGGAAAACCATCGGCACCCGCAAGGCGCAGGCACCGATGCTACTGCCATCAAGCTTAGCGTGGCAGCTTAAGGTTGTTCCAAATCGCCAGGCTCGGCTCAGCCTGATTCATGCTGTAGAAATGTAAGCCGGGTGCGCCGCCTTGCAACAGACGTTCGCACATCTCGCTAATGACCTGCTCGCCGTAGGCTTGGATGCTGCTGGTGTCATCACCGTAGGCTTCCAGTTGCTTGCGCACCCAGCGTGGAATCTCAGCGCCGCAGGCGTCAGAGAAGCGCGCCAGCTTGCTGTAGTTGGTGATCGGCATGATGCCGGGCACAACTGGGATGTCGACACCGAGTTTCTGTACGCGCTCGACGAAGTAGAAGTAGCTGTCGGCGTTGAAGAAATACTGGGTGATCGCACTGTCGGCGCCGGCTTTGGCCTTGCGCACGAAGTTGGCGATATCGTCTTCGAAGTTGCGCGCCTGCGGGTGCATTTCCGGGTAAGCGGCGATCTCGATATGGAAGTGATCACCGGTCTCAGCGCGGATGAACTCGACTAGCTCGTTGGCGTAGCGCAACTCACCGCTGGCCATGCCCATACCGGAAGGCAGGTCGCCGCGCAGTGCGACAATGCGCTTGATCCCGGCACCTTTGTACAGGCCCAGCAAGTCACGCAGATCGGCCTTGCTGTCACCTACGCAAGACAGGTGCGGCGCGGCCGGTATTTTGATCTCGCCATCGAGTTGCAGCACGGTGTTCAGCGTGCGGTCGCGGGTGGAGCCTCCGGCACCGTAGGTGCAGGAGAAAAAATCGGGGTTGTAGGTCGCCAATTGGCGCGCCACATTCATCAGCTTTTCGTGCCCGGCGTCGGTCTTGGTAGGGAAGAACTCGAAGCTGTAACGGCGTTCTTGAGACATGGAGAAGGTTCCGTTCAAACGAAGGGTGGGTTAGCCGCGTACGGCTAACCCACCCTGCGGGCTGCTAGTTAGTAGCGGTAAGCGTCCGGCTTGAATGGGCCTTCCACAGTTACACCGATATAGTCGGCTTGGGTCTTGGTCAGCTGAGTCACTACGCCGCCGAAACCTTTGACCATTTCCATCGCCACTTCTTCGTCGAGTTTCTTCGGCAGCACTTCCACAGTCAGGCGTTCGGCTTTCTTGGCGGCTGGCAGTTCGGCGTACTTCTGACCGAACAGGAAGATCTGCGCCAGCACTTGGTTGGCGAAGGAGCCGTCCATGATTCGGCTTGGGTGACCGGTCGCGTTACCCAGGTTTACCAGGCGGCCTTCCGACAGCAGGATCAGGTAATCATCGTTCTGCGCGTCGAAGGCGCCGGTGCCAGTGCGATGCACCTTGTGTACCTGCGGCTTCACTTCTTCCCATGCCCAGTTCTTGCGCATGAAAGCGGTGTCGATTTCGTTGTCGAAGTGGCCGATGTTGCACACCACAGCGCGTTTTTTCAGCGCTTTGAGCATGTTCGAGTCGCACACGTTGTAGTTGCCGGTGGTGGTTACGATCAAGTCGATCTTGCCCAGCAGCTGCGCGTCAATGCTGGCTTCGGTACCGTCATTGATACCGTCTTTGAACGGTGAAACCACTTCGTAGCCGTCCATGCAGGCCTGCATGGCACAGATCGGGTCGACTTCGGTGACGCGTACGATCATGCCTTCCTGGCGCAGCGATTGCGCCGAACCCTTGCCGACGTCGCCGTAGCCAATCACCAAGGCTTGCTTGCCGGCCAGCAGGTGGTCGGTGCCGCGCTTGATGGCATCGTTCAGGCTATGACGGCAGCCGTACTTGTTATCGTTCTTGGCTTTAGTCACCGAGTCGTTAACGTTGATCGCTGGGATTTTCAGCTCACCTTTGGCCAGCATCTCCAGCAGTCGGTGAACGCCCGTGGTGGTTTCTTCAGTCACGCCGTGAATACGCTCAAGCATTTGCGGGTATTTCTTGTGGATGATCTCGGTCAGGTCGCCGCCGTCGTCGAGGATCATGTTGGCATCCCACGGCTGGCCATCTTTAAGGATGGTTTGCTCGATGCACCACTCGTACTCTTCTTCAGTTTCGCCCTTCCAGGCGAATACCGGGATGCCGGCAGCGGCAATGGCAGCAGCGGCTTGGTCTTGAGTTGAGAAGATGTTGCACGACGACCAACGCACTTCTGCGCCTAGTGCCGTCAGGGTTTCGATCAGCACGGCGGTCTGAATGGTCATGTGGATGCAGCCGATGATCTTCGCGCCTTGCAGCGGTTGCTCGCCGGCATACTTGCGGCGCAGGCCCATCAGGGCTGGCATCTCGGATTCGGCGATGATGGTTTCGCGACGGCCCCAGGCGGCTAGGGACATGTCGGCGACTTTGAAGTCGTTAAAAGCTTCAGGCGTCATAACAGCACTCATAAATGAGTTCTCCATTCGTTGTCTGCGAATGGGCGCCGTTGATGCGTATGGTTAACGCCCCATCCGAGCCTGACAAATCCCTGCTGGGCAGAGTTTGCTGCAGCGCCCCTCGGACGGGTGGCGGGAGCAACCGAAGCGGTGTCGGTTGCGTGAAGCGAGGGTGATTATAGCGATGCTGAGGATTTAGCCAAAGGCTTTCCGTCGCTCCGGCTTGGCGCGGGTGGTAGCCTTGCGATATTGCCTAGTTACGGACCTGTCATGGCCAATCACAAAATCGAGATTCGCCGCCGCAACGTCGAAAAGATCCTGCTGGCCGCGGAAAAGGTCTTCGCCGAGAAAGGCCACGGCGGCACTGCCATGGGTGATATCGCCGTAGAGGCCGAGCTGCCGCGCTCCAACCTGCACTACTACTTCAGCACTAAGGACGAGTTGTACCGCGCGGTGCTGCTGGATCTGCTTGAGGTGTGGAAGCAGGACGCGCTGTGCTTCGAAATGTATGACGATCCGCGGGTGGTGCTTAGCACCTATATCCGCGCCAAGATGAACCACTCGCGCAGCCGTCCGCACGGCTCCAAGGTCTGGGCCAACGAGATCATCCATGGTGCGCCGATGCTCGGTACCACCCTCGACGACAGCCTCTACAGCTGGGCCAAGATGAAGGAAGCGAAGATCCGTCAGTGGGTTGAGGACAAGCGCATTCTGGCTGTTGAGCCCTCTGCCTTGCTGTATATGATCTGGGCCTCTACCCAGCATTACGCGGACTTCAGCCATCAGGTGGGCGTGCTTAACGACCACCGGGCGTTGTCTGAACTGCAGTACGAGCGGGCGGTGCAGACCGTGACCAGCGTGATATTGCGTGGGATTGGGCTGGAGCCTTGAGAATTCGTCCACTATCTACTGCGCGTGTTCATGCTGCGTTGAAAACAGGTTCGGCAAGCAGCCTTGCTGCTAACGCGCTTCAGTGCGGCCCCCAAAGGGGCGAGCGAGGCGAGTACTGCTCATGTACTGCTCGTACACTCCGCGTCCTCACCTGTTATCGCCTTGCCTGACCTGCGCTCGCTACGATCTTGAACGAATTCTACCGATCACTTTACGACGCTACGCGGTACGGATTGCGTGGGTCGTGGTTCCAGTCAAGGAAGGGTTTGCCGGTGTCCTGAGTCACCATTTCGATGCAGTTCTCCACCGGGCAGGTGATCTGGCACAGGTTGCAGCCCACGCACTCCTCGTCGATCACTTCGTACTTGTGCGTACCGTCGGCCTGGATCAGGCTGGCGATGGCCTGGTGTGAGGTGTCTTCGCAGGCGATGTGGCAGCGGCCGCAGCCGATGCACGAGTCCTGATCGATTTTAGCGATTACCTGATAGTTGATGTCCAGGTACTTCCAGTCAGTGGTATTGCCCACCGCGCGGCCGGAGAAATCCGCCAGGCTGTCGTAGCCCTGGCTGTCCATCCAGCGCGACAGGCCGTCTTTCATCTCTTCGACGATGCGAAAGCCATGCAGCATGGCCGCCGTGCACACCTGCACTGCGCCGCAGCCCAATGCCACAAACTCCGCCGCATCGCGCCAGTTGCCGATGCCGCCGATACCGCAGATCGGCAGGCCTTGGGTTTCCGGGTCGCGGGCGATTTCGGCGACCATGTTCAGTGCAATGGGTTTCACCGCCGAGCCGCAATAACCGCCATGGGTGCTCTGATTACCGACGATGGGGTGGGCGACCATGCGATCGAGATCGACGCTGGTGATCGAGTTGATGGTGTTAATCAACGACACCGCATCCGCGCCACCGCGATGGGCGGCGCGCGCGGACAGGCGCACGTCGGTGATGTTGGGCGTCAGTTTGACGATCACCGGCAGCGAGCTGTAGGTCTTGCACCAGCGAGTGACCATCTCCACGTATTCAGGCACCTGGCCGACCGCTGCGCCCATGCCGCGCTCAGGCATACCGTGGGGGCAGCCAAAGTTCAGTTCGATGCCGTCGCAGCCGGTGGCTTCCACTAGCGGCAGGATGCGTTTCCAGGACTCTTCGACGCACGGCACCATCAAGGAAACGATCATCGCGCGATCCGGCCAGTCTTTCTTCACCTGGGTGATTTCGCGCAGGTTGATTTCCAGTGAGCGGTCGGTGATCAGCTCGATATTATTAATTCCGAGGACGCTCCTGTTAGCCCCGAAGTGCGCCGAGTAGCGCGACGAGACGTTGACCGCTGCCGGGTCTTCGCCGAGGGTCTTCCACACCACGCCGCCCCAGCCGGCTTCGAAGGCGCGGATCACGTTGTAGGCCTTGTCGGTAGGCGGTGCGCTGGCCAACCAAAACGGATTGGGTGCTTTGATACCGGCGAATTCGATGGATAGATCGGCCATTTATGCGGCCTCCACATTGAGCATCAGGTGAGAGTGGATGGCCTCGGCGGCCAGCTTGCCGTGCTGCACAGCTTGTACGGTGAGGTCCTGCCCCAGGGCGGTGCAGTCGCCGCCGGCGTAGATGCCGGGCACGCTAGTTTGCTGCTGGGTATCGACCCAGATGCGTTCGCCCTCGCGCTTCAGCTCGCTGGCCAGTGGATCGCTCAGCGCTTGGCCGTCAAAGGCCTGGCCAATGGCGCTAAAGATGGCGTCGGCGACCAGTTCGAAGGTTTGCCCGGTGCTCTGCAGGCGGCCGTTCTCCACGCGGGTACGGGCGAAACGCATACCGCGCACCTGGCCATGCTCATTGAGCAGCACATCTTGCGGCTGTGCCCAGGTCAGCAGGCGCACCTGATTTGCTTTGGCAATGTCCTGTTCGTGCTCGGTTGCGCCCATCTCCTCGAAACCACGGCGATAGACCAGGTTGACGTCGCGTGCGCCGAGCTTGCTCATTTGCACCGCCATGTCGATAGCAGTATTGCCGGCACCGAGGACGATGCAGCGCTCGGCTACCGGTAGCTGGCTAAGGTCATCGCTCTGCCGCAGTTCGCGGATATAGTCGGTAGCGGCGAGCAGCCCCGGCGCGTCTTCGCCAGCCAGACCGAGGCGTTTGCTGGCCGCTAGGCCGATGCCGAGGAAGACCGCGTCGAACTGCTGGCGCAGGTCGCTCAGGCTGAGGTCGCCACCGAGTTTGTGCCCGTGACGAATCTCGATGCCGCCAATCTGCAGGAGAAATTCCACTTCGCGTTGAGCGAAATCGTCCACCAGCTTGTAGGCGGCGATGCCGTATTCGTTAAGACCACCGGCTTTCTCGCGCGCCTCGAAGACCACCACGTCGTGACCATGCATGGCCAGGCGGTGGGCGCAGGACAAACCCGCAGGCCCTGCGCCGACCACGGCGATACGTTTGCCGCTGGCTGGGGCGCGTTTAAACGGGTGCTCGCTGAACTGCGCGTTGTCGATGGCGTAGCGCTGCAGCAGGCCGATCAGTACCGGTGCGCACTCTTGTGCGTTATTACGCACGCAGGCCTGCTGACAAAGGATTTCCGTCGGACAAACGCGGGCGCAACTGCCGCCGAGGATATTCGCCGAGAGGATTTTCTCGGCCGCGCCCTGGACGTTTTCATGGCTGATATTGCGGATGAACGAGGGGATGTCGATCTCGCTGGGGCAGGCATTGATGCACGGGGCGTCGTAGCAGTACAGGCAGCGAGCGCTTTCCAGTGCGGCCTGGCGAGCGTTAAGCGGCGGGGCTAGATCGCTGAAGCGATCGGCCAGTTCGGCCGCGTCGGCATCCGGTCGTGGCAAATGGCTGAGGGTGTCTATCACGGTTATTGCCTCACGGTTTTGTGGCTTTTATTGGGCAGTTAACAGCTGATAAGCGGCCGTCCGGCCTCTGTGGGTCGGTGCGGCTAAGTCATGTGTGGTGCCAGTGCGCGGGCTTAGCGCTCGACGGCGGTAGGACGGTTTTGCTCAGCGCGCTTGCTCAGCAGGTCGAACACCGCGGGGTAGGGCGGACGCTCGATATAGCGACCGGCGCCGCGCTCGGCGCGCAGGTCGCCATCCACCCAAACCAGCTTGCCCCGGCTGATGGTGTGGCTGGGTATGCCGCGCACGGTCTTGCCTTCGAAGATGTTGAAGTCGACCTGCTGGTGGTGGGTTTTCGCAGAGATGGTGCGCGTGCCCTGTGGGTCCCAGAGCACCAGGTCGGCGTCGGCACCCACGCGTAGCGCACCCTTGCGTGGGAACAGATTGAAGATTTTCGCCGTATTGGTGCTGGTCAGCGCGACGAAGTCGTTGATCGACAGCTTGCCGCTATTGACCCCTTCATCCCACAGCACCGCCATGCGGTCTTCGATGCCGGCAGTGCCATTGGGGATTTTGCTGAAGTCGTCACGGCCAGCGGCTTTCTGCTCGGCGCAGAAGCAGCAGTGATCAGTGGCGGTGGTGTGCAGGTTGCCCGATTGCAAGCCGCGCCACAGGGCGGCTTGATGCTCTTTCGGGCGGAATGGCGGGCTCATCACATAGCCGGCGGCGGTCTGCCAATCCGGGTGGCGATACACGCTGTCATCGAGCAGCAGGTGGCCGGCCAGCACCTCGCCGTAAACCGGCTGGCCCTTGGCGCGGGCGTAGGTGATTTCATCCAGGGCCTCCTGGGTTGAGACGTGCACCAGGTACAGCGGCGTACCCAGGGTTTCGGCGATACGGATGGCGCGGCTGGCCGCCTCACCTTCGACCTGCGAGGGGCGCGATAGAGGGTGCGCTTCTGGCCCTGTAAAGCCTTGGGCTAAAAGCTTCTGCTGCAGGTGGTAGACCAGCTCACCGTTCTCCGCATGCACGGTGGGTACTGCGCCCAGTTGCAGGCAGCGCTCGAAGCTGGCGACTAGGGTGTCGTCGGCGGCCATGATGGCGTTTTTGTAGGCCATAAAGTGCTTGAAGCTGTTGACCCCAAACTTTGCCACCAACTCGCCCATCTCGGCGGCGACCTGCTCGCTCCACCAGGTGATGGCGACATGGAAGCCGTAATCGGATGCAGACTTTTCCGCCCAGCCGCGCCAAGTGTGGAAGGCTTCGAGCAGCGACTGCTGCGGGTTAGGAATCACAAAATCGATGATCGAGGTGGTACCGCCGGCCAGGCCCGCGGCGGTGCCGCTGTAAAAGTCTTCGCTGGCTACGGTGCCCATGAATGGCAATTGCATATGGGTGTGCGGGTCTATGCCGCCAGGCATCAGATATTGGCCGCTGCCATCAAGCACTTGGCAGCCGGCGGGGGCGTCGAGGTTGTCGCCAATGGCCTGGATCAGGCCGTCGGCACAGAGCACGTCAGCACGGTAGCTCTCCTCATGGGTAACCAGGGTGGCACCACGGATCAACAGCGACATAGCGAGTTCCTCTCAGGCTGACCGGTGCATGCCGGTTCTTGGTGTTATGGCCTGCCAGGCGAAAGGATTTTAATCCTGTCATCGCTGACAGGAATTGAATCTAGTCGCTGTTTAGTGATTGATCAAGAATATTTTTTAGGCTGCAATATTTTATATAAGTAATTGAAATATAAGATAAAAAATACTAAATAAGCAAAATGGTGCAGGCACTCACCATTTTGACGCACTTGACAAGAACCAAATATGAGCAAGATTTCCTATGCAAAATCAGGCGTTTGGGCCGAGTGGTGAACACGGCCCTAGTGGTAGAAAAAAGTTGCCTGCACCACTTTGAATCCTGACGGATAAGACAGGCTTATGGTGAGCCGCAAAACCAGGCCGGTAAGACGCAGCAGAAAAACTGATGCGTTTATAAAAGGCTATATAGATCAGCTATCTATAGTTTTTTATGGCAGGCGAAAGATGAGTAAACAGGTTCCCGGCACGCTTATTGATAGCTCTCGCTACCGAGCTGGCCGGTCCTGAGTTGAACGAGTACTCCGGCCATCGCGAGCGGCCATTTGGCAGTGCAGTCCCCGCCACGTGGTTAGTAATCCCGATGAGCAAATAATCAGAACAATGACTGGAGAGGCCCATGCAACAGAGCAGATCGCAAGTGACCGAACGCGATGGCTTGTACGAACTGGCCGCAGGCCCCGACGTACTCGACAGCCCACGCTATAACCCCGACATTGCGCCCACTCAGGTGCACGAGCGCACCTGGAACAAGTGGCATATCACTGCGCTCTGGGTCGGCATGTCGATCTGCGTGCCGACTTACACCCTGGGCGGCGTATTGACGGCCTACTTCGGCTTGTCGGTGGGCGAGGCGTTGCTGGCGATTCTGTTGGCCAACATCATCGTGCTGATCCCGCTGACGTTGAACGCCTTTCCCGGTACCAAGTACGGCATCCCCTTTCCGGTACTGCTGCGCTCCTCGTTCGGGGTGATTGGCTCCAACGTGCCCTGTTTGATTCGCGCGGTGGTGGCGTGTGGCTGGTTCGGTATCCAGACCATGTTTGGCGGCTTGGCCATTCACCTGTTGTTCGGTTCGATCTTCGAGGGCTGGAAAAGCCTGGGCGGCACCGGCGAGGTGATCGGTTTCATGATCTTCTGGACCCTCAACCTGTGGGTGGTGCTGCGCGGTGCAGAGTCGATCAAGTGGCTGGAAACCTTGTCGGCGCCGCTGCTGGTGCTGGTCGGTGCCGGCCTGCTGGTGTGGGCGTTACCCAATGTGTCGATGAGCGAACTGTTGGCGCAGCCGGCGAATCGGCCTGAAGGCGCCAGCGTCACCAGTTACTTTCTGGCCGGGCTGACCGCCATGGTCGGCTTCTGGGCCACTTTGTCGTTGAACATTCCTGACTTCAGCCGTTACGCCAAGAGTCAGAAGGACCAGATCATTGGTCAGATTATTGGTTTACCGCTGACCATGTTTCTCTTCGCTGCTTTGGGCGTGGTCTTGACTGCTGCGTCGGCTTCGCTGGTCGGCGAAACAGTGTCTGACCCCGTCACCCTGATCGGCCATATCCAGAGCCCTGGCTGGGTTGCCCTGGCCATGGCGCTGATCATCGTCGCCACGCTGTCGACTAATACTGCGGCGAACATCGTTTCACCCACCAATGATTTCCAGAACATCGCGCCCAAACTGATCAACCGCACCAAGGCGGTCATGCTGACCGGCGTAATAGGCCTTGCGCTGATGGGCCATGAGTTGTTGAAAAAGCTCGGCCTGCTGGTCTCTGACCTGAGTCTGGAGAGTGTCTATTCCAACTGGCTGCTGGGTTACTCCAGCCTGCTCGGGCCGATTGCCGGGATCATGGTGGTGGACTACTTCCTGATCAAAAAACAGCGCCTTGACCTGGCCGGCCTTTACCGTGATGACGTGTATCCCGCGTGGAACTGGATTGGTTTTGTCGCCTTTGCGGTGCCAGTGGCATTGACCCTGATGTCACTCGGCAGCAGCGCCTTCAGTTGGTTCTACGACTATGGCTGGTTTACCGGCTCGTTCTTCGGCGGGTTGATTTATTTCGCCCTGTGCAGCCTGCGCAGCACACAACCTGCCGTAGTCGATAGCGCCGCGTAAACCGCCATGGCGCGGGCAAGTGTTTGCCCGCGCCGCGATTCAGCTCGCTCGGCCTTATGCAACGGCCGAGTAAACATGACCGACCAAGGAGAACGCGATGAACACTGCCAGTGAGGTTCTGCAATCCACTCAGCCGCACATCAATAGCGAGCGTCTGTGGCAATCGTTGATGGAGCTGGCGCAGCTCGGTGCCACGGTTAAAGGCGGGGTCTGCCGACTGGCGCTGACTGATCTCGACCGTCAGGCCCGCGACCTGTTCGTGCGCTGGTGCGAGGAAGCAGGCTGCACGGTAAGCGTGGATGGCGTAGGCAATATCTTTGCCCGCCGCCCTGGGCGCAATGACGCATTGCCACCAGTAATGACCGGCAGTCACATCGACACCCAGCCCACCGGTGGCAAGTTTGACGGCTGCTTCGGCGTGCTGGCCGGCGTCGAGGTGCTGCGCACCCTGAATGACTTAGGCGTGCAGACTGAAGCTCCGCTGGAGGTGGTGGTGTGGACCAACGAAGAAGGTTCGCGTTTCGCCCCCTGCATGATGGGCTCCGGGGTATTTGCCGAGAAATTCACCCTGGCCGAAACCCTGGCCAAGTCTGACGCCGAGGGCGTCACCGTCGGCGAAGCGCTGAACGCCATTGGTTATGCCGGCACACGCGCTGTGAACGGGCATGCGGTGGGTGCTTATTTCGAGGCGCACATCGAGCAGGGGCCGATTCTTGAGGATCAGGAAAAAACCATCGGCGTAGTACTTGGTGCGCTCGGGCAGAAGTGGTTCGACCTCACTCTCAAGGGCGTTGAAGCGCATGCCGGCCCGACGCCGATGCACCTGCGCAAAGATGCGCTGGTCGGTGCGGCGGCGGTGGTGGCGGCGGTCAACCGGGTAGCCTTGGAGCACCAGCCGCATGCCTGTGGCACGGTGGGTTGCCTGCAGGCCTATCCAGGCTCGCGCAACGTGATTCCCGGGGAGGTGCGCATGACGTTGGACTTCCGTCATCTCGAACCAGCGCGGTTGGATTCGATGATCGCTGAGGTGCATGGGGTGATCGAAGACACCTGCGCCAAGCATGGGCTGAGCTTCGAGCTAACGCCGACGGCAGATTTCCCGCCGCTGTATTTCGAACAGGGCTGTGTTGAGGCGGTACGCAGTGCTGCACAGGGGTTGGGCCTGTCGCATATGGACATTGTCAGCGGTGCCGGGCATGACGCGATCTTTCTCGCCGAACTAGGCCCGGCCGGAATGATATTCGTGCCGTGCGAAGGCGGTATCAGCCATAACGAGATCGAGAATGCAGCGCCCGCCGACCTCGCCGCTGGTTGCTCGGTCCTGTTACGCGCGATGCTCGCGGCCTCTGTGGCGTTGGCCAAGGGAAAACTGGCGGCATGATTGGCTGAATTGTCGCCGTATTGCGGGATTCGGTCATGGACGCGGGCTAGGGTTGCAGGCCAAGCTTCAGCCTCTTTGTCCTGACCTCGGAGTTGCCATGACTGTTGCTTACTGGTGTGTGTTGATTGCGCTGTTCCTGCCCTACCTGTCGACCGTAACGGCCAAGGCCGTTAGCGGCGGGTTCAGCCCCAAGCACAACCATGACCCGCGTGCGCTGCTGGATAACCTCAGTGGCATCGGTCGGCGCGCCAACAATGCCCAGCTCAACAGCTTTGAGGTGACGCCGGCCTTTTCTGCTGCGGTGATCATTGCCCATCTAGCGGGCGGCGCCGAACAAGCGCTGCTCGATCAGTTGGCGATGGCGTTTATCGTCAGTCGCCTCCTCTATCTCGTCTGCTACCTGGCGGACTTGGCCCCCGTGCGCTCGCTGATGTGGTTCGTCAATATGGGGCTGATCATCAGCCTGTTTGTGGTCTCGGCCTGAGGTCTGCGGCAAAACACCACGCTTGGCCACTGGGCGGTGGGTGGCGATACTGTCACCCGTTATCCACCCGGTTGTTGGCAATGAAGGTGTTATGAAGCTTAAAACCCTGTCCCTGATTGTATTGGCGCTTGCTGTGAGTGGTTGCGGCGGTGTTGATCCCAACTCGCCACAAGGCCAACGCCAGACCATTTTTAAGCAGATGCTCAAGGTCAGCGAAAATCTTGGTGGCATGTTACGAGGGCGGATTGCCTTCAAAGAACCAGCCTTTGTTGCCGGGGCGGCTGAGCTCGACCAGTTGACGCGCAAGCCTTGGCAGCATTTCCCACAGGTGCGTGAAGACGAGAGTGGCGAGACCCGCGCCAAAGATGACGTGTGGCAGCGTCAGGCACGTTTTCAGGAGTTGGCGCGGGCGATGGAAGCTAGCACCGCGGCGCTAGTTACCGCGACTCATGCCCAGCCACTTACGCCCGAGTCGCTGGCGGCACCGATGCAGCGGGTCGAAGACAGCTGCAAGGCGTGCCATGAAGAGTTCCGCGCGTTTTAAACCGCAGCCCACGGGCGCTGCGCGTCAGTTCTGTTGGGCTAAAGCCGGATAGTCAGCGATTTTAGCTATTGGCCGAGCTCATCGCGGGCTCGCTGCAGTTCAGTGCGTGACTCCTGCAATTTGTGCTGGCGTTTGCTGATGTCGTTCTGATTGCCTTCGGCAAGCGCTTCGCGTAAATCCATCTCGCGCTCGTCAACTTCTTCGACGGCTTTGACCACCTTGGCTTCGCGCTCTGCGCGCAGGTCGGCATCGTTGCAGTGCTCTTCAACTGCCTTCAGTTCCTTCTCCAGGCCCGCTTGTTGATTGCTATTGCCGTAGCTTTTGGCGATTTCGAGTTGTTCGCTGATGGCGTGGCGTTTGCCGGCGCAGCCGCTGAGTGGCTGCGTTGCGCTTCCGGCCGCGTAGGCCAGTGCGCTGGTCAGTAGCAGGGCGCTTACTAGCAGGGGTTTGTGCATGGTCATTCTCTATATGGGCGCATGCAGTCGACCGCTGTGGTGGGGTAAAGTTTATCGATGTTTAAAAACCGGCGATCTGCGCTTCACGTAATTGCGCCCGCAAGGCCTGTACTTCCGGGTGTTGAAAAAACGCCTGCAGCTGCGCCGCCCGCCGCTGGCCGATACCCGGTTGGCGTTGCCAGTCGGCGCTACTGCGTTGCGCCAGGGTGTCCCAGTCAGCATCCAGCGTCACGTTACCCGGTACACCCAGAGCGCGCAGCCAGGTTTGTGGCGGGCGTTGGCGGGCCAGGTTGAAACTCTGCTGCAAGACGGCAGCGCTGCGTGGGCCGAGACCGGGCACGCGACTGAGCTGCTCGGTCGAGAGCTGCAGCCAGTCGGTAAGGCCATTGATGTACTGCGCGCGCAGCAGCTTATCCCAGGTGCCGGGGCCCACGCCCGGTAACGCCAGGCCCTGTTTGCCGCTGAGCCAGACCAGGCGCGCACGAAACTGGCTGGCGCAGGCTGTTGTGGCGCGCCAGCAGCTCAGGGCGTGAAAGGTCGCGGCGTCTGGCACCTGCAGCGCGGCGCGTTGCTGGGTGCGCCAGAGCACGCTGTCGAGGGTAGGGATGGTCAAGCCAGACAGGCGGATTACTACTTGGTCGCCGGGGCGGATGTCCAGCGTCTGCCAGCGCTGCAGGGAGTGAGCGCTGACATATTCGATGCGTCGGTCATCCAGCTTTACCGGTTGTACGCGCAGCACCGGGGTGATGCGCCCGCTGCGGCCAATGCGAAAATCCACCGCCTGCACCACCGCCAAGGCCTGGCTAGCCGGGTATTTCCAGGCCACGGCCCAGTGCGGCGGCTCAGCTTGCCAGCGGGCGGCTGCCGGGCGCTGAGCCTGGCGTAGCACCACACCATCGGTGGCGAAGGGCAGGGCGCTGTTGTACCAGTGCTCACGCCAATGGGCGGCTTCGCTGATCGTACTCATAGGTCGGCTGAAGCGCTGGCTGTCGGCAAAACCCAGTGCGGTGAGTTGTTCTAAGCGTTCTTGCATCTGCTCTGGGCCGTCCGGCCAGTCCCAGACAAACAGGCCGATACCCGCCGCCTCCTCAGTCGTCAGTGTTTGCCGGGCTAGCAGTCCGGCGACTTTGCTGCGCGCGCCCAGGCTTCCGGCCTGGTGTTGAATATGAGCAGGTAGCCGCCAATACAACTCGCCCTGCAACACCAAGTCCAGCGGGCTGGATAGCTGCTGAGGAATGGCCGGCAGTTGGCGCGCGCGTGCGGTCCAGTCCTGTCCGCTGCGGCCATCGCCGCGACTGACCAGTTGCTGCAACTGGCCCTGGCGGTACACCAGGCTGACGGCGACGCCGTCAACTTTTGGCTGAATCCATAGATCCGCGCGGCTGGCGATCCAGCGGGCGGCCGTGCGTTCGTTTGGCAGCTTGCGCAGCCCGGTGTGCGCAATAGGATGGGGCAGTGGTCCGCTGCTGGTGCTCAGCGGATTTTCCAGCGCCGGACCGATGGCGGGGAAACAGCTGCGCCAATGCTCCAGGTTGGCACTGGCTTGGTCATACAGTTCATCGGCGACAGGGCTTTGTCCCTGGCGATGATAGGCGTCGTCCCAGGCGGCCAGTTGCTGGGCCAGTGCGCTGAGTTCGAGTTCGGCGCGTGACGTAGGCCAGTCCGGGCAGGCGGCCCACAAGGGGTTGCTGAGTAGCAGTAGGCAGACGATTAGCGCTTTCATCATGAGCATCCTTGCTCGGCGGGTGGCTCGGTGAGCCTAGCTGCTCTTGCCTGTGCATGCTGAATGCCGCGCAATAAAAAAAGCCCCGCACTAGGCAGGGCTCCTGTTGTTGCCGTGAGGCTTACAGGCCGGCAGCGGCGCGCAGTTCGGCGGCCTTGTCGGTTTTTTCCCAAGTGAAGGTGGTGAAGGTGTCGTCGCCGACCGTTTTCTGCTGCGGCGTGCGGCCGAAGTGGCCATAGGCGGCAGTCTCTTGGTACATCGGGTGCAGCAGGTCGAGCATCTTGGTGATTGCGTAAGGGCGCAGGTCGAAGAGTTCACGCACCAGCTTGATGATCACGTCTTCTGCCACCTTGTTGGTGCCAAAGGTGTTGAGTGAGATCGAGGTCGGCTGGGCCACGCCGATGGCGTAGGACACCTGGATTTCGCAACGCTCGGCCAGGCCGGCGGCGACGATGTTCTTGGCTACGTAACGGCCGGCGTAGGCGGCCGAACGGTCAACCTTGGACGGGTCCTTGCCGGAAAACGCGCCGCCGCCGTGACGGGCCATGCCGCCGTAGGAGTCGACGATGATCTTACGGCCGGTCAGGCCGCAGTCGCCTACCGGGCCACCGATAACGAAGTTGCCGGTTGGGTTGATGTGGAACTGGGTGTCCTTGTGCAGCAGTTCAGCCGGCAGGGTGTGCTTGATGATCAGCTCCATCACCGCTTCGCGCAGGTCGTCCAGCGAGACATCCGGGTTGTGCTGGGTCGACAGCACTACGGCGTCGATGCCGACCACTTTGCCACCGTCATAACGGCAGGTGACCTGGGACTTGGCATCCGGGCGCAGCCACGGCAGCAAGCCGGACTTGCGTGCTTCGGCCTGACGCTCAACCAAGCGGTGACTGAAGACAATCGGCGCGGGCATCAACACGTCGGTTTCGTTGCTGGCATAGCCAAACATCAGGCCCTGGTCGCCGGCACCCTGGTCTTCCGGCTTGGCGCGGTCGACACCCTGGTTGATGTCCGGGGACTGCTTGCCAATGATGTTGATGATGCCGCAGGTATTACCGTCGAAGCCGACGTCGGAGCTGGTGTAGCCGATGTCGCAGATCACCTTGCGGGTGATTTCTTCCAGGTCGACCCAGGCGCTGGTGGTGACTTCGCCAGAGACGATGGCCACACCGGTTTTAACCATGGTTTCACAGGCGACGCGGGCGTGTTTGTCCTGGGTGATGATGGCGTCGAGCACGGCATCGGAAATCTGGTCGGCGATCTTGTCGGGATGGCCTTCGGAGACGGACTCGGAGGTAAAGAGGGAGTATTCGCTCATCGTTCGGGTTCCTGTGAGTGATCGATAGTTGCAGCCCGAGGGCCTTGAGGTGTGGAAGGTTTGGCGAAGTGCCGCACCTGAATTTGGAAGCCGTTGCGCAAGCCCACATAAAGGCTTTCGCAGGTGTTTAGCTCGGCGGCGCTGGCCCAGCGCGCCAGGTCGTCTTGTTCGAAGCCCAACCACAGATCGCCGCAGGCCTCGCGGGCCCAGCTCTGGTTGTGGCTGCATAGCTCGGTAATCAACAGGCTGCCGCCAGGCTTCAAGTGCTGTGCAAGCTGCTTGAGCGCCTCGGCGGGGGCGGCGAAGTGGTGCAAGACCATGTTCAGCACCAGGCAATCGGCCGCCGGGTAGTCGTCATGCAGGGCGTCGGCCAGCTGCAGTGCAACGTTATCCAAGCATTCTTCGGCGCAGCGCAGACGCGCCAGTTCGAGCATGGCGGCGCTGTTGTCCAGCGCCAGCACCCGTTGAAAACGCCGCGCCAGTTCCGGCAGAAAGCCGCCGTCGCCGGGGCCGACTTCCACCGCACAGGCATCGGCGGCAAAGTCCAGGGAATCGAGCAGGGCCAGTACGCTGTCACGGTATTGCGGCAGACCGGCAATCAAGTCCTGCTGCGCCTGGAAGCTCGCCGCGCTGCGGGTGAAAAATGCTTGGCTGGCGGCGGCGCGTTGGCGGTGTACAGCGGCAATGCGCTGTTGTATCTCGACCGGCAGCTGTAACTGGTCGACTTCATCCAGCAGGGCGCTGTGCAGGCGACTGCCTAGTTGCTCGCCCTGAGCCAGCGCGCGGCGATAGAAAATAGCATTACCTTCACGACGGGTGGCCACCAGCCCGGCCTGGGCCAGAACCTTTAAATGGTGACTGATGCCTGATTGGCCGGTGGCAAAAATCTGCGCCAGTTCCAGAACCCCGAACGAGTCGTTGGCCAGTGCGCGCAGGATGTTCAGGCGCAGCGAATCGCCACTGGCCTTGCACAGGGCAGCGAGGGCATCGACTGGCTCAAAGGCCAAAAAAGGGGCGCGCATATTCATAGGTGGGCCAGTCTAATCGGTCATTTTTTATCCAGCAAGACCAATATCAAAAAGTTTTGATATTGGTCTTGCTGCTGCTCAGGCCAGAAAACATTGGCTGTGCGACTATCTGTCATTGCCCCGGCAGGCCCCGCTGGGCGAAAATGGCCGCCTTTTTCGAGCCCAGTTGCCAAAGCAACCCGTAGGAGATTCAGTGATGCCCAGCCGTCGTGAGCGAGCCAATGCCATTCGTGCCCTGAGCATGGATGCCGTGCAGAAAGCCAACAGCGGCCACCCCGGTGCCCCGATGGGCATGGCGGATATCGCCGAAGTACTGTGGCGCGACTTCCTCAAGCACAACCCGAGCAACCCGAAATTCGCCGACCGTGACCGCTTCGTGCTGTCCAACGGCCACGGCTCGATGTTGATCTACTCGCTGCTGCACCTGACTGGCTATGACCTCGGCATCGAAGACCTGAAAAACTTCCGCCAGCTGCACAGCCGCACCCCGGGTCACCCGGAATACGGCTACACCCCAGGCGTGGAAACCACCACGGGCCCGCTTGGTCAGGGCATCGCCAACGCGGTCGGTTTCGCCATTGCTGAGAAGGTACTGGGCGCGCAGTTCAACCGTGACGACCACCAGATCGTTGACCACTTCACCTACGCCTTCCTGGGCGACGGCTGCATGATGGAAGGCATCAGCCATGAAGTCTGCTCCCTGGCCGGCACTCTGGGCTTGGGCAAGCTGGTGGCGTTTTACGACGACAACGGCATCTCCATCGATGGCGAAGTCGAAGGCTGGTTCACCGACGACACCCCGGCGCGCTTCGAGGCTTACGGCTGGCAGGTGATTCGCAATGTCGACGGCCACGACGCCGACGAAATCAAGATGGCCATCGAGACCGCGCGTAAAACCGACGACCGTCCGACGCTGATCTGCTGCAAAACCACCATTGGTTTTGGCTCGCCGAACAAAGGTGGCAAGGAAGACTGTCACGGTGCGCCATTGGGTATCGAAGAAATCGCCCTGACCCGCGCCACCCTGGGCTGGAACCACGGCCCGTTCGAAATTCCGGCCGACATCTACGCCGAGTGGGACGCTAAGCAAGCTGGTGCCGCTGCCGAAGCTGAGTGGGACCAGCGTTTTGCTGCCTACGCCGCCGCCTTCCCCGAGCTGGCCAGCGAGTTTAAACGCCGTGTCGCCGGTGAGCTGCCAGCAGACTTCGCCGAGAAGACCGCTGCCTATATTCAGGAAGTCGCCGCCAAAGGCGAAACCATCGCCAGCCGCAAGGCCAGCCAGAACACTCTCAACGCATTTGGTCCGCTGCTGCCGGAATTCCTCGGCGGTTCGGCTGACCTCGCTGGCTCCAACCTGACCCTGTGGAAAGGCTGTAAGGGCGTGTCGGCTGACGACGCGTCCGGTAACTACATGTTCTACGGCGTGCGCGAGTTCGGCATGAGCGCAATCATGAACGGCGTGGCCCTGCATGGCGGTTTCGTGCCGTATGGCGCAACCTTCCTGATCTTCATGGAATATGCGCGTAACGCGGTACGCATGGCCTCGCTGATGAAACAACGCGTGCTGTTCGTCTATACCCACGACTCTATCGGCCTGGGCGAAGACGGCCCGACGCACCAGCCAATCGAGCAGTTGGCTAGCCTGCGTGGCACGCCGAACCTCGACACCTGGCGCCCTTGTGACGCCGTGGAATCGGCCGTTGCCTGGAAGTACGCGATCGAGCGTAGTGACGGTCCAAGCGCGTTGATCTTCAGCCGGCAGAACCTGCCGCACCAGAGCCGTGATGCTCAGCAATTGGCGGACGTGGCGCGCGGTGGCTATGTGCTGAAAGACTGCGCCGGTGAGCCGGAGCTGATTCTGATTTCCACCGGTTCGGAAATTGGCCTGGCCGTGACCGCTTACGACAAACTGACTGCAGAAGGCCGTCAGGTGCGTGTGGTGTCAATGCCGTCCACCAGCGTGTTTGATCAGCAGGACGCCGGCTACAAGCAAGCCGTGCTGCCGCTGCAGGTGGGTGCGCGTATCGCTATCGAAGCCTCACACGCGGACTACTGGTACAAGTACGTCGGTCTGGAAGGCCGCATCATCGGCATGACGACCTTCGGTGAGTCCGCGCCGGCCCCGGCGCTGTTCGAGGAATTCGGCTTTACCGTCGAGAACATTCTGGAAACGGCTGCCGAGCTGCTGGAAGCCTGAGTGCGTAGGATGGGTCGAGCCGCGCAGGTTGAGCGCAGCGATACCCATCAACGTTCATGGTGGGTTACACCGCTGCGCGGCTAACCCACCCTACGCCTGCATCCACCATTGAGATCGCCATGCCTAAGCGCCCCTATCGAATTGCCCTCAACGGCTACGGCCGTATCGGCCGCTGCGTGCTGCGTGCGCTGCATGAGCGCGGTGCGGGTGCGCATCTGGAAATCGTTGCACTGAATGATTTGGCCGATCAGGCCAGTATTGAATACCTGACCCGATTCGACTCCACCCATGGCCGTTTTCCTGGCGAAGTGAGGGTCGATGGAGACTGTCTGCACATCAATGGCGACTGCGTAAAAGTACTGCGTCAGGCGACTCCGGAAGGGGTTGACTGGGCTGCGCTGGATATCGACCTGCTACTGGAGTGCTCCGGCCAGTACACCACGCGTGCCGATGCCCAACGCTTTATCAACGCTGGTGCGCCGCGGGTGCTGTTGTCGCAACCGATGGCCGGCGAAGCAGATATCGATGCTACCGTGGTGTTCGGGGTCAATCAGGCCAACCTGACCGGTCGCGAGCGCCTGGTATCCAACGCCTCCTGCACCACCAATTGCGGTGTGCCGTTGCTCAAGTTGCTTAATGAAACGGTGGGCATCGAGTACGTATCGATCACCACTATTCATTCGGCGATGAACGATCAGCCGGTGATCGACGCCTATCACCACGAAGACTTGCGCCGCACACGTTCGGCCTTTCAGTCGGTGATTCCGGTGTCCACTGGCCTGGCCCGTGGTATCGAGCGCTTGTTGCCGGAACTAAGCGGACGCATCCAGGCCAAGGCCATTCGTGTACCGACGGTGAATGTGTCGTGTCTGGATATCACCCTGCAGACCGCTCGCGACACCTCGGCAGCCGAGATCAACGCCGTGCTGCGTCAGGCGGCCGAGGCGGGCCCACTCAAAGGCTTGCTGGCTTACACCGAGCTGCCGCACGCCAGCTGTGACTTCAACCATGATCCGCATTCGGCCATCGTCGACGGCAGCCAGACGCGCGTCTCCGGACCGCGACTGGTCAACCTGCTGGCCTGGTTCGACAACGAGTGGGGCTTTGCCAACCGCATGCTCGATGTCGCCGAACATTTTCTTTCTCTGACTACAGCCCCCGTGAAGGACTGATGCTATGACCGTTTTGAAGATGACCGACCTCGACCTCGCCGGTAAGCGCGTGCTGATCCGCGAAGACCTCAACGTGCCGGTAAAAGACGGCGTGGTGAAGAGCGACGCGCGCATCCTCGCCTCCCTGCCGACCATCAAGCTGGCGCTGGAGAAGGGCGCAGCCGTGATGGTCTGCTCGCACCTGGGTCGTCCGACCGAGGGTGAGTTCAGCGCAGAAAATAGCCTTAAGCCGGTGGCGGATTACTTGAGCAAGGCGCTCGGTCGTGAAGTGCCATTGCTGGCTGATTACCTCAGCGGTGTTGAGCTTAAAGCCGGCGAAATTGTGTTGTTCGAGAACGTGCGCTTTAACAGCGGCGAGAAGAAAAACAGCGATGCGCTGGCCCAGCAATACGCCGCCCTGTGCGACGTGTTTGTGATGGACGCCTTCGGCACCGCTCACCGTGCCGAGGGCTCGACCCACGGCGTGGCTAAATTCGCCAAAGTCGCCTGCGCCGGCCCGCTACTGGCCGCTGAACTAGACGCCTTGGGCAAGGCCCTAGGTAACCCGGCTAAGCCGATGGCGGCAATCGTCGCCGGCTCCAAGGTGTCGACCAAGCTCGATGTGCTCAACAGCCTGAGCCAGATCTGCGACCAGCTGATCGTCGGTGGCGGCATCGCTAACACCTTCCTCGCTGCGGCCGGTTTCCCGGTCGGTAAGTCGCTGTATGAAGCAGATCTGCTGGAGACGGCAAAAGCCATCGCAGCCAAGGTCAGCGTGCCGCTGCCGGTGGACGTGGTGGTCGCCAAGGCCTTTGCCGAAGACGCTGAAGCCACCGTCAAACTGGTCGCCGATGTGGCTGAAGACGATATGATTTTGGATATCGGCCCGCAGACAGCCGCGCAGTTCGCCGAGTTGCTTAAGTCGGCAAAAACTATTTTGTGGAACGGCCCGGTCGGTGTGTTTGAGTTCGACCAGTTCGGTAACGGCACCAAGGTGCTGGCCCAGGCCATCGCCGAAAGCCCGGCGTTCTCCATCGCCGGCGGTGGTGACACCCTGGCGGCCATCGACAAGTACGGTATTGGTGCGCAGATCAGCTACATCTCCACCGGTGGTGGCGCGTTCCTCGAGTTCGTCGAAGGCAAGGTACTGCCGGCCGTAGACATGCTGGAACAACGCGCCAATGGTTAAGCCGATCAGCCTGCTGGCGTTGCTCAGTCTGCTTGGTGCGTGCGCCAGTCAGCCGACTCAGTCGGAAACCTGGACGCGCTGGGTGTGCGACAGCCAAGCCGAAGTGCTCTGGCGTGTGGCTGATCGCAATGGCGAGTCCGTTGATGTGCGCCTCAATGGCGGCGATAGCGTTTATCACCTGAAGCAGGAAGTCTCCGGTTCGGGTGCGCTGTACAGCGATGGTGTGCTGTCCTTTCATACCAAGGCTGAGGTAGGGCTGGTCTATTGGACGGCTAACGATGACCTGATTGGTCGTGGCTGTAAGGCACCTTAGTAACCCATTGAATGCAGGCCAGGCTTACCCCTGATCTGAATGACTTGAATAGCGCCTGCCCCTGCGGCAGGCTTGCACGATTAACGACCCCCACCGGGAGAAAGAACACCATGGCACTTATCAGCATGCGCCAGATGCTCGACCACGCCGCCGAATTCGGCTACGGCGTGCCGGCCTTTAACGTCAACAACCTCGAGCAGATGCGCGCGATCATGGAAGCGGCCGACAAGACCGATTCCCCGGTGATCGTCCAGGCTTCCGCCGGTGCGCGTAAATACGCCGGTGCGCCGTTCCTGCGTCACCTGATCCTCGCGGCCATCGAAGAGTTCCCGCATATCCCGGTGTGCATGCACCAGGACCACGGTACCAGCCCTGATGTATGCCAGCGCTCCATTCAGCTGGGCTTCAGCTCGGTGATGATGGACGGTTCGTTGAAAGAAGACGGCAAAACCCCGGCCGACTACGACTACAACGTGCGCGTAACCCAACAAACTGTCGCCTTCGCCCACGCCTGCGGCGTGTCGGTGGAAGGTGAACTGGGTTGCTTGGGCAGCCTGGAAACCGGCATGGCCGGTGAAGAAGATGGCGTTGGCGCCGAAGGCGTGCTCGATCACAGCCAGATGCTGACTGACCCTGAAGAAGCCGCTGACTTCGTTAAGCAGACCCAGGTCGACGCCCTGGCCATCGCCATTGGCACCAGCCACGGCGCCTATAAATTCACTAAGCCGCCTACCGGTGACATCCTCGCCATCGACCGCATCAAGGCGATTCATGCGCGTATCCCAGACACTCACTTGGTGATGCACGGCTCCAGCTCGGTACCGCAAGAGTGGCTGGCGATCATCAATCAGTACGGTGGCGACATCAAAGAAACCTACGGTGTGCCGGTTGAAGAAATCGTCGAAGGCATCAAGTACGGCGTGCGTAAGGTCAACATCGACACCGACCTGCGCCTGGCCTCTACCGGTGCCATGCGCCGCATGATGGCCGAGCACCCGAGCGAGTTTGACCCGCGTAAGTTCTTTGCTGCCACCGTAACCGCCATGCGCGACATCTGCATCGCCCGTTACGAAGCCTTTGGTACTGCCGGCAACGCCTCGAAGATCAAACCGATGAACCTGGAAACCATGTTCCAGCGTTATGCCAAGGGTGAGCTGGCCGCCAAGGTCAACTAAGCCTGTTGCTGTACTGAAAGCCCCGCTGATGCGGGGCTTTTTGCTATGTGGGGCGCGCTGAATACAGCGTTTGATCGGGTGTGCATAGCGCGGATTGAACCGTGCGGTGAGCAGTGTAGGAGCCGGGTGCGGCGTGGCAGGGGTATTCAGTGTGCGTTGCTGTGCTGGCGAATTGCCCCACAGGTAGGCGGTAGACATTCAGTTACACGTCTGTGCCCGCGCCTATCGGGTCTGTCCAGCGGTTTGGTAAAACCATGTAAAACACCGGGCACATGCCGTTCGGCGTGCGGGTCCATACTCGGGCCACTGTCGTTTCTGGATGTCCGCCTGCATGCCGAGCAAATCACGCACTTTGCTGCACTTCCTTCTGGCTGTCCTGCTCACGAGCGTACTGGGCGCTGTACTGCAGACGCAGTTCAATCTGGCTAACTTGCAGGCCCTCGGCGCACCGATACCGCTGATGGTGCGACTGCACACCACCGGCCTGGACCTGTTGGGTTTTAGCCCGACTTTCGCGGTGCTGGTCATCTGCGGTTTTGTTTTTGCCTTACCGCTGGCGGTACGGCTTGCGCGTAACTGGCCGGCTGGCCGCTGGCTGGTGTTTGCCCTGGCGGGGGCGCTAGCGGTGTGGTCGGCACTGACGTTAGCCAATGCGCTGCTGCCGATGCCGACGCTGATTGCCGCCAATCGCAGCCTGGCTGGCACCGCCGGGCTAATGGCCAGTGGCAGCCTGGGTGCGCTGTTGTTTGCCATGCTGAGGCGCCCTGTCGCGCCTGCGCAATCCTGACTTATCCACTTCGATGAAAAGGCCCGTGTCATGTTGAAGACGTCCCGTGCTCTATTATTGCTTGGCCTGCTCGGTAGCAGCCTGGTACACGCCATGGATTACCGCATCGAAACTGTTACCAGCGGCTTGGAACACCCGTGGTCGCTGGCTTTCCTACCGGATGGACGCATGCTGGTGACTGAGCGAGTGGGTCGCCTGCGCATCATTGAGCAGGACGGCAGCCTCAACCCGCAGCCTGTCGGCGGTGTGCCTAAGGGCTTTGTCGCTGCGCAGGCGGGGCTGATGGAGGTCATGCTTGATCCTGACTTCGCCAGCAATCAGCAGCTCTACCTGAGCTACGCCTACGGCACCGCTGAGGCTAACAACACCCGCCTGGCTAAGGCGTGCTTGGTTGATGGGCAGTTACAGGATGTGCAGGTGCTGTTCAGCGCATTGCCGGCTAAGAAGGGCGCTGCGCATTACGGCGGGCGGATGGCCTTTTTGCCGGACAACACCCTGGTGCTGACCTTAGGCGATGGCTTTGACTGGCGTGAGCAAGCGCAGAACACGAGCAATCATTTGGGCAAAATTGTGCGGCTTAATCGCGATGGCAGCATTCCTAAAGACAACCCGTTGCGGGGTCAGGCCGGGGTTGCCGAGGAGATCTACAGCTTCGGCCATCGCAATGTGCAGGGCATCGTCTATGACGACCAGCTAAAGCGTCTATACAGCCACGAGCACGGCCCACGCGGTGGCGATGAGCTGAACTTGATCGAGCCGGGCATTAACTATGGCTGGCCGCTGATTACCTACGGTATCGACTACAGCGGCGCGCAAATCTCACCTTACACTGAGCTGCCAGGCTTGCAACAACCGTTGCTGCACTGGACGCCTTCGGTGGCTCCGTCGAGCCTGACTCAGTACCGTGGTGCGTTGTTTCCCGAGTGGCAGGGCGACCTGTTCGCCTCGACCCTGGCCGAGCGCAGCGTGCGACGTATTCGGCTGCATAACGGCAAGCTGGCGGGGCAGGAGGTGCTGTTCGAGGAACTTGGCGAACGTATACGCGATGTCCGTGGCGGTCCGGATGGCGCTTTGTATTTACTGACCGACAACGCCAAGGGGCGTTTACTGCGCGTAGTGCCCAGCCAATAAACACGGGATCGTTAGTGCTAAAAGCCGCCGCCCTAGTCGGCGCGGCTTACGGCATAATCGTCGGCCTTATTGCGCCCTGTTACATCGATCATGACCCCGCTTAAATATCTGCAAGCCTACCCCGCCCAGCTGCAAGATAAAATCCGCCAGCTAATCGCCGAGCAGCGCCTGGGTGATTACTTAGCGCGCTCTTACAGCGGCCGGCATGGTATTCAGAGTGATAAGGCGCTGTATGCCTATATCCAGGGCCTTAAGCAGGAACACCTGCGCAATGCCCCGGCTATCGACAAGGTGCTCTACGACAATCGCCTCGACCTGACCCACCGCGCCCTCGGCTTACACACGGCGATCTCGCGGGTGCAGGGTGGCAAGCTCAAGGCGAAGAAAGAAATACGCGTGGCCTCACTGTTTCGCGAGGCGGCGCCGGAGTTTCTGCAGATGATCGTGGTGCACGAGCTGGCGCACCTGAAGGAGGCCGAGCACAACAAGGCCTTTTACAAGTTGTGCGAACACATGCTGCCCAGCTACCACCAGCTGGAGTTCGACCTGCGGGTTTATCTGACGTGGCGCGAGTTGCCCGGTACGACCGGCACGCTGCTAGCCCCGCAGCATTAGGTTGAGCTGATCAACCACCTCGGCCCAGTCAGCATCTTCACGAATCTCTTCACGTAGAAAAGCTGATTGGGCTTTGTCCCAAAAGGGCGCATCGGCGAGTTTGCAGTTTTCTGCCAGAGGCGAGTGTTGCTCGACAAAGCGCTCAATGGCGGCTTCGTCATGAGCCAAGCCGAGTTGCTTGAACAGGCTGGCAAGATCATGCGTCTGCGGGTACATGGCGGTCTCCTGAGGTGTGCGGGGCGGCTCTTAAGTTATAGCCGCTATCAGTCGACCGACAGAATCACCAACAGTTGCACGCCGCTGGCCACCCGCAAGGTGATCTCATCGTCGACGCCCTTGCCGAGCAAGAGTTGCCCTAGCGGCGCTTGTGGGCCAATCACCTGCACCGTCTGGCCGTCCTGCTGCAGCTTCATGGCCGCACCGTCTGGGCCGAGGAGCAGGCATTGATGCCTATCCTCGTCATCGCTCAGCGCGATCAGGGCGCCGAGTTGAATCCCCAGCTGTGGGTCAAAGGTACGCAGCACCAGCTGTTTCCAGTTCGTCAGGGTCTGGCGAATGGCTGCCGCCCGACGCGCTTGGCCGGTAGCCAAGTAGGAGGCTTCCAGGCCGAGGGTGTCGTATTTGTTCTCGGCGATGTTCTCTTTGGCGGTGGCGGTTTCGTAGGCGGTTAATGCCGCCTGCTGGGCTTGCAAGTGGTCATCTTCAAGGCGCTTGAGCACCTGTTGCAGCAGTTCAGTCTTGTTCATGGCGGGCACTGTGTGGACAGCTGTGCAGGGTAGCGGAAAAGCGTCAGGGCAGGGCCGCGATCCCGCGCGATCGAGTGGCGCATCATGCACCGCCTGGCACAGCGCGAGGCGGCATGGGCGGTTTAATCCTGATCCTGGCGCCTAAGCAGGTGCGCGGCGAGGGTGCGCAGTGGCCCGAGCTGTCGGCAGATCAGCGCCAGCTGGGTCTGTAGCAGCCGATGCGGGTCATCCAGTTCGTCGCTGAGTGTTTCCAGCTCGCTGGCTAGCTGCTCTTCCGCATCGCTGTGAATCGCCACCGGACGCTCGTCATGCAGGCAGCTGGCAATCTCGTCCAGGCTGGCAGCTAACTGGCTGGCGCTGGCCAGCAGTGGGTGGTCGCTGCTGCTCAGGCTAGCCTCACCGCGGTGGGCGCCGAGGCCCGAGAGGTAGCTCAAGAGGGTGTGCGACAGCACCAGAAAGCGAAAGCCGACATCTGTTTGCTTACGAAAATGCCCCGGCTCCATCAGCATATTGCCGAGCGCGGTCGACAGCGTGGCATCGGCGTTGTGTGCGTTACGCCGGGCCAGGCGATAGCTCAGGTCGTCACGCTTGCCGCTGGCGTACTGCTGGATGATCTGCTGCAGGTAACGGCTGTTGCAGCTCAGGGTATTGGCCAGAAGCCGATTAAGGCGGCGGCCTTGCCAGTCCGGCAGGATTAACAGCACCGCCAGACCGGCGATCAGGCTGCCGAGCAGGGTGTCGACCAGGCGCGGAATAAACAGCCCATAGCCATTGCCCACCTGATTGAAACAGAACAATACCAGCAGGGTAATGGCTGCCGTGGCCAGGGTGTAGCGGCTGCTGCGCAGGGCAAAGAACACCACCCCGGCAACCACCGCAAACAATGCCTGCACCAACTGATTCGGGAACAGGTCGAACAGCGCCCAGCCGAGCAGCAGGCCGAGCACGGTACCGCTGATGCGTTGCACCAGCTTACGCCGGGTGGCGCCGTAGTTCGGCTGACAGACGAACAGCGTGGTTAGCAGAATCCAGTAGCCCTGGGCTGGATGAATCCAGTGCAGTACGCCGTATCCGGCGGCCAGAGCAATGGATAGACGCAGGGCGTGACGAAACAGCAGCGAGGTGGGTGTCATCTGCAAGCGCAGGCGTTCCCAGACGTCCTTGAGTGACTGTGGCTCGCGGTCGAGCAGGCTGCTGTCCTGCTCTTCGGCCATGGCGTCGGGGTTACTGGCGTTGCCCAGTAGCGCATCCAGGCTGCGTAGGTTGCTGGCCAGTGCGCCGAGCGAGCGCAGCAGGTGGCGCCAGGTAGGGTTGCTTTGCAGGCGCAGGTGTTCGAGTGAGTCGTGCAGGTCGGTTAGCGCCTGGCGGCACAGCTCGCGGTATTCGAATGGTTGGCGCAGTTCAATGGCCTGAGCCAAGCGCAGGCAGGCTTCGCCATGCAGGCTTAGCAGGCGCTGGCAGCGAAACAACACATCGCTATGGAAGAAGGCTTCAGCCAGCTCGTTATAAGGGTAGTGCGAGGAGCTGGCGCGCTCATGAATGTCCTGGGCAAGGAAGTACAGTTTAAGGTAGCGGCTGACCTTAGGCCCCGGCCGGCCATTGCCGACGCGGTGCAGGATGATTTCCTTGGTCGCATTGAGCGCGGCGACCACGCGACCATTTTGTTTGGCCAGGGCCAGGCGCCGCTCAGCCACATCCAGCTGGCGCAGCGGCTCGAATAGCGCCGCTTTAAGCTTGAGGTACTGCCCCAGTTCACGAAATAGCCGGGCCAAGCTGTGCTGCACCGGCTGGTTGGCGAATAGCGCATGCCACAGCACCGATAGCGCGCCGTACCAGGCCGCGCCCGCAACCAGCAGCAGCGGTTCTTGCCACAGGCCAGCCGCGCCGCCGCGCTGCTCGACACCGATCATGCTGTACACCGCGAGAATCAAGGTCGCCGAACCGAGGGTGGCGTAGCGTTCGCCCAGCGCGCCGAGCATGGTCAACGCAAAGCTGGCCAGCGCCAGAGCAACGACAAATAACCCAGGGTAAGGGAACAGAAACTCCACCGTGTAGGCCGCCGCGCTGAAGCAGCCGAGGGTCACCAGCAGTGCCATCAAACGGCCCTGCCAGCTGTCATCGGTTTCTGCCAGGGCGCTAGCGATCACCCCGAGAAACAGCGGAATCAGCGCATGCATCCAGCCTTGCGACCAGCACAGCATTAATGTCCCGCTGAGGGCGATGAACACCCGCAGGCTGTAGCTAAATTTGTCCTGCGCCCAGAGGCGACGTAGCGAATGGCGCAGCGAAGGTGATGACATCAAACGGTAGCCTTAGGCGTGAGACGTGCGCTCAAGACTAATGCAATAGCCTTGCCGGCGGCACGCCCTGATGCGATCGAACACGCCAACTGCTAAAACGCTCAGCTTCACCAGCATGGGTCCGCCGCTGCACCAGCCGCAGCAATTCGTTAAAGCGGCCAGACCAGCAGCAACAGCGGCACGCTGACAAGTACCACAATGATTTCCATCGGCAGGCCAAGCCGCCAGTAGTCGCCGAAGCGGAAGCCGCCAGGGCTGAGAATCAGCGTGTTGTTCTGGTGGCCAATGGGGGTGAGGAATGAGCAGGAAGCGCCGATTGCCACCGCCATCAACAGGGAGTCTGGGTTGACCCCGAGTTGGCTGGCCGCACTTAAGGCGATCTGACACATCACCGCGGCGGTGGCGGCATTGTTCATAAAGTCCGACAGAGTCATGGTCACCACCAGAATCAGCGTCAGCACCACCACCGGATTACCCTGCGCCACATGCTCCATTAGCAGGCGCGCCAGCAGGTCGGCTGCACCCGTAGCGGACATGGCGCCGGCGACGGGGATCATGGCGCCGAGCAGAACGATCACCGGCCAGTCGATGGACTGATAGAGCAGGCGCAGAGGCACGATGCGCGCCACCATAAACACCAGTACGCCGGCGGCGAAGGCAACTGCCGCCGACAGCACGCCGAACGCCGCAAGAATCACGGCCAGCAGCATTACGCCGGCGGCGAAGCTGGCCTGAGCCGGATTAGGAATGCTGATGGCGCGGTCGGCCAGCGGCACGCAAGCATAGTCGCTGGCGAAGTCGCTGATATCGGCCGGTTCGCCTTGCATAAGCAGTACATCGCCGCGCTCGAACAGGGTCGAACGCAGGCGTTTAATCGAGCGATGGCTTTGCCGCGAGATCGCCAGCAGGTTGATGTTGTAACGATGGCGCAGGCGAATATTGCTGGCTGACAGCCCGATCAACTGCGAGTCCGGGCGCACTAGCAGTTCCTGCAGCACTCTGTCGTCACTGTTGCTGTCCTTCTTTTCCTCGGTCTTGCTCTCGGCTGCCGCGTCTTCGTCTTGGCTGTCCTCGTGCTCCTCATCCTCATCCGGCGAGGGCTTCTTGGCTGCTTCCAGCTTCAAGCCCAGCTTGCTGAGCACCTCACCGAGTACTTCAGGCTCGGCCTCGATCACCAATACGTCATCCACCTGGAGGATGCGTCGCGGGTTGGGGGCTGATAGACGCAGTTTGTTGCGCACCATGCCCACTACTTGGGCGTCGGCCTCTTCGAGCAGTTGTTCGACTTCGCGCAGGCTCTTGCCTTCGGCCTTGGCGCCTTCTTTTACACGAGCCTCGGTGATGTAGGTGCCCGTATCAAAGCTGGCCACGCCGACCACTTCCCGGCGTGGCACCAGCCGCCAGCCGATCAGCGTAATGAACAGCACGCCGGTCAGCGCCACGGCGACGCCCACGGGGCTGAAATCGAACATGGCGAACGGCCCTGCGCCGCTCTGCGCGCGGAAGCTGGACACGATCAAGTTAGGCGGTGTGCCGATCAGCGTGGTCATACCGCCGAGGATAGTACCGAAGGCCAGCGGCATCAGCAGGCGTCCCGGCGGCAGCTCTTGTTTGCTGGCGATTTTCAGGGCTATTGGCATCAGCAGGGCGAGTGCGCCGACGTTGTTCATAAAGGCCGATAACACCGCGCCAAGCCCGGTCAGTGCGGCGATCGAAAGCATGGGCCCGGCATTGGCGGGTAATACCCGCTGCGCCATGGCGTCTACTGCGCCGGTGCGTTGCAAGCCGAAGCTGAGCACCAGCACACAGGCCACGGTAATCACCGCCGGATGGCCGAAGCCGGTAAAGGCTTCTTGGTCTGGCACCAGGCCAGTGATTACGCAGGCCAGTAGCGCGCCGAGCGCGACGATGTCATGGCGCCAGCGGCCCCAGAGGAACAGGCCCATGGTGGCGGCGAGTATGGCGTAAATCAGGCCTTGGTCTTGGGTCATGCGGGCAAACCATCCTTAGAGTGGGCGCTAGGGTTGATGACTTAGCAACCTACGCTGGGCGAACTAGATGCCGCAGTTGCTGATTGAGGCTTACGCATATTGTGCCGCCGCGTAGCCCGAGGCCCAGGCCCATTGGAAGTTGAAACCGCCCAGGTGACCGCTGACATCCAGCACTTCGCCGACAAAATACAGCCCCGGGGATTTCAGCGACTCCATGGTTTTCGACGACACTTCGCGGGTGTCTACTCCACCCAGGGTGACTTCGGCCGTACGGTAACCCTCGGTGCCGGCGGGTACCAGTTGCCAGTCGCTCAACTGCTCGGCAACTGCCTTGAGTTCGGCGTGGGTGTACTGCTTCATTGGTTTGGAAACGAACCAGCTATCCGCCAGCAGCCCGGCCATTTTCTTGGTAAATAGTTCAGCCAGCAGGGTTTTCAGCTCGCTATTGGGTCGTTCGCGTTGTTGCTCGGCCAGCCACTCAGGCAGGTCGATATGCGGCAGCAGGTTGATGCTAATGACGTCGCCCGGCTGCCAGAACGAGGAAATCTGCAAAATCGCCGGGCCGCTGAGGCCACGGTGGGTAAACAGAATATTTTCCTTGAAGCTCTGGCCGTTGCAGCTCACCACGCAGTCTTCTACCGAGGTGCCGGACAGCTCAGTGCAGAGGGCTTTGAGTTGCGGGTCGGTAATGCTGAAGGGCACTAGGCCGGCGCGGGTTGGCAGCAGTTCGTGGCCGAATTGCTTGGCCACCTGATAGCCAAAGCCGGTGGCGCCAAGGGTTGGAATCGACAGGCCGCCGGTGGCGATCACTAAGGACTCGCAGCGCACAGCGCCGGCGCTGGTCTGCAGTTGATAACCGTTGTCTCGTTTGGCGATCTCACTGACCGAGGTGTCGAGACGCAGCTCAACGCCGGCGTCGTCGCACTCGCTAAGCAGCAAGCCGAGAATGTCGCTGGCCTTGTTGTCGCAGAACAGCTGACCGAGCTTCTTCTCGTGGAAGGCCACGCCGTGCTTGGCCACCAAGGCGATAAAGTCCCACTGGGTGTAGCGCGCCAGCGCAGATTTGCAGAAATGTGGATTTTCCGAAAGGAAGTTGTTCGGCTCGCTGTGCATATTGGTGAAATTGCAGCGCCCGCCACCGGACATGAGGATTTTCTTGCCGGCTTTGTTGGCGTGATCCAGCAGCAGCACCTGCCGCCCGCGCGCGGCAGCCGTCAGCGCACACATAAGTCCGGCGGCACCGGCTCCGATAATCACGACCTGGGGTGTAAGCACGGGGTTTACCTCAACATGCGACGGCGCCAAGGCTGGCGCAAAACAGCGCGCATCTTAACTGATGACCTGTGCCGTGTGGCTGCGTCAGTGATCGACTAGGCTTAGCTTTCTGCTCTTTTGGGACAGTCGTTGATGAACGCATTGCGTGCCTGCCTGCTGGTGTGGATGCTGATGCCTGCCGGCGTTAGCGTCGCAGAAACCTTGCGGTTGGTCGCGGATCCCTGGCCACCCTTTAATGATCAGACACTGCTGAACAATGGTGTGGCGTCTGATTTGGTGACCGAGGCCCTGAGCCGTGCCGGCTACACCACGCGCTATGCCCAGGTGCCATGGGCACGTGCGGTACGCGGGCTACAGCAGGGTAGCTATGACGTGCTGATTAACGCCTGGTACACCGATGAACGCGCGACCTTTGGTTATTACTCGCAGCCCTTTTTAATCAATCGCGTGCGCTTTTTACAGCGCAAGGGCAGTCATATCTCGTTCCGTCAATTAGCGGACTTGTACCCCTACCGCATTGCGGTGGTGCGTGATTACGCCTACTCCCGCGCGTTTGATCAGGACAGTCGCCTGAGCAAGATTGAGGTCGTCAGCTTTGCTCAAGGCGCGCGGATGCTGCAGGCCAAGCGGGTGCAGCTGGCGGTGGAGGATGAATTGGTGGCGCGCTTTTATCTCAACCGCAGCCTGATCGGGATTAGTGATCAGCTGGAATTTCTGCCGCAGCCATTGAGCGAGAACGGCCTGCATATTCTGGTCAGCCGCAAACACCCACAGCATGAAAAGATTGCCGATGACTTCAATCAGGCGATTGCGGCGATGCGTGCCGATGGGTCGTATGCGCAGATCTTCCAGCGCCACGGCCTCTAAAGGCCGTTGTTGAGCGCCTGATTAACAGCGCTTGGCTTTAATACGCGTGAGGTATTAGTGCGAGCAGCCACTCTCGCATTATGAGTAGGCTTTGCAGAGTGATCTTTCAACGCACTCTGACGCCTTGAAAGGCAGCGTTCAGTACCGCCGCTTGACGTGGCGCTACTGCCAGCAATTGCGCCCGCGGCCTTGAGTCTTAGCCTGATACAGACGCAGGTCGGCCTGGTGCAGCAGGCTTTCCAGGTCGTCGGGTGCGCCATGATAGATGCCGGCGCTGAAGCATAAGGGCGGTGCGCCTATAGCGTACTTCAGGGTGGCGCAGTGGTTGCGTAGCTGGTCGAGGGCGTCGCTCAGGGCCGCAGCATCCTGCTGGCTGACCATGGCAAACTCTTCACCGCCCAAGCGCCCGAGTAGTGCATCGGGGAATGTGGCGGAAAACGCTCGGGCGAAACCAATCAGCGCCGCATCGCCGCTGGCGTGGCCGTGCTCATCATTGATGCGCTTGAAAAAATCCAGGTCGATCATCGCCACGCTGAGATCGCGGCCGCCTGAGCGCGCTTGTTGAAACAGCTGCTGGCCATGCTCGTAGAATGCGCGGCGATTATTCAGACCGGTGAGCGCATCGAATTGTGCAGCTTGTTTGAGCGCGCGCAGCAGGTCGCGGCGTTCGAGAGTCGACATCACCCTACAGTTGAGCTCTTCCGAGCAGAAGGGTTTACGCAGGAAGTCATCGGCACCGTGTTTGATGAACTTGGCACTGAGCGAGCCTTTGGTGTCGGCTGACAGGCCGAGAATGATCAGCTCGTGGCGCTTCATTTTCTGCCGAAGCAATTTGACCAGGTCAAAGCCGCTGATGCCGGGCATGCTGTGGTCAACCACCAGCAAATCGATATCCGGCTGTTCCTTGAGGATGCGCAAGGCCTCGTCGCCATCACCGGCCTCGATGATCTGGTAACGATGCGGGGTCAGTACGTGGCGGATGTAATGGCGGGTGGCGTCGGAGTCCTCAGCGATGAGGATTTTCACAGCGCTGTTGCTCTCCAGGCGGTGCAGCAGGCGGAAAGCGTACTCGTAGGAGTGCTGACTTTCCTTGAGCACGTAATCGACCACGCCTTTGAGTAGCATCTGATCGCGGCGCTGCTCGTTGTAAGTGCCGCTGAGCACGATGCAGGGCAGCTTGTAGCTCATCACCACGTCGACGATTTCACCGTGTGGCGCATCTGGCAGATTAAGGTCGACGATGGCGGCGAAGAACAATTCGGCTGAGGTCTCCAGCATCACTCGTGCTTCGCCCATTGACGCGCAGAATATTGGCTGGAAGCCGGCCTCTTTACGAAACAGGTGCTCGAGAATTTTCAGCACCAAAGGGCTGTCTTCGACCACCAGAATATTGCGCAAGGGTGTGTTCCTCTGTTGCTGGCCGCACTACTGCGGCCGTCTGTTTACTCGGGGCTACAGGGTGCGAACGCGCAGCGAGCGGCCCTTGATCTTGCCCTCGCTGAGGCAGTTAAGTGCCTGTAAGGCGAGGCTGCGCTCAACCGCCACATAGGCCTGGAAGTCAAAGATGGCAATCTTGCCGACCTGCGCGCCAGGGATGCCCGCATCGCCGGTCAATGCGCCGAGAATGTCACCCGGGCGCAGTTTGTCTTTGCGCCCTGCGCTGATGCACAGCGTGATCATCGGCGGCTGCAGCGGCGCGCCACCCTGGTGTTTTAGGCTGCTCAAAGGGTGCCAGTTGAGCGGGGCTTTTTGCAGGGTTTCGATGGCTTGGGCACGATGGCCTTCGGCCGGCGCTACCAGGCTCATGGCCAGGCCTTTCTCGCCGGCACGACCGGTACGGCCGACGCGGTGAATGTGAATTTCCGAGTCGCGCGCCAGTTCGACGTTGATCACCATGTCTAGGGCGTCGATATCCAGGCCGCGCGCGGCGACATCGGTGGCCACCAGTACCGACAGGCTGCGGTTGGCGAACATTGCCAGCACTTGATCGCGGTCACGTTGTTCCAAGTCACCATTCAGCGCGGCGGCCGAGATGCCTTTGGCGGTGAGGTGGTCGACCACTTCCTGACATTGCTGCTTGGTAAAGCAGAACGCCACGCAGGATTGTGGGCGGTAGCAGTTGAGCAGCTTGACCACGGCGTCCATGCGCTCTTCTGGGGCGATTTCGTAGAAACGCTGTTCGATTTGCGTGTCGTCGTGAAAGGCGTCGGCTTTGACCTGCTGCGGATCACGCATGAATTTAGCGGACAGCTGTTTGATGCTGCTCGGGTAGGTGGCGGAGAACAGCAGGGTTTGCCGGCGTGCGGGGGTCTGTTCGATGATCTCGGCGATGCTGTCGTAGAAACCCATGTCGAGCATGCGGTCAGCCTCATCAAGCACCAGAGTGTTGAGGCCGTCGAGCTTCAGCGTGTCTTTGCGCAAGTGCTGCTGGATGCGCCCCGGCGTACCGACGATGATCTGTGCACCATGCTCCAGCGAGGCGATCTGCGGACCAAATGGTACGCCGCCACACAGGGTAAGAATCTTGATGTTGTCGGCGGAGCGCGCCAGGCGGCGCAGTTCTTTGGCCACCTGGTCAGCCAGCTCGCGGGTTGGACAGATTACCAAGGCCTGGCAGCCAAAATAGCGCGGGTTGAGCGGGTTGAGCAGGCCGATACCGAAGGCTGCGGTCTTACCACTGCCCGTTTTAGCTTGGGCAATCAGGTCCATGCCCTTGAGCATTACCGGCAGGCTCTGCGCCTGAATCGGGGTCATCTCGGTGTAACCGAGAGACTCGAGGTTCGCCAGCATGGCGGCGGAAAGCGGCAGAGAAGAGAAAGCGGTGTTGGTCACGGTGCAGGCCTGCTAAACGAAATGGCGTGCAGTGTAACAGGCTGGGCAGTGCCGCTTGTTTCTAACAGCCAGTCGGCGCGCAGCAGGCCGCAAGCGTTCTAGAACAGATCGATCGGGTCGACGTCCAACGACCAGCGCACTGCACGGCCGCTGGGCATCTGCTCCAGGGCCAGCATCCAGCTGTTGAGCAGGCGATGCAGCGGCGCGCGGGCGTTGGCCTGCACCAATAGCTGAGCACGGTAGCGGCCAGCGCGGCGCTCCATGGGCGCGGGGACCGGGCCGAGCAACTCGATGCCACCGAGTTTCAGCTCGCTTAGGAGTAATTCTGCTTCAGTACAAGCGTCGTCAAGAAAACCTTCGGCCTGTCCAGGTTTGTGTGCTTCGGCGCGCAGCAGGGCAAGGTGACAAAAGGGCGGCAGGCCAGCGCTACGACGTTCACTCAGGGCCTGCTCGGCGAAGGCGAAGTAGCCTTGCTCAGTCAGTTGCACCAATAAAGGATGGTCGGCCAGGTGGCTCTGGATAATCACCTTGCCCGGTTCTTCGGCGCGTCCGGCGCGTCCGGCAACCTGAACGATCAGCTGGGCCATGCGCTCGCTGGCGCGGAAGTCCGCGGAAAACAGGCCGCCGTCGGCATCCAAAATCGCCACCAGGGTGACGCGGGGGAAGTGATGACCCTTGGCGAGCATCTGCGTGCCAACCAGGATGCACGGCTCGCCGCGTTGCACGGTGTTGAACAGTGTGCTCATGGCCTCTTTGCGCGAGGTGCTGTCGCGGTCCACACGTAATACCGGCACATCGGGGAAGAGAATTCCCAGGCGTTCTTCTGCGCGCTCGGTGCCGGCACCCACTGGGCGCAGGTCGACGTTGTTGCATTTCGGACAGTTGCTCGGCTGGCGCTCGGCATGGCCGCAGTGGTGGCAGCGCAACTCGCGCGAGCGCTGGTGTACGGTCATACGTGCGTCACAGCGCGGGCATTCCGACAGCCAGCCGCAGTCATGGCACAGCAGCGTCGGGGCGAACCCGCGACGGTTGAGAAACACCAGCACCTGCTGGCCGGCTTGCAGCGTCTGGGCGATGGCCTGCTGCATCGGCCCGGAGATGCCGGAGTCCAGTGGCCGGCTTTTTACATCCAAGCGCAGAAAACGTGGCTGCTTGGCCCCGCCGGCACGTTCGCGCAGGTGCAGCATGGCGTAACGGCCGTTGTGGGCGTTGTGCAAGCTCTCCAGCGAAGGCGTAGCCGAGCCGAGCACGATCGGGATGTTTTCTTGATGTGCTCGCACCACGGCCAGGTCGCGGGCGTGATAACGCAGGCCTTCCTGCTGTTTATAGGAGGCGTCGTGTTCCTCATCGATGATGATCAGCCCCGGCCGCTGCATTGGGGTAAACAGTGCTGAACGAGTGCCGATGATGATGTCGGCCTCGCCATCACGCGCCGCCAGCCAGGCTTCTAGGCGTTCACGGTCATTAACCGCCGAGTGCAGCAGGGCGATACGGGCATTAAAGCGCTGCTCGAAGCGCGCCAGGGTCTGCGGGCCGAGGTTGATTTCCGGGATCAGCACCAGGGCCTGCTTGCCGGCCTCCAGGGTCTCGCGGATCAGCTGCAGGTAAACCTCGGTCTTGCCACTGCCAGTCACACCGGCCAAGAGAAAGGCATTGAAGCTGTCGAGACCCGAGCGAATCGCTTCGGTGGCAGCACGTTGCTCGGCATTTAACGGCAGTTCCGGTTGCGCCAGCCACTTGGCGTGGCGCTCGCTGGGGGCATGGCGGCGCACGTCGACCTGCACCAGGCCTTTTTCCAGCAGCAGATCGAGGCTGTCTTTGTTCAGCTGCAGTTTGCTCAACAGCGGATGAGCGACGCCATGCGGGTGCTGGGCAAGGGTTTTCAGTGCGTCACGCTGGCGCGGCGCGCGGCTCAGCCGCGGGTCGTCCAGCTGTGCGCCTTCGACCACGGACCAGAAGCGCTGCTGGCGTGCTTCCGCCGGTTCGCCTTGGCGCAGCAGCACCGGCAGTGCCCAGCTCAAGGTGTCGCCGAGGCTGTGTTGGTAATACTGGGCGGTCCACAGGCACAGCTTGAACAGTGCCTGCGGTAATGGCGACTGAGCGTCTAGCAGTTGCAGGGCCGGCTTGAGTTTGTCCGCCGGGACCTCGCTGTGGTCGGTCACTTCAATCAGGATACCGATCATTTCGCGCCGGCCAAACGGCACGCGCAGCCGCGCGCCCGGCTGCAGTGCGCTGCGCGGTACACCGGCAGGTGCACGGTAGTCGAACAGGCGACGCAGGGGCGAAGGCAGTGCGAGGCGCAAAATGACGTCGGACAAACAGTGGCTCCCGTGATCAGCCGCGGTCGGCGAGGCGCGATCTTAGCATGCAGCCAGTCGACGGCCGGCCTTGCGTCACTGCGTTGAGCTGGTATTATCGCCGGCCTAATTCCGTGCGGTACCCGACAATAGTGTCTGGTGGCGGCGCGACAGCCCTGAGGAATCACCATGAAAGCCGATATCCACCCGAACTATGTAGCCATCACCGCCACTTGCAGCTGTGGCAACGTGATTGAAACTCGCTCCACCCTAGGCAAAGCACTGCCTCTGGACGTGTGCAACGAGTGCCACCCGTTCTACACCGGTAAGCAGAAAATGCTGGATACCGGCGGCCGTGTTGATCGCTTCAAGCAGCGTTTTGGCATGTTCGGCGCCAAGCAAGAAGCGTAAGTGCAGCGACAAGCCTGATGGCTGGATTCGCAGTGCTGAAAAAGGCGTCCCTCGTGGGCGCCTTTTTTGTTTTCGGCTTTTATTTCGACGTCGCATTGGCCTTTTGTCCTGCACCTGGGCCGATGCCCAGCGTTCAAGTGCAGCGTGTGGTCGATGGCGATACGTTGCGTCTGGTGGATGGCCGCAATGTGCGCCTTATCGGCCTGAACAGTCCAGAAGTGGGTCGTCAGGGGCGCCCCCCTGAGCCCTTTGCTGAAGCCGCGCGCAAGCGCCTGCAGGTTTTGCTTGCAGCTAGCGGCGGGCGCGTTGCGTTGCAATTCGGCCAGCAGGCTAAGGATCACTATGGCCGTACCCTGGCGCATGCCTATGACAGCCTTGGGCGCAACCTAGAGACGCAGCTGCTCGGTGAAGGTTTGGCCTATCGGGTGGCTGTTGCGCCCAATCTGGCCTTGGTGCAGTGCCAGCTAGCGGCCGAACGCAGTGCCCGGCAGGCGCGGCTCGGTCTCTGGCAACGTTCGCCGGTGAAAACCCCAGCGCAACTGAAGCAAGGTGGTTTTGCTCTGCTTGAGGGGCGAATCAACCGTATTGAGCGCAATGGCGGCGGGATGTGGCTGGAAATGGGCGATGGGCTGGTGCTGCATATTGCCCGCCGTGCGCTGGGTGATTTCGACTTGCGCGCAGTCCAACGGCTTGAAGGTCGTAAGGTCGAGGCCCGTGGCTGGGTGATTGATCGTTCCACGCGGGGCAGCCTAGGCAAGGGTCAAGCACGCTGGATGCTACCGTTAACGGACAAGACTATGCTGGAGGTGCTGCCATGATCATGCGTGTACTGCTATTACTGGTGTTGCTGCAACTTGCCGGGTGTGCGGTGAATCCCGCCACTGGGAAAAGCAACTTCGTGATGATGAGTGAGCAGCAAGAGCTCGACCTCGGTCGCCGCTACAACCAGCAGATCCTCAAAGAAAACCCGCGTTACGCTGACGAGAAACTGCAGGCCTACGTACAGCAGGTTGGTGAGCGCGTGGCAAAATACAGCCACCGCAATCAGCTGGCTTATCAGTTCACTGTGGTCGATAGCCCGGACATCAACGCCTTTGCCTTGCCAGGCGGTTACATCTACATCCATCGCGGGCTGCTCGCCTACCTCAGCTCGGAAGCCGAGTTGGCCGCCGTGCTTGGTCATGAAGTGGGTCACGTGACCGCGCGCCATAGCGTTCAGCAACAAAGCCAATCCACTGCTTGGGGCCTGCTGGGTCAGGCCGTAGCCATCGGTACGGGCGTCGGTGCGGCTGCCGATGTTACCGGCGCGTTGGGCGGCGCTATTGTGCGTGGCTATGGTCGCGACATGGAACTGGAGGCGGACGGCCTGGGCGCACAATACCTGGCGCGCAGCGGTTATGACCCGCAGGCGATGATCGAAGTAGTCAAGGTGCTGAAAAACCAAGAAGACTTCGCGCGCGACCAAGCCGCTGAGCGCGGTGAGACGCAACCTGCCGGTGGCTATCACGGGGTTTTTGATACCCACCCGGATAACGACCGCCGTTTGCAGCAGGTGCTAGGCCCGGCGCGAGCTTTGGCTACCGGCCAGCAGGAGGTTAGCCGCGAGGTCTTTCTTAAGCGTCTGGAAGGTTTGCCTTTCGGCGACTCTGCCGAAACCGGAGTGCGCCGCGGCCAGCGTTTCTACCATGCGGAGTTGAACTTTACCCTGACCTATCCCCAGGGCTGGACGCTGCTCAATCGCCCGGACGCGCTAATCGGGCACACGGCCGATCAGCAGGCTTTTATCGCGATGACGCTGGAAGAAAATCCGCAGCAGTTATCGCCCGCGCAATTACTACGCCAGCGCGTTGGTAATCAGCGTCTGGTGGCGGGCGTCGAGTTACGGCAGGCCGGTTTGACGGGCTACAGTGCAGTAATTCCGGGCAACGCTGCCAAACGAGTGGCAATTATTCAGCAAGGTGCAAAGGTTTACTTGTTTGTTGCGGCGGTGCGCGGCCGAGCCTCACTGGAAAGCCAAGATCCGCAGTTTTTGAGCGTGATCGAAAGTTTCCGGCCGATGACCTCTGCCGAGCGCAAACAGGCGCAGCCATTGCGATTACACATGGTCAAGGTTAAGTCCGGGCAAACCATTGAGGCGCTGGCTAAGAACAGCACGTTGCCGGGTGATGCGCTGAAAACGTTGCGCCTGCTGAATAACCTCTACCCGACAGGTCAGCCGCGTGCTGGCGATTGGCTGAAGGTCGTGCGCTAGGGCCTGCGTGCGTATACCGACTCGCCAGTCTTGTGCAGTTGTATACAACTTGCGTATCCTCGGCCGCCTGCCTGTTCAACAGCCCAAAGCGGAAATGCCCATATGTCTGATTTGAAAACAGCCGCTCTCGAATACCACGCTAAGCCCCGTCCGGGTAAGCTGAGTGTCGAGCTCACCAAGCCCACCGCAACCGCACGCGACTTAGCTCTGGCTTACAGCCCGGGTGTCGCTGAGCCTGTGCGCGAAATCGCGCGTGATCCGGAGTTAGCGTATCGCTACACCGGCAAAGGCAACCTGGTGGCAGTCATTTCCGACGGTACCGCTATTCTCGGTCTCGGCGATCTCGGTCCGTTGGCGTCCAAGCCGGTTATGGAAGGTAAGGGCGTTTTGTTCAAGCGCTTTGCCGGTATCGACGTATTCGACATTGAAGTCGAGTCCGAGAGCCCGCAGGCCTTTATTGACACCGTGCGCCGTATCTCCATCACCTTCGGCGGCATCAACCTGGAAGACATCAAGGCACCTGAGTGCTTTGAAATCGAACGCACGTTGATCGAACAGTGCGATATCCCGGTGTTCCACGACGACCAACACGGCACCGCGATCGTAACGGCTGCGGGCATGCTCAATGCCTTGGAAATCGCCGGTAAAACGCTGCCAGACGCCAAGATTGTTTGCCTGGGAGCTGGTGCTGCCGCGATCTCTTGCATGCGCTTGCTGGTGAGCATGGGTGCCAAGGTTGAGAACATCTTTATGGTCGACCGCAAAGGCGTTATCCACGCCGGTCGCGACGACTTGAACCAGTACAAGGCGGTATTCGCCAGCGAAACCAGCAAGCGCACTTTGTCTGACGCGCTCGAGGGTGCTGACGTCTTCGTTGGTTTGTCCGGTGCTAACTTGTTGGCGCCTGTAGACCTCAAACGTATGGCGGCAAGCCCAATCGTATTCGCCTGCTCCAACCCGGACCCGGAAATTCAGCCAGAGCTGGCCCATGAAGTGCGTGATGACGTGATCATGGCCACTGGCCGTTCCGATTACCCGAACCAGGTCAACAACGTACTGGGCTTCCCGTTCATCTTCCGTGGTGCTCTGGACGTTCGCGCGACCCGCATTAACGAAGAAATGAAGATCGCAGCAGCCCTGGCTCTGCGTGACCTGGCTAAACTGCCGGTGCCGCAGGAAGTCTGTGATGCTTACGGTGGCATTGCTCTGTCGTTCGGTCGCGAGTACATCATTCCGAAGCCGATGGACCCGCGTCTGATCACTGTGGTCTGTGACGCTGTGGCCAAGGCTGCGATTGAGAGCGGTGTGGCGACCCTGCCGTACCCGAAGCATTACCCGTTGCAGTCGGTTAACGACGTTTTCAACGGTTAAGCGCTTAGTTAAGCGCAATAAAAAACCCGCTTCGGCGGGTTTTTTATTGTCACAACTTGGGCTCTATCAACGCTCACACACTTGCTGTGAAAGGCTTTAGAACAGGTCGATCGGAGCGATTTCATCGGCAGGCAGTGGGCTGCCAGGGATGTATGTGCCCGGCTCAAACTCACCCATTGGCGGCGGCGAGTCTTCACTCTTGAACAGCTCGAAGTAAGCGTTTGGGGTGTCGGGGGAGGCTGCGCGGCCACTGTGTGGATCAATGCGCAGAGTCAGTATGCCTTCAGGTTCTGGCAGCACGTGGCTGGGTTTGTCCTTCAATGCGGCGGCCATATAACTCATCCAGATTGGCAGGGCCACGGTGCCGCCATACTCATTCCGTCCTAGGCTTTCCGGCTGGTCGAAACCGGCCCAAACGGTGGTGATGTAGTCGGCGTTATAACCGGAGAACCAGCTGTCTTTCGATTCGTTGGTGGTGCCGGTTTTGCCCGACAAGTCGTCGCGACCCAGTGCCATTGCGCGGCGGCCGGTACCGCGTTTGATCACATCCTGGAGCAAGCTGGTCATGATGTAGGCAGTGCGCCCGTCGATAACCTGCTCGGCAAACACCGGCTCAGCTAGGAGGGGTGAGTCGTCAAGGCTGAGTGGTGCTGCGTTACTCAGCTCGGCGCGCTGGGCGATGCCTGCAGGCGACTGTGCCGGGTTAGCGTTGAACAACTGCTTGCCGGTGCGATCTTCGATCCGTTCAATCAGATACGGCTCAGTCTTGTAGCCGCCGCTGGCAAACACACTCCAGCCTTCGGCGATCTCCATGGGCGTTAGGCTAGCAGTGCCCAGAGCCAGGGATAGGTTGGGTGGCAGGTCCTTTTTCTCGAAGCCGAAGCGCTCAATGTAGTTCAGGGTGCTGTCGATGCCGAGGTCTTGCAATAGGCGAATGGAGACCAAGTTGCGTGAGCGATACAAGGCTTCACGCAGGCGAATCGGGCCAAGGAAGGTATTGTTGTCATTCTTCGGGCGCCAGGTCTGCGACTGGGCGTCTTCGGCAAACACAATTGGCGCGTCATTAATCAGAGAGGCGGCGGTGTAGCCTTTGTCCAGTGCAGCGCTGTAAACAAATGGCTTGAAGCTTGAGCCCGGCTGACGCTTGGCTTGTGCGGCGCGGTTATAGTTGCTTTGTTCGAAGGAGAAGCCGCCGACCAGGGCGCGAATTGCACCGTTGTTAGGGTCCAGTGATACCAGAGCGCTCTGCGCTGCGGGGAGTTGAACGAAGCGTAGGTTGTCGTCTGCTTGACGTTGCACGCGGATCAAATCACCGATCTGGCTAACATCAGCGGGGCGCTGTGGCCGTGGCCCGAGGCTGTTGGTATTAAGGAAGGGGCGCGCCCACTTCATACTGTCCCATGCGACGGCGTGCTCTTCGCCATTACGCAGCAGGACCATGATGCCGCTTTTCTCAACCCCAGTGACAATGGCCGGCTCTAAGCCGCCGAGGGATGACTGCTTGCTTAATTCGCTCAGCCAGTTTTCTTTGGCCATGCCCGGTAGGCGGCTTTCTGGGCCGCGATAGCCGTGGCGTTGATCGTAACTAATCAGTCCTTCACGGACTGCATTGTTGGCCGCTTGCTGCAGGTCGCTGGGCACCGTGGTGGTGACGTTAAAGCCTTCTGTGTAGGCCTCGCTGCCATAGCGGCCAACCATTTCAGCGCGCGCCATTTCGGCAATATACGGAGCGGCCAGTTCGGGCGTCGATACGTGATAACTGACATTGATAGGCTCGGCCAGCGCTTCTTCATAGCGCTGCTTGTCGATACGGCCAAGGCTGAACATGCGGCCTAAAATCCAGTCGCGGCGCTCCATCGAGCGTGCAGGGTTGGCCAACGGATTAAACCGGGAGGGTGCTTTAGGCAGGCCGGCAATCATGGCCATTTGTGCAAGGCTGGTATCGCGAATGGATTTACCGTAATAAACCTGAGCGGCCGCTTCGATGCCATAGGCGCGGTTACCCAAGTAAATCTTGTTTACATAAAGTTCAAGTATCTCGTTTTTACTGAGCTCTCGTTCAATTTGCAACGCAAGAAGTATCTCGTTGATTTTGCGGGAAAAACTTTTCTCACTGGTGAGGAAAAAGTTCTTCGCTACCTGCATGGTAATGGTGCTGCCGCCGGATTGAATCTGCCCGCTTTTCAAGATTTGCGTTGCAGCGCGCATCAGGCTGCTAAGGTCGACGCCATAATGGTTGGCAAAGTTGTCGTCTTCAGCTGACAACAAGGCGCCGATGAAGTCGGGTGGGATATCAGCGAAGGCTATAGGCGAACGGCGCATTTCGCCGAACTCGGCAATCAGCTTGGCGTCGCTGCTGTAAACGCGCAGAGGGATCTGCAGCTGAATGCTGCGCAAAGATTCGACGGATGGGAGGCTAGGGCTAAGATAGAGAAAGGCCCCGCTGAAACTGAGTACCACCCCACAAAAAACGGCGAGGCTAGACCAGCAAAAAAAACGCAAAAGACGCATCAAGATTTTTGGATTTCCAGATAAAAGAACGGGTTAAGCGAAATACAAGGTTAAAAGAGAAAAACTGATCACATTATAAGCGGTTTTTTTGCCGGGTAGCCATTTGCGCTTCTGTCAAGACTGTTATTTAATGTGAAAAAACATAAATAGTCCGTAAGTCGCGGATGCCAATAGGAAATCGGTCGTGCTAGGGCTCTTCAATAAGAAAGCGAATACGCTACTCGGGATCGATATCAGTTCGACTTCCGTCAAGCTCCTCGAATTGAGCCGCTCCGGAAGCCGCTACAAGGTAGAGGCTTACGCGGTCGAGCCGCTCCCGCCAAACGCGGTGGTCGAAAAGAACATCGCCGATCTGGAGGGGGTGGGGCAGGCCCTTTCGCGCGTGCTTGCCAAAGCCAAAAGCGGTGTGAAAATCGTCGCAGTGGCTGTGGCAGGATCGGCGGTGATTACCAAGACCATCGAAATGGAAGCCGGGCTTTCAGATGACGAGCTGGAAAATCAGCTGAAGATCGAAGCCGACCAATACATCCCTTATCCGTTGGAAGAAGTTGCGATCGACTTTGAGGTTCAAGGGGCGTCTGCGCGCAATACGGATCGCGTTGATGTGTTGCTTGCCGCTTGCCGCAAGGAGAACGTTGAAGTCCGCGAAGCCGCTTTGGCGCTTGCTGGTCTTAGCGCCAAAGTGGTTGATGTTGAAGCATATGCGCTTGAGCGGGCATACAGCTTGTTGGTTGAGCAACTTGGTGGTGGGCGTGATGAGCTGACTGTTGCCGTTGTCGACATCGGCGCAACCATGACCACGCTCAGCGTCCTGCATAACGGTCGAACTATTTATACGCGTGAGCAGTTGTTTGGCGGCAAGCAGCTTACGGAGGAAATTCAGCGTCGCTATGGTCTGTCCGTTGAAGAGGCCGGCCTTGCCAAGAAGCAAGGCGGTTTGCCGGACGACTATGACAGCGAAGTATTGCAACCCTTTAAAGAAGCAGTGGTTCAGCAGGTAGCTCGTTCTCTCCAGTTCTTCTTCGCCGCCGGCCAATTCAATGATGTCGATTACATCCTCTTAGCCGGTGGTACTGCGTCAATCCCGGATCTTGATCGCTTGATCCAGCAGAAAATTGGCACCCAGACATTGGTTGCCAATCCATTCGCGGAAATGGCGTTAAGTGGCAAGGTTAATGCGGGCGCACTCGCCAGTGATGCGCCGGCCTTGATGATTGCCTGTGGTCTGGCGATGAGGAGTTTCGACTAATGGCGCGGATTAACTTACTCCCCTGGCGCGAACAATTACGCGAAGAGCGTAAGCAGCGCTTCTTGGTAACACTTGCTGGCGTGTTCATTGTGGCCGCCGGCGCTGTGTTTCTAGGTGACCAGTACCTCAACAGTGCGATCGAGCAACAAACCGCTCGAAATGAATTCATACGTAAAGAAATTGCTGTTTTAGATGCTCGAATTAAAGAAATTAGTGAGCTTAAAACCCGTCGCCAGCAGCTTCTCGAGCGTATGAAAATTATCCAGGATCTGCAGGGTAATCGACCGATTATCGGTCGCGTTTTCGATCAGTTGGTTCGTACGCTGCCAGATGGTGTGCATTTTACTGGGGTAAAAATGACGGCGAAGAATGTCGCTATCGTCGGCGCGGCTGAATCAAATAATCGTGTCTCGAACCTGATGCGTAACTTGGATGCGTCTGAGTGGTTGACTGCGCCAAACCTTACCGAGGTTAAATCTGTAACAGCGGGAGCGGTTGATCAGGCAAATGTTTTTCAATTGAGTGTGCAGCAGACCCAGCCTGCGCTCGCAGCAGAGGAGGCTAAGCAATGAGTCTTAATGATTCCTTAGAAAGCCTGCGCCAGATTGATTTAAATGATCTTGATTTTAATAACGTCGGCTCATGGCCTGCGGCGGTAAAGTTTATTGCAGGAACTTTGCTGCTGATAGCCGTTGTTGCATTAGGTTATAACTTTCACCTCAAAGACCTGCAAGCTAGCCTTGAGGGAAAGCAAGCCGAAGAGGTTGTTCTGAAAGAACAATTCTCAAATAAAGCTTTCCAAGCTGCCAATTTAGATGCTTATAAAGAGCAGATGCAGGAAATGGAAGTTTCATTTGGAGCGCTTCTGAAGCAGCTGCCCAGTGATACGGAGGTTCCTGGTTTGCTTGAAGATATAACCCGAACAGGGCTGGGAAGTGGCTTGGAGTTTGAGGAGATTAAGCTTCTCCCCGAAGCAGCCCAGCAGTTTTATATAGAGCTTCCTATTCAGATCACTGTTGTCGGCGCCTATCACGATCTGGCGACCTTTGTCAGTGGAGTCGCAAGCCTTCCGCGGATTGTTACGCTGCATGACTTTGATCTTGTGCCCGCTAATGATAGCGGCTCATCTAAGCTGCGCATGAGTATATTGGCCAAAACTTATCGTTATAACGATAAGGGGGACGCGCAGTGAAGCCTCTTAAGCTGGTATTGGTTGTGTCATTTTTGTTTGTCTCTGGCTGCGATAGTCATGGCGGTTTTTCTGATCTTCAAGCCTATATGGACGAAGTGCGTGCGCGTCCTAAGGGTGAGATTGAGCCACTGCCAACATTTCAGCCTTATGAGAGCTTTACCTACAGCGCTGCTGCGCTGAGAAGTCCGTTTCAGCCGCCGGTTAAATTGGAGATGGCTGATAGGCAAAAGGGCTCTAAAGACGTAAAGCCTGATGAGGCACGCACAAAACAATTTCTTGAAGGTTTTAATATAGAAACGTTTGTCATGGTCGGTACCTTGGCGAATGATTCCGGCGCTTTTGCCCTTGTGAGTGGTGCAGGGGGTGTCCATCGGGTTCGAGTCGGTGACTATCTAGGCCGTAATCATGGCCGGATACTTGCCATTGACGAATCAAGGGTTGATGTAATGGAAATTGTTCCGGATGGCGAGGGTGGCTGGTTAGAGCGGCCGCGTAGTCTGTCCCTTAAGGAGCGCTCTTAAACGAGCGGAGTGAATATGAAAAAAAATAACCGATCTGCTCAGTGGAATATGATCATGAACATATCCCCCTCTTTTTTAGGGCTTTCACTTTTGGCAGCGCTTTTTTCGCCATCTTTAATGGCTGCCGATCTGCAAACGCTGGATGTTTCTGCGCTGCCCGGAGACAGGGTTGAGTTAAAGCTAACATTTGACGAGCCTGTGCTGGCGCCGCGAGGCTACACCATTGAACAGCCAGCTAGAATTGCACTTGATTTACCCGGAGTTTCTAACAAGCTCGGTGCAAAGACTAGAGAGCTCGGCGTAGGTAATGCGCGCAGTGTTACAGTTGTTGAGGCCAAAGACCGTACGCGACTTATCATAAATTTAACCAGTCTATCTCCGTACAGCACTCGCTCAGAGGGAAGTAGCATTTTCGTTGTAGTGGGGGACGGTGGTGGAAGTACAGCATCCACTCAGCCAGCGCCTCTTGCAGCGGTAGTCACTGCTAAAAAATATGCACCTCAGTCAAATGCAATTAGTAATATTGACTTTCAGCGCGGTGAGCTGGGCGAGGGTAATATTGTAATTACCTTGTCCGATGCCTCTGTCAGTCCAGACATACAAGACCAAGGTGGAAAAATCCGGTTGGATTTTGCAGGAACGCAGCTACCTGAGGCTTTAAGGGTAAAGCTGGATGTTAAAGATTTTGCTACGCCAGTTCAGTTTGTTAGCGCGACAGGTACCTCTAATAAAGCAAGTATTCTGATTGAGCCTGTAGGCGTTTATGATTATCTGGCGTATCAGACAGATAACAAGCTGACAATCAGTGTGAAACCCTTGACGCAGGATCAGGCGGAGCAACGTAAAGCTGATAGCTTTTCCTATACAGGTGAAAAATTATCACTCAACTTCCAAGATATTGATGTTCGTTCTGTTTTGCAGTTGATTGCAGATTTTACTGATCTCAACTTAGTCGCCAGTGATACGGTTGCTGGGAATATTACATTGCGCTTGCAGAATGTTCCGTGGGACCAGGCCTTGGATCTCGTTCTTAAAACCAAGGGGCTCGATAAGCGCAAAGTAGGTAATGTGCTGCTTGTAGCGCCGGCTGACGAAATAGCAGCGCGCGAACGTCAAGAGCTTGAGTCAAAGAAGCAGGTTGCAGACCTTGCTCCATTGCGTCGCGAGCTTATTCAAGTTAATTACGCCAAGGCGTCCGATATGGCTCAGCTATTCCAGTCGGTGACGAGTGCGGATGGTGCTGTTGCTGAGCGCGGTTCGGTGACTGTTGATGATCGGACCAACAGTATTATTGCCTACCAAACCCAAGAGCGACTTGATGAGTTGCGTCGGATTATTGCGCAGCTAGATGTGGCGGTGCGCCAGGTAATGATCGAGGCTCGCATTGTTGAGGCCAACGTTGATTATGACAAGGCCCTAGGTGTGCGTTGGGGTGGCGCGGCCACGCGTGGGAACTGGAGCGCATATGGCAAAGATGGTGCTCAATCCTTTAATGATGAAGGGCAGCGGCTTTTGCCTGGCACAGACACCATTGGTGGTTTCACTCTTGAGGATGGCGTAGCGCCTGTTCCATTTGTAGATATGGGCGTGCTGGGGAGTACGTCAGGTATCGGTATTGGCTTCTTGACCGATAATATCGTTCTGGATCTTCAGCTTTCAGCGATGGAAAAAACTGGTAACGGCGAAATTATTTCGCAGCCAAAGGTGGTTACCTCGGATAAGGAAACAGCGAAGATCCTCAAGGGTTCCGAAATCCCTTACCAAGAGGCAAGTTCCAGCGGTGCCAGCACGACCTCATTTAAAGAAGCGGCTTTGTCTCTTGAGGTGACGCCTCAAATCACCCCGGACAATCGAATTATCATGGAAGTTAAGGTCACTAAAGACGCGCCAGACTTTGCCCGAGCGTTGAATGGTGTTCCACCAATTAATAAGAACGAAGTTAATGCCAAGGTTCTCGTGAGTGATGGTGAAACGATCGTTCTAGGTGGGGTTTTCTCCAATACGCAAACTAAGGGTGTTGAGAAGGTTCCCTTCCTCGGTGACCTGCCTTACTTAGGGCGTTTGTTCCGTCGCGATATCGTCCAGGATAATAAGTCTGAGCTCTTGGTGTTCCTCACTCCGCGCATCATGAACAACCAAGCCATTGCGGTTAGTCGTTGATTCAGTGCGTAATCTGATTCTCGTCGGCCCGATGGGTGCTGGTAAAAGCACCATCGGGCGTTTGCTTGCCAAAGAATTGCGTTTGCCGTTCAAGGACTCTGATAAAGAGATCGAACAGCGCACGGGTGCGGATATTCCCTGGATCTTTGATGTGGAAGGTGAACAGGGCTTTCGTGAGCGTGAGCAGGCGGTAATCGCAGAGCTTTGCGATGTCGACGGTATGGTCTTGGCAACCGGGGGCGGGGCTGTAATGCGCGCTGATAATCGGCTTGCCTTGAGGCGGGGTGGTCATGTGGTTTATCTGCATGCTTCTGTTGAGCAGCAGGTCGATCGCACCTCACGTGACCGTAATCGTCCTTTACTGCGCGCTGCAGACCCGGGCAAGGTATTGTCCGAACTGTTCGCACTTCGTGATCCGCTTTATCGTGAAATTGCCGATGTAGTCGTCGAAACTGACGAGCGTCCGCCGCGCTTAGTAGTGCAAGAGATCCTAGAGCGCCTTGAGGCGCTTTCTCCCCGTTAAAGCGCAGGCTGAACTGCGTTATCCTAGGCCCCTTTGTTGCTTGGGGGCTTTATGCAGACTCTTCATGTCGATCTTGGTGAACGTGGCTACCCGATTTACATCGGTGCTGGGCTGTTGGCTCGTGGTGATTTGGTGGCTGCACACATCATCGGTCGGCAAGTTGCCATAGTGACCAACGAGACGGTTGCGCCCCTTTATTTGGCCGCACTTGAGCGCTCGCTCGCCGGCCACTCTATTACGACTGTGGTTTTGCCGGATGGCGAGAGCTATAAAACCTGGGAAACCCTGCAGCTGGTTTTTGATGGGCTGCTGGGTGCGCGGCATGATCGCAGCACGACGGTGATCGCTTTGGGTGGTGGTGTTATTGGCGATATGGCTGGGTTTGCAGCGTCGTGTTATCAGCGCGGCGTAAACTTTATCCAGGTGCCGACCACGCTGCTGTCGCAGGTCGACTCCTCTGTCGGCGGCAAGACGGGTATTAACCATCCGCTGGGAAAGAATATGGTGGGGGCCTTCTACCAGCCGCAAGCAGTGTTGATTGATACCAATACCTTGGCTACTTTGCCCGCTCGTGAGCTGTCTGCAGGTTTGGCTGAGGTGATCAAATACGGCTTGATCTGCGACGAGCCATTCTTGACTTGGCTTGAGGCGCATATGTCGGCCTTGCGTGCCCTTGACAAGGAGGCGCTGACTACGGCGATTGCACATTCCTGCGCCGCTAAGGCGCGCGTGGTGGCGGCCGATGAGCGTGAGTCAGGGGTGCGCGCGACGTTGAATCTGGGACACACCTTTGGCCATGCCATCGAAACGCATCAGGGCTATGGCGTATGGCTGCATGGTGAAGCAGTCGCGGCGGGTACGGTCATGGCGTTGGATATGTCTGAGCGCTTGGGCTGGATTACACGCGCCGAGCGTGAGCGTGGAGTTCGCTTATTTATTGCTGCTGGGTTGCCGGTTGTGCCGCCTGAGAACATGACGCCTGAGGACTTTATTGAGCATATGGCGGTCGACAAAAAGGTGCTTGATGGCAAGTTGCGTCTGGTTTTGTTGCGCGGCTTGGGTGAAGCAACTGTAGCCGGTGATTTTCCCCGAGAAATTTTGAATGCCACGCTGAGCGCAGATTATGCGGCGCAGCTGGCCCAGCTTAAAAATTAACGAGTACCCCATGACAAGTTTGCATGCTGACGAGGCGTTTCTCGACCACTACCAGTTCACTCATGATCCCTTTGCTTCGCGGGTGCCGGGGTTCAAGTTCTTTCCGGCGCAGCGTAAGCCTGTACTTGGGCAGCTGCACCATTTGGCGCGCTACAGTCAGCTATTGCTGGTGGTCAGTGGTCCCGATGGCAGTGGTAAAACCTTGCTGCGCCAGGCGCTGGTAGCGAGTACCAACAAGCAGGCTGTGCAGAGTGTGGTGGTGTCCGCTAAAGGGGCGTCTGACCCTTCAAGCATTTTGCGACAGGTCGCGCAGGGTATTCAGGTGCCGCGCCCGGAGTTGTCGGCCATTCTTGGTCAGGTCGGACAGTTGGCGTTAACCGGGCAAGAAGTTTACGTACTGGTTGATGACGCCGAAGATCTTAGTGATGCCGCCCTGAGCAGTCTGTTAAGCCTGGCTGCGGGCAATGCTGAAGGCCGTCCGCATGTGTTTCTGTTTGCTGAGACGCAGTTGCTGTCGCGACTTGAGCAGCTGGCGGCAGGCGAAGAATGTTTTCATGTCATCGAGTTACAGCCCTATAGCGAGCAAGAAACGCGAGAGTACTTGGCTCAGCGCCTCGAGGGCGCGGCGCAGGGCGTTGAGGTGCTTAGCGATGATCAGGTCGCCGATATTTACGAACAATCGGCTGGTTGGCCAGGCCTGATCAATCAAGTCGCACGCGAGTCGTTGGTTGAGGCAATGCTGGCGCAGCGCAGTGCGGCAGGTCGCGGTGGTTTTTCTTTCAGCTTGCCGCGTAAGCATCTGCTCGCGCTGTGTGTGGTAGCTATCGGGGTTCTGGCCGCGTGGTTTATGCAGGGGCGGATCATTAAGGATGTTGATGCGCCTGTGATCGCTCAGTTGCCCCTCGGCGAGGCTGCAACGCCAGCAGTGATTGCGCCGCCTTCGGCTGCAGCGATTGCACCAGCGATTCAGTTCGAGGGCGCAAGCCAGCCGTTGCCACTGCCTTTAGTGGGTGAGGCGCAGCCTGTTATTCGTGAGCCGTTGGCTCAGGCCGCAGGCTTGAGTGGTGCGGAAGAGGCTGACGCTGAAGGTGCTTCTCGTGCTGCGGACATCGCTATAGAGCCTTCGCCAGTCGTAGTGGCGAGCGTTCCGGTTACGCCTGTGATCGCCGGCGCGGCAAAGGTTGCGCCGCCAGTTTCGCCGCAGCCGGTCCCGGTACTTAAACCGGTTGCGCCCAAGGCCGCTATGGCTCCGGCAGCTGCTAAACCTGTTGCGGCGGGTGGGTGGTATGCCACCCAGGCGGGTTCGCGCTTTACCTTGCAGATACTCGGCGCGCGGTTGGAAAGTGCTGCACAGGCGTTTGTAAAAGCCCAGGGTGCGGATTACCACTATTTCAAGAAACAGCATCAGGGCAAGCCGCTTTACGTGGTCACCTATGGCAGCTTCAGCAGTCGAGACGCTGCGCAAGCGGCCTTGCGAGCCTTGCCTGCCAAGGTTCAAGCGGGCAAGCCGTGGCCGCGTAACTTCGCTGGTATCCAGCAGGAGATTGCTCAGGCGCGTTGATGGAGAGCTGACTTGCCGGTCGATAGCACGACCTTGCGGTCTTATCCTTCGCTTTAGCGACATAAGCTGTCATATTTTCGCCAGCTGGGTTTGTGGCAGCCTGAGTGGATATGTACAATGGCTGCCCTTTCGCCTGCGCAAAGCTGGTGCTTTGTCCTGCGCGCACGGTAAGTTATTGAATTAGAAAGTAATTGCCTTGCAAAAGGCCGTCTGGTGAGAGTCCCTATGAAAGCAGGTTTGTACCGTCCTGATGAGTTCAAGGATAACTGCGGCTTCGGCCTTATCGCCCACATGCAGGGTGAGGCTAGCCATCACCTGCTGCAGACCGCGATTGAAGCCCTGACATGCATGACCCACCGTGGCGGGATCAACGCCGACGGTAAAACCGGCGACGGTTGCGGCCTGCTGATTCAGAAGCCTGATGCTTTCCTGCGGGCCATGGCCCAGCAGCACTTTGCCGTCGAGCTGCCCAAGCAGTACGCCGTCGGTATGGTGTTCCTTAACCAGGACCCGGTGAAAGCCGAGGCTGCCCGCGAGAACATGAATCGCGAGATTCTAGCCGCCGGACTGAGCCTGGTTGGCTGGCGCAAAGTGCCGATCGATACCAGCGTGCTCGGGCGTCTTGCCCTTGAGCGCCTGCCGCAGATTGAGCAGGTGTTTGTCGGCGGCGAAGGTCTGTCCGATCAGGAGTTTGCGATCAAACTGTTCAGTGCTCGTCGTCGCTCCTCCGTGGCCAACGCCGCTGACAGCGATCACTACATTTGCAGCTTTTCGCACAAGACCATCATCTACAAAGGCCTGATGATGCCGGCCGATCTGCAGCAGTTCTACCCGGACCTGGGTGACGAGCGCTTGCAGACCGCCATTTGCGTATTCCACCAGCGCTTCTCGACCAACACCCTGCCGAAGTGGCCGCTGGCTCAGCCGTTCCGCTTTCTCGCGCACAACGGTGAAATCAACACCATCACCGGTAACCGCAATTGGGCGCAGGCACGCCGTCAGAAGTTCGCCAACGATCAGATCTTTGATCTGGACGACCTCGGCCCACTGGTTAACCGAGTCGGTTCCGACTCTTCGAGCATGGACAACATGCTCGAGCTGATGGTCACCGGTGGTATCGACCTGTTCCGTGGCGTGCGCATGCTTATTCCGCCAGCTTGGCAGAACGTTGAGACCATGGACGCCGACCTGCGTGCGTTCTACGAATACAACTCCATGCACATGGAGCCCTGGGATGGCCCGGCCGGTGTGGTCCTTACCGACGGTCGTCATGCGGTGTGCCTACTCGACCGTAATGGCCTGCGCCCGGCGCGTTGGGTTACGACCAAGAATGGCTACATTACCCTCGCCTCGGAAATTGGTGTGTGGAATTATCAGCCTGAAGATGTACTTGCCAAGGGCCGCGTCGGCCCGGGGCAGATCCTGGCGGTGGACACCGAAACTGGGCAGATTCTCGGCAGTGACGACATCGACAACCGACTGAAGTCGCGCCACCCCTACAAGCAGTGGATGCGCAAGAGCGCCCAGCGCATTCGGGCGACCTTGGAAGACCGCGACCACGGTTCGGCGTTCTACGACCAAAGCCAGCTCAAGCAGTACATGAAGATGTACCAGGTCACCTTCGAAGAGCGTGACCAAGTGCTGCGTCCGCTCGGCGAGCAGGGCCAGGAAGCGGTTGGTTCCATGGGTGACGACACGCCGATGGCGGTGCTCAGTCAGCGCGTGCGTTCGCCGTATGACTACTTCCGTCAGCAGTTCGCTCAGGTCACCAATCCGCCGATCGACCCGTTGCGTGAAGCCATTGTCATGTCGCTGGAGATCTGCCTCGGTGCCGAGCGCAACATCTTCGAAGAGTCACCCGAACATGCTGTGCGGGTCATTCTCAGCAGCCCGGTGATCTCTCCGGCCAAGTGGCGCGCATTGATGAACCTGGATCGCCCAGGTTTTGAGCGTCATTTGATCGACATGAACTATGACGAGTCTATGGGCCTGGAAGCCGCCGTGCGCAACATGGCGGACCAGGCTGAAGAAGCCGTGCGCGCCGGTAAGGTGCTGCTGGTGCTGTCTGACCGTAATATCGCGCCGGGCAAACTACCGGCTCACGCCTCTTTGGTCACCGGTGCAATTCACCACCGTCTAACTGAGAAAGGCCTGCGTTGCGATTGCAACATTCTGGTCGAGACTGCTACCGCGCGGGATCCGCATCACTATGCGGTGTTACTCGGCTTCGGCGCGTCGGCGGTCTACCCGTACCTTGCTTACGAAGTGCTGGGTGACCTGATTCGCACCGGCGAAGTGCTGGGCGATCTCTATGAAGTGTTCAAGTATTACCGCAAAGGCATCTCCAAAGGCCTACTGAAGATCCTCTCGAAGATGGGCATCTCCACAGTGGCGTCTTACCGCGGCGCGCAGCTGTTTGAAGCGGTCGGCCTGGCCGATAACGTCACCGAACTGTGCTTCCGTGGTGTGGCCAGCCGCATTAAAGGCGCGCGCTTCGTCGATATCGAAGCCGAGCAGAAGTTGTTGGCGGCTGAGGCGTGGAATGCACGCAAGTCGATCCAGCAGGGTGGTTTGCTTAAGTTCGTCTACGGCGGTGAGTACCACGCCTACAACCCGGATGTGGTGAATACGCTGCAGGCGGCTGTGCAGCAAGGCAGCTACGAGAAATTCAAGGAATACACCACGCTGGTTGATACCCGTCCGGTGTCGATGCTGCGTGACCTGCTGCAGTTGAAACTGGCTGATCAGCCGTTGCCGTTGGAGCAGATCGAACCGCTTGGTGAGATTCTCAAGCGTTTCGATTCCGCCGGTATTTCCCTCGGCGCGCTGTCGCCGGAAGCTCACGAAGCCATTGCCGAGGCGATGAACCGCCTGGGCGCGCGCTCCAACTCCGGTGAGGGCGGCGAAGACCCTGCCCGTTACGGCACCGTGCGCAGCTCAAAAATCAAGCAGGTCGCTACTGGCCGTTTTGGCGTGACCCCGGAATACCTGGTCAATGCTGAAGTGCTGCAGATCAAGGTTGCTCAGGGCGCCAAGCCAGGTGAGGGTGGCCAATTGCCTGGCGGTAAGGTTAACGGCCTGATTGCCAAACTACGTTATGCCGTGCCGGGTGTGACCCTGATTTCGCCGCCGCCGCACCACGACATTTATTCCATTGAAGACCTGGCGCAGCTGATCTATGACCTTAAACAGGTCAACCCGGCTGCGCTGGTGTCGGTCAAGCTGGTTGCAGAAGCCGGTGTCGGTACCATCGCCGCCGGTGTGGCCAAGGCTTATGCTGACCTGATCACCATCTCCGGCTATGACGGTGGTACCGGCGCTTCGCCGTTGACCTCGATCAAGTACGCCGGCGCGCCGTGGGAGCTCGGCCTGGCCGAAACTCACCAAACCCTGCGTGGCAACGATCTGCGCGGCAAGGTGCGGGTGCAGACTGACGGTGGCCTGAAAACCGGCCTGGACGTTATCAAAGCCGCGATCCTTGGTGCCGAGAGCTTCGGCTTCGGTACTGCACCGATGATTGCCTTGGGTTGTAAGTACCTGCGTATCTGTCACCTGAACAACTGCGCCACCGGCGTGGCGACGCAGAACGACAAGCTGCGCAAGGATCACTTCATCGGTACCGTCGAAATGGTGATGAACTTCTTCACCTACGTCGCCGAAGAAACCCGCGAGTGGCTGGCGAAGCTCGGTGTGCGTAGCCTGGAAGAGTTGATCGGACGTACTGATCTGCTCGATATGCTGCCGGGTGAGACCGACAAACAGCAGCATCTGGACCTGACGCCGCTGCTTGGCAGCGACCACATTCCAGCGGACAAGCCGCAGTTCTGCCAGGTTGAGCGTAACCCGCCATTCGACCAAGGCCTGCTGGCTGAGAAGATGGTCGAGATGGCCAAGCCAGCGATTGATGCGGCGAGCGGTGCCGAGTTCGAACTGGACATCTGCAACTGCGACCGCTCCATTGGTGCCCGTGTCTCCGGCGAAATCGCCCGCGTACACGGCAACCAGGGCATGGCCAAAGCGCCGATCACCTTCCACTTCAAAGGCACTGCCGGGCAGAGCTTCGGGGTGTGGAACGCTGGCGGTCTGAACCTCTACCTGCAAGGCGACGCAAACGACTATGTCGGCAAGGGCATGACCGGCGGCAAGCTGGTGATCACTCCGCCGCAAGGCAGCCCGTTCAAGACCCAAGACAGCGCCATTATTGGCAACACCTGCCTGTACGGCGCCACCGGCGGCAAGCTCTTCGCCGCGGGTACTGCGGGCGAGCGCTTCGCCGTGCGTAACTCCGGGGCGCATACCGTGGTGGAAGGTACCGGTGACCATTGCTGTGAATACATGACAGGCGGCTTTGTCTGCGTGCTGGGCAAAACTGGCTACAACTTCGGCTCGGGTATGACCGGTGGTTTTGCCTATGTGCTTGACCAAGACAACAGCTTCTACGACCGGGTAAACCACGAGCTGGTGGAAATTCAGCGGATCAGTAACGAGGCCATGGAAGCCTACCGTACTCACCTGCAGCAGGTGCTGACGGAGTATGTGCAAGAAACATCGAGCGAGTGGGGCCAAAACCTGCTGGAAAACCTGGACGACTACCTGCGCAAGTTCTGGCTGGTCAAGCCGAAGGCGGCAAGCCTGAAGTCGTTGCTCTCCAGCACCCGTGCCAACCCGCAATAAGAATGCGCCCGAAGTGGTTTGATGAGGTATTGCAATGACTGAACGTCTGAATAACGACTTCCAGTTCATCGAAGTCGGGCGCAAAGACCCGAAGAAGAAACTGTTGCGTCAGCGGAAGAAAGAGTTCGTCGAGATCTACGACAACTTCAAGCCGGCGCAAGCTGCGGACCAGGCGCATCGCTGCCTGGGCTGCGGCAACCCGTATTGCGAGTGGAAGTGCCCAGTGCACAACTTTATTCCCAATTGGCTGAAGCTGGTGTCCGAGGGCAACATCCTCGCCGCCGCCGAACTGAGCCACCAGACCAACACCCTGCCGGAAGTCTGCGGCAGGGTGTGCCCGCAGGACCGCTTGTGCGAGGGTGCCTGCACCCTTAACGACGGTTTTGGCGCGGTGACCATCGGTTCGGTGGAGAAGTACATCACCGACACGGCCTTTGCCATGGGCTGGCGTCCGGACATGTCCGGCGTCGTACCAACCGGCAAGCGTGTGGCGGTGATCGGTTCCGGCCCTGCTGGTCTGGGCTGTGCCGATGTACTGGTGCGCAACGGTGTGACGCCGGTGGTGTTCGACAAGAACCCGGAAATCGGCGGCCTACTGACCTTCGGCATCCCCGAGTTCAAGCTGGAAAAGACCGTACTCAGCCATCGCCGCGAAGTCTTTACCGGTATGGGCGTCGAGTTCCGTCTGAACACCGAAATCGGCAAAGACATCAGCATGGAGCAGCTGCTGGATGAGTACGATGCCGTGTTTATGGGCATGGGTACTTACACCTACATGAAGGGCGGCTTCCCCGGTGAAGACCTGCCGGGTGTGCATGACGCGCTGGATTTCCTGATCGCCAACGTCAACCGCAACCTCGGTTTCGAGAAGTCGCCGGAAGACTTCATCGACATGAAGGGCAAGCGCATCGTCGTACTCGGTGGCGGTGACACGGCGATGGACTGCAACCGCACCTCCATCCGCCAGAACGCCAAGAGCGTGACCTGCGCCTATCGCCGCGACGAAGAAAACATGCCGGGCTCGCGCAAGGAAGTGAAGAACGCCAAGGAAGAGGGGGTGAAGTTCCTCTTCAACCGCCAGCCCATCGCCATTGTTGGCGAGGATAAAGTGGAAGGCGTTAAGGTGGTCGAGACCCGTCTCGGCGAGCCGGATGCCCGCGGCCGTCGCAGCCCAGAGCCGATTCCCGGTTCTGAGGAAATCATCCCGGCGGAAGCCGTGCTGATCGCCTTTGGTTTCCGTCCAAGTCCAGCGGCCTGGTTCACTGACTTCACCATCGACACCGACAGCCAAGGTCGTGTGGTGGCGCCTGAGCAGAGCCAGTTCAAGCACCAGACCAGCAACCCGAAGATCTTCGCCGGTGGCGACATGGTCCGCGGTTCTGACTTGGTGGTGACGGCGATCTTCGAAGGCCGCAACGCGGCTGAAGGCATCCTCGACTACCTCGGCGTGTAAGCACCGAGCCGTCAGGCCGTCATGCACAAAGCCAGCCCCAGGGCTGGCTTTGTTGTTTCTGCTGCCCGCTACGCCTGCGCGGTAGCGCGGGTGTAGCTGAGCTGTCGAGTTGGTTTAGTTGCTTGGCGCGGGGCTAAAACCCACGGCTCTTAAGCGGCGGGTGCTCCATACCGCGCCAGCGACCAACATGACCAAGGTAATTGCCAGCGCGGCGGACGAGCCTACCGTGCCAAAGCCCAGGCCGCCGTGATCCAGCGGCTTGCTGAGGAAGTCGCCCAGGGTCGCGCCAAATGGTCGGGTCAGCACAAATGCCAGCCAGAACAACACAACGTGTGAAATACGGGTCACGTATTTAGCCACGACTACCACCGCAATCAGGCTGCCGATCAACAGCGCACCGCCTGCAAAGCCCAGGCCCGAGTCGTCGGCCAGGTAATCGCCGAGCGCGGTGCCCAGGGTGTTGGAAAACAGAATCGCCACCCAGTAGAACAGCTCACCTCGGCGGCTATCGATATGGTCAACCGACAGGGATTTTTCGCTCATGTACCAGATTGTGAAAATGCCTGCCAATAACGTCACCAGCAGCGCCGAGCCGGTGGCGTAGCCCAGGCCCAAGGTGCGGTCCATAAAGTCGGAAATGGTGGTGCCGGCAGTGCTGGTGGCCAGAATCACCGTCCAGTACAGCGCCGGGTTGTAGCTGCGTGCACGAAGCTGGCCGATCAGGGTGAGCAAAAACAGGCTGATAAGAATCAGCGAGCTCAGGGCATAGCCGACATCCAGGGTCATGGACAGCAGGTCCCCGGCGGTTTCGCCCAGTGTCGTGGCGCAAATCTTCATCACCCAGAAGCTCAGGGTGATGGCAGGCAGTTTGTTCATTGTCGGTGTCCGTCAGGCAAGGGAGGGGGAAGACGGTTGTCAAAGTAGGGTCGCAGACGTGAAAAAGGTGTTAAGAACTCATCAGCGATTCGTTATTTACCGCGGCTCTTTGCTTATTTCACTAGGCCGCACGGCGAGGCAAATCGTCGCAATGGATAAAACCCATGGCCGCCGCCGTGCCTTTTGTTATGCGCTTTGCGACAATGGCGCATCTTTTCGCCTATGGGCGGTGGACTTCCCCCGTATTGCGGGCGGTTCACAGTGCTAGGTGCCCACACTTTTTGTCGGATGCAGCCATGACCGTCTTGAAGAACGACCGTTTCCTTCGCGCCCTGCTCAAGCAACCTGTCGACGTCACCCCGGTGTGGATGATGCGCCAGGCCGGTCGTTACCTGCCGGAGTACCGTGCCACCCGCGCCAAGGCGGGTAATTTCGTCAAGCTGATGAAGAATCCTGAGATGGCCTGCGAGGTCACCCTGCAGCCGCTGGATCGTTACCCACAGCTGGATGCGGCGATTCTGTTCTCGGACATCCTGACCATTCCCGATGCTATGGGCCAAGGCCTGTATTTTGAAACCGGCGAAGGCCCGCGTTTCAATAAAGTCATCAGCTCCATGGCCGACATCGAAGCCTTGCCGATCCCCGATCCCGAGCAGGACCTGGGTTATGTGATGGACGCCGTACGCACCATTCGCCGCGAGCTGAATGGCCGCGTGCCCTTGATTGGTTTCTCCGGCAGCCCGTGGACGTTGGCGACTTATATGGTCGAAGGCGGCTCCTCAAAGGATTTTCGCAAATCCAAGGCCATGCTCTACGACAACCCGCAGGCCATGCATGCGTTGCTCGACAAGCTGGCACAGTCGGTTACCGCCTACCTCAACGGCCAGATCAAGGCCGGCGCGCAAGCGGTGCAGATTTTTGATTCCTGGGGTGGTTCGTTGTCCGCTGCGGCCTATCAGGAGTTTTCCCTGGCCTATATGCAAAAGATCGTCGACGGTTTGATCCGCGAGCATGACGGTCGCCGCGTGCCGGTGATCCTGTTCACTAAGGGTGGCGGTCTATGGCTGGAGTCCATGGCTGATACTGGTGCTGAAGCCCTGGGCCTGGACTGGACCTGCGATATCGGCAGCGCCCGCGCCCGCGTCGGCGATAAAGTGGCCCTGCAGGGCAACATGGACCCGAGCGTGTTGTATGCCAACCCGGCGGCGATCCGCGCCGAAGTCGGGCGCATCCTCGCCGCTTATGGCCATGGCAACGGTCAGGTGTTCAACCTTGGCCATGGCATCACCCCTGAAGTCGACCCGGCGCATGCCGGCGCTTTCTTTGAAGCGGTGCATGAGTTGTCGGCGCAGTACCACGTCTAGAAACGGTCTCGTATCTGCTGCGCCTCGGCGAGGCGGTATTAAATACCCGCTCGCACCAGCTAGGTAACGCTGAAGCGAGCTCTTAGATAACCCCGCTTAAAACAAAGGCCGCAGTCGCGGCCTTTGTTTTATCCATATCTTTTCAGGCGCAGCCTATATCGCGCTTCCTCGGCGTATTTGACGCAGTGGCCGTGCCAGGCCACCTCCATGATGTCGACGTCGAAGAACGGCAGAGATCATTGGGTCTCGCTTTGCAATAGGTCTTTGCTACGCATAGAGCCTCCAGTGTTGTGCGCGGATACGTACCAGGCACAGGCGCAGCTCGGCTTCCAGGGCGCGGTCTTCGATGACCGGATGGAAGTCCACGGCCAGCTGCTCGCGCATGGCGACAACTGGCGCGGGGATGTCGATCTTGCCGTCGCGCTGGCGCAACCACACACCTTGGTTGGCCGCCAGCAGGGCGGCGGCGGCGACCTGCTCGGTCAGCTCCAGGCTGCGCAGGGCATCGCGGGCGGCGATGGTGCCCATGCTCACCTTGTCCTGGTTGTGGCACTCGGTGGAGCGCGAGAACACGCTGGCCGGCATGGTGTTTTTCAGCGCTTCGGCAGTCCAGGCGCTGGTGCCGATCTGCACGGCTTTGAAGCCGTGGTTGATCATCGCACTGACGCTCGGTGCACCGGACAGGTTGCTCGGCAGACCATGGTTATAGCGGGTGTCGACCAGCAGGGCGAGCTGGCGGTCGAGCAGGTCGGCAACGTTACCCACCAAGTTCTTCAGACTGTCCATGGCGAAGGCGATATGCCCACCATAGAAGTGCCCGCCGTGCAGCACGCGTTCGGCTTCGGCATCGATCAGCGGGTTGTCGTTGGCGCTGTTCAGTTCGGTCTCGATGAACTGCCGGAGCAGCCCCAAGCTGTCGGCCAGCACGCCGAGTACATGGGGCGCGCAGCGCAGCGAGTAGCGATCCTGCAGGCGGTGCAGTGGCGAGGTCGGTGCATCGATGGCCAGGTCCTGACGCAGCCAGGTAGCAACCTGCATCTGCCCCGGATGCGGCTTGGCGGCGAACAGACGTTCGTCGAAATGCTCCGGGTTGCCTTCCAGCGCCACCACATTGAGCGCGGTGATGCGCGTGGCCAGCTTGAGTAGGTACTCGGCGCGGGAGAACGCCTGGCAGGCCAGGGCGGTCATCACCGCCGTACCATTCATCAATGCCAGGGCTTCTTTCGGGCGCAGGGTCAGCGGCGACCAGCCCAGCTCGGCGTGCACCTCGGCAGCGCTACGATGCTCCCCCTTGTACATCACCTCACGCTCGCCGCTGAGGGTGGCAGCCACGTAGGACAGCGGCGTCAAATCGCCGCTGGCGCCCACCGAGCCTTCTTCCGGGATCAGCGGCAGTACGTCATATTCGAGAAATGCCTGCAGGCGTTCGAGCAGCTCAACGCGTACCCCAGAGACGCCCTGGCAAAGTGACTGCAAGCGCGCCGCGAGCACGGCGCGAGTGGCGGGCTCATCCAGCAGTTTGCCCAGGCCGCAACCGTGGAAGGTATAGAGGTGGCGCGGCAGTGCCTCGACCTGATGCAGTGGCACGGCCACCACGCAGGAGTCGCCATAACCGGTGGTGACGCCGTAAATCACGCCTTCCTTGTCCAGCAGGCTCTCTAGGAAACGTGCGCCTTTGGCGATTTTTTCGCGGTAGGCGGCATCGTTTTGCAGCTGCGGCGCGGCGCTACGGCTGGCCAGGGCGACTACCTGCTCTATGCTCAGGGGGCATTCGCCAAACACGATAGGATCAGGCTGATATGTCGTCATATTCATTCCAGAGCGGGTAGAAATTGAACCATTGTAGGCGCGCATCCAGGCCGCCCGGGTGAACTGGTCTGCGAAGTATTTCTACAGAATAAATAAGGGCCGCAGATGCGGCCCTTATTTATTCTGTAGGGGTTAATCAGTTATAGCGATATTTCTGATCGACTTTGCGCTTGCTGAGTGTGTATTGAGTAATGTCGATCTGCCCAGTCTGCAGTTGTTCATCCAGGCCATTCAGCTCACGCTCATACTGGTTGTGAAGGTGTGCTTTGGTCGCTTGATAGTTAATCGATTGCGCAGCGTCAAAACCGCTGACCGGGTCCCAAAGGATTGAAATCGGCCAGAGCAACAAGTTGACGATACCGAAGCCATATTCGCGACCATAGAACGAACCACCTCCTGGAAGAATGCCCAGCGCCGCACCAAGCCCCGGATTCTTTTCTTCAACGGCTTGACCGCGCGCTTCAAAATGCTTGAGTTCAGCTTGCTGATGCGAATTGAGGCCGGATGCACAGCCTGTGCAGAGCAGCAACACGCTGGCTGCTGCGAGTAAATGTTTGATGCTCATACTAACTCCATGTTTTTGTTGGTAATCCTGCCGCCGCAAAGCGACGGCGGAGATTAGCATGGTGAGATGGCTTTTTGCCTGTATTGCGGGCTCTTATGGGTAGCGCTTGGTTAGGTATTTAATTGTTCGTCCAACTGACGGTTTTTTTGCATAGAATCCAAGCCCATTTCGGGGTTTATGTGGGATTCAGGGAGAGTGTTTTATGCGGCGTGTGATCTTCAATCAGAAGGGCGGAGTGGGTAAGTCCAGCATTGCCTGTAACCTGGCTGCGGTCAGTGCCTCCCAAGGCTATCGCACGCTGCTGATCGACTTGGATGCCCAGGCGAACTCGACCCACTACCTTACTGGCCTGACCGGCGATGACATTCCCATGGGCATTGCCGAGTTCTTCAAGAACAGCCTGTCTTCTGCGCCATTTGGCAAGAAAGGCAGCGTGGACATCTATGAAACGCCGTTCGATAACCTGCATGTGATCACTGCTACCGCCGAGTTGGCTGACCTCCAGCCCAAGCTGGAGCAGAAACACAAGATCAACAAGCTGCGAAAGCTGCTCGAAGATCTCAGCGAGGATTACGAACGGATCTACCTAGACACCCCGCCAGCGCTGAATTTCTATACTGTTTCGGCGTTGATCGCGGCGGACCGTGTGCTCATTCCCTTTGACTGCGACAGTTTCTCGCGTCAGGCGCTGTATGGCCTGCTGCGGGAAATCGAAGAACTCAAGGAAGACCACAACGAGGGTCTTGAGGTCGAAGGCATCGTGGTTAACCAGTTTCAGCCGCGCGCCACGCTGCCGCAGCAGCTGCTTAATGAGTTACTTGCCGAGGGCTTACCAGTGCTGCCGGTCAACCTGATGAGTTCGGTGAAGATGCGCGAATCGCATCAGGCCTGCACGCCACTGATTTACCTGGACCGCAACCACAAACTGACCCAGCAGTTTGTGGAGTTGCACGACCTGCTTGAGGCTGCGCCATAAGCGAGCCCGGCTAACGCGGCGGTGAGTCATTCGATGACGGTGGCGCGAACCCTTTCGGCAGGTAGGTTAAGCGTGCGTGGCGCTGAACGACCTCGGCAAACACCTGCTTTTTACGCAGTTCGTCCACTGCCTTCTTCAGTCGTTCTAGGGTCACATCGTCTGCGGTCCTGCGGGAATAAAACAACCAGAAGTACTGCTCGCCCAATACCAGTGGCTGGGAGAACTGCTCCTGGGTCAGCCCCATGCCTTCCGCAACGGTGTAAATACCCAGGTCAGAGCCGATTAAACCGTCCAGGCGGCCGCTGACCACCATTGATAAGCCTTGTTCGTAGTTGCTGATCGGGTATTTGCCGATGGCCACGTCAGCCGCGAATGCATCGTTGAAACGGCCGTCGCGCATAACCCCAATCATTAGACCATGCATGTCGCTAAGGCTGTGCAGCTGAGCACCGGCTGCACCCAGCACAATCACGCGCAGTGGAAATATCGGGGCTACTTTGATCGCAGCCTGGTCCAGGGCGTCGTTATCAAAGCGCAGCACGAAGTCGGCGCGGCCATGTTTCAGCTCAATGACCGTGCGTGCATATGGCAGCAGCATATTGTGTGAGGCAAAGCCTGCCTGGGCGGCGATGCGGTTGCTGATTTCGTACATGATGCCGTGCGGCTGACCATCCGCAAGCGCCATGCCGAATGGCGGTATGTCAATGGTGACAATATTCAGGGGCCGCGCTTGCGCAGGGTATGCGGCCAGCAACCATAGAGTAAAACCGAGCAGCACTTGTACTCGGTTCAGGGAGATTATGGCGGGCGGTTTTTTGGTCCTCATGCTTTGAGTCCTTTGGCGCTAGGCAGCAGGGACAGTCATGGGCTTACAGTCTTCAGCGCACTACGTAGATGTCGCAGGGGGCCTTGTGTAGAAAGTGCTGGGCCAGGCTGCCAAGTAGAGCTTGCGACAATGCGCTGCGGCCGTGGCTGCCGAGTACTAGCAGTTCGGTGTTGGTGCTTTTCAGGTGGGCTTGCAGGCAGCGAAGAATGCCGCCTTGCTCTACCGAGTGGTTTAGGGTCGGGCCCTTTTCCGGCAGATTTTGTGCTTCATCTTCCAGCAGCTGGTTGATCAAGGCTTTCTGCGTGGTCAGTTGCGCTTCGACCTGCTTGGCGGTGCCTTTGTCTGGCTCGAACACGTGCAGGGCATGCAAGTTGGCGGTTTCTGGCAGCAGACGATACGCCTGACCGAGGGCGCTGCAAGCGCACAGCGAGAAGTCGATGGCGGCCAGGGCGCGCTCATATGGGCGTGAGTTATTACGTGCCACCAGCAGTAATGGCACCGGGCAGTTACGCGCGATGCGGTCGAGGCTGGTGCCGGAGAAGAAGTCATGACGCTGGTGATGGCCGCCGAGTACCAGTAGGTCGCAGCCCAGCTCATTAAGCTGTTGCAGCACCGTGTCCGAGGGCTTGCTGCCCGTGCGGATCAGCAGCTGAGTGCCTGCGGGGGCATATTGGGTCAAGCTGCGGTCCAGTGCCTGTTTGGCCTGTTCCTGTTCCTGGCTGGTTTTGCTCGGATCGAGCACGTGCAGCAAGGTCAGTTTGGCGTTGAACTGGTTGGCCAGTTGTGCGGCGCGGCACAGCGCCATATCGGCGGTGTCGCGCAGGTCGTGGGCAATAAGGATATGACGGGGCATGAGCGACGATCTCCTGCCGATGCATGTCGGCATATTTATTCTGACCTCAAGTCATAGCTGGACTTTTGACCTAGGGCAAGGTCTGCGTCAGCGTGCGCGCAATTGGTACACGCCACGACTCTGGGCCACTACTTCACCACTGTCGTCGGTCATCTGCAACTCTAAAGCGTACTCAGCTTTGCCTTCATCTGTTGCCTGTTTTTGTAGGTGTTGGATTTCCTCCTTGCTAAGGCGCGCCTCGACGCGAATATCGCCGGTGGCCGGGCGGCGAAAGCGCAGGTTCATTTCCTTAATGATGGGATAGAACCGCTGGGCGTCGAAGCTGGTGAGGAACAATGCGCCACCGGGTATTTCCGCCAGGGTGAACAGTGCACCGGCGTACATGCTGCCAATGTGGTTCTGGTTGCCAGTAAGCGGCATACACAGGCGTACATAGCCGGGTTCAAGCGCCTCGGCTTTAAGGCCGCTGCGGTGGACGAAGGCGATCTGTTCTTCGGTGAGTTGGCGTACCAATTCAAGGGGCATCGACATGGCTGGCTCCACAGAGAGGGTTGTGCAGCCAGCCTAAAGGTTGCCCGGTGGTGGGGGAAATGACCGGGTGTTCGTTGCCGGGTTGACCGATTCGCTCAGATGCCCTGCTCGCGCAGCCAGCCGAGTAGTTGCGGCAACGGCAGTGCGCCGCTCTGGCGGGCGATCTCTACGCCGCCCTTAAGCAGGATCAGGCTGGGGATCGAGCGGATGCCCATCTCGGTGGACAGTTGCGGGTTGGCTTCGCTGTCCAGTTTCGCCAAGCGGCAGCGGCCTTGCAGCTGGCCGGCAGCCTGCGCAAAGATTGGCGCGAAACTGCGGCATGGCCCACACCAACTGGCCCAGACATCAATCAGTAAGGGCAGGTCGCCTTTGTTCTGCGCGGCGAAGCTGGCCTGGTTCAGCGCGAAGGGCACGCTCGGAAGTACCTCGGATTTGCAGCGGCCACAGCGCGGCGCATCGCTCAAGCGTTCGGCTGGAATGCGATTGAGGCCGTTGCAGTGCGGGCAAGGGATCAACAGAGGGTTGGACATGGGCGACTCCAGATTCGGGATAGTTCTAATCTGGAGTCGCCGGCGCAGATATCAAGTGCGGCGTGTCTGCTTAGATGATTTGCGCCGCCTGCAATGCCTGGCTGAGGTCGGCAAGAATGTCGTCGCTGTGTTCGATGCCAATGGACAGCCGCACCATGTCACGCGGAACGCCGGCGCGCTCCAACTCTTCGTCATTCAGTTGGCGGTGAGTGGTCGAGGCCGGGTGGCAGGCCAGTGATTTGGCATCACCGATATTGACCAAGCGCACCACCAGCTTGAGTGCATCGATAAAACGTGCCCCTGCTTCCTGCCCGCCAACAATGCCGAACGACAGGATAGAGGCCGGTTTACCCGCGCAATATTTCTGCGCCAATGCGTGCTCAGGGTGATCCGGTAAGCCGGCGTATTTAACCCAAGCCACTTGCGGATGATTGTGCAGGTAGTGCGCTACTTTCAGCGCGTTCTCGCAGTGGCGCTCCATGCGTAGGGCCAGAGTTTCCAGGCCTTGCAGGATCAGGAAGGCGTTGAATGGCGACAGTGCTGCACCGGTATTGCGTAGCGGCACCACGCGGCAGCGGCCGATAAAGGCCGCTGGGCCGAACGCTTCGGTGTAGGTCACGCCGTGGTAGGACGGGTCTGGTGTGTTGAGCAGCGCAAAGCGTTCTTTATTATCGGCCCAGGGGAATTTGCCGGAATCGACGACGATGCCGCCGATGCTGGTGCCGTGGCCGCCGATGTACTTGGTCAATGAGTGCACGACGATATCCGCGCCATGCTCGAATGGCCGACAGAGCATCGGCGTGGCCACCGTGTTGTCGACGATCAGCGGAACGCCGTGGCGGTGTGCGGCCTCGGCCAGGGCGGCGAGGTCAACGATGTTGCCGGCTGGGTTGCCGATCGATTCGCAGAACACCGCCTTGGTTTTGTCATCGATCAGCGCTTCCAGGGCAGCGATGTCGTCATGGGCGGCAAAGCGCGTCTGGATGCCGAAGCGCGGCAGGGTGTGCGCCAACAGGTTGTAGGTGCCGCCGTAGAGCTTAGCCACTGAGACGATGTTATCGCCGACCTCGGCCACGGTCTGGATGGCATAGGTGATAGCGGCCATGCCCGACGCCACGGCCAGTGCACCAACGCCACCTTCCAGTGCGGCTACACGCTCTTCAAGCACGGCGTTGGTCGGGTTCATGATCCGCGAATAGATGTTGCCCGCGACCTTGAGGTCGAACAGGTCTGCCCCGTGTTGGGTGTCGTCGAAAGCAAAGGAGCTGGTCTGGTAGATTGGCACCGCCACCGCCTTGGTGGTGGGGTCTGGGCTATAGCCGGCGTGGATGGCCAGGGTTTCCAATTTCATTCGCGCGTTCCTTCAGGGCAGATGGCAAGGCTTGCAGCATGGCTAAAGCCGCCATGCCCGGTCAATGCGCCAGCGCAATGAAACGGGCCTTTGCGGACTGAATGCCTGCTTTAGACCGGCACTAAGGGCCAGAACCAGGGGATGACAAAGCTGGCGACGATCCACAGGATGATATTCAGCGGGATGCCGACCTTCATAAAGTCGGTGAAGCGATAGCCGCCGGCGTTGTAGACGAAGGTGTTGGTCTGGTAGCCGATAGGCGTGGCGAAGCTGGCGCTGGCCGCAAACATCACCGCCACCACAAAGGCGCGCGGGTCGACGCCCAGGTGTTGAGCGACGCCGATGGCGATGGGCGTGACCAATACCGCCACGGCATTGTTCGAAAGCATTTCGGTGAGGATCGAGGTGAACAGGTAAATAAACGACAACATCAGTAGCGGGCCGGCCCAGGGCATCAGGGTCATGGTGTTCTCCACCAGTAGCTTGACCAAACCAACCTTGTCCATGGCGATGCTGATGGCCAGCATGCCGAAGATCAGGCTGAGGATCTTCCAGTCCACGGCCTTGTAGGCGTCTTCCACGTCCAGGCAGCGGGTCGCCAGTACGGTCACCGCACCGATGATCGCCAGGCCTTCGATCGGCATCACGCCCAAAGCGGCCATCAGCATCACGGCCAAGGTGGCGATAATGGCAATCGGTGCCTTGTCGCGGCGGAAGGCGCGTTCCTGCACGGCGTTGAGGCTGATCAGTTCACCGTTGTCGGCAAAGCGCTTAATCTGCGTCGGCGTGCCTTCCACCAGCATCACATCACCGAACTGCAACTCGAAGTCATCGAGGTTGCCTTGGGTGTTCTCATCCTGACGGTGCACGGCGAGTACGGCGATGCCATAGCGCGCGGTGAGGTCGAGGTCGCGCATCGGCCGATGGCTGTAGCGTGAGTTACGCCCAACGATGGCCTCGGCGAGGATCACGTCGTGGCTGCTGATGGTTTCAAACGCATCACTGCGGTTGAAAATCAGGTGGCCGCTTTCGCGCAGCTCGACCACATCCTTGACCTGGCCGTGCAGCACCAGTTGATCGCCGGCCAGCAGTTGGGTGTCGTTGCTGGGTTCGGTGAGCTGCTGCTCATCGCGGAATATTTTCAGTACCTTTAACCCGCTGCCGCCGTTGAGGTTGGCTTCGTGCAGGGTTTTGCCGATCACCGGCGAGTCGTGCGGCACCAGCAGCTCGGTCATAAAGGTGCGCGCCAGGTCCGGGCGTAGCTGCTTGGACAGCGTCTCGCGATCAGGCAATAAGTGCCGGCCAATGGTCAGCAAATAGGCCATGCCGGCGGTGGCGAGAATCAGCCCGGCGCCGGTGATTTCAAACATACCGAAAGGCTCTAAGCCGGCCTTGCGCGCCACACCGTCAACCAAGATGTTGGTCGAGGTGCCGATCATAGTCAGGGTGCCGCCGAGGATGGTGGCGTAGGACAGCGGGATCAGCAGTTTCGACGGCAGCGTGCCGGCGCGTCGGGCCAGGGAGATCGCCACCGGCGTGAGAATAGCCACCACCGGGGTGTTGTTGAGAAAGGCTGAGATCACCAATGCGGTAATGGTCAGGCCCGTCAGCACGCGGATTGGGCTGGTACCGACCAGATCGCCCAGCCAGTTGCCGAGGGCATCGATGCAGCCGGTGCGTTCCAGCGCAGCGGATAGCACGAACATGCAGGCGATGGTCACCGGGGCCGAGTTGCTCAGCACGCTGAGCACTTCTGCAGGGGTCAACAGTTGGGTAATCAACAGCGCAGCGACCGCGATAGCCGCGACGATATCTGGGCTCCACTTCTCCCGCACAAAGGCGTACAGCACCCAAACCAGCAGGGCGCCGACAAACAGCAAGGGCAGTGGCAGCGAGTCCCAGAACATTGACATCCTTAGCGGCGAATCTCGAGTGAGGTTTCGGGCGCGGTAAATCCAGAGGGTCTGGCCACGCAGGCGCAGAAGATAAGGGTTGCTGCTTAGAGAGTCTAAGAATGTTTGGGAAGGTTTATATGCCTTTTCGGCTTAATGAATAAAGCTGTACGGGCCGCTCTACCGTGCACTGTGCCTGTGCCATGACGCGCCGGCGGATTAGGCTGAGAACTTTGCGGCGAAGGAGGTGGCATGCGTCAGTTAGGCATCTTGGGCGGCATGAGCTGGGAGTCCACGGCCAGCTATTACCGCTTACTCAATCAGGGCGTGCGCGAGCGCTTGGGTGGTTTGCACTCGGCACCGCTGCTTTTGCACTCAGTGAATTTTGCCGAAATCGCTGAGCTGCAACGACGCGGCGACTGGGCCGCTGCGGGCGAGCTCTTGGCCAGGGCTGCGCAGGGGTTGCAGCAGGCCGGCGCGACAGCCTTACTGCTGGCGACCAACACTATGCATAAAGTCGCGCCCGCGCTAGAAGCCGCCGTGGATATCCCCTTGTTGCATATCGGTGATGCCGTCGGTCAGGCGTTGCAGCGCCAAGGCGTGCAACGCGCAGCCCTGCTCGGTACGCGCTTTACCATGCAGGAGGATTTCTATCGTCAGCGTTTGGCTGAGCGGTTTGCGATTGAGGTCATCACCCCAGCGCCGGTGCAGATGAGCGAGATCGACCGGGTGATCTTTGCCGAACTGTGCCAAGGCCAGTTTCTGCCGCCGGCCCGCGATTTCTATTTGGCGTGCTTGCGCACGCTGCGTGAGCAAGGTGCCGAAGTGGCGATTCTTGGCTGCACTGAAATCGGCTTGTTGCTGGAGGGCGTAGACGCGCCGCTGCCGTTGCTCGACAGCGCCGAGGTACATGTGGCGATGGGGCTAGAGTGGCTGCTGGGTTCGTAGGGTGGATGACGCTCTATCCATCCACCGGGGGAGTTGGTGGCTGAAAAAGGCGTCATTCACCTTATGGTTCTGCTCAGGATGAACAGCTGATTTCCAGATGCTTGCCCCACTCCGGTGGGCGCTGGGCGTAGCGCTCAAAGCCCGGCTGCTCGTCGAAGGGCTGTGACAGCACCTGATGCAGTTCACGCACCGGGGCATAGTTGCCCTGTTCGGCGGCCGCGATTGCGTCTTGCGCCAGGTAGTTGCGCAGAATGTATTTGGGGTTGACCGCGTGCATGCGCGTACGGCGCTGGGTTTGCTCGTCGCCATCTTGAGCGCTGCGTACCAGGTAGTCGGCGGCCCAGGCATCGAAGCTCGCCAGGTCGGTAAAGTCGTCGCGCAGGCGTGCCACCGCCTCAGCCGCCGGGCTGTCTCCCAGCTCACGGAAGAACAGGTTGTAATCCACCGCGCTGCTTTGCATCAGTTGCAGCAGGCGTTGCACCAAGGCCTCGTCGCCGGCATCGGCGCTTAGCAGGCCCAAGCGTTTGCGCATTAAGTCAAGGTAATGCGCTTGATACAGCGGCAGAAACAGGCTGAGGCTTTCGCGTAGGACGTCGACTTCAACCAGTGGCACTAGCGCTTGGCCGAGGGCGGCGAGGTTCCATTGGGCGATGGGCACCTGATTGCTGAAGCTATAGCGGCCTGTGTCATCCGAGTGGTTGCAGATGTGCTGGGCGTCGAAGTCATCGAGGAAGGCATAGGGGCCGTAGTCGAAGGTGATGCCGAGGATCGACATGTTGTCGGTGTTCATCACCCCATGGCAGAAACCGTAGGCCTGCCAGTAAGCGATCAGGGTGGCGTTGCGTTCGACGATTTCGCGGAACATCGCCAGGTACGGCAGTTCTTGCTGCAGGCATTCAGCGTAGTGGCTGTGCAGCACGTGTTCGGCCAGTTGCTTCAGCTGGTCATGCTGCTGGGTGTAATAGAAGTATTCGAAGTGGCCGAAGCGCACATGGCTGGGCGCCAAACGCAGGACCATGGCCGCGCTTTCCTGTTTTTCGCGCCACACCGGCGTGCTGGAACCGGTCACACACAGCGCGCGCGAGCTGGGAATACCGAGGGCATGCAGGTGTTCGCTGGCGAGAAACTCGCGGATCGATGAGCGCAGCACCGCGCGGCCATCGCCCATGCGCGAGTAAGGCGTCTGCCCCGCGCCTTTTAGATGCAAGTCCCAGTAGTCGCCGGCGTCGTTGACTACTTCACCCAGCAGCAGGCCGCGGCCATCGCCTAAGCGCGGGTTGTAGCCGCCAAACTGATGCCCGGAATAGACCATGGCGCGCGGCTCGGCCGTGCTCCAGAGTTTGTGCCCACTGAATATCTGCGCAAACACCGCGCTGTCGGCCTCACTTGGGTCGAGATCGAGCAACGCCATGGCCGCTGCGCTGGCCACTACTAGGCGCGGCTCGGCGATCGGCTCGGGCAATACGTCGCTGGAAAAGGCGTCGCCGAGGCGGGCGAAACGGTTGTCAAACTGCAGCTCGATGAGCGACTTCACGGTCAGGCTCCAGCCGGGCAGAACGGCCCGGCAGCGATGAGGGTTCAGGCCCGCAATGGCGGGCCGCGTCGCTGAGTTACAGCGGGTCTAAGGTGGGTGCTGGTGGCAGTTTTTCTTGCTTGGTGGCGGCCGCCGCGGCGGTGATCAGCTGGCCAGTGCTCAGGTTGAACTCCTGGCCTTGCAGGTTTTTGACCATTACATCGACCTGGTTGAACGCCATCTCCACGTTGTGCTCACGGAAGCTCAAGGCAATAGCCGTGAGTATTTCGTCGGTGCCCGCGTTACGGTCGCCCAGTTCACGCACATGGAAGCGCAGTTCGTAATCGAAGGTGCTGGCGCTGATGGTCAGGAAGAACAGCAGCGGGGCGGGATCGCGCAGCACCCGTGGGTTTTCCTCGGCAGCCTGCATCATCAGTTTGCGCGCCAGCGCCAGGTCAGTCTCGTAGGCTACGCCGATTTTTATAATGACCCGGGTGACGGTGTCATTCAGCGACCAGTTGATCAGTTGGTCGGTGACGAAGGTCTTGTTCGGCACGATGATTTCTTTACGGTCGAAATCGGTGATGGTGGTGGCGCGAATACGGATCTTGCTGACCGTGCCTGACAGGTTGCCAATGGTCACCACGTCACCGATGCGCACCGGGCGCTCGAAGAGGATGATCAAACCGGAAATGAAGTTAGCGAAAATCTCCTGCAGGCCGAAGCCCAGTCCCACCGATAGCGCCGCCACCAGCCATTGCAACTTGTCCCAACTGACCCCGAGTGTCGATAGGGTGGTGACAAAGCCGATCGCCACAATTAGATAGGACAGCAAGGTGGTGGTGGCGTAGGCGCTGCCTTGAGCCAGGTTCAGCCGTGACAGCACCAGTACTTCGAGCAAACCCGGCAGGTTCCGCCCTAGCGCCACAGTAATGCCGACTATGATCAGCGCGCCCAGTACATCGCTGAGGCTAATGGGCACTAATGTTGCGGCGTCGCCGCTGCCGCTGCTGTACTCATACAGCGCGATGTTATCCAAGTAGGCAAATACTGAGATCAGGTCTGCCCACACCCAGTACAGGCTGAAGATAAAGGCACCGAGTAAGGCCAGGCGAATGAGGCGCAGCGACTGCTGGTTAACCTGTTCGATATCCAGCGTGGGTTCTTCGACCACGCTTTCCGCGCCTTCACCCTCCTTACTCTGTGCTTCGCGCTTACTGATGGCACGCTGATACGCCAAGCGGCGTGCGGCCACCGAGAGGCCGCGGACGAAGGTGGCCTCAATAATCAGCCAGACAACCAGCAGATAGAGCGTGTCGATCAGGCGCTCACTGAGTTTCAGCGCGGTGTAGTAGTAGCCTAAGCCGACCGCGATGATCAGTGCCAGTGGCAGTAAGCTGAGGGCGATACCGATGAGCGTGCGCAACACGGAGGCGTGCTCACGTGCCGGGCCACTCAGCAGGAGCTTGTACAGCAGCCAGACCATCAAGACGTAGCAGCTAAGCACCACGGCCAGCCCGATGACGTCATCGCCGAGGCTTGCCGGCTGGTGCTTGGCAACCGTTACTACGGCCACCAGCGCCATCACGACCAAGCCCAGACGCCGCACCTGCTTATGCAGGAACGCCGCTTGCGGGCGGCCCCAGCGAAAGTGCAGCTCGGCTACGCCAGCATCGGCGAGGATGCGATACAGGGTGTAGAACACCAGCCAGGCCTGCGCCATCTGGAACAGTGCATCACCTAGGTTGACGTTTTGTCCGCGCGCATCCATTTGCAGGGCAAAGCCGCATAACGCCAGAAACAGGGTGCCGGGCAGTGCCAGGAGCATGTTGAGCATGATCGCCATCGGCGTATGCAACTGACTGTCGCGTTTGAAGTGGCCGATGTCTTGGTGCAGTTCACGCAGCTTGCGGTAGAGGAAGCCGCGCCGCCACAGCAGCACGATGATCAGCAGCAGCAGCGGCAGGAACAGCAGCGGCCGCTCGGTCAGGCCGGCACCTAGCTGGCGCAGGTTGGCACCCCAGGGTGACTCGGCTATCTGCCGCTCCAGCAGGCGCGGCGCGGACTTGAACCACTCCAGATCCAGCGGTTTGTTGCTGGGGATCCAAAACATCTGCTCATCAAGAGTGTCACGCAGGGTCTCGGCAGTGGTTTGCAGCTGTTTCTGATTGAGTTGCAGGGTGATTGATTCATTGAGCAGCGCGTTTAGCTCACGGTTCAGGCGGTCGATCAGTTCGCGGCGGGTGTTGATGATGTCCAGCAGGTCGTTATGCAGCGCCAGGTTATCGACAGCACTGCCAGGGGCGGCGCCGAGTAACTGGTCGACATATGCGCTGGGGTTGTTGATGTTTTCGCGCTGCTGGTTGAGTTCGAACTGGTACAGGCGCAAGTCGGCGATTTGGTCAGGCAGGCTGCTGTCGATCTGCAGCGTTGGCAGGGCCTGCTGCTGTTTGTAGAGAATGCGTGAGAGCAGCAGGCTGCCTTGCAACACGCTGATTTGCTCTGCCAGGGCTTGGTCACTCTGGTTCAAACTATCGAGTTGCTGCTTGGTCTGCAGGTTGAGGCGGGTCAATTCATTGAGGCGATCGGTGGCGCGCAGCAGGTAGTCGGAAAGCTTCAGGTTAAGCGCGCTTTCGCGGGCCAGAACGGTGCCGCTACCGGCCTTCTCGGCTTCGCGTGATTGCTCGGCAACGGTCTGCTCGGACAGGTTACGACGCTTTTCGTTGACCAGGTTTTGCAGGTCGAGGAGTTCCTGCTCGATGCGCTTAATGCGTTCTTCCAGCAGGGTCCGCTGGCTGTTGCCGAGCTCTTGCAGCAGGCTGTTGCCGGCCAGCTCCTGACGGCGCATTTGCGTTTGCGCGTCGAGTTTGGCCAGTTCGGCACTCAGCTGGTCACGGCGCTCGTTGCTCAGCGGCTTGTTGGCGTCGCGGCCACTTTTGAGGACGCTGTTGATTTCCTGGCTGCGGGTTTGGTTGCTGCTAATTTCGGCCTGTGCGCGGACCGGGCGGGTCTGAGCGGTGATCACTAAGCTGTTGGCGTCGATGATCTGCTTTTGCCATTCGTTGAGTTGCGTGTTGCGTTCGGCTAGCAGCTGTTCGAGCTGCGGCAGTGCACTTTTGCCATAGCGCAGGTTGACCTGGGTGGGGCTGCTTTTTTTTAGTCGTTCGTAATCACGCTGCGCTTCGCTAATTATGCGCGGAGCTTGCTGCAGCTGCTTTACAAGGGCGTCTAGGCGTTGCTCGCTATCGGCTTTTTCACCCAGCAGAGCCAGGGTTTTCTCCAGCGTCTGCTTGATCGCCAGTTGCTCGGCTTCCGGCAGCTGGCGTTCGGCTAAGCTATCCAGGCTGCTTTGTATGTCCGCGCTACGCGGCGGCTCGGCGGCGAATAGCTGGGAGGCGTTTAGGCAAAGCCCGAGCAGGGCAACGGCTAGGTAGGTGCGCAGAGAAGGCATAGTGGCAATCGTAGGCTCGAAAGACGCTGAGTTTAACAGGCGCTTAGCTAAGCGCCTGTCCGCAGGTAAGGGTTTACTAAAGGAATAGCCCGGGGCCCGGGCGGCTGCCTTCGGGGAATTTGACGCCGACTTTGCGGATCTTGTTCCCTTCCATTGCCGCCACTGTCCAGGTCAGGCCTTGCCACTCCACCTGGTCACCGATCACTGGCTCGCCGCCAATCTTGTGGGCGATAAAGCGCCCCAGGTGTAACTGGCCTTCTGCACCTTGCAGTTTCAAACCATACAGCGCCGCCACGGCTGCCAGCTCGGCATCGCCTTCGAGGACAAAGTCACCGAAGAAGCGCAGGTCTTGGCCGCGTGTCGGCGCCTGACTGAACAGCTTGCCGAGGGCGGGTAGGTCTATTTCATGGCCCACTACGCAGAGCAAATCGCCAGCTTCTAGGGTGGTGCTGCCGGAGGGGTGCAGTAACTCCGTGCCCCGGAATAGCGCCGCAATACGTGTACCTGCGGGCATTTTTAGCTCGCGCAGGGCTGCGCCAATGCACCATTTCTCTGCGCCGAGGCGGTATATGAACAGTTCCCACTGGCTAGTCGGGTGAACATCCAAACCGGCGCGTGACACCGGTGCGGGCTCTGGTGGCACCGTCACCCGCAGCAGCTTGGCGGCCCAAGGCAGGCTGGTGCCTTGCAGCAGCAATGAAACCAGCACGATAAAGAACGCCACATTGAAAAACAGCTGGGCATTCGGCAGCCCCGCCATCAGCGGGAACACGGCGAGAATAATCGGCACCGCGCCGCGCAGGCCGACCCAGGCGATAAACGCCCGCTCACGGTCATGGAAGGCGCGGAAGGGTAGTAAACCGAGGAACACCGACAATGGTCGGGCGAAGAGGATCATCCACAGCGCCAGACCCAGAGCCGGCAGCGCAATCGGCAGTAGCTCATGGGGGGTAACCAGCAGGCCGAGGACCAAAAACATGCCGATCTGCGCCAGCCAGGTCAGGCCGTCGAGCATATGCAGAATGCCATGGCGCGAGCGGATCGGACGGTTACCCAGGAGCAGGCCGCACAGGTAGATCGACAGAATGCCGCTGCCGCCCACTGCCGTGGTGATGGCGAAGATGATCAAGCCACCGCTGACCACCAACAGCGGGTAGAGGCCGTTGGCGAGTTCCATGCGATTGATCAGATTGAGCAGCAACCAGCCGCCGCCGAGGCCGAACAGTGCGCCGATGCCGAACTGTTGCAGCAGCTGCACCAGCAAGTTCCAGCTTATGCCGTCCTGGCCGCTGGCGAGCATCGCAATCAGGGTGACGGTGAGGAACACCGCCATCGGGTCGTTACTGCCCGACTCGATTTCCAGGGTGGCGCTGACCCGCTCGTTAAGGCCGCGCCCGCCGAGCAGGCTGAACACCGCAGCCGCGTCAGTGGAGCCGACGATGGCGCCGATCAGCAAGCCTTCCATCCAGGTCAGGTCGAACAGCCAGGCCGCAGCCACACCGGTCAGGCCGGCAGTGATCAGCACCCCGAAGGTGGCCAGCGTCAGCGAGGGCCATAAGGCCACGCGAAAGCTTGAGACCCGCGTGCGCATGCCGCCGTCGAGCAAAATGATCGCCAGCGCCAGGTTACCGACCAGGTAGGCCAGGGGGTAATTGTTAAAGACGATGCCGCCCGGGCCGTCGGTGCCGGCAAGCATGCCCACGCCGAGAAAAATTACCAGAATTGGGATGCCGAAACGCGAGCCGAAGGCGCTGACCAGAATGCTCATTGCGACCAGAACGCCACCGATCAAAAACAGATTATTGATGGTGCTGGCATCCAAGGCGCGTACTCCGTGCAGGGTGGTTGGCGTGCCACTATGCATGGCGCGTGCCACCGATTCTAACTGTTGCCTGATTTGATCGCTGAAAAAAAACGCCCCGCGTTAAGCGGGGCGTCAGGGTGCTTGAGTCTAAGCCGCGTTAGAACCAGGCCTCCTGCATGCCCAAGCATGTATCGTCGCGGGCTTCGAGTATGGCCAGGTCGTGGTGGCAGCTCGGCACTTCCCAGGTCAGGAAGTAGCGCGCGGCCTGCAGTTTGCCCTGGTAGAAGTCGCGATCAGCCGGGTTGCCCTTAGCCAGGCCTTCCTCAGCGCGGATCGCCTGTTCCAGCCAGCGCCAACCGATCACGGTGTGGCCGAACACCTTGAGGTACAGCGCCGAGTTAGCCAGGCCTTGGTTGACCTTGCCGCTCATCAAGTCGCCCAGCAGTGCCAGGGTCACCGCTTGCAGGCGCGCCAACAGTTGTTCCAGTGGCTGGCGCAGGGCTGTCAGCGACGCATGTTCTTTAGCGCGCTGGCAGGTGCCGTGGATCAGCTTAAGCAGTTGTTTGAGCGCGGCGCCGCCGTTCATCGAGACTTTACGCCCCAGCAGGTCGAGCGACTGGATGCCGTGGGTGCCTTCGTGGATAGGGTTGAGGCGGTTGTCGCGGTAGTACTGCTCCACGGGGTAATCGCGGGTGTAGCCGTGACCACCGAGAATTTGAATGGCCAGTTCGTTGGCCTTGAGGCAGAACTCCGAGGGCCAGGATTTGACGATCGGGGTCAGCAAATCGAGCAGCTCTAGGGCGGTGCTGCGCTCCTCTTCGCTGGCCAGGGTCTGGGTATCATCGAACAATCGAGCGGCATACAGACCGAGGTCGAATGAACCTTCCACGTAGGCTTTCTGGGTCAGCAGCATGCGTCGAACATCGGCGTGCTCGATGATCGCTACCTGGCTGGAGCTTGGATCTTTGCCGTCGGGCAGGCGGCCCTGCGGGCGCTGGCGGGCGTAGTCCAGCGAATACAGATAGCCGGCGTAGCCAAGCATCACTGCGCCCATACCCACGCCAATGCGCGCTTCGTTCATCATTTGGAACATATAGCTCAGGCCGTGATGCGGCTTACCCACCAGATAGCCGATGCAATCGCCGTTATCGCCGAAATTCAGTGCGGTGGAGGTGGTGCCGCGCCAGCCCATCTTGTGGAACAGCCCAGCCAGGATCACGTCGTTACGCTTGCCCAGGCTGCCGTCATCGTTAACCAGGAACTTCGGCACGATAAACAGGCTGATACCCTTCACCCCAGCGGGGGCGTCCGGCAGCTTGGCCAACACCATGTGTACGATGTTCTCGCTCAGCGGGTGGTCGCCACCGGAGATAAAGATCTTGTTGCCCTTGAGGCGGTAAGTACCGTCTTCGGCCGGTTCAGCGCGGGTGCGGATATCCGACAGCGAGGAGCCCGCATGCGGCTCGGTCAGGGCCATGGTGCCGAAGAAGCGGCCGTCGATCATTGGCTGCAGGAAGCGCTGCTTTTGCTCGGCGCTGCCGAAGTTCTCGATCAAATTAGCCGCGCCCATGGTCAGGAACGGGTAAGAGGTGGTCGCGGCGTTGGCCGACTGGAAGTGCGCAAAGCAAGCTTGCGACAGCAGGTTGGGCAGCTGCATGCCACCGACCTCGAACTCGCGAGTGGCATTGAGGAAGCCGGCTTCAAGGAAGGCATCCACCGCTGGTTTAACCTCGGGGATCAGCACCGCTTCGCCGTTGACGTACTCGGGTTCGTGCTCGTCATTCTTGCGGTTGTGTGGTGCAAACAGGTTTTCCGCGATGCTGCGCGCGGTGTCGATGGCCGCATCAAAGGTTTCGCGGCTGTGCTCGGCGAAGCGCTCGCGCTGGGTCAGGCCTTCGGCGTCTAGCACTTCGTAAAGCTCGAAGGCCAGGTTACGGGAACTGAGCAGGGACTCGGACATGCTTATACCTCCGGTTGCAATGGGCTGAGTTTAAGCAGCCCTGTGCACCGCTCCCAGCACTATCAATAAGCGTGATAACGGGCCGTAGGGCCGGGTTGGACGCCCGGGCGGGTTAGTTGTGTAGGGTGGATGGCGCTTTATCCATCCACCAGACCGCATTGGCGGATGAGCAGTAGGTAGGGTAGATAACGCCTTCTTCTCCACCAGTGCCCCGTGCAATTGGTGGATGGGTGAGGCGTCATCCACCCTACGAGGTTGTGCAGTAACGGTCGTGCTTATTGGATAAAGCCTCGGGCCAGTTCGGCGGTCAGCGCGGCGGCGCCGATGGCCTGGCAACCGCTGACATTCTGCCCGGCCCAGAGCGGTGAGAAATCGCCACTGCCGTGTTGCTCCGCCTGACTGCGCAGCGGCGCAATAGCCACCGTGGCCAGCGGGAAGGCCGGCGCCAGCGGGCTGATGGGGCCCAGCTCACGGATTAGCCGGTTGACGATGCCGCGCGCCGGACGGCCGCTGAACAGGTTGGTCAGCGCGGTGTGCCGCGCCGCCGGGCTGAGCAGGGCCGCGCGGTGGATGGCACTGGTGCTAGCCTCCGTGCAGCACAGATATGCTGTGCCCACTTGCACGCCGTCAGCACCAAGCGCCATCGCAGCGCGCACCCCCTGTGCATCGGCAATGCCGCCCGCAGCAATTACCGGCAGCTGCACCGCCGCAACCACCTGCGGCAGCAGGGCGAAGGTGCCGAGCTGGCTGCTCAATGCTTCGCTCAAGAACATGCCGCGATGGCCGCCAGCCTCCAGGCCTTGGGCAATGATCGCATCGGCGCCATGGGCCTCAAGCCAGCAGGCTTCTTCGACGGTGGTGGCTGAGGCCAGTACTTTCGCCCCGCAGGCCTTAACCCTTTCCAACAGTGCCGCACTGGGTAGGCCGAAGTGAAAGCTCACCACGGTCGGGCGAAACTCATCCAGCACATCGGCCATCTCTGCGCTGAAGGGTTGGCGGCCGGGGCCGCTGGCAATCTGCGACGGATCAAGACCCAGCTCTGCATAGAAAGGTTGCAGCGCAGCACGCCAGGCCGCCTCGCGGTTACTGTCGGCGAGCGGCGGGGTGTGGCAGAAGAAATTCAGGTTACAGGGTTTGTCGGTTTTCCCGTTGAGCGCGAGCAATTCCTTGCGCAGCCCGGCGGCATCGAGCATGGCGCAGGGTAGAGAACCCAGCGCGCCGGCATTCGACACCGCCGCCGCCAGGCTATGCAGCTGCACCCCGGCCATTGGCGCCTGGATCAGCGGAAGGTCGATGTTCAGTAAGCGTTGCAGGCGCATGCGGGCAATCTCCATATCAGGTGGCGTGCTGGGCGACAGCAGGCTGCGGAATTCTAATCCAAGCGGGTAGACTGTGCGGCCACAGGAGTCCACCAATGAACTACCGCCACGCCTTCCACGCCGGCAACCATGCCGATGTACTGAAACACTACGTCTTGAGCCGTCTGATTGCCATGCTGTCACGCAAGGAGGCGCCCTTTGCCTACCTCGACAGCCATGCCGGTATTGGCTTGTATGACCTGCGCGGTGACCAAGCCAGCCGCACCGGCGAGTGGCTGGAAGGCATCGCCCGGCTGTGGCAAACCACGGACGTGCCAGACCCGCTGCTGGATTATCTGGAAGTGATCCGCGCGATGAATCCGGATGGCGAGCTGCGCCATTATCCCGGCTCGCCGGAACTGGCGCGGCTGTTGACCCGCGAGCAGGACCGTTTACACCTTAATGAGAAACACCCGGAAGACGGCCGCCTGCTCAAGGAAAATATGCGTGGCGACCGCCGCGTGGCCGTGCACCTGGGCGAAGGCTGGCATGTGCCCCGCGCCTTGCTGCCGACCCGTGAGAAACGCGCGTTGCTGTTGATCGATCCGCCGTTCGAACAGGTCGATGAAATGGAGCGCTGCGCCCAGTCGTTGAGCGAAGCGATCAGCCGTATGCGCCAAGCCGTGGTGGCGATCTGGTACCCGATCAAGGATCTGCGTCAGCTGCGACGTTTTTACAGTGGCGTAGAAAAGAGCAAAGCGCCCACGCTGCTGCGCGTGGAGCTTTATGTGCACTCAACCGACGAGCCGACGCGGCTCAATGGCTCTGGCTTGGTGATCAGCAATCCGCCTTGGGGCCTGGAGGATGAGCTTAAGCAAATCCTGCCTTGGTTGGCCAAGCTGCTCGGGCAGACCCAGGGCGGCTGGCGCATGGATTGGCTGATTGAGGAAAAAACCGCCTAAACACTGCCGCTTTAGGAATGGCCGCATTCGTTTGGTTGCCACGTCACACACCGCAAGGAGCTGGTATGAGTTTGTCGCTGTTGAATCGCTATGCTTTTTTTGCGTTCTGCGTGCTGTTCACACTGGTCGGTTTGCCGTTTGTGGCGGGGCATACTTGGTTGTGGGCGCTGCTGCTGATAACCGCTGCGCTCAGCGCGGTGGGCCTAAATGACTTGCTGCAGAGCCAGCATGCGGTGCGACGTAACTACCCGATCCTCGGCAACATTCGCTATCTGGTCGAGGCGATTCGCCCGGAAATTCGCCAATACCTACTGGAGTCCGACAGCGAGCAACTGCCGTTCTCGCGGGCGCAGCGCTCGCTGGTGTATGCGCGGGCAAAAAATCAGAGTGCCGACAAGGCCTTCGGCACCCTTGCTGACGTGTACCAGGGCGGTTTTGAGTTTATCGGCCACTCGATGCTGCCGGCGGAGCATGTTGACCCCAGCGCATTTCGCGTGAGTATCGGCGGCCCGCAATGCACCCAGCCGTATTCGGCGTCGGTGTTCAATATCTCGGCCATGAGCTTTGGTTCGCTCAGCGCCAATGCGATTCGCGCGTTGAACCAAGGCGCCAAGCTCGGCGGCTTTTATCACGACACCGGCGAGGGCAGCATCAGCCCTTATCACCGTGAGCATGGCGGCGATCTGGTTTGGGAATTGGGTAGCGGTTATTTCGGTTGTCGCCAGGACAACGGCCAGTTTGACCCGCAGCGTTTTGCCGCGCAGGCCGCTAACCCGCAGGTGAAAATGATTGAGATCAAGCTCAGTCAGGGCGCCAAGCCCGGTCATGGCGGCATTCTGCCTAAGCACAAGATTACCGCCGAAATATCGCAAACGCGTGGCGTGCCCATGGGCCAAGATTGCGTGTCCCCAGCTAGCCACAGTGCGTTTTCCACGCCTATTGAATTGCTGCAGTTCGTCGCCCAGTTGCGCGAGCTGTCGGCGGGCAAGCCGGTGGGCTTCAAGTTCTGCCTGGGCCATCCGTGGGAGTTCATGGGGATTGCCAAGGCTATGCTGGAGACCGGCATTCTGCCGGACTTTATTGTCGTCGATGGCAAGGAAGGCGGCACCGGCGCGGCGCCTGTGGAGTTCGCCGATCACATCGGTGTACCGCTGCGTGAGGGGCTGCTGTTTGTGCACAACACCCTGGTTGGCATTGGCTTGCGCGACAAGATCCGCATCGGCGCCAGCGGCAAGATCGTCAGCGCCTTCGATATCGCCAGTGTGCTGGCGCTGGGGGCTGACTGGGCCAACTCGGCGCGCGGCTTTATGTTCGCCATTGGCTGTATTCAGAGCCAGTCGTGCCATACCAACAAGTGCCCGACTGGCGTGGCGACCCAGGACCCCTTGCGCCAGCGTGCGCTGGTTGTGCCGGATAAAGCCGAGCGGGTGCACAGCTTCCACCGTAATACCCTCAAAGCGCTGGCGGAGATGCTCGCCGCCGCCGGCCTTGAGCACCCCGCGCAGCTTGAGGCCAAGCACCTGGTGCGGCGCATGTCGGCGAGTGAGATCAAGCTCTACTCGCAGCTGCATGTATTCCTCAAGCCGGGTGAATTACTCACTGGTGAGGTGTCTGGGGCGTTCTATTCGCGGATGTGGCATATGGCCCAGGCCAGTAGCTTTGCCCCGGCCTAATCACGCCAAGCCAGCATAGCTGGCCGATTCAGTCGCGGTTTAATTCTTGCTCCACTTCTGCTGCCCACACTAACCAAGATTGTTCGCCGAGAATGCCACGGCGCAGGGTGAGGTAGGGCAGGCGCAGGGCGTTGCGTTGTGCGTCGGGTAGCGCTTGAAAGTCCTTTTCAATCTGCAGCAGGCTGGCCAAGGTTTTACGGTGCACGGCCACGTGCCGCTGCATCTCCTCGCGCAGGTTGTCTTGGCTGGTGTGCGCGCCGGCATAGAGCTTGACCAGCAGCGCATCGTTGATCTTGCTCGGCTGCACCGGCTCGCCCAGCCAGCGCAGCAGTTCGCTGTGGCCGGCGGGTGTCATGCGGTAGTTCTTTTTGTCCGGACGGGCGTCCTGCGCCTGCGCTTCAAACTCCAGCCAGCCTGCCTCACTGAGTTTTTTCAGCTCCAGGTAGACCTGCTGATGTTTGGCATTCCAGAAGTAGCCGAGGCCATCCTTAAAGCGCTTGAGCAGGTCGTAGCCACTGCCTGGCTCACTTTCCAGCAGGATAAGAATGGCGTGCTTGAGCGACATAGGCAGGTTTCACCGGCGGTAATGAGCGTGCGCGGCAGTATACGGATTATGCAAAAAGTTGCATGGGCAGCTCGATGCTGTCTAGTATGCAAAAAATTGCATAACAAGAATAACGCAGGAGTTATCCATGAAACGCACCGGTACTCGCTTCCGTTCACGCCTGGTGCGTGACGACTACGACGTCATCATCATCGGTTCTGGTATCGGCGGGCTGACTACTGCCGCGCTGCTGGCCAAGCTCGGTAAGCGTGTGTGCGTGCTGGAGCAGCATTACACCGCAGGGGGTTACACCCATAGCTATGAGCGCGAAGGCTACGAGTGGGATGTGGGCGTGCATTACGTCGGTGAGGTGCACAAGCCCTGGTCGACGATCCGCCGAGTGTTTGATGTGATCAGTGATGGCCAGCTTGAGTGGGCGCCGATGGATGCGCGTTACGACCGTATCGTGCTGGGCGATAACGTCATCGACTACGTGGCCGGGCGTGAAGAATTCAAAGCCGAGATGAAGCTGCACTTCCCGGATGAGGCGCAGGCGATCGACCGCTATGTGGCGTTGCTTAGTGAGGTCAGCGCTAAGGTGCCGCGTTTCTTCGCCGGTCAGGCACTGCCGCGCTCGCTGGGTGTGCTGTACAGCAAGCTGCGTCGCTACTGGTTGCCGGGCTACTTCTTCAAAACCACCCGTGAAGTCCTTGAAGGCCTGACCCAGAACCAACAGCTGATCGGTGCGCTCACTGCGCAGTGGGGCGATTACGGCTTACCGCCCGCCAAGTCCGCCTTCGTCATGCATGCCATGGTCGCCAAGCACTACATCAGCGGCGGTAACTACCCGGTGGGCGGTGCAACGAAGGTTTCCGAAAGCATTATCCCGGTGATCGAAGCCGCCGGCGGTCATGTGTTCACCTATGCCGGCGTCGATAAGATTTTGGTCGAGAACGGTCGCGCAGTAGGTGTGCGCATGCACAAAGATGGCGTAGAAATACGCGCGCCGCAGATCGTCAGCTGCGCCGGCTTAGTGCCCACCTACACGCGCTTGTTAACGCCGCAGGTGGCGAATGAATATGGCCTGCTAACGCATCTGCCCAAGGTCGAGCTGTCTGCCGCGACCCTTTGTTTGTACGCGGGTTTTAAGGGCAGTGCTGCCGAGTTGAATGTGCCGAAGACCAATTATTGGGTCTACCCAACCTTTGACCACGACCGCAACGTCATTGCGTTCAAAGCCGGGCGCACAGAGCAAACACCCCTGACCTATATCTCCTTCCCTTCAGCCAAGGATCCCGCCTGGGCCGCCCAGTACCCGCACAAGGCGACAGTGGAGATAGTCGCTTTAGCCTTGCCTGAGTGGTTCGCTCCGTGGAAAGGCAGTACTTGGGGCAAGCGCGGGGCTGAGTATGAGGCGCTAAAGGCCAAGCTGACCGACGACTTGCTGGAAACCCTCTACCAGCATCAGCCGCAATTACGTGGGGCACTGGATTTCTGCGAGCTGGGCACGCCGTTGTCCACTGAGTGGTATCAGTGGAATGAGCAGGGTGAGATTTATGGCATCGACCACACGGTACAGCGTTTTGAGCAGCACTGGATTCACAGCCAGACGCCGATCAAAGGGCTTTACCTGACCGGTGCGGATACCGTAACGGCTGGCGTCGGTGGTGCTCTGATGGCGGGCGTACTGACCGCCTCGCGCATGCTCGGCTGGCGTGGTTACCAGGTGGGCAAACTGTTGAAGCGTTGGACGCCTGCCACGCCTGCATAAGCAGCAGCGCAGACTCAGGCGCAGTGAGGTCCGGCCGGGTTCTAGGGCGCTAGAGGCCTTTGAACCCGAGTACGTTCAGGCTGGCAGGCACACGCCCGTGCCACTCAGGCCGCAGTAGCCGCCTGGGTTTTTCGCCAGGTACTGCTGATGGTAGGTCTCGGCGTAGTAGAAGGGCGGCGCTTCGCGAACTTCGGTGGTGATTAGGCCTAAACCGGCCTTTTCCAGCTCGGCCTGGAATTGCTTCTGGCTGGCTTGCGCCGCCGCCAGTTGCTCGGCACCGTAGCAGTAGATTGCCGAACGGTATTGGCTGCCGGTGTCGTTACCCTGACGCATGCCTTGGGTCGGGTTGTGTGCTTCCCAGAATACTTTCAGCAAGGCTTCATAGCTGGTTAGCTGCGGGTCGAACACCACCAGCACCACTTCGGTGTGGCCGGTCAGACCTGAGCAGGTTTCGTCATAGGTCGGGTTGGGCGTATGACCGCCGGCATAACCTGCCGCGCTACTCCATACGCCCGGCTGTTGCCAGAAGCGCCGCTCGGCGCCCCAGAAACACCCCAGGCCAAATACCGCCTGGTGCAAGCCTGCCGGGAATGGCCCTTGCAGCGCGTTGCCGTTGACGAAGTGCGCGGCGGTAACCGGCATGGCTTCGGCACGTCCGGGCAGGGCTTGCTCGGCCGTTGGTAGTTCGAGTTTGTGGGCGAGAATTTGCGAGCGCAGAACCATGAGCCATTTCCTCAGCAGAAGCATGTGTGACATAGACAGTCGAAATACCGGCTTGTTACAGGTGGGTCAGCCGCGACTTGGATAGCGCTTCAGGCTTTCCAGCAGGTCGCGACCGGGGATCGGTCGGTCGAACAGGTAGCCCTGGCCGATATCGCACCGATGGCGGCGCAGGAAGTTCAGCTGCGCGGCGGTTTCAATGCCCTCAGCCACCACCTTGAGTTTGAGGTTGTGGGCCATGGCAATCACTGCGGAGGTGATTTCCATATCGTCTTGGTTGTCCGGAATGTCTTTGATAAAGCTGCGATCAATTTTGATCACATCAATAGGGAATTTCTTCAAGTAACTGAGTGAGGAATAACCTGTACCAAAGTCATCCATAGCCAGCGTCAGGCCCAGACTCTTCAAACTATTGAGTTGCTGGCGCGTATCGTCGGAGGCTTCCAGTAGCAGGCTTTCGGTTAATTCTAGTTCCAGCAGGGCTGGGTCGAGTTGCTCTTCACGTAGGATGGCGGCGATTTCCCTGACCAGGTCAGGGTCTGAAAACTGTTTGGGCGACAGGTTAATGGCCATTTGCAGGGTCTTATGGCCGAGCTCGACCAGCTGCTTATTCATGCGGCAAGCTTGGCGTGCCACCCACTTGCCGATAGGGATAATCAGGCCGGTTTCTTCCGCCACGCCGATGAATTTATCCGGGCTGATCATGCCCTTTTCCGGGTGATGCCAGCGCAGCAACGCTTCCAGACCTAACAGTTTGCCGCTCTTAAGGCAGAGTTTTGGCTGGTAAAACACTTCCAGCTCGTTCTGCATCAGTGCGCGCCGCAGGTTGCTCTCGACGAACAGCTTGTAGTGCGCCTCGGCATTAAGCACATCGGTAAACACCTGCAGCTGGTTTTTGCCATTGGCCTTGGCTTTGTGCAGGGCCAGGCCGCTGTGCTTCATCAGGGCCTGTGGGTCGTCGCCGTGCTCGGGAGCGCAGGCCACGCCAATGGAGCCGGTGACGCTGATCAGCTGGTTGTCGACGAACAGCGGCTTATCCAGGGTTTTCAGCAGTTTCTGCGCCATCAATTGGCTGTCGGCTTGGTTAGCGTCGAGCAGAACTGCAAATTCGTTGCTGGCAAAGCGTGCCAACACACTGCTGGGCGATAAGGTGTTGCGCAAACGACGGGCCAAACTGACCAGCAGTTTGTCGCCGGTTTGGTGACCGAGGCTGTCGTTGATTCGCTTGAAGTTATCGATGTCCACCAGCAGCAAGCTGATCGGCTTGCCGGGTTGCTCGCGGAAGTGGCTTTCCAGCGAACGGATAAAGGCATAGCGATTGCCCAGCCCCGTAAGGTTGTCGCGAAAAGCCAGGCGCTCGATATGCTGCTGGGCCTGTTTGTTGGCGGTCACGTCTTCGTAGATGCCGATGTAGTGGGTCAGGCTGCCGTCATCGGCATACACCTTGGACAGCGATAACTGCCCCCAATACGGTTCGAGATTTTTGCGCCGACTCTTGAATTCGCCCTGCCAGCTGTTGTTTTCGGCCAAGCTGGACGTCGCATCGAACAGCAGGTCGCTGAGGTTGTCCAGCGCGGGTATTTCGGAGAGACGGCGGCCCTGTACTTCGCTGGCGCTGTACAGGGTGATGGCGGTAAAGCTCGGGTTGACGTACTCCACCAAGCCGTCGCGGTCGAGCAGGATAAAGGCGCTGGAACTCTGCTCGACTGCGCGCTGGAATAGGTACAAGGCGTTGGTGGCTGAGCGCCGTTGCTGGTTAGTCAGCACTTGCGCGTATTGGTCCGCCAGTGCGCCAGCAAAGGCAATTTCATCGGCCTGCCAGGTGCGTGCAGGTCCGGTATGTTCAATACACAATATGCCGACTATCTCACCGGCGATGCGTATGCCCGCATCCAGTATTGCGCTAATGCCCATCGGGTGCAGGTAGCTGTCACCAAGCTCACGCGTGCGCGGATCTTGCAACGCATCGCTGGCGTCCAGTGCGCGGCCGCTATGTAACGCCTGCAAGTAGGCGGGGTAGGCGCTGGCATCGATATCAGCCTGCGGTATGTGCTGCGCTTCTGCCTGCTGATACAACGCAACCGATTGCAGTATGTGGCCCTTGATGTTCCAAATGCCGACGCGGCTTACGCCATAGACCAGGCAGGCACTTTTGCTGATCAATTCAGCAGCCTCACGTAACGGCTCGCTATCGCTGTAGTGCTGGTGCGCGAGGGTGACGAGTAGCTGTTGCTGAGCGAGCGTGCGGCGCTGCTGGGCGTGCAGCTCGGCCTGGCTAGGCGGGTACAGTTCCAGTGTCGGTGGAGCAGCTGCGCTCTGCTCGGTCATCACCAGCAGGTAGCCACGGAGCATGTGCCGGCCGCGCTGCTTAAAGGCTTCGCCCGTTTCCATCAGGGTCAGGCTGCCGCGCGGTGTATGCAGGCGGTACTGCACGTTGTAATGCTTAAACTGGGCGAGCTGTTGCGCAATGTTGTCATGCAGCTGGTAGCGAACAGTGGGCTCCATCAGGCTGGCGTATGGGGCATCAAGCAGGGAGCAGAGGTCTTGGGCCGGCAGACCGAATTGTTGTTCGCAAGCAGAATCGAGATAAAGCAGCGTCCAGCTGGTTTCATTTAAACGCTCGAAACGCAGCAAGCCAAGGCGCGAAGGCACTGGCAACTGCGTCACAACCTCGGCCGCTAAACGACTCGCGGCATCGGGATGGCTTTTCATTCGATGGCTGGCTTCCAGTATGCTGATCGAGGCGGCAATCGACTCACTTCACTTATAGCGTCGGGTAAGGGTGCATCATGCAATTGCGACTGACAAGAAAACTAATAGGCGCAGCGCTACTAAGCGCCTGTATGGCCGCCTCGCCGGTATTTGCTGCTGAGCCCGGCGGCGGTTTGAGCAGTGCCGAGCAGGGCAATTATCTGCTTGAGCTTAAGCGTCTTTATCTGACCGAAAATGAACGCCAGGCGCTGTTAGCCCATTGCAATGATCTATTGAAAATCTATGCCCTGCGCGCGGCTTATCAGGTGGGCCAGGCGCAGCGCCAAGATTTACTCTACCAAGTGCGCCAAGGCGAGTCCGGCGAACTACTGCTGCGTGAGGAAACCCGTGGCCAGCAGGGCACCGATATAGCTGTGCGTAATCAGCGGATTGCGCTGTTTGGTGTCGATCCTTTTGTACGCTACGAGTGCCCCACCACCGGCATTAGCTGTGTGCTGCACAACCCCAATGATGGTAGCCCGCTGCTGAGTATTGTGCGTGATCACCAAGGCGCGGCCGAGTTGGCCAAAGCCCTGAGCTTTCTGATCCGTAATTTGCAAAAAGGCTAAGCGGCTGTTGTTCATTGCGCCGCGTAAGTTTTGAGGCAAAAAAACCCCGCCTACAAGGGCGGGGTCGAGGTTACGAGCGTGGCGGCTCGAAAGTTGAAGCGTTACAGCAGCATGGTGCGGATGTCCGTCAATACATCGCCCAAACGCTTGGTGAAGCGCGCGGCAGCGGCACCGTTGATCACTCGGTGGTCGTAGGACAACGACAGCGGCAACATCAGCTTAGGCTGGAAGGCTTTGCCATCCCAGACCGGCTGGATGGTCGCTTTGCTCACGCCAAGAATCGCCACTTCCGGGGCGTTGACGATCGGCGTAAAGCCGGTACCGCCAATGTGGCCGAGGCTGGAGATGGTAAAGCAAGCGCCCTGCATATCATCGGCAGACAGCTTCTTGCTGCGCGCCTTCTCCGCCAGAGCGGCGGCTTCAGCGGCCAGCTGCAGCAGGCTCTTCTGGTCGACATTCTTGATTACTGGGACCAGCAGACCGTCCGGGGTGTCCACGGCAAAGCCGATGTTCACGTATTTCTTGCGGATGATGGCCTTGCCGCTCGGTGCCAGCGAGCTGTTGAAGTCCGGCAGTTCCTTGAGCAGGAAGGCACAGGCCTTGAGCAGCAACGGTAGCACGGTGAGTTTCACCCCGGCCTTTTCTGCCACGGCCTTCTGCGCAACGCGGAAGGCTTCCAGTTCGGTGATGTCGGCCGAATCGAACTGAGTCACGTGCGGCACGTTGAGCCAGCTGCGATGCAGGTTATTAGCACCCACCTGCATCAGGCGGGTCATCGCCACTTCTTCGATTTCACCAAACTTGCTGAAGTCCACCACCGGGATCGGCGGGATGCCGGCACCACCGGTTGCACCTGCGGCTGGGGCTTCTTTGGCCTTCTGCATCATGGCCTTGACGTAAACCTGTACGTCCTCTTTGAGCACGCGGCCCTTCGGCCCGCTGCCTGGTACAACAGCCAGTTCGACACCAAACTCACGAGCAAGCAAGCGTACGGCCGGCCCCGCATGCACCTTGGCGCCGTCACGCTTAGGCATGGCCGTAACATTGGCGGCTGCAGCGGAAAGTGACGCAATAGCGCTGACTTCTGCCGCAATGGCCGGGCTCGCGCCGGCAGGCACCTTGTGCGTGTCGCTGTTGCTAGACGGCGTAGGTGCTGCACTTTTGCTCGGTTCTTCAGCCGGCTCTGCAGCCGCGTCACCCGCGACCTTGAGCTTGAGGATTAGGTCGCCGGTGCCAACATCGGCATCCAGTTTCACGACAATGCTTTCCACCACGCCGGCTGCCGGCGAAGGGATTTCCATGCTGGCCTTGTCCGACTCCAGGGTGATCAGCGACTGGTCGGCTTCGACCGTATCACCGACCTTAACCAGCACTTCGATGACCTTGGCTTTACCGTCCGAGCCGATGTCCGGCACGTGAATATCTTGCACGCTGCTGCTCGCCGCTTTAGCCGAGGGCTGTGCAGCCGCCGCAGGCGCCGCAGTAGCTTTCTCCGCGGGTTCGGGCGCCGCATCTGCAGGCTTTTCCGCAGCGGCCTCGCTGTCACCTTCAACTTCCAGTTCGAGCAGTCCATCGCCTTCTTTCAGGCGGTCACCGAGCTTCACTTTCAGGCTTTTCACCACGCCGGCTTTCGGCGCGGGGATTTCCATACTGGCCTTGTCCGACTCCAGGGTCAGCACGCTCTGATCAGCGTCTATGCGGTCGCCAACCTTGACGAACAGCTCGATCACTTCACCCTCACCGCCACCGATGTCGGGTACGCGAATCAATTCACTCATCGTTTCGCTCCTTAGCAGTCCAGTGGGTTGAGTTTTTCCGGGTTGATGCCGAACCGGACGATGGCCTCGGCCACCACCTTTGGTTCGATATCACCACGGTCAGCAAGAGCTTCCAGGGCAGCCAGGACCACCCAGTTGCGGTCCACTTCGAAGAAGTGGCGCAGCTTCTTGCGGCTGTCGCTGCGGCCGAAGCCGTCGGTGCCGAGTACTTTGAATTCCTTGCTCGGTACCCACTGGCGAATCTGTTCGGCGAACAGCTTCATGTAGTCGGTCGATGCAATCACTGGGCCTTTACGGCCGCCCAGGCATTCTTCCACGTAGGTCTGCTTGGGCTTCTGGCCCGGGTGCAGACGGTTGCTGCGCTCTACGGCCAGGCCGTCGCGACGCAGTTCGTTGAAGCTGGTGACGCTCCACACGTCTGCAGCGACGTTGAACTCGTCACGCAGGATCTTCGCCGCTTCACGTACTTCACGCAGGATGGTGCCGGACCCGAGGAGCTGCACGTGGTGCGCTGCTTCCTTCTTGTCTTCTTCGAGCAGGTACATGCCCTTGATGATGCCGTCTTCGACGCCGGCTGGCATGGCTGGCTGCTGGTAGGACTCGTTCATTACGGTGATGTAGTAGAAGACGTCCTGTTGCAGCTCGGTCATCTTGCGCATGCCGTCCTGAATGATCACCGCCAGCTCGTAGCCGTAGGTAGGGTCATAGGTGCGGCAGTTAGGGATGGTCGCCGCTAAAATATGGCTGTGGCCATCTTCGTGCTGCAGGCCTTCACCGTTCAGCGTGGTACGGCCGGCGGTGCCACCGATCAGGAAGCCACGGGTGCGGCTGTCGCCAGCGGCCCAGGCCAGGTCACCAATACGCTGGAAACCGAACATCGAGTAGAAGATGTAGAACGGTAGCATCGGCTGGTTGTGGCTGGAGTACGAGGTACCCGCCGCAATAAACGAGCTCATGGCGCCGGCTTCGTTGATGCCTTCTTCGAGAATTTGGCCCTTCTTGTCCTCGCGGTAGAACATCACTTGGTCTTTATCCACCGGCTCGTAGAGCTGGCCGACCGAGGAGTAGATGCCCAGTTGGCGGAACATGCCTTCCATGCCGAAGGTGCGTGCTTCGTCCGGGATGATCGGCACGATGCGCGAGCCAATGTCCTTGTCCTTGACCAGCTGCGCGAGGATCCGCACGAAGGCCATGGTGGTGGAGATTTCACGGTCGCCCGAGCCATCGAGAATGGCCTTGAGGGTTTCCAGTGGCGGCGTCGGGATGCTGAAGCTCTTGGCTCGGCGCTGTGGCACGAAACCACCCAGGGCCTCGCGGCGCTCGCTCAGGTAACGGGCTTCGGCGCTGCCTTCTTCCGGCTTGATGAACGGCAGGTTTTCCAGCTCTTCATCTTTGACCGGGATGTCGAAGCGGTCGCGGAAATGCTTGAGGCTGTCGACATCGACTTTTTTGGTGTTGTGCGCGGTGTTTTTCGCTTCGCCGGCGCCAGTGCCATAACCCTTAACGGTCTTGGCCAGAATCACGGTGGGCTGATTCTTGTGGTGAGTCGCCTGGTGGTACGCCGCGTACATTTTATATGGGTCGTGGCCACCACGGTTGAGCTTCCAGATCTCGTCGTCGGACAGATCGGCAACCATTGCCTTGAGTTCGGGCGTGTTGAAGAAGTGCTCACGGACGAACGCGCCGTCCTTGGCCTTGTAGTTCTGGTATTCGCCGTCGATCACTTCGTCCATGCGGCGCTGCAGGATACCGTCGACGTCCTTGGCCAGCAGTGGGTCCCAGAAACGGCCCCAGACCACCTTGTTAACGTTCCAGCCGCCGCCACGGAACACACCTTCGAGTTCCTGGATGATCTTGCCGTTACCGCGTACTGGGCCGTCAAGGCGCTGCAGGTTGCAGTTAATGACGAAGATCAGATTGTCCAACTTCTCGCGGCCAGCCAGGGAGATCGCGCCAAGGGATTCCGGCTCGTCGCACTCGCCGTCACCCATAAAGCACCAAACCTTCTGCTTGCCGGCTGGGATAAAACCGCGTGCTTCCAGGTACTTCATAAAGCGCGCCTGGTAGATCGCCTGGATCGGGCCGAGACCCATGGATACAGTCGGGAACTGCCAGAAGTCCGGCATCAGCCACGGGTGTGGGTAGGACGACAGGCCTTGACCATCGACTTCCTGACGGAAGTTGTTCATCTGGTCTTCAGTGATGCGGCCTTCCATAAAGGCACGGGCATAAATGCCGGGTGAAGCGTGGCCCTGGAAGAAGATCAGGTCGCCGCCGTGTTCCTCGGTCGGGGCCTGGAAGAAGTAGTTGAAACCGATGTCATACAGCGTCGCCGAGGAGGCGAAGCTGGAGATGTGACCACCCAGATCGGAATCTTTCAGGTTGGTGCGCATGACCATGGCCAAGGCGTTCCAGCGCACCAGCGAGCGAATGCGGCGTTCCATGTACAGGTCGCCAGGCATGCGTGCTTCGTGGGTGAGCGGGATGGTGTTGCGGTAGGGCGTGGTGATCGCGTAAGGCAACTGCGAACCGCTGCGGGTCGCGAGTTCACCCATACGGGTCATCAGGTAATGGGCACGGTCTTCGCCTTCTTTATCGAGAACCGATTCCAGGGCGTCCAGCCATTCCTGGGTTTCGACGGGATCGAGGTCTTGCATGGCTTGCTCCAGGGCTCAAAGGCTTCCAGAATCGGAGGCCAGGTTTCGCGGACGACTTCGTGAGTGGCCGCGTAAATTCTTGGATTGACCGGGGGTAGGACCGGCTGCGTGTAGTTTTACTACATTCCTGCGCCGATTTCAGCCTTTTGGATACAATCTTTGGTAGTAAAACTACAATTATTTTCTGCTAGTGCCTCGCCTGAGCCCTAATTGGGTGTCCCTATCGTTGCTCGGTGCACTGGCAGATCGCTAAAAAGGATAGACCATGAGCCTGCCCGCGCTGGCCTCTTTACCTGCTGCCTTAGTTCCGCTTGCGACACGTGCCGAGCAGTCTCTGCAGGCTGCATTCGCTGGGCTCTCCCCTGTGGCTGCGACGGCTTACGCGAGTTGGCCGAGCGAGCGTCACGCGGCCTTGCAGCGTGTGGCTGCCGCCAGTGATTTCGTCGTACAGCAGGGTGAGCGTGACCCGCAGATGCTGTTTGACCTGGCGGCCAGCGGTGAGCTGGAGCGCAGGCTCGGCGCTGGCGAGCTGCGCAGTCAGCTGGCGCACGCATTGGCGGAGTGTGCCGATGAGGATGAGTTGGGGCGACGCTTGCGGCGTTTTCGTAATCGGCAGCAGGTGCGCATCATCTGGCGCGATATCAGTCGCCAAGCTGACCTGATCGAAACCTGTCATGACCTTTCTGACCTGGCAGATGCCTGTATCGACCTGGCCTATCACTGGCTCTACCCGCAGCACTGTGCACAGTTTGGTACGCCGATGGGGCGGCGCTCTGGCGAGCCGCAGCACATGGTGGTCCTCGGTATGGGCAAGCTGGGGGCGCATGAGCTCAATCTGTCGTCAGATATTGACCTGATCTTCGGCTTCCCCGAAGGCGGTGAGACAGAAGGGGTGAAGCGGCCGCTGGATAATCAAGAGTTCTTTATTCGCCTCGGCCAGAAGCTGATCAAAGCGCTGGATGTGATCACCGTCGACGGCTTTGTATTTCGCACTGACATGCGCTTGCGACCCTACGGCTCCTCTGGCTCGCTGGTGTTCAGTTTTAATGCCTTGGAACAGTACTACCAGGACCAAGGTCGCGACTGGGAACGCTACGCGATGATCAAGGCGCGGGTGGTCGGCGGCGATCAAGCTGCCGGTGCGCAGCTGTTGGGGATGCTGCGGCCCTTCGTTTACCGGCGCTATCTGGACTTCTCGGCGATTGAAGCCCTGCGTGCGATGAAGCAGCTGATTCAGCAGGAAGTCCGCCGTAAAGGCATGGCCGAGAACATCAAGCTGGGCTCCGGCGGTATCCGTGAGGTGGAGTTTATTGCTCAGGCCTTCCAGCTGATTCACGGCGGACGTGATCTCAGCCTGCAGCAGCGCTCACTGTTTGCGGTGCTCAATACCCTGCGCGATCAAGGCTATCTACCGGCCGCGGTGACCGATGAACTGCGCGATGGCTATGCCTTTTTGCGTTATGCCGAGCATGCGTTGCAGGCCATCGATGACCGGCAGACGCAAATGCTTCCGGACAACGACGAAGATCGCATGCGGGTGGCCTTTATCATGGGCTTTGACAGTTGGCCGGCGTTTCACGAGTGCCTTATGCACTGGCGTGGGCGGGTTGATTGGCACTTCCGCCAGGTGATCGCTGACCCCGATGAGGAGGGTGGCGCGCCGGCTGAAGAAGCTGTGGGCGGTGAGTGGTTGCCGCTCTGGAATGATATGCAGGATGAAGAGGCGGCTTGCCGGCAATTGGCTGAGGCCGGCTTTGCCGAGCCACAATCTGCTTGGCGACGGTTGGTTGGCCTGCGTAACGGCAATCAGGTGCGCGCTATGCAGCGCCTTGGTCGCGAACGTTTGGATGCTTTTGTTCCGCGCCTGCTCGCGCAAGCGGTGGAGCATGCCGATCCGGATTTGGTGCTGGAGCGCGTCTTGCCACTGATCGAAGCCGTCGCGCGGCGTTCGGCCTACCTGGTGCTGCTCACGGAAAACCCCAGTGCGTTGCAGCGGCTGCTGACCCTGTGCGCGGCCAGCCCGTGGATCGCTGAGCAGATCAGCCGCTTCCCGCTGCTGCTGGATGAGCTGCTTAATGAGGGGCGTCTGTTTAGTCCACCCCTGGCGCCTGAGCTTGCCGCTGAGCTGCGCGAGCGGTTGATGCGTATTCCCGAAGAGGACCTTGAGCAGCAGATGGAGGTGCTGCGCCACTTTAAGTTGGCGCACCGCTTGCGCGTCGCTGCATCAGAAATTACCGGCACCTTACCGCTGATGAAGGTCAGTGATTACCTGACCTGGCTGGCCGAGGCGATTCTCGAACAGGTGATGGCCCTGGCGTGGCGGCATACCGTGAGCAAGTACGGCGCGCCGCAGCGTGTTGATGGCAGCCTCTGCGATCCGGACTTTGTCATCGTTGGCTACGGCAAGGTCGGTGGTATCGAGCTTGGGCATGGCTCAGACCTAGATCTGGTGTTTATCCATGATGGCGACCCGCACGCGGAAACCGATGGTGAGAAGGCCATCGACGGTGCGCAGTTCTTCAATCGACTGGGTCAGCGCATCATTCACCTGCTGACCACTCAGACCAACTCCGGCCAGCTCTATGAGGTTGACATGCGCCTGCGCCCGTCAGGTGCGGCGGGGCTGTTGGTCAGCTCGCTGGGTGCGTTTGAGCGCTATCAGCAGGGCGAGGCCTGGACCTGGGAGCATCAGGCATTGTTGCGCGCGCGGGTGCTGGTGGGCTGCGCGCGAGTGGGCAAGGCGTTTGAGGCGATACGCGCCGGTGTGCTGGGGCGCAAACGTGACCTGGCAGCGCTGCGCAGTGAGGTCAGCGAGATGCGCGCGAAGATGCGCGACAACCTCGGCAGTAAGGCGACAGCGGCCGGCACCGCGGCGAATGCCTTCGAGGCCACGGCCCGGTTCGACCTCAAGCAGGACGCCGGAGGTATCGTCGATATTGAATTTATGGTGCAATACGCGGCCCTGGCGTGGTCTTGCCAGTACCCGGAATTGCTTGAGTTCACTGACAATATTCGCATTCTGGAAGGGCTGGAGCGGGTCGGCCTGCTACCGGGCGAAGACGCCCGCTTACTGCAGGATATCTACAGGGCCTACCGTTCGGCCGCTCATCGTCAGGCCCTGCAAAAGCAGCCTGGGGTAGTCAGCGGTGAGCAGTTCGCCGAGGAGCGGCGTACGGTGGTGCGCATCTGGCGAACGCTGGGCTTGAGCTAAATATAAGGATGTCGGGCACGCTGGGTGGCCGGCCAACGTTGTACCAATCGAGTTTGAGGAGCAGGCAACTATGTCGATGGCCGATCGTGATGGCGTGATCTGGTATGACGGCGAGCTGGTACCGTGGCGTGACGCGACCACTCATGTGCTGACCCATACCCTGCACTACGGCATGGGCGTGTTCGAGGGCGTGCGCGCCTACAACACCCCGCAAGGCACGGCGATCTTCCGCCTGCAAGCGCACACCGACCGTCTGTTCGATTCGGCCCACATCATGGGCATGAAGATTCCTTACAGCAAAGACGAGGTCAACGAAGCCGCTCGCGCCGCCGTGCGTGAGAACAACCTCGAAAGCGCCTATATCCGTCCGATGGTGTTCTACGGATCTGAAGCCATGGGCCTGCGCGCCAGTGGTTTGAAAACCCGCATGATCGTCGCGGCCTGGAGCTGGGGTGCCTACATGGGTGATGAAGCCCTGCAAGTCGGTATCAAGGTGCGCACCAGCTCCTACACCCGTCATCACGTCAATATTTCGATGACCCGCGCCAAGGCTAACGGCAACTACATCAACTCGATGTTGGCGCTTCAGGAAGCCATCTCCGGCGGTGCCGATGAGGCCATGCTGCTTGATCCGGAAGGTTACGTAGCCGAAGGCTCTGGCGAGAACATTTTCCTGGTCAAAAACGGTGTGATTTATACCCCGGAAGTGACCTCCTGCCTGAATGGCATTACCCGTAATACCATTCTGACCCTGGCCGCCGAGCACGGCATTCAGGTAATCGAAAAGCGCATCACCCGTGATGAGGTGTACATCGCTGACGAAGCCTTCTTTACCGGTACTGCTGCCGAGGTCACGCCGATTCGTGACGTTGATGGCCGGCAAATCGGTGAAGGCCGCCGTGGGCCGATCACCGAAAAACTGCAAACCGCTTATTTCGACCTGGTGACGGGTAAAACCGATGCTCACGCTGAGTGGCGCACTCTGGTCAAGTAAGCGACATACTTCGCTGGAGGGGTTAAGCGCTGTGCGACCCATCCGGCGATGAAGGCTTGGCGGCTAGCCGAGCATGAGTCTGTCCGGGAGGCGAAAGCCTCCTTGGTCGTTTCTGGAAGTGGCATGAAAATACTGATCGTAGGCCCCAGCTGGGTGGGCGACATGGTGATGGCGCAGACGCTGTTTCAGTGCCTGCGGCAGCGCCACCCTGGCTGTGAAATCGATGTGCTGGCACCCGAGTGGAGTCGGCCGATTCTTGAGCGCATGCCCGAAGTGCGTCAGGCTTTGAGCTTTCCGCTTGGCCATGGCGTGCTGGAGTTGGCGACGCGGCGCAAGATCGGCAAGTCCCTGGCGGGCCAGTACGACCAGGCGATTCTGCTGCCCAATTCGCTCAAGTCCGCGTTGGTGCCGTTCTTCGCCGGTATTCCCACACGTACCGGCTGGAAAGGCGAGCTGCGTTACGGCCTGCTCAACGACATTCGCACGCTGGACAAAGAGCGCTACCCGCTGATGATCGAGCGCTTTATGGCGCTGGCGTTTGAGCCAGGTGCTGAACTGCCGCAGCCGTATCCGCGCCCGACGCTACAGATCAATGCGCAGAGCCGCGATGCCGCCCTGGCCAAGTTCGGTTTAAGCCTGGATCGGCCGGTGCTGGCGCTGTGTCCCGGTGCCGAGTTCGGTGAAGCCAAGCGCTGGCCGAGTGAGCACTACGCCAAAGTCGCCGAACTGAAGATCCGTGCAGGATGGCAGGTCTGGTTGTTTGGCTCGAAGAATGATCATGCGGTCGGTGAGGATATTCGCGGTCGGCTGATTCCTGGACTGCGTGAAGAAGCCAGCAACCTGGCCGGCGACACCAGCCTGGCCGAGGCGATCGACCTGATGTCGTGTGCGGGCGCCGTGGTCTCCAACGACTCCGGTCTGATGCACGTAGCCGCGGCGTTGAATCGCCCGCTGGTAGCGGTCTACGGCTCAACCTCGCCGGGCTTTACCCCGCCGCTGGCTGAGCATGTGGAAATCGTGCGTCTGGGCTTGGAATGCAGCCCCTGCTTCGACCGCACCTGCCGTTTCGGCCATTACAACTGCCTGGGCCAGCTCAAGCCGCGCCCGGTGATCGAGGCGTTGGATCGTCTGGTCAGTGATCCGGTTGAGGTTGAATAGTTTGCGGGTACTGTTGATCAAAACCTCCTCGCTGGGCGATGTGGTGCACACCCTGCCGGCGCTCACCGATGCCGCGCGCGCCATTCCCGGCATTCAGTTTGACTGGGTGGTGGAAGAAGGCTTTGCCGAGATTCCGGCTTGGCACCCGGCCGTCGCGCAAGTGATCCCGGTGGCGATTCGTCGCTGGCGCAAGCACCTCTGGCAGACGCTCAAGAATGGTGAGTGGCAGCGCTTTAAGCAGCGTCTCGGTGAAGCCCACTACGACCTGGTGATTGATGCTCAGGGCCTGCTGAAAAGTGCCTGGCTGACCCGCTACGTTACAGCGCCCGTGGCTGGCTTAGACCGCGATTCCGCGCGCGAGCCGCTGGCCAGCCGTTTCTATGACCGCCGCTATGCCGTACCGCGTGAGCAGCATGCGCTTGAGCGTACCCGTCAGCTGTTTGCTCAAGCGTTAGGTTATGCGCTGCCGGCAGGTGTCAGCGACTACGGCCTCAACCGCGCGCAGCTAGCCGATGCTGCGCCGCAGCCTTACCTGCTGTTTTTACACGGCACCACCTGGCCAAGCAAACACTGGCCGGAAGCCGATTGGCGCCAGCTAGCTGAGCAGATGAGTGCCCAGGGGTGGGCGATCCGTCTGCCTTGGGGTAACGCCAGCGAGAAAGCCCGCGCCGAGCGAATTGCTGTCGGTATTGAAAACGCTGCCGTGTTGCCCAAATTGAATCTGGCGGGCGTGGCCAAGGTGATTGCCGGCGCCAGTGCCTGTGTGGCGGTGGACACCGGCCTGGGGCACTTGGCCGCCGCGTTGGATGTGCCGAGTATCTCGCTGTATGGCCCAACACTGCCTGGGCGAGTTGGGGCCTATGGCCGTGGCCAAGTGCACCTGTGCGCCACAGGGCCGAACGCCGGTACGGGCGATCGACATAAACCCTGTTTCGAGGGCCTGGATGCTGAGCGTGTTGCTACGCATTTACTGGACCTGTTGCTGGCCGAGGGCGTTGTCTGATGCAGCTCGCATTTATCCTTTACAAGTACTTCCCGTTCGGCGGCTTGCAGCGCGACTTTATGCGCATTGCCCTAGAGTGCCAGGCGCGCGGCCATGCGATTCGCGTGTATACGCCGATCTGGGAAGGTGAGGTGCCGGCGGGCTTCGAGGTTGTAGTGGTGCCGGTCAAGGCGCTGTTCAACCACAAACGTAATGAAAAACTCACGGCGTGGGTCGAGGCCGACCTGGCCAAGCGTCCGGTGGATCGGGTGATCGGCTTCAACAAAATGCCCGGTCTGGATGTCTATTACGCTGCCGATGGCTGTTATGAAGATAAGGCGCAGACCCTGCGTAACCCGCTGTACAAGTACTGGGGGCGCTACAAGCACTTCGCCGATTACGAGCGGGCGGTGTTTGCCCCTGAGTCGAAGACTGAGATTCTGATGATCTCCGAAGTACAGCAGCCGCTCTTCATCAGGCATTACCACACCCCGCTGCAGCGCTTTCACCTGCTGCCGCCAGGTATCGCCCAGGACCGCCGTGCGCCGGCCAATGCCGCCGAGATTCGTGCCGAGTTCCGGGCCGAATTCAACCTGGCGGATGACGATCTGCTGCTGGTGCAGATCGGCTCCGGCTTTAAGACCAAAGGGCTGGATCGCAGCCTTAAGGCGCTGGCCGCCTTGCCGCGTGAGCTGAAAAAGCGCACCCGGCTGATTGCCATCGGCCAGGATGACCCCCGTGCCTTCCAGTTGCAGGCCAAGGCGCTGGGGGTGTCCGATCAGGTGCAAATCCTCAAGGGGCGCAGCGATATTCCGCGCTTTCTGCTCGGCGCTGATCTGCTGATTCACCCGGCGTACAACGAGAACACCGGCACCGTGCTGCTGGAGGCCTTGGTTTCCGGCTTGCCCGTGCTAGTCACCGACGTCTGCGGCTATGCCCATTACATTACCCAGGCGGATGCTGGGCGAGTGCTGAACGGGCCGTTCGAGCAAGAGCGGCTTAATCAGCTGCTCGCCGACATGCTGGCCGATGACTCGCGTCGTGCCCTCTGGTCATGCAATGGTCTGGCTTTCGCCGGCCGCGCCGACCTGTATTCCATGCCGCAACATGCGGCCGACATCATTCTGGCGACGCGCTCATGAAGTTGCTATTGGCTGAACCCTTTAAAAGCCTGTGGGCCGATCGCGATGCATTTGCTGCCGTCGAAGCCCTGCAGGGGCAGGTCTATCGCGAGCTGGAAGGCCGCCGCACACTGCGCGCCGAAGTGGCCGGGCGTGGTTATTTCGTGAAAATTCATCGCGGCATCGGCTGGGGCGAGATCGTTAAAAATCTGCTGACCGCCAAACTGCCGGTACTGGGTGCACGCCAGGAGTGGCAGGCTATCGAGCGCTTACATGAGGCCGGCGTGGCAACCATGACCGCCGTGGCCTACGGCGAGCGCGGCAGCAACCCGGCGGCGCAGCACTCGTTTATCGTCACCGAAGAGCTGGCGCCGACCATCGACCTTGAGCAGCTGAGCCTGAATTGGGCTGAGCAGCCGCCTGAGCCGCGCCTGAAATGGGCGCTGATCAAGGAGGTGGCGAACATGGTCGGCAGCATGCACCGTGCCGGGGTCAACCACCGCGACTGCTACATCTGCCACTTTCTGCTGCACACCGATAAACCGGTGACGGCGGATGATTTCCGCCTGTCGGTGATCGACCTGCACCGCGCCCAAGTGCGCCGCAAGCTGCCGTTGCGCTGGCGCAACAAAGACCTGGCAGCGCTGTATTTTTCGGTGCTGGATATCGGCCTGACCCGCCGTGATAAGCTGCGCTTCCTACGTGATTATTTTCAACAGCCGTTGCGCCAGACGCTCAGCAACGAGCGCTCGCTGCTGGTCTGGCTGGAGCGCAAGGCGGACGCGCTGTATGCGCGCAAGCAGCGTTACGGGGATGCGCTCTGATGGCGGGCTGGACGCTGGATACGCAGTACCAAGCACTGGCTGAAGACTTTGGTAGCTTGGAGTCGGTGTTTGCCTTGCAGGGCGAGCGCCTGACTAAAGACCCACTGTCTGAGGTGATTCGCATCGAGCGTGCGGGCGTGCGCTATTACGTCAAGCGCTACTGGGGCGGTGGCAAAGGGTTGCGTCGGTATATCGGCCGCCCGCGGGTCAAGGCCGAGTGGCAGAACCTCAAGTACTTCGCCAAGTGGGGTGTGGCCACGGCGCCGATTGTGGCGTTCGGCCTGGAGCGTCAGTTCGGGCGCTTTGCCCGGGGGGCGTTGATTACCCGCGAGATCAGCAATACCGAAGACCTGGGCTTGTTGGCCAATAACGATGACCCGCGTCTGCAGGAGCCTGGCTGGGTCGATACCGTCAGTCGTCAGTTGGCACGCGCCACGCGAATTTTGCATGAGCACCGTTTCACCCATAACGACCTTAAATGGCGCAACTTGCTGGTCAATGACCGGGTCGAGTTATTTCTAATCGATTGCCCGACAGGCACGTTCTGGTGGGGGCCTTTGTTGCGTTATCGCATCATCAAGGACCTGGCCTGCCTGGATAAGGTAGCTAAGTACAAATTGTCGCGTACTCAGCGTTTGCGCTTTTATTTGCAATACCGAGGTCGCAGTCGTTTGAGCGCCGCCGACAAGCATCGCGTTCGTCGGGTTGTGGGCTTCTTTGAGGGCCGTGAATGATGGACTTTATCGCGTCGCAGGATCGCGACCTGCTTGAGCAGCATGGCCTGGCCAGTTTTGATGCGCTGTGGGCGCTAAAGCTTGAAGCTGTTGATGAGCCCAATACCGAGCGCGGTGGCTGGAGCAGTGTCTATCGTCTGGACCTTGGTGAGACGGCTTTTTACCTCAAGCGTCAGAGCAACCACCTGACCCGCAGCGTGCTGCATCCGTTCGGTGAGCCAACCTTTGCCCGTGAGTTTCGCAATATTCAGCGCTATCAGCGCCTGGCTATTCCGGCGTTGCAGGCGGCGTTTTTTGCCCAGCGGCGAGTCGCGAGCGAGCAGCGGGCAATTTTGCTGACGCGCGCGTTGGATGGTTGGAGCGACTTGGATAGCTTGCTGGCGCAGTGGCGGGCACGCAGCGAATCGCAGCGCAGCGCTATTTTGCAGGCGTGCGGTACGTTGGCGCGGCAACTGCACGACGCCGGGCAAATGCACGGCTGCTTTTACCCCAAGCATATTTTCCTGCGCGAGACTTCTGGCTGTTTTGATGCGCAGTTGATCGATCTGGAGAAGACCCGGCCACTGCTGTTCGGTCGGCGTGATCGAGTCAAGGATCTGGAGCCCCTGTTGCGCCGCGCCAGCGTCTGGAGTGAAGGCGAGGTGCGTGTGTTGCTAGCGGCCTATCTCGATGGACACGCTGAACTTGACGCCTGGAGCAATCGCGTCGGCGCGCGTCGGCGCAACAAGGAGGCGCGTTGATGAGCCTGGCGAGTCTCGGTCAGGCTGGGCGTGCACCGGCATTGCCGCTGACCCTTGAACTGGCCGACTCGGCCGGTACAGCTGCGCTGACCCTGCAGCGGCTGCTGCGTGTCCTGCCTGGGCAGCGCTATGTGGGTCTGGCCGAGTGGCGCGGTCGCCCGGTGCTGGCCAAGTTGTTGGTCGGTGACAAGGTCGCGCGGCATTTTCTGCGTGAGCTTGATGGTGCGCGCCTGCTGGCTGAACAGGGGTTGCCTACGCCGCAGTTACTGGCCGATGGCTTGCGTGAAGGCGAGGGCGGTTGGCTGTTGTTTGAGTATTTGGACGGGGCCGAGAGCTTGTGGGATGCCTGGCGCGCAGTGGAAAACCAGGTGTTGCTCAGTAGCGATCAACACGCTGTATTGGCTGAAGCCTTGGCGTGCATTGCGCAAATGCACGCCAAGGGGCTCTGGCAGGCCGACCTGCACCTGGACAATCTTTTACGGCACAACGGTCAGCTTTTTGTTATCGATGGTGGCGGTATTCATGTTGAGGTGGCAGGGCAGCCGTTGTCGCGCAACAAAGTGCTGGAAAACCTCGGCGTATTCTTCGCCCAGTTGCCTGCCGAGCTGACGCCTTTTATTGAAGAGCTGTTGGTGCATTACCTGCTGGCTAACGGCGAGCATGCCTTGCCGCTGGAGGCGCTGCTCAACGAGGTGGCCAAGGTCCGTAAGTGGCGGGTGCGCGATTATCTGCGCAAAGTGGCCCGTGATTGCAGCCTGTTCGCCGCTAAAGTGGGAGCCTTCGGCATGCGTGTGGTGCGTCGTGAGGATGAGGCCGGTTTGCAGCCGTTGCTGGCGGACCTAGATCTGCTCACCGAGCAAGGCCACATCTACAAGACCGGTGGTGCGGCCACGGTGGCGCGAGTCGAGTTAGATGGGCGGCCCTTGGTGGTCAAGCGCTACAACGTGAAGAACGTCGCCCACTGGCTAAAGCGTTTTTGGCGACCCAGCCGCGCCTGGCACAGTTGGGTCGAGGGTAACCGCCTGCAATTGTTGGGCATTGCTACCCCGCAGCCATTGGCCGTGCTCGAGCAACGCTGGTGCTGGCTACGTGGGCGGGCCTACCTGATTACCGAATACTGCGGCGGGCAGGATATAATCGCGCGCTTTAGCAATTACCACGACGGATCACCCCCGGAAACCGAGCTGTTGGCGCTGGATCGTTTGTTCGCCGCCTTGCTGCGCGAGCGCATCAGCCACGGTGACTTCAAAGGGCACAATTTGTTTTGGGATGAACAGCTGGGTCGTTGGTCGTTGATCGACCTCGACGCCATGCAGCAGCACCGCAGTGCACGCAGTTTCGCAAGGGCTTATGCCCGCGATCGTGCCCGTTTCCTGCGTAACTGGCCTGCCGATACAAGGCTGTTCAAGCTGCTCAACCAACGTATACCGCTGACGCCCGTCGTCGGCTCAGCAGACTAAGAAGAGGCAAAACCAGTGGCACTGACCATTCTCGGCCTGTCTGGCGCCCTCAGCCATGACCCTTCCGCCGCCCTGTATATCGACGGCAAGCTGATCGCCGCCGTCGAAGAAGAACGCTTCGTGCGCGACAAGCACGCGAAGAATCGCATGCCCTACGAGTCGGCCAAGTTCTGCCTGGAACAGGCCGGGATCAAACCGTCCGATGTTGACGTGGTGGCCATTCCGTTTGCCCCGATCAGCATTTTCGAGAAGGCCCGCTGGCAGTACGCCAAGCGCTACTGGTACGCGCCGGACCGCGCGCTCGACGCCGTCCTCATGGGTAATCGCCGCTACAAGCGTTACTACAAAAACATCCAATGGTGCCTGCAGCAGCTCGGCTTTGACCTGAAGAAGATCAAAATTGAACCTGTTGAACACCACCTGGCCCACGCCGCCAGCGCGTATCACTGCTCGGGCTTTACCGAGAAGACCGCCATTCTTGGCATCGACGGCAAGGGCGAATACGCCACCACCTTCTTCGGCTACGGCGAGAACGGCAAGATTCACAAGATCAAAGAGTTCTTCGATCCGGATTCGCTGGGCGGCCTGTACGGTGCGATTACCGAGTTCCTTGGCTTTGAGATGCTCGACGGCGAGTTCAAGGTGATGGGCATGGCCCCTTACGGCGACGCCAGCAAGTACGATTTCTCGCGCTTGGCCAAATTCGAAAATGGCGAGTTGGTGATCAACACCGAGTACGCCAACGTCATCGGCCTGCGCCGCTACAAAGAAAACGGCAAGGGTTTCTACTTCTCCAAGAAGCTGATCGAGTGGCTAGGGCCTAAGCGCGAAGGCGATATTGCCGACGATCCCTACATCCACTACGCCGCCAGCATGCAGGCGCTGTTCGAGAAGCTGGCGCTGCAGATGATGGAGCACTACCTCGGTGACATCATCCGCGAAACCGGCAAGATCGCTTTCGCCGGCGGTTGTGCGCTGAACGTCAAGCTCAACCAGAAGATCATCGCCCGCGATGACGTCAAGGAGCTGTTCGTTCAGCCCGCTTCCGGTGACGCTGGCACCGCCGTCGGTGCGGCAGCGTACATCTCGCACCAGCGTGGTGTGCCGGTGGAGAAGATGGAACACGTCTACCTCGGCCCGTCCTACAGCAACGAAGATGTGATCGCCGCCTGCGCCCGTCATCCGAGCAAGCCGGTGTTCAAACAGATCGACAACATGCCGCAGCGCATCGCCAAAATCATGATCGACGCCAACCCGGTGGCCTGGTTCCAAGGCCGCATGGAGTTCGGCCCGCGCGCCCTCGGTGGTCGCTCGATCATCGGTTGCCCGAGCGTGCCGGGCGTGGCAGATCGGATCAACGAGCAGATCAAGTTCCGCGAGCGCTGGAGGCCCTTCTGCCCGTCGATGCTCGACACCGTTGGCCCACAGATGCTCAAGGTTGATCACCCGAGCCCATTTATGACGTTCACTTTCGAAGTGAACGACGAATGGAAAACCCGTGTGGGTGAAGTGGTGCACGAAGACGGCACCTCGCGCGCCCAAGTACTCAAGCGCGAATACAACCCGCGCTACTACGACATGATGCTCGAGCTGGAAAAACTCACCGGTAACGGCGTGTCGCTGAATACCTCGCTCAACCGCCGCGGCGAACCGATGATCTGCTCGCCAACCGATGCGCTGAACATGTTCTACGGCTCCGACCTGCAGTACCTGATCATGGAAGATATCCTCGTGGTCAAGGATGGCAAGGATTGGTATGACAACGTCTGAGGCCCCTGGCGCTGCTCAGCCGTGGATTTTGCAGTTCTGCCACGGCTACGACGGCCCCTTCCTCGATTGCGCGCGGCAGTATGCCGCGCTGTTTGCCGACACCCGTTATAAGGTCTGCACGGTCTACCTGACCGGCAAGCCGAGCGCCGAGGTCGAGCAGGGCTCGGCTTCTGACGAGGTGATTTTTCTCGACTACTCCAGTCGCGAAGTACGTGGCCTCAAGCTCAAGGCGATTCGCGATATCAAGCGCATCGTCGCTGCGCACGACTTCAAGCTGTGTATTGCCCATCGCTTCAAGCCGATTTATATCGCCTTGTTGGGCAGCAGCCTGCCAGTGATCGGCGTGCACCATGCGTTTGGCGATTATCAGCGGCTGTCGCGTCGGCTGTTCGCCAATGCCTTCAAACAGCGTTTGGCGCTGCTTGGGGTGTCGGATGCGGTGCGTGATGACATGCGTGCCTGCTTACCGGGCTGGTCGCCTGAGCGTATCCAGACCCTGTACAACCGCATCGATATCTCCGCTGTGCAGGCCGGGCAGGTTTCCCGCATCGACGCTCGCGAGCACCTTGGCTTGCCACAGGATGCCTGGGTTGTCGGCAATGTTGGTCGCCTGCATCCAGACAAGGACCAGGCCACCCTCATTCGTGGATTTGTCCAGGCGTTGCCGCAGCTGCCGAAAGGCAGCCTGTTGGTCATCATGGGCAGCGGCCGACAGGAAGCTGCGTTGAAAACTCTCGCTAACGAGCTGGCGGTGGCTGACTCGGTGCGCTTTCTCGGCCAGGTCGCTGAAGGCCGGCGTTACTTCAAGGCGTTCGATACCTTTGCCCTGACTTCCGATCACGAGCCCTTCGGCATGGTGCTGCTGGAGGCCATGGCGGCGGGTGTACCGCTGATCGGCAGCGACTGCGGTGGTGGGCGTGAGGTGGTTGAGGGCGTCGGCGTACTGTTTCCGTTGGGCGATATATCCGCGCTGGCTGCCGCCATGCGCCACATGGCCGGACTGGATGCTGAACAGCGCGAGCTGTGTGCCTTGCTCATGTTGCAGCGGCTCGAAGCTGGCTTCTCCGATCATGCCGTGCGTGAGGCCTTCTGGCGCCTCGGTCTGCTCGGCGGCTAACGGCAACACACAAAACCGTCGAGCTTAAGGGCTTGGCGGGTGACAGGACCGCTATGATGAATCAGCCAAGTATATGTTTCGTAATTCCCTACTTCGGGCGCTGGCCTTTCTGGATGCCATTTTTCCTCGAGAGCTGCTGCCGCAACCCAGATGTTGACTGGCTGCTGTTCAGTGACTGTGGTGTGCCGGCCGAGCTGCCGAGCAATGTGCGGATTGAAAGCATCAGCTACGCCGACTACTGCGCCTTGGTTGGCAAGCGTCTGGGCATTCCGTTTGCGCCGGAGAACGCCTACAAACTCTGCGATATCAAACCGGCGCTGGGCTTTATTCATCAGGATCGTCTGCAGGGCTATGATTTCTGGGCCTTCGGTGACATTGATCTGGTCTTCGGCCAGTTACGCGATTATTTCACCGCCGAGCGTCTGGCGCGCTTCGACCTGTTTTCCACCCATGAGCGGCGAGTATCTGGGCATTTATGCCTGATCCGGAATGTGCCGCGCATGCGCAAAGCCTTTATGCGTATGCCGAACTGGCAGGCGCGTTTCTGCGATCAGCAGCATCATGCTCTGGACGAAGGCGCATTCAGCCGGATTTTTCTCTGGCGCAAAAACTTCCCACAGCCGTTGTTCCGCCTTGTTGGGCTGTTCAACCCGTGGCGCCGTCGTAGCGAGTTCGTCGAGGCTTTCAGTACGCCTTCGGGGTGTATTCCCTGGATCGATGGCAGCGCCGAGTTCCCGACCTGCTGGTATTGGCGCGAAGGGCGCTTGAGCAATGACCTTGATCAGGGCCGAGCGTTTCCCTATTTCCATTTCGTCGTGTGGAAGCGTGATGCCTGGCCCGCACTTGGCGAGCCGTCGGCCGATACACTGCAAGCGTTGGCAAAACAGCCGCAATGGCGGATCAGCTCACAGGGTTTTGCGCAGGAGAGCCGATGAACAGGCGAATCAAGGTTTTACAGCTGCAGCCCGATTACAACGTTAAAGCGCATGACTTCGCCGATTTGGCCGAGCAGATCGTCAAGGCGTTGCCGTGCGAGCGCTATGAAGTGGTCGCGGCATTCTTGCGCGGTAAGCCGCAGCCGGGGGAACCGGTAAGCCGAGCCGCGCGCTCAGTGTATTTTGAGTTCGCCGATAAGCAACTTAAGGGGCTGCGGTTGCGGGCGATTTGGCAGCTCTATCAGTTTTGTCGCGCCGAGCAGTTCGATGTGGTGATCTGCAACCGCTTTAAGCCGGTCAATATGATGTTGCAGTTGAACCGCTGGCTAAAGGTGCCGTTGTGCATTGGCATTTCTCACGGCTTTGGCGAATACGACCGCTTTTACCGTCGTCGGCAAGCGTCGCGCCTGATCGACAAGGCCTGGCGTTTCGTCGGCGTATCGCCGGCGGTCAAACAATACCTGCTGGACTGTGCGTGCGGCTTTACCGAGCGCAATACCGTGGCCATCACTAACGCCATCGATATTGAGCAGGCCGCCGCCTTGCAGCATTCGCGCGAAGACGCTCGCCGCCTGCTGGGGCTTGACCCAAATGTGCGCCTGGTGGGGGCTCTTGGGCGCCTGGTGCCGGTTAAGGGGCATATCTACTTGCTGCAGGCGTTTGCCAAGCTCAAAGACCTTTACCCGCAGGTACAGCTGGCGATTATTGGCAAAGGTCGCGAAGAGTCGCGGCTGTTGGCTGAGGTTGAGCGGCTTGGCCTGGGTGGGCGGGTTCACCTGCTCGGCTTTCGTGAAAACGCCCTGCAGTATGTGCGCGCGTTTGATATCTGGACCATGCCGTCTCTGGCCGAAGGGCTGGGCTTGGCCTTGCTGGAAGGGATGAGCGGGCATTTGCCGGTAATCGCCTCGAATGTGCCGGCAATGCTGCCGTTGATCGAGGGCGCTGGCGGACTGGCGGTGCCCCCGGCTGACGTTGCTGCGTTGGCTCAGGCACTAGGCAGTTATTTACAATTGAGTGATCAGCAGTTGCAGGCAAAGGGTGAGCAGGCCTATGCCTACTTGTGTGCCCACCACGATATCGAAACCTTCCGTCAGCAGTACCGGCAACTCATTGATGAGTCGCTGAGTCAGGCGAGTGCTTCCCAATGAGTCAAAATTCCGAGTTGGTCAGCGTCATCATCGCCTCCTACAACCACGCGCCTTATATTGAAGAATGCATCCTCAGTGTGTTGGGGCAAACCTATCCGCATGTCGAGCTGTTGGTCGTGGACGATGGCTCGACCGACGACAGCGTCGAGCGTATTCGGCGTTTGCAGGCCGAGCACGGCTTCGACTTTCAGGTCCAGCAAAACCAAGGGCTGACCCGTACGTTGAACTCAGCAATCGCTCGCGCCAAAGGGGAGTTGATTGTGCCGTTTGGCTCGGATGATGTGATGCTGCCCGAACGCCTGGCCAAGCAGGTGGCCTATATGGTGGGTAAACCTGAGGTGGGGATTTGTGCCGGCAATATCGAGCTGATCGATTCGCAGGGCGTGCTATTTCCCGAGGCTCGCCAGCGCCGTGATGTGCCGTTTCGGCGGATGGATTTCGATGATGTATTTATGGAGCGCAAACCTTATGCGCCTGCCACAACCTTGATGATTCGTAAAGAGGCCTTGGCGGAAGTCGGCGGCTTCGATCCGGAGATTCGCCTGGAAGATCTGGCGATTGAGCTGAAAGTCACCCATGCCGGTTACACCATCGATTGCTTGGGCGAAGTGTTGGCGCGTTACCGCAAGCACGCCACCAACTCGTACAAGAACCATCGCTTTATGATCGACAGCATCCTGCGCATTTATGCGTTGTACCGCGATCATCCGCAGTATGAATTTGTCCGTACGCGCTTTCTCAGCTCAATGTTTCTCAAATGCTCCAATCGAGACCGTCAATTGGCTCGCGAGTTGTTGGCGCAGATTCCGTTTAAACAGTGGTCGAAGAAAACCTGGCGAGGCTTGGCGCGCCTGTACTTCTCACCTTTGGAAAAGGGCTGAATCGCATGGGTTTCTGGCAACGGTTCTTGGAAAAGCGCGCCAAAAAGCAGATTCGCCGGCTGCCCAAGTTCGAGCGCGGGCCTGCAAGGTTCCTGCAGCGCTATCCGCAGTATGAGGTGGGCGTTGGCACCTACGGTGTGCCTATGGTGCATGACTGGCAGGAAGGAACATCGCTCAAGGTCGGTAGCTATACATCAATAGCAATGAACGTGGAGATATTTCTTGGCGGTCACCACCGCACCGAATGGGTCAGTACGTACCCTTTTCCTGCCCTGATCTCAGAGGCTGCCGAGATTAAAGATTATGCAGTGAGCCGAGGGAATGTAGTGATCGGCAGCGATGTATGGCTGTGCAGCAATGCGGTGATCCTGTCCGGTGTCACTGTTGGGCATGGCGCCGTTGTCGCAGCCGGTGCTGTGGTCAGTCGAGATGTAGCCCCTTACTCGATAGTGGCAGGTAACCCGGCGCGGCACGTACGCTGGCGTTTTGCTCCTGAGATTTGTGCGGCGCTGCTTGAGGCTGCTTGGTGGGAATGGCCAGAGCAGGAGGTGCGCAGCATCAGCCCACTGCTGTGCAGTGACCAACTTGATACCTTTCTGCAATATGTACAACAGCGTGCTGCTCAGTCGCTTTAGGTTGCGTACGCCTTAGGCAAACAGTTTGCTTGCCTGCTTCTTGGCGATACGGCTGTAACCTGCTTTCAGCGCGTCACGGTGTTCCTCGAACAGCCACTTCTGGTCGTCGACATAGCGACGCATGTGTTTCAGGTTGCGCTGACGCTTGTGCAGGCTAAGTGCAAAGTGGCTGATGCGCATGTCGGCGAGATCAATCAAACCCAGCTGTCCGTCAGGTTGCACCAGTATGTTGCCCAGGTGCACCGAGCGGAAGTAGACGCCGCTGCCATGCAGCTTGGCCAGCAGCTCACCAAACAGCTCTACAAGCTCCTGACGTCGCTCACTAGAGCTGTTGCTCAGTATGTGGCGTAAGGTCTCTCCGGGGAGCGGCCAGTAATGCACTGCAGTTTTATTGATCGGGTCAACCAGCCAGTACACCTGGATGATTTTCGGGCTGCTAAACCCCAGACGTTGCAGGCATGCGGCGTTCTCTGCAAAGCGTTTGGCATAGGGCTTGATGGTTTCGCGGGAAAATACTGAGCGCTTTCGGAACAGCTTAAGAAAGCTGCCGTCTGTTAACTTCAGCACCTTGGGCCCAAGGCCGTCGAGCTCAAGCACGCTGGCGTTGGCGGAGAGTGCATTCAGCTCGGACTGAGAAAGCGTTTGCATCAGCGCTGGGTTCCTTGTGCTTGTCGCGTACGGATGCTGAGTGCAGCAATCAGTGCTAGGGGGATCCAGGTCATCAGCCAATGCTCTTTGGGTCTTGGCAGGATACCACCGCCCTCCGTCAAACCCGCACCGATGCCGTAAACCAGTAGCGCACCAGCCACAATGAATAAGTAATTGCTTCTGTGCTTCCAGCACTGGAAGAGGGCGAGACCGTGCATGGCGAGCCAGATTGCCAAACCGATAATGCCGGTGTAATACAGCACGCCTAGAGCAAAGTTGTGCGGCTCACTAAAACTCATATTGAGATCGGCGATAAGTATCGCCAGCTGTGCATCAAGGCCAAAACCTTGCCAGGGTTGTTGAGCAACCTTGCTGAGGGTTTGTGCCCACAGTCCTGGCCGATATGACAGACCACGCTCTAACAGGATTTCCGGGTATAGCCTTACCAGTGCGAGCGTCACTAGTACGCCGCAGAGCAACAGCCAAACGGAGCGTTTGCTCCAGCATGCGATTATCAACCAGGCGCAGGCCAGTGTTGTTGCTACGAGTGGAGTGCGTGAGCCTGTGGCCAATAATGCCAGCCCCATCAAACCGGCCGCAATCAGTGCGGGCCAGCTTTGGCGGGGCGTTAGAGTCATGCTCAGTGCCAGCCAGAAGGCGCAAAAAAAGCCGAACAAATGCGAGCTCAACAGGGGATTGTCTAGTGCGCCATAACCGATAAGCCGTTCGCCAGGTACCCCGCTGGCAATGAACATCGCCAGGCTGTAAGCAGTTAGCGGCAGCATCAATACTGCGGCGAGCAGTGTGCTTTGAGCGAGTCGCGCATTGGTTTGCAGCGCCATCAGCGCGCAAGCGGCAAACAACATTAAGATATACAGCGGCCGCTTGAGTAGCGTACCGAAGGACTGCTCGGTGTCCGACCAGCTGAAGCTGATCAAGGCCCAGGTCGAGAATAATAAGAAGGCGATGATCACGGGGTCTCGCAAGAACGCTTGCGCGCTACGAGGGCGCAATGCAAGAGCGAGTAAGGTCGGTGCGGCAATCAGCGCATAAAACATCTTGTGATAAAGGCTGCGCTCCGGCAGCGCGGCCAGCCCGACGAGCAACACGACAAAGCCTAGAGGCAGTAACCAATTGCAGATGAAGGCGAACGTTCGCTGCGTACATGAGTCGATCTGTGTGTGCATCTAGGTGTAAGTCCAGTCCGGCGGTTGAGTGGCGATTCTACAGGATCAAGTCAGACCTTTCCTTGGCTCGCCCGACTTTGTTCCCGGCAGCTTAGGGGGCTTAGTCTTTAAGCTGTTCCAAGTGGGCCTAATCGCAGGCCGGGTGGGCTATGTTAATATCCCGTTTTTACCGAATATGGGCGGGTTTATGAGTGGAAAAGCTGCAAGCCAAGACTCTTCATCGAGCCTAAAAATCTATCTGCGCTTGCTCACTTATATTCGTCCTTACCTGGGTTTTTTCGCACTGAGTATTCTGGGCTTTTTGATCTTTGCCTCGACTCAGCCGATGCTCGGTTACATCCTCAAGTATTTTGTTGATGGCCTGTCTAACCCAGATGCGAGCCTGTTTCCTAGCGTGCCCTACCTACGCGACCTGCAATTAGTGCAGGCCGTACCGCTGCTGATTGTGTTGATCGCATTTTGGCAAGGGGTCGGCTCCTTTTTGGGTAATTACTTCCTGGCCAAGGTCTCGCTGGGTTTAGTGCATGACCTGCGGGTAGCGCTTTTCAATAACTTGCTGACGCTGCCTAATCGCTATTTTGATAGCCATAACTCTGGGCATGTGATTTCGCGTATTACCTTTAACGTGACCATGGTCACTGGCGCGGCGACGGATGCAATCAAAGTGGTCATCCGTGAAGGCATGACGGTGATTTTCCTGTTCGCTACCCTGCTGTGGATGAACTGGATGTTGACCTTGGTGATGGTCGCGATCCTTCCGGTGATCGGCTTAATGGTGACCAGCGCGAGTAAAAAATTCCGCAAACAGAGCAAGAAAATTCAAGTGGCAATGGGTGACGTCACCCATGTTGCCTCGGAAACGATTCAAGGTTATCGAGTCGTGCGCAGTTTTGGCGGTGAAGCCTACGAGCAGCAGCGCTTTCTTGGTGCCAGTAGCAGTAACACGGAAAAACAGCTGCGCATGACCAAGACATCAGCGGTTTATACGCCGATGTTGCAACTGGTGATTTACAGCGCCATGGCAGTGCTGATGTTCTTGGTGCTGTTTATGCGTGGTGATGCTTCGGCAGGTGACCTGGTGGCCTACATCACCCTGGCGGGCCTGCTACCTAAGCCTATTCGTCAGCTGTCTGAGGTGAGCTCGACCATTCAAAAAGGCGTAGCAGGTGCTGAAAGTATCTTCGAGCAACTCGATGAGGCGCAGGAGGTTGATCATGGCACTCAGGCGCGTGAGCGGGTTAGTGGGCGTCTAGAGGTGAACAATCTGAGCTTTCAATACGCCAGCAGTGACAAGCCCGTATTGGACGACATTAGCTTTGTCGCCGAGCCTGGACAGATGGTCGCCCTAGTGGGGCGCTCGGGCAGCGGTAAGTCTACGCTGGCCAACCTGATTCCGCGTTTTTACCATCATGATCAGGGGCAAATTTTGCTCGACGGCTTGGATGTTGAAGACTACAAACTGTTAAACCTACGCCGCCATATCGCCTTGGTCACTCAGCACGTGACCCTGTTCAACGACACTGTTGCCAACAACATTGCCTATGGCGATTTGCAAGGTGCACCGCTGGATGAGGTGCGTGAGGCCGCAGAGGCAGCCTATGCCGCCGAGTTTATCGAGAAAATGCCGCAGGGCTACGACACCATGGTCGGTGAAAATGGTGTGCTGTTGTCCGGTGGGCAGCGCCAGCGCTTGGCCATTGCTAGGGCATTGTTGAAAAACGCTCCGCTACTGATCCTCGACGAGGCCACTTCGGCTTTGGATACCGAGTCGGAGCGGCATATCCAGGCAGCGCTGGATGAGGTGATGAAGGGGCGCACGACCCTGGTGATCGCTCATCGCCTGTCCACTATCGAGAAGGCCGACCTGATTCTGGTGATGGACCAGGGGCGCATCGTCGAGCGCGGCACGCATGCCGAATTGCTGGCGCAGAATGGTTACTACGCACGCCTGCATGAAAAAGACTTTGTTGAGGGCGATGACGCTGTGACGTTAGAGCGCGACGCCTGATGCTCAGTTATTTACGCGCCTGGCGTGAGCGCGGCTGGGCTCCGATTGATGCCGTTACTTATGCGCAGGCCTGGCAGCGTTTTGGCGGCAGCGTGGCCACTCATCCGCTGGTGGTCGAGCGCTTGGCGGGCCTGGCAGGTATTGATGTGCGTTACCTCGGCTGGTTTGCGCAGGGTGAGTTGCAGGGCGCTATGCCGACCTGGGGGCGGCACCTGGCGCTGTCCAAGGATGTGCTAAAGCAGCAAGGTAAGCGCGGTTTGTTTGATTTGGGCAATGCCGAAATCATCCTGCCGCTCGCCGCTGAGGTGCGCCTAGCTGTGCGGCATAAGGCGCGCTACCTGTCGGCCCTGAATGCCGAGCAGGTGCTTGGCCGTCGTGAGCAGCCGGAAGGCCTGGCGCTGGCCCGTGAGCCGGAGGAATACAGCAAAAAATTCCGCTACAACCAGCGCCGCGAGCAGCGACTGCTCGAAGAAGCCGGTGGGGTCATCCGGCCGATGCTGGAACTGTCTGCCAGCGAACAGGCGTTGATCTATGCCGATCTTTTTCAGCGCCGCTGGGGGTTTGAGGCGACCGGCAAGGCGCACCTGGCAGAGGTGTTCAGCCTGATGCGCGACTTTATGACTGGTTCGCTGATTTATCTGAACGACCAGCCGGTTGCGATCCAGGTGCTCTACCGCGTCGAGGCTCCGCAGTGGGTCAGTCTGGAGTACATCAACGGTGGCGTTGACCCACAAAACCGCGAGTTCAGTCCGGGCAGCGTGCTCAGTTTTATCAATACCCAAACGGCCTGGGCTGAGGCGCGAGAGATTGGTAAGCCGCTGCGTTATTCCTTTGGTCGGGCTGATCGCGAATACAAAGACCGCTGGTGCAACCGCGTGCCGGTCTATCAGGTTTGATTATGTCTGGACGCAAACAAGCCCTGCTCAAGCAGCATCGTCGACAAAAGCGTATTGCTCTGTTGTTGGCGCTGGTGCTGCTTGCACTGCTTGGCATCTTTGTCGCCTGGTGGTCTGCGCCGTTGCTCCTGCTAGTTGGCTGGGTTGCCCATGAGGCCTGGTTTGCCGACCACCTGTTTTACGCCCCTGGCGATGACTACAACTACACCTTTGCCGATGATGTGCCCGCAATCGCCGGGCGCATCGAGGCGCGATGCCTGCTTCTGGAGGGTGATATTGGCGCTGCCGATACGCTGATTCTGCAGGTGCAGCTCAAGGCTGGCTGGCTGGGGCGGTGGTTGGATCCCTATGTGGTGATTGGTCCGGATCGGCAGGATTTCGAGCGCGGCGTAAACGGTCGTCGTTTCCTCAACTTGTCCGGCCAGCAGAACGCGTTGTCCGGTGGAACATTGCAGGTGTTCGGCCGCTTCTGCCTGATTGAGCCGACTGTCACCCTGTATGCCCTAAGCAATCCTGATTACGCCGAACAGCGTCTGATGGTGATAGCGCCCCATGCCGATGATGCCGAACTGGCGGCATTCGGCCTGTATAGCCAGGTACGTGATGTCAGTATTGTCACCCTGACGCAGGGAGAGATTGAGGCCGAGTCCTACCAGGCGCTGGGGTTGGGTCCGGCCGACGCTGCTCGGCTCAAGGGCCGCTTGCGTGCTTGGGATAGCCTTGCCGTGCCGTTGTGGGGCGGTGTTCCGCAGAGCCAATGTGTGCAGTTGGGTTATTACTGTCTGCAGTTACAGGCGATGCAGGATCATGCCGCGTCAGCTTTTGCCTCGCGCGAGTCGGGCGATGACGATATTCGTAGCGTGCGTGCCGCAAACTCAATCCCGCTACCCGGTGATGCCGATGGGGTGCCCAGTTGGCGCAACCTCGTGGCCGATTTAGTGGCAAGTCTGGAGCACTTTCAGCCTGAGGTCGTGGTGACGCCGCACCCGCAGCTGGACCCGCACAGCGATCATGTGGCGAGTACTCAAGCGCTGCTGGCGGCGATTGAGCTGAGCCGCTGGAAGCCGAAAACACTACTGTTGTACGCCAACCATCTGCACGATAACGACCGTTGGCCAATGGGCCCGGCGGGCTTCGGGATTGCTTTGCCGCCAGCCATTGACGCACTGCCGGCTGATGGCCTGTGGAGTCCGAGTCTAAATGCAGCGCAGCAGTTGGATAAGGCCATGGCCTTATCCATGCAGCACGATTTACAGGGTGCATTACCACTCAAGCGGCGTATTCGCCGGCTGCTCCAGCGCTTGCTGGTGGGGCGTCGTTGGCCGGCAACCGGTGAAGATGAGTTCTTCCGCAAGGCCGTGCGTCGCCATGAATTGTTCTGGGTGCGTACGCTCGGCGGTTAGCCGGAGTATTGGCCTGCAAATGTTATTATCTGCCGCGATTTGCTTTTGCAGGCCGTTGAAAAACTACCTGCCTTGCCGGTGCGGCGTTGGGAAACAGGCTCGGAATGCTCATTTACAACTCGTAGACTTCGTTTCCTCGCCTGCTTTCATCTTGTCTCGGCGGCCCCGCCTACATTTTCAACGGCCTGTTAGCCGCTTCTGGAGTTTTTATGAAATTGTCCATGCCACGTTTCGACCAGGCCGCCGTTCTGGTGGTGGGCGATGTCATGCTCGATCGTTATTGGCATGGCGGCACTTCGCGGATCTCGCCAGAAGCGCCAGTGCCGGTTGTGAAGGTCGAGCAGATTGAGGACCGTCCAGGTGGTGCCGCCAACGTGGCGTTGAATATTGCCGCCCTCGGTGCGCCGGCAGTCTTGATCGGCGTAACCGGTCAGGATGAGGCCGCTGATAGCCTGAGCAACAGCTTGCACGCGGTTGGCGTGAAAACCCTGTTTCAGTGCATCAAGGATCAGCCCACCATCGTCAAGCTGCGCGTAATGAGCCGTCATCAGCAGTTGCTGCGCATGGACTTCGAAGAACCATTCCGCACTAACAACGCCGCACTGGCGGCCAGCGTCGAGGCGCAGCTGGAAGGCATCAAGGTGTTGATCCTTTCCGATTACGGTAAAGGCGCGCTGCAAAATCATCAGGTGCTGGTGCAGATGGCGCGCAGCAAAGGTATTGCCGTGCTTGCTGACCCAAAAGGTAAGGATTTCTCTATCTACCGCGGCGCCAGCCTGATTACCCCGAACCTCAGCGAGTTCGAGGCCATCGTCGGCCCTTGCCATGATGAGGCCGAGTTGGTGGCCAAGGGCGCGGCATTGATGGCTGAGCTAGAGCTGGGCGCGTTGTTGGTCACCCGTGGTGAGCATGGCATGACCCTGCTGCGCCCACAGCTCCCGGCGTTGCATTTGCCGGCCCGTGCGCGTGAAGTGTTCGATGTCACCGGTGCCGGCGATACGGTGATTTCCACCCTGGCTGCCAGCCTGGCCGCGGGTGAGGAACTGCCGCATGCGGTGGCGCTGGCCAACCTGGCTGCCGGTATCGTAGTCGGCAAGTTGGGTACGGCTGCGATCAGCGCACCCGAACTACGTCGTGCTATCCAACGTGAAGCCGGCTCCGAGCGCGGCGTACTGAGCCTCGATCAGCTGTTGTTGGCGATCGAGGATGCCCGCGCCCATGGCGAGAAAATTGTCTTCACCAATGGTTGTTTTGACATTCTTCATGCGGGTCATGTGACCTACCTTGAGCAGGCGCGCGCGCAGGGCGATCGATTAGTGCTGGCGGTCAATGATGACGCCTCGGTCAGCCGCTTGAAGGGCCCGGGTCGGCCGATCAATTCGGTGGACCGACGTATGGCTGTGTTAGCCGGGCTTGGCGCGGTGGATTGGGTTGTGAGCTTCGGCGAAGACACCCCGGAAAACCTGCTGCACGCGGTTAAGCCGGATGTGCTGGTTAAAGGCGGTGATTACGGCATCGAACAGGTGGTTGGCGCCGACATCGTCACAGCCTATGGTGGCGAAGTGCGGGTGCTGGGGCTGGTGGAAAACAGCTCAACCACCGCAATCGTTGAGAAGATTCGCAGCCGTTAATACGCGCCGACGACGGGCTAGAGCCCGTCGCCGGCCAAGTGCTGTCAGTAGCGTTGCTTGATCAGCCCCGTGGGTTGGCACTGAGTGTTCTAGCCGTGCTTAGGCGGGGCTTTTTGCGGCGCTGGGTTTTGTTGGGCTAGCCAGTCTTTCCAGCGGATGCGCTCATCGCGCACCAGCCAGCCGTCCTGAGTGGCAAAGCTTTCCGCCAACCACAGGCCGCGAGTACTGGCGGGCGACAGCTGGCCGTGCGTCAACGTCAGCAGCTCAGCGGTCGGGCGGCCCTGATCCAAAGGGATCAGAAACAGGTCGGGGCGGGCTCGGTTGAGGCGGGCGATCAGTTGGCCATCTTCTAAGTGCTCGTCGACATGCAGCAGGCTGAGCTCTCGAGTTTCCCTGGGCAAGTCCAAACGAAGGTCGTAGACCAGCTGTAGCGAAGCGGTAGGCAGATGCACATAGGCGCGTGGGCGCTCAAGCAGCTTGAGGCTGCCACTCTGCACCGGACGCGCTGCGCCGGATAAGGCGCTGAGGTTGAAGTGAGTGCTTTCCCGATAGTGCAGGCTCTTTTGGTAAGGCGTTGGTAGCCAGGTGTCGCCAAAGCGTCCGCCCAGCCAGCCTTCGGGGGTTTCCAGCAGGCACTCTTCGGCCACTTCCTGAATGGCGGTCAGCAGCGGCAGATTGAGTTCGTGAGCCGGCACGTACCCGGAGATCAGTTTGAGCACCACATCGCCGCGATCAGCACGGCGCTGGCGCACCAGCACCCAGTATTCTCGGCCCTGCCAGTTGAGGGTCAGGCGCACGGAAACCCCCAGGTTGGCCAGCTCAACGGTGAAGCGCTGGTTGTCGGTCACAGTGAGGGGTTTGCGCTTGTCGAGCATCTGCGCAAAGCTCAGCGGCATGCCCAAGCTCTGGTAGCTCAGGCTTTCAGGGCTGGCTTCGACTAGTAGTTGTAGGGTTTTGAAGGTGCCGGGATCTTTGCGCATCAGGGTGCGTGGCATGGCAACTCCTCGCGGTAGGTAGGGGCTGAGAGCTTGGCACAGATAGTGGATTGAGCGCGGTCAGGCAATATCCTGAATTACAGCGGCTGCGGTAGCGACGTTATGCGCCAGATGTTGCGGATTGATGGTGCCGATGATCGCACTGGTGGCTGCTGGGTGGCCGAAGATCAGCTCGAAGCTAGCGCGTACCGGGTCTTCACCCGCTAGGCAGGCATGGCCGCTGGCTAATGCTTTTTTGATCAGGATGCCTTTGCCGTGCAGTTCGGCGTAGTCCAGCACGGCCTGCTCGGCCTGCTCATTGAGGTTGTAGGTGACCATGGCGCAATCGCCCGTTTCCAGCGCCAGCAGACCGCCCGCAACCGTTTTGCCGGAGAGGCCGAAGCCGCGGATCTTGCCCTCGCGCTTAAGCTCAGCCAGCGCTTCGTACACGCCGCTGTCACGCAAAATAGCCACATCGTTGCCGTCTGAGTGCACCAGTACCAGGTCGATAAAATCGGTTTCCAGGCGCTTGAGGCTGCGCTCCACGGAGAAACGCGTATGCGCCGGGCTGAAGTCGAAGTGCGACTGACCGTTGTCAAACTCTTCACCCACCTTGCTAACGATGATCCATTGCTGGCGCTGGCCGCGTAGGAGCGGGCCAAGGCGGGTTTCGCTGGTGCCGTAGGCCGGCGCGGTGTCGATCAGGTTGATGCCCAGATCACGGGCCTGTGCCAGCAGTTCACGGGCGGCGGCGTCATCGGGAATGGTGAAACCGTTGGGGTACTTCACGCCCTGGTCGCGGCCCAGTTTGACCGTGCCTAAGCCCAGAGGTGAAACCAGCAGGCCGGTGCTGCCCAGCGGACGGTGCAGGTTGTGCAGGCTATGCATCAGACCAGCCCCTGCCAAAAGGGTGGGGCGACAGTGGGGTGCGGCAACGGGGGCAGTGGCGCGTGCGTCGCTGGCTGAATGCCGTCACGGTTAAATGCGGCTAGCACACGGTCGGCAAAATCCGGCGCCAGGGCCAGTTTGGTTGGCCAACCGACCAACAGATTATTCTGCTCGTGTAAGAAGGCGTTATCCGGGCGCACCAGGCCGGATTGTGACGGTTCGGCACGTTCTACCCGCAGCGTGGCCCACTGGGCGGCAGACAGGTCGACCCAGGGCAGCAAGTCGCTGAGTTCTTTCTGCGCCGCTTTGATCTGGCTGGCCTCGTCGCGGGCGACACCATCGGCTTCGGCCAGATCACCCCCCAGGTACCAGACCCACTGGCCGTCGGCAGCGGGGTGCGTGGTGATAGTCACGCGGGGCTTCGGTCCGCCACCCAGGCAGTGGGCATACAGCGGTTTCAGGTTAGGCCCTTTGACCAGCACCATATGCAGCGGCCGTAATTGCTGGGCTGGCTGGCTCAGGCCGAGGCTGCTGAGCAACTCGGCGTTGCCGCTGCCGGCGCTGAGGATGACGCGCTGCGCGCGAATTTCGCGGCCATCGACGCGCAGACCGACCAGCTCGCCATTTTCCTGCAGTGGGTCGATGCGTTCGGCAGCCAGCAGGCCATCGCCTGCCAGCTCGCTCAGGCGGCCGATCAGGCTCGGTACATCCAGCACCAGCTCGGCTAGGCGGTAGACCTTACCCTTGAAATTCGGGTGCTGCAGGGCAGGCGGCAGTTGCTCGCCCTTGACCTGATCGACGCGGCCGCGCACGGCTTTGCTGGCGAAAAAGCTGGTGATATTGCCGGCTAGGCTGCCGGGCGACCACAGGTAGTGGGCATCGGAAAGCAGGCGCACACCAGAAAGGTCCAGTTCGCCGTTGCCGGCCAGGGCTTCGCGCCAGCGCCGTGGCATATCGGCGATGGCTTCGGAGGCGCCGCTGAGTGCGCCGTGCAGGGCGTATTTGGCACCGCCGTGGATGATGCCTTGAGATTTCACGCTCTGTCCGCCGCCGAGACAGGCGTTTTCCACCAGCACGGTGGCAAAGCCCTGGCGGCGCAGGCGCGCGTTAAGCCAAAGGCCAGCAACACCGCCGCCAACGATCAAAACATCAGTGCTTAATGCTTGGGGCATGCATACGTCTCACCGGAAAAACAGGTGCGCAGTATAACCCGCCAGCGTCTGGGTCAATGGCCGACGCTTTGCGAGAACAGCTGAATCACCACCACCCCGGCAACGATCAACCCCATGCCGAGCATGGCTGGCAAATCCAGCTTTTGCTGGTAGAGAAACACCGCAGCGATGCTCACCAAGACGATGCCCAGGCCCGCCCAGACGGCATAGGCGACGCCTACCGGGATGGTTTTCACCACCAAACTGAGCATCCAGAAAGAGATGGCATAGCCAACCACCACCAGCAGTAAGGGGATGGGTTTGCTGAAGCCGTCCAGGGCTTTCATTGAGGTTGTGGCGATGACTTCAGCGGTGATGGCAACAGCAAGGTAGAGATAGCCGCTCATGTGCAGGCCTCCAAGTGGGTCTGCGGCCATTCTAGTGGTTGGGCTGATGGGATAAAGTGATTGCCTATCTGATTTGGAGATGGGTATGCAGTGGAACCTTGAGCAAATGCGCTTGTTTGTCAGTGTTGCAGAGGGGCAGTCGTTCTCTGCTGTTGGGCGGCAGATGCAGCGTGCGCAGTCTGCGGTGAGCAGCGCGATCGCCCAGTTGGAAGATGATCTTGGTGTGCTGCTATTTGCCCGTAGCAGCGGCCGCCAGCCGCGCCTGACCGATGCGGGGGCGGCTTTGCTGGAGGAGGCGCGCGAGGTGCTGCGCCAGTGTCAGCGCCTGGATGGTCGTGCGCTGGGTCTGGCGCGCGGTGAAGAAGTGCGGTTGCGCCTGGCTCAGGACGAGGCGATGCCCTATCAGCCGGTACTCGACAGCCTCGAAGCGCTGGCCCAGCAGTTCCCGCTGCTGGAGGTGCAGCTGGCCAGCGGTGCCCAGGGGGATGTTGCACGCAAGTTGCTGGAGCATCGCGCCGATCTCGGTCTTTTATTCCACCATGAGCACATGCCTGACGCCCTGGAGCGCCAGCGCTTGGGCACCATTGAGATGGTCACCGTGTGCGGTTCGGGGCATGCCCTGGCGGGTATGGGTCATGCAGACCGGCGCGAACTGGCGCGTCACCGGCAATTGCTGATGGCGCCCCAGGACAGTCATTACCCGGGCGGTGAGCAAATAAGCCCATCGATTTGGCGGGCTGACAGTTTCTATGCCATGGCTGAGCTGTTGATGCGTAATCTGGGTTGGGCCTGGCTGCCGCGCCATGTGGTGCAGTACCCGACGTATCAGGGCCAATTGGTTGAGCTGAGCAGCGACTGGACCCCGCCGCCACTGGTGGTGGAGCTGGTTTGCCGTCGCGATGAAGCACATGGGCCGGCAGCGTTGTGGCTGGCTGAGTGTTTTGCCAAGCACCTGCAGGCGATTGGTTGAGCGTGACTCGACGCCTTTTCCTAAAGTGCATAAGCTGCGCGCCATGAATAGAAGCCTCTACACCCTGCTGTTTCATCTTGGCCTGCCGCTGGTTGCTGGGCGTCTGGCCTGGCGGGCGTGGCGGGCGCCGGCCTACGCCAAGCGCATTGGCGAGCGCTTTGCTGTGGGCTTGCCGCCGCTGAAAGCTGGCGGCATCTGGCTGCATGCCGTGTCGGTTGGCGAGAGCATCGCCGCCGCGCCGCTGGTGCGCGAGTTGCTGCTGCGCTACCCGGACATACCAGTCACCATGACCTGCATGACCCCCACCGGCTCGGAGCGTATTCAAGCGCTGTTCGGCGGTGCGGAGTATGCCGGTCGGGTGCAGCACTGCTACCTGCCTTATGACCTGCCGTGGGCAGCCGCGCGTTTTCTTGATCGCGTACAGCCCAAGCTGGCGGTGATTATGGAAACCGAGCTGTGGCCTAACCATATTCATCAGTGTGCCCTGCGCGGTATCCCGGTAGCGGTGGCCAATGCGCGGTTGTCCGAGCGCTCGGCGCGTGGCTATGCGCGCTTTGCCAAGCTCACCGCGCCAATGCTCGCTGAACTGGACTTGCTTGCCGTGCAAACGGCACTAGAAGCCGAGCGTTTTCGCAGCCTGGGCGCTCGACCGGAGTGCGTTGAGGTCACTGGCTCGATCAAGTTTGATCTAACCATTGATCCAGATTTGCTCACACGCGCCGCTGCCTTGCGTGAGCAATGGCAGGCTACGCAGCGCCCGGTATGGATAGCAGCAAGCACGCATGCCGGTGAAGACGAGATCGTTCTCGCTGCTCACCGTGAGCTGCTCAAACACAAGCCCGATGCATTGCTGATTCTGGTGCCGCGTCACCCCGAGCGTTTCAGCACAGTGTTTGAGTTGTGCCAGCGCCAAGGCTTAAGCACCCGTCGGCGATCCACCGGAGATCCAGTGCACGCTGCTGATCAGGTGCTGCTTGGCGACACCATGGGCGAGCTGTTGTTTCTCTATGCCTTGGCCGATATCGCTTTTGTCGGCGGTAGCTTGGTGGCTAATGGTGGGCATAACCTGCTCGAGCCTGTCGCCTTGGGCAAGCCGGTGCTGAGCGGCCCGAATCTGTTCAATTTCCTGGAAATTTCTGCACAGTTGCGTGCTGCCGGTGCGCTGGGCGAGGTGGCAGATGCCGCCGCTTTGGCCCAGCGCGTGGCGCAGTTGTGGCGCGAACCTGAGGCAGCGCAGGCGATGCGTGCGGCCGGGCAGGGCGTGATGCAGGCTAATCAGGGCGCACTGACGCGCTTGCTGGCGGGGCTGGAGCGATTACTTAATAAGTAATCTGCAGCGCTAATCGCAGCCAATAAAAAGCCCGCTGAATTCAGCGGGCTTTTTCGTTTAGCAAACTCAGTAGTCTGAGTTGCCGCGCAGTTGTGCTTCGGCGGCTTTGGCCAGGTCGGGCGGCAGGAAGTCTTTGTCCGGGTTGTAATCGGATTTCAGGTACTGCTCCAGTGCAGCCAGGTCGTCTGGGCTGAGGGTGCCAGCGGCCTGCTTCAAGCGTAGGTTGTTGAGGATGTAGTCGTAGCGCGCGTTGTTGTAGTTGCGCACCGAGCTGTAAAGCTGGCGCTGGGCATCCAGTACGTCAACGATGTTGCGCGTACCGACTTGGTAGCCGATTTCGGTGGCTTCCAGGGCGCTCTGGTTGGAGATGATCGACTGCTTACGCGCCTGCACGGTTTCCACGTCGGTGTTGACTGCACGGTGCAGGTTGCGAGTGTTCTGCACCACTTGGCGGCGCAGACTTTCACGCAACTGCTCGCTCTGATTCAAGCGCTGGTAGGACTCGCGCACCTGGGAGCTGGTCAGGCCACCGCTGTAGAGCGGGATATTCAGTTGCAGGCCGATTGAACGCTGCTCAACATCACCATTGAAGCGGTTGACGGAGGCAGCGTTGTTGCTGAAGCCCAAGCCATCGTTATCACCTTTCTGGTAGCTGGCTACCGCATCGAGGGTCGGCGCATGGCCGGATTTACGCTGGCGCAGGGTTTCTTCGGCGGCTTCAACGGCGTAGTTGCTGGCTTGCAGGTTGAGATTCTGTGCGGCGGCGGTGTCGACCCAGGCTTTGGCGTCGTTCGGTGTCGGCGCGAGGATCGGCAAGCTGTGCTCAATGCCTTCAAGGGCGACGAAGTCACGGTTGGTCAGGGTAATCAGGGCCTGGAACGCGTCTTCCACCTGGCGCTGAGCAATAATGCGGTTGGCGCGGGCGGTGTCGAATCCGGCCTGGGCTTCTAGCACGTCGGTTTTATCCGACAGGCCGACATCGAAGCGCTCGTTGGACTGATCCAGTTGGCGCTTGAATGCTGCCTCTTCAGCTTTGGTCGAGGCCAAGTTGTCTTGCGCGCGAAGCACTGTGAAGTAGCTCTCGGCGCTTTGCAGAATCAGGTTCTGCTCGGTGGCCGACAGCTCCAGCGCCGCCTGCTCGTTGATCGCCTCAGCCGCTTGCAGCTGGAACCAGCGATCCGCGCGGAACAGCGGCTGGCTGAGGTTGGCCTGATAGACGATACCGCTGCGCGAGCTGGTATTGGCGGGCGAATCAACCTGAGTGCGGGTATCGCTCAGATTGGCACCAGCCGAAAGGTTTGGCAGCAGGCCGGCGCGGGCCTGGGGCACCACTTCGCTGCGTGCTTGATAGTCGGCGCGGGCCGCAGCCAGATCGGCGTTGTTGGCGGCGGCTTCTTGGTACACCGTAACCAGGTCAGTTTTGGTGGACAGCGGGGCTTGTTCAGCCCAGGCCACTGCGTTGGACGCGGCGGCCACAGCAAGAGCCAGAGAAAGTCTGCGCAGCATGAGGGTGATCCTGGATTTGGCGGTAATCAGCAAGGCTAAGGGCCCGTGCTCAGAGGGTCAAGGGCCGTGGTGGCAGCGGTAGTGTAGTTTGCAACAAGCTATGTTGCCTGGATGCAACAATGCAGCTGCGCACTCCGCTTCGTCATAAGCCGACGCGGCGGTCATGTTTTTTGACTCGTGGGTTGGTTTTATTGGCTGGGGTTGATTAGACTGATTGCGTTCTTGTCGGGGTGCCCTAATTGAGGGGCTGAGATTGGCTACTGCCGGATCCCGTTGAACCTGATCAGGTTAAAGCCTGCGTAGGGAACAAGATGTGCTCGCCTTTCCCCTGGCGAGCCTCTGGCACCGCCCTAGGTGCGCCTCTCGCCGCTCATCCGTCCAGGTTCGCTCCGACATTCAGCCCTGGAGAGCCGCCGATGAGCACACAAGAAAAAAACCTGAACCCGATGCTGAGTGAGTCAGCCCAGGTCGACCAGCAGTCGATCCAGCCCTTCACCCGTTCGCAGAAAGTATATGTCGAGGGCTCGCGCCCGGACATTCTGGTGCCGATGCGTGAAATCAGTCTGGATGTCACGCCTACTGACTTCGGCGGCGAGATCAACGCCCCCGTGGTGGTGTACGACACCTCCGGCCCTTATACCGATCCCAACGTCATTATCGACGTGCGCAAAGGCCTGGCTGATGTGCGTTCGCCCTGGATCGAGTCGCGCGGCGACACTGAGCGCCTGAGCGGCTTGAGCTCCAACTTCGGCCAGCAGCGCCTGGCCGATGCCGAGCTGACCAAGTTGCGTTTCGCCCACGTGAATAATCCGCGCCGCGCCAAGGCCGGCGCTAACGTCAGCCAGATGCACTACGCGCGCAAAGGCATCATCACCGCCGAGATGGAATACGTCGCCATCCGCGAGAACATGAAACTGGAAGTGGCGCGTGCCGCAGGCCTGCTCGAACAGCAGCACGCCGGCCACAGCTTCGGCGCCAGTGTGCCGAAAATCATCACCCCGGAATTCGTCCGTGACGAAATCGCCCGCGGTCGCGCGATCATCCCGGCCAACATCAACCACACCGAACTGGAACCGATGATCATCGGCCGTAACTTCCTGGTGAAGATCAACGGCAACATCGGCAACTCGGCGCTGGGCTCTTCCATTGAAGAAGAAGTGGCCAAGCTGACTTGGGGTATTCGCTGGGGCTCGGACACGGTCATGGACCTGTCCACCGGCAAGCACATTCACGAAACCCGCGAGTGGATCATCCGTAACTCGCCGGTGCCGATCGGTACCGTGCCGATCTACCAAGCGCTGGAGAAAGTCGGCGGCGCCGCCGAAGAGCTGACCTGGGAGCTGTTCCGCGACACCCTGATCGAGCAAGCTGAGCAGGGCGTGGATTACTTCACTATTCACGCCGGTGTATTGCTGCGTTATGTGCCGATGACTGCCAAGCGCGTCACCGGCATTGTTTCGCGCGGCGGTTCGATCATGGCCAAGTGGTGCCTGGCGCACCATAAAGAAAACTTCCTCTACACCCATTTCGAAGACATCTGCGAAATCATGAAGGCCTACGACGTCAGCTTCTCGCTGGGCGATGGCCTGCGTCCGGGTTCGATTGCCGACGCCAACGACGAAGCGCAGTTTGGTGAGCTGGAAACCCTCGGTGAGCTGACCAAAATCGCTTGGAAGCACGACGTGCAGTGCATGATCGAAGGCCCGGGCCATGTGCCGATGCAGTTGATCAAGGAGAATATGGACAAGCAGCTGGAGTGCTGCGACGAAGCGCCGTTCTACACTCTCGGCCCGCTGACTACCGACATCGCCCCAGGCTACGACCACATCACCAGCGGCATCGGTGCGGCGATGATCGGCTGGTTCGGTTGCGCCATGCTCTGCTACGTCACGCCCAAGGAGCACCTGGGCCTGCCGAACAAGGATGACGTCAAGACCGGCATCATCACCTACAAGATCGCCGCCCATGCTGCTGATTTGGCCAAGGGCCATCCGGGTGCGCAGATCCGCGACAATGCGCTGAGCAAGGCGCGCTTCGAATTCCGTTGGGAAGACCAGTTCAACCTTGGTCTCGATCCAGACACGGCGCGCAGTTACCACGACGAAACCCTGCCGAAGGATTCGGCCAAGGTCGCGCACTTCTGCTCCATGTGCGGGCCGAAGTTCTGCTCGATGAAGATCACCCAGGAAGTGCGGGTGTACGCTGAAGAGCAGCGTATCGCCGCGCTGGAGCTGGATGAGGCGGAATTGGGCATGCAGGCCAAGGCCGCTGAGTTCAAGTCGCAGGGCAGTGAGCTGTACCACAAGGTCTAGCCGAGCTGTTTTGATCGAAACACCACCCAGGGTTTGCGCCCTGGGTGGTTTTTATTTTTTCTGAGGTGGTTTTTATCGTGATGACGACCAACACCTACTCCCCGCACCAGAGCGTGGGTCTTGACCAGCGCGTACTGGGTACGCGGGACATGTTTTCGCTGTGGTTTTCTCTGGGTATCGGCTTGATGGTCTTGCAGCTCGGGGCCTTGCTGGCGCCGGGACTGGGCATGAGTGGCGCGTTACTGGCGATTGTCTGCGGCACGGCTGTTGGCGTGCTGTTGCTTGGCGCCGTTGCCGTCATCGGCAGCGACACCGGGCGTTCCAGTATGGCGGCTTTGAAGCTCAGCCTGGGCAGCAAGGGCGCGCTGCTGCCGGCCCTGCTCAATGTGCTGCAGCTGGTTGGCTGGGGCGCATTCGAGATCATCGTGATGCGCGATGCTGCCGGCGTTTTGGCCGAGCGCGCATTTGGCGCGGGTAGCGCCTGGAGTAACCCACTGCTGTGGACCTTGTTCTTCGGCACGCTGGCAACCCTGCTGGCAGTCACCGGGCCGCTGACCTTCGTGCGCAGAATATTGCGCAAGTGGGGCATCTGGTTGCTCCTCGGCGCCTGCCTGTGGCTGACCTGGAACCTGTTCGATAAGGCTGATTTGGCCAGCATCTGGGCGCGTGGCGGCGATGGCTCGATGCCCTTTGCCCTGGGCTTTGACATTGCGATTGCCATGCCGCTGTCCTGGTTACCGCTGATTGCCGACTACTCGCGCTTCGGCAAGAGCGCGGTGCGGGTGTTTGGTGGTACGGCGTTGGGCTTCTTCCTCGGAAATGTCTGGCTGATGAGCCTGGGCGTGGCCTATACATTGGCTTTTGCTACCGGTGCTGAGGCCAACGCGTTGCTACTGGCGCTGGCCGGTGCTGGCCTGGGCATCCCACTGCTGCTGATTTTGCTCGATGAGTCGGAAAACGCCTTCGCCGACATCCACTCTGCGGCGGTGTCTGCCGGTATCGTGCTGCCGCTGCGGGTTGAGCAGTTGGCCCTGGCGATTGGCGTGCTGTGCACCCTAATTGCCTGGTTGGCGCCGCTGGCCGAATATCAGAACTTCCTGTTGTTGATCGGCTCGGTATTTGCGCCGCTGTTTGGCGTGGTGTTGGTTGATCACTTTATTCTGCGCCGTCGTCGCGCAGAACTGGCTCCCGTGTGTGCCTGGCGTGGCGATACCTTGTTGGCCTGGGGCAGTGGTGCGGTGGTGTATCACCTGCTCAGCCATTATTCGCCAGAAATCGGTGCGACCCTACCGGCGTTCTTGTTGGCCGCAGGGCTGCAGTTGCTGCTGGGTGGGCTGAGCCGCAAGCGCCTGGCTACGATCAGCTGATAGGCAGGCCTTGGCAGCGGTAATCGTGCGGCAGTGCTGCGCCGCTGTTTGCCTGGCAGTCGCAATGGTGGCTTGCCAGGCGCCTAGAAACAGCGTGTAAGCTGTGCTGAATACGCGGGCCGGCAAAGCCGTCGCCGGTCGCGTCAGTCACGTTTTTGGAGTCCGTAGATGAATGCTCAAGACGATGTTCAAGTGATCGAGCGCGAAGCCTGTTTCAGCGGTTTCTATAAGCTTGATCGGCTGCGCTTGCGCCATCGCCAGTTTGCCGGTGACATGGGGCCTACGCTTACCCGCGAATTATTCGTGCGCCATGATGCGGTGTGCGTGCTGCCCTACGACCCGCAGCGTGATTGCGTGGTGCTGATCGAGCAGTTTCGCATCGGGGCGCTGGATAAAAGCGCCAATCCCTGGCTGCTGGAGCTGGTGGCTGGGCTGATCGATAAAGACGAGGTGCCAGAGGAGGTGGCGCGCCGAGAGGCGCTGGAAGAAGCCAATTTGGCGCTGACCTCTTTATGGCCCATCACGCAGTATTACCCGTCGCCTGGCGGCTCGGATGAGCGCGTGCATCTGTTTGTCGGCCGTTGTGACAGTGAAGGGGCTGGAGGCGTGTATGGCCTGGCGGAAGAAGGCGAGGACATTCGTGTGCATGTCTGGCCGCTGGAAGATGCCTTGGATGCGCTCAAGGACGGGCGTATCGACAATGCCGCGAGCATTATTGCCTTGCAGTGGCTGGCGCTGAATCGTACTGAAGTCAGGGGCCTATGGTCATGAACCTGCTGCGCGAGCGCTATCGGGTCGACCTGGTCGAGCTGCAAGCCGCTTGCGAGGCTAATTATGCGCGCCTGATGCAGCTGTTACCGGCAATGCGTGAGGGTGGTGAAACGCGGCGGGTAGCGCTGAGCCAAGGCGAGCAGCAGCTCGGGGTGCTGGCGCTGGACGTGCTAGAGACGTGCCCCTACACCTCGACCCTTTCGGTGCGCCAAGAGCACAGCCTGGCCTGGCTGCCGGTGCCACAGTTGGAGGTGCGCGTGTACCACGATGCGCGCATGGCTGAAGTGGTGGGCGCACAAAGCGCGCGGCGTTTTCATGGCCGCTACCCGTATCCGAATGCGGCGATGCACCAGCCGGATGAAAAGACTCAGCTCAACCTGTTTCTCGGCGAATGGTTAAGCCATTGCCTGGCTTGCGGCCATGAGTTGGCGCCGGTTCGCTAGCGTTCGCGCGCCATCAGCTGAATCCTGCTGCAGGTCAAGCGCCTCGACCGGGCTGGCCTTTAATGCAGGCGCTGGATTTACAGCGGGCGTTCTGTGACCTATTCCCCTTTAGCGGGTTTACCGCCGGCCGGGCTGCCAGCATAATTCATGCATTCCGCCCAAGGAGAAGGTCTTGCCGGACGCACTGACTAAAAGCACTGCTGTTGATCGCTCGGTACTGCTAGTGCAGTTATCCGACAGCCATCTATTTGCCGATACAGCAGGCAAGCTATTGGGTATGGATACCCAGGACAGCTTGCAACAGGTGATTGAGCGCGTGCTGCAAGAACAGCCGCAGATCGACCTGGTGTTGGCCAGCGGCGACCTCTCGCAGGATGGCAGCGCTGAGTCCTACCAGCGCTTTCGTGACATGACCGCGGCCATTCCCGCGCCGGCGCGCTGGTTTCCTGGTAACCATGATGAAGTGCCCGCCATGCAGGCCACCTGTGTCGGCACGGATCTGCTCGATCCGGTGATTGATCTGGGTAACTGGCGTGTGACGCTGCTTGATTCCTCTATTCCAGGGGCCGTGCCGGGCTATCTCGATGATCAGCAACTGGCGCTGTTGGAGCGCGCGTTGAGCGAAGCGCCAGATCGCCACCATCTGATCTGCTTGCACCATCATCCGGTGTCCATCGGCTGCAAATGGATGGAGCCTATCGGGGTGCGCAATCGCGATGCCTTGTTTGCCGTGCTGGAGCGTTTCAACAATGTGCGGGCGCTGCTTTGGGGGCATATCCATCAGGAGCTTGACCAGCAGCGCGGGCCGATTCGTTTGTTGGCGTCGCCTTCTACCTGCGTGCAGTTCGTCCCCGGTAGCGAAGAGTTCCAAGTCGATAAGAGCGCGCCCGGCTATCGCTGGCTGCGTTTGTTTGACGATGGCCGCCTGGAGACTGGAGTGTCGCGGGTTACGGGCATCACGTTCGAAATCGATTACACCATCAAAGGCTATTAAGGCGTTGCCTAGCGCAGCGGCGAAGCGGTTGCAGCCGGTCGCCGCTAACGGTTAGCCTCCCGCCCATGACCCCATCCATACTTTATCTCCACGGGCTTAACAGCTCGCCGGCTTCGCACAAGGCCAGCCTGTTGCTGCGCGCCATGCAGCAGCTGGGCTTGGCCGCGCAGCTGCGTGTGCCTGCTTTGCACCATCATCCGCGGCAGGCGGTTGCTCAGCTCGACGCGCTGATTAGCGAGCTTGGTCGCCCCGTGCTGGTTGGCAGCTCGCTGGGCGGCTACTATGCGACCTATCTGGCTGAGCGACATGGGCTGCCGGCGCTATTGATCAACCCCGCCGTGCGCCCGCACCTGCGTTTCGAGGGCTATCTGGGCCCGCAGAAGAACTATTACAACGATGAAACCTGGGAGCTAACCGCCGACCATCTGGCGGCACTGGCAGAGTTGGACGTTGCCACGCTACAAGATCCCGCGCGTTATCAGGTGTGGCTGCAGACCGCCGATGAAACCCTCGATTACCGTGATGCCCAGGCGTATTACCTGGCCAGCGCGCTGCGTATCCAGGCCGGTGGCGATCATGGCTTTCAGGGTTTTGCCGAGCGCCTGCCGATGCTTTTCGCTTTCGCCGGTATTCCTCGCCATCTGTGGCAGGATATCGACTTTTCCGCTCTCAATTGACGAACAAGAGACCCCATGGCCCAGCAAGGTTCTAGCTCTTACAACGCCGATGCCATCGAAGTCCTTTCCGGCCTCGACCCGGTGCGCAAACGCCCGGGCATGTACACCGACACCAGCCGGCCCAACCACCTGGCCCAGGAAGTCATCGACAACAGCGTCGACGAAGCGCTGGCCGGGCATGCCAAGTCGATTCAGGTGATCCTGCATGAGGACAATTCGCTGGAAGTGCTCGACGACGGTCGCGGCATGCCGGTGGACATTCACCCGGAAGAGGGCGTGCCGGGGGTCGAGCTGATCCTTACCAAGCTGCACGCCGGCGGCAAGTTCAGCAACAAGAACTACCAGTTTTCCGGCGGCCTGCACGGTGTGGGTATCTCGGTGGTCAACGCGCTGTCGACGAGCGTGGTCGTCACGGTCAAGCGTGACGGCAATGAATACCAAATGAGCTTCGCTGATGGCTACAAATCCAGCGACCTGGCGGTGATTGGCTCGGTGGGCAAGCGCAACACCGGTACCAGTGTGCACTTCTGGCCCGATCCCAAGTATTTCGACGCCTTCAAATTCTCGGTCAGCCGTCTCAAACATGTGCTCAAGGCCAAGGCTGTGTTGTGCCCAGGCCTGGCCGTCAGCTTTGAAGACAAAGCCAGCGGCGAGAAAGTCGAGTGGATGTATGAAGACGGCCTGCGCTCCTATCTGGTGGATGCGGTCAGTGAATTTGAACGCCTGCCCAATGAGCCCTTCTGCGGCAGCCTAGCGGGTAATAAAGAAGCCGTGGACTGGGCCCTGCTGTGGCTGCCGGAAGGCGGCGATGCAGTGCAGGAAAGCTACGTCAACCTGATTCCTACGGCTCAGGGCGGCACTCACGTCAACGGCCTGCGTCAGGGCCTGCTGGATGCCATGCGCGAGTTCTGCGAGTTCCGCAGCTTGCTGCCGCGCGGGGTCAAGCTGGCCCCGGAAGATATCTGGGAGCGCATCGCCTTCGTCCTCTCGATGAAGATGCAGGATGCGCAGTTCTCCGGGCAGACCAAGGAGCGCTTGTCGTCCCGCGAGGCCGCAGCTTTCGTCTCTGGCGTGGTCAAAGATGCCTTTAGCCTGTGGCTCAACGGCCACCCTGAGCTGGGCCAGCAACTCGCCGAACTGGCAATCAGCAACGCCAATCGTCGCCTTAAAGCGGGCAAGAAAGTCGAGCGCAAGCGTATTACTCAGGGGCCGGCATTGCCCGGTAAGCTGGCTGATTGCGCGGGCCAGGACCCGATGCGTTCTGAACTGTTTTTGGTCGAAGGTGATTCCGCCGGCGGCTCGGCCAAGCAGGCGCGCGATAAAGAATTCCAGGCGATTCTGCCGCTGCGCGGTAAGATTCTGAACACCTGGGAAGTCGATGGCAGCGAAGTGCTGGCCAGTCAGGAGGTGCACAACATCGCCGTGGCGGTTGGCCTCGACCCTGGCTCAAGCGACCTTTCTCAGCTGCGCTACGGCAAAATCTGCATTCTCGCCGACGCTGACTCCGACGGCCTGCACATCGCTACCTTGCTCTGCGCCCTGTTCGTTCAGCATTTCCGCCCGCTGGTGGACGCGGGTCACGTCTATGTGGCGATGCCGCCGTTGTACCGCATCGATTTGGGCAAAGAAATTTTCTACGCACTGGATGAAGCCGAGCGCGACGGCATTCTTGACCGTTTAGTGGCCGAAAAGCGCCGTGGTAAGCCACAGGTCACCCGTTTTAAAGGCCTGGGTGAAATGAACCCGCCGCAGCTGCGTGAAACCACCATGGACCCCAACACCCGGCGTCTGGTGCAACTGACCCTGGATGACTATCCCGGCACCCAGGAAATGATGGACATGCTGCTGGCGAAGAAGCGCGCAGGCGACCGTAAATCCTGGCTGGAGTCCAAGGGCAACCTGGCCGAGGTGTTGCTCTGATGCAACGGCTGTTGGCGGCCTGCCTGCTGTTTTGCGCCCCTTGGCTGGCCAGTGCCGCAGCGCTGGAAGAGCTGAAACTGCTCAACGAACAGCCGGTCAGTGGCGTCAGCGGTGGCAACCTGTCCGGCCTGGCCTGGTGCGATGGCGCGCTGTGGGCGGTTTCTGATCGTGATGATCAGCAGCTGTATCGCCTGGAGTCTGACGCCTCGCAGTGGCAAGCTTCAGCCGAGACCTTTGTGGCGCCGCCTGCTCCGGATGCCGCGCTGCCCTGGGGGCTGCGTATGCGCAACTGGGCCGCCGGGCAGGTGCGCGGTGGCGAGCTGGACTTCGAGGGCGTGAGCTGCGATGCCGCCGGTAACCGCTACCTGGTCAGCGAGGCCCATGCGGCTGTGCTGCAGTTGCCGGTGATAGGCGAGCCTAATTGGTTGAAGCTGCCCCCTAGCCTGGTGCGGCAAGCGCGCGCCAGCGGCATGTTGCTGCATTTCAACTCATTGCTGGAGGGCATTGCCGTTGATCCTGCGGGTGAGCGCTTGTACCTGGCGGCCGAGCGCATGCGCCGTGGCTTGCTGGTGGTGCACAAGCAGCGCTCCACGTGGCGCTGCACGGGCGGTTGCGTACTGTTTAGCGAGGCGGGTACGGCGCCTGCACCTGAGCAGCTGGGCGCCGAAGAGCAGCCGCGGGATTTCTCCGGTCTGGCCTTCCATAACGAAAAACTCTTCACCCTTGAGCGTCAGGCGCACCGTATCTGTCGGCGCAGCCTGAGCACTGCTGAGGTCGAGCGCTGTTGGTCGTTTGCCGCTGAGGCGCTGACCCCGGAGCGCCTCTATCCGCCATCTTATGGTCTGGCCGAAGCGCTGTGGGTGGATCAGGATGGCGCATGGGTCGGTGTCGATAATGGCCGTTTCAGCCGTGCCGACGGCGAGTCACGCCCGATCATTTGGCGCCTTTCCGCGCCTAAAGACGGTTGGGGCAGCAAGCCTTGAGCCGCCAGCCTGCAGGTAAGCGCGCCGGGCGAGTGATGCTGGTGCTGGCTTGGGGCGCGGCGTTGTTGCTGGCGACTAAGTTTTTTGGCGACTGGGAAGAAGGCCAGCACAACCCTAATCGCACGCCTGAGTCGCTGCATGGCAGTGGCTATGTGGAGGTTCAGTTGGCCAGCAGTCGCCAAGGCCACTACATGGCTGGCGGCACGATCAATGGTGAGGACGTGACGTTCCTCCTCGATACGGGGGCAACTTCGGTAGCGGTGCCTGTCGAGGTGGCCCAGCGCCTTGGCTTACAAACCGGCGCGGCGATCCTCATTAACACTGCCAATGGCCGCGCTACCGCCCATCGCACGCGCCTGCAGCGCTTGCAGCTGGGCGATATCGTCCTGACCGATGTAGATGCCTTGATTGCCCCCGGGATGGGCGGCGATGACGTATTGCTGGGCATGAGTGCCCTGAAACAACTCGAATTTACCCAGCGCGGCGGTACCTTAATGCTGCGCCAGACAACTTCGCAACAACCCCTTTCGCAGCAACCCACTTTGCAATGAGGCACGCATGAGCGACTCCCTCGATTTGAGCCTGGACGGTGTAGAGCGCCGTTCCCTTGCCGACTTTACCGAGCAGGCTTACCTCAATTACTCCATGTACGTGATCATGGACCGTGCGCTGCCGCATATTGGTGACGGCCTCAAGCCGGTGCAGCGCCGGATCATCTATGCCATGAGCGAGCTGGGTCTGGACGCCGACTCCAAGCACAAGAAGTCGGCGCGTACAGTCGGTGACGTGCTTGGTAAGTTCCATCCGCACGGCGACAGCGCCTGCTACGAAGCGATGGTGCTGATGGCCCAGCCGTTCAGTTATCGCTACACCCTGGTTGACGGTCAGGGTAACTGGGGGGCGCCGGATGATCCCAAGTCCTTCGCGGCCATGCGTTACACCGAGGCGCGTTTGTCGCGTTACGCCGAAGTACTGCTCACCGAGCTGGGCCAGGGCACTGTCGACTGGGTGCCAAACTTCGACGGCACCATGAACGAGCCGGCTACTTTACCGGCGCGTTTACCTAACTTGCTGCTCAACGGCACCACCGGCATCGCCGTGGGCATGGCCACTGATGTACCGCCGCATAACCTGCGCGAAGTGGCAACGGCTTGTATTCGTTTGCTGGACGAGCCGAATGCCACGGTCGAGCAGCTCTGCGAGCATGTGCTCGGCCCGGATTACCCGACCGAAGCGGAGATCATCACGCCGCGTGCGGATCTGCTGAAAATCTATGAGACCGGTAAGGGCTCGGTGCGCATGCGCGCGGTGTACCGCGTCGAGGATGGCGATATCGTCGTCACCGCACTGCCGCATCAGGTCTCCGGAGCCAAGGTGCTGGAGCAGATTGCCGCTCAGATGCAGGCGAAGAAGCTGCCGATGGTCGCCGACCTGCGCGACGAGTCGGACCACGAGCACCCATGCCGTATCGTCATCATTCCGCGCTCTAACCGTGTGGATGCCGCCGAGCTGATGCAGCATCTGTTCGCCACCACCGAGCTGGAGTCCAGCTACCGGGTCAACACTAACGTGATTGGTCTGGACGGTAAGCCCTCGGTGAAAAACCTGCGCACCCTGCTGACGGAGTGGTTGGTGTTCCGGGTGAATACCGTGCGCCGTCGTCTGCAGTTCCGCTTAGACAAAGTTGAGCGGCGCCTGCATTTGTTGGAAGGCTTGCTCACCGCCTTCCTCAACCTGGATGAAGTGATCCACATCATCCGCACCGAGGACCAGCCCAAGCCGGTGTTGATGGCGCGTTTCGGCCTCGACGATATTCAGGCTGACTACATCCTCGACACCCGCCTGCGTCAGCTTGCGCGCCTTGAGGAAATGAAGATCCGTGGCGAGCAAGACGAACTGGCCAAAGAGCGCGACAAGTTACAAGCCTTGCTTGGCAGTGAGGCCAAGCTGAAGAAACTGGTGCGCAAAGAGTTAATTGAGGACGCTGAGAAGTACGGTGACGACCGTCGTTCCCCCATCGTCGCTCGCGCCGAAGCTAAAGCCTTGAGCGAAACCGAGCTGATGCCGACTGAGCCGGTCACCGTAGTGATCTCGGAGAAAGGCTGGGTACGTTGTGGCAAGGGTCACGACATCGACGCCACTGGGCTGTCATACAAAGCCGGCGATGGCTTCAAAACCTCAGCGCCGGGCCGTTCCAATCAGTTCGCAGTATTTATTGACTCCACCGGGCGTAGCTATTCGTTGGCCGCGCACTCACTGCCGTCCGCACGCGGTCAGGGCGAGCCGCTGACTGGACGACTAACCCCGCCGCCGGGCGCGACCTTCGAGTGTGTGTTGCTGCCGGATGACAGTGCACTGTTTGTGATCGCCTCCGATGCTGGCTACGGCTTTGTGGTTAAAGGCGAAGACCTGCAAGCCAAGAATAAGGCCGGCAAAGCGCTGCTTAGCCTGCCAGCCGGTGCGCGGGTGGTGCCGCCGAAGCCGCTGGGCAATCGTGAAGAGGACTGGCTGGCGGCGGTCACTACCGAAGGCCGTCTGCTGTTGTTCAAGGTGGCCGACCTGCCGCAATTGGGCAAGGGCAAGGGCAACAAGATCATCGGCATCCCCGGCGAGAGAGTCGCTTCGCGTGAGGAATACCTCACCGACCTGGCTGTGCTACCGGCAGGCAGCACCTTGGTGCTCCAGGCCGGCAAGCGCACGCTATCGCTCAAGCCTGATGACCTCGAGCACTACAAGGGCGAGCGCGGGCGGCGCGGCAATAAGCTGCCGCGTGGTTTCCAGCGTGTCGATAGTCTGTTGGTTGAGGTTCAGGGCTAAGTGTTGGCGGCAAACCCAGCGTTCCACCGTGTGGCGCTGGAGTCGCGAGTGGCTTTCAAGGATGATGCTCAGCCGCAACGCGGGTTGGCTTAAGCAACCCGCCTGCCCCTAACTTTGTATGCGCGCCGGCAGATTTACCGGCTGGATGAATGAGATGACTGCACTGCGTTTTCCCGGGATTTTGCTGCTGGCCGGTGTGCTCAGCCTGGCGGGTTGTGTGCGCTATCAACAAGCGCCGCTTTACCAGCTCGATAGCGGCGATATCCGCGTACCTGCTGCCGAGCAGGGCATTGCCGTGTTGCTTGGGCCAGTAGCGATTGCTGATTATCTGCAGCGTGAGGCGCTGTTGCAGCGTCAGGCCGATGGCAGCCTGACTGCCGCAGAGAATGCGAGCTGGGCCGGTAGCCTGGCGTCTGATATCGACCAGCAGTTAGTGCGCCAGCTGGCCTCGCGTCTGAACAGTCAGCGCTTGGTGTTGGCGCCGACTACAGCGGGGTTCGTGCCGCAGGTTCGCCTGGGCTTGTCGATCACCCGTCTGGACTCCGGTCCGCAGCGACCGGCTGTGCTGGAAGCGCAATGGCGGCTGGCGGGGGCGGACGGTAAGTTGCTGGATGGGCGTTTGGTACACCTAGAAGAAGGCCACAATGGCAGCATCGTCGACCAGGTGCGGGCACAGAGTTTGGTGGTGCAACAGTTGGTCGAGCAATTGGCTGCGGCCGTCGAAACCCAGAGCATGCCTGCGCCTAAGGCACCTGCGCCGGCGCGTAAGCACGCACCGGTAAAGCCTGAGCCGCCGGTGCCACCGCGTATTCCGGTGGTGGAGCCAATGCGTGGGGAAAGCGAAGTCTTCCGCTTCTAGCGACACAGACTAAGCGCCTGTCCGAAGTGGTCAGGCAGGCGGCGGGTTGCTTTCGTGCATGTGCGCCAGTTGGCGCTCCAGCAGTGATGGATAAGGCTCTAGCAGGCGCTCCACGCAGCACGCACCCTGCGGGCTGGCGATGGCACGAATACGCGCCCGCTGGCTGATCAGCGCATCGTCGGCAACTCTGCGTTCGACCAGTAACAGGTTGCGACTGTGCTGAGACAGCGCCAGTGCACTCTGTGCTGTTTCACTTAGCAGCAGGTCGCCTTGGCTGAGGTTGCTAAGGTTTTCGCCGAGGGTCAGGCCGAGTTGCAGTTGCAGGGTGATGCCGCTGTCCGCCACTTCGATTTGCAGGGCATGGCCAAGGGCGCGCATCAGCTCGCCGCAACAGATGGCGTGGGTCAGATAATCCTCGCCGCAATCCAGTTGATGGAACAGCATCAGGCTGCTGCCATCGCTCAGGGTATGCAGTTCGCCTTGGTAAAGATTGGCGGCTCGGTCCAAGCAGTCGCGGTAGCGTTGCAGCAATTCCATCAGGCGCGCGCGCGGTAGGCGGCGCAGCTGCTCCTGGGCACCTAGCTGGATCGCCAGTACGGCGCTGGGCAGTGGTTGCTGGGCGACCGGCGCGTAAACGGGGGCTGGTTCGCGCTCGGCGTCATCGCGCAGTTCGGAAAAGGGATCATCCACGGCGCTGTCGAGGAAGTGCTCGGCGTCGGTATGCAGGGACTCAAGCGGTTCATCCTGCTCATCGAAGCGATCATCATTCAGATTGCGCACCTCGAAGTCGGGCTCATCATCGAACGATTCATCGAGGTAGTCGTCAGCCTCTTCGGTGCTCGGCTGGTCGTGGTAGAACGTTTGTTCTTCAGGCTTTACAGGTTTTTCCGGGACCAGGCGGGCTTGCAGCTGACGCGCCAGGTCGCCGATTTCATCCTGGCGACCGCTACCCGGGGCCGGGTCATCCGGGTCGCGCAGCCAGACACGCAGTTGCAGCAGTGGCGTGGAGATGTGCCGCCCCAGGCGCATGCTCAGCGATAAGGCCAGGGCCAGCAAAATCAGGCTGAGAATGCCCATGCTTTGCAGACTGATGGTCATCGGTTGTTGGAACTGCCGCATGTCCAGGCTGATACGCAGCTGCCCGGCTATTACTTCCTGGAAGGTGATGGGCGTGGAATACAGCCCTTCGGTTTCACCGAGCATGCTTTGGCTTGGCCGTGAGCCCGCCTCGGCGAGGATGCGGTTATCGACGCTGTAGATCGCCGCATGGGCTACCAGCGGATTTTTCACCAAATTATTCAACAACACATTGAGGCTGAGGATGTCGTTGGACACCAGCAGCTCGGTCGCCGAGGTGGCCGTCTGGGTAATCAGGCTGGTGCCCAAGGCTTCGGCCTGCTGCTGCATGGCATATTTGAATTGCATGCCGATGACCCAGCCATAGATCACCAAGGCCAGGGCCACTAGCAGTAGGCTATGACAGACAATACGCAGCGCCAGGGGGATGCGCTTTTGCCGCAGGGCCTGGAACAGCAGCAGAAAGAAATTATCGGGCTTTACGGGGGCGGGCCGGTTCACAGAGCTCGGCTCATGTCGACTGTAGGTGGCGCGCAGTATAGCGGTGCCTCAGCAGTGGGCAAAGCGCCGCGCGTGGCTGTTTATCGATGGAAATGGGTAGAATGTGCGCCTTTCCGTTGCTTGCGATCTGTTCTGCAAGCTGCTGCCCCTTCCACTGTCCCGGAGACCGAGCCTTGCGCGAAATCGTCCTGATCAATATCACCGGTGAAGACCGTCCCGGTTTGACCGCTGCTATCACCGGTGTACTGGCCCAGGGCGGGGTGAATATCCTCGATATTGGCCAGGCGGTGATCCATGACACGCTGTCGTTCGGCATCCTGGTCGAGATCCCGGACACCGAGCGAGCGTCGTCGGTGCTTAAGGATATTCTCTTCACCGCATACAAGCTCGATCAGCAAGTGCGCTTTACCCCGGTTTCCGAAGCGGATTACCAGCAGTGGGTTGGCGGTCAGGGCAAGGCCCGGCATATCGTCACCCTGCTGACGCGCAAGGTCACGGCTGAGCAGTTGCAGCGCGTCAGTGCGATCACGGCACGTTATGAGCTGAATATTGATCATATCGACCGCCTTTCCGGGCGCATGCCGTTGGACATGCCTGCCGAGCAAGGCAAGGGTTGTATCGAATTCTCGGTGCGGGGCGAGCCGGCGGATCCGGCAGCCTTACGCGCCGAGTTCCTTAGTGTGGCGCAGGAGTTAAATGTCGATATCGCCTTCCAGCGCGACTCGTTGTATCGGCGCAATCGCCGGTTAGCGGTGTTCGACATGGACTCGACGCTAATTGAAGCCGAGGTGATCGACGAGCTGGCCAAGGCCGCAGGCGTGGGTGAGCAGGTGTCCGAGATTACCGAGCGTGCCATGCGCGGTGAGCTAGATTTTGCCGCCAGTTTCCGCGAGCGCCTGGCACTGCTCAAAGGTCTGCCGGAAACGGTATTGGCCGATATCGGCGTATCGCTGCGGCTTACTGAAGGCGCTGAAACCTTGTTCAGTGAGCTGCGTCGTCTGGGCTACAAGACGGCGATCCTTTCTGGGGGGTTCACTTACTTTGCCAAGCAACTGCAGACCACGCTCGGTATCGACTACGTATTCGCCAACGAACTGCAGATTGTTGATGGTCTGGTCACTGGCGTCGCGGTGGAGCCGATCGTCGATGCTCAGCGCAAAGCCGATCTGCTGCGTGAGCTAGCGTTTAAGGAAGGCTTGCGCTTGGAACAGACGATTGCCGTGGGTGATGGCGCCAATGATTTACCCATGCTGGCGATCGCCGGCCTCGGTGTGGCCTTCCGTGCCAAACCGCTGGTCAAACAATCGGCTAAACAAGCGATCTCGACCCTAGGTTTGGACGGCATTCTGTATCTGCTCGGCTTTCGCGACCGCGACGGCCTGGAATAAATTACAGGCTAAAAAAGCCGCCCTAGGGCGGCTTTTTGCTTTCTGCGCGCGGTTACTCGTCGTCGGCTGAGAAGTCGTAATCCATCGACTGGCTCGGGCCCTGCAAGTAATGCCCCTGAATATAATTAACCCCGGCCTGCCAGAGCGTTGCCAGCACGCTAGCGGTCTCGACGAAGGGCACAATGGTTAGCTTCGCTTGGGCGTGTAGGCTGGCGAGCAAGGTTTTCAGGGTTTCCTGATTTTCCGCGCTGCTCAGGTCCTGTGAGAACGAACTGTCGACTTTGACGAAGTCGATATGCAGGTGCTTAAGGGTGTTGAAGGGGTTGAGCGAGCAGCCAAATTGGGTCAGCGCAGTCTTGCAGTGCAGCTCATTAAGGCCTTGAGTAATGGCCTTAGCCTGCTTCAAGTAGGCAATCGCGTCCGGCTCGCTGAACTGGAACACCAGCGAGTCAGACGGCAGGCGGGCGGCTTTCAAGGCAACGCTAAGCCACGGTAGCAGGGTTTGGTCCTGCACGCTGGCGCTCGAAAGGTGCACGAACAGACGCGTGTTATGGCCTTTGCTGCGGTGGTCGGCGAGCAGTTTGATTGAGTTGAGAATCACCCAGCGGTCAATTTTCTCGGCAAGCCCGGCGTCTTTCGCCGCACTGAACAGTTCTTTCGGCGGGATTTCTTCGCCTTGTGGGTTGATCAGGCGTAACAGCGCTTCATAGTGTTCAAAGCTATCGCCGCGCAGGCTGATGATCGGCTGGAACAGCAGGCGGAAGCTGTTTTTCTCCAGCGCCTGTTGAATCATCGCGGCGATGTTGCCTCGGTTGGCAGCAGCAGCCAGTTCGTCTGCGGGGTTGAACAGTTTGATGGCGTTGCCATCACTCAACTCGTCAGCACAGCGGTGGGCGCGGTTGACCACCTCTTGGGCTTTGGCGGTTTTTTCGTTGAGCCCAGCTACGCCAATCGACAGAGTGCTTTGTACGGTGCGGCCGCTGACGTCGAACAGGTGGCATTCGACTTTTTTCAGCAAGCTGCTGAGTTGTTCGTGGGTACTTTCCGGGCTGACGCCAGGCTGCAGCACAGCAAACACGTCATCACCAAAACGGGCCAGCTGCGCGTCAGCGCTGAAGTGCGTGCGCAGCAGGTTAGCCAGATCAGTGAGGAGGATGTCGATGCCCGCCAAGCCGATGTCGGCGAGCAGGCTGGCGTAGTGATCAACGCGGATATACGCCAGGGTCGCTGGCTGGCCTGCATTCACTGCACGCTCGGCGGCGTTATCCATTAGTTCTAGGAAATGCGTGCGGTTGAACAGGCCCGTGACCAAGTCCTGACTGCTGATCTCGCGCAGCTTCTCTTCCAGCTCGGCATTGCTGCTTTCGGCGCGAATCACCACCTGAATGCACGGTTCACCATCATAGGTGGCCGGGGAAAAACTCATCTGTGCTGGAAAGCTCTGGCCGTTAGCCTTCATTCCGTTGCACTTCAGTTCGGCATGACCTTCGGCGCTGTGATAATTCTTTAAGAAATCCTTGAAGTTCGCCTGGTCGCTGCTAACGATCAGGTCGATCATCGGCATGCCTTCCAGTTCGTCAGCATCCACGTAGGCGAACAGCTCAAGGTACGCGCGGTTGGCGTAGATGTGCATGCCCTCATGCACGTAGGTGATTGCATCGACTGAGCTTTCGAGCAGCAACTGGCAGCGTTTTTCCGCTTCACGCAGGGCGACTTCCGAAGCGCGGCGGGCACGGCGCTCTTCCAGGTTGGCCAGTTCGCGTTTAGCCACCAAGACCAAACGCTCGTCCTCGCCTTGCGGCAGAGCATCCTGGGCACCGAGCATCAGGGCTTCGGTGATGCTGTCGGAGTCGTTGTCGGCGAGCAGCTGAATGACCGGAATGTCTTTTGCCTGGCGGCGGATCGCACCAATCGCCTCACTGGGGGCAAGCTGTTCGCTGCTCGGTGCGCAGATCAGCAGGTCCCAGCTTTGCTGCAAGGCCTCGTTCAGATCATCGCTGGAGCTCAGGCGGTGCACTCGGGTGGCCCGTCCTGCGTTACGGAACAGGCTGACGAGGCGCTCGGCCTCGTTTTGCGAGTCTTCGAGTATCAGTAGCCGAATGGTTTTTTTTTCAATGGCCATGGTTTGGTATCAAATCTGCGCCGAACGGGCGCGAAAAGGCGACAAAAGGGAGTGCATCGGCAATCTACAGCGACTTCCAGAGTGAGTCAAAGTCTTCCTCCCCGCCTGGTGTACGGGTTTTCGGCGCTGTGACAGGCTTCCCGTGCTCGCTGCCGACCTGTTCGACGCCGCGGTATTCGAATTGATTGAAGCTGCCGGTGCTGGTTTGTCGACGGCTGAGTACCGCGCGGTGTTCGCTGCCATTTAGATTAATGCTGACCTTGTTGCCTTCCTGAAAAGGCAGGCGGGCAGTAATCAGGCTTGCCGGTCTCGAAATAGCGCTGATTTCCGGGAGTAAAAGTGCGCGCAGGTACTGGCTGCTCTGCTCGGCTTTACGCATCAGCTGTAGGCCGCAGGCCTGAGCGTGTGGTGCGATCAGTTCGATACCCATTTGTGTGCCGCCGCCGCGCACCTGGCGAATCCAGCGGACAACGGCAATGCTCCAACCTTGTTGCGGCAAGCCTTGTACGCCAAGCAGTTCGCCGGCCTGGAGTTGGCTGGGCACGTCTTTCGGCCAAGACAGGCAGTAGCCGCCGGGACTGATGTTGACAATAGTGACCTCGAAGCTCGGGTAACTTTCAACACCGTTGCTTTCCAGGCTGTCGAGGCTTTTCCCAGGCTTGCTGTACTGGATTTCCTCGAAGGGCAGGCCGTTTTCCCACTGGTTGTGCTTCTGTGCATCGAAGGCGTTCGACCAGATATCCTGCGGCCCTGCTTCGGCCTTGAATACCGCAGCATTGGCTTCAACGGGTAGCTGCAGCACCTCATTAAACGGGCGCTGACCTGCTAAGTAGAAGTGCAGTGCGCTCATGCCGATGCACAGGGTCAATGCGCCCTGGCCCTGGCTGCGTTGGAAGGTGCGCTCGGCGATATCGCCCCAAGCCGCGGCCAGGTGCTGAAGCATGTCGTGGCTGAACCCCTCGGGCACGGTCAGGCGCGACTGAGCAAGATCTTCGGCCGGGAGCAGCAGGTGTTCTTTGATCGTGTCCACTAACTGGCTGGGGTCTATCCCTACCGCGTTGTGCAGCTCGTTCTGCCGGAACAGCGATATATAGCGAGGGGGGCCATCCAATTGCGGCGCAATCGCGAATAGGCTGGAGGCTTCGTCGCCGGCCTGCAGAATGGCCAGTGCACTCCAGGGTTCGAGCACTTCGGCCAGGCGTGCAATGGCGCCCTGGCGCATTTGGTTGCAGCGTGCGCAACCAAGCAGTAGGGCAACCAGATAGCTTTGTTCAGTGCTCAGGCCTTGAGTGTGTGAGGCCTGGCTGTCTCGAATAATGCTTTTTTGCAGGTCGCGCGCTAGGGCAATTTGATACAGCTGGTGCAGCTCCAGCCAGAGGCCTTCGGGAACCGGGCAGTACAGTTGGCTGGCGCGAATCAATGGGCCACATAGGCTATGCGTGGCGCGCTGCAGGGCGATAGCAAGCAATTGCTGGCGTTCACGGCCTGGTTGGGAGGCTAGGCGCGCAACGATCAGTTTGTAACCAACGGCCAGGTGGTTCTGCAGGGCCTGGCAAAGGTTGGCCACCTTGCGTGGGCGCTCATCAAGAACAATGGCCTGCTTTAGGAAGTGTTTTTCCAGTTGCTTGCAGACGAAATAAACTTCCGGGCGAAGGATCTCCAGCAGTTGCAGGCGATTTTCCGAGGGCGTCACGAGCTGATTGAGTTCGACCAAGGCCTGATAGAGCTGGCGCGCGGTTTCACCAATATTGGCTTTGGGTAGGCCATCGACCCATTTTTTCAAATCACGAGGGCTGGCGTCGCAGAATGACAGGCTTTGCTTGTCCGGCGTGGTAACACGCAGCAGCAAGTGAGAATTCTGTTTATCCATCTAAATCGGATACTCCAGCGCACGGGCAAGGCAGATGGGTCTATGAATTATGGTTCGACTCTAGCAGCATCTAACGCGCCCCGCAGCCATGTCCTTGGCCGTATTGCCAAGCGACTGTGACAGGCTGATCAGCTGGAAGTCGTTGTTGTGACTGGTTTTCGTCTGCGCAGGTTCACTTTGCTCAGCAGCTGGCGCTGTCTGCACGTGCGGGCAGCGCCAGCTGAGTTGGTTAACCGCGAGGCAAGGCGAGTTTCTCACCCATCTGGACCGTGCTGTTGGCAGCCAACGCTTCGGCCCACTGCACCTGCTCAGGACCAAACAGCACGATGGCGGTCGAGCCCAGTTTGAAACGGCCCAACTCAGCGCCTTTCTCCAGGCTGATCGGCGCGCGCGCAGCTTCGTCATATTTGACGGTTTTCAGGACGCGCTTGGGCGGCGTTACCAGCCCTGCCCAAACGGTCTCGATCGATGCCACGATCATCGCGCCGACCAACACCACGGCCATAGGTCCGCGTTCGGTGTCGAATAAGCACACGACGCGCTCATTGCGGGCAAATAATTCAGGCACATTCTCTGCGGTGGTCTGATTAACCGAGAACAGTCGGCCCGGCACGTAGACCATCTCTGTGAGGGTGCCGGCCAACGGCATGTGCACGCGATGGTAGTCCTTGGGCGAGAGGTAGATGGTGGCGAAATCACCGCCCATAAAAGCAGCGGCGCGCTCACTGTCGCCGCCCAGTAGTTCGATCGCACTGAAGCTGTGGCCTTTGGCCTGAAAAATACGACCTTGTTCGATTTTGCCGAGTTGGCTGACGGCGCCATCGGCGGGGCAGAGTACTGCACCCGGTGTGCTGTCGAGCGGCCGTGCACCCTCTTTCAAGGCGCGCGTGAAGAAATCATTGAAGTGGGCAAACGCCGTCAGGTCTTCGACCTGGGCTTCGCTCATGTTGACTTGGTATTGCTTGGCAAACCAACCAATCAGGCGATTTTTGAACCAGCCCGCGCGGCATTCGGCGGCGTAGCCGATCAGACGCGAGAGCAGGTGGTGCGGCAGTACGTATTGGCTGAGGATAAACAAACGATCTTTCATGAGCATTCCTTAAAAAATGGCAGGCGATCTGGCGGGTGGCTCAACGCTCGACTGGGGTATCTGGATGGTTGCCCCACTCGCCCCAGGAGCCGGCATAGGCTTTTACCCGTGGATAGCCAAGGATCTTGGCGACCAGGTAAGTAAAGCCGGAGCGGTGATGGGTCTGGCAATGGGTAATGATTTCTTTGTCGGCGGTGATACCGAGGCTGTTGAGCTGCGCCTGAATGTCTTGGTTGATCCGCAAGGCGCGTGACGGGTCCATGCCAGCGGTCCATTCGAAATTAACCGCGCCAGGGATATGTCCAGCTTTTTGCGCCAGGACTTTCTCACCGCTGAATTCGCCGGGGGCGCGGGCGTCCCAGATCGCCAGGTCAGTCGCGCCGAGACGGCTTTGCAGGTACTCGCGGGTGGCGGTGGGGGCGGGATCGATGTTTAGGCAGATGGCTTGCGTACCAGCCGGCGGCACAGCGCTGCTCAGTTCGCGGCTTTCTGCCTGCCAGGCTAGCAACCCGCCATTAAGGTAGTGATAGTGGCGGTGGCCGATTACATCCAGCAGCCAGATAAAGCGCCCGGCCCAACCACCGCCTTCATCGTCATACACCGCGTAGACAGCGTCCGGATGGTGCCCGAGCTCAGCGAACAGCTGCTCAAGTTTCGCCTGCTCCGGCAATAGCCCTGGTGCGGGAGGCTGGCCTTGCTGGGTCCGCTTGGGGTCGACAAAGTGTGCTCCAGGGATATGCCCAGCGGCATAGCGCGCCTGGCTGGTCAGATCGACCAAAATCAGCTCGGGTGCATCAAGACGGCAGGCCAGTTGGGCGGGTTCGATCAGCAAGGGCAACTCAGCGAAGGCGGACATGCCGGGCCTCTTTTGACAATAAAGGGACAGAGTGTAACGGAAAGCCTAGCGCCCGCGGTTGGCAAAGCTGGTCAGGGCGCGCTCAATGCATTGCACGGTTTTGCCGAAGCCCTGCACGCTGATATCGCTCAGCGCTTGGCCGCCTTGATCCGCGAAGATCAGCATGACCACGCGGTTGTTGCTGGCGATCGAGCGAATCAGCAAGTGTTCGCTGGGGAATAGGCTTTTCAGCGTACCGGGCAGCATGGCGGAGAACTGCGCGATGTTGGTTGGGCTCAGTTTTAATTGTGCCGGAGTGCTCAGCAGGCGGCGCAGTACTTGGCTTTGCTGCGGGTCAAGGCTGAGGCTGGCGGCGGCTTTATCCAGGCCGCTCTGTTGCTGGGCGCTGAGGCGAGTGTGGTTGCGGTCGGCTAATAGGATTAGCACGCGCTGCATGCCGCAGGCCTGGAGCGCTTGGTTGGCGCAGGCGGTAAGTTGCAGCACATTGGTAAACGCGCTGGGCTGTGCCAGCAGTTGCGCACAGTGTTGTCGCCACTCACTCACCACAGCCACCTTGTGCGGCGCGATGATGGCGCGCAGATGCCGCGCTTGCCACGGCCATATCAAGGCTTCGGCAGGGTGCCAGAGGTCTGTGCCGGGCAGCTGGCGAGCGCTGCTGACGGCGTTTTGGTGCAGTAGTTGCTGCACATTACCCAGTGGCAATTGTAAGAATAAACCGGTCAGGCGCTGCCAGCGTAGGCTGTGCGGGCTGCTCCAAGCGAAGTGCGCCGAAACCGCCAAGCCGTTGGCCAGTAGAATGCTGTTGGCCGGATGGGTCAGCCAGCGACGCAAGTCGCTATCAGCGTCCAGGCACTGTTGTTGGTGCAGTGGGTGCTCATTATCACGGGCTATGTGTAAGGCTTTGACCAGTAAGCGTCGATCGTTAACCAGCAAGCGATAACCCTGGGTGACCCACTCGGGTAGGCGCCACTGCTCGCTCAATGCGAGGCATAGCTGCAATAAGGGTACGCCCAACAGCTCATGCTCGACCTTGGCCGCCGCCTCGCCTTTGATCAGCACCCGCTGCTCCCACGCCTCAAACAGCTCTGGGTGTGCGGTCAGTAACGCCCAGATCGGCGCGAGAAACAGCAGGCTGCCCCAATGCACTTCTTGCCACAGACGCGCTAAACGGCCGCCGAACAGGCCGTTTGCTTGCTGGCTGGCGTGCTGACTGATCAGCAGAATTTGCCTGAGGGCTTTAGGCAACTCCTGCTCGGGTAGGGCGGGTAGAAGATTGAGCAGGTCTTCCGTACGTTTGATGCCGAGGCGGTTGATGGCGGCTTCGAGGCTTTGAGTCTGCTCGCTGAGGCCGCTGCTCTTACGATTGGCCTCGCGCATTACGCTGAGTACCAGTGCCGGACAGCCCTGCATTAACTCCGCCAGCTCGCGCATCGAGCGATTACTGTCCGCCAGCGCACGGCGCAGCTTCTGCTGGCGGTCAATTGATGCAGGCAATAGCTGGCTGTCCAGCTGCTTGAGCCAGTCGGTCAGGGTGCGCGGATAGTGAATAGGCTTTGGCATGAGGGTTGAGACAAGCTGGCTTTTGACCTTAACTGGCTATAGTCTCGCGCAAATCTTCCGATAAATAGAAGGGTTGTTTTGCAAAGCCCCTTTCTACTCTCCGTGGCAAGTCTCTTTATATGGCAAAAATCATCGGCATCATTGTTGTATTCGCTAGCGTTTTAGGGGGGTTCATCCTCTCTGGCGGTAAGTTTATGGCGTTGGTTCATCCCTTCGAGGTGATGATCATTGGTGGGGCTGCCTTGGGGGCATTTCTGCAGGCCAATCCTGGCAGCATGTTCATGCAGGTGTTCAAGAAGTCGCTGAGCATGTTCAGTTCGCGCTTCACGCACACGTATTACCTTGAAGTGCTCAAGCTACTTTACGAGATTCTCAACAAGAGCCGTCGCGAAGGCATGATGGCCATTGAGGCTGATGTTGAAGACCCCGCTGCCAGCCCGATTTTTAGTAAATATCCCGGCATCCTCAAAGATCAGCGAATGATCGCTTTTATATGCGATTACCTGCGCATTATGTCGTCCGGCAACATGGCTCCGCATGAGCTTGAAGGGCTGTTCGACATGGAGATCACCAGCCTCAAGGAAGAGCTCGAACACCCCGCACATGCTGTGGCAAAGATTGCCGACGGCATGCCCGCCATGGGGATCGTGGCCGCGGTGCTGGGCATCGTGATCACCATGTCGATTCTCGCCGAGGCCGATAACGCAGAGATCGGTGAGAAGGTCGGCACCGCACTGGTGGGTACCTTCCTCGGGATTTTGGCATCTTATGGTTTCTTCGGGCCGCTGGCCGGCTCGCTCGAACACGATGCCAAGGAAGAACTGAACGTTTACGAGGCGATCAAGGCGGGTCTGGTGGCGTCAGCGTCGGGCATGCCGCCATCGCTGGCCGTAGAGTTCTCGCGTAAAGTGCTTTTCCCTGCACACCGCCCGAGCTTTGCTGAGCTTGAACAAGCCATGCGTGGGAGCTAACACGCAGCATGGAGAATAATCAGCCGATTATCGTCAAGCGCGTCAAGAAAGTTGCTGGCGGCCATCATGGTGGCGCCTGGAAAATCGCCTTTGCTGACTTCGCCACGGCGATGATGGCGTTCTTTATGGTGATGTGGCTGATGTCATCGGCCACGCCAGAGCAGAAAAAACTCATATCCGGCTACTTCCAAGACCCCGTCGGCTTTTCCGAAAGTGCCAGTCCTTATGTGATCGACCTCGGCGGTACGCCTACGCCAGCCCCCGATAAAACGCTGAACCCCGAGGCAAAAGATGACGACGCGCCGGCCGGTGATGCGCAAGGTGAAATCGATCAGCAGAAAGCCGAGTCGATAGCCGAAGAAGTCGAGCGCGAGCGTTTGGAGTTGCTGCTGCAGGAGTTGCAGAACAAGGTTGAGGAAAACCCTCAGCTGCAAAATTTCAAGGATCAAATTCTCTTCGAAATCACCCAGGACGGCCTGCGCATCCAGATTATGGACGCCGAGAATCGGCCGATGTTTGCCTCCGGGAGTGCTCGCTTACAGCCCTATTTCGAAGATATTTTGCTAGCGTTGACCGACACCATTGCGGCAGTGCCGAACAAAATTAGCGTCAGCGGCCATACCGATGCTCAGCCCTTTGTTGGGCGTGGCGGTTACGGTAACTGGGAGCTGTCCGCTGATCGTGCCAATGCGGCGCGACGCGTGCTGACCGCGGGTGGTTATGAAGACGATCAGGTCGCGCGGGTAGTGGGTTACTCGTCCTCGGCGTTGTTTGATCGAGAGAGCCCGCTCAACCCAGTTAATCGTCGTATCGATATTGTGGTGTTGACGAAAAAAGCCCAGCGCGCCATCGAGGGTGATGCAAGCGGTGATGCGCCTAAAGAGCCGGATGCTGCGGGTTTAGTGCCGGATGTGAGCGCGCCGGGTGCTCCGTTGCCGGATGGGCAGCTACGTGAGCGGCTCAATATTTTCGAAGAGGGTTTGCTGCAGTTCGATCAGCCTACCGAGTAGGCCTCGGCTGTAAGTAAAAGGCCGCGACTTATCGCGGCCTTTGTATTTCAGTAATCGGTTCCTGGCAGGCTGGCCAGTATTTGCCGGTAGCTGGCCATGCGCTGTGGGTGCAGGCGACCGTCTTCCAACGCCTTGAGTAGGGCGCAGCCTGGCTCGCGGTCATGTTTGCAGTCGCGGAAACGGCATTGCCCGATCAGCTCACCGAATTCGATAAAGCCGGCCTCGACGTCATCGCGGCTAACGTGTACCAGACCAAATTCACGAATTCCGGGGGAGTCGATTAACTCGCCGCCGCCGGGGAAGTGAAACAGCCGTGCCGTAGTGGTGGTGTGAGTGCCCAGGCCGGATAGCTCCGAAAGTGGGCCGACGCGGGTGTCTACATCCGGTAGCAGGGTATTAACCAGCGATGACTTACCGACACCCGACTGGCCTACAAAGACGCTGACGTTGCCATCGAGCTGTTGCTTGAGCTGCTCCATACCATCGCCGTGGTGCGCCGATACTTCCAGCAGTGGGTAGCCCAGCTGGCGGTATACGTCGAGCATGGCGTTTAGCGCGATACCGTTTTGCTCGTCGATCAAGTCGGCCTTGTTCAGCAGCAGCAACGGGCGGATGCCGGCGTGCTCAGCGGCGACCAGATAGCGGTCAATCAGGTTGGCGTGCGGCTCGGGTAAGGGCGCAAAGACGATTACGATCAGGCCGACGTTGGCCGCTACCGGCTTGAGTTGGCCACGCGTATCCGGGCGACACAGTTCAGTGCTGCGCGGCAGCTGCGCAACGATTACGCCAATGCCCTGGTTGCCCGCGCGCCACACCACCTGGTCACCGGTGACCATGGTTGGCAGGTTGGCGCGCAGGTGGCAGCGAAATACCTGGCCGGCGAGTTCGCCGTCCAATGCTTCAACCTCGATTTGCACGCCGAAGTGGGCAATCACCAGGCCGGTTTGTTCCGGGCCGAGATCGCCGCCTTCAAGAATTTGTACCGCTTGCGACTCGCGCTTGGCAGCGCGGGCGGCGCGTTCGCCCTGAATTTTTTCGATACGCCAGTTTTGCCGGCGGTTGAGTTGGCGTTTGGCCATGGGTCTTCCGAGAGTTGAGTTGCGCAATATACGGTCGCGAGTTTAGCACGGGCTGCCTATTGAACTGCTGGCGCGGCTAAACTGCGGCGCATCATCTATTGGGGCGGGAGTCTGCATGTTGCGCGTTGCTCGGCAATACCCTGCGCTGCGGGCCTTATGTGCGCAATTGGGCGCGACACTGCTGGTTGGCTTGGCGCTGTATCTAGCGGCGCAGGCAGCGCCCTGGCGGCCAACCTGGCTAGCGGCTGGCTTGGCGCAAGGCTTGCTGGCTGGCGGGTTGGCTCGTTACCTAGGCCTGTCGCGCTGGTGGTGCTGGCTGAATCTGCTATTTGTCCCCGCGTTGCTATTGGCCAGTGGCGCGCCGCTCCCGTCCTGGGTGTTTCTTTGCGGCTTTGTGCTGGTGTTGTTGCTCAACTGGAACAGTTTTGGCGAGCAGGTGCCGCTGTATCTGACCGGCGGGGGCGCGCGTAAACAGCTGGTGATCTTGCTGGAGCAGCAGCCGAACAGTTTCCGCTTTATCGACCTGGGTTGTGGTCCGGGGGGAACCCTGTTGAGCCTGGCGCGACAGTTCCCGCGCTCACAGTTTGTCGGGGTGGAAACCGCGCCGCTGTCTTTTCTCATCGCTTGGTTGCGGGCGCTGAATCGGCCTAACTGCGAGATCCGCTATGAAAGCCTCTGGCGCACCGACCTGGGCGCGTTTGATGTGGTTTATTGCTTTCTATCCCCCGCACCTATGCTTGAATTGTGGGCCAAGACCTGTGCGCAGATGCCGATTGGTAGTCTGCTCATCAGCAATACCTTTGAGATACCCGGCCAGCAAGCCGATCAGCAAGTCGAGTTGCATGATTGGCGCCAGTCACGCTTGCTGCTGTGGCGCATGCGCGGCTGATTTATTCGTTAAACTGCTGGCCTTAGCCTAGGAGCCCCGCATGCAGAACGCACAGAACTTGATCTGGATCGACCTGGAAATGACCGGTCTGGAGCCCGAAACAGACGTCATCATTGAAATGGCCACCGTCGTCACCGACAGCAACCTGAATATCCTCGCCGAGGGACCGGTGATCGCGGTGCACCAGAGTGACGAACTGCTTGCTGGTATGGATGAGTGGAACACCCGCACCCACGGCGGCAGCGGCCTTACCCAGCGGGTGCGCGAGAGCAAAATTAGCCCAGCCGAGGCGGAAGCCATGACCCTTGCCTTTCTCGAGCAGTGGGTACCCAAAGGTAAGTCGCCGATTTGCGGCAACAGCGTTGGTCAGGACCGGCGCTTCCTGTGCAAATACATGCAGAACCTCGATGCCTACTTCCATTACCGCGCTCTGGACGTGTCGACCGTGAAAATCCTCGCCGGCTTGTGGGCGCCGCAGGTCAAAGAGTCGTTCCACAAGCAGGGCACGCATCAGGCACTGGACGATATTCGCGAGTCCATCGCTGAGCTGCAACATTACCGCCAGCATTTCATCAAGATTTAGGGCGTCGACTGCGCATTTAGCAACGCCTGTACGCGCCTAGCGGTCTGCCCATAGCGTGCGTCGTGGTTTTTAGGCGCCCGCATGCTTTGGGTGCGCACCGGGGGCATGTAGACTGCGCGCCTTTTGGCAGGGGCTGACCGATGTTGCTGACTGTGTTGTACCTCATAGCGATCACCGCCGAAGCGATGACCGGTGCGCTATCGGCCGGGCGGCGCGGCATGGACTGGTTCGGCGTAGCATTGATCGCCTGCATTACCGCCCTGGGGGGCGGCTCGGTGCGTGACATGCTGCTGGGACACTACCCGCTGACTTGGGTCAAACATCCCGAATACTTAGTGCTGACCACCTTCGCCGCGCTGGTCACAGTGTTTGTCGCGCCCCTGATGCGTCATCTGCGCTCGCTGTTTCTGGTGCTGGACGCCATGGGGCTGGTGGCCTTCACCCTGATTGGCTGTCAGATCGCCCTGGACATGGGGCACGGCCCACTGATCGCAGCGGTCAGTGGGGTTATTACCGGCGTATTCGGCGGCATTTTGCGGGATATCTTCTGCAATGACGTGCCCCTGATCTTTCGCCGCGAACTGTATGCCAGTGTATCGTTCGCCTGTGCTTGGTGCTTTCTCGGCTGCGTCTACCTGGGTCTGGCCAACGAGCAGTCGCTGTTGATCAGCCTTTTCGGTGGCTTGCTGTTTAGGTTGCTGTCGATCCGCTTGCACTGGGAGATGCCTAAATTCGTCTATCGGGACGATCCTCAGGGTTGAGGCGTTAGGTCGCGCTGTGCATGTTGGTCGAGTGCCCACTCGACATGCTCGCGCACCAGCGCTGACGGGTATTCACGGCGCGCTATGAGTGCTTCCAGCACCGGGATGCTCGAGGGTGCATTGCCCAGGCCAACGGCCAGGTTGCGTAACCAGCGCTCGTAGCCAGCGCGGCGCAGCGGTGAGCCTTCGGTGCGGCTGAGAAACTCCTCTTCGCTCCAGCAGAACAGCTCGGCCAGCTCGGCATTGTCCAGGTTATGGCGCGGCTGGAAGTCGCTCTGCTCGCTGGGTTTGGCAAAGCGATTCCACGGGCAGACTATTTGGCAGTCATCACAGCCGAACACCCGGTTGCCGATGGGCGCGCGCAGGTCGATAGGGATGGGGCCTTTGAGTTCGATGGTCAGGTAGGAAATGCAGCGCCGCGCATCCAGCACATAGGGGCCGACAAAAGCAGCCGTCGGGCAGATATCCATGCAGGCTGTGCAGCGTCCACAGTGTTCACTGCTGTGTGGCTCGTCCACCGGTAATGGCAGGTCGACAAATAGCTCGCCTAGAAAGAAATAACTGCCTGCCTTGCGATTGAGTACCAGGGTGTTCTTACCGATCCAGCCGAGTCCGGCCTGTTCGGCGATGGCTTTTTCCAGCACGGGTGCGCTGTCAACGAAGGCGCGAAACCCAAAGGGGCCGATTTGCTGCTGAATACGCTCGGCCAGTTGCTGCAGGCGTTTGCGGATCAGCTTGTGGTAGTCGCGGCCTAAGGCGTAGCGCGATACGTAGGCTTTTTCCGGCTGCCCTAGGCGCTTGGCCATCTGTGTGTCGCCGGGCAGGTAGTCCATGCGTAACGAGACCACGCGCAAGGTGCCGGGCACCAATTGTTCTGGATGCGAGCGTTTGCTGCCGTGGGCGGCCATGTAGTCCATCTCGCCCTGATAGCCGGCGTCCAGCCATCGTTGTAGGTGCGCTTCGTGCTCGCCCAGCTGCACATCGGCAATGCCAATCTGCTGAAAGCCCAGCTCGCGGCCCCAGTCTTTGATCGATTGGGCGAGGGCGACAAGGTCGAGGGCATCACTGTTCATATGAAAACGGGTAACCGGGGCGGAGGTGCGTATAATTCTGCCAGACATCGGAGCCCACGCATGCCGCAATCTCCTGACAATCTTCCCCTGGCCCTTTACAGCGCTGCGCAAGTGCGAGAGCTGGATGCGCGGCTGATCGCTGCCGGCACGTCGGGTTTCGAGCTGATGAGCCGCGCTGCGAATACCATCTGGCGCGCGCTGCGCCGGCGTTGGCCGGCCGCGGGCGTGCTGACGGTGCTGGCCGGGCGCGGCAACAATGCGGGTGACGGTTACCTGGTCGCTGCTTTGGCGTTGCGTGCGGGCTGGCAGGTGCAACTGCTGGCGGTCGGTGATGCTATGCAGTTGCAGGGCGACGCTGCTTTGGCCCGTGACCAGGCGTTAACCGCGGGCGTGCTGATTCAGCCCTGGAGTGAGTGCGCTGAGTTGCGCGGTGTGGTCGTTGATGCCTTGCTGGGTACAGGCTTGCAGGGCGCGGTGCGTGAGCCCTATGCCCAGGCCATTCGCATGCTTAATAGCCTTGGTTTGCCCGTACTCGCGGTGGATATCCCGTCTGGGCTCTGTGCCGATACTGGGCAGGCGCTGGGCGTCGCGGTGAGGGCCGAGCTGACGGTTACCTTGATCGGCCTGAAAATGGGCCTGCTTACCGGGCAATCGGCTGATTACTGTGGCGAGTTGCAGTTCGATGATTTGCAGGCCGACTACCACATTGTCGGCGCGCAGGCCTACACCGCACAGCGGCTGGCGCAGGCTAATTTACCCCAGTTGCCGGCGCGCTCGCGCAACGTGCACAAAGGCCAGCTGGGGCATGTGTTGGTGGTCGGGGGGGAGCATGGCTTTGCCGGAGCCGGTCTATTGGCGGCGCAAAGTGCGTTGCGTGCGGGTGCCGGATTGGTCAGCCTGGCTACGCGCAGCGCGCACTTGTCAGCGGCGCAGGCGCGCTTGCCCGAAGTAATGGCGGTCGGCGTGGCTTCAGCTAATCAGCTGATGGCGCTGGGAGATGCTGCCAGCGTCTGGGTGGTGGGGCCGGGCCTCGGCCAGGGGGCATGGGCGCGCAGCCTGCTGTCAGCGGCGGCGGTCAGTGGCGCAGCGCAGATTTGGGATGCGGATGCGCTGAACCTGCTGGCACAGGCTGTGGTCCAGTTACCCGCTACTGTGGTGCTCACGCCGCACCCTGGCGAAGCCGCGCGGTTGTTGGGTATTAGCAGCGCCGCGGTGCAAGCGGACCGTCCGGCTGCTGCACGTGCTTTGGCGCAACGTTTTCAGGCAGTTTGTGTATTGAAAGGTGCCGGTAGCTTAATCGCCGCGCCAGGGGGTGAGCTGTGGCTGTGTGATCGTGGTCATCCGGTCATGGCTGGCGCGGGGCTGGGTGATGTACTGGCAGGCGTTATTGGTGCGCTGCTGGCCCAAGGGTTAGCAGCGCTGGACGCGGCAAAGCTGGCGGTCTATCTGCACGCCTGTGCCGGCGAGCAGCTGGCGCTGCAGGGCCGTGGCTTGGCCGCGAGCGATCTGTGTGCGGTTATTCGTGAATTATTGCAGGAGCAGTCTGCGTGTCTGAATTAGAACTGTTTGCCGCCGACGAAGAGGCGATGCTGGTGTTTGGGGCGCGCATCGCCGAGGTGAGTGGTGGTAATGGCTTGATCTATCTGCATGGTGATCTCGGGGCCGGTAAAACCACGTTGTCGCGTGGGATCATTCGTGGTCTTGGCCATGTTGGCGCGGTGAAAAGCCCGACCTTCACTCTAGTGGAACCCTACGAAATAGGTGCGTTGCGTGCCTTTCACTTCGACCTGTACCGTCTGGTGGATGCCGAGGAACTGGAATATCTGGGGATTCGGGATTATTTCGACGGCGATGCTTTATGCCTGGTCGAGTGGCCGCAGCGAGGTGCAGGCGTTTTGCCAAAGGCGGATATGGACATTACCATTACCCCACGCGGCGCAGGTCGGGCGCTGCGGTTGCAGGCGCAAGGTGAGCGCGGCAACGCCTGGTGCGCCGCTTTGGCCACCGGGACATGAATCAATTATGGGGTTGGCTATGCGCATAGGTGCGCGTTTCATCGCAGTTGGAGTGGTATTGGTCGGCTTGGCCGCCAATGTAATGGCCGCTTCGGATGTGCGCAGCGTGCGGCTTTGGCGTGCGCCGGATAACACCCGCCTGGTGTTTGACTTGTCTGGGCCGGTGCAGCACAGCGTTTTCCAGCTGACTGCGCCGAACCGCATCGTGATTGATGTTAATGGCGCAAAGTTGGCGACCAGTCTTGAGCAGTTGGCCCTGAGTAATACCCCGATTACCGGGGTGCGCTCGGCGCAGCGCACCCCGGAAGACCTGCGCGTGGTGATTGACCTGTCTTCAGCGGTCACGCCGAAAAGTTTTACCCTGGCGCCCAACCAGCAATATGGCCACCGTTTGGTAGTTGACCTGTTTGACCAAGAGTCGGGTGCTGCGCCGACTCTGCCGTCGACGAGTATTGCTAGCGCGCCTCAGGTTCCGCTAACGCCTACGCAGGCGCCACCCAAGCTAACTCCCGTGCCCAATGGCAAGCGCGATATTGTGATTGCCATCGACGCCGGCCATGGCGGCGAAGACCCGGGCGCTTTGTCGCCGGTTAAAGGCCAGTATGAGAAGCACGTGACCCTGGCAATTGCCAAGGAGCTGCAGCGTCAGATCAATGCCGAGAAGGGTTTTCGCGCCGAGTTAGTGCGCACCGGTGACTATTTTATCCCGCTGCGTAAACGCACTGAAATTGCCCGCAAGAAGGGTGCAGACCTATTCGTGTCTATTCATGCCGATGCCGCACCGCGTGCAGCGGCCTTTGGTGCGTCGGTGTATGCCCTGTCGGATCGTGGCGCCACCTCGGAAACTGCGCGCTGGCTGGCCGATTCGGAGAACCAGTCAGACTTGATCGGCGGTGCGGGTAACGTCAGCCTGGACGATAAGGATCGGATGCTCGCCGGTGTCTTACTTGACTTGTCGATGACCGCTTCGCTGTCATCCAGCCTCAACGTTGGTAACAAGGTGCTGGGCAATATGGGGCGGATCACCCCGCTGCATAAGCGCCGGGTGGAGCAGGCTGGCTTTATGGTGCTGAAATCGCCTGATATTCCGTCGATTCTGGTGGAGACCGGGTTTATCTCTAACCCCAATGAAGCCCGCAAATTGGCCAGTGCCGGTCATCAGCAGGCATTAGGGCGCTCGATCCTTAGCGGTGTGCGGCAATTCTTTCATGAAAATCCACCGCCTGGTACCTATGTAGCCTGGCTGCGCGACAGCGGCAAAATCACCTTGGGGCCGCGCGAGCATGTGGTCAGCTCGGGTGAGAGCCTGGCGCTGATTGCCCAGCGTTATCAGATCAACCTAGCGGCGCTGCGCAGTGCTAATTCGCTGAAAACAGACGTGATCAAAGTGGGGCAACGTATTCAAATTCCGGCTACTGCTCTGGCTGCACAGCCATGAGTGATGTTGTGCGTATCCAGCTGCTCAGTCCGCGGCTGGCGAACCAGATTGCTGCCGGTGAGGTGGTCGAGCGTCCAGCCTCGGTGATCAAGGAGCTGTTGGAGAACAGCCTGGACTCCGGCGCTAAACGCATCGAAGTCGATGTCGAGCAGGGCGGCGTCAAGCTGCTCAAGGTGCGTGACAACGGCAGCGGCATCTCTCCGGATGACCTTCCGCTGGCGCTGGCGCGACATGCCACCAGCAAAATCCGCGAATTAGAAGACCTTGAGCAGGTGATGAGCCTAGGTTTTCGTGGAGAGGCGTTGGCGTCGATCAGCTCGGTGGCGCGCCTGACCTTGACCTCGCGCACTGAGGGGGCCGAGCAGGCTTGGCAGGTAGAGACCGAAGGCCGCGATATGCAACCTCGCGTGCAGCCCGCGGCACATCCGGTCGGCACCTCGGTGGAGGTGCGTGATTTATTTTTCAACACCCCGGCGCGGCGCAAGTTTCTTAAAACTGAAAAGACCGAATTTGATCATCTGCAGGAAGTGATCAAACGCCTGGCATTGGCACGCTTCGATGTGGCTTTCCACCTGCGTCATAACGGCAAGACCGTGCTCGGTTTGCATGAGGCACCGGATGAAGTTACCCGTGCGCGGCGGGTGGCGTCGGTTTGTGGGGCGGCCTTCCTCGAACAGTCTCGGCCCATCGATATCGAGCGCAATGGCCTGCATCTGTGGGGCTGGGTCGGCTTGCCGACGTATTCGCGCAGCCAGGCCGACCTGCAGTATTTCTATGTGAATGGGCGCATGGTGCGCGATAAATTGGTCGCCCATGCGGTAAGGCAGGCTTATCGCGACGTGCTGTTCAATGGTCGTCATCCGACCTTTGTATTGTTTCTGGAAATCGATCCATCGGTGGTCGATGTCAACGTGCACCCGACCAAGCATGAAGTGCGTTTCCGCGACGGCCGTATGGTGCATGACTTCCTCTACGGCACGCTGCATCGCGCCCTGGGGGACGTGAGGCCGGAAGATCAGCTAGCCGCTCCGGCGGCGGTCGCCGAGATGGTACGACCTAGCGGTCAGGCTGCGGGCGAGTTTGGTCCGCAGGGTGAAATCGGTTTGGCCGCCAGCTTGCTGCAGTCTGCGCCGAACGCTTCGGTCTGGCGCTCGCCCGGTGCTGGCTATCAGGGCGCGCGTCCCGAGGCGGCTTTGCCGGCGGCGGAAGCCCAGGGGGCGTATCGCGAGTTTTTCTCGCCAATGGCTGCTGCGCCGTCCTCAGTCGGTCTGCCAGAGGCGCAGGGTGACATTCCGCCGTTGGGTTATGCCATCGCGCAACTCAAAGGCGTGTATATCCTCGCCGAGAATGTGCAGGGTTTGGTGGTGGTGGACATGCATGCGGCTCATGAGCGCATTACTTATGAACGCCTGAAAGTGGCCATGGCCAGTGAAGGTCTTCGCGGCCAGCCATTGCTGGTTCCTGAATCGATTGCTGTGAGTCAGCGTGAGGCCGATTGTGCTGAAGAGCATGCTGAGTGGTTTCAGCGGCTTGGCTTTGAGCTGCAGCGCTTGGGTCCGGAAACCCTGGCGATCCGGCAGATTCCCGCGTTGCTCAAGCAGGCTGAGGCCACTCGTCTGGTGCAGGATGTGCTCGGTGATTTGCTTGAGTACGGCACCACAGACCGTATTCAGGCGCACCTCAATGAGCTGCTCGGCACTATGGCCTGTCACGGCGCGGTGCGTGCTAATCGACGGTTGACCCTGCCGGAAATGAACGGCTTGCTGCGCGACATGGAAAGCACTGAGCGCAGTGGTCAATGTAACCATGGTCGTCCAACCTGGACGCAAATGGGCATGGATGACCTCGATAAGCTGTTCCTGCGTGGTCGTTAAGTCGTCGCGCCCTGCCATCTAGAGACCTTCGAGTATGTCTGAGCGCCTGCCTCCGGCGATTTTCCTGATGGGGCCGACTGCGGCCGGCAAGACTGATCTGGCTATTGAGCTGGCGCGAGTGCTGCCTTGCGAGTTGATCAGTGTCGACTCTGCGCTGATTTATCGCGGCATGGACATAGGTACGGCCAAGCCCGATAAAACCACCCTGGCCGAGTTCCCCCACCGTTTAATTGATATTCGAGACCCTGCGCAAAGTTATTCGGCGGCCGAATTTCGCAGCGACGCCTTGGCCGCGATGGCCGAGATCACTGCGCGCGGGCGCATTCCGCTGCTGGTGGGTGGCACCATGTTGTATTTCAAAGCGTTGCTCGAAGGCTTGGCGCAAATGCCCAGCGCCGATAAGGCGTTGCGCGCTGAGTTGGAAGCGCGCGCCCAGGTCGAAGGTTGGGATGTGCTGCACGCCGAGCTGCGTGCTGTCGACCCTGAGTCGGCGGCGCGTATCCATCCCAATGACCCACAACGGTTGATTCGCGCCCTTGAGGTCTATCGCGTGAGCGGTGAAAGCATGACCGCCCATCGTCTGCGCCAAGCTGCAGAAAATACTGCCGGCGGCGCGTCGATGGGCCAGCAATTCCCCTATACTGTTGCGCAAATGGCCATCGCCCCGGCGCAAAGGCAGCTGTTGCATGAGCGAATTGCCCTGCGATTTCGCTTGATGTTGGAACAGGGGTTGGTTGCCGAGGTCGAACACCTGCGACAGAGAAGTGACTTGCACGTTGGCTTGCCGTCCATACGGGCGGTGGGCTATCGACAGGTCTGGGATTATCTTGACGGTAACCTTGACGCTGAGCAGATGCAGGAGCGCGGTATTGTCGCCACGCGCCAGCTGGCCAAGCGACAGTTCACCTGGTTACGTGGTTGGCAGCAGGATGTGCATTGGCTCGATAGCGCTGATTGCGACAATCTGCCGCGCGCCTTGAAATACTTGGCAGCGGTCTCCATATTGACCTGAGATCTTGCCGCTGGCCGTCTATCCTTGGGGTATGACGGCCATAAGCCGTTAGTTTGTTTACTTAAATTATTGAAATTTGATCCTTAAAGGAGTGCGGCACATGTCAAAAGGGCATTCGCTACAAGACCCTTACCTGAACACCTTGCGCAAAGAGCGCGTCCCGGTGTCTATCTATTTGGTTAACGGCATCAAGCTGCAAGGCCAGATCGAATCCTTCGACCAGTTCGTGATTCTGCTGAAAAACACTGTCAGTCAAATGGTTTATAAGCACGCCATTTCCACTGTGGTGCCTAGCCGCCCGGTACGTCTGCCGAGCGCCAGTGAAACCGAGCAAGCTGAAGCTGAAGCTGAACTTGGTAACGCCTGATTTAGGAGGCTGTATTGTTCTTCGAGCGCCATGAAGGTGGTAATCGGGCCATTCTGGTTCATCTAGACGGCCAAAATCCCGAGGCGCGCGAGGACCCGCAGGAGTTCCAGGAGCTGGCCCTGTCGGCCGGTGCTGAAACTGCTGCGTTCCTCAGTGTTCCGAGTGGCCGGCTGACCGCTAAGTACCTGATCGGCAGTGGCAAGGTTGCCGAGTTGCGTGATCAGGTCAAAGCTACTGAGGCCGATCTGGTTATCTTCAATCATGTGCTCACGCCGAGTCAGGAACGCAACCTTGAACGCGTTTTTGAATGCCGAGTGCTGGATCGTACCGGTCTGATTCTCGACATTTTTGCTCAGCGTGCGCGTACCCATGAAGGCAAGCTGCAGGTCGAGCTGGCACAGCTTGACCACATGAGTACGCGGCTGGTACGGGGCTGGACCCACCTTGAGCGACAAAAAGGTGGTATCGGTCTGCGCGGCCCAGGTGAAACTCAGCTAGAAACCGACCGCCGTCTGCTGCGGGTGCGGATTCGTCAGATCAAGCAGAAACTTGAAAAAGTGCGCAGTCAGCGTGAGCAGGCCCGTCGTGGGCGTCAGCGTGCCGATATCCCTTCTGTGTCGTTGGTGGGTTATACCAACGCGGGTAAATCCACGCTGTTCAATGCGTTGACGTCCTCGGATGTCTACGCGGCCGATCAGTTATTCGCCACCCTTGATCCCACCTTACGTCGCCTGGATCTGGATGACCTGGGCCCGATTGTGCTCGCCGATACGGTGGGCTTTATCCGTCATTTGCCGCACAAGCTTGTCGAGGCGTTTCGTGCGACGCTTGAAGAATCGAGTAACTCTGATCTGTTGTTGCATGTTATCGACTCCCACGAGCCAGAGCGTGATCAGCAGATTGAGCAGGTGCTTGCGGTGCTGGGTGAGATTGGTGCACAGGACCTCCCGATGCTTGAGGTCTACAACAAACTCGACTTGCTTGAGGGTGTAGAGCCGCAGATTCAGCGCGATGGGGATGGTAAGCCACAGCGAGTCTGGTTGTCGGCGCGAGATGGTCGTGGGCTGCCGTTATTGCGTCAGGCCATCGCTGAGCTGTTGGGTGATGACCTGTTTATCGGTACATTGCAGTTGCCGCAACGACTTGCCCGCTTACGGGCGCAGTTTTTTGACTTGGGCGTGGTGCAGAGCGAATCTTACAATGAGGATGGCAGTAGCTTGCTGGCTGTGCGTTTGCCGCGCATTGAGTTAAACCGGCTTGTTAGTCGTGCGGGGCTTGAGCCGCAAGAATTTATCGAACAACACACTTTGCAATAAAGCCTGCGCCAGCGACTTTGCCGCTGGGTGCATGCATTCTGTAGCATTGGCTGACGCGCCGCGGGTGCGTCTTTGCTTTATCAGATGGAGAGCGCTATGGCTTGGAATGAGCCGGGTGGCAACTCGAATAATCAGGACCCATGGGGTGGCCGTAAGAACGGTGATCGCAAGGGACCACCGGATATCGATGAAGCCTTCCGTAAGCTGCAGGAGAGCCTGAATGGGCTGTTCGGTGGCGGCAAAAAACGAGGCAGCGAAGCTGGCTCAGGCGGTGGTGGCGGTTTCGGTCTGCTCTTTGTGGGCCTTGGCTTGCTGGCTGCGGTCTGGCTGTACAGCGCGATCTATGTCGTCGATGAGCAGGAGCAGGCAGTGGTGCTGCGCTTCGGTAAGTACTACGAAACAGTCGGCCCGGGCCTGAATATCTATTTCCCGCCGATTGATCGTAAGTTCCAGGAAAATGTCACCCGCGAGCGTGCTTACAGCAAGCAAGGGCAGATGTTGACCGAGGACGAGAACATTATCGAAGTGCCGTTGACCGTTCAGTACAAAATCAGCAACTTACAGGATTTCGTACTCAACGTTGATCAGCCGGAAATCAGCCTGCAGCATGCCACTGACAGTGCTGTACGCCACGTGGTGGGATCCACCGAGATGGATCAGGTGCTGACCGAAGGTCGTGAGTTGATGGCCAGCGAAGTTAAAGAGCGCTTGCAGCGGTTCCTCGACAACTACCGCACCGGTATTGCGGTCACTCAGGTCAACTTGCAGAGCGCGGCTGCGCCGCGTGAAGTACAAGAGGCCTTTGATGACGTGATCCGTGCCCGTGAAGACGAGCAGCGTGAGAAGAACCAGGCTGAAACCTATGCCAACGGTGTAGTGCCCGAAGCCCGTGGTCAGGCGCAGCGCCTGATTGAGGATGCCAGCGGCTACCGTGACGAAGTTGTCTCGCGCTCACAGGGTGAGGCGGATCGCTTCACTGCATTGGTGACCGAGTACCGCAAGGCGCCTGAGGTGACACGTGAGCGTCTCTACTTGGACACCATGCAAGAGCTAATGACCAACACCAGCAAGGTGCTGGTAACCGGTGATAAAGGGCAAAATAATCTGCTCTACCTGCCGCTGGACAAGATGATCGATGGTCGTAATTCGTCTGCGCCAAGCTCGATTTCCGGTTCCGCGAGTGCTGCGGATGTTGGATCGCGTGTGAATGTTGACCCGCGTCAGGTTGAGCTGCGTACAAGGGAGAGTCGCTGATGAGCAATAAATCACTGATTGCCCTGATTGTTGGCGTCGTTCTGGCGATCGTTGCCTGGAATAGCTTCTATATCGTGGCGCAGACTGAGCGGGCGGTGCTGTTGCAGTTCGGCCGTATCGTTCAGCCTGATGTGCAGCCGGGTCTGCATGTGAAGATTCCATACGTCAATCAGGTGCGTAAGTTTGACGCGCGCCTGCTGACGCTGGACTCCACCAGCTCTCGTTTTCTCACGCTGGAGAAGAAAGCATTGATGGTTGATGCTTTCGCCAAGTGGCGTGTGCTGGATGCTGAGCGTTACTACACCGCGACCTCGGGTATTAAGCAGATTGCTGACGAGCGCCTGGCGCGTCGTCTAGAGGCTTCGCTGCGTGACCAGTTCGGTAAGCGCACCCTGCATGAGTCCGTGTCGGGCGAGCGTGATGCCTTGATGGCTGACGTGACTGCATCACTGAATCGGGCTGCGCAGAAGGAACTGGGTATCGAGGTGGTGGACGTGCGCGTCAAGACCATCGACCTGCCGAAGGAGGTCAATCGCAGCGTATTCGACCGCATGGGCTCTGAGCGTGAGCGTGAAGCGCGTGAGCACCGTGCCAAGGGTCGTGAGCTTGCCGAAGGTATTAGAGCAGATGCTGATCGCCAGCGCCGTGTGTTGCTGGCAGACGCTTACCGTCAGGCTGAAGAGTTGCGCGGTGAGGGTGATGCCCAGGCTGCTGCAATCTATTCCAAAGCCTATGGTATGGATCAGGAGTTCTACTCGTTCTATCGCAGCTTGAGAGCCTATCGCGAGAGCTTCGCCGATAAGCGTGATGTGCTGGTGCTGGATCCGAGTAGCGACTTCTTCCGTTACCTCGAGAAGTCCAAGCCTTAAGTCGTCACCCCGGCGGGTAGCCGTCGGGGTGATCCTTTTGGAAAACGTGGTATGATGCGGCAGCCGGGGAAATCCCGGCTTTTTTGCGTCTGCGGGAAGCATGTGGCAGAAATAGGCCATCGCATCATGTCTTGTACTGGTGCTAGAGGGCTCCTGACCTTTCCGTGTTTGCGCCGTTGGCGTGACGCGCTTTTATTGTCTGAACGGCGGCTGCGTCTGATCGGGTTGGCCAGCATGCTGCTGGCAGCAACTGTTCTTTATTGGCGTTCACTGAGCGCTTGTGCTGCCCGATCCAAAAGGGGAATGGCGAAATGGCAACCGTAGACCGCTGGCTACTACCAGATGGCATCGAAGAAGTACTGCCGCCGTACGCGGGGTATATTGAAGTGGCACGCCGTCAGGTGCTGGACCTGTTCCAGCGCTGGGGCTATGAGTTCGTGGTGACGCCGCATATCGAATATCTGGAGTCGCTGCTCACGGGCGCAGGTCAGGATCTGGACCTGCGTACCTTTAAGGTGACCGATCCGTTGTCCGGGCGGCAGATGGGCTTTCGTGCTGATATCACGCCGCAAGTGGCGCGCATTGATGCGCATACCTTGCGTCGTGAGGGACCTAGTCGTCTGTGCTATGCCGGCAGTGTGGTCCATGCCCAGCCGCGTGCGCTGACAACGTCGCGCAGTCCAATTCAGTTGGGTGCGGAGTTGTATGGCGACGCCAGTCCGGCCAGTGATGTGGAAGTGATCAGCCTGTTGGTCAATACCCTTGAGCTGGCGGTGGTGCCGGATGTGCACATGGACCTTGGTCATGTCGGTATTTATCGCGGCTTGGCACGCGCCGCTGCGTTGTCGGGGGAGGTTGAGCAGCAGCTGTTCGATGCGCTGCAGCGTAAGGCTGTGGATGAGGTTGCCGAGCTGACCGATGCGTTGCCGGATGACCTGCGCAAAATGCTGCGCGCGCTCAGCGAGCTCTGTGGTGGGCGTGACGTGCTGGATCTGGCCCAGGCCTGCTTGGTTGATGCGCCGGATGATGTGCATGCGGCGCTGGATGACCTGATGGCGATAGCCGATGCATTGAGCCTGCGCTACCCAGAACTACCGCTGTACTTTGATCTGGGCGAGTTGCGCGGCTATCACTACCACACCGGTGTAGTGTTTGCCGCTTTTGTGCCGGGGGTTGGTTATGCGATCGCTCAAGGCGGTCGTTATGACGACATAGGTGCTGATTTTGGTCGCGCACGTCCGGCGACAGGCTTCTCTACCGACCTGAAAACCCTGGTCAGCCTGGGTCAAATGCAGTTAGGTGATGTGCCCGCGGGTATCTGGGCGCCAGATAGCCATGATGTATTTTTGTGGCAGGCGATTCAGCGTTTGCGTCTTGATGGGCTGCGGGTGGTTCAGGCTTTACCTGGGCAGGCCGCGGCTGATGCCGAGGTGGCAGGCTGCGATCGTCAGTTGTTGTTGCGTGATGGGCGTTGGCAGTTAGCTGCGCTGACAATCTGATTAGTCGTACGAAAAGATTCCGTCGGCTGTGGCCGGCATCCAGTTTGCGAAGAGGGTTAGTGTTATGGGTAAGAATGTCGTAGTCCTGGGCACCCAGTGGGGCGATGAAGGCAAAGGTAAGATCGTCGACCTGCTGACCGAACAGGCTGCAGCTGTTGTGCGTTACCAGGGTGGTCACAATGCGGGCCACACCCTGGTGATCGACGGCGAGAAGACCGTTCTGCACCTGATCCCCTCCGGCATCCTGCGCGAAAACGTGCAGTGCCTGATCGGCAACGGCGTGGTGGTTGCGCCTGATGCACTGATGCGTGAAATCCTCAAGCTGGAAGAGAAGGGCGTGCCGGTGCGTGAGCGTCTGCGCATTAGCCCATCTTGCCCGCTGATTTTGCAGTATCACGTGGCCCTGGATCAGGCGCGCGAAAAAGCACGTGGTGATGCCAAAATTGGCACCACGGGTCGTGGCATTGGCCCGGCCTATGAGGATAAGGTGGCGCGTCGCGGTCTGCGTATTGGCGACTTGTTCAACCCAGAGCGTTTCGCTACCAAGCTTGCCGAGCTCTTGGATTATCACAACTTCGTGCTGGTTAATTACTACAAAGAGCCGGCCATCGACTTCCAGAAGACGCTCGACGAGTGCATGGAATACGCCGAGCTGCTCAAGCCGATGATGACTGACGTAACTGCTGTGCTGCATGGCATGCGTCGTGATGGTAAGGACATCATGTTTGAAGGTGCACAGGGCTCGCTGCTGGACATCGACCACGGTACTTATCCCTACGTCACCAGTTCCAACACCACGGCAGGCGGTATTGCTACTGGCTCCGGTTTTGGCCCGATGTACCTGGATTACATCCTTGGCATCACCAAGGCTTACACCACGCGCGTGGGTGCTGGTCCGTTCCCGACTGAGTTGTTTGATGAAACTGGCGCCTTCCTCGCCAAGCGTGGTCATGAGTTCGGCTCTACCACCGGTCGTGCGCGTCGTTGCGGTTGGTTTGATGCCGTAATTCTGCGTCGCGCCATCGAGATCAACAGCATCTCTGGTCTGTGCTTGACCAAGCTCGACGTGCTCGACGGCCTGGAAACCATCCGTATCTGCGTTGGCTACAAAGATCAGAATGGCGATGTACTGGTTGATGCGCCTACTGATGCCGATAGCTACTTGGGTCTGCAGCCGGTTTACGAGGAGCTGCCAGGTTGGAGCGAGTCGACTCTGGGCGCCAAAACCCTGGAAGAACTGCCGGAGGCTGCGCGTGCTTACATCAAGCGTGTGGAGGAGTTGGTGGGTGCGCCGGTTGATATCGTTTCCACCGGCCCGGACCGCAACGAGACTATTGTGTTGCGTCATCCGTTTGCCTGATAGTCGCATGCAGTGCACAAAGGGTCGCTAATTGGCGACCCTTTTTCGTTTCTGGCGCAGGTAAAAATATCTGGGCTGGCCTTCATAAGTCAGCTTTGCCGCCGTTATAGGTAGTACCGTTGCTAGGAGTTTCTGCCGTGTTTGCCATTATTTCTGTATTGCGCAGTCGTTTGTTGCTGCCGGTGTTTTTGGCGCTGGGCGTAGCCCTGCTGGTTCAAGTTGTGGTTGCGGTGGCGCTAACGCGGACCACGGTGGCGACGCTTGAGGCTGAACTGGCTAAAGGGATGCAAGCGGATACCGCGCGGTTAGTAGATGAGCTGACGAAGGCCGGTGAGGAAGTGCGCGGTGGCTTGGACAGTCTTTCCATTAGTACTCAGGCCCAGTTAGCCAAAGGCCTTTCCGCTCGACTGGGTGAGGAGCAGGTGCAAATCCGCGCGGTGCTGGACAGTAACCTCAAGCGCTCTGCGGACGAGCTGGCGCAGCTGTTGTCGGCTGTTGCGCCCAAGGCAATTTGGGATGCCGACGTGCCCGCGCTGACCGAATTGGTGCGTGGCGCGCACCGCAATCCATCAGTTTTATTTGCGGTGTATCTCGATGCGCAAGGTAAGCGCCTGACGCGGCACCTTAACCGCCAGGATTCACGCGTGCGTGCGCTGCTGGCTAAGGGTGAGGGTGGCGGTGCGCTGGATAAAGTGCTGCAGGCGGCGGCGAGTGATTCAGGTGTGTACATCGCCGAGGCCACGATCAGTCCGATGGGTTCTGATATAGGCAAGGTTCTATTGGGGGTTTCCACTGCGTCGGTAGATGAAGAGTTGGCGAAGCTGGATGCGCGCTTCGTCGATCTGATCGGCAGTAGCGGGCGCTTGGTTTCTGACAGTTTAAGCGGTGCGGCCACCAGCAGTGCGGATGCGTTAGCGGCGCGTTTGAGTATTGCCCGTGATACGGCTGGCGGTATGGAGCAGAGCAGTCGTGAGGTGGTCCAACAGGCTGCCGCCGGGTTGCGCTGGAATATCAGTGTGGGGTTGATGGCGGTGGCGTTGGTGATTTTGCTGGTGTTGGCGCTGGTGCTGGGGCGGCGAGTGGTCAGCAAGCTGCATACCTTGATTGCGGTATTGAATGATTGGGCGGCGGGCGAGGGGGATCTGACTCGCCGAGTGGAGCTCAATAGCCGTGATGAAATTGGCGACATGGCGGCAGCGGTCAATCGTTTCGTCGCCAAGTTGCAGCCGATTGTACGTGAGGCGGGTGAGGTGGCATCACTCACTGGGCAGGAAATTGGTCATCTGGCGGCCCGTAGTGCAGCGGCCGAGTCGGCCGCTGAGCGTCAGCGCGATGAAGTGGCGGGTAGCCTGCAGGCCTTGGCTGAAATGGCAGGTGAGGCGCAGGCAGAAAGCCTGGCTATGCGTGAGGCTCTGCAGCGCGTCGGGGCGATTCGCCAGGCCGCGGACGAGAACGCTGCGATTGCGCTGCGTGTGGGTGGTTCGATCGAAGAGTTGGTGTTGCGTGTAGAAACTGGTTCGGCAGTGATCGAGCGGCTGGCTAAGCAAAGTGAGCAAATCGAAGTGGTGCTGACGGTGATTCGCTCCATCGCCGAGCAAACCAACCTGCTGGCGCTGAATGCCGCGATTGAGGCCGCGCGGGCGGGTGAAAGCGGTCGCGGTTTTGCTGTTGTGGCGGACGAAGTGCGGGCTTTGGCCAGTAAGACGCAGCAGTCCACGGGCGATATTCAGGCCCATATCGGTGCGCTGCAACAGGGCGCGCGCGAAGCGGTTGAGGCGATTGGTCAGGCGGGTAAGCAGGCGGGTCAGGGTTTGGCAGCGTTGCGTGAAAGTGCGCAGGTACAGCAGTCGGTGCGTGATGCGGTGGAGGAGGTGCACGGTGCAATCAATGCTGCGAGCGAAGCAGCGGCGCATCAGGCAAGCGGCGCGGATGCTGTGCGTGGCCGTGTCGAAGTGATACATGTCGAAGCGCAGCGTGCGGCGGAAGCGGTGGCGGCCACAGCCAATAGCGGTCGGGTATTGGATGGGCTGGCGAAGAAGCTCAAGGCTAGCTTGGGGCAGTTTCGCGTTTAAGTCGTCTTGCGGCGGATGGGCGCATGCGTCCGCCGTATTGCTTGGATCTGCTGTGTTAAATCGCGCCCAATAAAAAACCGAGCCAGTAGCTCGGTTTTTTGAATTGGTGCCCAGGAGAAGACTCGAACTTCCACGACCGTAAGGTCACCAGCACCTGAAGCTGGCGTGTCTACCAATTTCACCACCTGGGCATTGATTGCAAAAAAAGCTTATTTGCGATCAACTACAACTCGGTTAACTTCGTTTCCCGTCGTTGTGGCGCGCATAATACGGACCGGGTTTTTACTTGTAAACCCCTGTTGTTAAAATATTTTATTCTGTGTGCTGTGCTGACCTGGACAGTGGTTTCGCGCTTCAATAGGCACATGGCAAACCGAATTTGTGTAGATAAGGTGAATTACCTCTAATGGCCGATTGGCAATCCCTCGATCCCGAGGCCGCTCGTGAAGCGGAAAAATACGAAAACCCCATCCCAAGTCGCGAGCTGATCCTGCAGCACTTGTCTGACCGTGGCTCTCCTGCGAGCCGTGAAGAGCTGGCCGATGAGTTCGGTATGGCCACTGATGAGCAGCTCGAAGCGCTGCGTCGTCGTTTGCGCGCCATGGAACGCGATGGTCAGCTGATCTATACCCGTCGTGGAACTTATGCGCCGGTAGACAAGCTCGACCTGATTCTGGGGCGCGTCAGTGGCCACCGTGATGGTTTTGGTTTTCTGGTGCCGGATGACTGCAGTGATGACTTATTCCTGAGTCCTGCGCAGATGCGCTTGGTGTTCGATGGCGACCGTGCGTTGGCGCGAGTTTCTGGGCTCGACCGGCGTGGCCGTCGTGAAGGTGCTGTGGTGGAGGTGATCCTCCGCGCGCATGAAAGCATCGTCGGTCGTTACTACGAAGAAAGTGGTGTCGGCTTTGTTGTCGCGGATAACCCGAAGATCCAGCAAGAAGTGCTGGTGACGCCAGGGCGTAACGCAAGTGCTAAGCAGGGCCAGTTTGTTGAGGTGAAAATCACCCACTGGCCGACTACACGCTTCCAGCCGCAAGGTGATGTGGTTGAAGTGGTTGGTAACTACATGGCCCCTGGCATGGAAATCGATGTTGCACTGCGCAGCTACGATATTCCCCATGTGTGGCCTGAGGCTGTGGTCAAAGAGGCGGGCAAGCTCAAGCCGGAAGTTGAAGAGAAGGACAAAGAGAAACGTATTGACCTGCGCCATCTGCCGTTCGTGACCATCGATGGTGAAGATGCTCGTGACTTTGATGACGCAGTTTACTGTGAGAAGAACGGCAGTAACTGGCGGTTATTCTCTGGCGGCTGGAAGCTCTATGTCGCCATCGCTGACGTTTCTCATTATGTGAAAATAGATTCTGCGCTGGATGCTGAGGCTCAGGTGCGAGGCAACTCGGTGTACTTCCCCGAGCGCGTTATTCCGATGTTGCCAGAAGAGCTGTCCAATGGTCTCTGCTCGCTGAATCCGCAGGTAGATCGTTTGGCCATGGTCTGCGAGATCAGTATCTCGAAAACCGGCAAGATGACCGACTATCAGTTCTATGAGGCGGTGATCCATTCCCATGCGCGCCTGACCTACAACAAGGTCAGTGCCATGCTTGAACAGCCGAAAAGCACTGAAGGCAAAGCCCTGCGTGGGGAATACAACGAGGTGCTGCCGCATCTCAAGCAGCTGTATTCGCTGTACCAGGTCTTGCTGGCGGCGCGCCATGAGCGCGGCGCCATCGACTTTGAAACCCAGGAAACTCGGATCATCTTCGGTGCAGATCGCAAGATTTCGGATATTTGCCCGACTCAGCGCAACGATGCGCACAAGTTGATTGAAGAGTGCATGCTCGCCGCCAACGTCGCGACTGCAGCGTTTATGCAGAAGCATGAAATCCCTGCGCTGTATCGTGTGCATGATGGTCCGCCGCCAGAGCGTGTAGAAAAACTGAAAGCGTTCCTCACCGAGCTTGGTCTCTCGCTGCATCGCGGTAAGTCCAAAGACGGCCCTACGCCGAAGGACTATCAGCAGTTGCTGGAAAGCATTCGCGGGCGGCCTGATTACCACCTGATCCAGACCGTGATGCTGCGCTCCCTCAGTCAGGCGGTTTACAGTGCCGACAATCAGGGCCACTTCGGCCTGAATTATGAGGCGTATGCGCACTTCACTTCGCCGATTCGTCGCTACCCAGATCTATTGATCCATCGGGCGATTCGCAGTGTGATTCGCTCCAAGCTCGACACGCCGCACGTCAAGCGCGCGGGTGCTGCAATCATGCCGCGTGCGCGTATCTATCCGTACGATGATCCGATTCTCGAACAGCTCGGCGAACAGTGCTCGATGTCCGAGCGTCGTGCCGATGAGGCGACTCGCGATGTGGTGAACTGGCTCAAGTGCGAGTTTATGAAAGACCGCGTCGGTGAAACCTTCCCCGGTGTGATTACCGCAGTGACTGGTTTTGGTCTGTTCGTCGAATTGAAGGACATCTATGTTGAAGGGCTGGTGCACGTGACCGCCTTGCCGGGTGATTACTATCACTTCGATCCAGTGCATCACCGTCTGGCGGGCGAGCGCAGTGGGCGTAGCTTCCGTCTGGGCGATAGCATCGAGGTCAAGGTCATGCGCGTCGATCTTGATGAGCGCAAGATCGATTTCGAGTTGGCCGAAGAAAAGGTTGCAGCGCCTGCTGGCACGCGTCGCGGCGGTTTTGAATCGGCGGCGGGCAAGACTGGACGTCGCGGCGAGCGTAAAGCGTCGGCTGGCTCTGATGTAGACAAGAGTCGCGCGCTGAAAAAGTCGCTGCTCAATGATTCAAAGAGCAAGCCCGCCAAGGGTTCGCCCAAAGGCGAGTCGGCGGCAAAGCCGGGTAAGTCGAGCTCCCATCGTAAGGGTGCTGCTGCGGGTGGTGCGCCATCGTCAAGTGGGCCGCGCAAACGTAAGGCGAAGTCATGAGTCAGCTGGAAAAAATCTACGGCGTGCATGCGGTAGAGGCGCTGTTGCGTCATCACCCTAAGCGGGTTAAGCAAATCTGGTTAGCCGAGGGGCGTAATGACCCTCGCGTGCAGGTGCTCCTGGCCTTGGCTGCGGATTCGCGGGTTGCGGTCGGTCAGTGCGAGCGTCGCGAGATGGACTCGTGGGTCGAGGGTGTGCATCAGGGCGTTGTGGCTGATGTTAGCCCTAGTCAGGTCTGGGGTGAGGCCATGCTCGATGAGCTACTTGATCGTACCGAGGGTGCGCCCTTGTTGTTGGTGCTCGACGGTGTGACTGATCCACATAATCTGGGTGCTTGCCTGCGCACCGCCGATGCGGCCGGTGCGCTAGCGGTGATTGTGCCCAAGGATAAATCCGCCACACTCAACGCTACCGTGCGCAAAGTGGCCTGTGGTGCTGCCGAGGTGATTCCCTTGGTGGCGGTGACCAATCTTGCGCGCAGCCTGGAGAAGCTCCAGCAGCGTGGCCTGTGGATTGTGGGTACGGCCGGTGAGGCGGAGATGGACTTGTATGATCATGACCTGACCGGGCCGACCGTGCTGATCATGGGGGCAGAAGGCAAGGGCATGCGTCGTCTGACGCGTGAGCATTGCGATTACCTAGTCAAGCTGCCGATGGAGGGCAGCGTCAGCAGTCTCAACGTCTCAGTGGCGACCGGTGTTTGCCTGTTTGAGGCATTGCGTCAGCGCAAGGCTGGCGGCAAGAAGAAGTAACACTTGGGCTGGGCGCCAAGGGCGCTCGGCGTTCTTTGGCGGGAGAAAGATTACTTTTCTCGCTGACGCCTGATTGTTCAATTAATCACCAGTTCGTCTTGCGTGTGGCAGGGTGCTTCACTAGAATAGCGCCCCTTGCCGCTACGGCAGGCGTGTTTGCGCCTTTCTGTTTCAGCAAGACAAACAAGTGAAATTCACTCCTTGCCTGACCGCACTTCGCGGCAGGCTACAACCCGTAAGGAGCATTTATGCGTCATTACGAAATCATCTTTCTGGTTCACCCGGACCAGAGCGAGCAAGTCGGCGGCATGGTTGAGCGTTACACCAAGCTGATCGAAGAAGACGGCGGCAAGATTCATCGCCTAGAAGATTGGGGTCGTCGTCAGCTGGCTTACGCCATCAACAACGTCCACAAGGCTCACTACGTGATGCTTAACGTTGAGTGCACTGGCAAAGCTTTGGCTGAGCTGGAAGACAACTTCCGTTACAACGATGCCGTGATCCGTAACTTGGTCATCCGTCGCGACGAGGCCGTTATCGACCAGTCCGAGATGCTCAAGGCCGAAGAAAACCGCAGTGAGCGCCGTGAGCGTCGTGACCGTCCTGAAAACGCCGATTCTACTGATGGCGATGACAGCGACAACAACGACAGCGACAACGCTGACGAGTAATCCACGGATCTATTGAGGAGCCACTCTCATGGCACGTTTCTTCCGTCGTCGTAAATTCTGCCGTTTCACCGCAGAAGAAGTGAAAGAGATCGATTTCAAAGATCTCAACACGCTGAAAGCTTACATCTCGGAAACCGGCAAGATCGTTCCTAGCCGTATCACCGGTACTAAGGCTCGTTATCAGCGTCAGCTGGCTACCGCTATCAAGCGCGCCCGCTTCCTGGCCCTGCTGCCTTACACCGACAGCCACGGCCGCTGAGACCAGATGTTCGACAAGAAGTAAGGGATAAATTGCATGCGCGCCTTAGCTGAATTCATTATGCGCGGCCGTATGCAGGCCACTCTCGTAGTGGTGGTTTCTGCGGCATTGCCGTTGTTGTTCTGGTTAAGTGCTGCCGCTGGAAGCCTGGTGCTTCTGCGGCGCGGTTGGAGTGATGCCATTGGCATCCTCGTTTGGGCCCTGCTGCCGGCCATTGGCTGGTGGTATTTTGGTGAGCCGCGCACCCTGTTGGTGTTGCTCGGTGCGCTGGGGTTAGCGTTGTTATTGCGCGCTAATCTGTCCTGGAATCGTGTACTGCTTTGCAGTGTGGCATTGGGCTTGGTGTACGGGTTGGTCTTGGGCGCGGTGTTCCGCGAGCCCATCGAGGCAATGGCGCTTGAGCTGCAGAAGCTCATGCCGCAAATGCTCGAAGGGGTTCACCAGCAAATGTCGGTGGATGAGCGAGCGCGTTTGGATAGCCTGATTGCACCGGTACTGACCGGCTTGATCGCGGCGTTGTTGCAGATAGTCAGCTTGTTGAGCCTGATGCTTGGGCGCTTCTGGCAGGCGCAGTTGTATAACCCGGGTGGTTTTGGCAGTGAGTTTCGCGCGCTACGCCTCCCTCCACCGCTGGCGATGTTGCTGTTGGTCGGCATGCTGTTGGGGCCCAATCTGGGTCCGCAAATGGCCATGTTGACCCCGTTGTGCAGTGTGCCGTTAGCGTTTGCGGGTATCGCCCTGTTGCATGGGGTGGTGGCGCAAGGTCGGCTAGGCAAGTTCTGGCTGGTTGGGTTGTACATCACGCTGTTGCTGTTTATGCAGCTGACTTATCCGTTACTGGTGGTTTTGGCCATTGTCGACAGTCTGTTTGATTTTCGTGGTCGCTTTGAGCGTAAACAAGGCTCGGGCCCTACGAACGGTGAAGGTTAAAAGTTAAGAGGTTATTACCAAATGGAACTGATCCTGCTGGAAAAAATCGCCAACCTGGGCAACCTGGGCGATAAAGTGAATGTTAAGTCCGGTTACGGTCGTAACTTCCTGCTGCCGAAAGGCAAAGCTACTGCTGCAACCGCTGCAAACATTGCAACGTTTGAAGCCCGTCGCGCTGAGCTGGAAAAACTGGCTGCCGAGAAGAAAGCTTACGCTGAATCCCGTGCTGCTCAGTTGGCTGAACTGGAAGTCACCATTACCGCTACTGCGGGCGATGAAGGCAAGCTGTTCGGCTCCATCGGTACTCACGACATCGCTGAAGCCCTGACCGCCTCTGGCGTTGAAGTGGCTAAAGCTGAAGTGCGTCTGCCGAACGGCACCATTCGCCACCTCGGCGAATACGACGTAGCCGTGCACCTGCACAGCGACGTTGAAGCAACCGTTAGGGTTGTTGTTGTAGCCGCCTAATGGGCTGCTGAACGGGCTTGCACTTAGGTGTAGGCTCGCTAACATCGGGCACGGCATTGCGAAAGTGATGCCGTGCCCTTTGTTTTTCAAAAATAGAATTGTTTTCCTGAGCCTTATGAACGACATCAGCCTGCCCGAACAGTACGACCTGCAAACCTCTGCCCTGAAGGTGCCGCCGCACTCGATCGAGGCTGAGCAAGCCGTGCTGGGTGGCTTGATGCTCGACAACAATGCTTGGGAGCGCGTGCTTGATGCGGTGTCCGATGGTGATTTCTATCGGCACGATCACCGCCTGATCTTCCGTGCTGTCTTCAAGCTGGCGGAGCGCAACCACCCTTTTGACGTGGTGACTGTGTCCGAGCAGCTGGACCAAGAAGGGCAGCTTTCGCAGGTCGGCGGGTTGGCTTATCTCGGCGAGTTGGCGAAAAATATCCCATCGGTGGCCAACATCAAGGCCTATGCGCAGATCATTCGCGAGCGCGCTACGCTGCGCCAGCTGATCGGCATCAGTGGCGAAATCGCCGACAGCGCTTATATGCCGCAAGGCCGCACCGGTGCCGAAATTCTCGATGAGGCCGAGCGTCTGATCTTTCAGATCGCTGAGGCGCGGCCGAAGACCGGCGGCCCGATTGGGATCAACGATATTCTGGTCAAGGCCATCGACCGTATCGACACCCTGTTCAATAACGGCGATGCGATCACCGGCCTGTCCACTGGCTTTAATGAGCTGGACGACCTGACCAGTGGCTTGCAACCGGCAGACTTGGTCATTGTTGCCGGTCGTCCGTCCATGGGTAAAACCACCTTTGCCATGAACCTGGTGGAAAACGCCCTGATGCGCAGCGACAAGGTGGTGATGGTGTACTCCCTAGAGATGCCCTCCGACTCCATCGTCATGCGTATGCTCGCCTCTTTGGGTCGCATCGATCAAACCAAGGTTCGTGCCGGTCGGCTCGACGATGACGACTGGCCGCGGCTAACCTCGGCGGTCAATCTACTTAACGACCGCAAGCTGTTTATTGACGATACGGCTGGCATCTCGCCTTCGGAAATGCGCGCGCGCACACGACGCTTGGCCCGTGAGCACGGCGAGATTGGCCTGATCATGGTCGACTACCTGCAGTTGATGCAGATTCCCGGCTCCAGCAGCGACAGTCGAGTTAACGAGATTTCCGAAATCTCCCGCTCGCTGAAGGCCTTGGCCAAAGAATTTAACTGCCCGGTAATCGCCTTGTCACAGCTCAATCGCGGCCTCGAACAGCGCCCGAATAAGCGCCCGATCAACTCCGACCTGCGTGAGTCTGGGGCCATCGAGCAGGACGCCGACATCATCATGTTCGTTTACCGCGACGAGGTGTATCACCCTGAGACCGAGTACAAGGGCGTCGCTGAGATCATCATCGGTAAACAGCGTAACGGCCCGTTGGGAACCGCGCGGCTGGCCTTCCTCGGTAAGTATTCGCGCTTCGAAAACCTCGCGCCAGGCAGTTATCAGTTCGACGAAGATTGACGCTATGGCGTGCAACGCAGCGTCTTAGCGAGCCAGATCAATAAAAACGGGCGGCCAGTGGTTAAACTGGGCGCCCGTTTTTTTAAGGACATTGCTGTCATGCGCCCGCTTGTTGCCTCCATCGATTTGTCTGCGATCACTCACAATTATGCCGTGGCCAAGCGTTGCGCGCCGGGGCGACAGGCGTTTGCAGTGGTCAAGGCGAATGCCTATGGGCACGGCGTGCGCGAGGTGGTGACGGCCCTGCACGGTATCGCCGATGGCTTTGCTGTGGCCTGCCTGGAGGAGGCCGCTGAGGTGCGTGCCTTACATGGCGAAGCGCGCATCCTGCTGCTAGAAGGTTGCTTTGCTGCGGATGAATATCAATTTGCTGCGCAGCTAGGCCTGGACGTGGTGCTACACAATGCCCTGCAGGCACAGCAGTTGCTCGCGGCCACGCTGAGTCGGCCGTTGAATGTTTGGTTGAAACTCGACAGTGGTATGCATCGGCTGGGTTTTAGTGCGGCTGCGCTGCGTGAATGGCACGGGCATCTGCACGGCGCGGTGCAGGTCGCTGAGTTGAATTTGCTTAGCCACTTTGCCTGCGCGGATGAGCGCGGCAGTGAAACCATCGAGCTGCAGCTTGAGCAGTTTCTCGAGCTACTAGACCTGGATTTTGCCCAGCGCTCACTGGCTAACTCGGCGGCGATTCTGACCATTCCGGCGGCGCATATGGATTGGCTGCGCCCCGGCATCATGCTCTACGGCGCGACGCCATTCGCTGATTTGACTGCGGCAGAGTTGAGTGTGCGCCCGGCGATGAGCCTGACGGCGCAGCTGATTGCCTGTCGCGATGTGGCCGTTGGTGAGGCCGTCGGTTATGGCGCTAGCTGGTGCGCCGAACGGCAGTCACGTATTGGTACGGTGAGTTGCGGTTATGCCGATGGCTATCCGCGGCATGCTCCGACGGGTACGCCAGTGATCGTGCGAGGTCAGCGCGTAGCGCTGGTCGGGCGGGTATCGATGGATATGCTAAGCGTTGATTTGACCGACCTGCCCGATGCTGCTGAGGGTGATGTGGTGGAGTTATGGGGCGCGCAGTTGCCGGTAGATGAGGTGGCGCAGGCCGCTGGTACTATTGGCTACGAGCTGCTCAGCAAGGTCACTGCGCGGGTGCCGCGGCGCTATCGCAATAGCTGAGCAAGGTCGTACACCTGAGCGCAGCTCTCCTGCAGGCGTGCGCCGTTAGTCCCTGCGTCGCCTTCATCGCGCGGCTGATCTGAGTCGTGCTGGGCTTAGGGCCTCGAGTGGCGCGCGAAGCCTCTGAGGCGAGGCGGGCTGTTGGCAGCGGTACCACAGCCATTAATCCTAGTGTTTGAGTCGGGTTTGGTTAAATTTTGTGCTATATTACGCGGCCGCGATTTACCATCCCTGTTCGTCAACGCCGGTCACTTTCCATGTCCATGCAAACCGCCAAGCCGTTATTCGATTATCCAAAGTACTGGGCCGAGTGTTTCGGCCCTGCGCCTTTCTTGCCGATGAGTCGGGAAGAGATGGATCAGCTTGGCTGGGACAGCTGCGACATCATCATCGTCACCGGTGATGCCTATGTTGATCACCCCTCGTTTGGTATGGCGATCATCGGCCGGCTGCTAGAGTCCCAGGGCTTTCGGGTCGGCATCATCGCGCAGCCAAATTGGCAGTCGAAAGACGACTTTATGAAGCTCGGCGAGCCGAACCTATTTTTCGGCGTCGCGGCCGGCAACATGGACTCGATGATCAACCGCTACACCGCCGATAAAAAAATCCGCTCGGATGATGCCTACACCCCTGGCGGTATGGCCGGTAAGCGCCCTGATCGGGCCAGCTTGGTGTACAGCCAGCGCTGTAAAGAAGCCTATAAAAACGTGCCGATCGTGCTCGGTGGCATCGAAGCCTCGCTGCGCCGTATCGCCCACTACGACTACTGGCAAGACCGCGTGCGCAACTCGATCCTGATCGACGCCAGTGCCGATATTCTGCTGTATGGCAACGCCGAACGCGCCATCGTTGAAGTGGCCCAGCGTCTGTCTTACGGGCAGAAAGTCGAAGACATCACCGATGTGCGCGGCACCGCGTTTATCCGCCGTGACACGCCGCAGGGCTGGTACGAGGTCGACTCCACCCGTATCGACCGGCCGGGTAAGGTCGACAAGATCATCAACCCGTACGTGAACACCCAGGACACCCAGGCCTGCGCCATCGAGCAGGAAAAGGGCCCAGTTGAAGACCCGAACGAAGCCAAGGTGGTGGAGTTGCTGGCTAGCCCACGCATGACCCGCGATAAGACGGTGATCCGTCTGCCGTCGATGGAGAAAGTGCGTGGCGACGCGGTGCTGTATGCCCACGCCAACCGGGTATTGCACCTCGAAACCAATCCGGGTAACGCCCGTGCACTGGTGCAGAAACATGGTGAGGTGGATGTGTGGTTCAACCCGCCACCCATCCCGATGACCACCGAAGAGATGGATTACGTGTTTGGCATGCCCTATGCGCGTGTTCCGCACCCGGTGTATGGCAAAGAGAAAATTCCCGCCTACGACATGATTCGCTTCTCGGTGAACATCATGCGCGGCTGTTTTGGCGGCTGTACCTTCTGTTCGATTACCGAGCACGAAGGCCGCATCATCCAGAACCGTTCGGAAGAATCGATCATTCGCGAGATCGAAGAGATCCGCGACAAAGTGCCGGGCTTTACCGGGGTAATTTCCGACCTCGGCGGCCCGACCGCGAACATGTACCGCATCGCCTGCAAGAGCCCGGAAATTGAATCCGCGTGCCGTAAGCCGTCGTGCGTGTTCCCCGGCATCTGCCCGAACCTGAACACCGATCACTCGTCGTTGATTCAGCTGTATCGCAGCGCCCGTGCCCTGCCGGGTGTGAAGAAGATTTTGATCGCTTCTGGTCTGCGTTACGACCTCGCTGTTGAGTCACCGGAATATGTGAAAGAGCTGGTCACCCACCACGTTGGTGGTTACCTGAAGATCGCCCCGGAGCACACCGAGGAAGGTCCGCTCAATCAGATGATGAAGCCGGGCATCGGCAGCTATGACAAGTTCAAGCGCATGTTCGAGAAGTACTCGAAAGAGGCGGGCAAAGAGCAGTACCTAATTCCGTACTTTATCGCTGCGCACCCGGGCACCACCGACGAAGACATGATGAACCTGGCGCTGTGGCTGAAAAGCAGCGGCTTCCGGGCCGACCAAGTGCAGGCCTTCTACCCGTCGCCGATGGCCACGGCCACGGCCATGTACCATTCGGGCAAGAACCCGCTGCGTAAGGTCAGCTACAAAAGCGACAGCGTGACCATCGTTAAGAGCGAAGAGCAGCGTCGTCTGCACAAGGCCTTCTTGCGTTATCACGACCCGAAAGGTTGGCCGATGCTGCGTGAAGCATTGACCCGTATGGGCCGTACTGACCTGATCGGGCCGGGCAAGAATCAGCTGATTCCGCTGCATCAGCCGGCTACTGACGGCTACCAGAGCGCGCGGCGTAAAAACTCGACGCCGGCGGGCAGCCACAAAGTGGCCAAGGAAACTACCAAGGCTAAACCGATGTTGACCCAGCACACCGGCCTGCCGCCGCGTGACACCGGTGCGGCAGGTGGCAACCCATGGGACAAGCGTGAGCAGGCCAAAGCGGCTGCGCAGGTGCGCAACCAGCAGGCCGCCAAAGAGCGTTCCGATGCCGCCAAGGGTAAGGGCAAGAAACCCGTGAAGAAGCCAGCTGTGCCGCGCTGATTCTGCGCCATAAAAAACGCCAGCCTTGAGCTGGCGTTTTTTATGGCGATGGTTGCAGGCGTGGTGGGGACTGCGCAGCCGTAGGATGGGTTAGTCGCGTAGCGGCGTAACCCATCAAGTCGATAGTGTGGTGGGAGATGGGTATCGCTGCGCTCAACCCATCCTACGGCCTCAGCCGTACCGCTTCTGCGCTTCAATCGCCAAGCCATTGCCGATGCTGCCGAAAGTGTTGCCTTCGACATGGCGGGCATTCGGTAGCATCGCGGCCACGCTCTGGCGCAACGCCGGAATGCCGCTGGAGCCGCCGGTAAAAAACACCGTGTCGACCTGCGCAACGCTGACGCCAGCATCGCCGAGCAGCTGGGTGATACTGGCGCGTACGCGCTCAAGTAGCGGTTCGATGGCCGCCTCAAACAGCTCGCGGGTCAGTTCGGCGATCAGGCCTGGCTCAAGGCGGCCAAGGTCAATCGGTCTGGCATCCTGCTCGGTGAGGGCGATCTTGCTGTCCTCCACTTGCATGGCCAGCCAGTGGCCGTCGCGGCGCTCGATCAGTTGAAACAGGCGGTCGATGCCGGTGGGGTCGACGATGTCGTAGCGCATGCTTTGCAGCTGGCGCTGTGACTGCGCGGAATAGACCGCGTTGATGGTGTGCCAGGTCGCCAGGTTCAGGTGGGTGCTGGTGGGCATCGGCGCGGCGCTTTTCATTTTGCTGCCATAACCGAACAGCGGCATGACGCCGGCCAACGACAGCTGCTTGTCAAAATCGGTACCGCCGATATGCACGCCGCCGGTGGCGAGAATGTCGCTGCTGCGGTCGACGACGTTACGGCGCTCGGGGGCCAGACGCACTAAGGAGAAGTCCGAGGTGCCGCCGCCGATGTCGACGATCAACACCAGTTCTTCCTGGCTGATCCCCGACTCGTAATCGAAGGCCGCAGCAATTGGCTCGTATTGGAACGACACGTCCTTGAAGCCGAGCTTGTGCGCGACGGCGACCAAGGTGTTCTGCGCTTCAAGGTCGGCGACCGGGTCGTCATCGACGAAGAACACCGGGCGGCCCAGCACCACTTCTTCAAACGGTCGGCCGGCGGTGGTCTCCGCGCGCTTTTTCAGCTCGCCGATAAAGAAGCCAAGCAGGTCCTTGAACGGCAGGGCGCTGCCGAGCACGGTGGTTTCGCTTTTCAGCAGCTTGCTTCCCAGCAGGCTTTTCAGCGAGCGCATCAGGCGGCCTTCATAGCCCTCCAGGTATTCCTGCAGCGCCAAGCGGCCATACACCGGGCGGCGCTCTTCCATATTGAAAAACACTACGGACGGCAGGGTGATTTTACCGTCCTCAAGAGGGATCAGCGTCTCAGCGTCCGGCCGTAGCCAGCCGACGGTGGAGTTGGAGGTGCCGAAGTCGATGCCGCAGGCGCGGGCGGGAGTAGAAAGAGTCATGCGGCGCGCTGTTCCTGAAAAATAATCGGGAGATTTTTTGATGTCGCGCACTAACGGCCCCAAGGGTGACCGCCATAGAGGGCTGGTCACAAAAAAACGGGGAAACGCTCATGCGCGTAAGCCCGCAAGTCGAAGCACATGGATGTGCCGAACACAAAAAACGGCCGCGCATTCTATGCGAGTGCGCCGCGCAATGCTCCCCTAGTTATCTGGAGATTGGCGCGGCTTAGGGTTGGGCAGAGTGGGACTGTTTTCGCGACGGCTCTTCCACTGGCTCCACTCGAAGCCAACGACGATGAGCAGCGACAGTGCAAACGGCAGCAACAGATAAAAGCCGCGGAACACGATCAGCGCGGCGAGTACGTCCGCTGCCGGGAGCTCGGGCATGGCCGCGAGGAAGGTCACTTCGAGTACGCCTAAACCGCCGGGGGCGTGGGACAACAGCGCCAGCGAGAACGAAGCAAGGAACACGCCGAACACCACCAGATAACCCGGGTTGTGTTCGGCCGGCAGGGCAAAGTAGATGATGGCGGCGGCGCAGGCCAACTCCAATGGCCCTGCCAATAGCTGGCGCGCGACAATCCGCAGGCGCGGGTATTCGATATGCAGTTTGCGCCAATGCAGCGGTTTGAACTGCCGCCAGGAACCGAGCACATAGAGGGTGACCAACAGCAGTAAAAGCCCGCCGATGATCTCGGACACCCGCGGCGTGACCTTGGTCACGCGGTGAATCAGATCCGGTTCCAAGAGCAAAACGCAGCCGCTGGCTAGTAGCGTGCCGAGAATAAAGGTGAAGGAGCAAAAGACGATCAGGATGCCAATTTCCTGCGGCGTCATGCCTTTACTGCGGTAGGCGCGGTAACGCACCAGTGCACCAGAGAACACCGAGGCGCCAATGTTGTGAGCCAGCGCATAGGTGGTGAAGGAGCACAGGCTGATAAAGCGCCATGGGATTTTTTTACCCAGGTGGGCGAGGGCGATGCGGTCGTACCAGGCCAGAGCGCTATAGGCGCCCAGTGTGGCGGCACCCGCGAGTAGCCAATTCATGCGTGGAATGGCGCGCAGGCTGTCGGCGATTTCATCCAGGGAAATAGTGCGTACCTGGTGATAGAGCAAGTAGCACGACAGCACAACAGCGCTGAGGCCCACTAGGGTCCAGATCAGGTCGCTTCTTTTCATCTTGGCTGTAAGTCCACTGCACTCATTCCGTCGTTCTGCAACTGACCCCGCGCACGACCTGCGCGAGGTGGCGCAGTATCGCGGAGGCACGATAGATGCTCAACTTTGCCACTTACCGTTGGTGATATGGCGTCTGCCGCATAGCGCTAAATGCTGCTCCAGCCGAGAGTGAGGGCTGCCAATACAGCATAACGGGCGGTTTTCGCCAGGCTGACGATCAGCAGGAAAATCCACACGCGTTCGCGCATTACCCCTGCCACCAAGGTCAGTGGGTCACCGATCACCGGCACCCAGCTTAACAGCAGCGACCAGCGGCCGTAACGCGCATAGCCGCGCTGCGCTTGTTGCAGGCGCGCCTCGCTGACCGGGAACCAGGCTTTATGGCGAAAGTGTTCGAGGTAGCGGCCAAGTAGCCAGTTGAGTAGCGCGCCGAGGACGTTACCCGCGCTAGCAATGGCGACAAGCATCCAGGGCACGTAGGTGCCGCTCAGCAGCAGCGCCACCAGCACACTTTCCGATTGCAGCGGCAACAGCGTGGCTGCACCCAGCGCCGAGAGGAACAGACCGAGGTAAGCGGAGAGCGTCAGCATCCGTGGCGCACCAGTCAGATTCGCTTAGGGCTGCTTTTCCTGTTCGGCATTGGCCATCACATCTTCCAGCTTGAGGCCAGTGAGGCCGTGGATGGTGCGCCACAGGTAATAGAAGACGGCCATCAGCATGATCATCGAGGGGATCGCGATCATTGGATAGCTGAGCAGGTTCATCCGCCCAAGCTCGGCATTGAAGGCTTCACTGCCGGCCGGGCTGATCACAATCCACTTGGCCAGTGCGTAGTTCATCGCCGAGGAAAAGAAGAAGGTGCCGCTCAGCCAGTAAGTGGCCCTGAGCAGGCGCGCCTCGAACTGCGCGGTATTGCCGGCCTGCTCTAGGCACTCATGAATCTTGTCGACGTTGAGTACGTTCTTATTGAACAGCATGGTGCGAATTAACGGGTAGCGCGTGCGTGTCGACACCAGCACGGCGATACCGATCAGGCCGGGAATCGCCGCTTCTTTGATTGCCAGCCACTGGTTGTCCAGCTTGAGCAGGCCGATACCGCCGGTAAGCAGCACGCTGACCAGGCCGAGCAGAGCAATAAAGTTGAATTTGCGGTACTTGAGCAGCTCGAAACTGCCCCAGCCCAGCGGGAAGGCCAGTGCCAGCATCAGCGCACCGTCAGCGCCGAGTTTGGCCTCACCACTGAGCTTCATCAGAATCAAGGAGGGGATAATGATGCTGACCAGTAAATCGATCAGCGGGCGGGGTTTGTGCGTGGCCTGAGTGCTTTGCGTGGTATCGGTCATGTCATTCAAGGTGCAGGAAAGATCAGTGATCATCGCCTGCTTGGGCGGCGGCTACCAGCCCAGCTGTCGCCTTGAAGGTGAAAAAAACGCCGAGAGGTCTTTTTAGCCTTGGCCGGCGATGAGCAGACGGCTGAGCGTAGGGGCTGGCCATTAAAATTTAGCAAATGCGGATGTTATGGGTTTATCCCGCGAGTTCGGTGGATAACCGCTAGCGCGAGGCTCGGCGAGAGTCACGCTCTGATGCTAAATTGATATCAGTGACTCTGCAGTGACGCTCACTGCTTGTTTAGTTCAGCGTGAGCCGTGGCTACGTATTGGGAGTGATAGCTGATGCACAGGCGATGCGGGTCGAAATCTGCGCTGCTACTTATGATATTAACCAGTTGGGCTGTTAACGCATCGGCCAAGGAGTGTGTGGGCGTGGTGGCGGCTAGCACTGCGCCGTTTTGGTTGCAGGTAGAGGCCGGCACTCGGCAGGCAGCCAAAGAACAGGGGTTGGATATCTACTTTCGTGGCCCTAACCGCGAGGGGCGGGTCGAAACCCAGTTACAGATGATCAGCTGGACGTTGGCGCGTGGCTGCAAGGCGCTGGTTATCGCCCCCAGCGGTAATGCAATTACCGCGCGCGTGCAGCAATTGGCAGCCAGTGGCGTAATTACCATTTATTTCGACCGTGATATGCCCGGCAGCGCAGCGCGCGGCGTGGTGACTACCGACAATTTTCGTGCCGGCCTCGAGGCTGGCCAAACCATGGCGGCTGCGCTCGCTGGGCGAGGTAATGTCGCGCTATTGCGCTTGCAGGCGGATGTAACCTCGACCAGCGAGCGTGAGCGAGGTTTTCGCCAGGGCGCGCAAGAAGGCGGGCTGAATGTGCTGGTGGATGCTTACATCGGTAACGACAGTCAGGCTGCGGTAAATGCCTTGCGGGATGATCTGCCGCAGCTGGCCGGGATATTCACGCCCAATAGTGTCAGCTCGCGTGCGGCGCTGGCAGCGATGCGGCGGCTCGGTAAGGCGGGGGACGTTCTGCATATCGGCTTCGATGGCGATGCCTTGTTGCTCGACGCGTTGCGTAAAGGCGAGATTCACAGCCTGTTTATCCAGCAAGCCCATGCCATTGGTTATCGCGCCGTGCAGTTGGCTGCGCAAGGGTTGCGTGGCGAGTTACCCTCTGAACCGGTAAACATTGCGTTGCAGGTGAGGCAGGTAACTCGCGGTAATCTAGCTCAGTGGGAGCAGGACCTCGAGTTAGAGCTGTCTGGCAGTCCGTAATCGCTTGTGTTGGCTTGCCGCAAGACTGTATTGATGAGAGCTCCAGTGGCTGGCGACCAATCCTCGCAATTGGACTCGGCTAATTATTTTATGTTCTGTAGGTAGTGCCCCATGAGGTTGGCGATTTGGCTCGGCGTGTTGTTGCTTGGCTACTGTACTTCGGCGTTGGCGGCAGAATTGCGCCTGTATACCGAGGAATACCGCCCGCTCAGCTATATCGAAAATGGCACGCTAACCGGTATGGCGGTGGAAGTGACCGAATTGCTGATCCAGCGTACCGGGCAGGCTGCTCGGATCGAATTGGTGCCTTGGACCCGCGGCTATCACCAGGTGCAGCACGAAGCTAACAGCGGGTTGTTCGCTATGGTGCGTACGCCTCAGCGCGAGGCACTGTTCCAATGGGTTGGGCCGATTGCCCTGGGGCGCACCAGTTTCTACTCGCGGCGTGGTGCCGGGTTATCTATACGCGGGGTAAAGGATGTCGAGCAGTTCAGTACGCTGGTGGTGCCCAAAAATTGGTATTCCTACGAGTACCTTCGCGGGCAGGGCCTGAAAAACCTCTATGGCGTACCAACACCGCAGCATATGGTGAAGATGTTCAAGCATGGTCGCATCGAGTTGTTAGTAGCCAATAATCTGGTTCTGGATAACATGCTTGCGGAGCAGGGCATGCGCCGTGATGAGGTCGAGTTGCAGTACACCTTTATGGCTAACAACTCCTACATTGCCTTTTCCAAGAGCACTGACCCGGCGCTGGTGCAACGTTGGCAGCAAGCACTTGAGCAGTCGGGCCATGATGGTAGCTTGCAGCGTATTCATCAGCGCTGGTTCGGCGAGCCTTACAGTTTAGATGCCTTAATGCCGGCGCCTTAAGGCATCTACTCCGCCCTTAAGCGCGGCTAACTGAGCACCTAACGGTTGGTCGCCCATAACTTCCTGAGTCTGCTTATGCCCACCGCACGCCCTGCCCAGCTAAACTTTGCTGCGCGCGCCCAGTTGTTCGCTCACCTTGCTGCAATGGAACAGGCTGGCGTGCCGGTCGAGCGAGCGCTACTTAGCGTGAGTGTGCCCTTAGGGGCCAAGACTGCGCTGGCCAGCCTGCAAACGCAGATTGCCGTAGGTAGCGACATCGCCAGCGCCGGCTTACGCAGCGGTTTGTTTACCCCGCTGGACGCTACTCTGCTGCGCGCTGGCCAGGCCAGCGGTTGCCTGGCGACGATCTATCAGCGGCTGGCGGAGCGCTATACACACCAGGCGCAACAGGCCGCTGCCTTGAAATCACGCTTGCTGTTGCCTGGCGCTGTGCTGGTGTTGGCGCTGTTTATTCAGCCACTGCCGGCGCTGGTCGGTGGCCAGCTGAGCGGCGCGGGTTATCTATGGGGTGTGCTCTGGCCCTTGCTGGTGCTGGGCTCACTCTATGCCTTGGGGCGCGGGCTTTATCGGCGTCGCGAACACACGCCTGCCGGCGCAACTAGGGCTCTCGATAGCGTGTTTGCAAGGCTGCCGCTAATGGGGCCAGCACTGCTGCGGCGTAACCTGCGCGACTTTTTTGCCAGCCTGGGGCTGATGCTGGAAGCCGGTATGCCGATGCTTGAGGCCTTGCCCAAGGCCTGTGCGGTGATCAGCCATGCGCCGCTGCGCCAACGCTTCAGTGCTGTGCCCTTGGCTATTCAGCGTGGCCAGACCTTGGCTCAAGCGTTGGCGGCTCTCACCTTCCCCGGCCAGGGTTTGGCGCTTGGCTTGATTCGCTCGGGAGAGGCCAGCGGCACTCTCCCGGCCAGCTTGCTCAACTACGCCCGCGTGGAAACCCAGAAGCTGGATAGCTTGACCGAGCAGCTGACCACCTGGCTGCCGCGCATGCTGTATATCGGGGTGATGCTGTGGATGGCTTATGGCTTGCTCACTGGCGCCGGCTTTGGCCCACGTTTGCCGGTTGAGCTAGGCTGATGCAGGCGGCGTTGCGGTTTATGCGCTGAGGGCGGGGTGTAAGGTCGCTGGCCGATTATGTAGTTTTACTACATAATCGCTCGCCTAGATCCGACACATGACTGATGGTGCATTTCCATGCAAATAGCTTCGCATCACGACCTACGCGTGCAATTTCGTAAGCTTCTCGCTGCAAATAGCTGCTATCACACCGCCTCCGTATTCGATCCCATGGCAGCACGTATCGCCGCTGACCTCGGTTTTGAGGTCGGAATTCTGGGCGGTTCTGTAGCTTCACTACAAGTTCTGGCCGCCCCTGACTTCGCCCTGATCACCCTCAGCGAGTTTGCCGAGCAAGCCACCCGTATTGGCCGGGTCAGCCGCTTGCCGTTGATTGCCGATGCTGATCACGGCTACGGTAATGCGCTGAACGTGATGCGCACGGTGGTTGAGCTAGAGCGTGCGGGGGTTTCCGCGCTGACCATCGAGGACACCCTGCTGCCGGCACAGTTCGGGCGCAAATCCACAGACCTGATCAGCATCGACGAGGGCGTCGGTAAAATCCGTGCGGCCTTAGAGGCCCGTTTCGATTCAGACCTTGCGGTTATCGCCCGAACCCATGCAGGGCTGCTGGATATTAACGAGGTGATTCGCCGTACTCAGGCTTACCAAGCTGCAGGTGCCGATGCCATTTGCTTGGTCGGTGTCGAGGACTTTGACCATCTGGAGCAGATATCGGCTGCCTTGAGCGTGCCGCTGATGCTGGTCACGTATGGCAACCCCAAGCTGCGTGATAACACCCGCTTGGCGAGCCTTGGCGTACGTATCGTGGTCAATGGCCATGCGGCCTATTTCGCGGCTATCAAGGCCACCTACGATTGCCTGCGCGAGCAGCGCGGGGCGCAGTCCAGCGACCTCAGCGCGACCGAACTGACGCATACCTACACCCAGCCGGAGGACTATATCGTCTGGGCTAAAGAGTTTATGAATGTAAAAGAGTAAGTTGCCGATCAGCTGCGCTTGTAATGAGGCACAGTGGCGTCCATATCGTGTACTAAGGGCAATGCATGTGGAGGTGATCATGGCCGGCGGTTGGAGTAATGACGGCGCGGTACAGGAACAGATCGACAGCAGCATCGAGGACGCCATCCAGCGCGCCCGTAGCCAGCTGCCCAGTGGTGAAAGCCTGACGCACTGCGAAGCGTGCGATGCGCTCATTCCAGAGGCGCGACGCAAGGCTGTGCAAGGCGTGAGGTTGTGCGTGGTCTGCCAGGACGCGGATGATCAACAGCAGCAAGCCAGCGGTGGCTATAACCGACGCGGTAGCAAAGATAGCCAGCTGCGCTGATTGAGCTGGTCTTGGGTGAGCAACAACTCGGCGTCTTTTTTCGGGCGTGAGGCTGCTCGAAAGTCAGCAACGTGTTCATCTATACTTCCTAGCATTAATGACCTTCTGCTAGAGGGCGCGTGATGGTTAGTGCAGTGCGTGACTCTATCCTGACGGGTTACCGGCGCGACGCCCGCGCATGGTGGGTGATGTTGATGCAGCGCAGCGCCTTATGCGTGTGTTTGTGGCTGTCGGGTATCTCGTTGTTATCAGCGGCTGAGTTGCAGCTGTACACCGAAGAAAGTCCGCCATTGAATTTCAGCCGCGATGGTCTGATCACGGGCTTTTCCACTGAGCTGATTCAGCAGCTGGCGGTGCTTGCTGGGGATGAGGTGCGCATCGTACTGGCACCTTGGACGCGCGGTTATGCCAAGGCACAGGGCACCCCGAATGTAGGGCTCTTCACCGTGGCGCGTATTGCAGAGCGAGAAAAATCGTTCCAGTGGGTCGGGCCAATCTCCCTTTCAATCAACCGTTTCTATACCCGTAAAGGCTCTGGTCTGTTGATCGATAGCATGGCGGCGGCGCAACCTCGGCAATTGGTTCTGCCTCGCCAGTGGTACAGCTATCAATACCTGGCGGATCAAGGCTTCCGCAATATTTATACGGTGACATCCGCGGAGCGGATGATGGAAATGTTTCGCAGCGGTCGGGGCGAGGTGTTAGCGGCGAGCGACATCGCGCTGCCTGATCTACTCGGCTTAGTCGGCATGACGCCTGACCAAGTAGAGGCGCAGTGGGTGTTTCTCCTGCACGAGTCCTACTTGGTGTTTTCGCCGACCACTGACCCTGCGGTTGTGATGCGTTGGCAAGTCGCTCTGGATGAGATGAAGCGTGATGGCAGCTTCGCTCTTACTTTCCAGCGCTGGTTCCCCAGCCGGAGCTTGCCGTCTCGCTTGCTTGAAGTCAGTCGCTAGCTTCAGAACAGAAAATAACGCTGCGCCATCGGCAACACATCCGCCGGTTCGCACCAGAGCAATTGGCCGTCTGCCTTGACCTGATAGTTCTGCGCATCCACCTCGATGTTCGGCAAGTAATCGTTGTGGATCAGGTCGGTCTTCTGCACCTCACGACAGCCTTTGACCACACCAATCTTCTTCTTCAAACCGAGTTGCTCGGGTACTCCGGCATCAAATGCGGCCTGGCTGATAAAGGTGAAACTGGTGGCGTGGCGGCTGCCACCATAGCTGGCGAACATCGGTCGGTAGTGCACCGGCTGCGGCGTCGGGATCGAGGCGTTGGCGTCGCCCATCAGGCTGGCGGCAATCGCGCCACCCTTCAAAATCAGCGTCGGTTTCACGCCGAAGAAGGCCGGACGCCAGAGCACCAGGTCCGCCCATTTACCCACTTCAATCGACCCTACTTCATGGCTGATGCCGTGGGTGATGGCCGGGTTGATGGTGTATTTGGCGATGTAGCGTTTGACCCGGAAGTTGCTGTTGCCTGCACCATCGCCTGGTAGCGGACCGCGCTGCTTGTGCATCTTGTCGGCGGTCTGCCAGGTGCGGGTGATCACTTCGCCGACGCGGCCCATGGCCTGACTGTCTGAGCTGATCATGCTGAACGCGCCGAGGTCGTGCAGGATGTCTTCGGCGGCGATGGTTTCACGGCGAATGCGCGATTCGGCAAAGGCCACATCCTCGGCAATGCTCGGGTCGAGATGGTGGCAGACCATGAGCATGTCGAGGTGTTCGTCGATGGTGTTGCGGGTAAAGGGCCGGGTCGGGTTGGTCGAGGACGGCAGCACGTTGGGAAAGCCACAGGCCTTGATGATGTCCGGCGCATGACCACCGCCTGCACCTTCGGTGTGATAGGTGTGAATGGTGCGGCCCTTGAACGCGGCCAAGGTAGTTTCGACGAAGCCGGACTCGTTGAGCGTGTCGGTGTGGATCGCCACCTGCACATCGTATTGGTCGGCCACGTTCAGGCAGTTATCGATCGCCGCCGGGGTGGTGCCCCAGTCTTCATGCAGCTTGAGGCCAATCGCACCGGCTTTGACTTGTTCAATCAGCGGTTCGGGCAAGGAGGCGTTACCTTTGCCAGTAAAGCCTAGGTTCATCGGGAAGGCGTCAGCGGCCTGCAGCATGCGCGCCATATGCCAAGGCCCTGGCGTGCAGGTGGTGGCGTTGGTGCCGGTAGCCGGCCCAGTGCCGCCGCCAATCATGGTGGTCACGCCGCTCATCAACGCCTCTTCGATCTGCTGTGGGCAGATAAAGTGGATATGGCTGTCGATGCCGCCGGCGGTAAGGATCATGCCCTCACCGGCGATCACTTCGGTACCCGCGCCGATGGCAATGGTCACGTCGGGCTGGATGTCCGGGTTGCCGGCTTTACCGATGGCGGCGATGCGGCCGTCTTTCAGGCCGACGTCAGCTTTAACGATGCCCCAGTGGTCGATGATCAGCGCGTTGGTGATCAGCGTGTCGACCACATCGGCGGCGCACAGTTGGCCCTGGCCCATGCCGTCGCGTATGACTTTGCCGCCGCCGAATTTCACTTCCTCGCCGTAGGTGGTGAAGTCTTTTTCCACTTCAATCCACAGCTCGGTATCGGCCAGGCGCACCTTGTCGCCGACGGTGGGGCCGAACATATCGGCATAGGCTTGGCGGGAAATTTTCATGCTTTGAGTCCTGTCCGTAGGATGGGTTAGCCACGTAGTGGCGTAACCCATCGTTGCGAGATTATGGGTGTCGGTGCGCTCAACGGAGCGCCGCCCGCCCCACCCTACGAGTGGCTGTGTTCAGAGATCGCCCATCACCCGGCCAGCAAAGCCGAACACCCGGCGCTGGCCAGCGAGGTCGACCAATTCAACTTGCCGTGATTGTCCCGGTTCGAAACGCACCGCGGTGCCGGCCGGAATATTCAGGCGCATGCCACGCGTGGCGGCGCGATCAAATGCCAACGCGTCATTGGTTTCGAAAAAGTGAAAGTGCGAGCCAACCTGAATCGGTCGATCGCCGCTATTGGCCACCGTCAGGGCCAGGGTGCGACGGCCAACATTGAGCTCGATATCGCCGTCTTGGATCTGGTATTCGCCGGGAATCATTGCGCTAGTGCTCCAGCATCAATTGCATAAAAGTGAGATCGAGCCAACGGTCGAACTTACGGCCGACTTGCGGCATCTGTCCGGTGGTGACGAAACCGAGGCGCTCGTGCAGGCGGATTGAGGCGCTGTTGCCGCTTTCAATGGCGGCAACCATGACGTGCAGGCGAGCCTGTTGGGCGCGCTCGATCAGCGCCTGCATCAGCAGCGGGCCCAGGCCCTGACCGCGTTGGTCGCTGCGCACATACACCGAATGCTCAACGGTATGGCGAAAGCCCTCGATAGCGCGCCAGGTGCCATAGCTGGCGTAGCCAACCACGCTGCCTGCGTCATCATGGGCGACCAAGACCGGGAAGCCGGCAGCCGTGCGCTCGGCCAGCCAAGTCTGGCGGTTGGCCAGGTCAACTTGGGTCTCATTCCAGATGGCCGTGGTGTGCTCGACCGCGTCGTTGTAGATGGCGAGGATGGCGGGCAGGTCGGCTTGGGTAGCATCAATAATAGGCATGCTGATTACGCAATGGGCTGGTGGACGGTAACCAGCTTGGTGCCATCCGGGAAGGTGGCTTCAACCTGAATGTCCGGGATCATTTCCGGGATGCCTTCCATCACCTGATCGCGGGTCAGCAGGGTGGTGCCGTAGTGCATCAGGTCGGCCACGGTCTGGCCGTCGCGGGCGCCTTCCAGCAGGGCCGCAGAGATGTAGGCCATGGCCTCCGGGTAGTTGAGTTTCACCCCGCGTGCCAGGCGGCGTTCGGCCACTAACCCGGCGGTGAAAATCAGCAGTTTGTCTTTCTCTCTCGGTGTAAGGTCCATCGTTTTGCTCCGTTCGTAGGGAGGATGTCGTTTTTCACATCCACCTGTAGGTGGTGGACAACGCTGCGCGGTTGCCCACCCTACGTGCTCCAAATTCGTGGGGGGACGGCAGTGCGACCTAGCAACTCAGGGCGCAGTAGGCGCCAAAGATCGATCAACCAGGCGCGCGCTTGCAGCGCTTCGCTGGCCAGGCAGCGAGCGACCAACAGGCCGGGTAGTTGAGTCAGGTCGCCGCGCACTGGGTTGGGCAGCTCTCGACAGCTTTCAAGCAATTCGTTGTCGATTTCGCCGGTGATAAGCAATGTGGCGAATACCGGCTTACCGTCCAAGCCTATGGGCGACTCGAGCAGGCCATCGCCGCCGATGACGCGCTGGCGTTCGTGCCAAAGTAATTGGCCGTCGCGGCGAATATTTAGCTGCGCTTGAAAGTGCCCAGCGTCGAAACGCTCACCACTGGCCGGGCGACCGAGGGCGATGATGTCCCAGTACAGCAGCTTGGCGTCGCCCTCCAAGTCGATCTCGGTAGTGAGTTCGGCTTGGGCCGCTGAGTAGATGATGGTTTCCTGCGGCAGCCATTCCAAGGTGGCCCCGGCGGCCACGCGCAGGTTGAGCTGTTGGTAAGCAGGGCCGGCGGCGCGGTACCACTTGGCGGCGCCTGGGCTGGTCAGCTGCGCCCAGGCGTTAGCGCCGACCGTGGCGCAAATATCCAAGCGATCGCCGCCGGCAATCCCGCCCGGCGGGTGGACGATAATGTGCTGGCATACGTCCGGCCCTTCTGCATACAGGTGCTTCTGTACCCGTAGTGGGCCTTTATGGCGGCGCAGGGTGGGCCGTGTTGCCGCACCGTCGTGACCGTAGGCCAGTTCCAGCTCGGCCTGCCAGTTGGGCGTGAATACAGAGGCAGGTGCGTTCATTCGGCCACCTTGCGCCGCTGCCGCCAGGCTTGGCCAGCGGACAAGAGGGTTAGCATGAGCAAACCGAGGGTGACCCAGAGCCACCATTGCAGGTGCATGCCGTAGTAAGGCGGCGCGTGCATAAAGCCGCTCAACCAGAACCCGGCTATCGCCAGTGCAAGCAGGCTGGCGCACAGGGCGCGGCCCCACGAACGGCAATAGGAGCCGGGGCGCAGCACGGCCAACAGCAGCAGGCATTCGGCTAGGATAATCGCGCAGAAGGTCAGCACGGTCTGCAGCGGGTAGGCGGGCTCAGTGCCGGGCGGCAGGTGGCGGAGCATCCAGTAGTCAGGCATAAAGCCGCCCCAGATGACCATGCTCAGGCCAGCTATTGCGGTGAGTGGTAGAAGCAGGTGGCGCCAGATCATTATTGGGTACTCGGGCCATAAGCGAAGCGCCGATTATGCGCAAAGTGCAGGCTCGGCGTCGCCATTCAGATCGCAACCAGTCCGCGCACACCATCGGCTTCCATGCTTTCGCCGCGACCTTGCTGGACAACTTCACCGCGGCTCATCACCAGGTACTGATCGGCCAGTTCGGCGGCAAAGTCATAGAACTGCTCAACCAGCAGGATGGCCATGTCGCCGCGTTCGGCGAGCTTCTTGATTACCACGCCGATCTCTTTGATCACCGACGGCTGAATACCTTCGGTGGGCTCATCGAGGATCAACAGACGCGGCTTGCTCGCCAGTGCACGGCCAATCGCCAGCTGTTGCTGTTGCCCGCCGGAGAGGTCGCCGCCACGGCGCTGCTTCATCTCGCGCAGTACCGGGAACAGTTCGTAGATAAATTCCGGCACTACCTTGGCGTCGCTGCCAGGGAAGCGTGACAGGCCCATCAGTAGATTCTCTTCCACGGTCAGGCGGCCGAAAATCTCGCGGCCCTGGGGAACGTAGGCGATGCCCGCATGCACGCGCTGGTGTGGTTTGAGCGCAGTAATCGGCTGGCCTTCCCATTGCACCGCGCCTTCTTTGGCCGGGATCAGACCCATCAGGCATTTCAGCAAGGTGGTTTTACCCACGCCGTTGCGCCCGAGCAGGCAGGTGACTTCGCCGACCTTAGCCTCGAATGACAGGCCGCGGAGGATATGACTGCCGCCGTAATATTGGTGGAGCTGTTGGACTTGCAGCATGGTTGTGTCCTTGTTTCTGCGTAGGATGGATGGGGGCGCGTAGCTGGCGCTTTATCCATTCACCGTGCGCTGTCTTTGGTTGATGAAAACAGCGTCATCCACCCTACTGATGCGACGTAGGGTGGATGGCCAAAGGTTTACCGGCCGAGATAAACCTCAATCACCCGTTCATCGTTCTGCACCTGCTCCAGCGAACCTTCGGCCAGCACGCTGCCCTGGTGCAGCACGGTGACGTGGTCGGCGATGGAGCCAACGAAGCCCATGTCGTGCTCGACCACCATCAGCGAATGCTTGCGCGCCAGAGACTTGAACAGCTCGGCGGTGAACTCGGTTTCCGCGTCGGTCATGCCCGCCACCGGTTCGTCCAATAGCAACAGTTGTGGGTCTTGCACCAACAGCATGCCAATTTCCAGAAACTGCTTCTGTCCGTGGGAAAGCAAGCCGGCCGGGCGTTGGCGTGAGTTGTCGAGCTTGATCGTCTGCAGCACCTCATCGATGCGGTCTTGCTGCTCGCCGCTCAGTTTGGCGCGCAGGCTGGCCCACACTGACTTGTTGGTTTTCTGCGCCAATTCAAGGTTTTCGAACACGCTGAGTGCCTCGAACACCGTGGGCTTCTGGAACTTGCGGCCGATGCCGGATTGAGCAATGGCCACTTCGCTCATCTGGGTCAGATCGAGGGTTTCACCGAAGTAGGCCACGCCATTGTCGGGGCGGGTTTTACCGGTGATCACGTCCATCATGGTGGTCTTGCCAGCGCCGTTAGGGCCGATGATGCAGCGCAATTCACCGACGCCGATATATAGGGTCAGGTTGCTCAGCGCCTTGAAGCCATCGAAGCTGACGTTGATCTCTTCCAGGGTCAGGATGGTGCCGTGGCGAGTGTTCAGGCCCTTGTTGGCCAGGCTGCTGGCGCCAATAGCGTCGCGGCCGCTACCGGCGGCGTCGAAGGCTGGCTCAAGCATCAAGTCGGGTGTCGGAGTCGCGCGCATTATTGCTCTCCTTTCTTGCGCAGAAGGCCGATCACGCCTTTGGGCAGAAACAGGGTGACGACGATGAACAGAAAGCCCAGGGCGAACAGCCAGTATTCAGGGAAGGCCACGGTGAACCAGCTCTTCATGCCATTGACCAGGCCGGCGCCGAGCAGTGGGCCGATCAGCGTGCCGCGTCCGCCCAAAGCCACCCACACCGCGGCCTCGATGGAGTTGGTTGGCGACATTTCGCTGGGGTTGATGATGCCCACCTGCGGCACATACAGCGCGCCAGCCAGGCCGCATAGCACCGCGCTCAAGACCCAGATAAACAGCTTGTAGCCGCGCGGGTCGTAGCCGCAGAACATCAGGCGGTTTTCCGCGTCGCGCAGCGCCGTCAGCACCCGGCCGAATTTGCTCCGTGCCAGCCGCCAGCCGAGATAGAGACTGGCCACCAGCAGCAGTACGGTGGCGAGGAACAGCACCGCGCGGGTGTGGGTTGCGGTGATATCGAAGCCGAGAATCGTCTTGAAGTTGGTAAAGCCGTTATTGCCGCCAAAACCGGTTTCGTTGCGAAAGAACAGCAGCATGCCGGCGAACGTTAGCGCCTGGGTCATGATCGAGAAGTACACGCCCTTGATCCGTGAATTGAAGGCGAAATAACCAAACACCAACGCCAGCAAGCCGGGGGCCAGTACCACCAGGCACAGCGCCCAGAGGAAGTTGTCGGTGCCGGTCCAGTACCAAGGCAACTCGGTCCAGGCGAGGAAGCTCATAAAGGCCGGCAAACCATCGCCGGCCGCTTCGCGCATCAGGTACATGCCCATGGCGTAACCGCCGAGGGCGAAGAACAGACCGTGGCCGAGGGACAGCAGGCCGGCGTAACCCCAGACCAGATCGAGCGCCAAGGCGACGATGCAGTAGCAGAGGATTTTGCCGACTAGGGTCAGGCTGTAAGCGGAGATATGCAGGGCGTTGTCTGCGGGCAGCAGGTGCAGCACCGGCATGGCCAGCAGCACCAGCAACACCAGTAAGCCGATGGAAATTGACGCCTGCGGGCCAAGCTTGGCGCTGGCGCGGGCCAGCAGGGTTTGATTGAGTGGCATAGTCATCAGTCGATCACCCGTCCCTTGAGTGCGAAGAGGCCTTGCGGACGTTTCTGGATAAACAGAATGATCAGCGCGAGGATCAGAATTTTGCCGAGTACGGCGCCGATCTGCGGTTCGAGAATCTTGTTGGCGATGCCCAGACCAAAGGCGGCCATGACGCTACCGGCCAGTTGGCCGACGCCGCCGAGTACCACCACCAGGAAGGAGTCGATGATGTAGCTCTGGCCGAGGTCCGGGCCGACGTTGCCGATCTGGCTCAGGGCCACGCCGCCGAGGCCGGCGATGCCGGAGCCGAGGCCGAAAGCGAGCATGTCCACCCGCCCGGTCGGCACGCCGCAGCAGGCGGCCATGTTGCGGTTCTGGGTGACGGCACGGACGTTGAGGCCCAGGCGGGTCTTGTTCAGCAGTAGCCAGGTGAGCAGCACCACAAACAGGGCGAAGCCGATGATCACAATGCGGTTATACGGCAGCACCAGATTGGGCAGCACTTGGATGCCACCGGACAGCCAGTAAGGGTTGGCTACTTCGACGTTTTGCGCGCCGAACATCACCCGCACCAACTGGATCAGGATCAGGCTGATGCCCCAGGTGGCCAGCAGGGTTTCCAGCGGACGACCGTAGAGGTGGCGGATCACCGTGCGCTCCAGCGCCATGCCGATGGCCGCAGTGACGAAGAATGCCACCGGTAGCGCCACCAGCGGATAGAGCGCCAGGGCTTCCGGGGCGAAACGCTGGAACAGCACCTGCACCATGTAGGTGGAGTAGGCGCCGAGCATGAGCATTTCGCCGTGGGCCATGTTGATCACCCCGAGCAGGCCGAAGGTGATGGCCAGGCCCAGCGCGGCGAGCAGCAAAATCGAACCGAGTGACAGGCCGCTGAACGCCTGACCGAGCAGCTCGCCGACCAGCAGTTTACGTTTGACCTGCGCCAGGCTGGTCTCGGCCGCGGTGCGCACGCTGGGGTCGCTCTCGACGTCGGGATCCAGCAGGGTTTCCAGGCGAGTGCGCGCCAGCGGCTCGCCGGTTTCACCGAGCAGGCGCACAGCAGCCAAACGCACAGTTGGGTCGCTATCGACCAGCTGCAGGTTGGCCAGCGCCAGGGTCAGCGCGTCGCGTACCGCGTCATCGGCTTCGCGGGCCACGCTGGCTTCGAGTAACGCTAATTGCGCTGGCTTGGCGCGCTTCTGTAATTCCTGCGCGGCGGCCAGACGCAGCGCCGGGTCGTCGGATAGCAACTGGTGGCTGGCCATGGCGGTGCTGATCAAACCGCGCATGCGGTTATTCAGGCGCAGTTTGCGGGTCTGCCCAGTGGGGGCGGCATCACCTTCGACGGCGCGGTAGCTGCCGTCGTGTTCAATAAATGCCTGTTTGCTGCTGTCTGCGGCCACGCGGCCTTGTTGCAGCGCTTCGAGCAACGCTAAGCGCGCGCTGTCAGGGTTGGCCGACCACTGTTGCAGCAGGCTGGCCTGCTTGGCGGGGTTGGCAGCGGCAAAATCATTGGCGTCACCTGCTTGCGCAGCCATAGGCAGCAGCAACAGCAGGCTGAATAGAATTCGGCTAAAAGCAGTGGGCATTGCGGCAGTCCTTTGGAAATACCACCGGCAGCAGTGCTGCCGGCGATAAGCCGTGACCCGGACTCAGGCCGGGCTTGGCGTGCCCGGATAGGGGCCGGGTTTAGCGGGTGCTTAGTTCGATTTGACCGCGTAATCCGGCTTCTTGTCGTTGCCTTCGATGTAAGGGCTCCACGGCTGGGCGCGCAGCGGGCCTTCGGTCTGCCAGACGACTTCGAACTGCCCGTCTTCCTGTACTTCGCCGATCATCACCGGCTTGTGCAGGTGGTGGTTGGTTTTGTCCATGGTCAGGGTGTAACCGCTTGGCGCGGCGAAGGTCTGGCCGGCGAGGGCGTCACGCACCTTGTCGACGTCGGTGCTGCCGGCTTTCTCGACCGCTTGTGCCCACATGTTGATGCCCACGTAGGTGGCTTCCATCGGGTCGTTGGTCACGGCTTTGTCGGCGCCTGGCAGGTTCTTGGCCTTGGCGTAGGCCTTCCACTTGTTGACGAACTCGGTGTTGACCGGGTTCTCCACCGACTGGAAGTAGTTCCAAGCCGCCAGTTGGCCGACCAGCGGCTTGGTGTCGATGCCGCGCAGTTCTTCTTCGCCGACCGAGAAGGCCACCACCGGGATGTCGGTGGCTTCGATGCCCTGGTTAGCCAGCTCTTTGTAGAACGGCACGTTAGAGTCACCGTTAACCGTGGAGATCACCGCGGTTTTGCCGCCGGCGGAGAACTTCTTGATGTTGGCGACGATGGTTTGGTAATCGCTGTGACCGAACGGGGTGTAGACCTCTTCGATGTCTTTCTCGGCGACGCCTTTGCTGACCAGGAAGCTGCGCAGGATTTTGTTGGTGGTGCGCGGGTAGACGTAGTCGGTGCCGAGCAGGAAGTAGCGCTTGGCGGCGCCGCCGTCTTCGCTCATCAGGTACTCGACCGCCGGGATGGCTTGCTGGTTTGGCGCCGCACCGGTGTAGAAGACGTTAGGCGACATCTCTTCGCCTTCGTACTGCACGGGGTAAAACAGCAGGCCGTTGAGCTCTTCAAATACCGGCAATACTGATTTGCGCGACACGCTGGTCCAGCAGCCGAACACCACATCGACCTTGTCCTGGGTCAGCAGTTGACGGCCTTTCTCGGCGAACAGCGGCCAGTTGGAGGCGGGATCAACCACAACGGCTTCAAGCTGCTTGCCGTTAACGCCGCCCTTGGCGTTGATTTCGTCGATGGTCATCAACGCCATGTCTTTCAGCGAGGTTTCCGAAATGGCCATGGTGCCGGACAGCGAGTGCAGGATGCCGACCTTGATCGTCTCGGCGGCCTGCACGGTCCAGGTCATGCCCATGGCGGCGATAGAGGCGGAAAGGGTTAGGGCCTTGATCAGATTGCGACGTTGCATGGTGCGATCTCCATTCACAAAGATACTTTGTTAACTGCTGATTTGGGCTTATTGGTCTTGGCAGTGAAGCAACGGGGCATAAGCTGCACCCGGAAACGTCGACAGCGCTGCGCTGTCCCCGACAGGACTAGAGCAATTGCTGTGCCTGTTTGCGTAAGGCCAGGCAGATCGCGCCCGGCAACACGCGCGGATAGGCCCTGAGGTGCGCTATGGCCTGGGGAATGTCGTGGTTAACGGGCAGCCGCAGGTGTTGCGCCCCCCGGCTGTGCAGCCGGGGGGCGGTGTGATGGTTGTCGGTGTGGTTGCACCATGCAGGTGCGAAGGGCGTGTTGTGGTGCGTGGGTGTGTGCTGTGCTGGGGCGTGAAGGCTGAGTGTCAGCTGATCAGGTAGTTTTTTACCCCGGTAAAGATGATTTGCGCGGCCAGGGCGCAAACGAACAGGCCCATCAGGCGGCTGACGATCTGCAGGCCCTGATCGCCGAGCAAGCGCTCGAACTGGTTGGACATATAAAGCACCACGCCCACGGTGAAGCTGGCCAGGGCGATGCCTAGCACGGCCACGGCCTTGTCGCTCCAGTCCGGTTGGCTGGCACCCATCAGTAGTAGGGCGCCGATGGTGCCGGGGCCGACGGTCAACGGGATGGTCAACGGCACGATAGTCACGTCTTGCTGCACGTTATCGGTCTGTACGGCCGACTTACCCTGGGCCATGCCCAGCGCCGAGATAAACAGCACGCTGCCCGCACCGATGCGGAAGGCATCAATGGTGATGCCGAACAGGGTGAAGATGTGTTTACCGAACAGGTACAGCAGCACGCTGGCGATCAATACGCCAAGCGCGACCTTCCAGGCCAGGCGCTTACGCTCTTTGACCGTGTAGCCACGGCTCAAGCCAATAAAGCACGACAGCACGAAGAAGGGGCTGTAGAGCACCAACAGTTTCAAATACAGGCTGAATAGCGCGGACGCCATGACTAGGACTCGTCTCGATCAATAAGGGGAGGCAGGGTACGAGTGTAGAGGCCGCCGGGCAATCCCGGTGACCCTATCAGGATGGCAAGGCGGCGCGCTTGAGGCGGATTTCCCGCTCGGCCACCCAGTGCTCAATCAGTTCACGCAGTTGCGACATTTCCACCGGTTTGGACATGTGCCCGTCCATGCCGACCTGGCGCGCGCGTTCTTTGTGCTCATTGAGAATGTGCGCGGTGAGTGCCACCACTGGGGTGCGCGGGCGCTGCTCGGCAGCTTCCCAGTGGCGCAGCTGCTCGGTGGCGGAGAAGCCATCGAGCACTGGCATTTCGCAATCCATCAGCACCAAGTCATATTGCTGTGCTTTCATCGCGCTGAGTGCTTCTTCACCGTTGCTGGCGGTATCGGGCTGCAGGTTGAGCTTGCCGAGCATGCCGCGAATGACCTTGGTGGAGATGGTGTTGTCTTCGGCCACCAGAATGCGGAAGTCACTGGGCACATGCAGCGCTGTGCTCACCGTGACTGGGGTGAACATCGGCGAGTCGCCTTTGCCACGCTGCGCCAACTCATCGGCCAGGGTGGTTTTCAGGGTGTAGCCGGCCACCGGCTTGGCCAGGATGCGTTTGATTCCGGCGTTGCGCGCGATGATCTTGCTCGGTGCCTGGCTGATGCCGGTGAGCATGATCAGCAGGATGTCGTGGTTGATGTTGGCGTCTTCTTTGATGCGCGCCGCCAGCTGCATGCCGGTCATGCCGGGCATGTCTTGGTCCAGCAGCACGGCATCGAAGTACTCGCGCAGGTGCGCCTTAGTGCGCAGCAGGGCCATGGCTTCTTTGCCCGACGGTACGGCGCTGACCTGCATGCCCCAGGCGCTGCATTGTTGCACCAGGACCTTGCGGCAGGTGTCGTTGTCATCCACCACCAGCAGGCGTGCGCCTTGCAGCGAGGCGTCGATGTCCGCAGTGGGCAGTTCCAGGCGCGCGGCATCCAGCGGCAGGGTCAGCCACAGGGTTGAGCCTCGGCCGTTGCCGCCCTGGATACCAAACTCGCCGTCCATCAGGCGCACCAGCTGGCGCGCGATGATCAGGCCAAGACGACCGCCTAGCTTGGTCGCCGCGAGGAAGTCTTTACTGTGTAGCTCGGCATTCAGCAGCGCGTCGCGTTCGCTGGCGTCCAGTGGCTTGCCGCTGTCTTGCACGGCAATCCGCAGGCGCGCTGCGCCAGCATTGTTGTCGAGTGCTACCACCAGCAAAATTTCGCCTTCATCGGTCTGCTTGAAGGCGTTGTCCAGCAAGCTCAGCAGGGCTTGGCGCAGGCGTGTGGGATCGCCGCTGATCACCCTAGGCACTTGCGGCTGGATAAAGCTGATCAGCTCAACCTTCTGTTGCTCGGCTTTGGCGCGGAAGATGTCCAGGCAATCCTCAATCAGCGCGTTGAGGTCGAACTGCACGTCATCCAGCTCGATCTGCCCGGATTCAAGCTTGGAGATGTCGAGGATTTCGTTGATCAAGGTCAGCAGCTCATTGCCCGAGCTGTGGATGGTTTGCACATAGTCGCGCTGCTTAGCGGACAGTGGCGTGCCAAGCAACAGTTCAGTCATGCCCAGCACACCATTCATCGGGGTGCGAATTTCGTGGCTAATCTTAGCGAGAAATTCGGCTTTAGCTTTTAGTTCGGCAGTGCTGGCGGCGAGGGCGCTACTGGTGCTGAAGTGTTCCTGCATGATCCGCCGCTGCCGTTCGCTGGCGGCCATGCTGAGCATAAAGCCGCTGACTATGGTCGTGGCCAGCAGGCCGTAGGCGATCGATTCGCTCTGCACTGACCAGTAGCCGAAGAAAATCGGCAGGGCACAGATGAACGCCGCGCAGAACACCAGCGCTGCCAGGCTGAACAAGCGTGCCGGTTGGTAACCATGCCGCCAGTGGGTCAGCGAGACCAGCAGGATAGTCAAACCAGCAACCGCGTTGAGCAGGTAGACCAGTTGGTTGTACTGCAGATTGGTAGCCACCAGCAGTACCACGCAGGCGATGCCGATTAGCACCACTTCCCCGGCGAGCAGATAATTCAGCGGGGTGTTGAGGCAGACCTTATGGAAGAAGCTGGCGGTAAAGCACAGTGCGCAAAGCGCAACCAGCAACATCGATAGGTTGACGATCTGCGGCTGCAAACTTTGCAACTCACCCAGCCAGGGCGTGCTGATGCCCAGCAGGCTGAGCACCACGATCACTTGGCAGGTTTGCATGGCAGCCAACCACAGGCTGCTGGCGGCGCGGATGTACGCATAGCGTACAAGGTTATAAGCCACCAACATGCCCAGACAACCGAGCAACAAACCGAAAAGCAACGGGCGATTATCATCGGCCGCCATGGCTTGAGCGCTTTGCAGGGTAATGCTGGGGCGCAATGCTTGTTCCGACGTTAGGCGCAGGTAGATATCCAGCGCTTGCTCGGATTTTGGCAGCGGTAAAAGAAAGTCGCGGCTGGCCAAGGGTCTGCTGGAGAGCGGCAGGTTACTACCGGTGTGTTCCTGCGCGATGAGCTCATCGTTTTGCAGCACGTAGAGATCAAGGTAGGCCAGGTAAGGCGCAAATATACGCAGCATCTGCGCATCGGTATCAGCGGGCAGACGGTAATGCAGCCACAGCGCGCTATTGCCGCCGGGGGTGTAGAGCTGGGTGAGGTCGCTGGGGCGGAACTGCGCGCTGCGCTCGGGGCTGCGCACGTCATTAAGTTGTAACTCAGCGCTCGGGTCGCTAAGGCTTGACCAAGATGCCTGCGCACTTGCTTGCGCTGCCGCTGCAGTGAGGGCCATCAGCAAGGAGCTGAGTAGCAGGTAGGTGGCAATCCTCAGCCGGCGCACAGTGAATTCCCTTCAATATTAAGTGGACGGATTATAGCCAAGCTGTTCGTCCGGGTAATATGACAATGGTGGCCAATTAGCCACCATTGTCGTCTTTACCGTTACTTTTCTTCGTGTTCGCGGGCAATCGCGCGGTAACCGATATCGTTGCGGTAGAAGCTACCGCTCCAGCTGATCTTTTCGGCCAAGCGGTAGGCCTGTTGCTGGGCCTCCTCAACCGTGCGGCCGATAGCGGTGGCACACAGCACGCGCCCGCCGGCAGTGACAATCTGACCGTCCTTGAGCGCGGTACCGGCGTGGAAGACTTTACCGTCCAGTTGCGCGGCATCCTCGAGGCCTTCGATTACATCGCCTTTGGCGTAATCGGCTGGGTAACCGCCAGCGGCGATGACCACGCCCACGGTTGGGCGCGGGTCCCAGGTGGCTTCGACCTTGTCCAGTGCCTTGGCCAGTGCGGCTTCGACTAGCAGCACCAGTGACGACTCCAGGCGCACCATGATCGGTTGGGTTTCCGGGTCGCCGAAACGGCAATTGAATTCAATCACCTTCGGCTGGCCGGCTTTGTCGATCATCAGCCCGGCGTAGAGGAAGCCGGTGTAGACGTTGCCTTCGCTGGCCATGCCGCGCACGGTTGGGTAGATGACTTCGTCCATCACGCGCTGGTGGATCTCGGCAGTCACTACCGGTGCCGGTGAGTAGGCGCCCATGCCGCCGGTGTTCGGGCCGCTGTCGCCGTCGCCGACGCGTTTATGGTCCTGGCTGGTGGCCATTGGCAGCACGTTGGCGCCATCGACCATGACGATAAAGCTGGCTTCTTCGCCGTCGAGGAATTCTTCGATGACTACGCGTGAACCGGCTTCGCCAAAGGCATTGCCGGCGAGCATGTCGCGCACGGCGTCTTCAGCTTCCTGCAGGGTCATGGCGACGATCACGCCTTTACCGGCGGCCAGGCCATCGGCCTTGATCACGATCGGCGCGCCGACCTTTTGCAGGTAAGCCAGAGCCGGTTCGACTTCGGTGAAGTTCTGGTAATCGGCAGTCGGAATCGCGTGACGGGCGAGGAAGTCTTTGGTGAAGGCCTTGGAACCTTCCAGCTGCGCGGCGGCAGCGGTGGGGCCGAAGATATCCAGTTTGCGCGTGCGGAACAGGTCAACCACACCGGCCACCAGCGGCGCTTCCGGGCCGACTATGGTCAGCTGCGCATTCTGCTCGGCGAAGTCGGCTAGCGCCTGGATATCCAGCACGTCGATGGCGACGTTCTCGCATTTGGCTTCAGTGGCTGTGCCGGCGTTGCCTGGGGCAACGAAGATTTTAGTGACGCGCTTGTCTTGCGCCACTTTCCAGGCCAGGGCGTGTTCACGACCGCCGCTGCCGATGATCAATACGTTCATGTCTCTCTCCCAATGGAGGCGGGCCTTGGGCCCGTTCGGCGGATAGAAAAAGCGCTATCCACCCTACAAATATCGAGGTCGTGATCGGGCTGGTAGATGCAAGGCGCCTGGTGCTTCTTCCTGCGGAGTTGCCTACTGGCAATGAGCATTGAGGAAGGACCAGGCAACGCCGCAGATGCCTGTCCGAGTGCGGCCGTTTTTAATGCCTGAAATGGCGCATGCCGGTGAACACCATGGCAATCCCGGCTTCGTCTGCCGCGGCGATGACTTCTGCATCGCGCATCGAACCACCCGGCTGGATCACCGCGGTGACGCCATTGGCTGCGGCGTTATCCAAACCATCGCGGAACGGGAAGAAGGCGTCGGACGCCATCACCGAACCCGCCACTTGCAGGCCAGCATGCTCGGCTTTGATTGCAGCAATGCGCGCGGAGTTGACGCGGCTCATCTGACCGGCGCCGACACCGATGGTCTGACGGCCTTTGGCGTAGACGATGGCATTGGATTTGACGAACTTGGCCACTTTCCAGGCGAAGATCAGGTCGTGTACTTCCTGCTCGCTCGGCGCGCGCTGGGTGACGATCTTCAGGTCGTCGGCGGTGATCATGCCGATATCGCGGCTCTGTACCAGCAGGCCGCCATTAACGCGTTTGAAGTCCCAGCCTGGGCTGCGCTCAGCCGACCATTCGCCGCACTCGAGCAGGCGCACATTGGCTTTGGCGGCGATTACGGCGCGGGCTTCGACGCTGATTTTCGGCGCGATGATCACTTCGACAAACTGGCGCTCAACGATGGCCTGGGCAGTGGCGCCGTCCAGCTCGCGGTTGAAGGCGATGATGCCGCCGAAGGCCGACTCGGTGTCAGTGGCGTAGGCCCGCTCGTAGGCCTGGCGGATACCGCCTTCGCTGTCCAGCGCTACGGCCACGCCGCACGGGTTGGCGTGTTTGACGATGACGCAGGCCGGTTTGACGAAGCTCTTCACGCATTCCAGCGCGGCGTCGGTGTCGGCCACGTTGTTGAACGACAGCTCTTTGCCCTGCAGCTGCACGGCGGTTGCCACGCAGGCCTCGTCGGCATGCTCGACGTAGAACGCCGCTTTTTGGTGCGGGTTCTCGCCGTAGCGCATGTCTTGCGCTTTGATGAACTGGGTATTGAAGGTACGTGGGAACAGGTTGCGCTCGGCAGTCGACAGCGTGTCGCGGCTCTGCTCGATAGTGCCCAAGTAGTTGGCGATCATGCCGTCGTAGGCGGCCGTGTGCTCGAAGGCTTTCAGGGCCAGGTCGAAGCGCTGGGCGTAGCTCAGGCCGCCGGCTTTCAGCGACTCGACGATGCCGGCGTAATCGACAGCGTTGACCACAATGGCCACGTCTTTATGGTTTTTCGCTGCGGAACGGACCATGGTCGGGCCGCCGATGTCGATGTTCTCGATGGCGTCGGCGAGGTCGCAGCCAGGTTTGGCCACGGTGGCGGCGAACGGGTAGAGGTTGACTGCAACCAGGTCGATCGGCTTGATGCCGTGCTCGTCCATGACGGCGCCGTCGAGGGCGCGACGACCGAGAATGCCGCCGTGAATTTTCGGGTGCAGGGTCTTGACGCGACCGTCCATCATTTCCGGGAAGCCGGTGTAGTCGGCCACTTCCACGGCTTGCACGCCGTTGTCCTTGAGCAGTTTGTAGGTGCCGCCGGTGGACAGGATCTCCACATTGAGGGCGACGAGCTCACGGGCAAACTCAAGGATGCCGGTCTTGTCGGAAACGCTGATCAAGGCACGGCGAACGGGGAGGCGGGTGGTCTGGTCGGTCATTTCAGAGTCCATCAGGGCGGAAGTATCAGCAAAAAGGGCGGCTCATGTGGGCCGCCCTTTTCGGGAGTTGGGGGTTAGAGCAGGTCGTATTGCTTGAGCTTCTTACGCAGGGTGCCGCGATTCAGGCCGAGGAGTTCGGAAGCCTTGGTCTGGTTGCCCTTGACGTAATTCATCACGGTTTCCAGCAGCGGCGCCTCCACTTCGGTCAGCACCAGGTTGTAGACGTCACAGACGTCAGCGCCCTCAAGATGGGCGAAGTAGTTCTGCAGAGCTTTCTCAACACTGCCGCGCAAGGTTTGCCCCTCTTCACTCGGCGTATTGAGGTGCTGCTTCAAACTACTGTTTTCACTCGCAGGAGCCATGTCACTTCCTAAAGTCTCAGTCAACATCGTCATGCGGCCACCCCTTCTCCATTGTTATACCGTTCGCTGAGGAACTCGCGAACGTTGGCGCACTGCGCGTCCGTACTGTCCAGACGATTGAATTGGGCGCGAAACTCCTTGGCGCCCGGCAAGGTTGCGAGATACCAGCTGACATGCTTGCGGGCAATACGCACACCCATTACGTCGCCGTAGAAGGCATGCAGTGCAGCCAGGTGTTCAAGCAGAATGCGTTCCACCTCACACAAGCTGGGTGCCGGGAGGTGTTCACCGGTGCGCAGGTAGTGCTCGATCTCACGAAATATCCACGGCCGACCTTGCGCCGCGCGGCCAATCAGCAGGCCGTCCGCGCCGGTGGCACTCAGCACGGCCTTAGCCTTCTCGGGTGAATCAATATCACCATTGGCCAGCACCGGGATCGACACCGCCTGCTTGATCGCGGCAATGGTGTCGTATTCAGCGTCGCCCATGTACAGGTCGGCGCGGGTGCGGCCATGCACAGCCAGCGCAACAATGCCGGCGTCTTCGGCGATTCTCGCTACGCTGACGCCGTTCTTGTTCTCACGGTCCCAGCCGGTGCGGATTTTCAGGGTCACCGGCACATCGACGGCAGCGACCACCGCCTGAACAATCTCGCGAACCAATGCTTCATCTTTCAAGAGGGCGGAGCCGGCAGCCTTGTTGCAGACTTTCTTGGCCGGACAGCCCATGTTGATGTCGATAATCTGTGCGCCCAGTTCGACGTTCTTGCGGGCCGCCTCGGCGAGCATCTGCGGATCACCTCCGGCGATCTGCACCGAGCGTGGCTCGGGATCACCGTTATGCATCATGCGCAGGCTCGACTTGCGGGTATGCCACAGGCGCATGTCGCTGGTGACCATTTCCGATACCACCAAGCCGGCACCCATGCGCTTGCACAGCTGGCGAAACGGCTGATCCGTGACGCCCGCCATAGGGGCGAGGATCAACGAGTTTGGCAATGTATAAGGGCCGATGCGTAGCGCCGACATAGGGCTTCCCTGCTCAAGAGACGTGCTGTTGAGACCAATAGGAGAGTGCGAAAAAGGGTGGGCATGATACCCGCTCTGGATGACCGGAGAAAGGCTGTTTTGAACAAATTATGAACAGCTCTGGGCTTATCGCGATGGGTTTGGTCGTGGCGGATCCTCAACCAATCTGCTTGATCTTGGCTATTCCGGTGAGTGGAAGCTCAGGCTGTAATTCACCGCCTGGGTGCCTGGGTCGAGAATGTCCAGGGAGATGTGGATCGGCGTTTGCGGCGGCATTTCGGCGTTGCCGGCCAGCTCGCCGGCGAGGTATTCGCTGGGTTTGAAGCGGCGGCTGGCAAGCAGCTGGCCGTTGATATCAGCGAAGCGCATTTCCAGCAGCGGGAAGGGTTGCGAGAAGGGCGCGCGGTTGTAAAGGATGGCGTCGACCACCAGTGCGCCGCTGAACTCCGGATGGCTGCGCACCACCAGGTTGCTGCTCTTGATTTGGCTGATGTCGACCTTAGACGGCAGCTGGCAGCCGACTGCCGGGCACAGTTGCTCAAACCAGGGGCGGTACTGATCCTGGCGAGCCAGCTCATTGAAGTGATACGCCGTGTATTGCCCGGCCAGCGCGACTGCGCCCAGCAGATTCAGCAGGCCCCAGCCTATCCAGCGACCCCAGGGTTTTTGCGGCGGTTGCCAGTCCAGCTCTAGCGGCTCGTCGTCCAGCTCGAACAGATGCTCGTCGCGCAGTCCTGGCTCGTTGCGCTCGGGTTTTTTCGGCATGGCTGCGCGCGGCGCGTGTTCGAGCGGGGCATCAGTTAGCGCGCTAAAAGACTCGCGTTCGGCGTGCAGCTCAATGTGTTCGATTTCGGGCGCAGGGTCGTGGCTGTGACTGGCGGAAAGGTTGTCATCGGTTGCGCTGATCGACTCGACTGGCGGCGGTGTCAAGGGTTGCGGCTTCACGGGCAGGCTCGCGGCTGACGTGTTCAGTTCATTTTGCAGCAGCGCTTCGGCCCAGCGTTCGTCGTGTGGGTCGTGCTCTATGGCCGGCGGGGTGAGAAAGCTCTCGGCGTATTTAGGGGCGTCATCAATCGCTAGAAACTGCTTGGACAGCTGCTGCTCCTGGGCTTCTAACTTGGCCAACTCCTCGTCGAGATCAAGGCTGTCGAGGTCCAGATCATCATGAATCCATAGGGTATCGTTGGCTTTGTTGCTGGCAGGCGCTGCGTTGCTGGGCACTGCCTGATGGACTGCAGGCTGCGCAGGCGCTGGGTTAGGCTGTGGCGCGGGTGCTGGCGTCGGCACCGCCGGGCTGGCAGCCAGTTGCTGGCCCTGTTCGCGCAGCTGTTGCGCGGCGTTGAACACATGCAGGCAGGCTCCGCAGCGCACGGCCCCGTGCGCGGCACCCAGCTGCGTGAGGCTCACGCGAAAGCTGGTGCGGCAATGGGGGCACTGGGTGACGAAGCTCTGGGTCATGCGGCAATCCGAATAAACAAGGCGGTTAGTCTAGCGCAAGCGCTCGGCAATGCAGCGGTGCCTAGCGGCGCACGCCGCTGATGCGGACCCAGCCATCTTTGTCGGCTGTTGGGTCGAGGTCAAAAGAGTCGGCATAGGCAGCGCGCACTTCTTCGGCCTGTTCGGCGAGGATACCTGACAGCGCCAGGCGGCCACCGGCTTTAACCAGGCGGGTGATCTGCGGCGCGAGTGCCACCAGCGGGCCGGCGAGGATGTTGGCCACCACTACGTCTGCGGGGTCTTGTGGCATGTCCTCGGGCAGGTAGAGCGGGAAACGCGCCGGTTCGATGCCGTTGCGCCCGGCATTGTCACGTGAGGCTTCGATAGCCTGAATGTCGATATCGGTGCCGACCGCCTGTGGCGCGCCGAGCAGCAGGGCAGCAATGGCGAGGATGCCCGAGCCGCAGCCGAAGTCGATCACGCTGCAATCGTGCAGGTTTTGCCCATCTAGCCACTCAAGGCACAGGGCTGTAGTGGGGTGGGTGCCGGTGCCGAAGGCCAGGCCTGGGTCGAGCAGCAGATTAACCGCGTCGGGTTCGGGGGCGGCATGCCAGCTCGGTACAATCCACAAGCGCTGGCCGAAGCGCATTGGCTGGAACCCGTCCATCCAGCTGCGTTCCCAATCCTGATCAGCAATGACTTCGGCGAGGTGCTCCGGCAACTCGGCGCCGGTCAGCAGCTGCAAATGGGCAAAAACTGCGTGGGCGTCGGTATCGGCTTCGAACAGGGCCAGCAGGTGGGTGTGCGACCACAGGGGTGTGGTGCCCAGATCTGGCTCGAAAATTGGCTGGTCTTCGGCGTCCATAAAGGTCACCGATACGGCGCCCACTTCCAGTAGCGCGTCTTCGTAGGTTTCTGCCTGCTCTGGGGTGATGGCGAGACGGACTTGTAACCAGGGCATGGGAAACCTCGTGAGCGTTGTGGCGGAATGGCGCAAATTGGCGCGCAGCTTACTTGAAGGGGTGGTGCGGCTGCCACCGCCTAGCTACTGGAAACAACAAGGGCCGCCTAATGGCAGCCCTTGTTTAGCATTTCAGTAGCGCTGACAGGCAGCGGTTCTTAATGCTTATCCATACCCAGTTTTTTCTCTAGGTAGTGAATATTCACGCCGCCTTGGCAGAAGCCCTTGTCACGTACCAGCATGCGGTGCAGCGGTACGTTGGTCTTGATGCCGTCAACCACGATCTCGTCTAGGGCATTGCGCATGCGCGCCATGGCTTCTTCGCGGGTGGCGCCGTAGGTGATGATCTTGCCGATCAGCGAGTCGTAGTGCGGTGGAACGGTGTAGCCGCTGTACAAGTGCGAATCCACGCGCACGCCATTGCCGCCAGGGGCATGGAAGTGCTTGACCTTGCCGGGGCAGGGCATGAAGTTGTCCGGATCTTCGGCGTTGATCCGGCACTCCAGCGAGTGGCCACGAATGACTACGTCACTCTGCTTGAACGAGAGTTTGTTGCCAGCGGCGATGCTGAGCATCTCCTTGACGATATCGATGCCGGTAACCATCTCTGATACCGGATGCTCAACCTGCACGCGAGTGTTCATCTCGATAAAGTAGAAATTACCGTTTTCGTAAAGGAACTCGAAGGTACCAGCACCGCGATAGCCGATCTCGATGCAGGCATCGACGCAGCGTTGCAGTACTTCCGCACGGGCTTTCTCATCGATGCCTGGGGCTGGCGCTTCTTCCAGAACCTTCTGGTGGCGGCGCTGCAGTGAGCAGTCACGATCACCTAGGTGAATGGCGTTGCCCTGGCCGTCGGAAAGCACCTGGACTTCCACGTGACGTGGATTGCCAAGGAACTTCTCCAGATAAACCATTGGGTTGCCGAATACCGAACCGGCTTCGCTGCGCGTCAGCTTGGCCGATTTGATCAGGTCTTCTTCTTTGTACACCACACGCATGCCGCGACCACCGCCGCCGCCGGCGGCCTTGATGATCACCGGGTAACCGACTTCGCGGGCAATCTGTAGGGCGGTTTCCTCGTCTTCCGGCAGTGGGCCGTCGGAGCCGGGTACCACGGGGACGCCGGCCTTGATCATGGCGTGCTTGGCGGAAACCTTGTCGCCCATCAGGCGGATGGTTTCAGCGGTCGGGCCGACAAAGGCAAAGCCGGAGTTTTCCACCTGTTCGGCGAAGTCGGCGTTTTCTGCGAGGAAGCCGTAGCCGGGGTGAATAGCCGTGGCGCCGGTCACTTCAGCCGCGGCGATAATCGCTGGGATCTGCAAGTAAGACAGTGCGCCAGAGGCCGGGCCAATGCACACCGACTCGTCGGCCAGGCCCAGGTGCATCAATTCACGGTCGGCGGTGGAGTGCACCGCGACGGTCTTAATGCCCAGCTCTTTACAGGCGCGCACGATGCGCAAGGCGATCTCGCCGCGGTTGGCGATCAGAACTTTTTCCAACATCGCTGGCTCTCCTCGGTTCAAACGATGGTGAACAGAGGCTGGTCGTATTCCACCGGCTGGCCGTTTTCGCCCAGGATGGATTCGATCACGCCGCTAGTTTCAGCCTCGATGTGGTTCATCATTTTCATCGCTTCAACGATGCACAGAATGTCGCCTTTCTTCACGCTTTGGCCGACTTCGACAAAGTTGCCCGAGGTCGGGCCAGAGGCGCGGTAGAAGGTGCCGACCATCGGCGAACGTACCACAGTGCCGTTCAGCTTGGCGGCCACTGGAGTAGCGGCTTCAGCGGCTACGGGTGCTGCAGCCGGAGCGGCTGGGGCAGGCGCCGGGGCGTACATCGGTTGCTGCATGAAGGCGGGTTGTTTGCTGTGGCGACTGATGCGCACGGATTCTTCGCCTTCGCGAATTTCCAGCTCGTCGATGCCGGATTCTTCCAGCAGCTCGATCAGTTTTTTGACTTTACGAATATCCATAGTGGTTTAACTCCCGGTGAGGTCAGGGGCGCTTAAGTTCAAGTTGTTCGAGTGCAGCCTCCAGGGCCAGCCGATAACCACTGGCGCCAAGGCCGCAGATCACCCCTACAGCAACATCGGAAAAGTAGGAGTGATGGCGGAAAGCTTCGCGTTTGTGCACGTTAGACAAATGCACTTCGATGAATGGGATGCTCACTGCCAGCAATGCGTCACGTAATGCGACGCTGGTGTGAGTAAAAGCGGCCGGATTGATCAAGATAAAGTCGACACCTTCGCCCTGGGCGGCGTGGATGCGCTCAATCAATTCGTATTCGGCATTGCTCTGCAGGTACAGCAGATGGTGGCCGGCCTCGCGGGCACGGCGCTCGAGATCAAGATTGATCTGCTCTAGAGTCACTGCGCCATAAACCCCCGGCTCGCGGGTGCCGAGCAAGTTGAGGTTGGGGCCGTGCAATACCAGTAAGGTCGCCATGATCCTTAATCCTTGTTTTTCTACTGCGCAGGACTATGCCGCGACAGCGTCGGGCTGTCTAGTTCTCTGCAATAGTCGACACGATGAGTGCATATTGCGGCAGATGTGTGACTGCAGGTGCTAAAAACGTTCGCGCGCTGTGCTCAGGCGCGCTGCGAAGGTTTTGGCATCCACTTCCCCTACGACGCGCAGGTCGCGCCATTCGCCCCCCTTGCCATCGAACAGCAGAATCGCCGGTGGGCCAAACAGCTGGTAACGGTCGAGCAGGGCGCGCTGCGCGGGGTTACTGTCGGTGATGTCGAAGCGCACCAGCTGATAGTCGCCCAGTTGTCGGCCAACTTCGGGCGCGGTCAGCACCTCGCGCTCAATGACTTTGCAGCTGATGCACCAGTCGGCGTACCAGTCGAGTAGCAGTGGTTTGCCATCGCTTTTGGCAGCGAGCAAGGCGGCATCCAGCTCAGTGGGTGTGCTGATTGTTTGCCATTGGCCGGATTGCACTTGGGTGGCCTCGGCGCTGCTTACCATGCGCCCGAGTGGGCGCAATGGGTCGTCTTGGCCTTGCAATGCGCCGACCCAGGCGACTAGGGCGTAGACCAGCAAGGGCAGGCCGAGTAGCTGTGCGAGTTTTTGGTGGTGGGTTTTTGGGGTCAGCTCCAGTACGCCAAGCCAAAGTGCGGTGCCAGCCGCCAGCAGGCCCCATAGCGCCAAACTGACCTGGCCGGGTAGGACGCGCTCTAGCAGCCAGATGGCCACTGCCATCAGCAAGGCGCCAAACAGGTTGCGCACCGTAATCATCCAGGTTCCGGATTTTGGCAGTAAGGCGCCGCCGCCGACGGCGAATAACACCAGCGGTGCGCCCATGCCCATGCCCAGGGCCAGCAGTTTGAGGCCGCCACCGAGGGCGTCGCCGCTGGCGCTGATATACAGCAGCGCGCCGGCCAGTGGCGCGGAGACGCAGGGTGAAACCAGCACGCTGGAAAGCACCCCCAGTGCCGCGGCGCTCAATATCGTACCGCCCTGCAGGCGTTGGCTTAAGCGCTGCAGTGGGTCGTCGAGGGCGGCTGGCAAGCGTAGTTCGAGAAAGCCCAGGCTGGCCGCGCCGAACAGTGCGAAGAAAATCGCAAAGGGCACCAGTACCCAGGGCGATTGCAGGCGCGCCTGCAAATTCAACTCAGCGCCGAACAGCCCCATCAGCGCGCCGAGGATGGCAAAGCTCAGGGCCATTGGCAGTACATAGGCCAACGACAGCACCAAGCTGCGTAGACCGCCAGGCTGGCCGCGCAGCACCACGCCGGTGAGAATCGGCAGCATTGGCAGCACGCAGGGGGTGAAGGTCAGTGCCAGGCCACCGAGGAAGAACAGCGCCAGATCGGTCCAGCTCCACGGCGTTGCCGCATCAGGGCTGGCACTGCTGGCAGCTGCGCCGCCGCCAATCGCCAAGACCTCGGTTTCCGGTGGGTAGCACAGGCCTTTGTCGGCGCAGCCCTGGTAGTTAACGCTGAGGTTGAAGGGGCGATTGTCCGGGTTGTCGACCGGCACCTCGACATCCAGCACCTCGTAGTACACCTCGACATCGCCAAAGAACTCATCGTGCTTGGCCTTACCGGTCGGCAGAATGGCTTGGCTCAGACGGATGTCGCTCGGCTCGTTGCTAAAACTGAAACGGTGCCGATACAGGTAATAGCCTTCTGCAGCGACAAAGCGCAATTTGACCGAGGTGCTGGAGCTGTCGATCAGGCTCAGCTTGAACGCCTCGCTTACCGGCAGGAAGTCGGCGCTGTTATTCAGCGGCGTGCCCAGTTGCGCCGGTGCGGGCGGCTTGTCGAACAGGCTGGCGCTGGCAGGCAGCACGACCAATAGCAGAAGCAGGCTGAGTAAACGGTGCATGGCAGACTCGTGATGCGGGAATCGCCGCATCATAACGGAGGCGGGTGACTCAGGGCACGATCAAGGCTGTAAGCGGTGTTGTCTGCCGGTTAAATGGCCGCGACAGATTGCCGCGTTAAACCCGGAATGCCTGCACCGCAGTGTGCAGTTGGCCGCCGAGTTGCAGCAGCTGCTCACCCTGATGGCGCCCCTCGCCAATGCGCTGCAGGTTGTCGCCGCCCAGCGTGTGGATGCGCTCGCTGTGCCCGCGAATATCGCTGACCGCGCCGTTTTGCTGCGCCGTGGCGGCGGCGATGCGTTCGGCCATGCTGGCGATGGTGCGGATCGCGACGACGATTTCATCCAGTGCGCCATCAGCCGCAGCGGCCTGGCTGGCGGTGGTTTCGGCGTGTTCGACCTGGGCACGCATGGCCTGTACCGATTTTAGAGCGGCTTGTTGCAGGCGGCCGATCAGTTCCTGAATCTGCGCCGTTGCGCCGCTGGTGCGTTGCGCCAGTGATCGCACCTCATCGGCTACCACGGCAAAACCGCGGCCCATCTCCCCGGCTCGTGCCGCCTCAATGGCGGCATTCAGCGCCAGCAGGTTGGTCTGTTCGGCGACGCTACGAATGACGGTCAGTACGTCGCCGATTGCTGTGGTTTCTTCGGCCAGGCGTTCGATGGCCTGAGCATTGCCTTGCACTTGCTCGACCAGTGCATGCAGGCCGGTCAGGCTATGGCCGATTACGTGCTGGCCGTGCTCTAGCGCGCGGTTGGCATCGTGACTGGCTGCAGCGGCTTGGCTGGCGTCGCCGGCCACTTGCTGAATGGTCGCTTGCAGTTCGCCGAGGGCATCGCGGATCTGTGCAGTGTCGCCGGCCTGGCGTTCGGCACCGCCGTGCAAGCCGCCGCTGAGGTCGGCCAGGGTGCGGCTGGAGCCCACCACCTGTTCGGCATGCTGGCGAATGGTGCCGACGAGATCGACTAAATAGACGCGCAGATGGTTCAGCGATGCCTCGATGTCGCGTAATTCCTGGGTGCGTGAATCCAGCTGAATGTCTGCTGCGAAATCACCCTGGGCCCAGGTCGACAGGGCAGGCGCCAGATGGCTGAGTACCCGGGTCAGGCGGCGCTGCAGGGTGTCAATAATCAAGGCAATCAGCAGGATCAGGCCAATCATCAGGCCGAGGATCAACTGCACTTCGCCTTGGATACGCCCGTGTTCGGCGCGTACCCGTGGCTCCAGGGCCGCGAGTGCCTGCTGCACCTGGTCGACCTGAATGCGGGTGCTGCTGGCCAGCGCGGTGCGCTGCACGATCAGGTCGCGGGTGCGTTGCAGTTCGCCTGGGTAGCGCTTGAGTAGGCTGTCCAGGTCACGTTTAAGGGCGATGCCGCGATCTTCGGCCTGGTTGCTTTCGTTGCTTGCGTCTAGCCCTAGCAGGTCGGCAAAGGTGGTGTTGGATGATGGGTTGGCGTCGGTCACGCCGAGTAGCGGCAGGTCGCTGAGTGCCTGCGCCTGTTTGCCCAGGGCTGCCAGCTCACGTTCGACCTCACTGGCCAGTTCGCTGCGGCCGCTGCGCACCAGCTTGTCGCGGGCATGGGCCAAGCGCGTGAGGTGGCGGGCGGCACTGAGCAGCGGGCCGCGATAAAGGGCAGCGGCTTTGGTTTCGCCATTGTCGGCGTACTGCGCCAGCTGCTCTAGCGCCGCATCCATTTCACGTTCAGCCTGCAACAGCAGGCCTTGTTGGTCGGCAGAGAGCTTGCCGGCGGCCAGCAGCTGGCTGGCGCTGAACGCCTTGAGTTCGGTGAAGCTAGTGCGCAGGTTGGTCGCCAGTTCAGAAGGCAGCTCGGCAGTGGCCTGTTCGAGGTTATCCAGCGCTTGCAATGCTGCGTTGTGGCGCAGGGCATCACCGCTTTTCAGGTAGGCGTTGATGTTCTGCACGGCCTCGCCCTGAAATTGCTGCGACAGGCTCAGGTAGCGCGTCATCAGCAGGTAGGGACGCTCCAGGGCGCGCTGCGACCACCAAAGTGTCGCGGCCAGGGCAACGCAAACGGTGACCAGCAGCAGGGTGTTGAGGTTAGTCAGGGATTTCAGGCGCATAAGGCTCGACCGATAGCGAACGGTTCCGGCTGTCGACGCGGGCGTCAGGCAGCTGCTAAGCCTGAGAATTTATTGCTTTTTCGTGACCGTAATATGACGGTGCTGACTACGTCACAGTTTTCTGCGAGATGGTTGCTGCTTCTGGCTCAAATGTTCCGCGCGAGCGCACTCAGTCGTTCTGGTAAATCGCCACCTGATTGCGCCCGCCGTGCTTGGCCACATACAGCGCCTCATCAGCCTGTTGCGAGAGCAGGCTGCCGTTGCGTTGTGGGGCTAGCTGGCTGATGCCGCAGCTGAAAGTGCAAGACAGGTCGTGGGGCTGCGCCGAATATTGGATTTCGGCGAAGCGCTGGCGGATTTCATCGAGTACCCGGCGGGCTGATTCGGCGTCGGTGTCAGGCATGACCACGGCAAACTCTTCGCCACCGTAACGGCCAATATGGTCGCTCTTGCGCAGGCGCTGTTTAAGAAACAGCGCCAGGCTCTTGATTACCCGGTCGCCCATGGGGTGACCGTAGGTGTCGTTGACCTTCTTGAAGAAGTCGATATCGATCATCGCAAAGCTCAACGGTCTGCCGTCGCGTTCGGCGCGAAAGCGTGCATCTTCGAGCAGTTGCAGGGTATGGGTGTGGTTGTACAGGCCGGTCAGGCTGTCGCGCACCATACGTGCCTTGAGGCTGCGCGCACGAGCCGCGCGGTTGCGCACGGTGGCGATCAAATGGCGCGGCTTGATCGGCTTGGTGAGGAAGTCGTCACCGCCTTCACTCATCGCGTCGAGCTGCTTGTCCAGGTCGTCTTCGGCGGACAGGTAGATGATCGGTACGCTGACATAACGGTCATTGTGGCGTATCACCTGAGCCAATTCCGGGCCGTTGCACTCGGGCATGTACATGTCGAGGATGATCAGGTCCGGCTGAAAATCGGCCAAGTGGCTCATTGCCTGAATGGGCTCGGTCAGGGTACGGGTGATAATGCCGGCGCTATTGAGCACGCGTTCGGTGTGCGTGGCCTGGGCCCGCGAGTCGTCGATGATCAGCACCTTGTAAGGTTCGTATTGAGCGACATTGGTCAGCACTTCTATGCGCTCGAACAGGTTCGAGGCATCCAGGCTGCCAGTGAAAAATGCCTGGCCCCCTGCACGCACAGCGGACAAGCGGCTCATGGTGTCGGTGTCTTCGGCGCTGAAGAACAGCAGCGGAATCTTATGCTTCAGGCCTTCTTGCACGCTCTGCGCCAGCTGCAGGCCTCCGCCGGGGCCAGAGAAATCGACCTCAATCAGGATCGCCGCCGGATGGCGTTCAAGCATGGCATTGCGAAACGCGTTGGCTGTGTCCATGGCGATGGCCGTCATGCCAAAGAACTCCAGGCGCTGCACCAGTTGTTCGGCGCGCTCAATATGCTGCAAGGCCAGGTAGACCGGTTTTCGCAGCGGTGGCAGCACGCTTTGCTCGAAGCGGTCGCCGTGGCGCAGGCCGGTGCGTGACAGGCGCTGCAATAGCTCGTTGAGTTGGCTGATCAGTGGGCTATTAAGGCGACTGCGGTTGTCGGCTACCCGTTGTAAGCAGCTATTTATTTCCGCTGCCAGCTGGCTGTGCTCGGCCTGATCAAAGCGATCAGCATAGCGTTGCAGCAGCTGCGTCGCTTCGCGCAGCTCGCCCATGCCATTCTCGTTCCACTCACTGCGCTGCAGGCGCTGCCAGACTTCCAATACCTGCCGCGCCTGATTGATAACGCGCTGCGCGAAGTGCTGCTTGAGGCGGTCGCTGCTGGGGTCTTCGTGCTCGGTCATGGTGCGGGTTCGATTTGGTCGGCTTGTGCTGGGAGGTGATGGCTTATTGCTAGTAATCGTACCACCGACGAACGGTTTTGCTAGCGCCGTCGATCTTTTGACGTCGACCTTCTGTCTATGTGTTCACAGATATCACAGGGGGATTTGCGCTGCTAAGTTTGCCGTTCACGCTGCGCACTCGCCCGCGCTTCACTTATAGTGCAAGTCAGTCGCGCAACCCTGCGAGGGGATTGTGGTCGAACGAGCAGCTTACGGCCGGTCCTGCAGCAAAGCAGGGGTGGCCGATGCGACCTCGCTACTTGAGTAAAAAAGGACAATGCCATGCTGGATTGGAAGAATCGAACTGCCGCTGCGTCTGCTGGCGCAACCGGCTCAGCCGACAGTACCCCCACCAAGTCCTCCGCTAACTGGGTTCTGCGAACCCTAGGTGGGTTGCTCGGGCTCTTTCTGCTGCTGGCGCTGGTCGTCGGCTGGTACTGGAGCCAGGAGCCTGCACAATTTTCTGTGCAGCAACGCGCCGAAGCGGCTGCCCAGGCTCGCGGGCACAAGCTGGTGAATGGCTACACCACCGGCGAAACCCTCAAGCAAGTCGCCAGCACCCTGTTGAATAAACCGGGTGGTTACCTGTCTAACGACCTCGCGCCACCGGGCCTGTGGCTGGACAATATGCCGAGCTGGGAGTTTGGTGTGCTGGTGCAGGTGCGCGATATGTCGCGGGCGATGCGCAAGGACTTCACTCGTTCGCAGTCGCAGTCCACTGAAGATCCGGACTTGGCCAAGGCCGAGCCACGCTTCCACTTTGACCACAAAAGCTGGGCGCTGCCCGCTTCTGAGGCCGAGTATGCTGAAGGCATCAAGTCGCTGGACCGCTACCTGGCCCGTTTATCTGACCCGAGCCGCTCCGGTTCGCAGTTCTACACCCGTGCTGACAACCTAAACAACTGGTTGGGTGATGCCGCCACGCGCTTGGGGTCGCTGTCGCAGCGTCTCTCGGCCAGCGTTGGCCAGGTGCGTTTGAACACCAATGAAGTCGATCCGGCGCAGACTGACAGTGCCTCGCAGGAGAACTTTGTCGAGGGCGTGAACTACGAAACGCCGTGGTTGCAGATCGATAACGTGTTCTACGAGGCCCGTGGCCAAGCGTGGGCGCTGGCGCACCTGTTGCGCGCCATTGAGGTGGATTTCGCCGATGTACTGGCGAAGAAGAACGCCACCGTCAGTGTGCGCCAGATCATCCGTGAGCTGGAGGCCGCGCAGGAGCCCTTGTGGAGTCCGATGATCCTCAATGGCAGCGGTTATGGCTTGCTGGCCAATCACTCGTTGGTGATGGCTAATTACATTTCGCGGGCCAATGCAGGCCTGATTGATCTGCGCCAACTGCTGTCGCAGGGCTGATCGGTGGCCTGGTCTGAAGCCGAGGTGGCGCACCGCGCTGCCTCGGATAGCGAGCGCATCGCCTGGGTCGACGAGGATGATCAGTTGCTGGGCAGCGTACTGCGCAGCGAGTTACGCCAGCGACACTTGCGTGGTCGGGGCACCTATATTCTGCTGTTCAACAGTGCCGGCCTGCTCTGCGTACACCGGCGTACTTTGAGTAAGGCGCTGTATCCGGGTTACTGGGATGTAGCCGCCGGCGGTATGGTGCTCGCAGATGAAAGCTATGCCGAATCCGCCGCTCGCGAACTGGCGGAAGAGCTGGGTATCGGTGACGCGGTGCTAGTTGAGCATGCTCATTTTCGTTACGACTCGCCGGAAAGCCGACTTTGGTGCATGGCGTATTCGGCTGTGTCCGATGCGCCGCTGGTGTTACAGCCGGAAGAAGTGTTGGAGGCGCGATTTATCTCCATCGAGCAGGCCTTGGCGGAGACTCAGCATTTGCCTTATTGCCCCGATTCACTGGCCGCCTTGCAGCGTTACCTGGCTGCTATTACGTAGGATGGGTTGAGTGAAGCGATACCCATGCCGCCTGATTGGTGGGTATCGCAGGCTCAACCCATCCTGCGGCCTTAACCAGTGGTGCTAAACCCACGCCGTTTAAGGCTTTGTGCAGGATATGTAGACGGTTTGTTCGGCATCCTGCACAGCGTCGCCTATCCACCGAGTAATGGCGCATTTTTACACTTAGCAGCAGTGTTTTTTGCCGTTACACTGCGCCGCCTCCAAACCTTGGCTGTAAGCCTGGGTGCGCTGCCCCTGCCAGAGTGGGGCCTTGCGGTTGATCATTATCAGCCAGTCGCTATCCTGACCCCTTCGAGGACAAACCGGTGGTCAAGAAAGCTTCGTCATTAGCCGCCCTCAGCGGCTTGGTGTATTCCACCGACAGCGGCCGGCATTGCCCGGGCTGCAGTCAGCCAGTGGACGCCTGCACCTGCAAACAAACCCAGATCCCCGACGGTGATGGCATCGCCCGTGTGCGCCGCGAAACCAAGGGCCGTGGCGGTAAAACGGTGACCAGTATCAGCGGTGTGCCGCTGGCCGAAGAGCCGCTAAAAGAGCTGGTGGCCGCGCTGAAGAAGCGTTGCGGCTGCGGCGGTTCGCTCAAAGACGGGGTGATCGAGATTCAGGGTGATCACGTTGAGCTGCTGCTTGGCGAACTGATCAAACGTGGCTTCAAGGCCAAGAAGTCCGGCGGCTGATCCCGTCTTTTCAAACGTGCTCGGCAGTTACACTGTCAAGTGCCGAGCTATTGTCATTTCCAGACTTTAATCTGTATGCGCCTTGGTTATGCCAAGGCCACTATCGCCAGTAAGGGAGACTTCAATGTCTGCACGACGCACACGCAAAGATGACGGCAGCCAGTGGACCGTTGCGGACAGCCGCAGCGTTTATGGCATTCGTCATTGGGGCGCGGGTTATTTCGCGATCAATGAAAAAGGCCGTGTCGAAGTACGCCCGAATGGCCCGCAGAGCACGCCAATCGACCTCTATGAGCAGCTCGATGAGCTGCGCTCCAGCGGCCTGTCGCTGCCATTGTTGGTGCGCTTTCCCGATATTCTGCAAGACCGCGTGCGCCAGCTGACCGGTGCCTTCGATGCTAATATCGAGCGCTTGGAATACCAGAGCCAGTACACCGCGCTGTATCCGATCAAGGTCAACCAGCAGGAAGCGGTGGTGGAGAACATCATCGCCACGCAGAACGTCTCCATTGGTCTGGAAGCCGGTTCCAAGCCTGAGCTGATGGCGGTGCTGGCACTGGCACCCAAGGGCGGTACCATCGTCTGCAACGGTTACAAAGACCGTGAATTTATCAAGCTGGCGTTGATGGGGCAGAAGCTCGGCCACAACGTGTTTATCGTGATCGAGAAAGAATCCGAAGTGCAGCTGGTGATCGAGGAGGCGGCCGAACTCAAGGTCGCCCCACAGATCGGCCTGCGCGTGCGCCTGTCGTCACTGGCTTCGAGTAAGTGGGCGGATACCGGCGGCGAGAAATCCAAGTTCGGTCTGTCGGCAGCGCAGCTGTTGTCGGTGGTTGAGCGTTTCCGCGCGGCGGGCTTGGATCAGGGCATCCGCCTGCTGCACTTCCATATGGGTTCGCAGATCGCCAATTTGGCCGATTACCAGCACGGCTTCAAGGAAGCCATCCGCTATTACGGCGAGCTGCGCGGCCTCGGCCTGCCGGTCGACCATATCGACGTTGGCGGCGGCCTGGGCGTGGATTACGACGGCACCCACTCGCGTAACGCCAGCTCGATCAACTACGACATGGATGACTACGCCGGTGTCGTGGTCGGCATGCTCAAAGAGTTCTGCGACGCGCAGGAGCTGCCGCACCCGCACATTTTCTCGGAAAGCGGCCGCTCGTTGACCGCGCACCACGCCATTTTGGTGGTGCAGGTTACTGACGTGGAAAAGCACAACGACGAAATCCCCAAGGTCGAAGACGTCACCAGCCTGCCGGAAACCGTGCGTTATCTGGTTGAGCTGCTTGGCCCGACCGATATTGAGATGGTCACCGAAACCTACTGGCGCGCCACGCACTATATGAGCGATGTGGCCAGCCAGTACGCCGACGGCAAACTCAGCCTGACTGAGAAAGCTCTGGCCGAGCAGTGCTACTTCGCCGTGTGCCGCCGTTTGCACAATTCGTTGAAGGCGCGTCAGCGTTCGCACCGTCAGGTGCTGGATGAACTGAATGACAAGCTAGCGGACAAGTACATCTGCAACTTCTCGGTGTTCCAGAGCCTGCCCGACACCTGGGCCATCGGCCAGGTGCTGCCGATTCTGCCGCTCAACCGTCTCGACGAGGAGCCGCTGCGCCGCGCCGTGTTGCAGGACCTGACTTGCGACTCTGACGGCAAGATCCGTCAGTACGTTGACGAGCAGAGCATCGAAACCAGCCTGCCGGTGCACGAAGTGCGTGAGGGTGAGGACTACCTGTTGGGGATATTCCTGGTGGGTGCCTATCAGGAAATTCTTGGTGATATGCACAACCTGTTCGGCGACACCGATTCGGTGAACATCTACCAGAATCAGGACGGCAGCGTGTACCACGCCGGTATCGAAACTCACGACACCATCGAGGACATGCTGCGCTACGTGCACCTGTCGCCGGAGGAGTTGATGACTCATTACCGTGACAAGGTGGCCAGCGCCAAGATCAGCCCGCGTGAGCGCACCCAGTTCCTCGACGCATTGCGTCTGGGGCTGACCCGTTCTTCCTACCTGTCTTCTTGATCGGTTCTAGCAAGCGCTGATGTAACTGCAGCGGCCCCGTCTAGTGCGGGGCCGTTTGCGTTTAGGGTGCTAGGCGCTGTGGGTTTTTCATGCCCTCGTGCGCTGCCGCATATGACAGGTGTGACTGCGACTCTGGAAAAGTAATCCAACATCACGTTGCTACCGATTTGCGTAGCAGCGTGATGTTCGCAACTCCGTGATTTGGAGTGGCCCACCGAGGTGGTGCCGCTCTTTTTTTGCCTGAAAATCAGGGCGCAGTAATGCCTGGCGCTACGATCCCGCTTCACCCTTGAGTAGGGCGGCCTTGCGCTCCAGCCCCCAGCGATAACCGCTGAGGCTGCCGTTGCTAGCAATCACGCGGTGGCAAGGTATGAGCAGGCCCAGCGGGTTACTGGCGCAAGCGCGAGCCACGGCGCGCGGGTGGCTGTCGAGCTGTCCGGCCAGCTCGGCGTAGGTGCACGTTTGCCCCGCAGGAATCTGCTGCAAGGCGTGCCATACCTGCTGCTGATAAGCCGTGCCGCGAATATCCAACGGCAGCTGCGCCGCACGCTGCGGTTCGCTGAGCTGCGCCACTATTTGGCGCAGCCCGTCAGCCAAATCGAGATCATCGACCTGCAGTTCGGCGTCGGCAAAGCGCTGTTGCAGCTCAGCCAGAAGAGCGATGGGATCATCGCCAAACAGCAGTGCGCAGATGCCTTTGTCGCTACTGGCGAGTAATACAAGGCCGAGCGGGCAGGGCGCGATGCTGTAACGCAGCCGTTCACCTGCGCCACGTTGGCGGCGCTGCGCTGGGGTCAGGGTTGCAGGCTGCTGATAGAGCGCGCGGGTGCCGGAGTAACCCGCGTACAAGGCGGCTTCCAGCACGCTAGCGGCCATAGGTAGCTGCTGCTCCAGTCGAGCGCGGCGTTGTGCGTCGCTCCAGGTTTTCGGTGTCAGCCCGGTACGCGCCTTAAATGCGCGCGCCAGGTGCGAGGCAGATAGGCCGATGTGCTCGGCCAATTGGGTGAGGCTGAGCGGCTGTTCAGTGGTATTGAGCCGCTCACAGGCCGCCACAACCAGGGCATCCATATGTTCGGCCGGGCTCTGCCCGTGCGGCGCGCAGCGTTTGCAGGGGCGGAAACCGGCTGCAGTAGCTGCGGCGGCATCCGCATGGAAGCTGACGTTGTCCCGCTTGGGGCGTCGCGCCGGACAACTGGGCCGGCAGTAGATGCCGGTGCTGCGCACGGCGAACACAAACTGCCCGTCCTGTTCGGCATCGCGTGCACAGATGGCCTGCCAGCAGAAGGCGCTGTCGAGCATGGGCGGGTCTCCTTGAGTATGAGCGGATTGTCGACGGCGTCTGTCCGTTTGCCAATCCACTTCTGACTTTCAAAGCCGCGCTGAACTCAATGGTCTGGTCCTGCGCGGGTTTGCGGCGGCATATATAACCCCTAGCAGGCTTTCAGTACGGCGATACGTGGGCTATCAACGTTATGTTTTTAGGGAGACTTTGCAGCAATATTTCGTACGCCGTTGAGCCGCACTGCGCTGATGAGGGTGGGCGCTTGGCGCGGATTGACGTATAACGGGCGGCATAGCCGACTTGGGCAACACAGGACCCCTGATTAAAGCTGATGAAGACGCCAAAACGTATTGAGCCTCTGGTTGAGGCCGGGCTGGTCGATGAAGTGGTTCGCCCACTGATGAGCGGTAAAGAAGCCGCAGTGTATGTGGTGCGCTGTGGCGATGAGCTGCGCTGCGCCAAGGTCTACAAGGAAGCCAATAAGCGCAGTTTTCGCCAGGCCGCCGAGTACCAGGAAGGCCGTAAGGTGCGTAACAGCCGTGACGCGCGGGCCATGGCCAAGGGCTCGAAGTACGGCCGCAAGGGCCAGGAGGACGCCTGGCAGAACGCTGAGGTCGCGGCCTTGTTCCGCCTGGCTAACGCTGGCGTGCGGGTACCCAAGCCGTATGACTTCCTTGAGGGCGTGCTGCTGATGGAGTTGGTCAACGATGGTGAGGGTGATGTTGCGCCACGCCTCAACGATGTCGACCTGCACCCTGATGATGCCCGCGAGTTTCATGCCTTTATGATTCAGGAAGTGGTGAAGATGCTTTGCGCCGGCTTGGTGCATGGCGACCTTTCTGAATTTAACGTGCTGCTCGGTCCCGAAGGTCCGGTGATTATCGATTTGCCGCAAGCGGTGGATGCAGCCGGTAATAACCATGCCTTCAAGATGCTTGAGCGCGACGTGCACAACATGTCCGAGTACTTCGGTCAGTTTGCCCCGGAACTGCGCTATACCAAGTACGCCAAGGAAATGTGGGCACTTTTTGAGGCGGGAGAACTGACCCCAGAAAGTCCGTTGACCGGCGAGTTTGATGACCCCGAAGAAGACGCCGACATCGACGCGGTGATGCGCGAAATCAAGGCCGCACTGGCCGACGAAGAGCGCCGTCAGGCATTGCTTAACGCCGAAGACGCACCCAAAGGTGAAGAGCCCCCGCCCCCCTGGGCGCAGTAAGCGCAAGCGCTGCTAGATATAAAAATGCCGTTCACTTAAGCAGTAACGGCATTTTTTATGGCCGTTCTATTGTGGGGCAGTGCCTAGAGACGGGCAGCCTTGAAGGTATCGCAACGGCCGATATCACCGCCGTCGAAGCCGGTTTTAAACCAACGCACGCGCTGCTCGGAGGTGCCATGGGTGAAGGAGTCCGGCACCACCTGGCCACGGGCCTGCTTCTGCAAGCGGTCATCACCGATGGCGTTGGCAGCGTTCAACGCTTCTTCGATATCGCCCGGTTCCAACCAGTCATTGCGGCGCTGGCCGTGATAGGCCCACACGCCTGCCAGGCAATCGGCTTGCAGCTCCTGACGCACCAGTAAGCCGCTGGCACCTTCGACTCGCTCGCCACGCTGGCGGGCGGCGTTGACCTTGGCCGATACGCCGAGCAACGTCTGTACGTGATGGCCGACTTCGTGGGCAATCACATAGGCTTGGGCAAAATCCCCCGCGGCGCCAAAGCGCTGATCCAGCTCGCGGAAAAACGCCAGGTCGATATACACCCGCTGATCACCCGGGCAGTAGAACGGCCCGACTGCCGAGTCGGCGAAGCCGCAGGCGGAGTTGACTCCATCGCGAAACAGCACCAGGGTTGGATCGCGGTACTGTCGATTGGCGCCCTGGAAGATATCCCGCCAAGTGTCTTCGGTGTCGCCGAGTACGGCACGAACGAACTCTGCCTGTTGATCATTGCTAGCGGGCGCAGCGCTTTGTGGTGCGCCCACGGAGCCGCCCTGCATGGCTTGTCCGGCCAGTTGGCCGAGGATCTGCAAGGGGTCCTGGCCGCTGAGCAGGCCGATGACGACCACAATGGCCACGCCGCCCAAGGTCAGCCCTTTGCCGCCGCCCATTCGTGAGCTGCTGCCACGCGCATCCACCACGTTGTCACTGCGTCTTCCGCGTTTCCAGCGCATGGTTGTCGTCCTGTAATAAGTGGCGGGCGTGTGTGCTGGCTCGCCGTAGGCCAGTTATCCGTGGCTCAGTTGGCCGGATATTCATTGATTATCTGCTCGGCGCCCTGTTTATCCAGGCCGATGACCTGATAGGCGTCACGTACGTTGCCGTACTCCATGCCTGGCGAGCCGGTGGGCATGCCCGGTACTGCCGCGCCAAGGAGGTCGGGGCGTTGGCGCAATTTGAGAATATCGGCAGCCGGCACATGACCTTCGATAAACTGGCCACTGATCACCCCGGTATGACAGGACGCGAGGCGGGGCGGCACGCCCAGGCGCTGTTTAACCGCGCTCATGTCGTTCTCAACATGGTCGTTGACGGTAAAGCCGTTGTCTTGCAAGTGGCTGATCCAGGCTTTGCAGCAGCCGCAATTGGGGTCGCGATGGACGTCAATGGTCAGCGGTTCGGCAGCAACGCTCAGGCTGCTGAGTAGGCCGGCGAGAAGAATAAGCGGGCGCATAAGTGGGCTCCTAGAGTGATGCTGGAAGCTTACCGCCCAATCTGCAGAGCAACCACAGTGGATTTCCGAAACGCACGAAGTCCGCTTATGCTGCAAAGCCGATCCCCGGGCTAAGGATGCTGTTCATGCTATTTGCACGCGTAATTCTGCTGATTCAATTGCTGGCGTTGGCTGGCCTGGGTTTGGCTTATTTCATCAACCCCCATGAAATGGCCAACCTCAGCGGCATGCTGCTGATGTCGCCCGCGGCGGCGACCGACATGCGCGCGTTTTACGGCGGATTGCAGATCGGCCTGGCGGCGTTTATTGGGCTGTCACTCAGCCGCCTAGACCTGACCCGCGCCGCCTTGACCCTGCTGGTGCTGCTGTACAGCTCGTTGGCGTTGGCGCGTATCGGCGGCCTGTGGCTGGATGGCGGCGCGCAGCAGACCTTCAACTTCTACGCGCTGCTGCTGGAAGTGGTGTCTGTGGGGTTGTGCTTCTGGGCGCTGCGCGGGTTGCCGCGCCAGTAAAACTAGCGGCGCTCCAGCAGCACACCTGACTCCATGTGGTGGGTGTAGGGGAACTGGTCGAACAGCGCGCAGCGCGTCACTTTGTGGGTGTCGCTGAGTTGCGCGATGTTAGCGGCCAGGGTCTCCGGGTTGCAGGAGATATACAGAATGCGCTCAAAGCGGCGGGTCAGCTCGCAGGTGTCCGGGTCCATGCCGGCGCGCGGCGGGTCGACGAAGACGCAGCCAAAGTCATAGCTTTTCAGGTCGATACCGGCCAGGCGGCGGAACGGGCGCACTTCATTCAGCGCTTCGGTCAGCTCTTCGGCGGACAGACGCACCAGGGTGATGTTGTCTATGCCGTTATCCGCCAGATTGGCCAGGGCGGCATTTACCGAGGATTTGCTGATCTCGGTGGCCAGCACTTTGCGTACGCGCGTGGCCAGCGGCAGGGTGAAGTTGCCGTTGCCGCAGTACAGCTCGAGCAAGTCGTCCTGGCGTTCACCGAGCGCTTCAAAGGCCCAATTCAGCATCTTCTGGTTCACTTCACCGTTGGGCTGGGTGAAGGCGCCTTCTGGTTGACGATAGCTGAAGGTGCGGCCGGCGACGCTGAGCTTCTCCTCAACATAATCCTTGCCGATGACAATGCGCTTACCTTTGGAGCGGCCAATGATGCTCACCTGCAGTTCAGCGGCGAGCTGCTCGGCGGCCACCTGCCAGGCGTCATCCAGCGGACGGTGATAGCACAGGGTAATTATTCCGTCGCCGGCCAGGGTGGTGAGGAATTCGACCTGGAACAGCTTAAAGCTCAGCGCGCTGCTGGCTTGCCATGCCGCTTTCAAGCGCGGCATCAGGGTGTTGATCTGCGCGCTGGCAATGGGGAAGTCTTCGAAGAAAATCGGCGTGTGTTTATCGCCGGCTTCGAACATGGCGTAGTGACGGTCATCGCCCTCGCGCCACAGGCGAAACTCAGCGCGCAAGCGATAGTGCTCGCGTGCTGACTCGAATACCTCGGGTGCGGGGGCATTAAAAGGCGCCAGCAGCTCGATCAGGCGCTGCTGCTTTTCAGCAAGCTGGGCGGCGTAGTTGGCGGGATCGAACTGGGAACGGCTCATGCGGGGCTCTTTTCAAAAGGGTGCGGGTGGCTTGAAGCCACCCGCAAGGTCATCAGGCGAAGTACGCCAGCTTGATCACAAACAAGGCCGACAACACCACCAAGGCGGGGTTGAGGTCGCGCCAGCGGCCAGCCAGTAGCTTGATCACGGTCCAGGCGATAAAGCCAAAGGCAATGCCGTTGGCAATCGAGAAGGTCAGCGGCATAGCCAGGGCAGCGATAACCACTGGGGCGGCAACGGTGAGGTCATCCCAGTCGATCTGCGCCAGGCTGCTCATCATCAGCACCGCCACAAACATCAGTGCGGGGGCGGTGGCGAAGGCCGGTACGGCGCCTGCTAGCGGCGCGAAGAACAGGCTCAGCAGAAACAGCGCGGCAACCACGCAAGCCGTCAGGCCGGTGCGTCCGCCGGCACTGATGCCCGCCGCTGATTCGATATAGCTGGTAGTGGTCGAGGTGCCCAGTGCGGCGCCTGCCATGGTCGCGGTGCTGTCGGCCAGCAGTGCGCGCCCGAGCTTGGGCATTTTGCCGTCTTTGTCGAGCAGCTTGGCTTTCTGCGCGACGCCGATCAGGGTGCCAGAGGTGTCGAACAGGTCAACGAAGAGGAAGGCGAAAATCACGCTGAGCAAGCCGATATCCAGCGCGCCCATGATGTCCAGCTGCAGCAGCGTCGGCATCAGAGACGGTGGCATCGAGACCACGGCGTCGAGCTGCGACAGGCCGAGCAAAATCGACAGGCCGGTGACCAGCAAAATACCGATCATCACGGCACCGGTGACGCGGCGGTAAGCCAATGCGGCAATCACGAAGAAGCCCAGACAAGCCAGTAGCGCGCCGCCTTGGCTGAGGTCGCCCAAGCCGACTAGAGTCGCTGGGTTATCCACCACGATGCCGGCATTTTTCAGCGCGATGATCGCCAGGAACAAGCCAATACCAGCGGCAATACCAGCGCGTAACTCCATCGGAATGCTGTTGATGATCCACTCGCGAATTTTGAAGATCGACAGCAGGAAGAAGATCATCCCTGAAAGGAAGACCGCGCCCAGTGCCACTTGCCAGGTGTGGCCCATGGTCAGCACCACGGTGTAGGTAAAAAAGGCATTGAGGCCCATGCCCGGCGCCAGCGCGATCGGATAGTTGGCAACCAGGCCCATGATGGCCGAGCCGATGGCCGCAGCCAGGCATGTGGCAACGAACACAGCGCCTTTATCCATGCCGGTTTCGGCAAGGATGTTGGGGTTGACGAAGAGGATGTAGGCCATCGTCAGGAAGGTGGTCAGCCCCGCCAGCATCTCGGTGCGCACCGTGGTGTTGTGGGCCTTAAGTTGGAACAGTCTTTCCAGCATGTGGAACTCCCCAATTACGGCTGTGTGCGCCGTGTTTATGCAAACCGAAAGCAAAGCACATCCACGAGTCTGTGCATGTTTTTGCTGGTGATCTGGAAAAAGGCGCGCATCATATCAGCTCGTCTGGGTGCGGTGAATTTATGACCGGTCAGGCAGTTTACGCACGGCATTAATAAGGAGAACGGGATGACTGCGCGAGCCCTGATTAGCGTCGCTGACGGTGTCGAAGACCTTGAGTGCGTGACCCTGATCGATGTGTTGCGGCGTGCCGAGGTCGAGGTGATTGTGGCGAGCATTGAAAGCCGACGGATGATCACCTGCGCTCGTGGTACCCGCTTGACCGCCGACGTTATGTTGGTTGATGTGCTGGCCCAGCCCTTCGACCTGATCGTGCTGCCCGGCGGCATGCCGGGTGCGCAGCATCTGGCCGAGCATGAGCCGCTGGCCGAACGGGTGCGTGAGCAGGCCAAGGCTGGCAAGTTGTTTGCGGGTATCTGTGCCGCGCCTGCCTTGGCGTTGCAGCAGTACGGTGTGCTCAAGCAACGGCGCATGACCTGCTACCCGGCCTTCAGCGATCACTTGAGCGGCTGCGTGTTTGTCGATCAATCGGTAGTGGTCGATGGCAACTGCATCACCAGCCAAGGCCCTAGTACTGCGCTGGAGTTCGCCCTGACGCTGGTTGAGCAGCTGTGCGGCAAGGCGCGGCGCCAGCAAGTGGCCGAGGCCATGTTGGTGCGCTAAACGCCGCATGCGACGCACTGCAATCCTTGTGGCAGGCTGCCACGCGACAATCAACCACAGCGGAGCTTGCATGCGCGGGGGATACTCTTTAGTAAGGCCTTGACCTGGATCAAGGCCGTCGGATTCGTCATGTGGCCGAGCTACTGTCGGCGTAGGGCGCTCTGTCCGATGATTGCCCACGGTGTATCCGCTGGGCAGCAGGCTGTTTTACCTGACTGAGGAAGCACCATGTTCGGATTAGAGGCACTCGACCTCGCCCGTATCCAGTTCGGTTTCACTATCTCCTTCCACATCATTTTTCCGGCCATCACTATCGGCCTGGCCAGTTATCTAGCCGTATTGGAAGGCCTGTGGCTGAAAACCGGGCAGGAGGTATACCGCGACCTGTACCACTTCTGGGCGAAGATATTTGCGGTCAACTTCGGCATGGGTGTGGTCTCTGGCCTTGTCATGGCCTATCAGTTCGGCACCAACTGGAGTGCGTTCTCTGACTTTGCCGGTGCGATCACCGGGCCGCTGCTGACCTATGAAGTGCTCACGGCATTCTTCCTTGAGGCGGGCTTCCTTGGCGTCATGCTGTTTGGCTGGAACCGCGTCGGCCCCGGGTTGCACTTCTTTTCCACGGTAATGGTGGCGGTCGGCACGCTGATTTCGACCTTCTGGATTCTCGCCTCCAACAGCTGGATGCACACCCCGCAGGGCTTCGAGATTATCGACGGAAGGGTAATCCCGCTGGACTGGTTCGCGGTGGTGTTTAACCCCTCGTTCCCCTACCGACTAGCGCATACGGCGACGGCAGCGTTCCTCTCCACAGCGTTCTTTGTCGGTGCCTCGGCGGCCTGGCACTTGCTGCGCGGCCGCGACAATCCGGCAATTCGCAAGATGCTCTCGATGGCCATGTGGATGGCATTGATTGTGGCGCCTATTCAGGCGGTGATCGGCGACTTTCACGGGCTCAACACGCTCAAGTATCAGCCGGCGAAAATCGCCGCAATCGAAGGCCACTGGGAAAATCAGGGTGACGAGCCAACGCCGCTGATTCTGTTTGGCTGGCCAGATATGGAGCGCGAGGAAACCCGCTTCAAGATTGAGATCCCCGCGCTGGGCAGCTTGATCCTGACTCACAGTCTGGATAAGCAGGTACCGGCGCTCAAGGAGTTTGCCAAGGAAGATCGGCCTAACTCGACCGTGGTGTTCTGGACATTCCGGGTCATGGTTGGCATCGGCATGCTGATGATTCTCACCGGGCTCTGGGCTTTGTGGCTACGCGCGCGCGGCAAGCTGTTCCAGGCACGGCCGTTTCTGCACTTGGCGGTGTGGATGGGGCCATCGGGCATCATTGCCCTTCTTGCAGGCTGGTACACCACTGAAATCGGCCGTCAGCCTTGGGTTGTCTATGGCTTGATGCGCACTGCCGATGCTTCATCCGGGCACAGCTTTGCGCAAATGAGCCTGACCTTAGGGCTGTTCGTAGTGGTGTACTTTGCTCTGTTTGGTGCGGGCATTGGCTACATGCTGCGTCTGGTGCGCAAAGGGCCGATCACCGACGAAGGTCGCGAAGTCGCCGTGGGCGGACCTGGCCAGAAACGCACACCGTCGCGGCCTTTCTCGGCGGCCGAGGAAGATTTTGACGACGGCGACACTGACCTGCCGGCAGGGAGGAGTTGAACATGGGTATTGATCTCTCGCTGATATGGGCTGTGATTATTGCCTTCGGGGTGATGATGTATGTGGTCATGGATGGCTTCGACCTCGGCATCGGTATCCTTTTCCCTTTCATTAAAAGTGAAGGCGAGCGCGATGTGATGATGAACACGGTGGCGCCAGTCTGGGACGGTAACGAAACCTGGCTAGTGCTCGGCGGTGCCGCGCTGTTCGGCGCGTTTCCGTTGGCCTATGCGGTGGTGCTCAGCGCGCTCTATCTGCCGCTGATCTTTATGCTACTGGGGCTTATCTTCCGTGGTGTGGCGTTCGAGTTTCGCTTCAAGGCCAAGGCGGCCAAGCGGCATCTTTGGGACAAGGCGTTTATCGGCGGCTCGCTGACTGCGACCTTCTTTCAGGGGGTCGCGCTTGGGGCGTATATCGATGGTTTCGAAGTGGTTGATCGGGCCTATGCCGGTGGCGCGCTGGATTGGCTCACGCCGTTCTCGCTGTTCTGCGGCCTGGCGCTGATTGCGGCCTATGCCTTACTTGGCTGCACCTGGCTGATCATGAAGACTGAGGGCCGCTTGCAGGAGCAGATGCACAACATGGCGCGGCCGTTGGTGTTTGTGTTGCTGGGCGTGACCGGCATCGTCAGCCTGTGGACACCACTGGCGCATGCCGACATCGCCGAACGCTGGTTCAGCCTGCCGAATATTTTCTGGTTTATGCCGGTGCCGCTGCTGGTCATGCTCTGCACGTGGGCGTTGTTACGCGCGGTCGCGCGTAACGCTAACTACGCGCCTTTTCTGCTGACCTTAACTCTGATTTTTCTTGGTTACAGCGGTTTGGGCATCAGCCTGTGGCCGAACATAATCCCGCCGTCGGTGAGCATCTGGGAGGCGGCCGCGCCGCCGCAGAGCCAGGGCTTTATCTTGGTCGGGGCGCTGTTCATCATCCCGTTTATCCTGATGTACACCGCTTGGAGCTATTACGTGTTCCGCGGCAAGGTCACGGAAGAAGATGGCTATCACTGAGGTCCTGTCATCGGTCTGCTGCGCGTCGGCCCTGCGGCGTTAAAAACAGGCTCGGAATGCTCATGTACAAAAGTACACTCCGCTTCCTCGCCTGTTTTTGCCTTGCAGGACTCTAGCTCGCGAGACCTCGAGTCAGTTATGAGGCGACGCAAGATGAACGACATAGATGGGAAGAAGCCGCTGTGGCAGCGCCTCGGCTGGCTGGTGGTGATCTGGGTTGGCAGCGTGCTGGCCTTGGGCGCCGTGTCTTATGTACTGCGCTTGTTTATGCATGCGGCTGGGATGGGTACGCCGTAAGTTGGTACAGGTACTGAAGGAGCTGGTCTTTCTGGTACAAAAAAGCCCGCCGATTGGCGGGCTTTTCAGTTGCAGGCGTTAAGCCTTAGTTGCCGTAAACCGGGAACGTGGCGCAGACCGCTTTGACTTGCTCGCGGATGCGCGCTTCAACGGCTTCATCGCCCAGGTTGGCGAGGATCTCGCAGATCCAGCCGGCCAGTGCGCGGCACTGGTCTTCCTTGAAGCCGCGCGTGGTCACCGCTGGGGTGCCGATACGCAGGCCGGAGGTGACGAACGGCGAACGTGGGTCGTTCGGTACGCTGTTCTTGTTCACGGTGATAAAAGCGCGGCCCAGGGCGGCGTCGGCGTCTTTACCGGTGATGTCTTGCTTGATCAGCGAGAGCAGGAACAGGTGGTTCTCAGTGCCGCCGGAGATTACGTCGTAGCCCTTCTCAATAAACACGCTGGCCATGGCCTGGGCGTTTTTGATCACTTGCTGCTGGTAAGTCTTGAACTCAGGCTGCAGGGCTTCCTTGAAGCACACGGCTTTACCGGCGATCACGTGCTCCAATGGCCCGCCCTGGCCACCAGGGAAGACGGCGGAGTTGAATTTCTTCTCCAGCGCTTCGTTGGCGCGGGCCAGAATCAGACCGCCGCGCGGGCCGCGCAGAGTTTTATGGGTGGTGGTGGTGACCACGTCAGCAAACGGCACCGGGTTCGGGTACACGCCTGCGGCAACCAGGCCGGCTACGTGAGCCATGTCGACGAACAGGTAGGCACCGACTTTGTCAGCGATGGCGCGGAAGCGCGGGAAGTCGAGAATCTGCGAGTAGGCGCTGAAGCCGGCGATGATCATCTTCGGCTGGTGCTCAACGGCCAGGCGCTCGACTTCGTCGTAGTCGATCAGGCCGGTGACGGTATCGATACCGTACTGCACGGCGTTGTACACCTTGCCGGAGAAGCTGACGCTGGCGCCGTGGGTCAGGTGGCCGCCGTGGGCCAGGCTCATGCCGAGTACGGTATCGCCAGCGTTAAGCAGGGCCAAGTAGACCGCGCTGTTAGCTTGGCTGCCAGAGTGCGGCTGGACGTTGGCGTAGTCGGCACCAAACAGCTCTTTGGCGCGGTCGATGGCCAGCTGCTCGATGATGTCGACGTATTCGCAACCGCCGTAGTAACGCTTGCCCGGATAGCCTTCGGCGTACTTGTTGGTCAGTACCGAGCCTTGAGCTTCCATCACCGCTGGGCTGGTGTAGTTTTCCGAGGCGATCAGCTCGATGTGATGTTCCTGGCGCTGGGCTTCTTGCTCCATCGCGGCAAACAATTCGGCGTCATAACGGGCAAGAGTCAAATCACGGCTGAACATGGCATTCCCCTGAGAAAAATCAGTTGGGCGGTCTTAAAGAGGGGGCGAATTCTACCCCATTCGGCGCGAACAGGCATATGAAACGTGGTCATCTGGCGGACAAGTGGGGTTCATGCAGCCGCGCTGTCAGCCCAGCATAAACAGCGCGGTACCAGTAAAGAGTGCGGTGAACTGGTGCGCCGGCATCGGCCGCCCGAGCAGGAAGCCCTGTACTTCGTCGCAGTCATGGCTGCGCAAGAAGTCCAGCTGAGCCAGGGTTTCTACACCTTCAGCGATCACTGTGAGGTTCAGGCTGTGGGCCATGGCAATGATGGCGCGGGCAATCTGCCCGTCTTGCTCGCCATGAGGCAAGCCATCGACAAAGCTGCGGTCGATCTTCAGCACGTCGAGGGGGAACTGTTTGAGGTAGTTCAGCGAGCTGTAGCCAGTACCGAAATCATCGATGGCGATAAACACACCAAGCTGCTTGAGGCTGCTGAGGGTTTGCATGGCATTGGCCACGTCTTCCATCAGGATGCTTTCAGTCAGCTCCAGTTCCAGGCTGTTGGCGGGGATGCCGCTCTGCTCGAGGATCAGGGCAATGCGCTGGTGCAGGTCACCTTCGGCAAACTGACGAGCCGAGAGGTTGACCGAGATCTTCGGTACGCGAATGTTTGCCTGACGCCATTCAGCCAGCTGCCGGCAAGACTCACGCAGCACCCAATCACCGACCTGGACCACTAAACCCAGCTCTTCGAGCACCGGAATAAAGGCGTCGGGCGGGACCAGACCGCGCTGCGGGTGCTGCCAGCGCAACAGCGCTTCGGCCCCGGTCAGGCGTTTGCCATCACCGGAGAATTGCGGCTGGTAATACAGCTTGAACTCGTTTTGTTCGAGAGCGTGGCGCAGATCGCTTTCCAGCTCCAGGCGCTGCAAGGCACTGGCGTTCATGTCGGCCTGGTAGAACTGGAAGTTGTTTTTGCCGCGCTCCTTGGCGTGGTACATCGCCGTGTCAGCGTTCTTCATCAGTTGGCTCAGCTCGTTGCCATCCTGTGGGCTCAAGGCGATGCCGATACTGGCGGTGACGAAGAATTCGCGGCCTTCGAGGATAAACGGCTGCGCCAGGCTGGCGAGAATCTGCTCGCCGACATGAATCGCCCGAGTCAGCGCGCCTTCGCGAAGGGGCTCGGATTGCAGCAATAGGGTGAACTCATCGCCGCCCATGCGCGCCACGGTGTCGTCGCTGTCTACGCAGGCGCACAGGCGCATCGCCACTTCCTTGAGCATGCGGTCGCCGGCGGCGTGGCCGAGGGAGTCGTTGATCGGTTTGAAGCGGTCGAGGTCGAGGAACATCAGCACCACCCACTCCTGGTGCCGTTCGCCATGTTGTAGAGCGCTGTGCAGACGGTCTTGGAACAAGGTGCGGTTGGGCAGCTGAGTCAGCGCGTCGTAGTAGGCCAAGCGATGGATGCGCTGTTCGCTGGCTTTGCGCTCGCTGATGTCGCTGAAGAAGCACACGTAGCTGACCAGGTCGCCTTCATCGTCTTTAACCGCGGTGATGCCGACCCACGCGGGGAACTTCTCGCCGTTTTTACGCTTGAGCCACACCTCACCTTCCCAGCTGCCCTGTTGGTTGAGCTGCTTGATCACAAAGCCTAAGTGGCTGGCTTGTTGGGTGTCGGCGGTGAGCATGCTCGGTAGCTGGTCGAGGATCTGCTTGGAACTGTAGCCGCTGACCCGGCTGAAGGCATGGTTGACCTGGACGATATAGCCCGCCGGATCGGTGACCAGAATCGCCGCCGTGGAGTGTTCAAATACCGTGGCGGCCATGCGCAGGTCTTTCTCGGCGCGGCGCTGCAGGCTGATGTCGCGACCGACGCCAAGCAAACCTTCGAAGCGGCCACTGTCATCCCACATGGGCACCAGGCGCAGCTCCACAGGGATTTTCCGGCCGTCGGCGCGCAAGGCGTCAAAGACGAACAGTTGCGGGACAAAACGGCTGCGCAGTTCGGCCATTCGTTGCGGGGCGCCGAGGGCGTTGCGCACGCGCTCAAGCAGCGCATAGAAGCCGCTCAATTGCCGCGGATTGGTGGCCAGGCTTTGGAAGCCGTTGGCTAGCGCCCACTCGCTGTCATAGCCGAGCACCGGCATCACGGAGGGGCTCACGTAGTTGAGTTTCAGGTGGCTGTTGGTGGAAAAAATCACGTCGCTGATGCTTTCTGCTAGCAGGCGGTAGCGCTGCTCGCTGGTGCTCAGGGATTCGCTGCGGGTGATTTGCTCGGTGATGTCCTTGGCTACGCCGATCAACCGGCTGACGCGTCCGTTGTCATCGTGCGCCAGGGCTTGTTCGCGAATATCAAACCAGTGCCAGCTGCCATCGCGGTGGCGCCAGCGTAGCTCGAACTGCATCAGCCGGCCCTTGCCCAAGACCTGCTGAATATTGCGCATGCGTTGGTACAGCTCGACATCATCCGGGTGCAGCAGCTTTTCCCATAGGTGTTCGCCGAGCTGATGCATTTCCGCTTTGCTGTAACCCAGCTGCGGGCCCAGGTGGTTGTTGCTGTACATCACCCGCCTGGCGGTGATGTCATGCACATAAATGGTGTCGGGTACCGCGCTGACCACATCGGACCAGAAACGCTCGCGTTCGAGCAGTGAGGTTTCGATGCGCTTACGGTTGGTGATGTCGCTGATGCTTAGGGTTACGGCCCGCAGGTCATCGCTGCTGGACGGCAAGCGCAGTAATAGCCACAGGTGGCGCTCATGACCTTGTGGGGTGATGATCTGCCGCTCCATCTCCAGTTGCCCGCTGCCGCTGAGCAGGGTCTTGAGCAGTTGCAGGCGGAAGCCGTTTGGAAGCAGTGGCCCGCTGTCGAATAAGTGCCCCCAGGCCTGCTCGCTGGAGTTGACGCCTAGCAGTTGCAAGGCCACTTGGTTGGTTTCGGTTAGGCGCATGCGCTGAGAGAGTTCGGCGTGGTGCTGGGGGTCGCTTTCCAGCCAGCGCTGCAGGCGGGGGATGTCGTGCAGCTGCTGCGCCTTCAGGTACTCATGCAGTTCGCTCAGGTCGAGCACGCACAAGGCCGTACCGGTACCGTCAAAGATGTCTTGGTAGCGCCGCCGGGTTTCCTTCAGCACCTGTGAGGCCTGCTGCTCTTCGGTGACATCGCGCAGCACCCAGACAAATCCGGTGCGTCGATTGTCCTCACTGAGGTCGCTGCGGCTGATGTCGTAGAGGTGGACAAGGCCGTTGTGCTGGATTTCCACCAAGTCAGGGCCAAGATCATTGTGCAGCGCGGTCTCATGCAGCAGCAGGGGGTCAAGGCGTGGCAGCAGCTGCAGCAAGTGCCAGTCGCGCACCTCGTCGTTGCTCAGGCCAAACATGGCTTCGGCCTGCGGGTTAAGGTATTGCAGCTGGCCGTAGCGGTCGGTGACCAGCACGCGCTCTTCGATGGCGCTCAGCACGCTGGCCGCTTGCTGCAATGAACGTCGTGAGGCCTTGTTGAGGGCGCGCAGTGTGCCTTGCTCATGCAGCAAGCGAGACAGCGCCAGCAGCGTCAAGGTGGCACAGAGGATAAACAACAGCAGCTTGCTGGCCTGCTGTGGCAGTTGCTGGGCGCGCACCTTACGTTCATTGAACAGCGCACGCAGTTGCCAGTCACTGCCCTTGAGCGGGACTTCCAGCAGGCTTTGGTCGAGATTTTCTGCAGTCACCGGCGGCGCAATCATAAAGCCGTTAACACGCCGGACCTCGTTGCTGGCAATCACCCGCTTCACGTTGCGGTCTTCCAGCAGCCACTGGTGCGGGCTTAGATGGCGCTCCTGCAGCCAGCTGCTCAGTGCCTGATTGGTCATGCGTAGCACCCAGAAGCTACTGGCTGCGCCGACCGGGTTCTGCCGCAACAGCAGGTAAATACGGCCGTTGTCGTTAGCACTAAAGCTATAGAAGAAGCGCTCGCTGCGCCCGCGTTGGAACAGCTCGTCGATATACAGCCCATCCGCGCCGGTGGCACGGCTGTCAGCGAGGATGTCGCCTTGCTCGTTCAACCAGGCCAGGCTGAGCAGTGTCGGGAATACATTGCGTAAAGATTGTAGAAGCTCTTCTCGCTCGTCGGCATCGCCCGGCGCCTGCTTATGGCCTTGCAGCAGGGCGTGGCCAGCGCTCGCCTTGAGGTCCATGCTCAGGCCGAGGTGGTTGGCCAGCTGCGAGCTGTAGGCCAGGGTCAGTTGGCGCTGGTTTTCCAGCAGCTGCTGGGATTCTTGGCGTAGCTGCCAGATCAGCAACACCAGCATGCTCAGAACCAGCACCACCAGTGCGCCACGCGTCGGCCCGCGCATCACCTTAGCCGGTGCTGCGCCGGGGGAATGCGCTGAGGTTGGCGGCGTAACTGTTGGCAACGAGATGCATCCTAGGGGCTGGGCGGCAATAGGCGGGTCCCCGGCGGGCGCGCGATATGGCTGGCAAACAGGGGGCGGCTAGCATGCCATAATTGTGGCGAAGTGCCAGCGCCGCCGACGAGCGTGGTTTGCCCTGCATCGCGCATTCCGGTAGCTTTGCCCTACGCGCGCGCGACTATTTACGTTCAGTGCGTTGGCGTCGCCTGGCGGCTGCGTCCCCGCCGTGCAGTTTCACGCTGCACGCATTAGTTGGCGACTCTCTTTCGTTTCATTCCAGAATCAAGGTCATCATGGCTCAATACGTTTACACCATGCATCGGCTCGGCAAAGTAGTGCCGCCGAAGCGGGAAATCCTCAAGAACATCTCCCTGTCGTTCTTCCCAGGCGCGAAGATCGGTGTGCTCGGCCTCAACGGCTCAGGTAAATCCACCCTGCTGAAAATCATGGCGGGTGTCGATACCGAGTTCAATGGCGAAGCGCGGCCGATGCCGGAGCTGAACATTGGCTACCTGCCGCAGGAACCGCAGCTCGACCCGAGCAAAACCGTACGTGAAGTCGTTGAAGAGGCCGTGAGCCAGATCAAGGACGCCCAGGCGCGTCTGGATCAGGTGTATGCCGCTTACGCCGAGCCGGATGCCGACTTCGACAAGCTGGCCGCCGAGCAGGCCAAGCTAGAAGCCATTCTGCAAACCAGCGACGGCCACAACCTGGAGCGGCAGCTGGAAGTCGCTGCGGACGCCCTGCGCCTGCCAGCCTGGGACGCCAAAATTGGCGTGCTCTCCGGTGGTGAGAAACGCCGTGTGGCCCTGTGCCGCCTGCTGCTGTCGGCCCCGGACATGCTGCTGCTAGATGAGCCGACCAACCACTTGGACGCGGACTCCGTTGCGTGGCTGGAGCACTTCCTCCACGATTTCCCCGGCACCGTGGTCGCGATTACCCACGACCGTTACTTCTTGGATAACGTGGCCGGCTGGATTCTCGAACTCGACCGCGGCGCCGGTATTCCGTACGAGGGCAACTATTCCGGTTGGTTGGAAGCCAAGTCGAACCGTCTGGCCCAGGAGTCCAAGCAGCAGTCGGCTCACGAAAAAGCCATGAAGGAAGAGCTGGAGTGGGTGCGCAAAGGCGCTAAAGCCCGCCAGTCGAAATCCAAGGCACGCTTACAGCGCTTCGAAGAAATGCAGTCGCAGGAATTCCAGAAGCGCAGCGAAACCAACGAGATCTACATCCCGGTTGGCCCGCGTCTGGGCGACAAGGTCATCGATTTTGTGGGCGTCAGCAAAGGCTATGGCGACCGCGCGCTGATCGACAACCTGTCGTTCAGCATGCCAAAAGGCGCCATCGTCGGTGTGATCGGTGGTAACGGTGCCGGTAAGTCGACCCTGTTCCGCATGCTGATGGGCAAGGAGCAGCCGGATTCAGGCAGCATCGAAATCGGTGACACCGTGCAGCTGGCTTGTGTCGATCAGAGTCGCGACGACCTCGACGGCAGCAAGAGCGTGTGGGAAGCCGTGTCTGGCGGCTCCGACATGATCAAGATCGGCAACTATGAAGTGCCGTCGCGTACCTATGTGGGGCGCTTCAACTTCAAGGGTGGCGATCAGCAGAAGTTCGTCAAGGACCTCTCCGGTGGTGAGCGCGGTCGTTTGCACCTGGCGTTGACCCTGAAAGAGGGCGCTAACGTGCTGCTGCTGGATGAACCGTCCAACGACCTCGACGTGGAAACCCTGCGTTCGCTGGAAGAAGCGCTGCTCGACTTCCCCGGCGCGGCGATTGTGATCTCTCACGATCGCTGGTTCCTCGATCGCGTGGCGACCCACATCTTGGCGTACGAAGACGACTCGCACATCGAGTTCTTCGAAGGTAACTACACCGAGTACGAAGCCGACCGTAAAAAGCGCCTGGGTGATGCGGCCGCGCAGCCGCACCGCGTGCGTTACAAGAAGCTGGCGCAGTAAAAGCCACGCTGTACAACAAAACGGAGCCGCAAGGCTCCGTTTTGCGTTGCGCTATCCGCTGCCTGCGCTTTGGCTGCAGGGGATTAGTAGTGATACCAGCGCAGGGTCAGCATTAATTCGTTTTCGGGTGCCTGCAGATGGCTGAATTGGCGGCTGGCACTCAAGCGTAAGCCAAGGTTGTCGGCCAGCTCCCACTGCTGGTTGAGCGCCAAGCTGCGGCGTACTTCACCTTGCTGGAAATAGTCGCCCTTGGCTTCCAGGCTCAAGTTGCCCAATTGGTTGCTCCAGATCAGTCCCGTATTAAAGCCTGCGGCCGGTGCGATAAATGCGGCGAAGTCACTGTTGTGCTCAAGGCGCGCGGTGGCCATGGCGTAGGCTAAGGTCTCGCTGCCCAATTGCCAGGTACCACCTGCGCCGCCGTTAATGTGGCTGACCAGTTCGCGGCGCTCATTTTTTCCCGGTACCCGCTCCAGGCCAGCGGCAACTTGCCATGAAAGCGGTTGCAGCAGACGGTTGCGTGGAGTCAGTGAGCGAATAGTGGCCAGATCAAGGCGCTCTAGCTGCCAGTGGTTACTTTCATACTGACGCAGCTTGAGTTGCAGGATTTCGATTTGCGCGCCCAGCGGAAAACCCGCCAAGTTGTCATTCAGGTCGTGGTAGGCCATGCGCAGGCCGTATTCGGCAAAGCTGCGCTCGCCACGGCTGCCGGCGCCGAGTTGCCAGGTGCGCGACTGATGGCCGTTTTCCGGGAGTTCCGGGCGCGCCACTGACAGTTCACCAGGCGGGTTACGGTTGATCGCCTGCAACAGTTCAAAGCTGCGCTTGGCCTGGGCGCTGTCACGCTCAGCGCCGGTGGCGTGGTAGCGCACCAAACGGTAGGCCGCGTCCTGGATCAGCGCGCGGCGCGCTGGCGGTAAACCGAGGAAGGCCGGGTCATTCACTAGGTGGCTGTCGTCAGCCAGGGCGAGAGCCCAATCTTGCTCGGGGTCTTGCAGTTGGCTGGCACGAGCGAGCAATTCTTTTTCCCGCGAGGGGCGGTAGTCGATGCGCTCGACCAGGCCGGCCTGTTTGACTGCGCGCACGGTGTCGGTGGGGATGGCGGTCAGCGGGAACTGTGCGGTTAACGCTACGCCGGGGCGGGCGATTTCCAGCAGCTCAAGCAGGCGGAATGAGCAGTTCTCGTCGAAGAAGAAATAATCGAAGCGTACCTGTTTGAGCTCCCACACATGCTCGACCATGCGTCCGGTCTCAGCCGCTGTCAGGTTGAGCTGGTACTCCCACAAGTCGCGGTTTTCCAGGCGGCTGTACTCGGCCAACTTAGCCCGGTATGACACCAGCGAGAACAGCCCTGGGTAGCCGCCCATCAGGCCTTTCCAGGCATACAGCATGCTGTTATCCATGCCTTCTATGTAGGCGCCAAAGTTCAGTGCATAGCTGAGCAGCGCGGTGCCACTGGCATCGACGTCGGCCTGGTCAATGCGTAGCAAGGTATGGCCGAACATGGACGACGGGCTATTGAGGTAGGCTGCGGGGAAAATAAGCACGGCTCGGTGCGGGTTAATGTCATCGAACCAGCGTCGGTATTCGCTGCAGGTGGGCTGAGGTAGATCGCCCAGTTGCAGGCGTTCGCGTAACCAGCGGGTGCGCGCGGGGTAAACGCACTGGGGATGACTATCGCCTGCTTCGGCAGGCTGGTAGAGCGCTTGTAAGGTGGCATTGAGCTCGGCGGCAGGATCACTGTCACCGTTCTGCGCCAGGAAAAAACCGCTGTCATCAACATAGCTGCGCCAGCCGCCGAGCTTGCCGGTTTCGTAATGGCCGAGGGCAATCCAGTAAGGGTCGTTGGCGAGCGTTTCAAGTGCTTGCGGTGATACCGCAGGAGCGGCGAGTAGAGGCGAGCAGGCGGCGAGTAACAAGCTCAATAACAGGTGCTTGGGCATAGTCATCTACTAATGGCGAGGAGGCGCCCAAAGCGCTCAAGGTGACGCAAGGCGATGTAAAGAGTGTTGCCGGCTGCATGCAGCCGGCAGGAGCGTGCGGGTTATGCAGGCTGAGCGTACTTAGCCAGGCGGCTGTCACGCTTGATGACGCTCAAGGTAGCGGCATGCATCTGCTCACCGGTGATGTCGGCCGAGCTGAAGATTTCACTGAAGTGGCGGTGGGTAACGGCCGCGAAATGAGCGCGGTCTTGCTCGGCAACGCCCAGCAGCACGGCATAGGTGGTCAAGGCTTCGCCTTGGCCTTTGGCCATGTCTTCGGACAGTTCGTCGAGCATGCCGTTGATGGCCAACAGTGAGCGGCCACCGTAGGTCAGTGCACCATCGGTCGAGCAACCGTTAGTACCCGAGGTCATGCCGAAGGTGGCGTTGCCTGAGGTGCCGTTGGTGGTCGATGCAATAAAGTGCGAAGGCAAGCCGCGCTGGCCCTCAAATAACATGTTGCCCCAACCGCAACTCGGCCCGCCTGGTGCTTCAGCGAGTGCGGTTAGGGAGGTCATGGCGAGTAGTGAGCCGATCAGAATCCGTTTCATAATTATGTTCTCTTCAAGTGAGGGGTGTCGACCGACTACAGACTGGCCACGGCTTGAGCATTTTGCAATGCTGGTCTGCTGTCAAGTGCGCTGTCTAAAAGAACCCCTGGTTGTGATGGCGTGCCACCTATTAGGCATGCCTCATGGTAATCCCCGCTTGTCTGTCCAGTAGAAACCGCGCTGATGCCTTGCCAGTGCGCGTTGCACGGCGCGAGAATGGCCCATCGTTCCGCGGCCGTTGCCGCCTGTTAAGGATTTCCAATGCCAGACTCTGTCGCAGCTCATTTGCGCTTGGCTCCCGAAGCACTTACGCGTCCTTTTTCACCTGAACAGTTCAACTTCACCAATACCGAAGACCTCGAGCCCTTTCGCGGCGTATTGGGGCAAGAACGCGCCGTCGAGGCGTTGCAGTTCGGCGTAGCAATGCCGCGTCCTGGCTATAACGTATTTGTCATGGGGGAGCCCGGTACTGGACGTTTTTCCTTCGTTAAGCGCTACCTCAAGGCTGAAGCTAAGCGCCTGGAAACTCCGGCTGACCGGTTTTACGTCAACCATTTTGATGAGCCGCGTGAGCCGCGTGCGCTGGAGCTACCGTCCGGCAATGCGGCGGAGTTTCTGGCCGATATCAATGGCTTGATCGACAACCTGCTGGCGACCTTCCCAGCGGTGTTCGAGCATCCCTCGTTCCAGCAGAAGAAGAACGCCATCGACCGTGCGTTCAACAAACGCTACGACCAGGCGCTGGACATCATCGAGCGGTTGTCGTTGGAAAAGAGCATTGCCCTGTACCGCGACAGCAGCAATATCGCCTTCACCCCAATGCTGGAAGGCAAGGCGCTGGATGAGGCTGAGTTTGCCCAATTGCCGGAAGCCGACCGTGAGCGTTTCCATGCCGATATAGCCACCCTGGAAGAGCGCCTCAATGAGGAGCTGGCCAGCTTGCCGCAGTGGAAGCGCGAGTCGAGCAACCTGCTGCGCCAGCTCAATGAAGAAACCATCACCGTGGCCTTGCAGCCGTTGCTGACTCCGCTATCGCACAAGTACGCGGAAAACGCCGGGGTCAGCGCTTACTTGCAGGCGGTGCAGGTCAACCTGCTGAAAACCGTGGTCGAGCAGTTGGTCGAGGTGGACAAGATCGACGCGCAAACGCGCAAGCTGCTCGAAGAGCAGTACTGCCCAAGCCTGGTGGTGGGGCATCACGCCCAAGGCGGTGCACCCGTGGTGTTCGAGCCCCATCCTACCTATGACAACCTGTTTGGCCGCATCGAGTACAACACCGACCAGGGTGCGCTTTACACCAGCTACCGCCAGCTGCGGCCCGGCGCGCTGCACCGCGCCAACGGTGGTTTCCTGATTCTTGAAGCTGAGAAAATGCTCGGCGAGCCGTTTGTCTGGGATGCGCTCAAGCGCGCCTTGCAGTCGCGCCAGTTAAAGATGGAGTCGCCGTTGGGCGATCTCGGCCGCATTGCCACTGTGACCCTGACCCCAGAGGTGATTCCGCTGCACCTCAAGGTGGTGATCATCGGCTCACGTCAGCTGTATTACACCCTGCAGGACCTCGACCCAGACTTCCAGGAGATGTTTCGCGTTCTGGCTGATTTCGATGAAGACATCCCGCTGGCCGACGATAGCCTGGAGCAATTTGCCCAGCTGATGAAAACCCGCACCTCGGAGGAGGGTATGGCGCCAATGACCGCCGCCGCTGTGGCGCGGGTGGCCACCTACAGTGCGCGGTTGGCTGAGCACCAAGGACGCTTGTCGGCGCGCATTGGTGATCTGTTCCAGCTGGTCAGTGAGGCAGACTTTATCCGCAGCCTGGCCGGTGATGAGGTCACCGACGCTGGGCATATCGAGCGTGCGCTGAAAGCCAAGGCCACGCGCACCGGGCGTGTCTCGGCGCGGATCATCGATGACATGCTCGCCGGGATCATCCTGATCGACACCGCCGGTGCTGCTGTGGGCAAGTGCAACGGCCTGACCGTGCTGGAAGTCGGCGACTCGGCCTTTGGCGTACCGGCGCGAATTTCCGCCACGGTGTATCCGGGCGGCAGCGGCATCGTCGACATCGAGCGTGAGGTTAACCTCGGTCAGCCGATCCACTCCAAGGGTGTGATGATCCTTACCGGTTACCTGGGCAGCCGTTATGCCCAGGAGTTTCCATTGGAAATCTCCGCGAGCATCGCGTTGGAGCAGTCCTACGGTTACGTCGACGGCGACAGTGCCTCGCTGGGTGAGGTGTGCACGCTGATCTCAGCCTTGTCGCGTACGCCGCTCAAGCAATGTTTTGCCATCACTGGTTCGATCAACCAGTTTGGCGAGGTGCAGGCGGTGGGTGGGCTTAACGAGAAGATTGAAGGTTTCTTCCGTCTTTGCGAGGCCCGTGGCCTGACCGGCGAGCAGGGCGCAATTATTCCGCACTCCAACGTCACCACCCTGATGCTTGATGAGCGGGTGCTGCAGGCGGTACGCGCTGGGCAGTTCCATATCTATGCGGTGCGTCAGGTCGACGAGGCGCTGAGCCTGTTGGTGGGTGCGGATGCCGGCACGTCGAATGCAGAAGGCCAGTTCCCCGCGGGCAGCGTCAATGCGCGAGTAGTTGAGCGTCTGCGTGATATCGCCGCCATGGGCATGGACGACGACGATAAAGAAGAGCCAAAAAAGGAAGAGCCTGCAGCTGTAGTCAAAGAGAAGAAGCCTCGGGCGAAAAAACCGGCCGTTGAGTGACCACCGCGCGGCGAGCATTCCCCTGCTGGCTGGTCAGTTACTGAGCGAATGCTGCCGCCCTCCGATGCGCCTCGCTATGGAGGGCTTTTGCTCATTTAGTCCACACAGTTATCCACAGTATGTGGGGGTAACTGTTGGCTTCCCTCTGGCGCTTGCGCGGGTGTAGGCTGAAGACCTGCTCCTGAGAGGGTCGTCGCTATGTCGCGCAGCCTCAATCTCACCCGTCACTGCCTGGGCTTGGATACGCGCATTGAATGCGTGGTGTTGCCGCTGGCCGGCGACAATGGTCTCTGGACGCTGATCTGCGCCGCCGGTATGTCGGGCGCACAACCCTCAGCAGTCAAGGCGCAAGGCCCATTCCACGGGCCTTTTGTCGCAGAAGGTATCCTCACTGATATCGCCGAAAACCTACTAGGTATGGGCTACGAGCCCTGCACGGACGTGCCGATCTGGCGGCTGCACATTCAGGCCGAACTGCGCCGCCTGAACGCCGCGCGTGGCCACCACCTAGGTGATAGTCAGTTTTTGCCAGAAAGCTGAATGAGCACGTGGTGAGTATTTAACCCGTCGTCGCAACCCCTACAGATGGCTGGCTTTCAGCCATTGATCCTAAGCCTGCGCACAAGGTTATCCACAGTTGCCGGGGATAACTGGGCTTGTCATCTATTGCCACACTCCAGGGTTGTCTGGGCGAGGGCGCTGGGTATACTCGCCGCCAGTTTTAAACCCTGAGTGAGCCCCTATGGAACGCTTTATCGAAAACGCCATGTACGCTTCCCGCTGGCTGCTGGCGCCTATTTATTTCGGCCTTTCGCTTGGCCTGCTGGCCTTGGCACTGAAGTTTTTTCAGGAAGTCTTCCACTTACTTCCCAGTGTGTTCTCCATGGCTGAGGCCGATCTGATTTTGGTGATCCTGTCGTTGATTGACATGGCTCTGGTCGGCGGTCTGTTAGTGATGGTGATGATTTCCGGTTACGAGAACTTTGTTTCCCAGCTGGATATCGCCGAGGGCACCGAAAAACTTAGCTGGCTGGGCAAGATGGACTCCAGCTCGCTGAAGATGAAAGTGGCCGCCTCCATCGTGGCGATCTCCTCCATCCATTTGCTTAAAGTGTTTATGAATGCGCAGAACATCGAAACGGAATATTTGATGTGGTACGTGATCATTCATATGGCGTTTGTGCTGTCGGCCTTCGCCATGGGTTATCTGGATAAGCTGACCAAGCACTGATTCTCTCTTCGCGTTACCTACCGCCCGGCCGTGTAAAACGGACGGGCGGTTTGCGTTTTGCCTTGTGTTTTTGCTTTGTTGTACAAGAATTGTATTTGTACGATTTTTTGTATAACTTCGCCCGCCTGAGGTAATCGCTATGAATCTGCAAAACCTATCGCAGCACGCCCATGCCGGGCACATCGACGCGCTCAACCTTATTTCTATAGAGGGTGGTATCTACCTGCTGGAGGCGCATATGGACGGCCGTGCCCACCCACTTCGTGATGACAATGGTAAAACCCTGCACTTGCGCTCGGTTGAGCATGCCCGCGATCTGCTTACCGACATGCCGCCGATACCGTTCCATTTGGTGCATGCAGTGGTACATGACGAGATGTGTGGCATGCAGGACGGCACTCAAGATGTTCTGCGTGTGCCGATTTCTTTTAACTCCTCCTGGTAGTGATGTGACAGCAGCGGCCTCACTGTTTACCCGTGCGCTTGCCATCGTCGATGTGCAGATCACCGGTATGCACCCCGACAAGGATTGCATCTGGGAAGTGGCGGTGTTGCACGTTGATGGTGGCTCAGTCACGGCGCGGCATAGCTGGTTAATCAATCCTGTAGGCGGTTTGCCAGCCAGAGTCTCGCGCACATCAGGCGTGCTGCCGGCAGAGTTGCTCGACCAGCCGCGGTTTACCGAAATTGCCGCTGAGCTTGCGCGATGCTTGGAGGGGCGGGTTGTGGTGGGGCATAACCTGCGCGTCGCCCATGCATTTTTACGTCGCGGCTTTGCCTTGGCTGGGCAGCGTGTACGCTATCGTCAGTTGTGCACCTTGCAGTTAGCCCGTGCCGCTTGGCCTGACTTGCCCTGTCATAGCCTTGATGCGCTCTGCGCCGGTCAGGCGATCAACCGTTTTTTTCAACACCGCGCACTACCAGACGCCGAGGCTGTTTGGCAGCTGCTGTTAAAGCTGGTGGCACAGGTGCCAGAAGATGTATTGAGCCGGCAGGTCGGACGACAACTGCGTAAAGCCGCCGTGCCGCGCTTTATGACGGCTGAGCGGCTACAGGCCCTGCCTGCCCGCCCCGGTGTTTACTACTTCTACGGCGAGAATCAGGCCCTGCTGTATATCGGCAAGAGCCGCAATTTGCGCCAGCGGGTGCAGTCGCACTTCCAGAATGATCATCACAGCCGTCGCAGCCTGCAAATGGCGCAACAAGTGCGTGACATTCGCGTGCAGCCCACGGCTGGAGAGCTGGGGGCGCTGCTGCTGGAGTCAGCCGAAGTGAAACGGCTGCTGCCGCTGTATAACCGCCAGCTTCGCCGTCAGCGCGATCTATTGACCTGGGCGCTTATCGCCGGCGCAGATGGCCTGCAGCCTGAGCTGCAAGCCGTGGGGCAGGGCGCTGCAGAAATCAGCAGTGTCGGGCTGTTTCGCTCTCAGCGTCAGGCCCATGCTTGGCTGCGCAGTGAGGCCGGGCGCAGCCAATTGTGCTTACGCGTGCTGGGCTTGGAGCGCGGTAAGGGTGCGTGTTTTGCCACGCAGCTTGGCGCGTGTCGGGGTGCGTGCTGCGGGCGTGAGTCGCGCGAAGTGCACGATGCCCGCTTGCTCGCAGGCTGTGAGCAATTACGCATTGCTTCATGGCCATGGTCGGGGCCGGTGGCCCTGGTTGAGCGCGATCTGGAGCAGCGCGTGTGCCAATGGCATGTGCTCGATCAGTGGCGGCACGTGGCTACCGTCGATGATCCAGGGCTGATTGAGGCGGCCCGTCAGCAACCGGCACAGGCATTCAGCCTTGACGCTTATCACATCCTGCGCAGCCATTTAAGGCGCTTTCCGCACACCGAGGTCGTTGTTTTATGAGTGTTCGCCGTCTTGCCCTGATTCTGGGCGATCAGTTGTCGTTCGACTTGCCCAGCCTACAAGCGCTGGATCCGCAGCAGGATGCCGTGCTGCTCGCCGAGGTGGCGGCGGAAACCGATTATGTGCCGCACCACCCGCAGAAAATCGCGCTGATTTTCAGTGCCATGCGCCACTTTGCCGAGGCCCTGCGCGAGCGCGGCTGGTGTGTGCATTACGTGACCTTGGACGATGTGCAGAATAGCGGCTCGTTACCTGGCGAGCTGCAGCGTTGGGCGACGCAGTTGCAGGCTGCCGAGGTGCACCTGACTGAGTGCGGCGAATGGCGCTTGGAGGATCAGCTGCAGCACTGTGACGTGCCGATCATTTGGCATGCCGATCACCGCTTTGTCTGTGGTCGCGATGAGTTCGCCCAATGGGCCGAGGGCCGTAAGCAGCTGCGCATGGAGTTCTTCTACCGCGAGATGCGCCGTAAGACCGGGTTGTTGATGAATGGCGACGGTACGCCGGTGGGCGGCGCTTGGAACTTCGATGCGGAAAACCGCAAGGCGCTGCCCAAGCAGGTCAAAGCACCGATGACGGCGCGTTTTCCGGCGGATGCTATTACCCAGGAGGTGCTGGCGCTGGTCGCGGAGCGCTTCAGTCATCACTACGGCAGCCTGGCGTCCTTTGATTACCCGGTGACCCACGCCGAGGCCGAAGGCTTGTGGCAGCACTTTCTCGACTGTGCCCTGCCGGCATTTGGCGACTATCAGGACGCCATGGCCGTTGGTGAGCCGTTTCTGTTTCATGCGCGGATCAGTGCGGCGCTGAACATTGGCCTGCTGGATGTGCGCCGCCTGTGTGCGGATGTCGAGGCCGCCTATTGGCAGGGGCGAGTGCCGCTGAATGCCGCCGAAGGCTTTATCCGTCAGTTGATCGGCTGGCGCGAATACGTGCGCGGCATCTACTGGATGCACATGCCCGAATACGCCGAGCGCAATGCCTTCGGTAATACGCGGCCGCTGCCCGAGTTCTACTGGACCGGCAAAACTCGAATGAAGTGCATGAGCCAGGCCATCGGTCAGACTCTGGAGCACGCCTATGCCCACCATATCCAGCGACTGATGGTCACCGGCAACTTCGCCCTGCTGGCCGGAATCCAGCCCAGCCAGGTCTGTGACTGGTACTTGGCGGTGTATATGGATGCCTTCGATTGGGTCGAGTTGCCCAATACCCTTGGTATGGTCATGCATGCCGATGGCGGTTATCTGGGCTCCAAACCCTATTGCTCGAGCGGGCAATACATCAAGCGGATGTCCAATTACTGTGGCGACTGTGCGTACAAAGTGACCGAGAGTGTGGGTGAGCAGGCCTGCCCCTTCAATGCGCTGTATTGGCACTTCCTCATGCGTCACCGTGAGCAGCTGGGCGGAAATCATCGCTTAGGCATGGTTTACCGCGGCTTAGACAAAATGAGCGAGGCCAAGCAACAAGGCCTTTGGGCGCGCGGCGAGCAGCTATTGGCTCACCTAGATGCCGGTGAGGCGTTGTGAAGAAAGCCGATTTGCCGGTCAAGGCCTGCCAGGTTTGCGGCTTGCCCTTCGCCTGGCGTAAGAAGTGGGCGCGCTGTTGGAATGAGGTGAAGTACTGCTCAGAGCGCTGTCGCCGCCAGCGTTAGGGTAGGGCTGGTGGTTAGGGTGAGTAGAGCCTTTGTGCTAGGCTGACCGCCCTTTTTTAGCCCCTAGCGGAGCCGTGCTATGTCCGAAATCAATCTCTCGACTGATGAAACCCGCGTCAGTTACGGCATTGGCCGTCAACTGGGCGGTCAACTGCGCGACAACCCACCGCCGGGCGTGAGCCTGGATGCCATCCTGGCCGGCTTGACCGATGCGTTTAATGGCCAGCAAAGCCGTGTGAGCGAAGACGAGATGTCGGCCAGCTTCAAAGTAATCCGCGAGATCATGCAAGCCGAAGCTGCTGCCAAGGCTGAAGCGGCCGCTGGTGCGGGCCTGGCTTTCCTTGCCGAAAACGGCAAGCGTGACGGTATCACCGTGCTGGCTTCCGGCCTGCAATACGAGGTGCTGAGCGCGGGTACTGGCGCTATGCCGACCCGTGAAGACACCATACGCGCTCACTACCATGGCACCCTGATTGATGGCAGCGTCTTTGATAGCTCCTACGATCGTGGTGAGCCTGCTGAGTTTCCGGTGGGTGGCGTAATCGCCGGTTGGACTGAAGCCCTGCAGCTGATGAATGCCGGTAGCAAGTGGCGTTTGTACGTACCAAGCGAGCTGGCTTATGGCGAGCAGGGCGTGGGCAGCATCCCGCCGCACAGCGTGCTGGTGTTTGATGTGGAGCTGCTGGACGTTCTCTAACGCTCAGTCGCTTTCCCCTCGCGGGCATGGCCCGCTCCTACGAGGTTCCAGCAAGTCTGGTGTAGGAGCGGGCCATGCCCGCGATGCGTTTATATTCAGAGCGTCAGGGGCGCAATGCGCGGGTGTAGCAATAGAGAAATAAGTTACGCACCAACTCCTTGAGCACCAGCGGTTCGCTGGAGTTTAGTTCGTGTAAATCCAAATCCCCCTGGTCACGCAGCTCATCCAGTGCCTCTTCTTTAATCAGCGCGCAGACTTCGCCGGTGTTGCGATTGAGAATGCGTAGATACGGCTGCGGGCGGTCCAGCCAGGCATCGATCAAATAGGTCATGACTCATCTCCCTTTCAAGTGGTTAGATGAGAATAATTCTTATTATATTTATAGCAAGTATTAATCGCGGCCTTCCGTCGCGCAGAATAAACGCGGACATAAAAAAGCCCGTCATAGGGACGGGCTTAGTTTGTCGCTGTGCGCGTCAGTGCGTGCGCGCTACGGCAAAGCGGCTGAGCTCAATCAGCGCGTCGCGATATTCGCTAGCGGGCAAGGCGTCCAGGCAAGCAATCGCACGGTCTGCATAGTCACGGGCTTGCTTCGCGGTGTAGTCCAGTGCACCGGCCGCTTCGACGGCATTGCGGATGCTTTCCAAGTCCTCAAGGCCGCCCTTCTGGATCGCCTGGCGCACCAGGGCAGCCTGTTCCGACGTGCCTTCGCGCATGGTATAGATCAGCGGTAGGGTGGGTTTGCCTTCGGCCAGATCGTCGCCGACGTTCTTGCCCAAGGTGCTGGCATCGCCGCGGTAATCGAGCAGGTCGTCGACCAGTTGGAAAGCCACGCCGAGGTGGTCACCAAAGGTGCGCAGCGCTTCAGTTTGTTCGTCGTTGGCGTTGGCCAGGGCGGCAGCGCTGTGGGTCGAGGCTTCGAAAAGCATCGCCGTCTTGCCGCGGATGACCTCCATATAGGTTTCTTCCGTAGTGCTGGCGTCGCGGATCTTCGACAGCTGCAGCACTTCGCCTTCGGCAATGACACGGGTGGCTTTGGAGAGGATCTTCATCACCGGCATGGAGCCCAGCTCGACCATCATTTCGAACGAGCGCGAATAAAGGAAGTCGCCCACCAGCACGCTCGGCGCATTGCCCCATTGCGCGTTGGCCGTGCTGCGTCCGCGGCGCATGTCGGACATGTCGACCACATCGTCATGGAGCAGGGTGGCGGTATGCAGAAATTCGATGGTGGCGGCAAGCAGGCGCAGCTTGTTGCCATCCAGGCCCAGAGCTTTACCGCTAAGCAGAACCAGCAAGGGGCGCAAGCGTTTGCCGCCTGCGGAAATAATGTAGTCGCCGATCTTCTCTACCAGCGGTACACGCGACACCAGTTGGGCGCGGATGATGCCGTCGACGGCGGTAAAGTCATCCGCCACCACACGGTAGAAAGCCTGGGGTTGCATTGCTCATACCTGCTGTTCATGGGTTGCGCGGCATGCTATGGGGCAGGGTAGGGGCTGTCAAGGCAGACGGCTCGTGTGTGGGTGCCTGGGGCCTTGCGTCGTATTGGATGCTTGCGTACAATCGCGCACCCTGAACTTCCCCCTGGGTATTTCCCTGCCTTACGCAATTGCAAGGGTGTCTTTTAGGACCCAAGCAGCCATGCCAGCCGACACTTATTCCTATAAAGCGCTGGGTGAGCAGGATTAACGGAGATTTACCATGTACGCAGTAATTGTTACTGGTGGCAAGCAATACAAAGTCACCGAAGGCGAATTCCTCAAGATCGAAAAGCTCGAGCTGGCCACTGGCGAAGCCGTAACTTTTGATCGTGTTCTGCTGATCGGCAATGGCGACGATGTTCAAATCGGCGCCCCGGTTGTTGAAGGTGCCAAGGTTGTAGCTGAAGTGATCGCCCAGGGCCGTCACGACAAGGTCACCATCATCAAGTTCCGTCGTCGTAAGCACCACATGAAGCGCCAGGGCCACCGTCAGTGGTACACCGAGATCAAAATCACCGGTATCCAGGCTTAACTCGTTTCAGTCTGATCCCTTTATAGGAGTATTGAACTCATGGCACACAAAAAAGCTGGCGGTAGTACCCGCAACGGTCGCGACTCAGAAGCTAAACGCCTTGGCGTGAAGATGTATGGCGGCCAGAAAATCATTCCTGGCAACATCATCGTGCGTCAGCGCGGTACCCAGTTCCACGCCGGTTACGGCGTTGGCATGGGTAAAGATCACACCCTCTTCGCGAAAATCGAAGGCGTGATCAAGTTTGAAGTAAAAGGCGCTTTCAACCGCCGTTACGTGAGCGTCGTTGCGGCTTAATTGCGCGACTGCTGGGAAAGCCCCGTCCTTGCGACGGGGCTTTTTTGTTTCTGTATTATTGGGGTTCTTGCCAAACTGTCCTGGGTGCTAGCGTTCAAATTGAATGCAGGTCAATTTTGCAAGAACCTGGTGTTTCTCGTTTTAGATAACCCGCCTTGTTGCGGGAGGCGTACCTATGAAATTCGTCGATGAAGTATCGATTTCTGTAAAGGCCGGTGATGGTGGCAACGGCATGATGAGCTTCCGTCGTGAGAAGTTCATTGAAAATGGCGGTCCTAACGGTGGCGATGGTGGTGATGGCGGCTCGATTTATATCGAGGCCTTTGCCAATCTCAATACCCTGGTGGACTACCGCTATACCCGCCGCTTCCAAGCGCCAAATGGTGACAAGGGTGGTAGCACCGATTGCACTGGCGCCAAGGGTGAGGATCTGATCCTGCCGGTGCCGATTGGTACCACGGTGATTGATGCCGGCACTCAAGAAGTGATTGGCGACCTGACTCGTGCCGGTCAGCGTTTGCTGGTGGCGCAGGGCGGCTGGCACGGGTTGGGTAATACGCGCTTCAAGTCGAGTACCAACCGTGCGCCGCGGCAGACTACGCCGGGTAAGCCGGGTGATGCGCGCGACCTGAAGATGGAATTGAAGGTGCTGGCAGATGTGGGCCTGCTGGGCTTGCCAAATGCCGGCAAAAGCACCTTTATCCGCTCGGTCTCTGCGGCCAAGCCGAAAGTGGCAGATTATCCGTTTACCACCCTGATCCCCAATCTAGGTGTAGTCAGTGTTGATCGTTACAAGAGCTTTGTGGTCGCCGATATTCCGGGGTTGATCGAGGGTGCGTCTGAGGGTGCGGGTCTCGGTATTCGCTTCCTTAAGCACTTGTCGCGTACCCGTCTTCTGCTGCACCTCGTAGATATGGCCCCGCTGGATCTGACTGATCCAGCTGAGTCGGCGGCCACCATTGTCGATGAGCTAACTAAATTTAGCCCGTCGCTGGCTGAGCGGGAACGCTGGTTGGTGCTGAACAAGGCGGATCAGATTCTCGATGAGGAGCAGGAGGCGCGCGTCGCAGAGATCGTCGCTCGGATTGAGTGGGCGGGTCCGGTGTACGTGATTTCTGCTCTGGCGCGCGAAGGCACTGAGCAGTTGTGTTATGACATGATGGACTTCCTTGAGGCGCGTGCTGAGCGCATCCAAGAGAACCCAGAGTTCGCGGCTGAGTTGGCTGAGCTCGATACACGCATCGAAGATGAGGCGCGTGCTCAGTTGCAGGCGCTGGATGATAAGCGCGCGCTGCGCCGTTCCGGGGTTCGGGCGGTCAGTGATGTCGACGAAGACGATAGCTTCTGGGATCAAGAAGACGAAGATGATGGCCCGGAAATCATTTACGTCCGGGATTAAGCAACTACAAAAACGCCGCTTAATTGCGGCGTTTTTGTAATCACAGGTCGCGGCTAAGGTTGGATGATCATGCGTGACAAGGTAACCGGTGCGCAGCGCTGGGTAGTGAAGATTGGCAGTGCGCTGCTGACCGCTGATGGGCGTGGCTTGGATCGTGCGGCCATGGCGGTGTGGGTCGAGCAGATGGTTGCGCTGCGTGAGCAGGGCGTTGAGCTGGTGCTGGTGTCCTCGGGTGCGGTAGCGGCCGGCATGAGTCGCTTAGGTTGGGTGGCGCGTCCAAGTGCCATGCATGAGCTGCAGGCGGCTGCAGCGATTGGGCAGATGGTGCTGATCCAAGCCTGGGAGTCGAGCTTCGCTGAGCATGGTCGCCGTACTGCGCAGATTCTGTTGACCCATGATGACCTGTCGGACCGTAAGCGCTACCTGAATGCGCGCAGCACGTTGCGTACGCTGGTGGATCTGGATGTGGTGCCGGTGATCAATGAAAACGACACCGTGGTCACCGATGAAATTCGTTTCGGTGATAACGATACCTTGGCGGCCTTGGTGGCTAACCTGGTTGAGGCTGATTTGTTGGTGATCCTGACGGATCGCGACGGCATGTATAACGCCGACCCGCGGCATAACCCGAATGCCGAGCTGATTTATGAGGCGCGCGCAGATGATCCGGCTTTGGATGCCGTGGCGGGTGGCGTGGGTGGTGCGTTAGGGCGTGGCGGTATGCAGACTAAGTTGCGTGCGGCGCGCTTGGCGGCGCGTTCTGGAGCGCATACGGTGATCGTCGGTGGTGCCATCGAGCAGGTATTGGCCCGACTCAGGTCTGGCGAGCGCTTGGGTACGTTGCTGGCGCCTGAGCGCGGTATGCTGGCGGCGCGTAAGCAGTGGTTGGCTGGGCATCTGCAGACTCGTGGCGCGTTGGTGCTTGATGATGGTGCGGTCAAGGCGTTGGCGACCGGCACTAGGAGCTTGCTGCCTGTTGGTGTAAAGGCGGTTCAGGGTAGCTTTCGTCGTGGCGAGATGGTCGTTTGTGTGGCGGTGGATGGTCGCGAGATTGCGCGGGGTTTGGCTAATTACAGTGCGCTTGAGGCGCAGAAGATCATTGGTCAGCCGTCTGATGCTATTGAGAGGTTGCTCGGCTATGTGGATGAGCCTGAGTTGGTGCATCGGGATAATTTGATTCTGGTCTGAGGGAAGGCTGATGCGAACTATAAAGGGATTGCTGGGTGCGCTGATGTTGCTGCCTGGGTTGGCGGTGGCGGAAAAGATTGGTGAGGTGTCGACGGTTTTCAAGCTTATGGGGCCGAACGACAAGATCGTTGTCGAGGCTTTTGATGATCCCAAGGTGGCTGGGGTAACCTGTTACCTCTCGCGAGCCAAGACCGGTGGTGTCAAGGGTGGCCTGGGGCTGGCTGAGGACCGTGCAGAAGCCTCGATTGCTTGTCGTCAAGTCGGGCCGATCAGCTTTCTCGATACGCTCAAGGATGGCGATGAGGTCTTTCGTGAGCGCACTTCGCTGGTGTTCAAGACCATGCAGGTGGTGCGTTTCTTCGATCAGAAGCGCAATACCCTGGTTTATCTGGTCTACAGCGATAGAGTGATCGAGGGCAGTCCGCAAAATGCGGTGACGGCTATTCCGATTCTGCCTTGGCCGCAAAAGCCCTAAATGAAAAAGCCCGAAACGATTCGGGCTTTTTCTTGTGTGTCGGTTGTCGTTTTTTGCTGGGCGGCTGTGAGGTGATTGGTGTTTTCTATAGGCAATAAAAAACCGGCGTTTAAGCCGGTTTTCTTACATCTAGCATTGAGTCGCGAGCAGCTTAAGCAGCTGCAGCTTCGCTCAGGGCTTTGATGTGGCCATTCAGGCGGCTCTTATGGCGAGCTGCTTTGTTCTTGTGGATGATGCCTTTATCGGCCATACGGTCGATTACCGGCACAGCCAGGGTGTAAGCGGTAGTTGCAAGAGCGGCATCCTTGGCTTCAATAGCCTTGATAACGTTCTTGATGTAAGTACGGACCATCGAGCGCTGGCTGGCGTTATGGCTACGACGCTTCTCAGCCTGTTTTGCGCGTTTTTTGGCAGAAGGTGTATTGGCCACCGTCAAGCTCCTCGAAAAAATTCTGGGGGTTACAAACAAATAAGGCCGCGAATCATGCCGATATGAGGGCGTGCTGTCAACCCTATAGGCGTTTCCCTGTGCTGGCCTGACCAGTGGCTGGGCGCTACACTCGTCGCCTTTGCGCGACGGCGGGTTGTCCGCGGCGGTGCTTGTTTGCGGAAATCGAATTATTACATGAATTTGCTCAAGTCGTTGGCCGCTGTCAGCTCCATGACCATGCTTTCGCGTGTATTGGGCTTTGTGCGTGACACCATCATCGCTCGCACCTTCGGTGCTGGCGTGGCTTCAGACGCCTTTGTGGTGGCATTCAAACTGCCGAATTTGTTGCGCCGTATTTTTGCCGAAGGCGCCTTTTCCCAAGCCTTTGTGCCAATTTTGGCCGAATATAAAACTCAGCAAGGTGAGGAGGCGACCCGCACGTTTCTCGCTTATGTGACGGGTCTGCTGACGCTGGTGCTGGCGCTGGTCACCTTCATCGGCATTCTGGCTGCGCCTTGGATCGTCTGGGCGTCCGCGCCGGGATTTGCTGATGAGGCGCAGCGGTTTGAATTGACCACTGATCTGCTGCGGATCACTTTTCCTTATATTTTGCTGATTTCTCTATCATCGCTGGCGGGGGCGGTACTCAATACCTGGAACCGTTTCTCGGTGCCTGCGTTTGTACCGACCTTGCTGAACGTCAGCATGATTGTCTTTGCGTTATTCCTGACGCCGTATTTTGATCCGCCGATCATGGCGCTGGGTTGGGCGGTGCTGGTGGGTGGTTTGCTGCAGTTGTTATTTCAGCTGCCTCATCTGCATAAGATCGGCATGCTGGTACTCCCGCGGCTGAACCTCAAAGACACCGGTGTGTGGCGGGTGGTCAAGCAGATGGGGCCGGCGATCTTCGGGGTCTCAGTCAGTCAAATTTCGTTGATCATCAATACGGTGTTTGCCTCGTTTCTCGTTGCAGGCTCCGTGTCATGGATGTACTACGCCGATCGCCTGATGGAGTTGCCGGCCGGAGTGCTTGGCGTCGCGCTGGGGACCATTCTGCTGCCGGTCTTATCAAAAACCCATGCAGGGGCTAGCCGCGAGGATTACTCCAAGCTGCTCGACTGGGGGTTACGTCTGTGCCTGGTGTTAGCGCTGCCGAGTGCAGTGGCGTTGGCGATTATCTCCGAGCCGCTGATCGCTTCGCTATTCCAGTACGGCAAGTTCACCGCTGCCGATACGGTTATGACCCAGCGCGCGCTGATTGCTTATTCCCTCGGGTTGGTCGGGATTATTTTGGTAAAAATCCTCGCGCCAGCCTTCTACGCCCAGCAGAACATCAAGACTCCTGTGCGAATTGGGTTGGTGACGCTGCTGGCCACCCAGGCGATGAATCTGCTGTTTGTCCTCGTCATTCCTCTGGCTCATGCGGGCCTGGCGTTATCTATCGGCTTGGCTGCTTGCTTGAACGCGGGCCTGCTGTATTGGCAGTTGCGCAAACACGACATGTTTACTCCGCAGCCAGGCTGGGCATTGTTTGCCGGTAAGCTGTTGTTGGCGTTGCTGGCGATGGCGGCAGCACTCCTGTTAGCCATGCAGCAGCTTCCGGCTTGGGCGGACGGCAGCATGTTCTGGCGATTGCTGCGTTTAGGTGGGTTGGTGGGGGCGGGGTTGATGGCCTATTTCGCCGTGTTGGCGCTATTGGGCTTTCGCTTGCGCGACTTTGCCCGGCGCAGCGCGCTCTGAAGGCGGCTAATTTGCCGCCTGTTGTCTGCTGCACGGTGTGCGTATAATCGACCACTTTATGAGCAAGAAGCGCGTTATGCAGCTGGTTCGAGGCCTACACAATTTGCGGCCCCAGCATCGGGGCTGTGTCGCCACTATCGGTAATTTCGACGGCGTCCATCGTGGTCACCAGGCCATCTTGGCACGCCTGCGTGAGCGCTCTGCCGAGCTGGGCGTGCCAAGTTGCGTGCTGATTTTCGAGCCGCAACCCCGTGAGTTTTTTGCGCCCGAGGGCGCGCCGGCACGCTTGGCGCGCTTGCGTGACAAGTTAGCGTTGTTGGCCGCCGAGGGTGTTGACCGAGTGCTGTGCCTGAGTTTCAACCGTCGCCTGCGTGAATTGAGCGCCGCCGAGTTTGTGCAGCGCGTGCTGGTAGACGGTTTGGGTGTGCAGCATCTGGAAGTCGGCGATGACTTTCGCTTTGGCTGTGACCGTGCCGGCGATTTCGCTTTTCTAGCCGAAGCCGGTGAGCGTGAAGGTTTCAGTGTCGAAGCTGCCAGTACGGTCGAGCTGGACGGTATTCGTGTCAGCAGCACGCGGGTGCGCGAAGCCCTGGATGTCGGTGATTTTGCCTTGGCAGAGCACTTGCTCGGGCGGCCTTTTCAGATTGTCGGGCGGGTGTTGCACGGGCAGAAGTTGGGGCGGCAGTTGAATGCCCCGACCGCCAATGTGCAACTCAAACGCAAGCGTGTGCCGCTGCGCGGTGTGTATCTGGTTAGCACTGAAATCGACGGTCAGACTTGGCCCGGTGTGGCCAACATCGGGGTACGACCGAGTGTTGCAGGTGATGGCAGTGCCCACCTGGAAGTACATGTGCTGGACTTTGCCGGTGATCTATATGGCCGGCGTTTAACGGTGGCCTTCCACCGCAAGCTGCGTGATGAGCAGCGTTTCGCCTCGCTTGAGGCACTCAAGGCAGCCATTGCTGCCGATATTGTCGCCGCCCGTGCCTATTGGTGCGCTTAAACACATAGCGCCAACCGCTTAAAAGAGCCTGAAATGACTGACTACAAAGCCACGTTGAATCTGCCTGATACCCAATTCCCGATGAAAGCCGGACTGCCGCAGCGCGAGCCGCAGATTTTGCAGCGTTGGAATGAAATTGGCTTGTATCAGAAGCTGCGTGCGCAGGGCGAAGGCCGGCCGAAGTTCGTCCTGCATGACGGCCCTCCTTATGCCAACGGCAGCATTCACATTGGCCATGCGGTCAACAAGATCCTCAAGGACATTATCACCCGTTCGAAAACCCTCTCGGGCTTCGATGCGCCTTACGTGCCGGGCTGGGATTGCCATGGCCTGCCGATTGAGCACAAGGTGGAAACCACCTTCGGCAAGAACCAGCCGTCTGACTTGACCCGCGAGCGTTGCCGCACCTATGCCGGCGAGCAGATCGAAGGGCAGAAGGCCGACTTTATCCGCCTTGGCGTGCTGGGTGACTGGGACAATCCGTACAAGACCATGGATTTTGCCAACGAAGCGGGCGAGATCCGTGCGCTTGCTGAAATGGTCAAGCAAGGCTTCGTGTTCAAGGGCCTGAAGCCAGTCAACTGGTGCTTCGATTGCGGTTCGGCACTGGCCGAGGCTGAGGTCGAGTACCAGGACAAGAAGTCCGAGGCGATCGACGTGGCCTTCGTGGTTGAAGATGCCGACAAGCTGGCCGCCGCCTTTGGTCTGGCCAGCCTGCCCAAAGCCGCGTCTATCGTGATCTGGACCACCACGCCGTGGACCATTCCGGCTAACCAGGCGCTTAACGTCCATCCTGAGTTTACTTATGCCTTGGTCGATACCGGCGAGCGTCTGCTGCTGCTGGCTGAGGAGTTGGTGGAAGGCTGCTTGGCTCGTTATGGCTTACAAGGCGAAGTGATTGCGACTGCCCAAGGCGCTGCCTTGGAGCTGATCCGCTTCCGTCATCCGTTCTATGAGCGTTTCGCCCCAGTGTATCTGGCGGAGTATGTCGAGGTGAGCGCCGGTACTGGCGTTGTGCATTCGGCCCCTGCCTACGGTGAAGACGACTTCCGTTCCTGCAAAAGCTACGGTATGAGCAACGACGACATTCTCAGCCCGGTGCAGAGCAATGGCGTGTATGTCACCGATCTGCCGTTCTTTGGTGGCCAGTTTATCTGGAAGGCTAATCCGGCGATCGTCGCCAAGCTCGAAGAAGTCGGCGCGTTGCTTAAGCACGAAGCCATTCAGCACAGTTACATGCACTGCTGGCGGCACAAAACTCCGTTGATCTACCGCGCCACGGCGCAGTGGTTCGTCGGCATGGACAAGCAGCCGAACGAAGGCAACACTCTGCGCGAGCGTGCGCTGGCGGCCATCGAGCAAACTGAATTCGTCCCTGCCTGGGGCCAAGCGCGCTTGCACAGCATGATTGCCGGGCGTCCGGACTGGTGCATCTCGCGTCAGCGTAACTGGGGCGTGCCGATTCCGTTCTTCCTGCACAAGGCGTCGGGTGAGTTGCACCGCCGCACCGCCGAGCTGATGGAAGATGTGGCCAAGCGCGTTGAACAAGAGGGCATCGAAGCCTGGTTCAAACTCGACGCTGCCGAGCTGCTGGGCGACGAAGCGGCCGACTACGACAAGATCAGCGACACCCTGGACGTCTGGTTCGACTCCGGTACCACCCACCGGCACGTAATGCGTGGCTCGCACCCGATGGGCCACGACAGCGGCCCTCGCGCTGATTTGTACCTAGAGGGCTCCGACCAGCACCGTGGCTGGTTCCACTCGTCCTTGTTGACTGGAGCGGCAATTGATGGTCATGCGCCGTACAAAGAGCTGCTGACCCACGGCTTTGTGGTCGACGAAAATGGCCGCAAGATGTCCAAATCGATGGGCAACGTGGTCGCCCCGCAAGAAGTCAACGATAGCCTGGGTGCTGATATCCTGCGCCTGTGGGTGTCGTCTACCGACTATTCTGGCGAGATGGCCGTATCCAAGCTCATCCTGCAGCGCAGCGCCGACTCTTACCGGCGTATCCGCAATACTGCGCGCTTCCTGCTCTCCAATCTCAGTGGTTTCGACCCGGTGCAACACCTGTTGCCGGCCGAAGACATGCTGGCACTGGACCGTTGGGCGGTGGATCGCGCCTTGCTACTGCAGCGCGAGATCGAAGAAGCCTACGACAGCTACCGCTTCTGGAACGTCTACCAAAAAGTGCACAACTTCTGTGTGCAGGAGCTGGGCGGCTTCTACCTCGACATCATCAAAGACCGTCAGTACACCACCGCCGCTGACAGCGTAGCGCGTCGCTCCTGCCAGAGCGCGCTGTACCATATCGCTGAAGCACTGGTGCGCTGGATCGCACCCGTGTTGTCCTTCACTGCCGACGAGTTCTGGCAGTACCTGCCGGGCGAGCGCAATGAGTCGGTGATGCTCAATGGCTGGTACCAGGGCTTGAGCGAGCTGCCGCAGGACTTCGAACTGAGCCGCGAGTTCTGGGAACGGGTCATGGCGGTAAAGGTTGCGGTGAACAAGGAAATGGAAAACCTGCGCGCGGCCAAGGCCATCGGCGGCAACCTGCAGGCCGAAGTGACTCTGTATGCCGAGGACAGCCTGATCGCTGATCTAAACAAGCTCGGTAACGAGCTGCGTTTCGTGCTGATCACCTCCACCGCCAGCCTTGCGCCACTCAGCGCTGCGCCAGACGATGCGGTGGTGACTGAGGTGGCTGGCCTCAAGCTCAAGGTGCTCAAGTCCGCCCACGCCAAGTGCGCCCGTTGCTGGCATCACCGCGAAGATGTCGGTGTGAAGCCCGCACATCCAGAAATCTGCGGTCGTTGCGTAGACAATATCGAAGGCGCTGGCGAGGTTCGTCACTATGCTTAATAACGGTCTGCCTAAAGCCAGCCGTTTTGGACATTTGGCCTGGTTATGGCTGAGCCTGCTGGTTTTTGTGCTCGATCAGGCGAGCAAGTTTTATTTCGACAACAGCCTGACCATGTACCAGCAAATTGTGATCATTCCGGATTACTTCAGCTGGACGTTGGCCTACAACACCGGCGCAGCCTTCAGTTTTTTAGCGGATGCAGCTGGCTGGCAGCGCTGGTTTTTTGCGGCGATCGCACTGGTGGTCAGCGTAATTCTGGTGGTTTGGCTCAAGCGCCTCAAGCCGAGCGAAACCTGGTTGGCAGTCGCATTGGCTTTGGTGCTCGGTGGTGCGCTGGGTAATTTGGTGGACCGTGTGGTGTTTGGTCATGTGGTCGACTTCATCCTGTTGCACTGGCGTCAGCAGTGGTACTTCCCAGCCTTCAACGTAGCCGACATGGCGATTACCGGCGGTGCCATCCTATTGGCACTGGATATGTTCAAAAGCGAGAAGTCCGGAGACGCAGCCCATGAGTGATCCTCTCATCAATGTGCCGCGCATCGGCGCGAACACAGAAGTCACCCTGCATTTTGCCCTCAAGCTGGATAACGGCGATGTGGTCGACAGCACTTTCGATAAAAAACCGGCCACCTTCAAGGTCGGTGACGGCAACCTATTGCCTGGCTTTGAACAGGCTATTTATGGCTTGAAGGCAGGCGACAAGCGCAGCGTGTCGATCGGCCCGGAGCAGGGCTTTGGTCAGGGTAATCCGCAAAACGTCCAAGTGATGCCGCGCAGCCAGTTCCAGGATATGGAGCTGTCTGAAGGCCTGTTGGTGATCTTCAATGACGCCGCCAATGCTGAGCTGCCTGGGGTGGTCAAAGCCTTTGACGACAGCCAGGTCACCATCGATTTCAATCACCCGCTGGCCGGCAAGGCGCTGAGCTTTGATGTAGAAATCATCGAGGTTAAAGCACTCTGATCTGTCGCCCGCTGCTGTGGGAGCCGCTTTGGCCGTGAGGCTTTATTGCTCCGGCCTGATGGCTGCAGCTGCCTCTACAGATTAGTCATTCTTGAGTACGGCCTCGCCGTACGTTGGCCAGTAAGGTTCACCGCCGAGGTCCCCTCCATGCATATCAAACTCGCCAACCCTCGTGGCTTCTGTGCCGGCGTCGACCGCGCCATCGAGATCGTCAACCGCGCTCTGGAGGTCTTTGGTCCGCCCATCTATGTACGCCACGAAGTGGTGCATAACAAATTTGTGGTGGAAGACCTGCGTTCGCGTGGTGCTATTTTCGTTGAAGAACTGGATCAGATTCCTGACGATGTCATCGTGATCTTCAGCGCTCACGGCGTCTCTCAGGCGGTGCGCAGCGAAGCCGAACGCCGTGGGTTGAAGATCTTCGACGCCACCTGCCCGCTGGTGACCAAGGTGCATATGGAAGTGGTGCGCTACAGCCGCGAGGGGCGTGAGTGCATCCTGATCGGCCACCAAGGCCATCCGGAAGTCGAAGGCACCATGGGCCAGTACGACGCCAGCAACGGCGGCACCATCTACCTGGTTGAGGACGAAACGGACGTGGCTGCATTGCAGGTGCGCAACCCCGAGGCCTTGGCCTTCGTTACCCAGACCACCCTATCGATGGACGATACCAGCAAGGTGATCGACGCCCTGCGCAGCAAATACCCCGCCATCGGCGGTCCGCGTAAGGACGACATCTGCTACGCCACGCAAAACCGTCAGGATGCCGTCAAGCAACTCGCTGCTGAGTGCGATGTGCTGTTGGTCGTTGGTAGCCCCAATAGCTCAAATTCCAACCGCCTGCGCGAGCTGGCCGAACGCATGGGCACCCCGGCCTACCTGATTGATGGGGCCGAAGACCTTAAACAAGAGTGGTTTGCCGGTGTTACCGGCGTCGGGATTACTGCCGGCGCATCTGCACCGGAAGTACTGGTACAGGGCGTGATTAAGCAGCTTGGGGCGTGGGGCGCGAGTAATGCGCAAGAGCTGGAAGGGCGGCCGGAGAATGTAACGTTTTCGATGCCGAAGGAGTTGCGAATCATTACTCGTCAGTAAGCTGAGATGAGCGCGCCATGTTCAGCAGTTAAAGTACTAAGGCGCATTTTTGAGCATTACACAGAGAGTGGCTCGTAAAGATAAAAAGCCCAATCAGTTGATTGGGCTTTTTTGTTTTAGCGCCAGCACTCGTCTCTGGTTTTTTTCGTGCCTGTGCGTTCGCGTGCGCCTAGAGCATTTAGAGTTAGGTTGCCGCAGTCGACGTCACTGAACTGAGGAGTGGCCGTCAGGGTGTAGCCGCCGTCACTGGCCACGCTGCTCACCGCCAGGGTGTATTTACTGGTGGTGGATGTGGTGCTGGCGTTGAGTTTGGCTATGTCTCCAGTTGCCGTGATGTAGCGGTTGTTTTGTGAGTAATAGCGCTCTTGTGCGGCTGCGATATCACTGAGCAGCGCCTGGCCTTCGCTGCGATTACCGCGCTTTACATACTCGGCATAGCTTGGGTAGGCCACTGCTGCCAGGATGCCGATGATAGCCACCACTATCATCATCTCGATCAGGGTAAAGCCCTGCATTTTTCTGCTCGGTACTGGCATGGCAATTCTCACTCTGTTTCTTCGATACGGCGCCAGGAGTTGCGCGCATTAATGTTCGGCGGCGGCTTGATGCCTTCACAGCCCTGGCCGGTGCAAATTTCCAGGCCGTCAGGGGTGTCAGTGACCGTCAAGCCACCTTCGCCATCTTGTTTGATTGCCGAAACAATCGCTGTGGTGCCATCGGGTTTTACTTGCTGCATATCGAAAGCGTTGTAAGGCGTTTTCCCACCGGTAAAAGCGTTCAGGCCGTAAGTCCAGTTACTCGCACCATCGGCGCAGGGGTCGTCATTAGGTACGAGGGACTGGAAGTAAACGCTTTGGCCAATGGTGATCATCGGCTCTATGACCATTTCACCATCAAGCGTGCCGCCCTGCTTGAGGTCGAGTAGCCAGCCTTTCTTTTCATCCCAAGCAATAGCGTTCTGCGAAATGATTCGCGCAGCGGTGTTGCGAGCTTTTGAGTCGGTAGCGGTCACTTGGCTGCCGATGGTTTGTTCAACCAGCTTGGCGCGGGTGATACCGAGTGCGCTGGTAGTGCCTGCTTTTTCGCCACGGCTCTTCTCATCCCAAATGCCGTAAACGGTCTGGGCGATGTTTTTGTTGCCGTCCTTATCGGTGTCCTCGAAGTATTTGCCGGTCGCGAAGATAACCAGGTGGCCTACGCCGGTTGGGTGGCGAACCAAGGCGGGTGCAGCAGTAATGGGTTGTGGTGTTTCCGCCGTATTTGAGGCAACAGCGGTGAACATCGGCTTGCCGCCGTAAGCTACTGCGTAATCACTGATAGAGCCGCGGGTTTCAGGCTTTGAGCGTGCCAGTGGGTTATCAGCGTCACGAGTGCTTGGCAGCAGGTCAAAACGCCAGAGGTTGCCTTGCAGGTCGCCGGCATAAGCGTAGTCGGCCACGCTGTCGCCATTGTTGTCGGCCAGGCGTGGAGTGGACAGGCCATTGGCATTGCCATTGGTGCCAGTGACTTCCAGGCTTCTTTCTAGGGTGCCTTCAACTGCATCCACGATAAACAGAGCGGCTTTGCCATTGGTGTGGTTGCTGGCCTCGTAACCATTACCGAACACCACGGCCCAGCGGCCGTTGTGCAGGCGCGCGATGGTGGGCTGGGAGAAGCTGTTGCCCATTTTCACTGCGTTTGATGTAGTGATTTTGCTGTCATCAAACTCCCACAACAGTTTCTCGCTGCCGGGTGTGGTGATGTCCAAGGCGAAAATTGACTTGCCACCTGCGCGCAGGGTGCCGACCAGAATGGTGCGCCATTTGCTGCCATCATAAATATCAGCAACGACAGGAGAACCATCTACATAGAACTCGTGGCTGTAGTTCTTCCCGGTCAATTTGTTCAGCTTGGGGAATACCGCACTTGGAATAAAGGCAAACTCTTCGACGCCTGTCTCGGCGTTAAAGCCATGCAGCATGCCGTCGTTACCACCGACATAAACTCGTGAGCTACGAGTTGCTAACGATTCTTTGAACGTGGTGTAGGTGTCGTTACCTTCTAGACGGTTAGCCACTCCTGTCAGGTAACGCCCTCCTGATACGACCGCTGGGCTAGATGCGAGTAGATCACCCAATATACCGCTGCGAGTGCGGAATGTAGCGCCTTCACCAGTGCGCACGCCACGTAGGTAGTTAAGGCGGGCTTCGCCTTTACTGTCGGTGGTGTTGCCGTTTTCCGGATCTTTACTAAGCAGGTTTGCCAAAGTGCCCGATGTGTCTTTATTACCGGAATTAGCCCAGGTAAAGGACTGCAGGCCGCCACTGCCTGTGCTTTTTATCTTGATGTTTCGAGCATCCGCAGCGGGCATCTTGTCTTTGGCGCTCCACTTCTCCTTAAGTGCCAATTCAAACTTGCCTGAGCCGGCTGGCAGTTCGGTCCATTCTTTATTCGTGCGCACCAAATTACCCAGCCAGTTTTCGTCGCTAGCGTAGGAGGTTTGGTAGGACGACGTTACAAGCTTGCTATTATTTGGATCATTTTCATCGACCACTACCTGGCCTGAGTTGATCGCTGGTTTAGCAGCGGTAGATTTGCGATCGGCAATACGCGACATGATGTCGGCAAAGGCTTGTACCACTGATTCGGGGCTGTCCGCACTGAAAAAGTCGCCTCTTGAGTTGATAGCCGCGTGCCAAAGGTCATACACATTATTAGCACTGTCCGATTGTGCTTTTGGCCAGTTGCGTGTTCCAGTGGAGATATTTTTATAGCCAGGGCTTGCAAATGAACCATCGGTGCTATTCCATTCCAGGCCGTCTTGGTTTAGCGATGCGGTTAATCCGAGGCCGATGGTGAAGTTAGCCATATTCTGCCAAGTGGCAGGGTTATTTTGCGGGTTCCAGTATTTGTCTGTATCGGTACCCGACTTGTCTTTGTAATAAGGCTTTAAGTTGTTTTCAAGATCGCTATTAAGATCGGTCGCCCAGTAGTGAAAAGCTATGTCTGCAAGTGTATTATCAGTGGCGTCAGAGTATGGTTTGCGTGCCCCGCTGTAATTAACCCCGTCAGGAAAGTTAAAGTTAGATGTGTCTGATTTACTGTCAGTTGGACTGCCATTACTACTATTCCATACGCCGTCTGTCATTAAAATATGATAGCTGGGGCGACAGGCATATTTGTTTTTAGTTGTATTTCCGCTTTCGTTGGGGAATTTGTCCCAGGCAGGTGAAGCATTATTTTTTAAAAACTTTCCAGCGCGATCTAACGCTGCGCGCAATGGTGTGTTACTTGGAAACGCCATAGACTGCATCCAGTCGAATAGCTTGCCGCGTTGAGCGCTATTGTATTCTCGAAAGCGGTTGTCTTTACCCAAGCATTTATTTGCGCTGTTTAAGTCTGTGCAAGTGGTCAAGCCTTGCCAGGTAATCCGTGTGGACGAAGCAAGATCAGCGAACGCAATACTTGCTGCACTTATTGTGGCCAGCGATCGTGTGCGGTAGAAAGAATACCAGATTGCAAAGTTTTTACGCTCATCAGTGCCTGACGCTGTATCTGTTGAGCGAAGCTGGCCTGATGTACTGGATACGTCGACTTTGCGATAGCAGTTGTCATTTTCTATGCGTGTGCTTATGTCTGTTGGGCAGTTCGAAAGGGTATCGTCGTATACGTAGTAATAGGCTGGTACGTTGCTTGTTCTTTTGTTGCTAATGCTTAGTGTGTAAGTGGTACTTGTGCTGCCGGAACGGCTGCAGTTTATCTCGGGGTAGTTCTGCGGCTTTTCGATCGTGACAGTGCAATTTGAGTTCGAGATTCTATTTATTCTAAAGTCGACGCTGTTTGCGCTGATTAGTTCTGACGATTGACCGTTTGAGAGGGTGCGGTTGTAAATTGTACTAAGGTAAAACTCTGGCTCTGGATTGTTCGCGTTACTCTGTGATGTGCTGGTTACATCATATGTGCTGGCGGGGCGATAGCTGTCACTAAGATCAATACTTCCTCTGGATGTGTTAAATCCATTTAGCAAAGCCTTATTAAATGATGTAGAGAGGTCTGCTGCAGGCGTACCATCTAAATTAAATTTGGGTGGTATCTGATAAGTGGTAGTAGGGTTGTAATACATTGGGTTGTAATGAGCTGATTTGTACCGCCGTGTCGATGATCCACCTGGAATCGAGTCAGGCACGTATGCTCTGTCCATGCTGCCCGAATCATCCAGCGTTAATATAAGATTCGGTGGTACGCCTACAGTCAAACTCAGCGGGCTTTGCGAAATAGCGGCTTGTACATCGAGTGCAGCCAGTAGCAGGCTGCTAGAGGCGCAGCAAAACGCTAAGCTGCGCAGCGAATATAATGAAGTCTTCATATCAGTGCTCCGGTGCGTGGCAGCTTAGTTGCTGGGGCCTGGGTAGTATTTGGCTATCGTGGTTTGCAAGGCTAATTCATCTTGGGCTTGACCGCTGACAAGGTAGTAGTACACGCCGCGGCCGATGAGTTCGTCGCCATAATTGGCATTGAGGCCTTCTACTGGCATTTCGGCGGTATTCCAGTAAGCGGGGAAAACGGCTTCGGCGGACTTTTCGCTGGACGTGCCGCGATAGGGCATCCAAGAAATATAAGTGTCATTGCCAGCGGCGTCTGTTTTGGCGCCTGTCCAGCTCATTTGCGTGTTAATTGTGGCAATAGGGTCGAGCACGTAGTTGCGCATCTTGCCTGCATAACTTGCATCGGTTTGTTGTTCGATTTCCACGATGCAGGGGTACATAGTTATCCGATTATATTTAACTGATTTCTTGCAGAAGTCCTGCTTGGGCTCAGGCTTGGTGCTGAGTCGCAGAGCTTCGAAGAAGCGTGCTTCACCTTCGCGCAGAGCAGACTCAGCTGCGTTGTTAAGGCCTAAACTTTCCATGCGATTGGCTGTCATACGGGTTTCTAGGGTCACTTCGCGCATATTGGTTACGGTCAGTACTGTCAGTACCAGTAGCATGACCAAGGCAATAAGCAGGGTGACTCCACGTTGTTGTTGCGGAAAGCTTGGGTTCATGGTGTCAGGTTCCTCAGGGTGACCGTATTACTGGCGATTTGATACAGCTGGCCGGTGTCTGCACCTTCAATCAAGGTTTTTTCCGCAGCACTGGCTTGCTTGAGCCAGTTATCAAGTACTGCCGAGTCGCCCTTGCCGCGCTGGTTATTAGTGGATGCGACTAACGCTTCGTAGCGCACTTGCAGTATCTGGCCCTTGCTGTTGTCCCAGTCTGCTGCGGAGAGCGTTTGAGTGACATTGGTATCGCTGGAGGGGTTAATGCCGAACTCTAAACGTAATCCCGATAAGCCGGTCATTAGCTCTGCATCAGTATTGCCGCTTTGGCAGCGCAGGACGTCATCCTTGACGTACAGAGCAGTAGTCACGAGAGGGGCTTGCTTTAAAAATGGATTACTGTCGACGAAAGCAGCTGTTTTATTTCCCGCGCAGTCCAGTTCTTCGCTTTTTAATTGGCTGTAGCGAATACAGACGCCGGAACCTTTTTTTGCTTTGGTCACCGTTTGACCGCTTTTAAACGCTTCGCAGTAATCCGTGCTGGTTTGAGCGGTAAATACCTGCTCATTACCAAGATAGGGTTCACGGCTATAGCCGGCCTTGTTTAAGTAGGTGTCAAATATAAGGCTGATAAAGCGGTTGCCTTCCTGGATTTCGCCTTGCGACTGCTGAAAGGCGTAATTGCGTTTGTTGTCGATGTAGATCTGGGTGATACCAATAATCAAGAACGAGCTAATGGCAAGAGCAATCAGCAGTTCGATCATTGACAGGCCTGTTTGTCGGGCTCGGTGTTGTAGGTAGGTATTCATAGCTCGATCCGAGTGCGATAGATGCAGGTGGTAAGGTCGGGAGCCCTTACGTCTGGGCAACTGCCGGATTTAACGGTCCAGGCAAGCTGGATTTCGGTGATTGGGCCGTTTGCTTCGCAGTTAGGTTTTTTTACAGCGCTGCTGCTAAAGCTCTTGCAGATGTGAAAGCTGTTGCTGAGTAAGCCGGCTGCGCCGGGCAGTGTCTTCTGCACACGCTCAAGCCAGCAGTCACGTTGTTTTTGTGCCGTGTTGGGGGTTTTACAGTCAGCCGCACTGGGCTCCGCGTATGCCGGGCTGAATGCGCTACCGTCTTCCTTGTAAAAGAGCGCGTCGGGGTTGCTGCGCAGTATTTCGGTGAGTTGGATGGTTAGCTCAACCGCTGCATTACGCTGTACTGCTTCTTGGGTGTATTGGATGCTGCGGCTTTGCATTGTGACCATGCCAAGTATGCCGACGGTCACCAATACCAACGTGACCAGTACTTCTATCAAGCTGAAGCCGTTGTGCTTGTTCAAGGGCGTCTCCTTTATTCGCACTTGGCGAGGGCTGCGTTGTCTTTCTGCTTGCCGCGTGGGTAGAGCTGAATGCTGCCGTTGGCGGCGACGCTGACCTGATAGCCACTCTCAGCTTTTTTGTCATGACAAATGGTGAAGTTGACCGGAGCTTTGACCACTCCGTTGGCGTAGTAGGTAAGCTCATTAACGGCGCTGCCTGAGGTGTTGGCGGCAACCAATTTGGCTTCAGCTTGGTTGATTTCTAAGGTTCTTATCGAGGCATTAGAGTCTTTGCTTGGGCGTACAGCGATCCACTTATCAGCATCTTTGGCTTTTAGCGTAATAACGGCTCGCTTGACTACCGCCTCGGAGCGGGCAGCTTGCAGGAAACTCTTCAGCTCCTCTGCTTTGGCCTGCAGTCGATTGTTAATAGTGAACTGGGTGAAGCTGGGCACCGCGATCATTGCCATGATGGCCAGCAACGCCACTGTGATCATCAGTTCTACGAGCGTGAAACCTTGTGTGCGGCCTGCAGCAGACATGCTGAACTCCAATGGGTCTTGTGAGGATAAGCATGGCTTGCCGGGCAGCGCTTGTCTGCTGCGCTGGGATGGCCGGCATAATGTCGCGGATGACTGGCCGCAGTGCCTCCATTGACGTGCGGAGCATCACATTTGGACGGTTAGCAGCGGGTGCTTTCTTGTTGGTTTTCCAACTTGCTGCCCCAGCGAATCCGTCCTTGTTTGTTGATGATGAGTTGCTGGCTGATGACCTTTTCTTCACAAATAAAGAAGCGTCCGTTGCTGATAGGGCTGATACCCGTATTGTAAAAACGGATGCTACCGCTAAAGCCGGCCCAGCGAAGCTCGCCGCTACCCGCATGAGCAGGTGTGTGACTAAGAGGCTGGCTGCTGCTGCGGACTCTCAACAGCCTGGGGTGCGTCCAATTGGTGCTGCATTTTAAACCGTCGAGGCTTGGGCATAGCTCGAGTGTGCGCTTGCGGGTTACCGCTTGGCTGCGTGCTTGCTGCAAAAGGGCGTGGAGCTCATGCATGGCGGCTTGATTTCGATTGCTGACCACGAGCTGGTTTAGTTCGGGTAGTGCGATGGAGGCCGCGATAGAAAGCACGGCAAGGGTCAGTGTTAGTTCAACGAGCGTTAATCCAGACTGATATGATTTTTTCATCTTCTTCATCCCTCTAGTTGTGTTGGCCTTCCTGGCCTCTTTTTGTTTAGACGCTGTTGTTAAATGCAGCAAGTTTTAAGGTGGCGAATGTGATGGATGTTCTGGTTGTCGGGGGAGGGGTGATCGGCTTGCTGTCGGCCATGCAGCTGGCGGTCACCGGGAAGGTGGTTGGGCTCGTCGAGGCCAGAGAGGCAGGGCGTGAATCCTCCTGGGCTGGCGGTGGCATTGTTTCGCCGTTGTATCCGTGGCGTTACAGTCCTGCCGTCACTGCGCTGGCGCATTGGTCGCAGGATTTTTATCCGCGCCTGGCTGAGCAGTTATTGGCGCAAACGCAGATTGATCCTGAGGTGTATGTCACGGGGTTGTACTGGTTGGACCTTGACGATGACGCCGATGCGTTAGCTTGGGCGAAGCGGGAAGGGCGGGCGCTGCGGTCGGTTGATATGGCGGCCGTGCAACGTGCGGTACCGGCGTTGGCAGCGGGCTTTGGTCGTGCACTGCAGATGGCCGACGTGGCCAATGTGCGCAATCCACGTCTGGTCAAGGCGTTGCGGGCAGCGCTGCAGCAGATGCCAAATGTCACCGTGCATGAGCAGTGTGCGGTCAGTGGTTTTATTCTCGACGGTGGGCGCATCACAGGGGTGCAGACTGCGCAGGGTGATATGCAGGCCGATCAGGTGGTGCTCGCGGCCGGTGCATGGAGCGGTGAGTTGATGAAGACGCTTGGTATCGAGTTGCCGGTAGTGCCGGTCAAGGGACAGATGATTTTGTACAAGTGCGCCGAGGACTTTTTGCCCGCCATGGTGCTGGCCAACGGGCGTTATGCGATTCCGCGGCGTGATGGTCATATTCTGATTGGTAGTACGCTGGAGCATGCCGCGTTCGACAAAACCACGACCGAGGAGGCATTGCTAAGCCTCAAAGCCTCGGCAGTTGAGCTGTTGCCGGCTTTGGCTGATGCCGAGGTGGTGGGGCACTGGGCGGGGTTGAGGCCGGGTTCGCCTGAAGGCATTCCGTATATCGGGCCGGTACCTGGGCATGAGGGCTTATGGCTGAATTGCGGGCATTACCGCAATGGTTTGGTTCTGGCGCCGGCGTCCTGCCAATTACTCGCAGACTTGATGCTGGGGCGTGAGCCGATTGTCGACCCAGCCCCTTATGCCCCTACTGGACGGCTGGGGTTGGCGGGGTGAGTGTTGGCTGAGCTCTAGAAGCTCGCGGCTAAAGCTGCTCTCACAGTGAACACAGCTTTGCCTGCGCGTTGAGCGGATTTAATTCAGTCGATGCCAAGCTTTTTGAGGCGGTAGCGCATTGAGCGGAAGCTAAGGCCTAAGCGCTGCGCGGCGGCGGTGCGGTTCCAGCGGGTTTCTTCCAGAGCCTGCATGATTAATTTTCGCTCGATGATTTCGAGGTGGTCTTCCAGGTTATCGATCTGCGCGAGATTGCTTTCGCCGTTTTCACTGTTGGGGTTGCAGTCGGCCAGGCGTAGGTCACTGGCCGTGATGCGATCGTCTTCACACAGCGTATAGGCACGTTCGAGCATGTTCTCTAGCTCGCGCACGTTACCGGGGAAGCGGTAGCTCTTGAGCTTTTCAAGTGCATCATCATCCAGCTTGGCGGCGCTTATGCCGGTGCCTTCGGCTAGGCGCTTGAGCACGCTGTCGGTGAGCAGGGCAATGTCTTCGCGGCGCTCGCGCAGGGCGGGTACGCGCAGCTCGATGACGTTGAGGCGGTAATAGAGGTCTTGGCGGAAGCGTTCGGCGGCGACTTCCCCAGCGAGGTCTTTGTGGGTGGCGCAGAGAATACGCACATCGACGATCAGCTCTTGCTGACCGCCGACTGCGCGGACGGCTTTTTCCTGAATGGCGCGCAGCAGTTTGACCTGCATCGGCAGCGGCAGGTCGGCCACCTCGTCGAGGAACAAGGTGCCACCGTTGGCGGCCTGGAATAAGCCCTGCTTGTCTTCGATGGCGCCGGTAAAGCTGCCTTTCTTGTGGCCGAAAAACTCGCTTTCCATCAGTTCGGTGGGGATTGCGCCGCAGTTGACCGGTACGAAAGGTTGCTCGCAGCGCGACCCTTGTTCGTGGATCAGTCGCGCCACCAGCTCCTTGCCGCTGCCGGATTCGCCGCTGATGTACACCGGCGCTTGGCTGCGGGCCAGTTTGAGAATCTGTTTGCGCAAGGACTGCATCGGTGGTGAGTTGCCGAGCAGGCGACTGTCGACAGGCAGCTCTTCGCCATCGGCGCTGCGCAGGCGCAATGCGGCCGCGACCAGTTCGCGCAATCGGCCGAGGTCGACTGGCTTGGTTAGAAAGTCGAATGCGCCGGCTTTCAGGGCGTTAATCGCGGTGTCCAGGCTGCCATAAGCGGTGATCATCGCCACCGGCACTTGCGGGTGGCGCTGCAGAATATGTTGCACCAACTCCAGGCCGGTACCGTCAGGCAGGCGCATGTCGGTCAGGCAAAGATCAAAGGGTTCCTTGGCCAGCCATTCGCGGGCTTCTTTGACGTTGCGTGCGCTGCGGGTGTCGAGCTTCATGCGCCCCAGGGTGATTTCCAAGAGTTCGCGAATATCGGGTTCGTCATCGACGATCAGGGCTCTCTGGCGGGTCATGGTCAGCTCAGTTTACGCGGGTGGGCGAAGGTGATGCGTAGGCAGCTGCCGCCACCTTCACGAGGTTTGTAGTCGAGGCGGGCTTGGTTGCTTTCGCACAGCTCGCGGGAAATATACAGGCCCAGACCGGTGCCTTTGTTTTCTGTGGTGTAGAAGGGCTCGAACAGGTGATGCAGTTGTTCTTCGGCCACACCAGGGCCGTCGTCGAGTATCTCGAGTACGGGTAGCTCACTGCTGGGGTCGCGGAACAGCTTCAGCCAAACTTGCCCGTGCTTGTTGTTCTTCGCACTGTAGCGCAGGCCGTTTTCCACCAGGTTGCTCAATACCTGGGTGAGCTGGTGCGGGTCCATGCGGGTCTGGATGCTGCCGTTGCTGGTTTCCAGATGCAGCGTTTGGTTCGGCGCAGCGCTGCTGCGAAACTCACTGGCGAAACGGTGCAGCCAGTACTTGAGATCGAGTAATTGCGGCTCGGCCTGGCGCCGCCGCGAGAGTTGTAGAACGTTCTCAATCACCAGGTTCATGCGCCGCGAGTGATCCTGAATGATCTGCGCCAGGCGCAGGTCATGCCCTTGCAGTTCCTCCGATTCTTGCAGCAGCTGTGCGGCATGACTGATGGCTCCAAGTGGGTTGCGAATCTCGTGGGCGATGCCGGCGGTCAGGCGACCGAGCGAGGCGAGTTTGAGTTGCTGCGCTTGCTGGGCGATCTGCGAAATGTCGTCGAGGAAGATCAGCGTGTGCTTATGTTTGTCGCGTTGCAGGGCGATAAAACTCGGCTGCAGCAGGCGCCCGTCAGGTTTTGCTTGCAGGTTAGCAGGGCGTAGGCTGGGGTTGTGCAGCCACTGTTGCATGCGTTTGATCAGTTGTGGGCAATGCGGGTCGAGGATTTTTCCGGTCAGGTCGGCATGCCCCAGCAGGAGCTTGGCGCCTTCGTTGATCAGCAGCACGCGGTGCAATTCATCCAGTACCAGAATGCCCGTGCGCATGCGTTGTAGAATCAGCGCGTTGAGTGCTTCCAGGTTGGCGACGTCGGCGGCGCGCTGCTCGGCCAGGTTTTCACTGAGTTGTAGGCGACGGGTCAGGCCTTGCACAAACAGTGCGGCAGCAAAGCACAGCGCGCCGAACGCGCCGACTTGCACGTACTGCGCAGAAGCAGCCGGGCGACTTAGGCTGAGGTAGAACGTCAGGTAGATCATGCCAATTGCCGCAACGGCCGCAATTAATAGGCCGATGCGGCCGCGTAAGAGAATGTTGGTGATGGCCACGGCGACAATCAGTAGGTTGCCGATGCCGCTGGGCGTACCGCCAGCGGCATAGAACAGGCCGGAGAGCAAAATCACATCGACCAAGGCCAGGCTGAATACCTGCGCCAGGCGTTTGGGGCGGCGCACGGTGGCGATGATCAGGACGTTGAGCGCCAGGTACAGCCAGCTGCCATTGCGGAACAGTGCTGGATGCGCCATGTCCAGCAGTTGTGAATCAAGGTCGCTGGAGACCAGCGTCGCTAAGGTAATGCCGATAATCAGGCGGTACAGGTGGTAAAGCCGCAGAATCCGCCAGCTTTGTTCGCCGCTCAGGGCGAAATCAGTGCTCACTGGATTGTGAGCCTTGCTCTAGGTGGGCTTGGCTGCAGAACCACTTCTCGCCCTTCGCCAGTGCGTGATCGCGGGGGACATGGATGCCGCAGTGCTGGCAGCGCACCATAGGTGCTGCTTTCGGCATTGCGTCAGGTTTTTCCGCGTGCGTCGCTGAAGATCGGGCTAAGCGGCGCCACAGCCAGAAAGCGGCAGCAATGATGGCAATCCAGAACAGCAAGCGGAACAGGCCCATGGCGCTCTCTTCTTATCGGCAGGCGAGCAGTTTAGCTAACCCATCCGCATGCGCCCAGCGCTCAAACAGTGACCCAGGCGTTGTTATGCGTATTGGCAGGTATATGGTCGTCCCGTTTGGTGGCGGGTAGGCTTGTTGGGGCTGGTCAGGCCATGCTGTACATGGGGTGGTGATAGGCCTGGCCTAATCTTGACCTATTCCGTCCGTTCTACAGGTATGAAAAAGGGAGGCCTGAGCCTCCCTTTTTATTTGCTGCAGGTACTTAATCGAACAAACCAAACGTCATGTAGCTGAACCAAGAGCGGCTCGGTGCTTCAGCTGCGTCGGTTTTCAGTTCGTCCGGGATCAGTTCTTCGGCATCTTCGTACTGGCGGATGACGTCTTGGCTGGCGCGAGTTTCACCTGGCGGCAGCGGCGTGTCGGTTTCGATCAGGCCCAAGGTGGCCTTGGCTATCCAGGAGCGCGTATCGGCTTCTTCTTCGCGCGGCACGAACTGACCGTCGACCAGGCTTGGATGATCCGGGTAGTTGAGTTTAAGGGTTTCTAGGCTGGTAGCTGCCAGGTCATCCAGGGTCAGGCGCAGGTAGGCCTCGGTCATCACCGCCAGGCCGTCACCGACTGCCGGGGTTTCCTGGAAATTTTCCACCACATAGCGGCCGCGGTTGGCGGCTGCGACGTAGGCGTTACGAGTCAGGTAGTAGTGCGCTACGTGGATTTCATAGGCTGCCAGCAGGTTGCGCAGGTAAATCATGCGCTGCTTGGCGTCCGGGGCGTAACGGCTGCTCGGAAAGCGGCTGGTGAGTTGGGCGAACTCGTTATAAGAGTCGCGAGCCGCACCTGGGTCGCGCTTGGTCATGTCCAGCGGCACGAAGCGGGCGATCAGGCCACGGTCCTGGTCGAAGGATGCCAGACCCTTGAGGTAGTAGGCGTAATCGACGTTGGCGTGCTGTGGGTGCAGGCGGATGAAGCGATCGGCGGCGGACTTTGCGGCTTCCGGCTCAACGTTCTTGTAGTAAGCGTAAATCAGCTCCAGCTGAGCCTGCTCGGCGTAACGGCCGAACGGATAGCGTGACTCCAGCGCCTTGAGCTTGGCCACCGCGGCGGTGTAGCTACTATTGTCCAGGTCGGCTTGTGCCTGCTGGTAGAGTTCGGCCTCGCTGAGGTTTTCGTCAACCACCTGTTTCGATGAGCAGGCGGCGGTGAGGGCGAGGATTGCGATCAGCAGCAGGTGTTTCACTTGCATGGCGGCTTGCGTCCCTGTGACGGCGGCTGTCTTGAGCAAAGCCGTCCTGTTATGATGAGCGCCCCCGGTACCCCTGGGGCAAAGACGCCGTATTTAACCACAAGCGTGTAGCCGAAACCAAAGGCTAGACCTTTCAGACTTTCCCGCCGTTGCCGAGCATGCCCTCTATTAATAAGCAGATTATTGAACTGAACGCCGAGGTGCCCTATGACATGGGCGGTCAACGCCTCGACCAAGTCGCCGCACTCCTGTTCGCTGAGCACTCGCGTTCGCGTCTGTCTGCCTGGATCAAAGAGGGTCTGCTGACCGTCGATGGTGCGGTCTTGCGCCCGCGCGACATCGTCCATGGCGGTTCGCTGCTGGCACTCAAGGCCGAGCAGGAAGCCCAGGGTGAGTGGGTTGCCCAGGACATCCCGCTGAACATCGTCTATGAAGACGATCAGATCCTGGTCATCGACAAGCCTGCCGGCCTGGTGGTGCACCCGGCTGCCGGGCACGCCGATGGCACCTTGCTCAACGCCTTGCTGCACCACGTGCCGGACATCATCAATGTGCCGCGTGCGGGCATCGTGCACCGCCTGGACAAGGACACCACCGGTTTGATGGTGGTGGCCAAGACTATCGAGGCGCAGACCCGTCTGGTCGATCAGCTGCAGAAGCGCTCGGTTAGCCGCATCTACGAGTGCATTGTGATTGGTGTGATTACCGCTGGCGGCAAGATCAATGCCCCGATTGGCCGCAGCTCGTCGCAGCGTCAGCGTATGGCAGTAAGCGATGGCGGTAAGCCGGCGGTGAGCCATTACCGGGTGCTAGAGCGCTATCGCTCGCATACTCATGCGCGGGTCAAGCTGGAAACCGGGCGCACTCACCAGATCCGTGTGCACATGAGCCATATCGGTTATCCACTGGTTGGTGATCCGGTTTACGGCGGGCGTTTCCGTATTCCGCCGGCAGCCAACCCAAGCATGGTGCAGACCCTCAAGGAGTTCCCGCGCCAAGCGTTGCATGCGCGCTTCCTTGAGCTGGACCATCCGATAACAGGTGAGCGGATGAAGTGGCAATCGCCATTGCCGGATGACTTTGTCTGGTTGCTGACGCTATTGCGCCAGGACCGCGAGGCATTTATTGGGTGACCCGATGCACGATTGGTTGATGCCGCAATGGCCCGCAGCGGCCAAAGTTAAAACCGCAGTCACCACCCGCAGCGGGGGTGTCAGCGTTGCGCCGTATGACTCGCTTAATTTGGGTGATCATGTCGGCGATGACCTGCAGGCGGTCGCTAAAAACCGCCAGCGTTTGGTCAGTCTGCTGGGCTGTAAGCCGGCTTGGTTACAGCAGGTGCATGGGGTTGCGGTGGTTGAAGCCAATCCTGCAGCAGTGCTCGAGGCCGACGCCAGCTGGACCCATACGCCGGGCGTAGCCTGCACGGTAATGACCGCCGATTGTTTGCCGGCACTTTTCTGTGATCGCGCCGGCACTCGCGTAGCTGCCGCTCATGCTGGCTGGCGCGGACTGGCCGGCGGCGTGCTGGAGGCCACCTTGGGTGAGCTGGACGTGCCGGCGGATCAGGTGTTGGTCTGGTTGGGCCCAGCGATTGGGCCGCAGGCCTTTGAGGTGGGTACGGAAGTGCGTGAGGCCTTTATCGGCCAGCATGCGCAAGCAGCGGCAGCCTTCCAGCCGAGCATCAATCCGGGCAAGTTTATGGCGGATATCTACCAGCTGGCGCGCATTCGTCTGGCAGCTATTGGTGTCGACGCAGTTTATGGTGGCGATTTTTGTACCGTTACCGACCCGCGCTTTTTCTCCTACCGCCGCTCGGCGCAAACCGGACGCTTTGCCAGTTTGATCTGGCTGGGCAACTGACTTTTTAGCCCGTGCAGTTCTATGCCGGCTCACGCTTTACTGATCCTCATCAACGCCGCTTGGCTTGAAACGCGCACAATCGACCTTATCTACTCTTCATCTCGCAGGCTTTCTGTTTGGGTGCGATTCAGTGCGCCGGCCTGCTTCCACTCCGAGGGCTGATTATTTATGCGTATTGATCGTTTAACCAGCAAGTTGCAACTCGCGCTATCCGATGCGCAATCCTTGGCCGTGGGCCTTGATCATGCGGCCATTGAGCCGCTGCACCTGATGCAGGCTCTGCTCGAACAGCAGGGTGGCTCGATCAAGCCGCTGCTGATGCAGGTTGGTTTCGACGTTAATAGCCTGCGTCTAGCCCTAGGCAAAGAGCTGGATCAGCTGGGCAAGATCCAGAACCCCTCCGGCGACGTAAATCTGTCGCAGGATTTAGCGCGCCTGCTCAATCAGGCCGATCGCTTGTCGCAGCAGAAGGGCGATCAATTCATCTCCAGCGAGCTGGTACTGCTGGCCGCAATGGATGACAGCACCAAGCTGGGTAAGCTGTTGCTCGGCCAGGGCGTCAGCCGTAAGGCGTTGGAAAACGCCGTGACTAACCTGCGTGGCGGCGATGCGGTGAATGACCCCAACGTCGAAGAAAACCGTCAGGCCCTGGATAAGTACACCGTTGACCTGACCAAGCGTGCCGAGGAAGGCAAGCTCGACCCAGTGATTGGCCGTGATGATGAAATCCGCCGCACCATTCAGGTGTTGCAGCGTCGTACCAAGAACAACCCGGTGCTGATCGGTGAGCCGGGCGTGGGCAAAACGGCGATTGCCGAGGGCTTGGCCCAGCGCATCGTCAATGGCGAGGTGCCGGATGGCCTGAAAGACAAGCGTGTGTTGTCGCTGGACATGGGGGCGCTGATCGCCGGTGCCAAGTTCCGTGGTGAGTTCGAAGAGCGCCTTAAGGCGGTACTCAACGAGTTAGGCAAGCAGGAAGGGCGAATCATTCTGTTTATCGACGAACTGCACACCATGGTCGGCGCCGGTAAAGGCGAGGGCTCGATGGATGCCGGCAATATGCTCAAGCCGGCCCTGGCTCGTGGCGAACTGCATTGCGTGGGCGCGACCACGCTCAATGAGTATCGCCAGTACATCGAAAAAGATGCGGCGCTGGAGCGGCGCTTCCAGAAAGTGTTGATCGATGAGCCGAGCGAAGAAGACACCATCGCCATCTTGCGCGGCCTTAAAGAGCGCTACGAAGTGCACCACAAGGTGGCCATCACTGACGGTGCGATTATCGCGGCGGCCAAGTTGAGCCATCGCTACATCACTGACCGTCAGTTGCCAGACAAGGCCATAGACTTAATTGACGAGGCGGCCAGCCGCATTCGCATGGAGATCGACTCCAAGCCGGAAGTGCTTGATCGCCTGGAGCGGCGCTTGATTCAGCTCAAGGTCGAGCGTCAGGCGTTGAAGAAAGAAGATGATGAGGCGGCTTTGAAGCGCCTGGAAAAGCTGAAAGAAGACATCGCACGCCTGGAGCGTGAGTACGCCGACCTCGAAGAAATCTGGAAAGCGGAGAAAGCCGAGGTGCAAGGCTCTGCGCAGATTCAGCAGAAAATTGAGCAGGCCCGTCAGGAGCTGGAAGCGGCGCGGCGTAAAAGTGATCTGGAGCAAATGGCTAAATTGCAGTACAGCGTTATTCCAGACTTGGAGCGCAGCCTGCAAATGGTCGATCAGCACGGCAAAAAAGATAATCAGTTGCTGCGCAGTAAGGTCACCGAAGAAGAAATCGCCGAAGTGGTGTCGAAGTGGACCGGCATTCCTGTGAGCAAGATGCTTGAAGGTGAGCGCGATAAGTTGCTGAAAATGGAAGGCCTGCTGCATCAGCGCGTGATTGGTCAGGATGAGGCTGTGGTGGCTGTTTCCAATGCGGTGCGGCGTTCGCGTGCTGGGCTTTCTGATCCGAACCGGCCGAGTGGCTCGTTCCTGTTTCTGGGCCCGACCGGGGTCGGCAAAACCGAGCTGTGCAAAGCGCTGGCTGAGTTCTTGTTTGACACCGAAGACGCGCTGGTGCGTATCGATATGTCCGAGTTTATGGAGAAGCACTCCGTGGCGCGGCTGATCGGCGCGCCACCAGGCTATGTCGGTTATGAAGAGGGCGGTTACTTGACCGAGGCCGTACGCCGCAAGCCCTATTCAGTGATTCTGCTGGATGAGGTGGAGAAGGCTCACCCGGATGTATTTAACGTGCTGTTGCAGGTGCTGGAAGACGGTCGCCTTACGGATAGCCACGGCCGCACCGTGGACTTCAAAAACACCGTGATCGTGATGACCTCCAACCTTGGTTCCGCGCAGATCCAGGAGCTGGTTGGCGATCGTGAAGCGCAGCGCGCGGCGGTGATGGATGCGGTAAGCACGCATTTCCGCCCGGAATTTATCAACCGTATCGATGAGGTGGTGATTTTCGAGCCACTGGCCCGTGATCAAATTGCCGGTATTGCGCAGATCCAGCTGGGTCGTTTACGTGAGCGTCTGGCTGAGCGTGAGCTTAATTTGGAGCTGTCGAACGAAGCGATGGATAAGCTGATTGCCATTGGTTATGACCCTGTGTACGGCGCGCGTCCGCTCAAGCGTGCCGTGCAGCGCTGGATTGAGAACCCCTTGGCGCAGTTAATTCTGGCGGGCAAGTTCGCTCCGGGCAGCTGCGTCAGCGGTCGCGTTGAGGGTGATGAGATCGTCTTCGACTGATTGTGATTAGCGGCATTAAATTCGCCTAATAAAAAACACCCCGGTTCAGCGTGCACTGACCGGGGTGTTTTTTGTCAGGGTTAAAGGTGTTTGAGTAGGACTTCCAAGGCGGCGGCCTGATCCTCGGCCAGATCAATAATATGGAAGCCGGCCCAGCAGTGCTGGCCGTCAGCGCCGGGGCGGCTCCAGAGGCAGTCGGCGCCTAGGGTTATTTCGCCCACGCCATCAATCAGCTGTTCACTGACTAGGCGGCACTCCACCAGTTCGTCGGCAGCCAGCGGGGTGTCGCTAAACAACATAAAGCCATCAGCAGAGAGGTCGACTATGCGGCCCAGGCGTTGGCCTGAGTGCAAGTCAAAGACCTCTAGCTGCACGTCGGCGTTATGCCGACTATGCAGGCGACGTTCGTCATTCATACGAGTTCCTTATTCTTGAGACTCGGCCGTGCGCCCGGTAAAACGCTGCAGCACGCGGTAAATAGCAGTAAGAGCGCGGTCCACCAGCGGTGCGCCTCGTTCAGGGGTGACGATGCGCGCCAGCCCTTGTTCCATTTCAGTGGCCAGTTGGGTGAGTGGTTTGATGGCCACGCGCTGGCCGCTCTGGTCGACAAACATGTAATTGCGTGTTGTTGGGCTGAACCAGGACAGCTTGAGTAGGCGCACTTGCTCGCCCGTGACAAACTCAAACCAGGTTCCGAACTCGATATGGCCCAACTCTTTGGCCAGCGCTTGGGCGCGGGCGGAGAGTGTCGACTCACGCGGTGCCTGGGTCGCCAGTGCGGCGTCTTCGCCAAGCATGGCGGCCAGCGGGCTTTCTGGCAGGCTGGGTTGGAGTTTGGCGGCCACCTGCGGTTGTTTGGCCTGTACCGCATGCTGACAGGCCACTAGGTCCTGCAGCAGGCGACGTATGCCTGCTTCGTGATAGCCGCCGAGCAGCTCCAGGCCTTTGCGCAAGTCTTCGAGCAGCGGCACGCGCAGCTTCTGTAAGCGCTCGCGCCCGGCTTCGTCGAGCAGGGTACCGCTCCAGGCTAGCTGCTCGGCCGCCTCGCAGGCGCTTTGCCATTCTGGGCTGCGCTCGCCATTGCGCAGCAACACGAATACCAGTACGTCGGCCCAGGTCAGTTCGAGGAAGTTACGAATAATGCTGGGCGGCTGGCGATTGCTCAGGCTATTGGCGATGACCTCTACCGCGTTCTGACGAGCGCCGAGCAGCTTGTCGCGGCCTTTTGCGGCCTCTACTGCGCGGCGCTCGCGCAACTCGACCTTGTGTCTGAGGGTGCCGACGAACTCATTGAATTCCTCCAGTAGGCCATCAAACAGCTGCAAGTCGCCCAGGAAATCATGAATGACACGTTCGACCACCCACTGCATCTTGGCCAGCAGGCCGCGTTCATCCCCTTCGCTGCCATACAGCACGCCCGCCTGGGCCATGCTGTTGAGCAGGCGGCGGGCAGGGTGGTGATGCTGGGTGAACAGCGCCTTATCCTGCAGGGCCACCTTTAGATAAGGGGTGTGCAGGTGCGACAGGGTGGTCTTACATGTGTCGGGCAGGTTGTCGTCGTCGAGAATAAAGTCGAATAACATACCGACCAAGTCGATCACGTCGGCTTCCTGGTCGGACACCTTCTGCTGGCCTGGCAGCGCGCTGTGGGCCTCCAGCTGTTGCTGCAAATCGGCCTTCAGGCCTTCAACTTGCTGTGGGTGGTGCAGGCGTTGCGATAGGTCGCTGGCCGAGTGCTGCTGCATGCGATTGAGTGCGTCCAGCAGGGCCGAGGCGCTGTAGGTACTGGTCGCTTCGCGTGGGGTAAAGCTGGCAATGCTACGGGTGCCGCCGAGTAAGGGGGCATCAATGTCGCGCTGGCGATGTTCGCTCAGTAGGGTTGCTAGGCTGCCCAGCAATTCCAGCGGGTCGCTGGGCGGAGGGCCGCTGAGATCGGTGTTGCCGGCGTTGTGCTGCTGCCCAGCGCCGCTGCTAACGCTGCGGCTGCTCTCGGCCGGTTGTTCGGCTTGGGCTGCAGCCGGCGTTGCCTTGGGGCGTGCGAGCTGGTTGTTACGCTGCGCGCTGTACTTTAGGTTAGGCAGCACGCCCGCTTCGATCAGGCGTTGATTCAGTGCGCTATAGATGTTGTCCAGGCTCTGCATGACGTGGGTGTCAAACAGTGTATAGAGGATGACCTTTATACGCAGCGGGAACGGGCATGGGGCCAGGGCGTCACGGAACGCCTGGGCAATCATCTGTGGGCCGAAGGGGTTGCTGTCTTCGCCCAGCTTCTGGCCGTTATTCAGCAAAGCCAGGCGTTGCTCTAAGGCGAATAGCGGTTGCGCACAGCGTGCCTTGACCCGGCTGACCATGTTGGTGACTTGCAGGCTTTCTTCATAATCCTCGTTTTGCACTAAGGCCATTTGTTCGACATCCAGCTCGCTGGCGCTGGCTGGCGGCTTAAGTGTGCCTTCGAGGAAGTCGGAGAGGTTCTGCGCGATCTGCTTATGGTAGCTGCGTTCTATTTGTGGGCGCTGCTTGCGGATCTCGCGCATGTTGTCGAAAAACAGTGTTTGTACCTGATTGTTCTCAGCTTTTTCGGCGCACTCAAATAGCGTGTCGTCGACCTGGGCGAAGACGCCTGTGAGGTGTTCGGCCAAGCGGTTCATCACCAGCTTGCGGCAGCTTTGCACCAGCTCACCGAAGCGTGGCTGAATGCCACGATTAGCAAGAGTCTGCATAGAAGAGGGTGGGGTCGGCGGTGTGCCCTGGTTACTCATGGACTTTCCTGACTGAGGCCTTGCGGCAGATGCGTCCTGCAATGAACACAGACATAGTGAAGATATAGCAGCCCATCACGTAGCTGCAAATCATTGTACTAAAAGCAATTTTAGGGGTTGACAGGTTTACGATAAACCGTAAAATGGCGCGCCTCAGACAAGCGAAACGAATTAACAAGCGGTTCGGTTTTATGAGAAAGGAAGCAAGTAGTTCCGCGATAGCTCAGTCGGTAGAGCAAATGACTGTTAATCATTGGGTCCCAGGTTCGAGTCCTGGTCGCGGAGCCAATCTTTCATCGGGGTATAGCGCAGTCCGGTAGCGCGCCTGCTTTGGGAGCAGGATGTCGGGAGTTCGAATCCCCCTACCCCGACCATTTTTGGGTCGTTAGCTCAGTTGGTAGAGCAGTTGGCTTTTAACCAATTGGTCGTAGGTTCGAATCCCACACGACCCACCATTTCAAGCATGCTTGAATGATAAAAAACCCGCCTAGTGCGGGTTTTTTATTGTCTGCGATTTGATATTTTCGTTCTCTGTTGTGCTGGCGGGCAAGGCTTGTCCTTGCCCGCGCGGGGATTCAGTGAAGTTTCAGGCGCGGTTCGGTGCTGCGGCCGATGCGATCGCCCAGCATCATCAACAGCGTGCGGGTCACGCCATACAGGGCGATCTGGTGCATGCGGTAGAGCGATACGTAGAACATTCTCGCCAGCCAGCCTTCGAGCATGACGCTGCCAGTCAGATTACCCATCAGGTTGCCGACCGCCGAAAAAGTCGACAGCGAGATCAGTGAGCCGTAATCGCGGTAGCGGTATTCCGCCAGCGTCTTGCCCTCGATGCGAAGCTTCAGCGATTTTGCGAGCAGTGAGGCCTGTTGGTGCGCGGCCTGTGCGCGCGGCGGTACGTTGCGTCCTTCGCTGCCTGGTTGCGGGCAGGCGGCGCAATCACCGAAGGCGAAGATGTCGTCGTCCAAGGTGGTTTGCAGGGTCGGCCTTACGTGCAGTTGGTTGATCCGGTTGCTTTCCAGGCCATCCAGCGCTTTGAGGAAGTCAGGTGCGCGAATCCCTGCCGCCCATACTTTCAGCGTGGCCGGGATGATCTGGCCTTGTGCGGTATGCAGCGCCTCACGGGTGACCTGGCTGACAGCGGCACCGGTGAGTACGGTGACGCCGAGCTTCTCCAGAGTTTTGTGCACTGGCTGGCTGATGCGTTCAGGCAGGGCGGGCAATACGCGCGGGCCGGCTTCGATCAGGGTGATGCGCATGTTTTCCGGGCTGATTCGATCCAGGCCGTAGGCCGCCAGCTCACGCGCCGCATGGTGCAGTTCGGCCGCCAGTTCGACCCCCGTGGCGCCGGCCCCGACAATCGCGACATTAATCAGCTCAGTCGTTTCGCTCTGGCTGGCGTGGGCGCGCATGTAGTGGTTGAGCAGTTGGTGGTGAAAACGCTCAGCCTGCTCGCGTGTGTCGAGAAACAGGCAGTGCTCGGCAGCGCCGGCAGTGCCGAAATCATTGGTCGTACTGCCGACGGCGATGACCAGGCTGTCATAGCTCAGCGCGCGCGCGGGGACCAATACCTGGCCGTGCTCATCCAGGGTGGCCGATAGGCTAATACGTTTGTTCGCGCGATTGAGGTCGTGCATACGCCCCAACTGAAACTCGAAGTGGTTCCACTTGGCCTGGGCCACGTAGTTCAGTTCGTCGCCAGAAGAGTTCAGCGAGCCGGCGGCTACTTCGTGCAGTAATGGCTTCCAGATATGCGTCAGGTTGGCGTCGACCAGGGTGATCTTGGCTTGGCCGCGTTTACCCAAGGTTCTACCTAGGCGGGTAGCAAGCTCCAGTCCGCCGGCGCCACCGCCGACAATTACGATTTGATGAGTCATTCGACACGCTCACAAGGCTTTTAAGGAAAGACGGTGAGTCGGTGTGGGCGAGCGCTAAGCAGCTCATAGCACCAGGCGACTCAGAAGGCGGCTCAGCAGGCCCAGGCCAATCGTGATCACCACGATGATCAGCAGCAGCCGCCAAACCTTGAACGGCTGGCGCTCGACCTGATGCTGTGGAGCACTGAGGTATTGCTCGACACGTTTTTGATCATCAGGGTTCAGGCGGCTGGTCATGTGTGCCTCGAGTAAAGGGGGGCGTTTGCAATTGAGTAGGGGCGATTGCGGGCTGGGGCGTTGGGCATTCTAGCTGCGCAGCTTATAACGGCTCAACGCGCAAGGCATCATCCAGGCGAATAATCCCCCCTTGTAACACGCGCGCAGTAATTCCGCCGTGGCCACGCATGGCCTGAAATGTGCCGAGCCCTAGCTGCTCTTCTAGCTTTGCGCAGGGTTGGCACCAGCCAGTGGATTCCAGAATCGCTTGGCCGAGGCGAAAGCGCCGGCCTTTGAGGCTAAACAGGTTGATCCCACTGATGGCGATATTGCGCCGCAGTTCATGCGCGGTAATTGGGTTCTCGGCAGTGCGACCCATTAGGGCGCTGATTACCGCCAAATGTTCCCATTGGATCAGGGTCACTTGCCGGGCATTGCGCGGTCCTGGCCGGCTGTGGTCGCCAGTCAGGCCGGCTTCGCGGCGCGCTTCCACGGCGTCCAGTTCGATCATCGTCGCTCGTGAGGCAGGGCGCACGCCAATCCAGCGCACGCAGCCCTGTTGCGGCACGGTCGCGAGTAACTCGTGCAAGGGGCTCACAGGCTGATGCCCACATCAAACAGCACGCTGCGGCCGAGATTGTTACGCAGAAAGCTCGGTGCATCCGGGTGCGCGAACAGCACGCGGGCAAAGGTCGGACCCACCAGTGACAGTGAGCGCCAGCCCTGACGGAGAAATTCGGTCGGCGGTGGGAAGTGGCTGTTGAAGTCTGGCACGGCGCGTTTCAGGTTGACGTAGGCGAGCAGGTCCAGTTCGCCTAGGTCGAGGCCGCGCTCTTGGTAGTTATGGGCTTTTTTGCGCAGGGTTGGCGTCAGCCGCTGTTGCAGATTAGCCGCGGCAATACGCCTCGGCTTGGCTTCACGGCGCACCAGTTGGCTGATGGAGAACGCGCTGCGTCGGCGCTCCAACTCGGCGCGCCATTCATCATTGAGGCGGCGGCCCTCGTCGAGGACGAAGAACACTTCAAAGCGGGCGTCGCGGAACAATACGTCCGGCGGCTCGTGGTCTGCGGCGCTGAACTCATCTAGGCGGTGGCTGACATTCAAGGCTTGTAGCAGGCGTTGGCAGACCCAACGCTCACGCTCCCACTTGCGCGCGTTGGAGAGGAAAGCGTTGGCTTGTTCGGCCTGGTGCGTCAGTAGGCGCAGGTAGTCTGAGTCGTCCATGGCTTCAGCTTAGCCTGCGCGGCAGGTGTGTTGGTACCCTCTGCTGCGGTTGTTTCAGGCTTTTTGTCGCAGGTTGGGTGATTGTGCTGGTGGCGGTTGTAGACTGCCTAGGATCAACACGCGTGTATGGGGGTTGTTTGGATGATTGCCGCGCACTTGTTGTCTTTCACCAGTCAGTTGCTGGGCTGGCTGGTCTATCTACCGCTGCTATGTTGGGCCATCTGGCGTGCACCCTGGGTCGAGCTCTGCAGTGACATGCGTCGCCAGCATCTGTTGGGCGGCACGGCACTGGCGCTGTTCGTGCTGTGGCTGATACGTCGGGATTTCGACTCGGGGCTGTCCTATCATTTTATTGGCATGACGGCGGTCACCTTATTGCTGGATTGGCCGCTGGCCATGCTGGTGGGGTTAGTTGCCCAGCTGGGGTTGCTGGCGCTGGGGCGGCAGGATTTAGCGGCGCTGGGCGTCAACGGTTTGCTGCTGGTGGTGATTCCTGTGTGGGTGACCGAGGCCTGTGCACTGTGGGTCGAGAAAAAACAGCCGCGTAATCTGTTCGTCTACATCCTGTTTAACGGCTTCTTTGCTGCAGCGCTGGCAGCGTTAGTGTTTATCGCCACCGCCTTCGCCGTGCTTTGGCTGGACGGGTTGTTCCCGATGCCGCCCTGGCTGGAGGACTTTATCGGCTACCTCTGGCTGGTGATTTTCCCTGAGGCGTTTATCAACGGCATGCTGGTGACGGCGCTGGTGGTGTTCTACCCGGACTGGCTAGAAACCTTCAACCGCACGCGTTATCTCGCCGCGCCGTGGAAGGATGACGATCCGTCGCGCTGATGGTGCGGCCTTCAGCGGCTTGATCGCGCTGTGCGTGTTGATGTGGATCAAGCCGCGCGAGCTATTAGGGCTCATCGTGGTGGCATCAATCAGGAGGGCGTGAGATGGGTGTACATCACTGGGCAAGGCAGGCAATCGAGCAGAGTCTGCAGGGTGTCGAGGCGCAAGGCTTCGATCAGGCCATGGCGTTGCGGGCATTACTCAGCGCCGTTATCGAGCGTAGTCGGGCGGCGCGAAGTGCGACAGATCTGGCCGCAGAGCTGCAATTTCTCGCCGATAACCTCGATGACGAGCGTGATTACAGCTTTATGCGACCCTGACGAGTAGCCGGCGATTAAAGCCCTGCCTGCTTCGCCAGCGCGTTCAACGGCCTGTTTAGTGTTCGCGCGGTGGCAGTTCACCCGAAAATAGATCGTCTTCCAGAGGGTTGCCGGGGATCGCATGCTCTTCCGAGGCCCAGGCGCCGAGGTCAATCAGCTTGCAGCGTTCCGAGCAGAAGGGCCGGCTCGGGCTTTGTGGGCCCCACTCGACGGACGCGCTGCAGGTAGGACAGGGGACTAAGGTGGGGGTGCTCATGCTTGGCCTCCGCGTAGGGTTAGATAGAAAGCGTGGAGTCGTTCCACTTCGGCTTGCAGTCCGTGCAGGTCTTGGTCGTTAAGCAATACATCGTGTGCATGGCGCAGGCGTTCTTCGCGGCTGGCTTGGGCCTGGAGAATGGCCTGCACCTGTTCGCTGGAGCTTTGGTCGCGGGCCATGGTGCGCTCTATTTGCAGGTGCTCCGGCGCATCCACCACCAGTATGCGCTGGGTCAGTTGGTGTTGGCCGGACTCCACCAGCAATGGCGATACCAGAATGGCGTAGGGTGATTCGGCGCGCGCCAGGTATTGGGCGATTTCCTGGCCGATCAATGGATGCAAGAGCACTTCGAGCCAGCGTCGCTCTGCCACATCAGCAAAGATCCGCTTGCGCAGGGCGGTGCGATCAAGCTGGCCATCGGCTTGCAAAACCTGCGTGCCGAAGTGCTCGACTATCTTCGCCAGCGCCGGCTTGCCTGGCTCAACCACCCAGCGCGCCGCATGGTCAGCGTCGACCAAATGCACGCCCAGGTCGATAAAGTGTTGGGCGACAGCACTCTTGCCGCTGCCGATGCCGCCAGTAAGGCCAAGAATCCAGGGTTTTGTGCTCAAGGTGCGCGCTCGCATCGGTGATTCAGGGCGCGATTGTAGGGCGGATTCAGGAGCGAAGCGAACAATCCGCCACGAACCTAGAGCCCGGCAATCCGCAGGTAGCGGGCCGTGATTTGCTTGCCCCTGCTTTTGTAGGGTGGGTTAGCGGCGCTAGTGCTGATTATGGGTACGCCACGCCATTCGAGCGCTGCGTAACCCACCATTGGATTTTCTCGGTAGACCGCCATGGTGGGTTACGGCGCGTTGAGAGCCGATGGTGTTTGCGTGATCCTGGTTCGCGCCTAACCCACCCTACGGATTACTTCAGCAGCCCAGATGCAGTTTGGGTTGCTGTGCCGTATCAGAAGCCGGCAATCTGCAGGTAGCTGGCGGTGATATGCTCGCCCCAGAGCAGGGCAATCCAGCCGGCAATCGCTAGATAAGGGCCGAACGGGATCGGTGTGCTGGTTTCGGCGTTGCGCAGGCGCAGCATGATCAGGCCGAGTACCGCACCCACCAATGACGACAGCAAAATGGTCAGCGGCAATACCTGCCAGCCACCCCAGGCGCCGAGCATGGCCAGCAGCTTGAAGTCGCCATAGCCCATGCCTTCCTTGCCGGTAACCAGCTTGAACAGCCAATACACCGACCACAAACTCAGGTAGCCGGCAATCGCGCCCCAGAGTGCATCTTCCAGGCTGGTAAACAAACCGAAGCTGTTGGCAATCAAACCGAGCCACAGCAGTGGCAGTACCAGCGAATCCGGCAACAGTTGATGGTCAACATCGATCAGGCTCATCGCGAGCAAGCCCCAGGTCAACAGTAGCATCGCGCCGGCCTGCCAGGTAAAACCGAAGTGCCAGGCGACATAAGCCGAGAGCAAACCGCAGGTCAGCTCAACCAGCGGGTAACGCAGGCTGATCGGTGCTTTACAGCTGGAGCATTTGCCACGCAGAAACAGATAGCTGATAACCGGGATGTTTTCCCAGGGCTTTATTTCATGGGTGCAGTGCGGGCATTGCGAGTTCGGCAGTACTAAGTTGAATGTGACTGACTGGGCTTCAGCAGGCAGTTGCAAAATCTCACGGGCCTGCTCGCGCCAATCACGCTGCATCATCTTTGGCAGGCGGTAAATCACGACATTGAGAAAACTGCCGACCAGTAAGCCGATCAGGAGCGCGCATAAAACAAAGGCCAGCACATGGCTGACCAAAAAGTCGATTACGGACATAGGTTAAACAACAGCACCGAGTTGGAAGATAGGCAGGTACATGGCAATGATCAGGCCGCCGACCAGCACGCCGAGTACTGACATGATCAGCGGCTCCATCAGGCTGGTAAGGCCATCGACGGCGTTGTCGACCTCGGCCTCGTAATAGCTGGCGACTTTATCCAGCATCATGTCCAGCGCGCCGGACTCTTCACCAATGGCGGTCATTTGGATGGCCATAGAGGGGAATACCGCCGTGCTGCGCATGGAGAAGTTCAGCTGCATACCGGCGCTGACATCCTGCTTGATTTTATTCACAGCATTCTTGAACACGATATTGCCGGTTGCGCCGGCTACAGAGTCCAGGGCTTCTACAAGCGGTACGCCGGCAGCGAAGGTGGTAGCCAGGGTGCGGGCGTAGCGAGCGACAGATGATTTGTAGATGATATCACCGACAATCGGTGCTTTCAGTGCTGTGCGGTCGAGCCAGTTACGGAGTTTCTCCGAGCGTTTCTTAGCTTCAATAAAAGCAAAACCTGAAGCAAAGAAACCAATCAGAATGATAAACCACCACTTTTGCAGGGCTTGCGAAATGCCGATTACAAACTGAGTAAACGCCGGCAGTTCAGCGCCAAAGTTGGCAAATACAGACTCAAACTGCGGTACCACTTTGATCAGCAAAATAGCCGAAACGATCACCGCCACCAGTACCACCGCAATAGGGTAGTTCATGGCTTTTTTGATTTTAGCTTTAAGTGCTTCGGTCTTCTCTTTGTAAGTGGCTACACGGTCCAGTAGGTTTTCCAGTGCGCCTGCTTGCTCGCCTGCATCGACTAGGTTGCAGAACAGGTCATCAAAGTATTCGGGGCGCGTTCTGAGTGAGGCCGCAAAGCTATTACCCGCCGCCACATGCTGTTTGATGTCATCCACCAGCTTGCGCATATTCGGGTTGTCCACACCCTCAGCAATAATGTCAAAAGACTGCAGTAGCGGCACGCCGGCCTTCATCATCGTGGCCATTTGCCGGGCAAACAGCGCAATGTCCATCGGTTTAATCTTTTTCCCCGCGCTAAACAGCGAGGTAGACTTTTTGCGCACCTTGGTCGGGTTGATGCCCTGCTTGCGCAGTTGCGCTTTTACCAGTGCTGGGTTCTGGCCGCTGGCTTCACCTTTTATTTTGGCACCCTGCTTGTTGGTGCCTTCCCAGGCGAAGGTGCTGGTTTTTAGTGCTTTAACGGCCATCAGTTAGTCCTTTGTCACGCGGTTCACTTCAGCGAGGCTGGTCACGCCCTGCATGGCCTTCAGCAAGGCTGAGGTTCGCAAGTCATTAAAGCCGTCTTTGCGCATCTGGATGGAGATATCAATCGAGTTGCCTTCCTCCATGATAATCCGCTGCAGCGCCGGCGTGTTTTTAACCACTTCATAAATCCCGACACGGCCTTTGTAACCGCCGTTGCAATTTTCGCAGCCAACCGGCTCGTAAATCTTGAAGGTGCCGATTTTGTCTTCCGGGAAGCCTTCCTCCAGCAGGGTCTCGCGGGGGATCTGGATTTCCTTCTTGCAGCTGATGCACAGTTTGCGTGCCAGGCGCTGGGCGATAATCAGGTTCACCGAGGTGGCGATGTTGAACGACGGCACGCCCATATTGCGCAGGCGGGTCAGGGTTTCAGCCGCGCTGTTGGTGTGCAGGGTCGACATCACCATGTGCCCGGTTTGTGCCGCCTTGATGGCGATAGAGGCGGTATCCAGGTCACGAATCTCGCCGACCATGATGATGTCCGGATCCTGACGCAGGAAGGCTTTCAGTGCCGCGGTAAAGTCCATGCCCTGCTTGGGGTTGACGTTGACTTGGTTGATGCCCTCCAGGTTGATTTCTACCGGGTCTTCAGCCGTGGAGATATTCACGTCGACGGTATTGAGGATGTTCAAGCCGGTATATAGCGATACCGTTTTGCCGGAGCCGGTCGGGCCGGTCACCAGAATCATGCCCTGCGGCTGCTTGAGCGCCGCCATGTACAGCTCTTTTTGCGACTCCTCATAGCCCAGCGCGTCGATGCCCATCTGCGCACTGGCAGAGTCAAGAATCCGCATCACGATCTTCTCGCCCCATAGCGTTGGGCAGGTGCTGACGCGGAAGTCGATGGATTTGGTTTTCGAGATGCGCATTTTAATGCGCCCATCCTGCGGCTTGCGCCGTTCGGAAATATCCAGGCCGGCCATCACTTTTAAACGCGCAGAGATGCGTGGTGATAGCTGTATAGGGGGGCGGGCGATTTCTTGCAAAATACCGTCGGTGCGAAAGCGCACGCGATAGGTCTTCTCATAAGGCTCGAAGTGCAGGTCGGAGGAGCCCTTTTTAATCGCATCCAGCAGCATCTTGTTAACAAAGCGCACCACTGGTGCGTCGTCGGCCGAATTGCCGTCGCCTGCCGCTTCGGTTTCGTCATTAACCGCCTCGACATCCAGGCTGTCGAGGTCGATGTCGGCCAGGTCTTCCATGCCGCTGGTGGCGGAATCGAAAAACTTATCGATGGCCTCGCCGAGCTTGTCATCCTCAACCAGAATGGCCTCGGTGTTCATCCCGGTGCTGAACTGAATGTCGGTAATGGCTTGGTGGTTGGTGGGGTCGGAGACTGCGACAAACAGCTTATTACCCCGGCGCCATAACGGCAGCACGCGGTGCTGGCGCACCAGTTTTTCGGTCACCAGATCTTTAGGTAGGCTTTCTTTATCGAGGGCATTTAGGTCGACAAAGGATACGCCGAACTGATCACTGGCCAGCTCGGCCAGCACTCGGCTCTTTACCAGTTTGTTCTGCACTAGGTAGGTGACCAGCGACAGCTTGTTGCGCTGCGCCTGGGCTTGCGCTTGTTGCGCCGCTTTTTCATCCAGCAGCTCCGCTAACACCATCTGCCGGGCCAGGCCGGTAAGGGACACGCTATCGTTCATCACAGGCTCCATAACAATGCATGCCTTATAGCTTAGATGCTTAAGGGCTGCCAAATACAACAGGCTAAGGTGACAAAAAACGGCAGTTAGTGCCGGCGTTGCAATGGTGGCTGACCAGCGTGCTTATCCGAGAGCCCGGATTACGGCGGCATGGGAGGTTGGCATGCGAGCTGCATTCTCAGGTTTAGGTCGTCGACCTATACACACTAAGGAGATGCTTCTATGAAAGCTCAAATGCAAAAAGGCTTTACCCTGATTGAATTGATGATCGTTGTGGCGATTATCGGTATTTTGGCTGCTGTTGCACTGCCGGCGTATCAGGATTACACCACTCGCGCTAAGATGAGTGAAGTAATTGTTATGGGGGCTCCTGCTAAGCTTGCAGTTGCTGAAACAGCGTCTTCTCTTGGTGCGTTGGCTTCTGTAACTGCTTCGAACTCGGGTTATACATTCCCCGGCGCTACCAAATACGTCTCTAACGTAGCAATCACCGACACAACTGGTGTTGTTACGATCACCTCAAGCGTGCCAAACGCAACTGGCACCATTGTTCTGACTCCGACGACTGTTGCAGCTGGCCAACTTAAGTGGGGTTGCGCAGGTGGTAGCGGAATGCTCGCAAAATATTTGCCTTCGGAATGCCGTTAGTAAGTATTTAGCGTAGATTGATTTGGTTTTAGGAAATGCGGCCTTCGGGCCGCATTTTTGTTTGGTAGGTTAAAGCTGTCAGGTAAGGGCTTGTAGAGTTTCCAGCAGCCCATCGGTGATTTTTTTCAATAAGCGGGTTGGCTAAAAGTGAAAATTAAACTGGCCACTTGCAACGCTGGCTTCGCCACCCCTGTTGTGACTAAAGATGGTTTAGGTCAGCCAGTGGGGGTGGGCTGGTTGTTATGGGTAGTCGGTGCATCATTGCCTTGGTTATTGCCAACGCACTCGGACCCTTGGACGACGTTTTACAGTGAGCTATTGATGGCGGCTATGCTGCTTGCGCTACTGGGGTGGGCAATTATTGCTTCGAGGCTACGTTGGCCAGTGAGTCGACTGGTATTGATGCTTGTGGCTATTTCTGCCATTCCCTTAGGTCATTCGACTTTCGGTTTGCTGCTCTTCCCTGGCGAGGCAGTCTTACAAGTCATCTGTATGTTGGCTTTTGCGGCTTCTGTGTCACTGGGGCAGTGGGGCCAGCTGTGCCAGCGCCATAAGCTAATGGATAGCTTATTTGCCAGTCTGGTTGTAGCCGCTCTGTTTTCAACAGGGCTTGCGCTTTATCAGTGGCTTGCTCTCGGAGGGTGGGGAGTACTGTTGCCATCTATAGACGTCGGGGGGCTGCGTGCCGTTGCAAATGTCGGGCAGGCCAATAATTTAGCTACGCTTTTGGTTTGGGGGATGGTGGGGCTCTGGTGGGGCGGTAGTAGACAGGCTATAGGAGTGGGTATTGCTGCTTTTGGCGCTGCGTTCCTCTTGCTCGGTTTGGTTCTGACCGGCTCACGGACCGGCAGCCTTCAGGCAATTTTTCTCGGCGTTATGGTCGTTATTTTTGGGCGTTCTGAGTTTTTATCATGTCGGTTACTTGTTGTCGCAATCCTCGGCGGATGGTTAGCCTTTCTCTCGGTCGCGGTGCCAGTGGTTGGCGAGTTTTTATTTGGTGCTATTAGTCGAGATATCTTGAGTGTGGGGATTCGCCCAGTGTTCTGGACGATGGCTTTAGAGGCGTTGGCTATGCATCCGATCACTGGTTACGGCTGGAACCAGGTGGTGACGGCTCACGTGTTGATCTCGGATAGGTACTCTGGGCTCGGCGAAGTTATGGGGCAAACTCATAATTTTTTCCTAGATATGTTGTTGTGGAGCGGGGTTTTACTAGGAGGAGGGATTATTGTTGGGGTGCTCTGGTGGTGGTGGAGGCAGATTCGTAGAGCAACAAAAGAGACTCATTGGATAATTCTTGCAGCTCTGGGCGTCTTCTTGATTCATGCCATGCTTGAACTGCCTCACCTATATGCATTTTTCTATTTACCGGTGGGCATTATGGTTGGGGTCGCCAGCGCTTATTTTCCGATGAAAATTGCAGTGCTGTTGCCGCGAGGATGTGTAGTTTTTGTGGGTGTTGTATTTGCTGTATTGCTCGGACTTATGTTCCGTGACTATAGATTGATAGAAATAGATTTGACTGCTCATCGAATGGTTGCCGCTCGTATAGCGGGTGCAGAGACTCCTAAGTCGCCTAAAATCTTAGTCTTAGGATTCTTGCAAGAAGCGCTTGAGCTGCTTCGCACTGATCCGCATCGAGACATTGGTGATGAGGATCTTGAGAGGGTGCGTCGCGCTGTCCAGCGCTATCCCGCGGTCGGTGGGCTTTTTCGATATGCTCAAAGCGCTGCTTTGAATAACCGACCCGAAGAGGCACGCTGGGCCCTACAAGTGATATGCAATCTAAGGTCGGCTAAAGCATGCGCTGCGGTAATCAGTGATTGGAGAACTTTGGCGCGGGCTGGGAATCCTGAAATGAATGTTGTTTCTTTACCGCTTAGCAATAAGTAATTTTTTTGAGTTTGTTGTGCTCCTTTCGGTGTGTGGCTTGTTGCTTAAGTGTTTTTACTCTATCTGCTTACGAGCTTAACCGCATCGACAAATCCACTGCTCTTACATCTTTGGTCAACGCACCAATCGACACATAATCAACGCCTGTCTCAGCAATCGCCCTCAAGGTGCTTTCATTCACCCCGCCCGAGGCCTCCAGCTTGGCTTGGCCTAGGCTGGTGGCGACGGCCTCGCGCATTTCGTCCAGGCTAAGCTCATCGAGCATGATGATGTCGGCACCCGCGTCGAGTGCCTCGCGCAGTTCGTGCAAGCTTTCTACTTCAACTTCCACCGGCTTGCCGGGGGCGATTTTATGGGCGGCGGTCACGGCTTGGGCTATGCCGCCGCAGGCGGCGATGTGGTTTTCTTTAATAAGGAAGGCATCAAACAGGCCGATGCGGTGGTTGTGGCAACTGCCTTGGGTAACGGCGTATTTCTGTGCCAGGCGCAGGCCGGGTAGGGTTTTGCGGGTGTCGAGCAGTTTCACGGCGGTGCCTTGCACGAGGTCAGCATAGTGTTGGCAGCGGGTGGCGACGGCGGAGAGGGTCTGCAGGAAGTTCAGCGCGCTGCGCTCGCCGCTTAGTAAAGCGCGGGCGGGGCCTTCCAGTTCAAATAGTACCTGGTTGGGCTCGGCGCGCTGGCCGTCCTGGATGTGCCAATGAACCGCGACACGCGGGTCGAGTTGGCGGAATGCCGCATCGACCCAGGCGGTGCCGCAGATGATCGCGGTTTCACGGGTGATGACCTTGGCATGCGCCAGGCGATCGGAGGGTATCAACTGGGCGGTGATGTCGCCGCTGCCGATATCCTCTGCCAGCGCGCGGCGCACGTTGGCCTCGATTTCGTTGGCGAGGTCGGCGAGGATCAGGTTAGGCATGATGGGCTCCAGTCAGCAGAATGCGCCGATTATAGAGTTTGCCGGCTGTTTGCGCAGTGCTTACGGCTGTTCTCTGACGGTTGTGGGGCTATGCTGGTGAAAATGCTTGGTAGGGCTTTGTGTTATGGCGTGCGGCACTGGTCACTGCAGGTGACCGCTGGGAAGCTGGGGCGCTGCATCTGTGACTTGGGTCATGTATGGATGAAAAGTCAGCTTGGTATGTGCGTGCACATCTCTATAATGGCTTTACTTCTTATAATTGTTGACGCCAGGCCTTTGACGTTACGGATGACGCTCAGTTGATCGCTGTGCAGGTCAGTTAGCCCAAGAGGGGCAGTCTGCAGGAGAATCGCAATGAAGACTGATGCGAATGTGGTGCGCCTGAGCAAGGTAAGCCCTGAGCAATCGCCCACTTCACCGGTAGGAAGACTGCCTGTGGCGCTAACAACTGTACGTGACAACGCGGCGCAACAGCTGAAAACGGCGTTGCAGGCGCTGTTTGATAATGCCGACGATACGCTATTCGAGATGGCCGATCGCGCCACCAGCAACGCCGAGCAGAATGCCTTTTTTGAGGCGATGCGCGATCTGCGCTTGAAGCGCAAAAATATTGAGCGTGGCTTCTTGCAGAAGGTTTTTGAAGCCTTCGCCACGCTTAATCAATATGAAATCGGTAAGCCTGCACCCTTGGATGCGGTGTCATTTGATGCGTTGTCGTTGGTGCAGAACGACGCGCTGGAAGAGTCGGTCGCCCTGGATTCGATGGTGGCCAAGGTGGTCAGCCGTGATGCGACGGCGCTCAACCATCTGACCACCCGTTTCAATGCAATGGTCAGCAAGAAGCTCGATGACAAAACCAACCCGCTCGGCCCAACTTGCCTCTGCGAGTTCTTCCTAGATGCCTGCAGCAGTTTGGGCGTCGAGATCAGGGTCAAGCTTATTATTCTGAAGCTGTTTGAAAAGTACGTGCTGACTGGTCTCGATCAGTTGTATGCGCAAGCCAACCAGGCCTTGATTGCCACTGGCGTGCTGCCTGAACTCAAGTCTGCACCGGCGCGGCGTAACCCCTCGCGTACCAATGCGCCAGCCGGTAACGCAGGGCAGGAGGCGGCGCCTGAGCTGTCGGCTGGGTTTGCCGATGAGGGCGTGCAGGAGGTGTTTGGCGCGCTGCAGGCGCTGCTGTCCCAGGCGCGCGGTACGACGCTTGCGCAACGTAACCGGCCGGCCGACGCCATGCCGATTTCCAGTAATGACCTGATGCGCCTGCTCTCGCATATGCAGCAGCGTGCGCCGGCACAGGTTAGCGATGATTTTGATTTGCGCGAGCAGCTTGAAGGCTTGCTGACCCGTGCCAGTGCTAAGGCTGGCAAAGCGCGAGTGGTCGGTGAGGTTGATGAAGACGTCATCAATCTGGTGTCGATGCTGTTCGAGTTCATCCTTGATGACCGCACCCTGCCGGACTCGCTCAAGGCGCTGATCGGCCGTTTGCAGATACCGATGCTGAAAGTGGCGGTGATCGACAAAACCTTCTTCAGCCGTGGCAGCCATCCGGCCCGCCGCTTGCTCAATGAAATCGCCTCGGCGGCCCTGGGCTGGGGTGAGCAGGATGGCGCGCAGCGCGACAGCCTGTATCTAAAGATCGAGCAGGTGGTGCAGCGTCTGCTCAACGACTTTGTTGACGATCCGCTTATTTTCTCCGAGCTGCTCGCCGAGTTTCTGGCCTTTACCGGTGACGAGCGTCGGCGCAGCGAGCTGCTTGAACAGCGCACGCGTGATGCCGAAGAAGGCAGTGCCAAAGCAGCATTGGCGCGGCGTCAAGTCGAGCAGGCACTGAATCAGCGGCTGCTTGGCAAGACCCTGCCGGAAGTAGTGGTGCGCTTGCTGCAGGAGGCTTGGAGCAAGGTATTGATGCTTACGTGCCTAAAGCACGGGGTTGAGTCAGACCAGTGGCAGGCCGCCTTGGCGACGATGGATGACCTGGTTTGGAGTGTTGAGCACCACGACGAACCAGAAGCGCGTATGCGCCTGCTGGAGATGGTGCCAAGCTTGCTTAAGGCGCTGCGTGAAGGCATGGCCAGCGCGGCGTTTGATCCGTTCTCTACTGGTGAATTCTTCAACCAGCTGGAAGCCTTGCATGTGCAAGCCTTCCAGCGCTTTAAGCGCAGCTTGCCGGAAGACAGTGCGCCGGCCGATGCCCCGGTGCTCGCTGATATTACTGACGAGCAACGCGCTGAGCTGGCTGAGGTCGGGATGGACTTACCTCTGCTGGAACTGCCTGCTGCGGAGGCTGTTGAAGAGCCCGCGATGGTCGAGGTGATAGAAGAAATCATCCTGCTGGCGCCAGGCGAGCTGCGTGCTACCGAGCCAGAAATCAGCCTGCCTGACGATGATGAGGCGTTGCTGCAGGTGGACAACCTGCGTGTCGGTAGCTGGGTCGAGTTTCAGGAAGACGAAGAACACAAGCTGCGTTGCAAGCTGGCCGCAGTGATCAAGCCGACGGGTAAATACATCTTCGTCAACCGCACCGGCATGAAGGTGTTGGAGAAGACCCGTATGGGCCTGGCTGTAGAGTTCCGCCGCAGTGCCATTCGCTTGCTGGATGACGCGCTGCTGTTTGACCGGGCGCTGGAGTCGGTGATTGGCAACTTGCGGAAGCTCAAGGGCACCTGATCAGCCGGCGTAGGCTAACAATCACGCCGCCGGGGCTACCTCGGCGGCGTTTTTATTTGGGTCGCTGCTGTTGACGGTCTTGGCCCCTATAGTCGCGAGCGAACCCATAAATCGAAGCTAGATAAACATGCATCGCGGCCAAGTCCAGGTCTACGGGCGCCGAAGCGCTTGCTTGGCTTTCACCCTTGGCCTTGAGGCGACGCTGAACTAGAGTGGCCGCTTGATCAAGGAGCTTTTATGCAGCTGGACCCTTCCAGTGGCTGGTGTGATGGTATCCAGCACTGTCCCTCGCCGAACTTCAATCAGCGGCCGCTGGGTGAGGTTTCTTTGTTGGTGATTCACAACATCAGCTTGCCGCCTGGCGAGTTCGGTACGGGTAAGGTGCAGGCGTTCTTTCAGAACCGGCTGGACGCGGATGAACATCCGTATTTCGCCAGTATCGCGAGCCTGCAGGTGTCCGCGCATTTCTTTATCGAGCGTGATGGCGCTGTCACGCAGTTCGTCTCTTGTAATGAGCGCGCCTGGCATGCGGGACAGTCGCGCTTTGCCGAGCGGGAAAACTGTAATGATTTTTCCCTAGGGATTGAGCTTGAAGGGACCGATGATCTGCCCTTTACGGCGGCGCAATATGCGGCGCTGATCGCGCTGACGCAGCAACTGCAAGCGGCTTATCCGGCCATCACCCAGGCGCGTATCTGCGGGCATAGCGATATCGCGCCAGGCCGCAAGACTGACCCCGGCCCGGCATTCGACTGGCAGCGTATGCGCCTGGCATTGCAGCAAGACAAGGAGCTGACATGAATTTTCTGGTGCTACTGCTGGTGCTGTGGGTCGAGAAGTTCTCGGCCTGGCGTAAGCACATTCAACACGACGGCCCCTGGCTGCGGTTATTAACGGCGCTTGAGCGCAAGCCTCAGTGGGCTGAGCGCCCCTGGCTGGCGTTGGCTTTGCTGGTACTGCTGCCGCTGTTGGTGCTGGGGCTGATTCTGTTGTTGTTAGAGTCTGTGGCATACGGCTGGTTGGCGTTGCCGGTGCATCTAGTGGTAGTGATTTACAGTCTGGGTCGCGGTGATCTGCTGGCGGCGCTGGGGCCGTTTCGCGACAGCTGGCGGCGTGGCGATGCCGAGGCGGCGTACCTGGTTGCCCAGCGTGATTTGTCGCTTGAGGCGGACGAAGAGGGCGAGTTACTGCAGCGCGTGCAGGGCCATTTGGTATGGCAGGCCTATCAGAGCTTTTTCGCGGTGATCTTCTGGTACGCGCTGTTGGGGCCTGTAGCGGCGTTGGCATATCGGCTGGTTGCTTTGAGCAGCGAACAGGCGACGTTGCCAGCCTTGTGTGAGGCGGCTGCGCAGGTGCGCCATGGCCTCGATTGGTTGCCGGTGCGTGTATTGGCCGCCAGCTTTGCCCTAGTGGGCAATTTTGCCGGGGTGAGTCGGGCGTTGCTGCACGAACTGCTTAGTTGGGACATTAGCGCGGCGCAGTTGGTCATTAACACTGCGCGGGCGGCTGGCGAGATTCCGGAGCCGGTGATTGGCGAAGCCGGCGTCAGCAGTCTGGATGGGCTGTGGCAGTTGCTGGTGCGCGCCGCGGTGTTCTGGTATGCGGGGTTTGCCGTGTGGACCCTGCTTATCTAAGGCCTTGTGCTCCATATATGTTGGCGTGTGGCACGGTTATGCGATTTCTGAGGCGCAGTAATGTGTAGAGTGGTTTAGGCACGAATTGCGGCCAGGCAAGCAACAGCAACCGCCGGCACGCCTTAACCCATCATGGCGGCCTACTGGTAAATCGCCGTGTGGTGGGTTACGCGGCGACCAGCTTGCGTAGCGTCAGCCAGGCCGCTCCAACGCCGCTAACTCACCTGACAAAAGCAGGCTGCAACTCCTCTCGTGTACCAAGGCTTATCTGAGATCGTCGTTCCACAGCCAGGCGGCGCCGCGCACGCCGCTGGAGTCGCCGTGGTGAGCTTGCAGCAGGCGCGTGTTGACCTGGTCGGAGAACACGTAGCGCGCCAGCAGCGGCAATACATCAGAGTAGAGCGCGCGGCTGTTGGACAGGCCGCCGCCGAGGACGATAACGTGTGGGTCAATCAGGTTGATCACCGCCGCCAAACCTCGCGCCAGTTGGTCGCAATAACGGGCAAATGCCTGCTGAGCTGCTGGATTACCGACTGTTGCGGCGTTTACCAAGGCGCTCGCATCCAGGCCAAGGTTGCTGCGCGCCACCCAGCCTGGGCCACTTAAAAAAGTCTCGATGCAATCATCCTTGCCGCAATAACAGCGCCGGCTCGGGCCGTCCTCGCTGCGCCGCCAGGGCAGAGGGTTATGCCCCCATTCGCCAGTAATGGCATTCGGCCCGCTGAGCAGTTGCTGGTGCACGACCAGCCCGCCGCCGACGCCTGTGCCGAGAATCACCCCGAACACGCTAGCGGCTCCTGCGCCGGCGCCATCGCAGGCTTCTGAGAGGGCAAAGCAATCGGCGTCGTTGGCCAGGCGCATCGGGCGGTTTAAGCGCTGTTCAAGGTCGGTCTGTAAGTCCTGGCCAATCAGGCACAGAGAGTTGGCATTCTTGATCCGCCCATGGTCTGGGGAGCGGGTGCCGGGGATGCCGACCCCGACACTGCCGCGGCGGCCCAACTCGCGCTCGCAGTCCTCCACTAAACGGGCGAGTAACTCGACGGTTTGCGGATAATCGCCTTGTGGCGTTGGGGCGCGGCGGCGTAAGACTTGGCGGCCGTTGTCCAGGGCGATGATTTCGACTTTGCTGCCACCCAAATCAATACCCAGCTTCAGCGGTGTGTGCATCATTAACCTTAAGTTACAGAGGTTGAAGTCGATAAGAGGTATACATGGCGCATTGCTCGGTCGCCGCTTTGTGACAGTGGTCACGTCAATCGGCGCTTATCTATCCGGTTGATTCAAGTGCCGTAGGTCGAGCAACAAGGGACATGTAGGGCGTCATTTGCCATTGTGCGCGGCCTATTTGTAACCTGACACAACAATAATTAGAACTGGAGACGTCCTGTGAAGACCGTGCTGTATCCGGCCATCGCGCTAATGAATCGCCTCAGCTTCGGTATGAAGTTCAGCTTGATCAGTGTGCTGTTCTTGCTGCCCATGCTGGTCACCAACTTCTACTTGGTGCGTGACTCCTACCGCCAATTCGTCAGCACTCAAGCGGCCCTCGAAAGCATTGACCTGCTGGGCGAAAGTTTGACGTTACGGCGTAATCTTGAGGACTTTGTTGACCTCGTCGAGATCAACGCCATGATCGGTCAGTCTGGTCAGGCCGGTGATCTTGAGGCGCGTCTGACTAAGCTTCACGCGACTATTTCCACTGCGCTGCAGGGCATGGCGGCTGTGGTGCGCGAGGCGGAACAGATCGAAGAATTCAACAATAAGCGCGATGAACTGATTGCCGAATTAGCGGCGGTGCAACGTGAGGCCTCCCTGCAAGGCAAGATCGCCCTGGCGGAAAAGCTGCTGGGCTCCTCTCAGGTGTTTATTAAGCTGGTCGCCAGTCAGGCTGGTCTGAGTCAGGATCGCCAGAGTGCGGTGCGGCAGATGGTCGAGTTAGTTAGCGTCGCCACGCCTAAGGTCACGGCTGCGCTAAGCGAAGGGCGGGCCATCGGTGCCTACTCGCTGGCGCAGGGGTTTCTTAACTCATCGGCCAGCACTGCTTTTGATGAGCTGCTGCTGGAGCTGGAAAAGCTGCATGCCGAGTACGGCCTGAGTCTACAAACCTCGCTCAACAGCAGCGCTGAGGCGCGCACGGTATTGGCCAGCTCGGCTGCGAGCAGCCTGGAAACCCTGAAAACCATAGCGGTGCTGTTCGAAGACAAGGTGGTGATCGCCGACTCGTTGGATATGCCTTGGGCGCAGTTCTATGACGATGTCAGCGCGGCTATGGCGCAGACCTACGAACTTAATAGCGCTGTGCTGGTGTTTCTCGACCAGCAGTTGCAGGTGCGTCTGGAAGAAAATCGCGTACACATGGTGTTACTGGTGGCTGCCTTGGTGGTGGTATTCCTGCTGATCATTTATTTGTATAGCGGGTTCTACGTGTCGATCCGCACCACCCTGAAGAGTCTCGGTCAGGTGATGAATCAGGTAGCGGCGGGTGATATGACTGTCAGCTTCAAGGCGCAAAGCCGAGATGAGTTGGGTGAGTTGGGTCAGGTGTTCAATGAGACGGTGCGCAAAATCCACCAGCTTATCGAGCGCGTGGGACAGACAGTGGTTGAGGTTGAGCGTCAGGCCGATCGTGTGCAGGCGATCTCTGGGGAAAGTAACCAGGCCGTAGCCGGGCAGCGTGGACAGATCGATCAGGTGGCGACGGCCATGAATCAGATGTCGGCAACCGCTCAGGAGGTCGCCAGCAGCGCGGCGGCAGCGGTGGGCAGTGCGCAGAGCGTGAATGATGAAACAGCCAATGGCCGCGCGCTGGTTGAGTCGCAGGTCGGCAGTATCCAGCGACTGGCAGGGGAAATTGACCAGTCGGTGGCGGTGATCAACAAGCTGGCCAGCGATAGCGCCTCGATTAGTCAGGTGCTAGACGTGATCAAAGGCATCGCCGAGCAGACTAACTTGCTCGCGCTTAATGCGGCTATCGAGGCTGCGCGTGCCGGTGAGCAGGGCCGCGGTTTTGCCGTGGTGGCTGATGAGGTGCGCAACCTGGCCAAACGCACCCAGCAGTCCACCCAGGAAATCGAGTCGATGATCGCCACGCTGCAAGGTGGCGTAGGTGCGGCGGTGAAGTCGATGAGCTCCAGCCACAAGATGGCCGACAACACGGTCAATGAGTCCGGCAAAGTCCAGCAAGCGCTGGAGAATATCCTCGCGGCTGTGGGCATGATCGTTGATCAAAACCAGCAGATTGCCACCGCCGCTGAGGAGCAAACATCCGTGGCTCAGGATATCGACCAGAACATTGTCGAAATCAGCCAGGCTGGTGAGCGCACTGCTGAAGGTGCCAGCCAAACCGAGCAGGCCAGCCGCGAGCTGTCGGGGTCGGTAAGCCGCCTGAAACAGTTGATCAGCGCCTTCCGCGTGTAAGCGTTCTGCTGTACCGACAAGGCCCACCTATAAGGTGGGCCTTGTCGTTTTAGTGGGATGACGGATGAACTTGCTTCAAGTCTGTATGGGCAGCGCTCTAGTGTGCTGCGGCGCTAGTTCCAGCCAAACAATTCGGCCGCGTTGCGGCTGCTGGCGCTGGCCAGTTCGTCTGGGCTAATACCGCGCAATTCGGCCAGGGCTGCGCAGATATCAGGCAGATGCTCTGGGCTGTTGCGTTGGATGGGATGCATCGCTGGAGCCATGTCCGGAGAGTCGGTTTCCAGCACGATCGCCTCTAATGGCAGCTGCGCCACCACCTTGCGTAGGCGCAAGGCTTGCGGCCAGGTCGGTGCGCCACCCAGGCCCAGTTTGAAACCCAGCGTGAGGTATTCGCGGGCTTCCTCATAGCTGCCGGCGAAGGCGTGGATGATGCCGCCCCGCGCTGGTTTGAGGCGCTTGAGGGTGGCGATAGTCGCGGCATGGGCGCGGCGTACATGGAGCAGGGCGGGCAGCTCGAACTCGCTGGCCAGTTTGAGTTGTGCTTCAAATAACTGCTGCTGGCGTTGGCGATCAAGCTGCTGCAGAAAATAATCCAGACCGAACTCACCCACCGCGCACAGCCTGGGGTGGCCAGCGTAACGGCTCAGCCAGTCGCTTAACGCAGCCACGTGCGCGGGCTGGTGTTCATCCAGATACATCGGGTGCAGGCCGAAGGCGGCGTACAGGCCATCTTCAGCCAGCACCAGGTCCCACACGCGCTGCCAATTAGCCTGATGCACGCCAAGCACAACTAAACGCTCGACGCCGAGGTCGCGACAGCGGCGCAACAGTGCGTCGCGATCAGCATCGAAGTCGGGGAAGTCCAAGTGGGTGTGGGTGTCGATCAGGCGCTGCATAGGGCCGCTCGTGGTATGTATAAGGTTCAGCCTAAGCGAGCAAGGCGCTTCTGGGAAGCCAGCTGCACTTGCCTGACCAGGCCTATGGCCGCAGCATGCGGCCATAGAACGCGGCGGGTTAGCCTAGATGATGTTGAGCCTTAATAACGCTGTACTGCTGGCAGGGGCATTGCTGTTGGGTTGTCTGCTCTTTCAGCCACGCTTGCTGGCGATGACCGGATGGCGGGCGACGGTAACGCCACTGGCGTCGATTATCGGTTCGGGCTTTTTGGTGGCGGGGCCTATCCTGGCGCACGCGGTTGGCCCCTGGGCGGCATTGGCCATGCTTGCGCTGTGGGGGTTGAGTTACTGGTTTGGCGCGGCCATCCGCTACAACATCCGTTATGTCGAGCCGAGCCTGGCGCAACATCCGCCGACATATCAGGTCGGTTTGGAGCGCGCTTCTGATCTGGCATTGTCCCTGGCGTATTTTGTTTCCGTGGCCTACTACCTCAACCTGTTTGCCGCTTTCGGTTTGCGCTTGGGCGACGTGGTCGATCCCAACTGGATACGCATCGTCTCTACCGTGGTGATTGGCTCTATTGGTCTGCTCGGCTTGCTGCGTGGGTTGGCCGGGCTGGAGCGTCTTGAGGTGCTGGTGGTGGCGCTCAAGCTGACCTTGATCGGCGCGTTGCTAATCCTGCTCTTCAAGGTTAATAGCGCTGCTTACCTGGATGGCTCGCTGGGCTGGGCTGGCACTGTGGAAATGAGCCTCTGGGATAGGCTTGCGACCCTGATGGGGCTGCTGATTCTGGTCCAAGGCTTTGAAACCTCGCGCTACCTCGGTGACCAGTATGACGCCACGCTGCGAATACGCAGCATGCGCTGGGCGCAGTGGATTGCCGGCGCGATTTACCTGGCGTTTTTGCTGCTGATTACCGGGCAGTTTGCCGACAGCTTGCCGGCCGAGGGTGGTGAAACGGCGATTATCGATCTGCTCAAGCCGATTGGCAGCGTCGTCGCACCGTTACTGATTCTCACGGCGCTGGCCTCGCAATTATCTGCCGCGGTAGCGGACACGAATGGCGCGGGCGGCTTATTGGCCGAAGTCAGCGGGCGACGTATACCGGTGCGGATTGGCAACCTGATCACTGCGCTGGTAGCCATTGGTATCACCTGGACGGCCAATATCTACGAGATCATTACCTACGCCTCAAAGATGTTTGTCATCTATTACGGCTTACAGGCTTTACAGGCAGCACTCGCCGCCGGACGGCGCAGGCAGTGGTGGCGAGCATCTGGGTTTGGGGTGGCCGTGCTGGTGGCGGCGGCCGTAGTGGTGCTGGCCAAGCCGGTGGCGGCGTAGCGCGGTTGGGCCGCGCGGGGGAATGCCTTAAGCAGTCCGCGTTTGCAGAACGCTGGCGGGAGTAATGGCTCCCGCCAATGCTCGCAGGGCTTAGTGATGCTCGCGCGTAGCGCGGAATTTCACGTCGGGCCAGCGCTCTTCCATCAGCGCCAGGTTGACCCGGGTTGGCGCCAGGTAGGTGAGGTGGCCGCCGCCATCGAGGGCGAGGTTTTCCACCGCTTTGTTGGAGAATTCCTCCAGCTTCTTCTTGTCGCTGCAGTCGATCCAGCGCGCCGACCATACGGTGATGGGCTCGTACGCGCACTCGACCTTGTATTCCTCTTTCAGGCGGCTGGCGACCACATCGAACTGCAGCACGCCGACCGCGCCGAGGATGATGTCGTTGCTGCGCTCAGGGAAGAACACCTGGGTCGCGCCTTCCTCGGCCAGCTGCTGCAAGCCTTGGCGCAGTTGCTTGGATTTTAGCGGGTCCTTCAGGCGCACGCGGCGAAACAGCTCCGGGGCGAAGTGCGGAATGCCGGTAAAGCCCAGCGCCTCACCTTCGGTGAAGGTGTCGCCGATCTGGATGGTGCCGTGGTTGTGCAGGCCGATGATGTCGCCGGCATAGGCCTCGACCAGCATCTCCCGTTCGCTGGAGAAGAAGGTCAGCGCGTCGCCTATACGCAGGTCTTTGCCGGTGCGCACATGGCGCATCTTCATGCCCTGGCTGTATTTGCCCGAGCAGATGCGCATAAAGGCGATGCGGTCGCGGTGCTTGGGGTCCATGTTCGCTTGGATCTTGAACACAAAGCCGCTGAATTTCTCTTCCACGGGCTCTACGGTCCGCTCGTTGGCGACCCGGGCCAGTGGCTTGGGTGCCCAGTTGACCACGGCGTCGAGCACATGATCGACGCCGAAGTTGCCCAGCGCGGTGCCGAAGAACACCGGAGTCAGTTGGCCATCCAAGAACTCTTGTTGATTGAATTCATGGCAAGCGCCCTGCACCAATTCCAGCTGCTCGGTAAAGCGCTCGTATTCGTCACCCAAATGGTCGCGTGCTTCGTCGGAGTCGAGTTTTTCGATGATCTTTACATCGGTACGCTCGTGACCGTGGCCAGGGGTGTAAACAATGATGTAGTCATCGGCCAGGTGATACACACCCTTAAAGTCGCGATAGCAACCAATCGGCCAGGTGATAGGTGCGGCTTTGATCTTCAGTACCGCTTCAATTTCATCAAGTAGCTCGATGGGGTCGCGAATGTCGCGGTCGAGTTTGTTGATGAAGCTGACAATCGGCGTATCACGCAGGCGGCACACGTCCATCAGGGCGATGGTGCGCGGCTCAACACCTTTACCACCGTCGAGCACCATCAGCGCACTGTCTACCGCCGTCAGGGTGCGATAGGTGTCTTCCGAGAAGTCTTCGTGGCCGGGGGTGTCAAGCAGGTTGACCATGTGGTCGCGGTAGGGGAACTGCATCACCGAGGTGGTGATGGAAATGCCGCGCTGCTTTTCCATTTCCATCCAGTCGGAGGTCGCATGGCGGTCTGACTTACGCGACTTCACCGTACCCGCGACAGAAATCGCCTTGCCCATCAGCAAGAGCTTTTCGGTAATAGTGGTTTTACCGGCGTCGGGGTGAGAAATGATCGCGAACGTGCGGCGCTTGGCGACTTCGGCGGCCTGGATGGTCATTGTGCGGGAACCCATCGACTGAATAGTCGGTCTGTCAAAAAAGGCGGCGATTATAACGGTAAACGCCTTCGTGCGCGGCGACCTGTAGTCAGAGGATAAAATCGCGAAGATTTCGCGTGTTGTGCAGCATTCCATGACTTTTTGTTTTGAATATAAAACGATCAATCAATAAGGCGACAATGCAGGTCAAAAGCACGGCATTTTTGATTGATCTAAGCTGTCCATAGCCCTAAAGTTCGCGCCGAACGTCCATGCTGGCAACGATCCATCCGGCTCAAGTACTGACGACGAGAGACCTCTAGGTACTCGGCGACATGCCTTGGGAAGTAGGCGAACCAAAGTGGGGAAACTGATCAGACGTTCTGGGCCGTTTGCGGCCGCCCCCTGAAACGCAGTTGAACCTGTGCCCGGTTTAGCTGCCCGAATTATTGTGTTTCTGGTTTTGCCATATGGAGTCGAGCATGTCGATCAAGGTCGAAGATTATTACGCCCCCGCCACTTTTCAGCGCATGAAGGCGTTTGCTGATACTCAGGAAACCCCGTTTGTGGTGATCGATACCTCGATCATCAGTAAAGCCTACGACGACCTGCGTGCCGGTTTCGAATTTGCCAGCGTGTATTACGCGGTCAAGGCCAACCCGGCAGTCGAGATTATCGACCTGCTCAAGGAAAAAGGCTCCAGCTTCGACATCGCTTCCATTTATGAGTTGGACAAGGTGATGAGCCGTGGCGTCGGCCCGGAGCGCATCAGCTACGGCAACACCATTAAGAAAGCCAAAGACATCCGCTACTTCTTCGAGAAGGGCGTGCGCATGTTCGCCACCGACTCAGAAGCTGACCTGCGCAATATCGCCAAGGCGGCGCCGGGCTCGAAGGTTTATGTGCGCATCCTTACCGAAGGTTCGACCACGGCCGACTGGCCATTGTCGCGCAAGTTCGGCTGCCAGACTGACATGGCCATGGACCTGCTGATTCTGGCCCGTGACCTTGGCTTGGTGCCTTACGGTTTGTCGTTCCACGTTGGCTCGCAGCAGCGCGATATTTCCGTGTGGGATGCGGCGATTGCCAAGGTCAAGGTGATCTTTGAGCGGCTCAAGCAGGAAGATGGCATTGAGCTCAAATTGATCAACATGGGCGGCGGCTTCCCGGCCAACTACATCACCCGCACTAACAGCCTGGAAACCTATGCCGAGGAAATCATCCGCTTCCTCAAGGAAGACTTCGGCGACGAGTTGCCGGAAATCATTCTGGAACCCGGCCGTTCGTTGATCGCCAATGCTGGCGTCTTGGTCAGTGAAGTGGTGCTGGTGGCGCGCAAGTCGCGTACCGCCGTCGAGCGTTGGGTGTATGTCGATGTTGGCCTATTCGGCGGTTTGATCGAAACCATGGGTGAGGCGATCAAATTCCCCATTTACACCGAGAAGAAGGGTGAAATGGAGGAGGTGGTGATTGCCGGGCCAACCTGTGACAGCGCCGACATCATGTACGAAAACTATAAGTACGGTCTGCCGCTGAATCTGGCGATTGGTGACCGTCTGTACTGGTTGTCTACGGGCGCTTACACCACCAGCTACAGCGCCGTGGAATTCAACGGTTTCCCACCGCTGAAGGCCTTCTACTTGTAAGGCTCTCGCGCTCGGCTAAAACCCCGCTCCGGCGGGGTTTTTCGTTTCTACTCGAGGGCTTTTCCAGACTTTTTTCAGCGAAAGTCGAATGTATTTGCAACCCTGCGGGTGGTGCGGCGGGACGTCTAGTTAGTAATTTGTATGAGTATATTTCATGGCCTGTCGGCAGCATGTTTAGCTTGTATAGGTGGATTGGCTGGGCTTTTCCGGCGTTTTGCGGGTGTGCGACTTTGCGCTGAAAGTGCCGTCATCGTGAACTAATTTCAGGGAACAAGCTTGCTGCTTGCGCGCTTGGCGCGTTAGGGTGAAAAGGCCATTCAATTAGAGAGGAGAAAGGTTTGTCCCTGAAAATCGCTATTCTTGGGGCCGGCCCCAGCGGGCTTGCACAACTTCGATCCTTTGTTTCCGCCCAACTTGCCGCACATGAAGAAATGCCCGAAATCGTCTGCTTCGAGAAGCAGAGTGACCTCGGCGGCATGTGGAATTACACCTGGCGTACTGGTCTGGATAAACACGGTGAGCCGGTCCACGGCAGTATGTATCGCTACCTTTGGTCCAATGGCCCGAAGGAATGTCTAGAGTTTGCCGACTACTCCTTCGATGAGCACTTTGGCCGCGCCATTCCCTCCTACCCGCCACGTGAAGTGCTGAAGAACTACGTCATGGGGCGGATTGAGCGCAAAGATGTACGTCAGTACATCCGCTTTGAAACGGCCGTGCGCTGGGTCAGCTTCGATGAGCACACACAACGCTTCAGCGTCACGGTCATGGACCACCAAACAGATCAGCTGCACAGCGAAGAGTTCGATTTCGTGGTGGTCGCTACCGGGCACTTCTCCACGCCAAACGTGCCTTATTTTCCGGGCGTCGAGCGCTTCCCCGGGCGAGTGTTGCATGCCCATGACTTCCGCGATGCGCTGGAATTCAAGGATAAGGATTTGCTGCTGGTCGGTAGCAGTTACTCGGCCGAAGACATTGGCACCCAATGCCACAAGTACGGTGCCAAGTCGGTGACGTTTAGCTACCGCTCCCGCCCACTGGGTTACGACTGGCCTGCAGGTATTACTGAAGTGCCGTTACTGGAGCGCCTCGACGGCAACGTGGCGCACTTTAGTGACGGCAGCAGCAAAGCAGTGGATGCGATCATTCTGTGTACGGGCTACCAGCACAGCTTTCCGTTCCTGCCGGATGATTTGCGCCTGCAAACCCGTAACCGGCTCTACCCGCAGAGCCTGTACAAGGGCATCCTCTGGGAGAGCAACCCACGCTTGATCTACCTCGGTATGCAGGATCAGTACTTCACCTTCAACATGTTCGATGCCCAGGCCTGGTATGCCCGCGATGTCATGCTCGGGCGCATCCCTTTGCCGGATGCCGCGACGATGCAGGCGGATATGCAAGATTGGCTGAGCCGCGAAGAAGCCTTGGCAAACGCCAGTGCCGAAATCGATTTCCAGGCAGCCTATGTGCGTGATCTGTTGCAGCCGACCGACTACCCCGAGTTTGCCGTCGAGGCCCAGGGCGAGTTGTTCAAGCGCTGGAAGCAGGACAAGAAGGTCGACATCATGGGTTATCGCAACCAGTGCTACACCTCCACCGTCACGGGCACCGCAGCCCCCGAGTTGCCAGCCCCGTGGCTGGAAATTCTCGACGACTCGCTGGAACACTTTCTCAGCCATGACTACGCCGGTGTTGTTGGCGAGCCTGTGGAGCAGGTCTGAATTTGATTGCCAGTACCGCCTCGGCTGCAATGCCGAGTCGGTACGGCGGCGCGAAGATCAGAAGCGGTAGTTAGCACTCAGTTCCAGGCTGCGTGGTGCGCCAGGCGTGATTAAGTCCACTGAGCCATGGGCTGAAGCGAAATACGCCTTGTCAAATACGTTGCGCAGGCGAAGTGCTGCGTCCCATTGTGGTTGGCCGTAAAGCAGCGCGGCATCGTAGGTCGTGTAGCTGGGCATGACGGTAGCGTTATCCAAAGCGGTGAAGCGCTCATCGACATAGTTGGCGCCCATGCCGACACGCCATTGCTGATTCAGCGAGCGCACCAGCCACAGGTTGGCGCTATTGCGTGGGGTCAGGGTTGGCGTCTGGCCCTGGTTGGCCACGCCATTGGTGAAGCTGGTGGACTTGCTGATCTCCGCATCGAGGTAGGCGTAGCCGGCATACACCTGCCACTTGTCGCTGAGCTGGCCGCTTAGGGTTGCCTCGAAACCATCGGTGCGTTGCTCGCCGGCGAGGATCGTCTGGCCTGGGTTGGCCGGGTCGCTGGTCTTCATGTCGGTGCGCTCAAGGCGGAACACCGACGCGGTCAGCGACAGACGCTGGTCGAGTAGGTCCCATTTGCCACCCAGCTCGTAATTGGTGGTCTGCTCTGGCTCTAAGTCTTTGATCGAGTTGTTCAGCGGGAAGGTTTCGCCTGACGGCTGGTAGGAGCGGCTCACCGAGACGTAGTAGGACTGCACCTGGTCCGGCTGGAAGACCAGCCCAACCCGTGGGCTCCAAGTGCGGTCGGTACGCGAGATGTCTTGGCCGCTCAGGTCGTCAGCGAAGGCCTGGTCGAATACGTCATAACGCACGCCGAGCAGGGCCTTCCACTGTGGCGCCAGTTCGATCAGGTCCTGCACATAGATACCGGCTGTGTCTTGGGTGTTAAGTCCTTTGGAGGTCATTTGTGCCGCCTGGAATGGCACGTCGACCAAGCCATCGCGGAACAACGGCACCCGCACCACATCGCTCTGGCTGAAAACCGTCTGATGTTTGTTCTGCCGACCCAGTTCGACCCCATAGAGCAGGCTGTGCTGCATGCCTGCAATCTGCGCCTGTTGCTTCAGTTCAGTTTGGTTGAACCAGCCATCCTCTTTGCGCTGCACGTTACCGCGACGCAATTTGACCAGCAGCTCGCCGTTGGCGGCGGTGACGAAGCGGTTGGCGTCGGTGTGGGCCAGGGTGTTATTGCGGTCCAGGTCGTAGTGGTAGTAACGACTGGTGTTGGACAGGCTGAAGTCGTCGTTGATCTGATACTCAAGGCCGGCGGTGAAGGAGAATACCTCGCTGCGGGTGTAGTCTTGGTCCGGGTCGGCGGAACCGAAGCGGGTGCCAGGGTCAACGTCCACCGGCCGGCCGTTTAGCGCTGGAATGCCGAAGTCGATCAGGCGCTTGTCGTAAAGGTAGCTGGCGCCCAAGTTGAGCTCTAGGTCATCGGACAGTTTGAAGTAACTCGACGCGGCCAGGGCCTTGCGCTCAAGGAAGGCGTCGTCGCGAAAACCGTCGCTGTCTTCCACTGCACCGGTCACGCGCAGGGCTTTGTCGCCCTGCTCCTGATCGGCCCAGCCAGCATCGAACTGGGTGCGCTTCTTGCCTTCGCTGTCGACCGAAACGCCGACTTCCTGCACTGGGGCGAAGGTCGGGCGCTTGCTCACGCTGTTGATCAGGCCGCCCGAAGAGCCTCGGCCGTAGAGAACCGCAGCAGGGCCCTTGATCACTTCCACGCGCTCGATGTTCGATAGATCGCGGTAGTACAGCGCGTCGTCACGGATGCCGTCGATGTACTGGTCGCCGATGGCGCTGAAGCCGCGAATGGTGACCTGGTCGCGCTGGCCGTCGCCGTTGGACAAGCCCACGCCAGGCACGTTCTTCAGCACGTCTTCCATCGACTGCGCGCCCTGATCCTTGATCACGCTCTGCGGAATGACGTTAACCGTCTGTGGAATGTCGCGCAGTGGCGCATCAATCTTCAGCGCGCTGGTGCTGCGACTGGGCTGGTAGCTGGTCTGTTGCTGCTGCCCGGTAACAGTGGCGGCGGGAATCTCCAGTGCACTGTTTGATTCGGCGTGTACAGCTGGCGCAGCGAACGCGCCCAGCAGTGCGAGGTAGAGGGGTTTTAAGCGGAAGACGGTCACCGGGCAGCTCCAAACAAGAAGTTATGCTTTATGGTAAGGCTTATCATTAACAAATGTAAATTTATTGTAAAAGACTCCGGTGCACCATAGCTTTTGCTGGACTCAAGCAATCTCTTGACGCATAGCGCTGTCATAGTGGGGCTTGGCTATTTAGAATCATTTGCATTTGAATGGTTGGGTCGCTTGAAGCGGCCGGTGAGGAGCGCGCAATTATGATGCTGAGCATTGCCGAGGTGCTGACGCCTGAGCAGGTGGCTGAATGCCGTCAGGCCTTCGAGCGGGCCAGTTGGCAGGATGGGCGGGGTACGGCAGGTCATCAGGCCGTCAAGGCCAAAGCGAACCAGCAACTGGCTCAGGATGATCCGCTGGCAGTGCAGGTCGGTGACTTCATTGTGCAGCGCTTGGGCAGTCATCCGCAGTTTGTCTCCGCCGCCCTACCGCTCAAGGTATTACCGCCGCGTTTCAACCGCTACAGCGACGGTGGTACCTACGGTAACCATATTGATAACTCGATTTTCAGTGTGCCGGGCTCGGCGCAGCGGGTGCGTAGCGATTTGTCGGCCACGTTGTTTTTCAGTGAGCCAGATGAGTATGACGGCGGCGAGTTGGTGGTCGAGGACAGCTATGGCAGTCACCGGGTGAAGTTGCCGGCGGGGCATCTGGTGCTGTATCCCGGCAGCAGTTTGCATCGGGTTGAACCGGTGACTCGCGGCGTGCGCTATGCCGCGTTTTTCTGGATTCAGAGCCTGGTGCGTGAAGACAACCAGCGCAGCATGTTGCTGGAATTAGACAAGGCGATCCAAGCGCTGACGCAGCAGGTACCAGACAGCGCCGAGCTGGCGCGGTTGACCGGCGTGTATCACAACCTGCTGCGCCACTGGGCCAACACATGAGCGATGGGCCGTTATCGAAGTTGACGCAAATCCCGCCGAGCATTGCCGCTGTAGCCGACTATGAGCCCTTGGCGCGTGAGCGTATGAGTGCCCAGGCCTGGGCTTATATGGCTGGCGGCGCGGCTGATGAGCTGACCTTGGCCGACAACCAAGCCGCGTTTCAGCGCATCCGTTTACGCACGCGGGTGTTGGCCGACCTGAGTGGCGGCAACACCCACCTGAGCCTATTCGGCCAAACGTTTGCTCATCCGATTTTCCTCGCGCCGGTGGCGTATCAGCAGCTCGCTCATGCCGATGGTGAGCTGGCCACGGTGTTGGCGGCTTCGGCCGTGCAGGCTGGCATGGTGCTTAGCACTCAGGCCAGCGTGAGCCTGGAGGCGGTCGCCGAGCAAGCGCACAACCCGCTGTGGTTTCAGCTGTATATCCAGCCGGATCGAGCCTTTACCCAGGCTCTGGTAAAGCGTGCCGAAGCCGCCGGTTATCAGGCGCTGGTGCTAACCGTGGATGCGCCGGTTAACGGGATGCGCAATCGCGAGCAGCGGGCGGGCTTCTGTTTGCCCAAGGGGGTCGAGGCGGTCAACCTGCGCGGGATGCAGCCACTGCGTGGGAGTGCCGCACCCAGCGGCGGCTTGTTGCTCGGTAGCGCGTTATTAGCGGCCGCACCTGGTTGGGCGGATGTGCAGTGGCTGCGCTCGCTGACGCGCCTGCCGATTCTGCTCAAGGGCGTGATGTGCGCCGAGGATGCGCAGCGTGCGCTGGCCGAAGGGGTCGACGGCATCATCGTCTCTAACCATGGCGGTCGCACCCTGGACGGTCAGCCTGCAACCATCGAGGTGTTGGCGGAGATTGCCGCCGCAGTGCAGGGGCGCGTACCGCTGTTGCTGGATGGCGGTATACGCCGTGGCACTGATGTGTACAAAGCGCTGGCCCTGGGTGCCGACGCCGTGCTGGTAGGCAGGCCTTATGTGTATGGGCTGGCCACGGCCGGAGCCAGTGGAGTGGCGCATGTGGTGCAGCTGCTGCGCGCCGAGCTGGAGGTGGCCATGGCGCTGACCGGTTGTCGCGATCTGGCCAGTATTGGTGCTGAGCGTGTGCTGGTCGGTGCGCATTAGCGGAACTTATTGCGAATAAAAGTGTAAATACCTATTGATTGATAATGATTATCAAATAGAATCACGCCTCGTTTTGATCTGGGGGTGGTTCTCATGGGTATGCATAAACAAGCTGGCAACTTGCCGCAGCGTCGTCTTCTGGCTTCGGCTATCGGTCTGGCCGTCGCCTCTTGGGCGGGTGCTGGTATGGCTGCTGAGCAAGCGCTGCAGCAAGCCAAGACGCCGGTTGAGCTGGGCAGCGTAACGGTCAAGGGTCAGCAAGCTGAAGAGTACAAAACCGACACCTCGTCCTCAGCCAAGTACGCCGTCCCGCTGCTTGATACCCCGCAAACCATCACCGTGGTGCCGCAGGCGCTGCTCAGAGAGCAGCAGGCACTGAGCATGAAGCAAGTGCTGGCTAACGTTTCTGGCATCACCTTCAATGCAGGTGAGGGCGGTGGTGGCTCGGGCGACAGCATCAATATTCGTGGCTTCAGTGCCAATGCCAATATGCAGATCGACGGCCTGCGCGACAGCTCGCAGAACAACCGTACCGACACCTTCAATATCGAGGCCGTCGAAGTCATCAAGGGCCCCAACTCGGTGTTCGGGGGCTCCGGCACCACCGGCGGCAGCATCAACCAGGTCAGCAAGCAGCCACGCCAGCGCGATTTCACTGAGATTGGCGCGAGCTTAGGTACGGATAACTACCACCGCCTGACGCTGGACACCAACCAGACCCTGGATGAAGTCGGCACCGGCAGCGCCTTTCGTCTCAACCTAATGGCCCATGAAAATGATGTGCCGAGCCGTGAGCAGATCGACCGCGAACGCTGGGGCATTGCGCCTTCGCTGTTGTTGGGGCTGAGCGATTCGACGCGATTGACCTTGAGCTACTTGCATCAAAACGATAACAACATGCCGGACTACGGCGTGCCAGCCTTCGATGGCAAGCGCCTGGCGGGTGTTGGTCGTGATGCGTATTTCGGCTGGAAGAACCTCGATAAAGAAGAGATCCAGACCGATGCTTTCACGGTTAAGTTCGAGCACGACTTCAGCGACAGCCTGCGCTTGCAGAACCTCAGCCGTTACAGCCGTGTTGAGCGCGACACGGTCATTTCCGCCTCCCACGTTAACCTTACGGGCGTTCCAACCGGTCGTTATGTTCCCGCCGGGCCGCAGGCGTATGGCCGGGATGTAACCAGCGAGATGTGGATCAACCAAACCAACCTGACGGCGTATTTCGATACTTTGGGCCTGGGCCATACCCTAGTTACGGGCGTCGAGGTGTCGCGTGAGGATTACTACCGCAATACCTACAATCACGCGCTCAACTTTGCCGGCAAGGATTACGACCTAGGCAACCCACCGGGTTATTACGCAGGGGCGACCAGCAAGACTCGCACGGCCGAAACCTCGACCGAGCTTGAGAACCAGGCAGTCTATGCGTTCGACACCATTGCCCTGAACCAGCAGTGGGATTTAAGCCTGGGGCTGCGTTATGACTGGATCACGGGCGACTCGAAGAACACTGCGCTGCCCGCCGGTACGACGACGCGCCTGAGCTCGCGCGACAAGGAGCTCAGCGGGCGGGCTGGCGTGGTCTACAAACCCGCTGAAAATGGCCGCATCTACCTGGCGTACGGCACCTCCTTTAACCCGGCTGCCGAGGCCTTGGCGTCTTCTGGTTCGTTAAACGCCGCCGAGTCCGAGTTGGACCCGGAAGAGAATAAAACCTGGGAGCTCGGTACCAAGTGGGAGTTGCTGGACAACCGTCTGCAGTTGGATGCCGCACTGTTTCGCGTAGAGAAAACCAATGCCCGTGAAACCTTGGCAGACGGCTCTACCGCCTTGGCCGGTGAGCAGCGCGTGCAGGGTGTGGAACTGGGCGTGAGTGGTCGTATTAGCGAGCAATGGAACGTCTACGCCAACTACACCTTCCTCGACAGCGAAACCCTCAAAGCGGCGGATACCGCCGCCGGTATCGCCAAAGAAGGTCAGGCCCTGGGCAACACCCCGCCACGCTCGTTCAACCTGTGGAGCACCTACGAGCTGCCAGCTGGCTGGCGCGTCGGCTACGGTGCGCGTTATGCCAGCGAGCGTAACGTGACCTCCAGTGATAACGCCAAACTGGATGCCTACTGGGTGCATAACGCCATGCTCGGCTACAAGGTTAATCAGGAACTCGACCTGCAGCTGAACATGAACAACCTGTTCGACAAGGACTATGTGCAGAGCGTGCGACAGAACGTCGGTGCCAACACGCGCTCCTCAGCCATCGAATATGGCGATGCGCGTTCGGCAGTCTTGTCGGCCACCTACCGCTTCTAGTTGCGCCACGTTTCAGGTAGGTAGCGAACGCCAACTTGCCGGTTTAACCAGAAAACCCTGCTCCACTGCGTGCGGGGTTTTCTGGTTCAGTGGGGGCGCCGCCAGTAAAGAGTAGGTAAAGGTCGGTGCGCCCTGGTTATATGAAATTAATTATCAAATAGAATTATTTCTTCTTTGGCGGTCGCCCGTTTGTGAGCATTGACAGCCTGTGTCCAACCTCTGTGGTCGAGTTTTCCGTGTTAAAGAAAATCCTGTTCCAGTTGCATTGGTTATTCGGCATCACTGCCGGTCTGGTGTTGGCCCTGATGGGCGTAACGGGTGCGGCTTACTCGTTCCAAGACGAGCTGCTGCGTGCGCTCAATCCTGAAGTATTTCAGGGCGAGGTGCGCGACCGTACGGAGCTGTCGCCTGTGCAGCTGGTGCCAATGCTTACAACGGCAGGGCAGCAGCCGGTGGTCGGTTTGTGGCTGGATGTGCAAGGCGAGCGCGTCGGCCGGGTGTTCTTTGCGCCTAAGCCGGGTGAGCGCCGCGGCCCTTCGCGTTACTTCGATGCCAGCAGCGCTGAATTGTTGAGTGAGCCGCGTGGGCAGGGCTTCTTCGATTTGATGCTGCAGCTGCACCGGTTTCTCGCCATGGGCGAATACGGCAAACAGATCACTGCGGCGTGCACCCTGATTTTGTTGTTCTTCTGTCTGTCGGGCCTGTACTTGCGTTGGCCGCGTCAGGCTAGCAGCTGGCGCGCCTGGCTAACCCTGGACTGGGCGCGCAAGGGCCGTAGCTTTAATTGGGACCTGCACGCGGTGGTGGGTACCTGGTGCTTGGCGCTCTATCTGCTTGCCGCGCTGACGGGTTTGTATTGGTCCTATGACTGGTACCGCGAAGGGGCGACGGCGTTGCTCGGTGAGCAGGCGGCTGGGCAGCAGCGTAGCGGTAAGCGCAGCCCACCGGCGGATGGGACGTTGCCCGCGGTCAATCTGACGGCTGTGTGGGCGACGTTCCAGCGCGAGGCCGGCGCTCAGCTGAGCAGCTACAACCTGCGCCTGCCGACTGCTGCCGGACAAGCGGTGACGGTGTTTTATCTGCGTGATGACGCTGCCCATGAGCGTGCGTTCAACCAGCTGACACTCGATCCGCTGAGTGGTGAGCTGGGCATGCATAAACGCTATGCTCAGCAGGCCTTTGGCGAGCAGCTGCTGAGCAGCGTGTATGCCTTGCATGTGGGCAGTTACTTTGGCCTGACTGGACGCATTTTGCTGTTCCTAGCCAGCCTGGCGATGCCGTTGTTCGCCATCACTGGCTGGTTGCTCTACCTCGACCGTCGGCGTAAGAAACGCGCGATGCTACAGGCGCGAGGCGCGGTGCATTCGAGCGCGGCAACCGCGGGCAGCTGGTTGATCGGCTTTGCCAGCCAGAGTGGCTTTGCCGAGCAGCTGGCCTGGCGGGCTGCCGGGCAACTGCAGGCTGCCGGGTTGGCGGTCAACGTGCAGCCCTTGGCCAAACTCACCGAATCGATGCTGCGCCAGGCGCATCAGGCGCTGTTTGTCGTCAGCACCTTTGGCGAGGGAGAGGCTCCGGACAGTGCGCGTGGCTTCGAGCGCAAGCTGCTCGGCCAGGCGTTGGGCCTTGAGCATTTGCGCTATGCCATGCTCGCCCTAGGTGATCGCCAGTATCAGCACTTCTGCGGTTTCGCCCAGCGCGTGCAGGGCTGGTTGACTGAGCAGGGTGCGCAAAGCCTATTTGAAGCCGTGCAGGTGGACGCGGGCGATGCGACGGCGCTGGCCAGTTGGCAGCGTCAACTCGGCGAAGTGACCGGTGCCAAGCCGCAGCATCAAGCAGAAACACCCTACGGCCTGTGGACCCTGAACCGCCGGGAGTTGCTCAACCCAGGCAGCCAAGGTGCGCCGACGTATTGGCTCGGGCTGCGCGCGGAGCAGGTCATTGAGTGGGCCGCTGGCGATATTCTCGACGTGTTGCCCCGTCACACCGATGCGCGGGTGCTGGCTTGGCTGCAGGCGCACGGGCTGGAGGGGCAGCAGCCCGTTCGGCTGAACGGTTTGTCGCAATCGCTGCAGCAGGCCTTAGCGGGCAAGCAGTTGCCTGAGCAGTCCATTCACCTGGTTGGCCTGCATGCGCAAGCCTTGTTGGACGCACTGCTGCCGCTGGCCGCGCGTGAGTACTCGATCGCCTCGCTGCCCAGTGACGGTCAGCTGGAATTGATCGTGCGCCAGGAGCGGCATGCCGACGGCTCGCTGGGGCTCGGCTCCGGCTGGTTGACTGAGGGCGTGGCGCTGCACGGCCAGTTGCTGGCGCGGGTGCGGCGTAACAGCGGCTTCCATGCTCCGGAAGATGAGCGGCCGATGATTCTGATCGGCAATGGCACCGGTTTGGCCGGGCTGCGCAGCCTGCTCAAGGCGCGCATCGTCGCCGGGTATACGGAAAACTGGCTGCTGTTCGGCGAGCGCAATGCGGCGCATGACTTCTATTGCCAAAGTGAGCTGCAAGGTTGGTTGGCCAGCGGCGAGTTGGCGCGCCTGGATCTGGCCTTCTCCCGTGATCAGGTGTCAAAGGTCTATGTACAAGATCGTCTGCGTGAGTCTGCCGAAACATTGTCGGCATGGTTAGCAAAGGGCGCTGCTATTTATGTGTGCGGCAGCTTGGCGGGCATGGCCGCCGGGGTGGATGCGGTGTTGCATGAGTTACTGGGCGAAGCTGGCGTTAACGCGTTGCTGGAAGAGGGCCGTTATCGCCGTGATGTCTATTAAGCGCGGTCGACACTGCGCTTTTTGCAGGCTTCCCGCCACGGCGTTGCGCCTCTAAGCTTGTGGCTATGAAAACAATCCTGCTGAACTGCGATATGGGTGAAAGCTTCGGCGTCTGGCGCATGGGCGATGACGCTCATGCCATGCCGCTGGTTGATCAAGCCAACCTGGCCTGTGGCTTCCACGCCTCGGACCCCCTGACCATGCAACACACCGTTGCCCTGGCGCTGCAGCATGGCGTGAGCATCGGCGCGCACCCGGCTTACCCGGACTTACAAGGTTTCGGCCGCCGGCACATGGCCTGCTCTCCTGAGGAGGTGACGGCGCTGGTGCTGTATCAGCTTGGTGCGCTGGATGCCTTTTGCCGCGCGGTGGGCACTCAGGTCGCCTACGTCAAACCCCATGGTGCGCTGTACAACGACCTGGTGCGTGACGATGCCCTGTTCAGTGCGGTACTCGAAGCGTGCGCCAGTTACCGCAAAGGGTTGCCGCTGATGGTGCTGGCGCTGGCCGATAACAGCCGTGAGCGGCGCTTGGCCGATGCTGCTGATGTACCGTTGATGTTCGAAGCTTTTGCCGATCGCGCTTATCTGGCTGATGGGCAGCTGGCGCCGCGCCGCTTAAGCAGTGCGGTGCACCACGATCCGCAGCGGATTCTGCAGCAGGCGTTGGCAATTGCCCAAGGCGAGTCGTTTGCTGATATCGACGGCAAACCGTTGCAGCTGCGTGCCGACAGCCTCTGCGTGCATGGCGATAACGCCGACTCCCTGGCTGTGCTGCGGCGTCTGCGGGCTGCCCTGGACACCCTATGATGCGCTTTGAACCGGCCGGTGCCGAAGCCCTGCTGCTGGTGCTGGCCGATCAGCCCGATGCGCAGTTGCCGCCGCGTATTGCCCTGTTGGCCGAACGTATCCGTACTGAGTTGGGCGAGGTGCTCACTGATCTGGTGCCGGGTTGGACCAGTCTGCTGCTGCACTATGACCTGATGCGCACCGACCATCTGCAGTTGGCTGAGCGGCTCAAACCTATGCTGGAGCGATGGTTGGCAGAGCCTTATGTGGCAGAGGCCGGGCGGCTGCACGAGCTGCCCATTTGGTATGGCGGCGAAGACCTTGGCGAAGTTGCCCGGCTGTGCCAGCTGAGCATTGCTCAGGTGATCGAGCTGCATACGGCGGTTGAGTACCGGGTCGGCGCAATTGGTTTTGCCCCGGGTTTTGCCTACCTCGCTGAGCTGGACGCACGCTTAGCATTGCCGCGTCGGGCCACCCCACGCACTGCTGTGCCGGCCGGTAGCCTGGCGATTGCCGAGCGGCAGACGGCAATCTACCCGCAGAGTTCACCCGGTGGCTGGCATCTGATCGGCAGTTGCCCCTGGCCATTATTTGATGTGACGCAAACTCCGCCGTGCCCTCTGGCGCTGGGTGATCGTGTGCGTTTTCGTTCGATTGCTGAGCGCGATTTTGTCGGCGAAGGCGGCCGGTTATGAGCGGCTTACGGGTGCTCAAGCCTGGGCCGCAGAGCCTGTTGCAGGATGGCGGCCGGCTCGGTTGGCAGCACCTCGGCGTATCCCCAGCCGGGCCGCTCGATGGGCATGCTGCCGCTTGGGCCAATCACCTCTTGGGTAACCCCTGGGGCACGCCGCTGCTGGAAGTCGCCTTGGGCGATGTCGAACTACAGGCTGAGGTCGACACCTGGGTGGCGGTCTGCGGCGCGCAGATGCCACTGAGTGTGGATGATCAGCCGCAGTCACTGTGGACGCGTTTGCCGCTGCATAAGGGCCAGTCTCTGCGGATGGGCTTTGCCCGCAGCGGTCAACGTGCTTACTTGGCGGTGGCCGGCGGCTTTATTGCTGTGCCGGTGCTGGGCAGCGTCAGTGTGCAGTTGCGCGAAGGCATGGGGCAGGCGCTGCAGGCGCCGGATCTATTAGCCTGCCGGGCAGCCAGTTTCAGCCGCTCAGCCAGTGTGCCTTGGCCTTATGTGGCGGATTACAGCTGCACGCCGCTGCTGCGGGTGATCACCGGCGCTGATGCGGCAAGTTTTGAGGAGGACCAGTTGCAGGGCTTTTTTGCCCAGACCTGGCAGCTCAGCCCGCACTCCGACCGCATGGGTGCGCGGCTGGTCGGCGAGGCGCTGCAGCCGCCTGTGCGCCAGTGGTCGTTAGGCGTTGGTCGCGGGGCGATTCAGGTGCCGCCGGATGGTCAGCCCATCATTCTTCAGGCCGACCATCAGACCATGGGCGGTTACCCGCTGCTGGGCTGGCTGCATCCGCTCGACCAGGGCCGCCTGGCGCAGTGCCCGGCGCACCATTCACTGCGCTTCACCCCGATTAGCATCGGCGACGCGCAGGCTGAGTTGCGCGAGTTCTACCGCTTTTTCGGCCGTTAATTGCCAGCGCGGCTGTTTTGTAGGATGGGTTGAGTAACGCGATACCCATCGGTCAATCGGTACTTCTCGCGGATGGTGGGTTACAGCGCTACGGGCTAGTCAGCGTTAGCTAGTCCGTCGTCATGCGCGCCTAACCCACCCTACGAATTGTTGTCTTCTTTCGGACGTTAAAACGTCTTAGCCATGCGGCTGGCCAATAGCGCCCAGCCAAACAACACCAGGCAAACGATCAGCATCGGCCAGCCGCGCCAGTACAGGTAGGGCGTCAGTTGCTGCATCGGTTGCACCTGGCCATACAGCACCGCTTGTTCGAACTGCGGCAGTTGCTCGGTGATCTGCCCGTAAGGGTTGATCAATGCAGTAACGCCGTTATTGGTCGCGCGGATCATCCAGCGGCCCGCCTCCAGTGCGCGCATCTGCGCCATCTGCAGGTGCTGTAGCGGGCCGATAGAGCGCCCAAACCAAGTGTCATTGCTGATGGTCAGCAACAGGTCACTCTGCGCGGCGAGGCCGGCGGAGAACTCTGGGTATACCACTTCGTAGCAAATAAACGCCGCAATCGCATGGCCCTTGGCCTGCAACAGGCTTTGCTCTGATGAGCCGCGGGCAAAGTCGGACATCGGCAGGTCGAAGAAGGCGATCAGGCCGCGCAGCACGTCCTGCAGCGGCACGTATTCACCGAAGGGCACCAGCTTCTGCTTGAGGTAGTCGCCGCTGCCCTGGCCAACCACGCTGATGCCGTTGTAGTAGCGCTGCTCGCCACGCTCGTTGCTTTGGCGAATGGGCACGCCGGTAATCAGCGCGGCATTGCGCTCGTTGGCGAAGCGATTAATCACCCCCAGGTAGCCTTGCGCGCGATCTTTGAGCACCGGCACGGCGGTTTCTGGCCAGATGATCAGATCGGTCGGTTTGGCGCTGAAGGTCATGTCGCGGTAAAGCGCCAGCTGAGCATTGAGCTGCTCGGGGTCCCACTTCATGTTCTGTTCGATATTGCCTTGCATGGCCGCCACGCTAAGCGGTTCGCCCAGGGCTTGGGTCCATGCGTGGCCCTTTAAGGTGATACCAGCAATCCATGGCGCGCAAAGCAGGGCAATGCCGATGGCGAGAAACGCCTTGCGCGTGCGCAGTTGCACCAGATTCACCAATAGCGCTGCACTCAGTGCTAGAACAAAGGAAAGCAGCCACACCCCGCCTACTGGAGCGAGGCCAGCCAGTGGCCCGTCCAGCTGGCTGTACCCGGCGTACAGCCAGGGGAAGCCGGTAAGAAACCAGCTGCGGAAAGCTTCCTGCGCCAGCCACAGTGCGGCAAAGGCCAGGGCGTCGGCCAGCGGTGCTTCCACCCGACGTAGCCAGCGCGTCCAGATCCAAGCGCTAAGGGCGAATAGCAAACCGAGGCCACCGACGAATAGCAGGGTCAGGAACGCCGCCAGTGGCGGCGAGGCGGCGCCGTAATCGTGGATGCTCACATACACCCAGCTGGTGCCGGCCGCGAACAGGCCAAAGCCGTAACTCCAGCCGCGCAGGGCTGCCTGGCGCGGCGCGAGATCACGTAGGCCAAGGTAGAACAGGGCGATGGAGAGGATGGCCAGCGGCCATAGGTCGTAGGGCGCCAGCGCCAGTGTGGTGATTGCGCCAGCAAGCAGAGCGATCAGGTTGCCGGGCCAGCCAGGTCGGGTTATCCAGTGCATTGCATGCAGGTCCTTGGATTGAGGTGGCGCAAAGGGTAAAGCGCAATAGGCGGCGGGGGAAGGTGGGGCGCTGCTGAGCCGACTATGCACAACGGCCACCGATTAGGGTGGCCGTATAGGGTGATCAGTTATTGATCGGGGTCAGGCGCAGCAGGTGGATGCGCCGGCTGTCTGCATTCAATATGCGGAAGCGGAAACCGCCGATTTCAGTCACTTCGTTGCGCTTGGGCAGATGACCAAATGCGCTCATCACTAGGCCGCCGACGGTGTCGAATTCGTCATCGGAAAACTCGGTATCGAAAGCTTCATTGAAACTGTCGATGGGCGTCAGTGCCTTGACCAAGAAATCGCCTGAAGGCAGGGGTTTGACGTAGCTGTCTTCCTCAACGTCGTGCTCGTCTTCAATATCGCCGACGATTTGCTCAAGCACATCTTCGATGGTTACCAGTCCGGCCGCGCCGCCGTACTCGTCAATCACCACGGCCATATGATTGTGGTTAGCGCGGAACTCGCGCAGCAGCACATTCAGTCGCTTGGACTCGGGCACGAAAGTGGCCGGGCGCAGCAGGTCTTTAATGTTGAAGTTGGGCTGGTCGCCTTGCAGGATCAACGGCAGCAGATCCTTGGCCAGGAGGATGCCGATGACATCATCGAGACTTTCGCCAACTACCGGGTAGCGCGAGTGTGCGGCTTCGATGATGCCGGGTAGAAACTCTTTGGGCGACTGGTTGGCCTTGATGCTCATCATCTGTGAGCGCGGCACCATGATGTCACGGACCTGTAGATCGGCGACCTGAATGGCGCCTTCGACAATGGCCAGCGCTTCGCTGTCGAGCAGCTTATTTTGATGCGCTTCGCGCAGCACTTCGAGCAGTTCCTTGCGGTTTTTCGGCTCATGAGCAAACGCCTGGGTCAGTCGGTTAAACCAGGATGTTTGCTCGTTGCTCGATCGGTCTTCGCTCATGGTGGTTACTCAGGAACCTTCTGTGTTGTGAGAGGGGAATCATCTTCGTCGGCGTAAGGGTCTGGGTGACCCAGTTCAGCCAGTAATTGTCGTTCCAGCGTTTCCATCTCTTCAGCTTCCTCCTCCTCGATGTGGTCGTAACCGAGTAGGTGCAGGCAGCCATGGATCACTAGGTGCGCCCAATGGGCTTCGCTAGTCTTCGCTTGTTCGTGTGCTTCACGCTCGACCACCGGCACGCAGATGACCAGGTCACCGAGCAGTGGGATATCGAGAAACTCGTCCGGTACATCAGCGGGGAAGGACAGCACATTGGTGGCGTAATCTTTTTGCCGCCAGGTGTAGTTGAGTTCGCGCCCTTCGGCCTCATCAACCAGGCGAATGGTCAGTTCCGAGTCGGCTGTGCGCTGGCGCAGGGCAATCACGCACCAAGCGCGCAACTGCGCCTCGCTCGGCAGGTTGGCGGCGTTGCTGGCAATCTGCAGGTCAAGCTCAAGCATCGCCGTTGCCCTGCGTGTCATCGAGCTTGCCGTGAATGCGGTTTTCGTAGCGCTCATAGGCTTCGACAATGCGTTGCACCAGCGGGTGGCGCACCACATCTTTCGGCTTAAAGTGGGTGAAGCTGATGCCCGGGACATCGTGCAGCACGTCGATCACATGGGTCAGGCCGCTTTTGGTGCCGCGCGGCAGGTCGACCTGGGTGATGTCGCCGGTGATCACGGCCGTGGAGCCGAAGCCGATACGGGTGAGGAACATCTTCATCTGTTCCAGGGTGGTGTTCTGGCTTTCGTCGAGGATGATAAAGCTGTTGCTCAGCGTGCGGCCGCGCATATAGGCCAGCGGCGCGACCTCGATCACTTGTTTCTCGATCAGCTTGGCCACCTGCTCGACGCCAAGCATCTCATAGAGGGCGTCGTACAGCGGGCGCAGGTAGGGGTCGATCTTTTGCGACAGGTCGCCGGGCAGAAAGCCGAGCTTCTCACCGGCTTCTACTGCCGGGCGCACCAGCAGGATGCGGCGGATTTGTTCGCGCTCCAAGGCATCCACGGCGCAGGCCACGGCCAGGTAGGTTTTACCCGTACCGGCTGGGCCAATACCGAAATTGATGTCGTGGTCGAGGATGGCTTTGACGTAGCGCTGCTGATTGGCCCCGCGTGGGCGAATCATGCCTTTGCGCGTGCGCAGGGCGATGCTGGCTTCAACCACTGGGTTGCTCAGCTCTTCGATCCCGGATTCCTGTAGAAACAGGTGCACCAGATCGGGCGACAGTTCGGTGTTTTCGGCTTCGCGATAAAGGCGGCGCAGCAGCTGCTCGGCAGCGGTGGTCTGGCCGGCGCTGCCGACCAGCTCAAATTGGTTGCCGCGGTTGCGCAGTTCTATGCCCAGACGCGCCTCGATCAGGCGCAGGTGTTCATCAAATTGGCCGCACAGGTTAGCGAAGCGGCGAGCCTCGAAGGGTTCAAGGATAAAACGAAGTGGTTCTATAGGTGTGTTCAAGGTCGTGTGATGGCCGCCAGTCGGCTGGGGTAATGAAAAACGAAGAATAGCGCTAGCGGCCGCGACGTGGAAGCGCGGGCCGCTGCGGCTTTAGTTGCAGTCGGTTTCGCTCAGCAGCGTGCCGCGCAGCGAGTTTGGCATGGCTTGGTCGATACGCACATCGACAAACTGACCAATCAAACGCGGGTTGTCACTGCGGAAGTTGACCACACGATTACTCTCTGTTCGGCCCTGGAGCATACCCGGGTCTTTTTTTGAGTAATCGGTGACCAGGATGCGCTGTACGGTGCCGGCCATGCGCCGGCTGTTTTCGGCGCCCTGCTGGGTGATGCGGTGCTGCAGCAAAGCCAGGCGCTGTTTCTTCAGCTCCAGCGGCGTGTCATCGGGCAGGTCGGCGGCCGGTGTGCCGGGGCGCGGGCTGTAGATAAAGGAGTAGCCGAAGTCGAAGCCGACGTCCTCCACCAGTTTCATGGTTTGTTCGAAGTCTTTCTCGGTTTCGCCGGGGAAGCCGATGATGAAGTCCGAGCTGATCAGGATGTCCGGCACCGCGGCGCGCAGTTTGCGAATACGCGATTTGTATTCTAGGGCTGTGTGGTTGCGCTTCATCGCCGCGAGAATACGGTCAGAGCCCGATTGCACCGGCAGGTGCAGGTATTTCACCAGTTCGGGGATCTCGACGTGGGCTTGAATCAGCGCGTCGGAGAACTCCAATGGATGGCTGGTGGTATAGCGAATGCGGTCGACGCCGTCGATGGCGGCCACGGCATAGAGCAGCTCGGCGAAGTCGGCGATCTGGCCATTGCCCGTCTCGCCGCGGTAACCGTTGACGTTCTGCCCGAGCAGGGTGATTTCACGCACGCCGTGTTCGGCCAGGTGAATGATCTCGCTGAGCACATCGGCCATCGGTCGGCTGACTTCTTCGCCGCGGGTGTAGGGCACCACGCAGAAGGTGCAGTACTTACTGCAGCCTTCCATCACCGATACGTAGGCGCTGGGGCCGTCGACCCGCGGCTCGGGTAAACGGTCGAATTTTTCGATTTCCGGAAAGCTGATGTCTACTTGGGCGACTTTGGTGCTGCGCGCGGCGTCGATCATTTCCGGCAGGCGGTGCAGGGTCTGCGGGCCAAAGACCACGTCAACATAGGGCGCGCGGCCAAGGATCGCTGCGCCTTCCTGGCTGGCTACGCAGCCACCGACGCCGATTACCAAGTCCGGGTTCTCCAGCTTCAGTTCACGCCAGCGGCCAAGTTGTGAGAACACTTTGTCCTGCGCTCTTTCACGAATAGAGCAGGTGTTGAGGAGGATGATGTCGGCATCGTCCGCTTTATTGGTGATTTCCAGGGCTTGATGTTCACCCAGTAGGTCGACCATGCGCGAGCTGTCGTACTCGTTCATTTGGCAACCGTGGGTTTCGATATAAAGCTTCTTGGTCATGCGCGCTCAATAAGGGTGATTCGACGAACCGCGCATTATAGAGGCCCAAGCCTCTGGTTCCTAGCATTGGCTGCTCGGTGGCTATGCTATGATCCGCGCCCTTTCAAGCAACCCGTCGGTGCGAGCGGCATAACCATGAGCAAGCGCGAACCCATCTACAAGGTGATTTTCCTCAACCAGGGTCAGGTGTACGAGATGTACGCCAAGCAGATCTTTCAAAGCGATCTGTGGGGCTTTCTGGAAGTAGAAGAGTTCGTCTTTGGTGAGCGCACCCAAGTGGTAGTCGACCCAAGCGAAGAAAAGCTCAAGGCGCAGTTCGACGGGGTGGTGCGCAGCTTTATCCCGATGAATGCGATCGTCCGTATCGACGAAGTCGAGCGCCTCGGCACGCCGAAGATCAGCGAAGCCAAGGGCGGCGGCAATGTCATGCCGTTTCCTATGCCGATGCCGGATAAGTGAAGCGACTGCGCTCGACCATGCGGCGATAAAAACTCGCTGAGCTGAGTAGGATGGGGTGAGCCGCGCGATACCCATCATCGGTTCGCCGTTCGTAGGGCAGATGTTGCTTTTTACATCCGCCCTACGGCAGCGGGGCGAACGGCGAGGTCAGAGTATCGGCGTTCTGCAGCTCCAGCAGGTAGTTGCGGAAAATCTGCCCGAGTACTTGGCTGGCGATTTCCAGTTCATTGCGCGGCATTTGCGCGGCGATTAAGTCGGCGCTGTCCATGGCCTCATCTGAGCCATTCACCGCCGCCATTTTCAGCACGATGTAGGCCTGTACGGCATTCGCCGGCACGCCTTCGCCGCGAAAGAACATCATGCCCAAGTGGTATTGCGACTGCGCATGGCCTTGCAGTGAGGCCTGCTCAAACCATTGCAGCGCCTGGCTGAGGTCGCGTTCGATGCGCTTGCCGTCGTAGTAGAACTCACCCAGTTCAAACTGCGCCTTCACATCGCCCGTAAGGGCGGCTTGCTGGCAAGCATCGAGAGCGGCCGGCAGTTCTTCGGTGGCGGTGTTGAGTGAGCAGCTGCCAAGTGCGGGGATCAGCAAGGAGTTGCCGCTCGCCGAGGCAAGCAGTGGCAGTAGGAGCAACAGGCAGCCCAGAGACAGGGTGCGGCCGGTGCGTTTCATGAAAGTCCATTTACCTCGGGATGCAAAACAGGCGATCAGCCTGGCCGCCGGAACGCGGCGGCCGTCACATTATGAAATAAGCAGTGGCGTACTTACAAAGTCTTTACCGGGTTTTCTTCGATTTCACTGAGTTTGGCACTGCCAGGTAAGTTCAGTAGCAACCAGGCCAGTAGTGGGTAAGCCGGCGTCAGCAGGGCGTGGAACAGGTCAATACGCCGTAGCGAGCCGATAAAACCCTGGGTGCCTACGGCCGCGCCGGCCAGCAAAAACAATCCAACTACCAATCCGGCCACCGCTGGCGGCGCGCGCTTGGGCCACTGCACGGCTCCGGCGTAGAGCACCAGTAGCAAGGTCGCCAGGTTGAGCAGCAAGCGGTAATTATCGAGCTGGTTCAGCTGTCGGAATAGTTCGAAGAAGGCGCACAGCCCGAGCAGGATGCGCCCCCAGTTGGCGCGGCTCCATTGCCAGCTTCGGCCCAGTGCCAGCGAGGCAGCGCCGAGTAGCGGCAGGCCGAGGAAGCTGCTGGCCTGGCTCAGCCACAAGTGCGCGGCCTCTACGCTGGGGTCGAATCCAAAGCGAATGACCCCGGCTGCGGCAGCGGCTGCCGGCAGCAGAAAGCCCAGTAACGCGCAGAAAAGGGCCGGTTGATCGGCCTCGCCATAGTGACTGCGGGCCTTACCGATGGCGATGGCGCAGGCCAAGCAGGCCAGCGCCAACAGGCCGTCTGACAGTGCGGTGCTGTATTGCATTAGGCCTTCTTCAGCTCGGCGAAGGCGCGCTCGGCGGCGTCCAGGGTAATTTTCAGCTCGGTATCGCCATGGGCAATGGAGGTGAAGCCAGCCTCAAAGGCGCTGGGGGCTAGATAAACACCACCGTCCAGCATCAAGTGGAAGAAGCGCTTGAAGCGTTCGGCATCGCTGGTCATCACGTCATCGAAGGTGACAATATCGTTAGCCGCGCTGAAGTACAGGCCAAACATGCCGCCCGCTTGGGTGGTGACGAACGGGATGCCGGCGGCATCGGCACGCTCTTGCAGGCCTTGCAGCATGCGGCGGGTGTAGTCGCTCAGCTCAGCGTGGAAACCCGGGCGGTTGATCAGGCGCAGCGTGGTGAGGCCCGCGGCCATTGCCAGCGGGTTGCCGGACAAGGTGCCCGCCTGATAGACCGGGCCGAGCGGGGCGATGCAGTGCATGATCTCGCGCTTGCCGCCGAAGCAGCCGACTGGCATGCCGCCGCCGATGATCTTGCCGAAGGTGGTCAGGTCCGGGGCGACGCCGTAATACGCCTGAGCACCGCCGAGGGCCACACGGAAACCGGTCATCACTTCGTCAAAAATCAGCACCACGCCGTGCTTGTCGCACTGCTCGCGCAGGCCCTGCAGGTAGCCCGGTGCGGGCGGCACGCAGTTCATGTTGCCGGCCACCGGCTCGACAATGATGCAGGCCACGCTGTCGCCGACTTCACTGAGCATCTGCTCGACGGCTTTGATGTCGTTGAAGGGCAGGGTCAGGGTGTGTTTGGCGAAATCCGCCGGCACGCCTGCCGAGCTGGGTACACCCTGGGTCAGCAGGCCAGAGCCGGCTTTAACCAGCAGGCTGTCAGAGTGGCCGTGGTAGCAGCCTTCGAATTTGATGATGTTGTCGCGGCCGGTGTAACCACGGGCCAGACGAATCGCGCTCATGGTCGCTTCGGTGCCGGAGCTGACCATGCGCACCATTTCCATCGACGGCACCAGGCTGCACACCAGATCAGCCATTTCGGTTTCCATGGCAGTTGGTGCGCCGTAGGACAGGCCGTGCTGCAGCTGGTTGCGCACCGCATCGAGCACGTCTGGGTGGCTGTGGCCGAGGATCATTGGGCCCCAGGAGCCGACGTAGTCCACGTAGCGCTTATCGTCTTCGTCGGTGACGTAGGCGCCTTCGGCGTGCTTGAAGAACAACGGGGTGCCGCCAACGCTTTTAAAGGCGCGCACGGGCGAGTTAACGCCACCGGGGATGTGCTTCTGGGCTGCATTGAACAGGGTTTCGGAGCGGGACATGGCAGGGCCTCTCAAATGGGGATGCGGGGCGAGCCGGGTCGCCCTTATGAACAATTAGTTATGGCCTGCCATCCGTGGCGGCCACCCTTCTGGCAGCGTCGCTGGCGACGTTAAAAATGGCTCCAGGCCATTACTTAGGGTTGAACAGGGCGCTAAAGGCGTGAGCGCGGCGCTCGACGTCGGCGGCTGAATCGGCGGCGAACAGGCCATGGATCACTGCGACCATGCTTGCCCCGTGGGCAATCAGCGCGGGGGCGTTATCCTGGGTCACGCCGCCGATGGCGACGATCGGCAGGTTGATCCGGCCTTTGCTGGCATCGAGCAACGCTACATCGGCGCTAGGTGCGCCCGGCTTGGTATTGGAATTGAAGAAGCGCCCGAAGGCGACGTAGCTGGCGCCTTCTTTAGCAGCCGCCTCAGCCAGTTCAAGCTGGGCGTGGCAGGTGCCGCCGATGATCGCCTGGCGGCCGAGCAAGGCGCGCGCGACCGATAAGGAGCCGTCGCTTTGCCCCAGGTGCAGGCCCACGCCTAAGCGGGCCGCCAGTTCGGCGTCATCATTGATAATCAGCGACGCGCCATAGCGGTTGCACAGTTCGCGCAGGGCCTCGGCTTCGCGCAAGCGGCGTGCTTCGTCGGTCGACTTGTCGCGGTATTGCAGCAGTTTTGCCCCACCTTTGAGTGCGGCCTCGACGTAGGGCAGTAGGCGGCCTTCGAGGAGCTGGCTGTCGGTGATGGCATACAGGCCACGCAGTTTCATCGGGTGCGCTCCATCAGCAGAAGTCTAGGGGCAGGCGGCGTGGGATGTACTGGCCATGCCCAGGTTGCTCGGCATCGCGCAGGGTGCGCCAGGTGTAGTCGAGGGCAAACTCGACGGCGCTGACCAGTTCCTGGCCCAAGGCCAAGCGACCTGCCAGGGTGCTGGCCAGGGTACAGCCCGAACCGTGGTAGCTGCCGGGCAAGCGCTGGCAGGTAAAGGTGTGGCGGCTGCCGTCACGCGAATACAGGCGATTGTGCACCTGATGTTCATCACCATGGCCGCCTGTGATCAGCAGGTGCTGGATATGCTCTAGGAGCTTTTCCGCGCACTCATCGGCCGTGCCCTCTGGCAGTTCGGCAAGGATGCGTGCTTCCGGCAGGTTCGGTGTGGCAATGGTCGACACGGCGAACAGGCGTTCGCGCATCGCGTAACCGACTTCATCCTTGCCCAGTGCGCCGCCGCCGCCAGCCCGCAGCACGGGGTCGCAAACCAGTGGGATGCCGGGTAGGCGCTGCATGATTTCCAGGACGGTTTCGACCATCTCGACTGAGCCGAGCATGCCCAGTTTGACGGCTTCAACCGGCAGATCGTTGATCACCGCATTGGCCTGGGCCAAGACCCAGTCGCGGTCGAGCACCCGGAAGTCAGACACATTGACAGTATCCTGCACAGTCAGCGCGGTCACGGTTGGAGCGGCGTGACAGCCTTGGGCGAGCAGGGCTTCGATATCGGCTTGCAGGCCGGCACCACCACTGGGGTCGTGACCAGACAGGCACAGCACTACGGGGCGAGAAGTAGGCATTTTCATGGTGCGCGAGCTTACCACCAAACCATGCTGTAGAGACCCCAGCGCTTGATGAAAGCCTACCTGGCGGACGATCTGTCGCACCTCACTATGATGCGGCATTAAGGGTCAGCCACACGCGTAAAACCCCAAGCAGTTCAAGTTTCCCTGGGGTTGTGGCGCAAGTGCCTATGCTAAAGTGCCGGCCTTCTGAATACGCCGCTCTAAAGCGCACCATGGCGCTGCGGGCTAACTCTGGCTGGGCTGCATGCACTACATCTTTCTCTGCTTCTTTATGTTGGTGCCAGGGCTGGCTGGGGCCTTGGTTTTTGATGAGAACACCCGCAGCCTGCCGCTCGGCAAGGCCATGTCGGTATTTGAGGATGTGCGCGGCGATGCCAGCATCGAAGACATCACCTCACCGGCTCTGCGCGCCAGCTTCCGCCAGCATGACAAAGACGTGCTCAACGCCGGCTATTCGCGCTCGGTGTTCTGGTTGCGTGTCGATCTTGAATACCGTCCGCAGCAAGCGCCTGGTGTGCAGCCCTGGTTGCTAGAGCTGGCCTACCCGCCGCTGGACAATGTGCAGCTGTACTTGGCCGATGCCCAGGGACGTTTTCAGCTGCGCCAGCACACCGGTGATGCGTTGCCGTTCTCCAGCCGTGAGATCAAACAGCACAGTTATGTGTTTGAGTTGAAGTTAGCGCCTGCGCAGCCGCAAAGCGTTTACCTGCGGCTGGAAAGCCAGGGTTCTATTCAGGCACCGCTGACGCTCTGGGCGCCCAACGCCTATCTGGAGGCGCAACCAGCGCGCATCTATGTGCTGGGCATCATCTATGGCGTGCTGCTGGTGATGCTGATTTACAACCTGTTTATCTACCTCAGCGTGCGCGACACCAGCTACCTGTATTACATCCTCTATATCGCCGCGTTCGGCTTCTATCAATTGTCGGTCAACGGCGCGGCCATCGAGTATTTTTGGCCCAACAGCCCGTGGTGGGCGAACGCTGCCACGCCATTCTTGATTGGCGCTTCGGCACTGTTCGGTTGTCAGTTCTCTCGCAGCTTCCTGCATACCGCTGAGCACAGCCCCTGGGTTGACCGCTCACTCTTGTTGATGATGGCCTGTGGTGCGCTGGTGATGACGCTGGCCTTGACGACCAGTTATGCATTGTCGCTGCGGTTGGCCACCTACTTGGCGCTGGGCTTTACCGTGGTGATCTTCACTGCCGGCATCCTGGCTTGGATGCGCGACATGCGCGTCGCGCGCTATTTCATCATCGCCTGGAGTGCGTTTCTCGGTGGCGGCGTGGTCAATACCCTGATGGTTCTGGGCTACCTGCCCAATATGTTCCTGACCATGTATGCCAGTCAGATCGGCTCGGCGCTGGAGGTGGGCCTGTTGTCGCTGGCCCTGGCCGATCGCATCAATGCCATGAAGGAAGACCGCACGCGGATACTCCGAGAAGCGGCGCTAAAGCTGGAAGCTTTCAACCAAGAGCTGGCTAACAGCAACCGTCTCAAAGATGAATTTCTCGCCACGGTCACCCATGAGCTGCGCACCCCGATGAATGGGGTGATCGGCTCGTTGGAGTTGATGCAGACGCTCGATATCGACGGCGAGCTTGCGCATTACCAGAAGACCGCAGCCAGCTCGGCCCGTGACATGATGCGCATGGTCAATGACATCCTGACCCTGACCGAGCTTCAGGCCGGGAAGTTATACCCTCGGCGCGAGCTATTCAGCCTGCGCGGCGTGTTCGATAGTCTGAGTGCGCACTATGCACCGCGCGCCGAAGAAAAGGGCCTGCACTTTATTCTCGAACTCGACGACAGCCTGCCAGACACCCTCGAAGGTGACGCCAGCAAGCTGCTACAAAGCCTTAACTGCCTGCTGGATAACGCCGTTAAATTTACCCTGCAGGGCGAGGTGCGGGTACGTGTCCGTCGGGGCGGTAGCGCGAGCGATATTCTGCCGTTGCGTGTCGACGTGATCGATAGCGGCGTGGGCTTCACCACTCCAGCCGATGGCAAGCTGTATCAGCGCTTCCAGCAACTGGATGGCTCGATGACGCGTGAGTACGGCGGCCTGGGCATTGGCCTGGCGATTTGTCGGCAGCTGGTCGATTTACTCGGAGGTGACCTCAGTCACGAGTCTCATCCAGGCAAGGGCAGCTGCTTTCGCCTAGAGCTGCCGTTGCTCTTACCCGCGCCGGTCACCGCGCCGACAGCCGTCGCACCGCGCGCCAGCGGCCCGGCATGGCGTCAGCCGCAGCAGTGCACGGTGTTGATTGCTGAAGACAATGCGATTAACCAGCTGGTCACCCGCGGCATGCTGCTCAAGCTGGGGTATCAAGTGCGTACCGCCGATAACGGCGCCGAAGCCCTAGAGGTGCTGCGTAACGAAACCATCGACGCAATACTGCTGGATTGCCAGATGCCAGTAATGGATGGTTTTGCCACCTGCCGCGTGCTGCGCAACCTACCCGGTTGCAAGACGTTGCCGGTGCTGGCGATCACCGCGCACAGCCATAGCGGTGACCGCGAGCGTTGCCTGGCCGCTGGCATGAGTGACTACCTGGCCAAGCCAGTGAAATTTGAGCAGTTGCGCAGCCTGTTGCATGACTGGGTGCTCTGCCGCGAGGCCTGATCTTACGATCGGCTGCGCGTCGGCCCTACTGCGTTAAAAGCAGGCTGGTATAACAGCCCGGTCGGAATCACGTGTGGCTAACGTGCTTTAACGCGACCCGAAGGGCGAGTGAAACGAGTAATGCTCATTTACAGGCGAACCCCGCCCGCTTGATTCGCTGCGCTCACACTACGAGCCAGCCGTTGGCTGTTACTTTGCTGCGTTGCGTTTCTCGCCGCTCTGACCAGTCGGAGGCTGTTACTAACGTAGAGCCTTGTATGGCTCTAGCTCGTGAGGTCGTGAGTTTTTTATTAAGCTGTATACGCCAGCGGCTGGCGTATATGCCTGCTGTTGTGCCCGGAACCGCGCTTTAGTCAAGCTCTGAATCCTGATTCAATCGAGTGATCGTGAATCAGGATTCAGACTATGGCTTATCGCACTACTGCATTGCGTATCGACCGCGACGTCGCGCTGCGAGAACGCATCATCAGCGCGGCCCTGGCGCGGGTTGCCGAGGGTGGCTTTGTCGCACTAACCATGCAGGCCTTGGCCGAGGATGTCGGCATCGCCACCGGCAGCCTCTACCGCCACGTGCGCAACAAGGGCGAGTTGGCGGCCGAGGTGTTTGCCGTGGCCAGCCAGCGTGAAGTCGACGCTCTAGCCACCAGCGTGCGCGGCCCTGGCTGCCCGCAACAACGCCTTGCCGCCGGGCTTGAGCGCTTTGCCGCGCGGGCCTGGCACAGCCGCCAATTAGCCTTCGCCCTGATTGCTGAGCCGGTTGACCCGGAAGTGGACGAACAGCGCCTGTTCTACCGCGAAGCCTATGCCGAATTATTCGTCGAGTTACTGCAGGAAGGCGCCGCCCTGGGTGTATTTCACGTGCAGCAGGTCAACGTGGTCGCCGCCTGCTTGGTCGGGGCGATTGCCGAAGCCCTGGTCGGTCCATTATCGCCGCCCGCGCGCGCCGCCCGTGAAGCTGGATATCCGGCCCTCAGCTTGGCTGAAGTCAGTCACGCCCTGGTCACCTTTTGCCTACGTGCCGTGGGTGCCCAATCGCCTGAAGAGGAGCGTTAGCCATGAATGCCAGTCAACATGCCGAAACCCATGAGGTCTTCAATCAGGTGCCGTCGCTGGACGGCGCCAACCTCTATCGCGTAGATCTGCCGCTGCAGGAGTGGACCCAGCGCTTTGGCGGCGGCTGGGCCGAGCAGCGCCTGGATGTGTATGGCGGCCTGGCGGGCGGTGAGCTGATGGCCGCCGGCTTTCTCGCCAATGAAAATAAGCCGCTGTTTAAGAGTCACGACCGCTATGGCCATCGCGTCGATCTGGTTGAGTTTCATCCTGCTTATCACCAGTTAATGAGGACCGCCATCGCCCACGGTCTGCCGTCAATGCCCTGGACCGATCCACGTGCCGGTGCGCAGGTGGCGCGTGCCGCCATGAGTTACCTGCACAGCCAGGCCGAGGCCGGCAGTGGTTGCCCGTTGACCATGACCTTTGCCAGCGTGCCGGCGCTCAAGCTGCAAGGCGATGTGGGCGAGAAGTGGCTGCCGAAAATTCTCTCCAGCCAGTACGACCCGCGCAACCTGCCGATCGAGCAGAAAACCGGCGCAACCATCGGTATGGCCATGACCGAGAAGCAGGGCGGCACTGATGTGCGCGCCAACACCACCCGCGCTTATCCGGTGGGCCTAGGCGGCCCCGGCCAGGCCTATGAGCTGGTCGGCCATAAGTGGTTTTGCTCGGCGCCGATGTGCGATGCCTTTCTCACTCTTGCGCACACTAGCAAAGGCCTGACCTGTTTTCTGTTGCCGCGTCACCGCCCGGATGGCACGCGCAATGAGTTCTATATCCAGCGCTTGAAAAACAAGTTGGGCAACTGCTCGAACGCTTCCAGCGAGGTGGAGTTTCGCGGCGCGTTGGCCTGGATGATTGGTGAAGAAGGGCGCGGTGTGCCGACCATTATCGAGATGGTTTCGCTGACCCGCTTCGACTGCATGATCGGCTCCAGCGCGTTGATGCGTCAGGCCCTGATCCAGGCCGCGCACCACTGCGCCCATCGTCAAGTGGGCGGCCGCCTACTAAGCGAGCAGCCGCTGATGCAGAACGTATTGGCCGACTTGGCCTTAGAAAGTGAAGCAGCACTGGCGCTGACCCTGCGTATGGGCAAAGCGTTGGATAACCCGCACGACGAGCAGGAAGACAAGTTCGCCCGCCTGGTCACTGCGGTGGGTAAATATTGGATCTGCAAACGTGCGCCAGCGATGATCAACGAGGCCGCCGAATGCATGGGCGGTGCTGGGTATGTCGAGGACAGCATCCTGCCGCGGCTGTACCGCGAAGCGCCGGTCAACTCGACCTGGGAAGGCTCGGGCAACGTGCAATGTCTGGATGTGTTGCGGGCGCTGTCCAAAGAGCCGGGCGTGCTCGATGCACTGTTCGCCGAGTTGGGCGACGGTCACGGTGATGCAAGGCTCAAGACTCATATTGCCAAGCTGCAAGCGGATTTCCGCGATACCGCCGATATCCAGTACCGCGCCCGTCAACTCACCGAAGACGTGGCCCTGGCGTTGCAGGCCAAGCTGCTGCTAGAAGCCGGTAATGCGGCGGTATCCGATGCCTTTATCGCTAGCCGTTTGAGCGGTCAGGGTGGCCGGGTCTACGGGACGTTGCCGCGTGGGCTGGATGTTGAAGTGTTATTGGCGCGCAGCACACCGCATCTGGTCTGAGGTGTGCGCCCTCTAGCCAGGGCATTTGCGCAAATTGCAGCGTTCTGCTTGAACCTGAGCCCGGCCCTCTGCGCCGGGCTCTGTCATTTCTGTGGCCGGCCGGGTAAGGTGGCCGCCGATGGTTCCGCAGCGTGTGACGTGAGTGGATGAAAAGGGAACATGGAGGGTACTGCAACCGGTACCGAAACCATGGCTGCCCCCGCAACTGTAAACGGTGAGCGACGCCCCTATGCCACTGGCCGCAAGGTCGGGAAGGCGGGCGAAGTGTTAAGCCGTGAGCCAGGAGACCTGCCATCGAAGCCGGGCGCTTATGCCCACTCCCTCAATCCAGATCATCGCGCGGTGGGCGCGGTACAGGAATCTCTATGCACATCGAACCCGAAGTCGTTACTGGCGCCAAACTCTTCCTCAGTTACGCAACCGCCGTAGGTGCCTTTGGCCTCACGGCCAAGCTTGCCCTCGACAGCATCCGCAGCAATGGTGGCGTCGCCGCCCTGGCCTTGCGTAGCCTGCTGACCACCGTGTTGGTGTTCTGCTTCTTCGAGGTCTTTCCGCATCAGGCGGTTGGCGTTTCCGAAGTGCACCTGATCCTCGGCTCGACTCTGTTGCTGCTGTTCGGCGCAGGGGCAACGGCTGTCGGTCTGGCGTTTGGCCTGTTACTGCAAGGGCTGCTATTCGCTCAGTTCGACTTGCCGCAGTACGGCATGAACGTCACCACGTTGCTGCTGCCGCTGTGGGGTATCAGTCTGCTGGCCAAGCGCATCATCGCGCCGGGCACCGCTTATGTGGAGCTTTCCTACAAGCAGGCGTTGGCGTTGTCGGCGACTTATCAGGGCGGCATCGTTGCCTGGGTAGGTTTTTGGGCGGTCTACGGCAATGGCTTCTCCGGCGAGAACCTGGCGGCCGTGGGCAGCTTTGGTCTGGCGTATATGAGTGTGATCCTGCTTGAACCTCTGGTCGATCTGGGTGTATTGGCTGCGGCCAAGGCGCTCTCGGGTTATAGCCGCGGGCCGCTGTTCAACGCACGCCTGCACCAGCCGGCCTAATCGTTAGTCGCTATCGTTTCAGTGAGCCGATACCGGTCGCTGAAGCGATAGCGCTGCGCAGCTTCGCTAACCGCTATCGCCCTGCATTGGCGTATCCAGTCATAGCGTTTGGCTGTTCAAGAACCACTCATTCTGTCGCCTGTCCAGGCTTGACCTGGGGGCCGCCCCGCGCCTGCAAGCTGATGCCGAACCCTTGCAGGAGTAACATCATGACCCGTAAACAGGCCTTCTGGCAGGAACAGCAACTGGCCCGTGCCCAGCGCGGCCATGACCCCGTCGCCGAGCTGCGCCATCTGGAGCGTGCACATATTCTCGGCCAGCGTGATTTTCGCGAGCACCTGCGCAGCCACCTGTGGCTACTAGCGTGGGCCTGGCGGCAACGCGATTGGGCCGAGTGTGGCGCACAACTGTTACGTATACCTGGCAGTCTCGGTTCGCTGGTGGGTGTTTACCCGCTGGGTAATCCCGGTACGCGCCGCGTGGGAGCATTGACCCCGCAGCCGCTGTCTGAGGATTTGCAGGTGCTGCTCAAGTAAACCGCAGACGCAACGCGCGCTATCGCAGGCGCGGTGGGTCAGGGCAAGATAGAGCCATTGCGATCAGCCAGGAAGGTGTTTTGTGAATACGTGTTCTGATGACTTTGTTGTCGCTAATAGTGCTGAAGAGGCGGTCGACCGTCTGGCCGCATTGCATCTGCAAGCGACCAGCGGCTTAAGTGCAGCGCTCAAGCGCTACTTGAAAGAGCGCATCAAGCCCGATGCGGCGCAGCACTGCCAGTTCCGCTACCCCGAGTTGCGCCTGACCTACCAAGGGCAGGGTGAGGTACCCGCCAGTGTGCGCGCCTATGCCAAGGTGCAAGTGCCGGGTACCTACAGCGTCACTGTTACCCACCCGGCGGCTTTTCGGAAATATCTGCTGGAGCAACTGCGCCCGTTGATGAGCGACTACACCGTGCGCGTCGAAGTAGGCATCAGCCAGCAGAGTATTCCTTACCCCTATGTCGTCGAGCAGGGTGATGAGCTGGCTGGCTCCGGGGTGACGGCTGCAGAGCTGGCGCGGGTGTTTCCTAGCACGGACTTGTCCGCCGCCACTGACGGCACGGCCGATGGTCTGTACGACTGGGAAAACACCGACCCATTGCCGTTGGCATTGTTCGACGCGGCGCGGGTGGATTTCTCCCTGCGTCGCCTGGTGCATTACACCGGCAGCGACTGGCGACATGTGCAGCCGTGGATTCTGCTGACCAACTACCACCGTTATGTCGACCAGTTCATCCGTCACGGTCTGGACATGTTGGTCGGCGACTCGCGCTTTGTACGCATGGTCATGCCCGGCAATGTGATGATCGAGCGCGGCATGGCCGAAGGCGAAATGCAGGCGATTATCGAAAACGTCATCTGGCACCGTTATCAGATGCCGGCCTATCACCTACAGGGCGAAAAAGAAGGCGATGGCATCACCTTAGTCAATATCGGCGTCGGTCCATCCAACGCCAAGAACATCACTGATCACCTGGCCGTACTGCGCCCGCATTGCTGGCTGATGATCGGCCACTGTGGCGGATTGCGCCAATCGCAGACCATCGGCGACTACGTGCTGGCCCACGCTTACATGCGCCGCGATGGCATTCTCGACCGTGTGCTGCCGCCGAACATTCCCCTGCCGGCCTTAGCGGAGGTCCAGCAAGCGCTGCAGGAAGCCGCTCGGCAGGTAACCGGTGAAGAGGGTGATGAGCTGAAGAAGCGCCTGCGCACCGGCACCGTACTGACCTACGACGACCGCAACTGGGAGCTGCGCTGGGCCCAGGAGCGACCGTTGATCAACCTGTCGCGCGCCGTGGCAGTGGACATGGAAAGCGGCACCGTCGCGGCGCAAGGTTATCGCCTGCGGGTGCCTTACGGCACGCTGCTGTGTGTGTCGGACAAACCGCTGCACAGTGAGATCAAATTGCCGGGCGCGGCGGGAGCGTTTTATGAGCGCGCGGTGACTCAGCACCTGCATATTGGCATCACCGCACTGGATCTGCTGCGCGGTCAGCTCAACTCGCTGCACTCGCGTAAGCTGCGCAGCTTTGACGAGCCGCCGTTCCGTTAAATTGGGGCTTGCACATGAAAAAGCCCGAGTGTTACGCCTCGGGCTTTTGCGTTTCAGCTTCGCTTATTTACTAGCGTCGAGCACCACGCGGTAGCGTGCCTTGCCGGTGCGCAGGTGGTCGATGGCTTCATTGACCTGGCTCATCGGGAAGTGCTCGACCTGCGGCACAATCTGATGGCGCGCGCAGAACTCCAGCATGCTGGCCATGCTCGCGGGGGACCCTACGGGCGAGCCGGACATCGTCTTCTGTTGCGGGATCAGGCTGAACACGTGCACCGGAATGGCGCTTGGTACAATACCGACAAAATGCAGCCGGCCTTTGCCCTTCAGGGTGCCGAGCAGGGCGTTCCAGTCCAGGTCAGCGCTGGCCGTAACCAGCAGAAAGTCAAGGCTGCCGGCAATCGCCTTCATCGCAGCGCTGTCAGTCGAAGCCACGACTTTGTGTGCGCCCAGGCGTTTGGCTTCTTCTTGTTTGTTCAGCGATGAGGTGAAGGCAGTGACATCGCAGCCCCAGGCATTAAGGAAGCGCAGCGCCAGATGGCCAAGGCCGCCGATGCCGACTACACCAACGTGGTCGGTTGGTTTAACGCCGAACTCCAGCAGCGGGCTGAACACCGTGGAGCCGGCGCAGAACAGCGGTCCGGCCAGCGCCGGATCGAGCCCTTCCGGCAGTGGCACGGCCCAGGCCCAGTGGCTGCGCAGACGGTCGGCAAAGCCGCCGTTACTGCCAACTATGGTCGGTTTCACCGTGCGGCAGAGGTTATGCGAGCCTTCCATGCACGAGCCGCAATGCATGCAGCTGCCCTTGTACCAGCCGATGCCTACGCGCTGGCCGAGCTTTAGGCCGCGTGCTTGTTCGCCCAAGCGCACGATGGTGCCGACCACTTCATGGCCGGGGATAAAGGGGTAGCGCGCATTGCCCCACTCGTTGTCGATCATCGATTGATCAGAATGGCAGATGCCGCAATATTCCACCGCCACTTCGACCTCTTCAGCCCCTAGTGGGCCAGGGTCATAGCTGAACTGCTCAAGGGGCGCGCCGGGGGCCTTGGCGGCCCAGCCGGTGAAGGTGTCGACGTCGGATGCGGACGAACTCATGATGATTGCCTCTGTGAAGGGAACAGAACTCAGCCAGCATAGCCTGCTCATCCCTCGAGATGCGCCCGGATAAGCTAGGGTGATAGGCCAACGCCTGCCTCGGTTACACTGCGCCTTTCAGTTGCTCAGTTTGGATTTGCCATGTCACGCCCCCCGCATCCGGCCGCTTCGCGGCGTTCTGCAGCTAAGCCCAGCATCCGCCGCGTGGCCAAGGTCGCCCCAGCTGAGCCGCGCTTACTACTGATGAACAAGCCTTTTGATGTGTTGACTCAGTTCAACGACGAGCAGGGCCGCGCCACCCTCAAGGATTTTGTCGAGGTGCCTGGCGTCTATCCGGCCGGGCGACTGGATCGCGACAGCGAAGGCCTGCTGCTGTTGACCAATGATGGCGGCCTGCAGGCGCGCATCGCCGACCCTAAGCACAAGCTGGCGAAAACCTACTGGGTACAGGTGGAGGGTGAGCCGAACGAGGCGCAGTTGCAGCAGTTGCGGGACGGTGTGCAGCTCAACGATGGCCCGACCCTGCCGGCCGAAGCACGCCGGCTGGAGGCGCCGCAGCTGTGGCCGCGCAACCCGCCGGTGCGTTTTCGTAAAAGCATCCCCACCTCCTGGCTGGAACTGGTGATCCGTGAGGGGCGCAACCGCCAGGTGCGGCGCATGACGGCCGCCGTTGGTTTGCCGACCCTGCGCCTGGTGCGGGTGCGTATCGGCCCGTTTAGTTTGGAAGATTTGCAGCCGGGACAGTGGCGTGAAGTGCCGGCCGAGCTTAATTGATCAGTAGGCGGCTTTGATCACGGCGATGCCCTTGTCGAGGACTTCATTCCAGGCGCTACGCGTTTCGCCGCAGTATTGCGGGTCATGCTCGCCGATGGTCAGCAGCAGCGCCTCCTGCCACAGGTCATAAAGCCCCGGGCGAATGTCCATGGCGGCGCGGGCGTGGGTGCAGCCAAGGGCACGCAGCTTGGTGTCGGGCATGCCGCGGGCGTGCATCACCAGGTTGAGAATGCCCTGGCGCAATAGCAGCTTTTGCCCGTTCATCTCTGTATTAGCGAATTTTTCCCGCACTTCTGAGGAGCTGGCGAGGAAGTGCCGGTAAAAGCTGTCAAAAAAACTTGGGCTGGCACAGCAGCGTCCGTAGCTTTGCATCACGCGGTCGGTGGCGTTCATGGTTTCTCCAGGTAAAAGGCTGCCCTGGCCGCATAGTTATGCAGCCGTAAGTCAATTGAGTAGGGCGCAAGCGGTTAGACGCCTTCCAGGCCTGCGATGACGAAAGATTTGATGATAAAGCCCAGTACGCCCAGGCCTAGGGCGAGGAACAGGATCATGGTGCCGAAGCGTCCTGCCTTGGATTTTTTCGCCAGGTCCCAGACGATAAACGCCATAAACAGCACCAGGCCGCCAACCAGGACGGTCATCATCAGTTCTTCAAACAGTTCGACTTCCATCGCAACCTCGTTTGGCTAAAACAGGCTGTGCCGCCAGCGAGGGCGGGAGGTGGGCGATGCGATTTTATAGATTGAGCGCAAGGCTCTTATTGGCGGGTCGCACATGGCACAGCAATAGGCCGACGATTATACGCCGTTGCGCAGTTGCATCGCGATCTGCGTTTAGCCCTAAACCGTGATCAGCCGCGCAGGTGTTGCAGGGGCAATTGAGTGCTGGAGAGGATCTGCTGCAGCACGAAGCTGGAGCGCACGCTGGAAACGCCCTCGATACGGGTCAGGGTTCCTAGCAGCAGCTTCTGATAGTGGTCCATGTCGGGCACCACTACCTTGAGCTGATAGTCCGCATCCATGCCGGTGACCAGGCAGCATTCGAGGACTTCCGGACATTTACGGATTTCTTCCTGGAAGTGTTCGAAGCGCTCCGGAGTATGCCGGTCCATGCCGATCAGCACGTAGGCGGTCAGCGTGAGGCCGAGTTGCTTGCGGTCGAGCAGGGCGACTTGGCCGAGGATATAGCCATCGTCTTGCAGTTGCTTGACCCGGCGCGAGCAGGGCGAGGGCGACAAGCCGATACGCTCGGCAAGGTCCTGATTAGACAGGGTAGCGTCGCGCTGCAATTCAGTGAGGATGTTCAGGTCGTAGCGATCAAGTCTGTTCATCTTTGCCATGCTATGGTTTATTTATTGCGATAAATAGTGCGCTTGTAGCTATTGATTGCGCAAGTGGTGGGTTTATCAGCAATATTAGCAATCTTTCGTTGCGCTAGCAGGCGTAAGCTTTATCTCAGCTTCAAGGCCCGGACGACATGTCCAGCCGGCTCGCCCAATCAGGTGAGCGGTCGCCGCCGATCCCACCGGATCGCCACGGCACCCGGGTTCGCACTGCCCAACCAGGCGGGCGAAGAAAAGGCGTTATCATCGCCACAATGACGGACAAAAAAGGGAGGCCTGCAGGCCTCCCTTTTTTGTTGTGTGCTAGTTGCCCGCTTGCGCGGCTGCCGAGTGCCGCGGCACGTTGCAGGGGTCTGCATGCACCAGTACTTCGGCGCGGGGGAACTCGCTGCGAATTGCCGCCTCGACTTGATCGCAGAGCTGGTGGGCTTGCTGCAGGCTCAACTCACCCGGCAACTCCACATGCAACTGGACAAACCAGTGGGTGCCAGACAAGCGCGTGCGTAAATCATGTACACCCAGCACTCCCGTGACGGCGCAGGCCAGGCTGTGCATTTGTGCGCTGATCTGTGGGTCGAGTTCTTTGTCCATCAGCACAGTTGCCGCTTCGCGGGCGATGCTGATGGCGCTCCAGAAGATATACAGCGCAATGCCGATGCCGAAGATGGCGTCCAGTTGCGCCCAGCCGTAACTGGCAAGCAGCAACGCCAGGAGGATGCTGCTATTGAGCAGTAAATCCGAGCGGTAGTGCAGCGAGTCTGCGCGGATCGCCGTGGAGCCGGTCAAGCGCACCACATGGTGCTGGAACATTAGCAGGGCAATGGTCAGCGCTAATGACAAGAGCATCACCGCAATGCCCAAGGCCGGTGCGCCAATAGGCTCGGGGTGCAGTAGGCGGTCAATCGCGTGGCTGCCGACCAACAATGCACTGGCGCCGATAAACAATGCCTGGCCCAGGCCAGCAAGCGCTTCGGCCTTACCATGGCCGTAACGGTGGTCTTCATCGGCGGGGCGCAGGGCGTAGTGCACGGCGAGTAGGTTGAGCAGCGAGGCCGCGCCGTCGAGTAGCGAGTCGGTCAACCCTGCCAGCAGGCTGACCGAGCCACTGAGCCACCAGGCAATCGCTTTGGCCAGCGCCAGGGTGAGTGCCGTCGCCAGTGCAGCGAAGGTCGCCAAACGCATCAAGCGGGCATGATGGGAGGGTACGTTCACGGGCTATCCAGAATAGGAGGGTTTTCTGCCAGGCTCGCGCGAAATTGAGGCGAGCCCGCCGTAATGACGGGCTGTACAGCCGGGGTTAGGCCGCCGGGCGCAGGCCGTAAGCGGTCAGTTGCTCGACGCTGCCGCTGTGCTGGATCAAGCGTGGATCGTCCAATGGCAGGCTATGGCCGGTTTGTACTTGGATCAGCGCCTTGAGCTTAGCTGGGTCGATCTTGCCATACGCGTCGACGACTTTCGGCAAGTCTTCAGGTGCAAGTTGGGCTGTTTTCCCGCCGGGTAGATAGATCGCGCCGGTGGCGAAGTCGATCGCAAAGGCAATCAGCCCTGGGACAACAAAAAAGAGAATGCCGATGGCATCTAGCGCGGCTACCACGGGGTCGATGCGACCTTCGATCTGGCCGCGGCGTTCAGGGAAAAATAAGGTGCCGCAAGCGGTCAGCTGAGTGAACAAGGCAGTGACGAGAAGGCCACCGATAACGCGGGTATGGATACGCATTGAACATCTCCCTGGGTAAGTGACGCAACTATACCAATGCCTGCCGCACAATACCGCTGCGTCAGGCGCGGCCGCTGATGCCTACAGAAAATAGCTGAAGTTCAGACAACGCTAATACCAGACTGGTTCGCCGTTATAATCGTGCCCCTTGAATGGAGCCCGCATGAAAACCCTGCCTATCGATGTGTTGCTGCCTGAGCTGTGTCAGGCCCTTGCCTTGCGCGATGAAGCGGTGCTCGAAGCGCCACCCGGTGCTGGCAAGACCACTCGCGTGCCGCTGGCGTTGCTGACGCAACCTTGGTTGGCCGGACAGACCATTATCATGCTTGAGCCGCGTCGGTTGGCGGCGCGCGCCGCGGCCGAACGCTTGGCCAGCGAGTTGGGAGAAGCGGTGGGGGAAACCGTCGGTTATCGCATCCGCTTGGACAGCAAGGTCGGCCCGCGTACCCGTGTTGAGGTGGTCACCGAAGGCATCCTGGCCCGGCGTCTGCAGGACGATCCGGCCCTGGAAGGTGTTGGCCTGGTTATATTCGATGAGTTTCACGAGCGTAATCTTGACGCCGACTTGGCGCTAGCGCTGTGCCTGAATGGCCGCGCGATGTTTCGCGGCGAAGACTCTGGCGAGTTGCCGCTGAAGGTGTTGCTGATGTCGGCAACCCTTGAGGGTGAACGCCTGGCAGGTTTGCTGGGCGATGCGCCAGTGCTGCGCAGCGAGGGGCGTATGTTCCCGGTGGATACCCGCTGGGGCGCACCCTGGCAGGCGGGTGAGTGGCTGGAGCCAAAGGTACTGCAGACGGTGCTGCAGGCATTGGCCGATGAGTCGGGCAGTGTGCTGGTGTTTCTACCGGGGCAAGCGGAAATTCGCCGAGTGACTGAGCAGTTGGCCGAAGCCTTGGCGGGGCGCCGCGACATTTTGCTCTGCCCCCTGCATGGTGAATTGGATCTTAGCGCCCAGCGCGCAGCCATCGAGCCAGCGCCTGCAGGGCTGCGCAAGGTGGTGCTGGCGACCAATATCGCCGAGACCAGCCTGACCATCGACGGCGTGCGGGTGGTGGTGGATGCGGGGCTGGCGCGGGTGCCGCGTTTCGATCCGAACAGCGGCATGACCCGTCTCGACACCCAGCGTATATCCCGTGCATCCGCTACCCAGCGCGGCGGCCGGGCTGGGCGCTTGCAGCCGGGCGTGTGCTACCGGTTGTGGTCGCAGGCGCAGCATGAGCAGTTGGCGGCTTACGGCACGGCGGAAATACTCCAGGCCGATCTCGCTGGGCTCGCGCTGCAATTGGTACGCTGGGGCGTGCAGCCGGATGAGCTGGTCTGGCTCGATCCACCACCCGCGGCTGCTTATGCCCAGGCCCTGGAATTGCTGGCGCGTTTAGGGGCGGTGGATGGCCAGGGCAAATTGACCGTTCATGGGCAGGCTATGGCCGAACTGCCCACCCATCCACGTATCGCCCACCTGCTCCTGCGCGGGCAGGAACTGGGTCTTGCTGCAATGGCCTGCGACTTGGCGGCGCTGCTTGGCGAACGTGACATTCTGCGCGGTGCTGGGGCTGACCTGCACAGTCGGCTGGCCCTGCTGGCGGGCGAGTTACGCGCCGCCCGTGGCGCACAAAGTGGGGTGCAACGTGTTCGGCAACTGGCCCGGCAGTTTCAGGGTTATCTCAAGCACCGGCCCAGTCCGCAGGCGGTCAGTGATCCGGAGCATCCGCGCTGGCTGGGGGCTTTGCTAGCGTTTGCCTACCCGGACCGCATCGCCCAGCAGCGCCGTGACGGCGGCGCGGAATATCGCCTGGCTAACGGCCGGGCGGCACTGTTTGCTGAAGTCGATGGCCTGATGAAACACCGCTGGTTGGTGGTGGCCGATCTGGGCAGCCGCCAGGGTCAGCGTGAAGAGCGCATCTACCTGGCCTCTGAGCTTGAGCCGCAGCTGTTCGAGGGTGTGCTGGCTGAGCAGGTCAGCAGCTTGGATGTATTGGATTGGGATGAGCGCGAAGGCGCTCTGCGTGCCGAACGCCAGCGCAAGGTTGGCGAGTTGGTGGTCTCGCGCGAAGCCTTGAGCAGGTTGGATACCCAACAGCGCAGCCGCGCTCTGCTCGGCTTGGTGCGGCGCAAGGGCTTGGCGTTGCTGCCTTGGAAGCCCGAGCTTCGTCAATGGCAAGCTCGGGTGGCGTTATTACGCGCGCTGGATCTGGCCGGCAAGGGCGCGAGCGACTGGCCGGATGTCAGCGATGCCGCCTTGTTAGCGACGCTGGAGAACTGGCTGCAGCCTTACCTGGGTAATGTCACCCGGCTCAGTCATTTCGCTAACCTAGATTTACCCAGCCTGCTGCTGAACCTGCTGCCCTGGCCGCTACCGCAGCGCCTGGATGAGCTGGCACCGCGCAGCGTGCAAGTGCCCTCGGGTTCACGCATTAGCTTGGACTACAACGAGCAGCCGCCGGTGCTGGCGGTGCGCTTACAGGAGCTGTTTGGTTTGGCCGATACGCCGCGCATTGCTGGCGGCCGGCAGGCGGTCAAGTTGCATCTATTATCACCGGCGCGCCGGCCGGTGCAGGTCACGCAAGACCTGGCCAATTTCTGGCGCAGCACCTACACCGAGGTGAAGAAAGATTTAAAGGGGCGCTACCCGAAACATTATTGGCCCGATGATCCCTTGATCGCCGAGCCCACCGCGCGTGCTAAACCGCGAAAGTAGCGATGACCTTGCCTGCAGGGTTTACCTGTGGCTTAGCCGGTCATTTATCTCCGGCAAAGAGCGTTTGCGGTGTGGCGCTGTTGCCTTATGTGGCGGCAAAGGCCAGCCAGCCTTCCTGGAGAAACGCCTTGATATCAATGCCGAAGGTCTTGTTCGGTACTTCATGAGCAATGGCGTAGGGCTTGCCGTCTTTATCCTGATCGTCTTGGCTCAAGTCAATGCTGCGTTTTTCTTGCCACTCTTTATCGCAATCTTGGACCAGGACAATCTTTGGGCGCAGCTTGCTGCTCTCGTTTGATTCGACTACGACACCAACTTCGCCATTGGTCATTACGACTATTGCGCCTGGCGGATACACGCCTATGCAGCGGATAAACTCTACCGTTAGATCAGCATCAAAGTGGCTGTCGCGACTGTTGTAAATGATTTCCAGAGCCGCCATTGAGGCGCGCCCGGTGTCATAGGCACGGCTGCTGGTAATGGCGTCATAAGTGTCGACGATGGCGACTAGTTTGGCGTAATAGGGGATTTGGTGAGCCTGCAGCGCACGCGGATAGCCAGTGCCGTCCACTCGCTCGTGATGACTGTAGGCAACGTCGATGGTGTAATGCTCGACGGAGGCGGAGGTCATCAACAAGCTGCGCCCCATATTAGGGTGCTGCCTGATCAGGGCGCGCTCATCGTCGTCCAGCGGACCAGGCTTGTTGAGTATTTCGACCGGTATTTTTGCTTTGCCAATATCGTGCAATAGCCCTGCGAGCCCAATCTTACGTATCTCTGCCTCGTTATGACCCAGGTGTCGAGCGAAGGCCGCCGACAAAATACAGACGTTGAGCGAGTGTTCAGCGGTGTACTCATCCTGGTTCTTCAGCTTGGTTAGCCACACCAATGCATCATCATTGCGCAGTAGGCTGTCGACTACCTCGTCGACCGTATTGCGTGCCTGGTTCATATCGAGCATGCGGCCGATGCGTAAGTCTTCCATGATGCTCTTTGCCACGGTCTTGGCGGAGCTGTAACTGTCCCGCGCAACCTGCATTTCTTCTCCGGCACTGATCTTATTGATGTAGGTCGTGCGCGACTGTTCGGTCGGCTTGCAGGGCGTTAGTGCCGAGGGTTCTTGCTTGTTTTTTATGGCTGTAGGCTTGTTGAGTGTGTTGCCCAGTATGCGACTCAATAGGCTCGGCTTCTTAGCGTGAAACTCGGGCTGTATATCGAGTTTTTGCTCAATACCTTCGATAAAAACGAAGACGCACTGCCGCTGTAGTGAGTCTATCTCCGCTCTGTGCTTGATGATGAAACCCTGTATTAGAAAGTCAGTTTCTAGCCACGGTCTATCTAGCTCGATTACATGCATGCCTAAGGCCAGTTCACTGACCGGTATGCGCACACGTGTGAGGACTTTTCTTAGACCCGTGAGGTTGTTGCTCATGTGTGTCACACCTATTAACGGCGCTGGCCTATTCGCTACTGAGACCACGCTAGAGCCCCTGAACAATATGCCAAGACTAGTGCGGCCCAGCGTTTCAAGCTTTGAAGATTGTGGTTGATCAATATGTTAATGACGATTTTCTTGGCCGTACCTTGCTAATCGTCTGATCGGTCATTTTAAAGTGTTTGCTTGTGCTTGTTGCCATGCTGCTTGTTGCCGTACGTGTAAGGCAAGCTACGAATCAAATCGTCTTGCGCGGCGGCATAGCGATCATCCTTTCAGCGTGGTTAAGGCGTTGTCAGCCTCGTTGCCGGGGGCAATTTACCTGGCATTAGGGCAGGCGCATGTCCTCGCCCGCCGCCTGCAATTCTTCATAGGCTCGATCCAGCGCATCACGCAACGCTTCGGCTCCTGGTGTATGGCTGGAGACGATTAGTTTGAGCGCAATACGCTGCAGTTGCACGAAGGGCAGTTCTGGCATGCCTAAGCGTTTGCGCGCTTGCTCTACCGGGGTGTGGTAGTCGAGCAAAAAATCGCCGCGACGGCGCTGGAGCATTTCCAGGGCCGCTGTGTGGGTGCCGGTACGGTGTTGCTGCACGCCCAGTCGCGGATCGTCGAGCATCTGGTTAATCGGCTGCCAGTAGGTGTAGCCGCTGATCATGATCACTCCACGCCCCTTGAGGTCTTCAGGCAGGCTCGGCATCAGGGTGCCACGGCGGAAATACAGGTTGAGGACAATTTCGCCCAGCTGGGTACGGGCTTCCAAGGTGTGCTGACGCAGCTCCGCTTTACCCGGGGCCCCTGGCCAAACCTGCACGCTGCCATCTTGCAGCGCGTTGTAAAGGCGCGCGCTGGGGTATGAGCGAAATTCGCCGCGGTAACCGGCGTGCTCCAACAGGCGTTTGCTCAGTTGCAGGATGGCGCCCTTGGGAAGTCCCTGGCTGTCTGTGTAGGAGTAAGGTGGAAATTCGTAATAACCCACCCGCACCAACGGCCGAGCGTCGTTGGTGGTGGCGGCGTAGCTGAGTCCGCAGAAGAACACGGTGAACAGCGCAAGACAGAGAGAGCGTGGCATCAAGTGGTTACACACTGCGGCTATACACCGTCTTTTCATTATAAAACTGTCACATGCTGCGATCATGGCTAACTGCCAGTAGTGTTGTCCAGCTGAATACAGCAAAGCTTAGCCCATGGTCGGTAAAAGCCGGTGCGTGAGTAGCCGCAGCAGCAAGGCCGCTGATAGGGGTGAGCTATGCTGGGCGAGCATGCCGGAGATGCGTGGCGGTAACGATGCTGCAACGCATGACCCCGGTTGCTTCAGGAGGTCGCATGAATACCCCTACGATTGCTCAGCGCAGCCCCTATGCGGTGGCGGTCACCGCCGGCAAAGATTATTTTTGGTGTCGTTGCGGGCGCAGCGCAACGCAGCCCTTTTGCGATGGGCAGCATAAAGGCAGCGGTTTTACCCCGCTGAGATACCATGCAGACGAGGATACGACCCTGTACTTCTGTGGCTGTAAGCACACGCAAGCACCGCCCTGTTGCGATGGCAGTCATAACAGGTTGTAGTAACGCCTTTGCAGTGACTGGCTCGAGGGCAGGTTATGTACCGTAAGGTGTTCGCCAATAAGGTATTCGACCGCAAGGTTGTGCTAATTACCGGCGGCTGCGCCGGTATCGGTCGGGCCTTGGCCATTCGCTTGGCTCAGGCAGGTGCGCGTTTGGTGATTTTCGACCTAGAACAGCAGGCGCTCGACAGCCTGGTACAGCACTTGGCGGATCACCATAACGCCGAGGCTCTAGGCGTGCTCTGCGATGTGGCTGATGCAGTGGCGGTTGAGCGGGCCATGGCCCTGACCGTTGAGCGTTTTGGTGGTATCGATGTGCTGGTCAATAACGCTGGAGTTACCCACCGCAGCAGTTTTGCCGACACCGAGCTGGCGGTATTCCAGCGGATTATGGCGGTCAATTATTTTGGTGCTTTGCACTGCACCAAAGCCGCATTGCCCAGCCTGATTGCCCGCGGTGGGCAGATCATCGTGCTTAGCTCGCTGTCAGGCTTCGCACCGCTGCTCTACCGCAGCGCCTACAACGCCAGCAAGCATGCGCTGCATGGGCTGTTTGAAACCTTGCGTTATGAACTGAAAGGCTCCGGGGTCAATGTGATGCTGGTGTGCCCAGGTTTTACCGCCACCGACCTGCGCAAAAATGCCCTGGTGGGTGACGGTTCGGTGGCCGCGCAGCCGCCTCTGGCGATGGGTAAGGTCGCGTCAGCGCAGGATGTCGCCGAGGCGATCTATCACGGCGCCTTAAAGCGCCGGCGGCTGTTGGTATTGTCGAATGTTGACTGGCGTGCGCGGGTGCTCGCGCGGTTCTTCCCGCGAGTGTTCGAGCGCGTGTTGTTGCCGCGCTTGTCCGGCTTGAAGCCGCAGCGCGCGGGGCGCACCTGATAATTACTACTGCTGCAGTGGGTGGTCGGAGCCACCACTCACTCGATATCAGGCAGGCTGCTGCGCAGCATAAATAGGCGAAACAACACGACGCTGGAAAACAGTTGGAGAAAGCGGCTGATGCAGTCCAGCAGCAGGCTGGCCAGGGCATTACCGGCGAAGGTCGTGCTGGCTTGGCTCCAGCTGTCGAGCAGCCACAGCGGCAGCATGACAATCAGGATGCAGCCGAGCATGGGCCAGAAATAACCGCTGCTCATCTCGAAACTCTCATGCAATGCTTTCAGCGGGCTCAGGCCACGCAGTACCAGCAGGTACTCAGCAAACGCCAGTTTGACCATCAGCCATAGCCCCGGAAGCACGAATAGCGAGGCGCCCAGCAAGACTGCCAGGGTGTTGAGCCCTGCCAATAAAGCAAAGCTTGGCCATAGACGCAGACTCGTGGCGAACAGATCGCGGCCACGGGGCTGCAGGCCTTGGCTGCGTGCATCGAGAAACAGAATCAGCGCGGCACTGTACAGCGGGTAAAACAGTAGGCCGGCGAGTAAGCGCCAGAGTGTCGCGGTCTCGGCCGCGACCAACCCGCTGACCTGTTGCAGCAGCAAACCCTCAAGTACGATTAGTGGCAGGCACAGGCGGGCAATCGCCGCCAGGTTGTGAGTGAAAAAGTAGTAGGCGTCACGCAGTACAGAGAACAGATTCATGGTGGGCGCGCATTGAGGAGGGCAGTCGCTACTCTAGCCGATTGCTCCGGGGCCTCCAATTGATGCAGGCCTGCAGGCGGTCACCTTCTGGCATACTGCCCGGCGCTTATTGCCCAGTTATGAGGATTGCCGGTGAAGAAGATCGCCGTATTCGCCGATGTACAGAACCTCTATTACACCGTGCGCCAGGCCTATGGTTGCCATTTCAACTACGCCGCACTATGGGCTGATATCAGCCAGCATGGGCAGATTGTTGAAGCCTATGCTTACGCCATCGACCGCGGTGATCACAAGCAACAGCAGTTTCAGCAGATCCTGCGTAACCTCGGCTTTACCGTCAAACTCAAACCCTATATTCAGCGCAGCGACGGTTCGGCCAAAGGCGATTGGGACGTGGGGATCACCATCGATATCATGGACGCCGCGCTGCGTGTGGATGAGGTGGTACTGGCCTCGGGTGATGGCGACTTTGATTTGCTGCTGGAGAAAATTCGTAGCAGTCACGGCGTCGAAGCCATCGCTTATGGCGTGCCAGGGCTGACTGCGCAATCGCTGGTGCGTGCCGCCAGCCGCTATGTGCCGATTGAAGGCAGCCTGTTGCTGAGAAACTGATCAATGCTTGCAGATTCCATCGCCGTACTCGATTTCGAAACCACCGGCATGTCCCCGGCTCAACAGGCCCGCGCGACTGAGATCGGTGTGGTTATCGTCGAGAACGGACAGATTGTTGCCCGTTATCAAAGCCTGATGAACAGCGGAGCCTGGGTGCCACCGTTTATCGAGCAACTCACCGGCATCAGCAACGCCATGTTGCGTTCGGCGCCACCTGCCGCGCAGGTGATGCAGGAGGTGGCAGCGTTTGTTGGCGAGCGCCCGCTGCTGGCGCATAACGCTAGCTTCGATCAGAAATTTTGGGATGCCGAGTTGGCGCTGATTCGCCGTCAGCGGGTGCAGCCCTTTGCCTGCTCCTTGCTGTTGTCACGGCGGTTGTTACCACTGGCGCCTAGCCATAAGTTGGGTAACCTAAACCGCTGGGCCGGCTTGCCGGATACCGGCAAGGCGCACCGGGCTTTGGCTGATGCAGAAATGGCGGCCAACCTGACCTGCTTTATGGCGGCGCTGCTGCGCGAGCGTCACGGCATCGCCGAGATATCGCATGAGCTGCTGTGTAACCTGCAGCGGGTGCCGGCAGCGAAAATGTCACTGGCACTGCAGCAAATCCGTGATCACGCATCGGCTTGAATCGCGGTTTTAGTACCTTGTTACATCTGTTCGCCAAGTGGTGCACGCGACTGAATTAAGCTTGCAGTGCGCTCATCTCAGCGTCTTTTCTCGATAGAGGCATCCAGCATGTTCGGTTTGTTTAAAAACGATCCCGCGAAGAAGCTGCGCAAGCAATACAGCGCTAAATTGGAAGAGGCCATGCAGGCTCAGCGCAATGGCGATATACGCAGCTACGCCACGCTGAGCGAAGAGGCGCAGGCGTTGTGGGCGCAGCTTGAGCCGCTGGAGCGCGACAAGACCTGATTGGTCTGTTGGTTCAATAGCAAGGCTGCCAGTGGGCGGCCTTTTTGCGTTTTAGCACTACTTAGATAACCCAAGTAAGGTGCGCGTAAGAACAGGTGTGTCTACAAGGTTGCACAACAACACTTAGGCGTGGCTGTCCTTATGCTGGAACTGGCGGCGGTACTGGTTAGGTGACAGTTCGGTGTGTTGACGAAACAGGCGAGCGAAGAAACTGGCGTCGTCGTAACCCACTTCATAGCTGATGGTCTTGATGCTCTTGCGGGTAGCGCTTAGCAGGCTCTTTGCGGTTTCAATGCGCAGGCGCTGCAGGTAGTGCAAGGGTTTGTCACCGGTGGCGGTTTGAAAGCGGCGCATAAAGTTGCGGATGCTCATGCCGTGTTCGCGGGCGACATCCTCAAAGCGGAATTTGTCGGCGAAGTGATCTTCCAACCACTGCTGGATCTGCAGAATGGTCATGTCGTGGTGCAGCTTCTGCCCGCCAAACCCGATGCGCCCGGGGGCGTAATTACGCTGCACTTCATAGAGAATGTCGCGGGCTACACCCTGGGCTACGTTGGCCCCGCAGAAGCGCTCGATCAAGTAGATGTACAAGTCGCAGGCTGATGTGGTGCCGCCGGCGCAGTAAAGGTTATCGGCATCTGACAGGTGTTTCTCTTGGTTCAGCAGCACCTTGGGGAAGCGCTCGGTGAACTCGTTAAAGAACCGCCAGTAAGTGGTTGCCTCTTTGCCATCGAGTAAGCCGGCCTGAGCCATCCAAAACACACCGGTGGCTTCACCGCAGATCACACTGCCGGCCGCGTGGCGCTGTTTCAGCCAGCTGAGTACCTGCGGATGGCGCTGGCACAGCGCGTCGAAGTCATCCCAGAACGCCGGCAGGATAATCACCTCGGCATCCTCCAGTGCGCCATCGACCGGGATCAGTACGTCACTGAAGCTGCGCACCGGCAGACCGTCTGGACTAACCAGGTGGATCTCGAAGGTGGGCGTCAGGCCCAAACCCTGCTGTTTCCCATAGCGCAGGCTGGCCATGTGGAAGAAGTCCTTGGCTTGCATCAGGGTCGAGGCAAATACGCCTTCGGTGGCGAGAATGCTGACGCGGTGCAGGGGCGCTGGCGACTGAATAGGCATAGATATTGTTCTTATTAAGGCTAAGTGGTCATGAGCTGGCTGGATCGTCTTATTTATTGGCGCTTGTGTCCAGTGCGACCAAGCGTTTGCTTGGCTAAAGTCGGGGTCACTTTAAAATCGCCCTATCCAACAGGTGTTGCCATGATCCCCAGAACAATTTTCAGCTCTGAGCACGAACAGTTCCGCGATAGCGTGCGCAAGTTCCTTGAGCAGGAAGCCGTGCCTTTTCATGCCCAATGGGAGAAGGATGGTCACATTGACCGCGCGCTGTGGAACAAGGCGGGCGAGGCAGGCATGCTCTGCTCGCATATCCCGGAAGAATATGGCGGCATGGCGGCGGACTTTCTTTACAGCACGGTGGTGATCGAGGAGGTCGGTCGCTTAGGGCTGACCGGCATCGGCTTCTCGCTGCACTCAGATATTGTCGCGCCTTACATCCTGCATTACGGCAGTGAGGCCTTGAAGCATAAGTACCTGCCCAAATTGGTCTCCGGCGAGATGGTCACTGCCATCGCCATGACCGAGCCAGGCGCTGGTTCCGATCTGCAGGGCGTGAAAACAAGCGCCGTGCTGGACGGCGACGAGTATGTGATTAACGGCTCGAAGACCTTTATTACTAATGGTTTTCTGGCCGATCTGGTGATTGTGGTCGCTAAAACCGACCCTAAAGCGGGCGCTAAAGGCACCAGTTTGTTCCTGGTGGAAGCCAGTACGCCAGGCTTCTCCAAGGGCAAGCGCCTGGAAAAAGTGGGTATGAAGGCCCAGGACACCTCTGAGCTGTTTTTCCAGGACGTGCGCGTGCCTAAGGAAAATCTGCTGGGTCAGGCCGGCATGGGTTTCGCCTATCTGATGCAGGAGTTGCCGCAGGAGCGTTTAACCGTCGGTATCGGTGCGTTGTCGTCTGCAGAGGCGGCGCTGCAATGGACGCTGGACTACACCCGCGAGCGCAAGGCGTTTGGCAAGGTGGTGGCGGACTTCCAGAACACCCGCTTCAAGCTGGCTGAAATGGCCACTGAAATTCAGATTGGTCGGGTGTTTGTCGATCGTTGTTTGGAGTTGCACCTGCAGGGCAAGTTGGATGTGCCGACGGCGGCCATGCTCAAGTACTGGGGCACCGACCTGCAATGCAAGGTGTTGGATGAGTGCGTGCAGTTGCACGGCGGCTACGGTTACATGTGGGAGTATCCTGTTGCGCGGGCTTGGGCCGATGCGCGTGTGCAGCGCATCTACGCCGGCACCAATGAGATTATGAAAGAAATCATCGCCCGCTCACTCTGATCGGTGCTTAGAGCAAAAAGCCCGGCATATGCCGGGCTTTTTCATGCACCAGATTTTGCTTAAGGCGCCGGGTTAGGTTGAGCTTGGTGAATTGCATCAATACTGGCGAGTACCTCAGCGGACAGCACCAACTCGCTGCTGGCCAGGTTGCTGTCCAGTTGTTCCAAGCTGGTCGCGCCGATAATGTTGCTGGTGACGAACGGCTGTGCGGTAACGAAGGCCAAGGCCATCTGCGCCGGATCCAAATCATGTTGGTGCGCCAGTGCGACGTAGCGCGCGCAGGCCGTTTCCGACTCTGGGTTTGAGTAGCGGGTAAATCGGCTAAACAGGCTGATGCGTGCATTGGTCGGGCGTGCGCCGTTTGCGTATTTGCCGCTGAGCATGCCAAAGGCCAGCGGGGAGTAGGCCAGCAGACCGCACTGCTCGTGGATAGCGATTTCAGCCAGGCCTACTTCGAAGCTGCGGTTAAGCAGGTTGTAAGGATTCTGTATGGATACGCTACGTGGCCAGCCGCGCTCCTCTGCCAGCTGCAGAAACTTCATGGTGCCCCAAGGTGTTTCATTGGACAGGCCGATATGGCGGATCTTGCCGGCCTTGACCTGCTCATCAAGGGCTTCGAGGGTTTCTTCCAGTGGCGTGAATTCGCTGTCCTGGTGGCGGTAGCCGAGTTGCCCGAAATAATTGGTTGGGCGCTCCGGCCAGTGCAGCTGATAGAGATCGATCCAGTCGGTCTGCAGTCGCTTCAGGCTGGCATCTACTGCGGCAACGATGTGTGCACGGTTATGTTTGAGCTGGCCGTCGCGGATATAGCCGATGCCATTACCAGGGCCTGCAATCTTGCTCGCCAGCACCCAATCAGCGCGATCGCCGCGCTGCTTGAAATAGTCGCCGATGATCTGCTCGGTTTTGCTGTAGGTTTCGACGCGCGGCGGTACCGGGTACATCTCGGCGGTATCAATAAAATTTACCCCGTATGCCTTGGCGCGTTCGATCTGTGCAAAGCCCTCGCCAGCGCTGTTCTGCTCGCCCCAGGTCATGGTGCCCAAGCACAGGCTACTCACCTTAAGATCGGTACGGCCGAGTTGTCGATAATCCATTGCAGGCTCCTTAAGAAAAACGGATAGGTTGAATCGTGTTGATATTTTCCGCGCAATCTGCATAATTGCGCACCTCTTTCTGCAGTGGAAGTGATGCGCCGCTTGCCGAAGAATCTTGCCGTATTACGGTCGCGCTGACCCGAGCCCCCGATAGCGCCTGTTTTCGGCTGCCTTTGACCTTGTCAAAGTACGCACTATTCAGTAAGATCCGCCGTCTTATTTATCAGGGCGGCCCCTGAGGCTATAAAGAATGAAAACTTTTACTGCTAAACCGGAAACAGTTAAGCGCGACTGGTTCGTCGTCGACGCTGCAGGTCAGACCCTGGGTCGTCTGGCTACCGAAATCGCGAGCCGTCTGCGTGGCAAGCACAAACCTGAATACACCCCGCACGTTGATACCGGTGATTATATCGTTGTCATCAATGCTGAGCAGATTCGCGTTACTGGTGCAAAGGCCACTGACAAGATTTACTACTCCCACTCCGGTTTCCCGGGCGGCATTAAGTCGATCAACTTCGAAAAGTTGATCGCTAAAGCCCCTGAGCGCGTGATCGAGACCGCGGTTAAAGGCATGCTGCCTAAGAATCCGCTGGGTCGCGACATGTATCGTAAGCTGAAGGTTTATGCGGGCGCTGCTCACCCCCATACTGCTCAGCAGCCCCAAGAACTGAAGTTTTAACGGAATAGTTCATTATGTCGGCGACTCAAAATTACGGCACTGGCCGTCGCAAGACTGCAACAGCTCGCGTCTTTCTGCGTGCAGGTACTGGCAAAATCTCCATCAACAACCGTACTCTTGACGGTTTCTTCGGTCGCGAAACTGCCCGCATGGTAGTTCGTCAGCCGCTGGAACTGGTTGAGATGACCGAGAAGTTTGATGTGTTCATCACTGTTATTGGTGGTGGTGTAAGTGGTCAAGCTGGCGCAATCCGCCACGGTATCACTCGTGCCCTTATGGACTACGACGAGTCTCTGCGTCCTGCTCTGCGTAAAGCTGGCTTCGTAACTCGCGATGCCCGTGAAGTTGAACGTAAGAAGGTTGGTCTGCGTAAAGCGCGCAAGCGTCCGCAGTACTCCAAGCGTTAATTCGCTACCTGCGTTCAAAAAAACGCCCAGCTTCCTTTCGGAGCTGGGCGTTTTTTATGGGTGATTATTTGCTCTGCGGCATCATGCCGCATCCGCGAATGCCCTGATTTGTAAGGGGTTGCGCCTGCTTTGTATGGGTAATTACCTTGTCAGTAGAGGGGCTTTTCTTTACCATTTGACAAATTTTCGCGCGACTCGATTTTTACCTAGTATAGGCCTGACCTACAGGCCATAAAGCTGATGGGAGACGACTGAATGAGCAATGACGGCGTGAATGCAGGCCGGCGTCGCTTCCTGGTAGCGGCCACCTCTGTGGTCGGTGCTGCAGGAGCGGTAGGTGCCGCGGTCCCGTTCGTGGGATCCTGGTTTCCTAGTGCCAAGGCTAAAGCTGCCGGAGCACCCGTTAAGGTGAACGTCAGCAAAATTGAGCCTGGCCAGCAGATGGTTGCGGAGTGGCGGGGGCAGCCGGTATTTATCGTGCGCCGTACTGAGGAGATCCTCAGTAATTTGGTGAAAATCGAAGGGCAGCTCGCTGACTTCGACTCTAAAGCGTCCGTGCAGCCGGGTTATGTTGACCCGAAGACCCGTTCGATCAAGCCGGAGTTGTTGCTGTTGGTAGGCCTGTGTACTCACCTGGGTTGTGCGCCGTCGTTCCGTCCTGAAGTCGCGCCTGCCGATTTGGGTGCTGAGTGGGTCGGTGGTTACTTCTGTCCGTGCCACGGCTCGCGTTATGACCTCGCGGGTCGCGTGTACAAGGGGCAGCCTGCGCCCTTGAACCTGCCGGTGCCGCCGCACACGTACGAGACGGATGATTTGATCATCATCGGTGTGGATCAGGAGCAAGCGTCATGAGTAAATTCATGGAATGGGTCGATGCGCGCTTTCCCGCGACAAAAATGTGGGAAGACCATCTAGCCAAGTACTACGCGCCAAAGAACTTTAACTTCTTTTACTTCTTCGGCTCCCTGGCTTTGCTGGTGCTGGTGAATCAGATCGTGACCGGTGTCTGGCTGACCATGAGCTACACCCCGTCGGCTGAAGAGGCATTTGCTTCGGTCGAATACATCATGCGAGACGTCGAGTACGGCTGGATTTTGCGCTATATGCACTCCACCGGTGCTTCGGCATTTTTCGTGGTGGTCTATCTGCACATGTTCCGCGGTTTGCTCTACGGCTCTTATCAGAAGCCGCGCGAGCTGGTGTGGATCTTCGGTATGTTGATTTACCTGATGCTGATGGCTGAAGCCTTTATGGGCTACCTGCTGCCATGGGGCCAGATGTCCTACTGGGGCGCCCAGGTGATCATCTCGCTATTTGGTGCCATTCCGGTCATCGGTGCAGACCTGACGCAGTGGATCCGTGGTGACTACCTGATCTCCGGTATTACCCTGAACCGCTTCTTCGCCTTGCATGTAGTGGCGCTGCCCATCGTGATTCTGGGCTTGGTGGTGCTGCATATTCTGGCGTTGCACGAGGTTGGTTCGAACAACCCGGACGGCGTTGATATCAAGAAGAAGAAAGATGAGAACGGCGTCCCGCTTGACGGTATTGCGTTCCATCCGTACTACACCGTTAAAGATATCGTCGGTGTCGTGGTCTTCCTGTTTATCTTCTGCTTCGTGATCTTCTTCTTCCCGGAAATGGGCGGCTATTTCCTCGAAAAGCCGAACTTTGAAGTGGCGAACTCATTCAAGACGCCAGCGCACATTGCCCCAGTATGGTACTTCACCCCGTTCTACGCGATTTTGCGTGCGGTGCCGGACAAACTGCTCGGTGTAATTGCTATGGGTGGTGCAATTGCTGTGTTGTTCGTCTTGCCTTGGCTAGATCGTAGCCCGGTCAAGTCCATGCGCTACAAGGGCTGGATGAGCAAGGTCTGGCTGCTGGTATTCTGTGTATCCTTCGTGATTCTTGGGGTTCTTGGGGTTCTGGCTCCTACTCCGGGTCGTACGTTGCTGTCGCAGGTATGTACCTTCCTGTACTTCGCGTACTTCATCCTGATGCCGTTCTACACCAGGATGGAAAAAACCAAACCGGTTCCGGAAAGGGTGACGGGCTGATGAAAAAGCATTTTGCAGCACTAATTATTGCGCTTCTGCCGGGTCTGGCCTTTGCTGCGGGTGGTGCTGAGCACCCCTTGGACAAAGTTGATATTGATCTGACTGATAAGGCGGCCATGCAGGACGGTGCTCGCACCTTCGCTAACTATTGCATGGGCTGTCATAGCGCCAAATTTCAGCGCTATGAGCGTGTCGCTGACGATCTAGGGATTCCGCATGATGTGATGCTGAATAACTTGGTTTTCAATGATGCCAAGATCGGCGATCACATGAAGATCGGCATGCAGCCTTCTGATGCTAAGGCTTGGTTCGGTGCGGCTCCGCCCGACTTGACCTTGGTTGCCCGTGTGCGCGGTAATGACTGGTTGTACACCTACCTGCGCACCTTCTATGAAGACACTGCGCGTCCATTGGGTGCCAACAATCTGATGTTTCCAAACGTTGGCATGCCGAACGTCTTGGTAGGCCTGCAAGGTCGTCAATACATCGGCTGTAAGCAGGTGCAAGTGGTTGAGGATGGCAAGAAGCTGTTCGATCCGTTGACCGGTACGCCTATTACTCATGAGGCCTGCGATCAGTTGGTTGTTGAGCCTAAGACCGGCCAGCTGAGCGCTGAGGAGTTCGATGAGAAGATCCAGAACCTGGTGACCTTCCTCGCGTACTCGGCCAATCCGGTTAAGTTGAAAAGTCAGCGTATCGGCACCTACGTTCTGCTGTATCTTGCTTTCTTCTTTGTCTTCGCCTATCTGCTTAAGCGTGAGTACTGGAAGGACATACATTAATACGCTGCATCTCTGTTGTTGACCTGCGCGCCCCTTTGGGCGCGCAGGTTTTTCTGCTTTACATAACTTTAATAAGCGAGGAGAGACGTCATGGCCGTAGCCAATAGGTTGGCCTGTTACTCTGACCCCGCCGATCACTATTCCCACCGTGTACGTATCGTGCTCGCCGAGAAGGGTGTCAGCGCCGAGATCATCAGTGTCGAAAAGGGTCGCTACCCGGCCGGGTTGCTGGAGGTTAATCCCTACGCCAGCCTACCTACACTGGTGGATCGCGATTTGGCTCTGTATGAGTCAACAGTGGTGATGGAATATCTGGATGAGCGTTACCCGCATCCGCCGCTGCTGCCGGTGTATCCGGTTGCCAGGGCCAATAGCCGTCTGCTGATTCATCGCATTCAGCGTGATTGGTGTGCGCAGGTAGATCTGATTCTTGATCCACGTAGCAAGGAGCCGGCACGTGCACTGGCCCGCAAAGAGCTGCGCGAAAGCCTAACCGGCGTATCGCCGCTGTTTGCCGATAAGGCGTATTTCCTCAGTGAGGAATTGAGCCTGGTGGATTGCTGCCTGCTGCCGATTCTTTGGCGTTTGCCTGTTCTAGGCATAGAGCTGCCAAAGCCTGCCAAGCCGTTGCTAGACTATATGGATCGTCAGTTTGCGCGTGAAGCGTTTCAGGCAAGCCTTTCGCCTGTCGAACGCGATATGCGTTAACCCGAGGAGGTCATGATGAAGTCGAGTCGTCCTTATCTGGTTCGTGCCCTTTATGAGTGGATCGTGGATAACGACTGCACCCCGCACTTACTGGTTAATGCCGAGTTTGCCGGCGTGCAGGTCCCTAGCGGTTTTGCCAGCGATGGCCAAATTGTCCTGAATGTTTCGCCTACTGCGGTGCGTCATCTGCATATGGATAACGAAGCAGTCAGCTTTGAGGGGCGTTTTGCTGGGGTTCCGCAGCGTCTGTATGTCCCTGCCGCTGCTGTATTAGCGATCTATGCGCGGGAGAATGGCCAGGGCATGGTCTTTGATTCGGAGTCGTCGATGCTCGACGCTGGCGAAATCGATGACCCGGACGATCTGGGGCCGCCGGAGGGTGAGCCGCCGCGTCCGAGTGGCAGGCCGAGTCTGAAAGTGGTCAAGTAAATAAAAAGGCGATCCTAGGATCGCCTTTTTATTGCCATGAGAATGGACGGCTGTTCGTGCTGTCGCCGTTAGTTACTGTACTGGAACAGCTTCACTACTTTTTGCACCCCAGACACGCTTTGCACCAGATTAGTGGCGTGGGTGGCTTCGGCTTGCGAGACCAGGCCGAGCATGAACACAACGCCGTTCTCGGTGATGACCTTGATGCGTGAGCCCGGCACGCTGCTGTCGGCAAGCATCTGGGTCTTGATGCGGCTGGTCAGTAGCGAGTCGTTGCTGCGTGCCAGAAGCGAGGTTGGCTGCAAGACCTGCAGTTCGTTGTGCACCTTGCGGACATTATTGACCTTGCGTGCAGCTTGTTCGGCAATACCTTTGAGGTCGTTGCGCGGGGTCTGTCCGGCCAGCAGCACCACCCCGTTATAGCTGGTGACCACAATGTGTGAGGTCGGGCTGGTCAGGTCGATATGCGCGCGGGCCACGTTAGAACTTACTTCCGGGGCAATGAACTGGTCGTCAATCTTGTTGCCGACGCTACGGTTGCCGCATCCGGCCAGGGCGAGGGTCAATGCCAGTGCGGCAAAGACCAGAGGTGAGCGGGTCATTCTTCACTCCCAAAGAGTTGGCAGTCTATGAGGTCGCACAGGCAGTGGATGGCTAGCAGGTGCACTTCCTGAATGCGTGCGGTGACTTTCGCCGGGACGCGGATCTCTACGTCTTCAGGCAATAGCAATGAGGCCATGCCGCCGCCGTCGCGGCCGGTCAGGGCTACCACGGTCATTTCCCGATCGTGGGCCGCCTGGATGGCCTGGATCACGTTAGCCGAATTACCGCTAGTGGAGATCGCCAGTAGTACGTCGCCGGGTTGGCCCAAGGCGCGAATCTGCTTGGAGAAGATCTCGTTATAACTGTAATCGTTGGCAATCGAGGTGATGGTCGAGCTGTCAGTGGTCAGGGCAATAGCCGGCAAGCTCGGACGCTCGCGCTCGAAACGATTGAGCAGCTCCGAGGAAAAGTGCTGGGCATCGCCGGCTGAGCCGCCGTTGCCGCAGGTCAGAATCTTACCCTCGCTGAGCAATGCCTGGACCATGGCCTGGCTGCCTTGCTCGATAAAAGGGATGAGCACTTCCATGGCCTGCTGCTTGGTTTCAATGCTGGCTTGGAAATGTTGGCGAATACGGGCTTGCATATCCATTCGAGGTATAACCTTCAGTGTGGCGTCTGTTCAGGTATCAAAGGCGTTTTGAATCCAGTCCAGTTGCGCGGGGGCTTGGCTGTCGGCGGTTATGGCAATTACATCAAAACGGCATGGGTACTTGGCCCAGCGTGATTGTTGTTGCAGGAAGTGCTGTGCGGCGCGGCAGAGTTTCTCACGTTTACGTGCATCCACGCTTTCCGCTGCGCCACCCCAGGCGCTATAGCGCCGATAGCGAACCTCTACGAATACTACTGTATCGGCATCGAGCATGACCAGATCGAGCTCGCCGAGGCGGCATCGCCAATTCTGCGCCAGCAGGCGCAGGCCGTGCCGCTCGAGATGCTGTCGTGCCAGGGCTTCGGCAGCATCACCGCGTTGTTGTGTGCTGATGCGCTCGCTCAATTAATGCTGTCAGGTAATGGTTGGACCTGGCCGTCTCGGAACTCAGCCCATGGCAGTTCCCGCTCAATGCGTTGTGTCGAGTTCAGGCTAAGCGTCCCCGTCAGGCCTGGTAGTTGAGTGTCCGGCAAGGCTTTTAGTTGGTTCAGGCGCGGAGCCAATAGGTAGGCGTCGGCGCCCATCGCATAGAGGCGCCCAAGACTGGTGCCCGCTTGCGGCCACTGCGTGCTGGCTTGTTGGCGCAGCGGGTCGTTGACGTTGAGCAGCCAGGGCGTTTCGCAGAACATAATGCCGTTAAGGTCGAGGTACTGCGCCTGGTTATGGGTGCCGGTAAATAGGTGCGAGGTGGCGTATACAGGCACGTCGCCGGCGTATTGAAAGGCCAGGGTCGGTTTGATCTGCTGGGCTTGCTGTGGGGTTGCGGCGAGGAAGATAAAGTCGACGTCGCGGCGGCGCGACGGTGCTGCTGCGACGGTGCTGCCCAGAGTGCTTTGCAGGCGTTTACCACGGGCTTCGCTTTGGCGCAGTTGGAACAGGTCTGCGATCTGGTTAGCCAGTTCAACTGGCTGATCGACATGCTCTGCAGCGATTAAAGTGCCACCTTGGGCCTGCCAATCTTTGCGGAAGGCCGCGAGCACGCGGTCGCCCCAATCGCCAGCGGGTACCAAAGCGACAGCGCGACGCATGCCGTCAGCCCAGGCGCGGCGTGCGACTTCTCGCGCTTCGTCTTCGGCGGCTAGGCCGAACTGGAACAGCTGAGCTGGACCTTCCTGGCTGCCTTCGCTGTAATTCAGGGCGAGGGTGGTAATGGGCAGCTGTTCGCGGCTGTTGAGTTGGCTAACCAGATTTTTTTCCAGCGGGCCAATCACCAATTGCACGCCGGTGGCCTGAGCTTGGGCGTAGAAATCGTCCATTGAGCCGATGCGTGAGCTGTCGAACAGCTGGATGTTGGGTGGGTTTTGCCCGGCTTGCTGTGCTTGGTAGTGAGCAGCCAGGAAGCCGTCGCGGAGGGCGCGGGCTACGTTGGCCAATTGGCCGTCCTGCGGCAACAGCAGAGCGATCTCGTTTAGCGGTTGGATGGAGAGCTTTTTCAGCTCGGCCAAAGGTTGTGGCAGCTGTTGAGCGGCGGGGTGCTGCGCGTTTTCAGCAACCCAGGTGTCGATAGCGGCTTGCTGTTGCTCCAAGGTGCCCGCGCTCTTGGTGGTGCGCGCCAGTGCCAGCCAGCCGTCGAGGTCGCTATCACCGCTCGCTTGCAGCTCCGCCAGCGGTAAGCTGGAAACCAGACTCCAGATCGCTTCATTATTTTGTACTGCGCTGGTGCCGCTGAGCAGTGGTGCAATAAAGGCGCGTTCGCGGGCGGCGGAGAGAGTCTGTCCGGTGGCCTGTAGGGCGCTGGCGCGGACTAGTTGGCTGCGCACTTGTTGTTCGACGGGCAGTTCACCGAGACGCTCCATGCTCGAGTGGCTCAGGGCGCGCAGGGCAGCTTTGGGTTTGTGGTTGTGCATGTCCAGTTCGGCGCGCAGGGTGCTGGCGAAGATCTGTTGGGCTGGATTCAGGCTTTCCAATGAAACCTGTTGAAGAATGCTGCTGGCGCGGGCGTAGTCCTTTTGTGTGTACGCCAAGTCGGCGGCCGACAGGCGTAGCGGCGCTGCCTGTTCAGTTGGACTCTGCGTTGCTTGCTGCAACAGTTGTTCGATGCTGGCCTGAGGCGTGCGTGGCAGTTCGCCTAAGGTTGATGAGGGCTGGCTGGCGCAGGCGACGAGTAGGCCGGCAAGACAGAGGGCGGAAAGGGTGCGCAGGCGGGCGATCATGTAAGCGTTCCTGATACTTGATCAAATTGAGCGTTGAATTGTACCCAAGCCCACCGGGTGACGCGATGTCGAAGGTTGGAAACGGGCTACAATACGCGCTTTGTTGATTTTGAGAGGCCTGTGCTGTGACCCCTTCCGCTGCAGCGAATTCGCCTTTGGGCAGTCTTTATGTGGTTGCCACGCCGATTGGTAACCTGGATGACATCAGTGCGCGGGCACTGAATATCCTGCGCAGCGTTGCTCTGGTCGCCGCAGAAGACACCCGCCATTCGGCGCGGCTGATGCAGCATTTCGGTATAGGTACGCCGCTGGCGGCCTGTCATGAGCACAATGAGCGTGACCAGGGTGGGCGTTTTCTCGCGCGGCTACTGGCGGGTGATGATGTTGCGCTGATCTCCGATGCAGGCACGCCGCTGATTTCCGATCCAGGCTATCACTTGGTCCGCCAGGCGCGTGCGGCCGGTATTGCGGTGGTGCCCGTGCCGGGTGCCTGTGCGCTGATTGCCGCATTGTCTGCCGCGGGCTTGCCGTCTGATCGTTTTATTTTTGAAGGTTTTTTGCCAGCCAAAACGGCTGGGCGACGAGCACGGCTTGAGCAGGTAAAAGAAGAGCCGCGCACGCTGATTTTCTATGAAGCGCCGCATCGTATCCTCGAATGCCTGCAGGATATGCAGGCGGTGTTCGGTGATGAGCGTCCGGCGTTACTGGCGCGCGAGTTGACCAAAACCTTTGAGACCCTCAAAGGTATGCCGCTGGCTGAGCTGGCGGCCTGGGTAGCGGCCGACAGCAATCAGCAGCGCGGTGAGTGCGTGGTGCTGGTGGCGGGCTGGCAGGCGCCGGAAGGTGAAGAGGCGGTGAATGCCGAAGCGCTGCGTATATTGAATTTGTTGCTGGCAGAAATGCCGCTCAAGCGCGCGGCTGCTCTGGCGGCGGAAATCACCGGAGTGCGCAAAAATCTGCTCTATCAAGTGGCGTTGGGGCAGCAAAAAGACCTTTAAGCCTTGTTCTGTAAGGCGGGTGCCGTTAACCTTGCCCGCGGAGAGTCGATCGGACAGTCGCTGCCGTGTTGCGTTTTGCGTAATGCGGGGGAGGAAAGTCCGGGCTCCATAGGGCGGAGTGCCAGGTAACGCCTGGGAGGCGTGAGCCTACGGAAAGTGCCACAGAAAATAACCGCCTAAGCACTTCGGTGCCGGTAAGGGTGAAAAGGTGCGGTAAGAGCGCACCGCGCGACTGGTAACAGTTCGTGGCTAGGCAAACCCCACTCGGAGCAAGACCAAATAGGGTTCCATTGGCGTGGCCCGCGCTGGAACCGGGTAGGTTGCTAAAGGCGTGCAGTGATGTACGTCGTAGAGGAATGACTGTCCTCGACAGAACCCGGCTTACAGATCGACTCTCCACCTTTTTCCGCTCATCCGCTTCAATGCTTCACCTCCTTTCTAATACCAAAAAAATCTTACTCTTAACAAACTACTTTAACTTCGTAGTTCAGGGGCCTGTATTGGCTTGTTTTTGCATCCGCATCTTCGAGTTACTTCTCTGCTCCTCCCCCACTAAGCTCGCTAAATCGCCGTTCTATAAGGAGTTTTCCCTCCATGGGTGCCTTGACGGTGGGGGGCGTGCATTCCTATAGTGTGCGTGAGTGGTAGGAAGTGGCATAAAGTGGGTTTCTTAGGCATGGATAGCCAATAAAAAGGGGATGCGCGATCGTGTTTCGCGGAGCAAACGCCATCAGTCTCGACGCCAAAGGGCGACTCGCGATGCCAAGTCGGTATCGGGATGAGCTTGTGTCGCGTTGTTCCGGCCAGCTTATTGTCACGATTGATGCCATTGATCCTTGCCTGTGTGTCTATCCGCTATCCGAGTGGGAGCTGATTGAAGCCAAGCTCCGTGAGCTCGCCTCATTTCGTGAAGAAAACCGCCGCTTACAGCGTTTGCTGATCGGCAATGCTGTTGACCTTGAGCTGGACGCCAGTGGGCGCTTTCTGGTGCCGCCGCGTTTGCGCGAGTACGCCAAGTTGGATAAGCGCGCGATGCTGGTCGGTCAGCTCAATAAATTCCAACTGTGGGATGAAGATGCCTGGAATGCGGTGGCCGATGCCGATTTGGCCGCGATCAAGCAACCCGGTGCTTTGTCCGACGACTTACGTGATTTGATCCTGTGACCATGACCAGTAACTACCGCCATATCACTGTGCTACTCGACGAGGCTGTCGAGGGGCTGGCTGCGCGCGCGAGTGGTTGCTATCTAGACGGTACCTTTGGTCGCGGTGGGCATAGCCGGTTGATCCTGGAAAGGCTCGGGCCAGACGGTCGCCTGCTAGGGTTTGATAAAGATCCCCTGGCAATTGCCACGGGGAATGCGCTAGCGGCCGAAGACGGCCGCTTTGTCGTTGTGCAGCGCAGCTTTGCCGAGTTGGCCGATGAACTCGCGCAGCGCGATCTGGCCGGCAAGGTCAGCGGCATTCTTCTCGATCTGGGCGTGTCTTCGCCGCAGCTGGATGATGCCCAGCGCGGCTTCAGCTTTATGCATGACGGTCCGCTGGACATGCGTATGAACCCGGATGCGGGCGTCAGTGCGGCGCAGTTCATCGCCAGTGCTGGCGAAGAAGAAATTGCCCGAGTATTCAAAGAGTACGGTGAGGAGCGCTTCGCCAGGCGAATGGCTCGTGCTGTGGTCCTGCGTCGCGTTGAACAGCCGTTTGAACGTACCGCCGACTTGGCGCAGGTGCTCACCGTGGCCAATCCGGCCTGGGAAAAAGGCAAGAATCCGGCGACCCGCGCGTTTCAAGGGTTGCGCATTTATATCAATAACGAATTGGGTGATCTGGAAAGCGGTCTCAATGCGGCCCTAGAAAGCCTTGAAGTGGGCGGCCGCCTGGTCGTAATCAGCTTCCACTCGCTGGAAGACCGCATCGTCAAACTGTTTATGCGCAAGCATGCCAAGGGCGAGGCGGACAAGCTGCCGCGTGACTTGCCCATCATCCCGAAAGCCTTCGAGCCGCGCTTGAAGTTGATCGGTAAGCCGGTGTTCGCCTCCGAGGCAGAGTTGCAAGCCAACCCGCGTTCGCGCAGTGCGGTGATGCGTATTGCCGAGAAGGTGCGATGAGCACCCTGTTCGCTAAGCCATTGCCGGGCGGCAGCTTGCTGATGCTGCTGCTGTTTCTGGCTGTGCTGGTGTCGGCCATTGGCGTTTCCTACAGCGCGCATTGGCATCGTCAACTGCTTAATAACTTGTATGCCGAACTGAGCGTGCGCGATAGGTCGCAGGCAGAATGGGGTCGGCTGATTCTTGAGCAAAGTACTTGGACAGCGCACAACCGCATCGAGAAGTTGGCGACTGAGCGCCTGAGTATGCGTATTCCAGATGCTGCTGAAGTTCGCATGGTGGCACCATGACCGGGCTTGAAGGCGCGCTCTATCCGTGGCGTTTTCGCTTAGTGCTGCTGTTGTTGGCATTGATGGTGGGCGCTATTGCCTGGCGCATTGTCGACCTACAGGTGTTTGATCAGCGTTTTCTACAGGCCCATGGCGACGCACGCAGTGTGCGCCATATTCCGATCCCAGCGCACCGCGGGCTAATCACCGACCGTAACGGTGAGCCGCTGGCCGTTAGTACGCCGGTGACCACTCTGTGGGCTAATGGTAAGGAGTTGCAAAGCGGCAAGGCCAGGTGGGATGAGCTGGCAGCCGCGCTGGGCCAAGATCCCAAGGCATTCGGTGTGCGCTTGCAGGCCAATGCCGAGCGCGAGTTTATGTATCTGGTGCGCGGGCTGACGCCTGAGCAGGGTCAGCGCATTCTCGATATGAAAGTGCCGGGCGTATATGGCATTGAAGAATTTCGCCGCTTCTATCCGGCGGGTGAAGTAGCGGCCCATGTGGTGGGATTTACCGACATTGATGACCGTGGCCGTGAAGGCATGGAGTTGGCGTTCGAGGATTGGTTAGCTGGGGTGCCCGGCAAGCGCCAGGTGCTCAAGGACAGGCGCGGCCGGCTGATTAAAGATGTACAGGTTGCGCAGAATGCCAAGGCCGGTAAGACCTTGGCATTGTCGATTGACCTGCGCTTGCAATACCTCGCCCATCGTGAATTACGCAATGCGCTGCTCGAGTTCGGTGCCAAGGCCGGTAGCCTGGTCATGGTCGATGTACGCACCGGTGAAGTATTGGCGATGGTCAACCAGCCGACCTACAACCCGAACAATCGCCGCAACCTGCAGCCAGCGGCGATGCGCAACCGGGCGATGATTGATGTGTTCGAGCCTGGCTCGACCATGAAGCCGTTCTCCATGAGCGCTGCCCTAGCAAGCGGTCGCTGGAAAGCGTCGGATACGGTCGATGTTTACCCGGGTACTCTGCAGATCGGTAAGTACACCATTCGTGACGTCTCGCGCAGCAGTGGCCCGCTCAATCTCACTGAGATACTGATCAAGTCGAGCAACGTCGGCATGAGCAAAATTGCCTTTGATATCGGCGGTCAGTCGATCTTCGAAGTGATGCAGCAAGTTGGCTTGGGTCAGGATACTGGGCTCGGCTTTCCGGGTGAGCGCATCGGCAACCTGCCGAACTACCGTGAATGGCGCAAAGCCGAAACGGCCACGCTGTCTTATGGCTATGGCTTGTCAGTAACGGCTGTACAGCTGGCTCATGCCTATTCAGTGCTGGCCAACAATGGCCGCAGCACCCATCTGTCACTAGCACGTGTCGACCGCAAACCGGACTCCGTTCAGGTGATTCCCGAAGCGATTGCGATCACCATGCAGGGCATGTTGCAGCAGGTGATTGAAGCGCCGGGTGGGGTTTATCGCGCCAAGGTTCCGGGCTACCACGTGGCCGGTAAGAGCGGTACCGCGCGCAAGGTTTCAGTGGGTAGCCGTGGCTATCGAGACAATGCCTATCGCTCGTTGTTTGCCGGGTTTGGTCCGGTCAGCGACCCGCGTATTGCCGTGGCCATTGTAATTGATGAGCCAAGCCAGGGCGGTTACTACGGCGGCCTGGTCTCCGCACCGGTATTTGGCAAAGTCATGGCCGGCGCCCTGCGCCTGATGAACGTCGCACCGGACAACCTGCCAGAACCGCAAACGGCGGTCGTCGAAGCCATTAAAGGAGGGCGTATCTAATGCCTATGCCCCTCAGCAAGCTGCTCCCTGAAGCAGTCAGCTCTACCCTGATTCGTGAATTGACTCTGGACAGCCGCAAGGTCCGCCCGGGTGATCTGTTTCTTGCCGTCCCCGGTACTCAGCAGGATGGGCGCGTACATATCGCCGATGCCGTTGCGCGTGGCGCAGCGGCAGTGGCATTTGAAGCTGAAGGCGCGGCCGAGATGACGGCCAGCAGCAGCGAGCTGGTCGCCATCAAAGGCTTGGTGGGCCAGCTTTCAGCGATTGCCGGGCGTTTCTATGGTGAGCCAAGTCGCGGCCTCAACCTGGTTGGTATCACCGGCACCAACGGCAAAACTAGCGTCAGTCAATTGCTGGCTCAGGCGCTGGACCTGCTCGGCCAGCGCTGCGGCATTATCGGCACCCTCGGCAATGGTTTTTATGGCGCCTTGGAGCAGGGTCGTCACACCACGCCTGACCCCATCGGCGTGCAAGCCACCTTGGCCGATATGAAAAATGCCGGTGCCCGTGCGGTGGCAATGGAAGTGTCATCCCACGGTCTGCATCAGGGCCGTGTCACGGCCTTGGCGTTTGATGTGGCAGTACTGACCAATCTGTCCCGTGATCATCTGGATTACCACGGTTCGATGCTGGCTTACGCTGAGGCAAAAGCGGCGTTGTTCGTCTGGCCGGGTCTGCGCTGCCGGGTGCTTAACCTGGATGATGCCTTTGGTCGTGAGTTGGCGGGTGCTGTGCATGAGTCGCGCCTGCTCAGCTACAGCCTGGAAGATGCAAGCGCCTACCTGTATTGCCGCGATGCGCAGTTTGACGAGCAGGGCGTGCGCGCCACGCTGGTCACCCCACGCGGTGAAGGCAATCTGCGCAGCTCGCTGCTCGGCCGTTTCAACCTTAGCAACCTGCTGGCGGTGGTCGGCGCGCTGCTCGGCCTGGATTATGCGCTGGATGAAATTCTCAAGGTGCTGCCGCAGTTGCAGGGCCCGGTTGGCCGTATGCAGCGCCTAGGCGGCGTTAAGCAGCCGCTGGTGGTGGTTGATTACGCGCACACCCCAGATGCTCTGGAAAAAGTCCTCGAAGCCCTGCGTCCACACGTCAAAGGTCGCCTGCTGTGCCTGTTCGGCTGTGGCGGTGATCGCGACAATGGCAAGCGTCCGTTGATGGCAGCCGTGGTCGAGCGTCTGGCCGATGCTGTGTTGGTCACCGATGACAACCCGCGCAGCGAAGCCCCAGCGCAGATTTTCAGCGATATTCGCAGCGGGTTTGTCAGCCCCGAAGCGGTGCAGTTCGTTCACGGCCGTGGCCAGGCGATTGCCCAGCTGGTTGCCGCGGCTTCAGCCGATGACGTGCTGGTGCTGGCTGGCAAGGGCCATGAGGACTACCAGGAAATCAATGGCGTGCGCCAGCCGTTCTCCGACCTAGTCGAAGCAACCAAGGCTTTGGCAGCATGGGAGGTGGCGCATGCTTAAGTCGCTGCTCTTGAGCGACGTAGCTGAGCCATTGAACGCCCGCGTGATCGGTGCGGATGTGGCGTTCAGTGCCGTCAGCAGCGACAGCCGGGTGATTCAGCCGGGTCAGCTGTTTGTCGCCCTGGCCGGCCCGCGTTTTGATGGCCATGACTACCTGGCTGACGTCGCGGGCAAGGGCGCAGTGGCGGCCCTGGTTGAGCGTGAGGTGGTTGGCGCACCATTGCCGCAACTGCTGGTTGCCGATACCCGTTTGGCCCTCGGCCAGCTGGGCGCGCTCAATCGCCAGGCGTTCAGCGCGCCCGTGGTGGCGATTACCGGTTCCAGCGGCAAGACCACTGTTAAGGAAATGCTCGCCAGTATTCTGCGTGAAGGCCTGCAAGGCCCGGTACTGGCGACTCGCGGTAACCTGAATAACGACCTCGGTGCGCCGCTGACGTTGCTGGAGCTGGCGCCTGAACATGTGGCGGCGGTGATCGAATTGGGCGCCAATCATGTCGGCGAAATCGCCTACACCGTGGGTTTGACCCAGCCGCAGGTGGCCATCATCAACAATGCCGGCACGGCGCATGTGGGTGAGTTCGGCGGGCCAGAGAAAATTGTCGAAGCCAAGGGTGAAATTCTCGAAGGCTTGAGCGACAGCGGTGTGGCCGTGCTCAACCTCGACGACAGGGCTTTCGCCATCTGGCAGCAGCGTACCAATGGTCGCGTTGTCAGCTCTTTTGCATTGAATAACTGCGCGGCCGACGTCTACGCCAGTGACTTAGTGCGCGATGTCCGTGGTTGCTCGGCCTTTACCCTGCACTGCGCCAGCGACCAGGTGCGTATTCAGCTCAACCTGCTTGGCGAGCACAATGTGGCTAACGCTCTGGCCGCTGCTGCTGCCGCTTTGGCGTTAGGGATTGATCCTGCTGCGATCAAGGCCGGGCTGGAAAAATTACAGCCAGTCCAAGGCCGCTCCGTCGCGCAGATTTCGCCGAATGGCTTACGGGTGATTGACGATAGCTACAACGCCAACCCGACCTCCGTGTGCGCTGCCATCGATATCCTCGCCGGTTTCTCGGGGCGTCGGGTGTTGGTGTTGGGTGATATCGGCGAACTGGGTGAGTGGGCTGAGCAGGGCCATCGTCAGGTCGGTGGCTACGCCGTTGGCAAAGTTGATGCGCTGTATGCCGTGGGTCCCCTGATGGCCTATGCCGTCGAAGAATTTGGTTCTGCTGGCCGGTATTTCAATGACCAGGCCAGCCTTATTGCTGCGCTGCAAGACGAGCAGGGCGATACCACCCTTCTAATTAAAGGTTCACGCAGCGCGGCGATGGAAAAAGTCGTAGCAGCGCTGTGTGGCACATCCGGGGAGATTCACTAATGCTGCTGCTGCTGGCGGAGTACCTGCAACAGTTCCACAAGGGTTTTGCAGTGTTTCAGTACCTGACACTGCGCGGCATTCTGGGCGTGTTGACTGCCTTGGCACTGTCGCTTTGGCTGGGGCCGTGGATGATTCGTACGCTGCAGATTCGCCAGATCGGCCAGTCGGTGCGTAACGACGGCCCGCAGTCGCACCTGTCAAAAAAGGGCACGCCGACCATGGGCGGTGCGCTGATTCTTTCAGCGATTGCCGTCAGCACTCTGCTGTGGGCTGATCTGTCCAATCGCTACGTGTGGACTGTGTTGGCTGTCACCCTGCTGTTCGGTGCAGTCGGCTGGGTTGATGACTACCGCAAGGTCATCGAGAAAAACTCTAAGGGCCTGCCGAGCCGCTGGAAGTACTTCTGGCAATCGGTGTTTGGTCTGGGCGCTGCGCTGTTCCTTTATATGACAGCGCAAAGCCCGGTAGAAACCACCCTGATTTTGCCGATGCTCAAGGACTTCAGCCTTGAGCTGGGCCTGGGCTTTGTGGTGCTGAGCTACTTCGTCATCGTCGGCTCGAGCAACGCAGTGAACCTGACCGACGGTTTGGATGGCTTGGCGATTCTGCCCACTGTGATGGTTGGCGGCGCGTTGGGGATTTTCTGTTACCTGTCAGGCAACGTGAAGTTCGCCGAGTACCTGTTTATTCCCTATGTGCCGGGCGCGGGTGAGCTGATTGTGTTCTGCGCCGCGCTGGTTGGGGCTGGCCTGGGTTTCCTCTGGTTCAACACCTACCCGGCGCAAGTCTTTATGGGCGATGTCGGCGCACTGGCGCTCGGTGCGGCCCTGGGCACGATTGCGGTGATCGTCCGTCAGGAAGTGGTGCTGTTCATCATGGGCGGCATCTTCGTGGTGGAAACCCTGTCAGTGATCATCCAGGTCGCATCTTTCAAGTTGACCGGTAAGCGCGTGTTCCGCATGGCGCCGATTCATCACCATTTCGAACTCAAAGGCTGGCCCGAGCCGCGCGTGATCGTGCGCTTTTGGATCATCACCGTGATTCTGGTGCTGATCGGCCTTGCCACCCTGAAACTGCGTTGAGGAACCCATGAGCCTGATCGCTTCTGACCACTTCCGCATCGTTGTCGGCCTCGGCAAGAGCGGCATGTCCCTGGTGCGTTTCCTCGCACGTCAGGGCTTACCGTTTGCCGTGGTCGACACGCGTGCCAACCCGCCGGAACTCGCCACCTTGCGTGAGCAGTTCCCGCAGGTTGAAGTGCGCTGTGGCGAACTGGATGTGGACTTCCTCTGCCGCGCCAGTGAGCTGCTCGTCAGCCCGGGGCTGGCCGTCGCTACTCCGGCGTTGCAGGCGGCTGCGGCGCGCGGGGTGAAGCTGTCGGGTGACATCGACCTGTTTGCTCGCTATGCCAAGGCGCCGATCATCGCCATCACCGGTTCTAACGCCAAAAGCACCGTCACCACCCTAGTGGGCGAGATGGCCGCTGCGGCCGGTAAGAAGGTCGCCGTGGGTGGCAACCTTGGCACCCCGGCGCTGGATTTGCTGGATGACAGCATTGAGCTGTATGTCATGGAATTGTCGAGCTTCCAGTTGGAAACCACCGACCAACTCAATGCGGAAGTGGCGACCTGCCTGAACATTAGCGAAGACCACATGGATCGTTACGCCGATCTGCCGGCCTATCACCTGGCGAAGCATCGCATTTTTCGCGGCGCGCGGCAGGTGGTGGTGAACCGCGATGACGCATTGTCACGGCCACTGGTCGCCGATCAGTTGCCATGCTGGTACTTCGGTTTGGGCAAGCCTGACTTCAAGCGCTTCGGTCTGATTGAGGAAAATGGCGAGAAGAGTTTGGGCTACCAGTTCGCTGCCTTGTTGCCAGTGCGTGAATTGAAGATTCGTGGCGCACACAATCAGTCCAACGCCCTGGCGGCCTTGGCGTTGGGTCATGCCGTCGGTCTGCCGTTCGAGCCGATGCTGGCAACGCTCAAGCAGTTCGCTGGCTTGCCGCATCGTTGCCAGTGGGTCGGCGAGCGCAATGCCGTGAGCTATTACGACGACTCTAAGGCCACCAACGTTGGTGCCGCACTGGCGGCCATCGACGGTCTGGGCGCGGATATCGACGGCAAGCTGGTGCTGATCGCCGGTGGTGATGGCAAAGGCGCTGATTTCTCGGCGCTGAAGAAGCCAGTCGGTCAGTTTTGTCGTGCGGTGATGCTGCTCGGGCGCGATGCTGAACGCTTGGCTGATGTGCTGGGCGACGCTGCCCCGCTGATCCGAGTCAAGACGCTTGAGGAAGCAGTACGGCGCGCTACCGAGTTAGCCGAGGCAGGCGATGCCGTGCTGCTGTCGCCGGCCTGCGCCAGCCTGGATATGTTCAAGAATTTCGAAGAGCGCGGACGTCTGTTCGCCCAAGCCGTGGAGGGTTTGCGCTGATGCTTGCCCGACTGCTCGCCGCGCCATCGCCCCTGCATACCCGTCGCGGGATCGACATCGACTTCCCGCTGCTGGCCGGTTGCCTGGCACTGCTCGGCTTGGGTTTGGTAATGATCACTTCAGCGTCCTCGGAAGTAGCGGCGGCGCAGACGGGTAACCCGCTGTACCACATGATTCGTCACCTGATTTATTTGGCTATCGGCATCGGCGCTGCACTGGCCACGCTGCTGGTGCCCATGGCCCTGTGGCAGCGTTACAGCGGCATGCTGTTACTGGCGGCGGTGGTGTTGCTAGTTTTGGTGTTGTTGCCGGGCATTGGCCGTGAAGTCAACGGTGCCAAGCGCTGGATCGGCCTGGGTATCTTCAACTTGCAGCCGTCTGAGCTGGCCAAGCTATTTAGCGTGATGTTTATCGCCGCCTATCTGGTGCGTCGCCAGACCGAAGTGCGTGAGAAACTCACCGGCTTTATTAAACCGATGATGGTGCTGGGACCCATTGCGGCATTGCTGCTGGCCGAGCCCGACTTTGGCGCGACCGTGGTCTTGGTTGGGGCTGCCATCGCTATGTTGTTCCTCGGCGGGGTCAACTTGTTGCGTTTTATTCCGCTGGCCACTGGCGTGCTGGGGCTTGGCGTGTGGGTGATGACCAGTCAGGCCTATCGCCTAGAACGCCTGACCAACTTTGTTGACCCGTGGGCGGACCAGTATGGCGCCGGGTACCAGCTGAGTCAGGCGCTGATCGCCTTCGGCCGTGGCGAGTGGTTAGGCGTTGGCCTGGGTAACAGCGTGCAAAAACAGTTCTACCTGCCGGAAGCGCATACCGACTTCGTGTTTGCCGTATTGGCCGAAGAGCTGGGCATGGTCGGTGCCTTGCTTACGGTTGGTTTGTTCGTGTTTGTCAGCGTGCGCGCTCTGTATATCGGCTTGTGGGCAGAGAAGGCCAAGCAGTTCTTCTCCGCCTATGTGGCCTATGGCCTGGCTTTCCTGTGGATCGGTCAGGTGCTGATCAACATTGGTGTGAATGTCGGTTTGCTGCCAACCAAGGGCTTGACCCTACCATTCCTCAGTTATGGCGGCAGTTCTCTGGTGATTTGCTGCATCAGCTTGGCGCTATTGCTGCGTATCGAGTGGGAGCGCCGCACGCAACTGGGCAGCGAAGATGTTGAATTTAAAGAATCCGATTTCTTCGAAGGCCAAGCCGTCGAGGAGGTTCAGCATGCGCGGTAATGTCCTGATCATGGCCGGTGGTACCGGTGGCCATGTATTCCCCGCTCTTGCCTGTGCCCGCGAGTTCAAGGCGCGCGGTTACAGCGTGCATTGGCTGGGTACGCCTCGCGGCATTGAGAATGAGTTGGTGCCTGCGGCTGGCCTGCCGCTGCATTTGATTGATGTCAGCGGTTTGCGCGGCAAAGGCAAGCTGTCCCTGCTGAAAGCACCCTTCCAGTTGATCAAGGCGCTGTTTCAGGCACGCAAAGTGATGCATGAGCTGCAGCCAGTGTGTGTGCTGGGTATGGGTGGTTATGTCACCGGTCCAGGCGGCCTGGCTGCGCGGATGAATGGCGCACCATTGATCATCCACGAGCAGAACGCTGTAGCCGGTACGGCCAACCGCAGCCTAGTGCCATTCGCCAGCCGCGTCTGTGAAGCCTTCCCGAATACCTTCGGCAATAGCGCAAAGCGCCGCACCACCGGTAACCCGGTGCGCGAAGAGCTGTTTCTAGAAACCCCACGGGATTCGCTGCGCAATCGTCAGCCACGCCTGCTGGTGCTGGGCGGCAGCCTGGGCGCCGAACCCTTGAACAAAATGCTGCCTGAGGCCCTGGCGCTGGTGGCTGCTGAGCTGCGCCCTGAGGTGTTTCATCAGGCCGGCAAACAACATGATGCAATTACCGCTGAACGCTATCGCGCGGTTGGCGTCGAAGCGCAGGTCGCACCATTTATCCAAGACATGGCGCGGGCTTATGCCTGGGCGGACTTGGTGGTCTGTCGTTCCGGTGCGCTCACGATCAGCGAGCTGGCCGCCGCCGGCCTGCCAGCTTTCCTGCTGCCGTTGCCGCATGCGATCGACGACCACCAAACCCGTAATGCCGATTACTTGGCCAGTGCCGGCGCTGCCGTACTGCTGCCACAACGTTCCACTGACGCCGCCACGCTGGCCGCGCAGCTGACCGAGGTTTTGATGCACCCCGAACAACTCACTCAAATGGCGCAGACGGCTCGTCGTCTGGCCAAGCCGGATGCAACCTGCACCGTAGTCGATATCTGCCTGGAGGTGGCCCGTGGCTAAGTCTCCCGCTGCTGCTCGTTCGGAAATTCGCCGTATGCGTCGCATCCGTCGTATTCATTTTGTCGGCATCGGTGGTGCCGGCATGTGTGGCATTGCCGAAGTGCTGCTCAACCTTGGCTATGAGGTCTCCGGCTCCGACTTGAAAGTGTCGGCGGTGACCGAGCGCCTGGAAAGCTTCGGTGCGCAGATTTTCATTGGCCATCGTGCTGAAAACGCCGAGCAGGCTGACGTGTTGGTGGTCTCCAGTGCGATCAACACCAGTAATCCGGAAGTCGCCATCGCTCTGGAGCGACGCATTCCTGTGGTGCCGCGTGCGGAGATGCTTGCCGAGCTGATGCGCTACCGCCACGGCATCGCCGTCGCCGGCACCCACGGTAAAACTACCACCACTAGCCTGTTGGCCTCGGTGTTCGCCGCCGGTGGTCTGGACCCAACATTCGTCATCGGTGGCCGGCTGAATGCAGCGGGCACTAACGCGCAGCTGGGTAGCAGCCGTTACCTGATCGCCGAAGCCGACGAAAGCGATGCCAGCTTCCTCCACCTGCAGCCCATGGTCTCGGTCGTGACCAATATCGACATGGACCACATGAGTACCTATGGCGGCGACTTCAATAAGTTGAAGGCCACCTTCGTCAAGTTTTTGCACAACCTGCCGTTTTATGGCCTGGCAGTGATGTGTGTGGATGACCCGTTTGTGCGCGAAATTCTGCCGCAGGTGTCGCGACCTATCGTGACCTATGGCTTCGATGAGGGCGCCGATGTGCGCGCTATCAATGTGCGTCATCAGGGTATGCAGACCTTCTTCACCGTGCTCCGTCGCGACCGCGAGCCGCTGGATGTGTCGGTCAACATGCCGGGCAATCACAACGTACTGAACGCCCTGGCCACCATCGCCATTGCCACCGATGAGGGCATTAATGATGACGCCATCATCCACGGCCTGTCGGGCTTTCAGGGTGTCGGTCGACGCTTCCAGGTATATGGCGACCTGCCAGTCGAGGGCGGCAGCGTGATGCTGGTCGACGATTATGGTCACCACCCGCGCGAAGTCGCCGCCGTGATCAAGGCCGTACGCAGCGGGTGGCCTGAGCGCCGTTTGGTGATGGTTTACCAGCCGCACCGCTTCAGCCGTACCCGTGATCTGTATGACGACTTCGTGCAGGTATTGGGCGATGCCAACGTGTTGTTGCTGATGGCCGTCTATCCGGCGGGTGAAGAACCCATTCCGGGCGCGGACAGCCGTCAGCTGTGCCACAGCATTCGTCAGCGCGGCCAAATCGATCCGATCTATATCGAGCGCGGGGTAGACCTGGCGCCGATCGTCAAACCGCTGCTGCGCGCGGGTGACATTCTTCTTTGCCAAGGTGCCGGCGATATCGGCGGCCTGGCCCCGCAACTGTTGCAAAGTCCGCTGTTCGCGGCGGTTGAAGGTCAGTCGAAATGAGTGCCGAGAACTTGAAATCCCAGTACCCCGTCAGCGCCTTCGGCCGTGTCGCTGTGTTGTTCGGCGGCAAGAGCGCCGAACGTGAAGTGTCGTTGAAGTCCGGTAATGCCGTGCTGCAAGCGCTGCTGAGCGCCGGCGTGGATGCTTTTGGTATCGATGTTGGGACGGATTTACTGCAGCGCCTAAACAGTGAAAAAATCGACCGAGCCTTTATCGTCCTGCACGGCCGTGGCGGTGAAGATGGTGCGATGCAAGGGTTGCTGGAGTGTGCAGGTATTCCTTACACCGGCAGCGGCATCCTGGCCTCGGCGCTGGCCATGGACAAGCTGCGCACCAAGCAGGTGTGGCAGAGCCTTGGCTTGTCGACCCCGCGCCATGCGGTATTAGCCTCGGCTGCTGATTGTGAAGCGGCGGCGCTTGATCTGGGCTTCCCACTGATCGTTAAGCCTGCGCATGAGGGCTCGAGCATCGGTATGGCCAAGGTTGGCGACCTGCAGGCATTAATTGCAGCCTGGCAGGATGCCAGTGGCTACGACTCGCAGGTGTTGGTTGAGCAATGGATCGCCGGCCCTGAGTTCACCATCGCCGTGCTGCGCGGTCAGGTGTTGCCGCCGATCGCCCTGGGCACCCCACACAGCTTCTACGACTACGACGCCAAGTACCTGGCCAATGACACCCAGTACCGCATTCCTTGCGGTCTGGACGCTGACAAAGAAGCCGAGCTTGTAGAACTCACTGCGCGCGCTTGCGAAGCGGTTGGTATTCAGGGCTGGGCCCGTGCTGACGTGATGCAGGATGGCAATGGCCGGTTCTGGCTGCTGGAAGTCAACACGGTTCCCGGTATGACCGACCATAGCCTGGTACCGATGGCGGCCAAGGCAGCCGGTCTGGATTTTCAACAGCTGGTGTTGGCGATTCTTGCTGACAGCCTAGAAGCACGGGGTTAACTCATGACCGCCTCCTTGCGTCACCAGCCAGGTTCTTCCCGCGCCCCCGTGCGCGGCAAGCCTGTGCCGCGCGGCGCCAGCCGTTTGGTGGCCAAGGAGCCGATCAGCCTGCGTGTAAGCCTGCCGAAAACTAATTTTTCATGGTTGAAGCGTCTGGCATGGCCGCTGTTGCTGTTGGGTCTGGGTTATGGCGCCTACGAAGTATCCCTGCGTGCCTTGCCTTATGCCGACCAGCCAATTGCCAAAATTAGCGTTGAAGGCGATCTCAGTTACGTCAATCAACAGGCTGTGCAGCAGCGTATTGCGCCATATGCCAACGCCAGTTTCTTCAGCGTCGATCTGCCCAGTCTGCGCCATGAGCTGGAAACGATGCCTTGGATTGCCAGTGCTCAGGTGCGCCGCGTATGGCCAGATCAGCTGGTAGTAAGGCTGGAAGAACAATTACCGATTGCTCGCTGGGGTGATGAGGCGCTGCTGAACAACCAAGGGCATGCGTTTGCACCGCAGGAGTTGGCGAACTATCAGCACCTGCCGCAGCTGTATGGCCCCAAGCGTGCGCAACAGCAGGTAATGCAGCAATACCAAGTGATCAGCCAGATGCTGCGTCCCGTGGGGTTTTCCGTGGCGCGCCTGGAGCTGCGTGAACGTGGCAGCTGGTTCCTCTCCACCGGGCAGGGCATTGAGTTGCTGCTGGGGCGTGATCATCTGGTAGAAAAAATGCGGCGTTTCACGGCCATTTATGACAAGGCCCTGAAAGAGCAACAAGCGAATATCGCGCGCATCGATTTGCGTTATGCCAACGGCCTGGCCGTGGCATGGCGTGAGCCAGTCGCGCCCACGGCGGCACCAACCGCTGTCGTGCAGTGAATCAGGAGAAGGCAAGAGCCATGGCAAATATGCAGAGCGGCAAGATGATCGTCGGTCTCGATATCGGTACCTCCAAGGTGGTGGCATTGGTTGGAGAGGTGAATGCGGACGGCCAGCTGGAAATCGTCGGCATCGGCACCCATCCATCACGCGGTCTGAAGAAGGGCGTGGTAGTAAATATTGAATCGACTGTGCAATCGATCCAGCGCGCCGTCGAAGAAGCCCAGCTGATGGCCGGTTGCCGTATTCACTCGGCCTTTGTCGGCCTGGCCGGTAACCATATCCGCAGCCTTAATAGCCACGGCATCGTGGCTATTCGTGATCGCGAAGTCAGTGCCGCTGACCTTGAGCGGGTGCTCGATGCCGCCCAGGCGGTGGCCATTCCCGCCGACCAGCGTGTACTGCATACCTTGCCGCAGGATTACGTGATTGATAACCAGGAAGGCGTACGTGAGCCACTGGGCATGTCCGGCGTGCGCCTGGAAGCCAAAGTGCACGTCGTCACCTGTGCGGTGAATGCCGCGCAGAACATCGAGAAGTGCGTGCGCCGTTGCGGCCTGGAAGTTGACGACATCATTCTTGAGCAGCTGGCCTCGGCCTATGCCGTGCTGACCGACGACGAGAAAGAGCTGGGCGTGTGCTTAGTCGATATCGGCGGCGGCACCACCGACATCTGCATCTTCACCGAAGGCGCGATTCGTCACACCGCAGTGATCCCCATTGCGGGCGATCAGGTCACCAATGACATCGCCATGGCCCTGCGCACGCCAACCCAGTATGCCGAAGAGATCAAGATTCGTTATGCTTGCGCGTTAGCCAAACTGGCGGGCGCGGGCGAAACCATCAAGGTGCCGAGCGTCGGTGATCGTCCGCCGCGCGATTTGTCGCGTCAGTCCCTGGCTGAAGTGGTAGAGCCACGTTACGACGAGTTGTTCACCCTGATTCAGGCTGAGCTGCGTCGCAGTGGTTATGAGGACTTGATTCCGGCCGGGATCGTTCTTACTGGCGGTACAGCGAAGATGGAAGGAGCCGTCGAGCTGGCCGAAGAAATTTTCCATATGCCGGTACGTCTGGGTATTCCCCAGGGTGTCAAAGGATTGGCCGACGTCGTGCGTAACCCCATCTATTCCACAGGCGTAGGCCTGTTGCTGTACGGGCTGCAAAAGCAGGCCGACGGCGTATCGATGTCTGCGCTTGGCAGCTACAACGATGAACCCAAGCAACCTGTTCTGGAACGGCTGAAGCGCTGGGTCCAGGGCAATTTCTGATTTTGCAGTAGGCGTTATAACTAGAAAGTAAAGGAGAGGGAAAATGTTTGAACTCGTAGACAGCGCTCCAGCAAGTGCGGTTATCAAGGTCATCGGCGTGGGTGGCGGCGGCGGTAATGCTGTCAATCACATGGCGAAAAATAACATTGAAGGCGTTGAGTTCATCTGCGCCAATACGGATGCGCAGGCACTGAAAAACATCGGCGCCCGTACCGTCCTGCAATTGGGCACGGCTGTAACCAAAGGCCTCGGCGCGGGTGCTAATCCCGAAGTCGGTCGTCAAGCGGCGATGGAAGACCGTGAGCGTATCGCTGAAGTGCTGCAAGGCTGCGACATGGTCTTCATCACCACCGGCATGGGCGGCGGTACCGGCACCGGTGCAGCCCCAGTAATTGCTCAGGTGGCCAAGGAAATGGGCATCCTCACCGTTGCGGTGGTGACCCGTCCGTTCCCGTTTGAAGGCAAAAAACGCATGCTGATTGCCGAAGAAGGCATTCGCGCCCTGGCAGAAAGCGTTGATTCGTTGATCACCATCCCTAACGAAAAACTGCTGACCATCCTCGGTAAAGACGCCAGCCTGCTGTCCGCCTTCGCTAAAGCGGATGACGTACTCGCCGGTGCCGTGCGCGGTATTTCCGACATCATCAAGCGTCCGGGCATGATCAACGTCGACTTCGCCGACGTGAAAACCGTGATGAGCGAAATGGGCATGGCGATGATGGGCACTGGCTGCGCCAGCGGTCCGAACCGTGCGCGTGAAGCCACCGAAGCAGCAATCCGCAATCCGTTGCTGGAAGACGTTAATCTGCAGGGCGCACGCGGCATTCTGGTCAACATTACTGCCGGTCCTGACCTGTCCCTGGGTGAGTACTCAGACGTCGGTAACATCATCGAGCAGTTCGCTTCCGAGCACGCCACCGTTAAGGTCGGCACCGTGATCGATCCGGATATGCGCGACGAGTTACATGTCACCGTGGTTGCCACGGGTCTGGGTGCGCGTATCGAGAAACCAGTCAAGGTTATCGATAACACTGTGCAGGTTTCGGCCAACACGCACAGCAACGCGGCCGCACCGGCGCGTGGCGAGCAAAGCGTCAATTACAAAGACTATGAGCGTCCTACCGTTCAGCGTCAAAGCCACGGCGGCGCGGCCACGGCGGCCAAGCTGAACCCTCAGGATGATCTAGATTACCTCGACATTCCGGCCTTCCTGCGTCGTCAGGCCGATTGATGAAATGTATCAGGAGTATTGGGGCGATTGGTGTTCAGCAAAGGCCGGTTCTGCTATCATCGCCGGCCATTGTTGAAAACTATTCGCAACTAGTGCTATAGCGGTCCAATCCATGATCAGACAACGCACCCTGAAGAACACCATCCGCGCCACTGGCGTAGGTTTGCATTCCGGGGAAAAGGTATACCTGACCCTAAAGCCGGCACCAGTAGACACCGGTATCGTGTTCCGTCGTACCGACTTGGACCCTGTCGTGGAAATTCCCGCGCGTGCAGGCAATGTCGGTGAAACCACCATGTCGACCACATTGGTCAATGGTGATGTCAAGGTGGATACGGTAGAGCACCTGCTTTCGGCCATGGCTGGCCTGGGCATCGATAACGCCTACGTCGAGCTCTCCGCATCCGAAGTACCGATCATGGATGGCAGTGCGGGTCCTTTTGTATTCCTGATTCAATCGGCAGGGCTGGAAGAGCAGGACGCCCATAAGAAGTTCATTCGCATTCTTCGTGAAGTGACGGTTGAAGAGGGCGACAAGCGCGCCACTTTTGTGCCTTTCGAAGGGTTTAAGGTGAGCTTCGAGATCGATTTCGATCATCCGGTGTTCCGCAATCGCACCCAGTCAGCCAGCGTAGACTTCTCCAGCACCTCGTTCGTGAAGGAAGTTAGTCGCGCGCGTACGTTCGGTTTTATGCGTGATATCGAGTTCCTGCGTTCACAGAACCTGGCGCTTGGCGGCAGCGTGGATAACGCCATCGTAGTGGATGAGTTCCGCGTGTTGAACGAAGACGGCCTGCGTTATGAGGACGAATTCGTCAAGCACAAGATTCTCGATGCGATTGGTGACCTTTACCTGCTTGGTAACAGCCTGATTGGCGAGTTCAAAGGTTTCAAGTCGGGTCATGCGCTGAACAATCTTCTCTTGCGCACTCTGATCGAGCAAACCGATGCATGGGAAGTTGTCACCTTTGATGACCCCAATACTGCGCCAATCTCTTACATGCGTCCGGTTGCGGCTGTGTAACGCAATACCCTCCTTTTTTGCTTTCTGAGGCTGCCCTAGGGTGGCCTTTTTTTATCATTAGCCCTGCAGGTGACCAATCTTCGAGTGGTCACAGCCTAAAGTTTAAAATATTGGCTGATCACTTTTGCGTGCTGTTTTAGTCTGCTGTTTTGTCACTTTTGGTGTGCTTGGCCAGTCGTTCTAAGGCCGCCCGGAGTTTGGGGTCGCTGATGCCTTCGGCGGTAGCCTGGATGTTTTCTGCGGCGCTGTTGGACAAGTTCATTGTGAGACTTGGTGCACGCCTTTCAGCGGGCGGAGGTTGCACCTTGAACAGGATCTTCGTTAAGGTCGCGAACTCTTCGAGTGCCTGCAGCTGTTTCAGTAAACGCTTTTGTTGATAGCGCAGGCGCGTGGCCCAATGGCCATCGGTGATTATCAGTAACAGGCAACCCTCGCGCCATGATGCTACATGGCAGTGTTCGCGAGCAGCCGGTTGCAGCTGGCTTTCCAGAAGATGCTGCAGGCGATCAATGCGTTGCGCTTGATTGAACAGCGCTTTCAGAGGTTTCGCTTCGCGCAACAGCGCGGCGGGAGCCCGGGCCGGCAAAGGACGAAATGTCATGGCAGGACGCCTGAAAAAGTGAGGTCGTTATGGTAGCAGAATCGCTGCTGCCGGCTGTGGCTTCACCGCTAGGGGAAAGTTGTGCAGATCATTTTACTCAGTCGGCACCACGGTGCCGCACGTTCACTCAGCCTGGATTTACGCGGGTTACTGCTGGTTATGCTACTAACGCTTGCTGCGGTCCTGGCCAGCGGTGTTGCGGTCGGTGCCTGGTGGGCGCCTGCCACCTTGAGGGTGCAAGACGACACGCAAATCAATCAGGTGTTGGATCAGCAGCGCGCTGAAGTCGGTGCTGTGCGTTTGGATGCGCAGCGCCAGTTGGATGCGTTTGCTGTTCATGTGGCTGAGTTGCAGGCGCGCCTGACGCGCCTGGATGCCCTCGGTGCACGACTGACCGAATTGGCTGATTTGGATGCCAGTGAATTCGATTTCTCGCTCAACGTCGGTCAAGGTGGTGCAGAGGATGCCTTGGGCGATGCGGCGTATGCGCCACCGCTGTTTATGGATGAGCTCGACCGCCTGACCCTACGCCTGGACAGTCGTGAGCAGTTATTGGAGGTGCTTGAGCAGTTGATCGGCGAGCGCCAGCTTAGCGAGGCTGAATACCTTTCTGGCATGCCGGTGCGCCATGGCTATATGTCCTCATCGTTCGGTAGGCGTGTGCACCCGCTGACAGGGCGTAATACCCAACATAAAGGCGTCGACTTTGCCGCTAAACCGGGTAGTGATGTGGTGGCTGTTGCTGCTGGGGTCGTGAGTTTTTCTGGCGTTAAATCGGGTTATGGTAATGTCGTGGAGGTCAGTCATGCTGACGGCTATACCACGCTGTATGCGCACAATCAGAGCAATCTGGTGCAGATTGGTGATTTGGTGCAACGTGATCAGACGATTGCCAAGGTGGGGCGCAGCGGGCGCGCCAGTGGTTACCATGTACACTTCGAAGTCGCTAAGAATGGTCGGGTGGTCAATCCGGCCAGCTACATCGCTCGAGTTGGCGACGTCGAATAACGCCGCTTTCCTCATCGGCGTTTCCGAGTAGAATGCCCACCTCGCACGCAGCCTTAAGTGCTGCATGGGTCGCTGTTCAGTAGCCCTCAATCCATACGCCTGGAAGATCCTGTCGATATGTTTGCGCCTTTGTTGAAGAAACTCTTTGGAAGCAAGAACGAGCGTGAAGTTAAGCGCATGCTCAAGGCGGTCATTGCCGTCAATGCCTTCGAGGAGCAGATGCTTGCCCTTTCCGATGAGCAACTGCGAGCCAAGACGGATGAGTTCAAAGATCGTCTAGCCAAAGGCGAAACCCTCGATCAGTTGCTTGCTGAGGCCTTTGCGGTTGCCCGCGAAGCCGGTAAGCGGGTGATGGGCATGCGCCATTTCGACGTGCAGTTGATCGGTGGTATGACCTTGCATGAAGGCAAGATCGCTGAGATGCGCACCGGTGAGGGCAAGACTCTGGTGGCAACGCTGGCGGTGTACCTCAATGCGCTGTCGGGTAAGGGCGTGCACGTGGTCACGGTCAACGATTACCTAGCTCGCCGCGACGCGAACTGGATGCGTCCGTTGTATGAGTTTCTCGGCCTAACTGTCGGTGTCGTCACGCCGTTTATGCCGCCAGATGAAAAGCGTGAAGCCTACGCGTCCGATATCACCTACGGTACCAATAACGAATTTGGTTTCGATTACCTGCGCGACAATATGGCCTTCAGCCTGGAAGATAAATTCCAGCGCGAGCTTAACTTCGCTGTAATCGACGAAGTAGACTCTATTCTCATCGACGAAGCCCGCACCCCGTTGATCATCTCCGGTCAAGCTGAGGACAGCTCGCGCCTTTACACCGAGGTCAACAAGCTGATACCGCGCCTCAAGCTGCATATTGAGGAAGAAGAGGGCGTGGTGACTCAAGAAGGTCACTACAAGGTCGACGAGAAGTCCCGTCAGGTCGAACTGAATGAGGCCGGTCACCAGTTTGTCGAAGAAATGCTCACTGAAGTTGGTCTGCTGGCCGAGGGCGAAAGCCTGTATTCGGCGCACAACCTAGGCCTGCTGACCCATGTTTATTCGGGCCTGCGTGCGCACAAGCTGTTTAACCGCAACGTTGAATACATCGTACAGAAAGACCAGGTGCTGCTGGTTGACGAGCACACCGGTCGTACCATGCCGGGTCGTCGACTGTCCGAGGGTCTGCATCAGGCTATCGAGGCTAAAGAAGGCCTGCCGATTCAGGCTGAAAGCCAGACCCTGGCTTCGACCACTTTCCAGAATTACTTCCGCCTGTACAACAAACTGTCTGGCATGACCGGTACCGCTGATACCGAAGCGTTCGAGTTCCATCAGATTTACGCGCTGGCGGTGATCGTGATCCCGACCAACCGTGAGTTGGCGCGTAAGGACTTCAACGACCTGGTCTACCTGACTGCGGACGAGAAATACGCCGCCATCGTCACCGATATCAAGGAAAGCATGGCGCTGGGGCGGCCGGTACTGGTTGGTACAGCCACCATTGAAACCTCCGAGCATATGTCCGCACTGCTCAATCAGGAAGGTATCGAGCACAAGGTACTCAACGCCAAGTTCCACGAGAAAGAAGCTGAAATCATTGCTCAGGCGGGGCGTCCGGGCGCACTGACCATTGCCACTAACATGGCCGGTCGCGGTACCGACATCCTCTTGGGCGGTAACTGGGAAGTCGAAGTTGCCAACCTGGAAAACGCCACACCTGAGCAAACGGCGCAGATCAAGGCCGACTGGCAGAAGCGTCATCAGCAGGTAATTGAATCCGGTGGTTTACATGTGATTGCTTCCGAGCGTCATGAGTCGCGCCGTATCGACAACCAGCTGCGTGGCCGTTCCGGTCGTCAGGGTGACCCGGGCTCCAGCCGTTTCTACTTGTCGCTGGAAGACAGCCTGATGCGCATCTTCGCCTCCGATCGGGTGAAGAACTTTATGAAGGCCTTGGGCATGCAGTCCGGTGAAGCCATCGAGCATCGCATGGTCAGCAATGCCATCGAAAAAGCCCAGCGCAAGGTTGAAGGGCGTAACTTCGACATGCGCAAGCAGCTGCTGGAATACGACGACGTGGCCAACGAACAGCGCAAAGTGATCTATCACATGCGTAACACGTTGTTGGCTGCCGACAACATTGGCGAAACCATCGCCGAGTTCCGTCACGAAGTCCTTGAGAGCCTGATCAACGAGCATATCGCGCCGCAGTCTCTGCCAGAGCAGTGGGATATCAGTGGTCTGGAAGAAGCTCTATACACCAGCTTCAACCTGCGTCTACCCATCCAGCAGTGGCTAGACGACGACCACAAACTTTACGAAGAAACCCTGCGCGCGCGCATTCTCGAAGAGCTGATTACGGCCTACAACGAGAAGGAAATCGAGGCCAGCGCCGAGGCCCTGCGGACCTTTGAGAAGCAGATCCTCCTGCGCGTTCTGGATGATCTGTGGAAAGATCACCTGTCGACTATGGATCACCTGCGTCACGGTATTCACTTGCGTGGTTATGCGCAGAAGAACCCCAAGCAAGAATACAAGCGTGAGTCCTTCACCCTGTTCCAGGAACTGCTGGATTCGATCAAGCGCGACACCATCCGCGTGCTTTCGCATGTGCAGGTGCGCCGCGAAGACCCTGCTGAAGAAGAAGCACGTCTGCGTCGAGATGCTGAAGCCCTGGCTGAGCGTATGCAGTTCCAACACGCTGACGCCTCAGCCTTGCCGCAACACACGGCTGAAGAAGAGGGTGACGTCGCAGTTGCCGTGGCCCCCGTTCGCACTGAACAGAAGATCGGTCGCAACGAGAGCTGTCCGTGTGGCTCCGGCAAGAAGTACAAGCACTGCCACGGTCAAGTGAGTTAAACCGGTTGTAAAATGGCTTGAGCCAACCATCAGGTTGGCTATGCTTGGCTCAGCTTGATCAACGCCGCGAACGGTTTAACCGCTCGCGGCGTTTTACCATCGTAAACAGATGCATCACCTTCTCAAGGAGCGTTTCCTATGGCTGTTGGTCTTGGCCCGTTGTCTACCCTGCACCCAGTTCCAGGTTTTGAGTTGGGCATCGCCTCGGCGGGCATCAAGCGCCCTGGGCGCAAGGATGTGGTAGTCATGTGCTGTGCCGAGGGCTCCAGCGTAGCAGGGGTGTTTACCCTTAATGCGTTCTGCGCCGCTCCGGTAATCCTGGCCAAGAAGCGCGTGCTGGGCAGCGTACGTTATTTGCTGACCAACACCGGTAATGCCAACGCGGGCACGGGCGAGCCGGGCTTGCTGAATGCCCAGCGTACTTGTTCGGCCCTGGCCAAGCTGGCTGGAGTCGATGAGAGCGCAGTGCTGCCGTTCTCCACCGGCGTTATTGGTGAACCGTTGCCGGTTGAGAAAATCGAAGGTGCGCTGCAGGCCGCGCTGGATAACTTATCCGAGGCTAATTGGGCGGATGCAGCAACCGGCATCATGACCACTGATACCTTGCCCAAAGGTGCAAGCCGCCAGTTTGTTCACGACGGTGTGACGGTCACCGTCACTGGTATCAGCAAGGGTGCCGGCATGATCAAGCCGAACATGGCGACTATGCTCGGCTACATCGCCACCGACGCCAAGGTTGCCCAGGCTGTGCTGCAAGACTTGCTGCGTGATGCGGCGAATAAGTCGTTTAACCGCATTACCATCGACGGCGACACCTCGACCAACGATTGCTGCATGCTGATTGCCACCGGTCAGGCGGCCCTGCCAGAGATCACCCAGGCAAGCGGCGATCTGTTCGCCAAGCTCAAAGAGGCAGTGTTCAGTGTGTGTATGGACGTGGCGCAGGCCATCGTGCGTGACGGTGAGGGTGCAACCAAGTTCGTCACCGTTCAGGTGAACGGCGGTGCAACCCATCAGGAATGTCTGGATGTGGGTTACGCCGTGGCGCATTCGCCGTTGATCAAGACGGCACTGTTCGCCTCCGATCCAAACTGGGGGCGTATTCTTGCTGCTGTCGGCCGTGCCGGTGTGGCGCAGCTGGATGTCAGCCTGATCGACGTCTTCCTCGGTGAGGTGTGTATCGCCAGCCGCGGTTGCCGAGCCGCTAGCTACACCGAAGAACAAGGCTCTGCGGTAATGGCTGAGGAAGAAATCACCATCCGTATCGAGCTGGGTCGTGGCAGCTGCAGCGAGACCATCTGGACCACCGACCTGTCCCACGAGTACGTGAAAATCAACGCGGAATACCGCACCTGATCATTCGCCCAGGTACTGCGTTAACCCTGCATTCCCGTTGCTTATGTACCCATAAACAACGGGAATTTGCTATTCAAAGAGTCGCCTTTTAAGGTCAAGTGACTTTCCTGCCTCGAGCGCCGCCCATGTCCCTTACCCTAGTTATCGGTGATAAAACTTATTCGTCCTGGTCGTTGCGTGCGGCGCTAGCCTTGGAGTTGACGGGTACGCCTTATAGCGAACAGCTGATTACGCTATACCGCTCTGACACTCGCACGCAGATTCTGCAGTATTCCCCGACCGGTAAAGTGCCGTTGCTGCTCTGTGATGAAGGCGCGATCTGGGATTCGCTGGCGATTGCTGAGTATCTGGCCGAATGCTTCCCCGCGGCGCAACTGTGGCCGCAAGCACGAGCCGCCCGAGCATTGGCACGCAGCGCCTGCGCGGAAATGCACAGCGGTTTTGTCGCCTTGCGCACGCACCTGCCAATGGACCTCAAGCGCCATCAGGCGCTGGCCGAGATGCCAGCCGATGTGCTGGCCGATATTGAGCGCCTCTGCGGCCTGTGGGCTGAGTGTCGGCAGCGTTTTGCTCAGGGCGGTGCCTTTCTGTTTGGCCAGGCCAGCCTAGCCGATGCCTTCTTTGCTCCGGTGGCGGCGCGGTTGCGCAGTTATCAGGTGGCGCTGCCGGCTGAGGCTGCTGCCTATGTCGAGACAATCTATCAATGGCCGGCGTTTCAGCGTTGGTACCAAGCCGCCCAGGAGGAATATCTGGCGTGAAGCGTATTCATGTAGCTGCTGCAGTCATTCGTGGTGAAGACGGGCAAATTCTGCTCGCCAAGCGTGCCGATGATCAACATCAAGGCGGGCTCTGGGAGTTTCCCGGCGGTAAGGTCGAAGCCGATGAAACGGTGCAAGTGGCCCTAGCGCGTGAGCTGGAAGAGGAGCTGGGCATTTGCCCGAGTAGCTCGCGCCCGTTGATTCAGGTACGTCACGATTACCCAGACAAACAGGTGCTGCTGGATGTCTGGGAGGTCTCGACTTTTACCGGCGAGCCGCATGGCGCCGAGGGGCAGCCGCTGGCCTGGGTCAGCCCCCGGCAGTTGGGCGACTATGACTTTCCGGCGGCCAATCGGCCCATTGTCGCGGCTGCGCGGTTACCTGAACGTTACCTGATCACTCCAGATGGCCTGAGTGGGCCTGAGCTGTTGCGCGGTATCCAGACGGCTCTGAAAAATGGCATCCGCCTGCTGCAATTGCGCGCCCCGGCCATGTTCGATGCGCAGTACCGTGATATTGCCGTCGACGCTTTAGGGCTGTGCGCGGGTAAGGCGCAACTGATGCTCAAAGGCCCGCTGGAGTGGTTGGGTGACTTTCCCGCCGCCGGCTGGCACCTGACGGCGCAGCAGTTGCGTGAGCTGAGCGCAGCGGGGCGGCCGTTTCCGCGCGAGCGTTGGCTGGCTGCATCCTGTCACTCGGCCGACGAACTCGCGCTGGCCACGCAGATGAGTGTGGACTTCATCACCCTGTCGCCGGTGCTGGCCACCCAGACCCATCCCGATGCTCAGCCGCTGGGTTGGGCGCAGGTTGCCGCGTTATTGCAGGGCTTTAATCAGCCGGCCTACTTGTTAGGCGGGATGGCCTCGAGCGATGTCGAGCGGGCTTGGCAGGCCGGAGCCCAGGGCGTCGCGGGTATTCGTGCGTTCTGGCCGGAGTCTGCGCGCTGATTGGTGGGCGTCAGCTAAAGGACGTTATAGTTGCGCCCTTTAATGGTGCGTAAAAGGCAGGCGTTTAACAGTGCACAGCATCAACAGGTGGTTGAAAGGCTTCTGGCCGGCGCCGATGACGGTTAGCCTAAGCGAGCGGGTACTGAGTTGTGTCGGTGCGGTGCTCGGCTTGCTGTTCAGTGGCTGGCTCTGCCGTGAGGCATTGGGCAGTGCCAGCCCCTGGCTGATTGCCCCTATGGGCGCCTCGGCGGTACTGCTGTTTGCCGTGCCGGCCAGCCCCTTGGCGCAGCCTTGGTCGATTGTTGGCGGCAACCTGATTTCCGCGTTGGTCGGCGTCAGCTGTGCCGCCTGGCTCGGTCATGGCGCGCCGGTGGCCGCCCTGGCTGGTGGTTTGGCGATTGCCGCGATGTTTGCCCTGCGCTGCCTGCACCCGCCCGGTGGCGCGGTGGCGCTGACTGCGGTGTTGGCGGGCCCTGAAGTGGTTCAGCTGGGCTATCACTTCGCCCTTTATCCGGTAGGCTTAAACTCGCTTGGCCTATTGCTGATTGCGCTGCTGTTCAATAACGCCTTGCGCCGGCAATACCCTCATCAACCCTTTGCGCATGGCAACGTGCACAAGACCCGCGACCCGATCCCGCGTGAGCGCTTGGGCTTTACCCCGGATGACTTAGACGCAGTGCTCGAAGCTCGTGGCGAGCTGCTCGATATATCCCGCGAAGACCTCGAAGACATTCTCCTGCAGACCGAAGCGCGGGCCTATCAGCGGCGTTTTGGCGAGGTGCGCTGCGCCGATATCATGTCCCGTGACGTGCAAACACTGGCCCCGGCTACGGGGCTTGGCGCAGCCCGCGCCAGCCTGCATGAGCACCGCCTAACCGCGATGCCGGTGGTCAACGTCCAGGGTGAGCTGCTTGGTATGCTCGGGCTGCACGAACTGTTGCAGGCACCCACTGATGCCGAGGATGTCGGCGCCTGCATGCGCCGTGAGGTGCCAACCTGTCGCGTGGACTGGCCGGTCACCGACCTGCTGCAGATGCTCACCGATGCCGATGTGCATCAGGTGCCGGTGATCGATGAAGCACGGCGGGTCGTGGGGATTGTCAGCCAGTCCGACCTGCTGGCGGCCATCTTCCGTATAGCCTTGCAAGGCTCTGGAGCAGCCGCAGCAGGCAGCTGACGACTGCATCTGGGTTATCCTTTGGGCTTTCCGCTGTCTGGCTGTTGAGTGTGTCCATGTCGATAGATGCTCGTTCCCCCTCGAATATGCGCCCCAGTACGTTGCACTTGCCGCGCGGCAGCTGGGCGACGGTGTTCGAGTGCCTATGCGCGCACTTCCCGGCAATTAAGCCGGCGGTGTGGCAGGAACGCATCGCCCGTGGTCGGGTGTTGGACGCTCAAGGGCAGCCAATCAGCCTGCTTACGGCCTATCGCGAAGGGTTTAAGGTGCATTACTTTCGCGAAGTGCCAGCAGAGACGCCGATACCTTTCGAAGAAAGCGTGCTGTATGTCGATGAGCATGTGCTGGTTGCCGATAAGCCGCACTTTCTACCAGTAATGCCGGCCGGCGAGTATGTCGAGCAGACCTTGCAAGCGCGGCTGGCCAAGCGCTTGGGCAATGCCGACTTGGTGCCCCTGCACCGGATCGATCGGCATACCGCCGGCCTGGTGTTGTTTTCCACTAACCGCGAGAGCCGTGGTCAGTACCAGGCACTGTTTCGCCTGCGGCAGATGAACAAGTGCTACGAGGCGTTGGCCCTAGCCCTGCCGCACCTGAACTTCCCACTGTTGCGTGCTACGCGCCTGGACGCGGCTGAGCCGTTCTTTCGCATGCAGGAAGTCGCTGGCGTTGCCAATACCGAAACCCGCATCGAAGTTGCCCAGCGCCTGGGCCAGCACTGGCTGTACCGGCTCTACCCGGTGACGGGCAAGAAGCATCAGCTGCGCGTGCACTTAGCTGCACTGGGCGCGCCAATCCTCAATGACCCCTTCTATCCCGAGGTCACAGGTGCACCGGGCAGCCCTGACGACTACAGCAAACCCTTGAAGCTACTGGCTCGCGGCTTGGGGTTTGATGACCCGTTGACCGGCGAGCGGCGCAGTTTCGAGAGCCGGCTCAGGCTGCTTTAGCTTTGCGGTTCTTTGGCCGCTGCCTGCCACAGTACTTCATCAATCTGCTGACGTTTGGCGATCACCCGTGCGGCAACGAAGAGCAGGTCTGACAAGCGGTTGACGTACGCCAGGCCAACGTCGCGAATCGGCTCCACGGCATTCAGGTGCTGACAGCGGCGCTCGGCGCTGCGCGCTAGGCTGCGGCAGACGTGGGCTTGGGCGATCAAGCGTGAACCGCCGGGCAGGATGAAATTCTCCAGCGGCCCGACTTCTTCGTTCCAGCGGTCGATGGCCGCTTCCAAGCGTTCGATCTCCGGTGCTTGCAGGGCCTGATAATCAGGCATCGCCAGTTCCCCGCCCAGATCAAACAGGCGATGCTGGCAGGGGGCGAGCACCTCGATAATTTCGGCCAGTCCCGGGTGTGTGGTCTGTTGTTTGGCCAGGTCGGCGAGCAGTAGACCAATCTGACTGTTCAGTGTGTCCACCTCGCCCATGGCATCCACACGTGGGTGGTCCTTAGTCACGCGGCGGCCGTCGGCCAGGCCGGTTTCGCCGGTGTCGCCGGTGCGGGTGTAAATTTTCGAGAGTCGGTAACCCATATTCAGAGGCCTTTATCAGGAGTGGCGGTTGGGAGTGGCAGGCGCAGGGTGAAGCAGGTGCCTTGGTCCGGCTTGGACTGCACTTCCATCTGCCCTTTGTGGTTGTTGATGATGATGAAGTAGGAAACCGACAGGCCGAGCCCGGTGCCCTGGCCGACTTCCTTGGTAGTGAAAAACGGCTCGAAGATGCGTTTGCGTACCGATTCGGGCATGCCGACGCCGTTGTCTTCTACTTGGATCTCCGCCCAAGGCCCGGCCAGGCGTATACGCAGGATGATCTGTCCGGGGGGGGCATTGTCACCGCGCTGGTGAATGGCTTGAGCAGCGTTTTTCAGCAGGTTGAGCAGCACTTGTTCGAGTTCGTTAGCGGTGGCGGGCACAGCGGGTAGATCGCTGGCGAACTCACGCTGGATGCTCAAGCTTTTGAAGTCAAAACTGTCGGTCAGGTCGAAGTCATTGCTGGCGATTTCTACAGCCTGATCGAGCAAGGCCGGCAAGTGACACGGAGCGAGCTGGCGATCACTGCGTCGGCTGAAATTGAGCATGTTGCTGACAATCTTCGCCGCGCGGCTGCCGGCTTGCTGAATGCCATCAAGCAGGCGCGGAATCTCCCGGGCCTGCAGGTAAAGGTCGATAGCCTCAAGGCAGATGCCCGTTTGTTCGGCCTGCTCGCGGTTTTTTTCCAGGTCGGGTGATAGACGCCTACGGATGTTCTGCACGTTGTGCAGGATGGCCCCCAGCGGGTTGTTGATCTCATGCGCCATACCGGCGGCCAGGCCGCCGACGGAGAGCATTTTCTCCGATTGCACCATCATTTCTTCGAGGTTGAGGCGTTGGGTAATGTCATCGATGCGAATCACCACGCCACGGCCGCTGCCGCCGGTCAGCGGGTAGAAGGTCAGGGCGAAGTGCAGCGGTTGTTCATTGCTCCCCCAGGTTACGCGCTCAATTTTTTCCACCTGATGCTGCTCGACAGTGCGCTTTAGCTGAGGCAGGAAGGGTTTGAGCAGCGGGAACGCGAGAAAAATTGGTTGATTCAGCGCCTCATCCAGGCGCGTGCCAGACAGGCTGCTGGCTTCCTGATTCCACTGGGTGACGTACAGCTGCTCATCGAGGGCAATCAGCGCCGAGGGCATGGAGTCGATGATGCTGTTGAGGTAGTTCTGAAAGCCAGTGAGCTTCTTTTCGATCTTGCTGCGCACTTGCACTTCCAGCTCCAGCTTGCGGTTGGAGTGACGGGTTTCCTCCGCTAGGTGCTGGGCTTGATCGAACGCTTGTTGGGCGTCATCACGGGCGCGCTTGAGCTGCTGCTCGCGGGCCTCAATTCGCACCAGCATGGTGTTGAAGGCATCTGCCAGGCTGCCGATTTCGTCGGCGTTGCCGCGCCGGGCGCGCAGGGCGTAGTTCTCCTCGCGGGTGACCTGGCGTGAGAGCTCTTCCAAACGCCGAATCGGCCGGGTGATTAGGCGACGCACCTGGCGCGAGACGATCAGCCAGAGCACGACGCTCAGGGCAAGAATCACCAGGCTGGCGGTCAACGTACCGGTATAGAACACCCCCGGCAGTTCGCTGGAGGCCACCAGCAGCAAATAGCCGGAGTTGCCTGCGACCTGCGGCAGCTCGACCAGCTGATTGATGCGGAATTCACTGTGCCGCCAGGACTCGACCTCTGCGAGGCGCAGCGGCAGCTGCAATTTTGTGCCGCGTTGTAGCTGCGCCAGGCTCAGGCCCTCAGCGTCATAAATCATCGCCGCGCGCAGTGGTGCATAGTCATCCAGGCGCTTGAGCAAGGCTTCTGCAGCAGCGGGAGAGCTCAGTGCGTGCTTGCTCAGTTGTGGGCTGGCAATCAACCGGCCGAGGGTGTGCAGGGCCTGGGGGGCCACGCTTTCCTGGGAGATCCAGTAAGCCGCGCTGATAAACGCCAGGTTGGCCACCAGCAGCACGGTGGCCAACAAAGCCAGCAAGGCGACCAGCAGTTTGCGGCCGACCGGTAAATTTTCAAGGCGCTGACGCAAAGGCATGGCGGGGAGGGTCGGTGATGAGCGTGCGGGCAGGTTAACGCGCGGCTCAGTGGCTGGGCAATCCGCGTGCGTTTAGGTGAGTCAGCAGCTGGCGGTGCAAGGCGTGTAAGTGTGGCAACTGCAGCTGATGGCGCTGCGCCGCGTTACAGGCATAACCCAGCAGGTAGGCGATTTCCGTGCGCCGACCCTGGCTGACATCCTGATGCATGGACGAGTAGTTTGCGGCGGTGGCGAGGATGACCCGTTGCACATCGTCATGCAGGTTCTCCGCAGCAGCGCTGTGGCCGCAGCGGTGCAGCAACTCAGTCAGCTCGCTGCACAAACAGGTCACCTGCGCCGGGTGTTCGCGCAACCCACCATTGCGGCAATCGTGCAGCACGGTGAGCGGATTGATGGCGCAGTTCAGTGCGAGCTTACGCCACAGACGACTGAGGATATCCACGCTCCAGTCATGGGCAATTCCGGCTTGGTGTAAATCTGCCAGCCAGGCGGGCGGTTGCAGATCAAGCGGATCGCCGAGCCAGGTATGTCCGTGGCCGGCAAACACCACCTGAAAGTCCGCCTGGCGAAACGCGCCTTCGGTGCTGGAAGCCATAATGCAGCGCGCATGCGGGGCTGCGCGCGCGACCTCATCCTGGCTGCCCAGACCATTCTGCAGCAGCAGAATTTCCGCTCCGGCAATCAAGCGTGGCGCGAGCTGGCTCACTGCCGCGGCGGCGTCATAGGCTTTGCAGGCCAGCAACAGGCGCTGGATTGGTTGCGGGTGGTCGGCTGTTTGGGCCGCGATGGCGTAGCGTTGCGCTTGACCTTGTTCAATGAGAGTCAGGCCGCCGGCTTGTTGATAGCGTTTTAGGCGCTGCGTGTCACGCAGGAGCAACTGCACCGGCAGACCGGCCCGCGCCAGGCGGGTTGCCCACAGGGAACCCAGGCTGCCCGCACCGAGGATATGCCACATGTTAAGCGCGGATTACTGTTGCAACGGCAGACGTAGCGCCGTTACCCGGCCACTGCTGTAAGACTCTGCCAGCAATTTTTCGGCCTGTTTAATGATCTGCTCCGGCGAGCAGGGCAGGCCTTTAACGTCGAGGCCAACCAGGCTGATTCCGGCTTTGAGGCTGATAAAACCTTCGCTGGTTTTGAAGGCTTTGAGGTTGATACCCTCGTGCAGGCGCTTGAAACTGCTGGGCGAGCACTCGTGCAGGTCGGTCATTAAGGTGATCAGGCCGAAGTGGTTTTCATCCAGGCGCACCAGCACATCCAGCGGTCGTACCAGCTGTTGCAGGCGACGGGCGACACTGCTGAGCAGTTCACTGTAGAAAGCCTCGCCATGCTGCTGGTGCAGCGTGTGGATATCCTGCAAGCCAATCAGCAAGTAGCACAGCGCGCCCCCGCGCGATTCAACCTGACGCAAGCTGTCGAGCATCTTCTGTTGTAAGTAACGGTTGTTGCCCAGGCCCGTGAGTGGGTCGATCAGGTTGCGCTGTTCCAGGCTGGCGATGTTATCAGTGAGCAGGCGGTTTTCCTGTAGCAGGCGCTGTAAGGTGTTGCACAAACGGTCGGCGGCGAAGACCCGCGGCACAAGTTGCTCATTCATTGCCGCTTTGCTGATGAAATCATCGACGCCGCTGTCGAAGGCCTCGCTCAGCACGTTTTCGCCTTCTTTGCCGGTGAGCAGGATTACATAGGTGTAGTGGTGGGCCATTTCATCGAACTGGCGCACCTGTACGGTCAACTCCAGGCCATTCATCTCTGGCATCAGCCAGTCGGCCAGCAAGACACTGGCGGGGCGTTGTTCGAGCAGGCTGATGGCTTCAGCCGCGCTGCTGGCGAAGCGCAGGTCCTGATAGCCCGCCTGGCTGAGGGCGCGACCGATCATGGCGCTGGAGAATTTGGCGTCATCGACGACCAAAATGCTCAGGTGGGAGTTAGGCATGGGCAGGCTCGCTAGGTGAAATCACGTGGACCCAGTACTTCGCCGGGCAGTCTGTATCGCGACCATTATATAATGGTCGCGTTTTTTTACCGTCAAGCCAGGCGTGTCCCGTTCGTGATACAGGGCGCGCCGTCTATCAGGAGTAAGCCCATGCCCTCGTTCGACGTGGTGTCCGAGCTGGACAAACATGAAGTGACCAACGCCATCGACGGCGCCCTCAAAGAGCTGGAGCGCCGTTATGATCTGCGCGGTAAAGGTAGCTTTGAGCTGAAAGAGCTGACTATCAACCTAACAGCAGATGCTGATTTCCAGTTGGAGCAGATGGTTGAGATTCTCAAGCTCAGCCTGGTCAAACGCAAGATCGATGTTCAGTGTCTGGAATTCAAGGACGCTTATCCGTCGGGCAAGAGCGTCAAACAGGAAGTGATCCTGCGTGAAGGGATCGAGAAGGACCTGGCGAAGAAAATCGTCGCACACGTCAAGGATTGTAAGCTCAAGGTTCAGGCCGCTATCCAGGGCGAGCAGGTGCGTATCACCGGCAAGAAGCGCGATGACCTACAAGAGGCGATTGCTGCTCTGCGCAGCAAAGATTTCGGTATGCCCTTGCAGTTCAACAACTTCCGCGATTAAAGCGTGAGTATTGAACCTTGTCGTCGTGCAGGCGTCGCAACGCTGCATGTGCAGTAAAACCGCCACGGCTTGCCGTGGCGGTTTGTTTTTAAGCTTTACAAGGATTAGCAGATGGATTTTAACGTCGAACAACTCGTGAAAATGTCGGAAGCCTGGTTGCCGGTTGTACTGGAGTACAGTGGCAAGCTAACCCTGGCTTTGATCACCTTTTTGATTGGTTGGTGGTTGGTCAGCAAGCTCGTTAGCAGCATTGGCCGTTTACTCGAAATGCGTCAGGTTGACCGGGCGCTGGGCAGTTTTATCTGCAGCCTGGTCGGCATCGTGCTGAAGATTTTACTGCTGGTCAGCGTGGTCTCGATGGTCGGGGTGGAAACTACTTCCTTTATAGCCGTCATCGGTGCCGCTGGTCTGGCCATTGGCCTGGCGTTGCAAGGCAGCCTGGCGAATTTCGCCGGCGGCGTATTAATCATGCTGTTTCGCCCATTCCGTGCCGGCGACTGGATCGAGGCGCAAGGTGTTTCGGGTAGCGTCGACAGCATTCAGATTTTCCACACCACGCTGAAAACCGCCGATAACAAGGTGGTGATCGTGCCCAATGGCATTCTGTCGAATGGGCATATCACCAATTACTCGCGCGAGCCCAAGCGCCGCGTCGATATTAGCGTGGGTATCGATTACTCCAGTGATATCAAAACGGCGCGCGATGTGCTGCTGGAAATCGCCAAAGACCCGCGCGTGCACAGCGACCCCGCGGCTGTGGTGTTTGTGACGGGGCTGGGCGACAGTGCGGTCAACCTGTCACTGCGGGTGTGGGTGGCAACGCCCGATTTCTGGCCGGTTACTTTTGCCTTCACCGAGCAGACCAAGGAGCGCATGGACGAAGCGGGTATTGGTATTCCATTCCCGCAACGCGTGGTGCATTTGGTGCAGCAGAGCAGTTAAGCCCTGCCTGAGCGCTCGCCGCGTTAGCGGCGAGTGGCGTTGTAGAGCATTTTGAAGTCGCGGCCCATCGCCTGTTGATAGTGGCTGACCAGGTTCTGCCAGTCAGCTTGATCCCAGGGCGAATGGCGCCGCAGCTGCAGCATGTCGTGCATGGCTGCTTGCTTGCTGGTCAGGCGCCGCCGGCATTTCTCTAAATCAAGCAGTGCGACTTCGGGCACAGCTGCAGAGTCCTCGCCGCTAATGCGCACAAAAATATGCTTGATATAGATGCAGCCATGTTGCCAGCGCGCCGTGTGTAGGCGGGCAAGCGTGCGAGCGACCTCTATCAGCAGTTGCTGATGCAATGCTTCGCCATACTGCTCGCGGCCGTTGCTGGCGTACCACTCATCAATCGGCTGAAAGCCTTCCAGCGCCTTGGTGATAAGCAGGGCTCGCCAACCATCGCTGCTGCGCTCTGCCGCGCAGTAAACAATTTCGGGAACTTTAACCCCTGCCTTGCGTGCGCCTAGCAGGGCTTCTTGCTCACGCAGCACGGTTGGCCGGCCAAAAGGATGGAGCAGGCTGCGGTGAATATGACCCGTTTGACGTTTGGCGTAGAGCAGCGTTGTGTCTTTGTAAATACGCTGCACGCCACTGTAGCCGCCGCGGCGGTCATTAGGCTCTTCGACCCATTCACCCTGGATCTGCCACCAGTTGTCGAAGCTGGCTGAGTTGGATGAGATATCTAGGGTGCTGAATGTTGCTGCCATAATGAGTCCTTAATATGGGTGTCAGCTGCTAGCAAAACCTACGCCAGTTTGGCTGATATGACCATTCTCGGATTATTCTTGCTCGATCGGGGCCACTCCGCTGGCATCATCTTGCCGTGATTGTTCGCGCCGCCATTGCAGAATGATCAGGATCAAGGTTGGGACGCCCAACACTGCAGTCACTAGGAAGAACTGGGCGTAGCCGAAGGTTTCCACCATGACGCCTGAATAACCACCGATCAGTCGTGGTAACAGCAACATGATCGAGCTGAGCAGGGCGTATTGGGTGGCGGAGAATTTCAGGTTGGTCAGGCTCGATAGGTAAGCGACAAATGCCGCCGTCGCCAGACCTGCGCTGAAGTTATCGGCAGAAATAGTCACGATCAACATCTGCAGATCAGCGCCCATGCCAGTCAGCATCAGGAACAGCAGATTAGTCGCGGCCGAAGCGGCGCCGCCGATAAATAGGATCGGCATGATGCCGAAGCGCACGATCAGTAAACCGCCAAATCCGGCCCCTACGAGGGTCATCACCAGGCCAAATAGCTTGCTGACACTGGCGATCTGATCTTTGGTAAAGCCCTGATCGATATAGAACACGTTGGCCATCACGCCCATCACGGTGTCTGACATGCGATAGGTGGCGATCAGGCCCAGTAGCAAAAACGCCTGCCAGCGGTAGCGCACAATAAAGTCGTTGACCGGCGTCAGTACGGGGGCTAGACCGCGTCGCCCCATGGACGACAGGCACAGGGCGCTGAGAACGGTGTAGAGCAGGGCACGCAGAAACGCGCGGTCTTCCAGCAGTAGGTCGAGCACGCTGTTCTGGCCATTAACCAGGCTGGCGAAGTCGGTGTAATAAAACTGGGTGAACATCGCGGGCACCGACACCAGCAGCACAATCAATACCAGTACCGAGGCAATCTGATGGCTAAAGCCATAACGCGCCGCGGCCAGTTGGGTGCGCAGTGGCACATCTGGCTCGCGCATCCACAGGCTGGTCAGCAGCCCGGGGAGCATCAACATGGCAAATAGCATGTAGGTTCCAGCCCAGGCACCGTGCTGATAAAGCAGGGCAGTAGAGCCAAAGCCTTCGGCGAAATACAGTGCCCCCGCAGTGGCGAGCAGGGCGGCAACGCGATAGCCGGCCATATAGCTGGCGGCCAGGGCCGCTTGGCGGGTGTCGTCAACTATTTCCAGGCGGTAGGCGTCGACGGCGATGTCTTGTGTGGCTGAGGCGAAGGCGACTAATACGGCCAGGGAAATCAGCCAGGTTAGGTGGGTTTGCGGGTCACACAGCGCCATACCGGCTAGGCCGATGGCGATCAGAATCTGTGACAGCACCAGCCAGGAACGTCGGCGGCCTAGTTTGCCCAGCAGCGGCAAACGCCATTGGTCGAGCAGCGGTGACCAGACCCATTTGAAGGCATAAGCCAGCCCGATCAGGCTGGCAAAGCCAATGGTGTCGCGCGCTACACCGGCTTCGCGTAACCAGACTGAAAGGGTCGAGAACACCAGCATGTAGGGTAGGCCGGCGGCGAACCCTAGCAGGAGCAGCACCAGTGTCGACGGGCTGGAGTAGGCAGCAATGGCATCACGCCAGCTTTTACGGGGCATTGAAGGGGTATCAGCCTGAGATTGACCTAACAAAGGGCGCACTCTAACCGCTGTGCTCTGTTGGGCGCCAGCCATAGCGCGGCATATCCACCCGATCATTGTGCACGGGCACACCTTCGTCACGTAAGCGGCAACGTTGTTCTGCGCCGGCGTGGCTGCCAGTAGGCAAACCGAGGCGTCCGCCTGCGCAAATGACCCGGTGCCAGGGTAGGGTCGTGCCGTCCGGCAGTTGGCTGAGGATACGTCCGACCCAGCGCGCTGCGCGGCCCAAACCAGCGTGGGCAGCCAGTTCTCCGTAACTCACCACGCAGCCTGCCGGTACCTGAGCCAGCGCTGCATAAAGTGCCGTACACCGCTCAGTCTGGCTTGCTGTGGGCTGACTTGGCGCGGCATGCTTCGGCACTTCCCCTGGTTCGCTATCTGGCTTTTCCACCATGCTGCTACGTACCCCGCTGTGTTTATTGATTATCAGTCTGGCCGCGCCTGTGTGGGCGGACACGGTGTGGTTGAACAATGGTGACCGTCTAAGCGGCGAGATAGTTCTACTCGATGGCGGCAAACTGGCCTTGAAGACTAAATATGCCGGACAGGTGCTGATTGCCTGGAAGGATATCGACACCCTGCGCTCGGACAAACCCCTGTTGATTCGGCGTCAGGGCCTCGACAGCGAGCGCAGCAACCAGCTGGAAGCCGCCGGCCAGGGCATGGTGCGGGTGGTCAGTGAACGTACACAGACTGTGCCGCTGGCCAGCATCAAGCGACTGATTCCGCCGCGTGCGGTGCTGCAGGACCGCTTCTGGGAGGGCAATTTGGATGCCAAGCTTGATATGGAGCGCGATGACGATGACACCGATGAGTGGAAGCTAAAAGGCAACACACGCATGGAGCATGGACGCTGGCGTCACGTGCTCAATGGCGAGCTGGAGCGCAAGGTCAAGAATAGAGCGAAGACCGCCGATAACTGGCAGCTGGAATATGATCTTGACCGCTTTATCACGGATAACTGGTTCTGGCGGGTCGGTGCCGAGCATAACGAAGATGAGTTGGCCTTCTTCACCCGCCAGCGTTCGCTGGGAACTGGGCCGGGTTATCGTTTCTGGGACAACGAGTTGGGTCGGCTGGATGTGGTTGGTCAATTCAATCGTTTACAGCTGGAAACCCGCGATACCGATCTGGCACTCAATACCTACTCACTGTCCTGGGATTATAAGCGTCTGCTCTGGGGCACCCGGCTGGAGTTTTACAGTACGGCCGAGGTGCAGCTGCCGGATATCGAGCAGATCGACTACGTGCTCGACGGTGAAATAGGCCTGCGTTACCGCCTGAATCAGTGGGCGCGGTTATCGCTGCTGTACGAGCTGGACCAAGTGCGTGGCCTTGGCCAGAGCTCGAGTGAGCGGCGCTATCTGTTGGGGGTGGGTGTCGGCTGGTAGGCGAGTGGGGTGAACTCAGGGTGCTTCTGTCGGTCAGTACTTGCTCTGTTGCTGCGCTTACGGATAATGCTCGGCCCTTCGCACATACCTAGATAGAAAGCCCCTTCCTATGTTTTCCAGATCCCTGTTATGCCTGGCCCTCACGCTCGCTGCTACATCCGCAGTAGCGGACACCGTGTGGCTGAAAAACGGTGACCGTTTGACCGGTAAGATCAAGTTCTATGACGGTGGCAAGCTGGTGCTGGCAACCGACTATGGCGGCGCTATTGCGCTGAGCTGGGACAAGATCGCGACTCTTGAAAGCGACCAGGAATTGTTGATCAAGGAGAATGCCGTCGTTGGTGAACGCGCCAAATCGCTGCGCCCTGCCGAGCCAGGCAAGGTCACACTGGTCAACGGTGACGCCCCCAAAACCATCGAGCTGGCCAGCATCCAGCAGATGCTTAAACCCAAGCCGTTGATTGAAGATTTCGTCTGGAAGGGCAATATCGACGCGGGGCTTGACTACAAGCGGGCTGAGTCTGATACCGACGATTATGACGTCAGCATGAAGACCAAGGCGCGCCATGGCCTATGGCGCCACAACGGCGAAGCTGACTACGCCCGCGAATTCCAGAATGATGTGGTCACCACCGATAACTGGGGTGCTGAATACGCCCTCGACCGCTTCCTGACCGAGCACTGGTTCTGGCAGGGTCGCATGGAATATAAGCGTGACCGTATCGAGGAGGTACGTCGTCAGCGCACGGTCGGTTCGGGGCCGGGTTACCAGTTCTGGGATAATGAGCTGGGCGCTTTTTCCGTAGCGGGCTTGCTCAACCGCACCGACTACGAATATGACACGGGTGAACGTGACAACTTCTATGCGGTGAGCATGAAGTGGGATTACAACCGCTACCTGATCGGTAAGAGCGTTGAGCTGTTCAGTGATGGTGAAGTCGGTAAGCCGCTGAATAATGTGGCCGAATACACCCTGGATGCGGCCCTCGGGCTGCGTTACAAACTGACCGACTGGGCCTCGCTGAATATGAAGGCAGAGAAAGACCTGGTCAGCGGATCGCAAGGCGAGCTGGACGAAACCCGCTACAGCCTGGGTTTTGGTATCGGCTGGTAAGTAGGCTTCTGTCGCCAATAAAAAGCCCCGCGTTTGCAGGGCTTTTTATTTTCAACTGTTCTAGAACTTGCGAGCTAGAGCCAGGCAAGGCGTTACGTTAGTAACAGCCTTTGGCTGGTCGAACGACCGAGGGCGCGGTATTTACGGGCTGTAAATGAGCAGTACTCGTTTCACTCGCCCTTCGGGCCGCGCTGAAGCGCGTTAGCCGCAAGCGGCTTCCGAGGGTCGTTTTCAACACAGGGTGGCCGACGCGCAGCAGATCGGTGCGGATTACAACCGCAGGCCGCCGTCCAGCTCCAGAATGCGACCGGTGTAGTAGTCGTTTTCCAGGATGTAGGCCACCGAGTGGGCGATCTCGGCCGGCTTGCCCATGCGGCGCAATGGGATGACCGAGGTCATGCGCTCCAGCGCTTCTGGCTTCATGCTGGCAACCATCTCCGTTTCGATAAAGCCTGGGGCCACGCCTGCAACACGAATGCCGTAACGCGCCAGTTCCTTGGCCCAGACCACGGTGTCGGCGGCTACCCCGGCCTTGGCGGCGGAGTAGTTCGCCTGACCGATGTTGCCGGCGCGGGAGATGGACGAGATGTTGATGATCGCGCCTTCGTTCTTCAGCTCAATCATCTTTGCGGCTACTTCACGGGTGCAGAGGAAGACGCCGGTGAGGTTGACGTCGATCACCGATTGCCACTGAGCCAGGCTCAGCTTGGTCATTTCGCCATCCTTGACCTTGATAGTCAGGCCGTCACGCAGGATGCCGGCGTTGTTCACCAGGCCATTGATTGCGCCGAAGTCGTCGGCAATCTGCGTCACGGTCTGGATCACTTGCTCTTCGTTGGCGACGTTACACAGGTAAGCGCGAGCTTCCACGCCCATGGCCTTGCAGGCAGCCACGGCTTCGTCGAGTTTTTCCTGGTTGAGGTCGACCAGCGCCAGCTTGACGCCTTTCTCGGCCAGGTACTCTGCCATGGCGCGCCCCAGGCCCTGGCAGCCGCCGGTGATGACGATAACTTTGTCTTTGAGTTGCATTGCGTATCCCCAAGTAATTTGAAGCGCTGCGCCCTCAGCGGCGCCCGGGCTGTCACGGGTTAAACGTGTTTGGCCCAGCTAGCGAGAGGCTCAGCAGCTTGTTCGGTGTAACCTTGCCGGCGCAGTAACCGTTATCCTAAGCGCCTGTCCGTTAGTGACGGATTCTATGCAAGGAGTCATAAGGTGAGCGTGAAAGCCGGCAAGCATGCCCGAGAATTAATGCTCAAGGAATACCGGGGCGTGCTCAGCACCCATTCCAAGGCGATGCCGGGTTTCCCTTTCGGATCAGTGGTGCCCTATTGCCTGGACGCGCAGGGCTATCCGCTGATTTTGATCAGCCGCATTGCCCAGCACACCCACAACCTCAAGCAGGACGGCAAATGCTCACTGCTGGTGGGCGAACGTGACGCGCAGGATGTGCAGGCGGTTGGCCGCTTGACCCTGCTCGCTGAAGCCCGGCAGTTGCAGGATGGCGCACAAATGGAGGCGGCGGCGCAGCGCTATTACCGCTATTTCCCGGAGTCGCGCGGTTATCATCAGGCACATGACTTCGACTTCTGGCGGTTGGAGCCGGTGCGCGGGCGCTATATCGGTGGTTTTGGTGCGATTCACTGGCTGGATCAGGTGGCCCTGGCCAACCCTTTCGCCGGTGACAGTGAAGTCAACATGCTGGAGCATATGAACAGCGATCATGTCGCGGCCATCGCTCACTATGTCGCTCTGGCAGGCTTACCCAGTCAGGTGCCTGCGGAGTTGGTCGGTATCGACAGCGAGGGCTTCCACCTGCGCATCGGCCAGGGGCTCTATTGGCTGGCCTTTCCAACATCCTGTAACAGTCCGCTTGAGGTGCGCCAAGCCTTGGTGGTGCTGGCGCGGGCGCCGGTGTGGCCGACCGACGGTAAGGCTTCAGCTTGAATTCAGCGTAACACCCCATACTTCATCTCTACTGGAAGCTGTTCTTCCTTCAAGGACCCTTAGATGCGTGCTTTTCTGTTTCTATTTTTGCTCTTTCCGTTCATCGAGCTGGCCGTACTGATCCAAGTGGGTGGTGCGATCGGGGTGTTGCCGACCCTGCTGCTGGTCATTGGCTCGGCGGTTCTCGGCGGTGTGCTGCTGCGGGTGGCGGGTGTTGCCACGGCGTGGCGCGCCCGCGAAAGGCTTTCCCGCGGCGAGTTGCCCGAGCAGGAAATGCTCGAAGGTCTGCTGATCGCCGTCGGTGGTGGCCTGTTGTTGTTGCCAGGCTTTATCAGCGACATCTTCGGCATCTTCTGTCTGATCCCCTTCACCCGTCGCTTGCTGGTCAACAGAGTGCGCCTGCGTGCAGCTGAGCAAGCCATGCGCCAGCGTGCTTTTTTCGACGACCAGGCTGCCCGCTCCGGGTCAGTTCGGCCGAATGCCGCCCAGCCGAACGTGCTGGAAGGTGAATACGAGCGTCGTGAGTGAGTGTCTCGGGGCGTCAGTATCAGTAAAGATTTCGTCCTCAGCCCTTGAAATCCCCCTGCGCGCCCTTATGTAGCGGTCACCGCAAGGTTTTTTGTCGCTTAGACAAATCAGACTTCAGCGTTGCGCCTGGCGCAGGGCTACCGGCCTAGCCGGATTTTGCTAACCCGTCGGTGAATTCGCCGGCCGTATAAATAAACTATTGGGAGAGATCGACCATGAAGCTTCGTCCTCTGCATGACCGCGTCGTAATCCGTCGCAGCGAAGAAGAAAAGAAAACCGCAGGCGGCATCGTGCTGCCAGGTTCCGCTGCTGAGAAAGCCAACAGCGGTGAGATCCTCGCTGTCGGTACCGGCCGCGTGCTGGACAACGGTGAAGTTCGCGCGCTGGCCGTCAAGGTCGGTGACAAAGTGGTATTTGGCCCGTACTCGGGCAGCAACACCGTCAAAGTTGACGGCGAAGACCTGCTGGTAATGGCTGAGAACGAAATTCTCGCCGTTATCGAAGGCTGATTGCAGCGCTTAGTCGCTACGAATCCCGCTCTATTTGAACGCATTAAGGAATAACCATCATGGCTGCTAAAGAAGTTAAATTCGGCGATTCCGCCCGTAAGAAAATGCTCGTTGGCGTCAACGTCCTGGCTGACGCAGTAAAAGCGACCCTGGGTCCGAAGGGCCGCAACGTTGTGATCGAGAAGAGCTACGGCGCTCCGACCATCACCAAAGACGGCGTTTCCGTTGCCAAAGAAATCGAGCTGAAAGATCGCTTTGAAAACATGGGCGCTCAGCTGGTTAAAGACGTTGCTTCGCGCGCTAACGATGACGCAGGCGATGGCACCACCACCGCTACCGTTCTGGCTCAAGCCATCGTCAACGAAGGCCTGAAAGCCGTCGCTGCTGGCATGAATCCAATGGACCTGAAGCGCGGCATCGACAAGGCAACCATCGCCATCGTTGCTGAGCTGAAGAACCTGTCCAAGCCATGCGCTGACACTAAAGCCATCGCTCAGGTCGGTTCGATCTCCGCCAACTCCGACACCTCCATCGGCGAAATCATTGCCGAAGCTATGGAAAAAGTCGGTAAAGAAGGCGTCATCACCGTTGAAGAAGGCTCGGGCCTGGAAAACGAACTGTCGGTTGTTGAAGGCATGCAGTTCGACCGTGGTTACCTGTCCCCGTACTTCATCAACAAGCCAGACACTATGGTGGCTGAGCTCGACGGCCCGCTGATCCTGCTGGTCGACAAGAAGATCTCCAATATCCGTGAACTGCTGCCAGTTCTGGAAGCTGTAGCCAAATCCGGTCGCCCGCTGCTGATCGTGGCTGAAGACGTTGAAGGCGAAGCTTTGGCGACTCTGGTTGTGAACAACATGCGCGGTATCGTTAAAGTCGCTGCCGTTAAGGCGCCAGGCTTTGGTGATCGTCGCAAGGCCATGCTGCAGGACATCGCCGTGCTGACTGGCGGTACCGTTATCTCCGAAGAGATCGGCCTGAGCCTGGAAAGCGCCACCCTGGAGCACCTGGGTAACGCCAAGCGCGTCATCCTCAGCAAAGAAAACACCACCATCATCGACGGTGCTGGCGTTCAGGCTGATATCGAGTCGCGCGTTCTGCAGATCCGTAAGCAGATCGAAGATACCTCGTCCGACTACGACAAAGAGAAGCTGCAAGAGCGTCTGGCCAAACTGGCTGGCGGTGTTGCCGTGATCAAAGTCGGTGCCGGCACCGAAGTTGAAATGAAAGAGAAGAAAGCCCGCGTTGACGACGCTCTGCACGCAACCCGCGCAGCCGTTGAAGAAGGCGTGGTACCTGGCGGCGGCGTGGCACTGGTTCGCGCTCTGCAGGCCATCAGCGAACTGAAAGGCGAGAACGCCGATCAGGACGTTGGCATCGCACTGCTGCGTCGTGCTGTTGAAGCACCGCTGCGTCAGATCGTTGCCAACGCTGGCGGCGAGCCAAGCGTAGTAGTCGACAAGGTCAAGCAGGGTTCGGGTAACTACGGCTTCAACGCCGCCACCGACACCTACGGCGACATGATCGAGATGGGTATTCTTGATCCGGCCAAGGTCACTCGTTCGGCGCTGCAGGCAGCTGCTTCGATCGCCAGCCTGATGATCACCACCGAAGCGATGATTGCCGAAGTGGTTGAAGACAAGCCGGCTGGTGGTGGTATGCCAGACATGGGTGGTATGGGTGGCATGGGCGGCATGATGTAAGCCAGCCCGGCCCCTAGCAGGCCGCCGCCAGGCGGCTTGTCAGCTGTAAAGAAAACCCCGTGCCTGTCACGGGGTTTTCATTTTTCTGCGCTATAACAGTCCCGTGCGGCAAAGCGGTATGGCAATTGCTTTGATTAATACGCGCTCCCGGACTGGAGCCTGTCAATCAGCCCTGTGCGGATGATCTGCATAAGCGCTTCTTGTTATGACCTCACCAGGATGTGCTCTACCACGCTGCTTTTGCCGTGTGGGCGGAGATTTTTATTGGCTGTGGTTGGCCTGCGACTGTTTAAAACCGCTAGCGCTATTGCGCACCGCTCTAATGCACATGGGCAGTTAAGTGACTCTGGCGTGTTACCTCCGCTCACGGGGATACGGCGCCAGCCTTTGCTTTGATCAACGGTTGAACCATTGGCAGTCGTATGGTTCGAAGGTCTGCCTGCTAGATGGCTGGCTTGTGGATCAGGATGACCGGGTTGTCGGCCGCGTTCGCAGTAACCACCGTTGGTCACTAAGTGCGCCGCTAGGTTTATCAGTGGTCTAGGGTAAGTAAACAGCGTTTGGCAGCGCTATCAAGAGGTTGCAGTAATGAAGTTAGAAATTGCACGAGGTCTGTTCTTGGTGGCCGCACTTAGCGTGGCCTCACTGGCGGCGGCGGCTTGGCAGGAAGCCAGCCCCCAAGTCATCACGCTTAACCAGCAGCTGGGTTATTGCCCATTACCACCCCAGGCACGACTGACCGAGGTGATGCGCCCGGACCAAGACCTGCTGTTGTTTATGTTCAGCCTGACCCAAGGCGCAGGTGTGCAAGGCTAGTTCTGCTGGCTGGCAACCAAGTGAGCCCTTGAAAAAGCCCTGCTATGCAGGGCTTTTTTGTGACCTGCCATCCATGGCAGTCTGCCGCTGGTTCAGTCGTGAGCTTGAGCCTGCTTAGGCGATGGGTCGGGCTGGGCCAGCAAGCTGTACACACAGGGCAGCACGAACAGGGTGAACAAAGTGCCGATCGACATGCCGGTGGCGATCACCAGGCCTATGTCGAAACGGCTCACGGCGCCCGCGCCAGTTGCCAAGATCAGTGGCACCATGCCGAACACCATGGCGGCTGTGGTCATCAGCACCGGGCGCAGGCGAATGGCTGCGGCTTCCTCGACCGCTTCACGCCGCGAAAGGCCTTTCTCACGACGCAGTTGGTTGGCGAACTCGACGATCAGGATGCCGTGCTTGGTGATCAAACCAATCAGCGTCACCAGGCCGACCTGGGTGTAGATATTCATGCTCGAGAAGCCAAGGAACAGCGGGATCAATGCGCCACAGATCGATAACGGCACCGTGACCATGATCACCAGCGGGTCGCGGAAGCTTTCAAACTGCGCCGCCAGCACCAAGAAAATCAGCGCCAGAGCCAGGCCGAAGGTCACGTACAGCGCGCTGCCTTCTTGTACCAGCTGGCGTGATGCCCCAGCAAAATCGTAGGCAAAGCCTGCTGGCGCTTCCTCACGCATGATCTGCTCAACGGTTTCGATGGCCTCACCCATGCTGACGATTGGCACGCCCTGGATGATCGCCGAGTTGAGCTGCTGGAACTGGTTGAGCTGAGTTGGCCGTGCGCGGTCACTGACCTTAACCAGCGTCGATAGGGCCAGCATCGCGCCGCTTTCGCTCTTCACGTAATAGCTGCTTAGCCACTGCGGATTGTCGCGGTAGGCGCGCTCGACCTGGGCAATCACCTTGTAACTGCGGCCGTCGATGGTGAACCGGTTGATCTCACCTTCACCGAGTAAGCTGGCCAGCGTCAGCCCGAGGTCTTCCATGGAAACGCCCATTTGTGCAGCTTTTTCACGGTCGATTTCCACCACCACTTCCGGCTTGTCAAAGGCCAGGTCAACGTCGAGGAAGGCAAACTTGCCCGATTCCACCGCGCGTGTTTTGACCTTCTCCGCCACCTGCAGCAGTGACTGATAGTCGCTCGGGGTGTTGATCACGAACTGGAACGGTAGGCCCTGACCCGTACCCGGTAGTGAAGGCAGGTTGAAGCCGAATATTTGCAGGCCGGCAATCTGTGACAAGCGACCTTGCACCTCGGGCAGAATCTCCATTTGCGTGCGTTCACGTTCGTTCCACGGCGTCATCAGAAAGCCGCCTATACCTGATTGCACGCCGTTGAAACCGTTGATCTGGAACGAAGAGTAGTACTCGGGGAACTCCTTGAAGATGCTGACGAACTCGTCGGTGTATTTGTTCAGGTATTCCAGGTTGGTCGGCTGCGGCGCATTGGCAATCATGAAAATGATGCCTTGGTCTTCTTCCGGGGCCAGCTCGTTCTTGGTGAACTTAAGCAGAACGGGGATCAGGCACATGACGATCACCGCGAACACCAATACTACCGGGCGTGTATCGAGAGTGCCGTGCAGGGCACGCTGATAGCGCTGCTTGAGGCCGTCGAAGATTTGGTCGAGCTTGTGTGCCAGGCCGGACGGGTTCTCTTCATGGCGCAGCAGTTTGGCGCACATCATCGGCGACAGGGTCAGGGCGACGATGCCAGAGATGATCACGGCGCCCGCCAGGGTCAAGGCGAACTCTTTGAACAAGGCGCCCGTGAGCCCTTCAAGGAAGCCGATGGGCGCGTATACCGCTGCCAGGGTGATGGTCATCGAGACCACTGGAACGGCAATCTCTCTTGCGCCCTCAATAGCCGCATCGAACGGTGTTTTGCCGTCTTCGATGTGCCGGTGAATGTTCTCTACCACCACGATGGCGTCATCCACCACCAGGCCGATGGCCAGCACCATGGCCAGCAGCGTCAGCAGGTTGATCGAATAGCCCATCAGCTGCATGAAGAACAGCACGCCGATCATCGACAGCGGAATGGTGATCACCGGGATCAGCACCGAGCGGAAGGCCCCGAGGAACAGGAACACCACGACTATGACGATTAGTACCGCTTCGAACAGGGTTTTCACCACCTCATCGATCGAGGCCTGAATAAACAGCGTGGCGTCGTAGGCGATCGATACCTTAAGGTTTGGCGGCAGTTGCGACTCAAGGTCGGGCATGACCTTACGCACCTCCTTGATCACATCCAGCGGGTTGGCCCCAGGTGTGCCTTTGATGGCGATATACACCGACGGCGTGCCATCGAAGGAGCTGATCGAGTCGTAACTTTCTGCGCCCATCTCCACCCGTGCGACATCGCGGATCAATACGCGGCTGTCACCCACGGTTTTCAGTGGGATGGCGGCAAAGGCCTCGGCTGACTTGAGGTCGGTTTCAGCATTAATGCTGGTGACCACGTACTCGCCTTTCACCTCGCCGGCGGCGGAGAGGAAGTTGTACTTACGCACGGCACTGTTAACGTCGCCAGCAGTCACGCCGTAGGCGCCCATCTTCACCGGATCGAGCCACAGGCGCATGGCGAATACCTGGTTGCCGAGGATCTCCGCCTCAGCCATACCGGGCAAGGTGGCTAGCTTGGGCTGAATCACTCGGGACAGGTAGTCGGTGATCTGCGGGTTGGACAGTTCATCGCTGTAGAAACTGACGTACATCAGCGCCGTGGAGTCAGCAGCTTCCTTGCTCAACACCGGATCTTGAGCGTCCTGCGGTAGCTGGTTTTTCACCTCATTGGCCTTGGCCAGCAACTCGGTGAACAAACGGTCGCTGTTGGCACCAATGCGCGCATAGATCGAGATGATCGACACGTTCTGCCGACTCACCGAGGTCATGTAATCAATGCCGTCGGCGCTGGCCAGGCTCTGCTGCAGCGGCTGGGTGATATAGCCCTGGATGGTCTCGGCATTTGCCCCGGGGTAAGCCGTGGTCACCGTGATCAGGGCGTTTTCCATCTGCGGATACTGGCGGATGGTCAGTTTGCTGAATGCCTGGAAGCCAAGCAGGATGATCAACAGACTGACCACAGTCGCCAGTACCGGGCGACGGATAAAGGGATCAGTAAAAGCCATAAATAAGTTCCTTTGAGCCGCGCCCGATTAGTCGGCGCTCGGCTTGGCTTGCGCGTTGGCGATGCTCACATGGGCGCCGTTGTCCAGCTTCAGCTGGCCGGCGGACACCACTTGTTCACCTGCTTGCAGCCCTTTGCTAATCACCACCTGGCCTTCACGGCGTTCGCCGGTTTCGACAAAGCGACGCTCGACGGCTAGCTCGGCCTGGCCTTTTTCGTCTTTGACGACCTGGCCGTCTTCACCCATTTTTTCGCTGATGAGGTACACCGAGTTACCATAGAGGGTGTAGGTGATCGCGGTTTCAGGTACGACGACTACGTTTTGCTCACCCGGCAGCAGCACCTCCAAGTTGGCGAACATGCCTGGCAGCAGTTTGCTATCGGGGTTGGCTAGCATGGCGCGCACTTGCACATTACGTGTGGTGTCTTCGACTTTAGGGTTTATCGCGTCAATTTCGCCCTCGAAGATTTCGCTCGGGTACGCCGCTACGCTGAAGCGCACGCGTTCACCGACAGCCAGCTTAGGCACCGCCTGCTCCGGCAGGAAGAAGTCGACGTAGAGCTTGCTCAAGTCCTGCAGCGTGGCGATGGTGGTGCCGGAAGCGAGGTAGTCACCGACATCGACCTGACGGATGCCGATGGTGCCGGCAAACGGCGCAAGAATGCGCTTCTTCGCCAGTAACGCCTGCAATTGGGCCACGCTGGCGTTGGCTTTCTGCAAATTAGCGGAGAGGCGGTCAAACTCGCTTCTCGAGAGACTTCCGCGTTTGACTAGGCTGCGGCCGCGCTCGAATTCCACGCGCGCGAGGCCTAATTCTGCCTGCGCGGTGGCTAGGGTTGCCTGCTCGACATCGCTGTTCATCTGGATCAGCGGTTGCTCTAAGCCGACGCGTTCACCCGAGCGGAAGTGCACCTTTTGCACGGTGCCGCCGACCTCAACCGTTAAGTCGACGCCCTGAAACGCTATCAGCGTGCCGATCGCTGGCAGGCGGCTCTGCCAAGGCTGCTCTTGTGCTGTTGCAGCGTCCACGCTAATGGCCGGCTGCGGCGCCGAGAACATCTGCACTTGTTGGTAGATGGAAAAGCCTTTGTAGGCGGCGAGGGCGAGTACTACGACGAGTACCACACCGAGCATGATCAGCATGCGGCGGAGCAACATATTCCGGTTCCTTGGCGAGGCGGATAGAGGGCCTGGGAATAGGCAAGACGGGCACAGTAGTCCTCGCGCTGGTAGCTGTCAAAGATTCGCATTTGCAAATTTTTGCGGACGTTACAGGTGCTGACTAATGGGGCCACTATTAAGCAAAATGCCAGCATAGGCTGGCATTTTGTGGGTGTTGGCTGAGCGCTGCAGCTGCTTGCTGACTTAGGCGCTCAGGCGTTGGGTCACTTCATTGAGTTGGCCGGACAGCTCATGCAGGTTCTGCCCGGCGCTTTCGGTACGCTGTACGTTCTCCTGATTCGCCGTGGCAATGGCTGTGATCTCGGTGAGGTTGCGTGAGATGTCTTCGGCGACCGAGGTCTGTTCTTCGGCGGCCGTGGCAATCTGTCGGTTCATGTCGCGGATGGCTTCCACTGCTTGTGTGATCAGCTGCAGAGTAGCACCGGCCTCGGTGACCTGAGTCACGCCGTCCTCGCTGCGTTGTTGGCCGCTCTCAATCGCGCGTACAGCATTAATTGCCCCGGTTTGTACGGTGTCGATAATCTGGTGAATTTCTGCCGTGGACTCGGCCGTACGCTGGGCCAGGGTCCGCACCTCGTCGGCGACTACGGCAAAACCACGGCCCTGATCGCCGGCGCGGGCGGCTTCGATGGCAGCGTTGAGCGCGAGTAAATTGGTTTGTTCAGCAATCCCGCGAATCACTTCTAGTACCTTACCGATGCGGCCGGTATCGCCTTCCAGGCGACGGATCACCTCAGCGGTGTTGCTGATCTCGCCACGAATATCGGTGATGGTCTTGATGGTAGCTTGCATCACTGTTTCACCTTGGCGTGCGGCTTGGTCGGCATCGTCGGCGGCATTGGCTGCTTGAGCCGCATGGCGCGCCACTTCTTGGGCGGTGGCGGACATCTCGTGCATTGCTGTGGCGACTTGGTCGGTACGTGAGAACTGCTCGCGGGTGCCTTGGACCATCAGCGTAGCAATGGCGTTAAGTTCACCGCTGGCGGTGTCGAGGTCAGTGGTGCTGCGCTTGAGGCGAGTGAAGGTCTCAGCCAGGAAGTCATGCAGGATATTAGCCGCCACGGCCAAGTTGCCCAGCTCATCCTGACGGGTGGAGTCCACGCGCTTGCCGAAATTGCCCTTGCTCAGCAGGGCGATATAGTCGATCAGTTCACGGATGGGGTTGATCAGGTTGCGGTTGATCAGCCACAGGCTGAACAGCGCGATGACTACGGTCGCACCAAGCATCAACAAGGTGCCAAAGGTGACGGTGCGGTCGGCCTCCGCATTGATCAGGCTGGCCTGGTCGATGCTTTGTTTGTGCAGCTCTGCAGCCAGCTCGTCCATTTGCTGAGTGGTGTTGCGGTCGATGCCCGCAACTGCGGTGTCGCCGGCTTTGGCGTCAGCACCGGCGGCGATGAAGGCATCGCGGCCTGAACGATATTGGCCGCCTAGGTTTTGATGCTCGCTGCGCAAATTGTCGATCTTGCGCTTGAGTGCAGGGTCGTTGCTGGCCAGCAGGCTCAGTTTGCCCAGGGTGTCTTGAACCTTGCGTTCCTGTGCCTCAAATTGGCTCCAGTACTTATTCAGTTGAGCGCTGTCCTTGCCGCGTAGGAGGACGTTCTTCCACTCCTGTATCTGGGTTTTGAAGTCGAGGTTGGCGACGTCGATTAATGTTGATTCTTCCAGCGGGCCTTCGAGTAGCCCGCGGTAGTCGCGAATACCATTGGAGAGGAGGCTGAAGCAGGCCAGTGCGGTGACCAAAATGAGCGCCAGACTACCGCCAAGCAGGGCGAGAATTTGTGCGCGCAAGGATTTTTGCAGAAACATAGGGATACCTCTGAATGTGGGAAGCAGGATGCCGGTGACGCTGACTGCGGCCTAACTGCGAAGATCCCTGTCGACTGGTATCGGCTGCGCCGGGCTGCCTAGAGGCAGCGGCTGACTGAAAGTATAGATCGGCGTGGCGGCAGCATTCTTTAGCGTACCGCAAGCGTGTGACAGATTTAAAAGCGCTGTGCGCTGCCTATTCTGTGTCAGATAGGTCAGAAACAGTTACGCACCCGTTCTCTTAGGTTCGTGCTCCGGGCTGGCGCACAGCAAATAGTAAACCGCTTGTCAGGCCATGCGCAGGTGGTTGTCCCACAGCCCGGTGGGCAGTTGCAGGGGCTGGCTGATGATGCGTTTGCCCCGGCAGTCGTACAGGCGGCAGCGGCCGACACCGCTGCTGACGACAAAACCATCGGCTACCGCGCCGACACCGGCACAGTCGGCCAGGTGCGCATCCAGGCGCAGCTCGGCGCTGTCCAGGTCCCAGATAAACACCCGGTTACCGCGTGGCGCGGTCAGGGCTAGCAGGCGCAGTTCGCTGTGGATCGCCACGCTGGCGGTGTACTGACTCATCAGCTGGCGCTGCGCTTCAGCCACGTGGAAGTGCTGGAAGGGCTGGCCAGGGCGTTTAATCGCCAGCAGTGGCACCAGGTCGCTGAGCGCGCCCATATATTGCTGACCACTGACCACGGTGCCATCGCTGGACACGGCCAGGTGGCGCACGCTGTTCATCTGCTCGGGCAGCTGTTCCTTGCTCAGCAGGCGACCATCACGGTGCATCAGCACCAGGCTCGACTGCATGCTGTTGAGGTTCATCTCCACGCGGCTGTCGGCTTCGGTGCGGATGCCGCCGTTGGCCACCACCAGGGTTTCGCCATCGGGTTGCCAGAGCAGCTGATGCGGGCCGACGCCATGGCTCGATAACTCGGTGCTGCGATGCAGCTGCTCTCCCTCTAGGCGATAGACACCCAGCACGCCGCGACCAGGGTCGGAGGTATCGTTCTCGGTGGCGTACAACCACTCGCCGTCCTTGTGGAATATCGCATGGCCGTAAAAATGGCGCTGCGCAGGCGAGTGCAGGGTTTGCAGCAGACGGCCATCGCGAGTGTCGATCAGGTAGCTCTTGGTGCTCGGGCGTCGCCCGACAAACAGCGCCATGGGCAGAAACGGATGGCCAACCACATCGTGGCAGCGCTCACTGACGGGGGTGGCAAATACCTGACTGCCATCCAGGCGGTAGCCGACGGCGAAGTGCCGGCCGGCGGCATCATTGCGCGCCGACAGCAGCAGCGGCTGTACGCCACTGCGTGTCAGCGTCCAACCACCGAAGGTGCTGGCCGCCACTGCTGTGGCGGCCAAGGTGGCTGCACCCAGGCCGAGAAAGACGCGGCGGTTGATTTGCATCGATTAATCACCGTCATGGGCGTTGAAGCCCAGTTGAATGCCCAGGGTCTTGGCCAAATCGGCTTCGTGCAGGCGGTGCAGGGTATTCAGGCTGTCATACAGGGCGTTCAGCTCGGCGCGGCCGGCTTCGTCACCAAGCAGCTCGCCGAGTGGGCGCGGGGCAGCGGCCAGGCGTTGGCGGGTGTCGCTGAACGCGGCATTGATACGCTGCTTAAGCTCGGCCTGATCTGCGCTAAGCAGTGCTTGGATACCATTCTGTTCGGCGCCTAACCAGATGCGCTCGGCACTGGCCAGGCTGGCGGCGAGGTTAGTTAGGCTGGCCTTGCTGCGCCAGGCTTCGGCCTGATAAGGCTGTGGCTGGCCTTTGCTTTGGCGACCCATAGGCGTGCCGAGTTTCTTTTTCAGCCCGTCGATGGCGCTGACCTGGGTACGCAGCAATTCCGCCACCGCTTCCGGGGCTTCGGCATAGCGCGCGTTGGGGAAGGTTTTTAGCTGCGCGGCCATGCCGTCGTCACTCTGCCAGCTGGCCAGTACATCCGCAGCGAGGTCCTGCTGATGTTCGCCGATGGCGACGAGCAGCGGGCAATAGCGAGCTTTCTGTTCGGTGTTGCTGAGGTCAAGCGTCGCGTCGAACAGCAGGTATTCGTAGGCGGTTAAGCCTTGCACCACGACGCTGGATTTCTCCAGGTCAGCAGCGGACAGTACCGATTTTTTGTTGAGCAGCGCCTCAACCTGGCGCGCGACCAGGTTTTTTTTGTCGGGCCAGAATTGCACCTGCCAGGCACGGTTGCCTTCCGCCAGCGGACCGAGCAGAACGGGTTGCACGGCCGCCCAGGCGCTCTGCGCAGTGGCGAAGGCCTGGCGCGCTTCGGCCAGATTCTGCTGATCGGCGCAGAAGGCCTGGGCGCTGACCGCCAGTTGCCGGTCAGCTTCATTCCAGGCGCTATAAATAGGCAGGATTACGCCATCGGTTAGGGCCTGGCTGACCTGCTGTTGCGGGTCGGCAGGGCTGCACGCAGTGAGGGTCAAGCTGAGTAGGGCCAGGCCTAGGGGGGAGCGGATCATGAGTGACTCCTTACAGCGAATTCAGAAAAGCCAACAGCGCATTGCGCTCATCAGCGTTGAAAGACAGAACCTGTTGTTTGGCCGCTTCGGCTTCACCGCCGTGCCACAGAATGGCCTCCAGCAGATTGCGGGCGCGGCCGTCATGCAGAAATTGGCTGTGGCCATTGACCGCTTCAGTCAGGCCGACACCCCAGAGAGGCGGGGTGCGCCATTCTTGGCCGCTGGCGAGGAATTCCGGGCGATTGTCGGCCAAGCCTGGGCCCATGTCATGCAGTAACAGGTCCGTATAGGGGCGAATGCTTTGGTTGGCTAACTCCGGCTCAGCTGCGTTAGCGGCGGTGCTGAATTGCACAGCGTGACAGCCCTGGCAGCCTGCCTGGTAAAACAGGTTTTTACCCGCCAGTACCGCTGGCGTATCAACGTCTCGACGTGCAGGAACTCCGAGATTGCGGGTGTAAAACAGTACGCTGGCAAGAATATTGTCGCTGACTTCGGGCTCGCCGCCATGGGGCGCGCTGCGGCAGTCCAGCTGCGCCTCGCGGCAGTTGTCCTGGGGGATCAGCGTGCTGGTCAGGCCCATGTCGTTAGCAAAAGCCTCGGCATTTTGCTGGTTAAGTGTGGGCTGGCCGGCTTTCCAGCCAAAGCGGCCGAGTACCGTACGCTGTTGTACGCGGTCCCAGACCCGGTTTGCACGCCCGGAGATACCATCGCCATTGAGATCCTCGGGGTCGGCATTGGCCAGAATGGCGCTCTCGGGTATGGCTTCCAGCAGGCCGAGGCCGATCATCGGCGGGGCGATACGGGCGGACAGCTGCGTATCGGGATGCAGTGCGCCGTAATTGAGTTGGCTGATGGTCAGGCTGGGCTTGCGCAGTTCGACCTGCAGACCATCAGCAAAATTGACCAGCTGCGTGCTGTAACTGATGCGTACTTTACCTTCAGGCGCGGTGCCGGGATTGGCCATGTCCTGCAATTGGCTGCCGTAGGTGGGTTCGGCTAACACGCCAAGGCGCTGAATGATCGCCGCATGCTCAATGCCTGCTGGGATCGACAGACGCACTAGCATCGATACTGTGCTTTGCGCATCAGGCGCTGGCGGGTGGCCACGACCGTCCTTGATGTGGCAGTTCTGACACGCATTAGTGTTTAACAGCGGGCCAAGTCCATCGCGCGCCGTAGTGGTGGCCGGCGAGGTGACCCAGGGATTACGGAAGAAGCTGTTGCCGACACTGAAGTCCAGGCGGCGTAATGGCGACAGGTTGGCTGACGGTAAGGAAAAGGCGTTCTGATCTGTTCTGCGCACGGTAGCGCTGCCGGCAGATAGAGCTTCGCCGGGCTCTGCTTGGGTGAAACGTGGGGCTTGGTCGCAAGCCGTCAGGCTCAGCCCTAGGGCCAGTAGCAACGCGATGCGATGCAGCACAAACATGGAAGGGCATCCACAGCAGAAAACAGGGTGCCGATATTAACAGCCTGACAGAGTTTAAATAAGACGGATTTGCATTATCACTGATGACTAAACGCCGCAGCCGGTAAAAATCTCACGGTGTTATTTCGTTATTTCGTGATGACGCCAAACAGATGAATCTCAGCGATTACGCGCAAAAAAGCCGCGACGCCGTTAAGCGTCGCGGCTTTCTCATCACTAAAAATTACAACGCTACGAGTTGCAGTGAGTACTGAGTGCTTAGAAGCTGTGGTCAGCGGTATCCGGGTTCAGATCGCTGATACCCAGTTTGCCTGCAGCCTGTTCAATGGAGCCGGTCTGTTTAATCAGTGCGGCGATGGCGTCGCGCACAATTTGCTGGCCAGCCGAGTTGTCGGCAGCAATCAGCTGGTCGAAGTGCTGGCCGTTGTTGGCGCTGTCGACCAGTGCCTGCAGTTTGCCTTCGGTCGCTTCTAGGTCAGCCTTGAGGGTGCTGTCAGCAGCGCTGTCAACTTTAGCAATTAGGGAGGACAAGCTCGGGCCGGTCAGGGTGGTGCCATCAACCTTCTTGTATTCGCCGAGGTAAATGTTGCGGATACCTTTGCCGTCATAGAAGTGTGAATTGTGGGTGTTGTCGCTGAAGCAGTCCTGCTCGTCTTCGGTGGAGTTGGCTTCCAGCGCGACTTTCATGCGCTCGCCCGCCAGTTCGCCAAGGGACAGACTGCCCATGCCAAACATCATCTTGCGCAGACCATTCTCAGCCGATTCGGCTTCCAGTGTGGCGCGGTAGTTGTCGGCATCGCCGGCTTGCCACTGCGCGACCATTGTGTCGAGATCGCTGACCAGCAGGTCGGTAGCGGCCTTTAGGAACGCGCGACGGCGCTCAGTGTTGCCGCCGGTCGCACCGTCACCCACTACGAAATCTGTCGCTGGGCGCTCGCCGGCGCCTGGGTTAGTGCCGTTCAGGTCCTGGCCCCACAGCAGGAATTCGATGGCGTGGTAGCCGGTGGCAACGTTGGCCTCAGAGCCGCCCAGTTCATTAAGACTGGCCAGCAGTTCTGGGGTGAGGGTGCTGACATCGAGCGTGTCTTCGCCGATCTGGATTTCGCTATTAGCGATGATGTTGGCACTGGAGCCTGGGTTGCCCAGCGCGTGCTGGTAGTCCTTGGCGACGTAGTCGATAAGGCCTTCATCCAGCGGCCAGGCATTCATCTGACCTTCCCAATCGTCAACCACAGCGTTGCCGAAACGGAATACTTCACTTTGCATGTAGGGCGCGCGCGCAACTATCCAAGCGTCGCGGGCGGCTTTCAAGGTGTCGGCATTCGGTGTGGCAAGCAGGACGTCGACGGCGTTTTGCAAGGCTTTGCCAGTGCTGGCGGCGTCGCTGAAGACGGCTAGGGCCAGGTCTGCGTAGTGACTGACTACAGCTTTGCCAGCGGCTTCATCGATTGGGCTGATGGCCACTGCCGGTGCGCTGGTGCTGCTAGCAGCAGGTGCAGCGACTTGGTTGGCGGGGGCTTTATCTTCACTGCAACCGGCGAGTGAGATGGCGATGGCAAGCAGGCTGGCTGAGGCCAGAGGCATACGGAACATGGGCGATCCTTTACAAGTGGGGTGAAACACTCATGCGTCTGAGTGCAAAAGCCAAAACATAATGCGAAAGATTTGCATTATTCGCAAAGGGTTCGTGCAGTTTTTTGCCATAAGCTGTGGCCGAGGTCTGCGTTGGGGCAAGTTGATAGGGCTAAAATGCTCGGCCTAATTGTCTTTTGATAACCGCTCGGAGTAACGCATGAGCCTTACCAGTGTCGTCATTATTGTGTTGTTGATCCTGCTCGCGGCCTACGCCGTGGTGCTCTACAACGCGCTGGTACGCTTGAAGCACGGCGTGAGCAAGGCTTGGTCGAATATCGAGGTGATGCTCAAGCAGCGCCATGAGGAGTTGCCCAAGTTGGTCGAGACCTGCAAGCAGTACATGCAACACGAGCGCAGTACGCTGGAAGCGGTGATTACCGCGCGTCAGGCGGTTGCCAATGCGCAGGTCAAGGGCGACATGAATGCGCTGGGCAAGGCTGAAACCGGTTTGCGTGCGGGGCTTGGCCAGCTGTTTGCGCTGGCTGAGAACTACCCAGAGTTGAAAGCCAATGAAAGCTTCCAGCACTTGCAACAACGCATCAGCGGTCTGGAGAATGGCATTGCCGACCGCCGCGAGCTGTACAACGAGGCGGTCAACCTGAATAACGTGCGTATTGAGCAGTTCCCTGATGTGCTGATTGCTCGCGCTTTTGCCTTCAAGGAAGCGGTGTTGCTGCAGTTCAGCGAGTCGGAAAAAGCCGATGTCGACCTCAAGTCGCTGTTTGGTTAAACCGTGGATATTCAAGGACAGGTTGTCGGCTTGGCCTGCAGCTTGGCGGTTAGCGCAGGCGGCGCCTGGTGGTTCTTGCAGCGGTTATCGCAAGCGCGGCACCTGCTCGATACGCCGACCTCGAAGATTCGTTCGGCGGCCCAAGGCTATGTTGAGTTCTATGGCGTACTGCAGCAGAACGTCGAGGCGCAGTTACTCGGGCCGCTGACCAACACCCCTTGTCTGTGGTGGCGTTACAAGATTGAGGAATACACCTCAAGTGGCAAGAAGCGCAGCTGGCGTACTCTGGAAAGCGGCAGCAGCGAAGCTCTGCTGCAACTTGATGACAGCACCGGCAGCTGCCTGATTGATCCGCGCGGGGCGCAGGTGCGACCACTGACGCGCGAGGTCTGGAGGGGCGGTCTGCGCCACCCCCTTGGGGCAGCAAAAACTGGTTGGCGGGCGCTTTTCAGTAATGCTGAGCGCTATCGCTATACCGAAGAGCGCTTGCATGTCGGCCAACCGCTGTATGCCATTGGTGATTTCTGCAGCCGTGGTGGCGGTCGTCAGGGGCTGGATCTGGCGGCAGCCTCCGGCGCGGTGATTCGTCAGTGGAAGGGCGACTTCGCGGGCTTGCTGCAGCGCTTCGACAGTGACGGCAATGGCCAGCTGGATGAGCGCGAATGGCAGCGTGTGCAGCTCGCCGCGACGCTGGAGGCCGAAGACCGGCATCGCCAGCAAAGCACTCAGCTGGTGCAGCACTATCTGGGTAAACCCCGCGAAGCACAGCCGTTCATCCTCTCCTGCGCCGGTGAGGATGAGCTGGTGCGTCAGTTCTATTGGCAGGCGGCCGGCGGAGTGTTGCTGTGCGTATCCGGAGCACTAGCGGCGGCTTGGTTGCTGGGTATCAACAGTTTTTAAGCGAACAGAACGGCGCAACAAGAAGCCCGCCAATTGGCGGGCTTCTGCGTGTATCCCTGGGGTTAGAGCGTTGCGGGATTGGTCGCGTTGTTTAGGCGTCGGGCTTGCTTCAAGTAAGCCGTCAGCTCGCGGGCCGGCAGTGGTTTGCTATACAAGTAGCCCTGACCCTCGTTGCAGCCTTGGGCGATGATGTAGGCCTCTTGCTCAACGGTCTCAACGCCCTCGGCGATAACCTGCATGCCGAGGCTCTTACCCAATTGGATGATGGCGCGCACGATGGTCGCATCATCTTCATCTTCCAGCAGATCCTGAACAAAGCTCTTGTCGATCTTGATCTTGTCCAGCGGCAAGCTTTTTAAATAGCTCAGCGAAGAGTAGCCGGTACCGAAGTCATCAATCGCAATCAGCGCACCGGAGCGGCGCAGGCTAAGCAGGTGCTGGGCAGCAGTATTGATGTCTTCCATCAGGCCGGTTTCGGTGACTTCCAACTCTAGGCTACGCAGCGGCAGGCGATAAACCTGCATCAGGTTATTGACCACCCGCGGCAACTCGGCATGGTGCAGCTGGACGGTGGATAGATTGACCGCCATGCGCAGCTCATTAAAGCCCTGGTCATGCCATTCGCGTAGCTGGCGGCAGGTCTGATCGAGGATCCATTCGCCAATCGGGATAATGGTGCCGTTTTGTTCGGCCAGCGGGATAAACAAATCTGGCGGCACCAAACCGTGTTGCGGATGTTGCCAACGCAGCAGGGCCTCGACGCCGACCACGCGGTGATCGCGGTAATCTATCTGTGGCTGATAGACGAGGTGCAGTTGGTTTAAGGCCAGGGCGTCGCGCAGGTCTTTTTCCAGCTCACGGCGGCGGCGCATTTCACTGTCGACACTGGCGATATAGAACTGGTAACGGTTGCGTGAGCGGCTCTTGGCCAGGGTCATGGTTTGTTCGGCTTTCTGCAGCAGCTTCTCCGTGCTGTCGCCATCTTCCGGGAACAGGGTGATGCCGATAGTGGCGCGCAGACGCACTTGCTGCTGGTCGAGCATAAACGGATTGTCGAGGTCGTCGAGCACGCTTTGCGCCAGCTCGGCGGCTTCGTAAGGCTGCTCGATATCGGCCTGAACCAGAGCGAACTGGTCGCCGCCGAGGCGTGCCAGAGCACCGAGACGGCCGCTATGGCTGCGCAGGCGGTCGGACAGGGCGAGCAATAGTTGGTCGCCGGTCTGATAGCTGAATTGTTCGTTGATCCCTTTGAAGTCATCCAGGCCAACGCACAGAACCGCCACGCGACGGTTTAAGCGGCCGGCGTCTTCGAGAATTTTGTCGAGTTGCAATTGCAATTGCAGTTGCAGGCGGTTCGGCAGGCCGGTGAGGAAGTCGTACTGGGCCATGCGCAGCAGGCTGTTTTCCGCCTCACGACGCAGGCTGGTATTGCGCTCGATGGAGGAGAGCAGCTGATTGGCCGTGTTGATCCATAACCCCAGCTCGTTTTTCTCGTTGCCCTTGAGCATCGGCAACTTGTGCTCGCTGGGTCGATCCGGGTTGATGTTGGTTAGGTGCTCGATGATTTTCGACAGTGGCTTGGTTAGCAGCCAGTGGTAGACCAAATACAGCACCAGGCCCATGGCCAGGGCGCGCAGCACGCCGGAGATAAAGATGATCACCGAGTTGGTAACAAAGCTCTCGCCATAGGGGGCGGTGTCGAGGGTAATACTGAGGTCGCCGTAGTACTCACTGTAAGGGCCACGGCCGACCAGTTTAGTGGTGAAATTTTGCTCTTTGCCAAGGATTGGATCTGTCATCCAGCGCGTGGGGTTGTCGACCTGCTTACGGGACTTCTCCGCCAGCATTGGCTCATTAGGGTGGCCGATGGAGGCCATGCGCACTGACTCATGCTGGAACAGGCCTTCGATGACCTGCATGCCCATTTCCCGGTCCAGGCTGTAGACCGCCTGAGTGGAGGGGTCACGGAACATGCCAAGGATTCGATGTGCGTCGTTCTCAACTGCCTGGCGTGTCTTGTAGGCGTCGAAAACGATTTGAGCAGCGCTCAAGACCACTCCAACGATCAGCGCTGAGAGCAGCACCACGCGGAGCAATTTAAGTGAAAGGCTGTTTTTGAGTTCCAGCTTCAAGTGGCGGTTCCTTGTTCGAAGCCGTTGGCATCAGACGCACTGAGTATTGGCAAAGTCGCGCTTGCAGTCAAAGGGCCATTATCAAAGTGGGTCGAATGCATTTTGTTGCGCTGCAAGGGCACTGATCCTGGCGAGCATGCGGGCTGTTTATAGCGTATCGGTACGAGTGGCGCCTAGCTTGAGCGTAGTTGGGCAGTTTATTGCGTGTGTCTGTTTAGTTTGCAATATCCGGGTGTCAGAACATGCATGTCAGCCTTAGTCTGGCTACGTATTCGGCAGCGCCGGCTGAATGAGACATTATGTGTAAACAAGAAACCCGGCACATGGCCGGGTTTCTTATTGACTAACGCGGGTGCTTAGGCGGCGAAGTTTTTCGCGACGAAGTCCCAGTTAACCAGGTTCCAGAACGCCTCAACATACTTCGGACGTACGTTGCGGTAGTCGATGTAGTAGGCGTGCTCCCAAACGTCGCAGGTCAGCAGCGGGGTGTCGCCGCTGGTCAGCGGGCAGCCGGCGCCGATGGTGCTGGCCAGAGCCAGGGAACCGTCAGCCTTCTTCACCAGCCAGCCCCAGCCGGAACCGAAGGTACCGATGGAGGTTTTGCTGAACTCTTCCTTGAACTTGTCGAAGGAACCGAAGGCTGCGTTAATCGCGTCAGCCAGGGCGCCAGTCGGTTGGCCGCCGGCGTTTGGTGCCAGGCAGTTCCAGTAGAAGGTGTGGTTCCACACTTGAGCAGCGTTGTTGAAGATGCCACCCGAGGAGGTCTTAACGATCTCTTCCAGGGTTTTGCCTTCGAACTCGGTGCCAGGTACCAGGTTGTTCAGGTTCACGACATAGGTGTTGTGGTGCTTGTCGTGGTGGAATTCCAAGGTTTCCTTGGAAATGTGCGGCTGCAGGGCGTCATGTGCGTAGGGCAGCGGCGGCAATTCGAAAGCCATGGTTTATCTCCTAATCAGGTCAGGTGCGGTGTGCGCGAGGCCGATCACGGGCGGCCACTTCAGCGGCGTGAGTTATCTCTTTGCGCCGCAAGCCAAAGATCATAGCACTGGCCCTGCGCCTTAAACACGCGGCAACTGTGTGGGAACCCAACTTGGCAGAGTGTGCGCGGGCTTATTGCAGCGCTGTTTCAGGCCATGCTGGTGTCGCGCAGTAACTGCCAGGCAATGCTGAACATCATCAATGCCACGCCCAGATCGATAAAGCGCCAGGTGCTTGGGCGGGCTAACCAGGGGGCGAGCCAAGCTGCGCCTAGTGCCAGGAATAAGAACCACATTAATGAGGCGCTGGCCGCGCCCAGTGCGTAAGCCCCTGGCACTGTTTGCTGTGCGCCGAGCGAGCCGATCAGCAACACGGTATCCAGATAAACGTGCGGGTTGAGCAAGGTGACGGCCAGTGCCGCCAGCAGTACCGCGCGGCGTGAGCGTGGGCCCGTCTCGCCAGCGTGATTGAGTGCTTGCGGGCGTGCGGCGCGCAGCAGGGCTTGGGCGCCGTACCAGAGCAGAAACGCTGCACCGCCCCAGCGGGCGACTCCCAGCAAAATCGGGTTCTGTGCCAGCACGGCCGCCAAACCGAACACGCCGGCTGTCACCAGCAGGGCATCGCACACCACGCACAGCATGGCCACGGGCAGGTGATGTTCGCGGCGCAGGCTTTGCGCCAAGACGAAGGCGTTTTGTGCGCCCAGTGCAATGATCAGTCCGGCGGCGATCAGCAGGCCGTTGCTATAGCTTTGCCACATGCTGATTACTCCGTGCCATCGGCCAGTTGCTGCAGCACGGCGAGGGCACGCGGGCCGTCGGCATGGGCGACAAACAGGTGGTCGTGGTAATAGCCGGCGATCACATTGCAGCTGATCGCTGCGCCCGCCAGCGCGCCCGCCACGGCCGCCGTCAGCCCCACTGCCGCTAGCGCTGAGTGAACTTCGAGGGTCAGCCAGGCCGCTACATAGTCGATTTCAAGATGCAGCTGTTCGGCCTGCTGGCGCTGCACAATCACGCTCAGGCCTTCGCGTTCCTGAAAGCTGCCCAGCGGCTGTACACCTTGCAGTTGAGTGGCATCAGTCAGGCTGCAAAAAACGTAGGCACCCTCGTTCAGCACGGGCGTCATGCTGCGTAACAAGGTTGTTAGTGAGGTTTCGCCGGCCATATGGAGTGCTCTGATTGTGGTGGGGAATGTGGCGAGTCTGTTGCGCGCGGATGTATAAGAGAAACAAATATTGGTGATTACTCATTAGGAGAACTGATTTGCTCGACTACAAATTACTCGCCGCCCTGGCTGCTGTTGTGGAGCAGGCCGGCTTCGAACGCGCCGCTCAGGTGCTGGGTTTGTCGCAGTCGGCGGTGTCCCAGCGCATCAAACTGCTGGAAGCGCGGGTGGGGCAGCCGGTGTTAGTGCGCGCGCTGCCGCCGGTGCCAACGGAAATCGGCCGGCGGTTGCTTAACCATGTGCAGCAGGTGCGACTGCTAGAGCGCGATATTCAGGCACAGGTGCCTGGGCTGGATGAGGGCGGGCCGCCCGAGCGGCTGCGCATCGCATTAAATGCCGATAGCCTGGCCACCTGGTGGGCGCAGGCCGTGGGCGGCTTCTGTACGGAGCAGGGCTTGCTGCTGGAGTTACTGGTGGAAGATCAGGATGTGGGCCTCAAGCGTATGCGGGCCGGTGAGGTCGCGGCCTGTGTGTGTGGCAGCGAACGTCCGGTGGCCGGCGCACGGGCACTGTTGCTGGGCAGCATGCGTTACCGCGCCTTGGCCAGCCCTGGGTTTATTGCGCGGTATTTTCCCCGGGGCGTAACGGCCGCGGAGTTGGCGCAGGCGCCGGCGATTGTCTTTGGTCCGGATGATCTCTTGCAGCATCGCTACCTGTCGGCGCTGGGCGTAGAGGGCGGATTTGCCTACCACCTGTGTCCGTCGTCCGAAGGCTTTGTGCGGCTGGCCGAAGCTGGTTTGGGCTGGGGCTTGATGCCTGAGCTGCAGGTGCAGGAGGAACTGGCGGCGGGCCGGTTATGCGAGTTACTGCCTGAGCGGCCGCTGGATGTGCCGCTGTACTGGCATCACTGGCGCAGCGGCGGTGAACTGTTGGGCGCATTGACCCAGCATTTGCAGCGCCATGCCGCTGCCGGGTTAGTGGCTGCGAAGCGCTAAGTCGTTAGCGCTAAGCACCGTGGCGCAGCCGTTAGTTGGTTTAGTCGAAGCGGATGGCCTTCGAGCCCGGCAATTGCTCCACACAGCGTGCGCCGAGGAGTTTTGATGGGGTGAAGTAGCCGCCAGGGCCGTTGTAATCAAGCAGGTGCCTTACTGCCAGCAAGGCCCCGTGCACGGTCACGTCATAGCCGTTGGCGGTTTCCAAGCGAGCGGTTTTCACCACGCCGGCGGCATTGCGCGCCTCGCCCCAGAGCCAGGTGCGCTGGCGCGCACGGGTGGCTTCGTCGGGGCCACTGACGCGTTTTTCAATCAGCCGCTTGAGCCAGTTCTGCACGGCATCCAGACCCAGCAGGGGCCGCAGTGGGTCGATCAGGCGCATGACAATCGCCGCGGCTGTTGGCGTCGGCAGATACACCTCGATATTGTCGATGCCCGTGGAGTGGTAGGCGGTGGAGACATCGCCCCAGGGAATCGTCACCGCGGGTTTTTCACCGCGGCCAAAGTTGATGGCGCGGCGTTTATAGCCCAGCGGCACATCGGTGATGACGCCTGCGCGGCGCACTTTGCCGCCCAGCTTGAGGCCTTCCACTGAAGTTTTGGCGGTGCCTGGCGACAGCCTGCTGCCCGAGTCGAAGCCCAGCGCCAGGTGCGTGGCATCGGGCAGCGCTTGATGCAGGCAGGCGGCCAGGCAATCGCTGGGGATTACATCGAAGCCTACCCCTGGGCACACCACCACGGCCTGTTCACGCGCCTGCTGATCACGCCGATGCGCCGCCTCAAACACGCTGATCTCGCCCGTAATATCGACATAGTGGGTGGCGCTGGCCAGGCAGGCATCGATCATCGGCGCACTGGTGGCAGAAAATGGCCCGGCGCAGTGGGCGACCACCGCAATATCGGCGAGGGCCTCCTTGGCGCGGTCCGGCTGGTGAATATCGAAAATCCGGCATTCCAGGCCCAGCAGGCTGCCAAGGGCGTGCACCGCCGCCGGGTTGCGCCCCGCCAGAATCGGTGTGAGGCCCTGGCGCTTGGCTTCGCTGGCCAGCAGGTGGCCGGTGTAACCGTTCGCGCCGTAGATCATCCAGTGCGTGGCCATTCAGTAACTCCTTTGTCATACGGTGTGGGGCACAGCTTAGCTGCTACCGCGTTGGTTGCTGGCCTATTAGAGGGTAGGCGCAGTCGTTGTTCTGGCCTGCAATGCCACGGCGGACGCTGCTGGGCGCTGCTAAAGTGGCGCATCGAGTATGTTCAGCGGGGGCGGCAATGAAGATTCTGGTAACCGGGGCCAGCGGTTTTATTGGCGGACGTTTTGCCCGCCATGCCCTTGAGCAGGGTATGGATGTGCGGGTCAACGGTCGCCGCGCCGAGGGTGTTGAGCACCTGTGTGCACGTGGTGCGGAGTTTATCCAAGGCGACCTGGCCGATCCGGCGCTGGTGCAGCAGCTGTGCCGGGGCATCGATGCAGTGGTGCACTGTGCCGGCGCGGTCGGGGTGTGGGGGCGCTACGAGCACTTTTATCAGGCCAACGTCAGCGTCACTGAAAACGTGGTGGATGCCTGCCTGAAGCAGAAGGTGCGGCGGCTGGTGCACCTGTCTTCACCCTCGGTGTACTTCGACGGCCAGGCACATATCGCTTTAAAGGAAGAGCAACTGCCCAAGCGTTTTTCCGATCATTACGGCAAGACCAAGTTTCTCGCCGAGCAGCACGTGTTTGCGGCCCAGGAGTTTGGCCTGGAAGTGCTGGCGCTGCGTCCGCGGTTTGTCACCGGCGCAGGCGATACCAGTATTTTCCCGCGCTTGATCAATATGCAGCGCAAGGGCCGCTTATCGATCATCGGCAACGGTTTGAATAAGGTCGACTTCACCAGCGTGCACAACCTCAATGAAGCCTTAATGAGTTGCCTGCTGGCAGCGGGGCCGGCACTTGGCCAGGTGTACAACATCAGCAATGGCGCGCCAGTGCCGCTGTGGGATGTGGTCAATTATGTGCTGCGTAAACTCGAACTGCCGCCCGTCACGCGCCATCTGCCTTATGGCCTGGCCTACAGCGCCGCAGGGTTGAACGAAGGGCTGTGCAAGCTCTTGCCGGGCCGTCCGGAGCCGACGCTATTTCGCTTGGGCGTGGCTGTGATGGCCAAGGACTTCTCCCTCGATATCAGCCGCGCGCAGCAGTACCTGGGGTACGACCCCAAGGTCAGTCTGTGGAGTGCGTTGGATGAATTCTGCGCCTGGTGGCAGGCGCAGCACCCGCGCTGACTCAGGCGTAGACGCGTTGGCCGCGGTACATGCGCACCGAGTCACTGGTCGGCCGAGGCGCATGCTCTTCCACCAATAGTGGGTGCCCGGCCTGCATGCGCGGTGCGGCGCCGGCCGGCGCGAAAGGGCGGTCGCTGTACTGGGCGAGCAGCTGCCCCAGTCGGCGGGTTTCCTCGTTGCTTGAGGTGAGACAGGCGCTGAGCATGCTGTTGATCGCGTCTGGCTGGCTCAGGCGAATGTCCAGCGCCAGCTCTTCTCGCAGCCGACGGCGCAGGCTCTTCATACAGTCCAATACTTCTCTGTTTAGCTCCATCAACCTTTCCCCCGTTATTGCCGCTGGACTGCATGCCCTGATGTTGCGCCGATGTCGCCAGTCTGTGACTGCAAAGCGCATACCAGTCCAGCGTCTGCGGAACTGCGCAGGTTGCAGCGTGTCGATGACCTGTGCCGTGCCCTTGGTCAGTGCGTTTCGCCCCGACTTGGCGCGACACTGAAGCGTTGCGCGCGAACCGTTATACTGCGCCGCATTTGTGACCCCCGCGCTTTCTTGAAGGTTGACCCATGCGTAACGATGCCCACGACGAACTCGATCACGTGCCTAGCCTGCGGGCAGAACAGCGCGATCACGATGAGTATGCGACCGATCACCCAGACTCCCCACGCGGCAGTGGCTATGGCCGTACTGCCACGGCTGCACCGATCAAGCCGGCCAGCACGGGCCCGCTGTGGGCGCTGGTTGGCGCGTTGATGATTGCCTTGGGCGGGCTCGGCTGGTGGAGCTTTCAGCAGATCAGCCTGATGGAGCAGCAACTGGTGGCCACCCAGGAGAGCTTCGCGCGGATCAGCGAGGAAGCGGCGGGGCGGATTCAGGATATTTCCGGCAAAGTGGTGGCCACTGAGTCTTCGGTGACCAGCGGCAGCGAAGCGCTGAAGCTGCGCGTTAAGCAGCTGGAAAGCCAACTGGTAGAGTTGGGCAAGCGCGAGCAAGGTGCGAGCAGTCAGCAGAGCGAGCAAAGCAAACGCCTTGAGCAACTGGCTGTGCAACTTAAGGGCCAGGAAGGGGGTGGCGCAAAGCTGGAAGCCACGCTCAACAAACTCAGTAGCGAGCAGGCAGCGCTGACAAAAGAACAGGCCAGCCTGAAAAGCGCCTTGGCGGCTCAAGCCAAGCTCGATGAGAAGGTGGCCGGGTTGAGCGCTGATGTAGCGGCATTGAAGAAACTCGGTAACCCTAACCAGGCTATCGCTCGTCTGGAGCAGGATCTGCTGGTGGTTAAAGGTGACCTGGAAACCCGTTCCGCCGGTAACAGCACGGCTGAGTTTGACGCCTTCCGCGCGCAGATGACCCGCAATATCAACACCCTGCAGGCCCAGGTGCAGAACCTGCAACAGCAGATCGACGCCCGCTGAGGCGCTTTGCGAATTGGCTGAGCGCGGGTCGTCTGTTGCAGTGGCGCCCGCTGTAGCGCGCGAATAATTGCGCGCTTTCAGTATCTGCAGCGCAGCGAAGTTCGTGCCCCGCGTGACGGCCAGGTCACCAACTTGCAATTGGCTCAGGGCAACTATGTGCAGGCCTATTTTGAGGAAACCAAATTACCCGGCATTCAAGTCGGTGCGGCGGCCGAGGTGATCTTGATGAGCAGCAACGAGCCGCTGCAGGGCAAGGTGCAAAGCATCAGCTGCAGCATCACCGACCGTAACTCAGTGGTGGATGCGCAGCTGTTGGCCAACGTTGAGCCCACCTTCAACTGGGTGCGTTTGGCTCAACGGATTCCGGTGCGTATCGAGCTGCAGAGCCTGCCGCAGAATGTACCCCTGAGTGCGGGGATGTCGGCCCGCGTTAGGGTTGACCCGCCAGCCCCGCGTGATTAAGGCCTAGCCGAGGCGGTTGATCTGCGCCGGTGTGCGCTGCATCAGTACCTTGCCGGCACGGATCGAAACCAGCGCGTGGCCTTGGCTACGGAGCATTTCGTAGTCGTCAGGCGCGGACAGCACCAGCAAATTCGCTGGGCGTCCTACCGCCAATCCATAGCGCTCGCCCAGGTTCAGGGTTTTCGCGCTGTGGTCGGTGATGAAGTCCAGGCAGCGCTGCAGGTCGTCGTAACCGAGCATGTGGCAGATGTGCAGGCCGGCTTCGAGAATACGCAGAATGTTGCCGTTACCCAGTGGGTACCAAGGGTCGACGATGGAGTCCTGCGCCAGGCAGACGTTCATCCCCGCCCGGTCAAGCTCCGCCACGCGAGTCAGACCGCGGCGCTTGGGGAAGCTGTCGAAGCGACCCTGCAGGTGGATGCTCTCGGTGGGGCAGGAGATAAAGTTGATCTTCGATTGCTTGAGCAGGCGAAACAGCTTCGAGCAATAAGCGTTGTCGTAAGAGCCCATGGCCGTGGTGTGGCTGGCGGTAACGCGCTCACCCATGCCGCGCACGCGTGCTTCCTCGGCCAGCACTTCGAGAAAGCGCGAGTGCGGATCATCGGTTTCGTCGCAATGCACATCCACCAGGCAGCCGGTGCGTTCGGCCAGGTCCATCAGGAATTTGATCGAGCTGACGCCCTGCTCACGGGTGTTCTCAAAGTGCGGAATACCGCCCACCACATCGGCGCCGAGGGCTATCGCCTGCTCCATCAACGCGCGGCCGTTGGCGAACGACTCGATGCCTTCTTGGGGGAAGGCAACAATCTGCAAGTCGATCAGGTGACGCACTTCGTCGCGCACCTCGACCATTGCCTTGAGCGCGGCGAGCGTCGGGTCGGTCACGTCGACGTGGGTGCGCACGTGCTGAATGCCATGGTCGACCAGCATGTCGATGGTCTTGCGCGCACGCTGCTTGGTGTCTTCATGGGTGACTAACGCCTTGCGCTCACCCCACAGCTCAATCCCTTCAAACAGCGTACCGCTCATATTCCAGGCCGGCTCGCCGGCGGTGAGGGTAGCGTCGAGGTGAATGTGCGGCTCGATAAAGGGCGCCGTCACCAGATTACCGGCAGCGTCCAGGTCGTTGGCATTCGCCGCGACGAGGGCTGGTTGTTCGATGATCGCGGCAATGCGCTCACCGTCCAGTTCGATGCGGTACAGGCCGGGTTGTTTGCGTAGGCGGGCGTTGACGATGTTCATCCACTATTCCTTGTACTTCGCGGCGGTGAGAGTCGCCAGATTTGCAGGGCTACGGCGATGTTCAGGCGATCATGCGGATCGTCGAATGAACAGCCGGTCAGGGCTTCGATACGTTGTAATCGATGGCTCAGGGTATTGCGGTGTACCGCCAGACGTTGGGCGGCTAGGGCCAAGTTGCCATTCTCATGGAACCAGGCTTCCAGGGTTGGCATTAGCACGGGCTCGTGGCGCGAATCATCGCCAATCAGGGCGCCGAGTATGTTTTCGACGAAGCGGTCGAGCAGGGTGCGATCACGAATTGCGCCGAGCAATTCAAGCACGCCCAGTTCGTTGAAGCTGCACAGCCCCAGGCGCTCGGGGAACGATTGCGCCGCGACTAAGGCTTGGCGCGCTTCACTTAGGCCGTGGGCATAGCGTTCAGGGCGGTGATCGCCGTCGCTTAGGCCGAGAAACAGGCGCAGCGGCGCCAGTTGCTGATTGAGCTGCTCCAGTAGTTTCATCATGGTGCGTCGGTTGCGTTGCTCGTGTTGGCTGTCGCGGGCGGGTAGCAAGGCGATCCAGTGCTCGCCTTGGCAGATTGGTGCCAGGGCGTCACCGAGTTCACTCAGGCTCTGTTCTAACTGGCGTTGCAGTTGCTGGCGGTGGCTTTGCAGCTGACGTTCAGCTTGATCTGGCGGTTCGGTGCTGAATAAACGCTCGCCACCGTCGAGCTTGAACAGGGCAACCTGCCGCGGCACCGCCAGGGGTAGACGCAGGTTATCGGCGCGCTGCAGCAGCACATCCAGCGAGCGATAGTCGCCCTCCAATAGCTGTTCCAGCACATGCTGGCGCGAGCGGCCGAGCACTTGCTCCTCGACCAAGGCCGTACCGATGGCCTGGGTGACGATGACCATTTTTAACTGGTAGGGCTGCTCCAGTAGAGGGAGGCCGAGGTGCTCGGCCTCGTCGATCACCGAGCGGGGGATGTGCTGGATAAACTCCTCACCGGTCAGAATGACCAGGCCGGCGACCACCCGCTGGTGGCCTTCACGCACCAGCTGCAGCAGGTTGGCTTCGTTACGCGGATGGTTGATGCCGGTCACGAAAATCAGCTCGCCGCCCATCACCCAATCGGCAATACCTTCGTTCTCGGCCACGTATGGCCAGCGTACCGGGTTGTCCAGCCCGGCAGCGCCGGCCCGCAATTGCAGACTTTGCAGGCCGGGGAGGGCGAGTACGTCAGCCACGCGTAGGCTCATGGGTTGGCTTTGGCCTGCAGTTGACCGCTCAACGCACGTTGCACTTCAAACAGCACGATATGAGCAAGCGCGCCGACCACAATGCCAACGATGGGGGCCACCCAGGGCGATAGGTACGCGCACACTGCACCGATTAGGTAGGCGCCAAGCCCTGTCCAGTTGAAGGCCGGTAATTGCGCCTCGGCCAGTTTCGGGTAGTGCTGTTTATGGCAGTAAAAATAGTTAGCCATGATCACCCCGCCGATGGGCGGAATGATCGAGCCAAGCAGGATCAGGAACGGAATCAGCATTTCGTACATGCCGCCGATGGCCAGCAGGGTGCCGATGCCTGCGCCGACCATGGTCACGGTTTTGCGGCGGTCTGTGCGCAGCATGTTGCAGCCGGCAGCGGCGAAGTTGTAGATGGTGTTGTCCTGAGTGGTCCACAGATTAAGGAACAGCATCACCACGGCGGCCATGGATAAGCCTTGCAGTACCAGCACTTCAACCACATCAGGCTGTTGGTAAACGATGGCCCCATAGGCACCGGCGATGATCATCAAACCGTTGCCGATAAAGAAGCCGATCAGGCTCGAAAACACCGCCACGCGGCCGCTTTTGGCGAAGCGGGTCCAGTTGGTGGCCTGGGTCGCGCCGCTGACGAAGGTGCCGAAGACCAGGGTGATGGCCATGCTCAGCGTCATGCTGTCCTTGGGCTCGATGGCCAGCAATGCTGTCCAGCCACCTGCATCACGCGTAGCAATCCACAGCGATGAAACCAGCAGAACCAGCATCGCCGGCACCGCCACACGTGACAGCAGGTCAAGGCCACGGTAGCCAATAAAGGCGGTGATGCAGAAGCCGAAGCCAAACAGCACCATTAGCGGAATAGTCAGCCCCTCGGGCAGGCCGAGTAGGCGTACCAGCACCAGAGCAATGGTCGCAGTACCCCAGGCATACCAGCCAATTTGCGTGAAGCCGAGGAGGAAGTCTGACAGTTTGCTGCCCATCTCGCCGAAGCAGAAACGCCCCATTAGCACCGAGTTGAGACCGCTACGGCAGGCGATCAGGCCCAGTGCGGCCGCATAAAGCCCAAGCAGCAAGTTACCGAGCACGGCGGCCCATATGAGGGTTTTGAAGTCGAAGGCCATGCCAATCTTGCCGCCGGCAAACATAGTGGCGGTAAAGAAGGTGAAGCCGAACAGCAGAACGGAGGTTGATAGCAGTCCTTTGCGCGCGCCACTTGGCACTTCACTCAGGGGGTAGTCGCTGTCTTGCGGGGCTTGGCTCATGTCCATCTCTCCAGAGTGGGTAAGAACCTGGCGATTGCAGGCAACGTGCCACTTTATACAGGGGCATATGCCTGGGCGAGAAGGACAAGGATAGCTGTGCAATCTGCACAATGAAGTGCGGGTTTATCTATTTTTTCAGACAAATTTTTGTGACAAGTGAACAGGGTGGTCTGCAACGGGGCAGATCATGACTGGTTTGCACGCATTTGGTTCGGGTCATGAGCGGAGGCAAGCGAGCAACTAAGCTGGCAAGCGTCTTGCTGTCACTGATCACCACGTCGTAGCGCCAGTCAGTGTCGTACTGACCCGCAATAGGGGGCTTTGCGCAGCAAGTTTTTCGTGTAGATGACGGCGGAGCATGGGGCATTTGAAACGCCCGATGCAATGCACCGGGCGTTTTCAGGCCTGGAACCTATTCGATTCCAGGCTTGAGGCGGCTAGTCACTTGGCTTACAGCGTTGGGTAGTCGAGGTAGCCGACTGGGCCGGAGCCGTAGAAGGTTTCTGGGTGCGGGGTGTTCAGTTCGGCGTCTTGCGCCAGGCGTGCTGGCAGGTCTGGATTGGCGATAAACGGAATACCGAAGGCCACGGCATCGGCTTTGCCGCTTTGCAGCCAGGCGTTGGCCTGATCTTTTGTAAAACGCTCGTTAGCGATAAACACGCCGCCGAAAGCTTCCTTCAAGCTTGGCGACAGGCTGTCGTCGGCTTCTTTCTCCCGGGCGCAGATAAAGGCAATGCCACGTTTGCCCAGCTCGCGCGCGACGTAGGTGAAGGTTTCGGCACGATTGGCGTCACCCATGTCATGCGCGTCGGCACGCGGAGCCAGGTGCATGCCTACACGACCAGCGCCCCAGACTTCAATCGCCGCATCAGTGACTTCCAGCAGCAAGCGTGCGCGGTTTTCTAAGCTGCCGCCGTAGCGGTCACTGCGCTGGTTGGTGCTGCTCTGCAGGAACTGGTCGAGCAGGTAACCATTGGCACCGTGGATTTCCACGCCATCGAAACCTGCGGCTTTGGCGTTTTCAGCACCCAGGCGATAGGCGTCGACGATGTCGGCGATTTCTTCTGTTTCCAGCGCGCGCGGGGTGACGTAGTCCTTCATCGGGCGAATCAGGCTGACGTGGCCAGCCGGCTGGATGGCACTTGGCGCTACCGGCAGCTGGCCATTCAGGTAAACCGGGTCGGAAACACGGCCGACGTGCCACAGTTGCAAGACGATCTTACTGCCAGCGGCATGCACAGCCTTGGTGATATTGCTCCAGCCGCGCACTTGTTCGTCCGACCAGATGCCGGGGGTGTCCGGGTAGCCGACGCCCATCGGCGTGACCGCAGTGGCTTCGCTGATGATCAGGCCGGCGCTGGCGCGTTGCACGTAGTACTCGGCCATCAAGGCGTTGGGTACGCGGCCTTCGTCGGCGCGGCAGCGGGTCAGCGGGGCCATGATGATGCGGTTGTTCAGCTCAAGGTCGCCGATTTTGATGGGGTCGAAAAGTGTGGTCATGGGACGGTCCTCTCAGGTTATTCGGTGAGTGCAAGTTCGGTTTTAGGGGCGCGGGTGTTGAAAGTCAGTAGGGTGGCGACTAACGCCAGCACAGCCAGGATGGCGGCAGCCAAGGGCACGCTTGTGAGGCCGAAACCTTCGGCTATCACTAGGCCGCCAACCCATGCACCCAATGCGTTGCCGAGGTTGAAGGCACCAATATTCAGGGTCGATACCAGGTTCGGTGCGCCGCTGCCAAAGGCCACTACGTTGACCTGCAAGGCCGGCACGGCAGCAAAGGCAGCGATGGCCCAGAGGAACAGGGTGATTTCGGCCGGGATCAGCGCTTGGCTGGTCCAGCTAAAAACAGTGGAGACCACGACCATGGTGACGAACACGCCGAGCAAGGTGGCTTTTAGGTTGCGGTCGGCCAGGCGACCGCCGAGTACGTTGCCCACTGTCAGGCCGAGGCCGATCAGCAGCAGGGTCCAAGTCACGCCGTTCGGTGTTACGCCGGTGACCTCGCCCAGTAGCGGCGCAATGTAGGTGAATAGGGCAAACATCGAGGCCGAGAACAACGCGGTAGTGCTCAGTGCCAGCCACAGGCCGGCACCGCGCAGGGCGCGCACTTCGCTGGCAAAATCCGCCTTAACTTCATCGGTTTTGTTGGGCAGTACGCGCCACAGGCCGATTAACGCGATCACGCCGATCACCGTGACCGCCCAAAAGGTCGAGCGCCAGCCGGCGTATTGTCCCAAGGCGGTACCCAGCGGTACGCCGAGCACATTGGCCAGCGTCAGGCCGGTAAACATCAGCGCCACGGCAGAGGCGCGGCGGTTCGCCGGTACTAGGCTGGCAGCCACCACCGAGCCGATACCAAAGAACGCACCGTGGCAGAGCGCGGTGATCACCCGAGCGAGCATCAGCATCTGGTAGTCACTGGCCAGCGCGCAGAACAGGTTGCCGCCGATAAAAATACTCATCAGTGTTAGCAGTGCGGCTTTGCGCGGCCAGCTGGAGGTGACCAGCGCCATAAAGGGTGCACCGATGGCCACGCCGAGGGCGTAACCGGTGACCAGCCAGCCGGCGCCGGGAATCGATACACCAAGGTCGCCGGCGACTTCGGGCAGCAGGCCCATGATGACGAATTCCGTGGTGCCAATGGCGAACGCGGACAACGCGAGAACGATAAGCGCTGCAGGCATGCAGTCAGCTCCTAAAGCAAAGGGTGGGTGAGAACGCTCGGTTTATAGCGTTTGGCTGATATGCCCGAGGAAGGCCTGGATGGCCGCTTCATTGCGTTTAAAGAAGTGCCACTGGCCGACCTTTTTACTGCTGATCAGCCCCGCGCGCTGCAGGGTTGCCAGGTGCGCGGAAACGGTCGACTGCGACAGCCCGGTGCGTTGGTCGATCTTGCCGGCGCAAACGCCGATTTCCAGCGGGTGGTCCTGGTCAGCGAAGTAAGCCTGAGGGTCTTTCAGCCAGTGCAGGATGTCGCGCCGCACTGGGTGGGCCAGGGCCTTGATCACTTCATCGATGTCGATTTGCATATGAGTGGTTCCGTTGGCTGCTGTAACGCCATATCGCGATGGAGCGAACCTTATATTGGCTGCCGGCGATATGCAGATCGTTCATAGCGATAGTCTTCATTGGCAGCGCTGATGTGTAAGCTGTGTGCATGAATTACCTCGCGCATTTACACCTCGGCGGCGACGCGCCGTCTCAGCTGCTGGGCAGCCTGTATGGCGATTTCGTCAAAGGGCCGCTGGCGGGCCAATGGCCGGCCGATATCGAGGCCGCTATCCGTTTGCACCGACGCATCGATGTGTTTACCGACAGCCATCCGCTGCAATTGCAGGCGCGGGCGCGCTTCCCTATCGAGCGCAGGCGCTACAGCGGCATCTTGCTGGATGTTTTCTTCGACCACTGCCTAGCGCTGCATTGGGCCGACTATGCCAGCGAGCCCTTGCCAAGCTTTACCGGTCGGGTTTATCAGGTGTTGGCTAATGAGCCGCGTTTGCCTGAGCGCTTGGCGTGGATTGCGCCACGCATGGCGGCGCAGGACTGGTTGGGCAGTTACCGCGAGTTTGCCGTGTTGGCGCAGGTGGTCGGCGGTATTCAGCGGCGCTTGTCCCGTCCGCAGGGTTTAGATGGCGCGATGCCTGAGCTGGAGCGGCTGTATCAACCACTGCTGGAGGATTTTAAGCAGTTCTATCCCGAGCTACAGGCCTTTGTTGCCCGTGAACGTGGTTTAGCGGATTAGGCCGCTTGGCCGTGAATGTCTGCGGGTTGCTCGGCCTCTGCGGCGCCGAACAATGCATCACGGATCGCTTGCTGCGCCGCGCGCGCCAACGCATTGCGATTTAACTCAGCGCTGGCAATTGGCCTAAGCAACTGGATATGCACCTCGGCCAGATCAAAGCTGAGCAGGCGCAGCAGATGCGAGAGCATGTCGTCATCACCAATAAACGGCGCCACACTGCACGGCTGACCGTTGCGCAGGTAGCGGATGGCGACCGGTTGTACGGCTACGCCGCAGTCGATGGCGCTGCTCAGCAGGCGGCCGTGAAAGGTGCGCAGGCCGAGGCCATCGGTGGTGGTGCCTTCGGGGAATATCAGCAGGTTGCGCCCTTGCTGCAAGTGCGTGCCGAGTTGTTGGTTGAGCAGGGCGCTATCAGCCGAGCCGCGGCGGATAAACAGGGTGCCGGCCTTGAGTGCGAGCCAGCCGGCGACGGGCCAACTGCGCACCTCAGCCTTGGACAGAAAGGACAGCGGGGTGAGCATGCCCAGCAGTGGAATATCAGTCCAGGACACATGATTGCTGACCCACAGCATGGGTTGGCGCGGCAGTTCACCTTCAACGGTTAGGCGAAACGGCAGTGCTGCCGTGAGGCGCGCAAGAAACCAGCGGGTCAGACGCTGGCGCGTTGGCATCAGGTCATGCCGTGTCAGTCGCTCCAGTAAAGTGATGCCCGCAGCCAGCAGCGTGCCGAGGCTGATCACTGCCAAAAGGCGCAACAGGCGCACATATAAACGCAGCTTCTTCATCGACGACTCCCGCATGCAAAGACAAAACGCTGGCACGGTTTACAGCGTGCCAGTGGCTTGTGCAACTGTGCTCAGACGGCAGCTTTGAAGTGCCGGGCATAGCGCGGGCAGAGTTCGTCGCGCTTGAGCAGGATAAATACATCGGCTACCTGGAAGTCTTGATCCCAGCACGGCTCGCCGCAGATCTTCGCCCCTAGGCGCATATAGGCCTTGAGCAGCGGCGGCATTTCGGCGATCACGTTGCTCGGCACCTCCAGTGCTGGCAGCGGGGTCTTGGGTTCGGCGCGCAGGTGTTCGGTGCACAGGTAGCGTTCACGTAAGCGCTGCATGATCGCCTGGGCCTGGATGCCGCCGTCTTGCATGGAGATGCTGGCGCAACCCATCAGGTAACGGTAACCGCCTTCATTCAGCATTTCGGCCAGTTCGCCCCAGAGCACGGCGATGGTTGCCCCATTGCGGTAGGCGGGATCGACGCAAGTGCGGCCGATTTCTAACACCGGGCCTTCGAGATGAACCAGGCCGTGCAGGCTAAATTCTTCTTCGCTGTAAAAGCGTCCCAGGCTGGCAGCTGCTTGATGGTCGAGCAGGCGTGTGGTCGCGACCAGCTTGCCGCTGTTCATGTCACGCACGCCGATGTGTTGGCAGTGAATGTCATAGTCATCCATGTCCAGGCCCAACTCGGCGCCTTTTAGCTTGGCATCAAACTCGACGCTAAATACGCGGTAGCGCAGCGCCTGGGCTTCGCACAGGGCAGCTGCGCCCAGTAATCGCTCGGCTTGCAAGCGACGTGCTGGGGTAGTGCGGTCGCGGGTGATTGCTATTTGGGTCATGCCGTCATCTCCGTTAGCCGATTTTTTGCCTTGCAGCCGGTCGATCTTGTTGGGCAAGCTCAGGCTAGGTAGCGGCGGTGTCACCTCCATGAAACTTTGGTGATGCTTGTGTGACAGTGACTTCAACAATCCCCAGTAAGGAGCAAACACATGCCCTGGCAACAGCTGTTGAGCCCGCAGACACGGCTGCCGGTCGCGGGTTTGGAGGCGTGGTACGCCAGCCTGCTCGAACGCACTAGCCAGCCAGCCCCGTTGCAGTTGGCCGTGTCTGGCGGGCGCTTGGCGGCGACGCCGGGGCTGGCGTTTCTTGCCGGATACCAGGGCGCGTTGCGCGCATTGTGGCCGGCTGCGCCCTGGACGCTGGGTGCGCTGTGCGTGACTGAAAACCGCAGCACCCGACCGGCGGACATGGGCACACGGCTCAGCGCACTGACGCTCACTGGGCGCAAGGATTTCGTTACCGCTGCGCAAGCCGCCGATTGGCTGCTGGTGGCTGCGCGTGAGGAGGAGGTGGGGCAGCCGCTGCGGCTCGCCTTGGGCGTTGTGCACAATGGCGCGCCGGGCGTGCGTATCGAGGCCTTGCCGGCGTTACCGCTGATGCCCGATGTCAGCCACGGCCGCCTGCATCTGCACGGCGCGCATTGTGAGCGGCTGCCGGGGGATGGCTGGGATGATTACGTGAAACCCTTTCGCACCCTGGAAGACACCCATGTGCTGGCGGCGCTGACGGCCTGGCTGTTTGGCGTGGGGCAGGACTCGGCCTGGCCACAGGCCTTGCAGTTACGCTTACTTGGTTTGCTGGCCGGCTGCGCAGAAGTGGCGCGGCAATGTCCGAGTAAGGCTGACAGTCATCTGATGCTGGCCGGCTTGTTCGCCCAGTTCGACAGCCTGTGCGGCGAGCTGGACAGCGCCTTTGCCGCCGGTGATGCGCATTGGGCGCAGTTGTGGCGGCGCGACCGGGGCTTGCTGTCGATGGCCGGCAGTGCGCGCGGTAAACGCTTGCAGAAGGCTCAGGCGCTGCTTGGCATCACTCTTTAAGTCCTCGCGCGTGCAGGCGCCATAAATTGCCCGAATTGCATCCGGGCTACAGCCGGTAACGCGGGTACGCCATGCCCGCTTGATCCAGATCAGTAAGGCATGCTCGCTGCGCCATTAAGCTCGCCGGCTTTCGAGAGAGAGCCTGCCATGCGACGCGAGCCTATAGTGCTGTTCGATAACGGCGAGCATCAGTGCATGATGTTCGATGACTTGGTCAGCGGGGAGGGCGTGCAGTCCAACCAGTTTCTGATCACCGATAATGAGCAGTACCTGCTGCTCGATCCGGGCGGCGACCTGACCTACACGCCGCTGTCGCTAGAACTGTCCAAGCACATCCCGGTGCAAGACCTGACCTATATCTTCGCCTCGCACCAAGACCCGGACATCATCGCCTCGCTGGACAAATGGCTGCTGCACACCCGTGCACAGGTGATTTGCTCCAAGCTGTGGGCGCGCTTCCTACCGCATCTGACTGCTAACTACCTGGCGCTCAGCCGTGGCATCAACACCTTTGACCGGATTATCGCGCTGCCCGATCGCGGCCAATCGTTTGCCCTGGGCAAATGCACGCTCAAAGCGGTGCCGGCACACTTCCTCCATTCGGTGGGTAACTTCCAGCTGTATGACCCGACAAGCAAAATCCTCTTCTCTGGCGATATGGGCGCATCCCTCGTCGATGACGCGCACCCTGTGAGCGACTTCGTTAACCATGTACCGAATATGCTCGGTTTTCACCGGCGTTATATGGCCAGTAACAAGGTCTGCCGGTTGTGGGCAGCGATGGTGCGCGAGATGGATGTAGCGATGATTGTGCCGCAGCACGGCCGTCCGTTTGTGGGGGCGGAAATGATCAACGCTTTCCTCTACTGGATCGAGAACCTTGAGTGCGGCATGGACCTGATGGGGCCGGAGGATTACCGCCTGCCCAAATAGGAGCACTGACTTTTTGCGCCGAATTGCCCGTGAATGCGGCGCGTTCGACGCTTTTTGTCGTCATCGGGCCCATGCTAGGGTGCCGCCTTTGATCTCAGCAAAGGCAGCGTCATGTCCATTACCCTCTTTCCTTCGCGGCTGCTGCTGGCATGCGTGTTCAATCTAGGCTGCGCGACTGCGCAGGCCGAAAATTGGCCCGGTGAAGACTGGAGCAGCCAGCTGACGCCACCCAGTGCTGCGCTTAGTGAGCTGGAACATTACGCTTTCCCCGCCCGCGACGATGCAACCCGTAAGGGCGTGCGCACCGATGCCTTGCTGGTGATTCGCGATGGCCAAGTGGTCTATGAGCGCTACGCGGCACCGACCAGCGCCGCCACGCCGCACCTGACCTGGTCGATGGCCAAAAGCATACTCGCCACCACTATGGGCGTGGCCTATGGCCAAGGGCGTTTCCGCCTGGATGCTCCAGTGGCCGATTACTACCCGCCATTCGCCGCGCATCCCCAGGTAAAAGTAGGGCACCTGCTCAACTGGGCGTCGGGCCTGGACTGGCAGGAAGACTATGAATATGCACCGCTGAAATCCTCAGTGGTGGCGATGCTCTACACCCGTGGTCGAAGTGATATGGCAGCCTTCACTGCCGCACACAGCGCTGACGCCGAGCCGGGTCAACGCTTTCGCTATTCCAGTGGCGACAGCAACGTGTTGGCGGCGGCGTTGAAGAATATGGTCGGCGCCGAGGCCTATGCCGATTACCCCTGGGCCGCGCTATTTGACCCGCTGGGCATCAAGACGGCGGTGTGGGAGCGCGATGCGGCGGGCACCTTTGTCGGCTCGTCTTACGTCTATATGAGTGCCCGTGATTTGGCGCGTGTGGGACTGTTGATGCAGCGCGATGGCCGTTGGGGCGAGCAGCAACTGTTGCCCAAAGCCTGGGTCGAGTTCAACCGCACGCCGTTTGCTAATTATCAGCCGCAAGCCGATAAGCCTAATGAGCCTGTACCGGGCGGCCAGTGGTGGCTCAACGCAGCGGTAGCTGGGGCGCGCCAGCCTTGGCCGGATGCGCCGAGCAATATGCTGGTCGCGTCAGGCCACTGGGGACAAGGCTTGTATGTGCTGCCTGATGAAAAGCTGGTGATCGTGCGTTACGCCGATGATCGTGATGCCAGTTTTGACCGCAATTACTTCCTCAAACTGGTTCTCGCGGCCATGGCCACTGAGGTGCAGCCATGATCCGTCGTCGCCCGTTCAGCACGGTGTTGTTGCTTATCTTATTGTTGCTCGCCGCCTTGATCTGGCAAAACCGCAGCCATCTGCATGCCTTTCCCGACATCATCGGCGCGTACTCGGCCAAGGAATATTGTTCATGCCGCTACGTGGCGAGCAATCCGGCGGATTATTGCGAGGCTTACGTGGCGCAGTACGTGCCGCTTTCAGATTTTTGGGACGATGCAGCGCATAAGCGCGTTACGGCTCGCGGTCTGGGTCGCACTCAAAGTGCGCAGTGGCTGAGCTCGCGCGAGGGTTGCCAGCTGTTGCCAGCGCCAGCTGCGCTGCCCACGCCCTGAAGCCGCCGCCATTGAGCGGGCTTGCAATGCATGGCTGGGCGGCTATGGTGGCGTCTTCGTTTCTGTCTGTGGCCTGTCATGCCTGAAACTCAGTGTTGTTTGGAGCTCCATGGCCTATAGCGTATTCCCTTGGCGGCGCGGCAATGCGGTGAGCCTGCTGGTCGATGGTCCGTGTTTCTTTGAGCAAATGCTCAAGCGTATTAATACGGCTCAGCGCCATGTTGAGTTGGAACTGTATCTGCTGGAGAGTAGCGCTTGCGCAACGGCGTTGCTGGATGCCTTGTGTGCCGCCGCGGAGCGCGGCGTTGCGGTGCGTTGCCTGTTCGATGGTTATGGTGCGCAAGGCTTGCTGTTGGCGGATCGTCAACGCCTGGAGGCCGCGGGTATCCAAGTGCGCTGGTACAACCCGGTGCGCTGGCGCCATGGCGTGCGTAACTTTCACCGTGACCACCGCAAAGTGTTGGTGGTCGATGAGCAGTTCGCTTTTGTCGGCGGCACTGGCGCCACGGATGCTTTCTGGCAACCTGGCGAAGCCGAGAGTCGCTGGCATGAGGTGATGGTGGAAATCATCGGGCCTTTGGTGGCCGACTGGTTGCAGCTGTTTGAGCGCCAGTGGCAGGTGGATCAAAGCTGGATCGTCTGGCGACCGCGCTTGCCACTGCGCGTAAAAACCTTGTTGGCTATACCTGCTGTGGGTGATGGCTTGGGCCGTGTCGCATTTGCCGATGCGGTTCAGCATCGCGATATTCTTTACTCGTTGGTGCGCATGTTACGCAGCTCCAAGCGGCGTATCTGGCTGGCCACGCCTTACTTTTTACCGACCTGGCGGGTGCGCCGGGTGCTGCGCCAAGCAGCTGCGCGAGGTGTCGATGTGCGCCTGTTGTTGGCCGGTAACAATACCGATCACCCGCCTATCCGTTTTGCCGGGCAGCGTTATTACGCCAGTTTGCTCAAAGCCGGTGTGCAGATATTCGAATACCAGCCGCGTTTTCTGCACCTGAAGATGGTCTTGGCGGACGACTGGGTCAGCATAGGTTCCTGCAATTTCGACCATTGGAACCTGCGGTTTAACCTGGACGCCAACCTTGAGGCGCTCGACCCTTCGTTTACCGCCAGTGTCGCGGCATGCTTTGAGCGTGACTTTGCCGACAGCCAGTTGATTGATGGCAAGGCCTGGTTGGCCAGGCCTTGGTATATCCGCGTGCAGCAAAAAGTTTGGGGCGTTTTGGATCAGCTGATGTTCAAGCTGCTGAATCGACGCCGCTAAATACGTCTGTTTGAACGAGCGCTACGCAGAGTGACACGCGCCACTCTGCTGCCTGGCTGGCGCCTTAGATCAGCTCGATTGCCACGGCTGTGGCTTCACCACCACCGATGCACAGCGAGGCGATACCACGCTTACCGCCGGTGTTTTTCAGCGCGTTGATCAGGGTCAGAATAATCCGCGAGCCCGTCGAGCCAACGGGGTGACCCTGGGCGCAGGCGCCGCCATAGATATTGACCTTGGCGTGATCCAGGCCGTGCTCGCGCATGGCCAGCATGGTGACCATGGCAAAGGCTTCGTTAATCTCGAACAGGTCAACTTCGGCCTTGTCCCAACCGGTTTTCTTCAGCAGGTTAGTGATCGAACCCACCGGCGCGAGGGTGAACTCGCTTGGGTCCTGGCTTTGGGTGGCGTGCGCGACGATTTTTGCCAGTGGCTTTAGGCCACGCTTTGCAGCTTCTTCAGCGGTCATCAGCAGCAGCGCCGAGGCACCGTCGGATATCGAGCTGGCGTTGGCGGCGGTGATCGTACCGTCCTTGCGGAAGGCCGGCTTGAGGCCGGGGATCTTCTCCAGGTTAGCGTTCAAGGGCTGCTCATCGTCTTTGACCAACACATCGCCTTTACGGCCGCTGACAGTGACCGGCACGATCTCCGCATCCAGCGCACCACTGGCGATGGCCGCCTGGGCGCGTTTCAGCGACTCGATGGCGTAGGCATCCATTTGCTCACGGGTGAAGCCGTATTGGTCGGCGGTGTCTTGGGCAAAGGAACCCATTAAACGGCCGGTGCGCGCGTCTTCCAGGCCGTCGAGGAACATGTGATCCTTGACCTCGCCATGCCCCATGCGCAGACCGGCGCGGGCTTTGGTCATAAGGTAGGGGGCGTTGGACATGCTTTCCATACCACCGGCGATCATCACATTGTTGCTACCGGCCCTGAGCGAATCAAAAGCCTGCATCACCGCCTTCATGCCCGAACCGCAGAGCTTATTGATGGTGGTGCAGCCAGTGGCGGCCGGTAGCCCGGCATTCAGCGACGCTTGGCGCGCCGGGCCTTGCTTAAGGCCGGCGGGCAATACGCAGCCCATGATCACTTCTTGCACGTCGGCCGGCGCAATACCAGCGCGCTCAACAGCGGCGGCAATAGCGGCGGCACCGAGATCAACGGCGGCAACGCTCGACAGGCTGCCTTGAAAACCACCCATTGGCGTACGTGCGCCGCTGACGATGACAATATCGGACATCGGAAAACTCCCTATATGAAGCAAATGAACGCAATGGCTAGCCGTTGATTCTACTGCGTGACTAAAAATGCCCAAAGAGTCATACGGAAAATCATTCTTTGGGCTGATTTGGCTAAGCGCCGAGGGCTCTAGATTGGCCTCACTGATAAAACTCGTGAATTAAGGTACCGCCATGCTGCAGACCCGTCTGATTGCTCCCGCTGCGAATGCGCACCAAGCGCCTCTGTTGATTAAGCGTCTGCTGCTGTCGGGCGTGCGCTATGAGAAAAGTCGTGAGATCGTTTATCGCGACCAGATGCGCTACAGCTACGCCACTCTGAATGAGCGGATTGCCCGGCTGGCTAACGTGCTGACTGAGGCGGGCGTCAAGGCGGGGGATACCGTAGCGGTGATGGATTGGGACAGCCACCGTTACCTGGAATGCATGTTTGCCATCCCGATGATCGGTGCGGTGCTGCATACCATCAATATTCGCCTGTCGGCCGATCAGATTCTCTACACCATGAACCATGCCGACGATAAGTTCGTGCTGGTCAACAGTGAGTTCGTCCCGCTGTATAAAGGCATCGAGAGTCAGCTGACCACGGTGGAGAAAACCATCCTGCTGACCGATGCCGCGGACAAATCCGCAGACCTGGGTAATTTGGTTGGCGAGTACGAAGCCCTGCTAGCTGCGGCTAGCGCGCATTACGACTTCCAAGATTTCGACGAAAACTCAGTCGCCACCACCTTCTACACCACCGGCACCACCGGTAATCCCAAAGGCGTCTACTTCAGCCACCGTCAGCTGGTGCTGCATACCTTGGCCGAGGCCAGCGTGCTGGGCAGCCTCGACAGCATTCGTCTGTTGGGCACCAACGATGTGTACATGCCGATCACCCCGATGTTCCACGTGCACGCTTGGGGCATCCCATATGTGGCAACCATGCTCGGGGTTAAGCAGGTGTACCCCGGGCGCTACGAGCCGGACATGCTCTGCCGGCTGATGAAGGAGGAGAAAGTGACCTTCTCTCATTGCGTGCCGACCATTTTACAAATGGTGATGAATGCGCCCTCCGCCCAAGATCAGGATTTTGCCGGCCTGAAAATGATCATTGGTGGCAGTGCACTTAACCGCTCGTTGTATGACGCTGCCAAGGCCCGTGGTATCCAGCTGACCGCCGCCTACGGCATGTCAGAAACCTGCCCGCTGATCTCTTGCGGTCACATCAATGATGAGTTGATGGCGGGCAGTGAAGATGAGCGCACGGCATACCGGATCAAGGCTGGGGTGCCGGTACCGCTGGTAGAAGCGGCGATCATGTCTGCCGATGGATCCTTCTTACCGGCTGATGGTGAAACCCAGGGCGAGCTTGTGCTGCGTGCGCCATGGCTAACTCAAGGGTATTACCGCGAGCCGGAAAAGGGCGCTGAGCTCTGGGAACACGGCTGGCTGCACACCGGTGATGTGGCGACCATCGATGATTTCGGTTTTATCGACATTCGTGACCGTATAAAGGACGTGATTAAAACGGGCGGCGAGTGGATTTCCTCTTTGGCACTGGAAGACCTGATCAGTCGTCACCCTGCGGTACTGGAAGTGGCAGTGGTCGGCGTGGTCGATCCACAGTGGGGCGAGCGGCCGTTTGCCTTGCTGGTGTTGCGCGATGGCCACAGCCTGGACGCCAAGGGCTTGAAGGATCACCTCAAACCTTTTGTCGATCAGGGCAGCATCAACAAGTGGGCGATACCGTCGCAAATCGCCCTTGTTACCGAAGTTCCCAAGACCAGTGTTGGCAAGCTGGATAAGAAACGTATTCGTCTGGATATCGTTCAGTGGCAGGCCGCCGGTAGTCCATTTCTCTCCACTGTTTAAGCATCTTTGTAACGGACGCAGTCTTGGGATGCGTCCGTTGCCGGCTACTGTTGAGTGTCATTTAGATCATGCAAATCAAGCGCTTAAGTTGGTTTCTGAGACGGCTTTTAGAGTTGCTTGTGTGGCGTTGTGCGCTGTTCTAGTGACTGCAAGCAAGATTGATTTTAGTGACTGCTCAGTCAAACAAGCGTTTGGCTTGCTAATTGCTCCCCTCAAACCACTCTTGGCTCTGCCGGTCGTGGTGAGTACGCCGAAACCAGCGAGCCAGAGTGCCTGGGAGCTAAAAATCACCCTTTCGAGGGATCAAGCAGAAGTACCCGGTGGCTATAGTCCGCACCATCAATAACAAAAAAGCACATGGAGTAGCGTCGATGACAAAAACAAAACAAACCTGGCGCCTGGCAAAATTGCCACTGGCCGTCAGCCTCGCATCCACCCTCGCCGCACCTGCATTCGGCGTTACTTTTAATATTGGTGAAATCGAAGGTCAGTTCGACTCCTCGTTGTCTGTTGGCGCGAGCTGGTCGGTACGTGGCGCGGATCCAGATCTGATTGGTTCCAACAATGGCGGTGACGGTCTTTCCCAGACTACCGACGACTCGCGTCAGAACTTCAAGCGCGGTGAAACCTTCTCGAAGATCTTCAAGGGCATTCACGACCTTGAATTGAAGTACGGCGATACCGGTGTGTTTGTTCGGGGTAAGTACTGGTACGACTTCGAACTAAAAGATGAAAGCCGCATTTTTAAAGACATCAGCGACAGCAACCGTAAAGAGGGGGCGCAAGCCTCAGGCGCGCAAATTCTCGATGCGTTTGTTTACCACAACTACGATATTGCTGGTCAGCCCGGCTCTGTTCGTTTGGGTAAGCAGGTTGTGAGTTGGGGTGAAAGCACCTTTATCCGTAACAGCATCAACGAGATTAATCCGGTCGATGTGTCCGCATTCCGTCGCCCTGGTGCCGAAATCAAGGAAGGCTTGATTCCGGTCAATATGTTCTATGTGTCGCAGAGCTTGACTGAAAACCTTTCTGCTGAGGCGTTCTATCAGCTGGAGTGGGATCAGACCGTAGTTGATAACTGTGGCACCTTCTTTGCTCAGCCAGATATTATCGCAGATGGTTGTACTGATAATCTGAGGGTGTTGAGTAATAACCCTCTGGCTGGCGCGGGTGTGAATAATGCCCTGCGGAATCTTAATCTTCTGAGCGGTGGGTTGCTGCAAAACAGACCAGATTTGGTAATTGACCAAAATAGTGAAGGTGTCTTGGTTCGTCGTACAGGCGATCGAGACGCACGTGATAGTGGCCAGTTTGGTACTGCTCTACGTTATTTCTCTCCAGAACTCGATACGGAGTTTGGTGCGTACTTCATGAATTATCATAGTCGCACCCCCGCATTCAGTGCCGCTGGTCCTGCTGCAAATGTCTATTCGACAGCTAAAGCTGCGCTTACAGGCACAAATGCACAGCTTCAGCCTTTGGTTGTAGCAGGTAACTCGAATTATTTCCTTGAGTATCCTGAGGATATCCAACTTTATGGCTTGAGCTTCTCGACAACTCTGCCCACTGGCACAGCCATGAGCGGTGAGCTGAGCTATCGTCCGAATGCGCCGGTTCTGCTCAATACCACGGATATTTTGTTCGCAGGTGTTAACCCGTTAGGTGGTCTATTCGGTAACGCATCGTTAATCGACGGGCAGCCAGGCCAGGAAGTTAACGGCTACAAGCGCAAAGAAATCACCCAGTTCCAGACGACCTTTACTCACTTTCTCGATCGGGTGATGGGCGCTAGTCGTCTAACCTTGGTTGGTGAAATCGGTATCGTCCATGTGGGTGGCTTGGAAAGCTCTGATCAGGTTCGTTACGGCCGTGATCCGATTTATGGCCCAGGCCCCCTCCCAGCTACCGGCACTATTAATACCTGTAGCGCGCTTAATGGCAGCACCCTCGGTACTGCAAGCAAAGAGAACCAAACCAAGTACTGTGAGGACGATGGCTTCGTTACCAACACTGCTTGGGGCTATCGTGCTCGTGCGATCTGGGACTACCCGGACGTATTTGCCGGTGTAAACCTCAAGCCAAGCGTATCTTGGTCACATGACGTAGACGGTTATGGTCCAAATGGCCTGTTCACTGAAGGCGCCAAGGCTGTGAGCCTAGGCCTGGATGCTGAATACCAGAACACCTATACCGCAAGCTTGGCTTACACCGACTTTTTTGGTGGCAAGTACAACACGTCGATTGACCGTGATTTCGTAGCACTCAGCTTCGGCATGAACTTCTAAGCAGACGAGATTTTTGAGGACGACTATGACTATGAAAATAACAAAAAGTCTGCTGCAAACCGGCGCGCTGACACTCACGCTGCTGGCTAGTAGCGTGATGGCGGCAGTATCGCCAGATGAAGCGGCCAAGCTGGGTACTACACTTACGCCTGTTGGTGCGGAAATGGCAGGTAACGCTGACGGTTCGATCCCAGCCTGGACCGGTGGTTTGCCCGTTAACGCAGGTGTCGTCGATTCGGCCGGCTTTCTTGCAGACCCGTTCCCGACTGAGCAGCCGCTGTTCACTATCACTGCGCAAAACGTGGACCAGTACAAAGACAAGCTGACGCCAGGCCAGCTGGCGATGTTCAAGCGTTATCCGGAAAGTTACAAAATGCCGGTATTCGCCACTCATCGTTCAGCCACCATGCCGGATTTTGTCTTGGATGCAGTTAAGAAAAACGCTGTGAACACCAAGATGGTCGAGGGCGGTAACGGTCTCGAGAACTTCGAACAGGCCATTCCATTCCCGATTCCGAAGGACGGTTTGGAAGCCATCTGGAACCACATCACCCGTTACCGTGGTGGTAGCGTGAAGCGTCTAGTTACTCAGGCGACTCCGCAAGCCAATGGTTCCTACAGCCTGGTTTACTTCCAAGATGAGTTCACCTTCCGTGGTGCTCTGAAGGATGCCGACACCAGCAAGCCAAGCAACGTACTGTTTTACTTCAAACAACGGGTAACTGCACCGTCGCGTCTGGCCGGTAACGTACTGCTGGTTCATGAAACACTGAACCAAGTGAAAGAGCCGCGTCTGGCGTGGCTGTACAACGCCGGTCAGCGTCGCGTACGTCGCGCGCCACAGGTGTCGTATGACGGTCCGGGCACTGCGTCCGATGGCCTGCGTACCTCTGATAACTTCGACCTCTTTAACGGTGCTCCTGACCGTTACGAGTGGAAGCTCAACGGTAAGAAGGACATTTACATTGCTTACAACAGCTACCGCTTAGATTCGCCGAAGCTGAAGTATGACGAGATCATCAAAGCTGGTCACATCAACCAAGATTTGACTCGTTACGAGCTCCACCGCGTATGGAATGTGACCGCAACGCTGAAGTCGGGTGAGCGTCACATCTATGCTAAGCGTGACTTCTACCTCGACGAAGACACTTGGCAGGCAGCTGTCATTGACCACTACGACGGTCGCGGTACTCTTTGGCGTGTGGCTGAAGCCCATGCTGAGTACTACTACGACAAGAAAGTGCCGTGGTACAGCGTAGAGACCCTGTACGACCTGCTGTCGGGCCGTTACCTGGCTCTGGGCATGAAGAACGAAGAGAAGAGCTCTTACGAGTTCGATTACCCAGCGAAGGAAAGTGATTACACCCCAGCGGCCCTGCGCCAGGCGGGCGTTCGCTAAACCTGAGTAAAGCGACATGAAGAACCGGTCCGAGAGGGCCGGTTTTTTTATGCCTTGTAATCCATGCAGCCGACCTAGGAGTCATCGTCTGGAAATGTAAAAAATCGTCCCCAACATTCTCTATGTCTGCACGATGCCGATAAAAATGCAGCCTATGTATGATCAATCATTACCATTTACCGCCTGATAGCCGCGAGGGCTTCAAATGCAAGCATCAAGCCGCTAGGCTGAAGGGCATTGGTAGTGCCTCTGCCTGACTACTACAAGAAACCCACTAATGACTGATCTGTCGCCCATTCCTCACTTAGTTGCTGCGCCCAATGTATTGGGCGGGCATTTCTATCGGCCGCCGTTACCCGCCAGTTATGTGCCGCGCCCAGCCTTGTGTGGGCGTTTGCTGAGTGGCTTAGCAGGGCGGCTGCTGTTGGTCAGCGCGCCTGCCGGGTTTGGTAAAAGCTCCCTGGCAATCGAGTTTTGTGAGCATTTGCCTGAGCAGTGGCAAAGTCTGTGGTTGGGCTTGAGCGCGCGCGACAGTGACCCGGGGCGTTTTCTTGAGCGTTTACTCAGCGGGCTGCAACCGTTCTTCCCCGGTGTCGGCCAGGAAGCAATGGGGCTGCTGCGTTTGCGACAACGGCATCAGCCGTTTGCTTTCGAGGAGTGGCTCGATGGTCTGCTCGATGAGTTGACGCTGCGCCTTGACCCACAGCAGCCGCTGTTGCTGGTGCTAGATGATTACCACTTGGCTCAAGGTGCGGTGCTCGACCGTTGCCTACAGTTTTTTCTAAATCATCTCCCGCCAGGACTAGCATTGCTGGTGACCAGTCGCCAGCGCCCGGATTGGCATCTATCGCGCTTGCGTCTGTCGCGCCAGTTACTGGAATTGCACGAGCAGGATTTGCGCCTGAGCGACAGCGAAAGTACCGAACTGCTCGCCCTGCAGGGCTCTATGTTGTCTGCTGAGGCCCTAGCAGTCCTGTTGCAGCGCAGCGAGGGTTGGGTGGCGGGCTTGCGTTTGTGGTCACTGGCTGCGATGGAGGCGCAGGAGTCAGGCGTGCTGTCGACCTTGGCTCAGGGTAGCGATGAGCTGATTCATGATTACCTGCTGGAAGAGGTAATTGAGCGCCAGCCCTTGGAAGTTCAGGCTTTTCTTTATCAGACGGCCAGCCAAGAACGCTTCTGCGCTGAACTGTGTGATGCCTTGCGCGATGCCCATGATAGCGCCGCAATTCTTCGCCACCTGCAGGCACATCAGGTGTTTCTGGTGCCGCTGGATGAGCAGGGTAAATGGTTTCGCTATCATCACTTGTTTTCTGACCTGCTGCGTAGCCGTCCGCTGCCATCGACCGGTTTGCATTTGCGTGCCTGTCGCTGGTTCAGCGGCGAAGGCCTGCTGGATGAGGCCATTGAGCAAGCGCTGCGGGCTGGTCAGCCGGATGTGGCGGCCAACCTCGTACAGAACCTCTCCGAAGAGCAACTACTGGCTGAGCAGAACGTCGCTACCTTGCTGCGCTGGAAGATGGATCTGCCCGACAGCCTGCTGACCAGTACCCCGCGCTTGATTCTGCTCTATGGCTGGGCACTGGCGTTGGCCTGCCAGTTGGATGCGGCCGAAGAGCTGCTCGTTCAACTTGAGCGCTATCTACCGGCTCGAGACAGAGCTGAGCAGGAAGGTTTGTTGGCGCAATGGTTGGCCCTGAGCGGCGTGATTGCCCGCGGTCGCGGCGACAGTGCTAAGGCGCAGGCCTATTGCAGTGAAGCGCTGAGCTGCCTGCCGCTGGAGCGTTATGGTCAGCGGCTGATGTGCCTATCCAGCCTGGCTAATTTGGCGATTGTGCAGGGCGATTTGTGGCGCGCCCGCGGGCTGAACCGCGAGGCGTTGGAGTTGGCTCAGCGGGTCGGTAATCCGCTGTTTGAAGCCCTGGCTCATTACGACCGGGCGCGGGTTCTGCAAGCTCGGGGCGAAGTATTACGAGCACTGGATGAAGTCCATCAGGGCCTGCAACGCCTTGAGAGTCTGCCGACACGGCGGCAATACGCGGTGCGCGGGCGTCTGACCCTCTATGAAGGTTACTTGCTGAGTCTGCGTCTGCAGCCGCAGCAAGCGCGGCAGAAGTTACTGGCCGGGATTGCCGAGGCGCGCGGTTGCCGTGATATCAGCGTGCTGATCGGTTATTGCGTGCTGGCCAGTCTGGAGGGACGCAGTGGCAACCTTCCTGAGGCTTTTGCCCAGTTGGCCGAGGCCGAGCGGCTGATGCATATTTGGGACATTCCGCCGATCTATTACCTGGCAATGATCACCCTGATTAAATGCGAGTTGTGGTTACGTCGGGATCAGCGTGAATTAGCCGGTGTTTGGCTGAACCGTCTACTGGATGCCTATGGCGGCGAGCAGGCGGCTGCTGCTCCGGAGTTTCACCCGCAACTTCCGTTGCATATTCAGCTGCACCTTGCTACTTACGAGCGCCTGCAGGGCGAAGATGAGCAGGCCGAGCGGCGCCTGCGGGGGCTGAGTCAGCTTGCGCAAAACGCCGGCGGTCAGCTACTGGGTGCGATTGCGCAGATGCAGCTGACGGCCATGCTGCGTCAAGGCGGGCGTGAGCGTGAAGCTCAGCAACAGTTATGCAGTGCCTTGCAGGCCGCCGCAGGGGGGGGGCTGTTACCCTTCTATGATTTGCTGAGTGGGCAACCTGAATGGCTGCGCGCGCAGTTGCTGGCGCAGGAAGCAAGCTCTTTAATTGATGCTTTGCTGCAACATCTGCCGTGCACTGCGCAGGCGTTCAGCCCGCAGGACGGACCTATGCTGGTCGATGCGTTAAGTGCGCGTGAGCTAGGTGTATTGGAGCTGATCGCTCAGGGCTGTTCCAACCAGCAAATCAGTGAGCGTTTGTTTATCTCGTTGCACACGGTAAAAACCCACGCTCGGCATATCAACAGCAAGCTCGGCGTTGAGCGACGTACTCAAGCTGTGGCGCGCGCCAAGAGTCTGGGTTTACTGGATTGATTGCGCAGTTACCGATAAATAAAGACCGCGCCAAGGCGCATATCCCTATTTAAATGAATGAACAGATCCAGTTACTGCAGGGGCGGGCCTAGAAAATTGGAAGCTGGCATCGCTGTTACCGCCGCGCATTCAATAAACTGCAAACGATTAAAGCGTTGAGTATTAGTGATGAATCCTACCGCTACACCGGCATTGATCCGTGAAACTTTCCCAGTCGGGCCTTTGCAGTGCAACTGCACGATCATTGGTGACCCACTGACCAAGAAGGCCATTGTGGTCGACCCTGGCGGCAATCCTGAGCTGATCATGGCGCGTCTTGAGGTCCATGGTCTCAAGGTGGTGAGTATCATCCATACCCACGCGCACCTGGACCACTTTCTCGCCTCCGGGCAAATGAAGGAACTGACGGGGGCTACTCTGCACCTGCATAAAGAGGATCAGTTCCTTTGGGATAATCTAGAAATGCAGTGCGGTATGTTTGGTGTGCCCTATATGCCGGTGCCCGCGCCGGATCAATGGCTGAGCGACGATCAGGCGCTGGACTGCGGTTACGGCGTGGCGCTGCATACCCCAGGGCACACGCCCGGCTCGATGAGTTTCTGGTTTCCACAGGACAAGCTGTTGATTGCAGGCGACACGCTGTTCAAGCGTGGTATCGGTCGTACCGACCTGTGGGGCGGGGATTACGCGACCATCGAACGCTCGATTAAACAGCGTTTGTATTGCTTAGATGAAGACGCCACGGTAGTGACGGGTCATGGTGCCGATACACGCTTGGGCGATGAAATGCGGGATAATCCGTTTGTCCGCGCCTAGACTCAGCGGTAAGCGTGGTCTGAAAGTGAACTTTACAGGCTATTTCGGCTCAAAAACCCAGGCGAAAGCTCGTATCCAATTGAAATATAAGGAAGCACGCATGAACCTATGGCGAAATCTTGCAGTGGTCACCCTCGGTCTTGGCGTGCTCGCCGGCTGTACGACCAACCCCTATACCGGTGAGCGTGAAGCAGGCAAGGCGGGTATTTATGGTGGCGTTGGTGCCGTTACCGGTGCAGTGATAGGCGCAGCCACGTCCAGCAAAAAGGATCGCGGCAAGGGTGCTTTGATTGGTGCGGCAGTCGGTGGTGCGGCGGGTGGTGGTTACGGCTATTACGTCGACACTCAAGAAGCCAAGCTGCGTCAGACTCTGCAAGGTACTGGCGTGCAGGTCCAGCGCAATGGCGATGACCTGAAACTTATCATGCCGGGCAATATTACCTTTGCCAGCAACTCGTCTGATATTTCCAGCAGCTTTTACCCAACCCTTAACTCCCTGGTAACGGTGTTCAAGGAATTCAACAAGAACGGCGTCGATATCGTCGGTCATACCGACAGCACCGGTTCGCTTGAGTTGAACCAGAACCTGTCCAATCGCCGTGCGCAGAGTGTTGCTTCTTACCTGAGTGCCAATGGTGTTCCGGCTTCGCGGTTGACTTCCTATGGCGCCGGCCCGAACCAGCCGATTGCCAGTAATGCCAATGAAGCAGGCCGCGCGCAGAACCGCCGGGTTGAAATCAATCTGCGTCCGCTGTAACCGCTGCGCTTCTAAAAAAGCCGCGCATTCTCCCGAATGCGCGGCTTTTTTATGCCTGCCTGTTGTGCGCCTGATGTTTTAGCCGGGATGTCATGGGGCGAGCATTTAATACAGGGCTAGACTGCTGGCAGGGGTCGCCTGACCCTGCTGATGCAGTGCAACATTTTGCGCCTTACATGGATGAAGATTGGAGATCACATGGACGACCGACTCGCCGTTACCGCTCGTAAACCCTGGTTGCCCATTTGGGTCACCCTGATCCTGTTAGTGGGTCTGGGCGGCCTGTCACTCGCGCAATGGCGTGCCCTTGAGCAGCGAGAGCACGAGCAGCGCCAGCTGCGCTTCGAACTTGACGCGCAGGACGTTAGCCAGCGGGTACTCAGTCGTATGCAGGCCTATGAAATGGTGCTGCGCGGGACGTCAGGGCTGATGACAGGTAGCGAGCACGTCTCCTTGGATGAGTGGGAGCGGGCCATGGATCAGCTGCAGTTACAAGATCGCTACCCGGGTATTCAGGCGCTAGCGTGGTCGCGCTATTTGCTGGCGGATCAGCTTGAGATGCTTGTGGCGCAAGATCAGGGGAAAGAGCGTGGCAGGCCATTGTTCTTTCCGTCTGGACAGCGAGAGCAGTATTTACTCATCGACTACATCAGCCCGCTGGATTGGCGTAACCGGCGGGTGCTGGGTTACGACATGCTCAGTGAGGCAGTGCGTAAGACGGCTATTGAACAGGCCATTGACAGTGGCGTGGCAACCCTTAGTGCGCCGGTCACGCTACGCCAGGAAACGAGGGAAAATATTCAAGCGGGCGTATTGCTGTATTTACCGGTGTATAAGCCGGGTAGCCCATTGAGCACGGTTGAAGAACGCCGCGCGGCACTATTGGGCCTGGTGCATGCGGCGTTTCGCAGCCAGGATTTGATGTCCGGCATTTTGGGGGCGCAGGCCAGTCGTTTCGCTATCGTCCTTAAAGATAAGCAAGCCCCAGAGATGCTCTTGCTCAGCGGTGAGACCTCCAGCGCAATAGCGCCCCCGGTTTTTGGCCATGTGCTGGAATTACCACTTTACGGCCGAAACTGGGTGCTGGAGGTCAGTAGTACCGCTGTTTATGACGCAGAGCAGCTCAACCAATCGAGCAGCCTGCGCCTGTGGCTGGGCTTGGCGGCGGCCATACTGCTGGCGCTGATGATCGGCGGGTATCTGTATTTACGTGAGCGTGAGTTAGTGGCCAGTCAGTTGGCTACTGAGCAATTGCGTGAGCGCGAAGAGCGTTTTCGTCTGCTGGTTGAACTCTTGCCGGTGGCCACCTTGTTATGCGATGCCGAGGGGCGCATCGAGATGGCGAATCGCAGCGCTGCCGAACTGCTCGACGCTACGCCGGCGAGCTTGCTCGGTGAGCGCGTAAGGCGTTTTCTACCAGCGGTCGGGCAACTCAGCGCGTTGGCGATTGATCATGACACGCCCGAGTTGGCTCATGAGTATCAGGTTCGTCCTGAGCGCGGGGGCGAGTTGCCAGTTGCTCTGAGTGTCAGTGTGCTGGGGGATTCTGCTGGTGTGAACTACCTGATCAACCTCGTCGATTTACGTGCCCGCAAAGGTGCCGAGGAGCGCTTTCGTCTCGTGGTCGAAGCCTCGCCCAACGCTATTGTGTTGGTGGATAGCCAGGGCTGTATTGCCATGGTCAACCGCCAGACCGAGCAACTTTTTGGCTATGAGCGTGAGACCTTGCTGTCACAGCCGGTTGAAATGCTCTTGCCGGCTGATTTGTGCAATAGCCATGTGCCGCAGCGTAAGGCTTACCAAGACAATCCAGAGCCGCGACGCATGGGCAATAACCGTGAATTATTTGGCCAGCACCGCGACGGCCATCTGATCCCTCTTGAGGTGGGGCTGTCGCCCATACGCAGTGGCGAAGAGGCGTTGGTGCAAGCGGTGATTATCGACATCAGCGAACGTAAGGCCGCCGAGCAGCGCCTGCGCGATCAGGCCGATCAGCTGATGCTGGCCAACCGTTACAAGTCAGAGTTTCTCGCTAATATGTCCCATGAGCTGCGCACGCCGCTCAACAGTATTCTGATACTCAGCGATCAATTGCGCCTCAACAGTGCGGGCAATCTCACCGAGAAACAGGTCAAACATGCTGACATCGTGCACCGAGCGGGCAGCGACCTGCTGCAATTGATCAACGACGTACTTGATCTGGCCAAGGTTGAATCCGGGCGCATGCAGCTGAAAATAGAACTCTTAAATATGCAGGATATTCTGGTCGAACTGGATGCCGGCTTGCGGCCCATGGCGGAGATTAAAGGTCTGCGCCTGCACACCCAGCTGGAGGCCGGAGTGCCGCGGGTGATTCACAGTGACCGCATACGCTTGCATCAGATTCTGCGTAATTTGCTCTCCAATGCCCTGAAGTTTACCGAGCAGGGTGAGGTCAGCCTGACGGTGTCCTGTGCCGTCGGTGAGCCGGAGGATGGGTATGAGTTGCTGAATTTCAGTGTGCGCGACAGCGGCGTGGGTATCGCCACCGAGCAGCATGAACAAATCTTCCAAGCCTTCCAGCAGATCGACGGCTCCACCAGTCGGCGTTTCGGTGGTACCGGGCTGGGGTTGGCAATTACGCGGCAGTTGGTGCTGGCAATGGGCGGTGAGATCAGCCTGCACAGTGCGCCGGGCGAGGGCTCCTGCTTTACCGTACGGCTGCCGGTCAGGGTGGTCGCGCAGGAGCAGGTGCAAGCAGTAGTAGGCGCGCCAGAGCGCAGTGGTGCGGGCCCATCTGTGCTGATTGTTGAGGACGATGTGGATTTTGCCATGGTGCTGGCAGAGGAGGCGCACGCGCATGGTTTCACCAGCGTGCATTGCCGTTCAGGTAAGCAGGCGCTTGGTCTGCTGCAAAGCGAGCGTTTTAGTGCGGTCATTCTAGATATTCTGTTGCCTGATATCAGTGGCTGGCAGTTGTTCCGCAACCTGCGCAGCCATGCCAATCATCGGGATACGCCGGTGCATATCATCTCTTGCGTACCGCAACCGGTAGATTGGAGCGATGACGGCACACGTTATCTGGTCAAGCCGATCCAACTCGCAGACTTGGAGCAGGTGTTTATCGACCTGCAGCTGCTCGGTCAGCAGCCGGCGCAGCACTTGCTGCTGGTGGAGGATGTTGAAGTTGAGCGCGAGCATTACCGTGAGCACCTGCAGCAACTGGGCTTTATCGTGCAGGCCTGCGCGCGGGCTGATGAAGCGCAGCAGGCTTATGCGGCGGGGACCTTTAGCGCATTAGTGATCGACCTTGATCTACCTGATCAGGACGGTTTTGAGCTGCTGGAAACACTCAATCGGCAGCGCCCACTTAATGATGCGCGGGTGGTGATCAATACCGGTATTGATGTCACCCGCCAGGCCCTGCAGCGCCTACGCCGATTCAGCGCGGTGGTGGTGCACAAGCATGGCGAGGATATGCAGGCGCTGAGTGAGGCTGTGCAGGGTTTTCTTGGCGAAGTGCGAGCCCCCATAGGGTTAGGTTCATTGAACGCGAAAAATTCGCTGCAAGGCCGGCGGGTACTGTTGGTGGACGATGATGTGCGCAATGTTTATGCCCTGACGGCCTTGCTCGATGAGGTGGGGTTGATCGTCAGTACGGCTAAGGATGGTCAGGAAGCCATCAAGTGTTATGAACGTGAGCCGTTCGACCTGATCTTGATGGACATGGCCATGCCGATCATGGACGGCTACACCGCCACTCGACTGCTTAAAACCGAACATGCCTGCCGTATTCCAATTATCGCGCTTACGGCTCATGCCATGAAAGGCGATCGTGAGAAGTGTATCAGCGCCGGCGCAGACGATTATGTGGCCAAGCCGGTAAGTCGTGAGGCCTTGCTGGAGTCGTTGACGCGCTGGCTGACAACGAGCAACTCATCAAGAGGTTCATCCGATGCACCTGTGGCTCCATTTCATTAGTTTTGCCGCAGCCTGCTAACCTGAACCGCAATACAAGCCGCAAGACACTAGCCAGGGATAAGGAGAGGTTTATGGCTCATGTGCAACTCAAGGTCGTATCCAATGCGCAGGTTTTACTGGTGGTGGATGATCGCCCGGAAAATCTAGAAGCCATGGAAGCCCTGTTGGACGACGGCGATTGGCAATTGCGTTGCGTAGACTCAGGCGAAGCCGCCTTACAGTGCCTGCTCGAAGAGGACGTCGGCCTGGTCCTGCTGGACGTGCAGATGCCGTTTATGGATGGTTTCGAAGTCGCCCGCCTGATGCGTGGCAATCCGCTTACGCGCTACACCCCGATCATCTTTATCTCTGCCATCGCCCACACTCAGGATTCGGTACTTAAGGGCTATGCCACCGGTGCGGTGGATTTCATGCTCAAGCCGTTCGATCCCAGTGTATTGCGCCACAAAATCCAAGCCCTGCTGGAGCGCGAACGCAATCGCAGCGAATTGCTGCAGCTGACCCAGCAGCTGGATACGGCTCGGGCTTTTAATGCCTCGGTACTGGACAACGCTGCCGAAGGCATCATGGTGGTGGGTGAAGATGGCCGCATCAGTTTTGCCAACCCGGCTATGGCGCGCATGCTTGAATGCCAGGTCAGCGATTTGCAAGGTAAGGAGATGCTTTCTTATCTGGTCACCCCACACGTGGTATGCGAGTGGCGCATGTCTGAGTTTTATCGGCAGTGGCGGCGCGGTGAAACCTACCGCCTGCATGACGCTTATTTACGCACCATAAGCGGAGGCGAGGTGCCGGTGGCGCTGTCCTGTTCGCCGTTGCCGCGCCTGCAGCATGCGATGGTGATCATGGCGTTGGACATGTCGGTTGTGCGTCATTTGCATCGGCAATTGGAATCCCAAGCGATTACCGACAGCTTGACCGGCCTACTTAACCGGCGTGGCTTTTATCAGGCGCTAGAGTCGGCGCTGTCGCGTATTGATCGTTGTGGACATCGTATGGCCGTGCTCTACCTCGACCTGGATGGTTTCAAGCGGATCAATGACTCACTCGGTCACGATGTTGGTGACCTCCTTTTAAAGCGGGTTGGCGAACAGCTCAAGGCCAGCCTGCGCTCCTATGACAGCCTGGCACGGATCGGCGGTGATGAATTCACCGCCTTACTTGATAGCCTGGACCATCCGGAAGATGCCGCACGGATTGCCGAGAAGCTGATTGAGCAAGTTTCGGTACGACATACGCTCGACGGTATTGATGTAACCCTGGGCGCGAGCGTAGGTATTGCTTGCTTCCCTGAGTGTGGGCAAAGCGTCGAAACCTTGCTACGCGCAGCAGATATGGCCATGTACGAGGCCAAACGTGCGGGTCGCCAGCAATATCGTTTCTTCTCCCCTGAGATGAATGGCCGCGCGCGTTCACGGTTGATGCTCGAGGAAAGCTTGCGTTCGGCCATCGAAAATGACGACTTTATACTGGTCTATCAGCCGCAAATTCACCTTGAAAGCGGTCGTCTACGCGGTTTCGAGGCCCTGCTGCGTTGGCAGCATCGGGTAGCGGGGACCATTGCCCCCGGAGTATTTATCCCACTGCTTGAGGAAACGCGACTGATTAACCGCCTGGGCAGCTGGATATTCCGTGCTGGGGTTGAGCAGTGTCGGCAAATGAGCCGGCGTTATGGCAACGAGTTGGTGATCAGCCTGAATGTCAGCCCTGTGCAGTTTGGCATGCCGCAGCTGGTCGATGATCTACGCTGGGTATTGGACGAGCATCAGCTGACCCCGCAGCAGCTGGAGGTGGAGGTGACTGAAAGTGCGTTGATGCAAAATCTGGAAACCAGCCAGGAGCAGCTGCGTCAGCTACGACAGCTCGGGGTGAAAATTGCCATTGATGACTTTGGTACGGGCTACTCGTCATTGGCCTACTTGCGCCATTTTGAGCTGGATACGCTGAAGATCGACCGGCTGTTCATCAGCAGCATGCTCGAGTCGCCCCGCGATGCAGCGGTGGTCAGTACCATCATCGATCTAGGGCGGCATCTTGGGCTGGAAGTGATCGCCGAAGGCGTGGAAACCATGGCTCAGCGCGATTGGCTGGTGCAGCACGACTGCGCGATTATGCAGGGCTTTCTGGTTGCACCGGGGCTGAGCGTCGAGCAGGCCATGGCTTTCCCCGCACAGGTGGATTGGCACAACCTACCACTCAATGAAAAGCCCGTCGGGTAGGCAGGTTTGAGTTAACGGTGCACAGTCCTCAGCGAGCTGGATAACGCTGCTTCAGCTCATCCAGTTGCGCGTCCTTATCTACCCACAGCTGATTGACCCACTGCTGAAATTGCAGGCGGTAGGCGTCGTCCTGATCGTAGTTGCCACCAATAAACTCCTTGGGGATTTGTACCTCTTCGAAGCGCACCACCACCTGATCAATCCGCCCACAGAGCAGGTCCCAGAAACCAGGGGCGCCCTGTGGGTAATGAATCGTGACGTTGACCAGGCTGTGCAGTTGCTCGCCCATGGCATCGAGTACAAAGGCAATGCCGCCGGCCTTAGGTTTGAGCAGGTGCTTAAAAGGCGATTGCTGCTGCGCGTGCTTGGCTGGGGACAGGCGTGTGCCTTCGAGGAAGTTGAACACCGACACCGGGTTAGTTTTGTAGCGCTCACATGCCTTTCGCGTGGTGGCCAGGTCCTGACCGCGTTTTTCCGGATGCTTCGCCAGGTACTCCTTGCTGAAGCGCTTCATAAAGGGAAACTCCAGCGCCCACCAGCACAGACCGATCACCGGCACCCAGATCAACTGCTGTTTGAGGAAGAACTTGAGGAATGGGATGCGGCGGTTGAGCTGGTATTGCAGCACCAAAATATCAACCCAGCTTTGGTGGTTGCTGGTCACCAGGTAAGAGTGCTGCTTGTCGAAGCCCTTCAGCCCTTCGACCTGCCATTCGATATTACCCACCAAGTGCATCCAGAACTTGTTGGTGGAAATCCAGAACTCGGCAGTTGCATGCATGGCCGCACGCAGCAGGCGATGAACCTGTGGAATCGGCAGGAGAAACTTGAGCAGGGCACCAACGAATAGCGGCCAGCAGCAAATCAGAGTGTTTAGGGCGAGTAGCAGGCCTGCAATCAGGCCGCGCAGTGGCGCTGGGAGAAAGTGCAGCATGGGGGCCGGTGTCTCCAAAAACAGGGCGTGTGCCCCGATGTGTTTAAGTCTGTGGTTTTGCACCGCAGATCGGTCGGCGCACAGATTAACGCCTGTTTACCGAACTGCAAACCACACGAGGCGCTGTTTATCCCCGCAGTTCGTGGCTTTTCAGTGCTATTACCCGGCCAGGGCGGTGTTTTGTCGGCCCTGGCCACGCTTTATTAGGGCAAGTTGGCGGCCTGAATCACGGTCAGGGCAATGGTGTAGACGATGTCGTCAACCAGTGCACCGCGGGACAGGTCGTTCACCGGTTTGCGCAGACCCTGCAACATGGGGCCGACACTGACGCAGTCGGCGCTGCGCTGCACCGCCTTGTAGGTGGTGTTGCCGGTATTCAGGTCGGGGAAGATAAATACCGTGGCACGACCGGCTACCGGGCTGTTAGGCGCCTTTTGCCGGCCGACACTTTCGATGGCGGCAGCGTCGTATTGCAGTGGGCCGTCGAGCAGCAGTTGGGGGTCGATGGCTCGCGCCAGGCGAGTGGCCTCGCGGACTTTCTCAACTTCCTCGCCCGTGCCAGAGTCGCCGGTGGAGTAACTGAGCATCGCCACGCGCGGGGTGATGCCGAACGCGCTGGCTGAGGCTGCACTTTGCACGGCGATTTCTGCTAGCTCAGCGGCTGTCGGGTCGGGGTTTACGGCGCAGTCGCCGTAGACCAACACCTGATCGGGCAACAGCATAAAGAACACCGATGACACCAGCTGGTAACCGGGGGCAGTTTTGATCAGCTGCAGGGCCGGGCGAATGGTGTTGGCGGTGGTGTTGATCGCTCCGGAAACCAGGCCATCGACCTCATCCAAAGCGAGCATCATGGTGCCCAGCACCACGGTGTCTTCCAGTTGCGCGGCGGCCATTGGCGCGTTTAGCCCTTTACCCTTACGCAGCTCAACCATGGGTTCGACATAGCGTTCACGGATCAGGTCAGGGTCGAGAATTTCCAGCCCTTCCGGCAGGACGATACCGTGGGCGTGGGCGACCGCGTGAACGTCCTCCGGCTTGGCCAGCAGCACGCAGCGGGCGATACCGCGCGCCTGGCAAATAGCGGCAGCCTGCACGGTACGAGGCTCGCTGCCTTCCGGCAGGACAATACGCTTGTTTGCCGCCTTGGCCCGTTGCACCAGCTGGTAACGAAACGCCGGTGGCGACATGTGCAGCTCGCGCGGGGTGCCACAGCGGGTAAATAACCACTCGTGATCGATATGGCCCGCGACGAAGTCAGCGACCGTTTCGGCGCGCTCCTTATCGTCGACTGGGATTTCTTTGTTTAATCGGTTGAGGTTGGTTGCGGTGTCGTAGGAGCCGGTGCTCACCGTCATCACCGGTAAACCGCTCTGCAACGCGCCGCGGCACAGCTCCATGATGCGCGGGTCAGGAGCAAAGTCGCTGCACAACAGCAAGCCGGCCAGGGGCATGCCGTTCATGGCTGCCAGGCTGGCGGCGAGGATGATGTCGTCACGGTCGCCGGGTGTTACCACCAGTGTGCCGGGCTTGAGCAGCTGCACGGTATTGGCCACCGCACGGGCGCAAAGCACAATTTTAAGCATGCGCCGTTGTTCGTAATCGCCGGCATTGAGGACGCGCGCGCCGAGCAGGTCGGCAATGTCGCGAGTGCGTGGGGCGTTCAACTCGTCCTGCCAGGGGATGCAGCCAAGCAGGCGGAAGTCATCGCTCTTGAACAGTGACGAGAGTTCTTTCAGGCGACTGGCGAAGGCCTCAATGCCATCTTCGCTGCGTACCTTGTTAAGGATCACGCCTAATACTTTGCTGTCTTTTGGGCCGCCAAATAGCTGGGCCTGGATTTCCACCCGATCAATCAGTTCAGTAAGGTTTTCCTGCTCTGGGGCGGAAACCAGAATCACCTCGGCATCCATACTCTTGGCCAGATGAAAGTTAACCCGCGCGGCATAGCTGGCCTGGCGCGTCGGCACCATGCCTTCGACGATGATCACGTCTTTGCCGGCAGACGCCTCTTGATAGAGGCTGATGATTTCCTCAAGCAGTTCATCCAGCTGGCCATCGCCGAGCATGCGTTCGACATGCGCCAGGGCCAGTGGTTTGGGTGAGTGCAGGCCGTGGGTGCGGGCGATCAGCTCACTGGAGCGTTCCGGGCCCATGTCACCCTGATGCGGCTGGGCGATGGGCTTGAAGAAGCCGACCTTGAGTCCAGCGCGCTCTAGGGCACCGACCAGGCCCAGACTGATCGAGGTCAGGCCGACACCGAAACCGGTGGGGGCAATAAAAAAGGTGTGCATAAGGGCTCCGTTCAGGCGTCGAGTAACGCCAGGGTATCGAGGGCGATCTGTCGTTCTTCGTTGGTCGGCACCACCAGCACGCGCGGGTGACCATGGGCCTGGATCGGACCGGCCGCGCCGCGCACGGTGCTGGCGTTGGCCTGATCGTCGAGGCTCAGGTTGAGTAGCTTGAGGTGGGCGACGGTCTTGCGGCGAATGAGCGCGGAGTTCTCGCCGATGCCGCCGGTAAAAATCAGCCCGTCGAGCTGTGGCAGTGCGCAGCTCATGGCGGCCAGGGATTTGGCCAGGCGGTAGCAAAACACCTCAATGGCCAGCGTCGCGCCGGTATGGCCTTGTTCGCGAGCTTGCTCCAATGTGCGCATGTCATTGGACAGGCCAGACAGACCCAGTAGACCGCTTTCCTTGTTTAGCAGGGTTTCGATCTGCTCCAGGCTCCAGCCCAGAGTCCGTGCCAGATGGCTGTGCAGGTTAGGGTCGACATCGCCGCTGCGCGTGCCCATTACCACACCTTCCAGTGGCGTCAGGCCCATGCTGGTGTCGCGGCTTTGGCCGTCGACAATGGCACAGGTTGAACAACCGTTGCCCAGGTGTGCGACCAGCCAGCTGCTGGCCGTAAACGCCAGCCCGGTCATCTCGGCAGCGCGCTGGCTGACAAAACGGTAGCTGGTGCCGTGAAAGCCATACCGGCGCACGCCGTGTTCGCGGTACAGCGGCTCGGGCAGGGCATAGCGATAGGCGTGTTCGGGTAGGGTTTGGTGGAATGCGGTATCGAATACGGCCACTTGCGGCAGGCTCGGGAACAGCTTAATGGCGGCGTCTATACCGAGTAGGTTGGCCGGGTTATGCAGCGGAGCTAAAGTGGCGGTGGCACGAATCGCGGCGATGCTCGCGTTATCCAGTAAGCAGGCGGCAGTGAAGTGCTCGCCACCATGCACTACGCGATGGCCAATCCCCTGCAGCTGGTCGCCAGCGGCTGCCTGAATCAGCGGTAACACTTGGGCGAGGGCGGCGCGATGGTCGGCGTGCGGCAGCAGCAGGCTCTGCTTGTTGCCATCCTGTTGCCAGTGCACCTGTGCATCGGTGCTGCCAAGCCGCTCGGCTATACCGCTCAGGGCGAATGGCTCGTGGTCTTCGTGAACTAATGCAAACTTGATCGACGAACTGCCGCAGTTAATCACCAGAATGTTGCGTGCGGGCATTTACCGCTCCTTGTTTAAATCATCCTGCGAGCGTTCTGTGCTCGCCTCGTTGGCGTCATGTTCGGTCTCACACCAGCCGCAGCGAAAGGGTTTACCCCGCTGTGCGTTGCGCTGTGTGGCATCCAGCACCCAGGCGCGGTTTTGCCAAGGCGGTTGATGGCGCAAGTGCTGGGTATGGCCGCAGGACAATACTGCCAGCCAATCGCCGTGCTCATCCTGACGAAAATCAAGCACGCGCGCTAATGTCATGCACGGCCGTCCGTCTGTGTCCGGTTCGCTTTCATGCGCGCCCTTCGGTAAACTTGCCCGCTCTTTATTTTCAAGCAAAAGGTCCTGCCCCATGCTGATCGCCGCCAACAAGGCCGTCTCCATCGACTATACCCTGACTAACGATGCCGGTGAGGTGATCGATAGTTCCGCAGGCGGCGCGCCGCTGGTTTATCTGCACGGTGCTGGCAACATCATCGGCGGCCTGGAAAAAGCCCTGCTGGGTAAGCAGGTTGGCGACGAGCTGGACGTTGCAGTCGAGCCTGAAGACGCCTACGGCGAATACAGCGCTGAGCTGGTCGCGACCCTCAACCGTTCGATGTTCGAAGGTGTCGATGAGTTGGAAGTCGGTATGCAGTTCCACGCTTCCGGTCCGGACGGCGGCATGCAGATTGTCACCATCCGTGACCTCGACGGCGATGATGTAATCGTTGACGGCAACCATCCTTTGGCTGGTCAGCGTCTGCACTTCAAGGTCAAGATTGTTGAAATACGTGATGCCAGTGAAGAAGAAGTTGCCCATGGCCATGTCCATGGCGAAGGCGGTCACCAGCACTAAGTTTCAGCCCTATGTCGGCGCTGGTATTCGACTTATGGTCGTAACAACTGCCGCCTCGACTGCTAAGCTGAAATAGAACAAAGGCACCTTCGACAGGTGCCTTTTTTATGGCCTGCCATCTATTGGGCCAAACTGCGGGGCGTCGCTGGGCGACGTTAAAAATGGCGCTTAGCCGTTTTTTCTCCATCACGCCTAACCTGTGTGTTCTCAAGGAGTTAACCATGAGTGCCTTTCACGACCTCAACCTGCGCGCACTGGATGGTCAAGAGTTGCCGCTGGCACCCTTTAAGGGGCAGGTGGTGTTGGTGGTTAATGTGGCCTCCAAGTGCGGCCTGACGCCGCAATACGCGGGGTTAGAAACGCTCTATCAGCACTACAAAGACCAAGGGTTCAGTGTGCTGGGCCTGCCCTGCAACCAGTTTGCCGAGCAGGAACCGGACAGTGAGAGCGCCATCCGTGAGTTCTGCAGCCTCAACTACGGCGTCAGCTTTCCTATGGCCAGCAAACTGGAGGTGAACGGCGCAGAGCGCCATCCGTTGTATCGCTTGCTGGCGGGCGAGGGGGCCGAATTTCCCGGTGATATCACCTGGAATTTCGAGAAATTTTTGGTCGGCCATGACGGTCGCGTGCTGGCGCGTTTTTCGCCGCGCACCAACCCCGATGATCCGAGCATCATTCAGGCTATCGAAAAGGCATTGGCCTAACAGGCCATTTGCGCCAGGCTGCGGACTTAGCCAGCACATGGCTTGTCCATAGCCACGCATCACGGCTTAATTGGGGCGATCTGCTAAGGATGCCCTGATGAGTCTTTTCCCTGTCGACCCTGTCACTCCCCCCGCCACTCCCGCCGCGCTGCGTGAGCTGATCGAGAATCGCCGCTCGGTACGCCGATTTACCGCCGAAGCAGTACCTGATGATGTGGTGCGCGACTGCCTGGAGCTGGCGGTTCTGGCGCCCAATTCCTGTAACCTGCAACCCTGGAGTTTTCAGGTGATTCGCGATCCCGCGCTGCTGGCGCGCTTACACCCGATTTGTATGAGCCAGAACGCTGCCAAGGCACCCTTGATCATCGCCGTGCTGGCGCGGCCGGATACCTGGAAACAGGCCTGCCAGAACATCATCGACTACTGGCCTGAGCCCGAAGTGCCCGCGCGGATTCGCAACTTCTATAACAAAACCGCACCCTTTCAATACAACCAAGGGCCGTTCGGCCTGCTGGGGCTGTTCAAACGACAGCTGTTGCGTGTTGCCGCCTGGCGCAAGCCGCTGATGCGGGCGCCCAATAGTCGTGCACAGATGCGTATCTGGGCGGTGAAATCCACGGCCTTGGCGGCGCAGAACCTAATGCTGGCCTTCCAGAGCCATGGCTACGCCACGTGCCCGATGGAAGGCTTCGATGAAGTGCGTTTGCGCAAAACCCTGGATATTCCGCGCGAGGCCTTGCCGATTATGTTGTTGGCGGTGGGCAGGCAGGATGCGAAGGGCGTGTACAACCCGCGTCTGCGCTTTCCCTTGGAGCAGCACGTTACCTGGCTCTAGGTAAGTTCTTAGAGTACGCCGGCTTTCTTCCAAGCCAGATAGCTGCTCACGAGTTGCGGCCCTAACTCACTGGGGCGTGCATCCAGCACCGGTACTTTGTTGGCAAGCAGGCGTTCGTGCAGGCTGGCGCGGGCATTCAGGTAATCCAGAGTGCCGCAGTAATCCAGTGCGCTGGATACATCTTGCACGGGAGCTTGCCGCAGGGTATCCAGCACTTCTTCACGCAAGCTGGCGACCAATACGCGATGCTGGCGGCCCAGGCGTTTGACAGCACCGAGCAGGGCCTGATCATCCTCATCGCGCAAGTTGGTCACCAGCACCACCAGGGCGCGACGGCGCTGACGGCTAAGAAAATTCTCCACCGCTGCACTGAAATCGGCCGGCTGCTGGGTGCTGTGGAGGTCGTACAGGGCATTGAGCAGTACATTGAGCTGCGCTTGCCCTTTGACCGGTGCAATAAAGCGTTGCGGGTCGCTGGCAAAGGTTGAGAGCCCAACGGCATCGCCCTGGCGCAGCGCCACGTAACTGAGCAGCAGGCAGGCGTTGAGGGCGTGATCAAAGTGCGAGAGCTCGCCGTCTTGGCTGCGCATGCGCCGACCGCAATCGAGCAGGAAGATAATCTGCTGGTCGCGCTCATCCTGATATTCGCGAGCAATCGGCGTGCGTTTACGTGCGGTGGCCTTCCAGTCAATCTGCCGCAGGGTGTCACCGTCGCGAAATTCGCGCAGCTGATGAAACTCCTGGCCGAGGCCGCGGCGTTGTTGCTGACGCACGCCGAGCTGGCTGATCCAGTCATCTACGGCCATCAACTGCGCGCCATACAACCGAGCGAAGTCCGGGTAAACACGGGTTTCCCCGGCCAGCGGTAAATAGCGCCGAGAACGCCACAGGCCCATAGGGCTGGGCAAGCTGACTTCGCACTGGGGGAAGTGCAAGTGCCCACGTGACAACGGCCGCACGCGGTAGCTGACTTGGGTTTGCTCTCCAGGGTGTAGATCAACCTTGAGCGGCAGGTGCTCGAAGGCCATATCGCCGGGCAGGTGGTCAAATACCTCCACCTGCAATGAATGACTGTAGTTATGGTGCAGCGTCAGGCGCACCTCGCTCCAGCGGCCCAAAGGCAGATTGCCGGGCAGCTGGCGCTCGATGCGTGGCGAAGCCACCTGGCGCACGCGCAGGGCGTCGATCAAAACAAGGCCGAGCAGCACCAGCAGCAGGCCCCAGTAGATCGGGCTAAAACTGCGTGGCACAGCAATACCCAAGGCGCTGCAGATACCCAGTAACGTACCGAGGATAAACAAGCCGATCAGTAACCTGAGCAGCGTGCGCGATGGTTTCATGCCGTAGCGCCTTTCAATGCGAGCTTCATAGGCGCGGTGCCGGAACCTGGCTGAGCAGCTGTTGCAGCACCTGATCGACCGACAGGCCTTCGATATCCAGCTCCGGCGACAGGCGTACACGGTGACGCAGTACGGCCAGGGCGCAGCCTTTAATGTCATCCGGCAGAACGAAATCACCGCCGCGCAGCAGGGCACGGGCACGTCCGCAACGTACTAAGGCAATCGAGGCGCGTGGCCCTGCGCCGATCGCCAGGCCTGGCCAGCTGCGGGTGGCGCGGGCAATGCGCACGGCGTAGTCGAGCACCTGCTCATCAATCGGTAAGTCGCTGGCTATTTTCTGCAGCGCCAGTACGTCGCGGGCTTGCAGCAGGGTGCGTAGCGGCGTGACTTCGAGCATGTCGGCTTTGCTTGAGCGCGCCACCTGGCGAACCATGTTCAGCTCTTCGTTCTGCTCGGGGTAGTCCATGCGCAGCTTGAGCATAAAGCGGTCGAGCTCGGCTTCTGGCAGCGGGTAGGTGCCTTCCTGCTCGATGGGGTTCTGCGTGGCCAGCACCATAAACGGCAGCGGCACATTCAGGGCGCGCCCTTCCAAGGTCACCTGGTGCTCCTGCATCACCTCCAGCAGTGCTGCCTGGGTTTTAGCGGGCGCGCGGTTGATCTCATCGGCCAGCAGCAGGTTGGTGAACACCGGACCCTTGCGCAGCTTGAACTGCTCGCTCTGCAGGTCATACACGGCGTGACCGGTGACGTCGCTGGGCATCAAGTCTGGGGTGAACTGAATGCGTGAGAACTCGCCGCCAAAGCAGCGCGCGAGCGCACGCACCAACAAGGTTTTACCCAAGCCGGGCACGCCCTCGACCAACACGTGACCGCCGGCGATTAAGGCGCTGAGGACGTCATCGATCACTGCTGTCTGGCCGATCAGGGCTTTCTGCAGTTCGGCACGCAGTACCTGCGCCAACTGGCTGGCACGTTGGCGCTGGGTGTTGGGGGGCGTCACTGCGGCAGCCGCTTTGCTCGGCGCTATTGGCTCGGGTGCGGCAGCCGGCATTTCAGTGGCGTCTGGCTCGGCGGCTACGGCTGTCGGTTCCATTTCGCTGTCTGGCTGTTCGGGGGTGTGTTCGCTAAATGGATCTGGAGTCTTAACTGTTAGATACGTTTTATCTTCCATAAATCAACAATTTACCTAATCTAACGGTTTTAACGTTTCTGCTTAGCAGAACGAGTGAGTGGCTGCCACCCGGTGCCGAATAAATCTAACTATTTGGTTTTCTTGCAGCCAGGGTTACCACCTTACGGTCGCTTATCTTAGCCTTAAGCACACGGTTCTCGTCCAATATGACTTCGTTGATTGATGCGAGATTTGCGACCTTGGCCCTCAACTCTTTTCTATCTGGGCGGTAGGTTTTAGATTTCTTGCGCTCAGCTATCAAGTCCTGTTGCTTCACCGCACGCATTACGCGACTGGAACGGCCCATAATCTCGCGGGCAGCTTCGGCAATTTTTGGGTAGTAATGTTGTGGCTCAATGATTCTGGACATCCCGATAGGGCGTTAAGCTTCGCCCAGTAATGAGGTGTTTACATGATCAGGAGATATTCAGTACAGATTTCAAGCTTGAAGCAGTAGGCCTGGTTTTGGACCAAGGCTATTCCACATCAAAAGCTTGTAAATCGATGGGCTTAGGCCCGACAGCGTTACGTCGATGGGCAGAGCAACTGCGCAGTGAGCATGGCGACACACCGACACTCTTTTTTATGGCTGTTCTGCACTCGACTAGATGCTTTCAGTTAGGTTGGCAGACATTGCTGAAGTGCGGCTGCAACCAAGCGAACTTGCTTGATAAAGTTATATATCGCCTCAAAGAGCATCGCGGTGCGTGTTTGATCGATGAACCTTGCTTCTGGCACAGTAGTGTTTGGTTAAGCCGCGCACTTGATCAGAATAATGCCCAGCGTCACGGTTACAGCGGCGATCAGGCGGCGGTGACCGAAGGGTTCCTTAAATAGCAGCGTGGCAATCACCGCGCCGATAATGACGCTGCTTTCGCGCAGAGCGGCGATTTTTGCCACGTTCTCCAGCGTCATGGCCCATAACACCAGGGCGTACGCCGCGCAGTAGGTCAACCCGCCAAACACCGACATGCGCCAGTGTCGGCGAACGTGTTGGCCCAGTGCCGGGCCTCGTCGCCATGCGGCGAAAAGGGGTATTGGCATGCTCAGCAGCAGAGTGAAGTACACCAGGTACTGCAGCACGCTTTCTGAGTTGCGCACGCCATGTGCGTCGATCACTGTGTACAAGGCTACGCACACGCCCGCTGCCAGTGCGTTGCGCGGTGCCTGCCAGTTCTGGGTTACGTGCAGCAAGCTGAGCACCCCGAGCGACAACACCACTACGCCGAGTATGCCAAGGGCCGGCAGCGACTCCCCCAGCCACGCGGCTGCAAATACCACTACCAGCAATGGCGGTAAGCCGCGAACAAGTGGATACACCTGACCGAAGTCGCCGAAAGCGTAAGCGCGGATTAGGAAGTAGCGATAGAAAAGGTTGACCACGATCGATAAGCCAATCACGACCCACACCTCTAATGAAGGCAGGTCCACGAAAGGTAGCAATGCCAAGGCAAGCACAAACGCTACGGCATCGACCATTGCCATCGAAGATAAGCGGTCACTGCTGGACTTGACCACCGCGTTCCAGCTGGCATGCATAAACGCCGAAATCAAAACCAATAGTGTGGCCAGGTTGGCATCTGACATGGGATTACTCGCTGAAAAGGCCAGCCCAGCATGCCCAGCATGAAGGCATCAATCTAATCGATTAAAGTTTTTTCTGTTATTGGTTTTGCTTATTAGTTGCCAGTGCCTTGGGCTGAAGAATTAGCGCACTGCGACGAATATTCCCCCACGATGTTAAGCAACATGCCTATAGGCTCATGGCGCATTTTGCGCAGTGAGTGACGAGTTCTGTTGGATCGCTCGCGGCGGGTCAATATGGCCAGTACATCCCCTCCGACTCTATACCTTGCACCACTGGCCGCAGTAGGGGAGTACTAGCTCAGCATCTCGCTGGACTTTCGCACGGTCATGCTCAAGCGTCAGGCGGCACGACTTGAAATCGCCCTGGCGCCGGAAGGTTTGTGGTTGGATCTCAACTCGGTTGCGCTCATGACGGACAGCAAAGGCCTTGAGTCGCGAAAAATTAGGAGAATTTATAAGGCGTAGGAGGGCTGCTTTACCCGAATGCCGCCATTTTCAGGTCATGGGTCTGTATAGCCAGCACCTATAGATGGCCGGACTGGTCAGTTATGTGCACTTCGCCGTCCCGTGAGGCGAAGTGCAAAGATGGCGCCTTAATCAGTGAGGCTCGATCGGACCATGTCCATAAAGGTCTCAATGATTCGTCGCGCGCCTTGAGTGCGCAGGCATACCAATGTTTCGGTCATATAACGCTGGCAATCATCGATTGGCAAAACACGCATGCTGCGGCTGCTGCCGAACTCTGCAGCAGAGACGATGCCTACCCCCAATCCAGCGGCGACCATCTCGAACACTGCCTCGCGCCCCTCTACCTCGATGGCTGGGCGCAATCTTGCGCCGACGCGCAGCATCTCGTCTTCGATGCTTTGCCGGGTCATTGAGCCACGTTCGCGTAACACCAGCGGTGTGTCGTCGAGGTCGGCCAGAACGATAGATTCGCGCTCGGACCAGGGATGCCCTGGGCCGACAAAAGCCACCAACGGTGCCGTACTGAGTACTTGGGTCAACAGGCTTGGGTCTTCGATCGGTCGGCCTAGTACGGCGAAGTCGGCCTTGAACTCGAACAGCCGGGCCAACGCCTCGTCGGTATTGCCGGTCACCACGCTGAAGCGAATGCCCGGGTAACGTTCGTTGAACCGGGCGATAAATGGCAGCACATGCACCGGCGAGTCGACCGCCAAGGTCAGGCTGCCAGTTTGTAAGGCCTGTGAGCTGGACAGCAGTTCTTGCGCCTCGGCCGCTACGGCATACAGGCGCTGGGTAATGCCCAGCAACTGCTCGCCCAGGTCAGTCAGTTGCACCGAACGCTTAGTGCGGTTGAACAGCAGCACACCGAACTGCTCTTCCAACTTGCGCACTTGGTCGGAGACCGCCGGCTGGCTGAGAAATAGGCGCTCCGCTGCGCGGGTGAAGCTGCCTTGCTGGGCCACCGCATGAAAGGCCCTTAGCTGCGCGTGTGATACCGCCATGAATACTCCATTAATAGCCTTGGCTTATTTTAGAAATACTATAAATCGATTTTATTTATTAGCTATAACTTGTTTTTATCTGTTCCAGCACGGCGTACCGCCGCCTCAATACCCGCTGGAGACGATCATGAGCAAAGCTGAATTTCCCATCGCCCGCCCTGCCCTTAACGCACCTGCCCTAGGCGAACCGTACCTGCTCACCCCAGGTCCACTGACCACCTCGCTGGCCACCAAGCAAGCCATGCTAAGTGACTGGGGCTCTTGGGACGCCGATTTCAACCGCATCACTGCTGAAATCCGCCAGGGCTTGCTCGCGATGGCCGGTGTGCATGACGACAGCTACGCCTGCGTGCCGCTGCAAGGCAGCGGCACCTTCGCCGTGGAAGCTGCGCTGGCCACCGCAATCGCGCGTGATGGCAAAGCTCTGGTGTTGATGAACGGCGCCTACGGTAAACGCGCCACGCAAATTCTCGACTATTTGGGCCGCGACTATATTGCCCTGGACAAGGGCGACTACCTGCCGCCGCAGCCGGAAGAAGTGGCCGAATTACTTGCTGCCAACCCCGACGTCACCGACGTGTTCTTGGTTCACTGCGAAACCAGCTCGGGCATTCTCAACCCGCTGCGCGAGATCGCCGACGTGGTCAAGGCGCATGGTAAGGGGCTGATCGTCGACGCCATGAGTTCCTTCGGAGCGGTTCCGCTGACCGTCGATGAGATCCCCTTCGACGTCATGGTGTCCTCGGCCAACAAATGCATCGAGGGCATCCCCGGCTTCGGCTTCGTCATCATCCGCCGTACGTTGCTAGAGCAGTCAAAGGGCCGTGCCCACTCGCTGAGCCTGGACCTGCTAGAGCAGTGGCAGTACATGGAGCGCACCGGCCAGTGGCGCTTCACACCACCGACCCATAGCGTCGTGGCCTTCCGCAAAGCGCTCGAACAGCACGTGGCTGAAGGTGGGGTTACCGGCCGGCAGATGCGTTACACCAACAATCGCAATGTCCTGGTCAGTGGCATGCGCGACCTCGGCTTCCAGACCCTGCTGGAAGATCGCTGGTTGTCGCCGATCATCACCACCTTCTTCAGCCCGGCCCACCCAAACTTTGAGTTCAAGCGTTTTTACGACGAGCTCAAAGCCCGCCAGTTCCTGATCTACCCCGGCAAGTTGACCACCGCCGAGAGCTTTCGCATCGGCTGTATTGGCCAGATCGACGAACGCATTGTCGCTCAGTTACTGCGCGCCATCGCTGATGCCCTCGCGGTTATGGGCGTAGATACGTGCCAACCCGCTGCCTGAGAAACGCGCTCGCCATACACCTTGAGTACCTGTAATACGGAGCCGACTCGCAGCGTTCGATCCAGCTTAGTGACACCGCACTTCGTCGAGCGGTGTCACTAAGCCACGCAGCAGCGTAGGAAAGAAACTGTGATTCGTTGGTCCCGATTCATCTGGATATACCCGTTCGCGAGAACGGCGAAAGAAGTGCTTTTAACAACAACAAATTGCACGTCATCGAACTGCAAGCACATTAAATTCAGAGGACCGCAGCATGAATCATTCGACAAGCCCCTCACCCTTTAACCTCGGCAGCCTTAAGCGCTGGCGACTACAGATATTTGCCATCACCTGGTTGGCTTACGCCGCGTTCTACTTCACCCGTAAGGCCTTCTCAGTGGCCAAGCTGGGCATCGGCGATGACCCGGATTTTATGATGGAAAAATCCGTCATGGCCAACCTAGACGCCCTGTACTTGGGCGCCTACGCCATCGGTCAATTCACCTGGGGCATTCTCGCCGACCGCTTTGGTCCAAGGGTCGTGGTACTCGGCGGCCTGCTGATTTCGGCCGCCGCCGCGGCGATCATGGGCACCTTCGCCACACTGCCGATCTTCGCCACCATGATGGTGGTTCAAGGCTTGGCCCAGTCTACGGGTTGGTCCGGGCTGTGCAAAAACATTGGCAGCTTCTTTTCCACTGAGGAGCGCGGTCGCGTACTTGGCTGGTGGTGCACCTGCTATGCCTTCGGCGGTCTCGTGGCTTCGCCCTTCGCCGGTTGGATGGCCTATGAGGTCTATGGTGATTGGCGCGCGGCGTTTATCGCCACCGCCGCAGTAGTCGCCTCAGTCGCCGTATTGTTTTTCATCTTCCAGCGCAACACACCACAGGACGTTGGTCTGCCCCCAATCGAACCTTTGGCCGAAACGGCCGACGGCACTGTCCTGGCGCATCCCAGCTTCCTTTCCTGCCTGAAAACCATCCTCAAGAACCGCACGGTGCTGGTGCTTGGCCTGGCCTACTTCATGCTCAAGCCGGCGCGTTACGCCATTCTGCTGTGGGGCCCGGTGATGGTTTACGAGCGTATGCCGGAGATCGGCAAAATCGCTGCCGCCGTGGTGCCGACCGCCTTCGAGGTCGCAGGCCTGGCCGGGCCGATCCTGATCGGCGTGATTTCAGACAAGGTGTTTGGCGCCCGCCGCTTCCCTGCCTGCGTAATCAGTCTGCTGGCATTGACCGTGAGTCTGGTGCTCTTCGTCCCGGCCATGAACACAGGCAGCGTGCTGGTAGTGGTTGCCTTGCTGTTCATGATGGGCCTAACCCTGTATGGACCGGACTCGATGATCAGCGGCGCCGCTGCTATCGACTTCGGCAAGGAAACCTCCGGTACCGCCGCGGGCTTCGTCAACGGTTGCGGCTCGATCGGCGCAGTGCTCGGCGGCCTGCTGCCCGGCTACTTCGACACCGAGACGGTATTCCTTTGCTTCACCGCCTCCGCTGTGGTTGCCATCGTAATCATGCTGCCGTTCTGGAACAGCCGACCAAGTGCCAAGCCAAACAGCGAACCCTTTATCCCCAGCCGTGACATTAGCAACGCACCGGTCAAGGCCTGAACCCACTAACCACTCGCCCTCTTTCGGCAATTAATTGGAGTTACTCACATGAACTACCAAACCCCCGACCAACTGCAAGCCATCATCCTCGACTGGGCCGGTACGGTCGTCGACTTCGGCTCCTTCGCGCCGACCCAGATTTTCGTTGAGGCCTTCGCCGAATTCGGCGTCGAGGTCAGCCTGGCTGAAGCCCGCGGCCCGATGGGCATGGGTAAGTGGGACCATATTCGCACCCTGTGCAATGAGCCGCAGATCGCCGAGCGTTACCGCGCCGCTTTCGGCCGACTGCCTACCGACGAAGATGTCACAGCCCTCTACGAGCGCTTTATGCCGCTGCAAATCGAGAAAATCGCCGTGCATTCGGCTCTGATTCCCGGCGCCCTGGAGACCATCACTGCTCTGCGTAAAACAGGCCTGAAAGTTGGCTCCTGCTCTGGCTACCCGGCCGTGGTCATGGAGAAGGTGGTGCAGTTGGCCGAGCGTAATGGCTATGTTGCCGACCACGTTGTCGCGACCGATGAAGTCCCCAACGGCCGTCCGCACCCGGCTCAGGCCCTGGCTAACGTGATCGCCCTAGGCATCAGCGACGTCGCCGCTTGCGTCAAGGTCGACGACACCTGGCCAGGCATTCTTGAAGGCCGTAGCGCCGGCATGTGGACCGTAGCCCTGACCTGCTCCGGCAACGCACTTGGCCTCACGTACGAACAGTTCCGCGCCCTACCGGAAGAGAAACTGGCACAGGAGCGCGCCCGCATCGGCCAGATGTTCGAGCCCTCACGCCCGCATTACCTGATCGACACCATCAATGATCTCCCGGCAGTACTTGAAGACATCAACGCTCGCCTCAAGCGCGGTGAAACTCCGCAGGGCGCCTAACCCAGGCGCGCGGGAGCCGCAGAGGCCACTCGCGCCGCCTGTTTTGCACATCTTCTCTAGCGCGGTCGCGACCATCAAAATGGCCGGCCAGCGCCCCCGATTACTCCGAGAGGTCGTCCACCATGATTTACCCCAAACCCGGTACACCAGGCGCACTTATTAACCTAAAGCCGCGCTACGGTAATTTTATAGGTGGCGAGTTTGTCGCCCCAGTCAATGGCCTGTACTTCACCAACACCAGCCCGGTGGATGCCTCGGTGATCGGCGAATTCCCCCGCTCCAGTGCTGAAGATATCGAGCTGGCGCTGGACGCTGCCCACGCCGCGGCCGATGCCTGGGGCAAGACCTCGGTGCAGGATCGTTCGCTGGCATTGTTGAAAATTGCCGACCGCATCGAGGCTAACCTTGAACTGCTGGCCGTCGCTGAAACCTGGGACAACGGTAAGGCTGTGCGCGAGACGCTGAACGCCGACGTACCGCTGGCCGTTGACCACTTCCGCTATTACGCCGGTTGCATCCGCGCCCAAGAAGGCAGCGCCGCCGAAATCAACGAGCACACCGCCGCTTACCACTTCCACGAGCCGCTGGGCGTGGTTGGGCAGATCATTCCGTGGAACTTCCCACTGCTGATGGCCTCCTGGAAACTTGCCCCGGCCCTGGCCGCCGGTAACTGCGTGATCCTCAAGCCGGCCGAGCAGACGCCGCTGTCGATTACGTTGTTCGCCGAATTGGTTGGCGACCTGCTGCCACCGGGCGTACTGAATATCGTCCAGGGTTATGGCCGCGAAGCCGGCGAAGCCCTGGCCACCAGCAAGCGCATCGCCAAAATCGCGTTCACCGGTTCCACCCCGGTGGGTTCGCACATCTTGAAATGCGCGGCCGAAAACATCATCCCGAGCACCGTCGAGCTGGGCGGTAAATCGCCGAACATCTTCTTCGAAGACATCATGAGCGCCGAGCCTCAGTTCATCGAGAAGGCCGCCGAAGGTTTGGTCCTGGCCTTCTTCAACCAAGGTGAAGTGTGTACCTGCCCGTCGCGGGCGCTGGTGCAGGAGTCCATCTACCCGGCGTTCATGGCTGAGGTCATGAAGAAGATCAAGCAGATCAAACGTGGCGACCCACTGGACACCGAAACCATGGTCGGCGCCCAGGCGTCCGAGCAGCAGTTCGACAAAATCTTGAGCTACCTAGAAATCGCCCAGCAGGAAGGCGCCGAGCTGCTCACCGGCGGCGCCGTGGAGCGCTTGGAGGGTAACCTGGCCAGTGGTTATTACATCCAGCCGACCCTGCTCAAGGGCAACAATAAAATGCGCGTATTCCAGGAAGAGATCTTCGGCCCAGTGGTCAGCGTGACGACCTTCAAGGACGAAGCCGAAGCCCTGGCCATCGCTAACGACACCGAGTTCGGCCTTGGCGCTGGCCTGTGGACCCGCGACATCAACCGTGCCTACCGCATGGGTCGGGCGATCAAGGCAGGTCGGGTGTGGACCAACTGCTATCACCTGTACCCGGCGCACGCCGCGTTCGGCGGGTACAAGAAGTCTGGTGTTGGTCGCGAGACCCACAAGATGATGCTCGACCATTATCAGCAAACTAAAAACCTGCTGGTCAGCTACGACATCAACCCGCTGGGCTTCTTCTAAGAACTAGCCCGACGGCAGGCGTCGTCGGCGTCAGTGGCTTCTCTGGATTGCCGCCAGCCATGAACCCGCGTCGCTCTCGAAGCGGCGCGCGGGTATGTCAGGTCGCGGTATCGTTTGGGGTGCTGGTGAGGTACGCGCTTTGCCTCGCGGACCTCATCCGCCACTCACTCAGTAAGGTGTTTTCTCGGCCGTTTCAGGCGTTGACCTCGCTGTTGCGTACTGGCCGTTGCAAACACCGCTATCGGCGGTTTGCACGACGTGGTTCTGACAATGCCAGGTTGCCTAAGCGCCACGACAGTTTGGTCCAGCGCATACAAAAACAATTATTCCAGCTAGGTATTAAAGATGAGTGCGACTTCTCCGTATTCCGTTCGCCCCGAGGTTTTGCTCAATACGCTGACTGACGAGGCGACGTATAAAACCATGTACCAGCAGTCGATCGTCAACCCGGACGGTTTCTGGCGTGAGCAGGCTCAGCGCCTCGACTGGATCAAACCGTTCACCAAGGTCAAGCAGACCTCATTTGACGATCACCACGTCGATATAAAGTGGTTCGCCGACGGCACGTTGAACGTTTCCTACAACTGCCTGGATCGGCACTTGGAAGCGCGTGGCGACCAGCTGGCGATCATCTGGGAGGGTGATGATCCGTCCGAGCACCAGAACATCACCTACCGCGAACTGCACGAGCACGTGTGTAAGTTCGCCAATGCCCTGCGCGGCCAAGATGTGCACCGTGGCGACGTAGTGACCATTTACATGCCGATGATTCCGCAAGCGGTAGTGGCGATGCTCGCCTGTGCCCGCATCGGCGCGATCCACTCAGTGGTATTCGGTGGTTTCTCGCCGGAAGCTTTGGCGGGCCGAATTATCGACTGCAAATCCAAAGTGGTGATCACTGCCGACGAGGGCATTCGTGCGGGCAAGAAAATCCCGCTCAAAACCAACGTCGATGACGCACTGACCAACCCGGAAACCAGCAGTGTCCAGAAAGTCATCGTGTGCCAGCGCACCGGTGGTGAGATCAAGTGGAACCCGCATCGCGACATTTGGTACGAGGACTTGATGAACGTGGCCGGTAGCGTTTGCGCTCCGAAAGAGATGGGGGCCGAGGAAGCGTTGTTCATCCTGTACACCTCCGGCTCCACCGGCAAGCCCAAAGGCGTGCAGCACACCAGCGCCGGCTACCTGCTGTATGCCGCGCTAACCCATGAGCGGGTATTCGACTACCAGCCGGGTGAGGTGTATTGGTGCACCGCTGACGTCGGCTGGGTCACGGGGCACAGTTACATCGTCTATGGCCCGCTGGCTAACGGCGCGACTACGTTGCTGTTCGAGGGCGTGCCCAACTACCCGGATATCACCCGCGTCGCCAAGGTCGTCGACAAGCACAAGGTCAACATCCTCTACACCGCCCCAACGGCAATCCGCGCCATGATGGCGTCGGGCACCGCCGCCGTTGATGGTGCCGACGGCAGCAGCCTGCGCCTGTTGGGTTCGGTGGGTGAACCGATCAACCCGCAAGCCTGGGACTGGTATTACAAGAACGTCGGCCAATCCCGCTGCCCGATCGTTGACACCTGGTGGCAGACCGAAACCGGCGGCATCATGATCAGCCCGCTCCCGGGCGCGACCGCGCTCAAGCCAGGCTCGGCAACCCGTCCATTTTTCGGCGTGCAGCCCGCGCTAGTGGACAACATGGGCAACCTGTTGGAAGGGGCCGCCGAAGGCAACCTGGTGATCATCGACTCCTGGCCGGGCCAGGCGCGCACTCTCTATCGCGATCACGATCGCTTCGTCGACACCTACTTCAAAACCTTCAAGGGCATGTACTTCAGCGGCGACGGTGCGCGCCGCGACGAGGATGGCTATTACTGGATTACCGGGCGTGTCGACGACGTGCTCAACGTGTCTGGGCACCGCATGGGCACCGCCGAGATCGAAAACGCAATGGTGGCCCATCCGAAGGTCGCCGAAGCGGCGGTGGTGGGTGTACCGCATGACATCAAAGGGCAGGGCATCTATGTCTACGTCACCCTGATTGGTGGCGAGGCGCCGAGTGAGCAATTACGCCTAGAACTGAAAAACTGGGTACGCAAAGAGATTGGGCCGATTGCCTCGCCAGATGTTATCCAGTGGGCACCGGGCTTGCCGAAGACCCGCTCGGGCAAAATCATGCGGCGCATCCTGCGCAAGATAGCCGCGGCGGAATACGACGGGTTGGGGGACATCTCCACCTTGGCGGATCCAGAGGTGGTTATTCATTTGATTGATACGCACAGAACCATGAACGTCGCCTGACCGACGTTAGGGCCAACCAGACCCCGCCCAGCAACTTGCGAGCGGGGTCTTTTTGTTTCTCATTTAATCAGCTGTGGAGTCGCCCAGCGTGTTGCCGGGCAGGTGCTCCAAGCTCAGAGACCAAGCGGGTGCAAGCTCGAGGGCTGCTAGGGACGCTGCGTTCGCCAGGCATCGGCGGAAACCCGTAAGACTTTTTTCACCCCTCCGAGAAGCGTCAGCTCGGCAACCTGCCAGGCCGCAATAAACAGCCTCAGCTTATTTATGAAATACGATAAATCGATTTTTCTTATTCGCTTCAACTTGCTTCTATAACTGTGCGCCTCACGCCTCGCCGGCCACCTGACAGCACTGGAAGAAATCATGAATATCGAACGCTTTGAAACCTCTGCGCGCCGCTCCGATATGGTGCTGCACGACAACACCCTGTACATCGGGGGCCAGGTCGCCGCAAACACCCAGGGCGACATCGAAGCCCAGACCCGCGAGATCCTCGGCAATATTGAGGCGATGCTGCTCAGTGTCGGCAGCAACCTCAGCCGGGTGCTCTCGGTACGCATTCTGCTGGCTGACAGGGCTGACTATGCAGGACTTAACCGGGCCTGGGACGGCTTCTTCCCAGAAGGCCATGCGCCGACTCGCGCCTGCACGTTGGCCGAACTGATCAACCCGGACTGGCGAGTGGAAATGATCGTGGTTGCCGGGCGCTGATCAAGCTCACGACACGCTTACAACCTAACCATTCGGAGGCCTCGCGATGAGACCCTACTGGCTCGACCGAGCACTGCAAGAAGACACCTCTGCCCCTTGCGCACCACTGCAGCAGGACACCCAGGCCGATGTCTGCATCGTCGGTGGCGGTTATACCGGCTTGTGGACGGCGATCATGCTCAAGGAGCAGAACCCCGAACTCGATGTGGTCATCATCGAGGCCGACATTTGCGGGGCCGGTGCCAGCGGCCGGAACGGCGGCTGCGCGCTGTCCTGGTCGGCCAAGTACTTCACCCTAGAGCGTCTGTTCGGGGTGGAGGAAGCCATCCGCCTAGTCAAAGCCTCGGAACAGAGCATCTATGCCATCGGTGATTTCTGCCAGAAGTACGGCGTGGATGCTGACTACCGCCTCGACGGCACGCTCTATACCGCGACCAACCTCGCTCAGGTCGGCGCCACCGACGGAGTTATCGCTGCGCTGGAGCGCAACGGCATCAACTCGTTCAGCAGGCGCCCACTGGCCGATGTGCAGCGCTTGGCCGGATCCAATAAACACCTGGAAGGTTGGTTCTCGCCGGCGGCGGCCAGTGTGCAACCCGGTAAGCTGGTACGCGGCCTGCGCCGAGTGGCCCTAGCTCTAGGCGTGCGCCTGTATGAAGGCACGCCCATGATCAAGCTCAACGAGGGTCAGCCGGCCACTGTGGTCACCGCCAATGGGCAGGTCAAGGCGGGTCGCGTTGTGCTGGCGATTAACGCCTGGATGGCGAGCACCTTCCCGCAGTTCGAACGCAGCGTGGCGATCGTTTCCAGTGACATGATCATCACCGAGCCACGCCCGGATCTACTGAAGAAGATCGGCCTGACCAGCGGCGTGACGGTCCTCGACTCACGGATCTTCGTGCACTACTACCACAACACCCCGGATGGCCGAATCATGCTCGGCAAAGGAGGCAATACCTTCGCCTATGGCGGGCGCATGCTGCCGGTATTTGACCAGCCGTCGCCCTACGAGGGCTTGCTACGCAAGACCCTGATCGATTTCTTCCCGGCTTTCGAGGGCGTCGGCATCGAGTCAACCTGGAACGGACCCTCGGATCGTTCGGTCACTGGCTTACCGTTCTTTGGTCGGTTGGAGCAGGCCAGCAATATTTTCTATGGCTTTGGCTACTCGGGAAGCGGCGTCGGCCCCTGCCACATGGGCGGGCAGATTCTTTCTTCGATGGTGCTGGGTCTGGACAACGAGTGGACACGCTCGCCCTTGCTTAATGGCCCGCTCGGTTATTTTCCGCCAGAACCCATTCGCTATCTCGGCTCGCTGATGGTGCGTAACGCTGTTCGCCGCAAGGAACAGGCCGAAGACCACGGCAGACGGCCACGCTTGCTGGACATCAACTTGGCGAAATTTGCCGCGGCGGCCGGCAAAGCGGATAAGGGTTAGCAGTCTCGGTTGCAGACGATTCGTGCCATCACTTTCCGCGCAACTCAGCGGCATAGCCATGGTTCGTTTAGAGTTAGCCGAAGCGCGCTCATCACTGGCGTGTAATCTCATCGAAATCTAGCGATCATCAGGATGAATATCTGCTTTGTGCGATTTCCTGCTTTTGATCTAACTCTGCCAGCTACAACAGGCGAAAGTCGGTCCTCACGGTCAGCTCAGCTGATCATTGCGGAACGGCAAGCCGACTTCGATGAGGTGGGCTATTACAGTGTTCGCTCACCCATTAAACCAGCGATCACTGGGGGAGCTGGCTTCGCTAGTTGAGGGCACTTAGAAACAATAACTTTCCACATCACGCTGATTTAGCAAAGGAATCTCATGAGCATCAAACGATATGAAACAGCCGCGCGGATGAGCCGAGTCGTCGTACATAACCAGACCGCCTATTTATGCGGCCAGGTCGCAGAAGATCGTAGCGCCGGTATTGATGAGCAAACACGCACCATGCTGGCCAAGGTCGACGCACTGCTGGAGTCGGTCGGTAGCAGTCGCGAGCACATCCTTTCCGCAACCATCTATCTCAAAGATATGAGCCTGTTCGCCGAAATGAATAGCGTCTGGGATAGCTGGGTTCCGTCAGGCTTCGCCCCTGCGCGTGCCTGTGTCGAGGCCAAGATGGCCAGTCCAGAGTTGCTTGTAGAGATCTCGGTGATCGCAGCCATTTCTCCGTAATTTAATTTGCGGCGCGCAGGTTCTTATTCACTTTCTGACCTGCTCAACTTTCAGAGCAAGATAGCGACGGTCTCATCAAGCTCAGAGAAATTACGAATGTGTTGTAGCAATTGGCTGTGTTTTCCTTGGCGACCCATGTGAAACGGGAACAGCACCTAGCATATTGATCTAACTCTTTTAGGGTGCCTGATCATAGGGCATTCCTGAGGGCTTGCAGGTTGGCGACCTGGCGGGTGAATTCGACGGCGCCCAGGCGCTGCTTGGGCGACGGCCGCATGGCTTGACTGATAACGCTGGATGGCTGGCGCGTCAGACGGCTGAGCACCTGCCATTGTTCGGCGACTGCGAGGCGTTCAAAGCCGGGGTGGCGATGGCGGGCGCGGCGCTTTATGTCCTGTTGTAAGCCTTGCAGTAGGCTTTGTTGACCGTTGTGGCGCAGCAGGAAGTCGGCGCTGCCGCGCAGGTGTTCCTGCAGCTGCCGGCGATGTCGGCTGGCGGGTAACAGCAGCGGGCCCTGGCGCATGCCCAGGTGCCACAACCCAAATGTCAGCAACAGCCCCAAGGCAACCAGCGCCTGCGGGAAGTGTTCAAACAATAGGCTCAGTAGGTCATCGCGGTCGGCGCGGTAGAGCAGCGTGACCTGGCTGTCTTGGGTCATGTACCAGAGCAGCCAGGCGTTGTCGTATTCGCCGATGCTTTGGTTCTGCCAGATCCAGCTGTCGCTGACCACGCTGACCAGGCCTTCGCCATGGTAGAGCTGCAGCAAATGCGTGGCCGCATCGCTGTTGGCCCAAGCGTGGGCGCGGTTCTCGGCATCATAGAGGTGGAAGTCGGTGTCGAAGTTGAAGTAGGCAGGCGCGTCTTCATTTTCTAGATAAAGCTGGGTCAGCTCTGGGTACCTGCTCTTTTCGTCTGTCGCGGCCTGGGCTTCATCGTCAGCGATGGCCACAGGTTGCGGCTCGTCGTCGCGCGGACTGTCGGTGGGTTCTTGCTTTTCTGCCGCATCGTGTTCTTCGTCGTCGAGTTGTTCAGCCTGATACTGCTGGATACCCAAGCTGTCGAGCAGCAGGTCGCCGCTCTTGCCTTGTTTTTCATCCCACAGCCGTTCGGCCACGAACAACAGATGCCCACCGTTACCCGCCCAGGCCAGTAGACGTTCGGCCTGCTTGGGCGTCATGCGGTTACGGTCACCGAGCAGCAACAAGGTTTGCCCCACGCTAGGCAGGTCGTTGATGATGCTCAGGCCATCGGCACGCTGTACCTGCAGGCCCTGTTTGCGCAAAAACGTTTCGGCGGCCAGGTAAGGGTTCGCCTGCGCCTCGGGTGAGGGGCCGTGCTCGAGGGTTTCCGGATAAGGCGTGAGTTTGCCCAGCAGGAAGATGCCAAGCACGCCAAACAGCAGGAGCAGGCCGGCGCCAAGTGCAAATTGCAAGCGCCGACTCATACCTGCACCCCTTGCTCAAACAGGCGGCGCCAAGCGCTGCACAGGCTTTGTTTGAGCGCCGCTGGTGGTAACCGATGACCGTAGGCGAGGTTCTGCCAGTGATGGGTCAGGCCCTGACTGAATTGGCTCAGCTCCTTGCGCTCAAGTGCTTGTACTAACTGCAACACCTCGGCTTCGGTGTGCGCGCTCTGCAGCGGTAAGCGTTGTTCGTGCAGCAGGCGGCTGAGTAAGGCCCGGTAGAGCAGGCCGAGAGCCGCGCGTGGTTGTTCATCCCACAACCGTTCAACTTCGCCGGGGATATCCGCTGGCAAACTCTGTGGTGCTAGCTCCAGGCCGAATAGCTGTTCTGGCGGCTGGTAGTGCTGCCGTTGCGGCAAGCGTATGCGCCCAGCAAAGGTGCTCAGCCAGTCGCGATAGCGCCACAACAGCCAAGCTATCAGGCCGAACAGCATCGCCCACAGCAGCACTTCGAAAAATAACGCCACGGCATCGATGCTTTTCCACAGTTCGGCGAGTGTGAAAAAATTCTTCAATAGCTCACTTAGGGCCTTGGCGTCTGCTGCGCTGGGCTCCTTGGCTTCGTCACCGAAACGCCAGCGGGTGACTGTTTCGCGGTGTTCGAAGGGCGGTTGATCGAGTAGTTGAGTGATGCTCTGCTGTGCTTCGCGACTGCTCAGTGGTTGTTTGAGTAGGCGTTCAGCCTGTGGCCCTATGGGGTCTTCAATCGGCAGCGAGCTGCTGCTGGCGGCTGCCATAGCATTGCTTGGCAGCTGCGCCAACAGCAGGAAGCAACTGAGCAGCAGGGTATAGGCCACGCCAGTCAGGCGCTGGCGTAATCGGCGGAATACCAGCTCGATATCCCAGGCTTCCAGGGCAGTACGACGATTCAGGTACAGGGTGAAACCGCAGGCCACGTAAATCGGTTCCCAGAGAATCAGCAGCAGGACATAAAGCAGGTTGGACAGGTGCTCCAGCCATAACCACTCGCCGGCCGCGGCTTTGATCAAGCTGTCCCAGCTCCAGTTCAGCTCAACCTGCGCAGGCAGCAGCATGTAAAACAGGCTGATGATGCCGAACCACAGGGCCATCTCCAGGTGCATGCCGACGATGGTCAGCCAGTTTGCGCCTTTCGCGCCGCGCTGGCCGAGAGCAATCAGGCGTTGGCTGCGGGCCTTGCCAGACAGGCCTTCAAGCTGCATGACTGGCATGTCGAAGCTGCGTGTGGGGCTTAACCTACGCCAGGTCAGGCTGGCCAGTAACTGCGGTTTGAGCAGGCCGGGCAGGGCTTTAAGCGCCTGCTTGAGGCTCGGCTTGGCACCAAACAAAGCGTGCGAAAGGATATACAGCGGCAGGCGCTCATAGGCCGGCTTGAGCCACCAGAAAATCAGCAGGGCGATGCTAGGGTAATCCCATAGCAGTAGACACAGCAGGGCAAAGATCGGCAGGGTCACCAGCGCCCAGCTGAGCATCAACAGGCCAGCGTGTTGCTTGGCCAGCAGCACGCCAAGATCAATGGCTTCCCAGGCGCTGCGTGGACGAATCACCACACTGGCGTCAGTCAGGCGCATGTGCACCTCGACCGGCTAGCAGTAGATAAGCCAGCACCAGCAACCACAACGCGCCGCCGACGGCGTATTTGATGGCCGGCCTGGCTAGGCTCATGGATGACCAGTACGCCTCAATAAAGGCAGCCAGCAGTAGAAATATGATGACGCCACCAACCAGTCGAACGCTACTGCCGGCGGCTACGCGCAAGGCTTCACCGCGTGGCAGTCGGCCGGGTACGAGCAGTGCCCAGCCGATTTTTAGTCCGGCGGCCCCGGCCAGGGCAATGGCAGTGAGCTCGAAGGCGCCATGGCCGACGACGAACGACCAGAAGGTTTCGCCATAGCCGATCTGGGTTAAATGGCCGGCTACCGCGCCAATCATCAGGCCGTTGAATAGCAAAAAGAACAGGCTGCCCAGGCCAAACAGCAGGCCGCTGGCAAAGGTCTGAAAGGCAATGCCGATGTTGTTCATGATGTAGTAGCCGAACATCATCCAGTCATCGCCGGAATCGCGCTCGCTGAAACGGCCGATGCGTCGGGCGTCGGGGTCGTACATTTTCTCCATGTCGGCGACCTGGTCGGGGCCCATCACGCCGTAGACCAAATCGGGGAAGTGGTACACCAGTGTCCCCATCAACAATAGACTGCCGAAGAACAGCAGACAACCTGCGACGACGAAGCGCCATTCGGCCCTGACCAGGCGCGGAAAGCCGGCCAGGATAAAGCCGAGCAACTGACCGCCGAGTGGGCTGCGATGACGATAGAACTGCTGATGGCCACGCATAGCCAGTTGTTGCAGTTGCTCAACGAGGAGGCTGCTGTAACCACGGCTCTGCGCCAACGCGAGTTGCTGGCAAAGGCGCCGATAAGCCGCCGCAAAGTTGTTGCACTGCTGGCTGTCGGCTTTGCCGCGCTCAAGCGCCTCAAGTTGGGTGCTGAACGCCTGCCAGTCGGCTTGGTGCTGGTTTTCAAACAAGCTCTGTTTCATGTCGGGCCTAAAAGTCCACGGGCAATGCCGTGGATCTGTTGTTCAGCCTGAGCGGCGGGCACCTGCAACGTCTCGGCAAGAATACTCGCCAGTTCTTCCCTGCGCGCACCGGAAAGGCTCTGTGCGCGCTCGGCAAAGCTGAGCAGGGCGCGTTGTTCGTCCAAGCTCATGCTGAACGGCGCACGCAGGGCTTCGGCTTGCGGTAGCTCGGGGCTGGCTGGGGCGTTATCGCGATAAACCACCAAGGTGCCGGCGGCGATGTCGCCCAAGCGCTTGAAGGCTGGGTGATTAAGGCAACTCAGAATGCCCAATGTGTAGCCGAACGGCAGGATATCGACAAAACGCAGCAGGTTACGGGTCAGCGAGGCGGCCCAGCCAATCGGTGTGCCGTCATCATGAATCACTCGCAGCCCCATCAATTGCTTGCCGGGTGATCGGCCTTGGTTGAGCACTTCAAACAACACCATGTACCACCAGGTCACGAGGAACAGCAGGATAGTACCCAGGCCCATGCCGAACTGGCCGAGCAGCGCCAGCGCGGCAAACAATGCACCGAGCAGCGCACCGCGAATCAGCAGGTCAATACTGAACGCCAACGCGCGCGGCACTAAACCCGCTGGGCGCAGGATCAGGTCAATACCTTCCGGCGTTTCCACTTTATAGCGGGTATCCAGTAGCGGGCGGGCGGCGGCTGAAGCAGAGGGAGGCGTGGGCGACATTGGCAGACTGCGTCGAGGAAAGCCCGATGCTAGCCAGCAGCAGGCAGTGACGCAACCGACTCCGCCACAAGAGTCCGTGCAGCAGGGCATTTATCGGCAATTAGTGGGCTATGCGGCAGTTCAGGTGGCGGATAAGTGGTCAGGGGATGCGCCTGGCATCAGGGTGCTAGACTTGCCAGCGCCTCAGCATCAGGACGTTATTGTGACCGCCAGCCTCTTTTGGTACGACTACGAAACCACCGGGATTGACCCGCGCCGCGACCGACCGTTGCAGGTGGCCGGGATTCGCACCGATGAACAGCTCAATGAAATCGATGAGCCGCTGAATATCTACTGCCAGCCCAGCGACGACATCCTGCCGCATCCAGCGGCGTGCCTGGTGACCGGGATTACGCCCAGCACGTTGGCGCAGCATGGTCTGGATGAAGCCGAGTTTATGCACCGCGTGCATGCCGAGCTATCGCAACCAGGCACCTGCGGAGTGGGTTACAACAGTTTGCGTTTCGATGATGAAGTGACGCGCTATAGCTTGTACCGCAACTTCTATGACCCCTATGGCCGTGAGTGGCAGGGCGGTAATAGCCGTTGGGATCTGATCGACGTGGTACGTACGGCTTATGCCTTGCGGCCGGACGGTATCGTCTGGCCGGAAGAGGGCGGGCAGGTAACGCTGAAATTGGAGCGTCTGACTGCCGCTAATGGCATTGAGCATGGTCAGGCCCATGATGCCTTGTCCGATGTGCGCGCCACTATTGCCTTGGCGCGGTTACTGCGTAGCAAGCAGCCCAAACTGTATGACTATCTCTATCAACTGCGCAGCAAACAACGGGTGCAAGAGCAAGTACGTTTATTACAACCCTTGGTGCATATTTCCGGCCGTTACGCCGGCGCGCGGCATTATCTGGCAGTGGTATTGCCCTTGGCCTGGCACCCGCGTAATCGTAACGCGTTGATCGTGTGTGACCTGCAGGCGGATATTACGCCGCTCCTCAATGAGACCGCTGAGACATTACGCACGCGTCTTTATACCCGTCGTGATCAATTAGCCGAGGGTGAGCTGCCGGTACCGCTGAAGTTGCTGCATATCAACCGTTGCCCGGTGGTTGCGCCGATGAACGTATTGCGAGCGCAGGATATTCAACGTCTGCAACTCGATATTCCGGCGTATCAGGCGCAAGCCGAGCAATTAAAGGCTAAGTCTGCTCTTTGGCAGGACAAGCTGGTGCAGATTTATGCTGAAGAGTCATTCGCGGCCAATCAAGATCCAGAACAACAGCTCTACGATGGTTTTATGGGTGACCGTGATCGTCGTTTGTGCGAACAGATACGCCGTGCTGATCCGCAGCATTTGGGTGAGGCGATTTGGCCCTTTGATGATGCGCGGTTACCCGAGTTGCTGTTTCGTTACCGGGCGCGCAATTTTGCAGCAACTCTGAATACTGAAGAGCAGCAGCGCTGGCGTTTGTTTTGCCAACAACGTCTGAGTCGTTCCGAATACGGCGCACCCAATACCCTTGAGCAGTTCGAGCAGGCAGTTGCGGAGGTGTTTGCCAGCGCGGCTGCTGGGCAGCAAGCGGTGCTGCTGGAGTGGCAGGCGCATGCAGAGCGTCTGCGTCAGTTATATGCCTTGTAATCAATAAGGCTAAATGCTGCATTGTCAGAAGACATAGCGCCCATAAATGTATCGGCAGTAATTATTATGGGCGTGTAGCGAAGGACCGCGAGCTGGCTGGTGCGGATGACCAGCCATAAAAAACGCCAGCAATGCTGGCGTTTTTATTTCATGTTGCTGCTTATGCGTTGGCTTAGTCCAGCAGAGTGACCCAGCTTTCTACGACGTCGCCGCCCCACTTGGCCTTCCACTCTTTCAGCGTTTTGTGGTTGCCACCTTTGGTTTCAATCACATCGCCAGTGTTGGGGTTTTTGTACTGCTTAACTTTACGGGCACGTTTGGTACCAGTGGTTTTGCCTGTGCGGATAACTTTGCTGCTTTTGGCGTCTGGGTCGAGCATTGCAATGATGTCGCGCAACGACTTCTGGTATTCACCCATCAATGCACGCAGCTTGCCTTCAAATTCCAATTCTTTTTGCAGCTTGTCGTCCTGCGACATGTTCTTCAGGCGATCTTGCAGTTCTTTGATGGCTTCTTCGGTTGCGCGGTATTCGTTGATGAGCGACATGTAGGGCGAGCCTGTATTAGGGAATTACGATTAAGTGAGATCAATAGTAGTCAGGCACTTTTCACAAGTAAACCGCTTTGTGAGTATTTTTTATGAATTGTATTGTTAAGTAACTTTTTGGGTATTTTGCTTGTTGTGCGTCTGGCTATATTGGGTGAGGTGTTTTTACCGTGTGTGTTCTAGTTTGGTTGCCGCTACGGACAGGTTCGCCGCACGTTAGCCTCGGGCGGGCTGTTTGAGTACTGCAGTTTTCGCGTGCAGTGACTAGAATGGCCGACTTTATTTGAGTGCTGGAGCCGTTGATGCGTACTTTTCGATTAGTTATTGCCTGCCCAGACCGGGTAGGGATCGTGGCCAAGGTCAGTAACTTTCTGGCCACCTATAACGGTTGGATTACCGAAGCGAGTCATCACTCGGATAACCAGAGCGGTTGGTTCTTTATGCGTCACGAGATTCGCGCCGACTCGCTGCCGTTTGATTTGGATGGTTTCCGCCAAGCTTTTTCGCCAATTGCCCGCGAGTTCTCCATGGAGTGGCGGGTTACCGATTCGGCGCAGAAGAAACGTGTGGTGTTGATGGCCAGCCGTGAATCCCACTGCCTAGCTGATTTGTTGCACCGCTGGCATAGCAATGAACTGGATTGCGAGATTCCGTGTGTGATTTCTAATCACAATGACTTGCGCAGCATGGTCGAGTGGCATGGCATTCCGTTCTTCCACGTACCGGTTAACCCGGAAGACAAACAGCCAGCCTTCGATGAAGTCGAGCGCTTGGTAAAGGCCCATGAGGCTGACGTGATTGTGCTGGCGCGCTATATGCAAATTCTCCCTGCGCAACTGTGTGCGGAGTTCTCGCAGCGTGTCATCAACATTCACCACAGCTTTCTGCCGTCGTTTGTCGGGGCTAAGCCTTATCACCAGGCGTCGTTGCGTGGGGTCAAGCTGATCGGTGCGACCTCGCACTATGTCACCGAGGAACTGGACGCGGGGCCGATCATCGAGCAAGACGTGGTGCGCGTCAGCCACCGCGACAGCATCGAAGAGATGGTGCGCTTGGGCAAGGATGTCGAGAAGATGGTGCTGTCGCGTGGTCTACGCTATCACTTAGAAGATCGAGTGCTGGTGCACGACAACAAGACGGTAGTGTTCGACTGACGTGCATGCGGCGCTTCGGTTCAGCGCAGACCAAGGAGTTTACAGATGCTTAAGTCAATCAAAGTTCGTGACTACATGACCCGCCATTTGGTGACTTTTCGTCCTGAAATGAACTTGTTCACTGCGATCAATCGGTTACTTGAGCACCGTATATCCGGCGCTCCGGTGGTTGATGGGCAAGGCCATCTGGTGGGGTTGCTGTCGGAGGGTGATTGTTTGCGCGGCATCCTTTCCGGCGCTTATTACGAAGCGACGGGGGGCAATGTCAGCGCTTATATGACGACCGAGGTCGAAGTGATCTCGCCTGAGGCGGATATAATTGAAATCTCCGAGCGCTTCTTGCGCGGTCGGCGTCGTCGCTTACCTGTAGTTGAAAATGGTCACCTGATCGGCCAAGTCAGCCGTAGCGATGTGCTGCGTGCGGTTAAAGAGTTCGCCCAGCATGACGAAGGTCACCAGGCGGTAAACTGAGTGCGAGCATAACCGTTGGAGGTTTTATGAGCGATCCACTCACACGTGGAACATCCAGCGCGCCGCCTGTGTTGGGAGAGGGTTGTACGCAGCGTTATGACCCGCAGGCACTGACCCCTGAGGACGGTACTGACTTTGCTGACGCAGCCGAGTTGTGGCGAAAATTGCAGCAAGATGAACAGTCGCCAACAGACAGCGATAAGTAGAAATAAAAACGGGGCGCTCATTGAGCGCCCCGTTTGTTTTAACGCTGAAGGGCCGACGCGATCGCAGCAAGCATCTTAAATGCGGAAACTATCGACCAAGTGCTTGAGACGGCTGGCTTGTTGCTCCAAATCTCCGCAGGCGCGTAGGGTGGCGTTGAGGTTTTCCACGCCTTCCTGGTTGAGGGTGTTGATTTCGGTGATGTCGACGTTGAGTGATTCGATTACTGACGTCTGCTCCTCGGTCGCGGTGGCCACCGACTGGTTCATGCCATCGATCTCGCCGATGCGTTCGGTCACGCTGCTTAGGCGCGCGCCGGCCTGGTTGGCAATCTCAACGCTCTCTTCGCTGTAGCGCTGGCTTTCGGTCATGGTGGTGACCGACTCACGGGAGCCGACTTGCAGCTCTTCGATCATCTTCTCGATTTCCTGCGCGGACTCCTGGGTGCGGTGAGCCAGGTTGCGGACTTCGTCGGCTACCACGGCGAAGCCACGGCCGGCCTCGCCTGCGCGCGCCGCTTCAATGGCGGCGTTAAGAGCGAGCAGGTTGGTTTGCTGGGAGATGCTTTTGATCACCTCAAGAATCTGCCCGATATTTACGGTCTTGCTGTTGAGGGTTTCGATGTTGCTGCAAGACGCACTGATCTTGCCCGACAGCTCATTCATTGCGCGTATGGTTTTTTCAACGACCTGGCGACCGTCTTCGGCCAGATGACGCGCGTCGGAGGCTTGATTGGAGGCATCGGCCGCATTGCGCGCGATCTCCTGGGCGGCGGCGCCCAGTTCGTTGATCGCCGCCGCGACGCTGTTGGTACGGCTGGCCTGTTCGTCGGAGTTGATCATCGACGAGTTGGAGGCGCCGACCACCAGTTTGGCCACTTCGTTGACCTGGCTGGTGGCCGACGACACTTCGCGGATTGAACTATGGATGCGTTCAACAAATTGGTTGAACGCGCTGGCCAAACGACCAAATTCGTCATTGGATTGGATGCTTAGGCGCTTAGTCAGGTCGCCTTCGCCCTGGGCAATGTCCTCCATGGCTTTACCCATGACGTTCAGTGGTTGCATCAGCACGCTAATCAGCATGCTCAGCAGCAGCATGATCAGCACCACCGCGATGACAGTTGCAATGATTGCAGAAGTACGGAATTCACTGAGCATTGCATAGGCTTTGGCCTTGTCGATGGACAGGCCAATATGCCAGTTCACTGAAGGCAGGCCTTTTACCGGTGCAAACGTCAGGATGCGCTGACTGCCATCGAGTTGTGCCTCGCTGAAGTCGCTGCTGATGCGCGGGGTGTTTTTCGGGTAGACGTCACTCAGGTTCTTCATCACCAGTGACTTGTCCGGGTGGACCAGGATCTTGCCGTCTGAGCTGACCAGAAACGCGTAGCCCATACCGTCGAAGCTCAGCGAGTTGATGATGTCTGTCAGTGTCTGCAGGCTCAGATCGCCGCCGACTACGCCAGCGGACTTGGCCGGGGTGGCGATGGTGATGATCAGTCCGCCCGTGGCAGCGTCAATGTAGGGTTCCGTGAGCGTAGTACCACCGGTTGCTTCAGCGCCCTTGTACCAAGGCCTGACGCGCGGATCGAAATCGGCGGGCATGGGTACATCGGGCCTGATGACAAAGCTGCCGTTTTCACTGCCTAAGTAGGTCGTACTAAAAGTCGAACTCAGTGCGCGCTGCTCCAATAAGCCTGCCACTTGATCGGGCGAGTCATCGCGGGCAACCGATTGTGCTGCGCTTTCCACTAGCAGGATGCGGCCCGACAGCCAGTTGGAAATATTGCTTGCAGTGACATCACCCATCTCTTGCAGATAGTTCTCTAGATCGTTCTGGATGGCGTTGCGCTGCAGGTAATCGTTGTACAGGGTGAATAGCGAGAATGCCGCGATCACCACCAGTGAGGCAGCAAGCAGAATCTTGTGGCTAAACTTCAGGTTATTAGTCATGGCTTCTTGCGTCCGGTAATGTCGGGCATCAGTCTGGTGCTGACTTGATGGAAAAGCGGAGCCGTCGGTGCGGCAATGATCATTGTGTCGGTCTTATTGCAGTAAAGCTTTAACCACGGGGATGGCAAGATGGCGGAATCCGGGCAGTTTGTTGTGGGGGCGGGTTTGGATGGGCAGCCGGTTGGTCAGGCGCTGCGCTTGGCAAACCGGCATGGGCTGATTGCCGGTGCCACGGGGACCGGTAAAACGGTGACGCTGCAACGACTGATTGAGACCTTCAGTGATGCCGGGATTGCCGTGTTCGCCGCTGATGTCAAAGGTGATCTCTGCGGCCTGGGCGCTGCGGGTGCGCCGCAAGGCAAGGTGGCTGAACGAATTGCCAGCATGCCCTGGCTCAATCATCAGCCAATGGCCTACCCAGTCACCCTGTGGGATGTGCACGGCCAAAGCGGTCACCCGCTGCGCACCACGCTCAGTGAGATGGGGCCTTTGTTGCTGGGCGCGCTGCTGGAACTGACTGCTAGCCAGCAGGCCGCGCTCTATGCCGCGTTCAAGGTGGCGGATCGCGAAGGGCTGCTGTTGCTTGACCTGAAAGACCTCAAAGCATTGCTGGCGCACCTAAAGAGCCACCCCGAGGTGCTCGGCGACGATAGCGCGCTGTTTACCTCGGCCTCATCACAAGCCCTACTGCGCAAATTAGCGGGCCTGGAACAGCAAGGCGCTGAAGCACTGTTTGGCGAGCCAGCGCTGCAACTTGAAGATATTTTGCAGCCTGATGGCGATGGTCGTGGGCGCATCCATCTGCTCGATGCCAGCCGTTTGGTGCATGAAGCCCCTAAGGTCTACGCGACCTTCTTGCTCTGGTTGCTGGCCGAGTTATTTGAGCAGCTGCCGGAGCGCGGCGATGCCGACAAGCCGCTACTGGCGTTGTTCTTCGATGAGGCGCACTTGTTGTTTGCCGATACGCCGAAGGCGTTGCAGGAGCGTCTTGAGCAGGTGGTGCGGCTGATTCGTTCGAAAGGGGTGGGTGTGTACTTCGTGACCCAGTCGCCGGGTGATTTACCGGATGATGTATTGGCGCAGCTGGGCCTGCGTATTCAGCACGGCTTGCGCGCCTTTACCACCAAAGAGCAGAAGTCGCTGCGCGCGGTAGCTGATGGCTTTCGCCCTAACCCTGCGATCGACACGTTAGCGGTACTGACTGAGCTGGGTATTGGAGAGGCGCTGGTCGGCACGATGGAAGCTAAAGGCACGCCGGCCATGGTGCAGCGTGTGGCGGTTGCGCCACCGCAGTCACGGATTGGGCCGTTGAGTGAGGCTGAGCGCGCGGCCTTGATTGCCCAGTCGCCATTGCGAGGGCGCTACGATAAACCCATTGATCGTGAGTCGGCGTATGAGCTGTTGAGCGCACGCGCCGAGCAGGCGGCTGCGCAACAGGTTGAGCAAAGTAAAGCAGCTTCAGGCGGTAAGAAAGCCGAGGCGGAAGGTGGTATCGCGGGCGCAGCCGGTGAGTTGTTTGGCGGCCTGGCCAGCCAAGTAATGAAAGCGACCCTACGTCAAGCGGCCAATCAGATCGGCCGGCAGCTGGTGCGTGGGCTGTTGGGGTCGTTAATGGGCGGTAAGCGGCGTTGAGGCAGAGGCCATCTCGATGAGGGATGGCCGCGTGGTTTGCTGCCAGGACGACGGGCGTCAGCCAGACGCTTCGTCGGCCTTGGCTTGCAGTTCTTTTTCGATCTTTGCCAGCTCTTTATCAAACGCTTGGTCGAGAAGGTTAGCCTTCTTGCGCCACGGCTTGCGCTCGGGATCCGGTTGAGCGGCGTAGGTAATCACTTCCCCGCCGTATACATCCTTGTAACGCTGCGCCTGGCGCTCGAGTTCGGCGCGCAGTTCGTCTTTCGTCACGTAATTACCTTTGGTCTTGAGCGGAATGTTGGCTGAATGTCAGGCAAGTGCCTGAACATTTGATGCGGCCAAACAGTTTCAATGTGCGCGCTTATTTAAACGGCTTGAATAGGTTCAAGGACTATTACCGATTTATATCAACTCGCTAGCGCTGTCTATATTGACCCGCTTTAGCACGGTTAGTGCGCACCCTGTAATTATGGCGAAGCCAAGCTAAATGTCTACTCTGCATGGCTTTAGCGCGGCCTCGGCCGATAGGAGCGTCTAATCCTATAGCCCTACAAATAAGCTGATACTTGATAGTCTAAGTTATGCATGGTGGCTCTGTGGGGGTTCTGCACGGCCTTATGGTTTGGACTTCGAATACCCCGCAGGTAGGCAATAATCTATTGCACGCTTACTGTGCGCCTATTCTCGGCCCACAGCTAGGTTACTTACTCAAACAGCAGGTCAGTTGCCGCTCGGGGCTTTGAAATACCTTGCAACCGCTGGCTTGTTGAGGAAAACCTCGCGCCTCTCTACATTTGCGCCCGCAACGCCGGGCCCCTCTGACAGCTACCCGCTGCCATGTCGGAGTTGCAGTTTGTACAACTTCGACACTAAGAGGAGGGGCTCATGACTGCCCTAGAACCGTTTTTCATGGCCGAGTTTCTCGGTACAGCCACCTGGTTGTGGCTTGTTTTCATCAGCATCGTTATCAGCCTGTTGGTCTTCGATCTCGGGGTGTTGCACCGTGAGCACCGTGAAATCGGCGTGCGCGAAAGCCTGTTGTTGTCAGCCGGTTATATTAGCGCCGGTTTGCTGTTCGGCCTTTGGGTCTGGCAGGTCAAAGGCGGTGATGCCGGGATGGACTTCTACACCGGCTTTCTGATCGAAAAATCGTTGTCGATGGACAACGTCTTCCTGATGGCGATGATCTTCAGCTTCCTCGCCATCCCGCGTAAGTACCAACATGAAGTGCTGTTCTGGGGCATCCTCGGAGTGATCGTGCTGCGCGCGATTATGATCGGCTTAGGCGCCGCATTGATCGCTGAGTTCAGTTGGATTCTCTACCTGTTTGGCGCCTTTCTGTTGCTGACCGGCGTGAAGATGCTCTTCAGTAAGGTCGATGACCACCCGGACTTAAGCGATAACGTGCTGGTGAAGTTCCTGCGTAAACGCATGCGGGTGACTGACGGCCTGCATGAAGGACGCTTCTTTGTGCGTCAGCCGGATGCCACTGGCCAGTCCGTAATCTGGGCGACACCCTTGTTTCTGGCACTGGTACTGATCGAGTGTGCCGACCTGGTATTCGCGGTGGACAGTGTGCCGGCGATTTTCGCCATCACCCAAGATCCGTTCATTGTCTACACCTCGAACATCTTCGCCATTCTCGGCCTGCGCGCCCTGTATTTTGCGCTGGCGGCGATGATCCATCGCTTTGCCTACCTCAAATACGCCCTGGCGCTGGTGCTGGTATTTATCGGCAGCAAGATTTTCCTAGTGGGCATTATCGGCAAGATACCGGCTGTAATTTCGCTAAGCGTGACGCTGGGGCTGTTGCTGGGTGGCGTGCTGCTGTCGTTGTGGAAAACCCGCAACGATCGACCAGAGGCTGACCAGCAGGTATGAGTTATCAAGGCAGTGGCCACTGGGCCGCTGCCACAGATCAGGCCGGTAGCGGCTGTTAAGGGAGACCGTGATGCGTAAATCGATGCAAGTAGGTGTGCTGGGTCTTGTACTGATTGGTTTGGTGGGTTGTGACGCTGCTGAGCAATCGGCGCAGAAACTGGCCGAGAAGGCTGAGCAGGCGGTGCAGGATGTCGCGCGCGAGGCGGTCGATGGCACCCTGAAGGAGTTCAATAAACAGGTGGACGAGGTGCAGCAGTCAGCCAATAAGTGGCTGGGCAAACCTGTTGAAGACGAACCGCAGGACGACCTGCAACAACCGTTGCAGCCGCCTGACGAGTCGGCGGTGCCTATTGATGAGGCGGCGATCGAAACCTAAAACCTGCTTCAGGGGTTCTGATTAAGAGCCTCGCAACTGGCCGTATAATTCTGTTGGCAGGCACTGAGGAATAATGCCCTGGCTTGGCGTGGGTCATGCGGCACACCCTGTTCGCCTTTGAGGTAGAGGTTGCCGAGAATGTGCTGGGCCATCGGGTTGCCCCCTGCAGCGGACTGATTCAGATACTTGAGCATCAGTGGTGGATTGTTTAGCTCCGGGTTATCGCGGCCGGTATACAAAAAGGCCAGGCTGACCGCTGCCAGCGCATGGCCCTTATCGGCGGCCAGTTTCCACCAGTGCTCGGCTTGTTTGAGGTCTTTTGGTTGCCTGACAAAATACAGGCTACCCAGTTGGAACTGGCTATCGAGATCGCCGCGGTTGGCCTGGCGCTGAAGATCCGCGGGTATGGCACGGGTTTCGGCTTGAGCCGACTCCACTTTGTCGGGTGCGCTGGGTGAGTTGTCGTGGGGCGAGCTGGCGCAGCCGCCGAGCATCAACAGTAAGCCAAGCCATGCCGCGTGAGGGTAACCAATAGCCATGCGTGCGCATCTCCTGTTTTGGGGTGTCCGATGAGCAGACTCTGCGTGAGACAGTAAGTTGCTCCGGCCGGGTTTGCAGTCTGTGATGCGGCAGAGTCGAATCCGTATCAGTTTGTCGCCTTCAGCGTTTCGCTTGTCAGGCAGAGCTGCGATTCTTCAATGCAGCGGTCAATCACCAGCCTTCGAGGTAGCCATGCAGATCAGTTCCAACTTCGACAGCGGCAATATCGAGGTCATCGACGCCAGTAATCCGCAAAAGGTTGTGCTGGCGATTCGTCCTGACCTTAACAGCGACCACTTCCAGTGGTTCCACTTTAAGGTCGATGGCCTGCAACCAGGCCAGCGTTGCGGGTTCAGCCTGAACAATGCCGGGCAATCGTCTTATAAAAACGCCTGGGCGGGTTATCACACGATGGCATCCTACGACCAGCGTAACTGGTTTCGTGTGCCCAGTCGCTTTGAAGGCGGCGCGCTCAATTTTGAGCTCTCGCCTGAGCAGCCGCAGGTCTGGTTTGCCTACTTCGAGCCTTACAGCCGTGCCCGCCATACGCAACTGGTTGACGACGCGCAGCGTCTTGCGGGGGCTGAGATATTCGCTACCGGGCGAAGCCTTGAAGGCCGCGCCATCGAGTTGCTGCGCATCAGCCGCAACCCGCAGGCGTCGCGCAAGATCTGGCTGATCGCCCAACAGCATCCTGGCGAGCACATGGCTGAATGGTTTATGGAAGGGTTGCTGGAGCGCTTGCAGCAGCATGATGATACCGAGCTGAACGCCTTGCTGGCGCAGGCTGAACTGTACCTGGTGCCGAACATGAACCCAGACGGAGCCTTCCGCGGTCACCTGCGTACCAACCTCGCTGGCCGCGATCTCAACCGTGCCTGGCAGTCAGCCAGTGATGCAGACAGCCCCGAGGTGTACTTCGTCCAGCAGCAGATGCGCGCGGTGGGGGTTGATCTGTTTCTCGATATCCATGGTGATGAGGAAATACCCCATGTGTTTGCCGCCGGCTGTGAGGGGAACCCTGGATTTAGTCCGCGCTTGGCCACGCTGGATAAGCAGTTTCGTGATCAGTTGATGGCGATCGGCGCTGAGTTCCAGACGGCTTACGGTTACCCGCTGGATGCGCCCGGGCAGGCCAATACCACCCTGGCTTGTAATGCGGTAGGGCTGGAGTTTGATTGCCTGGCCTTCACCATCGAAATGCCGTTCAAGGATCACGATGATCGGCCTAACCCGCAAACGGGCTGGAACGGCGAGCGATCCAAGCAGCTGGGCAAGGATGTGTTGAGCGCTGCCGCGGCGATGGTCGGGCAGTTGCGTTAGTCGTTTGGGGTGATGCCGCAGTCCCTCTGCGCCGCCGGGATGGCGGGCGCAGTGGGGCAGGCGTTAGCCGCGGTAGTAGCGTTGTGGCACGAACGGGGTTTTAGCGACTTTCATGGCCACGCGTTTGCCGCGCACCATGGCCCATAGCTCGGTATCCAGGGCGATATGGCTGTTCTGCACATAACCCATGGCCACCGGTGCGCCAAGGCTCGGGCCGAAGCCACCGCTGCTGACGGTGCCGATCACAGTGCCTTCAGCGTCGACAATTTCTGCGCCTTCACGCACTGGCACCCGCTCCTGCGGTAGCAGACCTACGCGCTTGCTGGCGACGCCTTCCTGTTGCTGGGCGAAGATGCGCGCGGCCCCTGGGAAGCCACCGGCACGTGCGCCGTCGGCGCGGCGCGGCTTGGACATGGCCCACAGCAGGCTGGCTTCGATCGGCGTGACGCTGGTGCTCATGTCGTGGCCATACAGGCACAGGCCGGCTTCCAGGCGTAGCGAGTCGCGTGCACCCAGGCCGATGGCCTCGACTTCGGGCTCGGCGAGCAGGCTGCGAGCCAGCATTTCAGTGTGCTCAGCAGGTACCGAAATCTCGAAACCGTCTTCACCGGTGTAGCCGGAACGGCTGACGTAGCAATCCACACCCAGCAAGCGCACAGGGGCGAATTGCATAAAAGTCATTTGCGCCACTTCCGGCGCCAGGCGCGCGAGGACGTCGACGGCTTTCGGGCCTTGCAGGGCGAGCAGGGCACGCTCTTCGAACAGGTTTTCGATCTCGCACTGGTCGCCGATGTGCTGCTGCAGGTGCGCCAGGTCCTGGTGCTTGCACCCGGCGTTGACCACCAAGAACAGGGTGTCGTCACCCAGATTGGCGACCATCAGATCGTCGAGGATGCCGCCGTTTTCATCGGTGAACATGGCGTAGCGCTGCATGCCTACCGGCAGATCAATGATGTCCACTGGCACCAAGGTTTCCAGTGCTTTGGCGGAATTGGCACCGCGCAGCACGATCTGGCCCATGTGCGACACGTCGAACAGGCCCGCCTGCTCGCGGGTGTGCAGGTGTTCTTTCATCACGCCCAGTGGGTACTGCACCGGCATGTCATAACCGGCGAAAGGCACCATGCGGGCGCCGAGTTCGATGTGCAGGGCATGTAGCGGGGTTTTCGCCAAGGTTTCGCTGGTCATGCAATTTCTCCGTCAGGGTGCGTGTGGGGCACCGGTAATGATGTAAGGGTGTTGCGGACTGCGCCCGACTTAGCACTCGATAATATTGACTGCTAGGCCGCCGCGGGCGGTTTCCTTGTACTTGTTGTTCATGTCTGCACCGGTCTGGCGCATGGTGCGAATGACTTTATCCAGTGACACAAAGTGCTGGCCGTCGCCGCGTAGGGCCATGCGTGCGGCGTTGATTGCCTTCACCGAGCCCATGGCGTTGCGTTCGATACAGGGTACCTGTACCAGTCCGCCGATGGGATCGCAGGTCAGACCTAGATTGTGTTCCATGCCAATTTCGGCGGCGTTTTCCACCTGGTTGACGCTGCCGCCGAGCACTTCGCAGAGTGCGCCAGCCGCCATCGAACAGGCCACGCCGACTTCACCCTGACAGCCGACTTCAGCGCCGGAGATCGAGGCGTTTTCCTTGTAGAGGATGCCAATAGCTGCGGCGGTGAGCAGAAAGCGCACGATGCCGTCATCATTGGAGCTGGGGATAAAGCGGCTGTAGTAGTGCAGCACTGCCGGCACGATACCGGCTGCGCCATTGGTCGGCGCAGTGACCACGCGACCGCCGCTGGCGTTTTCTTCGTTGACCGCCAGGGCATAGAGGTTGACCCAATCGAGCACGCTCAGGGCATCACGCAGAGCCGCTTCTGGGTGCTTGCACAGTTGCCGGTGTAAGTCTGCCGCGCGGCGTTTGACCTTGAGGCCGCCGGGCATGATGCCTTCGTTGCGACATCCGGCCTCGACGCAATCCTGCATCACCTGCCAGATATGCAGCAGGCGCGTGCGGGTTTCCGCTTCCGGTCGCCAGGCGGCTTCATTAGCGAGCATCACCTGGCTGATCGACAGGTTGTGCTCGGCGCAATGCGCCAACAGCTGCTTGCCGGTGGTAAAGGGGTATTGCAACGGGGTGGTGTCTTCGACGATGCGGTCGGCGCCGGCGGCTTGTTCATCCACCACAAAACCGCCGCCCACCGAGTAATACTCACGCGAGCGAATCTGCAAACCGGCGGCGTCGAAGGCACGAAAGATCATGCCGTTGGGGTGAAAGGCCAGCGGCTTGCGGATCATCGCCAGGTGTTGTTTTTCGACAAAACGGATTGGCTTTTCGCCGAGCAGATTGAGCTCGGCGTTGCTGCGGATTGCCGCTAGGCGGGCGTCGACGCTAGTGGTGTCTACCGTGTCTGGCTGCTCGCCCTCAAGCCCGAGCAGCACCGCCTTATCGCTGCCATGGCCTTTGCCGGTGGCGCCGAGGGAGCCGTACAGCTCGACCTTGATGCTATCGGTGTTGGTGAGTAAATCGTCGCGGCGCAGGCCTTCGGCAAAGCGCAAGGCGGCGAGCATCGGGCCCACGGTGTGCGAGCTGGATGGGCCGATACCGATCTTGAATAAATCAAAAACGCTGAGTGACATGTTTTCTCCGGCGCTGAGCCAGCCTCGTGGGTTGGCGTGGATGCGGCGCGGCGGATAGCCACGCCTACATAGTTCAACGGCTTGTTAGTCAGCGTAGACCGGGAAGGTGGCGCACAGTTTGGCGACCTGACCACGGACGCGCTCGATCACGGCTGGGTTGTCCAGCTCATCGAGAATGTCGCAGATCCAGCCGGCCAGTTCGCGGCACTCGGTTTGTTTAAAGCCGCGGCTGGTGACCGCTGGGGTACCGATGCGAATGCCAGAGGTGACGAAGGGCGATTGCGGGTCATTCGGCACAGCGTTCTTGTTCACCGTGATATGCGCATCACCCAGGGCCGCGTCGGCGGCTTTACCGGTCAGGCCCTGCTTGACCAGGCTGATCAGCATCAGGTGGTTGTCGGTGCCGCCGGAGACCACGTCATAGCCGCGGCCAACGAACACTTCAGCCATCGCCTGAGCGTTGTGAATCACCTGCTGCTGGTAAACCGTGAAGCTCGGCTCCAGCGCTTCCTTGAAACACACGGCCTTGGCCGCGATCACGTGCATCAGTGGGCCACCTTGGCTGCCAGGGAATACTGCGGAGTTGAGCTTTTTCTCGATCTCGGCATTGGCGCGGGCCAGGATCAAACCGCCACGCGGGCCACGCAGGGTTTTGTGGGTGGTGGTGGTGACCACATCAGCGAAGGGAATTGGGTTGGGGTACAGGCCGGCGGCGACTAAACCGGCGACGTGGGCCATATCAACAAACAACAGGGCACCGACCTTGTCGGCGATGTCGCGGAAACGGGCGAAATCCAGGGTGCGCGAATAAGCGGAGAAACCGGCGACGATCATCTTCGGCTTATGTTCGATGGCCAGGCGCTCGACCTCGGCGTAGTCGATCAGGCCTTGCTCGTCGATGCCGTACTGCACGGCGTTGTAAAGCTTGCCGGAGGACGACACCTTGGCGCCGTGAGTCAGGTGGCCGCCGTGGGCCAAGCTCATGCCGAGAATGGTGTCGCCGGCATTGATCAGCGCCAGGTACACCGCACTGTTGGCGGATGAGCCGGAGTGCGGCTGCACGTTGGCGTAGTCGGCACCGAACAACTGCTTGGCGCGCTCGATCGCGAGGGCCTCGACCTTGTCTACGTGCTCACAGCCGCCGTAGTAACGTTTGCCCGGATAGCCTTCGGCGTACTTGTTGGTCAGGCCACTGCCTTGTGCTTGCATGACGCGTTGGCTGCAATAGTTTTCCGAGGCGATCAGCTCGATGTGGTCTTCCTGACGTTGCTCTTCGGCGTTGATCGCGGCGAGCAGGGCGTCGTCATAGCCTTGCAGTTGATCGTGTTTGCTGAACATGCTGAGGTCCCTCGCTTGTTGTTGTTTTGGGTGCAACTGACCCGCCCCGGGTAGGGGTGAGTCAAAATTCTTGGGTAAGCAAAACCGTAGGATGGGCGGCGCATCGCACTGGACATGCTGACAACGCTGCTATTGAGCGCCGCGTAACCCATCGATGATGACTGTTGCGGCGTGATGGGTATCGCTGCGCTCAACCCATCCTACGGTTTTTATCGCCTTAAGCGTCCTGATAGGCCTCGATGGACGGGCAGGCGCAGATCAGGTTGCGATCGCCGAAGACGTTGTCGACGCGGCCGACCGGTGGCCAGTACTTGCCGTCGATCAGCGTAGCGGTTGGGTACACCGCCTGTTCGCGGCTGTAGCCGTGCGTCCATTCACCGACCAATTCCAGTGCGGTATGCGGCGCGTTTTTCAGCGGGTTGTCGTTGGCGTCTAGATGACCTGCCTCCACTGCACGAATCTCTTCGCGGATGGCGATCATGGCGTCGCAGAAGCGGTCCAGTTCTTCCTTGGATTCGCTTTCGGTCGGCTCAATCATCAGCGTGCCCGCTACCGGGAAGGACATGGTCGGGGCGTGGAAGCCGAAGTCGATCAGGCGCTTGGCTACGTCGTCAACGCTGATGCCGCTGCTGTCCTTGATCGGTCGGATGTCCAAAATACACTCGTGCGCCACCAGGCCGTTGCTGCCCGAATACAGCACAGGGTAGTGCTCTTCGAGGCGGCGGGCGATGTAGTTAGCGTTGAGAATAGCGATCTGCGAAGCGCGCTTGAGGCCATCGCCGCCCATCATGCTGATGTACATCCAGGTGATCGGCAGAATGCTGGCGCTGCCAAACGGTGCGGCGCTGACGGCACCTTCTTTACGCGCCATGCTGGCGTGGCCGGGCAGGAACGGTATCAGGTGCGACTTAACACCAATCGGGCCAACACCTGGGCCGCCACCGCCGTGCGGAATGCAGAAGGTTTTGTGCAGGTTCAGGTGCGAGACGTCACCGCCGAACTGACCTGGGGCGCAGAGGCCGACCATGGCGTTCATGTTGGCGCCGTCGATGTACACCTGGCCGCCGTTGTCATGAATGATCTGGCAGATTTCGCGGATGCCTTCCTCAAACACACCGTGGGTCGACGGGTAGGTGATCATCAGCGCGGCCAGACGCTCTTTGTGCTCTTCGGCCTTGGCCTTGAGGTCAATGATGTCGACGTTACCGTTGCTGTCGCACGCCGTCACCACCACGCGCATGCCGACCATGCTGGCGGTCGCTGGGTTGGTGCCATGGGCCGATTGCGGGATCAGGCAGATATCGCGCTGGTCATCGCCGCGACTCAGGTGGTAAGCACGAATGGCCAGCAGGCCGGCGTACTCGCCCTGGGAGCCAGCATTCGGCTGCAGGGAGATACCGTCATAACCGGTGGCCGCGCAGAGCATGGCCTCCAGTTCGGTGGTCAACTGGCTGTAACCCTGGCTTTGCTCAGCGGGCGCGAAGGGGTGCAGGTTGCCGAACTCGGCCCAGGTCACCGGGATCATCTCGCTGGCAGCGTTGAGCTTCATGGTGCAGGACCCCAGCGGAATCATGCTGCGGTCCAGCGCCAGGTCCTTGTCAGCCAGCTTGCGCAGGTAGCGCATCAACTCGGTTTCCGAGTGATAACGGTTGAACACCGGGTGGCTTAGCACTGCTGATTCACGCAGCAGGCCGTGCGGCAGTTGTGCGCTTACGCCAGTTGCCAGTTCCGCGAATGCCGGAACGGCTTTGCCGTCAGCGAACACTGCCAGTAGTGCTTCAACAGAGGCTTGGTCGGTGGTTTCATCCAGCGACAGGCCGAGACGCTCGCTATCGATTTCGCGCAGATTGATGCCTGCTTTACGAGCAGCGGTATGCAGCGCGGCGGTTTTGCTAGCGGTGGCCAGGCTTAGGGTATCGAAGAAGAATGTCTGCTCGACGCTATAACCCAGGGCGCGCAGGCCCTTGGCCAGGATCGCGGTGAACTGGTGAGTACGCTGGGCGATCTGGGTCAGGCCTTTCGGGCCGTGGTACACGGCGTACATGCTGGCGATGTTGGCCAGCAGCACCTGAGCGGTACAGATGTTACTGGTGGCCTTCTCACGGCGGATGTGTTGCTCGCGCGTCTGCATGGCCAGGCGCAGGGCCGGCTTGCCGAAGCGGTCAATCGACATGCCGACCAAGCGGCCCGGCATGTCGCGCTTGAATGCATCGCGGGTGGCGAAGTAGGCCGCGTGCGGGCCACCAAAGCCCAGCGGCACACCGAAGCGCTGCGCACTACCCAGGGCCACGTCGGCACCAAACTCGCCCGGCGGGGTAAGCAGGGTCAGGGCCAGCAGGTCGGCGGCTACCGCGACTAATGCATTGGCGGTGTGGAAGCGCGCAACCAGCTCGCGGTAATCGAAAATGTCGCCATTGCTCGCCGGGTACTGCAGCAACGCGCCGAAGTAGGCGCTGGCGTCGGTGATGCTGGCTTCGTCGCCCACTACAACTTCAATGCCCAGCGGCTCGGCACGGGTGCGCAGCACGTCGAGGGTTTGTGGGTGGCAATGCTGCGAGGCGAAGAAGGCATTGCTGGCCTTGTTCTTCGACAGGCGCTTGCAGAAGGTCATGGCTTCGGCGGCTGCGGTGGCTTCATCGAGCAAGGACGCGTTAGCGATCTGCATGCCGGTGAGGTCGGTGATCAGGGTCTGGAAGTTCAGCAAGGACTCCAGGCGGCCCTGGGAAATCTCTGGCTGATACGGGGTGTAAGCGGTGTACCAGGCCGGATTTTCCAGCAGGTTACGCAGGATCGGACTAGGCGTGTGGGTACCGTAGTAACCCTGGCCGATGAAGGTCTTGAGCTGCTGGTTTTTGCTGGCGATGGTCTTGATTTTGGCCAGGGCGTCGGCTTCCGACAGGCCCGGCTGCGAGCCGAGAATGCTCGAGCCCTTGATGCTTTCGGGAATGACGTTATCGGTCAGCGCGTCGATGCTGGCGTAGCCGAGCAGCTCGAGCATGGCCGCTGTATCAGCGTCGCGTGGGCCGATATGCCGGGCGATAAATTCGTTCTGGGTGGTCAGCTTGGTCATTGCAATCTCTCAGGCGTCAGCGTTGGCGTTGAGCAGGCGCTCGTAGGCGGCCTGATCGAGCAGGCCTGCTACCGCGCTGGCATTGGCCGGCCGGAAGCGGAAGAACCAGCCTTTGCCCAGGGGATCTTCGTTAACCAGCTCAGGGCTGGATTCTAGCTCGGCATTGATCTCAACAACCTCACCGTCCAGCGGCATGGCGATATTGCTTGCGGCTTTTACCGATTCCAACACAGCCACTTCGTCGTTCTCGGCATAGCTCTGGACTTCGGGCAACTGCACGAACACCACGTCACCCAAGGCTTCCTGGGCAAAGGCGGTGATGCCTACGGTAACCAGACCATCGGCATCCTGACGCAGCCATTCGTGCTCAACGGTAAAACGCAATTCGCTCATGTGAACTCCTCAAGGGTGATGACTCGCCCTTTCTGTTGGGGGCGATGTACTGGACGTTCGTGCGGAGCAACGAACGTAAGATGAAAAGACCTTAGCAAAGTAGGTGCCATTGTTATTTTTATCAATAAAAACAATAACTTAGATTATTTTAATGAATATATTTTTCTACCGGGTGTGGCGTTTTCGATACAGGTAGGCGGGGGATTTCGCTCATGCCTGCAGCAAAGGCACTGATTGCGTGGCTTTAATGATTCGTGTTGATTTCACTACGGCGTACCTAATTCGATACGACTCTCAGGTGGGCGCTGTTGGCGGCTGCCGTTCTCGCGGTAGCGCGGCTCGGAATTAATCGGCAGCAGTGGCCATTACCCCTGGCGAGCGGCCATGACTATTCATCCAGCCTATGCAGCGCCATTGAAATGCGCCATAGGCTGCTCGAGGGCTGCCTTTTAGACGGCTATTCACTCTTTCGGTTGACAGGGCAAATACCTCTTTCGGGCGCTTATCCCGTTCAAGGTGGCTGGGTAGCGTGAGGCTTCAACACGAAACCCTCGCTTTTCGGAGAGCCGCATGAGAACAACAACAAGACATGCCATCTTCCAGCCCAGCATTTTGGCGGTTGCCATCGCTGTAGGCTGCGTCGCGCCTGTCCAGGCCTTAACATTTAATATCGGGGAGGTCGAAGGGCAGTTCGATTCATCCCTTTCGGTGGGTGCCAGCTGGAGCGTGCGCGGTGCTGACCCTGACTTCATAGGCACTCGCAATGGCGGCAAGGCGTCATCGCAAACCAACGATGACGGCCGCCTGAACTTTAAGAAGGGCGAAACCTTCTCGAAGATCTTCAAGGGTATTCACGACCTTGAGCTGAAGTACGGCGATACCGGCGTATTTATCCGCGGCAAGTATTGGTACGACTTCGAAACCAAGGACGAAAGCCGCCTGCTGTACGACATTGATGACAGCAACCGCAAAACAGCGGCGCAGGCCTCCGGTGCGGAAATTCTTGATGCCTTTATCTACCACAACTACAGCCTGGGCAGCATGCCGGGCAGTATGCGCGTGGGTAAGCAAGTGGTCAGCTGGGGCGAAAGTACCTTTATCCAGAACTCGATCAACTCGATCAACCCGGTGGATGCCGCTGCCTTCCGTCGACCTGGGGCAGAGATCAAGGAGGGGTTGATTCCGGTCAACATGCTCTACGTATCACAGAGCCTGACTGACAGCCTGAGCATGGAGGCCTTTTACCAGCTGGAGTGGGACCAGACGGTCATCGATAACTGCGGCACGTTCTTCGCGCCCAGTGATACGGCGGCGGATGGCTGTAACGACCGCCTGGCGGTGTTTGGTTCCGATGTGGCGCCAGGTGCCTCGAACAACACCGGTGCTCCAGGCAATCCCATTTATGTCCCGCGTGGCGGTGATCGGGATGCGCGCGACAGTGGCCAGTTCGGGGTTGCGCTGCGCTGGTTCGCGGAATCGCTGAATGACACCGAGTTCGGCTTGTATGCCATGAACTATCACAGCCGTACTCCCAGCGGCAGTTTCGTGCGCACCACCACGCCGTCTGCGACCCTTATTCCGGGCGCGCCGAATGCGCGTTACTTTCTTGAGTACCCCGAGGATATCCGCCTCTATGGCGTCAGCTTCCAGACCAACGTCAACGGAACTGCATTATCTGGAGAGCTGAGTTACCGGCCGAACATGCCGATTTCGATTAACTCCACTGATCTGACCTTTGCCTCGCTTGCACTGCCCAATTCGCCAGTGTTCACCAGTGGCCATGCGCGCAATGTAGCTGGCGAAGAGATTCCCGGCTATGTACGCAAGCCGGTGACACAGGCTCAGATTACCGCGGTGCAGTTCTTCGATCGGGTACTCGGTGCCAGCCGCCTGACCCTGCTCGGTGAGGTGGGTTACAACCATGTCAGCGGTATCAGTAATGATGTCGGCGACCTGCGCTTCGGTCGCGATCCGGTCTATGGCATTGGTGAATTAACCCCTAATGCAGCCTGTACCGGCTCGCTGAATACCGCCAACCCAGATGAGTGCAATGACGATGGTTTCGTCACCAGCAGCTCCTGGGGTTATCGCCTGCGCGCCAGTGCTGATTACAGCAACGTCTTCGCCGGCATCAACCTGACGCCGAGCATCGCTTGGTCGCATGACGTCGATGGTTATGGACCCAACTTCAGTGAGGGTACCAAAGCCGTCAGTCTCGGTCTGAGTGCCGATTACCAGAACACCTACAACGCTAGCCTCAGTTACACCGACTTCTTTGGCGGTGATTACAACACCAATGTCGACCGTGACTTTGTCGCCCTGAGTTTTGGTGTGAACTTCTGATCAACGCAGTGCAAAAGGATCCGTACACAATGAAAAGCACAAGAATCCTGCAAGCGGGCGCGCTGGCCCTGACGATGTTAGCCAGCAGTGTGATGGCTGCAGTCTCCGAGCAAGAAGCCGCCAAACTGGGCGCCAGCCTGACGCCACTGGGTGGGGAAATGGCCGGTAATGCCGACGGCAGTATCCCTGCCTGGGATGGTGGTCTTTCCACCAGTGCCGCCGCTGTTGATGGCAAAGGCTTTCTCGCTGACCCCTATGCCAGCGAGCAACCGTTGTTCACCATCACCGCCGCCAATGCTGAGCAGTACAAAGACAAGCTGTCAGCCGGTCAAATGGCCATGTTCAAGCGCTACGCGGACAGCTACAAAATCCCGGTTTATCCCACCCATCGCACCACCGCCGTACCTACTGCTATTGGTGATGCAGCCAAGGTCAGTGCGCTCAACACCACGCCGGTAGATGGTGGCAACGGTTTGCAGAACTTCAATGCTAGCCGCTACTACGCTTTCCCGATTCCCAAAAGCGGTGTCGAGGTGGTGTGGAACCACATCACCCGTTACCGCGGCGGGAATACTCGTCGTGTGGTCACGCAGGCTACGCCACAGACCAGTGGCTCCTATAGCTTGGTGAAGTTCGAGGATGAGGTGGCGTTCCCGGCGGACATGCCTGACCTTGATCCGGCCAAGGGCAGCAACATACTGCTGTATTTCAAGCAGCGGGTGACGGCGCCCTCGCGCCTGGCCGGTAACGTGTTGCTGGTGCACGAGACCATTGACCAGGTCAAGGAGCCGCGCCTGGCGTGGATCTATAACGCCGGCCAGCGCCGGGTACGCCGCGCGCCGCAGGTCGCCTACGACGGCCCAGGCACCGCCGCTGATGGCATGCGCACGGCGGATAACTTCGACTTGTTCTCCGGGGCACCGGATCGCTACGACTGGCAGTTGGTCGGCAAGAAGGAAATGTACATTCCCTACAACAGTTACAAGCTCGACTCACCGTCGCTGAAGTATGACGACGTGATCAAGGCCGGGCATATCAATCAGGACCTGACCCGCTACGAGTTGCACCGGGTCTGGGAGGTGGTGGCCACCCTGAAGAGTGGCGAACGGCATATCTATGCCAAGCGCCATATGTATGTGGATGAGGACAGCTGGCAGATTGCCCTGGTCGATCATTACGATGGTCGCGGTCAGCTCTGGCGTGTGGCCGAGGGCCATGCGCAGCAGTACTTCAACCACCAGGTGCCGGGCTACACCCTTGAAGCGCTGTATGACTTGGTGGCCGGTCGCTATTTGGCGCTGGGCATGAAAAACGAAGAAAAGTCAGCGTACAACTTCGGCTTCAAGGCCTCGGCGGCGGACTACACACCGGCTGCTTTGCGCAGCTCCGGCGTGCGCTAAACCGTCAGGCAACAACAGCTACTCCGTGATTGGGCGGCCTGCGGGCCGCTTTTTTTATCGCCCACCATCACCTGCTGTTATAGAACTGTAAGCCTCGGGCCTTGGCGTTTAGCCTGCGATGACCCGGTTACGCTAGAACAATAAAACGAGCCGCCATGAACGCATTAGCGCCTTTCTCGCTGAGCGTCGCTGCGTCTTCTTGCGGCAGCGTCAAGCGCCCACCTCCAGGCCATATTCGCCGATTGGCCCTGCAGCAACGCCTACTCGCGCAAGACTGTCGGTTGCGATTGCTGATCGCCCCAGCAGGCTTCGGCAAAACCGTATTGCTCGCCGACTGTGCCCGTGAGTGTCCGCCGGGCTGTCAGCTGCTTTGGCTCAACTGTGGCGCTGATGGCATGCCGGTCGAGCACCTCGCCCAGCAACTGGGCAAACTGCTTGATTACCCCGCGCAGCTGAACGCTGACGACGTGCTTGCGGCGCTCGCGCAGGAGTCGCGGCGGCTGTGGATCATGCTCAATGATTACCCCGCACGACCTGACAGCGCCCTGGATGATTTCCTCAATCAATTACTCACGGTGACACCTGCTGGTGTTTGTTGGTGGCTGGGCAGTCGTCGTCGCCCGGCCTGCAACCTGTCGCGTTTGTTGTTGGAGGGCGAGCTGCTCGAGCTGGGCACGACGGATCTGTCGTTTACCGAGGCCGAGGTTGCAGCTTGGCTGCTGCAGTTGGACCCGGCCCGCAGCGCCTGGGCGCCTGAACTGCACGGGCTGACCCAGGGCTGGCCAGCGGCCTTGCGCCTGCGCTTGTTGGCCGCTCAGGCCGAGCATGCTGAGGCGGATGCGCCGCTGGATGCCGAGCATGATCACCTGCTGGCTGAGTACGTCGAGCGCGAGGTCCTGCACGATTTACCGCATGAGCTGCTGCAGATGCTCTACCAGTTGGCCCAGCTGCCCTGCTTCAACCTGGCGCTGTGTGATCATCTCTTCGGTGTGGGCGAGGGGGCGAACTGGCTGCGCCAGCTGATTGAGCGTGGCCTGTTTATTCAGGAGCTTGAGGCAGCCAAGGGCTGGTGTGTGCTGTTCACGCCTTTGGCCACGCTATTGCAGCGGCAGACAGCGGGCGTGCCCTATGGCGCGCTGCATGTGCATGCGAGTCAGTGGTTTGCCAGCCAGGGTGATATTCGTGCAGCGGTAGAGCATGCGCTGCTGGCCGGTCAGCCGGAGGTGGCCAGTAGTTTTCTTGAGCGTTTTACCGAGGAGCAGGTGCTGCAAGGTCAGGATTTGGCGCTGATTTTGCGCTGGCGCAGCGAGTTGCCGGAGAGCCTGTTGAGCAGCACGCCGCGACTTATTCTGCTGAATGCCTGGGTCTTGCTGCTGGTGGGGCGCCTGGATGAGGCGCAGCTCTGTATCGATCAACTGACCAAGTTTCAGCCTCGCAGCGACGGCCCGCGTACCCGTGAGTTGTTTGCCCACTGGCAGGCGATCCAGGGGATCATCGCCTACGGTCGGGTGTGTGCGGTGACTGCGCGCAGCCATTTGCTTGAGGCCTTGCAGGGGTTACCGGAAAGCGCCTGGTCACAGTCGTTGCTGTGCCGCTCGGCATTGACCCTGGTGGCGATTGGCCGGGGCGATTTGGAGCTGGCGCAAAAGCTCAGTTTCGAGGCGCTGAAGCAGGCACGCTTGCACGACAATGCCGTGTTCGAAGCGTTGCTGGAGCTGGACCATGCCTTGTTGTTGGAAGCCCGCGGCGAGTTTGCCCGTGCTGAAACGCTGCTCCAGCGGGTACTGACGGCAACCCATCCAGCGGCACTGCAAAAGACCCCCGTGCTGGCGCGATTGCAGCTGCGTTTGGCTCGGGTGCAGTTACGCCAGGGGCGGCCTTGCGAGGCCGCGGCAGGGTTTGCCAGTGGCCTGGAGCAGGCGCTTAATTGCGGTGACCCAGGAGCGTTTCACGGTTATCTCGGCTTGGCTGAGTTAGCCATGGGGCAGGGTGATTTTGCCGGCGCCTTTGCGCATTTAGGCGAGGCTGAGCGCCTGATGCAACGCCAACATGTCAGTGAAACCCTCTACCGCGGCACCCTGCTGTTAGCTAGCAGTCATTTATGGGTTGCCCAGGGCCACCATGAGCGGGCGCGTATGGCGGTGTGCAGGGTTTTGGCTTATGAGCAGAAGGTTAAGGAGATTCTGCCAACGCCAAACTTTCCTGAACTGATTCCGCGTTTGCAGCTGTTATTGCTGCACTTGGATCTGCAGCAGGGCAAGGATGTGCGTGATGCGCTGCAACAGTTGTTGGCGCAAAGTCTGGGGCAGGGGCGGCAGGCTCTCGCCAGTGAAATTTGGCTGGGTTATGCCCAGGTCTGTGAACTTTTTGATGATAAAACGGCGGCCGAGCAGGCGCGTGAAAGCGCACAGGCGCTGCGCCGGCGCCTGGATTATCACTGCCTCTGGTTCACGGTAGCCACGCCGACAGGTGACCCGCAAAACGCGCCGCCGACAGCGGCCAATGCCCTGAGCCTGCGTGAGTTGGCCGTGCTGCGCTTGATCGCGCAGGGCTGTTCGAATCAAGAGGTGGCCGAGCAACTGTTCATCTCGCTGCATACGGTTAAAACCCATGCGCGGCGGATCAACGGCAAATTGGGCGTGTCGCGGCGTACGCAAGCGGTAGCCAAGGCTAAAGCACTGGGTCTGTTCTAGAGCAGAGCCCGGCGGCTTATCGCCCCTTGGATACCTGTTGCGCGACCGAGTGCTTGAGCAACTGACCGCCGGGAGGGTGTCGGCAGAGCAGGTGCCTATACTGATTTGCAAATCAGTTCGGGAGCCACAGCATGTTCGCCCTAATGGAAACCGCCCGGCTGGAGTCGTTGCACTTCGCCGTGGACCCGCTGACCGGTCTGCAGGCTATTATTGCCATTCACAACAGCCGTCTGGGCCCTGCGCTCGGCGGTTGTCGTTACCTGCCCTATGCCGATACCCGCAGCGCCATCGATGATGTGCTGCGGTTGGCTAAAGGCATGAGCTACAAAGCGGCGTTGGCTGGCCTGCAGCAGGGCGGCGGCAAGGCGGTGATCATCCGCCCTGCGCATGTCGAGAATCGAGGTGCGCTATTCGAAGCTTTTGGTCGGTTTATCGAAACCCTCAACGGCCACTACATCACCGCCATGGACAGCGGTACCTCCAGCGTCGATATGGATTGCATCGCGCAGCACACTCAGCACGTTACCAGCACCACGGCTGAAGGCGACCCCTCGCCGCACACGGCCATGGGCGTGTTCGCCGGTATTCGCGCGACCGCACTGGCGCGCCTGGGTAGCGACAACCTGGAAGGCTTGCGGGTGGCAATTCAGGGGCTGGGCAATGTTGGCTATGCCTTGGCCGAGCAGCTACATGCTGCCGGTGCCGAGTTGCTGGTCAGTGATTTGGATCACAACCGCGTACAGCGAGCGGTTGTGCAGTTGGGCGCGCGTCCTGTGGCCAATGAGGCGTTGCTGGCAATTCCCTGCGACATTCTTGCGCCGTGCGGGCTGGGCGGCGTATTGAGCGCTACAACAGTCAGTCAACTGCGCTGCTCGGCGGTAGCGGGGGCGGCGAACAACCAGCTGGCCAGTGCCGATATCTCCGATAACCTGCAGGCGCGGGGAATACTTTATGCGCCGGATTATGTGATCAATGCCGGTGGGCTGATCTACGTGGCGCTGAAGCATCGAGGCAAAAGCCTGGTGGCGATCACCGCGCACCTGACGCAAATCAGTCGGCGGCTGACGGAAATCTTCGGCCATGCCCAGGCCGACAAACGCTCGCCCGCACGGGTCGCCGATGCCATCGCCGAGCGGCTACTTTACGGCTGAGTGGGCCAAGCCGTCTGCTTGGGAGGGGCCGGGCGGCGATCCTTTTTAGCCGCGATCCTGCGATAGAACGCTCGCTGCTAAAGCGCCTCCCACGGTGCAGTTAGTATTTGCTTAAAACACAAAACCCCAGTGATTAGCTGGGGTTTTGTTTACCAGGTTGCGCGTTACTCGACAGCGGGTTGGTTCAGCTCACTCAAGGCGTCAGGCTGGTTCTTGAAGGCCTTGGCGAAAACATCGCGGTTCTTCGCCATGTAAATCCCTAGCTCTTCGCCCTGGGCTTCATTCAGCGACGGTACGGCTTTCTGCAGCACCTCGGTGAGCAGTTCAGCCAGCTCAAGCATTTTGTCATGACGGTCGGCTTCGGCTTTATCCATGAACAAACGCTCCAAATCCCGGCTGCTGCGGTACACCACTTCGACGGCCATTCATCACCTCTACGCCTTCACGCTGATAAGTTGCAATAGACTGTTTATGCATACAGTGTTGCGAGCATAAAGAACTCGCCGGCATTTGAACAGCGACAATTTCGCGGACGCACAAGTGGGTGCGTGCTGGACGGCTGCGTAACTGCGTCCCAGCCTAGCCGTTCTGTAAACAGTTAGGTTGGGCGTGAGTGAGCTTAGCGGTCGCTGCGAATCGGGCCAAACTCTACTGGCACCCAGGCATACGCGCTGCCTTCGGTGCGAACATGGCCAATACCCGGGAAGGGCATGTGCGCGCCAGCTACCCAGAGCTTGTCGCGGGCGGCATCAGCGAAGAGCTTTTTGCGGGTTGCCAAGGCTTTGGCGTTGTCTGAGTCAAACTCTATGACCACTTCTGGCTTGGCGAACTGCACGGCATGGCTGTGCACAATATCGCCCCATACCAGTAGGCTTTGGTCTTTAGAACTGAGCAGGTAGGAGCTGTGCCCGGGGGTGTGGCCATTACTCGGTACCACGCTGAGCCCTGCGAACAGATGGCTGTCGGGGCTGTAGCGTTTGAGGCGTTGCTGCGCTTCATATGGCGCAACCGCTTGCTGGGACATGCTGAACATGCCTCGGCGTGCTTCGGGCGCCTGGCCGGCAACTTCATCGCTAAGCCAGTAGTCTGCTTCGGCCTGTGGAACATACACCGTCGCATTGGGGTAGGCTGCCTTGCCGTCGGCGGTGAGTAGGCCACAGGAGTGGTCAGGGTGCAGGTGGGTGAGCAGCACACTGTCGACCTGCTCAAGGCTATAGCCTGAGGCTTTCAGGTTGCTCTGCACCACGCCCAGGGTTGGGCCGAAGCATTGTGCGGCGCCAGTATCGATCAGCAACAGATTGCTGCCGGTGTTGATTAAGTAGGCATTAACGGCGGTTTGCACGCCGTTGCTCGAATCGACAAACATTTTTGCCATCAGCGCTTGGATATCTTCAGCGCTGGCACCCTTGAGCAGTTTGTTGTCGAGGTCAATATACCCGTCGTACAGCGCGGTCACTTCGAAGTCACCCAGAGCCATACGGTAGTATCCCGGCACCTGGGTCTGCTGTTTGGCCACAGGGGCGGCGCTGGCACTAAGGGGGACCATCGCGGTGAGGGCGGTGCAGCCGAATACGGCAGCGGCGCACAGTGCCTGACGTGCATAAGAAAGCGATAAAGCCATGGGAGATCTCCTGAGTGGACAGCGCTTGAGCGACCGATTAAGTCGCACGCCATGTGCACAACGAGCGTGGGTAAGCCGGAGGTTATGGCCTGTATGGCGTGGCTTGTCCAATAGCTAAAGCGTGTCGCTGCAGTATGGGAAAACTATTTGTCCGGCCACCCAAGTCTTTAGCGGCGAATCTGTTACAAGTGCTTTTTGCTGGTCCCAACGCTTCTACTCATGCCGCCTCATCCGCTTGCACCAAAGCCTGGTCGTATGGGTGGCCAATTATCGTTCGCTGGATTCAAGGAGATTTTATGGGTAAGCCAAACTGGGCTGAGCAGCTGCGCGAGCGCCTGCATGGTCAGGCGGAGTCGTTGGGCAATCTGGTGATGGAGGCGTTCCATTACCTGGCACTGTTTGCTATTGGTGCAGTCACCGCCTGGGCAGCGGTGATGGCCTTTCTTGGCATGCTGGATAAGGGCCACATCACCGTCGATGACATTCTGCTGCTGTTTATCTACCTGGAATTGGCGGCGATGGTGGGGATCTATTTCAAGACCAACCACATGCCGATCCGCTTCATGATCTACGTGGCGATTACCGCGCTGACCCGCCTGATGATTTCCGATATTTCCCACAACCACAAACCAGATTGGGGCGTGGTGATGGTGTCTGGGGCGATTCTGCTGCTGGCGCTGGCGATTTTTGTGGTGCGTTTTGCCTCGTCGCGCTTTCCCTCGGTGCAAGCCAGTGGGGTGCGCAAAAAATCCAACCCCGCGGACGATGCTGCGGAAAAGGACGACACCCAGAGTGACGATTGACTGGCTTTGCTTAGGGGCTTAGTGGGGCAAATAGCGCCTGTAGATCGTCTTCGCTGAGCTTAAGTTGGCTCTGGCTTCCGCTTTCAAGCACGCCACGGGCCAGGCTGGCCTTGGCCTGCTGCAACTGCTGGATTTTTTCTTCCACGCTGCCCCGGGCAATCAGCTTGTAGACGAATACCGGCTTGTCCTGACCGATGCGGTAGGCGCGGTCACTGGCCTGGGCTTCAGCGGCCGGGTTCCACCAAGGGTCGAAGTGGATCACCGTGTCGGCGGCGGTAAGGTTTAGGCCCGCACCGCCGGCTTTCAGGCTGATCAGGAAGATCGGCAGCTCGCCGGCTTGGAACTGTTGCACTGGCGTACGCCGATCCTGGGTGCTGCCGGTGAGTTTGGCGTAGGCAATGCCGCGGGTCTTTAGCTCGGCTTCGATCAGCGCCAGCATCGAGGTGAACTGCGAGAACAGCAGCACCCGCCGGCCCTCGGCGAACAACTCTTCAAGCATGTCCAGCAGGCCACTGAGTTTGCCCGAGTCGGCACTGGTCAGGTTGCTGTCACCTTCATCACCGAGCAAACGCAGGTCGCAGCAGGCTTGGCGCAGGCGCAGCAGCGCTTCGAGAATCACGATCTGACTGCGCGCCAGACCCTGCCGGGCGATCTCATCACGGACCTTTTTATCCATGGCCAGGCGCAAGGTTTCGTAGCGGTCGCGTTGTGCTGCACTGAGTTCGACATAGTGGGTGATTTCAGTTTTCGGCGGCAGCTCGCTGGCCACCTGCTCCTTGGTGCGGCGCAGGATAAAAGGTTTGATCCGCCCAGTCAGGTGCGCCAAACGCAGTTCATTAGCGTTCTTCTCAATGGGTGTGCGGTAGTCGCGGGTAAAGCTTTTGCTGTCGCCGAGCCAGCCGGGCATGAGGAAGTTGAACAGCGACCACAGCTCGCCGAGGTGATTTTCCAGCGGTGTGCCGGTCAGGCACAGGCGTTGCCCGGCCTGCAGTTGCCCGGCGGCGATGGCGGCTTTGCTGCGCGGGTTTTTGATGTTCTGCGCTTCATCGAGGATCAACAGGCGGTAGCTGTAAGCAGAGAGTGCCTTGAGGTCGCGCGGCAGCAGGGCGTAGGTGGTGAGGATGATCTGGTGTTCGGCGATCTGCTTAAACAACGCCCGCCGTTTCGGCCCATAGAGTGCCAGCACCTTGAGCTGCGGGGTAAAGCGCGCCGCTTCGTCCTGCCAGTTAGGGATCAAGCTGGTGGGCATGACGATCAGCGCGGGTTGCTGCAAGCGCCCGGCTTGATGCTCACAGAGGATATGACCGAGGGTTTGCAGGGTTTTGCCCAAGCCCATGTCATCAGCCAGCAGGCCGCTCACGCCCAACTCGGCCAGTCCCTGCATCCAAGCCAGGCCCTGCAGTTGGTAAGTGCGCAGCTCTGCCTGCAGGCCGGGTGGTGGTTGCAACGTGGAACTGTCCAGCCGTTGTAAGCGCTCAGCGAAGTCGCGTACCTGGCTGCCGCCTTGCCAGCTCAGTGCGGGACCTTCTTGCAGGTGATTCAGCCGCGCGGCGTCCAGGCGTGACAAGCGCAGGCGTTGGTTGGACTCGCCAGGTTCGCGCACAAACAGCTCGCCGAGGGTGGCCAGCAACGGTTTCAACCGGGACAACGGTAAGGCTGCGCGCTTGTGGTTGTTGGGCAGGCTGACCAGCAGTACTTCATCATCGTCACGCTTATTCAGCGCCTCGCCATTGAGCAGCCAAGGCTTGTGGCGAATGGCTTGCAGCAGAATCGGTAGCAGGCTGATGCGTTGGCCTTCGACCTCAATGCCCAGCTCCAAGTCGAACCAGGTCTGCTCGGGGTCTTCCTCGACCTCGGCGTACCAGTCATCGACCTGCGCCAGGTTGAATTGGAAGTCCGGCTGCATGCGAATCTGCCAGCCTTCTTCGCGCAGCTGTGGCAGTTGCTCGCGCACAAACAGCAGCCAGGCGGCGTCGTTGCCTTGCTCATAGGCTTCGCCGGCGCTTTCCGGCAGGGCTTCGCTTTGCCTCAGTGACACCTGCATGCCGGCCTGTTGCAGGCGTTTGCGCAGCTGCGCTTCAGCGTCGAGATCACGCACGATACGCAGGCTCAGGCCTGGGTTCTGTTTGATCAGCAGGTCTTTGCCATGCTTGCCCGAGGCCAAGTGGCCTTGGTAGTCGAAGGCCAATGCCGCGCGGTGCTGGGTTTGCTCTTGCATACGGCCCTTGCGCGCATCGAAGTGCACCCGCACCAGGCTGCCCAGACTCAGCACGGGGCTCGGTTGCAGGCCCTCCAGGCGCTCTTCGCGGGCCTCGGGGCTGCTGATGATCAGCGGTGAAAGGTCAACGCCTTGCTCCTGCTGGCTTTGCAGGGTGAGCAGGGCGCTGGCCACATGTTTGCAATTGAAGCCCACCGGGCAGCTGCACTTGCCGCTGACGCTCCAGCCTTGGCCGTAGTGATTGAGGCTAATGCGTTGCTGATAGGTCTGGCTGCCTGAGCCCCGGCAGCTGGCCAGCAGGGTGCTGTCCTTGAGGCTGAGCAGGCGGCTGCGCCCTTGCGCGGCATAACCCTGGCCGCGCTGCAGATCGCCCACGCCGAATTCGGCGCGCCAGTCGTCCAGGCGTACATGCAGGATATCGATGGCCATCAGGAGTACCAGCTGAGTGCAAAGGCGAATCGTGACATGGGCAGCTTTCTCAAGGGCAGCCGATGATTCTTGCACAGCCAGCATGGGTTTAGCAGGCGCTTCTCGGTTGCTGGGCGCGAATCTATGCACCCTTTATGTCTGGAATTAAGCCGTAGCGCTGTCGTTTGGCGCGCAAAGGCGCGTGTGCTAGTGACGTTGCAGTGCCGCGCGGTACTGCCCCGGCGTAGCCTTAAACGCTTGGCGGAAGCGGTTGTTGAAATGGCTGGCGCTGGCAAAACCACAGGCCAGGGCGACCTCGACCAGCGGCTGGGCCGTGTGCTGCAGCAGCTGCTGACCATGGCGCAAGCGCTGAGCCTGCACATAGCGGTGGGGCGGCAAACCGAAGCTGAGCTGGAACATCCTGGCGAAGTGGTACTCGGAGAGGGCGCATAACCCGGCCAGCTGTCCCAGGCTCAGCGGCTCATTGAGGTTGGCCTGGATAAACTCGCGCAGCTGTCGACGCTGGCTGGGTGCAAGGCCGCCAGTCACACGCAGGCCTTCACGGCGGCCAACCTGTGACAGCAGTGCGTGGTGGATCAAGCCGTGGGCCAAGGTGCTGCTGAGTAGGCGGTCGGCCGGCTCGGCCCAGTCAAGCTGGCTGAGCTGGCGAAAACGCTTGGCCTGCTGCGCATCATCAAGGAAGGTACCCTCGCGCAGTTCTAGTTCGCGCGGTTCACGGTCCAGCAGATGAACGGCGGCGAGGGCGAACTGTTCTTGGCTGATGTACAGGTGCGCCAGTTGGATCTCACCATTGATCACCCAGGCCGACTGATGCCCGGCCGGTAGAACGCACAGTTTGTCCGGCGCGCCCTTGCTGTGCGGACGTTCGCGGCGGAAGGTGCCAGTGCCGCCGGCCAGGTAGCAGGACAGGGTGTGGTGGCTGGGGGCCTGATAGTCGCGGGCGTCATGGCGGTTGCTCCAAACCGCCGCAGCCAGCCCATCGCCCAACTCGGCGCTGCGGTGCAGGCGAGTGTGCGGTGAGCTGTGCATGCTCTGGAAAACCTGTAGATGTTCGAGTGGTGCCATACATCCTCCGTCGGCCCATGCTACGCCGGGCTTGGTCGCCTGCCAGCCCCGAACTCATAAAAAGCGCAAGATTGTGCAAGGCGCGCTCGGCTCAGGCGCAAAGTAGCTTTTCCACCTCTGCAGCGCTCAGCACCTTGCCGACCGACACCACGTTGTCGTCAATCACCAGCGCGGGCGTCGACATCACGCCGTGGGCGGCAATGTCGACGATGTCGGTCACCTTAAGTATCTGTGCCTCGCGGCCGAGATTATCTAACGCGGCTTGGGTGTTTTCGCTCAGGGTGATGCATTTCTTACAACCGGAACCGAGGATTTTGATGATCATGGCGTGCTCCATAGGTCAGACGAACAAATAGCTAAACGCATTGAATAGATAGCCAATCAGCACAATGCCAGCGGCAACGATGCCGAAGAAAAGTGCCAGCAAGGGTGCCTTGACCACTTTTTTGAGCATGATCAATGACGGCAGCGACAGCGCTGTCACCGCCATCATAAAGGCCAGTGCCGTACCCAGGCCGATGCCTTGGCCAACCAGCGCTTCGGCAATCGGCAGGGTGCCAAAAATATCCGCATACATCGGAATGCCCAGCAGCGTCGCCAGCGGCACCGACCACCAATTTTCCTGGCCTAGCAGCGCTTCGATCCAGCCTGTGGGAATCCAGTTATGGATGGCCGCGCCAATGCCGACACCGATCAAGACGTACAACCACACCCGGGTGAAAATATCGCTGACCTGCGCCCAGGCGAACTGGGCGCGGTCGCGGCGCGTCAGCTGCTCTTGTGGGATGTCGAGCACCGGGTTGTGCATGACAAAGGCTTCAACGTAGCGCTCCATCTTCGCCCGGCCGATCAGTGTGCCGCCAAGCACTGCCAGCACCAGGCCGATCAGTACGTAGGCGATGGCAATCGACCAATTGAAGATACTCGCCAGCAAAATCACCGATGCCAGGTCCACCAGCGGCGAGGAAATCAGAAAGGCAAAGGTCACGCCCAGCGGTAAGCCGGAACTGGTAAAACCGATAAACAGCGGGATCGACGAACAGGAGCAAAAGGGCGTGATGGTGCCCAGCAGCGCGCCTGTGAGTTTGGCCTTGAAGCCGCTCATGCTGCCGAGAATGCGTCGGGTGCGCTCTGGCGGGAAATAACTCTGCACCCAGGAAATGCTGAAAATCAGCACGGCGAGCAGGATGAAAATCTTGATCACATCGTAGATAAAGAAATGCAGGCTGGCACCTGTGCGGCTGGCCATGTCCATGCCAAAACCGTCTTCCACGAGCACGCGTACCAGCCAGGCCAGCCAGTCCATGCGTAGCAGTTGGTCATTCAGCCATTTGAACAGTTCCATGTGCAGTCCTTTTTATGTGCTCTACACGGGTATCGGCCCTTGTGGAGATTGAGCATACGCGCCCGGCAGAGCCTCTACGGTATCTGGGTCAACGAATGCTCATGTTCTTACTGATTGCAGAATATTCGTTTTACAGCATATGTATATTTTCATATATTCGCCGAATCGAATTTAAGCGGCACGATTTTCCCGCGCACAAACGATGAGGCTTGCATGCTCGAAATCTTGAGACCCACCGCGGTCTTCAAATGCTTGGCAGATGAAACCCGCGCACGTATGACGCAGTTGATCGCCCAAGAAGGTGAGTTATGCGTCTGCGAGCTGACCGTTGCCCTGCAAGAAAGCCAGCCGAAGATCTCCCGTCATCTGGCGCAGCTGCGCAGCTGCGGGTTACTGCAGGACCGGCGCGCCGGGCAGTGGGTGTATTACCGCTTGCACCCGCAGCTACCCGCCTGGATCAGCGAGGTTCTGACGCAGGTACTCAAGGCGGATGACCCACAGCTGGCGCAGGATCGCCTGCGCTTGCACAGCATGCGTGACCGTCCGGATCGCGCCTTACTGTGCAATTAAGGTCCCTTTCCTCGGAGTAAGAGCATGATCGCCGAACTGCCTAATATTGATGCCGCTGTGCTCGATTTGCTGACAGATGAGCAACCGGCCAAGCCTGTTGTGCTGCACAAACCGCGCATCCTGCTGCTGTATGGCTCGAACCGGGCGCGCTCCTTCAGCCGTTTGCTGACCGAAGAGGCCGCGCGTCTGCTTGAGCAATTCGGTGCTGAGACGCGCATCTTCAACCCTAGCGGCCTGCCACTGCCGGATGACGCCCCCGAGGGTCACCCCAAGGTTCAGGAGTTACGCGAACTGGTGCTGTGGAGTGAGGGCATGGTCTGGTGCTCGCCGGAACGTCATGGCGCGATGACCGGCGTATTCAAGGCGCAGATCGATTGGATCCCCCTGACCCTGGGTGCCGTGCGGCCGACCCAGGGTAAAACCTTGGCCTTGATGCAGGTCAGCGGCGGCTCGCAATCGTTCAATGCGCTGAACCAAATGCGCGTGCTAGGCCGTTGGATGCGCATGTTCACCATCCCCAACCAGTCCTCGGTGGCCAAGGCCTTTCTCGAGTTTGATGAGGCCGGGCGCATGAAGCCCTCGGTTTATTACGACCGTGTGGTGGATGTGATGGAGGAGCTGGTCAAATTCACCCGGCTGTTGCGCGAGCAGACGGACTATCTGGTGGACCGCTACTCCGAGCGCAAAGAGTCGGCTGAGCAGCTGTCCAACCGGGTCAACCAGACCGCCATTTAACAGGTAATCGCCATGTCGCAGTCCTTCGATATTCTTAGCATTCCCACTGACCCAGTTTGGACATTGAGATGAGCATGCTCAACACCCTCGGGTTGTTCGCGCTCACGGCTGTGGCTGAAATCGTGGGCTGTTATCTGCCTTACCTGTGGCTGAAACAGGGCAAGAGCATCTGGTTGCTGCTACCGGCAGCCGCTTCACTGGCGCTGTTTGTCTGGCTGCTGAGCCTGCACCCGACCGCGACTGGGCGCGTGTATGCGGCGTATGGCGGGGTGTATGTAGCGACGGCAATCGTTTGGTTGTGGCTGGTGGACGGTATTCGCCCAAGCCACTGGGATTTACTCGGGGCCGCTGTGGCCTTGTTCGGCATGGCGATCATCATGTTCGCCCCGCGTTCTGTTTAATTACTTAGTGAGATCATCCCCCATGACTATCAAAGTAGGTATCAACGGTTTTGGCCGCATCGGTCGTCTGGCACTGCGCGCCGCCTGGGGCTGGCCGGAGTTTGAGTTTGTACAGATCAATGATCCGGCGGGCGATGCGCCGACCCATGCACATTTGCTCAACTTTGATTCGGTGCATGGCCGTTGGCAGTTCGAGGCGAGCAGTGCCGGCGAGTGCCTGTTGATCGAGGGTAAGTCGATCAAAGTCAGCGCTAACAAGGCCATCGCCGATACCGACTGGTCCGGCTGCGACCTCGTGATTGAGGCCAGCGGCAAGATGAAAACCGTCGAGGTGCTGCAGGGCTATCTCGATCAGGGGGTGAAGCGTGTGGTGGTCAGTGCGCCGGTGAAAGAGGCCGGGGCGCTGAATATCGTCATGGGCGTTAACCAGCAGCTGTTCGATCCGGCTGTGCACCGCATCGTCACCGCCGCGTCCTGCACCACCAACTGCTTGGCTCCGGTGGTTAAAGTGATCCACGAAAACCTCGGCATCCGCCACGGCTCGATCACCACCATTCACGACCTGACCAACACCCAGAGCATTCTCGATCAGCCCCATAAAGACCTGCGCCGCGCGCGGGCCAGTGGCATGAGCCTGATCCCGACCAGCACCGGTTCGGCCACGGCGATTGCCGAAATATTCCCCGAGCTGCGCGGCAAGCTGAATGGCCACGCCGTGCGCGTACCGCTGGCTAACGCTTCATTGACCGATTGTGTATTTGAAGTGGAACGGGCGACCACGGTGGAGGAGGTTAACGCACTTTTTAAAGCCGCCGCTGCTGGCCCGTTGGTCGGGATTCTCGGCTATGAGGAGCGCCCGCTGGTGTCCATCGACTACCGCACCGACCCGCGTTCCTCGATCATCGATGCACTGTCGACCATGGTCATCAACGGCACCCAGGTGAAGCTCTATGCCTGGTACGACAACGAATGGGGCTACGCCAACCGTACGGTGGAGTTGGCGCGGATGGTCGGAGCGGCGGATTGATCTGTAGGGTGGATGGATAAAGCGCCATCCACCCTACAGTCTGGTTTGTAGGATGGGTCGGGCCGCGTAGGTTGAACACAGCGCTACCCATCGACTTTTGCCAATCGCCATAAGGTTTCCTCGATGTACGCCTTATCCCGCCTCGCCCCCGACGTGCGCCAATACCTGCTGATCACCGGCAACTATTGGGCATTTACCCTCACAGACGGCGCGCTGCGCATGCTGGTTGTGCTGCATTTCCATAGCCTCGGTTACTCACCGTTGGCGATCGCCGCGCTGTTTTTGTTCTATGAGATTTTCGGTGTGGTCACCAACCTGCTCGGCGGTTATCTGGGCGCGCGGCTGGGGCTGAATCGCACCATGAATATCGGCCTGGGTCTGCAGGTGGCGGCCTTGCTGATGCTGACGGTGCCAGCGGTCTGGCTGACCATCCCGTGGGTAATGGGCGCGCAGGCACTATCGGGAATCGCCAAAGACCTGAATAAAATGAGCGCGAAAAGCTCGATCAAATTGCTGGTGCCAAGCAGCCAGCAGGGCACTTTGTACAAATGGGTGGCAATCCTTACCGGTTCAAAGAATGCGCTCAAGGGCGTGGGCTTCTTTATGGGCGGCGCGCTGTTGGCGCTGCTCGGTTTCAGTGGTGCTGTTTTGTTGATGGCCGCCATGTTGGCGTTGATCTGGCTGGCCAGCTTGCTGCTGTTGAAAAAAGATCTGGGCAAGGCCAAGGCCAAGCCAAAGTTTCGCGACATGCTGTCTAAGAGCCGGGCGATCAACCTGCTCTCGGCGGCGCGGCTGTTCCTGTTCGGTGCCCGCGATGTGTGGTTTGTCGTCGCACTGCCGGTCTATCTATCCAGCGTATTGGGCTGGGACGTGTGGCAGGTGGGCAGCTTTCTCGCGGCCTGGGTGATCGGTTACGGCATCGTGCAGTCCTTCGCTCCTGCAATTACCGGTAAAGCCAGCGGCCAGTTACCGGATGGCCGCGCCGCGTTTATCTGGGCTGCGCTATTGGCCGGGTTGCCAGCGACGATTGCGCTGGGTTTGCACAGTGACTTATCAGCGCAGTGGGTGTTGCTCGGTGGGCTGATGCTGTTTGGCGTGCTGTTCGCTGTGAACTCCTCGCTGCACAGCTACCTGATTGTCAGCTACGCCAAGGAGGACGGCGTATCGCTGGACGTGGGCTTCTATTACATGTCCAACGCCCTCGGCCGGCTGCTCGGCACGCTACTGTCGGGCTGGTTGTATCAGGCCTATGGCCTGGAGGCCTGTCTGTGGATTTCCTCGGCTTTTGTCCTGCTGGCGGCGCTGATTTCCATTGGGCTGCCCAGGCATCGGCCTGCCCAGCTTTTGTAGGAGCGGTGGGGACGCCTAGTCCTTGCCCGCGAAGCGACGTCACCCCAAAAACATCGCGGACAAGTCCGCTCCTACAGGTATGTGGGCAACACTTTAACGAGGGGGGCTGGCGCATGAGTGCGAGCAATATGTTGATGCGCTGTCAATTGCGCTACTAACCCAACCTACAAAAGCGCGATGGGCAGTTAAAAAGCGCAAGTTTGTGCAAGAACATCCAGGCTGACCTGGCGCAGACTCCTGAGCATTCAAAGGGAGTTTGTTGATGAACCTGTCGCTCTATCTGTTGACCGTACTGATCTGGGGCACCACCTGGATCGCCCTCAAGATGCAATTAGGTGAAGTGGCGATTGCCGCGTCCATCGCTTATCGCTTCGCCCTGGCCTCGCTGGTGCTGTTTGCGGTGTTGCTGCTCAGTGGTCGTCTACAAGAAGTCGATAAGCGCGGCCAGTTAATCTGTCTGGTGCAGGGTTTGTGCTTGTTCTGCCTGAATTTCATGTGTTTCTACACCGCCAGTCAGTGGATACCCAGCGGTTTGGTCGCGGTGATTTTCTCCACCGCCACGCTGTGGAACGCAATCAACGCGCGGGTGTTTTTCAAGCAGAAGATCGCTGCCAATGTGCTGGCCGGTGGCGCGCTGGGCCTCGGTGGTCTGGCGTTGTTGTTCTGGCCGGAGCTGGCTGGGCATGAGGCCAGCCATGAAACCCTGTTGGGCATTGGCCTGGCGGTCGTGGGTACGTTGCTGTTCTCTGCTGGCAATATGCTCTCCAGCCTGCAGCAGAAGGCTGGGCTCAAACCGCTGACCACCAACGCCTGGGGCATGCTCTATGGCGCGCTGATGTTGGTGACTATCTGTCTGGTCAGCGGCACGCCGTTCAGTATCGAGTGGAATAGCCGCTATATCGGCAGCCTGTTGTACTTGGCGATTCCCGGCTCGGTGGTCGGCTTTACCGCGTATCTGACCCTGGTCGGGCGCATGGGTCCGGAGCGCGCGGCCTATTGCACCGTGCTGTTTCCGGTGGTGGCGCTGAATATCTCGGTGTTTGTCGAAGGCTATCAATGGACGGCCCCGGCGTTGTTCGGCCTGTTTCTGGTGATGCTGGGCAACGTGCTGGTGTTTCGTAAACCCAAGGCCGTGGCGCCAGTGGCTCCAGCCAGCGTGGCGTAAGCTGGGGGCGGTTGGAGATTGCTGTAGGAGGGGCTCTAGCCGCGATTCAGACGTAGGGTGGATGACGCTCTTTTCATCCACCATGTTGATCACAGTTGGTGGATGGGTGAAGCGTCATCCACCCTACGGTGCGTTTAAAACAAGCCCAGCTGCCCACCAATCAAGGTGGCAAAATCGTCGTCGACAAACGGCAGGATGGCGTCGGCCACCGGTTGCAGTTGTCGGGTCAGGTAGTGGTCGTAGTCGATGGCGGCGTTGCGCGCTTCCAGCGGTTGCGGGCCGGCGCTGGTGATCACGTAGCTGATCCAACCGCCGCGCTGGTATTGCAGCGGCCTACCGTGGGCGGCGTTGTACTCATCGGCCAGGCGCGCGGCGCGCACATGTGGCGGCACGTTGCGCTCATAGTCAGTAAGCAGGCGGCGTAAGCGTTTGCGGTAGACCAGCAGCTCATCCAGTTCGCCGTTCAAGGTGCGTTCGACATAGTCACGTACGTAGCTCTGGTAAGGCTGGTTGAGGAAGATTCGCTCATACAGCTCACGCTGGAACTGCTGAGCCAGTGGCGACCAGTCGCTGCGCACGGTTTCCAGGCCTTTGTAGACCATCTCGTGGCTACCGTCAGCGCGGCTGACTAGTCCGGCGTAGCGCTTCTTGCTGCCTTCCTCTGCGCCGCGAATGGTCGGCATCAAAAAGCGCTGGTAATGGGTTTCGTATTGCAGTTCCAGGGCGCTGCTCAGGCCGTACTCGCTCTGTAGATGTTCAGCCCACCAGGCATTGACCTTGGCCACCAGAGCGCGGCCGATTTGCGCCGCGTCGGCTTCGTCGTGCAGGCGTTGCAGCCAGACGAAGGTGGAGTCGGTATCACCGTAAATCACCCGATAACCCTCGGCCTCGATCAGGGCGCGGGTGCGGGCCATGATTTCGTGGCCGCGCAGGGTGATGGAGGAGGCCAGGCGCGTGTCGAAAAAGCGGCAGCCACTGGAGCCGAGCACACCGTAAAAGGCGTTCATGATGATCTTCAGCGCCTGCGACAGTGGCGCGTTGTGCTCGCGCTTGGCCGCCTCACGGCTCTGCCACACGCGCTCGACAATCGCCGGCAGGCAATGCTCGCTGCGCGAGAAGCGCGCACCACGAAAGCCCGGCACCGAATGCGCGTCATCCGGCTGGCGCAGCCCCTCGATCAACCCCACCGGGTCGATCAGAAAGCTGCGGATAATCGACGGATACAGGCTCTTGTAGTCGAGCACCAAGACCGACTCATACAGCCCCGGCTGCGACTCCATAACAAAGCCGCCAGGGCTGGCTTGCGGCGGGTTATCACCGAGGTTTGGCGCGACAAAACCACGGCGGTGCATCAGTGGCATATACAGGTGTTCAAACGCCGCCACCGAGCCGCCGCTGCGATCGGCGGGCAGCCCGGTAACGGTGGCGCGTTCGAGCAGGAAGCTGAGGATTTCGGTTTTCTCGAACACCCGCGTGACCAGCTCGCAGTCGCGCAGGTTGTAACGCGCCAGGGCGGGTTTGTCCTCGCGGAACATGCGGTCGATTTGGTCCATGCGCTGGTACGGCGTGGCGATGTCCTTGCCTTCGCCGAGCAGGGTTTGCGCGACGTTTTCCAGGCTGAACGAGGGGAAGCTCCAGGTCGCTGAGCGCAGCGCTTCGATGCCGTCGATGATCAGTCGGCCAGCGGCGTCGGCGAAGAAGTGACCGTTTGCGCTGCCGTGCTCGCGCCACTGCATCTCGCTGCCGCCACGCCCCAGTCGCAGCGGGATAGCCAGGCTGCGCGCGTGCTCGTGCAGCACGCGCAGGTCGAACTGCACCACATTCCAGCCGATGATTGCATCCGGGTCATGCTGCGCCATCCACTGATTCAGGCGTTCAAGTAACTGGCCACGGCTGTCGCAGTACTCCAGTTGAAAATCCACATCCGGCTGCTGCTCCGGCGGACGGCCGAGCATATACACGTTGCGCTGGCCGCAGCCTTCGATGGCGATGGAATACAGCTCGCCGAAGGCATTGGTTTCGATGTCCAGCGAGGCCAGCTTGAGGGTGGGGCGGTAGTCGCTACAGGGTTTGATCTGCGCATCCTGCAGCAGGCCGTTCGCATCAGCCGTGCCGGCAAACAGCACCGGCGCTGTGATAAAGCGCTCCATCAGGTAGCGCTCCGGCGGGCGCACATCGGCCTCGTACACGGTTATGCCAGCGCGGCGCAGGCGCTTGTCGAGGTCGATCAACTGGCGATGCTGCTGGCAATACAGGCCCAACACCGGGCGCTGCTGAAAATCCTTGAGGGCCAGCGGGCGCAGCTCAGCGCCGCTTTCATTGGCCAGTAGTGCCTCGGCCTGGGCGCGTTGCTCGGCTGGAATAAACGCCACCGAGGGTTGCAGCGGCAAGCGCAGCAGACGCGGGCCATTATCGGTGGCCAGCCAGAACTCCACCTGCGTCCCGGCCGGCGTATCACGCCAGTGGCGGGTGAGGATAAAGCCCTGCTGAAGGTCCACTGTGTTGTTCTCAGGTCGCATTGATCGGGCAATTCTACGCGGGCTTTTGTCTGTATGCCTATCCAGTGTTTAGGCCGCTGCCCGACGGCCACATATAAAGTCAGCTTTAAGGGTAAAATGCCCGGCTTGATTGACTGCCTCGATGCCCACGCCATGTCCCTGCCCAAGCACCACCTCGAACTGCTCAGCCCTGCGCGCGATACCACTATTGCCAAGGAGGCCATCCTGCATGGCGCCGACGCGGTGTACATCGGCGGCCCCGGCTTTGGTGCGCGGCACAACGCCAGCAACAGCGTGGCGGATATTGCCGAGTTGGTACAGTTCGCCCATCTGTTCCATGCACGGGTGTTCGTCACCCTCAACACCATCCTGCATGAGGACGAGCTGGAGCCGGCGCGGCAGATGATCTGGCAGCTGTACGAGGCCGGCATCGATGCGCTGATCGTGCAGGACATGGGCGTAATGGAGATGGACCTGCCGCCTATCGAGATCCACGCCAGCACCCAGTGCGACATCCGCACCTTGGAGAAAGCGCGCTTCCTCGATAACGCCGGTTTCTCGCAGCTGGTGCTGGCTCGCGAGCTGAACCTGGAAGAAATCAGCACTATCTGCAAGAACGTCGATTCGGCGGTCGAGTTCTTTATCCACGGCGCCCTGTGTGTGGCGTTCTCTGGGCAGTGCAACATCTCACACGCGCAGAATGGGCGCAGCGCCAACCGTGGCGACTGCTCGCAGGCTTGCCGCCTGCCCTACACCCTGAAAGATGATCAGGGCCGCGTGGTGGCGTTTGATAAGCACCTGCTGTCGATGAAGGACAACAACCAGACCGACAACCTGATCTACCTGGTGGATGCCGGCGTACGCTCGTTCAAGATCGAAGGGCGCTACAAAGACATGAGCTACGTGAAGAACATCACCGCGCACTATCGCCAGGAGCTGGATGCGATTCTCGAACAGCGCCCGCACCTGGCCCGCGCTGCCAGCGGTCGCACCGAGCACTTCTTCAGCCCCGATACCGACAAGACCTTTCACCGTGGCAGCACTGACTACTTTGTGACTGATCGCAAGGTAGACATCGGCGCGTTCGACTCGCCGACCTTTACCGGGCTGTCTGTGGGCTATGTCGAGAAAGTCGGCAAGCGTGACCTGATTGCCGTCACCGATACGCCGTTGTCCAACGGTGATGGCCTGAACGTGCTGATCAAGCGTGAAGTGGTGGGTTTTCGCAGCAACATCTGCGAGCTGAAAAACGAGTTTGAGGAAGACGGCGAGAAGCGCTATCGCTACCGCGTCGAGCCCAATGAAATGCCCGAGGCCATGCAGCGCGTGCGTCCGCAGCACCCGCTCAATCGCAACCTCGACCACAACTGGCAACAGGCTTTGCAGAAGACCTCGGCCGAGCGACGCATTGCAGTCAGCTGGCAGGTGGCGTTGCAGGGTGATCAGTTACAGCTGAGCGTAATCAGCGAAGAGGGCGTAGTCGCCAGCGTCAGCCTGAACGGCCCGTTCGCCGCCGCCAAGGATGCCGAACAGTCCCGCGAGCAGCTGGCCGACACCCTGAGCAAGCTGGGCACCACCATGTACTACAGCACCGCTGTGCAGATTGACTGTGAGGCCGTGCCGTTTATTCCCGGCTCGCAGCTCAAAGCCCTGCGCCGCGAAGCCATTGAAGCACTGACCCAGGCCCGTGTTGCCGTCCATCCGCGTGGCGGGCGCAAGCCGGTTAGCGTGCCAGCGCCGGTGTACCCGGAGTCGCACCTGACCTTCCTCGCTAACGTCTACAACGACAAGGCCCGCACTTTCTATAAGCGTTACGGCGTGCAGCTGATCGACGCGGCCTACGAGGCCCATGAAGAAGCCGGCGAAGTACCGGTGATGATCACCAAACACTGCCTGCGTTTCTCCTTCAACCTGTGCCCGAAGCAGGCCAAGGGCGTCACCGGCGTGCGCACCAAAGTCTCGGACATGCAGTTGATCCATCAGGACGAAGTGCTGACCCTGAAGTTCGACTGCAAGCCGTGCGAGATGCACATCATCGGCAAGATGAAGGGCCATATCCTCCATCAACCACAGCCGGGCAGCGCGGCGAGCAACAGTGGTGCGGTTGGCTATATCACCCCGGAAGATTTGCTCAAAACCATCAAGCGCTAAAGCCGAAAGACGACTTGTAGGATGGGTCGGGCCGCGCAGGTGGAGCGCAGCGGTACCCATCACGTTTTTCGTCTGGGCGACTGGCTGCATTGAACGCACAGTTGCCGATGGGTATCGCGCGGCTCAACCCATCCTACGGTTACGTACGCGGTGTCCGGTCGGCCAGCGCTTAAGGGTGGTGCAGTTTGGCGAGCGCCAGCCAGGCCAGCAGTGGATAGCTGAAGTAATGCAGGCCAAAGATAAACAGGCCCATAGGGCCGGGTTCGTCTTTGAGCCACATCAGGCCCAGCAGACCCAGGTAGAGCAGGGCGAGGATGCCGCCATACAGGGCGATTAGTCGGCGGCGTTCGCTAGGCTGGGTGCGGCGCTTATGCTGCAGGTGGAACCACAACGCCATGCCGCCGGCGACGACAGCGGCAACGATGAGTGTGTTGAGTACGCCTGGGAGTTTGGCGAAAGTGCGCAGCAGCAGGTTGAGCACGACGACTGCCGCGACCCCGCCGAGAGCCAGGTGAATGATCGGCGCGCGGTGGGTGCTGGCTTCGTGCATGGGGGGCTTCCTACAGGCTGCGATTAAGGCCGAAGCGTTTTTTCAGGATGGATTCCATCAGCCGCTTGGGCACCAGGGCCGCTAGCAGGGGCAGGGCACGGCTGCCGTTGCCTAAGCGGATCAAATTAGGTCGGTTGCTGCTTTGTACCGCCGCCAGCAGGTTACGGGCAAAGTGGCTGGCGGGCGTGGGATTGTCTTGGGAGGCGTTGGCGCGGGCGCGGATGCCCTCGCGGATTGGCCACCAAGGCGAGGCTTCATCGATCAGTAGTTCGGCTTGCTGGCTGGCGTTTGCGCCGAAACTGGATGCAATTGCGCCGGGCTGCACTTCCATCACCTCAATGGCAAAGGGTGCCAGCTCCAAACGCAGCGCGTCGCTCAAAGCATGCACGGCGGCTTTGGAGGCGCAGTAAGCACCGGCAAACGGAGTCACCAGCACGCCAGAGACGCTGCCGATGTTCACCACCAGGCCTTTGTTCTGGCGCAACAGCGGGAAGAGCGCGCGGGTGACGCCGATCAGCGAGAAGACGTTGGTTTCAAACTGTTTGCGCATGGCGCTCACGCCGCCGTCGAGCAGCGGGCCCATGGCACCGTAACCGGCATTGTTGATCAGCACATCGAGGCCGCCGATCTCGGCTTTCAGACGCTCGGCCAGCTGGCCTAGCGCCTGACCATCGTTAACGTCCAACTTCACAGTATGGAACCCAGCCTCGCGCAGGCTGGCTAGGTCCTCGGCTTTGCGTGCGGTGGCCCAGACCTGATAGCCGGCCTGCTGAAACACCTCAGCCAGGGCGCGGCCAATGCCGCTGGAACAGCCGGTGATCAGTACGCTGGGTTGGCTCATGCACAGCTCCTTATTGTTTTTATGCAGTCGTTATAACGCTATTAATAGACAAAGCTGCCTTGCAGGCGCTCGGCTTGAAAAACCAGGGTGCTTGCACGATAACCGCTGCGCAGAATTGGCAGCGGCAAGCAGGCTTGCCAGTCAGCGCCTGGTTGTAAGTCACCAGGGCCACTGTAGCGTGGTGTTTCATACAAGCGCTCGGCCAGGTTGGTGCTTTCGCCTGGTCGGTAAGCGGCGATCTGCCATTGCAGTTCAACCAACACCGCCTCACTAGCATTTTTAAGGTTCAATGCCAGCGGCCGATTCCCTGGGCAGCGGTCCGGTGCATAGTCGAGACGTAATTCGAGGTGAGCCAGGTGACGATTCTCGCGGCTTTCCTCCCAGAGCACCCAGCTGGATACCAACCCCAGGCCGATTAATGCGGCGAGAGAGATTGGTAGAGCCTTGCTCGGATAGCGGATGAGCAGGACCAGCCAGCTCAGTACTAGGATTGCGCCGAATAGCATTACTTAGGCCTCGGGATGGTCACGCAGGAACACCAGACTATCAGTCTTGGACTGCTGCGCCGAATAACGATAGCCCTGGTCGCTGAAGTCCTTGAGACCTGCCGGGTCGCTGATGCGCTCTTTGATCACGTAGCGCGCCATCATGCCGCGGGCTTTTTTGGCGTAGAAGCTGATGATCTTGTACTGGCCGTTTTTCTGATCCTTGAATTCGATGTTGATAACCCGCGCATTCAGCGCCTTAGGTTTCACCGCGCTGAAGTATTCGTTAGAAGCCAGGTTGAGCAGCACCTCGTCGCCCTGGGCTGCCAGCGCCTCATTGAGCCAGCCGCTGATGCGCTCGCCCCAGAAGTCATAGAGGTTATTGCCGCGTGAGTTAGCCAGCTTGGTGCCCATCTCTAGGCGATAGGGCTGCATCAAGTCCAGAGGGCGCAGGAGGCCATACAGGCCAGAAAGCATGCGCAGGTGGTTTTGCGCGAAGTCGAAATCGGCTTCGTTGAAGTCCTCGGCATTCAGCCCGGTGTAAACATCACCTTTGAAGGCTAACAACGCTTGTTTGGCGTTGGACGGGGTGAAGGGTTGTTCCCAGCCGCCGAAGCGCGCGGCATTGAGGCCGGCGAGTTTGTCCGAGAGGTGCATAAGCTCGGCGATTTGCGCGGGGCTAAAATCGCGTAGCTGCTCGATCAGCACCTGGGCGTGGGCGAGGTGTTCAGGCTGGGTAAAACGCGGGGTTACCGACGGCGTCTCGTAATCGAGGGTCTTGGCCGGGGAAATCACCATCAACATAAACTGTGCTCCTGAAAGTCTGTGCCGATTCTAGAAGCTGACGGCGGTTGAGACTACCTATAAGGGTGATTAGCGCAGTTTGCCTTGCGTGACTTGACCCAGGTGCCGCCACAAGGTTTTAGTCTGCCCAGGTCGAATCCATCAAGGAGCCACCATGACCGCCTGCAACCACTCACGCTGGGAGCCTTCCCACGACTATCGCCCGCTGGAAACCACCGCCGAGCGCCAAGCCTGGCGCGTCGCCGCGCTGACGGGGCTGACCATGCTGGTGGAAATTGTCGCCGGCTATGCCTTTAACTCCATGGCCTTGCTCGCCGATGGCTGGCATATGGCCTCGCACATGCTCGCCATTGGCCTGACCGCCTTGGCCTATTTGCTGGCGCGGCGTTATGCCCACGACCCACGCTTTGCCTTCGGCACCTGGAAGATTGAGGTGCTGGCCGGTTTCGCCAGTGCCTTGCTGCTGGTCGTAGTGGTGGTGATGCTGGCGTTCGAGTCGCTGTGGCGCTTATGGCAGCCGCAAGCCATTACCTTCGACATGGCCCTGTGGGTGGCGGTGGTTGGCTTGTTGGTGAATCTGGTTTCCGCTTGGTTGCTGCGCGACAGCCATGATCACGCCCATGGTGCCGGGCATGATCATCAGCCCGCCGCCGCGCACGCTCATACCGATCACGATCACGATCACGATCACGATCACGATCACGCCGCGGCGCCTGCCGGTAAAGATCTCAATCGTCATGCGGCCTTTGTGCATGTGCTGGCCGATGCGCTGACCTCGGTGGCGGCCATTCTCGCTTTGCTCGGTGGCATGCTGCTGGGCTGGGATTGGCTTGACCCGCTGATGGGCGTTATCGGCGCGGTGATCATTGCGGTGTGGGCCAAGGGCTTACTGATTGAAACTGCCAAGGTGTTGCTCGATCGCGAGATGGACAGCCCGGTGGTTGAGCGCGTGCGTAACGCTCTGGTGCAGGAAGCGGATACCGAGCTGACAGATTTGCATCTATGGCGCGTGGGCCGGGCGCAGTTTGCCTGCATTGTCAGCCTGGTGACCCATGGCGATCGCTCTGCAGATTGCTACAAGGCACGGTTGGCGGGGATTGCCGAGTTGGTGCATGTGACCGTGGAGGTCAATCGTTGCGCGGTTGCGCAGGGCGCTGATTAGGAAAATTGACCGGCTCGAGAGCCTGTCGGACTATCGACTGTAACGGTGCATTCCCGGTGCGCCAAGCGCTATTTGCTGCACTGAAAAATAAACCGCTAGATAATTAAATAAACGTTTTTCTGTCATCCAAATAGGAGTAATTAAAAGGCAAGACCGCCGAGCCCTGCAGACAGGTGGCGGCCATTGGCCCTCACCTTCATGCAGCCTGCTCAGCCTCGTCACTGAGCAGCCGGCGGCCCCTTCGCGGCGCAGTATCACTGCTGCGTTGCTTGGCTACTACAGAAGGTGACCGAGTATGGATGACCACGGACGCGCCAAATCCACCGCCCCAACCCTGTACGCCCTCGACACCAATGTGCTGATCCACGATCCCAACGCGCTGCTGAATTTTCAGGAGCACCACGTCGCCATCCCGATGACCGTACTGGAGGAGCTGGACAAGCTTAAAACCGGCAAGCAGGGCGTCGCTGCCGAGTGCCGCCAGGCCATTCGCCTGATCGACAAGATCCTCGGCAGTGCCAACCCGGATGAAGTGGAGCACGGCGTCCCTATCCAGCGCGATAAGAGCGGGCCGTGCGGCTTTCTGTCGATTCTAATGAGCAAAAGTGCCGCGCCGATCACCTGGCTGCCCGAAGACCTCAACGACAACAAGATTATCAACCAGCTGGTGGAGCTGAAGTCGCGTCGCCCAGGCCTCAACGTGGTGCTGGTGACCAAAGACATCAACATGCGCCTGAAAGCGCGCGCCTGCGGCATCGACTCAGAGGATTACCACACCGACCAGTTGGTCGACGATATATCGCTGTTGCCCAAGGGTTATCACAACGTCAGTGGCTCCTTTTGGGATCGCGTGGAGAAAGTCGAGACGCGTCAGGGCCACGGCCGCACCTGGCACCAAGTACAGCTCAGCGAAGACATGCCGGCGATGCATCTCAACGAGTTCATCATCGACGAGCAGGGCTTTGTCGGCTGGATCAAAGGCATCAAGCCGGGTGAGTTGCTGATCCTCGACATGCACCAAGAACCGCTGATGCATCAGGAGGCCTGGGGGCTGCGGCCGCGCGATGTGTACCAGTCACTGGCGCTGTTTGCCTTGCTTGATCCGGACATCCATCTGGTCAATCTGACAGGCGCGGCCGGTTCCGGCAAAACCATCCTGGCCTTGGCGGCGGCTATCGAGCAGACCATGGTCAGCAAGCGTTATCGGCGCATTATCGCCACCCGCAGCGTGCAGGGGCTGGATCAGGAAATCGGTTTTCTGCCCGGCACCGAGGCAGAAAAAATGGAACCCTGGCTCGGCGCGATCACCGACAACCTCGAAGCCCTGCATATGGAGGACGAGAACACCCACGGCAGCGTCGACTACATCCTGCAAAAGGTGCCGTTGCAGTTCAAATCCCTCAACTACATCCGCGGGCGCAGCTTCCAGCAAAGCCTGATCCTCATCGACGAATGCCAGAACCTCACCCCGCACCAGATGAAAACCATCATCACCCGTGCCGGCAGCGGCTCTAAAGTGGTGTGCCTGGGCAACCTGGCGCAGATTGATACGCCTTACCTGTCGGCGCCCAGTTCCGGGCTGACTTACCTGACGGAGCGTTTCAAAGACTTCGAGCATGGCGTGCACATCACCCTGCAAGGGGTGCCACGCTCGATCCTCGCCGAGTACGCCGAAACCCATCTGTAACTCACTAGCAGCACTCGCCCTGCACGCCTTATGGCTGCAGGGCTGGTGCTGCTTCCAGTATCTGGCTGAATCCATCGGCATTCACAGGTGCCGTAACCTGACCCCTGGGTTTACAATCGGTGGACACCTGTCTGGAGTCTGCCCGTGTTAACCCATCTCGATTCCCAAGGCCGCGCCAATATGGTCGATGTCAGCGATAAAGCCCTGACCGTCCGTGAGGCCGTGGCCGAAGCCCTGGTGCGCATGCGCCCTGAAACCCTGCAGATGATTAGCCAGGGCGAACACCCCAAGGGTGATGTGTTTGCCGTGGCGCGTATTGCCGGTATTCAGGCGGCTAAGAAAACCAGTGACCTGATCCCGTTGTGCCATCCGCTGATGCTCACCAGCGTCAAGGTCGAGCTACTCGCCGAGGGTATGGATGCCGTGCGCATTACCGCGCGCTGCAAGCTGACCGGGCAAACCGGGGTGGAAATGGAAGCCCTGACCGCCGCCAGCGTTGCCGCGCTGACCATCTACGACATGTGCAAGGCGGTGGATCGCGGCATGGTCATCGAAAACGTGCGCCTGCTGGAGAAAGTCGGCGGCAAGAGTGGCCACTTTGTGGAAGGGGAAGACGCATGATTCGCGTGCAGTATTTCGCCCGCTACCGCGAGACGCTGGGGCTGGACGGTGAGCAGTTGAGTGGTGCATTCGCCAGTCTCGATGAGCTGCGTCAGCATCTGTTAGCCCGTGGTGGCGTATGGGACGTGCTGGCCGAACAGAACCTGATGTGCGCGCGCAATCAGGAACTCTGCAGCCTGGACGAACCGCTACTGGCCGGCGATGAAGTGGCATTCTTCCCCACCGTGACCGGCGGTTAAAGGTGGTTTGTAGGATGGGTTGAGCGCAGCGACAAAACGGCAGGATGCCGTACTGCACCGCTTTAGCTGCCCGCAGGGTGAGGGACATGGATGTCCCTCATGCTACCCATGCCGCCAGTGAATACCGTGGTGGGTAACGCGACGCACGGCTTGCGCGGTAGTTTTGCCAGTTTTGTTTTGCGCCGCTAACTCACCCTACGCCCCTCCCACACGAGAGCATCTACATGAGTATTCGCGTCCAGTCGCAACCCTTTGATCCCGGCCATGAGCTCAATGCCTTGCATGCCGCCAATCTGGGCATCGGCGCGGTGGTCAGCTTTGTCGGCTATGTGCGCGATTTCAATGACGGACGCGAAGTCGCCGGCATGTTTCTCGAACATTTCCCCGGCATGACTGAGAAGGCTCTGGATAAGATCGCCGAGGAAGCCGAGCAGCGCTGGCCGCTGCTCGGCATCGAGGTTATCCACCGTGTTGGCCGTCTGGAGCCGGGCGAGCCGATTGTGTTTGTCGGCACTAGCAGCGCTCACCGTCAGGCGGCATTCGATGCCTGCAACTTTGTCATGGATTACCTGAAAACCCGCGCCCCGTTCTGGAAGAAGGAAGACACCGCCGAAGGCCCGCGCTGGGTCGAAGGACGTTGCTCAGATCAGGACGCGGTTGAGCGCTGGAAACAGCCTTAACGTCCTCACTTTCCGCTGTTGCTGATGACTTGTGGCATTTCTATAGATGCCACGCCAAAGGCCACGCTGCGTTTTATCGCGTTAGTTGTTAGCCGTGCCATGCCGGTTGCTACTGGCCTGGACAATGCGTTGCGCGGGCACGCGCAGCTGGGTCAGCAGGTAGTCAGCGAAGCCCGCAGGGTAGGGCTGCAAGGCAATTGCCTGGGCCATGCAGCTGAGCCAGCTTTGCGCCAGCTGTTCATCGATCGGCCATTGAGCGTGAAAAGCCGGCAGTGCGATGGAGCCATACTTCTCGCTGAACAGCCGGGGGCCGCCAAGCCAACCACTGAGAAAACAGGCCAATTTGTCGCTCGCCAGCTCCAGGCTCTCGCCATGCAGGCTGCGTAGCTGCGCGGCCTCGGGGCGCTCATCCATCAAACGGTAGAAGTCCGTGACCAGGCAGCGTAAGCCCTCAATACCGCCGGCGGCCTGATAGGACTCATCGCCTGTGCCGTAAACCGCTAGCTCTTGCATTGCCTGTGCTCCTTTACAAAGTGAGCAGTGTAACGGCGTCCGCGCATTTTCTGCAGGATGCTACTAGCTTGTCAGCAAGCGCCGGCATGGTGCCGGCGTTGTACTGACTGTTCAGTAAAATTTTCCTGGGTATGTTGGGTTTGCAGAAGCGGATTTTTGCCGGCTCACACATAGCTGAGGGTTATGCATAACATAATAAATATACATTTGATAAATGTCTGGGTGGGGCGGATTCTTGCGTTGCAGCGGTGACCCAATGGTCATCCAGTGCGATGTGAAGCGGGCGTGTGGGTGACAGTCGGCTTTACTACGCAACCTGATTTCACAGCGAAATCTGCTTCCAGAGGAAAATAATATGAATAAGACTCTCCGCTCATTGTTGCTCTGTGCCGGCATCGGCCTCCTGCCCTTGGGTGCCGCCCAGGCCTCCGAAGGCAAGACCCTGCGCATCGCCACTGAAGGTGCGTACCCCCCCTTTAACTACTACACCGCAGACGGCCAGTTGGCTGGCTTCGATGTCGAAATCGGTGAGGCGCTGTGCAAACGCATGCGGGTCAAGTGCAGTTTGGTGGCTCAGGACTGGGACGGCATCATCCCCGCGCTGCTGGGGCGCAAATATGATGTGGTGATCGCTTCCATGTTTATCACTGAGGAGCGCAAGCAGATGGTCGCCTTCAGTGATCCCTATCAGAAGTCGGCGATGACCTTTGTGGTGTCCAAAGACTCCAATCTCAAGGATTTCAGCCCGGCTGCCCTGGCCGGTAAGACCCTCGGCGCTCAGGGTGCCACCACCCAGGCCGACTTTCTGATGGCCATGTACCCCGACTCCGATGTACGCCTGTATCCGACCCAAGATGCGGTGAATCTGGACATGGTGTCCGGGCGTCTGGATGCCCAGGTCGGCGACATGATCCCGATGCTTGACTGGACCCTGAAGTCCGACGACGGCAGTTGCTGTCGCATAGTCGGCGAGCCGGTCAGTGATCCTAAATATGTCGGTGAGGGCGTCGGCATGGCCGTGCGCAAGGAAGACGAGCAGCTGCGTCAGCAACTCAATCAAGCCCTGGCCGCGATCATCGCCGACGGCACCTACAAGGCCATCAACGACAAATTCTTCTCGCTCAACCTGCTGACCTTGGAGCAGTGAGCCAAGCACGAGCCATCTGCTGAACGAGAAGAGGATTAGTTATGGACTGGCTCACTTACCTGAGTTTTGGTGACGCCGGTTGGGGTGACGAGTTGTTGCAGGGCCTTGGGGTAACCCTGGCCCTGGCACTGACTACCCTGCCGGTCGGGCTGCTGCTGGGCTTACTGGTGGCAGCATTGGCAATGTTTGGCGGTCGCCTGGCGCGCAGCCTGGCCTTGGCCTACAGCACCACCCTGCGCGGCCTGCCCGAGTTGCTCACCCTGTTTATCATCTATCACGGCGTCGGTATGGGGCTGAATAGCCTGCTGCGCTGGTACGACCCGCAAGTCGGTTATTTCGAACTGAGCCCCTTCGTTGCAGGGGTCGTGGCTCTGGCCATGGTCTTTGCCGCCTATTCCAGCGAAGTTTGGCGTGGCGCCTGGCAGGCTCTGGACGGCGGTCAGCGCGAGGCGGGCCAGTCCATGGGCCTGCGCCGGCTGACGATCTTCCGGGTGATCGAGCTGCCGCAACTGTTGCGTCTGGCGTTGCCGGGCTTGGGCAACCTGTGGATCAACCTGCTCAAGGACACCGCCCTGGTGTCGGTGATTGCCCTCAGTGACCTGATGCGGGTGGCTAATATTGCCGTGGGCACCACCAAGAAGCCGTTTCTGTTCTTCCTGGTGGTGTGTCTGGCCTATTGGGGCGTGTGCCTGCTCTGCGAGTTCCTGCTGGCACGCATGGAGCGCCGCGCCAACCGTGGCTACCGTAGCGGAGGTGCTGCGGCATGATGGATATCCTTACGCGCTTCTCCACTCAGTTGTTGTCCGGCGCCGGCCTGACCTTGCAGCTTACTGTCATCGCCGCGTTGCTGGCCTGCGCCCTGGCCTTACCTTTGGCCATCGCCCGCTGCAACGAGCACGGGCTGCTGCGCTGGCCGATTCGCCTGTTCGTCTCGTTCTTTCGCGGTACGCCGCTGTTGGCCCAGCTGTTTCTGGTCTATTACGGCTCCGGTCAGTTCCGCGCCGAGCTGAGCGAGCTGGGGCTGTGGTGGTTCTTCCGCGATCCGTACTACTGCGCGCTGCTGACCTTTGTCCTCAACTCCACGGCCTATCAGATCGAGATTCTTCGGGGTGGCCTGCGCGCTGTGCCTTACGGGCAGATTGAGGCAGGTGTGGCCATGGGCCTGTCGCGCTTCAACCAGTACCGCAAGATCATCCTGCCCAATGCCTACCGCATCGCGTTTCCGGCCCTGGGTAACGAGATCATTCTGCTGCTCAAGGGCAGTGCGGTGGTCAGCGTGATCACCCTGTTCGATGTGATGGGGCAGACCCGGCGCATCTTCTCGCAGACCTTCGACCTGTCCGTGTACCTGTGGGCGGCGGTGCTCTACCTGTTGATGACCAGTGTGTTCGTCTGGTTCTGGCGCCGCCTGGAGCTGTGCCTGACCCGTCACCAGCGGGTACGCCAGGCCCCAGCCATTGCTACTGCACCCGCCGCAGAGCGGGTCTCCACCGGAGTCTCGAGATGACCAACGCCGCCCTGCAAGTGGATGGACTGTACAAGAGCTTTGCCGGTATCGAGGTGCTCAAGGGCATCTCGCTGACCGCCGAGAGGCAAGACGTGATCAGCATCATCGGCTCCAGCGGTTCGGGCAAAAGCACCTTGCTGCGCTGCATGAACCTGCTGGAGTTCCCCGACAGCGGGCGCCTGAAAGTGAACGGCGAGGAGCTGGAGCTGACGCCGAACAGCCGTGGCGTGCGCTCGCGGCGCTTTCAGCGGCAGATCGAGCGGGTGCGTTCGCGCCTGGCCATGGTTTTCCAGTCGTTCAATCTGTGGTCGCACATGACCGTGCTGGAGAACGTCATGCTCGGCCCGTGTCTGGTGCTTAAACGCAATCGCATTGACGTAGAGGCCCAGGCGAAGAAGTTGCTGGCCCGGGTCGGCATGCTGGAGAAGTGCCAGATGTACCCCGACTGCCTGTCCGGCGGGCAAAAGCAGCGTGTGGCCATCGCCCGCGCCCTGGCCATGGACCCGGAAGTGATGCTGTTCGATGAGCCGACCTCGGCTCTGGACCCGGAGCTGGTCGGCGAGGTGTTGAAGGTGATCCGCGAGCTGGCCGAGGAGGGCCGCACCATGATTATGGTCACCCACGAGATGCGCTTTGCCCGCGAGGTTTCGTCCAAGTTGGTGTACCTGCACCAGGGCCGTATCGAGGAGCAGGGCTGCCCCGAGCAGCTATTCAATGCCCCGAAGTCGGACAACCTGCGCCGCCTGCTGGCCAGCCAATACTAATTTTAACTGCCTTGTTTGAGTGAGTACTGCCATGAGCGAAGTCGTCTCCCTGCACCCCTGGAAAAGAGCGCAGCACCTTGAGAGTGGCCACAACCAGTTACTGATCGATGGGGTCAACACCCGCGAATTGGTCGAGCGCTATGGTTCGCCACTGTTTGTTTATTCAGAAGCCAAGCTGCGGCATAACGCGCGGGATATTCTCGATAACTTCCGCCGTGTGCACGCCAAGACCCGAGTTTGCTTCGCCAGCAAGGCCTGCGCCAACCTGGCGGTGCTCAAGGTATTCAAGGACTGCGGCCTGGATCTGGAGGTCAACTCTGGCGGCGAGTTCTACAAGGCGCAAATCGCCGGGTTCGCCCCGTTGCAGCTGGTGTTCAACGGTGTTGCCAAGCAGGTGCATGAGCTGCGTGAGGTGATTGCCGCCGGAATCAAGGCGATCAACGTCGATTCGCTGTCGGAGCTGGCGCGTATTCTCACGGTGGCGGCGGAGCTGGGTCAGCAGGCCAGGGTCAGCCTGCGCATCATCCCGGAAATTCAGGGCGGCGCGGCGGCCGGTTGGCAGACCGGCACCTCGACCTCGAAATTCGGCATGACCACCGCCGAGCAGGCCGAGGCCATCGACCTGATTTTGGCGAATCCTGGCGCGCTGAAACTGGTAGGGGTGCATGCGCATATCGGCACCCAGATCACCGATATCAGCGTGTACCAGGCCGAGGCCAACTTCCTCATCGATTATGTGCGGCAGGTCAGCGCACGCCTGCCTTACCCGCTCGAGCACGTGAACCTGGGCGGTGGTTTCCCGAAAAATTACAGCAGCGCGCAGGAGAACTTCGATTCGGTGGCCGCGCATTATTCTGCCAACTACCGCACCGAGATCGACTTCGCCCAGCTCGCCGAGCACCTGATCAAACCCATGGCTCAGGCTCTCGGTGAGCAGATTGAGCTGATCGTCGAACCGGGGCGCAGCATGGTCAGCGACACCGCCATCCTGCTGACCCGCATCGAGGCCCGCAAAGAGCGCCAGGGTCGCCCGGTGTTTTACCTGGATGCCGGCTACAGCGTGCTGTTCGACCTGTACATCGGCTGGTACTTCCACATGCTCAACGCCTCGCGCGCCGATGATCGGGATACCCAGCACTGCCGTATAGCAGGGCCGCTGTGCGACAGCAGCGACACCTACTACGACATTGAGGGCGAGGGTGCCGTGGCCGACCTGATCGCCGAGCAGCCGGCGCTGGCCGAACATCGTGCGGTGCTGGAGAAGGTGCTGGTACATCAGCCCAACCTGCGTGAGTTGCCGGCCGCCACCGAGATGGGCGATGTGATTGCCCTACTGGACGTGGGGGCCTACGCCCTGGAAATGATGAGCCAGTACTGTGGCCGGCAATCGGCTGCCGCAGTGATGGTGGACGTGCAACAGGGCAGCCGGCTGATCCGCCGTCGTGGCGAATACCGCGACCTCCTGGCGCTTGATGTGGACTGAGCGATGACGCGGCCTGGCAGGCTTGCACTCGGAGGCTGGGGCAGTGCACTGTTGCCCCAGAATTGGCCAATATGACGGCCAGCCTGGGAGAGCCACCGATCATGCTGTCGCCCCGCGAGCGCTTGCTGCGCAATCTGGACTGGAACCTGCTGTACACCTTTCTGGTGATAGTCGAGGAAAGCAGCATCACCGGCGCGGCGCGCAAGCTGTCGCTCAGCCAGCCCAGCGTCAGCAATGCACTCAAACGTCTGGAAGAACACCTGGGCATGCGCCTGATTCAGCGCAAGAAGGGCATGTTCTCCCTGACCGAACAGGGCTTGCGGGTTTACGAGTACATTTCCTCGGCCGGCAGCATCATCGACAAGATGGCTGAGCAGTACGCCGGTGCCGCCGGTGCGGTGCTCGGCGAGCTGCATATCCAGGTGGCCAGCCACGTCAGCTGCCAGCCGTTTGACGACAGCCTGGCGCAGTTTCACCAGCTGTATCCCAATGTATTGATCAGCCTCAGCTCCCAGCCCAGCGCCGATATTGTCGACGCCGTGGCGCGGGGCAGCCTGCATATCGGTATCAGCAACAAGAAAACCGCGCAGACTGGCCTGCATTTCGACCTGATTGGCTACGAGCAGATGGCCTTCTACTGCGGCCCGCGCCACCCGCTGTTTGCTCGCGAGGGGCTGACGGCCGAGGATCTGCGTGGTCTGAGCTATGTGTCTTTCGAGAGCGATCAGCCGGGCGAAGGCCTTAGCGCCGTCAGCTCGGTACGCAGCGAACAGCAGTTCTGGGGTCGCCTGGTGGCCGTGTCGCCGAACGAGGAAGAGGTGCGCCGGCTGATTCTCGCCGGCCTCGGCTTTGGCGCCCTGACCGTGGAGGGGGCCAAACCCTATGTGGCGCAGAAGCTGCTGTTCCAGTTGCCGCCCTATGACCAGCTGCCGGTCAACGAAATCTACCTGGTGACTCCGGAAAACCAGCTGCTGACCGATGTCGAGCAGCTGTTTATCGGACTGCTACGCGAGGCCACGGTGACGGCGGTCAGGGCGCGGTATTTCAACGAATAGGACGCTGCCCGCTATTCGGCAGCAGGCGGGCAAAGGTTTGGCGGCGTTGCCGAAGAGACGTTAAGCTCGCTGCTTGAGCCTCAACCGATTGATTTTCCTGATGCCTGATTTGTCCCCTGCGATTGCCTCGCCCGTCAGCAAAGCCTGGTTTGTCTACCTGGTGCGGGCGGCCAATGGTGCGTTGTATTGCGGCATCAGCGACGACCCGCACAAACGCTTTGTCAAGCATCAGAGCGGCAAGGGCGCGCGCTTCTTCTATTCCAGCCCGGCGCAGGCCTTGGTGTATATCGAGGCCTGCGCGGCGAAAGGCGATGCGCTGCGCCGCGAGCGCGCCATCAAGGGTCTGACCAAGACGGCCAAGGAAGCGCTGGTCGCTACCCAGGCTGTTATCGCCGAGGCTGATAACGCGTCATTAGGCTAAGCGGGTAGGCCGATACTCTAGGCAGAGTTAAGCTGCTGGTTTACCCCAAAATCTTGCGGAGCCTGCCATGCATGAGTTGATCCTGCACCATTACCCGACTTCGCCCTTCGCCGAGAAGACGCGCTTGATGCTCGGTTTCAAACAGCTGTCCTGGCGCTCGGTAATGATCCCGCCAATCATGCCCAAACCGGACCTCACCGCGCTGACCGGTGGTTACCGCAAAACTCCGGTGCTGCAGATCGGTGCGGACATCTATTGCGACAGTGCCTTGATCGGCCAGCGTCTGGAAACGGAGAAAAGCACCCCGGCGCTGTTCCCCGAAGGCCAAGCGTTTAATGTCGCCAGTTTCGCCCAGTGGGCCGACTCCCAGGTGTTTCTGCACGCAGTAAGCTTGGTGTTTCAGCCGGAGTCCGTCGCCGCACGCTTCGGTAAGCTGCCGCCCGAGTTCCTCAAGGTATTTATTGCCGACCGTTCGACGCTGTTCAACGGTGGCCTGGCCACGCGAGTGCCGCTGGAGGTGGCCAAGCACCAATGGCCCACAATCATGGCGCGCTTGCAGCAGCAACTTGAGCGCGAGCCGGGGGACTTTCTGTTTGGTGAGGCCTCGTTGGCGGATATCGCCATGGCGCATTCGCTGTGGTTCCTGCGCGGTACGCCGGTAACAGCGCCGCTGGTGGACGGCTATCCGGCCGTCGCCACATGGCTGGCACGGGTGCTGGATTTCGGCCATGGCTCGTTCAGCGAGATGAGCGGCGAAGAGGCGATTAGCATTGCCCGTGATGCCACCCCGGCCGCGCTGCCGGAGGCGGTATTGGTTGATCCAAATGGTTTTGCCGTGGGTCAGCAGGTGGCGATTTCCGCCATCGATTATGGCGTTGATGCGGTCGAGGGTGAGCTGATCTTTAGCGGCACTGAAGAGCTGATCCTGCGCCGCGAAGACCCTCGCGCCGGCACTGTGCATGTGCACTTCCCACGACTGGGCTTTGCTATCAAGGCGCTGTAGGCCAGTAAAGCTCGGTACGCTCTGCTGGCGGAGTGCACCGGGCGTTCAATAAGCGGCGCGCATCGCTTGTGGGTTATAGCCATGAATCAGTGTGCCGTTGATATCGATCAACGGCACACCGCGGCCACCTAGGGATTTAAAGATGGCATTGCCCGCGGCATCCTTTTCGATATCCACCTCGCGATAGCTCACACCATCGGCTGCCAGTTGTTCACGGGTTTTAGCGCAGTAGCCGCACCACTGCGTGGCATACAGCACCACTTCGCTTTGGCGCGAGGCCTGCGTCGGTTGTAGCCAATTATTGAGTGTGTCCCAGTGTTGGTAGAGCGCCAGCGCACTCAGCAGCAAGATGACTTTCTTCATAGGGCGATTCCTTGCCTCGTTATTTTGATAGGGCAGTGTGCAAGGTTAACAGTGTGTTTGCAGCGCACCAATGCCCTTGCAGGCAGGCGTGCCGGCAGCGGCGCAGATGAGTTGTAGCGCGGATTTAGTGGCGGGATGGGGCGTCTTCCAAAGATTTCTGGCGCAGCCTGGGCAACTTTTTTGCCAGTTCGCGAAAGTAGAGGATGCGCTCATAGCACAGCGTTAGCTCGCCGCTGTTGCGGTTATACCAAGCGTCGGCTTCGCCGCACGAAGTGACAATCAGTTTTAGGTCGCGCGGCAGGGCGAATGTGCTACTGGTTCGTTCGGCAATGGCTTCCAGCTCGCCTGAAGCGCGAACTTTTTCGAGCAGCTCAGTGGCACCTTCAAGGTGATGGGGCGGCGGCTGATATTCCACCCGCAGCCGATGACCTTCAGGTTGGTTGCGCTTACGTGTGAAGTGCTGACGAATCCAATTCACTGCATATTCGACCTGCTGGTATTCCTCCGGGCAGTAGAACGCGCGCTCATCTGGCAGGCCGGTCATCTGGATGATCCACTCCAGGTTCTTGGGGTCGCTGCCATAGGCCAGGCAAGCCAAGTTGAAAAAGCGCTGAGCATCAAGGGCATGGCTATCCCATACATGGATTTCAGGCGCGTCGGGCGTTTGCCGCTGCCATTCCAATCGCCAATAGTCCGCCACATCAAGCAGCTTGGCATAGAAGTTGGCGTCGCTCTGGCGTTCATGCAGGAGGAACAGTCCCATAAACCCAAGCTGATCGGCGGCATCTTCTTCGCGGCCGAGCACTGGCAGCTTGAGCTCGCTGATCAGCAGATGCCCCATTTCGTGCATCAGGGTGAACTCGGCGTTAGCCGTGACAAAGCGCACTTCATCGGGGTGCAGGGCTTGCTCCGGCAGGGCGGCGTGGACCATGCCGCTCAAACTCAAAAGTAGAGCGGAAAGGGTGAGCTTCATGTTGCCTCAAGGTCGCTAAGGCTGAACGGCGCCGGGGTGTCTGGCCAGTCCAGCTGCAGGCGTTCTAATTCGCGGGCCAGCAAGCTGGCCACCAGCCAATCGCGTAACCAGCGATGATCGGCCGGAATCACGTACCAGGGTGCAGCGTTGCTGTGGCTTGCGCTCAGTTGCTCGGCCCAGCGTTGTTGGCGTAGGTCGAATTCACGGTAGGACTGCAGGTCGCTGCTGTGCAGCTTCCAGCGTTTATGGGGGCTTTCCAACCGTTCTTGCAGGCGGTTTTTTTGTTCGCCTTTTGACAGGTGCAAAAAGCATTTCAACGGCTGAATTTGCTGAGTGGTTAGCTGCGCTTCGAAGGCCTCAATGGCCTGTCGGCGAGCCGGCAGTTCGCTGAGGTTGCACAGACCATCCAACGGGTCGCTGATCAGCCCTTCGTAATAGCTGCGGTTGAATACGCCGAGCAGGCCTGGTCCTGGCAAGCGCCGCTGGTAGCGCCAGAGGAAATCGTGACGTTGTTCACAGGCATCGGGCTTTTGAAAGCCTTGGATGCGCACGCCCTGAGGGTCGAAGCTGTTGATCACCCGGCGGATCACACCGTCCTTACCGGAGCAGTCGGTGCCCTGCAGAATCAATAGCAGGGCGTTCTGGCGATTGGCCCAGAGCATGCGCTGCTGTTTATTTAGCCAGGGACGCAGTACCGCCAAGGCGTGCTTGGCTTGCTGTTTGTCCAAGCCGAAGTCGCCAGCCGGATTGTGCGCGAAGGGCGCTGCCGGGTTGCATAAGCAAGCATCCAGCAGCGTATCTGGCAGGCGCGCCATGCTTAGTTTTTGCGGCGCTTGAGTTGGTCGGTGAGCTGCGTCGGCAAGTTGCGGATGACCAGGGTGTCAGTGCTTTCGTCGTACTCGACCTTCGAGCCCAGCAGATGCGCCTCAAAGCTGATCGATAAGCCTTCGGCGCGGCCGGTAAAGCGCTGGAATTGATTGAGCGTGCGTTTGTCCGCCGGTATTTCCGGCGAAAGGCCGTAATCCTTGTTACGGATATGGTCGTAAAACGCCTTGGGCCGTTCTTCATCGATTAGCCCGGATAATTCAGTCAGGGTCATTGGCTCGCCCAGCTTGGCTTGGCTGCTGGCGTAGCCGACCAGGGTCTTGGTCTTTTCGCGGGCCTTATCCTCTGGCAGGTCTTCGCTTTCAACGAAGTCGCTGAAGGCTTTCAGCAGGGTGCGGGTCTCACCCGGGCCGTCGACGCCTTCCTGGCAGCCGATAAAGTCGCGGAAGTACTCTGAGACTTTCTTGCCGTTCTTACCCTTGATAAAGGAGATGTACTGCTTGGAGTTGGCGTTGTTTTGCCATTCGGAGATGTTGATCCGCGCCGCCAGGTGCAACTGGCTCAGGTCCAGGTGCTTGGCGGCGGTCACGTCCAGCGCATCGTTCACCGCCACGCCTTCGCTATGGTGCAGCAGGGCGATAGCCAGGTAGTCGGTCATGCCTTGCTGGTAATGAGCAAACAACACGTGGCCGCCGGTGGACAGGTTGGATTCCTCCATCAGCTTCTGCAGCTGTTCAACGGCCTGGCGGCTGAATGCGGCGAAGTCCTGGCCTTCACTCAGATAATTTTTCAGCCAACCGCTGAACGGGTAAGCGCCGGACTCCTCATGAAAGAAGCCCCAAGCCTTGCCCTGCTTGGCGTTATAGCTCTCGTTGAGGTCTGCGAGCATGTTTTCGATAGCCTGGGACACGCCCAGTTCAGTATCGCGGGCATGCAGCACGGCGGGCGTGCCATCAGGCTTCTTGTCGATCAGGTGGACGATGCAGTGGCGGATCGGCATAGCGGCCTCGTGGTGCGTAAACGGAAAGTGCGCATGTTACCCGACCTGCGCGTCGCCAGTCGTGCGCCGCTGGTAGGAGGTCAAGCGTTCGATCATGTAGCGCAGGTGCATGTGCAGCTCATACAGCTCATTTGAGTAGGACAGCGGCACTTCCACCTGCGCCAGTTCGTCTTCGAGTTTTTCCAGACGCTCGATTTCTGCGCCGATGTTGCTGCTCAGCTTGCCTTTGTAGAGCTGCTGGTCGATCTCGCGCAGGTGCTTGTACCAGCGGTAAATACGCGCACGGATGCGCCACTGGTAAATCGGCCCGATGGCCTTGAACAGTGGAAACAGCAGCACCAGCAGCGGGATGGCGAGGATGATGTAGCGGTCGGCCAGCGAGGCGATGCGGAACGGCAGGTAGCGCTGCAGGATCGGCAGGCCTTTGTCGTAGTAGTACTCGGCCTGATCGAGAATGGGCAGCGACAACGGTGGGCGAGCCGGGTAACTGCCGGCCGGGTCGAGCAGGCTGCCGTTCTTCAGCACGGTCTTAGCCGCTTCAAGGATCAACGGGGTCAGCGAGGGGTGAAAGTCCTCGCCGGCGGCCAAGGTAGCGACCGGACCGAGGGTGGTGATATTCGTGCTCGGCACGTTATGGGCTAGGTCGAGCATGCCTTCGCCAACCTGCAGACGGCTCAGATAAGGCAGACGGGCCAGGTAGGCATCAATGCGGCGCAAGCCGACCAGGCGGATCTTGGGCTCAGCAGCGAGGCGCTGAAGCAGCATATTTTCCGCCGGGCCGATAAAAAAGGCGGCGTCCAGCGTGCCCGCGATCAACTCATCGGCGGCGCGGCGTCCCCCCAGTGCTTGCCACTGCTGCGGATAGCCCTCGGGCTCTATACGGTTGGCACTCAGCAGCGCGGCGGTTACTGCTTGGGTGCCGCTGCCTTGCGAGCCAATGGCCAGACGCAGATTCATCAGGTCACCCAAGTGCACGAACGACACGTTTTCGCCAACGAACAACCACAGCGGCTCGCGGTACATCACGCCGAGTCCGGAGATTTTTTCGCGTTGCTCATCCCCCAAGGTCAGCTCCTGGCCGCTCTGTACCAGGGCCAGTTCGACCTCGCCAGCGGTGAGCTTGCTTAGGTTGTCCTGCGAGCCTGCACTCGGCACCAGCTCCAGGGTAAAACCGTGTTGCGCCAGCTCAGTTTGCAGGCGCACGCCGAAGGCATGGTAACCCCCGTTTTCACTGCCGGTGGCCAGGTGCGCGTGCATCGGCGGTGGCGGCGCCGCGAAGTAAAATAGCGCACCCACCAGGCCGGCGAGTACTGGCACGATCCACAGGTTGGTGAGGATGAGGATTTTCAGGTCATGGAGAATGCGGCGCATGGTCAGTCCTTGTCAGTACCTAGCTGGGCTGAGGGTAGCTGGAATGACTGACCCAGTTAAAGGTTACCGGTGCTTTTAGTGTGGCCCGGCAGCCAGGCGCATGCTGCGTTGCTCATTGAGGTGGTCGAGCAGTGCGAGCACGGCCAGCAAGGCCAGGGCATAGCCTGCATCCATCTCCAGCATCAGCAGCACCAAGGCGCACAGCAGTGCGCTGAATGCTGCCAGCCAGCGCCAAATACCGCGCAGCAACACCCAGCCAGCGGCCATGCTAAGCAGGTAGACCAGCACGAAGTTGCCGTTGGCATAGCGGATCAGGTCGTCCACCGTGAGGTTGAGCACGCTGGCCAAAACGGCGCATAACGCACAGGCCAACACCACTAGTAGCAGGGCGCGCGCAGGCACGCCATGGTGGTTGCGCTGGGCCAGGCTATTAGGCAGTTTGCCCTCGTCAGCCAGGCTCCAGATCAGCCGGGCAAAGCCCTGCATGTAGACATTCATCGAGGCGAAGCAGGCCAGGTAGCCGACCGTGGCTGCCAGCCAGCGGGCCTTCTCGCCCAGCAGTAGATCGAGCAAGCGTGGCAGCGAAGCGGCGTCGGTCTGCACATCACCGTAAGCATGGAAGCTCAGCACCGCCACCGAGCAGGCCCAGTACACCAGCCCCGCCAGCAGCACCCCAAACAGCAAGGCCAGCGGGAAGTCGCGCTCGGGGTTCTTGAACTCTTCGCCCATGTGGGTGAAGGCCTCAATGCCGACAAAACACCAGAACATCACGCCCAGCGCCGCCGGCAGTAAATGCCAGGAACCGCTGATGGGTGGCAGCAGTGGTTGGCTGCTGGTGGGCAAGTCACCGACCCACCAAATCAACGCGATGGTGCTGATAACCCCTACTGCGATAGCGCCTTGAAGCAAGCCGGAGGCCTTGGCCGGGCGTTGGCCGAGTACCAGGATAGCGGCCAACGTGGCGAGTTGGATGATCAAGGCTTGGTTTTGACTAAGGTCGAACAGCGCCTGCCAGAAACCGCTGGCGATATTCAGTGCAGCCGGTAAACCCACCGGCAGTACAGCGAGAAACAGCAGCGCGCTGAGGCGCTCCATGCGCGGACCAAACGCCCTACCAATCAGGTGCGGCGCGCCGCCGGCATGGGGGAAGCGACGGCCCAGTTGAGCAAAGGTAAAGGCCACCGGTAACACCAGGGCGATGAGGATCATCCAGGCCCATAGTGACGCCTCACCGGCAACTGTCGCCGCCAGGGCCGGAATTACGAAAATCCCGGTGCCGAGCAGTGATGTACTCAGCAGGCCAATCCCTTGTAGCAGGCCTATTTCCTGGTTCAGACGACTCATGTTGTATGCTCTGCGGTTTCGTTCGCCATGTTAATGCGCCCACCTGATTCAGGCAGCTGGCGAAGCGTCGGTTTTGCCCGGCGAAGTGGCGGCATTTTCCAGCACATTGCTTTTGAGAGCACCCCGTGGACAAGTTTGACCAGCAGATACTCGCCTTGCTGCGCGCCGATGCGCGCTTACCCGTCAGCCAGATCGCCCGCGAGGTCAGCCTGTCGCGCTCGGCGGTTAGCGAGCGAATACGCCAGTTAGAGCACAGCGGCATCATCAGCGGTTACCACGCTCATGTTGCGGTGCCAGGTGAGGCGGCGATCAAGGTCTATCTGGAACTGTTCTATAGCGGCGGGCGCTGCGAGCACTATGTCGAACTGATGCGCGTATTTCCTGAGGTGCGCCGCTGCAGCGGCATCAGTGGTGAGACCGATATGCTGGTGTACATCGAAGCGGCCTCGATGCTGCGCTTCAGCGAGGTGCGTGGCGAGATCGAAAACTTCCCCGGTATGCAGAAAGTGAAGACTCATATGATGGTTAAGGATTGGACCTTTTGACTCAGCCCATACGCATTCTGCACACCTCAGACTGGCACCTCGGCCAGCACTTTATGGGCAAGACTCGCCAGGCCGAACACCAGGCCTTCTGTGCCTGGTTGATTGAGCAGGTGCAAACTCATGCGGTGGATGCGCTGCTGATCGCCGGCGATATCTTCGACACCGGCGCGCCGCCCAGTTATGCCCGTGAGCAGTACAACCGTTTTATCGTTGAGCTGCGCGCCACCGGCTGCGAGCTGGTGGTGCTCGGCGGTAATCATGACTCGGTGGCCATGCTCGGCGAGAGTAAAACCCTGCTGGCGCAACTCGGTACGCGGGTGATTCCCGGCGTCTGTGAGCCGATTGATGAGCAGTTGCTGGCCCTGCATCGGCGCGACGGTTCAGTCGGTGCGTTGCTCTGCGGTATTCCCTTTATCCGTCCGCGCGATGTGTTGCTTAGCCAGGCCGGCCAGAGCGCCCAGGATAAACAGCAGTCCTTACAGCAGGCGATCCAGCAGCACTATCAACGCCTCTATGCCCTGGCTGAAACCCGGCGCGCAGAACTGGGCGGCGACCTGCCGATTATTGCCACCGGTCACCTGACCACCGTCGGCGCCAGCGCCAGTGATTCGGTGCGCGAGATTTATGTCGGTAGCCTGGAGGCTTTTCCCACCAGCGCCTTCCCGCCGGCTGCTTATATCGCGCTGGGGCATATTCACCGCCCGCAGAAGGTCGGCGGCCTGGAACATATCCGCTACTGCGGCTCGCCGATTGCCCTGAGTTTCGATGAGGCCAAGCAGCAAAAGGAAGTGCTGCTGGTAGAGCTGGATAGTAGCGGCCTGCGGCAGATTACAGCCTTGCCGGTGCCGCGCTTTCAGCCACTGCTGTCGCTGCGCGGCTCGCTCAAGGAGCTTGAAGTAGCCATCCAAGAAGCGGCCAAGCAGGGCAGTGCCGAGCAGCCGGTGTGGCTGGAAGTGCTGGTCGGCACCGACGACTACCTGAGTGATCTGCAGCTGCGCATCGCCGCGCTGTGCGAGGGCCTGCCGGTGGAGGTGCTGCGTATCCGCCGTGAGCGCGGCACTGCCAGCGCTAGCCTGCAAGGCCGAGCCAAAGAGACCCTGGACGAGTTGAGTGTTGAAGAGGTGTTCGCCCAACGTTTGAGTAGCGAAACCCTGGCTGACGATGAGCAAAAGCCCCTGCTGCAACTGTATCAACAAGTGGTGAGCGAGCTGCGCGAGGGCGACTTATGAAGATCCTTAGCTTGCGTCTGAAAAACCTTAATTCGCTGAAGGGCGAATGGAAGATTGATTTCACCGCCGAGCCGTTCAAAGACAACGGCTTGTTCGCCATTACTGGGCCGACCGGCGCCGGCAAGACCACGCTGCTGGATGCCATCTGCCTGGCGCTGTATCACCGCACCCCGCGCATGAGCACGGTGTCGGCCAGTGCCAACGAGCTGATGACCCGGCATACGGCGGATTGTTTGGCCGAGGTCGAGTTCGAGGTCAAGGGCGTTGCGTATCGCGCCTTCTGGAGCCAACGCCGCGCCCGCGATAAAGCCGATGGTGCGTTGCAAGCGCCTAAGGTCGAATTAGCGGCGGCTGACGGGCAGATCATCACCGACAAAATCAATGAAAAGCTGCGCGAAATCGAACGCCTCACTGGACTGGATTTCGAGCGCTTTACCAAGTCCATGTTGCTCGCTCAGGGTGGCTTTGCCGCGTTCCTTGAGGCTAACGCCAACCAGCGCGCCGAACTGCTGGAAGAACTGACCGGCACCGACATCTATGGGCAGATCTCCCAGCGGGTGTTCGAGCAGACCCGCGAGGTAAAAGTTAACCTCGACCAACTGCGTGCCCGCGCCGAGGGGGTTGAGCTGCTGAGCACCGAGCAGCGCAATCAGCTGGTTGCAGAGGTCGAGCAGCTGACCGCCGATGAGCAACGCTTGGCGCTTGAGCATGAGCGCGTGCAGGCCCAGCAGCAGTGGCGTAAGGCTATAACCGTCGCCCAGGCACAATTGCAGCAGGCGCATCAGCAGCTTGGTGAGGCCCAGCGGGCTCAGCAACAGGCGCAGCCGCAGTTGCAGCAATTGGCCGCCAGTGAGCCCGCCACCCAGCTACTCCCGCTGTACCGCGAGCTGCAACGGCACAATCGCCAGCTGCACGACAGTCAGGCGCAGGCGCAAGACCTGCAGGCTCAGCATGCGCAGGCGCTGCAGCAGATCAGCCAATACGCCTGGCAAGGCCAGCAATACAGCCAGCAGGCGTTACAGGCCGAACAACAGGCGTTGAAGCTGGTGCAGCAGCGCGTTGAGGAAACCGTCCAGCAGCTGGCGCAGCAACCCCAACGTGCGCAGCTCGGTGCCAACCTGCCCCTGTGGCAGGAACAGTTCGACGCGTTGCAGCAGGGTGAACAGGAGCAGGCGGCCGAGCGCGCCGCGCAGGCAAAAAACTGCCAGGCATTGAATGAGCTGACCGCCGAGTTGGCGCAGCAGCAGGTCGCTTTGAAAGCCGCCGAGACGGGTTATGAGCAAGCCGAGCAAGCGGTATGTCTCGCCCAGCAACAACTCGACGAGGTGCTGGGCGGGCAGGATGATGCCGCGCTGCGTGAGCAATCGCAGCAATTGACTGAGCGCGGGCGGCAGCTTGAGCAACTGCAAAACATCGAGGCACAACGCCAGCGCGATCGGGCGCAACAGGCGCAGAGCCAGCTGCAGTTGACTGAACAGCAGCTCAAACTGAACGAGTTAAACCGCCAGCGTGAGGTGTTGCGCAGCCAGTTCGTCGACCTCAAGCAGCAGATTGCCGATAAACAAAAGTTGCTAGAGCAGGAGCAACGCATCCAACAGCTGGAGCAGCATCGCGCCGCGCTGCAAGCTGATGAGGCGTGCCCCTTGTGTGGTTCGCGTGAGCATCCGGCGATTGCCGAGTATCAGGCCCTCGATCCCTCGCAAACCGTTCAAGCCTTAAAGGCCAAGCAGCAGGAACAGGATGCGGTGCGGGCGCAGGGCGAGGCATTAAATAAGCAGCTGGGTGTGGTCGAGGCGCAGGTGGTGCACAGCCAGGCTCAGCTCGTGGCTGCCGAGCAGGGTGTGGCTGAGTGCAGCCAGCGTTGGCAGCAGGCATGTCAGCAGCTGGGTATGACCTTAGTAGATGGCGCCGCGCTGCTGACGGCGCAGCAACAGCATGAGCAGCAGCAAGCGGCGCAACAGGCGCGGTTGAGCCAGATCGACCAGCTTAAACAGGCCCTGCAACGCTTCGCCGATGCGCGCTTGCAGGCTGAACGTGAACTGAGTCGCTGTCGTGCCCAGTTGGAGGCCCAGCTTACCCAGCAAAGCAACCTGCAACAGCGCGGGCTCGATAGTGAGGCGCACCTGCAACAGCTGGGGCGCAAACAGGCAGAACGTCAGGTGCGTTTAAGCAGCAGTGTGCAAGCACTCGGTTATGCCTGGCCTGAAGCTCCAGCGATTTGGTTTCAGGAGCAACAGCAGGCCTGGCAGCAGTGGCAGGCTGAGCAGGCACTGAGCCAGCGCTTGGCCAGCCAGCAGCAAACCCACGAGCGTGCTGTGCAAGTGGCTCAGGAGCAGGCGCAGGTATGGCAGCAGCGTTGGCTCGAACAAGCTGCGCCGGCGCCGGCGCTGCCGCTGCTTACTGCGGCTGCAGAGCCTCAGGAGCAGCTGCGCAGTTTGCAAAGCAGCTGGCCGGCAGCCCAGCAACAACGTGATCAACTCCAGGGCCAGTTGCACACCGTGCAGGTGCGTAGCGAGGCTGAACAAGCTGAGCAGCGTGCTCAGCATGAAGCTTGGCTAGTGGCCCTTGCGGCGAGCCCGTTTGCCGATGAGGCGCAGTTCCTTGCGGCCGTGCTGGAGGAGCCGCAGCGCCTGAGCCTGCGCGAGCTGCAACAACGCTTGGGTCATGCTATTGCAGCGGCGCAAGCCCTGGAAGCCGATGCCAGTCAGCGCTTGGCCGAAGTCCAGGCCGACAAGCCTGCTGGACTATTGGCTGAAACCCTTGATGAAGAGTTATTGAACCTTAACCAGCAGTTGGTGGCGCAGCTCAAAGGTTTAAGTCAGCGCCAAGGCGAAATCCGTGCCCAGTTGCACGGTGATGATGCGCGCAGGCAGGGCCAGCAAAGCGTATTCGCTGCAATTAGCAAAAAGCAGAGCGAATACGACCTCTGGCAGCAACTCAATAGCCTGATCGGCTCAGCCGATGGCGCCAAGTACCGCAAGTTCGCCCAAGGGTTAACGCTGGATCATCTGGTCTACTTGGCCAACCAGCAGCTCGAACGCTTGCACGGCCGCTACCAGTTGGCGCGCCGCAGCAGCGGCGAGTTGGAGCTGGAGGTGATCGACACCTGGCAAGCGGATGCGGCGCGTGACACCAAGACCCTGTCTGGCGGTGAGAGCTTCTTGGTCAGTCTGGCGCTGGCCTTGGCGCTGTCGGATTTGGTCAGTCACAAAACCAGTATCGACTCGCTGTTTCTTGATGAAGGCTTCGGTACCCTCGACGGCGAAACCCTGGAAGTGGCCCTGGATGCCCTGGATAACCTCAACGCCAGCGGCAAGATGATTGGCGTAATCAGCCACGTTGAGGCGCTTAAGGAACGTATTCCGGTGCAGTTGAAAGTGCATAAGGGTGTCGGCATGGGCTACAGCGGGTTGGATCGGTGCTTTGCCTGTTAGACGCAAGCGCCCATAGCTAGGCTCAGTGAGCTGCTGAGCACGGGCGCCGGGCGGTGCAGGGCCTGCCTGGCCTGTGCGGCGAAGCTGTTTGCAGTGGCCCGCAGATCGGCGCCGCGCCATACTAAATACCGTGTGCGGGGCCTTGTTCACGCCGCCTATCTTCTGTCCCTCGGTAAACGGAGCGTCCGTGTTCAGCGTATTTTTGGTCAACAGTCTGGTGGTCATAGTCGCGGTGGTGACGCATTACGAATTCCTGTTTCGCCTGACCCAACTGCTGCCGAAGATCAGTATTCGCCATCGGTTCCGCATCGTCCTCGGCGTTTGCGGGGCGCTGCTGGCCCATGCGGTTGAGGTTTGGGTGTTCGCCATCGCGTACTACTTCATGCACCGCACCAGCGGCTGGGGTCAGTTGACAGGCAACTTCGACGGCAGCCTGCTCGATTGCGTGTATTTTTCCTTCACAACCTTCACCACCCTGGGCTTCGGCGATATCGAACCGACCGGTTCGTTACGTTTTCTGACCGGAATCGAAGGGCTTACAGGTTTGGTGTTGATCACCTGGACCGCCTCCTTCCTGTTCGTCGAAATGCAGCGCTATTGGCAGCCTAAATAGCCCATGCCTTAACTCAAACTAGGTCTTGCCGCCCGAGCCTGTGTTGCATTGATCGTCCTTAATGCTTGGTACCTGTTAGCTGGCGGTGCATGATCCCGTTTCGCCTTGATGAGTGTTTGCGCATGGCCAAGCCTCCTGTTGCTCCACCTTCTGCCTCTGCACTGGGGCGCTTTCTTACTTTGGCGGGTACCGCCACGCGCATCGGCACCAGCGTACTGGGGCAGCGCTTGCGTCCAGGGCGCAGCAGCATTGACTGGCAGCCAGTGGCTGAGTTGTTGACGGATGTTTTGGGCGAGATGAAAGGGCCGGTGCTCAAGCTGGGCCAGATGGCTTCGCAGTGGCAGGGCGTGTTGCCCGAGCCGGTGGCCCGATCACTAGGCGCGTTACAAAACCGTGTTCCAGCCTTGCCCTTCAGCGCGCTGCGCGGGCATTTGCAGCAGGTCTATGGCAGCGACCTCGGCGCGTTTTTTCAGCAGATCGACGAGCAACCCTTCGCGGCGGCTTCGCTCGGCCAGGTTCATCGTGCTGTGGCGCTCGATGGCCGGGCGCTGGTGCTCAAGGTGCAATACCCGGGTATCGCCGAGATTTGCCAAGCTGACCTGCGCCAACTGCGCCGTTTGTTGCCGCTGGGGCGCTTGTTTCGCGCCCCAGCCGCGCAACTAGAAGGCCTGCATCGTGAGCTTGCGGCGGTGATTGAGGCCGAGTTGGATTACCCCGCAGAGATGCGTCGGTTGCAGCGTTTTCGAGCGCATTTCGCTGACTGGCCGGGTTTACGCCTGCCGCAACCGCAAGAAGACCTGTGTCGGCCCGGCGTGTTGGCGCTGAGTGAAGAGCCGGGCTTGCCGTTTGCCGAAGTCGCCCAAGCCAGTGCCGAGGTGCGTGAGCGTTTGGCCCTGACGCTGGTACGCTGGCTAAGCGCCCAGGCCTTCGAGCTGGGTTTGTTGCACGCTGACCCGCACCCAGGCAATTTTGCCTATACAGCCGCTGGTGAGTTGGTGGTGTATGACTTTGGCTGTGTGCAGGCCTTGCCCGCGCCGTTACTCGCGGCTTATGTGCAAACCTTCAGAGCCTTGCAGGCGCGCGATGGCGAACAGCTGGAACAGGCTTTTCAGGCGCTCGGTACGCGCCAGCCAAAATCGACCATTCCGTATGGCTTTTATCGTCAGCTGCATGGCTTGCTCGGGCCGTTGCTGCAGCCCGGCGTGCACTGGGACTTTGCCGCCACGCCGCTGCATGAGCAAGTGCAACGGCTGCTGCCAGATGTACTGGGCGCGCTTGGTAGCCTGCAACCGGCCCCGGCCACCTTGCTGGTTAACCGCACGCTGGAAGGGCACTACTGGAACCTCAGCCGTCTCGGCGTGGCAGTGCCGGTGGCGGACCTGCTGCAGACGCAGCTGGCCATGCCTTAACCAGCTGGAACGGTTAGGGGCTGTACGTTTCGACGATACTATTGGTTTGTCCGCACACTGGCCCGCCGTTAATTCGCGCGCGCTTATTCCTTGCTCGCGGGCGATGTGGGCGGTTCCGGTTGGTACTTGCCTTGCTTTAAATCATCGAAATAACGCTGGTAACGACCGCTGTCGCGATAGAGCTGCAGGCGTTTATTGAAGCGCTCAAGCAGTGCTGGGCTACCTGCCAGGCTTTTCGGCAGCATCAGGTAACTGCGGTTGATTAGCAGCGGCTTCGGGTGATGAGTAATACGCGCCTGCTCCGCCGCGCTGAAGTGGCTGCGTAATGACGCGTAGCCCACGTGCATTTCCTGCGGGTAGAGCACGACGCGCTCCTTGAGCAGCTTGTCGAAGTTTTGTTGGTCGCTGGAGACACGCTCGATCTTCACCTTGCCTTCGGCGAGAAAGGCGTCGAAATCCGGGCCATAACTGTATTTCAAACCGCCACCCAGCTTCATGCCGGTGAGATCGGCAAAGCTGCGCCAGCCGAAGGGCAGGCTTTTCAGGTGAAAGAATACGAATTGCTCATCGAGTAACGGTGCGCTGAAAAAAAAGTCAGCCTCGCGGTCATTCTTATGCATCCACACTGCGGTGGCGTCAAAGCGGCCTGCCGCGGCAGACGAATAAGCGCGTGGCCAGGGTAGGAACTGGAAGCTGACGCGGTAGCCTTCATCGGCCAGTAGATCGCTGATCAAGTGGGCGATAACGCCGTTGTGTTGCAGGTCTTCGGACAGATAGGGCGGCCAGTCACCGACGCTGATCTTCAATTCAGGCTGTTCGCTGGCCTGCGCGAAAACACCAAACAATAAGCACACTGCGACCAACAGGGGTTTGCACTTCATTAAGCGCCCTCTAGCGGCTGCGCGCGGGTATACGGCGTGCTCCGCGAGCATTAATAGCATTGTGCATGAGCGAGTGCATCCCATAGATGAGGGGCTGCTGCCTAAATAGCCAGCAGCCAGGGGTCGCCAATACTTCATCAAAGTGTCATCTGAGGCATGAAGACTGCTGCGAACTGGTTCAATCCCCTGTCTCTGCATAAGGATAATTGCTGTGCTGCGAATTCCTACACTCTGTGCGCTCTTTGCGCTGGCGCCACTGGCCTCGGCCCTTGAGTTGAAACCGCTGGGGCAGTACCAAAGCGGTTTTGCTGAAGGCACTGAAATTGTCAGCGTGCAGGCTTCAAGCCTACGCGTGGCTGTCTCCAATAGTGCCGAAGGCCTGGTGGATATTCTGCAGCTGGACCCGGCCAAGGGTCTTGATCGCCTGGCGCGCTATAACCTGGTGGCCGAGGCGGCTGGGGAAATCACATCGGTGGCCTTCCACCCCCGCGAAGACCTTTTTGCCGTATGCATCCGCAACCGCGATGCCCTGACAAACGGTCGTATAGAGTTTCGCAGTGCGGCTGATGGGAAGCTGCTGAATACCCTGGAGGTTGGCGTTTGGCCGGACAGCGTAGGGTTTTCGCCCACGGGTGATTTTGTTGTAGTGGCTAACGAGGGTGAGGGTTATGTGCGTGACGGTGCAGGCTTTCGCAGCGGTGAAGGTTCGATCAGCCTGATCGACCTGCGCGGTGGCGTGGTCGCGGCCAAACACAGCCTGATCAGCCTGCCGGACCTGGCCGGTGTCGAGGGTGTGACTCAATCCGAGCACAAGCGGTTGCTGGAGCGGGAAATCGACGGTGAAGAGCTGAAAATTCCGTTCGGCACCAGCCCCGAGCATATTGAGCCGGAATACGTGGCCTTCAGCCCGGACGGAGCGCGTGCCTACATCAGCCTGCAGGAAAACAACGCGGTTGCCGTGATTGATGTCATGCAGGGCAAGCTGGACAAGGTGTTTGGCCTGGGCACGGTGCGTCATGCGGCGGATATTGTGTATGACGGCAAGTACGACCCGAGTGCCGAGCTGTTTGCCCTGCGCGAGCCGGATGCCGTGGCCGTAAGCGCCGATGGCCGTTACCTGATCACGGCCGATGAAGGCGACAGCGATCCGAAAATCGCCAAAACCAAGGCCGGCTTGCCCAGCGGTGGTGGCCGTACGGTTAGTGTGTTTGATGCCATGAGCGGTAAATTACTCGGCGATACGGGCAGCCAGCTTGACGACAAGGCCGCCGCCGCCGGCGTTTATCCGGATGCGCGCAGCCCCAACAAAGGCAGCGAGCCGGAGGGTGTGGTGAGTTTCGATGCCTTCGGTAAACGTTTGGCGGTGGCTACTCTGGAACGTGCGGATTCTCTGGCCCTGATCGATCTCGATCAGCCGGATCAACCGCAGGTGCTGCAAGTCATTGGAGCGGCTGAGGGGGCGGGTTCTGGCCAACTGGCGCCTGAAGGTCTGGCACATGTGGAGCACAATGGCCGACATTTCCTGGTTACCGGGCTGGAGAAGAGCGGCAACGTCGCGCTATTCGAGCTGGTCAAATAACGCCTTGAAGCAAGCGTAGGATCGGTTAGCCGCAACATATATCCGGCGCGATGTCGCTATAGCGTTGCGGCGAAACCCATCATGCGGCGGTGGGCAGTATGGCTATCACGAGGGACATCCATGTCCCTTGCCCTACGACCAGCGTTCTTTGCGCCAAGCCTGTTGCTGCTCAGGCGTCTGGAACGTCCAGGCAACAAAGCGGCTCTGCTTCTGGCCTTGGGCCATTTCCACGGTCTGTATCTGCAGGGCGCCGGCCTGTTTCAGGGCGCTATAAACCCCTGGTAAGTTGCCGGCCTTGGAGATCAGGCTGCTAAACCACAGCACCTGCTGGCCGACTTCGGCACTTTCCTTGATCAAACGGCTGACAAACGCCGCCTCGCCACCCTTGCACCACAACTCCGCCGCCTGGCCGCCGAAGTTAAGCACCGGCAGTTTGCGCTTGGGATCGAGCTTGCCGAGGTTGCGCCACTTACGTTTGCTGCCGCTACTGGCTTCTTCGGCGCTGGCATGGAAGGGCGGGTTGCACAGCGTCAGGTCGAAGCGCTCATCGCTGTTCAGCAGGCCCTGAAAAATATGCGTGCTGTCGCGTTGCTGGCGCAGTTCGATGGCATCACGTAAACCGGGGTTGGCCTGCACGATGGCTTTGGCTGAGGCGATGGCCTCGGCGGCGATGTCTGAGCCGAGAAACTGCCAGGCGTACTCGCGGTTACCCAACAGCGGGTAGATGCAGTTGGCGCCCACGCCGACATCCAGCGCACGTACCTGGGCGCCGCGCGGGATCTCGCCAGCATTACTGGCGGCCAGCAGGTCGGCCAGGTAATGCAGATAGTCCGCGCGGCCAGGGATTGGTGGGCACAGGTAATCCGCCGGAATATCCCACTGATTGATGCCATAAAACTGCTTGAGCAGCGCCCGGTTGAAGACCTTGACCGCCGCCGGGTTGGCAAAGTCGATGCTCTCATTGCCATACGGGTTGATGATCACAAAGGCCGCCAGCTCGGGGCTGACCTTGATCAGTGCGGGAAAGTCATATCGCCCCTGATGGCGATTGCGTGGGTGCAGCAGCCCCTTGGCTGTATCGGGCTTGGCCGCAGCAGGCTTGCTGGGCGCAGGGCGCGGCGCGGCGGGTTTACGGCTGGGGCGTTTTGGCGGCAGGGACATGGCAGGCGGATCGCAGGCTTGGGGCGCGGGATTTTCCCACAGCTAGGCGCAGGTTGCTTGCCGACAGTCTGTAAACGCTATGTGCCGGGCGGCTAGTGGGCAATATTCAGCAATATCGCCAAGTAATCGAAGAACACGCAGTACAGGGCAATCGGCAGCGGCAGGCCCAGCAATGTGCCGAGCAGGTAGCTGCGAAAGCGCACGCCGGACAGCGCCAGTGTGTAGTTCAGCGCCGGCACAGTCTGAAACAGCATGCGCAAGATGATGATGCTGGTCAGTGGGCGGCGATCAAGCCCGTTCAGCAGGCGCTGCGCCAAGGGGCTGTTCAACTCGCGCAGGGCGTTACCGCCCAGATAACTGATGGTCACGTAGGTGGCGATGCAGGACACGCAAGCGGCTACGTAGGTGACGATGCCGCCATAGAACCGGCCCAGGGCAAGCACCGCTGCAGCGAGAAACACCCAGCCAGGAATCTGGATCAGGTTGCCGAGGGCGAATAGCAGGGTAAACAGCAGCAGGCCTGCGACCGGGTGCATAAGAATCAGCGCCTGCAGGGCCTGCAGATTGAATTGCGCGCGGATACCCAGGGCTTCGAACAAGACGAACAAGCCCAGGAGAAACACAATGACCAGTAACAGACGGTGCGAGCTGCGCATTCGGGGCTCGCGGGGTCAGGGGTAGCCGAGGGTGGCTTTGATCTGCCCCAGGTTCGCGGCAATCCATTGTGGGTTGATCGCGCCCCAGTTGCGAATTACATAGTGGCCAGCGTTGTTGCGCTCACCGGCGTCCTGCTCGAAGACGCAGTCAATGTCCAGTTCGGCTAGCGCTGCGAGGGTGTCCTGGGCGGTGCGGCGTGGCATGCCGGTGGCTTCCATCAGCGCTGGCACGCTGCAGGCCGTGCCGCTGTCGATCAGCCAGGCCACATAGAGGCGGCGGTAGAAGCTGGTTTTGGTTTTGCTGACATCCATCAGTGCTGTGCTCCTGCGTTTAATCCAGGCGCGCGGCCAGTTAAGCGCGCCTTATCAGAGTGAAGATGATCAGCCCAGGGTGGCAATGCCAATGTAGGTGGCTGCACCGGCGATATAACCGACAAAGGCCAGCAGGCTGATTTTCTTCAGATACCAGATGAAGTTGATCTTTTCCATGCCCATGGCGGCCACGCCGGCTGCCGAACCGATGATCAGGCAGCTGCCACCGGTGCCGGCGCAATAGGCGAGCATTTCCCAGAAGGTGCCGTCGACCTGGAAGTTGCTCAGCCAGGCGGCTTCGCTGCCGGCCAGTGCCAGCGCTTCTGGGCTTACCAGGGGGTACATCTTCATGGCACCGGCCACCAGCGGCACGTTATCGACTACAGATGACAGCAGGCCGATGGCGATGTTGATGGCGTAGACATCCCCCAGGCCTTCGCGCAGCAAGGTGGCGACCTGGGTCAGATGGCCCGCAGTGGCCAGGCTGGATACAGCCAGCAGGATACCGAGGAAGAACAACACGCTGGTGGTGTCGATGCGGCGCAGGACGCCGACCACCGAGAGTGGGTGTTTGTCTTCATCGTTTTTGCCGCGGTGGATGATTTCAGTCACCACCCAGAGCACGCCCAGGCCAAGCAGAATGCCCATGTAAGGCGGTAGATGGGTCACGGTCTTGAATACGGGTACGAAGACTAGCGCGCCAATCCCCAAGACAAACACCAAGTTACGTTCGAAGGGGGTGGTCGGGTCACGGCGTTCTTCGGCCAACGGCTTGACCTCGGCGCGCTGGATCTCACCTTTCATGGTCACGCTGAGAATCAACAACGGCACCAGCATGCAGACCAGGCTGGGGATAAACAGGTTGGCCACGATGCCGCTGGTGGTGACCTGATTGCCGATCCACAACATGGTGGTGGTTACGTCGCCAATCGGTGACCAGGCGCCGCCGGCGTTAGCCGCGATAACCACGATGCCGGCGTAGAACCAGCGCTCTTTCTGGTCGGAGACCAGCTTGCGCAGCAGCGAGACCATGACGATGGTGGTGGTCAGGTTATCCAGCGCGGCGGAAAGGAAGAAGGTGATCAGCGCGACGGTCCACAGCAGGGTGACGCGCTTGTTGGTGCGGATACGGTCGGTGATGACCTTGAACCCTTCATGGGCGTCGATCAGCTCGACGATGGTCATCGCGCCCATCAGGAAGAACAGAATCTCGGAAATCTCGCCCAAATGGTGGCGCAGTTCTTCGGTGACGTGCTGGCCATTGCTGCTGGCGCCGGCTGTGCCTGAGCCAATCAGCGGCAGAATGGTGTCGGCACCGAGCACCAATACGGTCCAGCAGATCACCGCGGTGAGGATTGCCGAGGCGGCCTTGTCGATTTTCAGTGGGTGTTCGAGGGCGATGCACAGGTAACCGAGGACAAAGATCAATGCCATCAACGCATACATGGTCAGACTTCCATTTGCAGGGCTTTCTTATTGAATTAGAGGTGCCAGGAGTTTTGAAGCGTCGACGAAGATGCCTGAATTGCTCAGGAAATGGCAGGCTATTTATTGCGCAGCCAGCCCGCCTGTGCCCTGCGTAGGTGATTTCTGACTGATCGGTTAGTGCTGCAGCGCCCCAGTCGCGCGGTGTTGCGCAACTGGGGCGGGCTTTTCGATTAAGCCTGCGGCAGTGCGTCGCGCATCGCTTCGGGGGGAGCAACGGGGGGCGCAACGGGTTGCGGCGGGAAGATAAACGCGAGGAACATCGCCAGCAGCGGCATCAGTAAATTAAAGAAGCAGTACGGCAGGTAGCTCAGGGTCGCGACACCGAGGGTGGCAGCCATGTAAGCCCCGCAGGTGTTCCACGGCACCAGCACCGAGGTCAGGGTGCCGCCGTCTTCCAGTGCGCGCGACAAGGTCACCGGGGCGAGGCCGCGCTTGGCGTACTCCTCACGGTACATGCGCCCGGGCAGCACGATGGCGATGTATTGGTCGGCGGTGATGATGTTGCTGCCAATGGTGGTGGCGATGGTGCTGGCGATCAGACTGCTGGTGCTTTTCGCCAGGTGCAGGGTGCTTTGCAGCAGCCGTTGCAGCAGGCCGAGTTTCTCCAGTACGCCGCCAAAGCACATGGCGCAGATTATCAGCCAGACGGTGGTGAGCATGCTGCCCATGCCACCCTTGGACAGCAGGCCATCCAGCGCCACGTTGCCGCTGTTGGACTCATAACCGGCAAACAGCGCGGTCCACACGGTTTTCAGGGGTGCCAGCGCGCCGGCAGCGGGGTCGGCCAGGCGTTGCATGACATCCGCCTGAAAGATCAGGGCAAACACCGCCCCCACCAGTGCGGCGAGAAATACCGCTGGGAAGGCCGCCCATTGGCGCACCGCCAGAAACAGCAAAAACGCAACCGGCAGCAGCAGGTGCCAGCCGAGGCTGAACTGGCTCTCAAGGGCCTGCAGCACCTCGGCGATACGCGCGGTGTCATGGCTGCCGCTGGCTTGCTGGCCGAGGATAAAGAAGATCACCAGGGTGATCAGCAGCACCGGCACGGTGGTTTGCAGCATGTAGCGAATGTGCGCGAATAGGTCGGCTCCGGCGGCGGCCGGGGCCAGGTTGGTGGTGTCCGACAAGGGTGAGAGTTTGTCGCCAAAGTAGGCGCCGGAAATGATCGCGCCGGCGGTGATGGCCGGGTCCAGGCCCAGGCCTGCCGCTACGCCCATCAGGCCAATACCCAGGGTGCCGGCTACGGTCCAGGAGCTGCCGATGGACAGCGCCGTGAGGGCGCAGATCAGGCAGCTGGTGACGTAGAAGTATTCGGCTGAAATCAGCTTGAGGCCGAACCAGATCATGGTCGGCACGGTGCCGGCGAGAATCCAGGTGCCGATCAGCGCGCCAACCGCCAGCAGAATCAGGTTGGCCTTCATGGCAATATGGATGCCAGCGAGGATGCCTTCCTCGATTTGCACCCATTGCAGGCCATTTTTCAGGCCGATCAGGCCGGCGACAAAGGCGGCGCTCATCAGTGCAATCTGGTTGGGCCCACTGGAGGAACTGTCGCCGTACAGGTAAACGGAAAGGGCCAGCAAGACCACCAGTACGCCGATGGGCAGTAGGGCGTCGAGCAGGGAAGGGGAGCGTGCATCAGTCATGGGTGTACCGATCAATCAATGGAAACAGGCAAAGGCGACCGCCTCGACGGGCCAGGCGTCGCGGGTAAATCCTTTCTATGAAAAAACAAAACCCGCGCCGGTAAGGGCGCGGGCTTGATGTGGTAGAGGCTTAGAGCGCGGCGATTTTGCCGCGCTGCTCGACCATTTTGCCCAGTGCTTGCTCGGCCTCTGCCAGCTTGGCGCGCTCTTTATCGAGCACTTCGGCTGGGGCCTTGGCGACGAAGCCTTCGTTGGCCAGTTTGCCGCCAACGCGCTTGACCTCGCCGTCCAGGCGGGCGATCTCTTTATCCAAGCGCGCCAGTTCGGCGTCCTTGTCGATCAGCCCGGCCATCGGTACCAGCACCTGCATGTCGCCAACCAGGGCGGTGGCAGACATCGGCGCTTCTTCGCCTGCTTCCAATACGCGTACCGACTCCAGCTTGGCCAGCTTGTTCAGCAGCGGCGCGTTATCGGCCAGGCGGCGCAGATCTTCCGCGCTGGCGTTCTGCAGGATGATGTCGATGCGCTTGGCCATGGAGATTTTCATCTCGCCACGGATCTGCCGCAGGCCGAGCATCAGCTGCTTGACCCACTCGATGTCGTCTTCGGCGGCGGCGTCGATGCGGCTGTCATTCGCCACTGGCCAGGCCTGCAGCATGATGGTTTCGCCCTGCTTTTCACCTTGGGAGACGCCGGCTTGCGCTTTGATGCGCTGCCAGATTTCTTCGGTGATAAACGGCATAAACGGATGCGCCAGGCGTAGCGCCACTTCCAGTACGCGGATCAGTGTGCGGCGGGTGCCACGTTGGCGCTCGATGGACGCGTTCTCGTCCCACAGCACGGGTTTGACCAGCTCCAGGTACCAGGCGCAGTACTCGTCCCAGATGAACTCGTACAGGGCGTGCGCAGCCAAGTCGAAGCGGAAGGCATCGAGCTGACGGGTCACTTCGGCTTCAGTGCGCTGCAGGGCGGAGATGATCCAGCGGTCTACCGAGGACAGCTCGACTTCCTCACCGTTAACGCCAGTGTCCTGGCCGTCGGTGTTTTCCAGTACGAAGTTGGCGGCGTTCCAGATCTTGTTGCAGAAGTTGCGGTAACCCTCGACCCGGCCCATGTCGAATTTGATGTCACGGCCGGTGGAGGCCAGCGCCAGGTTAGTGAAGCGCAGAGCGTCGGTGCCATAGGCGGCGATGCCGTCAGGGAACTCGGCTTTAGTCTGCTTGGCGATTTTCTCGGCCAGCTTAGGCTGCATCAAACCTGTGGTGCGCTTTTCCAGCAGAGCATCGAGGGTGATGCCATCGACGATATCCAGCGGGTCGAGCACGTTGCCCTTGGACTTGGACATCTTCTGGCCTTGGCCGTCGCGCACCAAGCCGTGTACGTACACAGTCTTGAACGGGATCTGCCCGGTCAGGTGGGTGGACAGCATGATCATCCGCGCGACCCAGAAGAAGATGATGTCGAAACCGGTGACCAGCACGTCGGTCGGGTGGAAGGTTTTCAGGGCATCGGTCTGCTCGGGCCAGCCGAGGGTGGAGAAGGTCCACAGGCCGGAGCTGAACCAGGTATCGAGGACGTCTTCGTCTTGGCGCAGGCTAGCGTCGCCCAGATTATGCGTGGCGCGTACTTCCGCTTCGTCACGGCCGACATAGACGTTGCCAGCATCGTCGTACCAGGCCGGAATACGGTGGCCCCACCACAGCTGACGGCTGATGCACCAATCCTGGATGTCACGCATCCAGCTGAAGTACATGTTTTCGTACTGCTTGGGCACAAACTGGATTTCACCGCTTTCGACCACGGCGATGGCTTTTTCGGCCAGCGGCTTGGTGCTGACGTACCACTGGTCGGTCAGCCACGGTTCGATGATGGTGCCGGAGCGGTCGCCTTTCGGCACCTTCAGGGCATGTGGCTCGATGCTTTCGAGCAGGCCGGCGGCTTCGAAAGCGGCCACGATCTGCTTGCGCGCTTCAAAACGGTCGAGGCCGGCGAATTGCGGCGGCAGGCTGCCGTCGAACGCGCTGTTGACGCTACCGTCGACATTGAACACTTGGGCGGTCGCCAGTACAGCGGCGTTTTTGTCGAAGATGTTGATCAGCGGCAGGTTGTGGCGCTTGCCGACTTCATAGTCGTTGAAGTCGTGGGCTGGAGTGATTTTAACGCAGCCGGTGCCGAATTCGGGGTCGCAATAATCGTCCGCGATGATCGGGATGCGTCGACCGAGCAGCGGCAGCTCAATAAAGGTGCCGATCAGCGCCTGGTAGCGCTCGTCACTCGGGTTTACCGCAACGGCGCTGTCGCCGAGCATGGTTTCCGGGCGGGTGGTGGCGACAATCAGGTAGTCCTTGCCGTCAGCAGTTTTGTTGCCGTCGGCCAACGGGTAACGCAGATTCCACAGGCTGCCTTTCTCGTCGTGGTTTTCCACTTCGAGGTCGGAGATGGCGGTGTGGAACTTGGTGTCCCAGTTGACCAGGCGCTTGCCGCGGTAGATCAAGCCGTCTTTATGCAGGCGTACGAAGGCTTCTTTAACCGACTCGGACAGGCCTTCGTCCATGGTGAAGCGTTCGCGCGACCAGTCTACCGAGCTGCCCAGGCGACGAATCTGCCGGGTGATGGTGCCGCCGGACTGTTCTTTCCATTCCCAGACTTTTTCCAGGAACTTCTCGCGACCCAGGTCGTGGCGGCCAATGCCGTCAGCGGCCAGCTGACGTTCAACCACCATCTGGGTGGCGATGCCGGCGTGGTCGGTGCCCGGTTGCCACAGCGTATTGCGGCCCTGCATGCGGCGGAAACGTATCAGGCAGTCCATGATCGAGTTGTTGAAGCCGTGGCCCATGTGCAGGCTGCCGGTGACGTTCGGCGGCGGGATCATGATGGTGTACGGCGCGCCTTTACCTTGCGGGGCGAAATAGTTATTCGCCTCCCAGTTCTGGTACAGGGCGGTTTCAATGGCGTGCGGCTGGTAGGTCTTGTCCATGCGCGGCGGGACCCTTATGACGGCTAGACGGAAAAGCCGGCAAGTATAGCGGGGATGGCCGGTGCGACGTAAGGGCAAGCGCGCCAGGGCTGACTGATGGGCGTGTGAGGGCTCATCTAGAGAGATGGCAAACCTGTGTAGCCTGTATGCAATTCGGGCTACACAGTGCTACTTACGTGGCGGCAATAGACGGGTCAGGCGGGCATCGAGGCGACGTGTGAGTTCAGCCTCGATCTGCGGCACGAAGTCGTCGATTACATCCTGCAATATCAATTGGGCTGCGGCGCGCAGTTCACTGTCGAGTCGGTTCAGCTCGCTGTCGCGACTGATGCTCAAGTTAACTGTCTCGCGCAGGGTTCGTGCCACCGGCGGTTCGGCTGGCTTGGGCGCAGGAGCCTCGATACCGGGTGGTGACGTTACGATTTCGGAGAGCAAGGGGATGCTGTCCGGGTCAATCGAGTCCATCAGCAAGGGTGGCTCGAGGTTTTCATCGCCCAGCAGTTGGCGGATCGACTCTAGGTCGTTCAGCAGGTGGGCAGGTTTGTTCGGTGTGTTCGGGTTGTCCATGGTGTGCAACTAGAGTTCGACTCGTTTGGGATCATAGCCGCGCTGCCGGTAACTGCGGAAATTCTCCCTGCAGGCGGTCAGTAGGTCAGGTTCTTGGTTGACGATTTCTATCACCCGGCTGAAACGTTCAACCTGAGGTGAAAGGGTGCTGCCGAGGTTAATCAGTATGCCTTGCGTGCTGGCGGGCTCTTGGTCCAGGCCGATCGCCACCGGAGCGTCGGCTTCGTCCTGATACAGGTTGTGCGGGACAAAGCTTTCCGCTTTGAAGCGCCACAGTAATTCGTCGAGCTCAGCACATTGCGCGTCATCATTGCCGCGCAGGAACACCGGTAGGCTGGCACGCCAGGCCTTCATCGCCAGCTGACACGCCGCACGCAGGCGATCGCCTGGCACAGCAGTGGAGAGTACGTAGAATTCTATTCGGGGCATGGCGGCACGCTTGGGCGTTGGTTGCAGGAGCGGCTTGCTGAAAGGCGGGCAGCTTACCAGCCAATCGCGGAGAAGACCGCACCTACAGTGCGCCTAGGGCTTTGGATTGGCTTTGGGCGGTTACAAAGCTGGCGCGAGATGCGGCGCTAAAGGTAGCGCCGCTGTGCAGCAGTTACTGTGGGGATTCTCAGGCGTTGCTGCGGTCCAGCAGATACTGCGTCAGCATCGGCACCGGACGACCGGTCGCGCCTTTGTCCTTACCGCCGCTGATCCACGCAGTGCCGGCGATATCCAAATGCGCCCAGTGGTACTTTTTAGCGAAGCGCGAGAGGAAGCAGCCGGCGGTGATGGTGCCGGCTTTTGGCCCGCCTATATTGGCGATGTCGGCGAACGGGCTGTCCAGTTGCTCTTGGTATTCGTCGTACAACGGTAGCTGCCAGGCGCGGTCATCGGCGGTCAAACCCGCACCGAGAATCTGTTGCACTAATTCGTCGTTGTTACCCATCAATCCCGACACATTGCTGCCCAAGGCGACGATGCAGGCGCCGGTTAGGGTGGCAATATCGATCACCGCTTGCGGCTTGAAGCGCTCGACGTAGGTCAGGGCGTCACACAGCACCAGGCGGCCTTCGGCGTCGGTGTTGAGGATTTCCACAGTCTGCCCACTCATGCTGGTGACAATGTCGCCGGGACGAGTTGCGCCGCCGCTCGGCATATTTTCGGCGCAGGCCAGCAGGCACACCAAGTTGATCGGCAGTTGCAGCTCCAGCACGGCTTTAAGGGTGCCGAACACGCTAGCGGCGCCGCACATGTCGTACTTCATTTCATCCATGCCGCCGGCAGGCTTGATGCTGATGCCACCGGTGTCGAAGGTGATGCCTTTGCCGACTAAAGCGAAGGGCTTCTCGGTCTTTTTACCACCTTGATAGTTGAGCACGATCATCCGTGGTGGCTGATCGCTGCCCTGAGCGACGGCAAGGAATGCGCCCATACCGAGTTCTTTGAGCTTCTTCTCATCAAGGACTTCAACCTTGAGGTTTTTATAGGTCTTGCCCAGTGACTTGGCTTCTTCTGCCAGGTAACTAGGGTGGCAAAGATTCGGCGGCAGGTTGCCGAGGTCTTTGGTGAAGGCCATGCCGGTGGCGATCGCCTGGGCATGGCTGCTGGCGCGTTGGGCGTCAGCCAGGCCAGCTTTGTCGCTGAGCAGGGTGATTTTCTTCAGGGCGCCGGCTTCGGCTTTTTGACTCTTGAAGCGATCAAAGCAGTAGCCGGCATCGGCCAGGCTTTCCACCATCAGGCGAGTTTTGCCGTAGGTGTCGCGGTTTTTCACCTGCAATTCGTCGAGGGCCAGGGCCGCGTCGCTGCCGCCAAGAGTTTTCAGGCTGCTGTAAACGCTGGTCACGATTTTACGTAGTTGACGGTCCGACAGTTCGTTGTCCTTACCGATGCCGACCAGCAGGACGCGCTCGGCTTTGAGGCCTGGCAGGTTGTGTGCCAGCAGGGTCTGGCCGAGCTTGCCAGTCAGGTCGCCACGCTTGAGCAGGTTGCTGATGGCTCCAGTGCTGGCAGTGTCGATGGCCGTGGCGATTTCGCCAAGTGTGCGGCCTTCGCCGATAGGGATAACCAGAGTGGCGGTTTTTAGAGTTTCTGGGCGTGTGCTTTTAACAATAAATTCCATTACGTGGTGTCCCCAAGACAACGAGTCGCTATTACAGGATAATGCCGGCTGAAATTTCGAGGTTCGCCCGTTGAGCGAGCCGGCAAGCAGTTTGGCTAGTGTGAGCTGAGCCAGCTGAGCCTGACAACCCTGGAGTGTCTGGTTTGATCGTCTTCCGTTATCTGTCCCGTGAAGTGCTGCTGACTTTGAGCGCGGTAAGTGCCGTGCTGCTGGTCATTATTATGAGTGGTCGCTTTATTCGTTATTTGGCCCAGGCGGCGCAAGGTGCGCTCGACCCTGGCGTGCTGCTGATGATCATGGCCTACCGGATTCCCGGCTTCCTGCAGCTAATCCTGCCGCTGGGGCTGTTTCTCGGCATCCTGCTGGCCTATGGCCGTATGTACCTGGACAGTGAAATGACCGTGCTCTCGGCCACTGGCATGAGCCCGCAGCGCTTGTTTGCCTACAGCCTGGCGCCGGCAGCCCTGGTGGCGTTGCTGGCCGGCTGGCTCAGCCTGGGCCTGGCCCCGCAAGGTGTTGAGCATGTGGCGCGGATTCTTAATCAGCAGAGTGCCCTGACTGAATTGGATACCCTGGAGCCAGGGCGTTTTCAGTCGATGCGCAATGGTTCACGAGTGACCTACACCGAAGAGTTGTCCGAGGATCGTGGCGCGTTGGCTGGGGTGTTTATCTCCGAGACGCAGCTGTCGAGCAAAGGTGACAAGGAGCGCGGTATCTCTGTATTGGTCGCAGAGTCTGGCCGCCAAGAGATTCAGCCTGACGGCAGCCGTTACCTGATTCTGGAAAATGGTTACCGTTATGACGGTAATCCGGGGCAGGCAGATTACCGCGCTATTAAATACGACACTTACGGCGTGCTGCTGCCCAAGCCAGAAGTGGCCACTGAGGTTACGGAGCGCGAAGCGATCCCGACGCGCGAGCTGATTGGTAGCGACAACCCACGTATGCAGTCCGAGTTGCAGTGGCGCTTGTCGATTCCCGTGCTGGTGTTTGTCGTTACCTTGCTGGCGGTGCCGTTGTCGCGGGTCAACCCACGGCAAGGGCGATTCCTCAAGCTGTTACCCGCGATCCTGCTTTACATGGCTTACCTGGCGCTACTGATTGGCGCACGTGGTGCGCTGGATAAGGCGAAAATCCCAACAGCTCTGGGCTTGTGGTGGGTGCACGGGTTGTTCGCACTGATCGGTCTGCTGTTGCTGTATTGGGAGCCGCTGCGCTTGCGCTGGGCGGCTCGTCGTGTGGCGCAGGAGGTGGCCCGTGGTTAAGTTGGATCGTTATATTGGTACCCAGGTGTTTATCGCCATCATTGCGGTGTTGGGCATCATTGTTGGCCTGGCCCTGTTGTTCGCCTTTATTGATGAGCTGGGCGATGTCGAGGACAGCTATACCCTGTTGGATGCGCTGGGCTATGTGCTGCTGACGGCGCCGCGGCGTATTTATGAAATGCTGCCGATGGCGGCGCTGATCGGCTGTCTGATCGGTCTGGGTTCGCTGGCCAGTAATAGTGAGCTCACCATCATGCGCGCCGCCGGGGTGTCGATTGGGCGGATTGTCTGGGCGGTGATGAAGCCCATGCTGGTGCTGATGTTGGTTGGCATTTTGATTGGTGAATACCTCGCGCCCTACAGTGAGAATCAGGCACAAGCCAGTCGCGCGATGGCTCAGGGCGGCGGTGAGGCGCAGAGTTCCAAGCACGGCATGTGGCATCGCCAGGGGCAAGAGTATGTGCATATCAATGCCGTGCAGCCTGATGGTGTGCTGCTCGGTGTGACCCGCTATCGCTTCGATGAGCAGAAGCGCATGCAGTCCGCAAGCTTTGCCCGGCGCGCGCAGTACCAAGGTGATCACTGGCAGCTGGAAGACGTGGCGACCACGAATTTCCGTGAGCGCAGCAGTGAAGTTATCCAGCAGGCGCGCGAGCGCTGGGATGTCGAGTTGACTCCGCAGTTACTCGGCACTGTGGTGCTGGCGCCTGACGCGCTGTCGATGACCGGGCTGTGGAGTTATATCCACTACCTGGCTGAGCAGGGGCTGAATAATAGCCAGTACTGGCTGTCGTTCTGGACCAAGGTGCTGCAGCCATTGGTGACGGCGGCGCTGGTGCTGATGGCGATTTCCTTTATCTTCGGCCCGTTGCGCTCGGTGACACTCGGCCAGCGCGTGTTTACCGGCGTGCTGGTGGGTTTCGTGTTCAAGATCAGCCAGGACCTGCTCGGGCCGTCGAGCCTGGTGTTCGGTTTCTCGCCGTTGTTGGCGGTGTTGATCCCGGCAGGTATCTGCGCACTCGCGGGGATGTTTCTACTGCGCCGCGCTGGTTAATCAGGCGCAAAAAAAAGCCGGCGTACCCACTGTGGGCATGTCGGCTTTTTTATGCCTGCCATCCATGGCAGCTAAACTTCGGGCTATCGCTGCGCGACGTTAAAAATGGCTCCTAACCATTTTTTATGACTGCGGTTTACTTCTTGTGAATATTCTTCGGCAGCTGGACGACTTGGCTGTCTGAGTACATGTCATGCCAGCTGCGCTTTTCCTTGTCCCAAAGCACCCACAAAAAGCCTAGGCCGAGCAGTAGCCAGGAGCCGATGGCAACGAGGAAGCGCAACAGTGCTTGCCACAGCGTGATAGCTGAGCCGTCGCGGTTCTGCATGCGCAGCCCCCAGACCTGCATACCCAGCGTCTGGCCGCTGTGGGTCCAAAACTTGGCGAAGAAGCCGAATAAACTGAGCAGCAGCAGAGTCGAGAGCAGGGGGTCGCCATCCAATGCGCCGGCATCGGACATCTGCTTGAGCTGCGCCTCGCCATAAAAACCCATCAGGACCAGCTTGTAGATAAAGGCCACCACGATCAGCAGCGCGAGGCACAGCATGGCGTCATAAAATATCGCGGCGAGGCGACGGGGCAGTCCGGCGCAGGGGTAGTCACCCTGAGGGCGCAGCAGGTGTTTTGGCATGATGGGCTCTTTATTCAGTCGGCTGGCGGAGTGTTCGCTAACAATGTGGCATCAAAGGGCATAAAAAATCCTGATGCGGTCGTCAGGGGTTGATCAAGGCGGCAGGGTTACTCCTGAACTTGAACTTCGTCAGCCTGTATGCTTTTCTGGCCTTGCACCGCGGTAAAGCTGACTTTCTGATCCTCTTGCAAACTCTTGAAGCCAGTGCTCTGGATCGAGCGAAAGTGCACGCAGAGGTCAGGGCCGCTTTCTGGTGTGATAAAACCAAAACCTTTCTCGTCGTTAAACCATTTAACGGTACCGTTCTGCCGATTCGGCATGGTGTATTTCCTTGAGCCTTAAGTTGATAACAGCCGCTACTCGGCATGAGGGGCTGATAGTGGCTGCGAGGCGCAATGTGGGTAGAGCCGGCTGGAGCGGATCAAGATGATCGACTGCAACAGGCCACGATTTCCAGCGACCCATCCAAGCACCGTGCGTAAACTCTACGCCAGCGCCTAGGCACATGCCAAGCCCGTAAGGGCACGTGAATACTGCTCTGAGGTCACTTCGGCAGGGTCTTTCGCGGCAAGCTTATGTGCATGTCGAGGGCGTTTATAAGGCGCTTCCGCATCACTGTCCCTATGCATCACCGCTTTATTACAGGCAATAAAAAAGGCCTTGATCAACAAGGTCTTTCTTCGAGTTTATGGTGCGGGGGGGGTCGAACTGATCGCTACAGGCTTTGCCATTGCTGGCTTTGCTGGTTTGGTCATTCGAGTGACATCCCTAAGAACAGCCCTAAAACTTAAAGTGCCTCATGAATTACGGCAAATTATGCCCCACCGGCACCTGCAAAAGCCAAACAAGCCCGCGCCCAAAACACGAATTTTGGGGACGTAAGAAAAAGGTTCCCCCCGTCGTTCGGGCATACATTGGGCATCTAGTTTTTGCCTCCCCCCCCCTTCCACGAATGTGAGGTTTTGTGAAGTTCGGCGATAGCTATGGTCAATATTGATCAGGCTGGCCATTGGCAATGGGTGCCAGTCGCCAGACAAGCAAAATCCCAGCGATTAGGCCGGGCTTTATCTAATTTAGAATCAGTCAGCTTTTGTCGAGAATAGCCTGTCATCATCGGTGGGAATCGGCCAATAGCAGCCGGTCAATCGTGTCTATAAAAAAGTAGGGGCGATTCAATGTTACTCAGTACGACCACTGGCCGAACGCGTAACTCGGGCCGGAATAGGCGTTAACGGCTGACATAGAAGTTTTTGCAGTCGACCAGGGCAAATGACATTTACGCGTTACCGCCTGCGCAATGAGTGCGGGTTGTCGGTCACGACGCCCCAGACTTCAAGCTGCCCCCATCCTGCAGATAAATATAGAGTGGGGGCTCAGGGTTTTCCGGCAGCAGAGCTGGCCGTCTTGCCGCGTTAAAAGCCAGAACTTTGGCCGTGAAAACACCCGCGACCAGGGCGACGATAAGATCTAAATGTTAGGTAATTTGTGGTGATTTCGCGGTTCGGGATGGCGAGCTGCACATCCTTGTAGCCGAGATTGGGATTTAATTGGTTGCCTGCGCTGTGTGCAGAGCTGATCAAGCACCCGCCTTACAGAGCTTGTCTGAGTTTTGGCGTGTGTGAAGTCGTTGAAGATCCAAATGATTTTATGGCTGGCCATGACGCCAGACAGTACAATTGTGTCCAAGTTCCAGCGTTGTGGTGGCGTTTGAATCCAAAATTTCGATAGATGACCCTGTTTATTTTCAATAAGTCATTGAATTCTCATAAAAATAAGCCCACATCAGGAGCTAGAACCGATGGGGAAAATTATGTATTGCATCACTTCGCGTCATGCAGTTGGGGCCTTAGGGGTGGCTATTTGTATGGCGGCCTCCAGTATAAGTGTGGCCCACACAGCCTCTATCGGATACACCTCTGCGGGTGCTGGCTCCATGACTTTCTGGTTCGGCACCTACCACGGCTCAACGTTCACCGAAGGTGAAGTTAAGTTAGTTGGTCAAGGCGGCGCGAGCTATTCGTCTATCCAGCGCTTCACCTTACTATCTACTCTTCTTCCTGATGGGCTTGTCCTAGGCCAGAATTACTTCGGCACGGATGGGACGCAGCTAGACGGTACGAAAGATGGCGGCAGTACTGCTTGGCAAGGTGCTACTTTTAGTGGCTTGCAAGCGGGCACCTACACATTTACGTATATCCCTCTAGGCGACCCTGAATCATTCGACCCCGCTGGTACTCCGACTCTCGACTGGGTGCCGTTGGATAGCGTTATCCGCGGTGGCCCATCCAACCCAATCAACATAAATTCAGCGCTATTGGGTGGCGGCGGCTACAACGCCACGCTCTTGGGCAATATTCCCGGTAGTTATGCGTCTGGTCTGGCAAGCCATCTGGATTCTTTTAGTGGCGCTATTCCAACAGGGTTATCCGATACGCTCTCTGCACTCAATGCCTTGTCGCCAGGAGAGCGGTCAGTCGCTATGGCCAGAATGGCTCCGATCACCAGCACCGCCATCAGCGGCACAGCCAGCAAGGCTGTCAGTGGCATTCTCGATAGCATTAGTCTTCGTTTAAGTGGCGCGCGTGAAGAGCGCGGTTATGCGCCGAACTTGGCCGACTTGGACTATCGCTCAGAGGTTTTGCTGGCAGACACCAATAATGCCTATGTTGATCCTGAGCAACTAGCTGGTTCAGCGCGGTACGGTCTCTGGATGAAAGCTTTTGGCTCCAGCAGTAACCAGGATATTCGAGACGGCTATTCCGGCTATGACGCCAATACATCTGGGTTCAGCCTGGGCGCGGATACTCGCTTGAAAAACGATTGGATTGTGGGTGGGGCTTTAACCTATGCCAAAACAAACGTTGGCCTAAATGATCTGCGTAACGGCGATAGCTCCGACCTGAATACCTATCAATTCACGGGTTACGCCAGCCGCGATTTTGGCCCATGGTATCTAGACGCTATGCTCGCCTATGCTCGTCAAGAGTTCGAAACTCAGCGCTATACCGGCCTTGGCTCTGTTGCCAAAGGTGATTTCAGCGGTAATCAGTGGAGCGGCAAGGTAGAGGCGGGCTATCCGATAGCCCTTACTGATCAACTCACTCTGACACCGTTGGCAGGCCTAGAGCTTTCCTATCTAGATATCGACAGCTACACCGAGAAAGATGCTGGTGCTCTCTCGCTTGATGTCGACAAACAAAGCGGCGATACCAGTAATAGCTTGTTAGGTGCACGCCTAGAGATGGTCATACCAATGGATCGTGGGTATAGCCTTACACCGTCAGCGCATACGGTTTGGCGTCACCAGTTGCAGAGCTCTAGTATCGACACCACGGCGGCCTTCCTCGGTGGTGGAGGTAGCTTTACTACGCCTGGTCAAGATCTACAGCGTGATAACTACACGATGGGTGTGGCGTTGGATCTACGCCAAGGTGACGGCAGTTCAGTATCACTGCAGTTAGACCGGCTTACCGCTAGTGGGTTAGAAGCATACGCTGCCCAGTTACAAGCAAACTGGTTGTTCTAACCTTCTTCTGGAAAGGTCTTCAAACTCTCGACCATAAACCGCTCTTTTGGGCGGCTTATGGTCGAGGGATTCCGATTAGATGCCTGCCAGATTAGTTCTTTAAGACAACCGACTACTGAGCTGACGGCGTGAGTGTATTCGAACATCACGGCGACCGCTGTCATTCAAGGGCGACGAACTGTGCCGCTGGTCAGGCCCCGACATTGGTAGTCGCAGTCCCAATGATACCTATGGTGGTATTGATGACCCACTTCGTTACTGAAGTGGGCTCAGAAGGGCTTCGGCTCTTCTCTCGAGTAGGACGTTGTCAGCCTGCGATTAGAGAACGGTGCTAAGCGCGTAATAGAACAACCGGCTATAGCTTGTGTGAAGAACCAGCCAATCGAGCAAGAAGTAGTTTCAGCATAAGACTGATGGCAGGGATGGTCAGTATCATTTCTTCCGTATATTGCACAATTGATATGACTGCTTTTGGCACTTTTCTGCCGGTCGCCATCTCACCGTAAGCTGGTCAAGCTGAGTGCAAATGGGCGGTCAAGTAATAGCAATTTATATAGCTAAAAATTAATATATATCAATCAAAAACTGTGTTTTCCCGCGCCATCACATAAATAAAATCAGGTGCAGAAATGAAAAGACTTTTAATACTACTAATAATTTCTTCACCCACTTTGGCAAGTGATGACGTATGCAAAGATTTGATAGTGGACATAACTAATAACTACGATGTAGCTCAGTTAGAGGTTGTGCGCAATGGCAACCCATACGTTACAGAAACTGTGGTTGCCTGCACATACAAAGGCACCACCCCAGAGATATGGGGTGATCGTCCAGTTGTTTTGAATGTGTTACTAAATGCGGATACAGGAAGGTTTCAAGTGGATGTGCGTTAACTATAAATCCCCATGAACTCCCGCGCTTCAACTGTTAGGCAGCCAGAACCCAGACGCGGTAGGACAATCCCAAAGCACGGATTTTGCGGAAGCGTAAAATTAGTTCCCCCCGTCGTTCGGTTCCGGGTGCCGTCCTGACTTTTTACTCACCCCCTCCCGGTGTGCCAAAAATTGTTGCGGTTAATGCGTGGAAGGTTCCCCCATTCGTTCGAGCGCTGGGCCGTTGTCGCTTTCGACCCACCCCTCCCGGCTCCGGTTTGGGTTCTTGGCTGGTTGTTGTGTTGGTGGGCTGGGTTGTTGTATTGCCTGGCCGGGTCCGGTTTTAAATATGCCGAAAAGCCCCGCCATTGCTGGGGTTTGGCAGGCCAGGCATGCGGAATAGGAAACAACAACCAACCTTAAAAATCTCGTATGAAGCGAAGGGGCGGGGTTCGAATTACCCGCATGGGGCAGCAGTCCGGGAGAACCTAAAGCGGGAGGGCAGGTGGTTATCGCTCCAAGGTTGGATATAACTCAATCAGGCGATCAACGATAGATGATGTGTCTATGTCATGACCGCCCTGCAAAAGCGACTTGGCTGCTGATGCTATCTGAGTCGTGGATGGTTTTTTGAGTGCGTAATCTTCCCTCGATTGAACGTTATTCAGATCGTCCAAGACATCTTCCAGTTCAAGCCAAACCGATTCCATTTTTTCATCGGCTGATATCAGGTCATCTATCTTTATTTGGGCTTGCGTGTGGGTCATGCCTTTCGGCAGTTTCATGCCATAGATCGAACAGAATATTTTCACGATTCCGGCTGGTGGTCTGTTAAACCATAAATCAGCGTTTTCGGGTTCTGAAAATATTAAGCGAATAAGCTCTTTTGCTTCCGTATTCGAAATGCGCGGCTTTGATTTCTTAAAGAAGCGGAGAACCTCAATATCTTTTAAGTCGGCGTCTTCAAACATGCCAAGCGCATCAGTAGCTTGTCCCTTAGTGGGTTCGCCAAGGAGGCTGGCACCTTCATCTTTCAGTTTTTCTAATTGAGCAGCAGTTGCCGGGTGGAAGTACCACTGTTTGAAATAACTAAAATTGCCACTGTCCTTTGCCTCCTCGGCAGCCGCCCATCTAGCGTTTAGCCAGTCTAGGTCTTGATTGGCCTTCGAATGCTTAGGGGTTGCTTGCTTGGGGGGAGCGCTCGTTGATTTTTTAAGTGGTGATCGACGTGGTTTTTTTGTTTCACATTCAGAAGTATCAAAAAAACTACGATCCCGACGAATAAAAAAAACTCCATAAAACCTCCTTGTTTAAATTTGAAGCGATGACTCCATGCCGCTAACTGTTGAACAGATGTATACCAAGTCAACTCTCTAGGCAGCGCAACATATTTAGCGGTCATTCTTGCTCAGGATTAGTAGTGCTCGATTCACTTTTTTGTAGGGGGTAAATACATTAGCTTACCGTCCATTCCGTAAGAGAAGCCGCCGTGCCCAGTTTTTCCAGGCTCGTGTTGTGCAAAAAGTCGTCTTAACAGATAAATAATGCGGTTATGGCGAAGGGTTTTCATCCATAAGGTAACTGACAGCTTCATGGCAGGTCTGGTGCCTCTGTTTTGGTAAGGACTTCGTCAATAAGCGTGACTGGCAGCATAGGGCCTACATAAGCACTTTGCTCGCAATGCCTAGCTACATGAGCTTACAGAGTGCGCTAGTTTACAGACCAGTACGCGCGTGCGCGCGAAGGGGTGTTTCCGTGAGTGTTAACAGCGTTTCCATTTAGCTTGTAAAGCTTATCCCTTGGCTTGGCTGCCTTGATGGCGGAGTCTGTTAGCGGCGTGGCTTGGCGAGGCATACGGGCACCATCGTAGGGTTGTCGGGCGTGACCAAACTGGCGACAACCCTAAGAATGTCCCTAAAACTTTGGGCTTACAAGGTATGGGTGGGGAATTGCAGGCAATAAAAAACCGGCTCAAGGGCCGGTTCTCTAGGGTTTCAGGTCGTTTCGGTACGTCCTGAGAAATTTAAATGGTGCCCCGGGGGAGACTCGAACTCCCACTTCTTTCGAAAACGGATTTTGAATCCGCCGCGTCTACCGGTTCCGCCACCGGGGCACAATGGCGGCGGAGTATAGAGATGGTATTTGCATTGGTCAATGCACTGCGTGTTCAGAATGTGCGATTTCCGGTAAGCTTTGCCGCCCTTCTAGATGATCCACTCTGACCATGCGTGTTGCCGACTTTAATTTCGAGCTGCCAGACGCTCTGATTGCCCGTCACCCTCTTGCCGAGCGCCGCGCTAGCCGCCTGCTGGTGCTTGATGGGCCTACGGGTGAGCTGGCGCACCAGCAGTTCAGTGATCTGCTGGATTACTTGCGTCCTGGCGATCTGATGGTGTTTAACAACACGCGGGTGATTCCTGCGCGGCTGTTTGGGCAGAAGGCTTCGGGCGGCAAGCTAGAAGTCCTGGTCGAGCGGGTGTTGGACAGTCATCGCGTGCTGGCCCATGTGCGTTCGAGCAAATCGCCCAAGCCCGGTTCGAGCATCCTGATTGATGGTGGCGGCGAAGCCGAGATGGTCGCCCGTCACGATGGGCTGTTTGAGTTGCGCTTTAGCGAAGAGGTGCTGCCGCTGCTGGAGCGGGTCGGGCATATGCCGTTGCCGCCCTATATTGACCGCCCTGATGAGCAGGCAGACCGCGAGCGTTATCAGACGGTGTATGCCGACCGTGCCGGTGCTGTCGCAGCGCCAACTGCCGGGCTGCATTTTGATCAGCAGTTGCTGTCGGCGATTACTGAGATGGGCGTTGAAAGTGCTTTTGTCACCCTGCATGTGGGGGCGGGGACGTTTCAGCCGGTGCGGGTTGAGCGTATCGAAGACCACCATATGCACACTGAGTGGCTAGAGGTTGGTCAGGATGTGGTGGATGCCGTGGCGGCTTGTCGGGCGCGCGGTGGGCGAGTGATTGCCGTCGGTACCACCAGTGTGCGTTCGCTGGAGAGCGCGGCGCGCGATGGCGTGCTCAAGGCCTTCAGTGGCGACACCGATATCTTTATTTATCCAGGTCGACCGCTGCATGTGGTCGATGCGCTGGTGACCAACTTCCATTTGCCGGAATCGACTCTGCTGATGCTGGTCTCGGCGTTTGCCGGTTACCCGGAAACCATGGCGGCCTATCAGGCGGCGATTGCCGGCAAGTATCGTTTTTTCAGTTACGGTGATGCCATGTTTATCACCCGCAACCCCGCACCGCGCGGGCCAGAGGAACAGTTATGACGCGCACGTGCCGCATGTCTTTCGAATTATTGGCGACCGAAGGCAAGGCGCGCCGTGGTCGCTTGACCTTCCCGCGTGGCGTGGTGGAAACCCCGGCGTTTATGCCGGTGGGTACCTATGGCACGGTCAAGGGCATGATGCCGGACGATGTCGAGGCGATTGGCGCGCAGATTATTCTCGGCAACACCTTCCACCTGTGGTTGCGCCCCGGCACTGAGGTGATCAAGAAGCACGGCGACTTGCATGACTTTATGCAGTGGCAGGGCCCAATCCTCACTGACTCCGGTGGTTTTCAGGTGTTTAGCCTGGGTGCGATGCGTAAGATCAAGGAGGAGGGCGTCTACTTCGCCTCGCCCGTCGACGGTGCCAAGGTGTTTATGGGGCCGGAGGAATCAATGCAGGTGCAGCGTGATCTGGGTTCCGACATCGTGATGATTTTCGATGAGTGCACGCCGTATCCAGCTGAGTTCGATGTCGCCAAACAGTCGATGGAGTTGTCGCTGCGTTGGGCCAAACGCTCGAAAGACGCTCATGGCGAGAACACGGCAGCGCTGTTTGGCATCGTTCAGGGCGGCATGCATGAAGAGCTGCGCAAGGTTTCTCTGGATGGCTTGGAGCAGATTGGTTTTGACGGTTATGCCATTGGCGGGTTGTCAGTCGGTGAACCGAAAGAAGAGATGATCAAGGTCTTGGATTACCTGCCTGCGCAGTTGCCTGCTGACAAACCGCGCTACCTGATGGGCGTCGGCAAGCCGGAAGATCTGGTCGAAGGTGTGCGCCGTGGCGTCGACATGTTCGACTGCGTGATGCCAACCCGTAATGCGCGTAACGGCCATTTGTTTGTTGATACCGGCGTGCTGAAAATCCGCAATGCCTTCCATAAGCAGGATAATTCGCCGCTAGATTCGACTTGCGACTGTTACACCTGTAAACACTTCTCCCGCGCCTATCTGCATCATCTGGATAAGTGCGGCGAAATGCTCGGTAGCATGCTCAATACAATCCATAACTTACGGCATTATCAGGTGCTTATGGCTGGTTTGCGCGAGGCTATTCAACAGGGTACATTGGCCGCCTTTGTCGATGCCTTCTATGCCAAGCGCGGGCTGCCAACGCCGCCTCTGGACTGATTTCCTAACCTTATAAAGACCTTTCTACAGGAGTGTTATATGAGCTTTTTTATCCCCGCTGCGTTCGCTGAAGGTGCTGCACCGGCTGCCGGTCCGGTTGGCAGTGGCTTTGAATGGGTTTTTCTGGTCGGCTTTCTGGTCATCTTCTATCTGATGATTTGGCGTCCACAGGCCAAGCGTGCGAAAGAGCATAAAGGCTTGATCGGTGGCTTGCAGAAGGGTGATGAAGTGGTAACCAGCGGTGGTATCGCTGGCAAGGTGTCGAAGGTTTCCGATGACTTCGTGGTAATCGAAGTGTCCGACACCGTCGAGCTTAAGATTCAGAAAGTGGCGATTGCCGCCTCGCTGCCTAAAGGCACGCTGAAAGCGATCTAAGCCACACACCTTTACCATTCGACGGGGCGCTTAATGCGCCCCGCGTCATAACGGGCGGCGTCATGCTCAACAAGTTTCCCCTCTGGAAGTACCTGCTGATTCTGGCTGTGCTAGCAATCGGCTTTCTCTATTCTGCGCCCAATCTGTACCCGGATGATCCGGCGATCCAGATCAGTGGCAACAGCTCCGCCATGCGCGTCGAGCAGGCTGACCTTGAGCGTGCTAAACGTGCGCTGGAAGCGGCCGGTATCAGTGTAAAGGCAATCAGTGTGGCCAATCAGGGCCGTGCCGGCTTGCTGCGCTTGAACAGCGCTGAAGATCAGTTGCCTGCCAAAGAATTGGTGCGCAAGACCTTGAGCGATGAGTTCGTGGTGGCGTTGAACCTGGCGCAAACTACCCCGGATTGGCTGCGCAACTTGGGCGGTAGCCCAATGAAACTCGGCCTGGACTTGTCCGGTGGTGTGCACTTCCTGATGGAAGTGGACATGGACAAAGCTCTGGATGCGCGTCGTAAGGTCTACGAGGGTGAGGTCAAGAGCCTGCTGCGCAAAGAGCGTGTGCGTTATCGCAGCCTGCCTGAGCTCAATGGTGCAATTCAGTTGGGCTTTGTTGATGAGGCGGCGCTGGAGAAGGCTCAGCAGCTGATTCGCAAAGACTTCAACGATTTTGATATGACCACCGTGCAGCGTAATGAGCTGCAGGTGCTACGTTTGGCGCTGACCCAGGCCAAACTGGTCGAAATTCGCGAATATTCGATCAAGCAGAACCTGACCACGGTGCGTAACCGGGTCAATGAGCTGGGTGTGGCCGAGCCGCTGGTGCAGCGTCAGGGTGCCAACCGTATTGTGGTCGAATTGCCGGGCGTACAGGACACGGCTGAGGCCAAGCGTATTCTCGGTAAGACCGCCAACCTGGAGTTCCGTCTGGCCGCTGAGCCGGATGCGGCCAGGGCCGCGACTGAAAGTTTTGAGTTTCGTCAGGAAGGCCGTGCGCCCGCGCAGTTGGAGCGTGATCTGATCATCACGGGTGATCAGGTCACCGATGCACAGGCCAGCTTCGATGAGAACGGCAGCCCACAGGTGAATATTCGTCTGGATGGTCGCGGTGGCGATCTGATGAATCGCGCGACCCGCAATAATGTCGGGCGCAGCATGGCGGTGATCTTTATCGAGCAAAAGCCGGTGACCCGCTACGTGCGTCAGGTAGTCGACGGCGTCGAGAAAGAAGTTGAGTTGCAGACCTTCGTCGAAGAAAAGAAGATCATCAGCCTGGCCACTATTCAGTCGCCGCTGGGTAGCCAGTTCCGTATCACTGGGTTGGATGGTCAGGGCGAGTCGTCCGAGCTGGCGCTGTTGCTGCGTGCAGGTGGTTTGGCTGCACCGATGTACTTCGCTGAAGAGCGCACCATTGGTCCGAGCCTGGGTGCTGACAACATTGCTAAGGGCGTCAATGCGTCGTTGTGGGCGATGCTGTTTGTCTCGCTGTTTATCATTGCTATCTACCGCGCCTTTGGGGTGTTGGCGACTGTTGCGCTGGGCCTGAACATGGTGCTGCTGTTGGCGCTGATGTCGTTGCTCAGTGCCACGCTGACCCTGCCAGGTATTGCCGGTATCGTGCTGACCATGGGTATGGCGGTAGATGCCAACGTGCTGATCTTCTCGCGTATCCGTGAAGAGATTGCCAATGGCATGTCGATTCAGCGCGCCATTCATGAGGGCTTTGATCGGGCGTACTCGGCGATTGTCGACGCCAACCTGACCACGTTGTTGGTCGGTGGCATCCTCTTCGCTATGGGCACTGGGCCGGTCAAAGGCTTCGCGGTGACCTTGTCGCTGGGGATCATCACCTCGATGTTTACCGCGATTTTGGTGACGCGCTGCATGGTCAACCTGACTTGCGGCGGGCGTGACTTCAAGAAGTTGTGGATTTAAGGGGCTGTGATGAATCGTACGATCAACTTCATGGGGGTTCGCAATATAGCGTTCGCCCTCACCGTGGTGCTGACGCTGGTAGCGCTGGGTAGCCTGTTTACCAAAGGGCTGAACTTAGGCCTGGACTTTACCGGTGGTACGCAAATCGAGCTGAGCTACGAGCAGCCTGCCGACCTCGGTAATATTCGTGCGCAGCTGGCCGGTGCTGGCTATGCCGATGCTGTGGTGCAGAGCTTTGGTGCTACCACCGATGTAGTGGTGCGCATGCAGGGTAATGACCCTGAGCTGGGCAATAAGGTGGCCACTGCACTGCGTCAGGCTGGCGAGCAGCTTGAGGTAAAAAAGGTCGAATTCGTGGGTCCGCAGGTCGGTGAAGAGCTGCGCGATCAGGGCGGATTGGGGCTGCTGTTGGCGCTGGGCGGCGTGATGTTGTACTTGGCCTTCCGCTTCCAGTGGAAGTTCGGAGTCGGGGCGATTGTTTCGCTGATCCACGACGTTATTGTCACCCTCGGTATCCTCTCGTTCTTTCAGATCACTTTCGACCTTACGGTAATGGCCGCTTTACTGGCGATCATTGGCTACTCACTTAACGACACTATTGTGGTGTTCGATCGGGTGCGTGAAAACTTCCGGGTGCTGCGTAAGGCGACGTTGATAGACAACATCAACATCTCCACCACGCAAACTCTGCTGCGTACCATGGCAACATCTATCTCCACCTTGTTGGCGATTGGCGCGCTGCTGCTGTTTGCCGGCGACAACCTGTTTGCCTTCTCGGTGGCGCTGTTTGTCGGTGTTGCGGCGGGTACTTATTCGTCGATCTATATTGCCAACGTGGTGCTGGTGTGGCTTGACCTCACCGTTGATGACCTTATTCCGCCGGTGGTTGAAGAAGAGGTTGATGAGCGCCCCTGATTCTGTGGGTTGCATCGCAAATGATTGAAGGAGCCGGGCAAGCGTTGAACTTGCCCGGCTTTTTTATGCTCCAAGGCAAGGATTAAGGTGCATTGAGCGCCAAGCAGCGGTTTAGGAGGTTTGTATGAATAAGTCTTTGTTGATTGGCGCGGTGTTGGGTGCGGTGGGTGTGACGGCCGGCGGAGCAGTGGCCACTTACAATGTCGTCAATGCGCCGAAATATGCTGAAGTGCTAGCGGTGAAACCGGTTAACCAAACCATCAAAACTCCGCGCGAGGTGTGTAAGGATGTAACGGTTACCCGTCAAGCGGCGGTCAAGGACCAGCATAAAATAGCCGGTACGGCGATTGGTGCAGTGGTTGGCGGTTTATTGGGTAATCAGGTTGGCGGTGGCAACGGCAAGAAGCTGGCAACGGTGGCCGGCGCGGTAGGTGGTGGTTATGCCGGCAATAAGGTGCAGGGCAGCATGCAGGCTAACGACACCGTTACGACCACTGAAACGCGTTGTAATACGGTGACCGACAGCAGCGAGAAGCTGGTCGGCTATGACGTCAAATACGAGCTGGACGGCAAGATAAGCCAGGTGCGTATGGCCAATGATCCTGGTCAGCGGATTCCGGTACGTGATGGTGAGTTGGTATTGGTGGACTAAGTATTCATGCAATAAAAAAGCGCCCGAGGGCGCTTTTTTATTGCATGACCTACTAGCGCTTCAGTGAGGCAGATAGGTGCGGCTGAATAGCGGTAAGGGCTGCTTTGAAGCACTTAGTGTTGCCGGCGACGATCTGGCCTTTTTCAAGGAATTCGTGGCTGCCGCTGAAGTCGCTGACCAAGCCGCCTGCTTCTTGAATCAGCAGGGCGCCAGCGGCCATGTCCCACTCGGAAAGGCCAAACTCCCAGAATGCATCGAAGCGGCCCGTGGCAACGTAGGCCAGGTCTAAGCTTGCTGCCCCGCCGTGGCGTAGGCCAGCAGCCTGGCCTACCAAGCTGCGGAACATGCCGATGTAGTTCTCGAGGTTGTCCATCTGGTTCTCGCGGAACGGGAAACCGGTGCCGAGCAGTGCACCTTCCAGGCTCTTGCGATTGCCGACGCGCATGCGGCGGCCGTTGAGGGCGGCGCCACGACCGCGGCTGGTGGTGAATTCTTCTTGGCGCACGGGGTCGATGACCACTGCATGTTCAAGGCGGCCGCGGTATTTGCAGGCGATGCTCACTGCGTAATGCGGAATGCCGCGGATAAAGTTAGCGCTGCCATCCAGTGCGTCGATGATCCACACATAGTCTGCGCCTTCACCGCTGCCTGCGTTCAGGCCGCTTTCCTTGCCGAGGATGCCGTGAGTTGGATAGGCCTTACGCAGAGCTTGAATGATCAGCTGCTCGGCCGAGCGATCAAGCTCTGTTACATATTCCTTGGCTTCTTTCTCGTCGACCGAGATGACGTCCAAGCGTTCGGTCGAGCGGAAGATCATTTCGCCGGCGCTACGGGCTGCGCGCAGCGCGATATTCAGCATGGGCTGCATGGATGTTCACCTGGGTCGTTAAAGAAAGCCGGCCATTCTAGCAGAAAAGCCCGGCGGTTGAAGTGCAACCTGCGCCTTGCGTGGCGTAAGGTCGGATGCTTCTGTAAGATTTAACCGTCTAAACCTTGTTTGTGAGCGTTTGCGTTGCTAGAAAATATTCGTGTTGTTTTGGTCAATACCAGTCACCCGGGCAATATCGGCGGCGCGGCGCGGGCCATGAAGAACATGGGCTTGTCGCAGTTGGTGCTGGTTGATCCGCAGGATTTTCCGAGCGCCGATGCAGTGGCTAGAGCGTCTGGGGCAAGTGATGTGCTCGATGCGGCGCAGGTGGTCGGCACGCTAGAAGAAGCGCTGGTCGGTTGCAGTCTTGTGCTGGGCACCAGTGCGCGCGACCGGCGCATTCCATGGCCGCTGTTGGACCCGCGTGAGTGTGGTGTGGCGGCGTGCGAGCAAGCGCAGCAAGGTGCGCACGTGGCGTTGGTGTTTGGTCGTGAGTATGCCGGGCTGACCAATGAAGAATTGCAGCGTTGCCATTTTCACGTGCACATACCGTCTGACCCTGCGTTCAGTTCGCTTAATCTAGCTGCTGCAGTCCAGGTTCTGGCTTACGAAGTGCGTATGGCCTGGCTGGCGGCTGAAAATCAACCGACCAAGACGCCTAAGCTCGAGGCCACGGCTATTCAGAGTTCGCAGCCGGTGACGGCGGATGAGTTGGAGTCGTTTTATGCCCACCTTGAGCAGGCGCTGGTTGAGATTAAATTTCTCGACCCGGCCAAGCCACGGCACTTGATGAGCCGTTTGCGCCGTTTGTATGGGCGCAGTGAGGTCAGCAAGCTGGAAATGAATATCTTGCGCGGTATCTTGACGGAAACCATCAAGGCAGCGCGTGGCGAGCACTCAGAGCGGGAGAAAGTAGATGTTTGAGCGCATGCGAGAGGATATCCAAAGCGTATTTCATCGTGATCCGGCGGCGCGCAATACCTTTGAGGTGGTCACGTGCTATCCGGGCTTGCATGCGGTCTGGTTGCATCGCGTTGCGCATGCATTGTGGGTGGCTGGTTGGAAGTGGTTGGCGCGTGTAGTGTCGAATATTGGTCGCTGGATGACTGGTGTCGAAATCCATCCGGGGGCAAAAATTGGCCGGCGTTTCTTTATCGATCACGGCATGGGCATTGTGATTGGTGAAACCGCTGAAATCGGCAATGACGTCACGCTTTATCAGGGGGTGACCCTGGGTGGCACTAGCTGGAACAAAGGTAAGCGCCATCCGACTCTTGAAGACGGTGTGGTAGTGGGGGCTGGGGCTAAGGTGCTGGGGCCGTTTACGGTCGGTGCGGGTGCCAAGATCGGCTCCAATGCTGTGGTCACCAAGGCGGTGCCGGCGGGCGCAACAGCGGTTGGTATTCCGGGGCGAATTATCGTTAAGGCCGATGATGAGCAGGAAGCTAAGCGTAAAGCGATTGCCGAGAAGCTTGGCTTCGATGCCTATGGCGTAGGTCAGGATATGCCTGACCCGATTGCGCGCGCCATCGGTCAGCTGCTCGATCACCTGCATGCGGTTGATGGGCAGTTAGAGGGTATGTGTGGTGCGCTCCAGTCCTTGGGCAGTGACTACTGTTCAAAGGATTTGCCGCAGCTGCGTAACGAGGATTTCGCGGGTGTGGTTAAGGATGCCGACAAGCCCGCAGCGTGATGGTGCGTGGGCGTGCATTTTTGCTAAACTGCGTGCCCTCCATATTGCCTAATCCCGACAATAGCGCTAGGTCTTATAGTTGACTTAAATACTCGGGAATTGCATACTTGCGGCATATTGAGACCGCACGGTAATCCTCATGCGACTAACCACCAAAGGCCGTTACGCCGTCACCGCCATGCTTGATTTGGCGCTGCATGCTCAGCGTGGCCCGGTGTCTCTGGCTGACATTTCCGAGCGGCAGGGAATTTCTTTGTCTTACCTGGAGCAGCTATTTGCCAAGCTGCGCCGTGGCAACCTGGTATCCAGTGTGCGCGGTCCTGGTGGCGGCTATCAGCTGTCGCGAGAGATGCAGGGTATACAGGTGGCCGAGGTAATCGATGCGGTCAATGAGTCCGTCGATGCCACGCGCTGTCAGGGGCAGGGTGATTGTCACGCAGGCGATACCTGTCTTACGCATCATCTCTGGTGTGATCTCAGCCAGCAGATACATGAATTTCTCAGTGGCATCAGTCTCGCTGACTTGGTGACCCGCCGTGAAGTACAGGAAGTTGCCCAGCGCCAGGATCAGCGCCGTTGCAATGGCAGTACACCGTACCTGGATAAGATTGAAACGTCCGCCGTCGATTGAGCGCAAAGCGCTGGCTAGCTGGCCTGATACCCGATTAGGAGAGAACTGATGAAATTGCCGATTTATCTCGATTATTCCTCTACCACGCCGGTTGATCCGCGTGTTGCGCAAAAGATGAGTGAATGCCTGCTGGTTGACGGTAACTTCGGCAACCCGGCGTCGCGCTCCCATGTCTTCGGCTGGAAGGCAGAAGAAGCAGTAGAAAATGCCCGTCGTCAGGTGGCTGAGTTGGTCAATGCAGATCCGCGTGAGATTGTTTGGACGTCCGGTGCTACCGAATCCAACAACCTGGCGATCAAGGGCATTGCTGACTTCTACAAGAGCAAAGGTAAGCACCTGATTACCTCGAAGATCGAGCACAAAGCGGTGCTCGATACCATGCGCCAGCTTGAGCGCGAAGGCTTCGAGGTGACCTACATTGAGCCTGGTGAAGATGGTCTAATTACCCCTGCCATGATTGAAGCTGCGCTGCGTGCAGACACTATTCTGGTGTCAGTCATGCATGTGAATAATGAAATCGGCACCATCAACGATATTGCAGCGATCGGTGAGTTGACCCGTTCGCGTGGCGTGTTCTTGCACGTTGATGCGGCGCAGTCCACCGGTAAGGTGGCGATTGACCTGAGTTCACTCAAGGTCGATCTGATGTCGTTTAGTGCTCACAAGACCTACGGGCCGAAAGGCGTTGGGGCGCTCTATGTGTGCCGCAAGCCGCGTGTGCGTCTGGAAGCCCAGACCCACGGTGGCGGTCACGAGCGTGGCATGCGCTCAGGTACCCTGGCGACCCATCAGTGTGTGGGTATGGGTGAAGCTTTCCAGATTGCTAAGCAAGAAATGGAGCAGGAAAACCAGCGTATTCTGGCCCTGCGTGATCGCTTCTTTAAGCAGGTCGATGGTCTTGAAGAGCTGTACATCAACGGCAGCATGGTTGCCCGTGTACCGCATAATCTCAACCTCAGCTTCAACTATGTTGAGGGCGAGTCGCTGATTATGGCGCTCAAGGACTTGGCTGTTTCTTCCGGGTCGGCCTGCACCTCAGCTTCGCTGGAGCCGTCCTACGTATTGCGCGCCCTGGGCCGCAATGACGAGCTGGCACACAGTTCCATTCGCTTTACCTTCGGCCGCTTCACAACTGATGAAGAAGTCGATTACGCCGCGCAGAAGGTTTGCGAAGCGGTTACCAAGCTGCGCGAGTTGTCGCCGCTCTGGGATATGTATAAAGACGGTGTCGACATCTCCAAGATCGAGTGGGCGGCGCACTAAGTAGTCGCCGAACAAGAGCGACTCTCTGATGAGGAAGGAATACCAACATGGCTTACAGTGAAAAGGTCATTGACCACTACGAGAACCCGCGCAACGTCGGCAAGATGGATGCGGAAGACCCGAGTGTAGGCACCGGCATGGTCGGTGCCCCAGCTTGCGGAGACGTGATGCGTCTGCAGATCAAGGTCAACGAGCAGGGCGTGATCGAAGACGCCAAATTTAAGACCTACGGTTGTGGTTCAGCGATTGCCTCCAGCTCACTCGCGACCGAGTGGATGAAGGGTAAGACCCTGGATGAAGCGGAAACCATCAAAAACACCCAGCTGGCCGAGGAGTTGGCTCTGCCGCCGGTAAAAATTCACTGCTCGGTCCTCGCGGAAGATGCCATCAAGGCAGCCGTGCGTGACTACAAGCAGAAGAAAGGCTTGCTCTAAGGAGGTTTGTCGATGGCTATCAGCATGACCGAAGCGGCAGCTCAGCACGTGCGTCGTTCCCTTGATGGGCGCGGCAAGGGTGAGGGCATCCGTTTGGCTGTTCGCACCACTGGCTGTTCAGGCCTGGCTTATGTGCTGGAGTTTGTCGATGAGACCGCCGGCGAAGACCAGGTGTTCGAGAACTTTGGGGTCAAGGTAATCATCGACCCCAAAAGTCTGGTTTACCTGGATGGAACCGAACTGGACTTTGTCAAAGAAGGGTTGAACGAAGGCTTCAAGTTCAACAACCCCAACGTGCGCGGCGAATGTGGCTGCGGCGAAAGCTTCAACATCTGAGGCGCGTGTGGGTACTCCTTGTCACTTTGCTTTGTTTGATCTGCAGCCGGGTTTTCGTTTAGATCCGGAGTTGTTGGCCAGTCGTTACCGCGAGCTGGCTCGGCATGTCCACCCCGACCGCTTTGCTGATGCTTCCGAGCGTGAGCAGCGACTGGCGCTGGAGCAATCTGCCAGCCTCAATGAAGCCTATCGGACGCTGAAAAACGCCCCACACCGGGCGCGGTACCTGCTCGCGTTGAGCGGACCTGAGTTGCCGCTGGAAGTGACTGTGCAAGATCCGAGCTTCTTGCTGCAGCAGATGCAGTGGCGCGAAGAGCTAGAGGATCTGCATGACAGTGCGGACCTGGCTGGGGTTGCACAGTTCAAGCGACGTTTGAAAGTGGCTCAGGATGAGCTCAACGAAAGTTTTGCCGTTTGTTGGGATGATGCGTTGCGGCGTGAAGAGGCCGAGCGCCTGATGCGCCGCATGCAGTTTCTCGACAAGCTCTCTCACGAGGTTCGTCAGCTGGAAGAGCGCCTCGACGATTAACGCTGGTGCGCGTGTTGCGCTGCACCTGATACATAAGCATTGATTAATCATGGCCTTACTGCAGATCGCTGAACCCGGACAAAGCCCCCAGCCACACCAGCGTCGGCTGGCAGTGGGGATTGATCTTGGTACCACCAATTCGCTAGTCGCTGCCGTGCGTAGCGGGCTTTCGGAGCCACTGGCTGATGCCGCTGGGCAGGTTATTCTGCCGTCAGCCGTGCGCTACCACGCAGATCGCATCGAAGTGGGCGAGGTCGCCAGAGCGGCTGCTTCGGGTGATCCGCTGAATACTGTGCTGTCGGTCAAGCGCCTGATGGGACGTGGGTTGGCTGACGTCAAGCAGCTCGGCGAGCAGCTGCCATACCGCTTTGTCGGTGGCGAGTCGCACATGCCGTTCATTGAGACGGTGCAGGGGCCGAAAAGTCCGGTTGAAGTTTCTGCCGATATTCTCAAAGTGCTGCGTCAGCGTGCTGAGGCGACTCTGGGCGGCGAGCTGGTTGGGGCGGTTATTACCGTGCCTGCCTATTTTGATGACTCGCAGCGCCAAGCCACCAAGGATGCTGCGCGTCTGGCTGGACTGAATGTGCTGCGCCTGCTCAACGAGCCGACCGCAGCGGCGGTCGCTTATGGTCTCGATCAGCACGCCGAAGGTGTGGTGGCGATTTATGACCTGGGCGGCGGCACCTTCGATATTTCTGTACTGCGCCTAACCGGTGGCGTCTTTGAAGTGCTCGCCACGGGCGGAGATAGCGCGCTTGGCGGTGATGATTTCGATTACGTCATCGCGGCTTGGGTTGTGCAGCAGGCGGGCGTGTCGGCGGACCTCGATCCGGGTCAGCAGCGCTTGTTGCTACAGGCTGCCTGTGCGGCTAAGGAAGCGCTGACTAACAGCGCCTTGGTCACGCTCAGCTATGCCGGCTGGCAAGGTGAGTTGAGTCGTGAGCAGCTTGATGCGCTGATCGAGCCGATGGTGGCGCGCAGCCTCAAAGCCTGCCGCCGCGCGGTGCGTGATGCCGGTATTGAGCTGGACGAGGTTGAGGCGGTGGTCATGGTCGGTGGCTCTACCCGTGTGCCGAGGGTCCGTCAGGCGGTGGCCGAATTGTTCTGCCGTGAGCCGTTGGCTGATATCGATCCGGATCAGGTAGTGGCCATTGGTGCGGCGATCCAGGCGGACGCCCTGGCGGGTAACAAACGCGGTGACGGTGAGGAGTTACTGTTGCTAGACGTGATTCCGCTGTCGCTAGGTCTTGAAACCATGGGCGGGTTGATGGAGAAGGTGATTCCGCGTAACACCACTATCCCCGTGGCCCGAGCTCAAGATTTCACCACTTACAAAGACGGCCAAACGGCCATGATGATTCATGTGCTGCAGGGCGAGCGTGAGCTGATCAGTGACTGCCGTTCCCTGGCGCGTTTCGAATTGCGTGGTATTCCGCCAATGGTGGCGGGGGCGGCGAAAATTCGTGTGACCTTTCAGGTGGATGCCGATGGCCTGCTCAGCGTTGCAGCCCTTGAGCTAGCGTCTGGGGTTGAGGCGAGTATCCAGGTCAAGCCATCCTATGGTCTGACGGATGGCGAAATCGCTCGCATGCTGCAGGACTCTTTCAAAAATGCGGGTGACGACAAGGTTGCGCGCGTGTTGCGTGAGCAGCAAGTCGATGCCCAGCGTTTGCTTGAGGCCGTCGAGGCGGCTCTGCTGGCAGATGGCGAGCGCTTGCTGGATGCCGATGAGCGCATGGCCATCGATGCGCAGATGCAGCAATTACGTGATTGCATGGCTGCCAGTGATGGCTTGGCCATTGAGCAACATACGAAACGACTGACCCAGATAACCGATGCCTTCGCGGCGCGTCGTCTGGATGCCACGGTCAAAGCCTCGTTGGCTGGCCGTAGTCTTGATGAGATTGAGGAATAAGCATGCCGCAGATTATTTTTCTGCCCCACGCTGTACTGTGCCCAGAAGGTCTAGTGATTGAAGTTGCGCCCGGGACTTCGGTGCTTGAAGTGGCGCATGAGCATCACATCGAGATCGAAAGCGCCTGTGGTGGCGTGTGTGCGTGCACCACGTGTCACTGTGTTATTCGTGAGGGCTTTGATTCGCTGGCTGAAGCTGATGAGTTGGAAGAAGACATGCTCGACAAGGCATGGGGGCTGGAGACTCAGTCGCGGCTGTCCTGTCAGGCTGTCGTAGGTACCGAAGATATCACTGTCGAGATTCCTAAGTACTCGCTCAACCATGCCGCCGAAGCGCCGCACTGATTCAAGGGGTTGTTATGACACTGAAATGGGTTGATGTGCTCGAAATCGCTATTCAATTGGCCGAATCCAAGCCTGATGTGGATCCACGTTACGTCAATTTCGTTGATCTGAATAAGTGGATTCAAGCCCTGCCTGAATTCAGTGATGATCCGACGCGTGGCGGCGAAAAGGTGCTGGAGGCCGTTCAGGCCGCCTGGATCGAAGAGGCTGACTGAGTCAGCCCTTACGCTGTTAGGTAATCCCAATAAACCCGCGTATAATTCGCGGGTTTAATTTTTCGCTTTAACTACTGTTTCTGGAGTTTCACATGGCTGTTCAACGCACTTTCTCCATCATCAAGCCTGACGCTGTTGCTAAAAACGTTGTCGGTGAGATCACCAGCCGTTTCGAAAAGGCCGGTCTGCGCGTCGTTGCTTCGAAAATGCTTCAGCTGTCCGAGCGCGAGGCTGCTGGCTTCTACGCGGAGCACAGCGAGCGTGGCTTCTTCAAGGATCTGGTTGCGTTCATGACCTCCGGTCCAGTTATCGTTCAGGTTCTGGAAGGCGAAAACGCTGTTCTGGCCAACCGTGACCTGATGGGCGCTACTAACCCGAAAGAAGCTGCTGCTGGCACCATCCGTGCTGATTTCGCGGTTTCCATCGACGAAAACGCTGTTCACGGTTCTGACTCTGAAGCTTCTGCTGCTCGCGAAATCTCTTACTTCTTCGCTTCCACCGAAGTTTGTGCGCGCATTCGCTAAGCGAATTGAGTGAGGGTGAAGCCATGATTACATCGACCGGTAAAACCAATCTCTTGGGTCTGACTCAGGCAGAGATGGAACAATTCTTCGAACATATCGGGGAGAAACGTTTCCGCGCCGGTCAGTTGATGAAGTGGATTCACCATTTTGGCGTCGATGATTTCGATGCCATGAGTAACGTCAGCAAGGCCTTGCGCGAAAAGCTCAAGGCTTGTGCTGAAATCCGCGGCCCAGAAGTGGTCAGCGAAGATATTTCCACTGATGGCACGCGCAAGTGGGTAGTGCGAGTGGCGTCAGGCAGTTGCGTCGAAACGGTGTATATCCCCCAGGGCACGCGGGGCACCTTGTGTGTTTCCTCGCAGGCCGGCTGTGCGTTGGATTGCAGTTTCTGCTCGACGGGCAAGCAAGGTTTTAATAGCGATCTCACTGCAGCCGAAGTGATCGGGCAGGTGTGGATCGCTAACAAGTCGTTTGGCAGTATCCCGGCCAAGGTCGATCGTGCCATCACCAACGTGGTGATGATGGGCATGGGCGAACCATTGCTGAACTTTGATAACGTCGTCGCCGCCATGAAAATCATGATGGATGACCTCGGTTATGGCATTTCCAAGCGCAAGGTGACGCTGTCTACCTCAGGCGTGGTGCCAATGATCGACAAGCTGGGCGAAGTGATTGATGTGTCGCTAGCCTTGTCTCTGCATGCGCCGAATGACGAGCTGCGTAGCCAGTTGGTACCGATCAATAAGAAGTATCCGCTGGAAATGCTCTTGGCGGCTTGCAAACGTTACGTCTCGCGCCTTGGCGAGAAACGTGTGCTGACTATCGAATACACCCTGCTCAAGGATGTGAACGATAAGATTGAGCACGCTGAGGAAATGATCGCACTTCTCAAAGATGTGCCTTGCAAGATCAACCTGATTCCGTTTAATCCCTTCCCCCACTCGGGGTATGAGCGGCCGAGCAATAATGCCATTCGCCGTTTCCAAGACCTGCTGCATAAAGCCGGGCACAATGTCACCGTACGCACCACGCGAGGCGAGGATATTGACGCAGCCTGTGGCCAGTTGGTTGGGCAGGTTATGGACCGTACCCGCCGTAGTGAACGTTACATCGCTGTGCGTGAATTGAGTAGCGAGGCAGAAACGCCGAGTGCCGCCGCCAATCGAACCTGAGGGGAGGATACCCATGACCTTGCGTCCCGCGTTATTGCTGTTGGTCGCTAGTCTGTTAGCCGGTTGTGTCACCACCGGTACTGTTGACCCGATGAAAACCGGTAAGGGCCGTGATGAGGCCCGTGATGCCTATGTTCAGCTGGGCATTGGTTACCTGCAGCAAGGCCAGACCGAGCGTGCCAAGGTGCCGCTGAAAAAGGCCTTGGAACTCGACTCTTCCAATGCCGATGCCCATGCAGCCCTGGCGTTGGTATTCCAGATAGAAATGGAACCCAAGCTGGCGGATGAGCACTTCCGTAAAGCCCTTTCGCAGCGCGGTGACGATGCCCGCTTGCTGAATAACTACGGCAGTTTCCTGTTCGAGCAGCAGCGTTATCAAGAAGCGTTTGAGCGTTACTTGGAGGCAGCCCGGGACAACCTCTATCCTGAGCGTTCGCGGGTTTTTGAAAACCTCGGCTTGACCTCACAGCAGTTGCAACAACGTGAGCAGGCAAAGGCCTACTTTGAGCGCTCACTGCGCTTGAATAGCCGACAGCCGCGCGCCTTGATGGAAATGGCGCAGTTATCCTATGAGGACAAGCAGTTCGTACCCGCCCGTAGCTACTACGAAGGCTATCTAACCTTGGCGCCGCAGAGTGCGCGTAGTTTGTTGTTAGGCGTGCGTTTAGCGAAGATTTTCGAGGAGCGTGACAATGCTGCGAGCCTCGGTTTGCAGTTGAAGCGACTTTATCCGGGTACGCCGGAATATCAGCAATACCTGTCGGAGCAATGATGAAAGCGGCGCATCCTGAAGTGCTAGCGGTTCCCCGTATCAATCCGGGTGAGACTTTGCGCGAGGCTCGTGAGGGTCGTGGTTGGACTGTTGCCGAGGTCGCTGCGCAGTTGAACTTAACCTCGCAACGCTTGAGTCAGGTCGAGCAAGGTGCCTTCGACAAGTTGCCTGGGCATACCTTTGCGCGTGGTTATGTTCGGGCTTACGCCAAGTTATTGGAGCTCGATCAGAACCGTCTGGTGCTGGAGTTCGATCAATTCACCGGCAGCGACGCCGCTGGTAGCAGTGTGCACAGCCTGGGGCGCATCGAGGGGCCAGTGAGTTATTCACAGCGTATTTTGCGCATGGTCAGTTTTGTTTTATTGCTCGCACTGGCGGGCTTGAGTTTCTTCTGGTGGCAGGAAAAAGCTGAGCGCCAGACTGAAGACTTGGCCACGACCAGCCTTGAGCATGTTGAGGTAGATGGCGCCGACGGCACTACGCAGATCCATCCGCTGGATGAACCAGAGGATCAGGCAGTGGACGCGGCCCAGTTAGATGCTGAGACTGCCTTGCCGTTGTTGACTGAAGGCACTGCTGAATTGGCAAATGCGGCCTCCAACGAAACAACAGCCTTGGTTGCACCGGCTGAACAGACCCCCGCTCCTGCCGGCACAGCAACTGCGCCTGTTGCAGTAGAGGCAATCGTTGCTGCGTCCGCTGAAACCGCACCGCTGCAGGCAGCTGCTGGCGAGGCAGTGGTCAGCTTGAATTTTATTGCGGACTGCTGGACACAGCTGACCGATGCAAATGGCAAGGTGCTGTTCAGCGCTCTTAAACGCAAAGGCGATAGCCTAGAGCTGGCCGGTAAGGCGCCGTTGGAGCTGCGCCTGGGCTTTGCCCGTGGTGCGCAGGTTAGTCTGAATGGCAGTCCGATCGATGTAGCGCCTTTTATCTCCGGTGAAACCGCGCGTCTGAAGTTGGGTGGGCAGTAGCATGCAATGCGAATCACCGATTAAACGTCGTATATCCCGCAAAATCTGGGTGGGCTCAGTACCGGTCGGCGGCGACGCGCCGATTGCCGTGCAGAGCATGACCAACAGTGACACCAATGATGTGGCCGCCACTGTGGCGCAGATTCGTCGTCTGGAAGATGCCGGTGCTGACATTGTGCGCGTCTCAGTGCCGGACATGGATGCGGCCGAAGCCTTTGGTCGCATCAAGCAGCAAGTTAACGTGCCATTGGTTGCTGATATCCATTTCGACTACCAGATCGCCTTGCGCGTTGCTGAGCTCGGGGTTGATTGTCTGCGCATCAACCCGGGCAATATTGGCCGTGAAGACCGTGTCCGTGCGGTGGTTGAGGCGGCGCGAGACCGAGGCATCCCGATTCGCATCGGGGTCAATGCGGGCTCGCTGGAAAAAGACCTGCAGAAGAAATATGGCGAACCGACGCCCGAGGCGTTGGTCGAGTCGGCGTTGCGCCATGTTGAGCACCTGGATCGTCTGAACTTTCCTGATTTCAAGGTCAGCGTAAAGGCCTCTGATGTATTTATGGCGGTCGCCGCCTATCGCCTGCTGGCTAAACAAATCGAGCAACCGCTGCACTTGGGTATCACCGAGGCGGGCGGTTTGCGCTCGGGTACCGTCAAGTCGGCAGTTGGTTTGGGCATGCTGTTGGCTGAAGGCATTGGTGACACTATCCGTATTTCTCTCGCCGCTGACCCAGTGGAGGAGATCAAGGTCGGTTACGACATCCTCAAGTCCCTGCGTTTGCGTTCGCGGGGAATCAACTTCATCGCCTGCCCGAGCTGCTCGCGGCAGAATTTTGATGTGGTCAAGACCATGAACGAGCTGGAACAGCGCGTCGAAGACCTACTGGTACCGCTCGACGTGGCGGTGATCGGCTGTGTGGTCAACGGCCCGGGCGAAGCTAAAGAAGCGCATATCGGCCTGACAGGTGGTTCGCCCAACCTGATCTACATCGATGGCAAACCGGCGCGCAAGTTGGGCAATGACAACCTGGTTGATGAGCTGGAAAAGTTGATTCGCCAGAAAGCGGCCGAAAAGGTCGCCGCTGACGCTGCCGTTATCGTGCGCGGCTAACACCGTTAAGGAATTGAATTGAGCAAGCCCCTGCAAGCCATCCGTGGCATGAACGATATCCTTCCCGAGCAGACCCCGCTTTGGCGCTATTTTGAAGGCACTGTGGCCAATCTGCTCGACGGTTACGGCTATCGCCAGATGCGCATGCCGATCGTCGAATTCACCGAGCTATTCAAGCGCTCCATCGGCGAAGTCACCGACATCGTCGAAAAAGAGATGTACACCTTCGACGACCGCAATGGTGATTCCCTGACCCTGCGCCCGGAAGGCACCGCCGCGTGCGTGCGCTCAGTGCTTGAGCATGGTTTATCCGGTGGTGGGCAAACGCAGAAACTATGGTACATCGGCCCGATGTTCCGTCACGAACGCCCGCAGAAAGGTCGTTATCGCCAGTTCCATCAGATTGGTGTGGAGGTCTTCAATGTTGACGGCCCTGACATCGATGCCGAGCTGATCGTGCTGACCTGGCGCTTGTGGGGTCTGCTGGGTATTCGTGATGCAGTGAAGCTTGAACTCAACAGCCTGGGTACCAGTGCGGCGCGTGCGGTGTACCGTGATGCGTTGGTTGAGTTTCTTACGGCGCACGCTGATCAGTTGGATGAAGACAGCCGCCGCCGCATGGGTAGCAACCCATTACGGGTGCTCGACAGCAAAGCGCCAGAAACGCAGGCTGTGCTGGTCCATGCGCCGAAGCTGGCGGATTACCTAGATGAAGAATCGCGGGTGCATTTTGAGGGGTTAAAGGCCCGTTTGGATGCCGCGGGCGTGCCTTACGTTATCAACCCCAAGCTGGTGCGCGGCCTGGATTACTACAGCAAAACCGTGTTCGAGTGGGTCACCGATCAGCTCGGCTCCCAGGGCACCGTTTGCGCTGGTGGCCGTTACGATGGCCTGGTTGAGCAAATGGGTGGTAAGCCGACGCCGGGCGTGGGTTTTGCCATGGGCATCGAACGTTTGGTGCTGTTGCTCGAAACTCTAGGTAAAGTACCGGTTGAAATTGCTCGTACGGTTGATGTTTACCTGTGTGCCTTCGGTGAAGCCGCAGAACTGGCGGCCTTGGCATTGAGTGAGCGTCTGCGTGATCAGCTGCCGGGCCTGCGTCTGCAAGTGAACGCCGGAGCGGGTAGCTTCAAGAGTCAGTTCAAAAAAGCCGACAAAAGCGGCGCACTGTTCGCCTTGATCTTGGGTGAAGACGAATTGGCCCAGCAAGTGGTAGGTTGCAAGCCGCTGCGCGGTCAGGGCGAGCAGCAAAGTATTGCATGGTCGGCATTGGCCGATCATCTGGCGAACTGCGCCAATCAGGCCTGAGCGTCTATTTAGTGATTTAGCGAAAAGGAGTGTTGGGGTGGTTTCGCGTACTGATGATGAAGATCTGGCGGTAATCAAGGACTGGTGGCAGCAAAATGGCATGCCATTGCTAACCGGTGTTGCGCTGGCATTGGTGGTGGTTTTTGGTTGGCAGGGCTGGCAGAAATACCAGAGCAATCAGGCTCACGGTGCCTCGCTGGTGTATCAACAGCTGTTGGAAGCTGCTCTGGAGCCAAGTGGCAAGCCTGACGCGGCTAAAGTCGCAGAGTTGGCTAACACACTAAAAAATGAATATGCCGGTAGCCATTACGCTCAGTACGGCAGCCTGTTCGTGGCCAAAGTAGCAGTTGAAGCGGGCAAGCTGGACGACGCCGCCAGCGAGTTGCAGGCGATTGTTGATAAACCAGCTGACGACAGTTTGGCTGAGTTGGCCCGTCAGCGCCTGGCGCGTGTGCTGGCTGCTCAGGATAAAGCCGATGATGCCTTGAAGCTGCTAGATACCAAGGCTGCGTCGGCATTTACTGCCAGCCGTGAAGAACTTAAGGGTGATCTGTTGGTGCAACTCGGCCGTACCGATGATGCGCATGCTGCCTACGAGAAAGCCAAAGCAGCGCTCTCTGAAGAGGCGGCTGTTGGTGGTCTGCAAATGAAGCTGGATGATCTGGCAAAAGGGGATGCGTGACGTGATGCGCTGGAAGAATGCCGCAATGCTGGCCCTAGCCTTATTGGCTGTAGGTTGCAGCAGCAATAGCAAGAAGGAACTGCCCCCAGCCGACCTGCCTAAGTTCGAGGAAGAGGTTAGCCTGCAGAAAGAATGGAGTCGCTCGATTGGCGACGGCCAGGGTGAAACCTTCAACATGCTCACGCCTGCGATTGACGGTGAGCAGATCTATGCTGCTGACGTTGAAGGCCTGGTCGTGGCCATGAACCGTATGACCGGCAAGATTCTGTGGAAAACTGAGCTGGATCTGCCGGTATCCGGTGCTGTTGCCGCAGGCTATGGCCTAGTAGTTGTCGGTACGTTGAAAGGCGAAATCATCGCCCTCGATACGGTTAGCGGTGAAGAGAAGTGGCGTGCTCGTGTTACCAGTGAAGTATTGGCCGCGCCAGCGCTGAACGGTGATGTGGTGCTGGTGCAGACTCAAGATGACCGCCTGATCGCTTTTGATGCCGACAGCGGTAATCAGCGCTGGATCTTCGAAAATACTCCGGCGGTTCTGACGCTGCGCGGCACCGGTAGTCCGGTACTGACTAATCGTCTGGCCGTCGCGGGCCTGTCCACTGGCAAGGTGATTGCGCTGGATGCACAGCGTGGTATTCCGGTCTGGGAGCAGCGTGTGGCTGTGCCACAGGGCCGTTCTGAGTTGGAGCGCGTTGTCGATATCGACGGCGGCTTACTGCTTTCGGCCGGTACGCTCTATGCAGTTAGCTATCAAGGCCGTGTGGCCGCTATGGATCTGGAGAGTGGGCGTATCCTTTGGCAGCGTGAAGCCTCCAGCTCGGTTGGCGTTGCCCAGGGTTACGGCAGTGTTTATGTAAACCTGGCCAGCGGTACGGTTGAAGGGATCGACGAGCGTTCGGCCTCGGCATTGTGGAACAATGACGCGCTGGCTCGCCGTCAGCTGTCCGCGCCGGAAGTGTTCTCCAGTTATGTGGCGTTTGGTGATCTGGAAGGTTACCTGCATCTGGTGAGTCAGGTGGATGGCCGTTTTGTCGGCCGTACACGTATCGACAGCGATGGTCTACGTGCGCGTCCATTGGTGGCAGGCGGCTGGCTATATGCCTTCGGCAATAGCGGCAAACTGGTGGCTTTGACCATCAAATAAGCGCCTGTCGCTTTGGCTATGCTGTACAGCTCTTGGGGCTGTGCCGCGTCGTCAGTGCAATGAATTCCGGCCGCTGCCCTGCAGCGGCCTTTGTATTTTCTGAAATAACGAAGTGGAGAGCCTAATGGTTCCCGTAATTGCCCTGGTGGGCCGTCCGAACGTCGGCAAGTCCACCCTGTTTAACCGCTTGACCAAGTCCCGTGACGCGATTGTCGGCGACCTGTCTGGTCTGACCCGTGATCGCCAATACGGCGAGGCCAAGTGGCAGGGGCGAACCTATATTGTCATCGACACCGGTGGTATTTCCGGTGACGAGGAAGGTATCGACGCAAAGATGGCCGAGCAGTCTCTGCAGGCCATTGAAGAAGCCGATGCTGTACTGTTTCTGGTAGATGCCCGTGCTGGGCTGTCCGCCTCCGACCAGATGATTGGTGAGCACCTGCGTCGCCGTAACAAGCGCAGCTTCCTGATTATCAACAAGGTCGACAACATCGACGCTGACCTAGCGCGTGCTGAGTTCTCCAGCATGGGTATGGGCGAGTCGCTGCCGATTGCCGGTGCTCACGGTCGCGGTCTCACGCAGATGCTCGAAGCCGTGCTGGGCTCCTTTCCTAAGGATGCCAACGAGCTTGCAGAAGGTGAGGAAGATGAAGTCGTCCTCGAAGGTCAGGAAGCCAAGCGCATTCCAGGCCCGAGCGAGAAAGACGGTATCAAGCTGGCGATTATTGGCCGTCCCAACGTCGGTAAGTCGACCCTGGTCAATCGTATGCTCGGTGAAGACCGGGTCATCGTTTATGACCAGCCGGGTACCACCCGCGACAGCATCTATATTCCGTTCGAGCGTGATGACGAGAAGTACACCTTGATCGACACCGCCGGCGTACGTCGTCGCGGCAAGATTTTCGAGGCGGTAGAAAAGTTTTCGGTGGTGAAAACCCTGCAGGCAATCCAAGACTCCAACGTCGTGGTGTTTGTCATGGATGCCCGCGAAGGCGTGGTCGACCATGACCTCAATCTGCTCGGTTTTGTGTTGGAAAGTGGCCGTGCGCTGGTGATCGCCCTGAACAAGTGGGATGGCATGGAGCCCAGCGAGCGCGACTATGTGAAAGTCGAACTGCAGCGCCGGCTGTTCTTTGTCGACTTTGCCGATATCCACTTTATCTCGGCGCTACACGGCACCGGTGTGGGCAATCTGTACAAGTCGGTGCAGGCTTCGTTCAAGTCGGCGATCACTCGCTGGCCGACCAACCGCCTGACCCAGATTCTGGAAGATGCAGTCGGTGATCACGCGCCGCCCATGGTTAACAATCGCCGGATCAAGCTGCGTTACGCCCACTTGGGCGGTGCTAACCCGCCGCTGATCGTGATCCATGGTAACCAGGTCGATGCGGTGCCCAAGTCCTATGTCCGGTACTTGGAAAACACCTACCGTCGAGTGCTCAAGCTGGTCGGCACGCCGATTCGTATCGAGTTCAAAGGTGGTGAGAACCCTTACGAGGGTAACAAAAACTCCCTCACCGATCGTCAGGTGAACAAGAAGCGCCGGATGATGACCCACCACAAGAAGGCCGAGAAGAAGCGTAAAGACAAGCGCTAAGCTCGGACTAAACGCTCTATAAAGGCACCTGCGGGTGCCTTTTGCGTTTTTGGGTGATGGGCTATCCTGCCGCTTCACTCGCAGGTTGATGAAGAACTACCTGCGTTGGCAATACTGCGTTAAAACAGGCTCGGGAAGCCGCTGCGGCTAACGCGCTTGAGCGCGACTCGAAGGGCGAGTGAAACGAGTAATGCTCATTTACAGCTCGTAAACTTGTGTGCAACCCCAGTCTGCTTCCTCGTCTACGTTTCTCAACAGCCTGTTAGCACTCAAGCCGGATGCTTCCTCGATGATCATCAGCAAGTTACCGAACGTCGGCACCACCATTTTTACCCGCATGTCGCAGCTTGCTGTGGAAACCGGCGCGCTTAATCTTTCGCAGGGTTTTCCTGATTTCGATGGGCCGTTGGCTTTGCGTGAGGCGGTCGGGCGGCATATCGCTGCTGGGCATAACCAGTACGCACCGATGACGGGTTTGCCTGCCCTGCGAGAGCAGGTGGCAGCGAAGATTGCCCGCAGTTATGGCCGCACTGTCAGTGCCGATAACGAGATCACCATTACTCCTGGGGCGACTCAGGCAATCTTCTGTGCGGTGCAGGCGCTTATCCGTGCGGGCGATGAGGTTATCGTCTTCGGCCCTTGCTACGACAGCTATGAACCCTCCGTTGAGCTGGCCGGTGGGCGTTGTGTGCACGTGCCGCTGGCGCTACCCGATTTCGCCATCGACTGGCAGCGTCTCAATGATGCGCTAAGCGTTAATACGCGCCTGATCATCCTTAATAGTCCGCACAACCCCAGTGGTGCGTTGATTTCTAAAGCCGAACTGGATCAGCTGGCTGAGCTGATTCGTGGTCGTGACATTTACCTGATCAGTGATGAGGTTTATGAGCACCTGGTGTTTGACGGCACCAAGCACGTCAGTGTGTTGGCCCATGAGGAGTTGTATCAGCGCGCTTTTGTGGTCAGCTCGTTCGGCAAGAGCTATCACGTCACTGGCTGGAAAACCGGTTACGTGGTGGCGCCGCCAGCGCTGAGCGCGGAGCTGCGCAAGGTCCATCAATACGTCAGCTTCTGCGCAGTAACGCCGCTGCAATGTGCGCTGGCTGACTATATGGCTGAGCATCCTGAGCATGTCGAGAACCTACCAGGCTTCTACCAGGCCAAGCGCGACCTGTTCTGTGACCTGTTGGCCGGCTCGCGTTTTAGCTTTACTCGCGCTGCAGGCACCTTCTTTCAGCTGGTCGACTACTCGGCAATACGACCTGACTTGGATGACCTAGCGATGGCCGAGTGGCTGACCCGCGCACATGGCGTCGCGGCGATTCCGGTGTCGGTGTTCTATCAACAGCCGCCAAAAGAGCTAAGGCTGGTGCGTTTTTGCTTCGCCAAGCGCGAAGAAACCCTAAGGCAAGCGGCGGAAAAATTATGCGCGATATAAGTGCATTACCTGATCTAGAGCTGGCGCTGATACAGACTTCCTTGGCCTGGCAAGACCCAGCGGCCAACCGCGCGCATTTTGCATTCCTGTTGGGGCAGGCTCGCGGGGTGGATCTGATTGTGTTGCCCGAGATGTTCAATACCGGGTTTTCTATGGATTCCAGCACCTTGGCTGAACCAGAGGATGGTCCAACCAGCGAGTGGCTGCGTGAGCAGGCCCAAGCGTTGCAGGCAGTCGTTACAGGCAGTCTAATTATCCAGACCGCTGATGGCGCGTACCGCAATCGCCTGCTCTGGGCGCGCCCAGATGGTTCCGTGGCGCACTACGACAAGCGTCACCTGTTTCGCATGGCTGGTGAGCACAAGCACTTCAGTGCGGGTGAGCAACAAGTGCTGATGCAGGTGAAAGGTTGGCAGGTAAGACCGCTGATTTGTTACGACCTGCGCTTTCCGGTGTGGAGTTGTGACCCGCAACATACCGACCTGCTGCTCTACACCGCCAGCTGGCCGGCGGTGCGGCGTAACCAGTGGAATCGCCTGTTGCCAGCGCGAGCGATCGAAAACCTCTGCTACGTAGCGGCGCTCAATCGAATTGGTGAGGACGGCAATGGTCACGCCTACAGCGGTGACAGTCAGGTGTTGGATTTCCAGGGCGAGACCTTGCTGGTCGCCGGAGCAGCTGATGGGGTGTTTCGTCTAACCTTGCGTGCGGCCGACTTAGCCGCTCATCGGCAGCGCTTCCCGGCTCATCAGGATGCCGATGCTTTCCAGCTGAGCTGATACGCAGATAAGCAAACGCCGGGCATTGCCCGGCGTTTCGTTAGAGCAGAATTGCTTAGCCCATGCTTGGATAGTCGGTATAACCCTCAGCGCCGCCGCCATACAGGGTGTTGCCGTCCAGTGGGTTGAGTTCAGCGCCGGCCTGGAAGCGGGCGAGTAGGTCCGGGTTGGCGATATACGGGCGGCCATAGGCCACGAGGTCAGCCAGCCCTTCGCTGATGGCTTGCTCACCGCTTTCGGCCGTCTGTCCGCCAGCAATGATCAGGGTACCGGTGTAGATGTCGCGAAGGGCGCGTAGCAGTTCATCAAAGCCTTCGAAGGTACCGCCTAGCCAATCTGGGCGGTTGACGTGCAGGTAGGCCAGGTTGCGGCTGTTGAGCTGCGCAACCAGATAGCTGAAAGTCTCCAGTGGATTGGCATCATTCACATCGCCGAAGGTGCCCATTGGTGAAATACGGATACCAACCTTACGGCTATCGCCGACTGTGGCCACGGTCGCGTCAACTACTTGCAGGACCATGCGGGCACGGTTCTCAGCCGAGCCGCCATAGGTATCGCTGCGCTGATTACTGTCGGAGCACAGGAACTGATCCAACAGGTAGCCATTAGCAGCGTGCACTTCAACGCCATCGAAGCCAGCCTTGATCGCGTTGGCGCTGCCATGGGCATAAGCAGCCACAACATCCGGCAATTCGTTCAGCTCCAGTGCGCGCGGCATGGCAGTGGCGGCCTTGTGGTGGCTGCCGTCGGCCTCGACCACATAGCACTCGGCTTTAGCCTGGATTGCCGAGGGCGCCACCGGGTCAGCGCCATGTGGCTGCAGCAGCGGGTGGGAAATGCGCCCGACATGCCAGAGCTGGAGAAAAATACGCCCGCCGGCCTGATGCACCGCCTGGGTCACCTGCTGCCAGCCGGCGACCTGGGCGTCGCTGTGGATGCCTGGGCTCCATGCATAGCCTTGACCTTCAGGGCAGACCTGACTGGCTTCGCTGATGATCAAGCCGGCGTTGGCGCGCTGCGCGTAGTAGCTGGCGTTTAGCTCGCCTGGCACGTTACCGGGCAGGCTGCGCTGACGCGTCAGGGGTGCCATTACCAGGCGATTGGGCAGGGATAGGGCGCCCAGTTGCAGCGGCGTGAGCAGGTGTTTGATCGTCATGAAAGCTCCATCAAGGTCGTCGAAGTGGCTGGTATGAGCCATGGCGGCTATTATGCGCGTGGCGATCTTTTTGGGAAGTACGTACGATATGGAAGGTAACTTACTTGGAGGTAATCAATGATAGGCGAGCAGCAAGCCGGCTTGGCTGAAAACAAATTGCTGATGCAGGGCGACAAGGTTTACAGCACGCCAATGGATGTCACCTTGGAGGTGATTGGCGGCAAGTGGAAAGCGTTGCTGGTGTATCGCCTGCTCAACGGTCCGCTGCGGTTTTCCGAGCTGAAGCGGCTGGTGCCGGGCATCACTGAGAAGATGCTGACCCAGCAGTTACGAGAGCTGGAGCGTGTTGGCGTGCTGACCCGCACAGTGTTTGCCGAGGTGCCGCCGCGTGTGGAGTATTGCGTAACCGAGCACGGTGCCACCCTGCAGCCGGTGCTAGCCGCCATGTGTGAATGGGGACGTAGTCACTGTCAGCAGCAGGGTGAGTGAGGGCGATGGAGGCTGTTAAGTCGCTAGCGAATGAAAGATCCCGCTAGCAACCCATTTGCCATTCAGGCGGCTCGTTCGGCAGCCTGGCCGATGGCCCGGTTCAATGCGCTGAACAGCGCCCGGAAGCTTGCCGTGGTCAGGTTTTCATCGATGCCGACGCCATGCAATGCACGGCCACCATTAACGCGCAGTTCGATATAGGCCGCTGCTTTGGCGTTGGTGCCAGCGCCGATGGCGTGCTCTGAGTAGTCCATGATCTCCACGGCGACGGGCAGGCCGGCGACCAAGGCTTCCAGTGGGCCTTTACCGATGCCGCGCCAGTGCTGAGTTTCACCTTCGTTGATGACTTCGACATCAACTGCGCTGGTGCCGTTTTCTTCCTGCAGGCGATGGCCTTTCAGCGCATAGGGCGTGGTCGCTTGCAGGTATTCGCGCTCAAGTAACTGGTGGATCTGTGCCGCGCTCATTTCCAAGCCCAGGCGGTCGGTTTCTTTTTGCACTACCTGGCTGAACTCGATCTGCATGCGGCGCGGCAGGTTAATGCCGTATTCCTGCTCCAGCAGGAAAGCAATGCCGCCTTTGCCGGATTGGCTATTAACGCGGATCACCGCCTCGTAATCGCGGCCGATATCGGCCGGATCTATCGGCAGATAGGGCACTTCCCAAACCGCATCGGCCTGGCGCTGAGCGAAGCCCTTGCGGATCGCATCCTGGTGCGAGCCGGAGAAGGCGGTATGGACCAAATCGCCGACGTACGGATGACGAGGGTGAACGGGGATTTGGTTGCAGTCCTCAACCACTTTGCGCACGTTGTCGATATCGGAGAAGTCCAGCTCCGGGTTCACGCCTTGGGTGTAGAGGTTCAGCGCGACGGTGACCAAGCAGACGTTGCCCGTGCGCTCGCCGTTGCCGAACAGGCAGCCTTCGACGCGATCCGCACCGGCCATTACCGCGAGTTCGGTGGCCGCAACGCCAGTGCCGCGGTCGTTGTGGGTGTGCACGCTAATCAACACACTGTCGCGGCGATCGATGTGGCGACCAAACCACTCGATCTGGTCGGCATAGTTATTCGGCGTGGCGCACTCGATGGTCGCGGGCAGGTTGAGGATCAGCTTGTGCACTGGTGTCGGCTCAAATACGCCGATGACGGCGTTACACACCTCAACGGCGAAATCGATTTCGGTGGAGCTGAACACTTCCGGCGAATACTCAAAACCCCAGCGCGTTTGTGGCGCAGCGGCGGCCAAGCGCTTGATGGTCGTGCCGGCGGCCACGGCGATGGCTTTGACGCCTGCCTTGTCCTGGTTGAAGACGATCTTGCGAAAGCTCGGCGCGCAGGCGTTGTAGTAATGCACGATGGCACGCTTGGCGCCCTTGAGTGACTCGAAGGTGCGCTCGATAAGGTCGTCGCGGGCCTGGGTCAGCACCTGAATGGTTACATCATCCGGGATATGGCCGCCTTCGATTAGTTCGCGGACGAAGTCGAAGTCGGTCTGCGAGGCGGAGGGAAAGCCTACTTCGATTTCCTTCAGGCCAACCTGCACCAAGCACTTGAAGAAACGCATCTTCTTCTCGGCATCCATAGGCTCGATTAGCGATTGGTTGCCATCGCGCAAGTCAGTGGAGAGCCAAATAGGGGCCTTATCGATGACCTGATCCGGCCAGGTGCGATCTGGGATGGCGATCTGGGTGAACGGGCTGTACTTGCTGGAGGGGTCTTTAAGCATGCTCATGGGGCAATCCTTTTAGCGCGGCGGCAATCGGCGGGCCGGGCGGAATCTGAAATAGGCTAGGGCGCTGGTGTCAGGCGTTAGCCACGCAGTCGCTGGCTCGCGGCATTGCCCACATCGGTGTGGGGCTTGGCGTGTTGGCGCAGCAAAAGAAGGGTGTGATAAGTGTGCATGGCTCCAACCCTAATCTTTGAGGCGAATGCTGGCAAGCAATGCCGATAAATTGGTGTTAATCAGCATTTAAGCTGATTTTAGATGGTTTTAATGCTGATAAATGCTGCTGTGCTTTGTGTTGATTGCGGGCGGCGGCAGCGAGTGCTGCCGCCGCATTTAGCCATCAGTGCTGAGCGGTAGGTATAAGCTTTGGTTTCAGCTCGCGCATGTCCGCGCCACTCGGGTGCTGGAAAACACGCAAGCCAAACTCCGGAAGGATCGCCAGCAGATGATCGAAGAGATCGGACTGGATCGCCTCGTAGCGCGTCCAGGCAGTCGTATTGGTGAAGCAGTAAAGTTCCAGCGGCAGTCCATCTGCGGTTGGGCTTAACTGCCTGACCAGTTGGGTCATCTCTTGATGGATACCCGGATGCTGGCGCAGGTAATGCTCGACGTAGGCGCGGAAGGTGCCGATGTTGGTCACACGTCGGGTGTTGGCCGGTTCCTGGCTGGCGTCGGCCAGTTCACTGTTCCAGCTGAGCAGCTCACTCTGCTTGTTGCTTAAGTACTGACCGAGCAGCAGGAAGCGCTGCAAGCGGACAATTTGCTCCGGGCTGAGGAAGCAGATGCTGGTTTGGTCAAGCAGCAGGCTGCGCTTGATCCGCCGGCCGCCGCACTCTTGCATGCCCCGCCAGTTCTTGAACGGGTCGCTGATAAAGCGTTTGGTCGGGATGGTGCTGATGGTCTTGTCCCAGTTCTGCACTTTGACCGTGTGCAGGGCGATGTCGATGACATCGCCATCGGCGTTCAGTTGTGGCATCTCGACCCAGTCGCCCACGCGGATCATATCGCTGGATGAGATCTGCACGCTGGCCACCAGGGACAGCAGTGTGTCTTGAAAAATCAGCATCAACACAGCGGCCATGGCGCCAAGACCGGAGAGCAGAATCAAGGGTGAGCGATCGATCAGGCTGGCGACCATAAGGATGGCGGCAATGGCGAAGAGCAGTATCTTCACCACCTGCACGTAGCCCTTGATCGGTTTCAGGTGGGCGTTCGGGCGCTTTTCGTAGGCGCTGTTAAGCAGCGTCAATACACCGCTGATGGCCAGGGCAATAGTCAGCACGATAAACGCGCTGCAGACATTGTGTGTCGCCGTCACGGCGGCTGCCGGCAGGTGGGGGACGAGGGTGATACCGGCAGAAATAATCAGCGCCGGTACGATGTTAGCGAGCCGCGCGGTGATGCGCGAATCACGCAGGGTGCCGTCTTGGCCAATGGGCGTGGCCTGGAGTGCCCGGTACAGGCCACGTAGCAGCACGCGCTTGACCACCCAGTTGGCCAGCCAGGCTGCAATGATCAGCAGAGTCAGGCCGGTCAGGGTGTAGAGCTCGGGGTAATTCTCAAGCCAGTTCTGGGCGTTGCTGTACAAGTCGCTCATGCCGCTCCTTTAGGGTCTCAGCGTATTAATCATCGTGGCCACCTTAGCAAAGGCACTGTTGTCAGGTCGGCTGGGTTGGTTGCTGGACGTGTCTTGTAGGTCGTTAGGGGGTGAAGGCTCCGATGAAAATCGCCGGGTCAACGCGGGCGTCGTTCAAGCTGACGTTCCAGTGCAGGTGTGGCCCGGTGGCGCGGCCGGTGGCGCCAACTTTACCGAGCACGCCACCACGTGGTAGCTCATCGCCGAGCTTCGCGTCGATGACCGAAAGGTGACAGAACATGCTGATCAGCCCTTGGCCGTGGTCGACAAACACGGTTTTGCCATTGAAGAAGTAGTCGCCAATCAGGATCACCTTGCCAGCAGCCGGTGCCTTAATCGGCGTGCCGCGGCTGGCGGCGAAGTCCAGCCCGGAGTGCGGGTTGCGCTCCTCGCCGTTAAAAAAGCGGCGCAAGCCGAAGGGGCTGGAGAGTGGCCCGTTGACCGGCTTGTCGAGCAGCAGGTTACTCGGCTGGCGTGGGCTGAATTGCTGATAGGCGTTGGTCTGTTCGGCCAGTTCGCGCTGGATGCGCTTGAGGTTGGCCGGGTTAGGGTTGACTTGCTGCTGGTTTTTCAGGGTGATGCGTTGTTCGCGGTAGTGCTTGCTAGCAACTTGGAAGTTCAACGTCTGGCTGCCGTTGACGCTGATTTGCTGGTTGCCGGGTTTGACGCTAAGCGGCACGCCGACAATGGCGATCCAGCGTTGCTGGTCTTCTTTGATCACTAATACCGGTTTGTTCTGATAACGCACATTGGGCGCTGTTTTTCCCGTGCCTAGATCGACGACAGCCACACCGCCTGGAACAGGCTTGTTCAGCAGGCGGCTGATAAAACCTTCGGCATGAGCGGGCAGGGCAAGACAGAGGGCGATTGAGCAGAGAAACAGGCGCATGACGATTCCAGTGGGTGTGCGGCTACTCGTTGGTGCGCTGCTGGCTAGTCCAGCAGCGACAACGTGACCGGCTGTAGATGATTGTCTTCGACCCGCACAGCCAGCTCGCCATTACCCAGTCGGGCTTTCAAGCGTTGCCCTGGTTGGGTGTCAGCGGCGTTACGGATAGCGCGGCCGCGCTCATCGAGGAGGATGCTGTAGCCGCGACCGAGGGTGGCCAGTGGGCTGACCGCGTGCAGGGTTTGCACCTGATTATGCAACTGCAGGTGACGCGCCTTGAGCCCTTCACGCATGCTGCGCTCCAGCCGCTCGGCCAGCGCTTGCAGGCGTTGATCAAGCAGCTTGAGGTTGCGCTCCGGGTGCAGGCTGAGCAGCCGAGTTTGCACATGGCTCAGGCGCTCGCGGCGGCTCTTCAATTGCCGCTCAAAGGCCCGGCTGAGGCGCATCTCCAGGTCATCCACGCGCTGGGCGTGCTGACGCAGGCGCTCACCTGGATGGCGCAAGCGCCGCTGCAAGCCGTCCAGACGCATGCGTTCGCGCTCCAGGCGATGCTGCATGCGCAGGTTCAGGCGGCGCTTTAGGATGTTCAGGCGTTGCACCAGTTCGCTGCTGTCGGGGGCCAGCAGTTCGGCGGCGGCCGAGGGCGTTGGCGCGCGGATGTCGGCGACGAAGTCGGCGATGGAGACATCGGTTTCATGACCCACGGCGCTGACGATGGGGGTTTTGCACGCCGCAATGGCGCGGGCTACCGGCTCTTCATTAAAGCACCAGAGGTCTTCCAGCGAGCCGCCGCCGCGGGCCAGGATCAGCGCATCAAAGCCGTTTGCATCGGCGATGCCGAGGGCGCGGACGATCTGCGCGGTGGCTTCGCGGCCTTGCACGGCAGTCGGGATCAGGGTCAGTTCGACCTGCGGGGCGCGCCGACGGAATACGCTGATGATGTCGCGTATAACCGCGCCGGTCGGCGAGCTGATAATGCCGATGCGTTTCGGGTGGGCTGGCAGGGCGACTTTAAGCTCGGCCGAGAACAGTCCTTCGGCGCTGAGTTTTTCCTTCAAGGCGTCGAACGCCAGGCGCAGTGCGCCATCGCCGGCCGGTTCGACAGCATCGAGAATCAGCTGGTAGTCACCGCGACCTTCAAACAGCGAAACTTTGCCGCGCACCTTCACGGCCAAGCCATCACGCAAGGCTTGGCGAGCTTTGGCGGCGTTCTGTCGAAACAGCGCACAGCGCACCTGCGCCTGGCTATCTTTAAGGGTGAAGTAGACATGCCCGGACGCCGGCTTGGCCAGGTTGGAGATTTCACCTTCCACCCAGATACCGCCGAATACATCTTCTAGCAGCAGGCGTGCACGGTTGTTCAGTTGGCTGACGCTGAGCACCTCGCGGTCGAGGTTCAGGCGTTGGAAGGGGTCTTTAATCATGGCCGGCATGATAAAGGCTTTGCCCTGGCTGGCCATAGCGGATTGACCTTGACCGTTACGGTCAGCCGATTAAGCTGCGCGCCCTTAGTTTCCCTAAACGTTAAACGAGCCTTTTATGAGTGAGCAGCAAGCCATCATCGTGCCGCAGATTTCCAGCTTTCCCGGCCATGAGGCGCGGGCGCGGTTGATTGTGCGTTGGCTGGTCAAGCAGAACATCATCGAAGAGCAGCTAAGCACCTGCGGGCGTACCTATAAGCACATGGGCTACGGCATTGCCGAGGGCGCGCGGCGTGTAGTCGAGCGTCCCGAGTTGTTGCCGTTCGGCCAGACCGTGCATGGCTTGGAGATTATCTACAAACGTTGCATCTACACCCCGACGGCAGGCTTTCTTGAAGAGGCAGGCTGCGCGCAGTGCCGCAAGGAAGTGGGCGAGGCCTTATTCGACAGCCTGGATGAGTGGATGCCAGGGCATACCGATAACTTCACCTGCCCGCGCTGTGGTCATGAAGATGACATCAACGGCTTTTTATTCCTGCAGCCCTGCGGTTTTTCCAATCTCGGCTTCATTTTTAACAACTGGGCGGATGCCGGCTTTAAAGCCAGTTTTCTCGACGAGTTCGCTGCGCGGCTGGGCTATCCGGTGTCTTTGGTTAGGGTCGAGTTGTAGGGCGCGGCATCCCGTACTCGAAGATTCGAGTGGGTTTGCCAATACTTTGCGTTGAGTGCGGGGGGGCGTCTGAGTATAATGGCGCGCTTCCAATTTTCCCGTCCGGGAGCCCCCGCCATGCTGCGTATCAGTCAAGAAGCTCTTACCTTCGACGACGTTCTACTTATTCCAGGTTATTCCGAAGTTCTGCCGAAGGATGTCAGCCTCAAAACGCGTCTGACCCGTGGTATTGAACTGAATATTCCCCTGCTCTCTGCTGCGATGGATACCGTCACTGAAGCCCGTCTGGCGATTGCCATGGCTCAGGAAGGCGGCATCGGCATCATCCACAAGAACATGACCCCCGAGCAGCAGGCGCTCGAAGTGCGCAAAGTCAAGCGCTACGAGTCCGGTGTGGTCAAGGATCCGATCACCATCGAAGCCGACGCCACTGTGGGTGATCTGTTCGATCTGACTCGGCAGAACAACATCTCCGGCGTACCGGTGCTGCACCATGGTGATCTGGTCGGCATCGTCACCAGCCGTGACGTGCGCTTTGAGACCAACATGCGCGCCACGGTGCGCGACGTGATGACCCCGAAAGAACGTCTGGTGACGGTGAAAGAGGGTGAAGACACCCAGACCGTGCGCAAGCTGCTGCACAAGCACCGCATCGAGCGCGTACTGATCGTCGATGAGCAATTCCGCCTCAAGGGCATGATGACGGTCAACGACATCGAAAAAGCCAAGGCTTACCCGCTGGCCAGCAAGGATGACCAAGGTCGTCTTCGTGTCGGCGCGGCAGTCGGCACTGGTGCCGATACTGAAGAGCGCGTTACCGCGCTGGTGCATGCCGGCGTTGACGTGATCATCGTCGACACCGCTCACGGTCACTCCAAAGGCGTGATCGATCGCGTGCGCTGGGTCAAGCAGACATTTCCTGAGGTGCAGGTCATCGGCGGCAACATCGCCACCGGTGACGCCGCCAAAGCGCTTGCCGAGGCTGGCGCCGATGCGGTCAAGGTTGGCATCGGTCCAGGTTCGATCTGCACCACGCGTATCGTCGCGGGTGTAGGTGTGCCGCAAATCAGCGCTGTCGCCAATGTGGCGGCTGCCCTAGCAGGCACCGGCGTACCGTTGATCGCCGACGGTGGCATTCGCTTCTCCGGTGATCTGTCAAAAGCCATTGTTGCCGGTGCTTCCTGCGTGATGATCGGCTCGATGCTCGCCGGTACTGAAGAAGCGCCTGGTGAAATCGAACTGTTCCAGGGTCGCTCCTACAAGGCTTACCGCGGTATGGGTTCGCTGGGCGCGATGGCGCAGGCTCAGGGCTCGTCGGATCGCTACTTCCAAGACTCTTCGGCCGGTGCTGAAAAGCTCGTCCCAGAAGGCATCGAAGGCCGCGTGGCCTACAAGGGCGCCATGGGCGCCATCGTCCATCAGCTGATGGGTGGCCTGCGTGCCTCTATGGGCTACACCGGTTGCGCGACCATCGAAGAGATGCGCAGCAAGCCTGAGTTCGTGCGCATCACCGGTGCGGGCATGGCTGAGTCGCATGTGCACGACGTGCAGATCACCAAAGAGGCGCCGAACTACCGCGTCGGCTGAAAAATCGCCGGATCGCTGCTGCGCTGGCTCATGCGACGTTGGAAAGCAGCTCGCAATGCTCATTGGCTCCAGCCAACTGCGCTTGCTCGTTACTTTCCGCCTTGCCTGAGCTGTGCTCGCGACGCGAATCCAGCGACTTTTAATACTGTTGAGTACACGGGGCTGCTGCTGTTGAAACGATGGGGCGGCCCCTTGTCATTTGTGAATTTCGCTACGAGAGACGGCCATGGCTCATCAAGACATCCACGCGCACCGCATCCTGATTCTGGATTTCGGCTCCCAGTACACCCAGTTGATCGCCCGTCGCGTGCGCGAGATTGGCGTGTATTGCGAGTTGCACCCGTTCGACATGAGCGACGATGACATTCGTGCCTTCGCCCCGCGCGGCATCATCCTCGCCGGTGGCCCGGAGTCGGTGCACGAAGCCAATAGCCCTCGCGCGCCGCAAGCGGTGTTTGACCTCGGTGTGCCGGTTTTTGGTATCTGCTACGGCATGCAGACCATGGCCGAGCAACTGGGTGGCAAGGTCGAAGGCTCCGAGCTGCGTGAGTTCGGTTACGCCCGCGTTGACGTGGTTGGTAAGAGCCGCCTGCTCGATGGCATCGAAGACCATGTCGACGCCGACGGCTTGTTCGGTCTCGACGTATGGATGAGTCACGGTGACAAAGTCACCAAGCTGCCGCTGGACTTCCACATCCTGGCCAGCACCCCGAGCTGCCCGATTGCCGGCATGTTCAACGACGCCCGTGGCTACTACGGCGTGCAGTTCCACCCGGAAGTGACCCACACCAAGCAGGGCGGTCGCATCCTCTCGCGCTTCATCCTCGACATCTGCCAGTGTGAAGCGCTGTGGACGCCGGCGAAGATTGCTGAAGACGCCATCGCCAACGTGCGTGCCCAAGTCGGCAGCGCCAACGTGCTGCTCGGTCTGTCTGGCGGTGTCGATTCCTCGGTGGTGGCGGCGTTGCTGCATAAGGCGATTGGCGATCAGCTGACCTGCGTATTTGTCGATAACGGTTTGCTGCGTCTGCATGAAGGCGAGCAAGTGATGGCCATGTTCGCCGAGAACATGGGCGTCAAAGTGATTCGCGCCAATGCCGCCGAGCAGTTCCTGAATAACTTAGCCGGCGAGTCTGACCCGGAGAAGAAGCGCAAGATCATCGGCCGTACCTTTATCGACGTGTTCGATGCCGAGTCCTGCAAGCTGGACAACATCAAGTTCCTCGCCCAAGGCACCATCTACCCGGACGTAATCGAGTCGGCTGGCGCCAAGAGCGGCAAGGCTCACGTGATTAAGTCGCACCACAACGTCGGTGGCCTGCCGGAGGAAATGAACCTCAAGCTGGTCGAGCCGCTGCGCGAACTGTTTAAGGATGAAGTGCGTCGTCTGGGTCTTGAGCTCGGCCTGCCGTACGACATGGTTTACCGTCACCCATTCCCGGGCCCGGGCCTGGGCGTGCGTATTCTCGGTGAAGTGAAGAAGGAATACGCCGACCTGCTGCGTCGTGCGGATCACATCTTTATCGAAGAGCTGCGCAAGGCCGACTGGTACCACAAGGTCAGCCAAGCGTTCGTGGTGTTCCAGCCGGTTAAGTCGGTCGGTGTTGTGGGCGATGGTCGTCGTTACGCTTGGGTCGTGGCCCTGCGTGCGGTGGAGACCATCGACTTTATGACCGCGCGTTGGGCGCACCTGCCCTACGAGCTACTGGAAACCGTCAGCGGCCGCATCATCAATGAGATCGAAGGCATCTCCCGCGTCACCTACGACGTGTCGAGCAAGCCGCCAGCGACTATCGAGTGGGAATGATCCCGCTTATTTGAAACACCACAAAGGCAGCGCGAGCTGCCTTTGTGGTTTCTGTGGGTGCGGCAATTGCGCGCGACGTGAGGCTCGCCTTGCTGTGGGTGTAAATGAGAAGATGTTGCAACTAGCTGCCTGAAATGTATCGGGCGGCCTACTGCTCTGGAGTGGATCCGGATCACGGGAGCGAATATGGCGTTTACTCGCAGGCAGGTTCTGGTCGGTCTCAGTGCGTTAGGCGTTGCCGGGCTTGGCATCGGCGGCGTGTGTTATTGGCTGGGGCGGGCAGAGAATCAGGCGAGCCATGATTATGAATTGATTGCCGCGCCGCTGGATGTCGAGCTGGTGCCTGGGCATATCACCCCAGCCTGGGGTTATGCCGGCCAAGTGCCTGGGCTGGAAATTCGTGCACGCCAGGGTGACTGGCTGCGGGTGCGCTTTATCAATCACCTCGATGAACCGACCACTATCCATTGGCATGGTATCCGCCTGCCGCTGGAAATGGATGGCGTGCCCTATGTGTCGCAGCTGCCGGTGCTGCCGGGCGAGTATTTTGACTATTGCTTCAAGACTGAAGATGCCGGCAACTTCTGGTACCACCCGCACCTGAGCAGCGCCGAGCAACTCGGCCGCGGTTTGGTTGGCCCGTTGATTGTCGAGGAGCGTGAGCCCACCGGCTTTGCCCATGAACGCACCTTGAGCCTAAAAACCTGGCACATCGACGAGCTGGGCGCATTCACTGCATTCAGCGTGCCGCGCGAGGCGGCGCGTGAAGGTACGCGCGGGCGGCTGACCACCATCAATGGCAAGCCGGCTCCGGTGCTGGAGCTGCCAGCGGGGCAGGTGGTACGCCTGCGTGTGCTGAACCTGGATAACACTGTGACCTATAAGCTCAATCTGCCGGGCGCTGATGCGCGTTTGTATGCGCTTGACGGTCATCCGATTGAGCCGCGCGCACTGGGTAAGGATTATTGGATGGGGCCGGGTATGCGCATCGACCTGGCTGTGAGGGTGCCGGAGGCGGGTGTTGAGTTGTCGCTGCGCAATGGCCCGCTGCGCCTGGCGACGCTGAAAAGCGTGGCCAGCGCTGAGGTGGCCGGGGATTGGCCGCCGCGCATGCCGGCCAATCCGGTGGCCGAGCCTGATCTAGAGCGCGCCGAAGTGCTGCGCTTTAATTTCGAGTGGTCGGCGCGTTTGGCCAGCGCAAGTGATAACGGGCCGGCCAAGTATTGGCAGATCAACGGTCAGGCCTGGGATATCAATGACAAGACTTGCGCCGATCGACCGATTGCTAGCCTGAAGAGGGACGGCCACTACATCTTCGAACTGCGCAATATGGCGCAGTACCTGCACCCGATTCACTTGCATGGGCTGGCATTCAAGGTGATCTCGTCCAACCGCAAGAAGATCATTCCGTATTTCACCGACACCTATCTGCTGGGCAAGAATGAAGTGGCGCGCATTGCTTTTGTCGCCGATAACCCGGGAATCTGGATGTTCCATTGCCATGTGATTGACCACATGGAAACCGGTCTGATGGCCGCGATCGAGGTGGCCTGATGCGCCGTCCATTGATTGTCGACCGCAGCCAAGATCAGCACTTTATGCGCGAGGCGCTGGCGCTGGCTGCTGAAGGTGCCGCGCTAGGTGAAGTGCCAGTCGGCGCGGTGCTGGTGCAGGATGGAGTGATTGTCGGGCGCGGCTTTAATTGCCCGATTTCCACCCATGATCCCAGCGCCCATGCGGAAATGGTGGCAATTCGCGCTGCCGCGCAGGCCGTGGATAACTACCGCCTGCCGGGCAGTACGCTGTATGTGACGCTGGAACCGTGCAGCATGTGCGCCGGCCTGATCGTGCATGCGCGGTTGCAGCGGGTGGTGTTCGGCGCGAGCGAGCCCAAGGCAGGCGTGGCGTTGAGTCGAGGTGAGTTCTTCAATCAGGCGTTTCTCAACCACCGGGTGTTGGTCGAGGGGGGGGTGCTGGCCGAGGAGTGCGGCGCGGTGCTCAGTGCCTTTTTCAAAGCGCGGCGCGAGCAACGTTAAAGCGGTGGCGTTTGCTGAATGGGCTGGCTCTTGTCGATGCCTGGCACGTGTTGGTTGCTTTCGGCGATTTGCGAGCCTTCCAGTTGTGGCTGGGTTACCCAGGTGAGGATGTCGTAATAACGGCGAATGTTGCGCACGAAATGCACTGGCTCGCCGCCACGGGCGTAGCCGTAGCGAGTCTTGCTGTACCACTGCTTCTGCGCCAGGCGCGGCAGAATTTTCTGCACATCCAGCCACTTATTCGGGTCGAGGCCTTCGGCTTCGGTGAGTTTGCGCGCGTCTTCCAGGTGCCCGCCGCCGACGTTGTATGAGGCCAGGGCAAACCAGGTGCGGTCGGGTTCTAGAATGCTTTCGGGCAGCTGGTTCTTCACGTGGACAATGTATTTGGCACCGCCCTGAATGCTCTGCTTGGGGTTCAGGCGATCTGATACGCCCATGGCCTGAGCAGTGCGCAGGGTTAACATCATTAGCCCGCGCACGCCGGTTTTCGAGGTGGCGGTGGGCTGCCAGAGCGACTCCTGATAGCCCATGGCGGCGAGCAAGCGCCAGTCCACCTGATTAGTCTTGGCGGCTTCACGAAAGTCTTTCTCGTAGCGAGGCAGGCGTTGCTGTAGGTGTTTGGCGAAGGTGTAGGCGCCGACATAACCGAGTACATCAACGTGGCCGTAGTAGCGATCTTTGAGGCGCTTTAGGCTGCCATTCTTGTGTGCACGCATGATGAAGACATTGATTTCATCGAGCAGGCTATTGTCCAGGCCGGGTGGGGTGGCCCATGCCAGGCTTTGCGAGTCGCCAAAGTCAAAGGCCACGCGCACGTTGGAGAAATAGACTTGGTTCATGGCCAGTTCGTTGGAATCGACCAAGGTCAGGTCGATTTGTCCCTCATCAACCATGCGTAGTAGATCGACGACTTCAACCGCGGACGACTCTTCATAAGTCAGCTCAGGCAGTTGCAGCTTAAGCTTGGCCAGCTGTTCGGCATGGCTGCTGCCTTTGAGTACCAGAATACGTTTACCCAGAAGGTCGTCAGGTCGGGTTGGGCGCTGTTCGCCGTTACGGTAGATCACCTGGGGGGTGACTTCGAGGTAGGGCAGAGAGAAACGCGCGTGCTGCTGCCGTCCGTCGCTTTCTACCAGGCCCGCGGCGGCTAGGGCCGGACCGTTTGGTTTATTCAGGCTGGCGAACAGCTCGTCGAGGTTGTCGGCGGTTTCGATTTTCAGCTCAACGCCAAGGTCCTCGGCAAAGCGTTTGACCAGCTCATACTCGAAGCCGGTTTCGCCGTTGCGGTCCTGGAAATAGGTGGCCGGGCTGTTACGGGTGATCACCCGCAGTACACCCTCCGCCTGAATGCGCTCGAGTGTGCTGGGTTCTTCAGCACAGCCACTGAGCAGCAGGAGGATTCCGATCACCGACAACCAGCAGGCGCAGCGCGCGCGAAACGCATATTGGGCAAACATTGGCGCAGTATACGCAAAGCATGGAGCGCGCCATATATCGACAGCAGATGGCTTCTCTGTTAGCAAAATTGTGCTTTTGCTTCGGTGCCCATCAAGCATTTTATGCTGCGCCTCGCGTTGTCATGCAGCGCTAACAGAGCCTGGCCTTCACGGGTGCCGTTGGCAGCGCTTTAGGCTAGAATGCACGGCCTCAAAGTACACCCCTTCCCAGAGGCTGTCCCCGATGTTGATCCTGCGCGGCGCTCCCGCCCTTTCTGCTTTCCGTCACGGCAAACTGCTTGAGCAATTGACCCGCAAAGTTCCTGCGGTCACAGGCCTGTATGCCGAGTTTGCGCATTTTGCCGAAGTGTCCGGCGTTTTAAACGCTGACGAAGAGCAGGTATTGGCCCGTTTGCTGAAGTATGGCCCGAGTGTGCCGGTGCAGGAGCCAAGTGGCCGCCTGTTTCTGAGTATTCCGCGCTTTGGCACCATCTCGCCGTGGTCGAGTAAGGCCAGCGACATCGCCAGCAACTGCGGCCTGGCGAAGATTCAGCGTATTGAGCGAGGCCTGGCGTACTACGTCAGCGGCGAGCTCAATGCCGCCGAGGCGCAGCAGGTGGCCGATCTGCTGCATGACCGCATGACGCAGCTGGTGCTGGATAATCCCGAAGGTGCCGCCGCGCTATTTAGCCATGCCCAGCCCAAACCGCTGACGGCTGTGGATATTCTCGGTGGTGGTCGCGCTGCGCTGGAGCAAGCCAACGTCGAGCTGGGCCTGGCCCTGGCCGAAGACGAAATCGATTACCTGGTGACCAGCTTCAATGGCTTGGGGCGCAACCCCCACGACATCGAACTGATGATGTTCGCACAGGCCAACTCTGAGCATTGCCGCCACAAAATCTTCAACGCCAGCTGGGATATTGATGGCCAGAGCCAGGAGAAATCCCTGTTCGGCATGATCAAGAATACCTATGAAATGCACAGCGACGGCGTGTTGTCGGCTTATAAGGACAACGCCTCGGTGATCGTCGGTAACGTTGCCGGGCGTTTCTTCCCGGACCCTGAAACCCGTCAGTACGGCGCGGTGCAGGAGCCGGTGCACATTCTGATGAAGGTGGAGACCCACAACCATCCGACCGCTATTGCGCCGTTCCCAGGTGCGGCGACCGGTTCTGGCGGTGAAATCCGTGACGAAGGTGCCACGGGTCGCGGCGCTAAGCCGAAGGCGGGCCTGACCGGCTTTACTGTGTCCAACTTGCAAATTCCGGGTTTCGAGCAGCCATGGGAAGTGCCGTACGGCAAACCCGAACGCATCGTTACCGCGCTGGACATCATGATTGAAGGCCCGCTGGGTGGTGCAGCATTCAATAATGAATTCGGCCGTCCGGCGCTGACCGGTTATTTCCGTACCTTCGAACAGGCGATCCAGACCCCGCGTGGTGAAGAAGTACGCGGTTACCACAAGCCCATCATGCTCGCGGGCGGCATGGGCAACATTCGCGCCGAGCACGTGCAGAAAGCTGAAATCACCGTCGGCGCCAAGCTGATCGTGCTTGGCGGCCCAGCCATGCTCATCGGCTTGGGCGGCGGTGCGGCCTCATCGATGGCCACGGGCACCAGCTCGGCTGACCTGGACTTCGCCTCGGTACAGCGCGAAAACCCGGAAATGGAGCGCCGCTGTCAGGAGGTTATTGACCGTTGTTGGCAGCTGGGCGAGCACAACCCGATCGCCTTTATTCATGACGTCGGCGCGGGCGGTTTGTCCAACGCCTTCCCGGAGTTGGTCAACGATGGCGGCCGCGGCGGTCGTTTTGAGCTGCGTAATGTGCCCAATGATGAGCCGGGTATGGCACCTCATGAGATCTGGAGCAACGAATCTCAGGAACGCTACGTAATGGCGGTGGATGCGGCCGACTTCGAGCGTTTCAAAGCCATCTGTGAGCGTGAGCGCTGCCCGTTTGCCGTAGTCGGCGAGGCCACTGAAGAAGCTCACCTGACCGTGACTGACAGCCACTTTGGCAACAATGCCGTGGACATGCCGCTCAACGTGCTGCTGGGTAAGGCCCCGCGCATGCACCGCTCGGCCGCGCGTGAAAATGAGCTGGGTGATGACTTTGATGTCAGCACCCTGGCGATTGATGAAGCGGTCACCCGCGTTCTGCATCACCCGGCTGTGGCCAGCAAGAGCTTCCTGATCACCATCGGCGACCGCAGCATTACCGGCCTGGTGGCGCGTGATCAGATGGTTGGCCCCTGGCAGGTGCCGGTGGCCGACTGCGCCGTGACCGCTACCAGCTTTGATGTGTACACCGGTGAAGCCATGGCGATGGGCGAGCGCACCCCGCTGGCACTGCTGGATGCGGCAGCATCCGGGCGCATGGCCATTGGCGAAACCCTGACTAACCTGGCAGCTTCGCGCATTAATGCTATAAGCGACATCAAATTGTCCGCCAACTGGATGTCCGCTGCTGGTCATCCGGGCGAAGACGCGCGTTTGTACGACACGGTTAAAGCCGTCGGCATGGAGTTGTGCCCGGAGTTGGGCATCACCATCCCGGTGGGCAAAGACTCAATGTCGATGAAGACTCAGTGGCGCGATGAGGGTGCTGATAAGAGCGTGACCTCACCGCTGTCTTTGGTCGTGACCGGCTTTGCCCCAGTCAGCGATATTCGCAAAACCCTGACCCCGCAACTGCGTATGGATAAGGGTGAAACCGACCTGATCCTGATCGACCTCGGCCGTGGGCAGAACCGTATGGGCGCGTCGATCCTGACCCAGGTCTACAGCAAGCTCGGCCGCCAGACGCCGGATGTTGATGACGCCGAAGACCTCAAAGCCTTCTTCGCGGTGATTCAGGGTTTGAACGCCGACGGACACATCCTTGCTTACCACGATCGCTCTGACGGTGGTCTGCTGGTCACTTCTTTGGAAATGGCGTTTGCCGGCCATTGTGGTCTCAATCTTTACCTCGATGCCTTGGCCGCCGACAGCTCCGAACTGGCTGCTGTGTTGTTCAACGAAGAGTTGGGTGCGGTCATCCAAGTGCATCAAGACGCTACCCCGCAAGTGTTGGCGCAGTTCAGTGCAGCAGGGCTGGGTGATTGCGTGGCGGTGATCGGTCAGCCGGTCAACAGTGATGACGTGGCGATCAACTTTAACGGTAAGCCGGTGTTTGCCGGCCAGCGCCATCTGCTGCAACGCCAATGGGCGCAGACCAGCTATCAGATCCAGCGTTTGCGCGATAACGTTGACTGCGCTGACCAAGAGTTTGATGGCCTGCTAGAGGAAGATAACCCCGGTCTGTCGGTCAAGCTTGGCTTCGACGTCAATCAGGACATCAGCGCGCCGTATATCCGCAAGGGCGTGCGTCCGCAGATCGCCGTGCTGCGTGAGCAGGGCGTCAACGGTCAGGTGGAAATGGCGGCCGCCTTCGATCGCGCCGGTTTCAATGCGATTGATGTGCATATGAGCGACATCCTCAGCGGTCGCGTCAGCCTGGATGCGTTCAAGGGGCTGGTCGCCTGCGGTGGCTTCTCCTATGGTGACGTGCTGGGTGCCGGCGAAGGCTGGGCCAAATCAGTGCTGTTCAACAGCCGAGCCCGTGATGGCTTCCAAGCCTTCTTCGAGCGCAATGACAGCTTCGCCCTCGGTGTGTGCAACGGCTGCCAGATGATGAGCAACCTGCACGAGCTGATTCCAGGCACCGAGTTCTGGCCGCACTTCGTGCGCAACCGTTCGGAGCAGTTTGAGGCGCGCGTAGCGATGGTGCAGGTGCAGGAGTCAGCCTCGATCTTCCTGCAAGGTATGGCCGGCTCGCGTATGCCAATCGCTATCGCTCACGGTGAAGGCCATGCCGAGTTTGAGAGCGAGGAAGCCTTGCTCGAAGCGGACCTGTCCGGCTGCGTGGCGATGCGCTTTATCGACAACCACGGCAAGGTCACCGAAGCCTACCCGGCCAACCCGAACGGTTCGCCGCGCGGGATTACCGGCCTGACCAGTCGCGACGGTCGCGTGACCATCATGATGCCGCACCCGGAGCGCGTCTTTCGCGCCGTACAGAACTCCTGGAAACCGGATGACTGGCAGGAAGATGCCGGCTGGCTCCGTATGTTCCGCAACGCTCGCGTGTGGGTGGATTGACCCACATGGCGCAGGCTTATGTTGAGTAAGCCTGCGCCATGTCTACCTGAGGTGCGCCAGGTCAAACCTGGCGATACCTTGCAGCTGTGCCGCTGCGGGCGTTCGCCCCAGCTTCCCGATTGTGTTTCTGCCTGCCCCGACAGGCTTGACTTGCGGCCTGAGCGCGAGCGGTTTCTGCTGCTTTGCCGTTGCGGTCTGTCGCAACGTCTACCTTACTGTGATGGCAGTCATCATCCGCCGGTAAGCAGTCTTAAGAACCGTTGGTGGCGTTTTTGGCGCGGTGTGTAAACGGTGTTGAGACTTGTTGATTGCAGCATTGAACACGCCACCAATTGCCCGGTCAGAAAGAACATCTGTGTGATTCGAGCGCGTACAGGTAAAGGCAAATGACATTGCCGTATGCATCATGACGGCGTTTTTTATCAGTTCTGCCGGTGGAGCCTCAATGTACAAGCTGTGCTTTTATGTGCCGGAAACCCATCTGGATGGCGTCAAGGCCGCGGTATTTAGCGCTGGAGGCGGCCATATGGGTCGGTATGACCAGTGTTGCTGGCAAACTCTGGGGCAGGGCCAGTTTCGCGCGCTGGAAGGCAGTCAGCCGTTTCTCGGCCAGCTGGGGCGGGTCGAGCAGGTCATGGAGTGGAAAATCGAGATGGTAGTGGCCGACGAGCTGATCCATGCTGCGGTCAAGGCCATGAAGCAGCAGCATCCTTATGAAACACCTGCCTTTGAGGTGTGGCGTTTGTCAGATATTCAGTTCTAAGGTCTAAAAAGGCACCGAGAAGGTGCCTTTTTTCATCTGGCGATCAGGGCCTGATTTCGATCAGTGTGCCGTCCTTAACCAGGCTCCAAATTTCGCGCATGTCGGTGTTCTTCATGGCGATGCAGCCTTCGGTCCAGTCCAAGGTGTGGAACATCCACTCGGGGTATTCCTCGTCCAGCGGAGTGCCGTGAACCATGATCATGCCGCCCGGCGATACACCCTTGGCACGTGCCTGCGCCTGGTCGCGGGCGTTGGGGTAGGAGATGTGCATGGACAGATTGTAGTTCTCGCTGGTCTTGCGCCAGTCGATCCAATAGAAGCCTTCCGGGGTGCGCAGGTCGCCTTCGCGCTGCTTGGCCCCTTTAGGCTGCTTACCCAAGGAGATGCGGTAGGACTTGAGGGTGTCGCCACGACTGATCAGGTGCAGCGTGCGTTCGGACTTAACCACCAACACCTTGTCGATTGTCTTACCGTTAAGCATCGGAGTGGTGCTGGCGTGGCCAGTCAGGGCAACGGTTAGGCAAATTAGGGCGAACAACCAGCGCATCGTAATTCCCATGGATCAAAAGGCTTGTTTGTAATGCGCGCGCAAGGCTTCGAGCGGCTCGTTGCGGACCGGGTAGTGCTGCGTAATGCGGTCGGCGAAGTAGCATTCTAAGGTACGCCCGACGACCGGGAAAGCCAGCTCTGACCAGGGGATATCCTGTTCATGGAAAAGCTCAACCTCAAGGCTTTCCTCGCCTGGGGCAAAGTCCAGGTCGGCCAGCTCTGCGCGAAACAACATATACACCTGGTTGATGTGTGGCAGGTCAAACAGAGTGTAGAGGTTGAGGCCGCGCACCCGTGCGCAGGCTTCTTCTTGGGTTTCTCGAGCGGCGGCTTGTTCGAGGGTTTCGCCGTTCTCCATAAAGCCGGCCGGCAGGGTCCAGTAACCGCGTCGTGGCTCGATGGCACGCCGGCACAGCAGTATTTGCTCGCCCCATATTGGTAGGCAGCCGGCGATGATTCGCGGGTTCTGGTAGTGCACCATCTGGCACTGGGCGCAGACGTGGCGCAAGCGGTTGTCACCCTGCGGGATGTGGTAACTGATCGGCCCGCCACAGTTGCTACAGAACTTCATGCCAGATCCTCATTGCGTGTGGGCTATCTTGGCGTGCGCGACGGCTTCTCGGCAAGCGCGAGCAGTAGGCTTATCGAGCGCCTGAATGATGCTAGGCAGCGGTGCGGGGCTTGGGCCATGCGCTGCTTTCGTGCCATCATCAAACGCAGAATAAAACACCGAGAATCCTCATGCTGGACGAGTTGCTCCTTCGCATGCGTGGCTATAGCCCGCAGGATATGCAGATCGATACACGCTACCCTGAGGCTGCAGTGCTGGTGCCGATTACCCGCAGTGATGAGCCGGAAGTGGTGCTGACGTTGCGCGCCAGCGGTCTGTCCACCCACGGTGGCGAGGTGGCCTTTCCCGGCGGGCGGCGCGATCCGGAAGATGCGGATTTGGTTGAGACTGCTTTGCGCGAGGCCGAGGAAGAAATTGGCCTGCCGCCTGGGCTGGTCGAGATCATTGGGCCGCTCAGCACCTTGGTCTCGCGCCACGGCATTCAGGTCACGCCTTATGTTGGGCTGGTGCCGGATTTTGTCGAGTACCGGCCTAATGACGGCGAGATCGCCGCCGTATTTGCCGTGCCGCTGGCGTTTTTCCGCGATGACCCGCGGGAAACCACCCACCGCATCGATTACCTCGGGCGCAGCTGGTATGTGCCGAGCTACCGCTATGACGAGTTTAAAATCTGGGGGCTAACGGCGATCATGCTGGTCGAGTTAGTCAACCTTGTGTTCGACGATGTGCATATCGATATGCAAAAGCCGCCCGAGCACTTCATCAAACTCACGTGATTGTGGGATGAGGAATAACGCATGAAATACCGTCTGGGCCAGTCCCACGTAGACGCCCATGCCGACAGCTGGGTTGCGCCTAATGCCACCCTGGTCGGCAAGGTCAAACTTGAACCGGGCGCAAGCGTGTGGTTCAACGCCGTGTTACGCGGTGACAACGAGCTGATTCATATCGGTGAGAACAGCAACGTGCAAGATGGCACGGTGATGCACACCGATATGGGCTTCCCGCTGACGATTGGCACCGGCGTAACCATTGGCCATAACGCTATGCTGCACGGTTGCAGCGTGGGCGATTACAGCTTGATCGGTATCAATGCGGTGGTGCTCAACGGTGCAAAAATCGGCAAGTACTGCATCATCGGCGCCAATAGTTTAATTGGTGAAGGTAAGGAAATTCCTGATGGTTCGCTGGTCATGGGCTCGCCGGGCAAAGTGGTGCGTGAGCTGACCGAGGCGCAAAAGAAAATGCTTGAAGCCAGCGCCGCCCATTACGTGCACAACGCTCAGCGTTACGCCCGCGACTTGTCAGAGCAGGACGACTGATGGAGCAGGAGCGTCCGGTTGCATCACCCTGCGTGCATGTCTGTGCGCTCGACGATGAAGACATCTGTATCGGCTGCCAGCGCTCGGTCGCTGAAATTACCCGCTGGGGCCTAATGGACAATGCCGAGCGCCGCCAGGTGCTGCAGCATTGCCATGAGCGCGCCCAGGCCCAGGGTATCTTGTTGTAGCACCGCCTTCTATTTTTTCGTTTGAGGATTTTCCATGCCCCGTATCGGAACCCCTTTGTCGCCGAGTGCGACCCGTGTGCTGTTGTGTGGCTCTGGTGAGCTGGGTAAGGAAGTGGCGATTGAGCTGCAGCGTCTGGGCGTTGAAGTGATTGCCGTGGATCGTTACGCCAATGCGCCGGCCATGCAGGTGGCGCACCGCAGCCATGTGATCGACATGCTCGACGGCGCTGCCCTGCGTGCCGTTATCGAGTTGGAGCAACCGCACTACATCGTGCCGGAAATTGAAGCTATCGCCACCGCGACCCTGGTCGAGCTGGAAAATGAAGGTTTCACCGTTATTCCCAGCGCGCGTGCCGCGCAGCTGACCATGAACCGCGAAGGCATTCGCCGCTTAGCCGCTGAAGAGCTGGGCTTGCCGACTTCGCCTTATCAGTTTGCCGACTCTTTTGAGCAGTGCCAGGAAGCGGTCGCAGCTATTGGCTTTCCCTGTCTGATCAAGCCGATCATGAGTTCTTCGGGCAAGGGCCAGTCCGTACTGAAAGGTCCGGATGACTTGCAAGCTGCTTGGGATTACGCCCAGGCCGGTGGCCGTGCAGGCAAGGGCCGGGTGATAGTTGAAGGCTTTATCGATTTCGATTATGAGATTGCCTTACTCACCGTACGCCACAGTGGCGGTACCACCTTCTGCGCGCCGGTCGGCCACCGTCAGGTTAAGGGTGATTACCAAGAATCCTGGCAGCCACAACCGATGAGCGCCAAGGCTCAGGCTGAAGCCGAGCGTATTGCCCTGGCAGTCACCGGTTCGCTGGGTGGTCGCGGGTTGTTCGGTGTTGAGTTGTTCGTCAAAGGTGACCAGGTATGGTTCTGCGAAATCTCGCCGCGCCCGCACGATACCGGTTTGGTCACGTTGATTTCTCAGGACCTGTCCGAGTTCGCCCTGCATGCGCGGGCTATTCTCGGTCTGCCGATTCCGGCGATTCGCCAGCTCGGTGCGTCGGCCTCGGCAGTGATATTGGTCGAGGGTGAATCGCAGCAGGTCAGTTTTGGCAATTTGGCAGCTGCTCTGGCCGAGCCGGATACCGCTCTGCGCTTGTTCGGCAAGCCAGAAGTGAGCGGCCAACGCCGTATGGGCGTGGCGTTGGCGCGTGATGAGTCACTGCAGGCGGCGCGTACCAAAGCTACACGTGCGGCGCAGGCGGTCAGCGTCGAGCTGTGAGTGCCTGGCGCGCCGGCGCGTGGTGGTTAGGTTTGGCGCTGTTGGCGCCGATTGCACTGCCGCTGGCGCTAAGTGCGCGGCGTAAAACCCTGCGTTTGCCGCCAGCTGGCGGATTGTTGTGCGGTGTGGCGGGGCAAGACTTGCCGGGTGAGCCGTTACGTTTGCTGTTGCTGGGAGAGTCGACCGTTGTCGGCGTAGGGGTTGATCAGCTGCAGGCTGCGTTAGTCGGGCAACTGGCTGCAGCGTTGGCGGCGCGTGAAGGTAGGCCGGTGGCCTGGCGGGCTTGTGGCGAGAACGGCATTACCGCTGAGCAAGCGCGTGAGCGCTTAATGCCTCAGGTGCTGGATCAGCCCTTTGATCTGGCACTGTTGGTGTTTGGTGTTAACGACACTACGCGCTTGACCTCGTTGGCGCGTTGGGAGGCTGCGCTCGGCTGCATGGCTGAGGCGTTGGCGGCGCGCGGAGCAACGGTGGCGTTCAGCAGTGTGCCGCCACTGCAGCATTTTACTGCGCTGCCCTGGCTGTTGCGACGCTTGCTTGGTCTGCGCGCAGGCTTGCTGGATACGCGCTTACGTCAGTTGGCGGTGAGCTTGGGGGCGGGTCATCACACGGTTGACCTGAAATTTTCTGCCGAGTACCTGGCGCGTGATGGTTATCACCCGTCAGGTCTGGGCTACCGTGTGTGGGCGCAGGGGCTGGCTGTCAGCCTTGCGCCGGCGGCTCGCTGTGCGCCTTAGCCTTGGCCTGCCAGGCGCGTACGCTTTTTACCCGGTTCTCCGAAGACTGCAAAATCTCCAGGCGATAAGGACCGATCTTCAGGCATACGGCGCTGTCGGGGATGCTTTCCAGGGCTTCGGTTACCAGGCCATTGAGGGTTTTCGGGCCATCGCAAGGCAGGTGCCAGTCCAGCGCCTTGTTGATTTCGCGGATATAGGCCGCACCATCGATCACCTGGGTGCCATCTTCTTGGGGGTGGATGTCCGGGCTGCGCAGGGTGTCTTGATTGCTAAAGTCGCCGACGATTTCTTCGAGAATATCTTCCAGGGTGACGATGCCGATTACGTCACCGTACTCATCGACGACAATGCCAATCCGACGTTTCTGTTTTTGAAAGTTGATCAGCTGGATCGACAGCGGCGTACCTTCCGGCACGAAATACGGTTCGTTGCAGGCTGCCAGTAGCGCCTCTTTGCTCAGCTCGTTGTGTGACAGCAGGCGTGCAATCTGGCGCATGTGCACGATGCCTTCGATCTGATTGATGTCAGTGCGAAATACCGGTAGGCGCGTGTGCGTGGTGTTAGTCAGCAGGCTGATGATGCTTTCAAGGTCGTCGTCGAGGTTGATGCCGGTGACTTCGTTGCGCGGGATCATGATGTCATCCACCGTCACGCGCTCAAGATCAAGGATGCCGAGCAGCATGTTCTGGCGGTTTTTCGGCATGCCAGCGGCGGATTCGCGCACCACGCTGCGCAGCTCCTCGGTAGACAGACTGTCGCTGGCGCGCAGTGAGGGGTCAACGCCAAGCAGGCGCAGTAGCCCGTTGCTGATCGTGCTCGTCGTCCAGACCACTGGGTAAAGTAGCCGCTGCAGTATTACCAGCACGCGGCTGGCGGGGAAGGCCACCAGTTCCGGGCGCAGAGCTGCCAAGGTTTTGGGGGTGATTTCACCAAAAATAAGTACCACGATGGTCAGGCCGGCAGTGGCAATCGCGATCCCAGCTTCGCCCCATATGTCGACGGCCAATACGGTGGCGATGGAGGCGGCGAGAATATTGACCACATTATTGCCAACCAGAATGGTGCCGAGCAGGCGATCTGGGCGGCTGAGCAGGGCGGTTACGCGTTTGGCGCCCTTATGCCCTTCCTTGGCCATATGCTTGAGGCGATAGCGATTCAGGCTGAGCATGCCGGTCTCCGAGCTGGAGAAGAATGCCGAGCAAAGGATCAGAAAAATCAGCAGCCCGAGCAGGTAGCTGGATTGAAGGTCGTCCACGGAAGGGGTCTCAGATGTGCAGGATAAATTCGCGAACCAGCTTGCTGCCAAAATAGGCCAGCATCAGCAGGCAAAAGCCTGCCAGGGTCCAGCGAATGGCTTTATGGCCACGCCAGCCGAGTTGGTGGCGGCCCCACAGGAGCACAGCAAAGACCACCCAGGCAAAGCACGAAAGGATGGTTTTGTGCACCAGGTGCTGAGCAAATAGGTCGCTGATAAACAGTGCGCCAGACAGCAGTGAGAGTGACAGCAGCGCCCAGCCTGCCCAGAGGAAGCTGAACAGCAGGCTTTCCATGGTTTGCAGCGGAGGGAAGTTCTTGATCAGCCCGGAGGGGTGCTTGTGCTTGAGTTGGTGATCTTGCAGCAGCAGCAACAGCGACTGGAATACGGCAATGGTGAGCATGCCGTAAGCAGTGATCGACAAGAGGATGTGAGCGATTATGCCCGGCGCCTCATTGATGCTTTGAGTGGTGCCGCTAGGCATGAACTGGGCGAGCAGAACGGTGACCATCCCCATTGGGAATAGCAGCAACAGCAGGTTTTCAACCGGGTTTCGTGCGCAGGCTAGCAGTGTCAGCAGAATAACGGCGGCGGCAATCAGGCTGGCGGCTTTAAAAAAGTCCAACGACAAGCCACTGGCATCAAACATCTGCAGGAACAGGCTATTGCCGTGCAGAAGCAGCGCCAATGTGCCGAGTGCCACCAGCAGCCGCTTGTCGGATGTGCTGCGCTGTCGCAGGCGCAGGCCTTGGTAGATTGCGGCTCCTGCGTAGAGGCAGGCAGCGGCGAGACTGGGAAGCAGAGGGTGCATAAATCCTTGTTAGGCAAACCCGAAAGGCAGTCAGTGTGGCATACAACCCGTGCGTCACGAAAGCGTCTGGCGGTGTCGGAGCCTTGCAGTCTTCGCTATAATCCGCGACCTGTTGCAAGCCCACCCTCGGCTCAGTTGAGCCTGAAAGGAACGCGCATGTTCGAAAATCTGACTGACCGCCTTTCGCAGACCCTGCGAAATGTCACTGGCAAAGCCAAGCTGAGTGAAGACAACATCAAGGACACCCTGCGTGAAGTGCGTATGGCCTTGCTTGAGGCGGACGTTGCCTTGCCAGTGGTTAAGGACTTCGTTAACAAAGTCAAAGATCGTGCAGTTGGCACCGAGATCTCGAAAAGCCTAACGCCGGGTCAGGCCTTCGTGAAAGTCGTGCGAGCCGAACTCGAAGAGTTGATGGGCGCCGCCAACGAAGATCTGGCGTTGAGTGCTGTGCCGCCTGCCGTGGTGTTGATGGCGGGTCTGCAGGGTGCGGGTAAAACCACCACTGTGGGTAAGCTGGCGCGCTTCCTTAAAGAACGCAAAAAGAAGACGGTGATGGTGGTGTCGGCTGACGTTTATCGCCCCGCGGCGATCAAGCAGTTAGAAACCCTGGCTCACGATGTTGGCGTGACGTTCTTCCCCTCTGATCTGAGCCAGAAGCCGGTTGATATTGCTGAGGCGGCGATCAAGGAAGCCAAGCTTAAATTTATTGATGTGGTGATCGTCGATACCGCCGGTCGTTTGGCTATTGATGCCGAGATGATGGCCGAGATCCAGGCCCTGCACGCCGCCATCAAGCCGGTGGAAACCCTGTTTGTGGTCGATGCTATGACCGGTCAGGACGCCGCCAATACCGCCAAAGCTTTCAATGATGCGCTGCCGCTAACCGGTGTAGTGCTAACCAAGGTCGACGGTGATGCCCGTGGCGGTGCCGCGTTGTCCGTACGCCATATCACTGGCAAGCCGATCAAGTTTATCGGTATGGGTGAGAAAACCGAGGCGCTGGAGCCTTTCCACCCTGACCGTATCGCCTCGCGCATTCTCGGTATGGGTGATGTGCTCAGCTTGATCGAGCAGGCCGAACAAACCCTGGATCGCGAAAAAGCCGAGAAACTTACCAAGAAGCTAAAGAAGGGTAAGGGCTTCGACCTCGAAGACTTCCGCGATCAGTTGCAGCAGATGAAGAGTATGGGCGGTCTTGGTGGGTTGATGGACAAGCTGCCGCAGATGGGTGGCGTCAATCTGGCTCAGATGGGCAATGCTCAGGGCGCGGCCGAGAAGCAGTTCAAACAGATGGAAGCGATTATCGACTCGATGACGCCCCATGAGCGGCGCGATCCTGATGTGATCAGTGGCTCACGCAAGCGCCGTATTGCCATGGGCTCCGGCACCCAGGTGCAAGACATCGGGCGTTTGATCAAGCAGCACAAACAAATGCAAAAGATGATGAAGAAATTCACGGCTAAAGGCGGTATGGCCAAGATGATGCGTGGCATGGGCGGGATGATGCCAGGCGGCATGCCGAAGATGTAAGGCATTCGCGTCGGCAGCGATGCCGGCGTAGGCTCCGCTGAAGGCGGAGATTTACAGCAAACCTGTCTTTTGCGGGAGCTGGCTGGCCAGTTTGGGCGGCAACCTCCGGCAATTCTTGGTTACACAACCCCTGGTGCCTGAAAAAGCCATTTGCAAAAGTCCGGATATTCCTTAGAATATGCGGCCTTTCGGGCACCTACGCCCGCTGTGCATTTAGATTTGCAGCACCGACTACAGGAACTATGTTCACATGCTAACGATTCGTCTTGCCCTTGGCGGCTCCAAAAAGCGCCCGTTCTACAAAATCAACGTGACCGACAGCCGTAACCCACGCGACGGTTCGCACAAAGAAGAGATCGGTTTCTTCAACCCGATCGCTCGTGGCCAGGAAGTTCGCCTGTCCGTGAAGCAAGATCGCCTGGCCCATTGGCTGAGCGTTGGCGCACAGCCTTCTGATCGTGTTGCTCAGTTGTTGAAGGACGCTGCTAAGGCTGCGGCCTGAGCATTATGAGCGCGACGCCTGCTTCTACCGATGATTTGATCGTTATCGGCAAGATCTACTCTGTACATGGCGTTCGCGGTGAGGTGAAGGTGTATTCCTTTACTGATCCTGTTGCAAACCTGTTGCAGTACAAGTCCTGGACGCTCAAGCGCGAAGGCAGTGTCAAACAGGTAGAGCTGGTCAGCGGACGCGGGAATGATAAATTTCTGGTCGCGAAGCTCAAGGGTCTTGATGATCGTGAAGAGGCGCGTCTTCTTGCCGGTTATGAGATCTGTGTGCCGCGCAACCTGTTCCCTGAGTTAGTTGACGGCGAATACTACTGGTACCAGTTGGAAGGTCTAAAGGTTATCGACCAGGCAGGGCATTTGCTCGGCAAGATCGATCACTTGTTAGAAACCGGCGCCAACGATGTGATGGTGGTTAAACCTTGCACCGACAGCCTGGATGATCGTGAGCGCTTGTTGCCCTATACCGAGCAATGCGTGTTGTCGATTGATCTGAGTGCTGGCGAAATGCGGGTCGACTGGGATGCGGACTTCTAAGCCTGATGCCAAATCTGCGCGTTGAAGTCATCACGCTATTCCCGGAAATGTTTACCGCTATCAGCGATTACGGCATTACCAGTCGCGCGGTGAAACAGGGGTTGTTGCAACTAACCTGTTGGAACCCGCGAAGCTACACCACTGACCGTCACCACACTGTGGATGACCGGCCCTTTGGTGGTGGCCCCGGCATGGTGATGAAGATCAAGCCGCTTGAGGATGCTTTGCTCGATGCCAAGCACGCCGCAGGTGAAAAAGCGAAGGTGATTTACCTCTCGCCGCAAGGTCGCCCGCTGACGCAGTCAGCAGTACGCGAGCTGGCAAATGTTGAGGCGTTAATCCTCATTGCTGGTCGCTACGAAGGCATTGATGAGCGCTTTATTGAGGCGCATGTCGATGAAGAATGGTCGATTGGGGACTACGTCCTGTCCGGCGGTGAGCTGCCGGCCATGGTGCTGATCGACGCGGTAACGCGCCTGTTGCCTGGTGCACTGGGTCATGCAAGTTCGGCCGAAGAGGACTCCTTTACGGATGGTCTACTCGACTGCCCGCACTACACTCGTCCGGAGGTGTATGCGGATAAACGTGTTCCTGATGTATTGCTGAGTGGCAATCATGAGCACATCCGGCGTTGGCGTTTGCAGCAGTCCCTTGGTCGGACGCACGAACGCCGCGCTGATCTTCTGGAAAGCCGCTCGCTTTCTGGAGAAGAGAAAAAGCTGCTGGAGGAATACGTCCGCCAGCGGGACGATAGTTAATGTATCGATGACCGGCCAAGGCCAGTCTTAGGAGCGCAGCATGACCAACAAAATTATTCAGCAGATCGAAGCTGAGCAGATGGGCAAAGTAATTCCTCCTTTTGCGCCGGGTGACACCATTGTCGTTCAGGTAAAAGTAAAGGAAGGCGACCGTCAGCGTCTGCAGGCGTTTGAAGGCGTTGTTATCGCCAAGCGTAACCGTGGTCTGAACAGTGCTTTCACTGTTCGTAAGATCTCTAACGGTGTTGGTGTAGAGCGTACTTTCCAGACTTACAGCCCACTGGTTGAGAGCCTGGCTGTTAAGCGTCGCGGTGACGTGCGTAAAGCCAAGCTTTACTATCTTCGCGACCTGTCCGGTAAAGCAGCGCGCATCAAGGAAAAACTGGGCTAAACCTCAGCTTTCCAAAAAAAGCAGCCTTCGGGCTGCTTTTTTCGTTTATGGCGCTGCTGCGCGGTGAGTCGTTCAGGCGGGGTGTCCGTCGTTGCGTGATGCCAGCGTAATGCTTGAGCTATCTCGCCGTGCAGTGGCGGCGCATTGGGTTTGATCAGGTAGTCGTGGCATGAGTCCAAGAGAGCAAGAAATACAGCGGCGTACAGCGCTGTCGGAAACACGGGTAACCAAGGCGGTGTTCGCGCCGACAACTAATCATCACAACACCCTGTTTGGTGGTACGGCATTGGCCTGGATGGATGAGGTGTCGTTTATCGCCGCCACGCGCTTTTGCCGCTTGCCGTTGGTGACGGTCTCGTCAGATCGGATCGACTTTAAGCATGCAATTCCAGCGGGCTCAATAGTTGAGCTGATTGGTCGGGTCATCGCGGTGGGTAACACCAGCCTGAAGGTTGAGGTTGAGGTGTTTGTCGAGAGCATGAGCAGCGATGCCCGCGAGCGAGCAATCACCGGTGTGTTCAGTTTTGTGGCAATTGACGAGCAGAAGAAACCCGTGCCGGTATTGGTGCTTTAACGCCATGCGTCACTCAGTCGCATTACGCCGATTGGTCTTGCAGTGCCGCTTTCACCGGTCGCGGCTGCGCAGGTTTGTTTGCCGCCGATTTTGGCTAGGCGAATGCTGTGAGTTCGAGACTGCTTGCGCGCTGAGCGTGGGCGGTGTTCAGGCGTTACTGAGGCTCTAGCAAGCCCCAGCACCACCCAAGTAGCGGTTGTCCGTGTTTGGCTGTTACCGGATCACCTCTTGTTCCTCGTCAATCAGTGCAACTAGGGTCCAGTCCGGGCCGGGCACGATCTCAAGTGTTTGGGTGGCGACATGTATCCAGCCGCTGGGGTCGCAAGCAAGCAGGATGACAGCTCGCTCGCCATGCAGGTTTTGGTAAGCCGGCCAGTCAAAGGTGCTGGTGAGGGTCGTGGTGCGTACCTCGGCCCCTTTACTGAGCCGGCTGGCGAACTGCGGAAAGCTCAATGCTTGACTGCCCAAGGGGCGGCCACGCACGGCATCGCGGCTGCGGTGTTTATCGCTGCGCCGGCTTTCAGTGCCGCTGGGTAAGGTAAAGCGGCGGTTCGCGGCAAAGTCGTGGCGGAAGTGCATGCAGGCCAGAGCATTCAGTTCGCTTGAGGGTGATAGCGCGAGCAGATGGCCGAGGCCGACTAAGTCCAGATGGGCTTCGGCATCCTGTGAGGTGGGGTTGCCAAAGTAAGTGGGGAGTTTCTTCATGCGCGCCGTGCTGATGTTTTCCCAGCTGGAATCGCATAGCAGTACGCGGTTGCCGAGGTCTTGCAGCGCGGTGCCGATTGCGCGCGCTATCGGGTTGGCCCCGACGATTAGAAAGCCACTTGGCGCCGGTTCTGCCACTTTTAACAGCTTGGCCAGCGGCCGCGCCGTGGCACTTTGCAGCACAACCGTGCCGATGATCACCGCAAAGGTCAATGGAACCAGCAGTTCTGCGCCTTCGTAGCCCAGCTCGCCGAGGCGGATGGCGAAAATAGCCGAGACGGCTGCGGCGACAATGCCGCGTGGCGAAATCCAGGCCAGCAGGGCGCGCTCGCGCCAGTTAAGGCTGGAGCCGAAGGTCGACAGCGCGACATTCAGCGGGCGCGCGACAAACTGAATGATCAGTAACAGTACCAATACCGCAGGGCCGAGGGCGAGCAGGGCATTCAGATCGAGTCGCGCAGCCAGCAGAATGAATAAGCCGGAAATCAGCAGGACGCTAAGGTTCTCCTTGAAGTGCAGGATATGCCGCACGTCGACGCCCTTCATATTGGCCAGCCACATGCCCATTAGGGTCACGGCGAGCAGGCCGGACTCATGCATGACTTCGTTCGAAGCGATAAACGCGCCCAGCACGGTGGCTAATACCGCCAGGTTATGCAGGTAGTCGGGCAGCCACTGGCGCTTCAACACCTGGCCCAATCCCCAGCCGGCGGCGATGCCGAACAGGCTGCCGCAGGCTATAACGCCGGCGAATGTGATCAGGCCGGTGTTCCAGCCATTACCTTCGCTGCTGGAAATGATAAAGCTGTAGACCACAACGGCGAGCAGCGCGCCAATCGGATCGATAACGATGCCTTCCCAGCGCAGGATGTTGGCAATCGAGGCTTTGGGCCGGACCACGCGCAGCATTGGCACGATGACCGTTGGCCCGGTGACCAGTGTCAGGGTGCCCAGCAGCAGTGCCATCTCCCAGCTAAAGCCCAGCAGGTAATGCGTGCTGACCGCGATCACGGCCCATGTAGCCAGCGCGCCGACCGTCACCATGCGCCGGACAACGCTGCCAATCTCGCGCCACTCCGATAAATGCAGGGTCAGGCTGCCCTCGAACAGAATCAGAGCGACGGCCATCGATACCAGTGGGAATAGCAAGTCGCCGAACAGGGCTTGTGGATCAAGCCAGCCGAATATCGGGCCGGCGAGGATGCCGGCGATCAGCAGGAATAAAATGGCGGGTAAACGTAGACGCCAAGCCAGCCACTGGCAGGCGAGTGCGCTGGCGCCGATGGCGGCGAAGGCCATAAGCATATGTTGTTCGTTCATTAAGGGTCCTTACGAATGGATACCTGGCCCTGTGTGGTCAAGCTGTGAAAGACTAACCTGCTTTCAGCCGCCGCCATAGTTCCACATGCCAGCCATCGACCACCCCCTGATTGATCGTTTTGTTGAAGCCTTATGGTTAGAAAAGGGGCTGTCGGCGCATACGCGTTCGGCATATCGCAGTGACCTGACGCTGTTCCATGGCTGGCTGCAGCCTCGCAATGTGCAGTTAGCCGATGCTGGGCGTGAGTTGATTCTGGATCACTTGGCCTGGCGCTTAAATGAGGGCTATAAAGCGCGTTCTACTGCTCGCTTACTCTCGGGGTTGCGTGGCTTTTATCGCTTTTTGCTGCGCGAGCAGCTGATTGCGAGCGACCCAACGCTGCAAGTCGACTTGCCACAGCTGGGGCGGTCGCTACCCAAGTCCTTGTCCGAGGCGGATGTTGACGCCTTACTGGGCGCTCCAGAGTTGGATGACCCTATTGGTCTGCGTGACCGCGCCATGCTTGAGGTGCTGTATGCCTGCGGCCTGCGCGTCAGTGAGTTGATTGGCTTAACCCTGGAGCAGGTTAATCTGCGTCAGGGAGTGCTGCGGGTGTTTGGTAAGGGCAGCAAAGAGCGCCTGGTGCCGCTGGGTGAGGAGGCGATTGTCTGGATTGAGCGATACAGCAAGGAGGCGCGGCCGTTTCTGCTTGATGGCAAGCCCAGCGATGTGTTGTTTCCCAGTATGCGTGGTGAGCAAATGACGCGGCAGACCTTCTGGTACCGTATCAAGCATCAGGCCAGGGTGGCGGGGATTGTCAAAAGCCTGTCGCCGCACACCTTGCGCCATGCTTTTGCCACCCATTTACTTAACCATGGCGCCGATTTGCGCGTAGTGCAGATGCTCTTGGGGCATAGCGATCTGTCGACCACGCAAATTTACACCCATGTCGCCCGTGCACGTCTGCAGGCGCTGCATGCGCAGCACCATCCGCGTGGCTGAGCGCGCCGTCTGGCCTGCTGTGGTCGGTCAGTTGGGGGCTTCTATGGTAGGCTGCGCGCATCCCTCGTTAGACCGTCTTTCGCCAGGAGTTTGTATGCGTTTTAACCGCATTGTTGTTGCGTTGGCCTTGGGGCTGATCAGCGGCGTGGGCGTTGCTGCCGACGCCGACCAGGCTATTCGCAATAGCCTCAAGGCTATCGATCCGGCCCTGCCGATTGAGGCCATTGCCGAAAGTCCCATGCCGGGTGTGTATCAGGTCGAGCTGGCCGGTGGTCGGCAGCTGTATACCAGCGCCGATGGGCAGTTTCTGCTGCAGGGTTATCTGTTTCAGGTCAAGGATGGTAAGCCAGTAAACCTGACTGAAGCGGCCGAGAGCCGTGGTGTGGTCAAGCTTATGGAGGCCATCCCCGCATCGGAAATGGTGGTGTTTGCGCCCAAGCAACCGAAAACCCATATCACCGTATTCACCGATACGGATTGTGGCTATTGCCAGAAACTGCACAGCGAAGTGCCTGAGCTGAATCGCTTAGGGATCGAGGTGCGTTACCTGGCCTTCCCACGACAGGGCCTGGAAAGCGCCGCCGCTAAAGAGTTGTCCAATGTCTGGTGCGCTAAGGACCAGAAGGACGCTATGAATCGTGCAAAAAGCCGCCAGAGCGTGGCGGATGCGCAGTGCGACAGCCCGATTGCCAAGCAATACGCGCTGGGCCAGATGATCGGCGTTAGCGGTACGCCGGCCATCGTCTTGGCCAACGGCAAGATCATTCCAGGCTACCAGCCGGCTCCGCAGTTGGCGAAAATCGCTCTAGAGTCCAAGTGATCTGAGCATTAGACCTGATTGACTAATAAACAGCCGCTTCGTATGGTGCGGCTCTTTTTCTACGACCGGGCTTGCTCCGGTCGTTTTACGCATGCAGATGGGGAGTTCAGTGTGAAACCGGTGAAAGTAGGCATCTGTGGGCTAGGTACCGTCGGTGGCGGTACGTTGAATGTACTCAAGCGTAACGCCGAGGAAATTACCCGGCGCGCGGGGCGCGGTATTGAAGTTGCCCAGATCGCTATTCGTTCGCCCAAGCCGCAATACGATACGACCGGTATTAGCATGACCAGCGATGTTTTCGAGCTGGTGAACAACCCCGAAATCGATATCGTTATCGAGTTGATCGGCGGTTACACCCTGGCCAAGGAGCTGGTGCTCAAGGCCATCGATAACGGCAAGCACGTGGTCACCGCGAACAAGGCGCTGATTGCCGTGCACGGCAATGAAATCTTTGCCCGTGCCCGCGAGAAGGGCGTGATTGTTGCTTTCGAGGCCGCAGTGGCCGGCGGCATTCCTGTAATCAAGGCGATCCGCGAAGGCCTGGCGGCTAATCGCATCAACTGGCTGGCCGGCATCATCAACGGCACCGGTAACTTTATCCTCAGTGAAATGCGCGAAAAGGGTCGTACCTTCCCGGACGTGCTGGCCGAAGCACAAGCCTTGGGTTATGCCGAAGCCGACCCAACTTTCGACGTCGAAGGCATCGATGCTGCACACAAGCTGACCATCCTGGCATCCATCGCCTTTGGTATTCCCCTGCAGTTCGATAAGGCTTACACCGAGGGCATTACCCAGCTGACCACGGCAGACGTAAACTACGCTGAAGCCTTGGGCTATCGCATCAAGCACTTGGGTGTGGCGCGCCGCACTGAAGCGGGTATCGAGCTACGGGTTCATCCGACGTTAATCCCAGCCGACCGCCTGATCGCCAACGTCAATGGTGTGATGAACGCTGTGATGGTCAATGGCGACGCGGTTGGCAGTACCCTGTATTACGGCGCCGGTGCGGGTATGGAACCGACGGCTTCGTCGATCATCGCTGACCTGGTGGATGTGGTGCGTGCGCTGACCGCCGACCCAACCAACCGTGTGCCGCACCTGGCCTTCCAGCCAGATTCGCTGTCCGATCACCCGATTCTGCCGATTGAGGCCTGCGAGAGCGCCTACTACCTGCGCATTCAGGCCAAGGATCATCCGGGCGTACTGGCCCAGGTGGCGAGCATCCTCTCGGCACGCGGAATCAACATTGAGTCGATCATGCAGAAGGAAGTCGAGGAGCAGGACGGCTTGGTGCCGATGATCCTGGTTACCCATCGCGTGGTTGAAGCGCAGATTAACGAGGCGATCAGTGCCCTTGAAGCGCTTGAGGATGTGGTCGGCCGTGTTGTGCGTATCCGCGTCGAGCAGCTGAACTAATCCGTCTCTGGTCGCAGGTGCAGCAGGCAGCTGCGGCTCTTAAAGATTCAACCGAAGGTTTGTCCCTATGCGCTATATCAGTACCCGTGGCCAGGCACCGGCCCTGAATTTTGAAGACGTGCTGCTGGCCGGTTTGGCCAGTGATGGCGGCCTTTATGTGCCGGAAAACTTGCCGCGCTTTACCCAGGAAGAAATCGCCTCCTGGGCAGGCCTGCCATACCACGAACTGGCTTTCCGAGTAATGCGCCCGTTCGTCACCGGTAGCATCCCGGATGCCGATTTCAAAAAGATTCTTGAGGAAACCTACGGCGTGTTTGCCCATGGTGCCATTGCGCCGCTGCGCCAGCTGAACGGCAACGAGTGGGTGTTGGAACTGTTCCACGGTCCGACCCTGGCTTTCAAAGATTTTGCCCTGCAGCTACTCGGCCGCTTGCTCGACTACGTGCTGGCCAAGCGCAACGAGCGCGTGGTGATCATGGGTGCCACGTCCGGTGATACCGGCTCGGCCGCCATTGAGGGCTGCAAGGCGTGCGATAACGTCGACATCTTCATCATGCACCCACACAACCGGGTGTCTGAGGTGCAGCGCCGGCAAATGACCACCATCTTCGGTGACAACATCCATAACATCGCCATCGAAGGTAACTTCGATGACTGCCAAGAGATGGTCAAGGACAGCTTCGCTGACCAGAGCTTCCTCAAGGGTACCCGTTTGGTCGCGGTTAACTCGATTAACTGGGCGCGGATCATGGCCCAGATCGTCTACTACTTCCACGCTGCCCTGCAGCTGGGCGGCCCGGCGCGCTCCATCGCCTTTTCGGTGCCCACCGGTAACTTCGGCGACATCTTTGCCGGCTACCTGGCACGCAACATGGGCCTGCCGATCAGCCAGTTGATCGTCGCCACTAACCGCAACGACATCCTGCACCGCTTTATGAGCGGCAATCAGTATGTGAAGGATACCCTGCACCCGACCCTGTCGCCCTCCATGGACATCATGGTCTCGTCGAACTTCGAACGTTTGCTGTTTGACCTGCATGGTCGAAACGGCGCGGCGATTGCTGAGCTGATGGCGAACTTCAAGCAAGGTGTCGGTTTCAGCGTTGACGAAGATCGCTGGACCGAAGCGCGCAAGCTGTTTGACTCCCTGGCTGTGGATGATGCGCAGACCTGCGAAACCATTGTTGAGGTATTCAACCAGAGCGGTGAGCTGCTCGATCCGCATACCGCGATTGGCGTACGTGCGGCCCGTGAGTGCCGTCGTAGCTTGGCCACGCCGATGGTGATTCTCGGTACGGCACACCCGGTCAAGTTCCCAGAAGCGGTTGAAAAGGCTGGCGTCGGCCAGGCGCCGGCGCTGCCTGCGCACCTGGCTGATCTGTTCGAGCGCGATGAGCGCTGCACGGTACTGGCCAATGACCTGAAAACGGTGCAGAACTTCGTGGCGCAGCACGGCAATCGCGGCAAGCCGTTGTAAGCCTGTGGTGAGTTGAAAGCCGGCCCCGGCCAAGGGGCCGGCTTTTTTATGCCGCTAGGTTTTGCCTCAGCCGCCGAGGCGCAGGCTGTGCTGGATGCGCAGCGGGCTGAATAGCTGGCGCGCACGGTAGTGGCCGTACTGCACGGTATTAACCTTGAGCGGGCGTGGGCTGGGTTCGCTCAGTGCATCCAGGCGCTGACGAATCAACGCGGCGTCAACGCTGCGTCTATACAGGCCCAGGGTGATGTGAGCGTGGTAGGGGCTTTGGCGCACTTCATCGGTATGCTCGCCGAGGCATTCGCGCCACGCCAGTAATTGCCCTGCTGGGTCGTCGACCGGGAGAAAGGCCGCGCTGGCAAAGCTGTCGGGTTGGCCAATCGACACGTTCAAGGCGTGCCGCGGTTGTCGGCCCAGTGCTTTGAGTTGCTGCTGTAACTGCGACTTGCTGAAATCGTCGTCACGCCGTTGCACGCCACTGGCAAAGCCGCACACAAACAGGGTGATATGCGCCTGGCGCTGGCCTTGAGGGTGCAGCAAGTCGGCCAGTTGCTGCTGGATATAAGTGATGCGTGCGAGCAGTGCAGGACACTGCACTGGCAGTATCCACACGCTATAGCGGCTGCGGCCCTGATGCCATTCGCGGTAGTCGCGCAGCTCGGTGACCAGGCTCCGGGTTGGGCTATTGATCGGGTCGGAGAACAGCACGGCGTTAAATGGCTCCGAGGGTTTTTAATTCGGCGATCTGCGTGTCGCTGTAACCAAGGGCGTTGAGTACCACCTGGTTATGCTCGCCCAGCTCCGGGCCGACCCACTCCACGCCGCCAGGGGTTTCCGACAACTTGGGCACGATGCCAGGCATCTTGAAGGCTTTGCCGCCGGGCAGCTTGGCCGACAGGAGCATCTCGCGGGCGAGAAATTGCGGATCGTGGAACATGTCCTCAGCGCTGAAGATCCGGCTGGCCGGTACCTCGGCCTGGTTCAGCATGGCCAGTACTTGTTCCAGCGGCAGTGAGCCCACCCAGCGGTCGATCACGCCATAGAGTTCGTCGCGGCGGGCGTCGCGGCCATCATTGCTGGCCAGGTCCGGTGCTTCGGCGAGATCGTCACGGCCGATGGCGTGCATAAAGCGCTTGAAAATCGCGTCGCCGTTGGCGCCAATCTGGATGTGTTTGCCATCGGCGCTGGTGTGGATCGAGGAGGGCGTGATGCCGGGCATGATGTTGCCGCTGCGCTCGCGGATAAAGCCGAACACGTCGAACTCTGGAATCATGGATTCCATCATCGCGAAGATCGCCTCGTACAGCGCTACGTCGACCACCTGGCCGCTACCGCCGTTGACCTCGCGATGCCGCAGCGCCATCAGTGCGCCGATCACGCCCCACAGCGCCGCAATTGAGTCGCCAATCGAGATACCAGTGCGCACCGGCGGGCGATCTTCGAAGCCGGTGATATAGCGCAGTCCGCCCATGGATTCGCCGACGGCACCAAAACCTGGCTGGTCTTTCATCGGCCCGCTCTGGCCAAAACCGGAGAGGCGCACCATTACCAGCTTGGGGTTCAGTGCGTGCAGAACGTCCCAGCCCAAGCCGAGTTTTTCCAGCACGCCGGGGCGGAAGTTCTCGATCAGAATGTCGGCCTCGCTGAGCAGCTTTTTCAGCACCTCCAGTCCGGCCTCATGCTTAAGGTTGAGGGTGATTGATTGTTTATTGCGCGCCTGCACAAACCACCACAGCGACGTACCTTCATAAAGCTTGCGCCACTTACGCAGCGGATCGCCACCATCCGGCGATTCTACCTTGATCACCTCCGCACCAAATTCGGCGCAGATACGTGCGGCAAAAGGGCCAGCGATCAGGGTGCCGAGTTCGATGACTTTCAGGCCTGCGAGAGGTTTGTTGATTGTGCTCATGGGGGCTTCCGTTGTGCTTGGGCTGCTCAAGGCTATTCGATTGCGGGGTGCTGCGTCATATGTCCATGAAAGCTATCGAGCAGCGCTGGCTGGGATGCTTTTGGCAGTATTGGTGGTTTAGTTGGTGGGTGGTCTGGCGTTAAACTGCGGCTACAAATGGATGCTTGATGTCACCAAACCTGGATGGTTTATCTTCTGCATTACTCCTCCCTTCTTAACTTTTCTATCACTGCTCTTTCCGGGCAGCGTTCGCGTGCCTGATTGTTGGTGAGATGAATTCTTGAAGATATTACATGTGATGACTTGAATCATTACATGTGTGGGTCTAGGCTGCGTTTATGGAAAGCAAATCATCAGCCCACTACCAGCGTCTTTTTCGTCAGCGCCTGCGCGAGCAGGGCTTGGTGAAGAAAGAGGTTTGGATACTGCCAGAGCACGCCCCGCTACTTATGGCGTTTGAACGAAAACTGCGTCAGCCGCAATTAGTTCGGTTGGCTTCTATGGACACGGAGGAGGGTATGAGCATGCCGCAGATTTGGACTGCACAGGCTTTATACGATGCGCTGTCGGCTGCCGAACTATTCAAGGGTGATCAGGCGAGCGTTGAGTTGATTCAAAGTGCCGATGCCAGCTTGCATGTCACCATGCATGAGTACGGTGATCTGCCAGTGTTTATTGCGGTGTTTGGCGAGCAGATTGTGGTTGAAAGCCTGCTTTGGCCCGCCGCCGATGTGCGTGACAGTGCTGCTTTCAATGAAGAGGTGCTGCGTACCCACAAGCTGTTCCCGCTGTCCTCTATCGGCCTGGAAACGCTGCCGGACGGTCAGCCTTGCTACACCATGTTTGGTGCGCTGAGCTCCGCTTCGACCTTGACCGATGTGGTCTTCGAGATCGAATTGCTGGCCGACAACGTGATCAAGGCCACCGAAGCCTATGAAGGCTTCCTCAAGATCGACGCTTAAGGAGAGATGCGATGAACGTCTGGAGCAAGTTGCTAACGGCGCTGCGTGGTGGCGCGAATGAAGTGGGCGAGGCGGTGGTGGATGGGCAGGCGCTGCGAATTCTCGATCAGGAGATTCGTGATGCTGATCTGGAGCTGCGCAAGTCCAAGGAAGCACTGGCTGAAATCATGGCCAAGCAGAAACTGGCCAGTGATCGCCTGAGCAAGAGCACGGCGAAGGTCTCCGAGTACGAGCAGTACGCGCTCAAGGCTCTGGATGCAGGCAATGAAGACTTGGCTAAAGAAATTGCCGAGAAGATCGCCAATCTGGAAACCGAGCAGGCCAGCGACCACGAGCAGGCTGAGGGTTTTGCCGCCAGTGTTGCGCAGCTACGCAAGGCTGTGACCCAGGCGGAGGGGCATATCAAGCGCCTGAAACAGCAGGTTGATACGGTTAAAGCCACTGAAAGCGTGCAGAAGGCGCAGATGGCGGTGGCGCAGCGTTACGGCGGTTCACAGGCCAAGCTGCATACCGCAGTTGAGTCGCTGGAGCGGATCAAGCTCAAGCAAGCCGAGCGTGCAGCCAAGATGGAAGCCTCTGCTGAGCTGGCCGCAACCAGCGCCCCGGATGATGCCTTGGATGCCAAATTGCGCGCGGCGGGTATCGTCGCGGACAACGCCAGTGCTGACAGCGTGCTGGCGCGCTTGAAGGTCCGGGCTAAGCCAGAAGCCTGAGTCGCTAATACGGGAGCTACGGCTCCCGCTTCTTCTACTACCAGGATGTAAAGAAGATGGAGTTATTCATACAGACTTCGTTGTCGTTCCCCGTAGTGCTGCTCAGCTTTGCGCTCTGCGTGGCGATTCTCTATTGGCTGGTCGCCGCGATGGGGATTGTTGATGTCGATCTGCTGGATATCGAAGTCGACTCTTCTCTGGAAAGCCACTCAATGCATCCCGAAGGTCTGGCTGGGCTCTTGCTCAAACTGGGCCTGAATGGCGTGCCGGTGACGCTGATTCTCACCCTGCTGTTCTTTTTTTCCTGGACGCTCTGCTATTTCGCAGAATTGTTCCTGTTGCGCTTTTTGCCCTTGGGCGTTTTGCGTTATCCCCTCGGCTTACTGGTAGTTGCGGCGGCGCTGATCGCTGTTGTACCTGTCGTAGGCATGCTGATTCGGCCACTGCGGCCGTTGTTTCTAAAACTGGAAGCTACCACTAGCAAGTCAGTACTTGGGCAAATTGCCGTCGTGCGTAGCGGGCGGGTAACCCTGACTCAGGGTGAAGCAACGCTTGAGGATGGGGGCGCTGGGCTGATTCTGCGGGTACGTGCCGAAGAGTCCCATGGCTTCAAGCGTGGCGACCGTGTGGTGTTGCTGGAGTACCTGGAGGCCGAACACGCCTATCGGGTGATTACCGAAGACGAGTTCAAGGGCATCTAGCCTGTTTATCAAAGGAGATTGATTGTAATGAGCCTCGAGTTGCTAATGCCTTTTCTGACCGGTTTAGGCCTGTTTTTTCTGATTGTTTTTGGCTTTTTTGTTCTGTTTAAAGCCTTCTATATCAAGGTGCCACAAGGTACGGCGCTGATCGTCAACGACATGTCTGCTACCCCCAAGGTGCATTTCACCGGCGCTCTGGTCTACCCGGTGATCAACCTCAAGGAGTTCATGAAGATTTCCTTGATTACCCTGGAGGTTGATCGTCGCGCCAAGGATGGGTTGATCTGCAAGGACAACATGCGCGCTGACATTACGGTGGCGTTCTACTTACGGGTCAATGAAACCCAGCAGGACGTGCTCAAGGTGGCCAAGGCCATTGGCGTTGATCGCGCCTCTGACCGTGCAGCCGTCAACGAGCTGTTCAACGCCAAATTTTCCGAAGCATTGAAGACTGTTGGCAAGCAGTTCGACTTCGTCCAGCTGTTCGAAAATCGTCAGGATTTCCGTGATCGTATCGTCGAGGTGATCGGCAACGACCTCAACGGTTATGTGCTGGAAGACGTGGCCATCGACTACCTGGAGCAGACCTCCAAAGCGTCGCTTGATCCGAGCAATATTCTCGATGCTCAAGGTATTCGCAAGATCACCGAGCTGACGGCTGCGCAGAACGTTATCACCAACGAACTGGAGCGTAACGAAGAGCTGGCGATCAAGAAAAAGAACGTTGAAACCCGCGAGGCCACGCTGTCCCTCGAGCGCCAGGAAGCCGATGCAGTGGCGCGGCAGAAGCGCGAGATCGAAACCATTCGGGCTCGTGAAGAAGCCGAAACGCTCAAGGTGCAGGAAGAAGAGCGTTTGAAGTCCGAGCAGGCACGTATCAATACCCAGCAGGAGCTGGATATCCGCGCCGAGAACCATCAGCGCGAAGTCGAAGTGGCGCAGCAGAACCGTCAGCGTGCCGTGGTTATCGAGGTGGAAAAAGTCACCCGTGCCAGGGATCTGGAAATCGTCTCCCGCGAGCGCGAAGTCGAGCTGCAACGCATCGAGAAAGAAAAAGCCCTGGAAGTTGAACGCAAGAATATTGCCGGAGTGATCCGCGAGCGCGTGGCGGTCGAGAAAACCGTGGCCCAGGAAGAAGAGCGCATCAAGGAAGTGCGTGAAGTGTCCGAAGCGGACCGCAATAAACAGGTCATGGTGCTCAATGCCCAGGCCGAAGCCGAGCAGGAGCTGGTGCGTCAGGTCAAACAGGCTGAAGCCGACGAAACTCGCTCGCAGCACAAGGCAGTGGAAATCAACAACATGGCCCAGGCCGAGTTGGAAGCCGCGGCCAAGCAGAGCGAGGCCATGAAGAAAATGGCTGAAGGCATCGAGGCTGAGCGCGCAGCTCCAGGTCTGGCTGATGCGCGAGTGCGCGAAGTGACTGCGGCAGCTAAAGAGAAGGAAGGCTTAGCCGAAGCCCGCGTGCATGCCGAGCAACTGATCGCCGAAGCCAAGGGCGACCAGGAGAAGGGCATGGCCGAGGCGCGAGTCACCGAAGCCAAGGCTGCAGCCAAAGAGAAAGACGGCCTGGCCGACGCCAAGGTACTGGAAGAGAAACTCGGCGCTCAGGCGCGTGGTGAAGAGCAACTCGGCGCAGCCAAGGCCAAAGCCACCCAGGATCTGGGTATGGCCGAAGCGCATGTGTTGCTTGAGCGTTTGAATGCCGAAGCCGAAGGCCTGGGCAAGAAGTTCAGCGCACTCGATGCGCTGAGCGACAACGCCCGCCAGCACGAAGAGTTCCGCATGCAGCTGGAGAAGAACTTCGACGAAGCCATGGCTGCTATCGCCGCCAACAAGGAAATCGCCAAAGATCAGGCCGAAGTACTGTCGGCAGCGCTGTCCAAGGCGAAGATCGAGATCGTCGGCGGCGAAGGCGATTTCTTCAATTCCTTTGCTAAGTCGCTGTCGGTGGGTAAAGCCATCGAGGGTGTGGTCGGCAAGAGCCCGGTTGTGCAGGATGTGTTGGCCCGTCTGCTGGCCGGTAAACCGGTTGAGACCAAGGCCGCTGTGGTCGCAGACAGCACGCCCTCACAGGTCTGACTCGCCAGGTGCCACTCGCTCGCAGTGGCACCGCTCTCGCATGTCGCACAAGCCCCTGCTCGGCAGGGCGCTGTTTGGTTGAAGACGCCGCAGATTCAGGATGACCACGATGTCGGACTCGCAAGCCCCTAGCCAGCCACAAGATGTATTGGACAAGGCCGTCGCCGAAGGTGGCGCCTACGAGGTGCTGCACAAGCGCTTACAGGAGCAAGGCCTTCGCCTGCGCCAGACTACCGAGGCACTGAATGCTCAGCGGTTGAAGGAGTTCGGCAGCAGCCAGATGGAAGTGGTAGGGCGGGTGCGCATTCGCACCGAGAACAACTGCACTGCGCGCGATATCGTCCAGGTCGGCGAGAGCCTGCTGTTTGGCTACAACGTATTTATTGGGCTTAAAAAGGAAACCCGCGTCGAAGACGTGTTTTCCCTGTATCGCTTGAGCGAACAGGACGAAGGCTATGAAGCCGAAAGCGTGGCGCTGGCCGACAGCTTTCTCGGCCAGAGCAGCTTCGTTAATGATTTCAACGAGCTCTACACCTACTACAAGAATACCCGCCTGCTGCAACTGCTGGTGCGTGACGGCAAGCTGCTGGCCAGCTTCCAGATTGGCGAGCGAATCAGCGATATTCGCGTGTTTCGCTGGTCGATTTCGCTCGACGGCAAGGACGTGCGTTACATCGACAACCGTGGCGAGCGCGATATAGCGCTGCCCGCGCCGTTCGATTTTGAGTGGCAGAAGACATCCCGCGAGATGGTGGTGAACGGCCGCCATCCGCATCTGAACATTCTCGACAGCATCTTTGTTGAGACCATCGGTGGCGACCTCACGATCAAGGTCGAAAACAACACCGAAGACGGTCAGGGCGTCTACCGCGAGGCGGTGCTGGACAAGACTCAGTCCCTCGACGATGCGCAGATCGAATTCGCCCGGCTGGGCAGCTTGATCCTGCTCAAGGTGCTGCCGTACCGCGAAGAGCAGTGGCGCTACCTGGTATTCAACAGCCTGACCCGCAAGGTCGAGCGTATCGATGCCATTGGCCTGGCGTGCGTGCAGCTGCCGGAAGACCACGGCATCATCTTCCCTGGCGGTTATTACCTGCAGAACGGCGAATCAAAAGCCTTCGAACAGCCGATGGCAGGCATGCGCTTCAAGCGCGCCGTGCGCTCACCCAATGGTGAAGACGTGCAGTACATCTTCTACCACCCGGAAGAAGGCCGTTCGGCGCTGTTTACCTACAACATGATCAATCGCCAGTTACACAGCCCGATCTTCGGCCATGGCTACGCACGCCTGGAAGACGGACGTACGGTGATCTTCGCCGCCGAAGGCACAGAGCCAACTCGTATCCACCCCATGCAGATCTGGCAGACGCCGTTCTGCAGCGATGATTTCGCCGCCCGCCAACCGGTGCGCAGCGGCTTCTTCGGGCGTATCGGCAATGCCGAACTGGTGCGCGGGGTGTCCGACCTGTTAGGCCTTAGCCGCGAGATCGAGACGCCGCAAGTCTCGGTGCAGCGCTACACGCAGCTGTGCCTGAACACCCGCCGCCTGTTCGATATTTACCACTGGCTGGGTAATGCCCAGTGCCAAGGCATGGCGCCGTTGCTGCGCGAAATTGCGGCTACTGGCGAGCTGGTGCTCGATGAGTTCGAGAAGGTTGAGAGCATTCGTCAGCAGTCAGCCCGTGCCATGGTCGAAGCTGAGACGCGGCAACAAGCGCTGTTGTCTGGTCTGCTGATCGACAGTTGGGATGAGGTGCAGCACTTCGTTGATGCGCTCAATGCGATCAACGCTCAGCGTGGCCAACTGCTGACCATTCGCGATTACCGCTATATCGACGTGGCGCGCATCGATGCCATGGAGTCCGAGTTGCTGGCGGCTCAGGACAACGTCGCCGCCGCCACCTCTAACTTCTTGGCCAGTAAAGCTGCGCTGGAACCCTATGTGCTGCAATTGGGGCTGCTTGATAGCCAGGCGCAGAAGTCCGAAACCGTCAGTCAGCTGAATGAGCCGTTGCAAGCGCTGCAGGCCATGGCCGGCAACCTGGATATGCTGTCCAGCCTGATGGCTTCGCTGCCCATCGATGACGCCACGCAGCGCACCGAGATTGTTGAAGCGATTTCCCAGGTTTACGCCCGGCTGAACCAGACCAAGGCCCGCGCCGAACAACGGCGCAAGGGCTTGGGCTCGGCGGAGACCGTGGCGCAGTTTGGTGCGCAGTTCAAACTGTTCAGCCAGGGCATCACCAATGCCTTGGCCATGGCGCAGGACCCGGAGCGCTGCGACGAGCAACTGTCGCGCTTGCTGGTGCAGCTCGAAGAACTGGAGAGCCAGTTTGGTGACCACGAACAATTTCTCGGCGACATTCTGGCCAAGCGCGAAGAGTTGCTGGAAACCTTCGAGGCGCACAAGCAGGCGCTGCTCGACGAGCGTCAGCGCAAGGCTCAGGGCTTGCTCGACGCGGCCCGACGCATCCTGGAAAGCCTCGGTCGGCGTACTGCGCGGCTGACCAAGCCCGACGAGCTGAATGCATTTTTCGCCTCTGATCCGTTGATTCTCAAGCTGCGTGAGCTGACTGAACGCCTGCGCGAGCTGAAAGACAGTGTCAAAGCTGAGGATGTTGACGCGCGCCTCAAGGCGGCCCGTGATCAGGCCGTACGCAGCCTGCGCGACAAAAGCGAGCTGTTCGAGGAAGGCGGCAACGTCATCAAGCTCGGCCCGCGCCATCGCTTCAGCGTCAATACCCAGGAGCTGGACCTGACCCTGATGCCGCGCGGCGATCAGCTCTATCTGCACCTGACCGGCACCGAATTTCTTGAGCCGCTACGTAACGACGAGTTGGAAGCGTTGCGCGACTATTGGCAGGTATCACTGGAATCCGAGTCCGCCACCCTTTACCGCGCCGAGTACCTGGCCGGTGAAGTACTAGCGGCCGCCGATGCCGGGCGCGATGGCCTCAGTATCTATCTACTCAAACAGCAGCTGGCGCAGCCGGAAGCGCTGGTCAAAAGTATTCGTGACTTTGCCGCGCCGCGCTACAAGGAAGGCTACGAAAAGGGCATTCACGACCACGATGCCGCACTGATTCTCAGCCAGCTGCTACCGCTGCGTGACAGTGCTGGTTTGCTGCGTTATGGCGCACTGCCACGGGGTTTCGCCAGCTTCTTCTGGGGCCATGCACAAGGCGTCGAAACGGCGGGGCAGTGGCCGCAGCGGGCGCGAACCTGCCGGCATATCCAGCAGTTGTTCGGTCAGGATCAGGGCCTGCGGCAGTTGCAGGCGGAAATTGCCGATGCCATGGCGGGGTTCTGTCAGCAGCAGGCGATGGAGGTCGCCCAGGCCAGTCTGGTCGAGGCGGCGGAGTACTTGGTGCACGAGCTGGCGGCCGAACGCATTGAGTTCGTCTTCAGCAAGTACGCTCGCGAGCTGCTCGCCGGGTTGCAGGCGCGTTTACAAGCCGCCCATGTGTGGGACGTTTATCAGCAGACCCTCGGGCAGTTGCAGGGTCGGCCCGCGGCGCAGTGGGGGTTGGTCGATAACTGGTTGCGCGGCCTGTGTGCCGATGCCCAGTTTGCCGAGCTTTGCGCCTATGTGCCGGAAGCTGTCGCCTTGAGTCTGCTGCCAGAAGGTTTAGCCAAGCGCGTCACCGAGGTGGACCTGCGTTTCACCGCCAAGGAGTTGATGGGCGAACACCCACGCATCAACGAACGGCAACTGGTGCTTGCGGTGGACGACTTCTTCGCCCGCCTGCGCGTGCACCGCGAACAGTTCCTGCCGGGGCTGCAGCGCTATCAGGCCTTGCGTCAGGAAGTCATCGGGCGCGAGCGTGAGGCGCTGCGCCTTAACGAATTCAAGCCGAAGCCACTCAGTTCCTTTGTGCGTAACAAACTGATCAACGACGTTTATCTCGGGGTGATCGGCGACAACCTGGCTAAACAAATGGGCACTGCCGGGGAGAATCGCCGCTCTGATCTGTCCGGCTTGCTGATGCTGATCTCGCCGCCGGGTTACGGCAAGACCACCTTGATGGAGTACGTGGCTCACCGTCTGGGTTTGATCTTTATGAAGATCAATGGCCCGGCGCTGGGGCACGATGTGCGCTCCCTCGATCCGGCTCAGGCGCCGGATGCTACGTCACGTCAGGAGCTGGAAAAGCTCAACCTGGCGTTGGAGATGGGCAACAACGTGATGCTCTATCTCGACGATATTCAGCACACGCATCCGGAGTTCCTGCAGAAATTCATCTCGCTGTGTGACGGCACCCGCCGTATCGAAGGCGTGTGGAAGGGGCGCACGCGCACCTACGACATGCGTGGTCGCAAGTTCTGCGTGATCATGTCGGGCAACCCTTACACCGAGTCCGGTGACGTGTTCAAAATCCCGGATATGCTGGCCAACCGTGCCGACATCTATAACCTCGGCGACACCTTGGGCGGCATGCAGGAAGCCTTTGCGCTGTCCTATATCGAGAACGGGCTGACCTCCAATCCGGTGCTGGCACCGCTCGCGACCCGCGAGATGGCTGATGTCTATCGCTTTGTCGCCAAGGCCGAAGGCAAGCCGTTTTCCAGCAACGAGTTGAGCCACAGCTACAGCGGCGCCGAGGTCAATGAGATCGTTACCACCTTGCAGCGCTTGATGCAGGTGCGTGATGTGGTGGGGCGGGTCAATCAGCAGTACATCGCCAGCGCGGCTCAGGCTGATCAGTACCGCACCGAACCGCCGTTCAAGTTGCAGGGTAGTTATCGCAACATGAACAAGATGGCGGAGAAAATCTCTGCTGTGATGAACGAGGCCGAGGTGCTGCAACTGATCGCCGATCACTACCAGGGCGAATCACAACTGCTCACCACGGGCGCCGAGGAAAACCTGCTCAAGCTGGCGGAATTGCGCGGCAATATGACCGACGCCCAGGCCGAGCGCTGGACGCAGATCAAGCGCGACTTTATGCGCAACAAGGCTATGGGCGGCAGTGACAGCGATGTCGGCGGGCGCGTGGTCGCGCAGCTCAACGATCTGGTTGAAGGCGTACGCGGCTTGGCGCCAAACAAACCCGCTGCTGAGTCGCCTACTGTGCCTTGGGAGCAGCTGTTAGCTGGGCTTGAGAGCCTGGGCAAGCTGCGCCCGCAAGTGGAGGTGATCACGCCGGCGCAACCTGCAGTGCAAAAGCTACTGGAAAGCCTGGCTGAAAGCCTGCAAAACAGTTTTCTACCGCTGGTTAAGGCGATGGACAAGAAAATCGATATCGACCTGCGCACCCACAACCGCATGCTGGAAATCTCCGCTCAGCTGCGCGATTTAGGCGAGCAACTGGGTCACGAACAGCGCTTGGAAGGCGATGCCGGCGACAGCGAAATCGAGTCGCCATGAAGGCCGGGCTGTTGCCACGGGTCCAGCTGTTGCTGGGCATTGCCGCACTGATGCTGGTGCTGCAACTGGTCAATAGCCTGAGTGGTTACAGCCTCAATGTTTGGGGCGTGATACCGCGGCGGTTTGAGTCGTTGCCGGGTATTTTTTTTGCGCCTTGGCTGCATGGTGGTTGGTTGCATCTGTTGAGTAACCTCAGCGGCCTGCTGGTACTGGGGCTGCTGGCTTTGCTGGAATCGCGTCGCGACTTTATCCAGGCCAGCCTGTTTATCATCATCGGCAGTGGTGCATTGGTTTGGCTGTTCGGCCGCCAGGGCATCCATGTTGGCGCCAGCGGTTGGCTGTTCGGGCTGTGGGCGCTGCTGCTGGCGCGGGCGTGGTTCCGCCGCAGTTGGCTTGATCTGCTGCTGGCGGTATTAGTGTTCTTTCTGCATGGAGGCTGGGTGTTCGGCCTGGTACCGCAGAAAGGCGTCTCATTTGAATATCATCTGGCCGGTGCGCTGTGCGGTGGGCTCTATGCCGCCTGGCGCTATAGACCGCGCTCACGACAAGGAAGTTAAGTGGATTTCAATCGTCTCGATCAGCAGTTGCGTGACAGTCTGGCCGATCTCCGGCTGAGCAATGAGGAGCGCGACGAGTTGCGCCAGTTGGGCAGCGATTTGGGCCCGGATCAGGTGCGCTATCTGCGTAATCGCGCGTTCGCCTTGGTACGTGAGCTAGTGACCGAACCGGCCAACACGCTGGCTGCGCTGAAGTGGTTGGAGCAGGTTGTTAAGACACTCGATAGCTGTGTTGCGCCGAATCGGGTGGAAGTCGCCAGTGCGCATTTCAGCCCAGGCGAAAGCTGTCGCCGCAAGATTCGCGATCTTTGTCGACAGGCTCGACAGTCGGTAGATATCTGCGTGTACACCATCTCTGACGACCAGTTGAGCAGTGAAATTCTGGCCTGTCACCAGCGTGGCATCGCAGTGCGGGTAATTACCGATAACGAAAAGCAGTTCGATATGGGCAGCGATATTGAGCGCTTGCGCAGCCAGGGTGTGCCATTACGCATCGACTCTGGGCCGTACCACATGCACCATAAATTCGCCCTGTTCGACGGTCGTTTTCTATTGAATGGCAGCTTCAACTGGACCCGCAGCGCAACCACTGGCAACGAAGAAAACCTGCTGGTTATCGACCACCCCGCATTGTTTGCTGACTACCGGCGTGAGTTTGATCAGCTGTGGGTGCGCTATGCCCAGAACTGACTGCGCAGGGTGACCTGCTGGCCATAGCCGGCATACCTCGTTATGGTCAGTACAGTCCTGCTTGGTTGAGCAGGTGGTTGTAGCGGCCGATGAGGAATGGGCATGGCATTGCGTAACGCGGTTCAGTTGATCACCTATCCAGATCGTTTGGGCGGCAGCCTGAGCGCGCTATCAACCTTGCTTGAGGACCACTTGACCGATGCCGTTGGAGGGGTACATCTGTTGCCGATGTACCCCTCCAATGCCGATGGTGGCTTCTCGCCGCTGACCCATATGGAGGTCGACCCGCGCTACGGCGACTGGGCGGATGTTGAGCGTATCTCGGCGCGATTTGACCTGTGTGTCGATCTGGTCATCAGCCACATCTCTGATGAGTCGCCCGAGTTTCTTGATTTTGTCGCCAACGGCCAGGAGTCGGCCTATGCCGACTTGTTTGTGCAGGTTGATAAGTTGGGCGAGATCAGCCTGGAAGACCTGGCCAAGATCCATATCCGCAAGGAGAAAGAGCCGTTTCGCGATGTGCGCCTAGCCAATGGCGAGACGTGCCGAGTGTGGTGCACCTTCACCGAGCGGCAGATCGACCTCAACTACGAATCCCCGCTGACCTATCAACTGATGGAGCAGTACATGGCCTTTCTTGCCGCACGCGGGGTCAAACTGTTCCGCCTTGATGCGTTCGGCTACACCACCAAGAAGATTGGCAGCAGCTGTTTTTTGGTCGAGCCGGATGTTTATCGCATCCTCGACTGGTTCCGTGAAACCGGCGAGAAGTACGGCGCCGAGATGCTGCCCGAGGTGCATGACCACATTAGCTACCAGTACGCCATCTCGCGCCGGCATATGCGGCCTTATGCGTTCGCTTTGCCGCCGCTGGTGCTGCATGCCTTTCTCAGCGGTCAAAGTCGTTACCTGAAACAGTGGCTGCGTATGTGCCCGCGCAATCAGATCACCGTGCTCGATACCCATGACGGCATCTGCATCCCGGATGTGGAGAGCATGCTGCCGGAGCCGGAGATTCGCTTTCTGGTCGATGAAGTCTCGACCCGCAGTGCTGATCCGATCATGCGCCGCTCAGCCGTCAGCGTGCACAGCGTGGGGGCGATTTATCAGCTTACCTGCACCTTCTATGAGGCCTTGCTGCGCAATGACGATGCCTACATTGCCTCGCGTGCCATTCAGTTTTTCACCCCCGGTATTCCGCAGGTTTACTACGTTGGCTTGCTGGCCGGTTGTAATGATTTTGAACTGTGTACTGCGACCGGCGAGGCGCGTGACGTCAATCGGCACTATTACAGCCTGGCGGAGGCCGAAGAGGCGCTGCAGCAGCCGCTGGTGCAACGCCTGTTGCAGTTGATGCGTTTGCGCAATAGCCATCCTGCCTTTGATGGGCGCTTTGAGTTGAATCAGTCCGGTGAGAGCAGCGTCGCTATGGCCTGGCGTCATGGCGAACATTACTGCCGCTTGTATGTTGACCTGAGCACCTGCCAGGCGATTATTGATTACCGTGATCCTGTGGACGGCAGCGAGCGACAAATGCGTTGTTGAGAGGGCATGTTCTACGGGCGAAAGGCGTTTCGGGTTAGACTTGCGCTCTTTTCGCCCAGTAAGAAGCCCCACCATGGCCCTGCCGTCTACCACTTACAAAATCGAGCTGAACCTCACCGACATGGACCGCAGCGTTTATGAAAACCTGCGTTTCACCGTCGCCAAGCACCCGTCGGAAACTGAAACGCGTCTGGCCGCACGCTTGATCGGCTATGCCTTGTTCTATCACGAGCACTTGGCGTTCGGTCGCGGCCTGTCGGATGTAGACGAGCCGGCATTGTGGGAAAAGAGCCTGGACGACCGCGTACTGCACTGGATCGAAGTCGGCCAGCCGGACAGCGAGCGCATGACCTGGTGCTCGCGCCGTACCGAAAAGTTCAGTTTGGTGGCTTACGGCAACCTGCGCGTGTGGCAGGCCAAAGAGTTGGACCCGGTGCGTACTCTGAAAAACATCAACGTGGTGGCGCTGGACCAGGATGCGTTGTCCAATCTGGCTCTAGATATGCCCCGATCCTTGAACTGGAGCGTAATGATCAGCGACGGCGAGCTATTCGTCACCGATGAGCGCGGCCAGCATGAGCTGCCGATTGAGTGGTTGATCGGCGAGCGCTGAAAACCTATTTACGATCTGCTGCGCGTCGGCCCTGCTGCGTTAAAAACAGGCTCGGAATGCTCATTTACAGCCAGTAAACTCCGCTTCCTCGCCTGTTTTTGCCTTGTATGACTCTAGCTCGCGAGATCGAAAACAGGTATTCGGCGTCTCCCTAATAAAAGTAGGAGCGGACGTCCCGCACCGTTTGTACCGGAACCCTGATGCGCATCGAAGCCCGCCCGTTACCTGCCGTACTGCCTGACCTGGGCGCTCTGCCGCCGCTGTTGACCCGCCTGTATGCCGCCCGCGGCGTGCAGTCCGTTGCTGAGCTGGATAAAGGTCTGGCGCAGTTGATTCCTTATCAGCAGCTCAAGGGTATGTCTGAAGCCGTGGAGTTGCTGGTGCAGGGCCTTGAACAAGGCCAGCGCATGCTGATCGTCGGTGACTTCGATGCCGACGGCGCCACCGCCAGCACAGTCGGTGTGCTGGGTTTGCGCATGCTCGGCGCCGCTCATGTCGATTACCTGGTGCCCAATCGTTTCGAGTACGGCTATGGCCTCACACCGGAGATCGTTGCGGTGGCGCTTGAGCGTCAGCCGCAGCTGCTAATCACCGTAGACAACGGCATTTCCAGCGTTGAAGGCGTCGCGGCTGCCAAAGCCGCAGGCCTGACCGTACTGGTCACCGATCACCACCTGCCCGGAGCCGAACTGCCGGCGGCAGATGCTATCGTCAATCCGAATCAGCCGGGTTGCGAGTTCCCCAGCAAGGCGCTGGCGGGGGTTGGGGTGATGTTCTACGTGCTGCTGGCCCTGCGCGCGCGGCTGCGCGAGATGGGCTGGTTCAGCGTGCAGCGGCCTGAGCCGAATCTGGGCGAGCTGCTGGATTTGGTGGCGCTGGGCAGCGTCGCCGATGTGGTGCCGTTGGACGCTAATAATCGGATTCTGGTGCACCAAGGCCTGGCGCGGATTCGTGCAGGGCGAGCGCGAGCCGGGCTGCGCGCAATTCTCGAAGTGGCGGGGCGCGATCATCGACGCATCACCTCCACCGATCTCGGGTTTATCCTCGGCCCCCGGCTGAATGCGGCTGGGCGCCTGGATGACATGGCGTTGGGCATCGAGTGCCTGCTCAGTGAAGACGAAGCCCTGGCCCGCGATATGGCCGTGCAACTGGACCAGCTCAATCAAGACCGTAAGGCGATTGAGCAGGGCATGCAGCGCGAGGCGCTGGCGCAGCTCAAGGACCTGCCGCTGGAAGATATGCCCTTCGGCCTATGTCTGTTCGAGGCGGATTGGCACCAAGGCGTGATCGGTATCCTCGCCTCGCGGATGAAAGAGCGCTATCACCGGCCGACTATTGCTTTTGCCGATGCCGGTGATGGCGTACTGAAAGGCTCGGCGCGTTCGGTGCCGGGCTTTCATATCCGTGATGCGCTGGATGCGGTGGCGGCGAAACACCCGCAGTTAATCAGCAAGTTTGGTGGGCATGCCATGGCCGCTGGCTTGTCCCTGCCTGAAGCCAATTTCGCGGCATTTTCTGCGGCCTTTGATGCCGAGGTACGCCGCCAGCTCTGTGAAGATGATCTGACCGGTCGCCTGCTGTCTGATGGCGCCTTGTCCATCGAAGAGTTTCACCTACCGCTGGCCAAGGAGCTGCGTAATGCCGGGCCCTGGGGGCAGCATTTCCCCGAGCCGCTGTTCCATGGTGTGTTCCAGTTGGTGCAGCAGCGTGTGGTCGGCGAGCGGCATCTCAAAGTGGTGCTGAAAAGCGAGTGCGGCAGCGTGCAGCTCGATGGCATCGCCTTTGGTGTGGATCGCGAGATTTGGCCGAACCCAACCGTGCGCTGGGTGGAGTTGGCCTACAAGCTGGATGTGAATGAGTTTCGCGGTCAGGAGTCGGTGCAGCTACTGATCGCGCATATCAGCCCGCGTTAACCGCGCGGCAGTGGGATGGCCGAGCCATCGGCCAGCGCTCGCTCGCTCAGCTCACTCCAGCGCGCGAGAAACGCGGGCGGCTGGCTGACGCGTTGCGGCGTTTTGGCCAGAAATACGCCGTGGTGGTTAAAGGAATACACCGGCAGCAGATCAGTCCGCTCACTGGCGGGGCGGATGCGCGGGTCGAGGTTGTCGAGAATCAGCGGTTGCTCGCTGGCGCTGGGGTAGAAGGCCAGCACCATATGCGCTTGCTGAAGCTTTAGCGCTTTGACGAAGGTCAGGCGTAGCTTCTCGCTGGGTATCCCCATGCGTACCAAGCTGAAGTATTTAGCAATGGCAAAATCTTCACAGTCGCCTTGGCCGAGGCTGAGCGTCTGCGCTGGCGTAGCCCAGTAATCTTCTGTTCCCCATGCCTGTTGGTCGCTGACAAAGCTCACAGCCCGATTGATGAACTGGTTTACCCGCTTCAGCTGAATGCGTTCGTCGTCATACGTGGAGTTGGCGATCAGGTTGTGCCAACTCACCAGGCGCGCGTCATGCAGTGCTGTCGAGAACCCGCTGCTCTGGATTGCCGGCGCATCAGCCAGCAGTGCAGGGCTAAATAGCCAGCAACTGGCGAGTAGGCTGCGCAGTAACGCGTGGGCGAGGCGGTTGACGTCTAGCGACATGGAGCAAGGTCTCCGGCGTTGGCTATTGCTAGCCTTTTGCCGTTGCAGGGGATTGTGCCTGTCATCCTTGGCGGACGGCCTAGGGGCCGGCGCGGCGCGAGGTCAAAAATTGCGCCTGGCAAAATTTGTGGTGCCATCCTACCGGCGTCAAATATAGATCGGCCATAAATCAGGCCGTGATACTGACTGCTGTTGAGCTGTTTTGTGCCGGCTAACCGACGAATAGCCGTTTTTTCTGCGGGTTACGCGCGCTGGCAATCTTTCGAAGCACTCTGCGTTAGGGGAAGGGCAACCTGGCTCTCTAGAATCGGTCTGTGTACCTGCACAGCATTTTTAGGGAGAGCGCGTGATGATTACCCGTGGATTACTTGATCAGTTGTTAAAATCTGGCAAAGACTTGCTGCAACAGAAGTCCGCCGGCGGTTCCGCTGCTGGTTCAGGCGCTGGTCTGGGTGGCGGTTTGGGCGGTTTGCTCGGTGGTTCAGGTAAAGGTGGCCAGGGCGGTGATTTGGCCACCTTGCTCAAGGGTGCCGGCGGCGGCGCGCTGGCGGCCGGCGCGTTGGGCATGCTGCTGGGCAACAAAAGTGCGCGCAAGATGGGTGGCAAAGCGCTCACCTACGGTGGCCTGGCCGCGCTCGGCGTGGTGGCTTACAAGGCCTATGGTAACTGGCAAGCGCAGCAGGCGAGTGCCCCGCAGGGTGAGCCACAAACCCTTGACCGTCTGCCCGCGCCAGAAGCCGAGTTGCACAGCCAGGCGATTCTCAAGGCGTTGGTTGGCGCGGCGAAAGCCGATGGCCATGTCGATGCCCGCGAGCGGCAATTGATTGAAGGTGAGCTGGTCAAGCTGACCAGTGATGCCGAGTTGCAGCATTGGCTGCAGGCCGAGCTCAATAAGCCGCTGGACCCTGCCGAAATAGCCCGCGCCGCCAGTACGCCGGAAATGGCCGCAGAAATGTATGTGGCGAGCGTGCTGATGGTCGACGAGGAGCATTTTATGGAGCGTGCCTACCTCGAAGAGTTGGCTCGTCAGCTCAAACTAGATCCTGCCCTTAAGGTTGAGCTAGAAGCCCAGGTGCGTCAGGAGCTGTTGCCGGGTTAAGTGTGCGGCGCCTGTTGGCTAAGGCGGCCTGAGCGGCGTGCCGCCGAGCTGGCCGTCCAGCTACTGCGTCTTTGGGTTGAGTGAGCCTCAGTGTTGCTCAGTGGCATGAAACACTGCGCAATTCTTGCCGGCATGCTTGGCCCGATAAAGGGCTTGGTCGGCCAGCTCTAGTGCTTCGGTGAGGTTGCTGCTGTCCAGTGGCCAGAGCGCGCTGCCGATGCTGCAACTGACCTGCACTTGAGTGCTACCTAGATCAACCGGCGTGCTCAGCGCTGTCAGTGTGCGTTCGGCGATCAGCTGCGCCTGCGCCAGAGCTTCGCCTTTGGGAACCTGCAGCACCATTAGAAATTCGTCGCCGCCCAAGCGCGCCACCAGGTCACCTTCACGAAGACCGCCGCGCAGGCGCAGTGCTATCTCGCGCAGTACCTGATCGCCAGCGGCATGACCAAACTGGTCATTGATCGGCTTGAAACCGTCCAGGTCCAAATAAAGCAACGCCAAGCAGTGACCGGTTGCCTGACTGCGTTGCTGCGCACGCGGCAGGTAATTTTCCAGAGCGATACGGTTGGGTAAGCCAGTGAGCGCATCGTGATGCGCGAGGTTTTCCATAACGCCCAAGGCATTTTGTTGATGGCTCAGGCTTTCCACTAGGTGGCGAATCGAGTGGCTGAGTATCTCGATTTCACGGGTGCCTTTCAGTTCTGGAATTACACTGATTTCCCCTGCGCTAAGGCGGTCTGCTGCTTGCGCAATTTGCCGCAGAGGTCGAGTGACGTAACCGGCGCCGAGCCAGCCTACTAACGCGAATAATACTGCCAGGCCACTGCCCCACAATAAAATATAGCGTTTTGTTGCACGTGCCGGGGCATAGGCATCATCCAGTGGTTGGCGAGCAATGACCGTCCAACCCAGGCCTTGGTAATCCATATGGCCGCGGCTGAGGGCCAGGCCTGTAAGGTATTGCTTGCCGTCTGGCCACTCCTGCACGGCCCACATGTTTGGATTCTTCACCAGCTGGCTGAGGGCCGATAAGTGCAGGCGCTGGCCGATCATTTCTTTAGGGGCTAGCAGCACGGTGCGGTTCCGGCCGGTAACAAAGAACTCAACATTGCGGCGCTTCTGGATGGGCTCAAGGATAGCCAGGCGCACCTCTTCCGCCCATGACCATGACAAGTGCGAAGCCAGTACGCCGACTAAGTGCCCATCTGCGTTACGCACAGGCAGGCTGATATCGACGAACTTCATCGCCTCACCTGTCGGGTTGGGTAGCAGTTTGGCCAGCAACTCAGCTTCATGCACATCGCCGATAAACACACCGTTCTGCCCTTCAAGGTACACCGGGCGCTGGGCGATGCTGGCCCCTTCCAGTACGCCATCACTGGAGGCCAATACCGTGCCCTTAGCGTCGGTAAAGCCGACCCAGGCGATGCTGGGGAATTCGCTTTGTAAGCGGTCGAGTAGGCCGCGGATTTCGGCGATATCGTCGGGTTGGCTGAGTGCGCGTAGTTGGCCAATCACCTGCAACATGGCGGCGCGGCTCTGCATGTCACGATCAAGACGGTCGACCATGATAAATGAGACTTCGGCGAGGTCGCGGCCGACTTCCTCGCGAATACGTTGACTGGCGTCATGGCCAATCAGGCTGCCAAGCATCCAGCTTAGGCCGGCGATCAACAGGGCAATCAGAAGGGCGAAACGGCTGCGCAGGCTACCCATGCAGAGGCAACTCCGTCGGCTTGAAGCAGGTACATCAAGCTGTTTAAGGGGCTGAGCCAAATTAAGGCGCAGACGAATAGCCGACATTTTAGCTCAAGGGCGTTGGCCTTAGGCTAAGCGTCATTGTCTCTGTGTGTTCTGGTATTTCAGTGCTTGCCGCTGAGTGAGGCAAACTCTAGAGTCGCACCATCTTCTAAGCGCGATCAGCATATGGCTGGCCGGGTGCGTGTAACCGAGTGGGGAATATTGTGAAGAACTGGACTGTCCGGCAACGCATCATCGCGAGCTTCTCCGTTGTGGTGGTTATCCTTTTGCTGCTCTCTGCCACGGCCTATTACCGTTTGGCGACAGTCGAGCAATCAGCCATTAATGTGCGTACATCGGCTGCACCAGGCATGGAGTTAGCTGGGTTGATGCGGCTGGCCTGGGCTGACCATCTGTTGGAAAGCCAGCGCCTGCTGATGGCCGGCCAAGATAATGAAGCCAGGCGGCGCGTGGGCGCTGAAGCGAGTAAGGCTTTTGCCGAGTTGGCTCAGCGCCTGGATAGAAACTGGACGGCTTACCAGGCCACCATCAGCACTGAGCCGGAACGTCTTGATGCGCAAAATTTCTTGGTTAAACGTGACCAGTACCTGGCGCTGCATGCGCAATTGCTTGAGCTGACTGCTGCTGGGCGCGATGCCGAAGCGTCCCAGCTGGTGCGTGAGCAACTGACGCCTGCCTGGCTGGAAGCGCGTGCGGTCCTGACTCAGCTATTTGAACTCAACCAGCAGTATGCCGAGCAGGCGGTGCAGCAGATTGTCACGGACGTTGGGGTGACTAAGTTGAGCTTGGTTCTGGCTATTTTGATTGTCCTCGGTGTTGCGGCCTTGAGCTCGGTGAGCCTACAGCGGGCGATTAGCCAGCCCATTATTGCGGTGGTTGAGACCTTCAAATTGCTCGGTTCAGGCGACCTTTCGGCGCGCCTTGATATGGGCCGGCGTGATGAGTTCAACGCCATCGAGGAAGGCTTCAATAGCATGGCTGGTGAACTGAAGGCGTTGGTAGCTCAAGCGCAGCGATCTGCGGTGCAGATGACCACGTCGATCACCGAAATCGCAGCGACGTCCAGGCAGCAGCAAGCCACCGCCACTGAAACCGCTGCTACCACCACGGAAATCGGCGCCACCTCGCGTGAAATCGCCGCGACCTCGCGCGATCTGGTGCGCACTATGAGTGAAGTCTCGGGCACTGCCGAACACACCTCGGTACTCGCGGGTTCCGGTCAGCTAGGCCTAGCGCGGATGGAGGATGTGATGCGCCATGTGGTGGGTGCGGCCGATGTGGTAAATGCCAAGTTGGCGATCCTTAACGAGAAGGCTGGCAACATCAATCATGTGGTGACCACCATCGTTAAAGTGGCGGATCAAACCAATTTGCTGTCATTGAACGCGGCAATTGAGGCCGAGAAGGCTGGCGAGTACGGTCGTGGCTTTGCCGTGGTGGCAACCCAAGTGCGTCGACTGGCGGATCAGACGGCTGTTGCCACCTATGACATTGAACAGATGGTGCGTGAGATTCAGTCGGCGGTGTCGGCGGGTGTCATGGGCATGGATAAGTTCTCCGAAGAGGTGCGTCGCGGAAATAGCGAGATGAGCCAAGTCGGTGATCAGCTGTCGCAGATCATTCATCAGGTGCAGGCCCTGGCTCCCCGGGTACAGATGATGGACGAGGGCATGCAGGCTCAAGCAACGGGTGCCGAACAAATTAATCAAGCACTGGTGCAGCTGAGCGAAGCCAGCGGGCAGACGGTTGACTCGCTGCGTCAGGCCGGGGCCGCCATTGATGAGCTGAACCAGGTGGCCGGTAGCCTGCGCAGCGGCGTCAGCCGATTCAAGGTCTGAGTATGAACAGCCCGAGTGCCGGTCAAGCATCACTTAGTCGTGAGGCCGGTGAACTGTATTTGTTGTTCAGTTTGGATCAGGACCGCTATGCGCTAAATGTGCATGAGGTAGTTGAGGTGCTGCCGTTACGCCGGCTAAAGGCCTTCCCGCAAGCACCTGCTTGGGTCGCTGGGGGCTTTGAGCAGCGTGGGGTGGTGGTGCCGGTGATCGATCTGCTGGTGCGTGCCTGTGGCCGACCCGCCGCTGCAATGACCAGTACCCGCTTGGTGCTGGTGGATTACCGTCCGGCCAATCGCGTACTTGGTCTGATTTTGGAAAAAGCCACCGACACCATACGGCTGCCAGCCAGTGGCTTCCGTGATTCTGGCCTGGGCCGGGGTGAGGCGGGTTATCTGGGCGGCGTACAGCAATCCCCTCAAGGTTTGGTGCAGCGCGTCGAGGTCACTGGGTTATTGCCGGCTGATGTTTGCGCACTGCTGTTCCCTGATGCGGGCGTAGCCTCATGATTGCTCAAGTGGAGCAACTGCTGAAGCAGCTTATCGGCCTGGAGGCCGAGTCAGTGGGGCGGTCGGTGATTGAGCGGGCAACTCGCCAGCGTATGCAGGCATTGGGTGTTGCTAGCGACGCTGATTATTGGTTGCAGGTAAACCGCTCAAGCACCGAGCAGCAGGCGTTGGTAGAGGCCGTTGTGGTGCCGGAAACCTGGTTTTTCCGCTACCCGGAGTCTTTTGTCGCATTGGTCGACTTGGCGCTAAAGCGTAAGGCCGCCTTGTGTGGCAGTCGTCCGTTGCGCGTGCTCAGCCTGCCGTGCTCCAGTGGTGAGGAGCCGTATTCGATTGTCATGGCCCTGCTGGATGCCGGGTTCGCTCCTGCCGCATTCCAAGTCGAGGCGCTAGACGTCAGTGCCAAGGTGGTCGAGTTAGCGCGGCAGGGGCACTACGGACGCAATTCGTTTCGGGGTCAGGATTTAAGTTTTCGTGAGCGTTATTTCGATGCCACTGCCAGCGGTTATCAGGTGCAGGTACGGGTGCGTGACAGGGTCAAACTGCGCTGTGGCAACTTGATGGATAGCCACGTGCTGGGCGGTGAAGCGCCCTTTGACTTTGTGTTCTGCCGCAACTTGCTGATCTATTTTGATCGCCCGACGCAGCATGCGGTGCTCGATGCCCTACAGCATTTGTTACACGCCGAGGGTACCTTTTTCGTCGGGCCTGCCGAGGCCAGTCTGCTCACCCAGCGCGGAATGCAGGCGCTGGGTGCACCGTTGACCTTTGCCTTTCAGCGCGCAGTGGCGGCACCTGAGTCGAAGTCGCCAGCGCCTAGGGTGGCGCCAGCGTTTGTGCGTCCTGCGCCGCCTTTAACGTTGCCGCGCGTGCGCCCATTAAAACCTGCAGCGCCCGTTGTACCGCTCGACGACGCGGCCAGTGCGCTGGCCAAAATTGTTGCGTTGGCGGATGCCGGGCGCAGTGCTGAGGCGCTGCGCGAGTGTGAGCGTTATTTGCTTGAGTTCGGCCCTAGCGCCGACACGTACTACTGGATGGGCCTGCTCAATGACATGGCAGGTCAGGGCGATGCGGCTCAGGGTTACTACCGTAAAGCGCTTTACCTTGAGCCTGAGCATGTTGAGAGCCTGGTGCATTTGGCGGCTCTGTTGGCGGCGCGAGGTGACCACGAAGGCGCCAAGCGTTTGCAGCAGCGTGCAAGCCGCGCAAGCCTTGCTGGAGTGAAGCGCCATGAGCGATAACCTGAATCTGACCGAGCCCGCAGTACGTATTGACGATTGCTGGAACCGTATTGGGGTTCAGGGTGATAAAAGCTGTGAGCGCTTACGCGAGCATGTTCACTGCCGCAATTGTGAGGTTCACGCTGCCGCTGCGATTAACCTGCTGGAGCGCTATGCGTCCGTGCAAGAGGACGTTGAACGGGTGGCAGACGAACCAGTCGTTGAACGTTGTTCGTTGCTGGTATTCCGGGTGGCCGATGAGTGGTTAGCGCTTAAGACGCGCGGGCTGGTTGAGGTGGTGGCGCAGCTGCCGATTCACTCGTTGCCCCATCAGCGCTCACGCAGCCTGTTGGGTGTCGCCAATGTGCGCGGCACGTTGGTGGCCTGTTTATCGCTTGGCGAGCTGTTGGGTATTGCTGCGGGTGCTCCGCCAGTGGCTAGCCAGCGCGCCATTGCGCGCATGCTGATCCTGGCCGGGCCAGGCGGCTCAGTGGTGGTGCCGGTGGACGAAGTAGAGGGCATTCATGCCATCCCCCTGCACAGCGTACAGCCCGCTGTGGGCGATGGCGGCCTGGCGGTGAGTCAGTTCGCCAGCGGTGTTATGCAGTGGCAGGGGCGAAGCATTACCCAGCTTGATGAAGAGCGGCTGCAGCAGGCCATGAGCAGGAGTTTCGCATGACGCCCGATCAGATGAGGGATGCCTCGCTGCTGGAACTCTACCGCATGGAAGCCGATGCCCAGGCTCAGGTGCTGGATGCCGGCTTATTAGTGTTGGAGCGTGAACCCAACCATGCGGCGCAGTTGGAGGCCTGTATGCGTGCGGCGCATTCGCTCAAAGGCGCGGCGCGTATTGTCGGTTTGGATGACGGCGTTAAAGTCGCTCACGCCATGGAAGACCTGCTGGTTGCCGCTCAGGAGGGCCTGCTGCGCTTACTGCCCGAGCAGATTGATGGGTTGCTGCAGGGTACTGACCTATTACGCCGGGTTGGTGCGCAGTCTATTGCAGATGCACCCTCGGCCGAACGGATTGAGCAACTGGTGGCCTTGCTGGAGCATCAGCTGGCAATTGCGGTGCCCGCGCTGGGCCGTGGGATTGCTGCAGAACCGGTGCTGCAGCAACCCGCCGCCCCTGCTGCGGTTGCTGTGCAAGAGCCTGTAGACGACCTGCTTGAGGATGGCCGCGGGCGTGTACTTCGGGTATCGGCCGAGCGTCTTGATCACTTATTGGACATGTCGGGTAAAGCGCTGGTTGAGTTTCAGAGGATCCAACCGCTGACCGACTCGTTGCAACGGCTTAAGCGCCAGCAATCAGCGGTTCGGCGGACGCTAGATGGGGTGCGCGAATTAACCCAGAACAACTCTTTGGAACCGCAGGCGCAAGCGCTGCTAGAGGAGTCCAGGGCGCAATTGGCCGAATGCCAGCAGTTGCTGCACACGCATTTTGAAGCCTTTGATGAGTTTGCCTGGGAGGGCGGCCTGCGCAGCCGGTCTCTCTATGACGCGGCATTGTCTTCGCGCATGCGCCCGCTGGCCGACGTGCTGGTCGGTCGCGCGCGGATGGTACGTGATATGGGGCGCTCTCTCGGTAAGCAGGTACGCCTGGACATTGAAGGGGACGCCACACAAGTTGATCGCGATGTACTCGAACGCCTAGATGCGCCCTTAACCCACCTGCTGCGTAATGCGCTTGATCATGGCATCGAGCCGCCTGAGTTGCGCCTGCGCAAGGGTAAGCCCGAGGAAGGGCGGTTGTTGCTGCGGGCGCGGCACCGTGCCGGCATGCTACTGCTGGAACTCAGTGATGATGGCGCCGGGATTGATGTGGAGCGTCTGCGTGAGGTGGTCGTCGCGCGTAAATTTGCCAGTGCTGAAACGGCCGCCAGGCTTAGCGAAGACGAGCTGCTGGCATTCCTGTTCCTGCCGGGCTTTAGCCTGCGTGAGCAGGTCACCGAGGTGTCTGGGCGCGGCGTAGGGCTGGACGCAGTGCAACACGAGTTACGCCAATTACGCGGCAGCGTGCGCCTGGAACATCGCCGCGGTGAGGGCAGTACGTTCATCCTGCAAGTGCCACTGACGCTGTCGGTGGTGCGCAGCCTGGTGGTGGACATTGCCGGTGAGGCCTATGCCTTCCCCTTGGCGCATATCGAGCACATGGTGCGGGTGAGCGCCGAAGATGTTGTGCAATTGGAGGGGCGTCAGCACTTCTGGCATGGCGATCGCCATGTCAGCCTGATCGCCGCCAGCCAGTTATTGCAACGCCCCGAAGGCCGTACCGAAGAGGCGGGTATCCCACTGGTGTTGATACGCGAGCGTGACAACCTTTACGGCATTGCCGTGGAGCGTTTTATTGGCGAGCGCACCTTAGTGGTCATGCCGCTTGATGCGCGCTTGGGCAAGGTTCGCGATGTGTCGGCCGGCGCCTTATTGGATGACGGCACGCCGGTGCTGATTCTCGACGTTGAAGACTTATTCAGCTCAATTGCCAAGCTCTTGGGCAGCGGACAACTAGAGCGCGTTGATCGGCGTAGCCAAGGGGTTCAGGAGGCAACACGCAAACGCGTGCTGGTGGTCGATGACTCCCTGACGGTACGCGAGCTTGAACGCAAATTGTTGCTCAGCCGTGGCTACGACGTGGCGGTCGCGGTGGACGGTATGGACGGCTGGAACGCACTGCGCGATGAGCACTTCGATTTGCTGATTACTGATATCGACATGCCGCGCATGGACGGTATCGAATTGGTGACGTTGTTACGCCGCGACAGCCGCCTGCGCACGTTGCCAGTGATGGTGGTGTCGTATAAAGATCGTGAGGAAGACCGTCGCCGAGGGTTGGATGCCGGCGCGGATTACTACCTAGCCAAGGCCAGTTTTCATGATGAGGCGCTGCTTGATGCGGTGCAGGTACTAATAGGCGAGGCACAGGGATGAGAATCGGAATAGTCAACGATATGCCGCTGGCCGTGAAGGCGCTGCGTGGTGCACTGGCGCGGGCTCCAGAGCATCAGGTGATCTGGGTCGCGAGCACGGGTACGGAGGCCGTCCAGCGCTGCCGTGAAGACACCCCCGATTTGCTGTTGATGGACTTGCTGATGCCTGAGATGGATGGCGTTGAAGCTACCCGGCAGATCATGGCCGAAACGCCCTGCGCCATCTTGATTGTCACCTCGGATGTCGAGCGTCATGTTAGTCGCGTGTTCGAGGCCATGGGCCATGGCGCGCTGGATGTGGTGGCGACGCCGGCGTTGGGTGACGCACCGTTACCGGATGCCGCCACGTTGTTACGCAAGATCCATAACCTGGAGCTGCTTTTGGGGCAAAAAGTTGCCCGTAAAGCGCTTGAGCCGATTCTGCGTGAGAGCAGCAGTTGTCGTCAGCGGCTGGTGGTTATTGGCGCTTCGGCGGGCGGACCGGCGTCCTTAGTTGAGCTACTCAAACAACTGCCAGCTAATTTTCCCGCGGCCATTGTGCTGGTGCAGCACGTGGACGAGACCTTCGCTGCCGGTATGGCGCAATGGCTGGCCAGTGAGTCGCCGCTGCCGGTACGTTTGGCCCGTGCAGGTGACGTACCGCAGCCCGGAAGCGTGTTGCTGGCCGGCAGTAATGATCACCTGATCCTGCAGCGTAATGGCGAGTTGACCTACAACGCCGAGCCCAGCGCGCATATTTATCGGCCCTCGATCGACGTGTTTTTTGACAGCGTGGTGGCCAACTGGAAGGGCGACTCGATTGGCGTGTTGCTCACGGGCATGGGCCGCGACGGTGCTCAGGGGCTGCTGCATATGCGCCAGCGCGGTTTTCTGACCATCGCGCAGGATCAGGCCAGCTGTGCGGTATACGGCATGCCAAAAGCGGCTGCGCAGCTTGATGCCGCATCAGAAATATTGCCGTTAGCTGAGATTGGCCGACGTCTCGTGGCACTGTTTGATTAACGGCTGGAGAGGGTTAGGTGGTGTTGGATGTTGCAGGGTCTATAACGGTAAAAGGCAATACGCCTGGAGTAAGTGGTATGCAGAGTGATCCTCAGTTTAACGGTGCTCAGGAGGCTGCATCGGTATCGGCTCCGTTGATGGTCTTACTGGTCGATGACCAAGCGATGATCGGTGAGGCTGTGCGCAGGGCCTTGGCGGATGAGGCGAATATTTCTTTCCATTTCTGCTCTGACCCTCTGCAGGCCGTCAGCCTGGCAGAGCAGATCAAACCTACGGTTATCTTGCAGGACTTGGTCATGCCTGGAATAGACGGCCTTGAGTTGTTGAGCCAATACCGCAGCCGCAAGGCTCTGCAGGATGTGCCGATTATCGTGCTGTCGACCAAGGAGGACCCTAAGGTCAAGAGCGCAGCATTCTCCCGCGGAGCCAACGACTATTTAGTCAAACTGCCCGATGTGATTGAGTTGGTGGCGCGCATTCGTTACCACTCCCGTTCTTACTTAGCCCTGCAGCAACGTGATGAAGCTTTTCGCGCGTTGCGTGAAAGTCAGCAGCAATTGCTCGAGACCAATCTGGTCTTGCAGCGCTTGATGCGCTCTGACGGTCTGACCGGCCTGGCTAACCGCCGGCATTTTGATGATTGCTTGAGCAGTGAATGGTCACGTGCATTGCGTGAGCAAAGCGAGCTGTCGCTGCTGATGATCGATGTCGACTACTTCAAGGCTTTCAATGATCGTTTTGGTCATGTCGAAGGCGATGAGGCCTTACGCAAAGTGGCGACTTGTATGAGTGAAATGTGTAGCCGCTCCTCCGATATGGCAGCGCGTTATGGTGGTGAGGAATTTGTCATGATCCTACCCGGCACCTCGCGTGGCGGTGCGCGCTTGCTGGCCGAGAAAGTCCGTCTTTGCGTGCAGGCCCTGGCGATTCCTCATGAGCAGCCAGCTCGAGACTCCATCGTCAGCATCAGCCTGGGCGTTGCCACACTCACGCCCCAGGTGGGTATGGCCCCGACCGACTTGGTCGAGCTGGCCGACCGCGGTCTGTACCTGGCCAAGCAAAGTGGGCGCAACCAAGTCGGCGTTGCTGAGCGAGATTGAGGCGCGGCGCGTTGGGTTACCTTGCTGGTCAGCCCCTCTGGCAGTCTGAGTCGTGGGCTGCCAGCAGGGCGTTGACTGCGGTATACTCGTCGGCTTTTCTAAAACTTCGGGGCCACGGTCAGGTCGCGGTGTCCGCTTAGCAGCCGTGGTGCTTGCTTATCGGGACGCACAAGGCCGCTGTACACCTCAATCGCCTGCGAGTGCTGAACGCCATGGAAATTAACCCGATCCTCAACAGTATCAAGGACTTGTCCGAGCGCACCCAAACCATTCGGGGGTATCTTTGACTACGATCACAAACATGATCGCCTGGTCGAAGTAAACCGCGAGCTCGAAGACCCTAACGTCTGGAACAACCCTGAATACGCGCAGAACCTGGGGCGCGAGCGTGCCGCACTGGCGTTGATCGTCGACACTCTGGATGACCTCAACGGCAGCCTGGGCGACTCGCGCGACTTGCTAGAAATGGCCGCCGAAGAAGACGACCAGGCGGCTGCCGATGACGTCGCGGCCGAGGTCGAGCGCTTGCGCGACATCCTCGAAAAACTCGAGTTCCGCCGCATGTTCCGGGGTGAAATGGACCCTAACAACGCCTACTTGGATATCCAGGCGGGCTCCGGCGGCACCGAGGCGCAAGACTGGGCCAACATCCTACTGCGCATGTACCTGCGCTGGGCCGACAAGCGCGGTTTTGAAGCCATCATCATGGAGCTGTCCGCTGGCGAAGTCGCTGGGATCAAGGGTGCGACCCTGCACATCAAGGGCGAGTACGCCTACGGTTGGCTGCGCACTGAGATTGGCGTGCACCGCCTGGTGCGCAAGAGCCCATTTGACTCCGGCAACCGTCGCCACACCTCGTTCACCGCGGTGTTCGTCTCGCCAGAAATCGATGACAACATTGAAATCGATATCAACCCGGCGGATCTGCGCACCGATACTTACCGCTCCTCGGGCGCTGGCGGTCAGCACGTAAACACCACCGACTCTGCGGTGCGTATCACCCACGTACCGACTAACACCGTGGTCAGCTGCCAGAACGAGCGCTCCCAGCATGCCAACCGCGACACCGCGATGAAAATGCTGCGGGCCAAGTTGTACGAGCTGGAAATGCAGAAGCGCCGCGAAGCGTCCCAGGCGCTGGAAGACACCAAGTCGGATATCGGCTGGGGTCATCAGATCCGCTCCTATGTACTCGATGCTTCGCGGATCAAGGATCTGCGTACCAACGTTGAGCGCAGTGACTGCGACAAAGTGCTCGACGGTGATATCGACGAATACCTAGTGGCAAGCCTCAAACAAGGGCTGTGACGCGACCCGTCTGCGCGACGAGTCGTCCCCCTTGCGACACACGTATTTTTACCCAGGCGAAAACGCCTAACCAGGAACGACCAAGACCATGAGCGACCAACCCCTCGACCAGCACGAACTGCAGCAGGAAGAAAACAAGCTGATTGCCCAGCGCAAAGAAAAGCTTGCTGCTATCCGCGAGCAGGGCAATGCCTTCCCGAATGACTTCCGTCGCGACAACTACTGCGCTGACTTGCAGAAACAGTACGCCGAGAAGACTAAGGAAGAGCTGGCTGAGGCCGCCATTCCGGTCAAGGTTGCGGGTCGCATCATGCTCAACCGTGGTTCATTTATGGTGCTGCAAGACATGACCGGGCGCATTCAGGTCTACGTCAACCGCAAGACCTTGTCTGAAGAAACCCTGGCCGCAGTTAAAACCTGGGACATGGGCGACATCATCAGTGCCGAAGGTACCTTGGCCCGCTCCGGCAAAGGCGACCTGTACGTAGAAATGACCGAGGTGCGCCTGCTGACCAAGTCGCTGCGGCCGCTGCCGGATAAGCATCACGGCCTGACCGACACCGAGCAGCGCTACCGCCAGCGTTACGTTGACCTGATCGTTAACGAAGACGTGCGCCAGACCTTCCGTGTGCGCTCGCAGGTGATTGCGCACATTCGCAGCTTCCTGATGCAGCGCGACTTCCTCGAAGTGGAAACGCCGATGCTGCAGACCATTCCCGGCGGCGCCGCGGCCAAGCCGTTCGAGACTCACCACAATGCGCTGGACATGGGCATGTTCCTGCGTATCGCGCCTGAGCTGTACCTCAAACGTCTGGTGGTGGGCGGTTTTGAGAAGGTCTTCGAGATCAACCGTAACTTCCGTAACGAAGGCGTTTCGACCCGGCACAACCCCGAGTTCACCATGCTCGAGTTCTACCAGGCTTACGCCGACTACGAAGACAACATGGACCTGACCGAGGAGTTGTTCCGCGAGTTGGCCCAGCTGGTACTGGGTAGCACTGACGTGCCGTACGGCGACAAGGTCTTCCACTTCGGCGAGCCGTTCGTGCGGTTGTCGGTGTTCGATTCGATCCTCAAGTACAACCCTGAGCTGACTGCTGCCGATCTTAACGACCTCGACAAGGCGCGTGAGATTGCGAAAAAAGCCGGTGCCAAAGTGCTCGGTTTTGAAGGCCTGGGCAAGTTGCAGGTGATGATTTTCGAAGAGCTGGTCGAGCACAAGCTGGAGCAGCCGCACTTCATTACCCAGTACCCGTTCGAGGTTTCGCCGCTGGCGCGTCGTAACGACGACAACCCCAACGTCACCGACCGCTTCGAGTTGTTTATCGGTGGCCGCGAGATCGCTAACGCCTATTCCGAGCTCAATGATGCGGAAGACCAGGCTGAGCGCTTTATGGCTCAGGTTGCTGACAAAGATGCCGGTGACGACGAGGCCATGCATTACGACGCCGACTTCGTTCGTGCCCTGGAATACGGCATGCCGCCGACCGCTGGTGAAGGTATTGGTATCGACCGCCTGGTGATGTTGTTAACCAACTCACCGTCGATTCGCGACGTGATCCTCTTCCCGCACATGCGCCCGCAAGCCTGATGTTCAAGAAGCCGCCTCCGGGCGGCTTTTTATTGTCTGGCTTTTTAGTGCCGGCCAATGGATTATTTTTGCGATCCACTGACTAAGTCATGAGTAAGCGTGAATAACCGACTGAGGATTGCCCCGCTGTGACAGCCAAACCCGCCCAAGAAAGCGCCACCCTGGTAGCCAATACCGTCGCTGAGAGCGTCCAATATCAGGGGCGTAAAGCCAGCCGTCAGGGCAGTGAACAACGCCGTCAGGCCATTCTTGATGCCGCCATGCGCATTATCGTGCGTGAAGGCGTGCGTGCGGTGCGTCACCGCGCGGTGGCGGCTGAGGCCGGCGTGCCGCTGTCGGCCACCACCTATTACTTCAAAGACATTAACGACCTGATCAGCGACACCTTCACCCTGTTCGTCGAGCGCAGTGCGGCGCATATGGGGCAGTTTTGGCAGAGCACCGAGGGTTTGCTGCGTGAGCAGGTCAGTCGCCTGGATGGCAGTGCTGAGGCGCGTCGCCGGCTGGCCAATGAAATCGCACGGTTGGCCGTAGAGTATGTGCGTCAGCAGTTGTTGACCCGTCGCGAACACCTGCTAGCTGAGCAGGCTTTTCAGCAGGAGGCCTTGCTCAACCCGCGTTTGCATGGGTTGCTGCGCGCCCATCGGCAGATTCTGCTGCAAGGCGTGACGCACTTCTTCGAGGTGCTGGGCTCGGAGCAGGCGGAGCAGGATGCCAAGCTGTTGACGGCGATTATCGTGCGTATGGAATATCAAGGCCTGCTCGATGGTGTCGATCATCTGGACAGTGAAGAGATGTTAGCCATGCTCAAACGTTATATGCATCTGGTGCTGGGCCTTTAGCCCGCTCAACTCATACACAAGGAGAGTTCAATGATCGTCTGGCGCGCGCTGCTTGCCGTGTCCTTCCTGTTGCTGGGTGGATGCCTGGTTACCTTCAAAGACCCAATTCCCGCCCATGAAGCTGCCCCCATACCGCTGCTTGGCGAGTGGTCGCGCAAGAACGAATGGGGCGAGCAGCAGTATTTGCAGGTCACCCGTGCCGGCTCAAATGTTTATAAAGCACGGACCTATGTCGATAGCCTGGATAACCTTGAAAGTGTTGAGGAGTATGGTTTTACCGTGGCGCATCACGGTCGGCGTTGGTACCTGTCGGCGGGGCTGCCGAAAAGCCTGGGGGCGAATTTTGCCATCGCCGGTTTCGAGCTGACCACCGACAACGAGCTGGTGATCTACAACCTGGATGTTGACCGCATCCTTCAGGAACTGGAGCAGGGCGTGTTGCAGGGCGAGGTGATGGAGGCTGCAGAAGGCGAAGGTGTGCTAATCAGCAGCCCGCTGGAACAGGTCTTCGGCTACCTCGATGACCAGGCCAATTCCGATGTATTTGTTGAAGTCGCACGCTACCAGCGTGCAGGTGATTAGTGGGTGATAGGGAACGCATGAATAGTCATACCGGGTTGGACGATTATCAGTTGATTGTGCGCGCACTGTCCGACCGTTTGGTCGAGGCGCAAACGCCAATTCGTGTGCTGGATGCGGTGAAGTGGGACGACTCGATTCGCAGTGAGTTTCTCAAGCACAAGGGCAAAAAGCTGCCCGCTGTCGACCGTGCTTATTACGCCAGTCGGCCGCTGCCCTTTGATGCCGCCGCGAAGAAGCTGGAGTTTCAGAATATCGAGCGTGACATCACTCGCCAGCTCGGCCAATTCAACCCGGTGGGCAAGATCATGCGGCGCATGTGCCGCGAGTACCGCATGGTCATCCGTATGCTTGAAGCGCGTGGCACCGAAGACTTTGGCCTGATCAGCCAGGAACTTTACGGGGCGGCATCCGATGCTTTCCATGCCGGTGACCCTACCCTGGCCGACCTAGGTCTGATGTTTTCTGATTTTCTCAACAATATCGACAAACGCGGCGACCTTAAGGATGAGGCCAAGACCTTGACAGCCAAAGAGGCGGTCAATCTGCTGCAACAGCGCTTAAACAAGGTGTTTGGCGAGGCGCAGGATACCATTCGGGTATTCGAGTCCGACGGCATTCTCGCTGACGCAGCAGCAGGTGCCGATTACATCAAGATCCGCGCCGATGCGATGTTCAACGAGCGCGACGTTAAGGCCCTGGAAGTGCATGAAGGTCTGGTGCATGTGGCGACCACCTTGAATGGCTTAAACCAGCCGGTGTGCACCTTTCTGGCCAAAGGTCCGCCATCCTCGACAGTGACCCAGGAAGGCCTGGCAATCCTCATGGAGGTGATTGCTTTTGCCTCTTACCCAACCCGTTTGCGCAAGCTGACCAACCGTACACGCGCTATTCATATGGCTGAAGAGGGCGCGGATTTTCTGCAGGTCTTCGACTTTTACTGCGAGCAGGGTTTCAGTCAGGAGGAGAGTTACAGCAACGCCAACCGGGTGTTTCGTGGCTCAACGCCCACAGGCATGCCGTTCACCAAAGACCTGTCCTACCTGAAGGGCTTTATCATGGTTTACAACTACATCCAGTTGGCCGTGCGTAAAGGAAAACTGGAGCAAATTCCATTGCTGTTCTGCGGCAAGACTACCCTAGAGGACATGCGTTCCTTGCGCCAGTTGGTCGATGAAGGGCTGGTCGTCGCGCCCAAGTACCTGCCGCCGCAGTTCAGCGACCTCAACTCACTCTCGGCCTGGATGTGTTTCTCCAACTTTCTCAATCACCTGAGTCTGGATCGCATCGAAGCCGACTACGCCAATATTCTCTGAAAGCTGCTGCGCTCGATCATGCGGCGTTGCGTACGGCCTGAAAAGTGCTCATTTACAGTCGTAAACTCCGCTTTTTCAGGCCGTACGCGCCTTGTCTAATCTTCGATCGTGACGCGCCTAGCCCACAGGCTAAGTAAGCCGTCACCCGGATAGCATCCGGGTCGCCTTCGTCGCACTACCCTTTATTGCCAGGAGTTCCTCATGCCCAGCCATCAACTCGACTACGAGATACTCGGCGCCTCAGCGCAGAGCGTGGAGATCATTCTTGACCCGGGCGAAACGGTGATCGCCGAGGCCGGCGTGATGAATTATATGACCGACGGCATACGTTTCGAGACGCGTATGGGCGATGGCGCAGCCACGGGAGTACTGGGCAAGCTGTGGGGCATGGGCAAGCGCATGCTGACTGGCGAATCGCTGTTTATGACGCACTTTTCCAATGCTGGCAAAGCCCAAGCCCGGGTGGCTTTTGCCGCCCCTTACCCCGGCACTGTGGTGCCGATTCAGCTGGCTGAGCATGGTGGGATGCTTATCTGCCAGAAAGATGCCTTCCTTTGCGCGGCTTACGGCACCGCCGTGGGTATCAGTTTTAACAAGCGTTTGGGTGCGGGTTTCTTCGGTGGTGAAGGCTTTATTTTGCAGAAGCTCGAAGGCGATGGCCTGGCCTTTGTGCATGCCGGCGGTACAGTGATTCGCAAAGAGCTGAATAACGAAACGCTGCGTCTGGACACCGGTTGCCTGGTGGCCTTTACCGCCGGTATCGATTACGACATCGCCCTGGCCGGCGGGCTGAAGAGCATGCTCTTTGGCGGCGAAGGCATTCTCCTGGCCACGCTCAAAGGCACGGGTACAGTGTGGGTGCAGAGCCTGCCGTTCTCACGCTTGGCCGAGCGTATTTATGAAGCGACCTTCAAAGCCCGTGAGGAAGTCCGGGCTGGCGGCAAGTAATGCGGCAATCTGGGCCTTTGCAGGCGTGTGTGTTTATAGCAAGCTGCGCCGCCTGATGCTCAGCCCTCCCACTAATAACCCCGAGAGTCTGATATGCGCGAAGTGAACCCCATCCCGTTGATCCTTACCGGTATCGGCAGCATCTGCACCACTGTGGCTGTGCTCAGCTATTACGGCTATCTGCATATCGCCCAGCCGGAAGATGCCTTGTTGTTGTCCGAGTTCACCATGCTCAAGACCGTGCCGGGTGAGGATTACAAGGTCTCGCTCAAGCCCGCCAGCCAGGTAGCCCAATGCATCGATGGCGTGCTGGTAATGTTTGACCTTGAGCAGAAAGGCCTGAGCGGTGTGCTGGTCGATCAGCGCAAGCAGGCCGTGCGCTGCAGCGACGGCCAGTAACGGTTAATCCGCATGGCTTTGCGCCTCGCTAAGACGCTGCAGATGGCGGCGTGACAAGGCGAGGAAGCGCGGCGTTAGGCCGATGTCCTCATACAGCGGGTCACCCAGCTCATCGGTGGCCACCACCTTGTTGCCCTTAACGTAGGGCAGGCTAGTTTCCAGTTCATCGAGGGCTGCGCCGAGCAGCTCCCCGAGCAGTTCTTCGACGTGGTGCTTGGGGTACATCTCCTGTAGCGCCGCCAGCCGGGCGGCGGCTTCCAGGTCAAGATGGATTTGATAGGGTGTGGTGCTCAGTCGCCCTCGGGCATTTTCCTGCCAGTGCTGCACCAGTTCGCGAATCTTCATGATGGCCTCGTATACGTTTGTTGCCCGGCGTGTCTTGCGCGGGCTTGCCTCATTAAGACTAGTGCTTGCACTGATAAGTGCGCAAAGGCTGTCGCGCACTTGTAAGAAGTTGGCGCGCTGGGCACTCTGCAAGGAGGATCAGCGGAGGCAACACTCATGGCAGAAATCGATGCGCGTTTGCGCGAAGACGTCCATCAGCTCGGCGAATTGCTGGGTGACACCATCAAGGTGCAGCATGGTGCAGCGTTTCTCGACAAGATCGAACGTATCCGCAAAGGGGCTAAAGCCTCTCGTCGGGGCTCGACAGAAGGGGCGGAGCAACTCAGTGCAACCCTGAATCAGCTGGCGGACGACGAGTTGCTACCGGTCGCGCGGGCGTTTAACCAGTTCCTCAACCTGGCCAATATTGCCGAGCAGTACCACCGCGTACGTAGGCGTGCGCCGGGCGAAGCTCAGCCGTTTGAAGACAGCATCCTTGCCGAGCTTTTGCAGCGTCTGGCCAGTCATGGTCATAAGGGTGAGGCGCTGGCCCGTCAGTTTGGCCGTTTGGACATCGAACTGGTGCTGACCGCGCACCCCACTGAAGTGGCGCGGCGCACGCTGATTCAGAAGTACGACGCCATGGCCGAGCAGTTGGCGGCCGGGGACCATAGCGATCTCTCGACGGCCGAGCGTGAGCAGGTCAAGCAACGCCTGCAGAGGCTGATTGCCGAGGCCTGGCACACCGAGGAAATCCGCCGCAGCCGGCCGAGCCCGGTGGATGAGGCCAAGTGGGGCTTCGCGGTGATCGAGCATTCGCTCTGGCATGCCATCCCTAACGTGCTGCGTAAGGCTGATCAGGTGTTGCACAGTGCTACCGGGTTGCACCTGCCGTTGGATGCTGCGCCGATTCGTTTCGCCTCCTGGATGGGCGGTGACCGTGATGGCAATCCGAATGTCACCGCTAGTGTGACCCGCGAAGTACTGTTATTGGCGCGCTGGATGGCGGCTGATCTGTACCTGCGCGATATCGATCAGCTGGCCGCTGAGCTGTCCATGCAGCAAGCCAGCCCAGCCTTGCTTGCGCGGGTGGGGGAGAGTGCCGAGCCTTATCGCAGCCTGCTTAAGCAGTTACGGGAGCGTTTGCGCGCCACCCGCAGTTGGGCTCAGGCTGCTTTACATGAAGATCTGCCGCCACCCGCTGCGGTGCTGCAGAACAACCGCGAGCTGTTTGAGCCACTGCAGTGTTGCTACCAGTCGCTGCATGATTGCGGCATGGGCGTGATTGCCGATGGCCCGCTGCTCGACTGTCTGCGCCGTGCGGCCACGTTTGGCTTGTTTTTGGGGCGTTTGGACGTGCGACAGGACGCCAGTCGACATGCAGCGGCCATGAGCGAAATTACCGATTACTTGGGCCTGGGGCGTTACACCGAGTGGGACGAAGAGACGCGCCTGGCATTTCTGCAAAAAGAGCTGGATAACCGCCGGCCCTTGCTGCCTGGGCATTTCAAGCCCAGCGGTGAAACCGAGGAGGTGCTGGCGACCTGCCGTGAAGTGGCTCGCGCTCCGGCTGCGTCCCTTGGCTCCTATGTGATCTCCATGGCCGGCGCAGCCTCCGATGTACTGGCGGTGCAATTGCTGCTCAAGGAAGCCGGATTGCAACGGCCAATGCGGGTGGTGCCACTGTTTGAAACCCTGGCCGACTTGGATAACGCCGGCCCGGTGATCCGCCAACTGCTGGCTCTTCATGGCTACCGTGCGCGCCTGCATGGGCCGCAAGAAGTGATGATTGGTTATTCCGACTCAGCCAAGGACGCCGGCACCACAGCGGCCGCTTGGGCGCAGTACCGAGCTCAGGAAACCCTGGTGCAGGTGTGTAGCGAGCAGGATGTTGAGCTGCTGCTGTTTCACGGCCGTGGCGGCACTGTAGGGCGCGGCGGCGGCCCGGCACATGCAGCGATTCTGTCGCAGCCGCCGGGTTCAGTAGCAGGGCGTTTCCGCACCACCGAACAAGGCGAAATGATTCGTTTCAAATTTGGTCTGCCGGATATCGCCGAGCAGAACCTCAATCTTTACCTAGCGGCCGTGTTGGAGGCCACTTTGTTGCCACCGCCCAGCCCGGAGCCAGCCTGGCGGGAGTTGATGGATAAGCTGGCCAGCGATGGCGTCAAGGCCTACCGCGCGGTAGTGCGCGAGCACCCGCAATTTGTCGATTATTTCCGCCAAGCCACGCCGGAGCAGGAGCTGGGTCGCTTACCTCTGGGCAGTCGTCCCGCTAAGCGGCGCGAGGGTGGGGTGGAAAGCCTGCGTGCGATTCCGTGGATTTTTGCCTGGACCCAAACCCGCCTGATGCTGCCCGCCTGGCTAGGCTGGGAGGCGGCGCTGAACAATGCCTTGCAGCGCGGTGAAGGCGAGCTGCTGGGGCAGATGCGTGCGGGCTGGCCATTCTTCCGCACCCGTATCGATATGCTCGAGATGGTGCTGACCAAGGCTGATGAATCCATCGCCAGTTTGTATGACGAGCGTCTAGTTGAACCATCCCTGCAGCCGCTAGGGGTGCATTTGCGCGGCCTATTGTCGCAGGCGGTGGCCGCCGTACTGGGGCTGACGGGTCAATCGCAACTGCTGGCGCACAGTCCTGAAACCCTGGAGTCGATCAGTGTGCGTAACACCTACCTGGACCCGCTGCACCTGCTCCAGGCCGAGCTTTTGGCGCGTGCGCGGCAGCGCGATAATCAGGCCGATAGCCCTCTGGAGCAGGCCTTGTTAGTCAGTGTGGCGGGTATAGCGGCGGGTTTGCGCAACACTGGCTAGCGGACGCCAAAAGGGTTGTGGCTGGTGTCGGTGGTGTGCGTATGGCGCGTCGCCGACAGCCTTACGTGTCTCGAGCGGTCATAGTCGTATCCGACTTTCGGCGGCTTGTGCGCTACCAATGCGCTGTGTATCTTGATCGGCCTTTCGGCACAGTGGCCCTTGTTGGTCGTGCTGCCTGAACCATTCTGAGATTGGCCCCACGAGGCGAGTCCGAGCGATTTCTACTTAAATTTTGAGGAGCACATCGATGCGCGTGATTTTGCTGGGTGCGCCCGGTGCCGGTAAAGGTACCCAAGCGGGTTTTATCACCAAGAAATTTGGTATTCCGCAAATCTCCACAGGTGACATGCTGCGTGCCGCGGTCAAGGCTGGCACTGAGCTGGGCCTGGTTGCCAAGAGCGTGATGGACAGCGGCGGCCTGGTGTCTGATGACCTGATCATCAACTTGGTCAAAGAGCGCATCACCGAAGCCGACTGTGCCAATGGTTTTCTCTTCGATGGTTTCCCGCGCACCATTCCGCAGGCTGAGGCTCTTAAGGAAGCCGGTGTGATCATCGACAACGTGATCGAAATCGCCGTTGATGATGAAGAAATCGTCGGCCGTATTGCCGGTCGTCGCGTGCACCCCGCATCGGGTCGCGTCTACCACACCGAACACAATCCGCCGAAAGTCGCCGGTATTGACGACGAAACCGGTGACGAGCTGATCCAGCGCGAAGACGACAAAGAAGAAACCGTGCGTCATCGCCTGTCGATTTACCACTCGCAAACCAAGCCGCTGGTGGATTTCTACCAGAAGCTGGCTGCTGTTGATGGCACGCCGAAGTACAGCGCCATTGCTGGTGTCGGTTCGGTTGACGAAATCACCGCGAAGGTACTTGCTGCGTTGAGCTAATCACTCAGTCACGTATTAACGATAAAGGCCCCTTGTGGGCCTTTATCGTTTGTGTGGCCACGCATGCATTCTGATCGCATTCATGCACGAGGCTGTGCGTCAGTTTTTACTGCCGGGGGATGATCGTTGTAGGCTGTTCGGGCTTGAAGTGTTGCCATGGCGTGTCGATTCGCCCATGCGTCACCCACACCACGAATGGAGAGAGGAGACTCAATGATCGATAAACCCACAAACGGTCTTACGTGGCTAAGCCTTGCCGTATCGCTGCTGACCATTCCCGCGGCCTTTGCCGACGCTCCGGGGCAAGCAAAGGCAGACTGCGCTGTTGCTGAGTTCACCATGGGGCTGCGTTTCCAGCAGCAGTCGGCGGAAATTCAAGCCCTGCAGCTGCAAGCCTACAATATCGCTACGCTGAAATTGGACGCGGCAGTAGCCGCCGCGAAAGATCCAGCGAAGCTGGCCATCGTTACCGATTTGGATGAGACCGTCATCGATAACAGTGCCTTGCTGGCGCGGGATTTGGCCAACTGCCATACCTATGACGCTTGGGACACTTGGCTGCCTTGGGAGCGTGCCGGAACCCCTACGCTTATCCCCGGTGCCAAGAAGTTTCTGGAGCATGCCGACAGTTTGGGCGTGACCATTCGCTATGTGTCGGACCGTGCCGACGAGCAGAAGTCATACACCGTGGCTACCCTGAGCAAACTCGGTTTGCCCCAGGTGTCGGCCGAAAGCGTTCTGTTGCTAGGGCCGCCCAAGGTCGAGCGACGCGCCATTGTTAGCGCCGATCATCAGATCGTCTTGCTGCTGGGCGATACGCTGCATGACTTTGATGGGCGTTTTCGCAAGACGCCGCTGGCCGAACAGCGGGCAACTGTGGCCGCTGAAGCCGATAAATGGGGTGCCGAGTGGATTGTCTTCCCCAACGCGGGTTATGGCACTTGGTCTAACGCACCCTTAAAAGCCTGGAAAGCCGAGACTGTCATCGAACCCTGGTAAGTCGCTGTTGGCTGATGAGCGCCGGGCTGTTCTGGCCCGGCGCCCGAGACTGTCGGGGCGAGTGCAACTGTGTGACAGGCGCGGGTTGCAGTGATTGCGCTGGAAAAAAATGCCTCAAGCCGTTCTAATGCCGGTCCATTTCGTCACCTGTCCGAATGCAATGACCACTCTCCTGGCCCTGGATACTGCCACTGAAGCCTGCTCCGTTGCCTTGCTGCATAACGGTAAGGTGCTCAGCCACTATGAAGTGATTCCACGTATGCATGCGCAATGCTTGCTGCCGATGATCAAGCAGCTGCTGGCGGACGCTGATGTGTCGCTGTCGGCGCTCGATGCAATTGCCTTCGGTCGCGGACCAGGGGCATTTACCGGCGTGCGGATTGCGATTGGCGTGGTGCAGGGCCTAGCATTTGCTTTGGAGCGCCCGGTATTGCCGGTGTCCAACCTGGCTGTGCTGGCTCAACGCAGCCTGCGTGAGCATGGCGTACAGCAGGTCGCGGCGGCCATCGATGCACGTATGGATGAAGTCTACTGGGGCTGTTATCGCGCCGAGCAGGGCGAGATGCGCTTGGTCGGCGTTGAGGCCGTATTGCCGCCAGAGCGCGCCAGCCTGCCCGAGGGTGCTGCGGGTGATTGGTTCGCCGCGGGCACCGGCTGGGGTACCTTTGCCGCGCGCATCCCGGTGACAACCACTGGCCAAGACGTTGCGATGTTGCCGCATGCTGAGGACTTGCTCAGCCTGGCGCAGTTTGCCTGGGCGCGTGGCGAGGCGTTCGCCGCCGACCTGGCGCAGCCAGTTTACCTGCGCGATAAGGTGGCCACGCCCAAGGCTCAACTCTGACCGGCCACTCTTGTCGGCGTCTGCTGTACCTGCCGTCGCGTATCTGCGACGTTTCACGGCGTTTGATTGCCAAGCGCCCCCTGCGGGGGCTAAATTGCTATGACGTGTACCCATTGTTGGCTAAGCAAACCGAGCAGTAATTGATGCGTATCGACGGTCTTACCTCCTCTTATTCGCCAGACCGCAGTGCCCGCCCGGGTTCTGCGGTTACGCCATTTCGCGAAGCGCAGCGCGAGATAGAGGCGCGTCGTGAGCAGCCAGCATCACCGGCCAACACCCAAGGTCTTGAGTTTCTCGCGCAGGCACGCAAGGTCGAAGCGGGCAATGCCAGCAGCGACAGCCTGCCTAGCCGCCTGCAAGACCAGCTGTATCAGCCGCCGCTGAACAATCGCGCTGCTCAAGCCTTGGCCAGCTATAGCTCAACCGCCAGCTTCGCCAGCGAGACGGATGCCCAACAGGTTCTGGGTCTCGACCTATACGCCTAATATGTTGCCTTACTACCTTGGTTGCCCGTCATGGAGCGAGCCTGCTTGGCGCGGTTCGTTGTACCCGGATGGCAGCCGCACTGGCGACTTCCTGGCCTTGTATGCCCGGGTATTCAACGCCGTTGAAGGCAATACCACCTTTTATGCAGCGCCTTCCGCCGCGACCGTGGCCCGTTGGGCTGAGCGGATGCCGGCGCATCTGCGCTTTTGCGCCAAGCTACCGCGCGAGATCAGCCACGGCGGTGATTTGCGCGAGCAGCTGAGTGCTAGCGAGGACTTTCGTCGCTTGTTGGCCCCATTGGGCGCGCGGGTGGCACCGTTTTGGTTGCAGCTACCCGCGAGTTTCGGGCCACAGCGCCTGGCCGAGCTGGTCAGCTTTATCGAGCCTTGGCAGGCTGGAGAGTTGGCTGTCGAAGTACGTCATCCAGCGTTCTTTGCCAAAGGCGATGAGGAGCGCCGCCTTAATCGCCTGCTGCATGAGCGCGGCATTGAGCGGGTTTGTTTGGATTCCCGGGCGCTATTCAGTTGTGACTCCAGTGAGGCGGCCGTGCTGCACGCGCAAGCCAAGAAACCCCGCCTGCCGCTGCGGCCCACGGCCTTCAGTCAGTCCCCCCAGCTGCGCTTTATTGGTCATCCGGAGTTGTCGGCCAATGATCGCTTTATGGCGCCCTGGCTGGACAAGGTGGCCGGCTGGATCGAAGAGGGGCGCACGCCTTACGTGTTCCTGCACACCTCGGACAACCGCCTGGCTCCGCAGCTGGCGCAGCGCTTTCATCAGCAGCTGATGCTGCGGTTACCCGGGCTGGCGGCTCTGCCGCAGGTGCAGGTCGAGGAGCCGGTCGAGCAGCTCGGCCTGCTCTGATAGGCTACGTGGCATGACCCTTTTTCGCACTTTTCTCATTTTGTGTCTGTTGCTCGCTGGTCTGCTGCTGGCGCTCTGGCGTGGCCTGCTGGATGTGCCGCCGCGCTGGAACCCTTGGGCGGTGCTGGATATTCGTGAAGCGCCGAATGTGCTGACCGGTTTTAAACTCTGGCGGCTGCAAGATGACCCAGCGCTGTGCCAGCAGGCCTTGAGCCGCTCATCACTGCGTTTCACGCCGCAGATCGATAGCGCTCCGGAGGTTGCGTGCCCGCTGAGCAATACTGTGCGCGTGCACAGCGCTGGGGTGGACTTCAGCAGCAGCTTTATCGCCAGCTGTCCGCTGGCGGCGGCCTTTGCCCTGTTCGAGCAGCATGATCTGCAGCCGGCGGCCCAGGCCCTGTTCGGCCAGCGGGTAGCGCGGGTTGAGCATGTGGGTAGCTTCGCCTGCCGCACCATCGCCGGCAGTCAGCGCCGCAGCCAGCATGCTTCGGCTAATGCGCTGGATATCATTGGCTTCCGCCTCGCCGATGGTCGCCGCATCAGCGTACTGCAGGACTGGCCCAAGCCTGGCAAGAACGCGAAGTTTCTCCGTCAGGTGCAGCAGGCGGCTTGCCGGCGCTTCAATACCACTCTAGGTCCGGAATACAACGCGGCCCACCGCGATCACTTTCATGTGGATATGGGGCTGTGGCGAATATGTCGTTAAGTTTTTGCTTAACGTTGCGTCAACAACAAGCTCAGCTCTGCGGTGTGCAAATTACATCGAACAGGGTGAACGCGGTGCGGCTGGATGCTGCCGGGTCTGGCAAAATGCCGCGCGGGCAACGTATTAGCCATTTAGGCGACTAATTGAGTGATTTTTGAGCATGTTTTCCCATGAGTGATGAGCAGCTAGTAGCCCGAATTCGTATGCAAGCCTTAGCTGCGCACCTGACTGAGGCGGCAGCAGGTTGGGCGCAGCGTTTAGGCCTGCCGCTGCAGGGCGAGAGCGAGTTCGCCCTGCAATTGGGTGAGAGCGGTTTGCAGTTGGTTGAGTTAGGCCCGCAAGCGCCAGGGCCGGTCAAGGTGGACTTTGTTGAGGGCGCGGTGGCGCACCGGCGCTTATTTGGCGGCGGCAGCGGGCAGATGATTGCCAAAGCGGTTGGCGTGCAGGCCGGGGTACGTCCACGTGTACTGGATGCCACGGCAGGCCTGGGGCGCGATGCTTTTGTGCTGGCCAGTTTGGGCTGCGAGATGACCTTGATCGAGCGTCAGCCTTTGATTGCCGCATTGCTGGAGGATGGCCTAGCGCGCGCAGCGTTGGACCGCGAGGTTGCGCCTATTGCTGCGCGGATGCAGTTGCTGACGGGCAATGCCATCAAGCTGATGTGCGCCTGGCAGGGCGAGCCGCCGCAGGTGATCTACCTCGACCCGATGTTCCCGCACCGCGACAAGAGCGCGCTGGTGAAGAAGGAAATGCGCCTGTTCCGGCCTTTTGTCGGTAATGACCTGGATGCCCCAGCGCTACTTGAAGCAGCGCTGAACCTGGCTACTCATCGAGTGGTGGTCAAGCGGCCGCGCAAGGCGCCGCTGATTGAGGGCGCTAAGCCGGGTTATGCCTTGGAGGGTAAATCCAGCCGATACGACATCTACCCTAAGAAAAAGCTGCAAGCCGCCAGCGAGTAAAGGCTGGCGCGCGACTCGCCCTGGCTGCGCAGTCGCGGCCGCAACCTAATCGGCGGTGTCGGCGCGGTAAGCACGCAAGAATACGTTGACCGCATCACGCACATGGGCTTCGGCTGCAGTCCCTTGCAGGGCTTCGCCGCAGCCGATCAACAGGCGAAAATTAACCCCGCCCTTGATCAGGCAGAAGAACTGATCCGCTGCGCTCAGCGGATCGGCTACGCGCAGCTTGCCAGCCAGGTCAGCTTGGCGCAGCAGTTCGGCCATGCCATGCAGCACAGCTTCCGGCCCCGCCTCGTAGAACACCTTGGAGAGTTGCGAGCCCTGCGCCGCCAGGGTCACCATCACCCGGTGCAGCTCTAATGATTCACGACTATTGATCAGCTCGCTGAAGCCGCTGCCGATGCTCAGTAACGCCTGTTCCACCGGCACCTCGTCGCTCAGTTCGAACAACAACTGCGGCAACTGCTCCTCGCATTTGGATTTAATCGCCTCGGCAAACAACTTCTCCTTATCGGTGAAGTGGCTGTAAACCGTGAGCTTAGAAACCCCTGCTTCAGCAGCAATCGCGTCCATGCTGCTGCCGTCATAGCCATTACTGAGAAACAGGGCCTTCGCCGCTTCCAGAATGGCTTTGCGCTTGGCCAGATCTTTCGGACGGCCGGGGCCGCTGGTTGGCAACATATTGTTAGGCATGGTCGTTTTTAATACTGGACTAGTGAGTTTGCTATTTTTACTATACCCGCCAGTATAAATATTCAAAAGCCTCATAAAGGTTAGTCATCATGTTTCGTCATGCCCTGTCTGTCGCATTGCCTGCCAGTCTTGTTGTGTTGCTTGTTGCCTGTGGCAATAGCGAACCCGCGGCGGTTGCCGTGCGTCCAGCCATGGTGGTGCAGCCGCAGTTGGCGGGCGAGTTGATGGATGCTTATCCGGGTGAGGTGCGTGCGCGTCTGGAGCCTGAGCTGGCCTTTCGTATCGCCGGCAAGGTGACCAAGCGTCTGGTGGATGTTGGTGCGCAGGTCAAGAAGGATCAGGCACTGGCCGAGCTGGACCCGCAGGATGTGCGCCTGCAGCTAGAGGCGAATCGTGCTCAGTTGGCGGCTGCCGAGGCCAACCTGCAGCTGGTACGCGCCGAACGTGATCGTTACAAAACCCTGCTGGCGCGTAATTTGGTTAGCCGCTCGCAGTATGACAATGCGGAAAACACTTACCGTTCTGGTGCCGCGCGGGTCAAGCAGGTGCGGGCTGAGTTTAACGTGGCCAGCAACCAGGCCGGTTATGCCGTACTGCGTGCCTCGCAGAGTGGGGTTGTTGCACGGCGCATGGTCGAAGTCGGACAGGTGGTGGCGGCCGGACAAACGGCGTTCACCCTAGCCGCTGATGGCGAACGGGAAGTAATGATCAACTTGCCGGAGCAAGCCTTCGAGCGCTTTAAAGTCGGGCAGAGTGTCGCGGTCGAGCTCTGGTCGCAGCCGGACCAACGCTTCCCCGGGCGTATTCGTGAAATGTCGCCTTCGGCTGACCCGCAGTCGCGCACATTCGCCGCCCGTGTGGCCTTTACCGAGGGCAAGGTGCCGGCTGAGCTTGGCCAGAGTGCCCGTGTATTTATTGCGCATAACGGTGAAGTGCCGCTGGCCGTGCCGCTGTCTGCGCTGTCCGCCGAGAAGGACGTGCCCTACGTCTGGGTCGTTGACCCCAAGGACTCCACCCTCAAGCGCACCCACGTGCGTATCGGTGCTTACGGCGAGAAAACCGTGCCGATCCTTGAAGGCCTGCAAGCCAGCGACTGGGTTGTCGCAGCCGGAGGCCAGGTGTTGCGTGAAGGCCAGCAGGTACGTCCGGTTGACCGTGAAAACCGTATTGTCGAGCTTACGGTCACGGCCAAACCGACGGTTAAGGAGTAAGCCCGATGGATTTCAACCTGTCCGCCTGGGCCCTGCGTAACCGCCAGATCGTGCTGTATCTCATGCTATTGCTGGCCGTAGTCGGTGCGCTGTCCTACACCAAGCTGGGCCAGAGCGAAGACCCGCCCTTTACCTTTAAGGCCATGGTGGTGCGCACTAACTGGCCGGGGGCGAGCGCTGAAGAGGTGGCCCAGCAGGTCACCGAACGCATTGAAAAGAAGCTGATGGAAACTGGCGACTACGACAAGATCATCTCGTTCTCGCGTCCAGGTGAGTCTCAGGTCACCTTCGTGGCTCGCGACTCCATGCACTCGGTGGACATCCCTGATCTGTTCTATCAAGTACGCAAGAAGGTCAGTGATATTCGCCACACCCTGCCGCAGGGTATTCAGGGGCCGTTTTATAACGATGAATTCGGCACCACCTTCGGCAATATCTATGCACTGACCGGCGAAGGCTTCGACTACGCCGTACTCAAGGACTACGCCGACCGCGTCCAGCTGCAACTGCAGCGGGTCAAAGACGTAGGCAAGGTCGACCTGCTCGGTTTGCAGGATGAGAAAATCTGGATCGAGCTCTCCAATACCAAGCTGGCCACCCTCGGCCTACCGCTCGCCGCTGTGCAGCAGGCGCTGGAAGAGCAGAACTCAGTGGCGCCTGCGGGCTTTTTCGAAACCAGTTCAGACCGTATTCAACTGCGGGTGACGGGGCGTTTTGAGTCAGTCGCCGACATTCGCAATTTCCCGATTCGTGTAGCCGATCGTACCTTCCGTATTTCCGATGTCGCCGAGGTTAAGCGCGGTTTCAATGATCCTCCCGCGCCGCGTATGCGCTACATGGGTGAAGACGCTATCGGCCTGGCCGTATCGATGAAGCCCGGCGGCGACATTCTGGTCCTGGGCGAAGCGCTGGAAGGCGAGTTCGCCCGGCTGCAGGAAACCCTGCCGGCCGGCATGCAGTTGAACAAAGTCTCTGACCAGCCCGCTGCGGTGAAGACTGGCGTGGGCGAGTTTGTCCGCGTGCTCACCGAAGCGGTGATCATTGTGCTGCTGGTGAGCTTCTTCTCCCTCGGCCTGCGCACCGGGTTAGTGGTGGCGCTTTCGATTCCGCTGGTGTTGGCGATGACTTTCGCCGCCATGTACTACCTTGGCATTGGCCTGCACAAGATTTCCCTCGGTGCGCTGGTGCTGGCGCTTGGGCTGATGGTGGACGACGCGATCATTGCCGTGGAGATGATGGCGATCAAGATGGAGCAGGGCTATGACCGCATTAAAGCGGCCAGTTATGCCTGGACCAGCACCGCCTTTCCCATGCTCACCGGTACCTTGATCACCGCGGCTGGCTTCCTGCCGATTGCCACCGCGCAGTCCGGCACCGGCGAATACACCCGCTCGATTTTTCAGGTGGTGACCATTGCCTTGTTGGTGTCGTGGATCGCCGCCGTGGTCTTTGTGCCGTACCTAGGGGCCAAACTATTACCCGACTTGGCCAAGCTGCACGCTGCCAAACATGGCAGTAGCGAGGGCGGGCACGACCCCTATGCCACGCCGTTCTACCAGCGTGTGCGTAAAGCGGTGGAGTGGTGCGTACGCCGGCGTAAAACGGTGATCATGCTGACCATCGCGTTGTTCGTAGGCTCGATTCTATTATTCCGCTTTGTTCCGCAACAGTTCTTCCCTGCGTCCGGCCGTCTGGAGCTGATGGTTGACCTCAAACTCAGCGAAGGGGCATCCCTGGCCGCCACTGAAGAACAAGCCAAACGTTTCGAGGCCATGCTCAAGGGGCACGAAGGCATCGACAACTACGTGGCTTATGTCGGGACCGGCTCGCCGCGCTTTTACCTGCCGCTGGACCAACAATTACCGGCCGCCAGCTTTGCTCAGTTCGTCGTGCTGGCGAAAAGTATCGAAGACCGTGAAGCCATTCGTAGTTGGCTGATTGGTGTGCTGCATGACGAGTTTCCGACCCTGCGCACGCGTATCTCGCGCCTGGAAAACGGCCCGCCCGTGGGCTATCCGGTGCAGTTCCGCGTCTCTGGTGAGCATATTGATGAAGTGCGTCAGCTAGCGCGTCAGGTGGCCGGTAAAGTGCGCGAGAACCCGCATGTGGCCAACGTGCACTTGGATTGGGAAGAGCCGAGCAAGGTTGTGCGCCTGAATATCGACCAAGAGCGTGCCCGCGCTCTGGGCGTGAGCACGACTGACCTGTCGCGCTTCCTGCAAAGCTCGCTGACTGGCTCGTCGGTGAGTCAATACCGTGAAGGCAATGAACTGATCGAAATCCTCTTGCGCGGTACGCCGAGCGAGCGTCAGGAACTGAGCCTGCTACCAAGCCTGGCGGTGCCCACTGACAATGGTCGCAGCGTGCCACTGTCGCAAGTGGCCACCCTGGAATATGGCTTTGAAGAGGGCATCATCTGGCACCGTAATCGCCTGCCGACCGTCACTGTTCGTGCCGACGTGTATGGCAAGGAGCAGCCAGCCAGCCTGGTCAAGCAGATCCTGCCGACCCTCGAGCCGGTGCGTGCGCAATTGCCGGACGGCTACCGACTGGACGTGGGCGGCACGGTGGAAGACTCCAGTCGTGGGCAGAAGTCGGTCAACGCCGGCGTACCGCTGTTTATCGTGGTGGTGATCACACTGTTGATGCTGCAACTGAAGAGCTTTTCGCGCTCTGCCATGGTGTTCCTCACCGCGCCATTGGGGTTGATTGGTGTGACCTTGTTCTTGCTGATCTTCCGTCAGCCGTTCGGCTTCGTCGCCATGCTCGGCACCATCGCCTTGTCGGGGATGATCATGCGGAACTCGGTGATTCTGGTCGACCAGATCGAGCAGGACATTGCCGCTGGTATGGACCGCTGGCACGCGATTATTGAAGCCACGGTGCGACGTTTCCGCCCCATCGTACTGACGGCGTTGGCGGCTGTGCTGGCGATGATTCCACTGTCGCGCAGCGTGTTCTTCGGGCCAATGGCCGTGGCCATCATGGGCGGCCTGATCGTCGCCACGGCACTGACCTTGCTGTTCCTGCCCGCGCTGTATGCAGCCTGGTTCCGGGTTAAGGAAGTGGAGTCACAGCCGGGCTGACATAACAGTAATGCAGAGAAAGCCAGACGCTCGCGTCTGGCTTTTTTATGCGCGGTGCTTGTTGAATGGGGAGGCAGTCAGGTGTTGATCTGTCAAAAATATACAACTGTTGGTTGGCGTCTAAAAGTGATTTATCTAGGAATTACAGTCTTTTATCCAGCGTCTTAGTCAGATTGTTAGACTTTATTACTTATCTTTGTCGTTTTTATTTGACATATTTTGCGTTTTTGCCAGACTGCGCGACCTGAATGGGGCGTGCATCAACCCATCGTGAGTGGTCATAACAAAAACCTGTAGCCCACCGTCCTAACCTGCGCTTCCTGCGCGGGTCACGCATGCGCTGGGCTGACGTCTGTGGAACGGGAAAACATGCTGATTTGGTTCGTTGCGCTCTATCTACTGGTGACTGTCGGCATCGGTTTCTACGCATCCACCCGGGTGCATAACACCCGCGATTTCGCCTCCGGTGGGCGCAGCATGGGCTTCCCCATTGTCGCCGCCATGGTGTTTGCCACCTGGTTTGGCTCCGAGGCGGTGCTGGGCATTCCCGCCACCTTTCTTGAAGACGGCTTTGCCGGAATCGTTGAAGACCCATTCGGTTCGTTCGGCTGCCTGTTTCTGGTCGGCCTGATCATTGCCCGGCCGCTGTACCGGATGAACCTGCTGACCATTGGTGACTACTTCAAAAAGCGCTTCGGCCCGCAGGTCGAACTGATCATCAGCCTGGTCATCGTCATGTCCTACCTGGGCTGGATCGCCGCACAGTTGATCGCGCTGGGCCTGGTGTTCAACGTCATCTCCGACGGCAGTATCAGCACCACGCAGGGCATGTTCCTCGGCACCTTTATCGTGTTGCTGTACACCCTATTCGGCGGTATGTGGTCGATTGCCCTGACCGATTTCTTCCAGATGATCGTCATCGTCGTCGGCTTGATTTACTTGGTTTGGCTGTTTAGCGACATGGCCGGCGGCGCCGATCTGGTCATCAGCAGGGCGGCCAGCGAAGGCAAGTTCACCTTTATGCACGCCTTCGAGCCCAAGGACATCGTCGCCTTTATCGGCGCGGCGGTGACCATGATGCTCGGTTCCATCCCTCAGCAGGACGTGTACCAGCGGGTGATGTCAGCCAAGAGCGAGAATATTGCAGCGCGTGCCTCTATGACCGGAGCGGTGTTTTACCTCGGCTTCTGCATGCTGCCGATCTTTCTGGTGTATGCCGCCTCGATGATCGACCCGGCGCTTGTCGAGAAGTGGCTGGCTGAAGACGCGCAGATGATTCTGCCGCTGCTGATCCTTGAGAAAACCCCGTTGTTCGCCCAGATCATGTTCTTCGGTGCGTTATTGTCGGCGATCATGTCCACCGCTTCCGGCACCTTACTGGCGCCTTCGGTGACGTTGTCTGAAAACGTGCTTAAGCGCTTTTTACCGGTGCTCACCGACAAGCAGCACCTGTTGTTGATGCGCTGCATCATCTTTGTATGTGCGGTGGCGACCCTGACGTTTGCCCTGTACTCGGATGCGAGCATCTACGAGATGGTCGGTAATGCCTACAAGGTGACGCTGGTAGCGGCCGTGGTGCCACTGTTCGCCGGGTTGTTCTGGAAGCGTGCGACCACCCAGGGCGCGCTGGTTGCTATCGCCTTTGGCCTGGTGTCGTGGATCTACCTGGAGCTGACCTGGAGCGAAGCAGCGTTCTGGCCGCCGCAGCTGGCGGGCCTGCTATTTAGCCTGGCCGGTATGCTGATTGGCACGCTGCTGCCGCAGTGGAGCCGTGATCAGAATGACCTGCTGGTTGCGCAGCCGGAATAAGCCTGACACCTGACTGACAAGACCCCGCTAAATTAGCAGGGGTTTGTTTTTCGGGCCTGGCAGTACGGTCAGAGGGGCTTTAACTGAGAGCTTTGCTGTTTCGGTTTGAATATGGATATGGAGAGCAGCGTAGGGTAGGTTGGGCGCAGCGATACCCATCAACCAAGCAATTAACCGCATGGGTATCGCGCTGCTCAACCCATCCTACGGGTCTTCCGCAATCCTGTAGGAGCGGCCTTGGCCGCGGTACTTCTGCTTTGGCTTTTACCTTCTGTCTTCCACAAATCGCCCAAACAACGCGGTCTCCGAATCCCGTCAGGAGAGCGGAGCGAAATAGTGTTAAAAAAAGCCAGACATCACGTCTGGCTTTTCACATCCATCCAACTCTTCTTACAACGCCCCAAACACCTTCTTCGCCAAGCTGGTCGCGGCACCGGCAGGGTTCTGACGGATGCTGGCTTCTTGCTCGGCGATCATGGCGAACAAGCCGTCCAGCGCTTGTTCGGTCACGTAGTTTTCGATATTCGCGCTTTTTGCGTCGATCACGCCGAAGCTCGCGGCTTGGCCGGCAAAGCTGTTGTATTGCTTGGCCAGGCCGACCTGGTCGGTGGCTTGTTTGACGATGGGTAGGAACTTGGCGCGGATCTGATCGCGGCTGGTTTTATTGAGGTATTGGGTGGCAGAGTCTTGCGGGCCGCTGAGGATGCTTTTGGCGTCCTGCACGGTCATCTTCTTCACCGAGTCCACCAGCAGTGCCTGGGCTTGCGGCACGGCGGCTTCGGCGGCTTTGTTCATGCTCGCCTCGAGTTGATCGACTTGCGCGCCCATGCCCATCATTTTCATGGTTCTTGCGGCCTTGCCGAGGTTGCCCGGCAGTTCGATTCGTACGTCCGGGTTATTGCTGAAACCGCCGGGCTTGCCCAGTTGTTGCACGGCCACTTTCGCGCCTTGGGTGAGGGCGTCCTTGAGGCCGCCGCTGGCGTCGCTCTGGGTCAGGTCGGCAAGGGACAGGGCGAAGACGCTACTGGAAAGAGCAAGGCCGGCGGCCAGGGACATTAAACGAAGCATGATGGGCATCCTTGTGCGGTGTGGGATATCTCCGGAGCTTAGCGGACTGAGTCGCGCAGGCAAATAAGCACGTAGGAGGCGCCAACAAGAGTCTGTGGTCTGGGGCCTTAGTGAGGCGTGCAGAGCGTCGCGTAGTTTGCCGGCCTGCGCGCTATTGCCTTATCGCCCAGCGCGTAAGCCTTGCGGCCTGGAGAAACTGGCTAAAACCGCTCATAGGCCCAATTCACCTATAGACTCTGACCATGCAGTCTTAATTAAGGTGTCGTTTACCGAGTGCGCTATCTGGTTTGCTAGTGAAGCGGGGCGCGTGTTTAAGCTGTTCTAGCCGTACATATAAGAATCTACTTTATGCAGCAGGAGTAATCGCATGGCTTTGGTGCCCGTTCGTTTGTCGCAGCGTTTGACCTTGGGCAGCATTCTGCTGTTGATCCTTACCGCCCTGGCGGTTTTTGCCGTAATGGCGCTGCGCGGTCAGCCGCGTGTGGTGGCCGCCAGTGGTGAGTTGATTGAGCAGACGGGTGGCGCAATCGTGCGTCAGCTGGCGTTGCAGCTGTCTGGTATTGAAGGGGTGACCGCGAGCTTAGCGCACCTCTCCGAAGTGCTGCCGTTGGATGAAACGCTGTACCTCAATACGCTGCCTAATGTGATTAATAACCAGGGTGATAAAGCCATCGCCGGTGGCGGTGTCTGGCCCGAGCCGAATGCATTTACTGAGGGTGTAGCACGCCGCAGCTTCTTCTGGGCCCGCGGTGGAGATGGGCGGCTGGCTTACTCGGATGATTACAACGCTGCCGATGGCCCTGGCTATCAAAACGATGCGTGGTACACCGGGGCACGAAACAGTACGGCAGGTCGCTGCTTGTGGTCGGAGGCTTATCAGGATGCAGTGACCGGTGTGCCAATGGTCACGTGTAGCGTGCCTTATCAGCTTGCTGGGCGCTTTGCTGGTGTGGCTACCCTGGATCTCCTGCTGGACGATCTATCGCGCTTTCTCACCGAGCAAGGCAAGGTTACCGATGGCTATGCGTTTGCCCTCGATCAAGCGGGTAATGTGCTGCATTTCCCCGGTATAGCTGGTGCCAAGGGCGGCGCGATGCTCAAGTTTGCCGACCTGGCGCAGCAGCAAAGCTGGCTGAAACCTGTTCAGGAGGCGCTCGGCAGCAGCAGTGCGGGAGTGATTCATAACCTGGACCTGGCACACGATGAGCAGCTCAAACAGGCCAGTCGCGTCAGCCTTTTTGTAATGCCCGACACCGGTTGGGTCATTGGCCTGGTGACGCCCTATGAGCGCGTTACCGGCCTAGCTTGGGCGCTGACCTGGGATATTTTGCTTTTTCTGATTCCGCTGTTGGCGGTATTACTCGCATTGGCTTGGTTGGCTGGGCGCAAACTGATTGCTCAGCTGGAAGAAACTACCGCGCAAATCGATTCCCTAGGCCGTGGCTCGGCAAGCCGCGATGTGCAGTTGAGCGTAGAGCGTGAGGATGAGATTGGTGCGTTGCGCCATGCGGTTAATCGCTATGCCGGGCAGTTGCGCACGATGCTCCAGCGCATTGCTGATGAGGCTGATCATCTGCAGGCAGAAGCTGCTCAGCTGGGCAGCCTGAGCAGCACCTTGGCTGGGCGCGCCGAGCAGCAACGCCAGGAGAACACCCAGTTGGCGGCGGCGATTACCGAGATGTCTTCCAGTGCCCAAGAAGTGGCGCATAACACTAATGACTGCGCCACTACCGCACAAAACTCCTTGTCGGTGGTGCAGGAAGGTCAGCAGAAGGTGGCCTCCAACAGTGCCGCTATTCAGACGCTGTCCGCCGAGATGGCCGAGGCCGCCTTGGCTATTGGCCGCTTAGAGAAAGACAGCCAGCAAGTGGGCGTGGTGCTGGATGTGATCAAAGCGATTTCTGAGCAGACTAACTTGCTGGCCTTGAATGCTGCTATTGAAGCGGCGCGCGCTGGTGAGCAAGGCCGTGGTTTTGCGGTGGTCGCCGATGAGGTGCGCACCCTGGCTGGCAGAACGCAGAACTCGGCAAACGAAATTAGCACCATGATCAGCGCCCTGCAGCAGACGTCTCGTCAGGCCGTGAAAGCCATGCAGGCTGGGGAGGCACGTACTGAGCATGCCGTGGGTGAGGCCGAAGGGGCCGCGTCGGCACTGTCCAGTACGGTGCAGAGTTTTGATGATATTTCTCAGCGCGCCCAGCAGATCGCCGTTGCAGCGCAACAGCAAAGCCACGTCACCCAAGAGATCAACGAGTTGGCCGTACGCATTCACAGCATCAGCGAAGAGAATGCCCGCGATGCTCAAGCGTTGGATGAGGTCAGTACTGCGATGCAGGCGTTGTCATCCCGCTTGATTGATCTGAGCCGCAGTTAGCGGCTTAGGCGCTGCAGTTCGCGGCGCACCATCTGTGCGTAAGTGGGTGGCTTGAGGGCGTAGAGTTCGCTGGCCACCCAGCCTAGCCAGTGCCCGCCCAGTTGCGCCTTGGCCGCCAGCAGACGCTGGGCCTCGGCTTCGGCGCGGGCTTGATTGGCCTGGTGAAACGCTGCGCGTGAGGCGCGCGCGGGTTGCTCGTTGTTTTCGCTCATGGCGGCGCGGCGTGCCGGTTTACACCGGCTCGGCCACATCCTCGTTGCGATCCATGGCCACCTGACGAATCGACAGGCGAATCTCCGCCGGTAACACGCGCTTGGCGGCGCCCTCGGCCAACTCGTTGAGCAGCGGGTGATGGCTGAGCTTGCCGGCTTCATCCTGGCGCAGCACGCCCTGGTCCTGCAGGCTCTGGATAAAGTGGCGGAACAGGCTCTTATCGAAGAATTCCGGGGCATTCAGGCCGTGCAGGATCGACAGGCGTTGAGCCATCACGGTGCACAGGTCTTCCAGTTCTTCGGCGCTGATAGCGTTCTGCCCGGCATTCAGCAACAGGGCGGTGGCCATGTAGAAGCGCTGCAGGGTCTGCACGATGGCGCGGGCCAGCAGGGTCAGCAGGACGAACTCACGTGAGCTTGGCGCCGGGCGCACATAGGTGTCGCCGTCCAGGGTCAGCAACCCTTGCTCGACAAAGGCGGCGAGCCATTGGTCGACCACAGCGTCCAGTTCATCCAATTCCCAGCGGATAAACAGCTCGGATTGCAGGTAGGGGTAGAGCGCTTTGGTAAAGCGCAGAATTTGTTCGCGGCTCATCCGTGCGCTGCTCTGGAAGAAGCTGGCGAGCAACGCCGGCAGGGCGAAGATGTGCAGCACGTTGTTGCGGTAGTAGGTCATCAGAACGGCGTTGTGCTCGTCCAGATAGAGGATCTTGCCCAGCGGGTCGGTCTGCTCAGCCAGCAGGTCCATCTTCTGCACGTATTCGATTAGCGCTTGGCCATTGCCGTCCGGCAAGGTTGTGTGCGGCGAGTAGGGCACGCGGCGCAACAGGGCCAAGTACAGGTCGAGCACTCGCGCCAGGGCACGGTCGTCCAGCGCCAGCTTGCTGGTGGAAAGCAGTGCCAGCGCGACCAGGTTGACCGGATTGATCGCGGCAGCTTCGTTGAGGTGCTGGGCCACGCGCTCGCCGAGGTTGTGGGTCGCCTCATTCAGCCAGGCTGGGCGGAACTGCGTGCCGTAATCCTGCTCGCGCCAGTCAGGTTGCTCACTGTCGAGGAATTCGGCCAGCTTGATCGGTTCGCCGAAGTTGACCCAGACATGGCCAAAGCGCTGTTTGAGTGCGCCGATGACCTTGAAAATATCGAAGATCGACTCTTTCTTCTTGCTCGCACCGCGCAATTCGCCCAAGTAGGTGCGGCCTTCCAGCACGCGCTCATAGCCGATGTACACCGGTACAAACACCACCGGCAGGCGGTTACTGCGCAGGAAGCTGCGCATGGTGATGGCCAGCATGCCGGTTTTCGGTTGCAGCATGCGTCCGGTGCGCGAACGCCCGCCTTCGACGAAGTACTCCACCGGGAAGCCCTTGCTGAACAGGGTGTGCAGGTATTCGTTGAACACGGCGGTGTACAGCGGATTACCCTTGAACGTGCGACGCATAAAGAACGCGCCGCCACGACGCAGCAAGCTGCCGATGACCGGCATATTGAGGTTAATGCCAGCGGCAATATGCGGTGGTGTCAGGCCGTTTTTGAACAGTAGATAGGACAGCAACAGGTAATCAATGTGGCTGCGGTGGCAGGGCACATAGATCACCTCATGGCCCTGGGCTACATCCTGCACGCCCTCGATATGGTTGACCTTGATGCCGTCGTAGATCTTGTTCCAGAACCAGCTGAGCACCAGTTCAAGAAAGCGGATCGCGGTGTAGGTGTAGTCCGAGGCGATCTCGTTGCCGTAGCGCAGCGCTTGGTTTTCGGCTTTCTGCAGGCTGATGCCTTCACGCTCAGCTTCTTCGATGATGGCTTGGCGCACCTGCGGGCCGTGGATCAGGCCTTTGACCAGGTTGCGCCGGTGCGAGACGTCCGGACCGATGACGGCGGCCTTCTGGTTGCGAAAGTGTACGCGCAGGATGCGCTGGACCATGCGCAAGGTGCGCTCGTGGCCTTTGTCCTGCTCGACCAGCTCGCGCATATGAATGGGCGTGGAGAACTGCACGCGGGTCTTGCGACCGAGAATCAGGATGCTCACCAGGCGACGCAGGCGGCCGGTGACGGCCCAGCTGTCGGCGAATAGCAGTTTCCATGGGCTGGTTTCGCGGTCAGGCGACTGGCCCCAGAACACGCTGACTGGAATGATCTGCGCATCGTCCACCGCATGCTGGCTCAGCGCGCTGACCAGACGTTGCAGGGTCGGCGAGATCCCGCGTTTGTCCTGGCGACCGAGCCAATCGGGCTCTGGCGTCAGGTAGAAAAACGCTGCGGGCTCTTCCAAGTTACCCGCCGATACCGGCAGCACCGGTCTCGGTAAGCCCGCCTTGCGGCACTCCGTATCGACCACAGCCAGATCACTCAGCGACGGCTGCTGCAGCACGTAAAACACTGGCTTGGTGCGGTCGAGCTTGAGGGTGAAAGCGGACTGGTTGATGGTTTCTGAGCGCACCCAGAGGTACAGCAGGCGGCGCAAGGTGCCAAAAACGAGACGGCGAAACGGAGATCGGGTCATACGAAGTCTGCAGGCTTTGGAAAACGAGCATTTGCTCGGGGTATCTAGTGTGACGGATCAGTTGGCTGGCGGCAAAAATCTTCTATCGCTAACGCGTTTGTGACGGACAGCCTGGGCCGTGAACCTACTTATTCACAAACGAAGTAAAAAGTTCCGCTGTCATCAAATATTTATATATCAGCAACTGCTCTGAAATATCTCGCCGCCAAGATTCCCCTCAGCACGAACGAGCCCTCAGCGCTCGGGTGTTTTCAACACTTAAAGTCCATTTAGAGGAATCTTCGATGATCCGTAAGCACAGCTTTCGTGGAGTAATGGCCGGCTTCGCTACCAGCGCCCTGGCCCTGGCCGTTTCCGCCCAGGCTTTCGCAGGCACCGTCAGCACCGACGGTGCCGATCTCGTGATCAAAACCAAAGGTGGTCTGGAAGTCGCCACCACTGACAAAGAGTTCAGCTTCAAGCTGGGTGGCAAGTTGCAGTGGGATGCCACTAACTTTGATGGCCTGATGGCGGGTCGCCAGGCTGACCCATTCGATGACACCTTCAACACCTTTATCCGTCGCGGCGAAATTGGTCTGGAAGGTGTGTCTTATAAGGACTGGGGCTGGGGCGTTCGTCTGTCCTACGATGGCTATGAAGGCGGCACCGATGTAGACCGTGCGTATATCACTTACACCGGGCTGGATTTTGCTGATGTCACTGTCGGTCGCTTCGGTGTTGACTACGGCCTTGAGAACACCACGAGCTCGTCGTGGATCACTGCCATTGAGCGTCCGTTTATGTATGATTTCCTCAATGGCGACGAAGATGCTTCCTTTGGCGTTAACGTCATGCACACCGGTGATAACTATGGCCTGATGGCCCAGGTCGCCAACTACGACAAAAAAGAAACAGACGGCAACGATGAGCTGTTCGGCTACACCCTGCGCGCCAACTGGGCGCCTTACCTGAACGGTACTGACGTTATTCACCTGGGTGCCAACTACCACAGCAACAACCCGGACGATAACGGCTCCAGCGTGCGTACGCGTATGGGCATCCGCAGTGACGACGACGCGCGTATTGCTTTCGGCAGCACGGCCAAAACCGACAAAGATGTTGAGTGGGTATTGGAAGCGGGCGCTCAGTTCGGGTCGTTCCGCGCAGCTGCTGAATACTTCCAGCGTCAGGTTTCGGGTGAAAACGCCGGTGGTGCTGATGCTGATGTAGACGCCAGCGGTTACTACGGCCAGGTTTCCTACATGATCGGTGGTGCTCGTGGTTATAAAGCTGGTGCGGGCAAGTGGGACAAGCCGACTGATATGAAAGGTACGTTCGAAGTGTTCGCCCGTTACGAGAGCAGCACTATTGATGCTGACCCAGCTGCTGTTCCTGGCCAGCTGATGAGCGGTATCGTGGGTGTGGTTGCTCAGAATGCCAATAGTGATTTCACCGCTGATGCAGTTGTAGTCGGCGTTAACTACTTCGCTACGCCTTCGGTGCGCATGAGCCTGAACTACGTCGACTACCAAGTCGACAACATCAACACGAACTCTAATGTTGTGAAAAGCGGCCAAAACTACAAAGTTGAAGACGATGGCAAAGCCATCGTCGGCCGTCTGCAGTACGTGTTCTAAGCCACACTATTTAACCGCTGCTCCGCCTTTAAGCCCCGCCTTGCGCGGGGCTTTTTTATGCCTGCGTGGCTGGGCGACGTTTAATGTGGCACCCAGGCCAGGTTATCTGGCAGGTCGATTGCCGCTTATCCAGCGCGCCAGGCATAAGCCCATGCGGCTATAGTGCAGCCTTGTCCAATGCGCCGAGCTGCCGATGTTGCCGACCTCGCTGAACTCCATTCATGAAATTGCCGCCAGCCAGTGGGATGACTTACTGACTGATGCCCAGCCGTTCTTGCGCCATGCTTTTCTTTCGGCGTTAGAGGACAGCGGCAGTTTGGGCGGGCGCACGGGGTGGCAGCCTGCTCATGCGGCTCTATTCGACGAGCAGGGCCAGTTGCTGGCCGGCATGCCGGGTTATGTGAAAAGTCATTCCTACGGCGAGTACGTGTTCGACCATGGCTGGGCGGATGCCTGCCACCGCGCTGGGATCGACTATTACCCCAAGCTGTTGGGCGCCATTCCCTTTTCCCCGGTAACGGGCCAGCGGCTAATCGGTACGGCGCAGGCGGCTGGGCAACTGCTTGATGGGTTGACCAGCGGCCTGTCGCAGCAAGGGCTATCGAGTCTGCATATCAACTTCACCACCGAGGTTGAAAATGAGCTGTTGCAGGGGCGCGAGGACTGGTTGCAGCGCTTGGGGTGCCAGTTCCACTGGCGTAACCGTGGCTATCGGGACTTTCAGGACTTTCTCGATGCGCTCAGTTCGCGCAAGCGCAAGCAGATGCGTAAGGAGCGTGAACAGGTGGCGGGGCAGGGCATCGAGTTCGAGTGGCGCGAGGGTCATCAACTCAGCGAGCTGGAGTGGGATTTCGTTTACCTGTGCTACGCCAACACCTACCGCGTGCGCGGCCAGTCGCCTTACCTGACACGCGCGTTCTTTAGCCTATTGGCCGAGCGCATGCCCGAGATGATCCGTGTGGTACTCGCGCACCAAGCCGGTAGGCCGGTGGCCATGGCGTTCAGCCTGATCGGCGGCGATAGCCTATATGGGCGTTACTGGGGCTGTTTGGCCGAGTTTGACCGGCTGCATTTCGAGACCTGTTTCTACCAGGGTATGGACTATGCCATTGGCAATGGTCTGCAGCGTTTCGATGCTGGCGCCCAGGGCGAGCACAAGCTGATTCGCGGTTTCGAGCCGGTGATCACGCAGTCTTGGCACTACCTCTGCCACCCCGGCCTACGCGCGGCGGTGGCGAACTTTCTCGAGGAAGAACAGCAAGGCGTACGCGGCTATGCCGAACAGGCCCGCAGGCTGTTGCCGTATCGCATGGCTGGGTAGCTACTACCCAGCCAGTTTCGAAGTTACAGACGTTTGGCAGCGGTGATCAGTACCGGCTCGCGCGGCACATTTTGGTTGCCGCCGCGGTTGGCGGTCGGCACTTGAGCGATTTTATCGATCACGTCCATGCCGCGGGTCACTTGACCGAATACCGCGTAACCGAAATCACGCGAGCCGTGATCGAGGAAAGCGTTGTCCTTGTGATTGATAAAGAACTGGCTAGTGGCGGAGTCGCGTACCTGAGTGCGGGCCATGGCCAGGGTGCCGCGCACGTTGTGCAGGCCGTTGTCGGCTTCGTTCTTGATCGGCGCTTGCGTGTCTTTTTGCTGCATGTCGGCATCGAAACCGCCGCCTTGCACCATAAAGCCTGGGATTACCCGGTGGAACTGGGTGCCGGCGTAATAACCGCTGTCCACGTAGCTGAGGAAGTTGGCAGTGCTGATCGGCGCCTTCTCGGCGTTCAGTTCGATTTCGATCTCGCCGAGGCTGGTGGTTAACAGCACCTTGGGGTTTTCCGCAGCCAGCAGGCTACCGGCAAACAACACAGAGCAGGCGGCGAGGGTGAGTTTTTTCAACATGCGTTTGAGTCCTTATTGGCAGTGGGTGCGGCCTGTTCGACTTCAGCGAGGAAGGCTAACAAGCTGCTGTTGAAGTGTTCGGGTTGGTCCAGTGGTGTGGCGTGACGTGAATCTTCGATCACCAGCAGGCGCGCATTGGGCAACTCATCGACGTAAGCCTGCTTCTGCGCCACCGGGGTGTAATCGCGATCGGCTGTAATCACCAGGGTCGGACAGCTGATCCGCGCCAGGCGTTCCCGCACGCCCCAGCCGATGATCGCATCCAGGCTGGCCAGGTAAGCACGCTTGTCGTTTTGCGGCCAGCGCTGGAGGATTTTCTGCCGCAGCTCGGCCTGCTCGGGTTTGGGGAACAGCAGTTTACCCAAGGCTTTGGCGATGGTGTCGAGGCTGAGCAGGCGCGACAGGCTCCAGCGTTTAGCGATCTCGATATAGTCGCGTGGGCTCTTGGCTTTGACCTCGGGACCACTGTTGACGATACACAGACTCTTCAGCAGTTCGGGGCGATCGACGCCGAGCTGAAAACCGATCATCCCACCCATGGAGATACCGACTAAATGCACCGGCGGTAGCTGCAGGTGTTCGATCAGCGCCGCGACATCGTCGGCAAAGCCCTTGATACTGTAAGGCTCGCGGGGTTTTTCCGAGCGGCCATGGCCACGCACATCGACGGCGATTACCCGGTAGTGGCGCGCCAACTCGGGTATCTGGTACTCCCAATCGCGGGTGCTTGAGCCAAGGCCATGAACCAACAGTACTGGTGCTCCGTGACCGTATTCTTCGTAATGCAGCTGGCAGCCATCGTTATCGAAATAAGACATCTACACATTCCTCTCAGGCGGAGGGCAGGGGCGCAGCAAAGGCTGCGTTTAAAGGTGCGGCATCGAAACGTTGGATCAACTCGACCAAAATCTGCGTGGCCGGGCCCAGGGGCGTGTCTTTGTTCGAGTACAGATAGAACAATGGGTTGCGGCTGCCGCCCTGCTCCAGTGGCAAAAGTTTGAGTTGGCCGTCTTTGAGCTCCCGCTCGATCAGGTGGCGCGGCAACCAGGCAAAGCCCAGGCCGCTGCTAACGAAGCTGGCCGCAGTAGACAGGCTGCCGACCGTCCAACGCTGTTCGGCCCCTAACCAGCCGATATCACGCGGCTGCTGACGGCCAGAGTCACGGATCACTACCTGCATCTGGGTTTCCAGATCCTGAAAGGTTACGACCCGCTGCAGACGATGCAGTGGGTGATCGGGGTGGGCGACGGCGACAAACTCCACGGTGCTCATTTCGGCGCCGAGGAAGCCAGGAATATTCAACGCGCTAATAGCCAGATCAGCAGTGCCCTCCTTGATCACCTCTTCCACGCCAGACAGCACTTCTTCGCGCAGGCGAACTCGGCAGCCGCGGCTTTGCGGCATAAAGGCGGTCAGCGCACGCACCAGGCGTGCATTGGGGTAAGCGGCGTCTACCACCAGGCGTACTTCGGCTTCCCAGCCCTGCTCCATATGATGGGCGAGGTCTTCCAACTGGCTGGCTTGTTTAACCAGTTGCCGCGAGCGGCGCAGCAGCACGTCGCCGGCTTCGGTGAGTACGGCTTTGCGTCCGTCGATACGCAGCAGCGGCACCCCAAGCTGCTCCTGCATGCGTGCCACGGTGTAGCTGACCGAGGACTGCGAACGGTGCAGCACGTCGGCGGCCTGGGCAAAGCCGCCGTGGTCGACCACTGCCTGCAGGGTGCGCCATTGATCGAGGGTTACGCGGGGGGCTTTCATATTCAGTTCCTATACGCACTCAAGTTCTAGGGTGCAAATGCTGACTCAATCAACCTAAACTGGCCTCCTTTTGCTGGAGATTGCCCTGATGAAAAAGCTCTGTTGCGCGCTGCTGGCCTGTTTGCCGTTGACTGTGATGGCTTACCCGATTGAGGTGGAGAAACAGCTCAACGGCGCTGAAGTATCAGCCAGTACCCAAGAAATTGACCACAATATGGGCGCCTTGCAGCTCTACAACTATGGCCGCAGCGAAGCCAAATGCACGGCGATATTTCGTAATGGTCCAGAAGCGCCGCGCACTCGCAAGGTGAGCTTAGCCCCCGGTGAAAGCAGCAACCTGACGCATAAGTCCACCCGCAGCATTATTAAATTGCGAGTCAAGCTGACCTGCGAGCTTTCGTAACCTGTTCAATGCCTTGAGACTAAGCGCGCTCGGGGCATAAATCAATTTATTCGATTGTTTTGTGCGGTTTTTTACGCTTTTTAATCGTTTTTTACGCTTCTATTCTTTGCCCATCGACACATCAGTGTCTCTTAGATGGAGCAAACAGCATGGCAAACGTTCTAGTAATCGAAAGTAGCGCCCGTCAACAAGGTTCGGTTTCGCGCCAGCTGACTGAACAGTTCATCATCACCTGGCAGGCCGCTCATCCAGCGGATCAGATCAAGGTGCGTGATCTTGCGGTTGAACAGGTGCCGCACTTGGACGCCAATCTGCTGGGCGGCTGGATGACCCCGGCCGAGCAACAAAGTGAAGCCGAGCAGGCGGCTCTGGCGTTGTCCAATCTATTGACCGACGAAGTGCTGGCCGCCGATGTGCTGGTGCTGGCAGCGCCGATGTATAACTTCGCTATCCCGAGCACCCTGAAAGCCTGGCTGGATCATGTGCTGCGCGCCGGGGTGACCTTCAAATACACGGAAACCGGCCCGCAAGGCCTGCTCAGCGGCAAGCGTGCCTTTGTTCTGACTGCCCGTGGCGGTATCTACGCCGGTAGCAATCTGGATCACCAGGAACCGTATCTGCGCCAGGCGCTGGCCTTTATCGGTATCCACGATGTCAGCTTCATCCACGCCGAAGGCCTCAACCTGGGCGGCGACTTTATGGGAAAAGGCGTGAGCCAAGCCAAGGCGCAACTGGCCCAAGCGATCTGACTTATCCGCTGCCGCCTAATTACCAGGCGTCTGCTGCCCCTGAGTTCCTCTGCCCGCCCGGCTACTGCCGTGCGGGCCTTTTATGTGTCGCGTCGCCGCCTGGGAGCCATCATTGCATGCGCTAGAGCATGGGGTTCGAGCTTTTTTAGACGTCAGCGGGTATGGTCGCGGCCTTGTCGCTTGCGCGCTGTGGTCTTAACTACAGGCTAGGCAATGTGTTGAGGTCTGAATGAGTAGGGTGGTGTGATGCAACTGTCTGGGCGTGGTGTAGCGCTGTCGATTATCGCCTCGGTGCTGTTTGCCCTGGTGCCTGGCTATGTGCAGCTATTGGCCCCGCTCGATGGCTTGCAGGTGTTTGCCCAGCGAGTGCTCTGGTCGTTGCCGGCGGTGCTGTTGCTGGTGACCTTGTCGCGGCAGTGGCCGTTGTTGCTGGCCGCCTGTGCTCGCTTACGCCGCGAACCGCTGCTGCTGGCCAGCCTGCCCGTGGCCGCACTGCTAATGGGGATTCAGTGGGCGTTGTTTGTTTGGGCACCGTTGTCCGGGCGCATGCTGGAAGTCTCGCTGGGTTATTTCCTCCTGCCGCTGGCCATGGTTCTGGTCGGGCGCGTGTTCTATGGCGAGCGGTTGCGGCCGTTGCAACGCTTGGCAGTGTTCAGCGCCTTGCTTGGTGTCGCCCACGAGCTGTGGCTGACCCAGGCGTTTTCCTGGGTGGTGATGGTGACGGCGCTGGGCTATCCGCCGTATTTCATGTTGCGCCGCTGGATGCGCCTGGATTCTTTGTCCGGGTTTGTTTTAGAGATGCTGTTTATGGCTCCGGTGGCGATCTACATAATTGTGCAGTGGGGGCCGCCCGAGCTGTTCACTCAGGCGCCAAAGCTGTTGTGGCTACTGCCTGGCCTGGGCTTGCTCAGTGCGTTGGCGTTTGCCGCGATGATGGCGGCCAGTCGGCTGCTACCGATGGGGTTATTCGGCATTCTCAGTTATGTCGAACCGGTGCTGTTGTTTCTGGTGGCGCTGCTGTTTCTGGGTGAGCATTTTGATAGTGCGCAATGGCTGACCTACCTGCCGATCTGGTTGGCGGTGCTGCTGGTCGGGTGGGACAGCGCGCGCCTGCTGATCAAGCAGCGGCGCAGCGCCTCATTTGCCGAGCAGTGAGTGTGCTCAGTCCAAGACGTTGCGTAGTACTTCGTAAATGATGCCGCTGGCAATGGCCACCAGCACCACGTCAGTGCCCATTTGCTGCCACTGATAGCCGTCATAGTGGGGTAACTGGCCCAGCAGGCGGCTGTCGAAGTTTTTCGCAATGCCGGGTGGCAGCGGTTTGCCACGGGCCAGGTTTTTGGCAATGCCAGGCGGTAAGGTGCGAGTGGAGCCGATCAGGTTGCGGTTCTCGCCCAAAACGATGCGCACCCGGCCGATATCAATCGATGGGCCGTTGAGGTCTACGCTGATGTCGCTGTGTTGGCTGCCACCTTGTTTGCCAGGGTTATCATGCTTAGGCGCGGCAATGCTGCTCTGCGCGGCAAGAGTGAGCGCCAAGGTAGAACTGATTAACAAGGCTTTCTGAAAGTTGCGCATTATGTGCTCCAAGGCTAGAAGGCGGAGTTTCTTGCTAGTTTGAACCGTTGATCTGCGTTTTGTTCACGGGCGGCGGTCGCTTTATTGCCCTGAATATGCAAAGTCACTCGGCCGCCGGCCCGGAAAGCGTTAGGCTATACGGCTGATTTTTTGTTTTTCGTCGAGGTTATCCCGTGTTTTCCCAATTCGCCCTGCATGAACGCCTGCTTAAAGCCGTGGCTGCGCTGAACTTTGTCGAGCCCACCCCGGTGCAGCTGGCGGCCATTCCGCTGGCGTTGCAAGGAAAAGACCTGCGGGTAACCGCGCAAACCGGCAGCGGTAAAACTGCGGCCTTCGTATTGCCGATGCTCAACCGCCTGCTTGGTGACGGTGCCTCCTCACCGCGCATGAGCGTGCGCGCGATGATCCTGTTGCCGACCCGCGAACTGGCTCAGCAGACCCTCAAGGAAGTCGAGCGCTTTGCTCAATTCACTTTCCTTAAGGCTGGTTTGATCACCGGCGGTGAAGACTTCAAAGTGCAGGCGGCCATGCTGCGCCGGGTGGACATTCTGATCGGCACGCCGGGCCGTCTGATTGAGCACGCCAACGCCGGCAACCTGCTGCTCGATGAAGTTGAGGTGCTGGTGCTCGACGAAGCCGACCGCATGCTCGATATGGGCTTTACCGATGACGTGCAGCGTTTGTCCGAGCTGTGCAATGCCCAACGTCAAACCCTGCTGTTCTCCGCCACCAGTGGTGGTGCAGGGTTGCGTGAGGTGGTTGGTAAGGTGCTGAAAGAGCCTGAGCATTTGCAGCTCAACCGCGTTAGCCAGCTCAATGAAGGCACGCGTCAGCAGATCATCACCGCTGACCACAACCACCACAAAGAGCGTCTGGTCGAGTGGTTGCTGAAAAACGAGACCTACGACAAGGCGATCATCTTTACCAATACCCGGGTTCAGGCTGACCGTCTGTATGGCAAGTTAGTCGCCCACGATTTCAAAACCTTCGTCTTGCACGGCGAGAAAGATCAGAAAGACCGCAAGCTGGCCATCGACCGCCTCAAGCAGGGCGCGGTGAAAATTCTGGTGGCCACCGATGTGGCGGCGCGCGGCCTGGATGTCGACGGCCTAGACCTGGTGATCAACTTCGATATGCCGCGCTCCGGCGATGAGTACGTACACCGCATCGGTCGTACTGGCCGTGCTGGCGCCGAGGGGCTGGCGATCTCGCTGATCTGCCATAACGACTGGGCGCTGATGTCGAGCATCGAGCGCTACCTCAAGCAGCGCTTCGAGCGCCGTAACATCAAGGACATCAAGGGCATCTACCAAGGCCCGAAAAATCTCAAGGCATCCGGTAAAGCGGTTGGCCCGAAGAAGAAAAAGATCGACCCGAAAACCGGCAAGAAGATTGTTGCGAAAAAGCCAGCCGCTAAGGCGCCAAGCAAGCGCAACACCATCAACAAACCCAAGCCTGATGCTTCGGTACTGGTCAGCCAGGATGGCTTAGCGCCGTTGAAGCGCCGCACACTCGCCGCCGAGTAACGCCATGGGCCGCTGGGTCTGCTGGTTTGCTGGGCTGTTTGTTGCCGCGCAGGTGCAAGGCGCAGTGCACAAATGCCTACAGGCTGATGGTGTGGTGCTTTACACCGATCAGCCCTGCGCCATTGCGCAGAGCAATCTGGCCCTGAGCGTCAGCGACTACGCCAGTTACCCGGCGTTACTTCAGGGCGTTGCGCCGCTTTGGCACGAACGTCTGCAACCGTTGTTGCTGGACGTTAATCTGCTGCCGCTGCTGGCAGCGGTATACGGGCTGATGAGCCTGGTCTGTTTTGTGGCGTATTACCGCGATAAACAGTTTGCCATCAAGGGTCAGCAGCGCACGCCCGAGGCGCGCCTGCATTTGTATGAAGTGTTGGGTGGCTGGCCAGGCGGTTTGCTGGCCCAGCGCCTGATTCGTCACAAGAACCGCAAGCTGAGCTATCAATTGGTGTTCTGGTTGATCGTCTTGCTGCACATGGCCCTTGCTGGGCTGGTGCTGTGGCTGATGAGTGCGACTACCTGAGGCCAAACGACGGCGGGCTATCCGCCGTCGTTTGGCTGAGGCTTACTTCGGTACGATCAGAATCTTGCCATCGCGCTCACCACTGGCGGCGGCCGCCACGGCTTGCTTGATTTCGCTGACGTCATAGGTGGCGGCAACACGAGTGTGCAGCTTGCCGCTGGCGATCAATTGCACCAGCTCACCGAAAACCTTCATTTGCTCGGCCTGGTTAGCGTTCTGGAACCATTTGGCTAACCAGAAACCATGCAGGCTAACGCCACGGAATACAAAGGAAGACGGCGATACCTGGCACGGTTGGCGGCTCATCATGCCGTAGTTGACCAATATGCCGCCTTCGCTAAGGCTGGCCGCTAGATGGTCAGTGGCTTCGCCGCCCACCGCATCGATGCCGAGGCGGATAGTTGCACCGTCTGTGGCGGCGCGTACGCGCTTGGCCAAATCCGGGCCATCAACCAGCACCACATCACCGCCTTCGGCTTCAACGCCTGCGACGGCCGATTCGCGGCGGACCACGTTAATGGTCTTGAACCCACGTAATTTCGCCAGCTGGATCAGGTAACTGCCGACACCTGAGTTGGCGGCATTCTGGATCACCCAGTCGCCGGGCTTAAGCTCGACGAACTGACTGAGCAGCAGAGAGGCGGTCGGCGGGTTGACTGTGAGCATCGCCAGTTGCTGCGGGTCGGCTTCCGGCAAAGGGATCAGTTTGTTGGCGGGTGCATTCAAATGGCTGACCCAGGTACCGCTACCCACGGGTAGCAGGACCATCTGGCCGACTTTAAGGTTACTGACCTCGGCGCCCAGCGCTTCAACACGGCCTACGCCTTCATTGCCACCAATTGCCGGGAGCGGCGGCAGCATGCCGTATTCGCCGGTAAGGGTGAGGACGTCGGAGGGGTTGATCGGAGCGGCCAGCACTTTGATTCGTACCTGGCCTGCGCCGGGCTCCGGCAGTTGCAGTTCAACGGCGGCGATTACCTCATGAGGTTGCGGGCCGCGTTGTTGGTATTCGGCTTTAAGCATGAAAGCTCTCCAGTATGTGGGCTGACTTGGGTGGGAAGAGTCTAGCCCTGTGAGGGCTCCAGGCGACTAATTCGGATTAATCGATTTCAGTGATAGAACCGTGCAGAGCCAGGACATAGCCGGCTATGCTGGGAGCTGGTTAAGTTTAGGTATTGCCATGAAGTGGGTGTGGGTATTTTTTCTGCTGGCATATAGCCTGGCGGCTTCGGCGCAAAGTTTGCGAGTCGGTTTTGGTACCAATAAACCGCCGTATATATACGAGAACCAACCTCGTGGCCTGGAATACGACATTGTGATGGCTGCCGCGCAGCTTGGCGGTCTTGAGCCCGTGGCGTATTACGCCCCGATGGGGCGCTTGAACCTGATGCTGAGCAAGGGTCAGATTGATGTTATTGCCACCACCAACGAGCTTAGCGGCGGTGCTGGTTTTTATTCAGACGTGTATATCCGCTACCAGAATGTTGCCGTAGCGTTGCGCTCAAGAAGCCTGGATATCTTGCGTATCAGTGATCTGGGCAAGTACTCGGTGAATGCTTTTCAGCGTGCACGTTTTCTGCTTGGCAGTGAATTTCAAGCCATGGCCGAAAGCAATCCGCGGTACCGCGAGGAAGCGTTTCAGATTGCCCGTAACCGCATGCTCTACAGCGGTCGGGTTGATGTGGTGGTGGGAGACATGCGTATCCTGCGCTACTTCAATCGTGAGGTGTACACCCAGGTCGACGTGAGCCAGCCGTTGGCCCTGTACCCGATTTTTGCGCCAACCGACTACAAGTTAGGCTGCCGCCAGCAGGCCGATTGTGAGCGCCTTAATCAAGGCTTGGCAGCGCTGCGGCTAAGTGGTGAGTATGAAGCCATAGAGCGGCGCTACGCGATGCACTGACTTCGCTGAGTGCGCTGTGGCTCAACGCCTATGGTGTGGGGGCTATCTCGTCTAGCACTTCCTGGGCTGCCAGTAGTTTCGTTTCAGGTTCAAGCGGTGTGCTGCTGACGCTGAAATCGACGATTTCGATCGCGCCTTGGCCCTGGCCCGTCAGGTGAAAAGAGAACGCCTTGCGCGCTGCCGGGTTGTCGAACATGAAGCTGATCTCGACCGGCTTATCACGGGTCAGTAGCGGCAGCTCGGGGATCGGCAAAGCCACATCGCGGTCGTATTCCTTGGTTTTCAAGTGCAGCCTGGCACCTGGCTTATCCATGCTCAAGGCGCGGATTTTCAAGGTCACCGTTGTCTGCGTGTCCTTTGCCAAGGTCAGGTACTGCGCCCCGACGAGGTTGTCCGCCCAGTCATCGCTAACGCTGGGGTTGAGTTTTATCGGCTGCTTGTTGGCGAACTGGTAGTGCTGCTCGGCCTCGCCGCTGCTCAGCGATTGGTCGAGCAAGCCGGCGCGCTGGCTGATCAAGCGCGCGGGCTTGCCCGTGAAACGGCCCAGATAGCGTGCGCTGTCGGCAATAAAGCCTGGGCTGGCGTAGCGCCGGCAAACGCTCTGGAAGTCGCATTCGGTCAATGTGCCCTGGCCGTCATGCTGGCGCAGTAAGCCGTTGGTGTAGGAGATAATTTCGCGGCCAGTGCTGTAGTCACGCAACAGTGAGCGCCCGGCGATGTTGCTTGGTACGGGAAAGGCGAAGTAGTCCAGCACCGATGCAGTCAGGTCCACATGGCCGTATACGCCTTGCTTGAGTGCGGGCAGCTGAGTTTGTTCGGGGGCCAGCAGCAGGTTAAAGCCCCAGGCTGAGGCCAGGCGCACGTTCTCCAGGCCATGGGATTCATCCGAGGTGACGATCACCAGGGTGTCCTTCATCACGCCTTGTTTTTCTAAGGCATTGAGGAAGTCGGCCACGGCGTCGTCCAGATAGGCAATCGCTGCCAGTTTGGCGTTGGGTTGGCGATCCAGGTATTCCTGTGGCGCAGAGTAGGGCTGGTGAGTGCCGACTGTGAGCAGGGTCAGCATCCAGGGTTGCTGCTTTTTACGCAGCTGCTGCACGTAACCCAGGGCACCTTCGAAGTAAGCCTTGTCGTCCATGCCCCACGGGAATTCGATGTAGGGCTTGTTTTTGAACCAGTCGCGGCCGAGGGTTTGCTCGAACCCCATCTGCGGCATGATTTGATCCTTGGCCATAAAGCGCAGCCCGGCACCTTGCAGGAAGTGCGTGCTGAGGCCGCGTTCACGCAATTGCGCCGGTAGGCACTGCCCGCTGCGCGCGGGGTTGTTGAGCAACTCGACACCTTTCGGGGTGCCCGTGTCGAGCTTGTTGTAATCGCCACAGAGCATGGCGTAAAGGCCACGGATGGTCTGATGGCCGTGCAGTACATAGTCGGTGGTGAGCATGCCGCGTTCTGCCCATTGGCTCAGGCGCGGCATCGGATCTTGTGCATAGCTGCTGCCGATGGCCTGGCGACTGGCGTTTATATAAGCCCCGGTGACGCCTTCCAGGGTAATGATCAGCACATTGCGGGCGCTGCCGGCCTGCTTGAGCAGAGGTGTGCCATTCAGGTCGAGTTGGTTCAGGCCGCTGATATCGGGTGGGCTGCTCGGTTCATCCGGCGCTAGCCAGTCGGCCAAATATTGCTGGCCGTTATTGGCGCTTCCCGCGAGCAATTTGTGCGGCAGGTTGAACTGCAGCCATTGGTCTGCTTCGCTGGGTTTGAATTGCTGGCCGATGCTGTGCACGGCAAACAGTGCAAACGGCAGCAGTAGCCAGGCGCGTGACAGCGGTACGGTGCGGCGTGGTGCCTGCCAGCTGCGCAGACCCAAGTAGAGTGCTACCAATACGGCCATGGTCAAGGCCAGTAGCGGTTGGCTCAAGCCTGCGCCCTGGGTTGAATGGCTGACAAACTGCGCGTCAGCCAAATAGTGCAAATCAGCAGGTTCCGGCATGCGCCCCACTGCTGTGACCAGTTCGGCGGTACTTAAGGTGAAAATGCACCAGGCCAACAACAGGGGAATGCTCAGCAGTCTGGCGCGCTCATGCAAGCTCACCAACAACAGGCTGCCGATTGCCAGGTCTGACAGATAGCCGTAAGGGTGCGACCAACCCAGCGCGTAGCGGCTGAGTAATGGCAGGGCAAGTAATAAAAAACTGAGGGTCAACAGGGCGCTGGAAGGATGTCTCAGCCAATTGCAGGTAACGCGCACGGGTACTCCTGGGGGTTGCCATTGATCATCAATAGCAATGCCTAATCAGCCGCAAGATGCAGGCTGACATGATTCTGAAACAAGGCTGTGCTAAGCGCCAGAGCGCGGCGCGTAAATAGGCAAAACAACTGTGTTGGCGGGGGAGCGACTACACACTGGCCAGCGCCTTGTCATTGCGAGCAAAGCGCTGCATGGCCAGAGAGCGTTACTTTTTGCCGATGGTGATCTGCTTAGTGGTGCCGTACACCTGACCGCTTACGCCTTTGGCAATTTGCTGAATTTCCCCACCGGATTTCAGGAAGGCTTCAATCTGGGTATCGATTGAGGCGCTGGTTTCCACGGCTGGAGCCGGCTTGGGTTTGCTATTGGATGCTTTTACGCGCATGACGGCCATTTAACCTACTCAAAAATTAATTTGGGCCGAACATGGTACTCGAAATACTTGACAATTGCTTGGTAAATAAAGACCGGATGTATAGATGTGCTCGTAAATTATTTCGTAGATAGTCCGGGTGATTATTAAAAAAGCCAGTAAGTAGCTGTTTTGTTGGGAGTAGATGGTTACCGCCTCCCTCGCAGATTGACTTTTTGCAGCACTGATCCACTGGTCGGATTGCCTTTGAAGCAGCTATTCAGCTTAGGCCCGCAGCCGGTAGGCCGAGAAATTCAGGGGCGAGTCGGCTAGAATGCCGGCCTAGCATTGAGGGTAGAGCATCATGGCTGTAATTGGACGAATGAATAGTTTGCAGGTCGTGAAGCACACTGACTTTGGCTTGTACTTGGATGGCGGCGCGGATGGCGAAATTTTATTGCCAAAACGCTATATCCCGAGCGATACCCCAAGTGAAGTAGAAGACTGGTTAAACGTCTTTATTTACTTGGACAGTGAAGACAAATTGATCGCCACCACTGAAACGCCAAAAGTTCAGGTGGGTGGTTTTGCCAGTTTGAAAGTTGTGGATATTAACCGAGTGGGCTTGTTCCTTAATTGGGGGTTGCCAAAAGATTTATTGCTGCCGCATTCCGAAGAAAAACGTCCGCTGCAGGTTGGTGATTACTGCGTGGTGCACGTGTTTCTCGACAAACGCAGCAAGCGTATTACCGCCACCGCCCGCCTGGATCGTTACTTGGATAACGTGCCAGCGAATTACACCGAGGGTGAGGCTGTTGACCTGCTGGTGGCAGAAGCGACTGATATGGGCTTCAAAGCCATCATCAACGGCAAGCACTGGGGCCTGATCCACAAGAATGAGTTGTTTAAGTTTCTGCGTAGCGGCATGCAGGAGAAAGGCTTTATCAAAGAAGTGCGTACCGACGGTAAAATCAGCCTGAGCCTGCAGCCGGTAGGCCAAGAAGCCGCCAGCAGCCTGGGTGAGCAGATATTGGCTAAGCTGCGCGAGCACGATGGCGTACTCAAGGTGAATGACAAAAGCTCGCCTGAAGAAATTGCTGGGCTGTTTCGGGTCAGCAAGGGCAACTTCAAGAAAGCCATTGGCGGCTTGTACAAGCAGGGTCGTATCGTGATCCTCGAAGATCGCATCGAGCTGCCCAGTAAGTGAGCATCAGCGCTATGGGTTTACAGTGCACTGCATGAGCAGTGAATCGTACGGTTTTTAACTGAGTTGCTAGGCTTGGAGTGTCAGCTTTAGTCGCGCTGCTGCTGGTGCGTTCACCACCCGTTACCGTATGGCGCAACCCAGCCGAAGCTCGCCGGTGTAGCTCAGTTGTTAGAGCAGCGCACTCGTAACGCGAAGGTCGCAGGTTCGACTCCTGTCTCCGGCACCAGTAAAAAAAGGCCCGCAGCGATGCGGGCCTTTTTTATTGCGCGGGTCCTAGAGCACTTGTCCAAATGCTGTCCAGCGAATTAGGTGGTCTAGCCTACCGGCTTATTCATAGGCATAAGGGCGATATATAATGCGATGCATATGTCTTCCCTATTGGTGGTAATTGCGATGCTGTTACGACATCTGCGCTATCTGTTGGCGGTTGCTGATAACGGCGGCTTCACGCGCGCCGCAGAGGTGCTGCACGTTTCCCAGCCGACTCTGTCGCAGCAGATTCGCCAACTAGAAGAAACCCTCGGCGTCAGCCTGTTCGACCGTACCTCTCGCACGGTCAAACCCACTGATGCGGGGCTGGCGTATATCGAGTCTGCCCGGCGGGTGCTGGTGGAGTTGGCAGCGGGCAAGCGGGCCTTGCATGACGTGAAGGATTTGTCTCGCGGCACCCTACGCCTGGGTATGACTCCGACCTTTATGGCGTACTTGGTAGGGCCGTTGGTCCGTGATTACATCGCGCTGTACCCGAATATCCATTTGCAGTTATTCGAGTTATCGATGGACGATATCGAAACGCAGTTGGCGAATGACTCGCTGGATATCGCCATTGCATTTGATCAGGTTAGAAGCGCTGACATCGAATCGATCCCCGCGTTTACTGAAACCTTGGCGCTGATGGTTGGGCGCAATCACCCACGCTACGATTGCCACGCCACGTTGACCGCTGAGCAGCTTGCGCCGTTGGAATTTGCCCTGCTGACCCCGGATTTTGTTACCCGCACCTGTATTGATGCGTTCTTCGCGAAGGTGCGGATCACGCCCAAGGTGGTGATTGAGGTCAACTCGGTTAATACCCTGCTCGAGGTTATGCGGTACAGCGCCGTGGCCACCATTTTGCCGGAGTCTATCGCCACTCAGGATCGCGGCTTGTGCAAGCTTGCCATGCTGGATGAGCCGCCTCAGCGAGGGGCTGCCTTGCTGCGGCGCAAAAATAACTACCACAGTGCGGCTTCAGAGGCCTTTATGAGCTTATTGCTGGGGAAGGCGTTGGGGCCAGGCAAGTCCCGTCACGCATGAGTAGGCTTAGGCCGTTTAGCCACCGTGGCTTTCGAGTGACTGACAAACCGCTAAACGGCTGTGCGATGGCGGCTTAGCGATATATCAGTAGGGTAAAGCACTCTTTTAGGTACAACGGCACTTTAGGCCGCAATGGCTGAGCGCGCGTGTACGGCGCAGGTCGCCGGATATTCAGCTAGTGGCTTGAAGGCGCGGTTATCGTCGTCCAGCGCGTCGATTGAACCGGTTTCAATGTCGTAGACCCAGCCGTGCAGGCTCAGTGCGCCTTTTTCCTGTGCCAGCCTTACGCTCGGGTGGGTCTGGATGTTCGCCAGCTGGGCGATGACATTTTCTCGCACCATGGAGCTGACTTTGGCGGCTTCATTGGCATGAGCGCGCGACTCGTTGATGACCTTTGCCGACTCGGCATGTTGCAACCAGCCGCTCACGGCGGGCAGGTGGTTCATGCATTTACACGTGGCCACAGCGGTCATGGCGCCACAATCGGAGTGGCCGCAAATGACAATGTCGCTAACCCCCAATACCGCGACGGCATACTCGACTGTCGCTGACACGCCACCCGGATGCGGGCTGTAGGGCGGCACAATATTGCCAGCGTTACGGATCACGAACAGTTCGCCAGGCTCTTGTTGCGTGAGCAGTTCCGGCACTACCCGGCTGTCGGAGCAGGTGATAAACAAGGTGCCAGGGTGTTGCGTGGTGGCCAAGTGTTTGAACAGGTCGGAGCGTTGCGGGAACGCTTCGCTTTGAAACTTCAGAAATCCTGCAATGAGCGCTTTCACATGATGGTCCTGTAAAAAATGACTAATGGTTGAGTGGCTATGACTCGCTGCAGCCGGTGCCATACAGGCTGTATTGCAGAACATGAAGGTCACCCCGAGAGTCGCGGTAAGTCATCTCTGCTGGTGCCGGGCCACAGGTATCGGCAGCCGAGGAAATACGGATTACTTTGGCGATGTCTAGGTGCATGCCATAGGTGTAAGCAACGGCTGGCGCTGGCGCGACCGGTTCTTCGGCGTAAGCCGGCAGAGAAACCGCCAATAACAGGCCCAAAAGTAGGATTTTGTTCATCAGAAATCCTCCATAAAAATGGCAGGTGAAGTCAGTTTCGATGGTTTGGATCGGGCCCGCAGCGTTGCGGGCCGATTCACACAGGGTGTTGCACAATCAGAACGGGCGCAGCGGCAGGAATTTGCCATCTAGCGTAATCACCGCGCGGGAGCCGCCTTTTGGGTCTTCGACTTTTTTCATGTCCAGCTTGAAGTTGATCGCGCTGATGATGCCGTCGCCGAACTGCTCATGAACCAGGGCTTTCAGCGTGGTGCCGTAGATCTGGATCATTTCGTAGAAACGGTAGATGGTCGGGTCGGTCGGGATGCCCGAAAGGCTGCCGCGCAGGGGGATGATTTGCAGGCGGGCCACCGCGTCAGCGTCCAGTTCAAGCTTTTCACCAATCACTTTGGCAGCACTTTCCGGCAGCGGGTGCTGACCCAGCAGAGCGGCTGTTACATAGGCCAGGCCAAGGTCGGTGCCGTCAGCCAGGTCCTGCCATGACAGGTTTTTGCGCGCCTTGGCATCAAGAACTTCGGTGGTCAGGGCGAGGCTTGGGTCGTTGTAAGCGTGCGACTGTTGCATGGTGTAACTCCTATCGGGGTTGCTTGGTGTGAAGCAATCATCGGCCGATAGACTCATAGCGTCCAAGACGGATATGCAATGCTTCGCATAAGCAGCGCCTATAGAATGTGGCTTGGAATGCGTATGAGGGCTGAGTACGGGAAGGCCCGGCTGCAGGTGTCTGTGCCGCGTTTAATAAGGCAATTGGCCTGGCAGTTAGTGGTCACCAAACTGCGAAAACGATGCCGGTCGACTGGGTTTGGGTTTTTGCGGCGCAGAAATTCTGCCGGCGTAGCGCCATTCCCAGGGCGCCACAATGGATTCGGCTGGAAGCCGCCAGAGGCCTTTACCCATTTTTCTGGCCAGGGTTTCGGCATCTTTCAGCCTGTGGTCTGTCAGTTGCTTGGTATAGGCCCATGCGGCGCCTTGTTCGACTAGGGTGTAATTCACATCGAGGCCACCGACGTAGGCGCGCGCCAGCGTCCTGCCGTAGCGATCCACCTCGTGCACCTGCAAGACAACATGTTTCTCTAAGACCAGTTCAATCAGGGCTTGCTTGGCCTCGGTACCGTAGGGCTGTTTTCTTTCTGGGGCGTCGATTTCTGCAAGGCGAACTCGCAGTCGTTTGTTCTCAGTGGTTAGGCAGGTGAAGGTGTCGCCTTCACTGATCGTCACCACTCTGCAGCCGAATGAATCAGCCGCCGCCAAGCCAGGCAGGCAGATGAGCAGTAATAGAATGATGCGAATAGTCATCTTATGGGCCATGCTCGGTTTGCAAATGCAGGGCCATTGATAGTAATAAAAACCCACTAAATTAAGCGGGACGGTTATCGCGAAATAGGCGAAGAGGGTGCGTGAATGCTGGCGAATGGGTTGTTTGGATCAGTACTCGGAACCGCGGGCGTGCCTCTGTTGCCAAACCATCAGGTTCATTTCGCGCCGCTGGCGCAGAGGTAGTGATGACACTGTGCAGATCCTTAGTTAGCTTGGCGGCTGTGCTGCTGGTCAGTCCCTTGTACGCCGAGCCAAAAACGCCGCAGACGCTGCGAGTCATTCCGAAAACCACTATAAGCCCCGGTGCCAGCGGCAGCATCGGCAGCTCCCAAACCATAGATAATCACAACCTTTATGGTGGGCAGCGTTTACCCGAGGGGCTGCAGCGCCATGAGCAGCGCTACGGCAGTCAATCGCTAGAAAACCGTGGCACGATCAAGCAAACGATTGAGTATCCCAATGGATACCGCGTGCAGCAGTACCCGGGCCAGCGCACAGAATATGATGAGCGTAGCCGCTAGCTCAGGCGGCCAGGGCTAAGCCCCAGCGCAGCGCTAAGAAGGCCAGCAAGCCCAGCGGCCCGAACATTAGGGTCAACACATAGCAGGGCAGCAGTGCCCAATGGCTGATACCAGCGAGCGCACCTTCGTGGCGGATATACAGCCCCACCATCAGATCGAACGCTAGGATATGTATCCAAACGGCCAGCGCGGCCGTGGGTTGGCGCATCAGCGCGAGCACTCCGCTTAGGCTAAAGAAGCCTGGTTTTCCGCTCCCCGGTTCGGGCCGCTGGCGCATGGCGATAAACAGCAGCCAGCTATAGACGATGGCTAGCAACACGACGCTGAGCCCCAGCACCCACTCATCGGTATAGGGCCAGAACGGCAGGCAGGCCAGCATCAGCCAGCCGCCCAAGGCGATCAGCGAAGTCAGCTTGAATAAGGGTTTCAACGGGGCCATGACGCACTCACAGAGACACGGAGATGCTCAACCATAGCGGATACGGCAACGGCTGCTTGATTGAATCAGCGGCTGAATACAACGGCATCAGCCGGCGCGAGTGCCAGCTGATGCGCACAGGTTATTACTTCTTACCCCAGAGTTGCTCCAGGCGTTGGTCGCGGCCGCAGCCATTGCGGTAGTAGGTGTAGCGCAGCGGATTACGCAGGTAATAGTCCTGGTGGTAGTCCTCGGCCGGATAAAAGGTGCTAGCGGCGAGGATTTCCGTGACCACTGGTGCCGGTAGACGTCCTGAATCCTGCAGTGCGCCTTTCGAGGCTTCGGCTAATTGCTGTTCTGCTGCGCTGCTGTAGAAAATTGCGCTGCGATATTGCGGGCCGCGGTCGCAGAACTGGGCATTGGCGGTGACCGGGTCGATAGTTGGCCAGAAGGCTTCCAGCAGCTGAGCGTAACTGGTTTTACTCGGATCAAAGCGTACACGCACCGCTTCAATATGCCCGCTGTTGCCGGCTGAAACCTGCTCGTAAGTGGGGTTGTCGACATGCCCGCCAATATAGCCTGAGGTGGTTTCGATCACCCCTGGCACCTTGTCGAAGTCCGACTCGGTGCACCAAAAGCAGCCGCCGGCAAAGATCGCTTCGCCAGGGTTTGCAACTGTCTGCGCATTGGCTTTTACCGGCGTAGGCGGCGCTTGCGCAGCCGTAGGTTCACAGGCGGCCAGCAGACCAGCCAGAATTAGGGTGATGCTGGTCAGCAGACGGCTGCGCCAGGCAGAAGTGATAGGTGTCATATTCAGCTCCGCAGCTCGGGTAAAGATTCGCCTTTAGGAATAAAGCGCAAGGCCACGCCGTTGTTGCACCAGCGCTCACCGCGCGGCTTTGGGCCGTCATCAAAGACGTGACCCTGATGCCCGCCGCAGCGCGCGCAGTGGTATTCGGTACGCGGGAAGAACAGCTTGAAATCGCGCTTCTGCCCCATGTGGCCGGCAATCGGCTGGGTAAAGCTGGGCCAGCCAGTGCCGCTTTCATATTTGTCCTGGCTGACGAACAGCGGCAGGTAGCAGGCTGCGCAGGCGTAAGTGCCGTCGCGCTTTTCCTGATTCAGTGGGCTGCTGCCAGGGGCTTCGGTGTCTTCCTCAAACAGTACCGCATAGGCCTCGGGCGTTAGCAGATCACGCCAAGCGCTATGTGGTTTGTCCAGCGGCGTTATGCTACTGGCGATGGCTTGCGCCAGGCTGAGCGGGGCGTGACCGAGCAGGGGCAGGGCTGGCAACAGGGCTATAGCCTTGAGCAGCGAGCGTCTTTTCATGGCAGTGCTCTCGATTAAGTGTGGCCAATAGACAAGGGCAACGCTGTGTTGTTACAGCGCTGCCGGCAGCGGACAAGTATTTTACCGCTGCAAGTTGTAAGCAAAGATAAACCGCAGGGTCAGGCGATAGGCTGGAGGTTTGTGCTGTCGGTGCCGTCATCAATCACGATGCAGTTACGGCCGGCGCTCTTGGCGCGATACAGGCGTTGATCGGCCCGTTGCAGCAAGTCTTCCCAGTGTTCATCGTGGCGCATTATGGCGCCGCCGACAGACATGGTCACGGCCTCGCTTGGCCCGCGCAAGTGTTGCCTGATCTGTTGCTGCAAGTGCAGAGCCGCCGCCAGTAGGCCGGCTCTTTCGGTATTGGGTAACAGCAGCAGGAACTCTTCGCCGCCGAAGCGGAATAGGCGATCTTCTTCGCGTGAGGCGCTTTTGATCAGCTCGACAAAGTCCACCAGTACTTGATCGCCGGCCTGATGACCATGGTTGTCGTTGACCCGTTTGAAGTGATCCAGGTCCATGGTCAATACGCCGTAGTGGTTGCCGTGGCGCCGCTTAATGGACGCAGCGATTTTTAGCTCTTCATTCATGGCGCGGCGGTTACGTGCTCCGGTCAGCGAGTCATGGATGGCTAATTGTTGTAACTCGTCGCGCTGGCTGTTGGTGCGGTAAGCAAAAACAAAACTGAGGACGCTGGCCATCATGCTGGTGACTAGAAATGAAATCATCTGGTAGTCGCTTTCGAACACCGATCCCTGCTTTAGCAGGCTGTAACCGACCAGGGCCGTAAGAACCAACGTCGTGGCCAATAAGGCCTTGCGCGGGGACACCATAAAGAAGTTAAAGAGGATCAGCGGATAGATCCAGAACAGACCATTGACGCCCAGGTTGATGGCAATCAGGGTGGCTGCAGCCGAGAAAATGCTGGCCAGGTAGATGCCAGGCTTGACTGTATCGCCTGTCCGCCAGGCGTACAGCACCGCGAATACGGTGGAGACAACAATTACGCTATCGGCGACGCCTACCAGGTAGTTACCGGTGGCTAACCGGTATACGGCGTAAGGGCTAATGCCAATCACGCCAAACATACCCATCAGGGTAATGATGGATAGCTGAAAGTTGTTACGCAGGCGCTTGAGCAACCGCGGTATACGCATAGGTATAGACCCGCTTTATATTTATTCTGCGTAAGCATGCAGAGCTTTCGCCAACTATAGCAATAGTAAGGTTGAGCAAAGTGCCAGTATCGGGCGCTGCCTGCCAAGCTGTACCCGGCTCCGCCTGCATTAAGGTTGCAAGCTTAGTGCTGCAAGGCCTGCGCCGAGGGGCGGGTAAATGCAATCAGACGTTTACTGCGCTGATAGCGAGCCAGGCGCTCAGCCAATGGTTGAGGCAGCTCGGTGCAAGGGGTAAAGCCCAGGCGCAGGTAAAAGTCGTGTAACTGCGGCTCGCAGAACAACCAGACCGGTGTAGTGCAATCGACCAGGGCCGCTTCGATCAATTGCCGCGCCACGCCCTTTCTGCGCTGCGGTGGGGCGACCAGTAAGCGGGTTAGCCAGTGGCCGCGCTCGACCTTTTGCAGGCAGAGTGCTGCGACTATTGCACTGTCTTCAGCCACCCATATTTGCTCGCCAGCCTTGGCGCGCATGGCCGAGCGTTGGCTGCGGTAGAACTTATTGGCAAGCGGGTTAAGTGGGGCTGGGAGTTTGCGGTAGAACATAGCGGATGGCGAGAGTGGTCTGCGGTGGATGCCCGAGCGCAAGCGTTGCTCGCCTCAGGCCGGTGGTTTAGGCGTTGGTGGCGTGGCTGCCGAGCAGGGTTTTTGCACCGTGCTTGTCTTTCTTATCCAAACGCTTTTCGCTGGCGGTTTTCAGCGGCTTTTTCTTCAGTTGTTTCTTTGAATCCATCCCTTTGCTCATGATCTTCACCTCTGACAATGTCGTGGTTGAATAGTCTGAAGCGTGCCATCTCCTCGCGATGAGACGAGGCCGGTGCCTTGAGTCTACGCCCATGCGGGGCGAATAGCTGAGACGTTATCCGGCCTTGCTTAGGTATGTTGGGTTCGACTGGTTAACAGTTCACTGGCAAAGTCGCCGGCCAGCGGTGACAGCCTGCGTTTGTCGTCGCATCATGGTCCCTTGAGCTGAATGCCGCGTAGCACTTGGCGGCTGTTGAACCCTATGGCGAGACGTGGATGGAACAAGCACTGATTTATGCCGGCCACAGCGTGCCTGGGCGCGTGCGTGAGCACAATGAAGATGCCCTGCTGTGTTGCCCGCAGTTGAATCTGTGGGCAATTGCCGACGGCATGGGCGGGCATCAATGCGGCGAAGTGGCCAGTGCCTTAGCGCTGCAGGCGTTACAGACGGGCTGCGCCAGTGGATTGGAATTGGTAGAAGCGGTGCAGGCGGCCAATCGCGAGATTCTCGCTGTCGCCCGTGCTGATGAGCAGCGCGGCATGGGCACGACCCTGGTCGCGGTGCGTTTCGAGGGGGCCGAGTTCAGCATTGCCTGGGTTGGCGATAGCCGCGTCTATCGCGTCAGTGCTGGGCATATCGAGCAGCTGACCCACGATCACAGCTGGGTGCAGATGATGATCGATGCCGGTCAGATGAGCCCACAAGTGGCCCGAAGCCATCCGCAGCGCAATGTCATTTTGCAGTGCCTGGGGCGAGATGAGCAGCCGCTGCAGGTTGGTGTGCAGCACGGCTCACTTGGTGAGCAAGAGTTGCTGTTGCTGTGCAGTGACGGTTTGACCGGTGAGCTTGAAGACGTGCAGATCCAGCAGCTGTGCAGCAACGCCCATACCCTTGATGAGCTGGTGACCCAGCTGTTGGCGCGGGCCAACGAAATGGGTGGCAAGGATAATATCTCCTGTATCGTGCTCGGCCGTGACGCGGCGGCGCCCAGTGTTGAAACCAAACCCCGTGGTTTGCTCAGTCGCCTGTTCACCTCCCGTAAGCCTTAACTTGCAGATGCGCTTTGACCCATGACTGAACAATTGCTTGTTATTCCCGGTTATCAAGTGCATGGCCGCCTGGGTAAAGGTGGTATGGCCGAGGTGTACCTGGCCACTCAGGAGTCGCTGCACCGAAAGGTAGCGATCAAGGTCTTGCTGAGCGCAGATGATCAGGCGTTCAGTCAGCGCTTTATCAAGGAAGGCCATATTGTCGCCTCTTTGCATCACCCCTCGATCATCACCATTTATGACATCAACCAGCTGGCTGATGGACGCCATTACTTAGCCATGGAGTTTGTCGCCGGCGGTGATCTGGCGCAGTTTAAAGGTGAAGTCTTCGAGCTGGCACGTGCCCTGCGCATCGTCCAGCAGGTAGCCAGTGGCTTGGCGGTGGTGCATGACCAGGGCCTTGTGCACCGCGACATCAAACCGGCCAACATCCTCTTTCGCAGTGACGGCACGGCAGTCATCACCGACTTTGGTGTGGCCAAGGAAGTTGAGCTCGACCATGACTTGACCCAGTTCGGCATCGCCGTCGGAAGCCCGTCCTATAGCAGCCCCGAGCAGGCGCAATGTCAGGCCCTGGATGCGCGCAGCGATATCTACAGCCTGGGGGTGATTCTGCTGGAGATGCTCACCGGCATTAATCCCTATCGCGCCGCCAACTACACCCAGACCGTGATGAATCACTTGCAGATGGCCGTGCCGCAACTGCCTGCACCGCTACAGAATTACCAGTGGCTACTCGAGCGCATGCTGGCCAAAGACCCAGATGAGCGGTTTAGCGACTGCCGGGTGCTGCTGGCCAGTCTGGACGAGTTGACCCAGGATGATCCGGACCGCACGCGCATCGCCCCAGCGCTTAGCATGGCTCGGCCGGCAAGGACAAAGCTTACACGTACTAGGCTGTGGGTCTGGCTGCTGGCAGGTTTGCTGGTTTCGGCCGGCACGGCGGCCGGCGGTTATCACCTGTATCAACAAAAGCAAATCAGCGAGCAATTAGCGCGCGCTGAACTGCAGTTGCAAGCAGGCAACCTGCTTGAACCTGCGCAAGATAACGCCGACTACCTGTTTCGCCAGGTGCTGGCGCTTGAGTCGGACAACCCTCAAGCTCTCGATGGCCTAGACCGTGTTCTGCAGGCGCGGGTCAACCAGGCCCTGCAATTGGCCGAGCAGCGCCTGGTGAATCAACAGTTGCTGCTCCCCGAAAATGACAGCGCGACCTACTACTTCCGCCAGGTGCTGGCGTTGGAGCCGGACAACCTGTTGGCCATGGCCGGGATCAACCGAGTGGCGCAGCGCTATATCGTGCAAAGCGAGGCGGCCTATAAGCGCCGCGAGTTTGCCTTGGCTCTGGCATTGGTGCAGCAGGGGCTGGAGGTGGAACCGGGCAATGAGGCGTTGTTGCAACTGCTCGATGGCCATGAGCAGCGTGTACGCCAGGCCCAAACAGCACGTCGTAAGCCCGCAGCGGCTCAGCAACCCGCGCCGGTTAATCCGGTTAAGCGGCTGTGGAACAACCTATTTGAATAAGTAACCATGCTGGTGTGTTGCTAGCCGGCTGATTGCCAGGCAGCATGCGCGCCTCGACTCGCTGGCACCTGGCGTTAATTCGGCTGGCGTCAGGTGTGGCAAGCTTTGATCCGGTTTCCAGGCGGCTGTTTAACTGACTTTGGGGTAGTGTTGTAGATGCTCAAAATTCACTTCAGTGATAATCGTCAGGCGCCAATCTGGCTGGTCGACGAGCGCTTCACCATCGGCCAGGACAGCCGCAACAGCCTCGTCCTAGTTGACCCGAGCATTGGCTCGTTTCACGCGGAAATTCGCCAAGACCATGGTTTCTATTACCTGACCGATGTCGGCAGCCCAGGCGGCTCTTTCGTCAACGATGAGCGCATCAATACGCGCTTCCAGTTGCGTGCCGAGGATCGTCTGCGTTTAGGTTCAGTGGAGTTGCTGCTGGTCGATCCAGCGCGCAGCAAGGCTAAAGTTGAGCAGGGCGCGCGCTGGTACCTGCAGGTGATTCAGGGCGAGCATGAAGGTAAGAAATTCCATATCAACGGCTCCATGACCTTTGGCCGTTCAGTGAAATGCGAGCTGTGTTTTAGCGATCAGCAATTGTCGCGTCGGCACTGCGAGTTTTACCTCAAAGACAATGTGCTGGAGGTCAAAGACCTGGCGTCGGCCAATGGCCTGCAGGTCAACCAACAAAAAGTTGCGACGGCGGTGTTGCAGCCAGGTGACCAGTTGAAGATGGGTTCGGTCAGCTTGATGGTGATCGGGCCGAAAAGCACGGTAACCCTAAGCGCGGATGAAGATGCCACGCTATTTATGCGCGCGGTGGACCTGCCCAAGCCGCTCAAGATGGCCACCTTATCCAGCTCACAGAATAGCCATGCCAACCCGCTGCGCACCGTCGCTCAGGCCAACCCGCTGCATGTGGCGGCCCCCGTCGCGAATGAGCCAAGGCGCCTGAATACGCTGCTGTTAGCCTTCGCGCTGGCGGTGATTGCGCTGGTCGTGGCAGCGGTTGTGTTTATCAACTAGTTCCAGCCAGGACTCATCGCCAAGGTTCGGCGTTAAGCTGCCCGATTAGTGAGTAGGTTGACTTGATACGACAGTGCCAGGTAGCGGCTTAGGCGTTAGGCTATGGCTCTTTGCCCTGCCTGCGTCGGAGTCGCCGTGAAGCCATTGTTGCTGTTGCTATCTGCCTGCTGCCTGGCCTGTCAGCCGTTAAGTGCACTGGCCTGGTCCAATCACTCGCTCGGCAGTCAATTGGCGTTGCAAACTCTGCCGGAGTTACAGCGCACGCTGAACTACGAGCCGTTGCAGACGTTTCTCAACGATCAGGCGCCAGCTATTGAGCAGCTGCTGGATGCGCAGGAGGCCTTTGCCCGCGTGCATTTCGCGGATTATCCGCTGCGCCCGGATGCCTTGCGCTTTAGCGCCAGCAGCGTGCCTGCGAGTGATAGGCGCAGTGCCTTTCTGCATGCGTTACGGGTTAATCCACAGATTCGCTTGGCCGGTTTTGTCCAGCAATTGCCCGGGCAGGCTGACGAGGGCCGAGCGCGCTTGGCCGCCGAGCAGGTGCTGGTTTTTCGCAAGCTAGGCCCCTGGAGCCATTGGTGTTATCTGGCCTTGCAGCCGGGCGAGGCCGTGAGTGCCGTGCAGGTACTGAGCAGTGCGGCGGATGAACCGGATTATGGCCATGACATCAACCTGTTCAGCGACAACCCTGGCGATGTCGGTAGGCAGTACAACTTTGGCGAACAGCCGTTTGGCGACGCGCGCTTCGAGTATTCCTCGCAAGCGCCTTTTCACATCGGCTATTACCACGAGCCGGAGCTGGTGTTTCAAGCCGCGCCCTACTTGCGGCGCACCCTGCCGCACTGGCGTATTTACCAGTACACCGGTCTTGCCCGTTTAGCCCTGGCCAGCGGACATGAGTATTGGGGGTATCGCTTTCTCGGTTGGGCGCTGCACTACATGCAGGACCTGACTCAGCCTTACCACGCTAAAACCGTACCGGGGGTCACTACGCCTGAGCTGATGCTGATTGCCCTCAAGGCGGCCAGCGGTTACCCCGCAGACCGTCTGGCGATCATTGCCCGTGTGGCAGACCGGCACACCGCCCTCGAGGAATATCAGCTTGAACGCATGCAGCAACTGATGGGCGAGCAGGCAGTGTCGCCGCTGTTGCAGGCCTATGCACAGAGTCCAGCGGATAGTTATGCCGCGTTCTCGACTGACTATGCGCAGCAGGTTGTAGCGGCCGAGTCCTTTGCCAGTGCCGATGGTTTGGATGAGATCATCGGCCAGTGGTTGGCACGTAAGCCGGAGGCCGCCCCGGGGTTTAGCGGCGGCAATCAGTTGACTCCGACGGAGGCTGATCCGCTACTTGAGTCGTTACTGGTGGAGCTGTTCAAGCGCTTTGGCGCACACAGTCGCAATGTCGTGCAGACCACCTTGGCTCAGCCTTCTAGCGTGCCGGTGATAGCGGAGTGAGCCACAGCTCGCGTCGCTGTAAGGGCGTGGCGCTGGGCAGTAAAGGGTTTTCCAGCTCGATGACCTGACGCTGGTTTAGTTGCGCGCGTTGCAGATCGGCCGCGAAATGCTGTTGGAACAGGTGCTCGAATGAGCCATCTGCAATTGCCCTTTCTAGGCCTAGGCGTACAGTTTCCGCCAGCTCCGGGCGTTGGCGTGAGAAGAAGAAATACATCGCGGCGGGGTAATGCAGCAGCACATGCGTGTCAGCAACCAGCTGCTTGCTGCGTGGATGCTCCAACTCACCCCAGATTTCGATCAGCGAGCGCGGAAAGTAATCGAAGCGTTGCGCCTGGAGCATGCGAAACAGGCTGCCGTAATTGGCTGAAATGGTTACTGGCAAGCCATTGCTGCGCAGAATGTCAGTGTCTGGCCAGTCATGCCCCTGGCCAGCGGAGAACGGGCGCAGGTCGTCGAGGGTGCGTACATTCTTGAGCAGTGCCTCGCGGCTGCTGGGTAGTAGGGCGATGCGCCAGCCGTATAGGCCCTTATCCAGCGGGATACGAACTGGCAGCAGGCGTTGTTCGCGCTCATGGCTGGTCACGCTCCAGACCACGTCGAGGCGTTCGTTACGCTCCAGGTTAACCAGTGCGCGTTCCTGCTCCATGCTGTAATACGAGGGCTCCAGACGCAGAGGGCTGTCGGCTTTTTCCAGTGCCAGCTGTAGAAGCGCCAGCTCATAGACGGAGCGGAATTCATCGCCATCGGTACGTCGGGGGTAGTGAATAACGCCGCCTTCATCGGCATATAGCGGAGGCAATAAACTGAGCAGCAGCAGGCCTAGCAGCCAGCGCCAGCCTGCCAATAAAGGGATGCGGAGCATTTTTATTCGAGTCCTTTCAGCCTGGAGGTCGGGTGACCCACCGACCTTTGCGACGCACAGTATGCCAGTCTGTTGCGCGCTCGCGAGGCTTCAGTTGAACGCCTAAGTGGCTGCGAATATCTGCCATAAACGCATCTCTGTTCTAGCTCGCGGCTTATTCGCCATGCTCAAAGGCTACGCCTTTGCTCGCCGGTTAGTCGCGCAGGTGGCGTCGTGTAGCCGCTTGAGTAGATTCGCAGGGGAATACAATCAGTCCGGCAATTAATTTGTTGAGGGCGTCGCGGTGAGGGTGTGAGTGAGTAGCCTGACGCTTATTTGGCGGCGGCGTTAAAACCCAGGTGGACGCTTAGGCGTTGAGGCGATGCCGCACGGCGCTGATTTCCGCCAGGTCCGAACGGCGCACATAAACCCGTAATGGTTCGCTGATATTAAGGCGGTCATCAATGTTCTGCTGCAGCAACAGTTGCAGGCGCGTGCGGTCTAGGTTCATCAGCTCACCGTCAACGGCGCACCAGACAAATTCGCAGGTGGGGATGATGCTGTTTTCGAGTACATCGAGGCCGAAGGAGTCTTCCGAAAATCGCACAATATAGCGCTTGGTCTTGGCATTGAAGCCGACAAAGCCCTGCAATTGGTCGGCCGCCGCGCAGATGCTGGCAGAGGTGATACTCATGGAGACCTCGTCGATAACAGTTTGAGGGCGAACCCGCGGAAAGTCATCGGCATAGGCTAAAGCGCTGTGGGCAGAGCATCTTGCTCAGGGTCAATAGATGGGTTTAAAGCAGCGAGGCTGTCGGTCAGTGCTTACTTGGTCGCGGCGAGCCATTGCAGCTCGCCGGGTACTGATTCAGTCTTTGCGTGGGCTGGAGAATGCACTGATCTTGCCGAACGGCGAGCTGTGCATGTCCACCTTGACCGCCATCAATGGCGAGTTGTTGACCCACACGTCGTCGATCACGATGGTCTGGCCGAGGTCATCGTTATCGGCGGCCACGAGCAGGTAGTAAGTACCATCTTCTGTGGCTTCACCGTCCCAGCGCAGGCTGATCTGCCCGACTACTGCTGAGGCATGCGAGGGTTTATCGGCAATGACTGCGCCGTAGGCATCCAGCAGCAGTGCGCGCGGCTTGAGGGCGAACTTGCTCACGCCAAGGCATGGCTTGTTGCACAGCGAGTGCACGTTGAGGGTGTAGCGTTCACCCTTTTTCAGCTGCAGGGAAAATATCCGGTAGTTGGAGATCGAGCTGCCGAAGTCCATGCGCGGTTCGGCGGCGCTTATCGGCCACTGCGGGGCCAGTAGGCCAGCGTCCAGCGGCAGGGGGATAGCTTTGCTGTTATGGATGGCTTCTAGGGTGCTTTTGGCCATTGGGCTGGTGCCCGCTACGACGTCTTGCTGGTAGACAGTCTGCGGGTTGCTGGCGCAGGCGCCGAGCAATAGGCACGCAGCCAGAGTGAGAAACTTGTGCACGGTAAAACTCCTGTGTGACAACGTCCTTGTGTACACGCCGAGCGCTGGCTGCGCGGCGGCCGGCGATTCTACTCGCTTTGTGCGGCTGCCGGGGTGGTGAATTTGCCGGTTTTACAAACTGCGCACACTAATAGATGCAGTTCGTTGGCCCGCCAGGCGTCCTGCCCGACGAGCTTGAGCTAACCCGTTCGTTAGCCGGAAAGCCCAACATAGACGTTTTGCACGTCATCGTGTGCGTCGAGGGCTTCAAGGAAGGTTTCGACTTCCTCCAGCTGTTCGGCCGTTAGGCTGGACACTGGGTTTTTCGGGATATAACCGATCTTCGCTGCGTTGACGCTGAAACCTTGTTCTGGCAGCGCGCGGCAGACGGCGTCGAGGTCGGTTGGTTCGGTGATAAACAGCGTGGCGCCTTCTTCCGCCGGTTCGAAGTCCTGTGCGCCCGCTTCAATCGCGGCCAGCTCGGCATCGGCGTCGCCTTCTGGCGAGGCTTCGATCATGCCGACGTGGTCGAAATCCCAAGTCACCGAGCCGGACGCACCCATCTGGCCCTTGCGGAAAAGCACCCGGACTTCAGCCACAGTGCGGTTGATGTTGTCGGTCAGGCATTCGATGATCACCGGCACCTGATGCGGCGCAAAACCTTCATAGGTGGCCGAGTGAAAGGTCACGGTGTCGCCCAGCAGGCCGGCGCCTTTCTTGATCGCTCGGTCGAGAGTTTCCTTGGGCATCGAGGCTTTTTTCGACTGGTGAATCACCAAACGCAGCTTGGGGTTGAGGTCTGGATCGGCGCCGTTACGCGCGGCGATCATAATTTCCTTGACCAGCCGGCCGAAGATCTTGCCTCTGGCGTTGGCGGCGGCTTCTCTAGGTTTGGCTTTCCATTGTGCGCCCATGGGTGCTCTCTCGGTCTGTGCGGTCGGATGAGTCGTGTGTCTGCGCAGGCGGCCAGACGAATTGTTTGGCCGCCCGCCGGCAGGCCGACTCAGGTCAGCTGCGGATTTTAGTCGGTCTGCGGGGCGCTGGCACCCCCTCAATGCAGTAGGGAGGCATTGAGGGTGGGTGCCCAGGTTGTGAGGGTGCGTTAATCGCTGTGTTCATTGAAATAAGTGCGCGTACCTTGATTGCTCATGGCGGCGGCGATACGGCCGACGCCCTGCAGGTAGGCGGCGGTGCGCATGCTCACCTGTTCTTGTTTGGCGCGCTCAAAACAGGCTTCGGCGGCCTTGCCGATACGCTCATCCAAGCGCTGCTCGACGGTTTCTTCGCTCCAGTAATCACCCATGCGGTTCTGCACCCATTCGAGGTGGCTGACGATTACGCCGCCGGCATTCACCAGCACGTCGGGCAGGATCAGCACGCCGGCTTCTGTCAGTAGTTGGTCGGCTTTGCTGGTCACTGGCCCGTTAGCAATTTCGAGAATGACCTTGGCCTTGATCCGCTCGGCATTGTCTTCGTCAATGGCATCTTCCAAGGCGGCTAGCACCAGTACATCGACATCCAGCTCAAGCAGTTGCTGTTGGCTCAGGTTTTCGGCCTTGCTTTGTGCACACACCGACTCATCGCAATAGACCATGTCCTTGAGTTCGCGGGTTTGGTTTTTGTGTTCCCAGATCGGCTGCGGATCAAGACCTTCCTCGTCATAGATCGCGCCCTTGGAGTCGGAGATGGCAACGATGCGATAACCCGCTGCATGGGCTAGGCGAGCGAAGTGGTAACCCGCGTTACCGAAACCCTGCACGGCGATGCGCAGCTTTTCTGGGGCCTTATTTTCGCGCTTGGCCCACAGCTGCAGCACTTGCAGCGCGCCGCGCCCGGTGGCGGCTACGCGGCCTGCTGAGCCACCGAGACCCAGGGGTTTACCGGTAATCATCGCCGGCACCAGGCGCCGCTCGATCTGCGCAAACTCGTCCGCCATCCAGCCCATCACAGTGGCGTTGGTGTTGACGTCGGGTGCCGGAATATCACGGTTCGGCCCGATCAAGTCATGGATGGCGCGGATATAACCCCGCGACAGGCGCTCCAGCTCCAACCTTGAGAGGCACTTGGGATCGACGCAGATACCGCCTTTGGCACCGCCGAAGGGTAGGTCGACTACCGCGCACTTGATGGTCATCCAGAAGCTCAGGTTGGTGACTTCCTCCGCAGAGACTTGAGGGTGGAAGCGCACCCCCCCCTTGGTTGGGCCGCGGGTATCGTCGTACTGCACGCGCCAGCCCTGAAATACCTTCAGGCTACCGTCGTCCATACGCACCGGGATGCTGACCTGGGCGGTGAACTTGGCGCGTGCGAGGCGTTGGCGCACATCCTCGGCCACGTCCAAGCGTTCGAAGATACTCTCGATAAAGGTCGGGGCGTCTGCCTCGGTCTCAGGTCGTGTGCTCATGGCGAACCTCCTCGGGTGGTTGCGTGTTCTCACTAGGGTGATGTTAGTGACCTGTCTGCGCGCGGTTGATTCAATCGGTTATGGCGCAGCCAGCGTGCGCTACTCCGCTTCCGGCAGTGCGGCGGCCATCACTGCGCCGAGTGCGCCGAGCAGTGACAGCGCTAAGATTATCTGACTGACCGCCATGACTGTGCCGAGGGCTCCGGCGAAACCGAGCAACAGCAGAATCAGTCCGATCAGGGTGTTGCTGACCGCGACATAGTCGGTGCGGCGATTGCCCTGCGCCAAGTCGACCACGTAAGTCTTGCGGCCGATGCGCACACCTTGGTGGGCAATGCTCAGGCAGAAGTACAGTGCCGGCAGCATCCAGCCGATAGCCAGCCAGGTCGGCTGCAGGCTGTCGAGAAAATACACCAGCAGACCGAGACCGGCACTTAGCGCGGCCGCGAGTATCATCACCCGGCGACTAGAAAGGTCGGCGAAGCGTCCCCACAGCGGTGCAGACAGTAAGCTTGCGGCGCCGCTGGCAAGCATGAACAGGCCGAGTGTGCCAACGGCTGAGCCGAGTTTTTGTTGAGCCAGCACCACGTAGTACGGTGCGCTTAGGGCTGAACACAGCAGGAGCGCTCGGGTGATGACGAAGCGCCGGAAGGGGCGGTCGCTTCGGAGAATGCCGAGGCGCTTCAGGGCCTCGACCACAGCATTGCCGCCGCCCTCTGTTTCCCCTGGCAACTCGCTGATGCGCGCGTAAATCGCCGCTGCGATGAGCCACAGTAGGCCGGCACCGATTAGCAACAGGCCATAGGTTCGAGAGGGTAACTGAGCGGCGCCGCTGAGTAATAGCAGCAGGGCCAAGGCGACAGTGACAAGCCCGGCAGCGCTGGCCGACCAGCCGTTGACCTGGCCGCGGCGGGTCTTGGGGATGGTCTTGCCAAGTACATCTTTCGAGGCCACCGAACTCAGGCCGCGGGCCAGGCTGAACACCACCAATAGAGCAATAATCGCCCAGCCGGCCGCTACGCCGTCGAGCGTCCACGCCACCAAACCGATGGCGCTGATCGCGACAGCTTGCACCAGGCTGCCGAGGATCCAGACCCATTTACGCACCGCCACTCCGCGGATGTAGCTGGCAATAAACAGTTGCGGAATAAGCGAGCCGGACTCGCGGATCGGCACCAGAAAGCCGATCAGGTAGAGCGGCGCCTGCAGGGTTTCCATCACCCAGGGCAGCACCACCTTCGGGTTGGCCAGGGCGTCGCCGAGCTTGCTGAAGAAGTGGCTGAGGATCATCAGCAAAAAGTTGCCTGGTACGTCGCGACAGGCCTGCTCGTCGATTTCGCTGCAGACCCGCGCATCCTCTTCGTTGGTCAGCTTGGCGTAGATGTCTGCGCTAACGCTGTGCTTATCCACGGCTACTCCTGGCAAAAATGGCGACGCTGAGCGGCATGATGCCATGCCCCATGCCGGGTATGTGCGGTGCAATGGCGTGAGGCCGCTTGTCTGCAGGGCGGGGCTCTGTTCGTAATGGCGTGCCGCGGCCTGGGCTGATGCACCTTGCCGAGCGATGGGCTGTCATGGGTAAAACCCCAGGATCTGCAGGCTGAACTAAGCTTTAAGGATCTCGATAGAGGAGGCTCGGCATGCGTAATGTACTGATTGCATTTGATGGTTCCGACAGCTCGAAGCGCGCCCTGCAGTACGTCATCGACTTCGCGCACACGCACAATGCAACCCTTGAGGTGCACCTGATCAACGTGCAGCACGAGGCGATGCTTTATGGTGAGTACGTCAACGACGAGATGATCACCAACATCCGTCAGTCGCAGCTGGATAAAGCCAGCGATTCGCTCGAATGGCCGCTTGAGCAGCTCAAGGCCGGCGGGATTATCGGCACGAAGCACGTGGCACTCGGCAATATCGCCGGGCAGGTTAGCGCTGCGACCAAGCAATTGCAGTGCGATACCGTGGTCATGGGCACTCGCGGCTTGGGCACCTTCACTGGCTTGTTACTGGGGTCGGTGGCCACTCGGGTGATTCATGAGGTGCAGGTGCCAGTGTTGCTGGTGAAGTAACGCTTAGACGCAGTTGCGCATTGTCCACGCTGGCAGTACGCGCAACTGCGGTCTTGCCCGCTTAGGCGCATCGCCGTGTTGACCATCACGGCGTCTCGATCTGTCACTGTGCCCCTCGATTGCCTTTCAGCTGTAGTTAGGCAGGCGGCCGTGCGGCTGGTCTAATGATGCCTTGACTGGTAAAGGCGCGCGTTATGTTACCCAAGGATCTATTGTTGGCCCTGGTAGTAATCGTCGTTTGGGGCATGAATTTCGTGGTGATCAAAATCGGCCTGGATGAGATGCCGCCGATGTTGTTGGGTGCGCTGCGTTTTCTGCTGGCGGCCTTCCCTGCAGTGCTGTTTATCAAGCGTCCACAAATTCCGCTGCGCTGGTTGCTGGCGTATGGCGTGACCATCTCGTTGGGGCAGTTTGCTTTTCTATTTTCTGCCATGTCCGTTGGCATGCCGGCCGGCTTGGCGTCGCTGGTGCTGCAGTCGCAGGCTTTCTTTACCCTGCTGTTTGCGGTGCTGTTGCTGGGTGAGCGCTTTCGCTTAGCCAACCTGTTCGGGCTGCTGGTGGCCGCTTGCGGTTTGCTGCTGATCGGCCTGCAGGGCAATGGGCTGATGACCCTGGCCGGTTTTCTCCTGACCTTGTGCGCGGCCGCCATGTGGGCGCTGGGCAATATCGTCACGCGCAAGCTGGGCAAGGTCAATCTGATTGGCCTGGTGGTGTGGGGTAGCTTGGTGCCGCCGCTGCCGTTCTTTGCGCTGTCTTGGCTGCTGGAGGGGCCTGAGCAGATTGAGACCGCGCTGCGTGCGATTAACCTGGACACGCTGCTGGTGCTGGCTTACCTGGCATTTGGCGCAACCATTCTCGGTTATGGCCTGTGGAGTCACTTGCTATCGCGCTATCCGGCCAGCCAGGTAGCGCCGTTTTCACTGCTGGTGCCGGTGGTGGGGATTAGCTCATCGGCGCTGTTGCTCGATGAGCGGCTGAGCACCCTGCAGCTTGTGGGGGCGCTGCTGGTAATGCTCGGTTTACTGCTGAATGTATTCGGCCCTTGGCTGCAAGCGCGCCTGCGTACGCGACTGACGTGAGGTACTGAGCCGTTATTAACGCTTGCCCATGGAGCGGCGAGTGCCGTTTGGGGCTGCACCAATCTTCTTTTCGTGGGCGGATTTATTGCCCTTTTGATGCCAGGGTTGGTCATCCTGTTTGCCGCAGGCAGCCTTGGCAGCACCAAACAGTGAAGCAAAGCCCGGAGCTTTTGCAGGTGTAACCGCTACGTCATTGGACGGCGCAGCGCTGTCGGCAGTCTGAACGGCGAGTGTGGGTTCAGCTGCAGGGGAATGGGTCATGGCGATGTCCGCGGGTGCGAGGTAAAAGGTCGGCGAGTATACCCGGCTATTCGCCGCTGTTTGTGACTGTTGATCAGCGGTATTGCGCCTGGCGGGCGCTGCGCGAAAAGAGCGGGCTTGCTGGGCCAGGGCGGCCCAGCAAGCAGGTAGGATCAGTCCTGGCGGCTGGTCACTTCCAGCAGGTGATAACCGAACTGAGTCTTCACCGGGCCTTGCACCACGTTGATCGGTGCGCTGAACACCACGGTGTCGAATTCCTTGACCATCTGGCCTGGGCCGAACGAGCCGAGATCACCGCCGCTGCGGCTGGATGGGCAGCTGGAGTTGTCTTTGGCGACTTGGGCGAAGTCAGCACCGCCTTCGATAGCGGTTTTCAGTTCGTTGCACTTGTCTTCGCTGGCAACCAGGATGTGACGGGCAGTAGCGCGGGCCATGGGAGTTACTCCTAATAATTAAGCGGCAAAGCCTACCGCAATCGTTTGCCTATTCAAACGCTGCAGGTGCGTCGTTTATCGACTGGCCAAGAAAAAACCGCTTGAAGTGCTTCTTGATCTTGCGCCGCGACGGCTATCAAGGGAGGACACAGCCATAAAAAAGGCTTAGCCGCTGGGTAAGCCTTTCCTGTTGACGCGGTGTTTGGTGTGCTTAGCTGCGCGGCTTGTCGGCCAGGCAGGCGGCGGCGGTAAACAGTACGTCAGTGGAGGAGTTCAGTGCCGTTTCCGCAGAGTCCTGCACGATACCGATGATAAAGCCGACCGCCACTACTTGCATGGCCACGTCATTGGGGATGCCGAACAGGCTGCACGCCAGTGGGATCAGCAGCAGTGAGCCGCCGGCAACACCCGAAGCGCCGCAGGCGCTGATTGAGGCGAGCAGGCTCAACAGCAAGGCGGTCGGCAGATCGACCGCAATGCCCAAGGTATGCACGGCTGCCAGTGTCAGCACGGTAATGGTGATCGCCGCACCGGCCATGTTGATGGTTGCGCCCAACGGGATCGACACCGAATAGGTTTCTTTGTGCAGGCCCAGGCGTTCGCAGAGCTGCAGATTAACCGGGATGTTGGCGGCCGAACTGCGGGTAAAGAAGGCCGTTAGACCGCTTTCACGCAGGCAGGTTAGTACCAGTGGGTAGGGGTTACGGCGAGTTTTGAAGTAGACAATCGCCGGGTTGCTGACCAGCGCTACAAACAGCATGCAGCCGACCAGTATCAACAGCAGATGCAGGTAATCCAGCAGGGCGGACATGCCCGATTCAGCCAATGTTGCCGCAACCAGGCCGAAAACCCCCAATGGTGCCAAGCGAATCACTAATTTAACGATGCTGGTCACGCCATTAGAAAGGTCGGCGAGCATCTCTTTGCTGCTTGGGCTTGCATGGCGGAAGGCAAAACCCAGGGCGATGGCCCAGGCCAGAATGCCGATAAAGTTGCCTTTGAGCAGGGCGTTGATGGGGTTGTCCACCACATTCAACAGCAGGGTTTTCAGCACTTCACTGATCCCGCCTGGCGGCGACAGCTCGGCACTGTTGCTCACTAACGTCAGGCTCGATGGGAAGGCATAGCTGGCGGCTACCGCAATCAGCGCGGCGCTGAAGGTGCCGATCAGGTACAGCATCAGAATGGGCTTGATATGGGTTTGCTGGCCGTGTTGATGGTTTGCAATCGACGCCGCTACCAGCACGAACACCAGTACGGGGGCCACGGCCTTCAGTGCCGAGACGAAGACGGTGCCGAGGAGGCTGACGCGTGCAGCCGCTTCAGGCAGGAACAGCGCAAGGGCGATACCGGCAACCAAACCGATGGCGATTTGCAGCACCAGGCTGGTGCGGTTGAGCAGGTGTAAAAGCGGGTGTTGAGCTGGGGTCATGACAGGCATCTCTAATGGGCGGGCGTGCCTGCGATCTCTTTTTTTGCCCGCGGGGCCTAGAAGGCCGAGCGGCTGGATGCATGGCTGCAGTGCGCGTTACGAGGCTTTTCGCGGGGATAAAACAAGACCGCGCTGAAAAATAGCGCGCGACTTTAGCACAGCTGCTGCGATTTACCTGCGGTGTTACTGTCGCACCTGGCGGTGGGCTGCTGTCTATCAACCTGTAGCCAGGCCGGCTAGGCTAGAGTTTCCCGAGACGGCGAGGTTGTTATGTCCAACGAAAGTGCGAGTGAAGTGGTGATTGTCAGTCTGACGGTGGTCGAGGCGCGGGTGCTGGGCTGCTTGGTTGAAAAACAATTGACCACACCGGAAGCCTATCCCCTGACGTTGAATGCGCTGGTGCTGGCTTGTAATCAAAAAACCAGCCGTGAGCCGGTGCTTAATCTAACGGTCGGGCAGGTCGGGCAGGCTTTACGCAGCCTGGAGGGGCGTGAGATGGCGCGTCTGGTTATGGGTAGTCGCGCAGATCGTTGGGAGCATCGTGCTGACAAGGCGCTGGAGTTGGTCGCCGCTCAAGTGGTGCTGCTCGGCCTGTTGTTGCTGCGCGGCCCGCAGACCCTTAACGAGTTGCTAACGCGTAGCAGTCGCATGCATGACTTTGATGATGCTGAGCAGGTGCAGCACCACCTTGAGCGCCTGATCAGCCGCGAACTGGCGTGTCTGCTGCCGCGTCAGTCGGGGCAGCGCGAGGACCGCTACATGCACGTGCTGGGCTACCCTGCTGATTTGCAGGTTGCCCTCGAGGCTAAAGCCAGTGAGCCGCCGCGTGTGACAGCGGGTGGCCAGCAGGACGCTCGCTTAGAGGCGCTGGAAGCGCGGGTAGTGGTGTTGGAGGAGCGGTTGGCGCATTTGGAGTCGGCGCTCAACGCATAAAGCACCTTGTGGGTGCTTTATGCAGGTCAAGCAGGCTGACTTAGCTGGTGCGTAGCAACAGGTGCTGACGCTCGCTCAGGCGCTCGGCACCGCCTTCAGCGACCTGTAGGCGATCCATCTGGCGTTCATGTACGCGGTCAGCGCCGCCCTCGGCCACATCCATGCGGTCTAGCTGGCGTTCACGAGTCCGCTCGGCACCGCCTTCAGCGACCTGCAGGCGATCCATCTGGTGTTCATGTACGCGATCAGCGCCGCCCTCTGTCTGCAGGTTGCGACCAAGCCCCATCAGGACTTTTACGCTGCTGTCCTGCATTTCACCCAGCAAAGGTTGCGGGCTGCTTTGTGGCAGGGCAAAGGCACTGATGGATAGGCTGCTCAGGATCACGGCGGTAAGTAGTTGCTTTTTCATGTTCAGGCCCCTCGTAAGGGCAGGTAGTCAGTGGGTAGGGGCTCATGTTACTCACGAAAAACTGATGAAGAAGTGCAGGCTGAGCATGGTAATCATCGACGCCATCAATAGTTGTCTTTTATCTATATAAATCAGTTGATTAGTACCTATCAATGAGTAGATGCAGTGAGGGGTTTGGTGTTTTCTATCAGTTCGAACATATCGAATTAATAGATGTTTATGCCGGTATATTGTCCAGCTGTTTGATCAGTCAGGTGCGGGTGCTTGATATCTCGAACGGCTGGTGCGTATTTTGTACGCTTCAGCCGTTCGACTTCGGCTTCTTGCGTATAAAAGGACAACTGCAATGAACAGCCTCAACCGCACCGCCTTGACTGAATTACTGCGCGGTGTTGATGAAGTCGAGTGCGTGACCCCAGACTTGAACGGTGTGCCGCGCGGCAAGGTGATGACGGCTGAGGGATTTCTAGAAGGGCGGCGCCTCCAATTGGCGCGAGGAGTGTTGCTGCAATGCATCATGGGCGGTTACCCAGCGGCGCGTTTTTACGGCAGTGATGACGGCGACCTGGCCTTGAATGCCGAGCCGACGCAGATTCACCGGTTGCCCTGGAGTGAAACGCCGCGAGCGTTAGCCATCTGTGATGCCGACGAGCTAGATGGCCGCAGCTCGGGTTTGTCGACACGTGGGTTGCTCAAGCAGGTGATTGCGCGCTATGCCAGCCATGGCTGGCAGCCGGTGGTGGCGACAGAGTTGGAATTTTTCGTATTTGCCCGCAATGCCGATCCACTGCAGCCGTTTCAACCGCCGCTGGGGCTGGATGGCCGGCGCGAAGAGGGCGGCTCGGCCTTCAGCGTCAGCTCCAATAATGGCTTGCGTCCGTTTTTTAATGAGGTTTATCAGAGCATGGCGGCCTTGGGTTTGCCGCGCGATACCTTTATGCATGAAATGGGCGTCAGTCAGTTCGAGATCAACCTGTTACACGGTGATCCATTGCTGCTGGCGGATCAGACCTTTTTGTTCAAGCACCTGCTTAAGGAGGTCGCGCTCAAGCACGGCCTCAATGTGGTGTGCATGGCTAAACCGCTGGCGCACACGCCGGGCAGCTCCATGCATATTCACCAGAGTGTGGTGACGCAGGGCGGCGGGGAGAATATCTTCAGTGCGGCTGATGGTCAGGCGACGCCGGCTTTCTATCAGTTTATCGGCGGCCAGCAAGTGGCCATGGCCGACTTCACTCTGCTATTTGCCCCGCATGTGAATTCCTTTCAGCGCCTCTGTCATCCATACGCCTCTCCGAATAATGCCTGTTGGTCTGAGGACAATCGCGCTGCAGGGTTGCGTATTCCAGCCAGTGCACCCGTTGCTCGGCGGGTAGAAAATCGTTTGCCAGGTGCCGATGCCAACCCTTATTTGGCTCTCGCCGCCAGCCTGGCGGCCGGGCTTTACGGCATCGAACAACAGTTGCAACCGAGTGCGCCAATTCAGGGTGAATTCGAGGTGCCGGATAATTTAACGCTACCCTGTACCATGCATGCTGCTATTGAGCGTCTCAAAGGCAGTGAGCTGGCGCTGGAACTTTTTGGCAAAGAGTTCATCGATGGTTACATCGCCAGCAAGACCTTGGAACTCACCAGCTTCTTTGACGAAATTACCCCGTGGGAGCGCCGTGTATTGGCCGCTCACACTTAGAGCCTAGCCGTCGATAATGGTTTCGACGGCCCTGTATGGAGTTACTTAACGCACTATGACTTTGATCCTAAAATCATTCAGATCACTGTATTTCGCCACCTTGTTGATGCTCTTGGGTTCGGGCTTGTTGAGTACTTACCTGGCATTGCGACTGGCGCAAACTGCAGATGGTTTGTGGGTCGGTGCGTTGATGGCGGCCAACTACTTGGGGTTGGTGTTGGGCGGCAAACTGGGGCATCGCTTGATCGCCCGGGTGGGTCATATTCGCGCTTACGTCGCCTGTGCCGGCGTGGTCACCGCCGCGGTGCTTGGGCATGGTCTCAGTGACTGGCTACCCAGCTGGTTGTTGCTGCGGGTGCTGGTCGGTCTGGGCATGATGTGCCAGTACATGGTGGTCGAGAGCTGGCTCAATGAGCAGGCCGAAAATAGCCAGCGCGGCCAAGTTTTTGCCGGTTATATGGGTGCATCCTACCTGGGTTTGATCCTCGGTCAGCTTGTGCTGGTGGTGCACCCGACGCTCGGCCTTGAGCTGCTGATGCTGGTGGCGCTGTGTTTCGCCCTGTGCCTGGTGCCGGTGGCTCTGACCCACAAATTACACCCCGCGCCTCTGCACCCAGCCCCGCTGGAGATGCGCTTTTTTATCGACCGCGTGCCGTTGTCGCTGACCGCCATCGTGGTCGCGGGGCTGTTGATTGGCTCGTTCTACGGTCTGGCTCCGCTATATGGCACGCGCATGGGCTTATCCACTGAACAGATCGGTCTGTTTATGGGCAGCTGCATCATCGCCGGCCTGGTCGTGCAGTGGCCATTGGGCTGGCTGTCCGATCGTCGTGACCGGGTCTATCTGATTCGTGCGTGCGCCGCGTTGCTAGTCGTGGCAGCTTTGCCGTTGGCGCTTATGCCGCAGGTTGGTTTGGTGCCTTTATTTGTCGGCGGTTTTGTGGTTTCTGCTCTGCAGTTCAGCCTTTATCCGCTGGCGGTGGCGCTGGCGAATGACCACGTTGAGGCCGAGCGGCGTGTATCGCTTACGGCCATGTTGTTGGTGACCTTTGGTATTGGCGCCAGCATCGGGCCGTTGCTGGCAGGTGTACTGATGCGCTTTCTCGGGGCAAACATGCTGTATGCCTTCGTCAGCGGATGTGCCTTGATTCTGGTGCTATGCGTAAGGCCTGCGAAGGTCACTCACCTGCACCAGGTTGACGATGCGCCACTGCATCACATCCCGATGCCGGATAGCACCACCAGTTCGCCGTTGACCGCAGCGCTCGACCCGCGAGTCGATGAGCACGTGGTGCAAGAACAGATGCACGACCACAGCACGCCGCAGGACGCCCCCGATGAGCCTGAACCTGAGCCGGTTGAGCGCGCATGATGCCGTTGATCAGTGTGGTAATCCCGGTGCGCAATGAGGCTCAATCGCTGCCGATTTTGCTCGACGATCTGACCGCACTTCGCGCGGCGGGTGCCGAACTGATTGTGGTCGACGGTGGTAGCAGCGATAGCACCTGTGAGCGGGTGCTTGGGCGGGTTGATCGGCTGCTCAGAACAGCCCCCGGCCGTGCGTTGCAGATGAACGCCGGCGCGCTTGCTGCTCAGGGTGAATACCTGTGGTTCGTGCATGCCGATACGCGGGTCAGTGCTGAGTCAGTCAAGCGGTTACAAGAAGCACTACGCGAGCGGCCGCTGTGGGGGCGTTTTGATGTGCGCTTGTCCGGTACTGGACTGCCGTTATGGGTGATCGGTTGGATGATCAGTCTGCGCTCACGTCTTACCGGTATTGCTTCGGGCGATCAGGGGATTTTTGTTGAGCGGGGACGGTTCGAGGCGTTGGGTGGTTACGCGCAGATCCCGCTAATGGAGGACTTGCAACTCTGCCGCCGTTTGAAGGCACAGGCCAGACCGTGTTGTTTACGTCCGCCCTTGACGACGTCCAGCCGGCGCTGGGAGCAGCACGGGATCTGGCGTACCGTGTTCCTGATGTGGAGGTTACGTGCGGCCTATTACTGTGGTGCCAGCCCGGAAAGGCTGGCTCGACAGTACCGTCGAGGATCAATGCTATGAACTTATCGATTTCGTTACACATGCTGGCGCGTGCCCCAGTCGCGGGACGAGTGAAAACGCGCATGATTCCCGCGCTTGGTGCTCAGGGTGCCTGTGACTTGCAGCAACTGTTGCTAGAGCGGGCCTTACAGTTACCTGAACATGGCTTTAGTGAGCGTTTTCTGTGGCTGGATGATGTGCCCAGCGCAGAGTTAAAAGCGCTGGCCCAGCGCTTTGGTTGGACCTTGGTCGAGCAGCCGGCCGGTGATTTGGGTGAGCGCATGCGCCGCATCGCCACTCTAGGGTTGGCGGAAAGCGATGCGGTGATCCTGATTGGTAATGACTGTCCGGCGCTCGATGGTGATTATTTGCAGCAAGCCTGTAAGGCGCTGCAGGAGCAGCAGGTAGTGATCGGCCCGGCCGAAGACGGCGGTTATGTGTTGCTGGGATTGCGCAGTATGCACGCCACGTTATTCAACGATATGCCGTGGGGGACTGAGCGAGTGTTCAATATTACGCTGCAGCGTTTGCAGCAGCTGGACTGGCATCCGGCGCTGCTGCCTGCATTGTGGGACGTGGACCGGCCCGAGGATTTATTACGCCTGGCGGCGCTTAACATCCGAATTTAGCTGCACTAGAAAAACCCATCGCCGTCGATGCGGCGTGCTTCACGCTGCAACTGATAGACGAACCGTTCGACCAAACGCTGTTCTTGGCCGCTGATGCGATGAAAGCGTGCGCCAATAAAGGTGCTGTCGACTGCCTCGTCGAATAGCACATGCCGCACCTCAAGGGCGGTGGTCATGGCGCCGAAAGGAAACTTCACCGTAAAGCGCTCATATACTTGGCCAGCTTGCAGGTTGCTGCCAAGGCTGCCCGGCAGACGCAGTTTGCAGCCGGTTGCCGAGATGTCCAGCAGCTCTCCAGGTAGCGCGCTACGCAGCTTAGCCCCAGCCAACTCAATCTTGATCGATTCGTTTTGTTTGAGCGGCGCACGAAAGGCACTGCGGCGTTGGTGATAGGTGATTTCAGGGGGCATCGCGCTGAAATAGCAGCGCGCGCCTTGATGTTCGGCAATGCGCACGCTCTGCTCGCATTGCCAGGCTACGCGGACGCCATCGTGGAACGCTTCCACGTTGAAGGTTTCGCCATTGGTTAAATAGCGCTCACCGTCACTCGGCATTAACTCATCAAGAATCAGCAAGTTTTTGTCGCGATCAACCTCGATTACATAGCTCTGGAAGCGTTGATTGCGTTCGTGGAAGGTAATGGTCAATGGGTCATTGGCTTGTTGCAGTTGGCGCAGGTTGGCAACTATTTCCACCGGTGCCTTGAGCACCTTGGGCGGCTGCGGGCCATCTTCCTGGCTAAAGGGGCTGGACACGGTCCATAACTCTCCGAGCAAATGCGATGGCACTAGCATACTGGCTGTATGACAGTATGTCCCTTGTGCCTTTTATAGGTTTCAAGCTTGGCTGAGCGGGCGTTGCTGGCCAATTCTAGCGGCACTGCCACGGCAGTCATAGAGGCTTGGTGTCTCGTTGCCGCGCAGAATACCAAGCATGCTGTTGGCTGAGGCTTGGCTGGAACGAATCAATCGGCCATTACGCAAATTGGCCGTTTGGCAGCGTTCGAGTAAGGCGTTGAGTTGATCGCCGCGCTCAAGTAACAGATCACCTTGGCTGGATTGAGTCGCCAGCACCTGCAAACCTACGCGGTCAGCGCTGAGGCCGAGGCTGGCGAGCAGTTGGCTGCGCTGCTTGCCGTGCTGGTCAAGCAGCGTTAGTAACGGCAGCTTGTCAGTCAGGATGTTCTGCAGGCGGGGAAGGTCACGGTCACTGAGGGCTTGGAATTCGCTGTCGATTAATTCAAGCAACTGTTCGGCGGTGCCGATATCGTGGGTGAACAGGTCAAGCAGGCTGGTGTCTTGCATCGCAGGCTCTTCGGGGTAATAGACGTTTCACTGCGTGGCATGAAATGTCTATTGGGCGACCAATTACCCCAGCATAGCCCGGAGACTAGCGCTGGGATTCGAAATTAAGCAGTTTGCTGGCGACACGCTGGCTATCGACTTGGTAGCTGCCGTCTTCAATCGCCTGCTTTAGTTGGGCGACGCGCTCTTTATTGACGGCAGGTTGGTCACGCAGTTTTTCGCTGACTTTCTGCAACTGCTGTGCTTCACGGCTCAGCTGGACTGATTCGCCGCTCTTGTCAGCTTGCTTCGTTTGTTCAGCGCTGGGGGCGATGCCAGGTTGTTTGCTGCCGATGGCTTCGTTCTGGCCGCCTGCTTGTGCGCTGCTCGCCCGCCCCGAATTGGCTGGCGTTGCGGCATTGTTGAGCCGGTTGATATCAATGACCATGATGCAAAACCTCGAACAGTATGTGGACGCTTGCCTGGTTGTCGGCATTGCCTAGGAAAACTTTAGGGCAAAAAAGTGTGCGTCAGCTAACAGTCTAAACTCAGTGTGGCTAATCGTCAGCTCACTGAACTCACAAAGCTGAAACAAGAATCATGCCTACATCGCCACTTCTACCTGTCCAGGTCCCACTACGCGGGCTCTGATTACACGATTAGAGCGCTTGTTACGGACGCTGATCTGCCTGCCAACCGTGCCGTCCGACAAGGCTTCACCGGGCATGCGCACGTTGATGCCACCACTGCGGGCGCTGATAACCACCTGGTCACCCTTGCGTATAGCTTCGGCTATTTGCACATGAATTGGCGCTAGAACTTGATCCGGTAGCAGTGGGCGCGTCAATTTCTTGCCGATTGCCTGCTGCAGCGTCGTGAGATAACCCTGGTTAAGTAGGCCGACATCCCGTTCGGCCAACACAATATCCATATCAGTGACCAAACTGTCGCGCTTAAGTGGGCGGTTAACGATCACCACCTCGCGGTACAGACGTACTTGCCCGGGGACAAATACCGTCCACGGTGCATTACTGTCACAGCGTACGCGCAACGTCACACGGCCAATCGGTTCGGCAGGGCTTTCTAGGGTTGTGGTTAATGGTTGTGCACACAGTGGCAGGCGCAAGCGGGGGTCGAGCCGATTGATTTGAATCTCATGTCGGCCAGCAATGTTGCTACGTTTTAAATAATCGCTCACCGCTTGCTCAAGAAACGCTTCGCCAGCGCCGATAAGTTGTTCAGGTAGCGTGGCGTTGGCCACTGCCAATGCGCTATAGCCGAGTACCAGCAAAGCGGGTACAACTGCCAGCCAGTGACGGCGCGTTGGCAAGGTGCGTCGGTTAGTTGTCGTTTCAATGTTCATATGGGTTGGGTAGCAAGGCGCGTGCCGCCTGCTACGCTGACAGCAATTTGTTACTCAAAGAGGAGTTTGGGTATGGCCGGTGTGATGGATTCGGTTAACCAGCGAACTCAGTTGGTTGGGCAGAATCGTTTGGAGTTGCTGCTGTTCCGTCTGAACGGCAATCAGTTGTATGGAATCAACGTATTTAAGGTGAAGGAGGTGCTGCAATGCCCCAAGCTCACCATCATGCCGAGATCCAGTCCGGTTGTTCGCGGTGTAGCCAGTATTCGTGGCGGTACTATTCCAATTCTTGATTTATCTATGGCGACCGGCAGTGCGCCGCTGGCCAATATTGGAAACAGTTTTGTCATCATCACGGAATACAACACCAAGGTTCAGGGGTTTCTGGTTCACTCGGTCGAGCGCATCGTCAACATGAACTGGGAGTCGATTCATCCGCCACCCAAGGGCACCGGGCGCGATCACTACCTGACAGCGGTAACTCATCTTGACGGCAAGATGGTTGAGATCATCGACGTCGAGAAGATTCTGGCCGAGGTGGCGCCGACATCGGAAGTTATCTCCGAAGGTGTCTTGGATGCCAAAACACGGGAACGTGCGATCACCCGGCGCGTACTGACCTGCGACGACTCATCGGTAGCGCGCAAACAGGTAACCCGTTGTCTGCAAACCGTCGGCGTTGAGGTCGTGGCGCTGAATGATGGTCGTCAGGCGTTGGATTACCTGAAAGCAATGGTCGAAGAAGGGCGTAAGCCTGAAGAAGAGTTTCTCATGCTGATTTCCGACATTGAGATGCCGGAAATGGATGGTTATACCCTGACTGCAGAGATCCGCGCCGATCCGCGCATGCAAAAGCTGCACATCATCCTGCATACTTCGTTATCTGGCGTGTTCAACCAGGCCATGGTGAAGAAGGTGGGGGCGGATGACTTTCTCGCCAAGTTTCGTCCCGATGACCTAGCAGCACGGGTAGCTGACCGCATCAATCTTGCGGCAGGGGACTGAGAGCCTGGCTCTCAGTTAAATATATGTTTGTCGAGGCCTCGCGAGTGTCTACAGGTAATTTGGATTTCGAGCAGTTCCGGACGTTCCTGGAAAAAGCCTGTGGCATTCTGCTGGGTACCAATAAGCAGTATTTGGTTTCCAGTCGACTCAACAAGTTGATGGAGCAGAACAGCATAAAGACCCTGGGTGAGCTGGTGCAGCGCATGCAGAATCAGCCGCGCAGTGGTTTGCGTGAGCAGGTGGTCGATGCCATGACCACCAACGAAACCCTGTGGTTTCGCGATACTTATCCCTTCGAAGTGCTAAAGAACCGCGTCCTGCCGGAGATGATCAAGGCCAGCCCAGGTCAGCGTTTGCGTATCTGGTCGGCGGCCTGCTCCTCAGGTCAAGAACCCTATTCGCTGTCAATGAGCATCGACGAGTTTGAGAAGACTCATATTGGTCAACTCAAGGGTGGCTTGCAGATTGTTGCAACCGACCTTTCGCCGACGATGTTGATTAACTGCAAGTCTGGTGAGTACGACAGTCTGGCGATGGGCCGTGGTCTTTCCCAGGAGCGCCTGCAGCGTTATTTCGACCCTAAAGGGCCGGGCCGCTGGGTGGTCAAACCGGCCATTCGTAGTCGCGTTGAGTTTCGCGCGCTGAACCTGCTGGACAGTTACGCCAGTCTCGGTAAGTTCGATGTGGTGTTTTGCCGTAACGTACTGATCTACTTCTCGGCTGAGGTGAAGAAGGACATCCTCACCCGCATTCATGCCATGTTGAAGCCAGGTGGTTATCTGTTTCTTGGCGCTTCTGAAGCGCTCAACGGTCTGCCTAGCCACTATCAGATGGTTCAGTGCAGCCCAGGGATCATTTACCAAGCGAAATAATCGCCAGCAAGGTGAAGAAAAACGGGAAGCCAGTGGCTTCCCGTTTTTTTGCACAATCGTTGTTCAGGTTTTGTGTTCCTACAGGCTGCTGGCTTTAACTGCGGTTATGGGCGGCAGGCATTGACTGTAGGTGCCCGGTTCAAGGTAGGGCAGCAGAATTGGGGCCATACCTTTGAGTACCTGCACCGGCAATGCGGAAGTGAAACGAAAGTTTTCTGCCGCGCGGCCAGGGACGAAAGCGGTGAGGGTGCCGTAATGGCGTGGGCCCAGATAGAAGACAAAGGTAGCGGTACGGTTGATCGCCCGTGAGCTAAGTACTCGCCCGCCTGCGCCGACTGTTTCGATACGGTTATCGCCGGTTCCCGTTTTGCCGCCGATCTTGAGGGGCTGGCCGTCGGCCTGGGTAAAGCTGCCGAGCAGGCGGCGTGCGGTACCGGCTTCGACCACGTCGGCGAGCGCGCTGCGCAATGCCGCTGCGACTTCCGAGGCCATGACCCGCTTACCTTCGCTGTGATCGCGCACCACTAAGGTGTCGTAAGGCGTTTCAGCGGCGAAATGCAGGCTGTCGATGCGCACGGTGGGTTGGCGAATGCCGTCGTTCTGGATGATCCCGATCAGTTCGGCCAGTGCTGCCGGGCGGTCGCCGGAGCTGCCGATGGCGGTAGCCAGCGACGGCACCAGATGGGCAAAGGGGTAGCCAAGGTTCTGCCAGCGTCGGTGAATATCGAGGAACGCTTCGACCTCCAGCATGATACGGATGCGGCTGTCGCGCGCGCTCTTGTGCCTGCTGCGGAACAGCCAGCCATAGACTTCCTGGCGTTCGTCGTGGCTGGCCGCTACGGCTTCTTTGAAGCTGGCTTGGGGGTGTTCGATCAGGTAGCCCAAGAGCCACAGTTCAAGCGGGTGCACGCGGGCGATATAGCCCTGATCCGGCAGGCTGTAAGCACCTGGTCCGTAACGCTTATACAGCTCGCTGATGCGCTTATCGCTGAGTTTTTCCTGGGTCAGGCTCTTACCCAGAAAAGCGGCGAAGCTGGCTTCGTCTGCATGCGGCATCAGGTAACGGTGCACGGCTGCGAGCCTCACAGAGGTGTGACGTAAGCCACTGAGGAAGGTCTCCAGGCGCAGTTGTTCGGGTTGCCCCTGATACTTACGCCAGAAGCGCAGCAGAAAGGTTTTACCCTCTCGGTCAGCAAAGTCATGCAGATAGGCTTGGCGGCGCGGGTCCTTGTCGTCCTTGAGTAGTACGGCGCTGTTGTTCTGTCCCTGGTAGGTAGTGTAGCGCACCAAGTCACGCATTAGGCGGATAAACGGTAGGTTGAGCGACTCGCGCAAGGCTTCGCGCAGGCTGGCGATGCGCCGGTTATCCTCGCGGCGGAAGTTGCTAAAGGTGTGAATACCGCCGCCGGTGAAGAAACGTTCGCTTGGATTGGCAGAGTATTTACGCTCCAGCGCGGCATCGAGCATGGCTGGCAGGCTAGCGTTGGTGGTGGTTTGCAAATAACTGATGGCCCAACGGGTTAGGTTGTCCTGGGCGTTGACTGCGCGCAACTCACTGGCGCTTTGTCCTGCATGGCGCTGGTGCAGTTCGGCGATGATTTCCAGGTAGGTGGCCAGCACCCTGAGTTTGGCGGTAGACCCCAGCTCCAGCTTGCTGCCTTCGTTAATGTCGAATGGCTGATCGGTATTGTCGGTCTGTACACGGACCACGCTGCCGTTGTTGGTGCGCTCGAGCAGGGTAAAGCTGTAGCGCACATCGGCTGTTTTTTCCGGTGAGAGCAGGCGCTCACCGAACAGGCCGATTTGCCCGGCAAACACCGGGTCCGCCAATTGCTGCAGGTAGTGACTGGCCTCTCGTTGCAGCGGGTTATTGAGGGTGCTGGTGGCGCTCAGGTCGAGGCGGTCCAGGTCATAAAACGGCATGTTGAGCATGGCTGAAAGACGCGAGCGTACGACGCTGATGCCCTTGTTACCGTCCACCGGCTGTAGGTTGGGTTCCAGGGCCCAGTCGCGATAAGCCAGAGGCTGGCGCAGGGCTGCATCGCGCAGCGCTGAGTCGATCAAACCGCCACCGGACAGCAAGCGGATATGACTGTCGGTTAGTGCGCCCAGGTCATTGCGGCCCTGGGCCAAGTAGTAAGACGGGCGGCGCTGGGCAATCATTAAGGCCAGCACCTGGCGCAAGGCCAGACCGCGCTCGGCCAGGCTGGCATCAGGTGAGCGAGCGGGGTCGAGTAGCAGGTTAACGCGGGCAAAGTCCGCACCGAACCAGATGCGCAGACCATCGGCCAGGCCGTGCACCTCGCCGTGCCCTGGGGCGGCGGCGAGCGGTACGCTGTTGAGGTAGTCGCGCACAATATTTTCCCGCGCGGCCAGCGTCTGCGGGCCGCTCTGATAAGCGCGCACACTGGCGGAAAGCATTTGCCGGAGTTTTTCTGTGGCCGACGATGTCAGACCGTCCGGGGAGTGACGGTATTTCTCCAGCTGGGTCGCCAGGGTACTGCCGCCTGCCGATTGGTCCTGCATATCCAGCAGCTTGCCGACCTGGGAGACGGCCGCCATGACAAAACGCGGCCAGTCCACCGCTGGGTTGGCCAGGGGGTGGTTGGCGTCGAGCAGTTTGCGGTTCTCGATAAACAGCAGGCTATCGGCCACCAGAGGCGGGATGACACTGAAGCTTGAGTAGCGCTGCTGCGGATAACGGAACGAATAGAACGGCGTGCCGCTGCAGTCATTGATCTGCAGGCCGCTTTGGATTTTTTCTGGATAGGGGACGAACAGGCCCCGCTGGGCATAGTCGAGCAGGGCTGGGGAGAACTGCGCCTGCTGCTGCACGATAAAGTGGCGTTTGCCAAGACGCTCCAACATCAAGGGTAAATAGGTGTAGCCTTGGCGCTTATCGAACGGCCCCTCCTTGGGATAAATGATCGATGGGCTGGGGCCAGGTTGGACCCGGTAGCTGAGGGTGTGCGCGTAGCGGCTGATTTCCTGGGCCTGAAACCGTGAGGTGCGCACTTCCTCTACGAGCAGCAGGCCGGCGGCGATGCACAGCAATAGCAACAGCAGCCAGGTAGCGATCTTTAGCTTGCGGGTGCGCCTGCGTGGGCGGGGTTGCTCGCCATCCGGCAGGGTGGTGATATCGAGTTTCCAGGGTGCGCCCATATTCATTTGGCCTGATCTACTCATCCAGAAGGTTAACCACTGATGTCCTTCAGCTGACTACTGTCTGGAGTTTAGTCGTTGGTGTGCTGGGCAGGCAGGTATGTGCTGGGCAGGCAATAAGATATGGCGCTGGGCTAAAGTTACTTAGTTGCGGCGCTGACGGTCTTCGGCATAGCGACGCAACACCCACTGGCCGGCCGGATGGGCGTGCAGCTCATCGAGAAAGATCTGAGTCTGGGCATCATGCCCCGCGACGCCAGCCCACGGTGTACCGGCTGGGGTGAACAGCGGCGCAAACAATGCAGCGGCACTGATGTCGGCCAGGGTCAGTTGCTCGCCAACTAGATAACGCGATGGATCGCCGTGGATGCGTGATTCAATCAGTGCCAAGCCTTCAAGCAATTCAGCCTGGGATTTCGCCACGCGTTGCGGGGTTACACCATAGAGTTTCTGTACGCCGTTGATCAGCACCGGCTTCATCAGGTCGCGCAGGCCCAACATGGGACGATAGACCTTGAGCATGGCGTGCATCACTGAATCCCACTGCTTGATCTGGCCATACAGCCAGCGGCGTACATGCACGCCGAGGCGGTCGAACTGTTCTTCTAACTCCAGCACCTCGGCGCGCTGCGCAGCATCGGCCGGCAACAGCGGTTTATCGGGGTAATGTTGTTCTAGGTAGAGGGCGATCTGGGTGGAGTCGCCGATCACGCTGTCACCATCTTTGAGGATCGGCAGCGTGACAATGCCGGCCAAGCGTTTGCTCTTCAGCCGATGCAAACCAGGGAACAGGTTGTCGACCTGAAAATCGAGGCCCTTGTGGTCCAAGTGCCAGCGAGTTTTCTCGCAGTAGTGGGAAATCGGAAACTGATAAAGCGTGCGCATGTTGAGCCCTCGGCGGTAGTGGGCTGAGTGTACGGGCTGTGGGCTCGACTACCCAGTCGCCGCTGCGCAGCCCAAGTGTTGGCTGGCGGACGGCCCCACACCAACGCTGGCGTGGGGCGTATCCCTTTAAGGTGTCTGTTGCAGTTGAGCTTTATTGCCAGGAGCACTGGCCAGCAGGTGCTCCGGCAGGTCGAGCAGGTCGTCGTCGAAGGTTTCCAGGTGCGGCGGGCGCCGCTCGAAGCGTGAACCGAGCACCAGCAGGCAAGGTGTCAGCAGCAGCGTCAGCACGGTAGCAAAGCTTAGGCCGCCGGCAATCGCACTGGACAGCTGCGTCCACCACTGGGTCGACGGTGCGCCCACGCCCAAGCTTGGGGTCAGCAGGTCGACGTTTATCCCGATCACCATCGGGATCAGCCCCAACACAGTGGTTACCGCCGTCAACAGCACCGGACGCAAGCGCAGGCTGCCGGTTTCCAGCGCCGCTGCCCGCGGTTCCAGGCCCTGACGGCGCAGCTGGTTATAAGTGTCGATCAGAATGATGTTGTTGTTCACCACAATGCCGGCCAGGGCGATCAGGCCCATGCCGACCATGACAATGCCGAACGACTGGCCATTAACCAGCAAGCCCATTAACACGCCCGCCGTCGACAGGACGATGGCCGAGAGCACCAACAATGACTGATAGATACTGTTGAACTGGGTCACCAGGATGATAAACATCAGGAAGATCGCCACCAAAAAGGCAGTGCCAAGGAAGGTGGCTGCCTGCTGTTGATCGGCGCCTTCGCCGGCCACCTTAAGTTGCACATCGCCCGGTGGCGTGCCCATGGCTTTTGCCAGTGCTTGCTGGCGCTCAGTAAGCTGCGCACCTTCCGCCAAGTCCGCTTGCAGGGTGATGGTGCGGTTACCATCGACCCGGCGCAGGGTGCCGACTTTAGGGGCTTGCTCAAGTGATACGAAGTTGCTCAGTGGGATCTGCCCAGCCGGCGTGTTCAGCGTCAGGCGGCCAAGCTGGTCGAGGGAGCGCCAGTTAGCCGGTAAGCGCACCCGGATATCCACTTCGTCGGTGGCGTCTTCTGGGCGATAGGTCGCCAGCTTGAGGCCGTTGGTGACCATCTGCACGGCATTGCCGACGCTCAGCACATCGGCGCCAAAGCGTGCGGCGGCTTCGCGGTCGACCTTGATGCGCCACTCGATGCCCGGCAGCGCGCGATCATCCTCAATATCCTTGAAGCCACCAATACGCTGCATGGCGTCGCGTAGCGTGTCGACATAACGGTCAGCCTGCTTGACGTCATGGGAGCTGATTTGCAGCTTGAGCGGCTTGCCACTGCTCGGGCCGTCCTGCTGCTTGCGGAACTCCAGAATAATCCCGGGGATATCGGCTGTGCGTTCACGCATGTCCTCAAGAATCTTGCTGGCCGAGCGTCGCTCATGCCATTCGACGAATTGGAACTGCAGGGTGCCGATTACATCAGCGCCCAACTGGCCGTCTGGCTGGGCCAAGGAGCGGGCATACAGCGCTTTTACTTCACTCATACCGAGCAGGCGGCTTTCCACTTTTTGCAGCAAGGCGTCTTTTTCCTGCACCGACAGATCACCGCGGGCGCGTAGCCAAATTTGTGCGCTTTCCGGCTCGGTCTCGGGGAAGAACTCAACGCCATGGTTGAAGCGGCCGTAAGCGGTGTAGATCAGTGCAATCACCGCGAGCATGCCCAGCAAGGTCAGACCGGGGTGTTTTAGCAAGGTGCCCAGTAGCCGGCGATAGCCCTTGGCACCACGGCCCGGTTCACTGGGCTTCGGCAATGGCTTACCACCGGTGACAGCACCGAGTACCGGCAGAAACACCAGGGCCATGGCCAGAGAGGCGAGCAGGCAGACGATCACCGTGGCCGGCAGGTATTTCATAAATTGGCCGACTACGCCCGGCCAGAATAGCAGCGGCAGAAACACCACCAAGGTGGTGGCGGTGGAGGCGATCACCGGCCAGGCCATCCGGGTGGCGGCATTGGCCCAGGCCTGGCGTGGCGTCTGCCCTTGGTGCAGGTAACGGTCGGCCAACTCGGAAACCACGATAGCGCCGTCCACCAGCATGCCGGCGACCAGAATCAGGCTGAACAGCACGACGATATTGAGGGTGAAACCGAGCATCCAGATCAGCAGAATACCGGTGAGAAAAGCGCCAGGGATGGTCAGGCCAACCAGCAACGCCGAGCGCATACCCATGCTGGCGACTACCAGAATCAGCACCAGCACGATGGCGGTCATGACGTTGTTGAGCAGGTCGCCGAGCATGGTCTTGACCTGCTGCGACTGATCCATGATGTAGCTGACTTTAAGGCCCTCAGGCAGCAACGGTTGGGCCTCGACCATCAGCGCTTTGACTTGCTCGATGGTGGCAATGATGTTGGCGCCGCTGCGTTTGGACACCTCCAGCACCACGGCAGGCTGACCGTTGATCCGTGCGAAACCAGTGGGGTCTTTGAAGGTGCGGTGGATGGTGGCGACATCGCCGAAGGTCACCACGCTATCGCCCACCACCTTGATCGGCATGGACAGCACGTCTTCGAGGTCTTCAATCACCCCAGGCACCTTCAAACTCATTCGCCCCGCGCCGGTGTCCAGGCTGCCGGCTGCGACCAGTCGATTATTACGGCTAACCAGGTTGAACAGCTCGTTGTAGTCAATGCCGTAACTGTCGAGTACTTGCGGGTCGACGACGATTTCCAGCAGGTCTTCACGGTCGCCGCCAATCTCCACCGACAGCACTTCGGCGATGCCTTCGACGTTTTCTTTCAGGCGACGGGCGATATACACCAGTTCGGTTTCGGCAATCGGCCCAGACAAGCCAATGGACAACACCGGGAACAGCGCCACGTTAACTTCGTTGACGGTGGGCTCTTCAGCTTCGTCTGGCAGTTTGCTGCGGGCGGTGTCGACCTTCTCGCGCACATCGGCCAACGCCAGCTTGGCATTAAAACCAGCATCGAACTCCAAGGTTACCGAGGCTTGCCCTTCGTTGGCCATGGAGCGCATTTCCTTGACACCTTCGAGGCTGCGCAATTCCTGTTCCAGAGGGCGCACCAGTAGGCGTTCGGCGTCTTCCGGGCTGATGCCCTCAAGGGTGACCGAGACATAGATGATCGGAATGCTGACATCAGGGTTGGCTTCCTTGGGGATCGCCACATAGGCAACTAGGCCGCCGATCATCAGGAACAGCAGCAACAACAGGCTGGTGCGGCTGCGGTCCAGCGCCGCAGCGATCAGACCATGCATATCAATTCACTCCCTTAGCCAGCTGGCTGATCACCTGCTGGCCGGGCTCGACAAAACCCTGGCCGAGGGTGATCAGCGCAACCTTGTTCGGCAAACCGCTGACCCAGGCGCCCTGGTTGTCGACGCTGATCAGCTGCACCGGGGTGAACACCACCTGCTGTTGTTCGTTGACCCACTTGACGCCATGGCGGCCGGCTTTATCCAGGCTCAGCAGCGCGGGAGAAATGCGCTGGGCCAGAGATTGACCGGTCTGGATGTGCAAGGTGGCACTGGCCCCGGCCAGACGCAGAGCCTTGGGGTTATCGACCTTGACCTCGATGCGGAAGCTGCGCGAGCCGGGGTCGGCGGCGGCGGCAATAAAGTGCAACTCACCCTGCAGTTCGCGGCCATCGAGCAGCTCAATCTTCACCGTTTGCCCAAGTGTCAGTTGGGTGACTTCCTGCTGGGCGATTTGCGCGCTGACCTTGAGCTGGCTGATATCGACCAAGGTCAGTAGGCTCTGCCCCGGCTGGACGAAGTCGCCCAGCTCGACCATGCGCTGGTCATAGGTGCCGGCAAAGGGCGCAGTGATCTGCGTATTACTCATTTGAATACGGGCCAGGTCCAACTCGGCGCGGGCTTTGGCCAGCTCGCTCTGCAAGCGGATCAGCTCGTTGGTTGACACCAGGTTGCGTTGGCGTAAACGCTCGGCGCCAGTGGCATCGGCCGCGCGTTGGCGCACATCGGCTTCACCCTTGGCCACCTGAGCTGGGCGGTTGTCGGCAGACAGACTGAGCAGCAGTTGGCCTTGTTGGACTGGGCTGCCTTTGTCCTGATCCAGGCGAATCACCGTGCCGCTGATCTGCGTGCGTAACTCAACCCGCCGCCAGGCTTCGACCTGGCCTTGCACCACATGCTGGCGCTGCATCGGGCTGGCTTCCAACCACTGCACTTCAACCTTGGTCAGTCCAGGCTCTTGCGTCGGTGTGTCAGCGCTGGCGGTTTCCTGGGCTTTGAACAGCGAGCCGCTGAGCAACCACAGCAGGAGCAATAGGCTGATGGCAACAGCGATTAACCAGGGGCGTTTGGACAGCTGACTGAACATGAATGGCTACTCGTGGCTATTGGGTTGAGCAAGCAGTTCGGCCGCCTGCGTACGTAGGCCGGCAATGATGAAGTCGGTAACGCGGGTGAAGTAATCATTCAGGGCAATCGGTTCGGCCCAGTGGGCGAAGCCGCCCGAGGCGATGCGCGCCATCACACCGTTGAAGCAGGCTTCCACCCCCCAGAGCAGCTGCTGACAGTCAGCCTGACTCAGCGTCTGGTTGTTTAGGGTGGCGCTGAGCAGGTCGGCAAAGAACTGCTGATAGTGCTGCTCAAGCTCGAGGAACTGTTGGCGGTACGGGCTTTCCAGGCGCGCCTGGAATTCCGGGCGGTCGCAGTGCAAGCACAGTTGGGCCTGGATGGGGTCAGCTAGCATCAGTTCGAACGCGCGGCGGATGACCCGGCGCAGAGCTTCTTGCGCCGGGCTGGCGGCTTGCAGGACGCGCAGCTCCTGCAGCTGTTTGCGGCTGAGGTCGAGCACCAGGCGTGCATACAGCGCTTCTTTACTGGGGAAGTGCTTGTACACCGTGCCTTTGCCGATACCGGCAGCAATCGCCACTTCGGCAATTGTCACCCGGTCCCAGTGTTGTTCGGCAAAGAGTTGGCGCGCGGCGTCGATGAGTGTGCTTTCGCGTTGTTCGAACTGCAGATCTTGATAACGCATAGGGCTGTCTTAGGGGGATATGACCGACGGTCATGCTATGACTGGCGGTCACGAACGGCAAGCCTTGAGTTGTTACGAGCTGTGCTGACTGGTTGCGTGAGCACGGCGGGTATGCATGCATTGGCAAACGTCTCGGGTCTTGATGTGTACGGGCGGGCTTTTGGTAATTGTTCTGAATGCTGCGCAGGAATAAACTGCCTCGCATGAATGCCTTCCGCCGAGCTTATCTGGTGTTGCTGCTGTCGCTGATTCTGCCTTTGCAGAGTGTGGCGGGGATACTCGAGGCCGGAGAAATTTGCGTGATGGACCACGTCAGCCAAATGCAAATGGAGTGCTGCGACGATGCCGCCATGGCCGCCGGCAGTCAGGCCTGTCCGGACATGCTCAAGTGTTCCTCGGTCAGCTTGCCGTTGCTGAATGCCCAACGGCTTAAGCTCAAAGCACTGCCGAATGAACGTGGCCCATTATGGCTAACCCAGGCGGTACTTCCCTCGCGGCCACAGGCCGCTCCTTGGCGGCCTCCGCGCGCCTGATTCCTGCTCTGTTATGAACGCTACTGTGCGGCTATGGCTGCGCAGCAGCCATCGAGTGCCCTTCATGGGGTGCGGTTTCGACAGGAATCACCATTATGTTCACGTCTCTCCCCAGCCCGTTTTGGCTGCTCGGGGCACTGGCGGCTGCTTTGTGCAGCCCGCCGGTTGCCGCCCTAACCTTAAATGAAGCCCTGCGCCTGGCCGAGCGCGAAGCCCCCTCGTTGACCGCGCAAGCTGCCCAGGTCGAAGCGGCGCAACGTTTGACGATACCCGCCGGCGAGTTGCCCGATCCACAATTGCTGTTGGGGCTGCAGAACGTACCCATCGAGGGCGACAACCGTGGTCGCCTCAACGCTGAACCCATGACCATGCCAATGCTTGGTGTCATGCAACAAGTGCCCAGCCGCGCCAAGCGTCGTGCTCAGGTGGAGGTGGCTGAGGCTGGAGTCAAACGCGCTACCCAGGCGCAGCGCGTGGAGCACTTCAGGGTACGTCGGGAAACCGCGTTGGCCTGGATCGAGGCGCTCGGCGTTGAGCAAAAACTGGCGTTATTCCAAGACCTTTACGCTGAAAACACCTTGCTGGCCAACGCGGTACGCGCACGCATCAGCAGCGCTCGCGGGCCGGCGGCCGACAGCATTGGACCGCGCCAAGAGGCCGCCTTGCTGGCTGAGCAGGAAGACGTGCTGGTGCAGCAGCGCACCCAGCAACGTGCTGCTTTGCGCCGTTGGGTCGGGCCGCGCGGTGACGAGTCGCTGACAGGGCAGCTGCCGAATTGGCCGGTAAAGGCTGAGCACTACCAGCAGAACCTGCAGCGCCGTCCTGAGCTGGCGCTATTTGATCCGCTGGCCGCTGAGGCGCAGGCCGAGATTCACCAGGCCGTGGCCGAGAAAACCCCAGACTGGAGCTGGCAGCTGGCTTATCAGCAGCGCGACGCCATGTTCGGCGACATGTTGAGTGTGCAAGTCAGCGTTGATTTACCGTTGTTTGCCGCCTCCCGGCAAAACCCGCGCACTGCCGCAAAGCAAGCCCAACTGAACCAGCTGGAAGCCGAGCGTGCAGATGCCCAGCGCGAGTATGCCCAGCAGTTGGCCACTGACCTGGCCGAGTATCAGCGTTATGACCGGGCGCTGCGCCGCAGCCAGGATAGCTTGCTGCCGTTGGCTGAGGAGAAAGTCGCACTGACCTTGGCCGACTATCGATCGGGCGTAAGCGAGTTGGCCAGTGTGATTGCCGCGCGCCGCGAACTGATCGAAACCCGCCTGCAGCACATCGACTTTGCCCAAGCGCGAGCGCTGACCAGCGCCCGTTTGTATTACGCGTATGAAGGGAGTGAGCAATGAGTGCGGCAACAGTAAAGGGCGCGGTGCTGATAAGTCTGCTGCTGGCCGTGGGTGCGGCGGGTGGTTACTGGTATGCGCAGAGGTCGATGCCGCATGGCGCTGATCCCGCCCAGATGGCGCCGATGGCGGACAAGGGCAAGGTGCTCTATTGGTACGACCCGATGGTGCCGCAGCAGAAGTTCGATGAGCCGGGCAAATCACCCTTTATGGACATGCAGCTGGTGCCGCGCTATGCCGATGAGGGTGGCGACAGCGCCGCCGTCAGCATTGACTCCAGCATCACCCAAAACCTCGGCATGCGCTTAGCCCCGGTCACACGTGGGGCGTCGGCAAGCAGCCTAGAGGTGGTTGGTAGTCTGGCTTTCAACAGCCGTGATGTGGCCGTGGTGCAGGCGCGCAGTGCCAGCTTCGTCGAGCGTGTGTACGCCCGCGCCGCTGAGGATGTGCTGGAGGCCGGCGCGCCGCTGGCCGATCTGCTGGTGCCGACCTGGGTGAGTGCTCAGGAAGATTACCTAGCCCTGCGTGATGCGGGCGATCCGGGTTTGTTGAGTGCTGCGCGCCAGCGTATGCGTTTGGCGGGGATGCCCGCCGCGCTGATCAGCCAGTTCGAGCGCAGTGGCCAGGTGCAGGCGCTGTGGACAGCCACCAGCCCTATCAGTGGTGTGCTGCAGCAACTTGAGGTGCGCGAGGGCATGACCCTGGCGGCCGGACAAACCCTAGCCACTATTAACGGTCTAAGCACGGTCTGGCTGGAGGTGGCTGTGCCGGAAGCTGAGGCCAAAGGGCTGCATAACGGCCAGCAGGTCGAAGCGCGTTTGCCGGCACTCCCCGGTGAAGTGCTCAGCGGCAGTATTGCGGCCATTTTGCCCCAGGCCAATCTCGATAGCCGCACCCTAAGGCTGCGGGTCGAATTGGCTAACCCCGATGGCCGCTTACGCCCAGGCCTTACGGCTCAGGTGCGTCTGACCCGTGCAGCTGAGCGCGAGGTTTTGTTAGTACCCAGCGAGGCGGTGATCCGCAGTGGTCGTCGCGCCGTGGTGATGCTCGCTGAAAGCCAAGGGCGCTATCGCCCGGTGGAGGTGCGTTTGGGCGCTGAGGCCGAGGGTAAAACCGAGGTGCTTGAAGGGTTAGCAGAGGGTCAGCAAGTGGTTGCTTCTGGGCAGTTCTTGCTGGATTCCGAGGCCAGCCTGCTGGGTATTCAGGTGCAAGGCCTGGGGCAGGGCGCCGCCGAGGTGAAGCTGGAAGCGGCGCTGCACGAGGCCGAGGGGCAAATCGATGGCATTGATGAGGATGGCCTGATGCTCAGCCACGGGCCCTTTAAAACCTTAGGCATGCCCGGCATGAGCATGAGCTTCCCGCTTGCCAGCCCAACGCTGTTAGAAGGCTTCAAAGTGGGCGATAAAGTGAAGGTCGGCGTGCGTGCCGATGATGATGGTTTGCTGATTGAACGCATCGAGCATTTGTCGCCAGTGCCAAACCAGCATGACGACCAGCAGCCGGTGCAGCCATGATTGCCGCACTGATTCGCTGGTCGGTGGTTAATCGTTTTCTGGTGATATTGGCCACGCTGTTCGCTACGGCCTGGGGTATTTGGTCGCTGCAGCACACGCCGATCGATGCGCTGCCAGACCTGTCTGATGTGCAGGTGATCATCCGCACACCTTATGCCGGCCAGGCGCCGCAGATTGTCGAGAACCAAGTGACCTATCCGCTGGCCACCACCATGCTCTCGGTGCCGGGGGCAAAGACGGTGCGTGGTTATTCGTTCTTCGGTGATAGCTATGTCTATGTGTTGTTCGACGATGACACCGACCTCTACTGGGCGCGCTCGCGGGTGCTGGAATACCTGAGTCAGGTTCAGAGCCGCCTGCCGGCCAGTGCCAAGCCAACGCTGGGGCCGGATGCCACCGGGGTTGGTTGGATTTACCAGTACGCATTGGTCGACCGCACGGGTAAACATGACCTGGCGCAGTTGCGTGCATTGCAGGACTGGTTCCTCAAGTTCGAGCTGAAGACCCTGGCCAACGTCGCCGAAGTGGCCACCGTCGGCGGTATGGTCAAGCAGTACCAGGTGCAACTCGATCCGATCAAGCTGGCCAGCTTGGGTATCACGCAAGCCGAGGTCACCGCAGCGATTGGTCGGGCCAACCAGGAAACCGGCGGCGCGGTGCTGGAGATGGCGGAAACCGAGTATATGGTGCGCGCGTCCGGTTACCTGCAAAGCCTCAATGATTTCCGCTCCATCCCCTTGCGCCTCGATAGCGCTGGCGTGCCGGTGACCCTCGCTGACGTGGCGCATATTCAGTTAGGGCCGGAGATGCGCCGTGGCATCGCTGAGTTGGATGGTGAAGGCGAGGTGGTCGGCGGCGTAGTCATCCTGCGCAGCGGTAAGAACGCGCGCAGCACCATTGCGGCGGTCAAGGCCAAGCTCGACGAGCTGAAAAGCAGCCTGCCGGAAGGGGTGGAAATCGTCACCACCTATGACCGCAGCCAACTGATCGACCGTGCGGTGAAGAACCTTAGCTTCAAACTTATTGAGGAATTCATCGTCGTAGCCTTGGTCTGCGCGGCGTTTCTCTGGCACCTGCGTTCCTCTCTGGTAGCGATAGTGTCCTTGCCGGTCGGTGTATTGATTGCCTTCGGCGTGATGCAGCAGCAGGGCATCAACGCCAACATCATGTCCCTCGGCGGTATCGCTATTGCGATTGGCGCCATGGTCGATGCGGCCGTGGTGATGATTGAGAACGCGCATAAAAAGATCGAAGCCTGGCGCGAGCAGCATCCGGGCGAAGAACTCAAAGGCGAGCAGCATTGGCGGGTGATTACCGACGCGGCGGTGGAAGTCGGCCCGGCGCTGTTCTTCTGCTTGCTGATCATCACCCTGTCGTTTATCCCAGTGTTCACCCTGCAGGCTCAGGAGGGCCGGCTGTTTGGCCCGCTGGCCTTTACCAAAACCTATGCCATGGCGGCAGCGGCGGGGCTTTCGGTGACCCTGGTGCCGGTGCTGATGGGCTACTGGATTCGCGGGCGGATTCCCGATGAGGCGCGCAACCCGCTAAACCGTTGGCTGATCCGTGTCTACCAACCGGCGTTGGATGCGGTATTAGCGTGGCCAAAAGCCACTCTGGCATTTGCACTGCTGGTGCTGCTCAGCACGCTATGGCCACTGTCACAGCTGGGCGGTGAGTTTCTACCGCCGCTGGATGAGGGTGACTTGCTGTATATGCCCTCGGCTCTGCCGGGTTTATCGGCGCAGAAGGCTGCGCAGTTGTTGCAGCAGACCGACCGATTGATCAAAACCGTACCGGAAGTCGCCCATGTGTTCGGCAAGGCCGGCCGTGCAGAAACGGCCACCGACCCGGCGCCGCTGGAGATGTTTGAGACCACCATCCAGTTCAAGCCTCGCGAGCAGTGGCGTGCCGGCATGACCGCTGAGAAGTTGGTGGATGAACTGGACCGGGTGGTGCAAGTACCGGGCCTGACTAATATCTGGATTCCGCCAATCCGTAACCGCATTGACATGCTCGCTACCGGGATCAAGAGCCCGATTGGGGTCAAGGTCGCCGGTAGCAACCTGGCGCAGATCGATGAGGCGACCCAAGCCATCGAAAAGGTCGCCAAGGCTGTGCCGGGTGTCAGCTCAGCTCTGGCCGAGCGCTTGACCGGCGGGCGCTACATCGACGTCGACATCGACCGGCCCGCTGCCGCGCGCTATGGCCTGAATATCGCCGATGTGCAGGCCATAGTGGCCGGCGCGATTGGCGGTGAGAATATAGGCGAGACCGTCGAAGGGTTGGCGCGCTTCCCCATCAGCGTGCGCTACCCGCGTGAATGGCGCGACTCACTGAGCAAGCTGGAACAGCTGCCGATCTACACTCCGGCGGGCAGTCAAATCACCCTCGGTACGGTGGCACGCATCAAGATCAGTGGTGGTCCGCCGATGCTCAAGAGCGAAAACGCCCGGCCTTCAGGGTGGGTCTATGTGGATGTGCGTGGCCGCGATCTGGCCTCGGTGGTGGCCGATTTACGCAGCGCCATCGACGCGCAGGTCACCCTGCAACCGGGCATCAGCCTGAGTTATTCGGGGCAGTTCGAGTTTCTCGAACGGGCCAATGCGCGGTTAAAACTGGTGGTGCCGGCCACGTTGATGATTATCTTCGTGCTGTTGTACCTGTGCTTTAACCGCTTCAGCGAGGCGCTGTTGATCATGGCCACGTTGCCGTTCGCATTGACGGGCGGCATCTGGTTTCTCTACCTGTTGGGCTATCACCTGTCGGTGGCCACCGGGGTCGGCTTTATCGCCTTGGCCGGAGTGGCGGCGGAGTTTGGCGTGATCATGCTGCTGTACCTGAAAAACGCCTGGGCGGAACGCCAAGCCAGGGGGCAAGACGATGAGGTGGCGTTGCTCGAAGCTATTCGCGAGGGGGCGGTGCAACGGGTGCGGCCCAAGGCTATGACCGTGGCAGTGATCATCGCCGGCTTGCTGCCGATTTTGCTCGGTGGCGGCACCGGCAGTGAGGTGATGAGCCGCATCGCCGCGCCCATGGTCGGCGGCATGCTCAGCGCGCCCTTGCTGTCGCTGTTTGTGTTACCGGCTGCTTATCTGCTGTTGCGTCGGCGCAAGCCACTCTGCTCGAGTGCGTAGGATGGGTTAGCCGCGCAGCGGTGTAACCCATCGATGGATTGATGGGTATCGCTGCGCTCAACCCATCCTACGGGCGGGCTGAGCAGTCTGTTTTTAACGCCGCGATGGCAATGCAGGTTGCTTTAAACAGCCTGTTAGCGCGCCACGCTGACGCCTTCCAGGTTGGCGAAGGAGGTGTCTTTGGCGGTCAGCAGGAAGTCGCGCATAAAAGGGGCGTCGAGCATGTCGGTACGGATGCCGGCATACAGGGTGGCGAACAGGCCTTTGTCACCCAGGCGCTTGGCCGTCACATAGCCGCGCGAGCTGTACTCATGCAACGCCCAGTTGGGCAGGCCGCAGACGCCACGGCCGCTGGCCACCAACTGCATCATCATCACCGTCAGCTCTGAGGTGCGTACCTGCGCCGGCTCAACATCGGCGGGTTCGAGGAAGCGGGTGAAGATATCCAAGCGGTCGCGTTCCACCGGGTAGGTGATCAGTGTTTCCGTTGCCAGGTCCTCGGGCTTGATGCACGGCTTGCTCGCCAGCGCATGCTGGTTGGCCACCGCGAGCATGGCTTCGTAGGTGAACAGCGGCACATAGGTGATACCTGCCAGCTCCAACGGGTCGCTGGTCACCACCAAGTCGAGATCACCACGGGCCAGGGCCGGCAGCGGGGCAAAGGAGAAGCCTGAGGCCAGGTCCAGCTCGACTTCCGGCCAGGCATCGCGGAATTGGTCGATGGTTGGCATCAGCCATTGGAAGCAACTGTGGCATTCGATGGCCATGTGCAGGCGGCCAGCGGTGCCGCCGGCCAGGCGCGCGAGGTCACGCTCGGCGCTGCGTAGCATCGGCAGCATAGCATCACTGAGCTGCAACAGGCGCAGCCCGGCACTGGTGAAACGCACCGGCTTAGTTTTACGCACAAAGAGCTGCATACCCAAGCGCTCTTCCAGTTCTTTGAACTGGTGTGAAAGTGCTGATTGGGTCAGGTGCAGGCGCTCGGCGGCATCCACCAGGCTCTCGCTTTCGCGCAGGGCATGCAGGGTTTTCAGGTGGCGTAATTCGAGCACGGGGAACCTCGGGGTATTTCGCAAATATGCTTTGAGTAGGAGTGCGCTTGCTCGCGATGCTTTAACAAGCCTGATCGCAAGCAAGCGCGCTCCGACAATTATGTGGGCTAACTGAACATGAGTAAAACTATAGATCAAGGCGAACAGGTTGAGTTTGTCTCACTCAGCATGAGTGCCGAGAATAGCGCCATCTTATTGATTCGATGGAGCGTTCTGACATGGCCTTGTCCCATTCCCTAGGTTTCCCACGTATTGGTCGCGACCGTGAGCTGAAAAAAGCCCTGGAGGCCTACTGGAAAGGTGAGCTGGATGAAGCCGGTTTACAGGCGGTGGGTCGTAGGCTGCGCGCCGCTCACTGGCAGGTGCAGAAGGACGCCGGTATTGATTTGCTGCCGGTTGGTGACTTTGCTTGGTATGACCACGTGCTGACTCATTCACTGACCTTCGGCGTGATCCCCGAGCGCTTTCGCCCCAAGAGTGGCCAGCCGACCCTGGACACCCTGTTTGCTATGGCTCGCGGCGTTTCTGCCAATAAGAGCAGCCAAGGCGCCTGTTGTGGCAGTGCTCATGCACAAGAGATGACTAAATGGTTCGACACCAACTACCACTACCTGGTCCCCGAATTTAGTGCCGATCAGCAGTTCCAGCTGAGCTGGGAGCAGTTGTTTGAGGAAGTGGCCGAGGCCCATAGCCTAGGTCATCGCGTTAAGCCGGTGATCATCGGCCCGCTGACCTATCTGTGGCTGGGTAAGACCAAGGGCGCGGCGTTCGATCGCCTGGACCTGCTTGAGCGGCTGCTGCCGGTTTACGGAGAAATTCTTCAACGCCTGGCAACTCAAGGCGTGGAGTGGGTGCAAATCGACGAACCAATTCTGGCTCTGGATCTGCCGCAAGATTGGAAGAACGCTTTTGAACGTGGCTACAACATTCTCCAACGTGAACCGGGCAAGAAGCTAATTGCCACCTACTTCGGCGGGCTGGAAGACAACCTCGGCCTGGCAGCCAGCCTGCCGGTAGATGGCTTGCATATCGACTTGGTACGCGCGCCCGAGCAGTTCCCAACTATTCTCGACCGCTTGCCGGCCTACAAGGTGCTGTCGCTGGGCGTGGTTGACGGGCGCAATATCTGGCGCACCGACCTGCAACGTACCTTGGCCATCTTGCAGCAGGCCCAGGAGCGTTTGGGCGAGCGCTTGTGGGTGGCGCCGAGCTGCTCGCTGCTGCACAGCCCGGTCGACCTTGAGCGCGAAGACCAGCTCGGTGACGAGCTGAAAAGCTGGCTGGCCTTCGCCGTGCAGAAGTGCAAAGAAGTTGCGCTGCTGACCACCGCCCTGAATGCCCCGCACAATGCCAACGTCCAGGCTGCGCTGACACAAAGTGAAGCGATACAGGCTAGCCGCACGCAGTCGCCACGTATTCACAAACCCGCCGTGCAAGCCCGCCTGGCGGCGATCACTGCAGCCGATAGCCAGCGTCAGTCAGCGTTTGCTCAGCGTATCGAGCAGCAGCGCGCACGCCTGCAACTGCCCGTCTTCCCCACGACCACTATTGGTTCGTTCCCGCAGACCGCTGCAATTCGCCTGGCGCGCCAATCATTTAAGGCCGGTAAGTTGTCGCTGGCCGACTATACCGAAGCCATGCACAACGAGATTCGCCACGCGGTTGAGGTGCAGGAAAACCTTGGCCTGGACGTGCTGGTGCACGGTGAGGCCGAGCGTAACGACATGGTCGAATACTTCGCCGAGCAACTCGATGGTTATGCCTTTACCCGCTTCGGCTGGGTGCAGAGTTACGGTTCGCGCTGCGTTAAACCGGCGGTGATTGTCGGTGACCTGAGTCGCCCACAAGCGATGACCGTGGAATGGATTCGCTATGCTCAAGGGCTGAGTCGCAAGGTGCTGAAGGGCATGCTCACCGGCCCAGTGACCATGTTGATGTGGTCGTTCCCGCGCGATGATATTTCCCGCGAGCAGCAGGCGCGCCAGTTGGCCTTGGCGATTCGTGACGAAGTACTGGATTTGGAAGCGGCTGGGATCAAGATCATCCAGATTGACGAAGCGGCGTTCCGTGAAGGTCTGCCGCTGCGTCAGGCGCAGTGGCAGGGCTATCTCAACTGGGCCAGCGAAGCCTTCGGTCTGTGTGCTGCCGGGGTGCGTGATGAAACACAGATCCACACCCACATGTGCTACAGCGAATTCAATGATGTGATTGAGTCAATTGCTGCTATGGATGCCGACGTCATCACCATCGAAACCTCGCGTTCAGATATGCAGTTGCTGCAAGCCTTTGAGGCGTTTGATTACCCCAATGACATCGGCCCCGGCGTCTACGACATCCACTCGCCACGCGTGCCGGACACGGCTGAGATGGTCAAACTGCTGCGCAAGGCCGCGCAACGTATACCTGTTGAGCGCCTGTGGGTTAACCCGGACTGCGGCCTCAAAACCCGTGCTTGGTCAGAGACTGAAGCGGCGCTAATCAACATGGTCGCGGCGGCCCGCCAGTTGCGTACTGAACTGGCCTAATCGACGTTCAGTCGCGACGTGTTGAGCAACACTTCTTGTTGATGAAGGGAGACCGCTCGTCTCCCTTCATCAAACTGTCACGATTGTGTGGCAGCGCACTCACACAACTATCACCACACTCGCTGCTGAATGGGGGGCTGCGTTCCGCTGTCCTGCGATGTGGTGATGTGATGCGTGGACTGATTTTTTTTATTGCACTGCTGTGCGGCATGTCTGCTTTTGCCGCTCCGCGCTGCGATGTTCAAGTGCCGACCGTGACGGCTGATCTGGGCGAGGTACGCCTGGCATACCAGAGTATCGGCCGCGCCCGCGACCCGGCGTTGCTGTTGGTGATGGGGTTGGGTGGGCAGCTGACTCACTGGCCTGATGAAGTGGTCGTGCGTCTGTGCCAGCAAGGCTTTCGGGTGGTGCGTTTTGATAATCGTGATGCGGGTCTAAGCGCCTGGACGCACACCGCGCCGGCGATCAACCTTAGCTACGAAGCGCTGCGCTATCGTCTTCGCCTGTCGGTGACTGCGCCCTACGGGCTGCGTGATATGGCCGGCGATGCCCTGGGCTTGATGGATGCCTTGGGTGTACGACAGTTCCACGTGTTGGGCGCGAGTATGGGCGGGATGATTGCTCAGCATATGGCTGATATGGCACCTGGGCGGGTGCAGAGCCTGACCTTGATCATGACCAGTTCCAGCGCTCAAGGCTTACCGGCCCCGAGTGATGCCCTACTGGCGTTACTGGCCACGCGTGAAGCGCCTAATCGCGCTGTGGCACTGCAGCAGCAGGCCGATTTGTTGGCCGCGTTGGGCAGCCCAGCCGTCAGTGATGATCGTGCGTTGTTATTGCAGCAAGCAGAGCTGTCCTACGACCGCGCCTTCAATCCCGAGGGTGTGCAGCGTCAGCTGTTGGCAATTCTGGCGGAGCCGAGTCGGGTCGAGTTGCTGAACCGGTTGCGTGTGCCGACGCTGGTGGTGCATGGCACAGCTGATCCGCTGCTACCCGTGATGCATGGCGTGCACGTGGCGGCGCATATCAAAGGCAGTGAGTTGAAGCTGATTCCGGGACTGGCCCATCGCTTTCAGGAGGCGTTCAAGGAACCTTTGCTGGCAGCAGTGCTGCCGCACCTACAGGCCCATCGTGGCGATGGGCAGTGGGCACGGCTGTAACGCAGTTGGCTCTTAAATCTGGCCGCGATTTCGCGGCAGATCGTAGGCAGGTTTTAGCGGGTGCCGAGGAAGTCGCGCTTGCCGATAGCCACGCCGTTGTGACGGAGGATGGCGTAGGCGGTGGTGAGGTGGAAGTAGAAGTTCGGCAGTACGTGGTCGAGCAGAAAGGCCTGGCCCTGGAAGTGGGTTTCTTTGTCGCGGCGCTTGAGGGTGATGGTGCGTGTTTCGCTGCCGTCGATCTGCGCGGCGCTCAGGCTTTGCAGGAAGGTCAGGGTCTTGGCGATTCGCGCTTGCAACTCGGCAAAGGTGGTTTCGTCGTCGGCATAGCTCGGTGCTTCCGCTTCAGCCAGCAGTGCAGCGCCGGCTTTGGCGCCGTCACAAGCGATCTGCACCTGGCGGCTCAGGGGGAACATATCCGGTGCCAGGCGTGCGTTGAGAAACACGCTCTGCTCGATCTTCTTCTCTTCGGCGTGGGCCGCAGCAATGCCGAGAATGGTCGACAGGTTGGTGAGCTGGCGGGTAAACACCGGAATGGATGTTTGGTACATAGACATGGGTATCTCCAGAAACGCCGAAACTAATTATTCCGGACGCGGTTGAGTAGAAGAGAAGGGCACCGCTATGGCAGCGGTGTCCTGTAGCAGCAAGCTCGGAGCTTTTTTCTGATCTCGCGAGCTTGAGCCATGCACGGCGCTACGTTAGTAACAGCCTCCGGCTGGTCAAAACAGACGAAGAAGCGGGCTGGGCTCGCACGCGAGTGTACTTTTGTATCTGAGCATTCTGAGACGCCGCGTCCCGGGCTGTCTTTAACAACGCAGCAGATTCGAGAAAAGTTCTTAGCCGATGGTGATTGGCGGCAGCTTGGTCAACTCAACGGTCTGCGCTTTGCGTGGGGCGAGAATCTCGGCTTCGCCGTCCACCACCAGTTCGTCATTCTGGTTGAACACGCGGGTGGCCACGCGTACGCGGAACTTTGGCAGTTTTTCGAGGATTTCCAGGCGCACAGTGAGGGTGTCGCCGAGTTTTACCGGCGCGGTGAAGCGCATGCTCTGGCCGATATAGATGGTGCCGGGGCCAGGCAGCTCACAGGCCACCGCGGCGCTGATCAGCGCACCGCTGAACATGCCGTGGGCGATGCGCTGCTTGAACATGGTGGTGGCCGCATATTCGGCGTCCAGGTGCACCGGGTTATGGTCGCCGGAGACTTCTGCAAACAGCTGGATATCGCGTTCGCTGACGGTCTTGCTGTAGCTGGCGGTCTGGCCAACTTCGAGAACGTCGTAGGGCGTGTTGCTGCTTTGGCTCATGGGTGACTCTCTTGGCTCTGTTGGTGGCGCTGGCGCGGTTGGCTGAGGGCCTGGTGCAACCAGTTGATAATGTAGGCTGTTACTTCGTCGCGGTTGCTTTCGTTGAGCAGTTCGTGACGTGCATCCGGGTAGATTTTGACCTGTACGTGGCTGTTGCCGGCAGCGAGCAGGGCATTGCCCAGGTCATGTTGACGATGGCCGTCGCTGACCGGGTCACAGGCGCCGCCAATCACCAATAGCGGCAGGTTGCTGTCGATCTGCGTGAGGCTGTGCAGAGGGGTGATTTTTTGCAGGCCGCCAAGCAGATCGATCCACAGCTGGTTGCTGCAGCGAAAGCCGCACAGTGGGTCGTCGACGTATTTGTCGACCTCCAGCGGGTCGCGGCTTAGCCAATCGAAGCTGCTGCGGTTAGGCTTGAAGGCCTTGTTGAAGGAGCCGAAGGAAACGAATTCAAGCAGCGCGCTGTAACCCTGCGGGCCTTGCCGCCAGCGCTCGAAACGCGCGAGCAACTGGCCAGCGCGGTACAGCGCTACGGGCTGATAGTTGGAGCCGGAGAGAATCGCGCCCTGCAGGCTACAGCTGTGCTGCATCAGGTAGGCCTGGCTGATGTAACTGCCCATGCTGTGGCCGAGGAGGAAAATCGGCGTCTGCGGGTGGCTCTGGCGTATATGGTGATTGAGGTTGGCCAGGTCGTTGACCACCAAGCGCCAGCCATTGCTGTCGGCATAATGGCCGAGCACGCCATGTTCGGCGGTCTTGCCATGCCCGCGCTGGTCATGCGCATACAACTCAAACCCTTGCGCCACAAGCGCTTCAGCCAGGCGGGCATAGCGTCCGCTGTGCTCAGCCATGCCATGGGCCACCATCAGCAAGGCCTTGGGCGGTTGCTCGCTGTACCAGCGATTTACGTAGAGGGGCGCTGCTTCGGCGCTGTCGAGCCAGAACGCTTGGTGGAGCATGGCGAATCCCTTAAGCCGGCAGAAGCTCGGCATTGTGCACCCCACGCGGCGCGGCGCAAAGCCTGGGCAGGGCTAACGATTGTGCTCGCGCAGAATTTGCATGTACTCGCCACTGCTGTGCAGGTCGCGCAGGCCTTGCTCAAACACCTTGCTCCAGTCTGGCTCGCCAGGCGTTGGCGGGACAAAGCCGACGAACAGGGGCACCCGCTCGAGTACGTTGCCGTGCCAGCGCAGTTTGCCGCGCAGCTGTTCATCGTTGTTGATCAGGTGATTACCGACTATGTGTTCGAGCAGCACCATGTCGAAGCGTCGGGCATTGAGCTTGCGCAGGTTGCTGATGTCACTCACGGCTTCTTCGAGGGTCAGGCCGGCATCGAGAATGTGCTGCGGGTAGCCGTAACCGCGCACGGTGCCCAGGGTTCGCCCGTGCAGCTCCTTTAGCTCGGTGAACTGCAAGGGGTAGTCATTACGTATAAATATGCCCAGCTCGCTGTAAAACAACGGACGCGAGGCGCGGAGTCCTTCCTCCTTAATTTCTTGCGGCCACAAGGCCAGGGCGCCTTGGTAGCTGCGGTTGCGTAACGCCATGCGTACGCGCGCCCAGGGCATAAAGTCGATTTGCAGCGAATGACCGCGCACAGCGAAGGCGCGACGGGTAAGCGCGACGATGCTGCCGCCATTGGCTAAGTGCTCTGAGCTGTACGGTGGGTACTCCAGGGTGGCCATGCGCAGCTGTGGTTCGCCCTGCGCATGCTGCGCGAGCAAAATCAGTAAGGCCAGTATGGGCAGAATCAAAGGCATGACGAGTCTTAATGGTGATGAGCAGAGCGGTTGTATGTGGCGCCTTAGGATAGTTTCACAAGGAGCGGCAAGATTCAGTGCGTCAATGACGCTGCCATACTATTTGCCTGCCTGGCGTTAGCTGTTACTTTTCAGCCAACTCCGCAGCGCGGATAGGATCATCTCAGGGCAAGAGGATAAAAATAATGCAGCCTGAATTCTGGAGCGACAAACGCCCGGCCGGCGTACCCAATGACATCGATCTGGGGGCTTATAAGTCGGTTATCGAAGTATTCGAGCGCTCCTGTAAGACATTCGCAGACCGGCCTGCTTTCAGCAACCTGGGCGTGACCCTAACCTATGCTGAGCTGGATCGCCTTTCGGCGGCCTTTGCCGCCTACCTGCAAAAGCACACCGATCTGCAGCCAGGCGATCGCATTGCTGTGCAGATGCCCAACGTGCTGCAGTACCCGATTGCCGTGTTCGGCGCGATGCGCGCCGGGCTGATTGTGGTCAACACTAACCCGCTGTACACCGCGCGCGAGATGCGTCATCAGTTCAAGGATGCCGGTGTGCGTGCGCTGGTGTACCTGAACATGTTCGGCAAGCTGGTGCAGGACGTGCTGCCGGATACCGAAATTGACTACCTGATCGAAGCCAAAATGGGCGACCTGCTGCCGAGCCTGAAGGGCTGGCTGGTCAATACCGTGGTGAAGAAGGTCAAGAAGATGGTCCCGAGCTATCACCTGCCGCAGGCGGTGGCGTTCAAAGACGCGCTCAAGCAAGGCCAGGGCCATGCGTTGAAGCCGGTCAAAGTCACTCAAGACGATATCGCCGTGCTGCAATACACCGGCGGCACCACGGGCGTGGCCAAGGGTGCGATGCTTACCCACGGCAACCTGGTGGCCAACATGCTGCAGGTCGATGCCTGCCTGTCGCAGCTGGGCGACGACGGCAGCCCGCTGATGAAGCAGGGCCAGGAAATCATGATCGCGCCGCTGCCGCTCTATCATATCTATGCCTTCACCGCGAACTGCATGTGCATGATGGTCAACGGTAACCACAACGTCCTGATCACCAACCCACGGGATATCTCAGGCTTCGTCAAGGAGTTGGGCAAGTGGCAGTTCTCTGCCCTGCTGGGGCTCAATACCTTGTTCGTGGCGCTGATGGATCACCCGGAGTTTAAGAACTTAGATTTCTCCCATTTCAAATTGACCAACTCCGGCGGCACTGCATTGGTCAAAGCCACGGCCGAGCGCTGGCAGGCGATGACCGGCTGCCCGGTGACTGAAGGTTATGGCCTGACTGAAACCTCGCCTGTGGCCAGCACCAACGCCTACGGTGACAAGGTACGTCTGGGTACTGTTGGGGTTCCGGTGCCGGGTACGGCGTTCAAAGTGATCGACGACGATGGCGTTGAGCAACCGCTGGGTGAGCGCGGCGAGCTGTGCATCAAAGGCCCGCAGGTGATGAAGGGCTACTGGAACCGTGAGGAAGCCACCGCCGAGGTGCTGGATGCTGAAGGCTGGTTCAAAAGTGGTGACGTGGCGGTGATCGACCCGGATGGCTTTGTGCGCATCGTCGACCGTAAAAAGGACATGATCATCGTCTCCGGCTTTAACGTGTACCCCAACGAGATCGAGGATGTGGTCATGGCCCATCCTAAAGTGGTCAGTTGTGCAGCCATCGGCGTGCCGGACGAGCGTTCCGGAGAAGCGGTCAAACTGTTCGTGGTAGCCCGCGACAGCAGCCTCAGCGCCGATGAACTTAAAGCGTACTGCAAGGAAAACTTCACCGGTTACAAGGTGCCCAAGCAGATTGTCTTCCGCGACTCGCTGCCGATGACGCCGGTGGGCAAGATCCTTCGTCGCGAGCTGCGCGATATCGCCTGACAGGTGTTGCCCTGCTGCTGTTTTAGCCGAGGTCGTCAGCCATGATGCACTGGCAATAAAATTGCTAGCAGGCACGACGCAAAGCCTTTAACTCGGCAGTTCTGGCGATATTGTAAAAATGACCGGTCGGTGGCGCTCGGTCATTTTTATGACTGCCGCGGCACTTAATGGTGCTAGTCGCTGTTTGGCAAAGCTGCTACTCTCGGCCGGCTTTTTTGTGATCCGTCATTCATGGCGACCACACTTTTTTGCCGTTTAAATCGCTAAAAACACGCGAATCTACAATAAACAGCCGCCTATGCGCGGTGAAGATCAAGCTGTTGCTGAGGAGTGGGCTTCCATGAACGAAAACTTTTGGAAGGATAAGTATCCCGTTGGGATTGCTGCCGAAATCAATCCTGACCAGTACCCGAATATCCAAGCGGTACTGAAAGAGTCCTGCCAGCGTTTCGCCGACAAGCCAGCTTTCAGCAATATGGGTAAAACCATTACCTACGGCGAGCTGTACGAGTTGTCTGGCGTCTTTGCCACCTACTTGCAGCAAAACACTGACCTGCAGCCCGGCGATCGTATCGCCGTGCAGCTGCCTAACGTGTTGCAGTACCCGGTTGTAGTCTTCGGTGCCCTGCGCGCCGGCCTTGTGGTGGTCAACACCAACCCGCTGTACACCGCCCGTGAGCTGGAGCACCAGTTTAACGACTCCGGTGCCAAGGCCTTGGTCAGCTTGGCCAACATGGCTCACCTGGTCGAGCAAGTCCTGCCGAAAACTGGGATCAAGACGCTGATCATTACCGAAGTTGGCGACATGTTGTCGCCGCTCAAGCGTCTGCTGGTCAACACTGTGGTCAAGCATGTGAAGAAGATGGTGCCGGCCTACAACCTGCCGCATGCCATCAAGTTCACTACCGCTATGGCTAAAGGGCGTGGCCAGGGCGCTAAAGACGCTGCACCGAATAATGATGAGATTGCCGTGCTGCAATACACTGGCGGCACCACCGGTGTGGCCAAAGGCGCGATGCTGACGCACCGCAACCTGATCGCCAACATGCTCCAGGTCAAGGCGCTGATGGGCTCAGAAATGAGCGAGGGCAGCGAGGTGCTGATCGCGCCATTGCCGCTGTATCACATCTACGCCTTCACCTTCCATTGCATGGCCATGATGCTGATTGGTGGGCACAACGTGCTGATCACCAACCCGCGTGATCTGCCGGCGATGACCAAGGATTTGGCCAAGTACAAGTTCACCGGGTTTGTCGGTCTCAACACCCTGTTCGTTGCCCTGTGCAACAACGAGGACTTCCGCAAGCTGGACTTCTCGACCCTGAAAGCGACCTTCTCCGGTGGTATGGCGCTGCAGTTAGCGACCGCCGAGCGTTGGAAACAGGTCACCGGTTGCTCAATCTGTGAAGGCTTCGGCATGACCGAAACCAGCCCAGTGGCCTCGGTTAACCCGTTCAGCAATATCCAGATTGGCACCATTGGTATTCCGGTGCCGTCGACCGTTTGCAAGGTGATCGACGATGAAGGCGTTGAGCAGCCACTGGGTTCGATTGGTGAGTTGTGCGTCAAAGGCCCGCAAGTGATGAAGGGTTATTGGCAGCGCCCGGAAGCCACCGATGAAGTGCTCGACGCAGACGGCTGGTTGAAGACTGGCGACATTGCGGTGATTCAGGATGACGGCTATATGCGCATCGTTGACCGTAAGAAAGACATGATTCTGGTGTCCGGCTTCAACGTCTACCCGAACGAATTGGAAGACGTGCTGGCCACGCTGCCAGGCGTGTTGCAGTGCGCAGCGATTGGTGTGCCGGACGAAAAATCGGGCGAAGCGATCAAGATTTTCGTAGTAGTCAAGCCGGGTGAGACCCTGACCAAAGAGCAGGTCATGGAGCACATGCGTGCCAACGTCACCGGATACAAGGTGCCCAAGGCCGTGGAGTTCCGCGACATGCTGCCGACCACCAACGTCGGCAAGATCCTGCGCCGTGAACTACGTGACGAAGAGCTGAAGAAAATGCAGTAACGACGCCTCCGTTTCGCTAGCAAAAGACCCCGATATCCGGGGTCTTTTTATTTGTGCTGGAAAACTTGCTCAATTATTCCCTTCATCGGTCGTTATATAGCTTTAAGTAATAGTCGATACGGTAAAGCGCTGAGCCGCTACCGTGGTCCGTCCTTCCAAGAGGTAGTTGGTGATGCTTTCATCGTTGCGCTTACGCTCCAAACTGTTGTTGCTTGCACTTGGCCCGATTCTTCTTCTGGCGATTCTGCTCAGTGCGGTAGCTGTGCATCAATTGCAAAGCCTTGCCGACCAGCAGGAAATCAAAACCCGCGAAAGTCTGATCAAGGATCGTCAGGCCGAGCTCAAGAAATATATCGACCTGGCCAAGAATATGCTGGCACCGCTGTATCAGGCCTCGGCAGACGGTGATATGGCGGCGCGTGCTGAGGCCGTGAAGGTTCTTGAGCGTTTGTCTTACGGCGATGATGGCTACTTCTGGGGCTACGACGAGCAGATACGCCGCGTGCTGCAGGGCAATACCGGGCAGCGGATCGGCGAAAGCTTCAATGATTTCCGCGACCCTAATGGCGTCTATGCCATTCGCGAGCTGGTGCGTGCCGGCATCGATGGCAGCCATTACGTGAACTACAGCTTCGTGCTGGGTGGCAGTACTGAGCTGGTGCCGAAGGTGGGGTACTCCGAGCACTTGCCGAAGTGGAAGATGGTGTTCGGTACGTCGCTGAACCTCGACGGTGTCGAACGCGATGTGCAAGTGGCCCGCGCTGAGTTCCAGAAGAGCATCGACCACTTGCTGCTAATCATGATCGGTTCTGCCCTGGGTTTATTGGTGGTGATTGCTGTCCTCGCTACGGGGCTCAGCCAGTCGTTACTGCGCCCACTGCTGCTGATTAAACGCAACCTTGATGACATGGCCGCCGGCGACGGTGACCTGACTCATCGCTTGCCGATTACCAGCCAGGATGAAATGGGCGAGTTGGCCGGCTCCTTCAACCTGTTCGTGGAGAAAATTCACGGCCTGGTGCAGCAAGTCGCCGGCACGACAGCGCAGCTAAGTGGCTTGGTCGGTGCGGTAGCCAGTCAGGCGCAGCGTTCGGAACAGGCCATGGAAAGCCAGCGGCATGAAACCGACCAGGTCGCCACGGCGATTAACGAAATGTCTGCGGCGGCCCATGAAGTGGCCATGAGCGCTCAGCGCGCCGCCGAAGCAGCCCAAGAAACCGACCAGCAAGGCCAAGCCGCTAAGCGTGTGGTTGAGTTGAATATCCAGCAGATTCACGAGCTGGGCAGTGAAATGCACAGCAGCGGCGAGTCGCTGGAAAGCCTGCAAAAAGATGTGCAGGGCATCGTCAGCGTACTCGACGTGATTCGCGCCATTGCTGAGCAAACCAACCTTCTGGCGCTTAACGCGGCCATCGAAGCGGCGCGGGCTGGGGAAGCCGGGCGTGGATTCGCTGTGGTTGCCGACGAAGTGCGGGCATTGGCGAGCCGCACCCAGCAGAGCACCGGCGAGATTCAGAGCATGATCGATCGCCTGCAAAACGCCACTGCACGCACGGTGGAAAGTATGCAGCGCGCTGGTGAGAAGGGCGAGAGCACCCGCGCACAGGCCAACCAGGCCGGTACGGCGTTGGACACCATCGCCAGCCTGATCGGTACGATCAACTCGATGAACGCCCAGATCGCCAGCGCTGCCGAAGAACAGACCGCCGTGGCCGAGGAAATCAACCGCAGCGTGCATCAGATTGCTGGTGCGGTTGATGGCGTTGCCAGTGAAGCCGCCGAGGGCGCGCAGACTTCCCGTGAGCTCAATGGTCTGGCTTTACGCTTGCAGGAGTTGGTCGGCCAGTTCCGTATCTAACGCTGGGCTGTGAGTTATGTGGCTAAAGCCTGAGCATGCTGGGCAAGAACTAAACGCCCGGCAAAAAAAGACCCCGCTCGGCGGGGTCTTTTTTATCTGCGGTTCGCTCGGTCAAGCCGTTCGCCAGGTAATCTCTTCTACCCCATCGGCGCTGATGCGCATCCAGCGGTCAGCTTGCTCGACGCTTTCTTCTTCCTGCCAGCCGCCTGGGGCGCAGCGCACTTCGACGTTCAGCGCGGCAAAGGCAGCCTGGGCGCAGGCCAGGTCGTCAGCCCAAGGGGTGACGGCGCTTTCCAGAAACAGGCTGTTCCATTTACCGACCGCTTTGGGCAGCCAGGTCACTGATACGTCACCGGCTAGGCATTTGTAGGTCTGGCCTTTCTGCTGCCAAGGCGTGCAGCTGCCAAGTGCAGCGCTCAGCCATTCACCGATGGCATTGTGGTCGGCGTCTTTTAGGTAAATCTCGATATCCGGTTGGCGCATGGTCATAGCTTCTCGATCCAGTCGTAGCGGATGGCAACGGTCACTGCACAGGGTTGAGCAATCACTGCGGCGCGGCGTTCGGCGCTGGCGCGCCAACCGTGTGGGGTCATGGCCAGCAGGTCGGCACGGGCTTCGCTGCTATCCAGTTGCAGGTTAAACGTTAAGGTTTCGCTGTGCGCCAGGCGCATGCCCTCGGGGATCAGCTCCAGGTGCTTCTGATCATCATAGTCACGCACTTCGTCATAGAGACTCTGGCGCAGCTCCATCAGGTGGCCACGGGTCGGCCCCATGCGCAGCAGTCCGCCGCCGGGGGCGAGCAGGCGTTTGGCTTCCTGCCAGTCGAGCGGACTGAATACGCTGGCGAGCAGCTGGCAGCTGGCGTCACTTAGCGGTACGCGGGCCATGCTCGCTACCAGCCAATTGAGCTGCGGTGCGCGCTTGCAGCCGCGTTTGATCGCTTCCCGAGAGATGTCTAGGGCATAGCCTTCTGCTTGTGGCAGGGCATCGGCGAGTTGGCGGGTGTAATAACCCTCACCGCAGCCGATATCCAGCCAGCGCGCCGGGTTATAGCTTGCTGCCAGCTCGGCCAGGCGCTTGGCCAGTGGCGCGTAGTGACCGCCATCGAGGAAGCGCCGACGCGCTTCGACCATGGCGGCATTGTCGCCAGGGTCGCGGCTGTTCTTGTGCTGCACGGGCAATAGGTTGAGATAACCCTGGCGCGCGCGGTCGAAACGATGATTGGCCGGGCACGCCACGCCGTTGTCGACGAGGCTCAGTGCGCCATGGCAAATGGGACAGATCAGGCTCATGCGAGCAGGTTCACCAGGGTTTGATAATAGATTTCAGTCAGCACATCCAGATCGCTGGCCAGCACGCGCTCGTCAATCTGGTGGATAGTCGCGTTGACCGGGCCAAGCTCGACGACTTGGGTGCCGAGGGTGGCGATAAAACGGCCATCGGAGGTGCCGCCGCTGGTGGACGGTTTGGTATCGCGACCGGTGACGGTTTTGATGCTAGCGGCTACGCCGTCGAGCAATGCACCGGGCTCGGTGAGAAACGGCATGCCGGAAAGCGCCCAGTCCAGGTGATAGTCCAGGCCATGTTTGCCCAGAATAGCGTCGACCCGCTGTTGCAGGCCTTCGACTGTGGATTCAGTGGAGAAGCGGAAGTTGAATACCGCTTTCAGTTCGCCGGGGATGACGTTGGTCGCGCCCGTGCCGGCATTTAGGTTGGAGACCTGGAAGCTGGTCGGCGGGAAGAACGCATTGCCTTCGTCCCAATGTTCGGCGGCCAGTTCGGCCAGCGCTGGTGTGGCCAGGTGGATCGGGTTACGGGCCAGGTGTGGGTAGGCGACGTGGCCCTGCTTGCCGCGCACGGTGAGGGTACAGCCGAGCGAGCCACGGCGACCGTTTTTCACCACATCGCCAACCAAGGTGGTGCTCGAGGGTTCGCCGACGATGCACCAGTCCAGCCGCTCATTACGCTCACGCAGACGCTCGACCACAGCCTTGGTGCCATGGTGTGCGGGGCCTTCTTCGTCGCTGGTGATCAGAAAGGCGATGCGGCCCTTGTGGTTCGGGTACTCAGCAACGAAGCGCTCAACGGCAATAATCATCGACGCCAGGCTGCCTTTCATGTCCGCCGCGCCACGGCCGCAGAGCATGCCTTGTTCATCAATCAGGGCTTCGAAGGGCTGATGCTGCCAGCTCTGCACCGGGCCGGTTGGTACCACATCGGTATGCCCGGCAAAGCACAGCACGGGGCCGTCGTTGCTGCCGTGGGTGGCCCAGAAGTTGTCCACTTCCTCGATGCGCATCGGCTCGATGGTGAAACCGCAAGCCGCCAGGCGGCGTGTCATCTGTTCCTGACAGCCTTCGTCGAGCGGCGTGACGGACGGGCGGCGGATCAGCTCGCAGGCAAGCTCCAGCGTCGGGGAGAGGGGCGTGGCGTTGGCGGTCATTGCGGCTCCAAGGCGGCGTCATGCGGAAAGGCCGTCATCTTAAAGCAAAACGGCGGCCATTGGCCGCCGTCTGGCATGCAGGTAACCCTGCAATCAGCTGTTGTTAAGCGTTGGCTGCGCATTTTTCTGCGGCGCGGGCAATGACGACAGCAGCGCCATGATCAACGCCGCCAGGTAGGGCAGCGATTGGACCAGCAGCATGGCCACCCAGAACTTCACATCGGCGCTAGGCAGGCCTTGCACGATGCTGATGCCAGCGGCTGAACCCCATAGCAGCAACATGATAAAGACTTCTTCGCGGGCCTCGGCCAGGGCCACCAAGATGCCGTGATTAGTGGCCATTTTCGGCGTGCGAAAAAATGGGATGGTTTTAGTGAAGGTGCCGTACAACACCGCTTTGGCGATGGTGTGCGACAGCGCCAAGCCAGCGATGGCCGCCTGGAACGAGCGCACCAGATCGACGCCCATGGCCTTGCGGTAAAGAAACATGATTTTGCCGAACTTGAAGAAGAACAGCGCCAGCGGCGGAATGGCGAAGATCATCAGCGGCGGGTCGACCCGCTGCGGAACGATGATCATCGCCGCCGACCAGAGCAACGCGCCGGCGGTAAAGAAGATGTTCAGACCGTCAGCCACCCACGGCAGCCAACCGGCGACGAAGTGATAGCGCTGACCGGTCTTGAGTTCGGTGCCTTTACCCATGAATAGGCTGCGTGCGTGGCCCTTCATGATTTGAATGGAACCGTAAGCCCAGCGGAAACGCTGTTTTTTGTAGTCGATAAAGGTGTCCGGCATTAGTCCGCGACCGAAGCTTTGGTGGGCATAAGCGGCGGAATAACCCTTCTCGAACACGCGCAGGCCCAACTCAGCGTCTTCGCAGATGGTCCAGTCGGCCCACTTTAACTCGTCCATCACGGTGCGCCGGATCATGGTCATGGTGCCGTGCTGGATGATCGCGTTGCGGTCGTTGCGAGTAACCATGCCGATATGGAAGAAGCCTTTGTACTCGGCGTAGCAGAGCTTCTTGAAGATATTTTCGTTGCCGTCGCGGTAATCCTGCGGTGACTGCACCACGGCGATTTTCGGGTCGCTGAAGTGCGGCACCATAAACTTCAGCCAGTTTTTATCGACGCAGTAATCGGCATCGATCACTGCCACCACTTCGGCGTCCGCGGCGGTGTGCGGCAGGATGTAATTGAGTGCGCCGCCTTTGAAGCCTGCAATCGGCGACACGTGGAAGAAGCGGAAACGTGGGCCTAGCACCTCGCAGTAGGCTTGCACGGGCTCCCAAACGGCGGGGTCCTTGGTGTTGTTATCGATAATGATGACTTCAAAATCTGGGTAATCCAGCGCGGCGAGGGCGTCGAGGGTCTGTTTGACCATCTCTGGCGGCTCGTTGTAGCAGGGCACGTGGATCGACACTTTGGGCCGGTAGGCGCTGTCGCTGTCCACTGGCTGGAATGGCCGGCGCCGGGTGCGGGTCCACGCGGTTTCTGCCAGCTCATGGGCTTCGGTGAGCAGCACGATAAACACGCCGAAGGCGCCGATACCCAGCAGCATGCCAACCAGAATGCTGAACCAGGTGCTGTATTGCTGACTGTAGTCGTAGCCGATCCACACCAGGGCGGAGCCGCCGGCAAACGCGACAAAGGTCAGGAAGGTGCGGCCGCGTTGGCGCAGGGCGCTGCCGTCGATCAGCATTAACGCCAGGCTGAGCAGTGCCAATACCACCGAGCCGATAGCCAGCAAGCGCCACTGCGGGATGGCGACCACTGGACCTTCGAAGGCGAACTTGGCCTGACGGTCGAGGTTGTAGACGCCCCAGTAGGCGCCGACTGAGCCCTCATCGCTGGCCTTCCACGGCTGGTCGAAGGCTTCGATGACGAAGTAGTTGTAGCCTTTGGCGTTCAGCGCATTGACCAGGGTGCGTAGGTAGATGGCTTGGTCTGCTTGTGACGCGTCAGCGCCTCCGCGCATGCGGCCGTTACTCGGCCAGCCGACTTCCGAGAGCAGCAAGGGTTTTTTCGGGAAGAGTTTTTTCAGGTCCTTGGCGCGTTCGAGGACGAAGTCGGTGGAGTCCGCCATTGGCACAAACTCCCAGTAGGGCAGAACGTGAGCGGCGATCAGGTCAGTGTGCGCCGCCAGCTCGGGGTATTCCTGCCAGATGTGCCACTGCTCGGAGGTGGTGACTGGCACCTTGACCGCCGCACGCACGCGGTCGATGTAGGCAATCAATGCTTCTGGTGTCACTTCCTTGCGGAATAGCGCCTCGTTACCGACCACTACGCGCACCACGCTGCGCGAGTTATTGGCAATGTCGATGGCCTTGCTGATTTCTCGCTCGTTACGCGCCAGGTCTGGGCTGATCCAGATGCCCAGCGTTACGCGTAGACCGAACTCTTCAGCCAGCTGGGGAATCGTACCCAGGGGGCCGTCCACCGAGTAGGTGCGGATGTTGTCCGTCTGGCTGCTCAGTAGCTCCAGATCCTCACGCATTTGCGCGTCGCTGGGGTAGGTGTCTTTCTGCGGGTTTTGCCCGGCGCGGAAGGGCGAGAAAGAAAAACCAGAGACCTGCTCTGGCCAATCAGGGGCGGTGACCGGACGGTTGTACAGCGCCCAGATACCGGTAAACAAGGCGGCAATCGCCAGGAACATGACCAGGTTCAGTCCAAACTTACGCGAAGGCATAGTGAGCAGGTCCAGCGAAGAGGCAGTAAGGTCGACGGGCGTCGGGTGGCGCATGCTACGCCGCCGTCATAAGGCTGTATAGCTCGCCCAGTGGGTCTATCGATGGGACGGGGGCTAGCCTTGAAGGTTCCTTTGCTGGCTATGTGCTATTGCTGTTCATCGGTTAAGCAGCTGCTGGGCCAACACAGCGCTTGGGCGCAGCTTCCCGGCTACCTATAATGCGCGCCGCTTATGGCGTGTGAGAGACAAGAATGCCTGTGGATGAACAACGCTTTGCCGGAATTGCTCGTTTATATGGCCAGCAAGGGGCTGAACGGTTGGCGGCTGCCCATGTGGCGGTGGTCGGTATTGGTGGTGTCGGCTCCTGGGCGGCGGAAGCCTTGGCGCGTTCCGGGGTGGGTGAGATTTCACTGTTTGATTTGGATGACGTGTGCGTGAGCAACAGCAACCGTCAGCTGCATGCGCTCGACAGCACCGTTGGGCAAGCCAAGGTTGAGGTGATGGCGGCGCGTATTCGCGGCATTAATCCGGCCTGTGAGGTGCATGCGGTGGCAGATTTCGTCACCCGCGAGACCATGGCCGAGTACATCACCGTGCAGCTGGATGCAGTGATCGATTGCATCGACAGCGTTAACGCCAAGGCCGCGCTGATCGCTTGGTGTAAACGGCGCAAAATCCAAGTCATCACCACCGGCGGTGCGGGTGGGCAGATCGATCCCATGCAAATTCAGGTCTGCGACTTAAATAAAACCTGGAACGACCCGCTGGCTTCCAAAGTGCGCTCCACCTTGCGTCGCGATTACGGCTTCTCACGCACACCGGGGCGCACCTACAGCGTGCCGTGTGTGTACTCCAGCGAGCAGCTGCGCTACCCGAAGCCCGATGGCACGGTGTGTCAGTACAAGGGTTTTCTCGGTGAAGGGGTCAAGCTCGACTGTGCCGGCGGTTTTGGCGCAGTGATGATGGTCACCGCGACCTTTGGCATGGTCGCGGCCGCGCGGATTGTCGACAAACTGGTGGCTGGCGCGCGGCGACCCGCGGAGCGACTGCCCTCAGTTTAAGGGGGCTAGCTAAGTGGCAAGGAATGACCGATTCGGTCGATGTTCAGCAGGGATGGCTGGTGGTTATCCATTGAGGTGTGTTGTGTTGTCCCTGCTGCGTCATGTGTCAAAGCTTGCCCTGCGTTACCTACCGCCGCTTGCGCTCCTGTGTACGTGTCTGGGTGTCAGTGCCCATCCGGCTGTGCGCATCGGAACGGGTGACTGGGTGCCCTATGTCGATCAGCAACGCGCTGATGGCGGCGCGCTGGCAAAGTTAACGCGCGATATATTCAACGCGGCGGGCTACCGGGTCGAGTACATCTACTACCCGTGGGAACGCAACTTGCTGATGCTGGAGCAGGGTAACTTGGATGCGGTGATGCCATATTCCTGTTCAGCACAACGGCGGCGAATCAGCGCTTGCAGTGATCCTGTGGTGCGGGGGGAGATAGTGCTGTTCCAGCGAGCCGATCAACAGCTGAGTTGGGCGCATATCGACGACCTCAAGGCGTTTCGCATTGCCACCACGCATGGTTATTCCTATGGCCCGCAGTTCGATGCGGCCCTAGAGGCTGGTCAGCTCCAGGTGGATCAAGGCGGTAAAGAAGGCACTGCCTTACGCTTGCTGAGGCTAGGTCGGGTGGATTTTTATCCGCAGGATCGGGCCGTGGGTTATGCCATGTTGCGCCGCTTGTTCTCGCCGGCCGAGCGCGCTCAGATCAGCCATCACCCGCGGATTTTGAATAGCGAAACGCTGCATCTGCTGTTTCGTAAGAACGATGCTCGGGCCAATCAGTTGCGTGAAGTGTTCAATGTCGGCTTACGCCGCTTGGCCGCGAGCGGTGAGCTGCAGCGTTTGCAGCAGGCGTTGTATGCCGGCGACTCGGATCAGCCTTCGACTGAACCTTAGTCGTCTGTTGTCAGTAGCTGCTGCATGCGTGTGAGCACGGCCTGCAAGCCATTGCTGCGTGAGGGTGATAGGTGCCGCGCCAGGCCGAGCTGAGCAAACCAGTCTGGCAGGTCCAGCTGTGTCAGTTCGCGCTGAGGCAGGTCGTTAGCGCGTGCCAATAGTAGAGCGAGCAAGCCGCGCAAAAGGCGTGCATCACTGCTGGCGCGAAACTGCCAGTGCTCGCCGTTACGCTCGGCCAGCAGCCAGACCTGACTTTCGCAGCCTGCCACTCGATTGCTTTCACAGCGTTCGCTTTCGCTGAGTGGCGCCAGCTGCTCGCCCCACTGCATCAGCAAACGAGCGCGTTGTTCCCAGCCCTGGCAGGCGCTGAAGGCGTCCAGTGCGGCTTGGGCACCGCTGGGCAAGCTCACTGCAACAGCTCCAAGGCTTGGTCCAGCGCGGTAAAAAAGCGCTGCACATCAGCGCCGTCGTTGTACAGCCCCAAAGACACGCGGATTGCGCCGCTTAAGCCAAAGCCTTGCAGCAAAGGCATGGCGCAATGATGGCCGGCGCGCACGGCAATGCCTTGCTCGGTGAGCAGGTGAGCGAGATCGGCATGATGCACGCCCTCGACTACGAAACTGGCCAGGGCGACGTTAGGCGCGCCGAGCAAGCGCACGCCTTGGCGCTGCTGCAGGCCGTTAAGCAACTCGGCATGCAGGGCGAGTTCATGGATGTTAACGGCGTGAGCATCGAGGCTATTCAAGTAATCCAGGCTGGCGCCGAGAGCGATCACTGCGGCAATCGGCGGTGTGCCGGCCTCAAAGCCCAGTGGTGCGGCGCGGAAGGTGGCGCAGGCGTAGTCGGTATGCAGCAGCATCTCGCCACCAAACTGCCAGTGCGCCAGCTGTTGCAGGGCGTGCGTGCGACCGTAAAGCAAGCCGACGCCGTCCGGGCCATAGAGCTTGTGGCTGGAGCAGACATAGAAATCGCAGCCCAGCGCCTGCACATCATGGCGGCCGTGCACCACGCCTTGCGTGCCGTCCACCACGGTCAGAGCACCTTGCGCCTGTGCCAGCGCCAGCAACGGCTCAAGCGGCTGCCAACAACCGAGCACATTGGACAGCTGACTAACCGCCAGCAGACGGGTGCGCGGGCCGATCAACTGCGCGGCTTGCGTCAGGTCGATCAGGCCATCGCTAGCCAGTGGCAATACCACCAATTTGAGCTGGCGGCGCAGCGCCAGTTGTTGCCAGGGCAAGAGGTTGGCGTGGTGCTCCAAGGCGCTGATGACGATTTCATCGCCCGCCTGGAAGTGCTGCTCCAGGCCGTAAGCCAGCAGGTTGAAGGCCTCGGTGGCGCTGCGGGTGAAGATCAGCTGCTGCGTATCAGGGGCATTGAGCCAGCGCGCGGCCTTTTCTCGCGAGGCTTCGAAAGCGCGGGTGGCGCGTTCACCCGGCAGGTGCTGGGCGCGATGCACGTTGGCGGCGCCGCCGGCGTAATAGCCAAGCAGGGCATCGAGCATGGCCTGGGGTTTTTGTGCGGTGGCGGCGCTGTCGAGATAGGTTTGGCCTTCAGCCTCAAGGGCCAAGATGCCAGGGAAGTCAGCGCGCCAGGGGGAGATCAGTGGCATGGTGTTTTCAGCGTTTATCTGGCGGCTAAAAGTTGGGTTTAACGCGTTGCGAGCGAAGCCCAGACAAGGCGCAATAAGGCGAGGACGCGGAGTTTACTGGTGTAAATGAGCGTCCGAGCCTTAGTGCAACGCAGTATGGGCGAGCGTAGCCGCGTTAAACCAACTTTTTAGTTGTGCGCGTGCAGGGCTTCATTCAGCTCAATAGCCGACTTGTGGGTTTTGCACTCCACGGCGCCGCTTTGCGAGTTACGGCGGAACAGCAGGTCCGGCTGGCCGGCCAGTTCACGGGCCTTGAGTACCTTAACCAGATTGTTGTCGGCATCCAGCAGCGCCACCTTGGTGCCGGCGGTGAGGTACAGACCCGACTCCACGGTATTGCGGTCGCCCAATGGAATGCCGATACCGGCATTGGCACCGATCAGGCAGCCTTCGCCCACGGAGATGACAATATTGCCGCCACCGGACAGGGTGCCCATGGTCGAGCAGCCACCGCCCAAGTCCGAACCCTTGCCGACGAAGACGCCCGCGGACACGCGGCCTTCGATCATGCCTGGGCCTGCAGTACCAGCGTTGAAGTTAACAAAGCCTTCGTGCATCACGGTGGTGCCTTCGCCCACGTAGGCACCCAAGCGAATGCGCGCGCTGTCAGCGATACGCACGCCAGCGGGCACCACGTAGTCGGTCATTTTTGGGAACTTGTCCACCGAAGAGACCTCCAGCAAATAGCCCTTCAAGCGTGCTTCCAGTTGACGCTCAGCCAGTTCAGCGAGGTCGATGGCGCCTTGGTTGGTCCAGGCCACGTTCGGCAGCAGCGGGAAGATGCCGGTGAGGTTCAGGCCGTGCGGCTTAACCAGGCGATGCGACAACAGGTGCAGCTTGAGATAAGCCTCTGGAGTGCTGGTCAGGGGCGCGTCCTCAGCCAGCAGGGTGGCGACCAACGGCTTCTGGCTTTCGGCCAGGCGAGTGAGCAGTGCTGCTTGCGTCGTATCTACATTTTTCAAGGCTTCGGCCAGGTCGCTCGCTTGGCTATTGCTGAGCGCGATGGTCTGGTTGCCACCCTGGTAACCGAGTTGGGCGACCACTTTGGCGACCAGTTCGCTGGCCGGATTGAGCAACGGCTGGGCGTAGAAGACTTCCAGCCAGGTGCCCTGACGATTCTGGGTGCCAACGCCGAAGGCCAAGCTAAATAGAGTTGTGCTCATGTTGTTTTCCTTAACGCAAATTCGCGTAGGCCGAGTGGTCAAGCCAGCTCGGCGGTATAACGGTCGGGCTTAAAGCCGACCAGGGTCTTGTTGCCGAGATCGAGCACGGGGCGTTTGATCATCGACGGTTGGGCGAGCATCAGTTCGATCGCCTTGTCCTGGTTGAGGTCGCTTTTCTGCGCCTCATCCAGCTTGCGGAAAGTGGTGCCTGCGCGGTTCAGGACGACTTCCCAACCATGCTCGTTGCACCACTTTTCCAGGTTGCCGCGGTCGATGCCGCAGGCTTTGTAATCATGAAAGGCATAGCTTACCCCGTGCTCGTCGAGCCAGGTGCGGGCTTTCTTCATGGTGTCGCAGGCTTTGATGCCGAACAGGGTCTTGTTCATGCAGGCAAACCCTTTGCAAAGTCACGAATGCGTTCAGCTGCGGCCACGCATTCAGCCAGTGGGGCAACCAAGGCCATGCGCACGCGATTAGCCCCTGGGTTATGTCCATCGACGCTGCGTGACAGGTAGGAACCGGGCACTACAGTGACATGCTCGCGGGTAAACAGCTCGCGGGTAAATGTTTCATCGTCTATCGGCGTTCTAGCCCACAGGTAAAAGCCACCGTCCGGGCGCTGTACATCCAGTACGCCGTCAAGAATCGCCAGCACCGCGTCAAACTTCTCGCGGTAGAGCTCGCGATTGGCTTTGACGTGATTTTCATCGCTCCAGGCAGCCACGCTGGCCAGCTGGGTTTGTACCGGCATGGCGCAGCCGTGGTAAGTACGGTAGAGCAAGAAAGATTTCAGAATGTCGGCGTCGCCGGCGACAAAGCCCGAGCGCAGGCCTGGCAGGTTAGAGCGCTTGGACAGGCTGTGGAACACCACGCAGCGTGCAAAATCATGCCGGCCCAGTTCCGCGCATGCACTCAGCAGGCCAGCTGGCGGGTTGTCTTCATCGAAGTACAGCTCGCTGTAGCACTCGTCGGCGGCAATCACGAAGTCGAATTTATCCGCCAGCGCGATCAGCTTTTTCAGTGTCTCGAGCGGAATCAACGCGCCAGTCGGGTTGCCGGGCGAGCAGAGAAAGAGGATCTGGCAGCGCTGCCAGACGTCATCACTGACCGCCTCGAAATCTGGGTTGAAACCATGTTCTTCCAAGCACGGCAGGTAATGCGGTTGCGCACCGGCGAGCAGGGCGGCGCCTTCATAGATTTGATAGAAGGGGTTGGGGCTGACCACCAAGCCCTCGACATCGCGCTGCACCACTGCCTGGGTAAACGCAAATAGCGCCTCACGGGTACCGTTGACCGGCAATACATGGCGCGCGGGGTCGAGTACGCCGGCCGGCAAACCGAAGCGGCGGCTGCACCAGGCGGCAATGGTTTCGCGCAGCGCCGGGATGCCGAGGGTCGTCGGGTACACCGCGAGCTGATCGAGGCTGGCGCTGAGGGCGGCGGCGACAAAATCCGGAGAGCGGTGCTTGGGCTCGCCAATCGACAGGGCAATTGGGGCTTTGCCGCTCGGCGCAGGGAGGCTGCCGAGCAGGGCACGCAACTTCTCAAAGGGGTAGGGCTGTAAATGGGCGAGGGCGTGGTTCATGACAGGTCGCTACTGAAATGCTTAAAAGGTCGCGACACTAGCACGTTAAGACGCATTTAGAGAATTCTGTGGGGTTGATTTACGGCCTAATCCTTCGCCGCCTTGGTCGAGCTGCGGCCCCCGCCTAAGCGAGGCAATGGTGTGGCGCTATGCCGTGCCTTGTCTGGGGCAAGTGGTACCTGCCTTTTTAACTAAAGCCCCTGTGTGTTGCACCGATAGTCGACTTACTGGCCAAAGAGCCGGACGTCTATTGCTGATCCGCTAAACGAGAGTATTAATGCGCAACCTAAAATTCAGCCACAAGATCATGCTGGCTGCGTCGTTGGTGGTGATTGCGGCCTTTGCCTCATTCGCCTTGTACAACGACTACATGCAACGTAACGCCATCCGCGAAAACCTTGAGAACTACCTGCGTGACATGGGCAATGTCTCGGCAGGCAATATTCAGCACTGGCTCAATGGCCGCGTTCTGCTGCTCGATTCGCTCGGCGAGACGGTGGAGGACAGCGGCGATGCTGCCGCGCTCAGCAAGAGCCTTCAGCATCGCAGCATTGCTTCATCCTTTTTATACGCCTACCTCGGCGAAACGGATGGCACTTATATCCAATACCCCGCCAGTGACTTACCGGCCGGCTATGACCCACGCCAGCGCCCTTGGTACAAAATGGCCCAGGCGGGTTCTGGCGTCGGCCTGACCGCGCCTTACCTGGCGGCTGACCCGCGCGATGGCTTGTTGATCACCATCACCCGTGCAGTACGCCGTAATGGCGCGCTGGCGGGAGTGGTGGGTGGCGACCTGAAGCTGGAAACCATCGACAATATCCTTAACTCGCTGGACCTCGGCGGGCTGGGTTATGCCTTCCTGGTCGATGACAAGGGCACTGTGCTGGTCCACTCGGACCGCGAACAGGTGCTCAAAGGTTTGGGAGAGCTGTTCCCCGGTAGCCAGCCAACGCTGAGTAATACCCTGCAAGATGTGCGGGCGGCCGACGGCTCGGCGCGTATGGTCACCTTTGTTCCGGTACAAGACCTGCAGGGCGTGCGCTGGTATGTCGGCCTGTCGGTCGACAAGAGCAAGGCCTACGCCGCGCTGCAGGAGTTCCGTTTGTCGGCGTTGATGGTGATGGTTATTGGTGTGGCGGCGATTTTGTTGCTGCTCGGGCTGCTGATTCGCTTTCTGTTGCAGCCATTGCATGTGATGAGTCGCGCCATGGGTGATATCGCCCAAGGTGAGGGCGACCTGACCCAGCGCTTGCAGGTTGGCTCGCTGGACGAGTTCGGTGAGCTGGCGGTGGCGTTCAACCGTTTTGTTGAGCGGATTCACGAGTCGATCCGCGAAGTGGCGTCCACCACCAGCGCAGTGCATGAGCGCGTGCGAACGGTAGTTGAGGCGTCCAACGCGTCGATGAATAACTCCAGTGAGCAGGCCGCGCGGACCGACAGTGTGGCGGCGGCGATCAACGAGCTGGGCGCTGCCGCACAGGAGATCGCGCGCAATGCCGCCGATGCCTCCACTCAGGCCAGCGACGCTCGCCAAGGCGCTGAAAGCAGCCAGCAAATGGTCGAGAAAACCCTGGGGGCAATGAGTGACCTGTCGAGCAAGATTGAGGTGGCCGGTTCACACATCGAAACCCTGAGCCAAAAGAGCAACGACATCGGCCAGATCCTTGATGTGATCAAGGGCATCTCCGAGCAGACCAACTTGTTGGCGCTAAACGCCGCCATCGAAGCCGCTCGCGCCGGCGAGGCGGGACGTGGCTTTGCGGTGGTGGCGGACGAGGTGCGTAACCTGGCGCAGCGCACCCAGAGTTCAGCGCAGGAAATCCAGCAGATGATCGAACAGCTGCAAATGGGCGCTCAGGACGCGGTGAACACTATGGTCGAAAGCCGCCGCTTCAGTGATGACAGTGTGCGTATCGGCAAGCAAGCCGGGGAAAACCTGCAAAGCGTGACACGGCGCATCGGTGAGATCGACGGCATGAATCAGTCGGTGGCCACTGCTACCGAGGAGCAAACTTCGGTGGTCGAAAACCTCAACATGGACATCACCGAGATCAACATGTTGAACCAGGATGGCGTGCGCAACTTGGAAGCCAGCCTGCGTGCGTGTACCGAACTGGATCAACAGGCTGGCCGACTTAAGCAGCTGGTGGACAGCTTCCGCATCTAAAGTGCTGAGTACGTGAGGCGGGGCATGCCCCGACCTCACGCGCCAGGTTGCTTAGATGATGTGCTGTGATGGCTGGTTTTCGTTGGTGCTGGGCGCGGATAGCTTGCGCACGATAGTGGCTTGCAGGTTGGCGCACAGCTCAGGGTCAGACAGCGGCTGATTGTTCGCGTCGGTCACAAAGAACACGTCCTCTACCCGCTCGCCTAGGGTGGCGATCTTGGCGTTCTGCAGCGACAAGTCGAAGTCTAAGAAGATTCTCCCGATGCGTGCGAGCAGACCGGGGCGATCCGGGGCAATCACTTCCAGTACGGTCACTGGCCGGTTGGCGTCGTTATGGATGGTGACCTGCGGGGCAAAAGCAAAATGCTTAAGCTGGCGCGGCACGCGGCGCTGAATGATGCTGGGGTAGTTATCTGGGTGTTTCAGCACGTCGATCAGGCCCTGACGAATTTCACTGATTCGCGCGGGGTTGTCACCAATCGAGCCGCCTTCACTTTCCAGCACGATATAGGTGTCGAGGGTGAACTGGCTGGTGGAAGTGAGAATGCGTGCGTCATGGATATTCAGGTTGAGCTGGGCGATGGCCGCCACCGTTACCGCAAAGAAATCATGTTGGTCTTCGGCGTAGATAAAGATTTGCGTGCCGCCTTCAAACTCGCGCTGGGTGGTTTCTTTGATCAGCACCAGTGGGTTGCCGTCATTGGGGTGGCTAATGATCGCCTGCGTATGCCAGGCCACATCTTCTGCTGTATGGCGCAGGAAATAGTCATCGCCCAGCTGCGCCCACAGTTGTTCGGCGACGTCGGCATCGGTGCCGCCGCGTACCAGAATGTCCAGGGCGGTGCCTTGTGTCAGGCGAATCTGCTCTTCGCGGTCTAATGGGTTTTCCAGGCCGCGGTTCAGTGCGCGTTTGGTCTCGGTGTAGAGTTGGCGCAGCAGGCTGGCACGCCAGGAATTCCACAGGCTCGGATTCGTCGCGTTGATATCGGCCACGGTCAGCACGTAGAGGTAATCCAGGTGTGTCTGATCGCCGACCAGGTGGGCAAAGTCAGAGATTACTTGCGGGTCGGAGAGGTCTTTGCGTTGCGCGGTGGTGGACATGGTCAGGTGGCTTTGTACCAACCAGGCAATCAGCTTGGAGTCCCATTTAGGCAGTTGGTGGCGCGCGCAGAAGGTGGCAGCATCCACGGCCCCCAGCTCCGAATGATCACCGCCACGACCTTTGCCAATGTCGTGATAGATACCTGCCAGGTAGATCAGCTCTGGTTTGGGCAGCTTGCCGACCAATTCGCTGGCCAGGGGGAATTTTTCGGCGACACCGGGCTTGGTCAGCTTGCGCAGGTGTTTGATCACGTTAAGCGTGTGTGCGTCGACCGTGTAGATGTGGAACAGGTCGTGCTGCATCTGCCCGACAATCAGACCGAATTCAGGCAGATACAGGCCGAGAATGCCGTAACGGTTCATCCGCCGCAGGTTGCGATGGATACCTTCTTTGCATTTGAACAGTTCGATAAACAGGCTGGTGTTGCGGATGTCGTTACGGAAATCATCATCAATCAGGTAGCGATGGTCGCGTAGCAAACGGATGGTGTCGGCGCACACCCCTTCAATCTCGGGGTTCTGCGCCATGACCACAAAAATTTCCATAATCGCGAAAGGCGTTCGTTTGAAGATGCCCGGGTGCACCGCCTCGATGTAGCCGTTGCGCACTTGAAAACGACTGTTGAGGGGCGTGGCCTGAGCGATTTCGCCGGCGCGCAGTATCTGCTCGTCAAAGTGTTGGATGATCAGGTCGCTCAGTTCGGCAATCGCCATCACTACGCGGTAGTACTTCTGCATAAAGCGCTCGATGGTGCGCTTGTTGTCCTGCTCTTTAAAGCCGAGTAGCTCGGCCACCTTGACCTGGTGGTCGAACAGTAGGCGGTCTTCGGCACGCCCGGCCAGCATGTGTAGGGCGTAACGAACTTTCCAGAGAAATTCTTTGCTGGACGCCAGTAGGGCGTATTCACCTTCCAGCAAAAAGCCCTGGCCGACCATGGCGTGGAGATTGAGCATGCCGAAATGCCGACGGGCGATCCAGAGAATGGTCTGGATGTCCCGCAGGCCACCTGGCGAGCCTTTGACGTTAGGCTCCAAGTTATATTCGGTGTTGTTGTATTTGCTGTGGCGGCTGCGTTGCTCGGCCTGTTTGGCGACAAAGAACTCTGTGCTGGGCCACATGTGTGCAGTGCTGGTGACGCTTTGCATGCGCTGGCGTAAGCGCTCCGGGCCGGCAATGGTGCGGCTTTCCATCAGGTTGGTGATGATCGTCAGGTCGGCGCGCGCCTCTTCGGCGCACTCGTCCACGCTGCGTACGCTTTGCCCGACTTCCAAGCCGATGTCCCAGAGCAGCGTGAGGAAGTGCTCAATCGGCTCGCGGAAGGTTTCGTGGTCGGCGTTATCGAGCAGGATCAGCAGGTCGATGTCAGAGAAGGGGTGCAGCTCGCCACGGCCGTAGCCGCCGACGGCCAGCAGGGCGATATCGGCGTCTTCATTCCAGGGCAGGCGCTGCCAGGCTTCACGCAAGATTTGGTCGACAAACCAGGCGCGGTCTTCGATCAGGCGCCGGACGTCACGACCACTCTTGAAGCGCCCGTCGAGCACCTCGCGTGCATGGCGGATGGCTTTCTTGAATGCCCCAATGGGGCTGGCCTTGAGGGCCAGCTCCGCCTTGAACTGGCCGCGGTCGAACAGCTCGGGATCTACCTGCGGCATTGCGGCCTTCCTTCTATCTATAAAGCAGATGTGTTGAGGGGTTAGGCTGAGGTGCGGGCGATGGTTTCATCACTGCGCAGGGTGAAGATCTCGTAGCCGTTGGCCGTCACCAGGAGCGTGTGCTCCCACTGGGCAGAGAGCTTGCGGTCCTTGGTGATGGCAGTCCAGCCGTCACCCAGGGTGCGGGTTTCGGCACGGCCTTGGTTGATCATTGGCTCGATGGTGAAGGTCATGCCTTCTACTAGCTCCATGCCGGTGCCGGCGCGACCGTAGTGCAGCACTTGCGGCTCTTCGTGGAACACCGCGCCAATGCCGTGACCGCAGTACTCGCGCACCACCGAGAAACCATTCTTCTCGGCATGCTTCTGGATCACTTCGCCGATGTCGCCCAGGCGGGTGCCCGGCTTGACCAGTTCAATGCCTTTATACAGGCACTCTTGAGTGATGGTAGCTAAGCGCTCGGCCCACTCGGGTACTTTGCCTACCATGAACATCTTGCTTGTATCGCCGTGGTAACCATCCTTGATCACGGTGATGTCGATGTTGATGACATCGCCTTCTTTCAATGGCTTGTCATTGGGGATGCCGTGGCATACCACGTGGTTGACCGAGGTGCAGATCGACTTGGGGAAACCTTTATAGTTGAGTGGAGCAGGGATGGCCTGCTGCACGTTGACAATATAGTCATGGCAGATGCGGTCGAGCGCTTCGGTGGTGACACCGGGCTTGACGTGCTCGCCAATCATTTCCAGCACGTCGGCAGCCAGGCGACCGGCTACACGCATTTTCTCGATTTCGTCGGGTGTTTTGATAGTGACGGTCATGTGCGGTTCTCGGACGCGAACAGAAAGGGCATCATCTTAACAGCTACCAGACGCAAGCCATAAGCGCCAAGTAAAGCGCGCCACACAGGCTGGCAGTAGATGTTGTGGCTCACGCCTGAATTCTATGGTATAAAACGCGCCGCTTTGCGGGCTGTGTGCTCGAAAGCTTAAACCCACACACGTATCGGCACGGTTTCCTGGGTGCTTTGCGACATGTTCGCAAGGTTGGAGATCGGGATGCGTGGAGGCCTAACCCGACTTATCAAGGAACTACCATGTCCCAAGTCACTATGCGCGATATGCTGAAGGCCGGTGTGCACTTCGGTCACCAGACCCGTTACTGGAACCCGAAAATGGGTAAGTACATTTTCGGCGCGCGTAACAAGATTCACATCATCAACCTTGAAAAAACCCTGCCAATGTTCAACGACGCACTGTCGTTCGTTGAGAAGCTGGCTTCGGGCAAAAACAAGATTCTGTTCGTCGGCACCAAGCGCTCCGCTGGCAAGATCGTTGCTGAAGAAGCAGCACGTTGCGGTTCGCCGTACGTCGATCATCGCTGGTTGGGCGGCATGCTGACTAACTACAAAACCATCCGTGCCTCGATCAAGCGTCTGCGTGATCTGGAAGTTCAGTCCCAGGACGGTACTTTCACCAAGCTGACCAAGAAAGAAGCGCTGATGCGCACCCGTGATCTGGAAAAACTGGATCGCAGCCTGGGTGGTATCAAGGACATGGGCGGTCTGCCAGACGCTCTGTTTGTGATCGACGTTGACCATGAGCGCATTGCTATCACCGAAGCCAACAAGCTGGGTATCCCAGTTATCGGCATCGTTGACACCAACAGCAGCCCGGAAGGTGTTGATTACATCATCCCAGGTAACGATGACGCCATTCGCGCCATCCAGCTGTACATGGGTGCCATGGCTGATGCTGTGATCCGTGCTCGTAACAATGCAAATGGCGGCACCGACGAATTCGTCGAGCAAGCCCCTGCTGCAGAAGCTGCTGAAGGCTAAGTAAGGCGCGCATAGCGTTTACTTGGTTTGCGAAAAGGGGGCCTAGCCCCCTTTTTGCCACCTTTAAAACCATTGTCGACGTGCAGTTGCAATTATTTCTGCGGATAGTCGGCAATGCGTTACGAATTGAGCGCCCGTTTTTAGCGGGTGGAATGGTTAACAACCTATCCAGAGGATTTTGAAATGGCAGAGATTACTGCAGCGTTGGTAAAAGAACTGCGTGAGCGTACTGGCGAAGGCATGATGGACTGCAAGAAGGCCTTGACCAAGGCTGACGGCGACATCGAAAAAGCCATCGACGACATGCGTGCTTCCGGCGCGATCAAAGCTGCCAAGAAAGCCGGCAACGTGGCTGCTGAAGGCGCTATCAGCGTTAAAGTGGCTGAAGACGGCAAGTCGGCCGTGATCCTTGAGGTCAACTCGCAAACTGACTTCCTAGCTCTGCAGGACGACTTCAAGAACTTCGTTACCAGCAGCATCGACAAAGCGTTCGCTGAGAAGCTGACTGACGCCGCTCCGCTGATCGCTTCCCAGGAATCGGCGCGCGAAGCCCTAGTGGCTAAAGTTGGTGAAAACGTAAACATTCGTCGCCTGGCTCGTGTTGAAGGTGACGTGGTCAATGCTTACCTGCACGGCAACAAGATCGGTGTTGTGGTCGTCCTCAAAGGCGGTGACGCTGATCTGGCCAGAGACATTGCCATGCACGTAGCGGCAAGCAATCCAGAGTTCCTGCTGCCGACTGAAGTCTCTGCTGAAGCGATCGAGCGCGAGAAGGCCGTGTTTATGGGCCTGAACGAAGACAAGATCAAGGGCAAGCCGGCTGAAATCGTCGAGAAGATGGTTGGCGGCCGTATCCAGAAGTTCCTCGCTGAAGCCAGTCTGGTTGAGCAAGCCTTCGTTAAGGATCCGGAAATCAAGGTCGGTGCTCTGGCCAAGAAAGCCGGTGCTGAAATCGTTTCCTTCACCCGCTTCCAAGTAGGCGAAGGCATCGAGAAGCCGGTCGACAACTTCGCTGAAGAAGTTGCTGCCCAGGTGGCTGCCAGCAAGCAGTAAGGCAGTTAACCGCTGTCGCCCCGAAGAGGCTGCCCGCTAACGCGCGCGGCCTCTTTGTCAAATTAAGGGCGCAGCGGAGCAATACAGTGTTTGGGCGTTGGCACCAATCACTGAGGGTGCTGTCGAAGCGCTCAATAAAGGCGAACGCATGGTTCGCACAGAATTCAAACGCCGCAGGAGAGACTCGCAATGGCTCAGCAGATGAGTGGTCGTCAACCGCGCTATAAGCGCATTCTGCTCAAACTTAGCGGCGAGGCCCTGATGGGGGCAGAAGACTTCGGTATCGACCCGAAGGTACTTGATCGCATGGCCCTAGAAGTCGGCCAGTTGGTCGGTATCGGCGTGCAGGTCGGCCTGGTGATTGGTGGCGGTAACCTGTTCCGCGGCGCGGCGTTGAGTGCGGCGGGTATGGACCGGGTTACTGGCGACCATATGGGTATGTTGGCCACGGTGATGAACGCTTTGGCTATGCGTGACGCGCTGGAGCGTTCGAATATCCCTGCGATCGTGATGTCAGCGATCTCCATGGTGGGTGTGACTGACCACTACGATCGACGCAAAGCCTTGCGTCATCTGAAAACCGGTGAGGTGGTGATTTTTGCTGCTGGCACTGGTAATCCGTTTTTCACCACTGACTCGGCGGCTTGCCTGCGTGCCATCGAAATTGATGCTGATGTCGTGTTGAAGGCGACCAAGGTCGATGGTGTGTACACTGCCGATCCATTTAAGGACCCGCATGCCGAAAAGTTCGATCGCCTGACCTACGATGAGGTGCTCGACCGCAAGCTGGGCGTCATGGATCTGACAGCCATCTGTCTGTGCCGTGACCACAGCATGCCGCTGCGCGTTTTCAATATGAACAAGCCCGGTGCCCTGCTGAACGTTGTAGTCGGCGGCGCCGAAGGCACTTTGATTGAGGAAGATAGCCATGATCAATGAGATCAAGAATGACGCGCAAACGCGTATGCAGAAGAGCCTGGAATCGCTAATTCATGCCTTTAGCCGTATTCGTACCGGTCAAGCGCACCCAAGCATCCTCGGTGGCGTTATGGTGCCTTACTACGGTTCAGATACACCGCTGAATCAGGTTGCTAACGTTACCGTCAAAGATTCGCGCACCCTTCAGGTTGTGGCCTTTGAGCGCAACATGCTGGCTGCAGTAGACAAGGCGATCCAGAGTTCCGGCCTGGGCTTCAACCCGACCAACTTGGGCGAGTTGCTGCTGATTTCGATGCCAGCGCTGACCGAGGAAACCCGTAAGGGCTTCACTAAGCAGGCGCGTGATGCCGCTGAGGATGGTCGTGTAGCCGTACGTAATATTCGGCGCGATGCCTTGAGCCAGTTGAAAGACTTGGTCAAAGAGAAAGAAATCAGTGAGGACGAGGAGCGTCGTGCCGCCGATGATGTGCAGAAGCTGACCGACAAGTTCGTGGCCGAGATCGAAGTGGCGGTTAAGCAGAAAGAAGCGGATCTGATGGCCGTTTAACGGCCAGGATATCGTCATGGAAATGACCAAAGACGGTAGTCTGCCCGGCGTGCCACGGCATGTGGCGATCATCATGGACGGCAATAATCGCTGGGCGAAGAAGCGTCTGCTGCCTGGCGTTGCTGGCCACAAAGCCGGTGTCGACGCAGTGCGTGCGGTGATTGAGGTGTGTGCTGAAGCGGGGGTTGAGGTGCTAACCCTATTCGCCTTCTCAAGTGAAAACTGGCAGCGTCCAGCTGAGGAGGTCAGTGCGCTGATGGAGTTGTTCCTCAGTGCGCTACGTCGTGAAGCGAAGAAGCTCAATGCCAATGACATCAGCTTGCGTATTATTGGTGATCGCTCGCGCTTCCATCCAGAGTTGCAGGCAGCCATGCGGGAGGCTGAGGTGCAAACGGCCGGCGAAAAGCGTTTCGTCCTGCAGGTGGCTGCTAACTATGGCGGCCAGTGGGATATCGCCCAGGCCGCGCAGCGTCTGGCGCGTGAGGTTCAAGGTGGCCATTTGCGCGCTGAGGACATCACTCCCGAATTGTTGCAAAGCTGTTTGGTAACCGGCGATTTACCCTTGCCTGACTTGTGCATCCGCACTGGCGGCGAACACCGCATCAGTAACTTCCTGCTCTGGCAATTGGCCTACACCGAGCTGTATTTCTCCGACCTGTACTGGCCGGACTTCAAACACGACGCCATGCGCAAAGCCTTGGCCGATTTTGCTAGCCGCCAGCGTCGCTTTGGGAAAACCAGCGATCAGGTGGCTGCTGAGGCTCGTAGTTAATGCTCAAGCAACGAATTATCACGGCGTTGGTGCTGTTGCCATTTGCTCTGGGCGGTTTCTTTCTGCTCGATGGTGCGTTGTTTGCGCTGTTTATCGGTGCAGTGGTCAGTCTCGGGGCCTGGGAATGGGCGCGTCTGGCTGGTTTTACTGTGCAGATTCAGCGCGTCGCTTTCGCTGCGTTGGTTGCGCTGTTGCTATTAGGTTTGTACTTATTGCCTAGTCTGGCGCCCTGGGTGTTGCTGTTCGGGGTTGTCTGGTGGGTGGTGGCGACTTTTCTGGTGCTGGGCTATCCGGCTAGCAGTCGTTATTGGGTAGCTACTCCGGCTAAATTGTTGATTGGTCTACTAATTCTGCTGCCCGCTTGGCAGGGGTTGGTGTTGTTCAAGCAGTGGCCTCAAGCGAATTGGCTGATTCTGACGGTCATGGTGTTGGTATGGGGCGCCGATATTGGCGCCTATTTTTCTGGTCGTCGTTTCGGCAAGCGCAAGCTGGCCCCTCAGGTCAGTCCCGGCAAAAGCTGGGAAGGCGTGTTTGGCGGTTTACTGGTGACGCTGCTGATCTGCGTTGGTGTGGCGATTTACCGCGACTGGTCATTTGCCAGCCTGCTCTTCGGCTTAGTCGGCACCGCTGTGGTGGTGCTGGTTTCGATCGTTGGCGATCTGACTGAAAGCATGTTCAAGCGTCAATCGGGGATTAAGGACAGCAGTAATTTGCTGCCGGGGCACGGTGGTGTGCTGGACCGTATCGACAGTTTGACGGCGGCGATTCCAGTATTTGCCGCGTTGTTGTGGTTGGCGGGTTGGGGCGCGCTGTGAGTCATCTGCAGCAGGTTACAGTGCTGGGTGCGACCGGCTCGATCGGCTTGAGCACTCTCAGCGTGATCGCCCGTCACCCGGAACGTTATCAGGTGTTTGCGTTGTCCGGGTTCAGTCGTCTGGCTGAGCTGGAGGCGCTGTGCGTGATTTACCGTCCGCGTTTTGCGGTGGTGCCGCAGGCGCTGGCGGCTGGTCATCTGCAGGAAGCTTTGCACGCTGCCGGGTTAGCTACTCAGGTGCTGCATGGTCCGGAAGGTTTGTGTCAGGTAGCGGCTCATCCCGAGGTGGACACCGTGATGGCGGCCATCGTCGGGGCCGCCGGCTTGCCGCCGACTTTGGCAGCGGTGGAGGCGGGCAAGAAGGTTCTGCTTGCTAATAAAGAAGCGCTGGTGATGTCCGGCGCCTTGTTTATGCAGGCTGTCAAACGCAGTGGTGCGGTGCTGCTGCCGATCGACAGCGAGCACAACGCGATTTTCCAGTGCCTGCCGGGTGATTATGCTCGTGGTCTGCAGCAAGTCGGTGTGCGCCGTATATTACTGACTGCTTCGGGCGGTCCATTCCGTGAAATGCCGCTGGAGCAGTTGCACACGGTTACGCCTGAGCAGGCGTGTGCACACCCGAATTGGTCGATGGGGCGCAAGATTTCGGTCGACTCGGCCAGCATGATGAACAAAGGCCTCGAGCTGATCGAGGCCTGCTGGTTGTTTGACGCTAAACCAGCACAGATTGAAGTGGTGGTGCACCCGCAGAGCGTGATCCATTCGTTGGTGGATTATGTGGATGGTTCGGTGTTGGCCCAGTTGGGTAATCCGGATATGCGTACGCCCATCACTCACGCCCTGGCTTGGCCTGAGCGGATCGACTCAGGTGTCGCGCCGCTGGATCTATTTGCCATCGCCCGCCTTGACTTCCAGGCGCCAGATGAAGAACGCTTCCCTTGTCTGCGCTTGGCCCGCGAGGCAGCGCAAGCCGGTGGAACTGCTCCGGCCATGCTCAATGCGGCCAACGAAATAGCGGTTAGAGCTTTTCTAGAGCGACGCATCCGCTTTCCTGAGATCGCGCGTATGATCGAAGACATTTTGCACACTGAGCCCGCCCTGGCGGTTGAAAGTCTGGATACGGTGCTGGCGGCCGATGGCCGGGCGCGTGATCTGGCTGAGCAATGGCTGAGTCGGCGCTGATCGCTGACGCGGAGAAGTTTGATGAGTGCGCTTTATATGCTGGTTGGCACCTTGGTTGCACTCGGGGTGTTGGTAACCATTCATGAATTTGGACACTTTTGGGTTGCCCGTCGTTGTGGCGTGAAGGTGCTGCGTTTTTCCGTAGGCTTTGGTACACCCTTGCTGCGTTGGCATGATCGCCAAGGTACCGAGTTTGTAGTGGCCGCCATCCCGTTGGGCGGTTACGTAAAAATGCTCGATGAGCGCGAAGGCGAAGTGCCGCCGGAGTTGCTTGATCGGTCGTTTAATCGCAAGTCGGTGCAGCAGCGTATAGCCATCGTGGCGGCCGGCCCGATAGCCAACTTTTTACTGGCGTTGCTGTTCTTCTGGGCTGTGGCGATGCTGGGTAGCCAGCAGGTGCGCCCGGTAATCGGCTCGGTAGAGGCTGGCAGCCTGGCTGATGTAGCCGGGCTGCAGGCGGGTCAGGAAATCATGACGGTTGATGGCCAGCCGACCACGGGCTGGGCTGCAGTTAATCTGCAGCTAGTCAGTCGTCTCGGTGAGAGTGGTCGCCTGGATCTGGCGGTGCGCGAGCCGGGTTCTTCGGTCGACAGCCCTCGGCAGATCGAGCTGGATAACTGGCTGCGCGGTGCCGAAGAGCCCGACCCCATCTCCTCTCTCGGCATTCGGCCGTGGCGTCCGGTGTTGCAGCCGGTGCTGGCGCAACTTGATCCCGAAGGGCCTGCGTTTGCAGCCGGTTTGCAGGTTGGCGATCGTCTGCTGGCGTTTGAGGGGCAGCGATTAGCTGATTGGCAGCAACTGGTCGATCAAGTCCGGGGTTTACCGGGTAAAAAAATCACCCTGTTGGTAGAGCGTGAAGGTCAGCAGCTGGATATTCCCTTGACCCTGGCTGCTCGCGGCGAAGATCAAGCGCTCAGCGGTTATCTTGGTGCGGGCGTAGCGGGGGGGGAGTGGCCGCCTGAGATGCTGCGTGAGGTTAGTTATGGGCCTTTGGAAGCAATCGTCGAGGGTGCCAAAAATACTTGGACAATGAGCGTTCTGACCCTTAATTCACTGAAGAAAATGCTGTTTGGTGAGCTCTCGGTAAAAAACTTGAGCGGGCCGATAACCATTGCTAAAGTGGCGGGCGCTTCTGCTGAGTCGGGTTTGAGTGATTTTCTAAAGTTCCTCGCCTACCTAAGCATTAGCCTGGGGGTTCTTAATTTGTTGCCTATCCCAGTATTAGATGGGGGGCATCTGCTGTTTTATCTGGTCGAGTGGGTGCGTGGTCGTCCACTGTCGGAACGGATACAGGGTTGGGGGATGCAGATCGGTATCAGTCTGGTAGTTGGGGTTATGTTACTGGCCCTGATCAATGACTTGAGTCGCCTGTAGCTATTGCTGAATTACGCTCACCGTATGTACAAAAAGTGTCGCCTTAAGCGGCAGATTTTTTATTGTCAGTTGAAATAAGAAAGGACTTCATGAAACGTCTGCTGCTACCTGTGGTGCTTGCCGCACTGATGATCACCGAAGTTCACGCCGAGTCCTTCACCATCTCCGACATTCGGGTCACCGGTCTGCAGCGCGTATCTGCTGGCAGCGTATTCGGTGCCTTGCCCCTAAGCGTGGGGGCGCAAGCGGATGATCGCGCGCTGGTCGAGGCATCTCGCGAACTGTTCAAGACCGGTTTCTTCCAAGACATCCAGCTTGGCCGTGATGGCGACGTATTAGTCATCAGCGTCGTTGAGCGTCCGTCGATTTCCGGTATCGAGATCGAAGGCAACAAGGCCATCAGTAGCGAAGACTTGCTCAAGGGCTTGAACCAGTCCGGTTTGGCCGAAGGCGAGATTTTCCAGCGTGCCACACTCGAAGGTGTGCGCAACGAGTTGCAGCGTCAGTATGTCGCCCAAGGCCGCTACTCCGCCGAAATCGAAGCTGAAGTGATCCCGCAGCCGCGCAACCGCGTGGCGCTGAAGATCAATATCAATGAAGGTTCAGTTGCCGCCATTCAGCACATTAACGTGGTGGGGAACTCGGTTTTCTCCGATGAAGATCTGATCGGCCTGTTTGAGTTGAAAACCACCAACTGGCTCTCTTTCTTCAAGAATGACGACAAGTACGCTCGTGAAAAGCTCTCCGGCGACTTGGAACGCTTGCGCTCCTATTACCTGGATCGCGGCTATATCAATATGGATATCAGCTCCACGCAGGTGTCCATTACCCCAGACAAGAAACACGTCTATGTCACGGTCAACGTTGATGAGGGCGAGAAGTTCACCGTAGGTGAGGTCAAACTCAGCGGTGACTTGAAGGTGCCAGAAGAAGAAGTTCGCGCCTTGTTGCTGGTTCAGCAAGGCCAGGTGTTCTCGCGCAAAGTGATGACCACCACGTCCGAGCTGATCACCCGCCGCCTGGGTAACGAAGGCTATACCTTCGCCAACGTCAATGGCGTGCCGGAGGCCCATGATGATGGCACGGTATCCATCACCTTTGTGGTCGACCCGGGTAAGCGCGCTTACGTTAATCGAATCAACTTCCGCGGTAACACCAAGACAGAAGACGATGTGTTGCGTCGTGAAATGCGCCAGATGGAAGGTGGCTGGGCTTCGACCTACCTGATTGATCAGTCCAAAACTCGTCTGGAGCGTTTGGGCTACTTCAAAGAAGTCAACGTCGAAACACCGCAAGTGCCGGGTACCGATGATCAGGTTGACGTTAACTACAGTGTCGAAGAGCAAGCCTCTGGCTCCATCACTGCCAGCGTCGGCTTTGCCCAGAACGCCGGTTTGATCCTGGGTGGCTCGATTACCCAGAACAACTTCCTCGGCACGGGCAACAAGGTCAGTGTGGGTTTGACCCGCAGCGAATACCAGAGCAGCTACAACTTCGGCTTCGTGGACCCCTACTGGACGCCGGACGGCGTCAGCCTGGGCTACAACGCCTTCTTCCGTGAAACCAATTACGACGAACTGAATACCGATGTGTCTAGCTACTCGGTGGACAGTTACGGTGCGGGCGTCAGCATTGGTTATCCGATTAGCGATACTTCGCGTCTGACCTATGGCCTGACCATTCAGAACGACAGCATTGGCACCGGTAACTATACCGTTGACGAGATTGTCGACTTTCTTGACGCCGAAGGTGACAGTTACCTAAACCTCAAGGCCTCGGTGGGTTGGTCTGAGTCGACCCTTAACCGTGGCGTTCTGGCGAACCGTGGGCACTCTCAAAGCCTGGTATTTGAGACCACGGTGCCGGGCAGTGATCTGTCGTTCTTCAAGGTGGATTACCGCGGCCAGATCTTCAAGCCGCTGACTGATACCTACACCCTGCGCCTACACAGTCAGTTGGGTTATGGCGAAAGCTATGGTTCGACCAGCGAGCTGCCGTTTTATGAAAACTACTACGCCGGTGGTTTCAATTCTGTACGTGGCTTTAAAGACAGCAGCCTGGGACCGCGGAGTACACCAAGCGTGGCGCGTATTAATGGTGTTCCAAACTTCACTGAAGGTGCCGGCCCAGGTGACGATGGGCGTTATACCGACGACCAAGACCCAGTGCCATTTGGCGGCAACGTCCTGATTCAGGGTGGTGTAGAGCTGCTGTTCCCGATGCCATTCGTTAAAGATCAGCGCTCGCTGCGTACCGCGTTATTTTGGGATGTGGGTAATGTCTTCGACACCAACTGCGGTCAAACTCAAGCCAGCTGCAACAATATTGATCCGGGCCAGCTGGCCAGTTCGGTGGGTGTTGGTCTGACGTGGATTACCGCGCTGGGGCCGTTGAGCTTTAGTTTGGCCATGCCAATCATCAAGCCGGATGATGCCGATACACAAATTTTCCAGTTCTCTCTCGGTCAGACGTTCTAAGCGTCGGATTATTGAATATCAACAGTTTTGCAGGAGTTGCACCGTGCGTAAGTTGACTCAGCTGGTTTTGTTAAGCGTTGCCCTGCTGGCGACTCCGGCATTTGCCGAGATGAAAGTAGCGGTATTGAACTATCAGATGGCCTTATTGGAGTCTGATGCAGCCAAGCGTTATGCCGTGGATGCCGAGAAGAAGTTCGGCCCGCAGTTGAACAAGCTGAAAACCCTGGAAAGCGATGCCAAGCGCATTCAGGATCGTCTGGTCAAAGACGGTGAAAAAATGCAGACCGCTGAGCGCGAGCGCCTGGAGCTTGAATTCAAGCAAAAGGCCCGTGATTTCCAGTTTCAGTCGAAAGAGCTGAATGAGTCTAAGGCTGTAGCGGATCGTGAAATGCTCAAGAAACTCAAGCCGAACCTGGACAAGGCTGTGGAAGAAGTGATCAAAACCGGTAACTTCGACCTGGTGCTCGAGCGCGGTGCGGTGATTGATGTCAAACCTCAGTTCGACATCACCCGTCAGGTTATCGAGCGCATGAACAAGCTGCGCTGATCATGAGCATGCCGGTTTATACCCTTGGCCAGCTGGCCGAGCGTTTAGGTGCCACCTTGCGTGGCGCCGAAGACCAACCGATCAGTGGTTTGGCCACCTTGCAGGAGGCGGGCCCTGATCAGTTGAGTTTTCTTGCCAATGCGCAATACCGTAAGTTTCTCTCCGGCTGTCAGGCGGGTGCGGTGCTGTTAACTGCAGCCGACGCCGAAGGCTATGCCGGTAATACACTGGTTGTGGCCAATCCCTACCTGGCTTATGCCGAACTCTCTCATCTGTTTGATCGCAAGCCGCGGGCTCTGCCGGGTGTGCATCCGACTGCTGTTGTAGCGGCGGATGCGCAGGTCGATGCCAGTGCCAGCATTGGTGCTTATGCGGTGATCGAGAGTGGTGTACAGATTGCCGCTGGCGTGACTGTCGGCGCGCAGTGCGTTATCGGCGCGCGCTCAATGGTTGGCGAGGGCGGCTGGTTAGCCCCGCGCGTCACGCTGTATCACGATGTGCGTATCGGCAAGCGTGTAGTGATTCAATCCGGCGCAGTGATCGGGGGTGAGGGCTTCGGCTTTGCCAACGAGAAGGGCGTTTGGCAGAAGATCGCGCAGATCGGTGGCGTCACGATTGGCGATGATGTCGAGATCGGTGCCAACACCACCGTCGACCGTGGCGCGTTGTCGGACACGCTGATTGGTAACGGGGTCAAGCTGGATAACCAGATCATGATCGCGCACAACGTGCAGATCGGTGATAACACCGCCATGGCTGGCTGTGCGGGTATTTCGGGCAGCACCAAAATCGGCAAGAACTGCATGATCGCCGGCGGTGTCGGCATGGTTGGGCATATCGAGGTGTGCGACAACGTGTTCGTCACCGGCATGACCATGGTCACCCGCTCAATCACCGAGCCCGGTTCCTATTCGTCGGGCACTGCCATGCAGCCAGCGGCAGAGTGGCGCAAGAGCGCGGCACGGATTCGCCAGTTGGATGACATGGCGCGACGCCTGCAACAGTTGGAAAAGCAGCTGGCCGCCGTGACCTCTGCCGCTGACACTTCATCTGATGCCTGAGCCGGTATTTACCGGCTTCTCTTTTTTCTCTTACAGGCTCTTCTGCACATGATGGACATCAACCAGATTCGCGAATACTTGCCGCACCGCTATCCGTTCCTGCTGGTGGATCGGGTGGCTGAGCTGGATCTTGAAGGCAAACGTATTCGTGCCTTCAAGAATGTCAGCATCAATGAGCCGTTTTTCAACGGGCACTTCCCTGAGCATCCGATCATGCCCGGCGTATTGATCATAGAGGCCATGGCTCAGGCCGCCGGCATTCTTGGTTTCAAGATGATGGATCTGAAGCCCTCCGATGGCACCCTGTATTACTTTGTTGGTTCGGACAAACTACGCTTTCGTCAGCCAGTGGTGCCAGGTGACCAACTGATTCTTGAGGCGCGCTACCTGAGCAGTAAGCGCAGCATTTGGAAGTTTGAGTGCAAGGCTAGCGTCGACGGCAAGGAAGTCTGCTCGGCAGAAATCATCTGTGCGGAACGCAAACTATGAGTTTGATTGACCCTCGCGCGATCATCGATCCCAGTGCCAAGCTGGCTGACGACGTAGTCGTTGGCCCTTGGTCGATAGTCGGGGCCGATGTGGAAATTGGCGAAGGTACAGTGATCGGCCCCCATGTGATCCTCAAGGGGCCGACCCGGATCGGTAAACACAACCGCATCTATCAGTTTTCCTCGGTTGGCGAAGACACCCCTGATCTTAAGTACCAAGGCGAGGCGACTCGCCTGGTGATTGGCGACCACAATGTGATCCGTGAGGGTGTCACCATCCATCGTGGCACCGTGCAGGACCGCAGTGAGACCACCCTTGGCGATCACAACTTGATCATGGCCTATGCCCACATCGGCCATGACAGCGTGATCGGCAATCATTGCATTCTGGTCAACAACACCGCGTTGGCCGGGCATGTGTGGGTGGATGACTGGGCGATTCTTTCCGGTTACACCCTGGTTCATCAGTTCTGTCATATCGGTGCGCATAGCTTCTCTGGCATGGGCACGGCGATTGGCAAGGACGTTCCAGCGTTTGTCACTGTATTTGGCAATCCGGCTGAAGCACGCAGCATGAACTTCGAAGGTATGCGCCGCCGTGGTTTCAGCCCCGAAGCCATTGCTGCGCTGCGTCGCGGTTACAAGACGGTCTACCGCCAAGGGTTGACTGTTGAGCAGGCAATGAGCGAGTTGGCCGAGTCGGCAGCAGCGTTTCCCGAGGTCGCGATCTTCCGCGATTCCATTAAGGCTTCGAGCCGCGGTATTACCCGATAATTTATGACTGACCTGATGCGTGTCGCGCTGGTCGCCGGCGAGGCGTCTGGCGATATTCTCGGTGCCGGCCTGATGCAGGCCCTCAAAGCGAAGCACCCCACTATTGAATTTATCGGTGTCGGTGGCCCGCTGATGCAGGCCCAGGGGCTCAAGTCCTATTTTCCGATGGAACGCTTGTCGGTAATGGGGCTGGTCGAGGTACTGGGCCGCCTTCCCGAATTGCTGTCGCGGCGCAAACGCCTGATCAATACCTTGATCGCGGCAAAGCCGGATGTGTGTATCGGCATCGATGCGCCGGATTTCAACCTGACCCTTGAACTCAAGTTGCGGCAGGCTGGGATAAAAACCGTGCATTACGTCAGCCCATCCGTGTGGGCCTGGCGGCAGAAACGCGTGCTGAAAATTCGTAAAGCCTGCGACCTGATGCTGACCCTGTTTCCGTTCGAGGCGCAGTTCTACCAAGACCATCAGGTGCCGGTGCGCTTTGTCGGCCATCCGCTGGCCGATACTATTCCGCAGCAGGCGGACCGCGCGGCGGCGCGTGAGGCGCTGAGCCTGGCCCACGATCAGCCAGTGGTCGCCTTGATGCCAGGCAGTCGTGGTGGTGAAGTGTCGCGTCTGGGTAGCCTGTTTCTCGATGCGGCAGTGCGTTTGCGGGCCTTGCGCCCCGGTATCCAGTTTGTCTTGCCTTGCTCCAGTCCGGAGCGCCGTGCTCAGCTTGAGCAGATGCTGGTCGGCCGCGATCTGCCGCTGACGCTGCTTAACGGTCGCTCCCATGAGGCGCTGGCTGCTTGCGATGCAGTGTTAATTGCCTCCGGTACCGCGACCCTTGAGGCGCTGCTGTACAAGCGCCCTATGGTGGTGGCCTATAAGGTTGCGCCGTTGACCTATCGCATCCTCAAGCGCCTGGTCAGCAGTGCCTACATTTCACTGCCGAACTTGCTGGCTGAGCGCTTGCTGGTGCCCGAGTTGATTCAGGACGCGGCAACCCCCGAGGAGTTGGCGCAACTGTTGGCGCCGCTGCTGGACGGCGGCGAAGTGCAGACCGAAGGCTTTGATGTGATTCACCGCGCGCTGCGCCGCGATGCTTCGTTACAGGCCGCCCAGGCCGTGCTGCAGCTGACAGGTCGCGGCTGATGCAGTTGGGACTGGATTTCACCCTGGTGCAGGAACTGGTCGCCGGGGTCGATGAAGTGGGCCGTGGCCCGCTTTGTGGCGCAGTGGTAACCGCGGCGGTGATTCTCGATCCGGCACGGCCGATTCTCGGCCTCAACGACTCGAAGAAGCTAACCGAGGCGCGCCGCGAAAAACTCTTCGATGAGATTTGCGAAAAAGCCTTGTCTTGGTGCATTGCCCGGGCAGAGGTGGAAGAAATCGACCAGCTGAACATTTTACAGGCCACCATGCTGGCCATGCAGCGCGCGGTCGAGGGCTTGAGTGTCACGCCTAAGCTGGCGCTTATCGACGGTAATCGCTGCCCTACGCTCCAGGTGCCCAGCGCTGCAGTGGTCAAGGGTGATAGCCAGGTGCCCGCCATTGCCGCAGCCTCGATCTTGGCCAAGGTTAGCCGTGACCGCGAGATGCAGCAGCTTGATCAGCAATACCCGGGCTACGGGATTGCTGGGCACAAGGGCTATCCCACGCCAATGCACCTGGAGGCGTTACGTCGCCTGGGGCCAACGCCGATTCATCGACGCTCGTTCGGCCCGGTGCGTGCACTGCTTGAGGAGTAGGGTGGATCACGCCTTATCGATCCACCGAGTGCAGGGGCGGTGGATGTAAAGAACGACATCCACCCTACGCCGCGATGCCTGATCCACATGCTGCTGTTTGCACCTAGGCCCGGTACAATCCGGGCCTTGTCGTTTTTGTGTTTTGTATAGGACTGCCATGACCGCCTCGTTCGTCCACCTGCGTTTGCATACCGAGTTTTCCCTGGTCGATGGCTTGGTGCGGGTCAAACCACTGATCAAGTCGGTGGCGACTGCCGGCATGCCGGCCGTAGCAGTAACCGACATGAGCAATATGTGCTCGTTGGTGAAGTTCTATAAGGCCGCCATGGGCGGTGGTATCAAACCGATCTGCGGTGCTGATATCTGGCTGGCCAGCGCCGAAGAAGATGGCCCGCTTAGCCGAATGACCTTGTTGGCGATGAATGCCAAGGGCTATCGCAACCTCACCGAACTGGTCTCGCGCGGCTGGAGCGAAGGGCAGAGCAATGACCTGGTGATCATTCAGCGCGATTGGGTCAAGGCCGCCGCCGAGGGTTTGATCGCTTTGTCCGGCGCCAAGGATGGCGAGGTCGGTCATGCTTTGCTGGATGGCGAGCAGACCACTGCCGAGGCGTTGTTGCAGGAGTGGATGACGGTGTTTCCCGAGCGCTTCTATCTTGAAGTGCAGCGCACCAACCGGGTCAACGATGAAGAGCATGTGCATGCGGCTGTGGCGTTGGCTGACAAACTCGGTGCGCCGCTGGTGGCGACCAATGATGTGCGTTTTATCAACGAAGATGATTTTGCCGCTCACGAGACCCGTGTGTGTATTGGTGAGGGCCGCAGCCTGGACGACCCACGCCGGCTGCGCACCTATTCCGACCAGCAGTACCTGAAGAGCCCGGAGGAAATGGCCGCGCTGTTCAGTGATTTGCCGGAAGCGCTGGAAAACACCATCGAGATTGCCAAGCGCTGCAATATCGAGGTGCAACTGGGCAAATACTTCCTGCCGGACTTCCCCGTGCCTGACGGCCTGACCATGGATGAATACTTCCGTCAGGTCTCGTTCGAGGGCTTGGAGGAGCGTCTGGCGGTGCTTTGGCCGAAAGACACCACGCCGAACTATGAAGAGAAACGCCAGGTTTACATTGATCGGTTGAATTTCGAGCTGGATATCATCATCCAGATGGGCTTCCCCGGTTACTTCCTGATCGTAATGGACTTCATCAAGTGGGCGAAGAATAACGGCGTGCCGGTTGGCCCAGGTCGTGGGTCAGGTGCCGGTTCGCTGGTGGCCTACGTGCAGAAGATCACCGACCTCGACCCGCTGGCCTATGACCTGCTGTTCGAGCGCTTCCTCAACCCCGAACGGGTCTCCATGCCCGACTTCGACGTCGACTTCTGCATGGACGGTCGTGACCGCGTTATCGACTACGTGGCCGAGAAATACGGCCGTAATGCGGTCAGCCAGATCATCACCTTTGGCACCATGGCGGCCAAGGCGGTGGTGCGTGACGTGGCGCGGGCCCAGGGCAAGTCCTATGGCCTGGCAGATCGGCTGTCGAAGATGATCCCCTTCGAAGTCGGTATGACCCTGGCAAAAGCCTATGAGATGGAGGAGCCGCTGCGCGACTTCCTCAAGGTCGATGAAGACGCCCGCGAGATTTGGGAGATGTCGCTTAGGCTCGAAGGTATTTGTCGCGGTACCGGTAAACACGCCGGTGGTGTGGTCATCGCGCCGACCAAGCTGACTGACTTCTCGCCAATTGCCTGCGATGACGAAGGCGGTGGCCTGGTCACCCAGTTCGATAAAGATGATGTGGAATCTGCTGGCCTGGTGAAGTTCGACTTCCTCGGCCTGCGGACTCTGACGATCATCAAGTGGGCGATGGAAACCATCAACCGCGAGCAGGCCAAGCAGGGCCTACCTGATCTGAACATCGACTTTATCCCGCTGGATGACAAGCCGACCTTCCAAATGTTGCAGCGGGCTGAGACCACTGCGGTGTTCCAGCTTGAATCGCGCGGCATGAAGGAGCTGATCAAGAAGCTTAAGCCAGACTGCCTGGAAGATATGATCGCTCTGGTGGCGTTGTTCCGTCCGGGGCCGCTGCAGTCGGGCATGGTCGACGACTTTATCAACCGTAAGCACGGTCGTGAGCCGATTTCTTATCCGCATCAGGACTACCAGTACGCCGGCCTGGAGCCAGTGCTCAAACCGACCTACGGCATCATCCTGTACCAAGAGCAGGTGATGCAGATCGCCCAGGTCATGGCCGGCTACACCCTGGGTGGTGCGGACATGCTGCGCCGCGCCATGGGTAAGAAAAAGCCTGAGGAAATGGCCAAGCAGCGTGGCGGTTTTATCGAGGGCTGCACGAACAACGGCATCGACGCGAACCTGTCGGGCAACATCTTTGACCTGGTAGAAAAATTCGCCGGCTACGGCTTCAACAAGTCTCACTCCGCCGCCTACGGCTTGCTCTCGTATCAAACAGCCTGGCTCAAAGCACACCACTCGGCGGCCTTTATGGCGGCGGTGCTGTCGGCGGATATGCACAACACCGACAAGGTCGTGACCCTGATCGAGGAATGCCGCAGCATGAAGCTGCGCCTCGATGCGCCGGATGTGAACATCTCCGAGTTCAAGTTCACGGTTAACAACGAAGGTTGGATTATCTACGGCCTGGGTGCAATCAAAGGGGTCGGCGAGGGGCCGGTAGAGGCGATCGTCGAAGCGCGCCAAGCAGGTCCGTTCAAGGATTTGTTCGACTTCTGCTCGCGGGTGGATCTCAAACGCATCAACAAGCGCACGCTGGAGGCATTGATCCGCAGTGGCGCGCTCGATCGTCTCGGGCCGCATTTCCATGAAGAGCTGAAAGCCTACAAAGCTAATATCGACCGCAATCGCGCCGTGCTGATGACCGCTATGGAAGAGGCTGTGCAAGCTGCCGAGCAGACTGCTCGCAGTCATGATAGTGGTCATATGGACCTGTTCGGCGGGGTGTTTGCCGATACTGAAGCGGATGTTTACCGCAACCACTTGCGTGCCCGTGACCTGACCCTTAAAGAACGCCTTAAGGGTGAGAAAGACACGTTGGGTCTTTACCTGACCGGCCACCCGATTGATGAATATGAAGGTGAAGTGCGGCGCTTTGCTCGCCAGCGTATTGTCGATCTTAAGCCGGCGCGAGGTGATCAGACGATTGCGGGCTTGGTGGTTAACCTGCGGGTGATGAAAAACAAGAAAGGCGACAAGATGGGCTTTATTACCCTGGATGATCGCTCCGGGCGGATTGAAGCCTCCTTGTTTGCTGAGGCGTTCAACAACGCACAAGCGCTTCTGCAAACCGACGCTCTGGTGGTGGTTGAGGGTGAGGTGAGCAATGATGATTTCTCCGGCGGTCTGCGCCTGCGCGCCAAGCGGGTGATGAGCCTGGAGGATGCGCGAACTGGCTTGGCTGACAGCTTACGGATTAAAGTCGCTAGCAGTGCCCTGCAGGGTAATCGCCTGCCTTGGCTGGCCGAGTTGTGTGGTCGTCATCGCGGTGCTTGCCCGATTACGGTTGACTACAGCGGCACTGATGCCAAAGCACTGTTGCAGTTTGGAGAGGGTTGGCGTATTGAGCCGGCTGACAGTCTGATTCAGGCATTGCGTGACCAGTTCGGCCGTGACAACGTCTTTTTGCACTACCGCTGATTTGCGAAGCTCAGGCTTCGCCGGTTGGTCGTGATACCCAGTGGGTTCTGTATTGAAATTTTTCGTGCAGAACCGGGTGTCGACCTTAATGCGCCTGCTGCTATAAGGTAGGGCGCGATAACGGATACAGCTCCCGGCCACTTGGCCGTCGACGCAAGACGGATGACTATGAACCCGAATTTTCTCGATTTCGAACAGCCGATCGCCGACCTGCAAGCCAAGATCGAAGAGCTTCGCCTGGTCGGTAACGACAACTCGTTGAACATCACTGATGAAATCGCCCGCCTGCAGGATAAGAGCAGCTCGCTGACCGAAAGTATTTTCGGCAACCTGAGCAGCTGGCAGATCGCCAAGCTGGCGCGCCACCCACGCCGTCCTTACACCCTGGACTACCTGCAGCACATCTTTACTGAATTTGATGAGCTGCATGGCGATCGTCATTTCTCTGATGACGCTGCTCTGGTGGGCGGCGTAGCGCGTCTGGACGGTGAGCCGGTGATGGTCATCGGTCATCAGAAAGGCCGTGAAGTTCGCGAAAAAGTACGCCGCAACTTCGGCATGCCGCGCCCTGAGGGCTACCGCAAGGCGTGTCGCCTGATGGAAATGGCTGAGCGCTTCAAAATGCCGATCCTGACCTTTATCGATACCCCGGGTGCCTACCCGGGTATCGACGCCGAAGAGCGTAATCAGAGCGAAGCGATTGCCTGGAATCTGCGTGTCATGGCGCGGCTGAAAACGCCGATCATCGCCACTGTGATCGGTGAGGGTGGTTCCGGCGGCGCGCTGGCCATTGGTGTGTGCGACCAGCTGAACATGCTGCAGTACTCCACCTATTCAGTAATCTCGCCGGAAGGTTGTGCCTCGATTCTGTGGAAAACCGCAGATAAGGCTCCGGATGCTGCTGAGGCGATGGGTATCACCGCTGAGCGCCTGAAAGGTTTGGGTATTGTCGATCAGGTGATTGGCGAGCCGCTTGGCGGTGCGCACAGTGATCCAGCGGCTGCCGCTGAATCGGTACGCCAGGCCTTGCTCGGTCAGCTGGATATGCTTAAGGCGTTCGATACCGAGGCTTTGTTGAAACGTCGTTATGAGCGCCTGATGAGCTACGGCATCGCCTAAATGAACTTGAGCGCCAGGTTGCTGGAATCTCTGGCGCCCTGGCGCAACGCGCCTGCTTGGCATATCGCCTTGTCCGGCGGGTTGGATTCCACGGTGCTGTTGCACCTGCTCGCGGGTCTCGCGCAACGCGAGGCGTTGCCGCCACTTTCCGCTATTCATATTCATCATGGCTTACAGGCTGCGGCTGATGCCTGGCCCGCGCATTGCCGTGAGCTGTGTGCCGGCCTGTCTGTGCCGCTGCAGGTCGAATATGTGCAGGTCGCACCGGGCGCCAGCCTTGAACGGGCGGCGCGCGATGCCCGTTACGCCGCTCTGGCTGCGCGTCTTGCGCCTGGCGATGTCGTGCTGACCGCACAGCATCGCGACGATCAAGCAGAGACCCTGTTGTTTCGTCTGTTGCGCGGTGCTGGCGTACAAGGTCTGTCAGCCATGCCGGTGAGTCGCGGATTGGGGGCGGGGTGCCTGGTTCGGCCGCTGCTGAACTGTTCGCGTGCTGAGCTGTTGGCGTATGCCCACGAGCAGCAATTGAGCTGGGTCGAAGATCCGTCAAATGCCGATGAGCGGTTCTCGCGTAATTATTTGCGGCGTCAGGTGCTACCGCCATTGCTCAAGCGATGGCCGCAGGCGTTGGTCAGTCTGTCGCGTAGTGCGGCGCACCTAAGTGAGGCGGGGCAGTTACTGGATGAGTTGGCGCAGCAGGATGTTGCTGCGGCTGAGACGTCTAATGAGTTTGCCTGGCTGGCATTGCCAAGTCTGGCACTGCCAGCTCTGCGTGACTTGAGTGAGGCGCGCCAGCGTAATGCGCTGCGTTACTGGTTGAGGCCGTTGACCTCGATGCCCGATAGCGAACACTGGGCGGGGTGGCAGGCGCTGCGTGATGCGGCCGTGGATGCCGCGCCAGTATGGAGGCTCGCGGCGGGGGAGTTACGCCGCAGTGATCAGCGTTTGTGGTGGCTGGCGGGAGACTGGTTGCGATCACCTGACGTGCCCAAGATTACGATTCAGAGTGGCCAGAGTGTGGTGTTGCCGGGTAATGGCAGCGTGCGCATTGATGGGGCGTTGCCAGCGGGTGCGTGGCAGTTGGATTACCGGCGCGCAGGCGATCAGTTTCAGGTGCTCGGGCGCGGGCATCGCGACTTAAAGCGTTTATTCAATGAATTACGGGTGCCGGTTTTTGTCCGAGATCGCCTGCCATTGATGCGTTTGGATGGCCGTGTGGTGGCAATCGCTAATCTGCCAGGACTGCAAGGTGCGTCCGATGGTAGCTGGCAATTAAATTGGCAGCCGCCGACGAGCGATCAAGGTTTGAGCTGATAAGCCCTTTCCGGTAGACTACGCTCCCGTCTTACTAGTGCTTTTGTTGACTCCCTTGGGAATCGACAGGGCTAGCTTATTGCAGTGTGCTGCAGCAAGTGGCTTGGGTACTCCTTCGCTTTCCTCGGCGGCACTGGCCGCTTAAACGCAGACTTCTAGGGTTCTTCATGACGCGCTACATATTCGTCACGGGTGGTGTTGTTTCTTCATTGGGGAAAGGCATCGCCTCGGCTTCATTGGCGGCTATCCTGGAGGCGCGGGGCCTGAAGGTCACGATGCTCAAGCTGGATCCCTACATCAACGTCGATCCGGGCACTATGAGCCCGTTCCAGCACGGTGAGGTGTTTGTCACCCACGACGGCGCTGAGACCGACCTCGATCTGGGCCACTACGAGCGGTTTATCCGCACCACGATGACCAAGAGCAACAACTTCACCACCGGTCGCGTCTATGAAGACGTACTGCGCCGTGAGCGCCGTGGTGATTACCTGGGCGCGACCATTCAGGTCATCCCGCACATCACCGACGAGATCAAGCGGCGTATCATCAAAGGTGCTGGTGATGCTGACGTGGCCATGGTTGAAATTGGCGGTACGGTCGGCGATATCGAGTCGCAGCCGTTCCTTGAGGCGATTCGTCAGCTGCGTGTGGAAGTTGGTGCTAAGCGCGCCATGCTCATGCACCTGACGCTAGTGCCGTATATCGCTACCGCGGGCGAAACCAAGACCAAACCCACCCAGCATTCGGTTAAAGAGTTGCGCTCTATCGGCCTGCAACCGGACGTGCTGATCTGCCGTTCCGACCACCCGATCGATATTTCCTCGCGTCGCAAGATCGCGCTGTTCACCAACGTTGAAGAGCGTGCGGTGATTTCCCTGGAAGACGTCGACACCATCTACAAGATTCCAGGCGTCCTGCATGCCCAGGGTCTGGATGATTTTGTTATCGAGCGATTCGGTTTGGAATGCAATAGTGCTGATCTGTCCGAGTGGGATCGCGTGGTGGATGCCAAGCTCAACCCGGAGCACGAAGTCACTATCGCCATGGTCGGCAAGTACATGGAACTGCTGGATGCCTACAAGTCGCTGATCGAGGCGATGAGCCATGCCGGTATCCAGAACCGTACCAAGGTCAATCTGCGTTATATCGACTCCGAAGACATCGAGAACAAAGGCACTGCGCTACTTGAAGGTGTGGATGCCATTTTGGTGCCGGGCGGCTTCGGTCTGCGTGGTGTGGAAGGCAAGATCACCACGGTGCAGTACGCCCGCGAAAACAAAATTCCTTACCTAGGCATCTGTCTGGGTATGCAGGTCGCGGTTATCGAGTTTGCCCGCAACGTACTGGGCTGGAGCGATGCCAACTCTTCTGAGTTCGACACCACCAGCCAACATCCGGTGGTCGGTTTAATCACCGAATGGCAGGACGCCACTGGCGCTACCGAGCAGCGTACCGATGCTTCTGACCTCGGCGGCACCATGCGCTTGGGGGCTCAGGATTGCCAGTTGCTGGCCGGCTCGCAAGTGCGCGCATGCTACGGAAAAGATGTGATCGTCGAGCGTCATCGTCATCGCTATGAAGTGAATAACAACCTGTTGCCGCAGCTGATCGAGGCAGGCCTAAAGGTCACCGGTCGCTCCGGTGACGGCGCGCTGGTTGAAGTGGTCGAAGCACCGGATCATCCGTGGTTCGTGGCGTGTCAGTTTCACCCGGAATTCACCTCCACACCGCGTGACGGTCATCCGTTGTTCAGTGGCTTCGTCACTGCCGCGCTGGCTCAGAAAGCCAAGAAGGCATAAGGCTATGGCGCAGAAAATCATCAGGGTGGGCGGTATTGAAATCGCCAACGACAAGCCCTTTGTGCTGTTCGGCGGGATCAACGTCATTGAATCGCGCGATCTGGCCATGCGTGCCTGTGAAGAGTATGTGCGGGTTACTGAGAAGCTCGGTATTCCCTACGTGTTCAAGGCCAGCTTTGACAAGGCCAACCGCTCGTCCGTGACCTCGTTCCGTGGCCCTGGCCTGGAAGAAGGTATGAAGGTCTTTGAGGAAATCAAAAAGACCTTCGGCGTGCCGGTGATCACCGACGTACATGAGCCCTATCAAGCCCAGCCCGTGGCTGACGTCTGCGACATTATTCAGTTGCCAGCATTTCTCTCACGGCAAACCGATCTGGTCGTGGCCATGGCCACGACCGGTGCAGTGATCAATATCAAGAAAGCCCAGTTTCTCGCGCCCCAGGAGATGAAACACATCCTGGCCAAGTGTGAAGAGGCAGGGAATGATCAGCTGATTCTCTGCGAGCGCGGCAGCTCTTTCGGCTACAACAACCTGGTGGTGGACATGCTCGGCTTCGGCATCATGAAGCAGACCAGCTACCCGGTATTCTTCGACGTAACCCATGCGCTGCAAATGCCCGGTGGTCGCGCCGATTCTGCCGGTGGTCGTCGTGCTCAAGTCACCGATCTGGCCAAAGCCGGCATGAGCCAGGGGCTCGCGGGCCTGTTTTTGGAAGCCCATCCTGACCCGGATAACGCAAAATGCGATGGCCCCTGCGCCCTGCGCTTGGACAAGCTTGAGCCGTTCCTCACCCAGCTCAAGCAGCTGGATGACTTGATAAAGAGTTTTGCGCCGATTGAGACTGCCTGAAACGGTAATTCTCCGGTAAAGTGCGCTTTGTATACAATCTGAATGAATAGTCGGTACATGTTGTGTTCTGGATTAGCCTTCGGCGCGCAACGAGTGTGCATCTCAGTACTACCCTTTTCGTCAATTTTTTGGAGTGCTACACGCAATGGCAAAGATCGTCGACATCAAAGGCCGTGAGGTTCTCGATTCCCGTGGTAACCCGACAGTGGAAGCCGATGTAATTCTTGATGGCGGTATTGTCGGCAGCGCCTGTGCGCCGTCCGGTGCCTCCACGGGTTCGCGTGAAGCGCTAGAACTGCGTGATGGCGACAAGAGCCGTTACATGGGCAAGGGCGTACTGAAGGCCGTGGCCAATATCAATGGCCCGATCCGCGACCTGTTGCTGGGTAAAGATGCCATCGACCAGAAAGCGCTGGATCAGGCCATGATTGCGCTCGACGGTACTGAGAACAAAGCCACCCTGGGTGCCAACGCCATCCTCGCGGTATCCCTGGCCGCGGCCAAGGCAGCTGCTCAGGCCAAAGGCGTGCCGTTGTATGCGCACATCGCTGACCTGAACGGCACGCCAGGCGTTTACTCGATGCCGGTACCGATGATGAACATCATCAACGGCGGCGAGCATGCTGATAACAACGTTGATATCCAGGAGTTCATGGTGCAGCCGGTCGGTGCCAAGACATTCTCTGACGCACTGCGTATGGGTACCGAGATTTTCCACCACCTCAAAGCGGTACTCAAAGCCCGTGGCCTGAGCACCTCCGTCGGTGATGAAGGTGGTTTCGCGCCGAACCTGGCCTCGAACGAAGACGCCCTTGCTGCCATCGCCGAAGCTGTGGCCAATGCCGGCTACACCCTGGGTGATGACGTTACCTTGGCGCTTGACTGCGCTTCCAGCGAGTTCTTTAAAGATGGTCAATACGACCTGGCTGGCGAAGGCAAAGTCTTCAACGCCGAAGGTTTTGCTGATTACTTGGCCGGTCTATCCGAGCGTTACCCGATCATTTCCATCGAAGATGGTATGGACGAGTCTGACTGGGCGGGCTGGAAAGTCCTGACCGACAAGATCGGCGACAAGGTTCAGCTGGTGGGCGACGACCTGTTTGTGACCAATACCAAGATCCTCAAGCGCGGTATTGACGAGTCAATCGGTAACTCGATCCTGATCAAATTCAACCAGATCGGCACCCTGACCGAGACGTTGGAAGCCATCCAGATGGCCAAGGCTGCCGGTTACACCGCCGTGATTTCGCACCGCTCGGGTGAAACCGAAGACAGCACCATTGCCGACTTGGCCGTGGGTACTGCTGCTGGCCAGATCAAAACGGGTTCGCTGTGCCGTTCGGATCGTGTGTCCAAGTACAACCAGCTGCTGCGTATCGAAGAGCAACTGGCGGGCAAGGCACCTTACAACGGCCGCGCCGAGTTCCGTGGCTAAACGCCGCTGCGCTTGACGTTACAGTATTGCGCCTTGTGGCCCACATGGATGTGGCTGACGCCATTGCCCGCCGGGAGCGGGTTCGGCACTAGTCTTCGCTCGCGATATTTTCAGTGAGCACTCAAGGCATGGTAAAAGGGGGCGGCGCGAGTCGCCCCCTTTTACGTTCGGAAGCTTTTTCGCTATGCGCAATAATTTTTACTGGGTGTTTATCGTGCTGATTGCCGTGCTGGCAGGCCTGCAATATCGCCTGTGGGTGGGTGATGGCAGCTTGGCGAAGGTGGCCCAGTTACAGCAGCAAATTGCCGATCAGCAAGGTGAAAACCAACAGCTGCAAGAGCGTAATCGGATTCTCGAGGCTGAGGTTATGGAGTTGAAAAGCGGTATGGAGACCGTCGAAGAGCGTGCGCGACACGAGTTGGGCATGCTTAAAGAGGGCGAAACTCTTTATCAGTTGGCTGAATGAGCAACCACGAACTCCCCCCTTTTTGGGCGCTGATCCCTGCTGCTGGTATCGGCAGTCGGATGCGTGCCGATCGGCCCAAACAGTACCTGCAACTGGCCAACAAAACCATTATCGAACATACCTTGGCGTGCTTTACAGGGCATCCACAGATACGCGGTGTGGTGGTTAGTCTTGCGGTCGATGATCCCTACTGGCCCAGTCTGCCGTGCGCCAATAACCCGCGTATTCAGCGTGCCGATGGTGGTGCTGAGCGCGCCGATTCTGTGCTCAACGGTTTGCTGCGTTTGAGTGAATTGGGTGCCGAGGATCAGGATTGGGTGTTGGTGCATGATGCCGCGCGGCCGAACTTGGCCCGTAGTGATCTGGACCTATTACTCGTCGAGTTGGCTGCTGATTCGGTGGGTGGTCTGCTCGCTGTGCCCGCCCGCGACACGCTCAAGCGTGCGGGCGCAGATGGTCGGGTGCAGGCCACGGTTGATCGCGCAACCATCTGGCAGGCCTTTACTCCGCAAATGTTCCGTGTGGGGCCATTGCAGCGCGCATTGGCTGACGCGCTGATTGCTGGGGTCGCGGTTACTGACGAAGCGTCTGCTATGGAATGGGCAGGGCAGGCGCCGCGCCTGATTGAGGGCCGTGCAGATAATATAAAGGTCACCCGACCGGAAGACCTACAGAACCTTAGCCTGCTCTGGCAAAGGCGCTGTTAGTTGCGAAAGAGCACTAATCTGACCGCCCATTTGCACACCCATTGACCAGTCAATTGCATTCAAACTCACCAAGCGTTTGCATTGGGCTTGACCAGCATACGCTGCAGCAGCGACCGTCAGAGAAAGGCTAGAGCGGACCTTGGCGTCTAGCAAGTTAGGATGATTCAAATTTCCCAAAACACCACAGACAGCAAATACGTAATAGCGCGTCGCGAAGCTGTGGCAGCCTGCTGAAGCAGGACGTTCTCACAAGCCGCAAGCCAGAGTGCTTAATCAACGCCCACAAAAAAACCGCAGCCAGGCTATCCCGCTGCGGTTTTTTGTAAGTGCTGAAACGGTGCTGCCCTAACGCCTCAGAGTTCCCAGCTTAGGGTCAGGTTGCCGCCGTTGCTGCTGACGTTGTTGCCGAACTGGCCGCTGTAACCGGCGCGTACGGTGACGGCCGGGGCGATGCGATAGCTCGCACCCAAGTCGAGCAGTGCTGTATCGCGGCCCATAGAGGCGCCGTCCACGGTGAAGTTAGAACTGCCGACAAAGTTGAGCTCGGCATCCGGGTTCACATCACTGAAGTTGTGCTGCCAAGCCAAACCGGCATCTAGGTTGAACCGACCATTACTCAGTGGCAACTGGCTGCGCAAGCCCAGTGTGCTGGCGGTCATGTCCTCGTTTTGGCTGTCAGCCTGCAAGGCCGCGTTGCCGCCTTTTTCGGTGAAGCTGTCGCTGGCTACCTGAGTCCAGCTCAGGCCAACATAAGGTTCCAGTTGAATGCCTGAACCCACATCCATGGCATAGCCCAGCTCAGCAAATACTTGTCCGCTAATGGCGTCGTAATCGGAATTCAACGACTGCTGCAGGCCGGTGGTGTAGATATCGCGCTCGGCGTCGATCGAGTGCCGGCCGTAGATGCCGCCCAGTGTCATGCGCAAGCTGCCACCGTCCAACGGCTGCGCCCAGCGGCCATAAAGACCAACGCTATAGCTGTCGATATCGGCATGCGAGCTGAGTTGATCAACACTCAGGCGATGGTCGCCATAGCGGAACGCGCCACCCAGAATCCAGTCGTTAGGCATCGCCAGCTCGCCACCCACGGCCACCGAACCGCCACGCTGAGTGGCTTCGGCGCTATTGCTATCACCGTCATTGCGTCGAGTCGCGCCTTGCGTCTCGATCCACAACGGCAGAGCGCTGCGCTGGCTTTCATCAAGCAAGCGGCCGGAGCGTTGCAGCAGACTGTTGCTGAATGCTTGGCTGTTCTGCAGCAGGGCACCGGCGGTGCTGGCATACACCTCGCCGGACAGGGCATTCAGCGCGTCAGGCACTTCATTGGTTTTCAGGCCAAGCAGTGCAACTTGCAAAGCGCCGCCTGCTGGTAGGCTGTCCAGCGCGCCCGCGGTCGCCAATTGATTACGGCTTTGGGCCAGGTCGGCCACGGCAGTGTTGTTACGCTGCAAGTTGAGGTAGACGTTATTAAGGTCATAGGTCAGCGACGGCGTGAGGAAGGCAAAGTCCGAAGTCACACCGGCGAAGCTGCTACCGGCAAAGCCACCGGTGGCGCTGAGAATGGTGTACGTGGAGAACGGCAGATAGGTGCCGCTTTCGCCCACATGCCGTACCTGCCCGCCCAAGTTTGCCACGCCGTTGACCTGAACTAGGTCGCTACTGGAACCTGCCGGATCAGTCTCCACCTCATAGGTAGAGGCGCCGCTCAAGGTCAGGTTGCCATTCACCGTCTGCGTGCCGATGGAATTGCCGGGGGCAAGCACGCCGTCGTTGACAATCATCGAGCCGAAAGTACCCGTACCGCCCAGTCGACCGCCACTGCTGAGGGTGACGGCGGAATTGGCAATCGAGCCATTCACCGTCAACAAGCCACCGTTAACAAGCGTGGCCCCGCTGTAGGTGTTGGTGCCTGACAGCGTGAGCGCGCCGGCACCGGTCTTGCTCAGGCTGCCGGTGCCAGACATCACGCCGGCATACGTACCGTCAGTTGCCTGCTCAAAGTTGACCATGGCGTTATTGAGGATATTGCCTTGCAGGGACGTACTGCTGCCCTGCAGTGTCCCGCCGGAGACTGTGGTGCCGCCGGAATAGGTGTTGGCGCCGGTCAACGTTGTTGTGCCGCTGGTAACATTCAGGGAAGTCAGGCCGGAGCCAGTGCCGTCTGCGATTACACCACCGAAATCGGTCGTACCTTTGGTGAGTAAAGATGCATTGGTATTTGTGTTGTTGACGATGCTGCCTGTGCCCGTCAAGTTAGCCACAGTGTTTGCAAACCCATTAAGGTTGAGCGTGCCAGCTGTGCCAATCGAAAGCCCCGACACACTAAAATCAAACAAATCAGATGCTGCAAATGAGTTTCCAGCCTGCAGGGTTCCCGCTACGACGTCGAAACCCCACGGGGTGGAGTTCGCGGTGACGGTGCCTGTCACGCTTAGTACGACGGTTCCATCTTGCCCCGCAGAGCCGATGGTCAAAGTCGATGCTGTAGAAGGTTGGTGCGAAAGATACGAGGTCGTAATTGTCAGGGTTTTATTGCTTGTCGCAGCCAAGGTGGCATTGTCATTAAACTTAAGATTGGACTTTGTGATGCTCGCGTCTGCCGTGGCAAGCAGAGTGCCGCCGTTCAAGATGAGGTTGCCTGTTGTGCTGCCAAGGGCGGCAGAATTGCTCACGGCAAGCGTGCCGGCATTCAATGTCGTATCGCCGGTATAGGTGCTCACCCCCGATAACGCCAAGGTGCCAGAGCCAGTCTTTGTGAGCCCTCCGGCTCCGTTGATCGTCCCCGCATAGGTGGAGCTAACGCTACTCGGGCTCACCGTCAGGGTATTGGTGCCTAAATCGATCGTGCCACCGGTCCCCGAAAGGGCGCCGATTGTTTCGCTATTTGTAAGCGCCAACACACCGCCGTTGACCACCACGGCGCCCGTATCGGAAATTGCCGAACCGCCTGAAAGGGTGAGACCGCCTGCTTCCAGTGTTGTTGTGCCGGTGTAGGTGTTAGCGCCGGCGAGCACCTGTGTACCGCCACCGGATTTGATCAATCCGCCAGTGCCACTGATAACGCCTGAGAAAGTACTAGCTGTAAAACTGGGGGGATCCACAGTCAGGGTATTGCTGCCAAGCTGGACCGCGCCGTTCCCCCAAAATGTGCTTACTGTTGCGTTACCTGAAAGCGCCAGTACGCCAGTGCCATTGATCCAAACAGCGCCTGTAATAACGCCGGCAGTTTCTACTCTACCCGCCCCGGTTATGTTCACTGCGGTTGAAACAAGGTTGCCGCCGCTAGCGATTGTCAGCGTGCCGGCGGAAACGCTGGTTGTTGTCAGACCCGGCGTAGCAGTGACAAGGGTCGGCTGGTTGCCTCCGTAGAGGTTGATGTTTGCGGAATCTGATAGCTTCGGCAAACCGTCACTCCAGTTGCCCGCGTCATCCCAGCTGGAGTTGGCCGTCCCTGTCCAATTGGTGAGGATTGGGGCTGCATTCGCCATACCCGCCATGCTCATGCCCGCCACCAGCGCCGTGAATGCAAACCACGGCGCACCCTTTGCGCCCGGTGCTGCGCGCACAAGCCCATTACGCTTGCCACGGGCTTTTGCGGTTTCAGGCACAGCCACCCAAGCGCCAAGCGCGGTGTTGAAAGTGGAGCAATAGATGCGGTTCATGGTTCTGTCTCTGAATGGGCTGGCTGTTTATGCTTGAGGTGCTTAAAACACGCTCAGCAATCGAGCTAATGGCTTCGATCAAAAATATTTTGAGCAATTGACCCTGCAGCAAAAGCTGGCTGCGTATAAAACGTCGGACTATGGGCCATGCTGGGCGTTTGTGTCCCTATCCAAACAGAGGGGAAGGAGCAGTTTTTTTCGCGCCGCTTGCCATCGCGATTAGCTGCCTTTGGAGAGGGTTAGGCACTTTCTGCCTCTGTAGGGTGGCGTCCTCTTCTTATGTGGCGCCTGGGGTAATTCGAGGCCCGGCCCTTCGCTTCATACGAGATTTTCAGGTTGGTTGTTGTGTCTTCTTCCTCCTGCCGACGTGAAGAAGCCCTGTAATGGCGCGGATTTGAGGCTAATTAGAAGCCGCAAGCGCTCACGCGACATAACCGACCAGCCCGCCGATACACCAACCGGCCAGCATTACAGACCAGAACCGAACAGCCAGGGGTGGGCCAAACGTCTGGACGGTGTGACGTTCGAACGAATGGGAGAATCGGCCGCGCACTAACCGCACCAAAGACTTCCGCCTGGTGCGCGCAACGGACTGCTAGGCAGCGCTTGATATACAGAAGAAGTCTTGTGTCGTGGATCGCTCCGATTTGAGCCGGAAGAATCTAAAGTGAGTGGCCGCTTCTGGCCGATCTCTGTCTGTCATGGCCACGAAGCATACCGGTCGAATCCGCTGCAAATGACTGGTTAGGTTGAATGCAAATGGGTGGGCAGGTCTGTGCAATTACCCCGCACGTTCAGTCTTTACGGTATTCGCTGCGGTCCGCGAGCCCCTGTTTAAGAAAGTCGACCAGTTGCCGTACTTTTGGCGACAAGTGCCGCTGCTGTGGATAAATCGCCCACACGGCGGTGTCGGGTGGCTGTTGATTGCCCAGCAGTGAAACCAGTGCGCCGCTGCGCAGATGCTCGAGCACGTAGTAATCCGGCAGTTGGCACAAACCCACCCCGCGCAACGCCGCTTCCAGTACCGCCTGGCCGCTGTTGCAGCGCCAGTTGCCCTGTACCCGCATGCTGGTATCCCGGTCGTTGGTCTGAAAGCTCCACGCATCCGAACTGCCGATCAGGCAATTATGTTGGCTCAGCTCGGACAGCGAGTGAGGCCGGCCATAGCGCTGCAGGTATTCGGGGGCGGCGCACAGATACAGTTGTCGCGAAGCCAGCCTTGCGGCCACCAAACGCGAATCCTGCAGGCGGCCCAGACGGATGGCCAGATCCAGGCCGTCGTGCAGCAGGTCAAGGGTACGGTTGCTCAGCTCGATATCCACCCGCAACTGCGGATGCTGGATCATAAACTCGGTGACCAGCGGCACGATAAAGCGTTCGCCATAGGCTACCGCGCAGGTCATACGCAGCAGGCCCTTGGGTTCGCTGCCCAGATCGCCGACGGCGCGCAGCGCTTCTTCGCGGGCGTCCTGCAGGCGCTGACAATGTTGCAGAAAGGTCTGCCCCGCTTCGGTCAGTGCTACGCGGCGGGTGCTGCGGTAGAACAGGCGCGTCTGCAAGCGTTCTTCTAGGCGGGCGATCTGCCGGCTGACTTGGGATGACGACAGGCTCAGGCGTTCGGCCGCAGCGGTGAACTGGCCGCACTCGGCGACAGCGACAAATTCATCGAGGCCTTCCCAGCGGTTCATAGCGTTTCCTCAAAGCGGTTTCATCGGCAGATTATCCCTGTGTAGCAAGAATGTTTTGTTTTTTAGCGGATTAATCTTTTTAAAGCACTGATCTAAACTCCTCACCACTGTTGAATACTTGGAGAGTAATCATGATCAAGTCCCGTGCTGCCGTAGCCTTTGCCCCGAACCAGCCGCTGCAAATCGTAGAGATCGATGTTGCTCCGCCTCAAGCGGGTGAAGTGTTGGTGCGTATTGTTGCCACTGGCGTCTGCCACACCGATGCGTACACCTTGTCTGGCGAAGATTCCGAAGGCGTTTTCCCTGTGGTGCTGGGTCACGAAGGCGGCGGTATTGTTGAAGCCATTGGTGAAGGCGTGACCTCTGTGAAGGTCGGCGATCATGTGATTCCGCTGTACACGGCCGAATGTCGTACCTGCAAGTTTTGCACATCGGGTAAGACCAACCTGTGCAGCTCAGTGCGCGCCACTCAGGGCAAGGGCGTGATGCCGGATGGCACCAGCCGCTTCTCTTACAAAGGTGAGCCGATCTATCACTACATGGGCTGCTCGACTTTCTCCGAATACACCGTGCTGCCGGAAGTTTCCCTGGCCGTGATCCCGAAAGAAGCGCCGCTGGAAAAGGTCTGCCTGCTCGGTTGCGGCGTCACTACCGGCATCGGCGCTGTGCTTAATACCGCTAAAGTGGAAGAGGGCGCCACCGTGGCGATCTTCGGTCTGGGCGGCATTGGCCTGGCCGCGATCATTGGCGCGAAAATGGCCAAAGCCTCGCGCATCATCGCCATCGATATCAACCCGGCCAAGTTTGAAGTGGCCCGCGAGCTGGGTGCGACTGACTTCGTCAATCCGAAGGATTTCGCTAAGCCGATTCAGGACGTGATCATTGAGATGACCGATGGCGGCGTCGACTATTCCTTCGAGTGCATCGGCAATGTGCAGCTGATGCGCGCTGCCTTGGAATGTGCCCACAAGGGCTGGGGCGAGTCGGTGATTATCGGCGTAGCCGGTGCCGGTCAGGAAATCAGCACCCGTCCGTTCCAGCTGGTAACCGGGCGCGTCTGGCGCGGTTCGGCTTTCGGTGGCGTTAAAGGCCGTACCGAATTGCCAGGCTATGTGGAAAAAGCGCAGAAGGGCGAAATCCCGCTGGACACTTTTATCACCCACAACATGCCGCTCGAAGACATCAACAAGGCCTTCGACCTGATGCATGAAGGCAAGAGCATCCGCACTGTCATCCATTTCTGATTACGCCGGGCGGCTGTAATGGCCGCCCAATGGAGGCTTCATGAGTTTGGAAAATATTTCCTGCCAGAAGAGTGCGGGCGGTTGGCATAAACGCTACCGGCACCGTTCTGCGGTGCTCGGTTGTGACATGGTGTTTGCCGTGTACCTGCCGCCGCAGGCGGAGCAGGGCGGCAAGCTGCCGGTCTTGTATTGGTTGAGCGGGCTGACCTGCACCGATGAAAACTTTATGCAGAAGGCCGGCGCGCACAAGCTCGCGGCCGAGCTGGGAATGATCATTGTGGCGCCGGACACCAGCCCGCGTGGCGCGGATGTGCCGGATGATCCGGATAAAGCCTGGGACTTCGGTTTGGGGGCGGGCTTTTACCTGAACGCCACCCAGGAACCTTGGGCGCGGCATTACCGTATGTACGACTACGTGGTGCAGGAATTGCCGGCGTTGATCGAGGCGAACTTCCCGGTATCAGGCAAGCGTGGCATCAGCGGCCACTCCATGGGCGGGCATGGCGCGTTGGTTTGCGCTTTGCGCAACCCGGGGCGTTATCAATCGCTGTCGGCTTTTGCGCCGATCAGCAATCCGATTAATTGTCCTTGGGGCGAGAAGGCCTTCTCGCGTTACCTGGGTGATGAGCGTTCGCGTTGGCGTGAGTGGGATGCCTGCGCCTTGCTGGCAGAGGCCACGGAAAAGCTACCGATTTTGATTGATCAGGGTGATCGCGATGATTTTCTCGAGAATCAGCTTAAGCCCGATGCCCTCAAAGCAGCGGCGCAAGCAGCAGGGCATCCGCTAACTCTGCGCTTACAACCTGGCTACGACCACAGCTACTACTTCATCGCCAGCTTTATCGATGATCATCTGCGTCACCATGCTAAGGCGCTGCTGAGCTGAGGCTGCGTTGGCGAGCGAGGTTTGCTTCGCCAGTGAGGCGGCTTCTGCATGCAGCTTTCAGTTAGAATCACGCCCTGACTTTTTCAGGGCGTTGTTCTTTATGCGTATTGGCCACGGCTATGACGTGCACCGTTTTACCGAGGGTTCTTTTATCACCCTGGGCGGCGTGCAAATTCCCCATCAGTGTGGCCTGTTGGCCCATTCCGACGGCGACGTGCTGCTGCACGCGTTGAGTGATGCCCTGCTTGGCGCGGCCGCGCTGGGTGATATTGGCAAGCACTTCCCGGATACCGATCCGACCTTCAAGGGCGCGAACAGTCGTGACTTGCTGCGCCATGTGCTTGGGCTGATTCACGCGAAGGGCTGGCAAGTTGGTAATGTCGACGCCACTATCGTCGCCCAAGCGCCGAAGATGGCCCCACATATCGACACTATGCGTGCGCGAATTGCCGAAGACCTGCAAGTGAGCCTGGATCAGGTCAACGTCAAAGCCACCACGACCGAGAAGCTTGGTTTTACTGGGCGTGAAGAAGGCATTGCGGTGCATGCGGTCGCGCTGTTGGTCACCCAATGAACGAACTTCAACTGCTGGGTCCGCGCGCTCATGGTGAGCCCTGCGGCACGGCAGTGCTCAAAGCCGTGGCGGAAGATTTTCAGGTCGATGAGGTGCTGGATATCCCGCTGGCCGGCGAGGGTGAGCACCTGTGGCTGTGGGTAGAAAAGCGTGAGCTGAATACCGAGGAGGCCGCCAAGCGTATTGCCCGCGCTGCGGGTGTACCGCTGCGGCTAATCAGCTATGCCGGCCTCAAAGATCGCCAGGCGCTGACTCGTCAGTGGTTCAGCTTGCACCTGCCGGGCAAGGCTAATCCGGACCTGAGCGCTGCCGAAGATACCAGCCTGAGCATCCTCAAACAGCAGCGCCATACCCGTAAGCTGCAACGCGGTGCACATGCGGCGAACGGTTTTACCCTGCGCCTGACGCAGCTCGCCGCTGACCGCGAAGCGCTGGATCAGCGTCTGACGCAAATCGCAGCCCAAGGCATTCCCAATTATTACGGCTTGCAACGCTTCGGCTATGAAGGCGGCAATGTCGCCCATGCCCGGCATTTCGCCCTGGGTAAAAGCCTGCCAGAAAAACGTAATGTGCGCTCGCGGGTGCTTTCGGCGGCGCGCAGTTACCTGTTCAACCAGGTGCTAGCTGAGCGGGTACAGGCGGGCACCTGGAATCAGGCGTTGCTGGGTGATCTGCTGGCGTTTACCGACAGCCGCAGTTTCTTTCTTGCTGGGGAAGCTGAATGCGCTGACCCGCGTCTGGCAATACTTGATCTGCATCCCACCGGGCCTTTGTGGGGTGCGGGTACCTCGACAGCCGAAGGTGTTGCTCAAGCGTTGGAGCTCGGGCTGGCGGCGCGCGAGGCTGTCTTGGTCGACTGGTTGGCAGAAGCGGGCATGACCCATGAACGGCGCATTCTGCGCCTCCCCATTGACGGCCTGTCGTGGCATTATCCTGAGCCTGACATTCTGCAACTGGAATTCGTCCTGCCGGCTGGATGCTTCGCCACCGTCTTGGTGCGCGAGCTTGTCGATCTGTTGCCTGCAGGGCAGACGGACAACCCATGCGTATTCTGATTTCAAACGATGACGGCGTTGCTGCGCCAGGCCTGGCTGCGCTGCATGCGGCGTTAGCTGACTATGCCGAGTGCACGGTGATTGCACCCGATCAGGACAAAAGCGGCGCGAGCAGTTCGCTGACCCTTGATCGTCCTTTGCACCCGACCACCTTGCCTAACGGCTACATCAGTCTCAACGGCACGCCGACCGATTGCGTGCACCTGGGTCTCAATGGCCTGCTGCCGCACGTGGCGGATCTGGTAGTGTCTGGTATCAATCTGGGCGCCAACTTGGGCGATGACGTGCTCTATTCCGGCACTGTTGCCGCTGCATTGGAAGGGCGTTTTCTTACCCGTCCGGCGTTTGCCTTTTCCCTGCTCTCACGCCTGCCGGATAACCTGCCGACCGCAGCCTATTTCGCCCGCAAGTTGGTTGAGGCGCATGAGCAGCTCGACCTGCCGCCGCGCACCGTGCTCAACGTGAATATTCCCAACCTGCCGCTGGAGCATGTCCGCGGTATCCAGCTGACGCGTCTGGGCCACCGTGCGCGGGCTGCTGCGCCGGTGAAGGTGGTTAATCCGCGGGGTAAAGAGGGCTACTGGATCTCTGTGGCCGGTGATGCGGAAGATGGTGGCCCCGGTACGGATTTTCATGCAGTGATGCAGGGTTTTGTTTCGGTCACCCCATTGCAGCTTGATCGCACCTTTTTGGAGGGGTTCACTAGCCTGCAACCCTGGTTGGAGGGGCTGCTGTGAGTTGGCGTGAACAGGATGAGCTGAACCATCGCGGCATTGGCATGACCTCGCAGCGCACCCGTGAGCGTTTGATTCAACGCCTCTACGAGGAAGGCTTGTCCAACGCCCATGTGCTGGAAGCTATTCGCCGTACACCGCGCCATCTGTTTGTCGACGAAGCCCTTGCGCATCGCGCGTACGAGGATACTGCGCTGCCGATTGGCAGCAATCAGACCATCTCGCAGCCCTATATGGTTGCACGCATGAGCGAGCTACTGCTGGCCGCAGGCCCCTTGGACAAGGTGCTGGAAATTGGTACTGGCTCGGGCTACCAGACTGCGATTCTGGCTCAGCTGGTCGAGCGGGTGTTCAGTGTCGAGCGTATCCAGAATCTGCAGGAAAAGGCTAAGGAACGGCTGCTTCAGCTAAACCTACGCAACGTAGTGTTTCGCTGGGGTGACGGCTGGGAAGGCTGGAATGCTTTAGGCCCTTACAACGGCATTATCGTTACGGCAGCGGCTGCCAATGTACCACAGGCCTTGCTCGATCAACTGGCTCCGGGCGGCCGTTTGGTCATTCCGGTTGGTGCGGGTGATGAGCAGGAACTCATGCTGATCATCCGTGAAGATGACGGTTTCTCGCGGCACGTACTCGATGCTGTGCGTTTTGTGCCCTTGCTTAACGGGCCCCTGGCCTGACTTTAGACTGTTCGCGGATGGACCCATGAAGAAGTATTTCCTGCTTTACGCCAAAGGCATTGCCATGGGCGCGGCCGACGTTGTGCCCGGTGTTTCGGGCGGTACCGTAGCCTTTATTACCGGTATCTATGACGAGTTGCTGCGTTCGATTTCGAGTATACCGGTTGCGCTCGGCCTGTTGCTGCGCGGGCGGATTGTCGATGCGTGGAAGGCCGCCAATGCGACCTTCCTCCTGGTGCTGTTGCTGGGCATCATGACCAGCGTATTGAGCCTCGCGCGGTTGATCACTTACCTGCTGGTCGAGCAGCCTATTCCGGTGTGGTCGTTCTTCTTCGGCTTGGTTCTGGTTTCCTCTCACTTGGTGGTGCGTGAAATTCAACGCTGGAACTGGGCACGGGGTGTGAGTCTGGTGCTCGGCGCGGCGTTCGCTTACTGGATAACCGTGGCGGTGCCGCTGCAGTTGGGCAATGACCCGTTAAGCTTGTTTTTCGCCGGTGCTATCGCCATTTGCGCGATGATTCTTCCAGGTGTCTCTGGCAGTTTTATTCTGGTGTTACTGGGCCTCTACAGCTTTGTGTTGACGGCGGTTAAAGGTCTGGATATCAGCGTGTTGCTGATTTTTGCCAGCGGCTGCTTGGTCGGCATCGTCAGCTTTGCCGGTGTTTTGCGCTGGCTCTTGGCGCGATGGCGCGACCTGACTCTGGCGTTTCTCACCGGGCTGATGATCGGCTCACTGAACAAAATCTGGCCATGGAAAGAAACCCTGACCTGGCGCACCGATAGTCATGGCGCGCAAATGCCCCTGCTGCAAACGAACCTATGGCCTGAACATTTTGCCAAGGTCAGTGGGCAAGACCCGCAGCTTTTGTTGGCTATTGCCTTGGCTATTACTGGTGTCGTGCTAGTTTTGGGGTTGGAGTGGTTAGCCGGACGCAGCCCGCAAAACGCTGTTGATAACCCATAATTGCGGCACAATGCGCACCATTTAGCCGCAGTTAGTTTTGCCCGAGGGAGATGCAGGTGAGTTTCACAGCCATTCAATTGCCGATTCGCGCGAGCAGAGCTCGTAACCTGTTGAGTGGCCTTGTCTTGGGTGCGCTATTGAGTGCCTGTGCGAGCCCACCACCGGGTGGCGTCAAGGTGGTTGATCGTGCCCATGGTGGCGCCGGTCAGGCAGTCCAACGTCAGCCTGTAACCAGCGGTCAGTATCAGGTGCGGCGGGGTGATACGCTATATTCCATCGCATTCCGTTTCGGTTGGGATTGGAAGGCGCTGGCCGCGCGTAATCGTATTGCGCCGCCTTATCTGATCCGTGTGGGTCAGATCATTCGTTTTGACGGGCACTCCTCCAGTCGCCCGCCTATGGTGGCGACTGCACGGGTGCTTGTCACTCCGACCAGTCGGCCTAACGCGCCGATTCAGTCCCGCCCCGTGCAAAGCCAATCGCCAGCCCCGGTCAAAACTACGCCAAGCATCACCGCCTTACCGCCCACGCAGCGCTCTGCATCGGGCTGGTTGTGGCCGTCCAATGGTGCGGTTATCGGGCGTTTTTCCTCAAACGGCAGTTTGAATAAAGGCATTGATATAGGCGGGGAATTGGGCCAGCCTGTTTTAGCTGCGTCTGATGGTTCAGTGGTCTACGCCGGGAGTGGTTTACGGGGCTACGGCGAGTTGATAATCATCAAACATAGCGATACTTACGTAAGCGCCTACGGCCACAACCGCAGGCTGTTGGTACAGGAGGGGCAGCAGGTCAAAGCCGGGCAGAAAATTGCCGAGATGGGTTCCACAGGAACCGACCGGGTCAAGCTTCACTTTGAAGTGCGTCGCCAAGGTAAACCTGTAGATCCATTGCAATACCTGCCTAAACGTTGACCTTGCGCTAGCCTGTCCCCGCACGTAGGAGGACGGGCCCGGTGCAACCAGGGACTTGGTGCGCTAGGGCTTGCTGTCGAACTCAGCAAGGAATAACAAAAATGGCTCTCAATAAAAAAGAAGCGCCGGAGTTTGATGTTGATGATGACGTTCTCCTTATGGAGTCGGCTATTGTCCTTGACGATGATTCAAACGAAAAAGCGCAACCGTCGCTTTCCCGCACCAAAGCTAAGGCTCCAGCAGCCGGCAGCAAGCAGCATAAATATATTGATTACACCCGTGCGCTTGACGCCACCCAGCTATACCTCAATGAAATCGGCTTCTCTCCGCTACTGACGCCTGAAGAAGAAGTGTTTTTCGCGCGCTTGGCTCAGAAGGGCGACCCCGCTGGCCGCAAGCGCATGATCGAAAGCAATCTGCGCCTAGTGGTGAAGATTGCCCGCCGTTACGTCAATCGGGGTTTGTCCCTTTTGGACCTGATCGAAGAAGGCAATCTCGGCCTGATCCGCGCGGTAGAGAAATTCGATCCCGAGCGCGGCTTCCGTTTTTCGACCTATGCCACCTGGTGGATCCGCCAGACCATCGAGCGGGCGATCATGAATCAGACCCGTACCATTCGCTTACCCATTCATGTGGTTAAAGAACTTAACGTTTATTTGCGGGCCGCCCGTGAGCTTACCCAGAAGCTCGATCACGAGCCTTCGGCAGAAGAAATTGCCAACCTGCTGGAGAAGCCGGTGGGTGAAGTCAAACGCATGCTCGGCTTGAACGAGCGTGTTTCCTCGGTGGATGTGTCGCTGGGGCAAGATTCGGATAAGACCCTACTTGATACCCTAACCGATGATCGTCCGACCGACCCTTGCGAGTTACTACAGGTTGAAGACCTGTCACAGAGTATCGATCAATGGCTGTCGGATCTGACCGATAAGCAGCGTGAAGTGGTGATTCGCCGTTTCGGCCTGCGTGGCCATGAAAGCTGCACACTGGAGGAGGTGGGTCAGGAGATCGGTTTGACCCGTGAGCGCGTTCGGCAGATTCAGGTCGAAGCCCTCAAGCGCTTGCGCGAGATCCTGGAAAAGAACGGTCTGTCGAGCGACTCATTATTCCAGTGAGCCTGATGCGCGAACACCCAACCCGGCTTCTGCCGGGTTTTTTATGAGCCGTTATTATGGACGATTATCGGGTCGGCGCTGTATTTGCGCCGCGCCGGGTGGTGTTCTCTACTACTTATGCGAGAGCTCATGTAAGCCATTGCTTACAGGCTGCGTAAGCGTTTGGTGTTTAGGTCGGTTATAAAATGCCTGTTACGATTTTAAATTGTTGATTTGTATAGACTATTTTTTTGAGTAAGCGAGTTTGAGCGATGCTTGCTTCATCTTAAGCGCTTGTTAGGCCGGTAAAGATCGCTAGTATTACAGCTGTGCACACGGACACGCACAGGTTGTTAGGATGACAGTCAGGACATCGCATGATGCGATTCATCAGGATGATGAGCTGGGAAATACAGGGATTAGGGACAAAAGAGTGGGCGGTTAATACCGCCCCTTTTTTTGCCTGCAGAAAAGCAAAAACCCGCGCAAGGCGGGTTTTTTACAGCCAGGTGAGCCGGGTTCTAACGCTCTAGGTATTGCAGTTTGTCCTTAACGCCATCCCACTCTTCAGCGTCCGGCAAGGATTCTTTCTTCTCGGTGATGTTTGGCCAGATTTCGGCCAGGTCGGCGTTCAGCTCGGTATATTCCTGCTGGTCTTCCGGTACCTCGTCTTCAGAGAAGATGGCTTGCGCAGGGCATTCAGGCTCGCAGAGTGCGCAGTCAATGCACTCATCCGGGTGGATCACCAGGAAGTTCGGGCCTTCGTAGAAACAGTCCACCGGGCAGACTTCTACGCAGTCGGTGTATTTGCATTTGACGCAGTTGTCGGTAACGACGAAGGTCATTTCTGATTCTCTCCTCGGGCGCCAGCCTGCCCCGTTCTATGCGGGCTTTAGCAGGCTAGGGGTAATGGCCACGGCTCAGGCGTTAAGTCGGGCATTGATAAAAATGCGCGCGATTCTAACAGTTCACGCGCAATAGCGTTAGAAGCGTGTCTTCCATGTATATAACAGTTCCAAGGCTTTGCGCGGAGTCAGATCATCTGGATTGATTTTCTGTAATGCCTCAAGCAGTGGATGCGGCAGGCTGGCGAACATGTCGCTTTGCATGGGGGCGGCTGTTTGGCCTGACTGGGGCACGGGTAAGTCATGAGGCAGGCTGGTGGTTTCCAAGCGTGCTAGGTGCTCGCGGGCACGCAGAATCACCTCGTTTGGCACGCCGGCCAGTTGCGCGACGGCGAGACCATAGCTCTGGCTGGCAGGGCCCGGCAGCACGTGGTGGAGGAACACGATGCGCTCATTATGCTCGGTAGCGTTGAGGTGCACGTTGGCCACGATGGGCTGGCTTTCTGGCAGTACGGTTAGTTCAAAGTAATGGGTAGCGAATAGGGTGTAGGCACGCAGCTTGGCCAGTTGCTCGGCCGCCGCCCAGGCCAGAGACAGACCGTCGAAGGTGCTGGTGCCGCGGCCGACTTCGTCCATCAACACCAGGCTGCGCTCTGTGGCGTTATGCAGGATGTTGGCGGTCTCGCTCATCTCCACCATAAAGGTCGAGCGACCGCCGGCCAGGTCATCGCTCGAACCTATACGGGTAAAAATACGGTCAACCAGTGACAGCTCACAGCTTTTTGCCGGGACGAAGCTGCCGATGTGCGCAAGCAGCACGATCAGCGCGGTCTGACGCATATAGGTGGATTTACCACCCATGTTCGGCCCGGTGATGATCAGCATGCGCGTGTCATCGTCCAGGCTCAGGTCGTTGGCCACAAATGGCGTGGTCAATACTTGCTCAACCACCGGGTGACGACCTTGGTCGATGCGCATGCATGGCTCATCGACAAAGTGCGGGCAATTCAGGTCTAGATTGAGCGCGCGCTCTGCCAGATTACTGAGCACGTCTAGCTCGGCCAGCGCAGCGGCGCTGTCTTGCAGCGGGCCAAGGTGGCCGATCAACCGTTCCAGTAGGGCGTCATAGAGCATCTTCTCGCGTGCCAGGGCGCGGCTTTTGGCTGACAGTGCTTTGTCTTCAAACTCCTTGAGTTCGGGGGTGATAAAACGCTCTGCACCCTTAAGTGTCTGACGGCGGATATAGTCAGCCGGTGCTGACTCAGCCTGCTTACTGGGTAGCTCGATAAAGTAACCGTGTACGCGGTTGTAGCCGACCTTGAGGTTGGCCAGGCCGGTGCGGGCTTTTTCGCGGGTTTCCAAGTCCATCAGGTACTGGCCGGCGTTTTCGCTGAGCGATTGCAATTCGTCCAGTTCGGCGTCGTAGCCGGTTTTCAGCACGCCACCATCGCGGATCACCGCCGGCGGATTATCATTAATCGCGCGGGCCAGTAGCTCAGCCAGTTCTGGATAGGTGCTGACTTCATTCGCCAGTTCGGCCAAATGCGGCGCTTGCAAGTTGGTCATCGCCATTTGCAACTCAGGCAGCGCGGCCAGGGCGTCACGCAGGCGTGCGAGGTCGCGTGGACGGGCGTTGCGTAGGCCGATACGCGCCAGAATACGTTCTAAATCGCCGATTTCCTTGAGCTGCGGCTGCAGGGTTTCAAAACGATAGCGTTCCAGTAGGCAGGCAATCGATTCCTGTCGCGCTTCCAGAATGACCTGGTCACGCAGTGGGCGATTCAGCCAGCGGCTGAGTAGGCGGCTGCCCATGGCGGTTTGGCAGCGGTCGACCACCGATTGCAGGGTGTTGTCGCGACCGCCGGCTAAGTTGATATCTAGCTCGAGATTGCGCCGGCTGGCACCGTCGAGAATCACCGTGTCGTCCAGGCGCTCATGGCGCAGGCTGCGCAAATGCGGCAGGGCCGTGCGCTGGGTTTCCTTGGCGTAAGCCAGCAGGCAACCAGCGGCGCCAATGGCAAGGGACAAATTCTCGCAACCAAAGCCTTTGAGGTCCTGAGTGGCGAACTGCTGACATAAGCTCTTGAGCGCCGTATCACGTTCGAAATCCCAGGGCGCACGGCGTTTGGCGCCGCGACGTTTCTCGGCAGGCAAGTCCAGCGGCCAGTCATCCGGAATCAACAGTTCAACCGGATTCAGGCGCTCCAGCTCGGCTAGCAGATTCTCCCAGCCTTTAATCTCCAGAACGCTAAAGCGGCCACTGGTGATATCCAGCACCGCCAGGCCGAACAAGCGCTCATCACCCAGCACTGCTGCCAACAGGTTGTCGCGCCGCTCATCGAGTAGCGCCTCATCGCTGATGGTGCCGGGGGTGATGATGCGTACCACTTGGCGCTCTACTGGACCCTTGCTGGTCGCCGGATCACCGACTTGCTCGCAGATCACCACCGACTCACCTAACTTGACCAGCTTGGCCAGGTAACCCTCGAGCGAGTGGTAGGGAATGCCACACATAGGAATGGCCTGGCCAGCTGATTGGCCGCGGGCTGTTAAGGTGATGTCCAGCAGCTTCGCGGCTTTTTTCGCGTCCTCATAGAAGATCTCGTAGAAGTCGCCCATGCGGTAAAACATCAGCTCGTCAGGGTGCTGGTTTTTCAGCCTCCAATACTGCTGCATCATCGGCGTGTGAGAACTGAGGTCGCTTTGGCTCATCGTTTTAACTGTCCGGCTGAATCGCAAAAGCGCCTAGTGTACGGTATCAGCCTGGCTGGCTTTAACCCCGGAGTGCTGATGACGAGTAATGATCACGTCCTGACCCAATTGGCTGCTGAATTGGGCGAGAAACTGACGCGCAGTAATGCTCAGGTGGCAACCGCTGAGTCCTGTACAGGTGGCGGCATTGCCGAGGCAATCACGCGAATACCTGGCAGTTCGGCTTGGTTCGAGGCCGGGTATATCACCTATTCCAACCGACAAAAGAGCAAGCAGCTCGAGGTGCCAGAGGTACTATTCAATACTGTCGGTGCGGTGAGTCAGGAGGTGGTCGAAGCGATGGTGCGCGGCGCTCAAGCCAAAAGCGGTGCACGCTATGCGGTGGCCGTTAGCGGTGTGGCCGGGCCCGATGGCGGTACGCCGCAGAAACCGGTGGGCACTATATGGTTGGCCTGGGGCGATGGAGCACAGCTTTTTAGTGCGCGCCGCCAGTTTGCCGGTGGCCGTGGCGAAGTGCGCCGACAAACGGTCGAGGCCGCACTGGCGGGGCTGTTGCGCCTGTTGGCGCAAGAAAATCCAAACGCGGGGTAGGCGGGCGACTTGCCCTGTGGAATAATACTGTCTACTTATACAGTTGTTGGTGGCCGCTAGCTGGCCCTTCTTGATTACGTGAGGACTTAAATGGACGAGAATAAGAAGCGTGCCTTGGCGGCTGCCCTAGGCCAGATTGAAAAGCAATTCGGCAAAGGCGCGGTCATGCGCATGGGCGATCACGATCGTCAGGCGATTCCGGCCATCTCTACCGGCTCGCTGGGTCTTGACATCGCACTGGGGATTGGCGGTCTGCCTAAGGGTCGTATCGTCGAAATCTATGGCCCTGAGTCCTCCGGTAAAACCACCCTGACCCTGTCGGTGATCGCCGAGGCACAGAAGCTTGGCGCCACTTGCGCCTTCGTCGATGCCGAACATGCGCTTGATCCTGAATACGCCGGCAAGTTGGGCGTGAATGTGGATGACCTGTTGGTATCGCAGCCGGATACCGGCGAGCAAGCCCTGGAAATCACCGATATGCTGGTGCGTTCCAATGCCGTTGACGTGATTGTCATCGACTCCGTGGCGGCGCTGGTGCCGAAAGCGGAAATTGAAGGTGAGATGGGCGACATGCACGTCGGCCTGCAGGCTCGCCTAATGAGCCAGGCGCTGCGCAAAATCACCGGCAACATCAAGAACGCTAACTGCTTGGTGATTTTCATCAACCAGATTCGTATGAAGATCGGCGTAATGTTTGGCAGCCCGGAAACCACCACCGGTGGTAACGCGCTGAAGTTCTATGCCTCGGTGCGTTTGGATATCCGCCGCACTGGTGCGGTGAAAGAAGGCGACGAAGTAGTCGGCAGCGAAACCCGCGTCAAAGTCGTGAAGAACAAAGTTGCTCCGCCTTTCCGTCAGGCTGAATTCCAGATTCTGTATGGCAAGGGCATTTACCGTAATGGCGAAATCATTGACCTCGGCGTACTGCACGGTTTCCTAGAAAAATCCGGTGCCTGGTACAGCTACCAGGGGAGCAAGATTGGCCAGGGCAAGGCTAACTCGGCCAAGTACCTGGAAGACAATCCAGAAATAGCACGTACTGTCGAAGGGCTTATTCGTGAAAAGTTGCTGGTGGCTACGCCGGCGACCAAAGCTAACTCCACGGCCGCTGACCTGGCTGATGCCGACGCCTGATTTATTGGACCATGGCCATTGCTCTGGATAACCCCGTCGCAGTGCGACGGGCCGCTATGGACTTACTGGCGCGGCGCGAACATGGTCGCGTCGAGTTGGTTCGTAAGCTACGCACCCGTGGCGCGCCAGATGAATTAATAAACGCAGCCCTCGACCGCCTGTCGGAAGAGGGTTTGTTGTCTGAGGCGCGCTACCTAGAAGCGTTTGTCAGTTACAAAGCGCGCGCCGGCTATGGGCCGTTGCGCATCCGCGAAGAGCTGACGCAGCGTGGCCTAACCCGTAGCGATGTCGAACAAGCCTTGCGCGACAGTGGTATCGACTGGCGTGAGCGCCTGCAGGAAACCTGGCAGCGCAAGTTTGCTGGGGAACTGCCGCGCGATGTTCGTGAGCGTGCCAAGCAAGGGCGTTTTCTCAGCTATCGAGGTTATCCGCCTGAGTTGATTGGGCGTTTGTTGCGGGGGGCGTTGGACGATTAAGCTGCGATTGGCGATTGGCGATTGGCGATTGGCGATTGCTTGCTCAGCTTGGATTAAGCTCGCCGGTTTATTCCGTTATTCCCCATTCCAATATGTTGCGCCGCAGCCGCGATAAAGGCTTTTATGCGGCCGCGTAAAAGCCAATAAAGAGTTGTTCGCGGGAGCGTAGGCATTTGCGCTAGCCCCTGAGTAGGCTATTGATTGGGTTTTGCCTGTAAGGCTGTTTCTGCCCAGCTCTGCGGTTGATTAACCAGGTTCAGCAGTTCGCGCAAGCGTCCGTGGTTGCGGCCGCTAAAGGCAAAAGCCAGGCGCGTCATATGGCAGAGTTCCGGCTCGTCTTGTTCGGACTCACAGCGTGCTTGCTGTTGGAAGTCGCCGTGTTTACACAGGTCAAGGAACTCGCTGTTCAGCTGCAGCATGGTCTGCTCGCTCAGCGCGTGGTTAAGACGAATCACGTAGCGCTCGCTTAGCCAACGGCTGGAGTGGTAGTTGCGATAGAACTGGGCGATTTCTTCAGCTGCCTCATCGACGCTGTGCACCAGACGCACCAGGTGCATGTCGCTGGCCAGGATATAACCGCTGTCTTGCAATTGTTCGCGGATAAACGCCAGGGCGCTGGTCCAGAAAGTGCCGCCTGGTTGATCGAGGAGCACCACTGGTAGCAATGGGCTTTTACCCGTTTGGATCAAGGTCAACACTTCTAGCGCTTCGTCGAGTGTGCCGAAGCCGCCCGGGCAAAGTACTAGGCCATCGGCCTCCTTGACGAAGAACAACTTACGTAGAAAGAAGAAGTGGAATGACAGCAGGTTACTGCTGCCCTGCACGGTGGCATTAGCGTCCTGTTCGAAGGGCAGGGTGATGTTCAGCCCTAGGCTGTTTTCCAGGCCTGCGCCTTCATGGGCGGCCGCCATGATGCCGCCGCCGGCACCGGTGATAACCATCAGGTTGTGTTTGGCGAGCGTCGCGCCAAGGTCGCGGGCCAGGCTGTACATCGGGTGGTCGGTTGGGGTGCGTGCTGAGCCGAACACGGTCACCTTACGCCGCCGCTTGAACTGCTCCAGTGCGCTGAAGGCCTGCTCCATTTCGCGCAAGGTTTGTTGCATGATCTTGGCGTCCCAGCGATTACGGTCCGCCTGTGCCATGCGCACCACTGTGTTGAGCATGGCCTGGTAGAGCTTTATGTTGGGGCTGTTCGGTGGAGCGGCCAGATTGCTCAGTTCTTCCACTTTACTGTTCAGGTCGACGCCACTGATCTGAAAATGCCGGGACAGATAATCGTCCGATTCATCGGGCATACAACTTCTCCTTCAGGTTGCCGGCCGAGGTTGTGATTACCACCTCGGCCATGGCCTGAGTATGCCTGGCGGTTAACGGTTTGTAAGGCGCCGCCGCCTGCTCGTCGCCGGAAATGGGTCGCATCAGAGCGCGATTTGTTCCCCAGGCTCTGGAATGTTCGCGATCCAGTTCAGCCGCTCACGCAAGGCCTGTTGCAGCGCCTGCGTCTTCTCTAATTCGCCGTGCACCAGATACAGCTCGGGGTGGTGTTCGAAGTGACTGACCCAATCAATTAATTGCGACTGCCCAGCATGTGCAGAGAAGCCTCCGAGGGTATGCACTTTGGCTTTTACCGCAATGCGCTGATGGAGGACTTTTACGCTCTGTGCGCCATCGACAATGTTGCGCCCCAGCGTACCCTTGGCCTGAAAACCGGGAAATATCAGGTGGCAGCTCTCGCGCCAGAGGTTGTGCTTGAAGTGGTGGGCGATCCGCCCGCCGGTGCACATGCCGCTGCCGGCAATAATAATCGCGCCGCTTTTTATCCGATTAATCGCCATCGACTCTTCCGGGCTTGGCGTGCAGCGCAGGATGGGTAGCCAGTCTTCGATGCGTTTGCTGCCATGGGCTTGAAACGCGGCGCGATCTTCGGCGCTGAACTGATCCTGAAAGCGCGAGTAAATAGCGTTGGCACGGATCGCCATAGGGCTGTCGAGAAAGACCACCTGCTGTGGCAGGCGACCTTCGTGGTAAAACCGGCCCAAGTAGTAAATGAGGTCTTGGGTGCGGCCGACGGAAAATGAGGGAATCATCACGTTGCCACCGTCGCGATGGGCCTGTTGCAGAATCGCTGCTAGTTCATCGAGGGTGTCCTCGCTGCTGCGATGATCGCGATCGCCGTAGGTTGACTCAAGCAGCACTAAGTCGGCCTGTGTCAGCGTGCTCGGATCTTGCATCAAGGGTGAGCAGGTATTGCCCAGATCACCGGAAAATACCAAACGGCGAGTCAGGTGGTGGTCCTGCACTGCAATTTCTACAATCGCCGAGCCGAGAATATGGCCCGCATTGTGGAAGGTCACTTGTACACCTTTAGCCACTTCGCGGGTTTCGCCATAAACCATGGGCTGGCGTTGGCTCAGTGCCTGTTCGGCATCCGCAGTGGTGTACAGCGGTCGTATCGCCGTTTTGCCCATGCGTGCGCGCCACTTGTTCTCCCACTCAGCGTCTTTCTCTTGGATAAAGGCTGAGTCGAGGAGCATCAACTCCATCAGTTCCGAGGTCGCGTCGGTGGCGAAGATCGGCCCACGGTAGCCGGAAGCTGCGAGCTTCGGCAGCAGACCGGTGTGGTCTATGTGCGCATGTGAAACCACCACGGCGTCCAAGCTTTGCGGATCAAATGGAAACGCCGCACGATTACTGTCGTCCTCTTCACGGCGGCCTTGGCGCATGCCGCACTCGAGTAATACTTTTGCGCCGTCGCGGCTTTCGATCAGGTAGCAAGAACCTGTGACTTGTTGAATCGCGCCGAGGAAATTGAGCAGGGCCATGGCGAATCCTTGTACGAGTTGAATGGGTAGTGCTTAAGGCTGTCCTATCAAGCAACCGGTGGTTTTGATGCAGATCAGCATCAGCCCTCATCCCGTGGACTATGGTCTGTTGAGATTCATTCGGCTGCGCTGAAGCGGCAACAGCCTTAAACCTCCCAGACGATCGGAGCCGCATATGACCCAGCTATTCCCCAGTGCCAACGAGTTAGCCGAGCATGCACGGCTTGAGCCGACCTTCGCTGCCTGGCAGCGCGGTTATGGTCCTTTGCAGCATAGTCCGCAGACTTGCGCTGCGGTCTACCGTATGGCCCATCAGCTGGTTCAGGCAGGCTCGCAGGCGGATCTTGCGAGTGTGTATCGACACTTTCATGCACTGGATCGGCTGACTGCGGCAGGATTGTGGTTGGTGGTGCACATGACCTATGCCCAGCGGGTGCGCCTCGATGGCGTGGCCCTGGCGGCAGAGGATTTCAAAGTGACGCCCGAAGGGCACACCGGCGGGGCACTGAATATGGTGCCGGCCTATGCCGGTTACTTGGCGCTGAATAACCTGACGGGAGAAACCCGTGGCTGGTTGATGGGACAAGGTCACTGCGTAGCCGCTATCGAAGCGCTCAATTTGCTCACGGCCAACCAGCACCCGGAACAAGCTGAACGCTACCCCTGTAATGAGTCTGGGATGAGCCAGTTGGTGGCGGACTATTACAGCTTCGAGCAGAACGCAGCGGGTCAGGTCAGCGCGCCACTGGGCAGTCACGTTAATCCGCACACCGCGGGTGGCATTGCCGAGGGGGGGTATTTGGGCTTTGCTGAGCTGCAATATGCCCATTTGCCGTTGCCGGGCGAGAAGCTGGTGGCGTTCCTCTCTGATGGCGCGGCTGAGGAGCAGCGCGGCAGTGACTGGATGCCACGCTGGTGGCGTGCCGAAGATTGCGGCGTGGCCTTGCCGCTGATGATTGCCAATGGTCGGCGCATCGAACAACGCACCGAATTGGCCACCCCCGCCGGGTTGGATAACTTCCGCGAGCATCTGCGTCATTGTGGCTTTGACCCTATAAGCTTCGAGGGTCGCGACCCGGCCGCGTTTGTTTGCGCCCTGTGGGAAATGGAGCAGCGCATGAGCCGCCGCGTGCAAGAGTTGCAGGCGGGCGTGCTGAATTACCCGCTCCCCATGCCCTATGGCATCGCGGAAACGCTGAAAGGCTTTGGTTTCTATGGGGCTGGTAGCAATGCCGCACATAACCTGCCGTTACCCGCCAGCCCGCATAGTGATGAGGCGGCGCGTGAGCTATTCAATCAGCATGCGGCGCCGCTTTGGGTGGCCCCAGATGAGTTACGTGACGCCTGCGCCCTGTTTGTTGCCCGAGGCGCGCGTGCGCTGGAACGGGATAATCCCTTAGCGCAGCGCCAGCCGCCAGCGGCGCGACTGCCTGAATTGCATTACCAGGCCAACGCCTGCTCGCCGATGCTAGCGTTGGATCGTTTCTTTGTGGAGATGGTGCAGGGCAACCCGCACTTGCGCCCGCGAGTCGGTAACCCCGATGAGCTGGCCAGTAACCGCCTGGGCGGCGTGCTTAAGGCGCTCAAGCACCGCGTTATTGCGCCGGAAAGCGACTTGGAAGCGCTGGATGGGGCAATCATCACCGCGCTTAATGAAGAGGCCGTGGTGTCCGCCTGCCTGGCTAATCAGGGCGGCTTGAACCTCGTAGCGAGCTATGAAGCTTTCTGCGTAAAGATGCTCGGTGCTGTGCGTCAACGGATTATTTTTGCGCGTCAGCAGAAAGAGGCTGGGCGGCCGGCGGGTTGGCTGGGCTGGCCGCTGGTGGCCACCTCGCACACTTGGGAGAACGGCAAGAATCAGCAGTCACACCAAGACACTACATTCTGCGAAGCCCTGCTCGGTGAGATGAGCGATATGGTCCGGGTGATTTTTCCGGCCGACCATAATTCAGTGCTAGCGCTGCTGCCAAGCATTTATCAGGTGCGCGGGCAGTTGGCCTGCATGGTGATTGCCAAGCGCGAACGACCCTGCATATTCAGCCGTGAACAGGCCGAGCAGCTGGCACATGACGGCGCCATCGTGCTGGCTGAACAAGCCGGCGCGCAGCCTGTGTTGCTGATCGCCACCGGCAGTTACCAGTTAGCTGAAATGCAACGCGCCGCCGCTCGTCTAAGCGAAGTCGGGTGTGCCTGGCGGTTAGTGTACCTGCAGGAGCCCGGGCGTTTTCGTCAGCCGCGTGACGCTTGGGAGGCCGTTGGGATTACCGCTGCCGAGCGAGTTGAACAGCTGTTTCCAGCGGCGTATCCAGTGCGTGTGTTGTTGACGCACATGCGTCCGGAAGTGGCGCGTGGGCATGCCTGGCCGCTGCTGGGTGACGCGCGGCAAAACCGCGTGCTGGGTTATCGCAACCGCGGTGGCACCTTGGATGAAGCCGGGATGTTGTTCGCTAATCAGGCGAGCTGGGCACATGTGCTAGAAGCCGTCGCCGCGTTGTTGGATAAACCGCTGGGCGAGTTGCTTAGTGCTGATGAGCTAGCAGCGGTGCAAGGGCGCGGTGACCCGCGCTGTTTGCGTTAGTAGTACAGGCGCTGCAGCGCTAAGCCCTTTATTGCTGCAGGCCGCGCCTGAGTCTGCGCGGCGTGATGAGAGTGCTTACAGCGCGCAATCTGCTTTACTGAAGCGCTCGGTGGTTACCGGGCGGTTGCTTTTGTATTCGCTGAACTCATAACGCAGGACCGCACCGCGCACCAACAGCTGGCGATAACCGGCATTGCGGCACACGCTGTTGGCCAGCTGTGCGCGGACCACATCCGGGTTGCCGCGCATCTTCGCGGCATGCTCGCTGCGTACGCTGAGGTGGTTGACCAACTCACTGCCGTCAACGGTATAGCCTTGATCGAGAATATCGGCGTTGATCGCACGTGGTGTGCCTACGCTGCTTTCGCGCGCCACTTTTTCCAGGGTTTTGTTCAGCTCAAAGTCTTTCAAGGTGGCCGCATGGGCAAACAACGGCAGGCTCAAGGCCAAGGTTAGGCTGGTCAAACGCAGCATGGGTCTCTCCAAAGTCGATTTGCTCCTTCTGACCGATAATGCGCGGCAGAGGTTCAGTGATGCCTATCTTACCCGCCTGTCAGCACTTACGCAGTGGCTAAGGCAGGCGGGGGCAAGACGCACGATTGAGTGGGCTGTCGCGGGCTTTGTTAGACTGCCGCGCTTGTTGACCTAGGATCACCCATGCCGTTCTTTCTTTTCTGTCAGGTGCCCGCCTGATGAGCCATGCCGTCGCGCGTTTGCGGGCTGCGCGGATTGCCCGCAGCGCCAAACCCTTTCTCGCCCGTGGCAGCCGCTCGGTGCGTTGTAATGATTGCCGTCTGGTGATGACTCACTGCCTGTGTGCCTGGCGGCCACGTATCGCGGCAACGTCTGCGGTGTGTCTGTTGATGCATGATGTGGAAGCGCTCAAGCCGAGCAATACCGGCTGGTTGATTGCCGATGTGCTGGCCGATACCTCGGCGTTTGGCTGGTCGCGGGTGGAGGTTGATGCCGGCTTACCCGCGCTGCTTGCTGACCCGCAGTGGCAGCCTTATCTCGTATTCCCCGGCGAATATGTTGCTGCCGAGCGGGTGGTCAGTGTGGTGCAGCCAGCGATGGGCAAGCGACCGTTGTTCGTGCTGCTGGATGCGACTTGGAGTGAGGCGCGCAAGATGTTTCGCAAAAGCCCCTACCTCAACAGCCTGCCGGTACTCAGCTTGCAAGCTGAACAGCTGTCACGCTACAAGCTGCGCCGCTCCAAGCGCGATGATCATTTCTGCACCGCCGAAGTCGCAGCCCTGTGTTTAGAGCTGGCCGGTGACCAACGCGCCGCCGATGGCTTGAATGCTTATCTGGATGTCTTCAGCCAGCACTACTTGGCAGCCAAGGCCCCCCGTGCGGTGCCGCTGGACGACCCATTGCACGATCGTTTGCGTGAGTTTCTCTAGCCGTTAGTCGAAAATCGAGCGGCGTTGCGAGCCTGGGTAAATACAGGCTCGGCCGCTCTTGGGGCTTTAAGCAGTCTGACTCTGCGGCAGCTTTTTCGGCCACAGCTGGGCCAGCAACATGCCGGCGAGCATCAGGGCACAGCCGAAGTAGCCGCGCAACTCCAGCGATTCCCCTAGTAGCCAAGCGCCGGCAATCGCGGCGAATACGGCCTCCAGCGAGAGGATGATCGCGGCGTGAGACGCGATGGCGTCTTTCTGCGCCACCACCTGCAAGGTAAAGCCGACGGCCACACCAACGACCCCGCCGTAAAGAAGCGCAGGGCCGGCGGCGATGATCGCTTGCAGCTGAATCTCCTCGAAGATAACCGCCAGGAGCAGGCTGATCACCGCGCAGGTGATGAACTGCACCAGTGCCAGGCGCAGGGGGTCATGCCGCCCGGCAAAGAAGCCCACCAGCAATACATGCACGCCCCAGACAAAGGCCCCCGCCAGCTGCAGCCAATCGCCGGACGCCACCTGAAAGCCTTCACCGACACTCAACAGGAACATGCCAACGACCGCCATGCAGGCGCCCAGCCAGATACCCAGACCAGTTTTGTGACCGATAAACAGCCCCAGCAGCGGCACGATAATCACGTAAAGCCCGGTGATAAATCCGGAGTTGGTCACGCTGGTGAACAGCAAGCCGACCTGCTGCAGATTGATCCCCAGCGCCAGAGCCAGCCCCATCAGCAAGCCACCGCGCAGGAGCTGGCGGTTCAAGGGTACGCGCGTTGCACTGCTGCTGGTGCGGCGCTCCAGAAGATGCAGCACGGGCAGCAGAATTACTGCGGCCAGTGCAAAGCGCAGGCCGGTATAAAGGAACGGCCCGATAGAATCCATGCCCAGACGCTGGGCAACAAAGGATGAGCCCCAGATCATGGCGGTCACTAGCATCAACAGGTCAGCACGTAGGGCGTGGCTTCGCATTTCAAGCTCTCGTCGGCAAAGCTGCGAACTGTGCCGCAAAGCATCGTGCTTGACCACCCCGTCAGCGCTCGGCATGCTGAGTCGCTTTTCTGTGATGTCAGGTTTGGTTGCAATGCAACCCTGCGCCCTGCACGCAGTGTTTACCGAGCCCTGGACATTACCCCCTGGCGGGTACCCACATAACAAGAACAGGATTCACCATGGCCGCATTTGAAATCCTCATTGCTGATGATCACCCCTTGTTCCGCAGTGCCCTGCAGCAAGCCCTGACTCTTGGGCTAGGGCCGGATGTACGGCTGGTTGAAGCGGCCAGCATTGCCGAGCTTGAGGCTTGCCTGGCACAAAAGACCGATTGGGATCTGGTCCTGCTTGATCTCAATATGCCCGGTGCCTACGGTTTTTCTGGCCTGGTGCTGCTGCGTGGGCAATATCCGCATATCCCGGTGGTGATGATCTCTGCCCAAGAAGAGCCGACCATCGTTGCGCGCTCGCGGGAGTTCGGGGCCAGCGGCTTTATTCCCAAGTCCAGCCCACTGGAAACCATCCAGCAAGCAGTACGCCTGGTGCTTGACGGTGAGGTTTGGTGGCCGCAGCAGAGTCCGGAGGCAATTGCCTTATCAGCCGAAGCCAAAGCCGCTAGTGCCGGCTTGGCTAGTCTGACGCCGCAGCAGTTCCGCGTGTTGACCATGGTTTGCGATGGTTTGCTGAATAAGCAGATCGCTTATGAGCTGAGCGTATCCGAGGCCACAGTAAAGGCTCATGTCACGGCAATCTTCCGCAAGCTTGGGGTGCGCACGCGCACGCAGGCGGCGTTGCTGTTGCAGCAGCTGGAATCAATTCCGTCTAGCTAGCGTGTTTTTCTGCCGGGCTTGGCGTAGCCTGCCGGACTTTCTCGCATATGGTCGTGATGATGTCGCCATTCAAAGGCCAAACGGGCTTTAAACGTATTCTCAATGCCACTGGTTATTCGCTGGCCGGTCTGCGCGCCGCTTTCACCGGTGAGGCCGCATTTCGCCAGCTGCTGTTGATCAACCTGGTGCTCGTGCCTTTGGCCTTCTTCCTCGACGTCAGCCGCGTCGAGCGTGCCTTGATGGTCGCTGTCTGTGTGCTGGCGCTGATCGTCGAGTTGCTTAACTCGGCGGTGGAAGCGGCGATCGACCGCATTTCCCTGGAGCTGCACCCGCTGTCGAAGAACGCCAAAGACATGGGCAGCGCTGCCCAGTTCACCGCTCTCTGCCTGATCGGGCTGGTGTGGGCGATTATCCTGTTGGGCTGATCCAGGCGCTTAGGCGATGTTGGGCAGGACAATCTGATCGCTGCGCGTTACCCCAGCGGTGAGCGCGCGGCACAGTTCGATGAATTCACGCATGGCGGCGGTCTGATACTTTTGTTTGTGCCAGATAAAATAGAACTGCCGGCGCAGGTCCAGCTCAGGTGTTTCCACCGGCACCAAGCTGCCTCGGCGAAACGCGTCACGCAACGCTAAGCGCGAAATACAACCAATTCCCAGGCCTGATTCCACTGCGCGCTTGATCGCTTCGGTGTGTTCCAGTTCTAGGCGAATATTCAAACCGCTGCGGTGGTGACGCATGGCCTGGTCAAAGGTCAGGCGGGTACCGGAGCCTTGCTCACGGAGGATCCATGCCTCGTGCGTCAGTTCTTCCAGGCTGGCTTCGCCGCGTTGCGCCAGGGCATGTTGCGGTGCACAGAACACCACCAACTCATCCTCGACCCAGGGCTGCACCTCGATATCTGGGTGCTGGCAATCACCTTCGATCATGCCCATGTCCAATTCATAGTGGGCAATCTGCTGCACCACATAGGCGGTGTTGTGCACTTGCAGTTGGACCCGGCACTCGGGATGGCGCTGCATGAAATTACCGATTAACAGAGTGGCTAAATAGTTGCCTACGGTCAGGGTGGCGCCGACATTCAGCGAGCCGAAGCCACTCTTGCCGCCCAGCAGGCGTTCGATCTCCTTGGCCTGGTCGAGCAGGGCGACGGCCTGAGGCAGCAGCTGCAGGCCGAGGGCATTGAGGCGTAGGCGTTTACCAGCACGGTCGAACAATTGGCAGTCAGACTGGCGCTCTAGCTCGCTCAGCGAGGTGCTGGTCGCCGATTGCGACAGGGCCAGCGAATCGGCAGCGCGTGAGACGCTTTCTTGTTGGGCCACAGCGACGAAGATTTGCAGTTGCCTGAGGGTAAATCGCATATCTATATAACCGATAACCTATATCTTGATAATCAAGTTAACAGATATTGTGTCGCTCATTACAATGCTGAGCAATTGCGCTTAAGCGCGCTGGCAATATTACCTTCTGCGGAGCCCCGAGCATGAGCAACCTTAACGCTGAGCGCATTCTGAGTGTTCATCACTGGAACGACACGTTGTTCAGCTTCAAGTGCACCCGTGATCCGGGCCTGCGGTTTGAGAATGGTCAGTTTGTAATGATTGGCCTGCAGCAGGATAACGGGCGTCCACTGATGCGCGCCTACTCGATTGCCAGCCCGAACTGGGAAGAGCATCTGGAGTTCTTCAGCATCAAGGTGCCGGACGGCCCGCTGACCTCACAACTGCAGCATCTGAAGGAAGGCGACGAGATCGTCATCAGCAAGAAGCCCACCGGCACGCTGGTGCTCGACGACCTCAAGCCCGGTAAGCACCTGTACCTGCTCAGTACCGGTACCGGCTTAGCTCCTTTTATGAGCGTGATTCAGGACCCGGAAACCTACGAGCGCTTCGAAAAGGTCATCCTGGTTCATGGCGTGCGTTATGTGAATGAAGTGGCCTACCGCGAGTTCATCACTGAGCACCTGCCGCAGAATGAATTCTTTGGTGACGCGCTGAAGGACAAGCTGATTTACTACCCAACGGTGACCCGCGAGCCGTTCGAGAATCAGGGGCGTCTGACCGACTTGATGCGCAGCGGCAAGTTGTTTCGGGATATCGGCCTGCCACCGATCAACTCGCAGGACGACCGCGCGATGATCTGCGGCAGCCCGAGCATGCTCGACGAAACCAGCGAGGTGTTGAACGAGTTCGGTTTGCAGGTCTCTGCGCGTATGCGCGAGCCGGGTGATTATTTGATTGAGCGTGCTTTCGTCGAAAAGTAAGCGCTTAACGACAGTAAAAAGCCCGCTAATTAGCGGGCTTTTTACTGCGTGTTCAATTCAGTTACAGGGCACTGTGAGAGCGATTGCCGCCTTTCTGTTTGGCTCGGTACATAGCGTTGTCGGCATGCTGCAGCAATTGCTGCTCATCTTGCGCGTGTTGCGGGTAGAGGGCGATGCCGATGCTCGGCAGAACTGTCAGGTTCTGGCTGCTCAGCTCGAAGGGCTGATTAAGGCTCAGGCGGATCTTCTCGGCCACGATGCTGGCATGGTCAGCCGAAGAAAAGTCTTCAAGCAGTATGACGAATTCATCGCCCGCAAAGCGTGCCACCGTGTCGACCTCGCGCAAGCATTGCTGGATGCGCTGTGCCACGCCCTGGAGCAAGAGGTCGCCGGTGGCATGGCCGAGGGTGTCGTTGACCTGTTTGAACTTGTCCAGATCAAGAAACAACACCGCCAGCTGTGACTGCTCGCGACGCGCGCGCGCCAGGGCGATCTGTAAGCGGTCGCGCAACAGCTCGCGATTAGGCAACTGAGTGAGCTGGTCGTACTGCGCCATAAACTGCAAACGGTGGAGCATTTGCTGGCGCTCGATAGCCGTTGCTACCTGTGTTGAGACGAATTGCAGCAACTCTTGCTCGTCATCGTGATAACCGTCGCTGAAGGCCATATTACGTACGACTAATGCTCCCATTACACCTTGATGCGACTGCAGCGGGATACCTAGCCAGTATTGCGTTGTCACGTTGCCGGCGGGCTCTTTGCGGTTTGACGTTCGCAGCAGGGTTTTGCCGTTGTGTATCACCTCGGCACTCAGCGTTGCGATTGTCAGGTGGGGATCATCGCTGGATTGCTCAGAGGGTAGAGGAAGGTAGGGAAAGGTCAGGGCATCATGCTGTTCATCATAGAGCGCGACGGAGAAGTTAATCGCAGGCAGCAGTTCGTCGATGATCAAGTGCACCTGCTGAAACAGTGCAAGTAGGTCTTTTGCCGAGTGCGCAACCTCTGAGATACCGTACAACGCCGTTTGGATCGCCTCGCTGCGTTTACGGGCGGTAATGTCGTGGGCAACCGCAACGCGCACCTGATCATTGTAAGACCAGCGTGCGGACCAGAGGATATGCACCGTCTGTCCATCTTTGCGCAGATAACGGTTTTCAAAGTGTGGTTTGCTGGCCCCGGCCATAATTTCTGCTGCAGCCACTAGGGTTTTTGCGCGGTCATCAGGGTGGACCATCTCGATCATGACCTTGCCGGTCATTTCCTCCGCGCTGTAACCAAAAATGCGCTGACAGGCCGCGCTGACAAAAACAAAGCGCCCGCTTTTGTCTACAACACAGATGGCGTCGAGGAGCAGGTCAACAAGGTTTTCGCTGGGTGCGTAGGCGCTGGGTTTCATACGTATCACAATACGTCGTCTGAGCATGATTGCAGGCAGATTAAGTCGCTTACTGGCTATTTGGCAGTATAGCCTGCACGTGCAACTTACCTGTAAGGCAGGCAACAGGAAACGCTTTTCTGCCCCACGCCTGCAATGCCCGTAGCCACTGGTGAGGCTTTACTCGGCCAAGCATGAGCTCAGCTAGCATGCATCGCAATAGCGCTGCGTTGCGCCGTTATTGCGCGTGGCTGAAGCGCTGCCCAGAAACTGCTGGATGGTAGATCGGCTGCACCTTGTTACCGGCGGGATCGAGCAGGTGGAAGCTGTGCGCGCCATCGCCATGGGCAAAAGGCTGATCAAGCAAGGTGACGCCTTGCTCTTTGAAGTAGTGGTACCAGGCGTGCAACTCTTCGATGCTGTCGACGATAAAACCGTAGTGATCGACGGCTTGTTCGCCGCTGCTAGGGGTAAAGGCGCGGCCCAGGGAGAGGTTGTCATTACCGCAGGTCAGGTAAACCAAGTCCGGATTGGCGCGGTGCAGCACCTACATGCCGAGGATGTCCACGTAGAAGCGTTCGCAGGCTTCCAGGTTGGGCACGAGCAGAGCGATATGGCGTAAGCCATTTAGACGACCAGAACGTTCGAGCATCAATGATTCCTTTTTTGTATACATTTTTATTTCAAATATAAGACAAAATAAGCTTCTGCTGCGAGTCTTACGGCGCAGGCGCAGAGAGGCGCGGCCCGGTCTGTAGCCGTCAGCCGGCCAACAGCACATCCAGCACGCGGATGCAGCCAGGTTGCGGGTAATGCCAGTGCACATCGACATCCCAGAAGCGCACACCGTAGCGGCGCTCTGGGGAGGGCTGCTGATAGGCCGGGCGCGGGTCCTGGGCCAGGCATTGTTCGATCAGCGCTACTAGAGGTTCAGCCAGGCGCTGGGCGTGGCTGTGGGCCTGCAGCAGCGCCTCATCTTGCCACGTCACCCCGATCAACGCCGGGGCGCTGTCGGCGATGCGGTTATAGGCCTCCATGACGCTGTCGGCGTAAGGCACGTAGGGCTTGATATCCAGCACGGGCGTGCCATCCAGCAGGTCAATACCGGAGAGCCAGAGCTTGCCCGGTTCGACTTTATCCAGCTTGACCACGGACTGGCCGATGCCGTTGGGACGATGAGTGGCCCGGGTGCTGAATACCCCGACCGATTGGTTACCACCCAGCCGCGGCGGGCGTACCTTTAGCCGTGGTTTGTCTTCCAGCGCCTGATGAAACAGAAACAGCAGCCAGACATGGCTGACCTGCTCCAGGCCTTGTATCGCATCGCCGTTATCGAAAGGTGCAAGCAATTCCAGCACGCCGCGGGCGGCGGGGGCGAGTTGTGGCTGGCGAGGAATGGCGAACTTCTCCTTGAAGCAGGAGCGCACAAAACCGATGGGCGAAACAGAATAAGACATGGCGGCGTGATCGAGTGAAAACGCCGCAATAGTACCTGACTAGAGGCTAAAGCCGCCGTCGATAGGGATGATTGCGCCGGTCATATAAGCACCGGCGGTACTGGCCAGACTGATCGCCAGGGCGGCCATTTCTTCTTCACGTCCCCAGCGCTGCATTGGGATCAGGGCGGTGTCTTCGGCCATGGCTGCTTCATCGCTGGCAATGTGCTGGGTCATCTTGCTGGGGAAGCGCCCAGGTGCGATGACGTTAACGTTGATGTGGTCGCGCACCAGTTCGCGGGCGAGCATGCGCGACAGTTGATGCAGCGCCGCTTTGCTCGGGCCGTAGGCGTAAGCGTTTTCGCCATGCGAGGTCATGCCTGCGACTGAGCCTATGTTGATCACCCGCGACGGGTTGATGGTGCTACCAGCCTTGCGCAGCAGTGGCAGTAGTTGCTGGATGCAGCTGAATACCGACGTGACGTTGAGTTGCATGACCTTTTCCCAGCCTCTGGCTGGGTAGCTCTCCAGGGGTGCGCCCCACGTGGTGCCAGCGTTGTTGACCAAAATATCGAGTTGGCTGATACGGCTGCTCAAATCGGCAGCCAATATCTGCACGCCTTCTTCGCTGGCCAAATTAGCGGCAAGACCGTGACAGGTGCCGAAGGCTGACAGTTCGGCGGCGGCTTGCGCGCAGGCTTCGCCGTCACGGGCGCACACGTAAACGGTTGCGCCCGCTTCAACAAAGGCTTTGGCGATCATCTTGCCGATGCCACGGGTGCCGCCGGTAACCAGAGCGGTGCGGCCTTGCAGATCAAAGTAGGGGTGCATGGCAAATCCTCAGGGGGATGAATGCCACCAGCCTAATCGCGCGCCTGCCGAGCGGCAGGCACTATTGCCCTTGGAAATACGCTGCCATGCAGGGCGCATGACAAAAGACTGAATTATTCGCCGCGTTCGCGCAGGGTCAGGCCCTTGAGGAAGTTACGCAGGAATTGATCACCGCAAGTGCGGTAGTTGCTGTGACCGAACTTGCGAAACAGTGCACTCATCTCCGGTTTAGACACCGGGCAGTCGACGCTGGTCATGACTGCGTGCATGTCGTCTTCTTTCAACTCGAACGCCACGCGCAATTTTTTCAGCACGATGTTGTTGGTGATTGGCAGCTCGAAAGGTTGGCCTGGACGGCTGTCATCCTTACCCCGCTTGAAGTACACCAGGCCGTCGAGGAAGTGCGCCATCAGCTCATCGTCGCAAGCGGTAAAACCCTCTTCATCATCTTTTTTCAGCAGTGGGCTGAGTTCAGCGACGGTGATTTTTTTGCCGCTCAGCTGGATGATTTCGACCATCTGCGCATCGCTGATGTCGAGGGTGTAGCGCAGGCTGCGCAGTACGTCGTTATTAAGCATGGGGTGGTCCTGAAAAGGGCTGATGCACAAAACGCATCAGCTAAAAAATTAGAAACGTTCTTTGCCAGCCAGGTAGCGCCATTGCCCTGGCTGTACTTTGGCCATCGATACGCCACCGATACGGATGCGCTTCATGCCCAGTACCTTGAGGTCGACGCTGTTGCACATGAAAACCAGCTGCCCGGGCAGCGGATTTTTCAAGGCGAAGCGCAGGCGGGTCTCGTTCTGCCAGCTGACCTTGCACGGCGGCAACGCCACGCCATTGAAGGTCAGGCCATGAGCCAAGCGCTTGAGCTGGCTGGCGCTTAAGGCGCCGACGACCTCAACCACATACTCCTGCTCGAGTTTGTTGAGGTCTTCCTTGAGCTTGCGCTCGATGCGCCAGTCTTGGGTCAATACATGCAGGCCGTCGGCGCCGACTTGCAGCGGCGCGCAGCTATTGAGGCGGGCGAAATGGCTTTTCAGCGGGCGGATGCCGCTAGCGTCGTCCGTCCAATGGCTAGCTGGGCCGATGCTCTCGATGGCGCGATCCGGGTAGTGCCCTGCGGGTACGTTGAGTAGCAGGGTGACCGGCTCGCTGGGCGTCAGTACTGCATCGGCGAGCAGTTCGACGCGTTGCTCACTGACTTTGGATTGCGGCTCTTCGACGACCACACCGTCCACCGTGACCCAGCCACCCTCGATATACAGCTCGGCCTCGCGGCGCGAACAGCCGATCACTTCAATCAGGCGTTTGGACAGGCGAACAGGCTCGGTCATAAAAAGCAGTCATCAAAAAACAAAGGGCCGCCATTGTAACTGTCCGCAGCGCTTATGTACGGATGAGTCGGTGGGTGCCAGATATTTTCGGCTGAGCTGTGTTTCTGCCCTCGGCCGGGGCGGGTGAGCCTTTGGTCGCCTAATTATTTCATTATTCTCACTCAGTGGGACTTGGATTTCATTAAATGAGAAAGTTCGCGCACCATGAATATCAAGGAGCACCTATGAACTACAACACGCCAACTGATCGCTTGCTGCAGATATTGGTCGCCTTGGGTCAGGCCGACGAGGTCATCTCGGCCAAGGCACTATCGGAAAGTCTGGGGCAGCCCTTGAGCAGCACTTATCGCCATTTGAAAACCCTGCTGCGTTGGGGCTTGGCCGAAGACAACGGTCAAGGCCGCTATTTGCCTGGCCCGGCGTGCATGCAGTTGGCCAAGAAGTTCGATCGTGACGCGGTGCTGGTGACATTGGCTAAGCCCGAGCTTAAGCGCTTGGCCGAGTTGAGCCAGGAAAGCGTTGCCCTGATGGTGCCCAGCAATGGCCAGGCGATATGTGTGGAGTTGGTTGATAGCCAGCAACCCCTGCGCTGCTGTTATCAGAAAGGCCTGGCTCAGCCCTTGTTGATTGGTGCTTCTGCTCGCGCATTGTTGGCCTTTATGGAGCAGGCGCAGAGTTTGGCGGTATTGACCGAGAAAGGCATTGAAGCGCCAGCACTGGAAAATTACCTGCTCAATTTTGCTGAGATCAGGCAGGCCGGCTATGCCGTTTCAAATGGCGAAATTGATGAGGGCGTCTGGGGCGTCAGCGCTCCTCTGTTTGATAGCCGGGGACGACTTCACGGTGTGATCAGTTTGATGGCACCGGCTTTTCGGGCAGAACAACGCAGTGATCGCCTGATCCGTTGGACCCAGGATGCGGCCTTAAGGGTTAGCGCCCGCCTTGACTGAATATTAAGAGAGCAATACATGACCATCACCCCAGATATGCAGGTATGGAGAGGCCGTACTGATGCTGGCGAAGGGCAGAGTGCGTTGCGTTGGCACCAGTGGGTGCAGCCCTATGCGCCAGATCAATCCGCTGGTGTGGCCCTAATTGGCTTGGCCAGCGATGAAGGCGTTAAGCGCAATCAGGGTCGCACGGGTGCGCGTCAGGGGCCGCCAGCCTTACGCAAAGCGTTGTCCAGCCTCGCTTGGCACGGTTCTAGCGCTGTTTATGACGCGGGTGATGTGAGCTGTGAAGGTGCGGATCTGGAGTCTGCGCAACAGCGTTATGCGCAAAGAATGACCGAGATGCTTAGCCAGGGACACTTGCCTCTGGGCTTGGGCGGCGGTCATGAGATTGCCCTGGCCAGTTTCACCGGGTTGGCAGATTTTCTCTGTGCTCAAGAGGCGCGGCCAAGAATTGGCATTTTGAATTTTGATGCGCATTTTGATTTGCGCTTCGCTGAACGAAGCAGTTCTGGGACACCGTTTTTACAGATCGCTGAGTATTGCCAAGCGGCGGATATTGAATTTGCGTATTGCTGCTTAGGTATCAGTCAGCACAACAACACCCAGTCACTGTTCGAGCAGGCGGAACGCTTGAACGTGCGTTATCTGCTTGATAGGCAAATGCAAAGCTGGAATTTGCCCGGCATCGAATCATTCCTTGAAGAGTTCCTGAGCAGCATTGATCACCTCTATATGACTGTCTGCCTGGACGTACTGCCCGCCGGGCAGGCTCCGGGTGTGAGTGCGCCATCGGCTCACGGCGTCGACGTCATGCTGGTCGAACACTTGGTTCGGCTGGCCAAAGCCAGCGGCAAGCTTCGCCTAGCTGATATTGCCGAACTCAACCCAAGCCTTGATCAAGACAATCGCACTGCGCGTATTGGTGCGCGGCTTTTGGCCAGCATGGTCGATTGAGGTTATTCGAGTACACCTGTCGGATCAGAAACTGATCAACAATAACAAGAGAGAACTCTGCCATGTTGACGCTTGAACTGGATGCATTGACGACCACCGCCCTGGCTTTGCTGTTGCTTGGGGCGGGCGCCTTCCTGAAAAAACGCAGTCACTGGTTAACCCAGCTCTGTGTGCCTGCTCCCGTTATCGGCGGCTTTGGATTTGCCTTGCTGGTATGGCTTCTACGTGACCAACAGTTACTGAGTCTGACATTTGATACGGCCTTGCAAACCCCTTTGATGGTGGCGTTCTTTACCACGGTAGGGCTGGGGGGAAGCCTTGGGCTGCTGCGTCAGGGCGGTAAGATCCTATTTGTTTATCTAGGTGCATGTTGGTTCCTGGCGCTGCTGCAAAATGCTTTGGGTGTGGGCGTCGCTAGCCTTTTGGGTATCGACCCGTTGCTAGGCTTGATGGCCGGTGCTGTTTCCCTTGAGGGCGGCTTTGGCGCCGCCGCCGCATTTGGGCCGGTTGCTGAAAGCCTTGGTGCTCAGGGCGCAACAACCGCCGCGCTTGCTGCTGCAACCTTCGGCATGGTCGCGGGCGGTCTGCTTGGGACACCAGTAGCGCGCTGGTTGATCGAGCGCAAAAAACTGGCGGTAGTGGCAGAGCAGGTCGGCTCATTAGGCACGCTGAATACGGGGGCACAGGCGCCGGCTCAGGCTCTTGATGCAGCAACATTGTTGCGTTTATTGGCGTGCATCCTAGTCATCATGGTGCTGGGGTTCTGGCTGGGTGACGCCTTGAAGGATCACCTTGGTGTTGTGCTTCCCAGCTACGTCGGTGCCATGTTTGTTGCGGTTCTGTTGCGCAACCTCAATGACCGTGCTCGAGTCATCGAGATTCCTGATACTGCCATCAGCACCATTGGTGATGTCTGTTTAGGGATTTTCCTGACCATGGCGATGATGAGTCTGAAGTTCTGGGAGCTGGAACAACTCGGTTTGCCACTGCTTGGCATATTGGTTGTGCAGGTTGTGGTGATGGTTTTGCTGACGGTGTTTGTGCTGTTTCGCCTGCTGGGCAGCAACTATGATGCGGCGGTTTTGTGTGCGGGCTTCATGGGCCATGGCCTCGGTGCGACGCCCAATGCGGTGGCGAATATGGGCGCGGTGTGCGAGCACTACAAAGTGTTCTCCTACAAGGCCTTTATCATTGTTCCGCTCTGTGGCGCGGTGCTGATCGATATCGTTGCGATCCCATTGATTACCTGGTTCCTCAACGCATTCGCTGCCGTCTGATTGCCGGCTTGGGCGAGCCCGATGGAGCGCTAAGCAGAATGCCAAAACAAAAAAGCCGCTGAAGTCAGCGGCTTTTTTGTTGCAATGAAACGCTATCCAACAAGATCAGCCACCGAGATAGGCATCGCGTACTTTAGGGTTGGTTAGCAGTTCTTCACCACTGCCTTGCATAACGATTCGGCCGTTTTCCAGCACATAGCCACGGTCTGCGAGTTTGAGCGCCTGGTTGGCGTTCTGCTCGACCAGGAACACCGTGACTCCCTCCTTACGTAGCTGTTCGATGATGTCGAAGATCTGCTGGATAATGATCGGCGCCAAACCCAGTGACGGCTCGTCGAGCAGCAGCAGGGTGGGCTTGCTCATCAAGGCTCGACCGATGGCGAGCATTTGTTGTTCACCGCCAGACATGGTGCCGGCGCGTTGGGCGAAGCGCTCACGCAGGCGTGGGAACAGGTGCAGGACCTTGTCCATCTGCTCTTGGTTATCGGCTTTGCTGCCGAAGAAGCCACCCATTTCCAGGTTTTCTTCCACTGTCAGGCGGGCGAATACGCGGCGACCTTCCGGGACCACGGCAATGCTTTTGCGCATGATTTCAGGCGTATCCATGCCGATCAGCTCTTCGCCCTGATAGCGAATGCTGCCGCTGCTGGCCTGTGGGTTGCCGCACAGGGTCATCAGCAGGGTCGACTTACCAGCACCGTTGGCGCCGATCAGGGTGACAATTTCACCCTGGCGGACTTCAACGTTGACGTCATGCAGCGCCTGGATCTTGCCGTAGAAGGTGGAAACGTTCTCGAAATACAGCATCACGCTTCCCCTAGGTAGGCTTTGATCACGTCCGGATTCTCGCGGATTTGCTCCGGCGTACCGTCCGCCAGGGGCGTGCCCTGGTTGATCACGTAGATGTGGTCGGAAATGCTCATGACCAGTTTCATGTCATGCTCGATCAGCAGCACGGTGACGTTGTGCTGATCGCGCAGCATGCCAATCAGCGCTTTAAGGTCGTCGGTTTCGCGCGGGTTGAGCCCGGCAGCGGGTTCATCGAGCATCAGGATGCGCGGGCGGGTCATCATGCAACGGGCGATTTCCAGGCGACGTTGCTGGCCGTACGCCAGGGTGCCGGCCGGGCGGTTGGCGAACTCGGTCAGGTTGACCTGGTCCAGCCAATGCGCGGCGTAATCCATCGCCTCACGTTCGCTTTTGCTAAACGCCGGGGTTTTGAACAGCCCTGCGAGGAAGTTTGTGTTGAGGTGGCGATGTTGCGCGACCAGCAGATTTTCCACCGCGGTCATGTCCTTAAATAGACGCACATTCTGGAAGGTGCGTACTACGCCTTTGCGCGCGATCTTGTGGCCGGGCAGGCCTTCGATCTGCTCGCCATCCAGGCTGATGCTGCCCGCGGAGGGCTGGTAGAAGCCGGTCAAGCAGTTGAATACGGTGGTCTTGCCAGCGCCGTTCGGGCCGATCATCGACACCACTTGTTTTTCTTGTACGGACAAACCTACGCCATTAACGGCCAGCAGGCCGCCGAAGCGCATGGATAGGCCGCTTACTTCGAGAATCGGGCGGCTCATCGTTTCAGCTCCAAGTGCGGACGCTGCATGGGCAACAGGCCCTGCGGACGCCAGATCATCATGAATACCATCAGGGCACCGAACATCAGCATGCGGTACTCACTGAACTCACGCATCAGCTCGGGCAGCAGGATCATCACCACGGCAGCGAGGATGATGCCCAGTTGCGAGCCCATGCCGCCCAGCACGACGATGGCGAGGATGATGGCGGATTCAATAAAGGTGAACGATTCCGGCGTGACTAAGCCCTGACGCGCCGCGAAGAAGCTGCCAGCAAAACCGGCAAAGGTCGCGCCCAGGGTGAAGGCCGAGAGTTTGATCACGGTTGGGTTCATACCCAGCGCGCGGCAGGCGATTTCGTCTTCACGCAAGGCTTCCCATGCGCGGCCAATCGGCATGCGCAGCAGGCGATTGATCACGAACAGGGTCAGCAATACCAGCAGCAGAGCGATCAGATAAAGGAAAATCACCTTGTTGATTGAGTTGTAGGCAACGCCGAAATACTCGTGGAAGGTCTGCATACCCTCGGCGGCTTTACGCTCGAACGACAGGCCGAATAGCGTCGGTTTGTCGATGTTGCTGATGCCGTTGGGGCCGCCAGTCAACTCGGTCATGTTGCGCAGCAAAATACGGATGATCTCGCCGAAACCCAAGGTAACGATGGCCAGGTAGTCACCGCGCAGGCGCAGCACCGGGAAACCGAGGATAAAGCCAAAGAAGGCCGCCATCAGGCCGGCAATCGGTAGGCATACCCAGAAGCCCAGGCCGTAGTAGTGCGACAGCAGCGCGTAGCTGTAAGCACCGACGGCATAGAAGCCGACGTAGCCCAAATCGAGCAGACCGGCGAGGCCGACCACGATATTCAGGCCGAGGCCGAGCATCACGTAGATCAGGATCAGCGTGGCGATGTCTACCGCGCCGCGGCTGCCGAAGAACGGCCAGGCCAGGGCAACCATTATCAGGCCTAGGATGATCCAGCGCTGAGTCGAAGGTAGGGTGAGGAAGTTGCTCGCCTGGCTCGGCACGCTGGGCAAGCTCGGCACCTGACTCCAGGCCGCGCTCAGTTGGCTGCGGAACAATTGCCAGAAGAACATGGCGATGGCGCAGCCGGCGATAGTCCAGATAATCGCCGGGCTGGCGCCTTGCACTTCCAGCTTGATGCCCACAGTCGTCAGCTTTAGGCCGAGTACCGGATAGGCCACGGCCAGCACCAGCAGGGCACTGAAGATCGCCGTTTTGAGGTTTTTAGTGATGGCAGAACTCATACTTTTTCAACCTCCGGACGACCGAGAATGCCCGTAGGCCGGAACAGCAACACCAGCACCAATAAGCTGAAGGCCACCACATCTTTGTATTGGTCGCCGAAAATGTCAGCCCCAAAGGCTTCTGCCAAACCCAGTAGAAGGCCGCCCAGAACAGCGCCCGGAATACTGCCGATGCCACCCAATACGGCAGCGGTGAAGGCCTTGATCCCGGCGAGGAAGCCTAGATGTGGGTTGATCACGCCGTATTGCATGCCCAGCAGCACGGCGGCGACACCTGCGAGCGCGGCACCGATGACAAAGGTCAGGGCAATGATGTTGTTGGTGTTGATACCCAGCAGGTTAGCCATCTTCAAATCTTCGGCGCAGGCGCGGCAGGCACGGCCCAAGCGGGAGCGGGAGATGAAAAAGGTCAGGCCGAGCATGACTAAGAAGGTAACGACGAAAACCAGCACCTGCATGTAGGAAATCACCACGCCATTCATCGCGCTTTCACCAAACACGAAGTTGCCGGGTAGCAGGTTGGGGATGGCTTTGTCTTTTGAATCCTGAGCGAGCAGCACTTCGTTTTGCAGGAAAATCGACATGCCGATGGCCGAGATCAGCGGAATCAGGCGGTTACCACCGCGCAGTGGCCTATAGGCGACCCGTTCGATGCTGTAGCCGTAAGCGCTGGCAATAATGATGCTGCCGGCAAAGGCGGCGAACATCAACAGCGGCAGGCTATCGAGCCCCAGCATGGTCAGGCCGGCAATCGCGATAAAAGCGACATACGAGCCAATCATGTAAACCTCGCCGTGGGCGAAGTTGATCATGCCGATGATGCCGTACACCATGGTGTAACCGATGGCGATTAGGGCATAGGTGCTGCCAACGGTTAGGCCGTTAACCAGCTGTTGCAGGTAGTGATACAGATCAGGCATTGCCTAACTCCTGGGTGGCACGCAAGGCAGCGCTAGTGGCGCAGCATGCAACCGGAATTCTTCTAATAAGCAAAGCCCACGGCGGTTGCAGTGGGCTTTGGGTTCAGGCGGGGAGGCTTACTTAGCTTCGGACTTGGTGCCGTCCTGGTGCCATTCGTACACCACGAAGCTGAAGTCCTTCAGGTCACCCTTCTCGTCGAAGGTCAGGTTACCGGTCGGGGTGTCGAAGCTATTAGCGCGGAGGGCTGCAGCCACTTTCGCGGTGTCGGTATCGCCGGCTTTCTTGATGCCTTCAGCGATAACCTGAACAGCAGCGTAGGCTGGGAATACGAACGGGCCGGTTGGGTCTTCGTTCTTGGCTTTGAATGCATCAACCAGTGCCTGGTTACGTGGGTCCTGGTCGAACGACTTCGGCAGGGTAACCAGCATGCCTTCGGAAGCAGGGCCGGCGATGGCCGAGATTTCCTTGTTGCCTACGCCTTCAGGGCCCATGAACTTGACCTTCAGGCCTTTCTCGGACGCTTGGCGCAGCAGCAGGCCTAGCTCTGGGTGGTAGCCACCGTAGTAGATGAAGTCGACGTTGGCTTGCTTGAGCTTGGAGATCATCGAGGAGAAGTCCTTGTCGCCGGCGTTGATGCCTTCGAACAGAACAACCTTAGTGCCTTTGCTTTCCAAGGTCTGCTTGACCGCGGTGGCGATGCCTTCACCGTACTGCTGCTTGTCGTGAATCACGGCAACGGCTTTCGGCTTAACGTGGTCGGCAATGAAGTTACCGGCGGTTGGACCTTGCAGGCTGTCCAGGCCGATGGTGCGGAAGATAAGCTCATAGCCACGCGAGGTAACGTCTGGGCTGGTCGACGCTGGGGTGATCATCAGGATGCCTTCGTCTTCATAAATGTCTGACGCAGGTTGAGTAGAGCTGGAGCAGAGGTGTCCAACGACGAATTTAACTTCGTCGTTGACGATTTTGTTAGCCACGGCAACTGCTTGCTTTGGATCACAGGCGTCGTCATACACCACGCCTTCGAGTTGCGCGCCATTAACCCCACCGGCTTTGTTGATCTGCTCGATGGCCATTTTGGCACCGATGAACTGCATCTCACCGTATTGCGCGACTGCACCGGTGACTGGGCCTGCCAGGCCAATTTTGATGGTGTCAGCCGCTACCGAGTAGCTGGCAACGCCAGCCATGGCCATGGCGGCAAACAGTTTTGAAATCTGCTTAGTAGCCTTGTTCATAGTGCTCCACTCTTATTGGTTTTGATTATTGTAGTTCTGGCGGCCAAAGCTGCAGAACCGGGTTGTTTCCCCGGCCATTCCCCCGGCAACTGTACCGGTGCAGTGTAGAGCGCTGCTTCGCGGCTTGAAAAGCCGCTTGCTGGGGGCAAAGGCTTGAGGTGTCGCTTTAACGTAATAAACGTATAGAAAAACGCCGTGTCTTTCTCTCTGCGGGCAACGTCACGAATGACTTCGGGAATTTGCCCGCAAGCGGGTGAACGCTATCATGGCCGCCGATTAGTAAATTGGCCATCCATGACAGGGCATCCCATGACTGAACAACCTAGCACCCTCTATGCCAAGCTGCTTGGTGAAACTGCAGCAATAACCTGGCAAGAGCTACAACCTACCTTCGCCCGCGGCGCATTGCTGCTGGTAGACGCTGCGCAGGACCTGATCGCCGTGGCGCAGGCCGTGGCGCAGAACGACCAAGCAAAAGTCGCCGCCTGGCTCGCCGCTGGTCAGGTGAGTCGGGTTGACGACAGCCGTGCTGAAGACCTGCTAAGCCGCGATCCAGAGCTGTGGGCGGTGGTGGTCGCGCCCTGGGTGCTGGCACAAGAACGTATCGAGCGCGCGCCGCTGCACTGAGTTGGCGCGCGTATCAGGCTGCAGCTGAGCAGCTATGCTGGCAGCACCGCCGACTGATTGCAGGAGCTGCCAGCATGTTTGAACCCGGTCATTTGCATCGCGCCAATACCTTGGCCACTGTTGAGATGCCGCTCTTCAGCGTCGACCTTTATTACGACGTGCGTCAGGACCCGAGTGAAGGCCCGATGTTGCAGATGCGCATGCGTGGGCAGGTGGATGGCAAGGCTTTTGAAGAGACTTTCGAGCTGCACCGCGACACCGCCTACAACTTCGCCAGCGTAGTCAGCCGGCTGGGGCATAAACATGGTTTGCCGGCTAATAGCAGCCTGATCATGCGCAGTCACTCTGAGTACGATCAGATGTTCGAGGACATTCGTGCCAAGCTGGGCGCGCACAGCGGCGAGCCGGTCAATCTCGATCATCTGGAAAAGGACGGCTTGTAAGGCGCTTTACGCAGGCCTTTGCAATAGGTCTGCGTCAGCCGCCTTTCATTCAACTCTGTTTTGTTGTGCAAGCCCGTACGCCCTTGTCCGGCCGTTGTCTGGGTAAGGCGGATGCCGGTGCAACCTGGGCTAAGATGGTGGCCTTGATTGAATTGGAGTCTGCCTATGTCCTCACCTCTTCCAGCTTTGGCATTCGCGGGTATTGGCCTGATGGGCCTGCCCATGACCCAGCGCCTGCTGGCCGCTAGTTTTGCGCTGACGGTCTGGAACCGCTCGAGTGAAAAATGCGCCCCTCTGCAGGCGCTGGGCGCACAAGCGGTCGCGAGTCCAGCGCAGCTCTGCGCCCGGGCCGATATCGTCATGCTCTGTTTGGCCAATACTGAGGTGGTACGCGAGGTGGTGTTCGGCCCAGGTGGCATTGTTGAAACGGCCAAGCCAGGGCAGCTGCTGGTAGATTTTTCCAGCCTGGAGCCAGCGGCTACCCGTGCGATGGCGGCTGAGCTGCACGCCCGCTGTGGTATGCATTGGGTCGATGCGCCGGTATCCGGCGGCACCCTGGGAGCCGCCAACGGTACGCTGGTAATCATGGCCGGTGGCCGGGTGGAGGACGTCGAGCGTGTGCGGCCGATTCTCGCGCACCTTGGGCAACGGCTCACGCGCATGGGCGACGTGGGGGCAGGTCAGGTCACCAAGGTATGCAACCAGATGATCGTGGCCTGCAACGCCCTAGTGATTGCCGAAGTAGTGGCCTTGGCGGAGCAGGCTGGCGTCGATGCCAGTCTGATCGCCCCAGCACTGGCCGGCGGTTTTGCCGACTCCAAACCGCTGCAAATTCTCGCACCGCAAATGGCCGACAGTCAGTTCGAACCGGTCAAGTGGCATGTGCGCACTTTGCTTAAAGACTTGGATACGGCGATCAAGCTGTCACAGCAGATCGGTTCGGCCACGCCCCTCAGCGGTTTAGCCGCGCAACTAATGCGCCAGCACGGCAGTCAGGGCAATCTGGAGCATGATCCTGCAACCCTGGTCCAGCTGTATCGGAAGCCACAGCATCAAGAGCCACAGCCATGAAGATTGCCGCCAACCTGTCGTTGTTGTTTACCGAGTTGCCGCTGATCGAGCGCGTGGTGGCTGCCGCCGCTGCGGGTTTTGATGGAGTGGAAATCCAGTTTCCCTATGAGCTGCCGGCCATTCGCCTGAAAGAGGCGCTGGAGACGGCAGGTATGCCGCTGCGTCTTATCAACCTGCCGGCGGGTGACCTGATGAGCGGTGGTGCGGGCTTGGCGGCGGTGCCTGGGCGCCAAACCGAGTTTGATCTGGTTCTACAGGAGGCGCTGAGCTACGCCGCCATGGTGCGTCCGGCGCTGGTCAATGTGCTGCCGGGGCGGTTAGCCGAAGGACTTGAGCCTGAGCAGGCGCAGGCGTGTCTGATTCGTAACTTGCGCATGGCCGCCGAGGCCTTTCAGCTATTGGGCATAGGCGTGGTGGTGGAGGCGATCAACCCACTGGATATGCAGGGCTTTCTGATCAATACCGCGGCGCAACTGGATACGCTGCTCAAGGCGGTAGCGCATCCCAATCTGTCGGCGCAGTACGATCTTTACCACATGGCGCGCCAAGGTGAGGACATACAGGCCGGTATCGCCTTGCTGGCAGGGCGTATTGGTCATGTGCAGTTTGCCGATTATCCCGGGCGTGGTGCGCCAGGCAGTGGTGAACTGCAATTCGCACCGCTGCTGACAGCATTGCGCGCGAGCGGTTATCAGGGCTGGTTGGCGGCCGAGTATCGACCGGGCGCGGCGGGAACCGGCGCAAGCTTGGGTTGGCTGAGCGAGTGGCGCGAACTGTTACGTGACTGTTGACTCCTTTGATCGAGGCGAGCCGTATTCGCGTGGCTTAGCTTGCGGCCGGTCTTCTCGTCTCCGCCATCCTGAAGTGCTCTGTGCGCGGGCGCTTGCCTCGGCGGCGATTACCCTACATACACCGCACAAATAGTCACAGACAGCCTAAGTGCATGGCTCTAGATTGGCCCTGTAGGTGCTGAGCACGGCGGTACGCTTAGTGCGGCTGACGTGCTTTGATAACAATAATTAGAGATGGATTCCATGCAGCAGTCCCTCCAAGCGACGAATGCCTGGCGCATTCTGTTCCTGCTTTTTCTCGCCAACCTGTTCAACTTTTTTGACCGCACCATTCCGGCGATCATCATCGAGCCGATCCGCATGGAATGGAACCTCAGCGACCTCCAGCTGGGTTTAATCGGTACGGCCTTTACCATTGTCTACGCCATCGCCGGTGTGCCGCTGGGGCGCATGGCTGACACGGGCGCACGGCGCAAAATTATGGGCTGGGGCCTGGCCGTCTGGAGCGGCCTGACCGCCGTGAACGGCTTGGCTTGGAATTTCTGGAGTTTCCTGCTGATTCGCATGGGGGTGGGGATTGGTGAGGCCAGCTACGCGCCGGCGGCTAACTCCCTGATTGGCGACCTGTTCCCGGCACACAAGCGCGCGCGGGCTATGGGTATCTTTATGCTCGGGCTGCCGCTTGGTTTACTGTTGGCGTTCTTCACCATCGGGGCAATGGTTAAGGCCTTCGACAGCTGGCGCGCGCCGTTCTTTATTGCCGCTGTACCGGGGGTGATCCTAGCGTTGTTTATGTTCTTCATTAAAGAGCCCGCACGCGGCGCAGCCGAACAGGTGAAGTCGCAAACTACGCCAGTGGATAAGCCCGTGCGCAAGGTGCTGGCGATTCGTACTTTCTGGTGGCTGGTGGTCGCGGGGCTGACGTTCAACTTCGCTACTTACGCGTGCAACTCATTTATGGTGCCGATGCTGCAGCGCTACTTTTTGATGCCGTTGGAGCAAGCGGCAATGGCCACCGGGGTGATCGTTGGCCTAACCGGTTTGGTTGGCCTGACGTTGGGTGGCTGGCTGGCAGATAAAATCCACCAGCGCTGGCAGAGCGGACGATTGTTGTTTGCTGCCGTGAGCATGCTGATCGCATCCGTAGCGACCGGTTATGCCTTGTTCGCTGGGCGAGTCGAGATCGCCGTATTCGTGGCGTTGTTCAGTCTCGGCTGGCTGTTTGCTTACAATTTTTACACCTGCGTGTACACCGCGATTCAGGATGTGATTGAACCACGCCTGCGCGCCACGGCCATGGCACTGTTCTTCGCCGGGTTGTACCTGCTCGGTGGTGGCCTCGGTCCGGTAGCTGTTGGGGTGTTATCCGACCATTACTCCCAGGCGGCGATGCTGGCGGCAGGCGCGAGTGAGATGAATGAGTCCTTCAAGGCTGTTGGCTTGCACAACGCCATGTACCTGATTCCGGTTGCCTTGTTTATGACCATGCTGGCGTTGGTCCAGGCCTCACGTTGCTTTGTTAGCGATGCGGCGCAGATGCAGCGGGGCATGGCTGAAGGTGTACCGGCCTGAAGTCGGACCCCAGACAGCAAAAGGCCCGCAACTGCGGGCCTTTTGCTGTCTGGGGTAACCCTTAGGCTTAACCGGCGACCAGCACGCGGATAGCTTCGAGGCGCAGCGCGGCTTTGTCGAGCATGGCTAAGCCCTGCTCGCGCAATTGGCGCAGGGCGTTGAGTTCGCTGTCGCGTACGCTTGGGTTGACCGCTTGCAGGGCAACTAAGCGCGCCAGTTCTTCGTCGGTTTCGGCAGCCAGGCGCCGTTTGGCTTCGTCGACGCGGCTGTTGTGACGGTCAGCGACCTTGCTTTCACCGGCGTTGATCAGCGGGTTGAGGCTGTCGCGTTGGGCCTGGACGAACTTGTTGGCGCTGGCACGTGGCACGGTTTCCAGCTGCTCATTGAGCTTCTCGAACGAGACCTTGGCGGCCAGGTCGTTGCCGTTGCCGTCGAGCAGGCAGCGCAGGGCGATCGGCGGCAGATAACGGCCCAGTTGCAGGGCGCGGGGTGCGACCACCTCACTGACGTAGAGCATTTCCAGCAGTACGGTGCCAGCTTTAAGCGCCTTGTTTTTGATCAACGCGACGCCGGTGTTACCCATCGAGCCGGAACGCACCAAGTCCATGCCGCCCTGCACCATAGGGTGCTCCCAAGTGAGGAACTGCATGTCCTCGCGCGCCAACGCCGTGTCGCGGTCGTAGGTGATGGTCACGCCTTCGTCGTCGCCCAGAGGGAAGCTGGCATCCAGCATTTTCTCGCTGGGACGCAGGATCAGTGCGTTGTCGGAGTGGTCTTCGCTGTCGATGCCAAAGGCGTCGAACAGTTGCTCCATATAGATCGGCAGGGCGAATTGGTCGTCCTGTTCGAGAATGGCCTCGACCAGCGCCTCGCCTTCGCCAGCACCGCCGGAGTTGAGTTCCAGCAAGCGGTCGCGCCCGGCATGCAGTTCGTCTTCCAGGCGCAGGCGCTCGGCTGTGGCTTCATCAACCAGCGCTTGCCATTCGCCGTCATCGCCGCTTTCCAGCATGGGCAGCAGGCGACTGCCGAATTGGTGCTGCAAGGCGTTGCCGGTCGGGCAGGTGGCGAGAAAGGCGTTCAGGGCCTGGTGGTACCACTGGAACAGACGCTCTTGCGGGCTGTTTTCCAGGTACGGCACATGCAGCTGAATGCGGTGCTTCTGGCCAATGCGGTCGAGTCGGCCGATACGTTGCTCAAGCAGATCCGGGTGCGCCGGCAGATCGAACAGCACCAGGTGGTGAGCGAACTGGAAGTTGCGGCCTTCGGAGCCAATTTCCGAGCAGATCAGCACCTGGGCGCCGAATTCTTCGTCGGCGAAGTAGGCGGCGGCGCGGTCACGCTCAAGGATGTTCATGCCCTCGTGGAACACGGTTGCGGGGATGCCTTTGCGCACGCGCAGGGCGTCTTCCAGGTCCATGGCGGTTTCGGCATGGGCGCAGATCACCAGCACCTTGAACTTCTTGAGCATCTTCAGGGTGTCGATCAGCCATTCAACGCGTGGGTCAAACTTCCACCAGCGCTGGTCTTCATCGACATCGGTCTGTGCTTGGTAGCTGACTTCCGGGTAGAGGTCGGCATGTTCACCGATGGGCAGCTCCATGTATTCGTCGGGGCTGGCCAGCGGGTAGGGGTGCAGTTCGCGGTCCGGGAAGCCTTGCACGGCCGCACGGGTGTTGCGGAACAGCAGGCGACCGGTGCCATGACGGTCGAGCAGCTCGCGCACCAGGCGCGCCGAGGCTTGGATGTCGCCGTCGCTGACGGCGCCCAACAGCGCCTCGCCACCGTCACCGAGGAAGTCGTGGATAGTCTTATGCGCCGCTTCAGATAGGCGGCCATTATCCAGCAGTTCCTGCACGGCTTCGGCAATTGGCTTGTAGTGCTCGCTCTCTGCGCGGAAGGCGGCCAGATCATGGAAACGATTCGGGTCGAGCAGACGCAGGCGTGCAAAATGGCTGTCCTGGCCCAGCTGCTCGGGGGTAGCAGTGAGCAGCAATACGCCAGGGATTATCTCAGCGAGTTGCTCGACCAGCGCGTATTCAGCGCTGGCGTGTTCCGGATGCCAGACTAGGTGGTGTGCTTCGTCGACCACTAGCATGTCCCAGCCGGCAGCAAACAGCGCGTCTTGGGCCTTCTCGTCTTCACACAGCCACTCCAACGCAACCAGCGCCAGTTGGCAGTCTTCGAACGGATTGCTGGCATCGCTTTCGATAAAGCGCTCTTCGTCAAACAGCGCGACATCTAAGTTGAAGCGCCGGCGCATCTCCACCAGCCATTGGTGCTGGAGGTTTTCCGGCACCAGAATCAGCACGCGGTTGGCGCGTCCGGAGAGCAGCTGGCGATGGATCACCAAGCCGGCTTCGATGGTTTTACCCAGGCCCACTTCGTCCGCTAGGAGTACGCGCGGGGCGATGCGGTCGGCGACTTCGCGGGCGATATGCAGTTGGTGCGCAATCGGTTGCGCACGCACACCACCCAAACCCCAGAGGCTGGACTGCAACTGGCGGCTGGTGTAATCGAGGGTGTGGTAGCGCAGGGCGAACCAAGGCAGCGGGTCGATCTGCCCGGCGAACAGACGGTCACTGGCCAGGCGGAACTGAATAAAGTTCGACAGCTGGGTTTCCGGCAGGGTGACACTTTCGTGCTGCGCATTAAGGCCGTGATAAACCAGCAGGCCGTCAACATCGTCGACTTCCTGTACGGTCAGTTTCCAGCCTTCGAAATGGGTGATTTCATCGCCTGGTGAAAAGCGTACGCGGGTCAAGGGCGCACTGCGCATGGCGTACTGGCGGGTTTCGCCGGTGGCCGGGTAGAGCACGGTGAGCATGCGGCCGTCCTGCATCAGAACGGTTCCCAAACCCAGCTCTGCTTCGCTGTCACTGATCCAGCGTTGCCCCGGTTCATACTGCGCCATGCTTGTCTCCCGCGTGAAAAAGCCGACTATGTTAACGCAGCCTCGAGTCCTGACCAAAGGCGCAATGCTGCACGTCGGGCACTTTGTGTGGTTTGGTTGATCAAAAGTGTAGTGAGGCCACGCTCAAGTCGCGGCCTTGCCGGCCGACAGTCTGACCAAAGGAGGGCTGAGAAATGCTGCCACCGATCCCCCACAGCCTGGTCCCCGTGACCGTGCAGAACGATGTGGTCAAACCGCGCCCGGAAATTCCGCCGGTCACGGCTGTTGCCGAAAGCGCCAAGGAAAGTGCTGTGAGTCTGGACAAGCGGCATCCGCAGGAGGCCGAGATGCTGCTGCGCGAAGAGCAGCGCCGGCGCCAGCGTCGACATGGCTATACGCCCGAGGAGCTTGCTGAAGGTGAGGTGGACGAAGCCGATGAAGCGGCTATTGAGGAGTTACCGCGTCAGGGGCTATGGGTGGATGTGGAGGTCTGAGGTGTGCACACTTAGTTGTCCCTTCCCGCAAGCGTGGTCCCGTGGATTTATTTGACGACAGCCCCTTAGCGCTACCCAATGCTGAGCTGGAACTGCACGCGCATTGGCTAGACAGGCCAACCGCTGACCATTGGCTGGCCGAGCTGAGTGCACAAACCCCCTGGCAGCAACCGCACGTGCAGATTTACGGGCGGCAACTGCCGGTGCCAAGGCTGGTGGCTTGGTATGGCGATGCCGAAGCTGCTTATCGCTACTCGGGCTTGAGTCATCAACCGTTGCCCTGGACACCCTTGCTGGAGCAGATTCGCGCACAGGTAGTCGCCGCGGTAGGACAACCACTCAATGGTGTGCTGCTCAACTATTACCGTGATGGCCAGGACTCTATGGGCTGGCACAGTGATGATGAAGCTGAGCTAGGCGTTAATCCGCTGATCGCCTCGCTTAACCTGGGCGGTACTCGGCGTTTTGATCTGCGCCGCAAGGGGCAGAGTCGTATCGAGCACTCGCTGCCTTTGCAACATGGATCACTGCTGGTCATGCGCGGGCCAACCCAGCATCATTGGCAGCACCAAGTGGCGAAAACGCGCAGCCTCTGTGCGCCACGTCTGAACCTGACCTTTCGTTTGATCAAGCCGAGCCCATGAGCAAAGACGACAAGCTGATTGATTTCGCGGCCGAACGCGATAAGCGCATCCACGACCTGCGGGATAAAAAGCTCAACGAAATGCGCGATGCATTCGAGCAGGCCCTGCCATTGCCCAAGGGCAAGAAAAAGCCTGCGGGCAAACCGAAAAAGCGTTGATGCTGGTCGGCGATGGGCTGATTTATTGATCTGGGTCAGCCAAGCACGCCTCATGCAGCCAGCACCCACCCACTATTGATCTGGATCAATAGTGGTCAGTTTGCCCCTGTTACCTTGAAGCCATTCCCACACAGGCTTCAAGCAGGAGGCAACCATGTTTATCGATGTCGTAGTTCTCGCCGGTATCGGCACCGTCGGTCTGATGGTCGCCTTCTTCTTCGGTGTTGGTTATTTCATCTGGCAGGATTCGCACAAGCGCAAGCAGAGCTGAATCCTCTGGAGCAAGGGGCACGCAAGGCAATTTGGGCGACTTAGGTCGCCCTTTTTTATGGCCTGCAATTTATCCCCCTAGTAGATCAGAGCGCGTGTGCATCTTGCGGGCGAGTAGCGGATCTGACCTGCAGGTAGTCGTCGAGTTTGGCTTGCTGCGACGCAGTGGTGAACAGGCCGATTTTGCTGCGCCGCCAGAGAATGTCCTCAGCTTGCATGGCCCACTCTTCTTGGCATAAATAATTAACTTCGCGGGTGTACAGACTGCCGCCCAGGTGCTCACCGAGATCATTGAGGCTGCTCACCCCCTTGAGCATCAACCAACTGCGGCTGCCGTAGCTGCCTGCCCAGCGACGCGCCAGCGAGGTTGGCAGCCAGTCAAAACGTGCGCACAGTGCTTCTATCAATGCGCTCTGGCTGTCCAGTTGCTCAGCGCCAGGCAACAGGCTGCTAGCCGTCCAGCGTGGGCCCATCTTCGGGAAGAAGGGCGCCAGTTGCGCCAGCGCCGACTCAGCCAGCTTGCGGTAGGTGGTGAGTTTGCCGCCGAATACTGAGAGCAGCGGCGCTTCGCCAGGGTGGCCGGACAGTGACAGGGTGTAATCACGGGTGATCGCCGACGGGTCATCTGATTCGTCATCGCACAGCGGGCGGACGCCAGCGTAGGTGTGCAGGATGTCGTCATGGGTTAACTGCTTTTTGAAGTGGGCGTTGACCACGTTCAACAGGTAATCGGTTTCTTCTGCGCTGATCGCCACCTTGGCTGGGTCACCCTGGTATTCGCGGTCAGTGGTGCCGATCAGGGTGAAGCGCTCCTGATAAGGAATGGCGAAGACAATACGGCGGTCTTCGTTCTGCAGAATGTACGCCTGCTCGCCCTCGAACAGGCGCGGCACGACGATATGGCTGCCCTGGATCAAGCGAATGCCGTACGGCGACTCCTGCTTGAGGTCTTCACGGATAAAGCGCGCCACCCAGGGGCCGGCGGCGTTGACCAGTGCACGGGCACGAATCGAAAACAGGCTGCCGTCGCTGCGCTCTAAGTGGATGTGCCACAGGCCTTTACTGCGCCGGGCGCTGACGCAACGGGTGCGGCTGTGCACGTGCGCGCCTTTCTCGCGGGCAGCCATGGCGTTGAGTACCACCAGGCGGGCGTCGTCGACCCAGCAGTCGGAATATTCAAAACCGCGGCTGATCTCGGCTTTCAGCGGGCTGCCCGCGCCGAAGCGCAAACTACGTGACCCTGCCAACTTCTCGCGCTTGCCGAGATGGTCGTAGAGGAACAGTCCTGCACGGATCATCCATGCCGGGCGTAAGTGGGGGCGATGAGGCAGGATAAAGCGCATGGGTTTGACGATGTGTGGTGCCATGCTCAACAGCACTTCACGTTCGGCCAGTGCTTCGCGCACCAGGCGAAACTCGTAATGTTCGAGGTAGCGCAGGCCACCATGGATCAGCTTGCTGCTGGCAGAAGAGGTGTGCTGCGCCAGGTCGTCCTTTTCACAAAGGAACACCCCCAGGCCGCGCCCAGCTGCATCGGCGGCGATGCCGACACCATTGATACCGCCGCCGATTACGGCAAGATCATAGACTTCAGCGAGTGGGGTGTTGCTGGCGTGGCGAGTTGTCATAGGGGCCCCGAAAGTCAGTATTGAACGCTTAATGTTCACTTTCGAAAATATGCTAGTCGAATATGCACGGCTTCGCCACTCCGAGGTGCGCTTTCGCGCCCGGCGGTTGTCGATTTCTTGAGCGGGGGGGCTTACACCAAGTCGAGCTGCACCTTGTGTTCGACCAGTAGGCGGTTGACCGCGATAGAGGGTGCTGCATCGGTGAACAGCCGGTCGACCAGCGTGATCGAGCCTAAACGCACCACGGCATTACGACCGAATTTGCTCGAGTCGACGGCTAAAAACACCTGGCGAGCGTTGCTAATGATGGCCTGGGAGACCCTCACTTCCTGGTAGTCGAAGTCGAGCAGGCTGCCGTCTTCGTCGATACCGCTGATGCCGACCAGGGCGTAATCGACTTTGAACTGCTGGATAAAATCCACCGCCGCCTGGCCGACCACGCCACCGTCGCTGCGCACCGTACCGCCGGCCAGCAGCACTTCGAAGTCGGCCTTGGCGCTGAGCTGAGCCGCCACGTGCAGGTTGTTGGTGATGATCTTTAGCCCTTTGTGTCCCAGCAGCTCACGGGCAATCGCCTCGGTGGTTGTGCCGATATTGATAAACAGCGAGGCGTTATCGGGGATTTGCGCAGCGATAGCGGCGGCGATGCGCTGCTTCTCATCGCGCATCAGGCCAGCACGCATGCTGTAGGCCGTGTTCTGGATGCTCGAGCTTTCACTCGCCGCGCCGCCGTGGGTGCGACGCAGTAGACCCTGCTCAGCGAGTTGATTGATGTCGCGGCGAATGGTTTGCGGCGTCACGGCAAAGGCCTGAGCCAACTCGTCGATGCTGACGTAGCCGCGTTCGCGGGCTAGTTCGAGAATGTCGTGTTGGCGGGGCGGCAGGGTCATGGGAGCTCCTTGGAAGTGCGCAGCATTATAGACTGACGGTTGGTAAATTTATGGTCTGCCATCCATGGCGGCCAACCTTCGGGCTGTCGCTGTACGATGTTAAAAACTGCTCCCGGCCATTTTTTCGGCTAAGGTACGCCAACTTTTGTCAGATTGTTTTCACATTCGAACATGACTCCAGCCATTGATCTGCTGAAAAAAGCCAAAGCGGTGCATCAGGTGCACAGCTACCACCATGACCCCAAGGCCGCATCCTACGGTTTGGAAGCGGCGGAAAGGCTCAGTCTTGAGCCTGCTCAGGTGTTCAAAACCTTGCTGGCGGCCAGCGAAAAGGGTGAATTGTTGGTGGCCGTGGTGCCGGTGGCCGGTACGCTGGACTTGAAGGCCCTGGCTCAGGCTGCGGGCGTGAAGAAGGTCGATATGGCTGACCCAGTTGTGGCGCAACGAGTCACTGGTTACTTGCTCGGTGGTATCAGCCCGCTGGGGCAGAAGAAGCGGTTGCGCACCTTTATTGATGAATCCGCTCAGCAGTTCCCCAACATCTATGTCAGCGCCGGGCGGCGTGGCCTGGAAGTGCAGCTGGAGGCGTTTGTGCTGGCGCAACTGACTCAGGGGTTATTTGCCCCAATCGGTCGCGGTTAGTCGCCGTTCAATAACCTATAAAAATAAGGAAATCTGCATGTCTCATTACCTGCTGGCCATCGACCAGGGCACTACGAGCAGTCGGGCAATTGTCTTCAGTGCCCAGGGGTTACCCGTGGCGCGCGCGCAGCAGGAGTTTAAGCAGTATTTTCCTCAAGATGGCTGGGTCGAACATGACGGTGAAGAGCTGTGGCTAAGCACCCTTAAAGTTTGCCGCGAAGCGCTCAAACAGAGTGGTTTGAGCGCCAGTGATGTGGCCGCGATCGGTATCACCAACCAGCGTGAAACCACGTTGGTGTGGGATGCGCAGACCGGTACGCCGATCCATCCGGCGATTGTCTGGCAGGATCGCCGCACTGCCGATTACTGCGCCGAGCTTAAGGAAGCAGGCCATGAAGCGGCGGTGGCGGCCAAAACAGGCCTGTTGATTGATCCGTATTTCTCCGCGACCAAGCTGCGCTGGATCCTGCACAAAGTTCCCGGTGCCCTCGAGCGCGCAGAACGCGGCGAGCTGCGGTTCGGTACCGTGGACTCATTCTTGTTGTGGCGTCTGACCGGCGGCAAGTCACACAAGACGGATGCCAGCAACGCCTCGCGCACCTTGCTGTTCAATATTCATACCCAGCAGTGGGATGAAGAACTGCTTAAGCTATTTGGTATCTCGCCCAGCCTCCTACCTGAAGTGCTCGACTGCGCGGCTGATTTTGGCTCCATCGACGCCAGCCTACTCGGTGCCTCCATTCCAGTGTTGGGCATGGCCGGTGATCAGCAGGCGGCGTTGATTGGCCAGGCTTGCTTCGAGCCAGGTATGGTGAAAAGCACCTATGGCACTGGCTGCTTCATGATCCAGAACACTGGCAGCACGCCGGTGACATCGAAGAATCGCCTGCTCACCACGGTTGGCTATCGCCTGAATGGCCAGGTCACTTATGCGGTGGAGGGCAGTATCTTCGTCGCCGGTGCCGCCGTGCAGTGGCTGCGTGACGGCATCAAGCTAATCAGTCACGCCCGCGATACCGAAGCCATGGCCGAGCAGACAGGCGATGCCTGCGGTGTCTACCTGGTGCCAGCCTTTACCGGACTCGGTGCGCCTTACTGGGACCCGAAAGCACGTGGTGCGATATTCGGCCTGACCCGCGATACCGGGATTAAGGAGATCGTCACCGCCGGCTTGCAGTCGGTGTGCTACCAGACCCGTGATCTGCTCGAGGCCATGCGCCAGGACGGCGCTGTAGAACCCAGCGCGCTGCGGGTGGATGGCGGCATGGTGGAGAACAATTGGGTTATGCAGTTCTTGGCCGACATCCTGGGTGTGCCAGTTGAGCGCCCTGAAGTCACTGAAACCACCGCGCTGGGTGTCGCCTATTTGGCGGGCCTGCAGGCCGGGATCTATAAGGATTTAGAGAGTATCGCCCGCCACTGGCATCGTCAGCAGCGGTTTGAACCGCGCATGGCGGATAGCCATCGCAGCAAGCTGTATGACGGTTGGCTGGATGCGGTTAACCGGGTGCGTAGCGAGAGCTAAAGCACCTTTTGCTCGGTTCGCCGCCGGGCATGTGTCGAAACGATTGACCACCTGGTTGTGCTGTACGGCCCATTTCATGTCCGGCTGTAGCGGCGTTTGCGTGCCTGTTTGCGGCATGCTTGGACATGACATAAATGATGTGGGTGGTTTTATGCGGCTCGACTTTTACCAGATTGACGCCTTCGCTCAACGCGCCTTCAGTGGCAACCCGGCGATGATCTATCGCCTAGACAGTTGGCTTGATGAGGCCTTGATGCAGCAGATTGCCGCCGAACACAACCTGGCGGAAACCGCCTTTGTGGTGAAGGAGGGTGCGGCCTGGCATATCCGCTGGTTTACCCCGTCTGCTGAAGTACCGCTGTGCGGCCATGCCACTCTGGCGGCGGCTCATGTACTGTTTGAGCAGTATGACGAGCCCGGTGAGGTGATCGACTTCACCTGCATGTCCGGCGCGTTGCGGGTCAGTCGCGCAGGCGCCAGGCTGGTGCTGGATTTTCCCGTGCGTCGAGCACAGCCCTGTGAGCTGCGCGCCGAGGTTGAGCATGCACTGGGTATGCCTGTGCTGCGCGTGCTGGCCTTGCATGAAGGGCTGGGTATTCAGGAACTACTGGCGATATTGCCCAGTGAGACGGCTGTGCGTGCCTGTCAGCCCGACCTGCTAGCGCTGGCAAAATTGCCCGGGCTGGGCCTGTTGATCAGCGCGCCCGGCGAGCAGCACGATTTCGTCTCGCGCTACTTTGCACCTGCCATCGGCATCAATGAAGACCCGGTCACCGGCTCGACTCACTGCATTCTCACGCCTTATTGGGCGCAGCAACTCGGTAAGAATGCTTTGAGTGCTTACCAGTGCTCTGCGCGCGGTGGCGAGTTGCATTGTGAACTGGAGGGGGAGCGGGTGAAGATTGCCGGCCAGGCGGTATTGGTCGCAAGTGGCCGGCTAATGTTGCCGTGCGCTGATTAGCTGTCGCTGCTGTAGCGGCGTACACCCGATTCGCCCAGGCTGGCCTGCGTGGCAATACTGCCGGGCACTGCAAACGCTACTAGGTGATCGGCTTCTACGCGAATGCCAACCTGTTGGCCCGGTTGGTGGTCGGCGTGGCTGGGGAAAATCGCTTCCAGCTGACTGCCCGTTGGCAGTTGCAGGCGGTACAGGGTGGCTGCGCCGAGGAAGGTTTTGCCGACAATTAACGCTTTTTGCGTGCTCTCTGGGTCGTAAATGATGTCATCCGGGCGCAGCAGAACATCCACGGCGCTGCCGACGGGCCAGGTGTAGGCACGGTTACCACGAATCAACCCCAGCTCGGTTTGCACTGTGTCTGGGCTGAGCATCTGTCCGCGAATGAAATAGCCCTGGCCGATAAAACTGGCGACGAAGGGTGTGAGCGGTTCGTGGTAAAGGTTGAACGGCGTGTCCCACTGCTCCAGTTTGCCTTCCTTGAATACGCCGACTTGATCGCTCACGGCAAAGGCTTCTTCTTGATCGTGGGTGACTAGAATCGCGCTGGTGCCTCGGGCCTTAAGGATGTCGCGCACTTCATGGCTTAGGCGTCGGCGCAACTCACCATCAAGATTTGAGAAGGGCTCGTCAAGCAGCAGTAATTGCGGTTCAGGTGCCAGCGCACGGGCCAGGGCGACGCGCTGTTGCTGGCCGCCGGAAAGCTCATGCGGGTAGCGCTTGCCCAGGTGGCTGAGCTTGACCATCTCCAGCAGCTCACCGGTGATGCGCTCACAGTTCGCCTGCTTGCGGATGCCAAAGGCTATGTTCTCCGCCACGCTGAGGTGCGGGAACAGGGCGTAATCCTGAAACACCATGCCGATCCGGCGTTTTTCCGGCGCTAGGGTGTAGCCCGCCTTGGAGATAACCTGATCAGCCAGCTGGATCTCGCCCGCCAACACCGGTTCGAAACCAGCAATGGCGCGCAGCGTGGTGGTTTTGCCGCAGCCCGAAGGGCCGAGCAGGCAGCCGATGTCGCCGGCATTCAGGTGCAGATTAAGGTGCTGCACCACTCTGTGTTCAGAGTAGCCGCAGCTCAGCTCACGCAGGTTTAACAGGGCTTGGCTCATGCGTGGTGGTACGCCGGTTCAACCAGAAATTCGAGCAACGCTTTTTGCGCATGCAGACGGTTCTCTGCTTGATCCCAAGCCGCTGAGCGTGGGTCGTCGAGCAGGTCGAAGCTGATTTCCTCGCCGCGGTGCGCCGGCAGGCAATGCAGGAACAGCACGTCATCGGCCGCTGCATCGAGCAGAGCACGCGTGACCTGATAGGGCTTGAACTGGCGCATGCGTTCGGCGGCTTCTTCTTCCTGGCCCATGGAGGCCCAGACGTCGGTGCTGACCACATGTGCGCCAGCCACGGCTTGCAGTGGATCACGCAGCACCTGCACGCGTTCGCCCGCCAGTGCCAGCAGGCTGGCGCTGGGTTCGTAGCCCGCGGGGCAAGCCACACGCAGTTGGAAGTCGAACTGGATGGCCGCTTCTATATAGGAGTTGCACATGTTGTTGCCGTCGCCGATCCACACTACGGTTTTGCCTTTGATGCTGCCGCGGTGTTCCTGGTAGGTCTGCATGTCGGCCAGCAACTGGCAGGGGTGCAGGTCATCGGACAGACCGTTGATCACGGGCACACGCGAGTTGGCAGCGAATTCGGTCAGGGTGCTGTGGGCGAAGGTGCGGATCATCACTGCATCGAGCATGCGCGACATGACGATGGCGGCATCGCCAATCGGCTCGCCACGGCCCAACTGGGTATCTCGCGGCGAAAGAAAGATCGCCTGGCCGCCCAGCTGGATCATGCCGGCTTCGAACGACAGGCGGGTACGGGTCGAGGCTTTCTCGAAAATCATGCCCAGTACGCGGTTCTTCAGCGGCTCGAACAATACGCCGCGGTTACGCAAGTCCTTCAGCTCCATACCGCGGCGGATCAGCCCCACCAGCTCATCGGGTGTGCAATCCATCAGCGAGAGAAAGTGTCTTGCGCTCATCGTTAACTACCTTTTGACAGCGAGGCGCAGGTTCAATGGCCTAGATAAATAGAAGAAACGGCAGAACCTGCGGCTGGGAGCCGCATCATGCGACGAAACGGGAAAGGCGCGATCTTATAAGTAAATGGCGAGCCGGCGCAAACCACTCGCGAGTACACCAGCGTTATTCGATTTGTAAGCCTGAACCTATAGTCGTTGTGAGAGATGTCATAAAAACGACATCTGTGGTTGAAGTCGAGATACCTGGAAATTAGGATGCGCCCGCCTTTCCGAGGCAATGCATTGCCCCGCAATGGGGTATCCATGGATCGTTATGAAACGGAGTTTCATATGAAGTATTTTGCATCTATCGCCGCTGTCTCTGCTTTTGCCCTGTTGACCGGCTGTGCCAGCCAGAACGTCAGCCAACCAACTCTGCCGCTGGGCGGCGAAGTTAAAACAGGTCTGAAAGCTGATGTGAAAGTGGGCGAGACCATCTCGGGTGAGTCTTCGGTGAACATTCTGTTCAATGTGTTCAAGCTGGGTGGTGATACCCAGTTCGCCGACGGCGTAACCTACGGTGGCAGCGAAGGTGGTTTTGCTCTGGGTCTTGACCCAGTTGCTTCCGCTAAATCCGCAGCTGCATACAAAGCTGTCAAGGCATCGGGTGCTGACGTTATTGTCGCCCCGCGTTACGAAGTCAACGTGCAGGACTACTTCGTATACAAAACCGTTAGCGTCAAAGTGACTGGCAACAAAGGTACTGTCACTTCGATCCGTTAAGGTCTCGACGCTTTAGTGAATCGGCGGGCATGATGCCTGCCGATTCATAAGACAAAGCCTGCTGGTGTCCTGCTTTGGCTGGCACCATAGTTCGATTCTGGCGACCCGACCGGTCGTTTCGAATCAGAACAAGAGGCCAGGCCATGACCAAGTCCCTTCATCACCGTGCATGCCATCTCTGCGAGGCCATTTGCGGCCTGACCATTGAAACTGAAGTACAGGTTGATGGCTCAACGCAGATCCGCTCGATCAAGGGCGATCCCCAAGATACCTTCAGCCGCGGTCATATCTGTCCCAAAGCGGTGGCCCTGCAAGATATTCAGAGCGATCCCGACCGTTTACGTCAGCCGATGCGCCGTGTGGGCAGCGAGTGGCAGGCGATTGACTGGGATGAGGCCTTCGAGCTGGTAGCCGAGCGCTTCAGCGCAATCCAGGCAGCGCATGGCAAAAACGCAGTAGCGGTGTATCAGGGCAATCCGAGTGTGCATAACTACGGCCTGATGACCCACAGCAATTACTTTCTCGGCTTGCTGAAAACCCGCAACCGTTACTCCGCCACCTCGGTTGATCAGCTCCCCCATCACCTGACCAGCCATTTGATGTATGGCCACGGTTTGCTGATTCCGATTCCTGACATTGATCACACTGACTTTATGCTGATTTTGGGCGGTAACCCGCTAGCCTCCAACGGCAGCATCATGACCGTGCCGGATGTGGAAAAGCGCCTGAAAGCCATCCAGAAGCGTGGCGGTAAACTGGTAGTGGTTGACCCCCGGCGTAGTGAAACTGCCGCGATTGCCGACCAGCATGTGTTCGTGCGACCGGGCCAAGATGCCGCGCTGTTGTTCGGCCTGCTCAATACCCTGTTCGAGGAAAAGCTCGGCCGTAGCAGCCACTTGGCGATCGACGGGCTGGATGAGGTGCGCCAGGCCATCGCCGGCTTTACTGCCGAAACCATGAGTGCACGTTGCGGCGTGCCAGCGGCCGTAATTCGCCAGTTGGCGCGCGATTTTGCCACTGCCGAATCGGCGGTGTGCTACGGCCGTATGGGCGTATCGACCCAGGCGTTCGGCACCTTGTGTCAGTGGCTGGTGCAGCTGATTAATCTGGTCAGCGGTAACCTGGATCGGGTCGGTGGCGTGCTCTGTACTGAGCCCGCTGTGGACCTGGTAGCTACGACCTCTGGCGGTAATTTCAATCGCTGGCAGAGCCGCGTATCCGGTTTGCCGGAATACGGCGGTGAGTTGCCGGTATCCGCCCTGGCTGAGGAAATGCTCACTGACGGCGAAGGGCAGATCCGCGCGCTGGTAACAGTGGCCGGCAATCCGGTGCTGTCCACTCCCAATGGCCGCCAGTTGGAACAGGCGCTGGAGGGGTTGGAGTTTATGCTCAGCATCGACTTCTATATCAACGAAACCACCCGCTATGCCGACCTGATCCTGCCGCCAACCGGGCCGTTGGAGCATGATCACTACGACACTACTTTTAATATGTTCGCTGTGCGCAATGTCACTCGCTTTAACGAGGCGGTGCTGGCTAAACCTGCGGGCACGCTGCATGACTGGGAGATTTTCGTCGGTTTAGCTAAAGCCTTTGCCGGCAAGAATGACCTGGAACTTAAGCCAACTATGGCCCCTGAGCAGATGATCGATATGGGCCTGCGTCTGGGTGCCTATGGCGATAAGTCTGAACATAAGCTTTCTCTGGCAGCGCTGCGCGAACATCCTCATGGCCTCGACCTGGGCGCACTCAAACCTAACCTGGGTGCGCGACTGAAAACCGTCAACAAGCAGGTGCAGGCCGCTCCAGCAGTGATCATGGCCGACCTGCAACGTTTTGCTGCACAACCGGTAGTTAATGCTGGCGAATTGTTGCTGATTGGGCGTCGCCATGTGCGCAGCAATAACTCTTGGATGCACAACTACCATCGCCTGGTTAAAGGTAAGCCACGCCATCAACTGTTGATGCACCCGGCAGATCTGCTGCAGCGTGGGCTCAGCGATGGTCAGCGGGTGCGGGTGCGTTCGCGAGTTGGGGTGATTGAAGTTGAAGTCGCCGCCAGCGACGAGATGATGGCCGGCGTAGTCAGCCTGCCGCATGGCTGGGGTCATGCGCGGCCTGGCGTACAGATGAGCATTGCCAGTGCGCAACCAGGCGCCAGTGCCAATGACCTGACCGATGAGCGGCAACTCGACAGTTTGTCCGGTAATGCCGCATTGAACGGGGTGCCGGTGCAGGTGGAGGCCGCCTGACAGGGTTTACTTGGCTATGGACATGGCAGGGAAGGCCGAGCATTGCGCTCGGCTTTTCGCTACAATGCGCCACCGCGCCGACCCGTGAGTCGGAAAGTTAAGTCCTGAGGTGCCCAATGGATATCATCGAAACCATCAAAGAGCAGATCGACGCCAACACCGTTCTGCTGTACATGAAAGGCTCGCCGAACGCTCCGCAGTGCGGCTTTTCCTCCAAGGCTGCGCAGGCTGTGATGGCTTGTGGTGAGAAATTCGCCTACGTCGACATCCTGCAAAACCCGGAAATTCGCGCCAATTTGCCGAAATACGCCAACTGGCCAACCTTCCCGCAACTGTGGGTCGGTGGTGAACTGGTCGGCGGTAGCGACATCATGGCGGAAATGTTCGATAAGGGTGAACTGCAGGCCCTGATCAAAGACGCTGTGCAAAAAGCCGACGCGTAAGCAGGCGCTGCATAAACAACAAACCCCGCCAAGTGCGGGGTTTGTTGTTTATGGCGTGGACATTTATTCGTCCATTTGTGACTGCAGGTAGTTCTGCAAGCCAACCGACTTGATCAAGCTGAGCTGAGTTTCCAGCCAGTCGATATGCTCCTCCTCGGAACAGAGGATGTCTTCCAGCAGCTCGCGGCTGGCGTAGTCACCGATGCTTTCGCAGTAGGCAATCGCCGCTTTCAGGTCAATGAGCGCCTTATGTTCGATCTTCAGGTCGCACTCGAGCATTTCCTGTGTGTTCTCGCCGATCAGAATCTTGCCGAGGTCTTGCAGGTTAGGCAGGCCCTCGAGGAAGAGGATGCGCTTGATCAGCTTGTCCGCATGCTTCATCTCGTCGATGGACTCGTGGTACTCGTGCTCACCGAGTTTCTTCAGGCCCCAGTCCTCGTACATGCGCGCATGCAGGAAGTACTGATTGATCGCGACCAGCTCGTTGCCGAGGATCTTGTTCAGATGCTGAATGACTTTCTTGTCGCCTTTCATGTCTGCGTCTGCCTTGCAGGGAGTTAGCGCCTGATTCTGGGCCGCGGGTTTTTGACTGTCAAACCTAAGTGGCTGAATTCAAAGTTAAATCCAATCTGAGTAAGAATGTTTAAGTTCTGCATTTTGCTGCTAAGGCATTGAATTAAAGCCATAAAAAAACCGGACGCAAGGCCCGGTTCTTCATGACGTGGTTAATCAGGCGGCAGTAAAGCTGGCCGGGTAGGCCGTGGCGGCCTGGCTGATTTGCACGTTGTTTAAGGTTTCGCGCACCACTTGCTTGGCCAGGCAGGCACATTTGCCGCATTGGCTGGCAACGCCGAGGGTATTTCGGACATCACGGTAGCTGCAGCAGCCTTCATAGATAGCTTCGCGGATCTGACCGTCAGTAACACCTTCGCAGAGACAGACGTACATGATTAAGACTCTTAGCAGGGCGGTGGCTAGTGCGAAAGATACTAATGCTAATGAGAATGCTTGTCAAAGCCGTGCGTGATTGACTGACAGGCGGTAGGTCGGCTCGGTTTTGTTCTGCGCGTGACTGATTCAGCTGAGTGTCCTGACTCTGTCGGGGTAGAGCGCAGGGCAAGGTTTTACGTCATCTATGTGCCAGAGTATTCGGCAAAGGTCAGCGTTTGATTGCCGCTTGCATGCCCTTAGGCGGAAAGTGTTTGCCGCCTTGCCACATTTAACGCCTTATTTATTAGTTAAATAATTGATAAATAAGTAAAAAATAAAATGGCACAGGCTTTGCTTATGGTCTTGTACGGAAAACAGCAACGCCAACTGGCAAAGGTTTCTGACCATGAGCATCAGTTTTGATCGGGCACTCGGCATACATGAAAAAGCACTCGGCTTTCGCACTCAGCGTGCCGAGGTGTTGGCCAACAATATCGCCAACGCCGATACGCCTAACTACAAAGCGCGTGATCTGCAATTCGCCAGCGTTTTAGCCGAGCAAAGCGCCCAGAGTCAGCGCGGCCCGGTCAGCCTGAATCGAACTAATAGCCAGCATATTCCTGCTGAAGGGGTGATGGGCGGCGATGCCAGCCTGGCATACCGCACTCCGATGCACCCCTCGATTGATCAGAACACCGTTGACCTGCAGATCGAGCAGTCCAATTACGCGGAAAACTCGGTGCAGTTTCAAGCCAGTTTCACCCTGCTCAACAGCAAATTCAAAGGGTTGGTCAGCGCCCTGCGCGGCGATTAATAGGAGCCTGAAGCCATGTCACTTACCAGTGTTTTTAACATCGCCGGAATGGGTATGAGCGCTCAGAGCACTCGCCTGAATACCATCTCCAGCAACATTGCCAACGCCGAGACGGTCTCTTCCAGCATTGACCAGACGTATCGCGCGCGCCATCCGGTGTTTGCCACCGTGTACCAGTCAGCGCAAGGCGGTGATCGTGGTTCGCTGTTTGCCGATCAGGACAACGCCGGTGTAGGCGTCCAGGTGCTGGGCGTGCTCGAGGACCAGAGCAGCCTTATGCCGCGCTATGAGCCGAACCACCCGGCGGCCGATGAGGGCGGCTATGTCTACTACCCCAACGTCAATGTGGTGGAAGAGATGGCCGACATGATTTCTGCCAGCCGGGCTTTCCAGACCAACACTGAAATGATGAACACCGCCAAGCAGATGATGCAGCGCGTATTGACTCTAGGTCAGTAAGCCGACGGATAAGGAGCACGAACCTATGAGTACTGTTGGCGGCGTCAGCGCAGGGGTATTGGACCAGTATCAGATTAAAACTGAAACGGGTGGGAAAGAAGAACTCGGTAAGAACGAGTTTCTCAACTTATTGGTGGCCCAGTTGAATAACCAGAACCCACTTGAGCCGCAAGGCAACGGTGAGTTTATCGCTCAGTTGGCGCAGTTCAGCCAGGTTGAGGGGATTGAGAAGCTCAACACCAGCATGGGTTCTTTGGTCAGTGGCTATCAGTCATCTCAGGCGCTGCAGGCCTCTTCGCTGGTCGGGCGTAAGGTCATCGTGCCAACGGACAAGGCGGTGGTCGATACCAGCGAGAGCTTTAAGGCCAGCTTGGTTTTGCCTGCCAGCAGCAGCAACGTCTACGTCAATATTTACGACAAGTCGGGCTCGGCTGTGAGTCGGGTCAATCTGGGCGATCAGGCCGCCGGTAACGTCAGCTTTATCTGGGATGGCAAGGACTCCAGCGGCAATCTATTGCCACCTGGCACTTATAAATTCGAGGCTCAAGCTACTTATGCCGAAGGCACTAAGGGGCTCTACACCATGCTGCCGGCCAATGTTGACAGCGTCACCTTGGGTGGCAGCGAGTTGATGTTGAATCTTGCAGGGCTTGGCAGCGTGCCGATGTCGCAAGTTCAGGTTATCGGTCAGTAACTAACGGTTTTAGCCGCCGGCTGTCCGGCAAAGGAGTCTTCCATGAGTTTCAACATAGGGCTTAGCGGTCTGCGTTCCGCGACCAGCGACCTTAACGTGACCGGTAACAACATCGCCAACGCCGGTACGGCAGGCTTTAAGCAGTCGCGTGCAGAGTTTGCCGATGTGTACTCGGCTTCGGTAAACGGTATGGGTAAGAACGCCATTGGCAGCGGCGTGTTGCTGAGCAACGTTTCGCAGTTGTTCAATCAGGGCAACATTAATAACACGCAAAACTCCTTGGACCTGGCGATCAACGGTAACGGTTTCTTCCAGACCAGCAACAACGGTGACGTGAGTTATACCCGAGCCGGCTACTTCGGCACTGACCGTGATGGCTTTATGGTCAATAACTTTGGCTACAAGCTGCAGGGCTATGCTGTCGATGGCAATGGCAACCTGCAAAATGGCGTGATCAACGACCTGCGCATTGAGACTGCGAGCCAATCGCCGAAGGCGACCACGACGTTGGATCAGACGTTCAATCTGAACTCGACCAATAAGGTGTCGGCTGACTGGCAGAGCGCTTACGATTCGTTCCTTGCGGTGCCGGCTAACGCTGGCAATTTTGACGGGGCTAAAGCTGCTGGTAATGCCACCTTCGACCCGGCTGATCCGACGACTTACAACTCCTCGACCTCAACCAATATCTATGACACTCAGGGCAACGCGCATGTGATGTCCCAGTACTTCGTCAAAAGCGGCCCGAATGAGTGGCAGATGAACGTGTTGATCGATGGGCGCAGCCCGAGCGCCCCGCAGCTAAGTGCTCCCGCCGGTGTAGAGCCACTGCGCTATCAGTTGGGCTTCGATGCCAGTGGTCAGCTGTCCGGACTGTCATCGGTAGATAGTGCTGGTGTACAGACGCCTATCGCGCCAGCAGGACAGTTCACGCTTAACGGTTGGAATCCAGCGGCTCCGGACGCCTCTTCAGTGAGTGGTTGGTCGCAGAATGGTGCATCCAGTAACGCTGGTGGTGTTGTTGTTGATCTGCGCGGTTCCACCCAGTTCTCCAGCACCTTTGCGGTCAACAGCGTCAGCCAGGATGGCTACACCACTGGCCAGCTGGCCGGCCTGGAAATTGACGACACTGGGGTGATCTTTGCCCGCTATACCAATGGTCAATCCAAGGTGCAGGGGCAGGTAATTCTGGCTAACTTTGCCAATACGCAAGGGCTGACGCCCGTGGGCAAAACGGCTTGGGTGCAGTCCTTTGCTTCCGGTGAGCCGGTTGTTGGCACGCCGCGCAGCGGAACGCTGGGTGCCCTTCAATCGGGCGCCCTAGAGGACTCCAACGTCGAGCTGTCCGATCAGCTGGTCAACCTGATCGTCGCTCAGCGCAACTACCAGGCCAACGCGAAAACCATCGAAACCGAAAGCGCGATCACCCAGACCATTATCAACCTGCGTTGATAATGGCCGGCGGCGGGCAAGTGCTTGTCGTCGGCGGCAAAAATACGCCGCTTCGGTTTTTAAAAGGCTCCTTGATGGAGCCTTTTTATTTTTAAATTCATATTTATCAAGAGCTTATTGTTTTTTTCCGAATGCTGGCATAGGCATTGCTTCATAGCCTGTATAGAGCAGCGGGCGACTCGCCCAACTCGGAGAATAACCATGGACAAGATGCTGTACGTTTCCATGACTGGTGCCCACAACAACACCCTGGCCCAGCGTGCCCACGCCAACAACCTGGCAAACATCACCACCAATGGTTTTCGCCGGGATTTTGAACAGGCGCGTTCCATGCCGATCTTTGGTGACGGTTTACCGTCGCGGGTCTATGCCATGAGTGAGCGCCCCGGCACCGACTTCACTCCCGGCTCGTTGCAGGAAACCGGTCGCGATCTGGATGTGGCAGTGGGCGGCAAAGGTTGGCTGGCTGTGCAAGCGCCTGACGGCACTGAAGCCTACGTGCGCACCGCTAGTTTGAACGTCGATTCCTTGGGTGTGCTGCGGACCGGCAATGGCTTGCCGGTGATGGGCAACGCTGGGCCGATTGCAGTCCCGCCCGAGCAGAAAATCGAAATCGGCAAAGACGGCACCATCAGCATTCGTGCGCTGGGTGAAGCGCCAAATGTGCTGGCTGAGGTCGATCGCTTAAAGCTGGTCAACCCAGACCTTAAGCAGATGGAGAAGGGCACTGACGGCATGATCCGCTTCAAGGGCCAAGGCCCGGTGCAGGCCGATGCCAATATGGAAATCACCTCGGGCTTTCTCGAATCGAGCAACGTCAACGCCGTGGAAGAGATGACCGCGATCCTCTCTTTGTCCCGTCAATTCGAGCTGCAAGTGAAGATGATGCGCACCGCCGAAGACAATTCGTCGGCCATGGCGCGCGTCTTGCAAATGACCTAATTACCAGCACGCGGCGTCGGTAAAGCGACGCCCGAGGAGAATCGATATGCTTCCGGCACTGTGGGTCAGCAAGACGGGTTTGTCCGCTCAGGATATGAACCTGACCACCATTTCCAACAACTTGGCCAACGTCTCGACCACCGGCTTTAAACGTGATCGCGCCGAGTTTGAAGACCTGCTGTACCAAATCCGCCGTCAACCCGGCGGTCAGTCCAGCCAGGACAGCCAACTGCCGACCGGTTTGCAGCTGGGTACTGGTGTGCGCGTGGTCGGCACACAGAAAATCTTCACCGCCGGCAGCCTGCAAACCACCGAGCAGCCGCTGGACATGGCGATCAACGGCCGTGGTTTCTTCCAGGTATTGCTGCCCGACGGCACCGTGTCTTACAGCCGTGACGGTAGCTTTCACCTGAATTCCGATGGCCAGGTGGTGACCTCTAACGGTTATGCCTTAGAGCCAGCCATTGTCCTGCCCAATGAAGTGCGCACCTTTACTGTGGGCGAGGACGGCACTGTGTCGGTGACCACTGCCGGCAGCCCGCAGCCGCAGATCGTCGGTAACCTGCAAACCGCCGACTTCATTAACCCTGCGGGGCTGGAAGCCATCGGTAACAACCTATTCCTGGAGACCGCCTCCAGCGGCGCGCCGCAGGTTGGTACGCCCGGTTTGAACGGCCTGGGTAGCACGCTGCAAAACACCCTGGAGAACTCCAACGTCAGTGTGGTCGAGGAGCTGGTGAACATGATCACCACCCAGCGCGCGTATGAAATGAACTCAAAGGTCATTTCTACAGCGGACCAGATGCTCGGCTTTATTTCGCAAAATCTTTAATGGCGTAGGGTGGGTTAGACGCGAAGCGGCGTAACCCACCAAGGTCTTCACCCCCGCAGAATGCAACATCTGAGGTAATCGATATGAACCGGCTGATCATCATAAGTGCACTGCTTGGCCCTCTGGCTTTGAGCGGCTGCATGGCGCCCGCGCCTAAGCCGGACGATCCCTATTACGCGCCAGTAATGCCGCGTACTCCGCTGCCCGCAGCACAGAACAATGGCTCGATTTATCAAGCTGGATTCGAGAACAACCTGTTTGGTGATCGCAAGGCTTATCGGGTGGGCGACATCATCACCATCACCCTGAATGAGCGCACCCAGGCCAGTAAGAACAGCACCAGTAAAGTCAGCAAAGACAGCTCGGCTAACCTTGGCATTCCCAATCTCTTCGGCATGGCCGTATCGCCGAAAAACCCGCTGGCCTCCATCGGCGCGTTGGGCATGACCAATGACACCCTAGGTCTGGATGCCAGCTTCGATGCCACGCGTTCGGCAGATGGCTCAGGTGCTGCCGGGCAGAGCAACAGTCTCACCGGCTCGATTACCGTATCGGTGGCTGAAGTGATGCCCAACGGCATTTTGCTGGTGCGCGGTGAAAAGTGGATGACCCTCAATACCGGCGATGAGCTGGTGCGCATTGCCGGCCTGGTTCGCTCTGACGACATTTCCACCGACAACACCGTGTCCTCAACTCGGATTGCCGATGCACGTATCACCTATTCGGGAACCGGCGCCTTTGCCGATGCCTCCCAGCCAGGCTGGATGAGCCGTTTCTTTCTTAGCCCAATGTGGCCGTTCTAAGGATGGTCAACATGACGCTTAGTAAATACCTCATCGCTGTCGCGGCACTGTTGCTGGCCTCACTGGCCCAGGCCGAACGGCTGAAAGACCTGGCCAGCATCCAAGGTGTGCGCAGTAACCAATTGATCGGCTATGGCTTAGTGGTGGGTCTTAATGGCAGTGGCGACCAAACCACCCAGACGCCCTTCACCGTGCAGACCTTCAATAACATGATGGCGCAGTTCGGTATTAAGGTACCGGCCGGCGGCAACGTGCAGCTGAAGAACGTCGCAGCGGTGTCGATCCATGCCGACCTGCCGGCCTTCGCCAAGCCCGGGCAGACCATCGACATCACCGTATCGTCCATCGGTAACGCCAAGAGTTTGCGCGGTGGCAGCCTGCTGATGACCCCGCTTAAAGGTATCGACGGCAACGTTTACGCCATCGCCCAAGGCAACTTGGTGGTCGGCGGTTTTGACGCCGAAGGTGGCGACGGCTCGCGTATTACTGTCAACGTGCCGTCGGCGGGGCGCATTCCCGGTGGTGCAATGGTCGAGCGGCCAGTGCCAAGCGGTTTCAATCAGGGCAACAGTCTGACACTCAACCTCAACCGCCCAGATTTCACTACCGCGAAAAACATTGTTGATCACATCAACGAACTGCTTGGCCCAGGCGTCGCTCAGGCCGTTGATGGCGGCTCGATTCGCGTCAGCGCGCCACTCGATCCGGGTCAGCGGGTGGACTACCTGTCGATTCTGGAAAACCTCGAAGTCGAGATCGGTCAGGCGGTTGCTAAGGTCATCATCAACTCACGCACCGGCACCATCGTGATTGGCCAAAATGTTCGGGTACAGCCAGCCGCCGTGACCCACGGCAGCCTCACTGTGACCATTACCGAAGACCCAATTGTCAGCCAGCCGGAAGCCCTGTCCGGCGGCCAGACCGCTGTGGTGCCGCGTTCAAAGGTCAATGCTGATCAGGAATTAAAGCCAATGTTTAAGTTCGGCCCTGGTACCACGCTGGATGAAATCGTCCGCGCGGTTAATCAGGTCGGCGCATCGCCTTCCGACCTTATGGCCATCCTGGAGGCGCTCAAGCAAGCCGGCGCGCTGCAGGCCGACCTGATCGTGATTTAAGGGGCAGACGATGGACTCTAAACTCTCAGCTGGTTTGCTTGGCGGTCAAAGTGCTGTCGACAGCGGCGCCTATAACGACCTGGGCCGTTTGCAGCAATTCAAGGTCGGCGGCGACAGCGAAAAGAACATAAAGAAGGTCGCTCAAGAATTTGAGTCGCTGTTTCTTAATGAAATGCTCAAAGCCATGCGCTCGGCCAACGAGGCGTTCGGTGAAGGCAACTTCATGAACAGCAACGAGAGCAAGACCTATCAGGACATGCACGACCAGCAACTGTCCGTGACCCTATCCAATCACCAGAACGGTATTGGCCTGGCCGACGTGCTGGTGCGGCAGATGTCGCAAATCAAGGCCGCCGATACCCGACCAAACCCGTTTGCCCAGGTCAATGAGCCGGTGCCAAGCGCGCCGAGCAAGCCACTGGCTCAGGTCGAGAGCAGCCGTGATGACAGCTCGCTGCTTAACCAGCGGCGGTTGTCCCTGCCAGGCAAACTCACCGATCGTTTGTTGGCTGGTATCGTGCCGTCAGCGGCTACTGCCGATGGCCAGCCGTTGGCGCAAAATAACTGGATTCCTGCCAAAGCCTTTGCCGCACCCGCCGATACTGCGCTGGGCTTGAGCGGCACCGACGCCATCACTGGCCGGCGTATTGCCCAGCCACCGCTGGCTCCAGGCAAGGCGGCGTTCGGCTCGAAGGATGAATTTATTGCCGCCATGCTGCCAATGGCCGAGCAGGCCGCCGACAAGATTGGTGTCGACCCGCGCTACCTGGTGGCCCAGGCCGCACTGGAAACTGGCTGGGGCAAGTCGATTATTCGCCAACAAGACGGCTCCAGCAGCCACAACCTGTTTGGCATCAAAACCCACAACACCTGGGAAGGCGACTCGGCGCGCGTGCTAACCACTGAATTCAAGGGCGGCAAGGCGGTTAAAGAAGCGGCGACCTTCCGCGCCTACGAATCCTACGCCCACAGTTTTGACGATTACGTGAGCTTCCTGCAGGGCAATGGCCGTTACGAAAAAGCCCTGGCCACCACCGACAAGCCAGAGCAGTTCGCCCGCGAATTGCAGAAAGCCGGCTACGCCACAGACCCGCAGTACGCACGCAAAATCGCCCAGATCGCCCGGCAGATGCAGACCTACCAAACAGTCGCGGCCGTTAACACGCCGTCCACTAACGGATGATGAACCATGGCTGACCTTCTCAGTATTGGCCTGTCCGGGCTCACGGCGAACAAAACCTCGCTGGCGGTCACTGGCCATAACATCACCAACGTCAACACCCCCGGCTTCTCGCGCCAGGATGCCGTGCAGGCCACGCGCAACCCTCAGTTCAGTGGTGCTGGCTATATCGGCTCAGGCACCACCCTGGTTGATATTCGCCGCAGTTACAGCGAGTTTCTGAGCGCCCAGGTGCGCAGCAGCACCGCTCTTAGTTCCGATGTTGAGGCCTACAGAGGCCAAATCGAGCAGCTCGACTCGCTGTTGGCCGGCACTACTACCGGAATCACGCCCTCGTTGCAGAAGCTGTTTTCTTCTTTGCAGACAGCCGCCGAAGACCCGGCCAATATTCCCGCGCGGCAGTTGGTGTTGTCTGAGGCCCAAGGTTTAGCGCGCCGTTTCAATACGGTTGCCGATCGGATCACCGAGCAGAACAGCTTCATCAACAAACAAATGTCAGCCGTCAGTGATCAGGTCAATCGCCTGGCCACCTCAATTGCCAGCTACAACGATGCAATCGCCAAAGCCGCCGCTAATGGTCAGCAGCCCAATGACCTACTCGATGCTCGAGAGGAGGCCGTTCGTCAGCTGTCCACTTTCGTGGGTGTGACGGTGGTGGCGCAAGACGACAACTCACTGAATTTATTCGTCGGTACTGGCCAGCCGCTGGTGGTGGGTAACAGCACCAGTCGCCTTGAAGTCGTTCCGGGGCAGGGCGACCCGCTGCGTTTTGAGGTAAATCTGGTTAACGGTGGTTCAAGTCAGGGAATTACCTCACTAATCACCGGGGGCGAATTGGGCGGGTTGATTCGCTACCGTGCCGAGACACTGGACCCAACCCTCAACTCGCTGGGTCGTCTGGCGCTGGCGGTCAGTGATCAGGTCAACACCCAGCTTGGTCAGGGCTTGGATTTGAAGGGGCAAGTGGGTTCGGCGCTGTTCGGTGATTTTAATGACCCAGCCTTGGCCAGCTTGCGCGCCCGCGCTTTTTCGACGAATACCGGCAGCGTTCAGCCGGCGTTGAACATCACCGATACCAGCGTGCTCACCACCAGTGATTATCGCCTTGAATACGACGGCACCACCTACACGGCCAGGCGCCTGAGCGATGGCGAGGCGATGACAGTAATCGCAAGCCCGCTAACGACGCCTCCCTCAAGCGTACCGGCCTCTTACCCGGCCACACTGACGTTCACGGATAAGGCAGGCAGGGGTCAAGGCTTCGAGCTAGCGTTAGGCTCTGAGCCGGTTGCGGGTGACAAATTCCTGCTGCAACCAACCCGGCGCGGCGCCACGACTATTAATGCCCAGTTGGATCAGCCTGATCAGCTAGCTTTTGCCGCGCCATTGCGCTCCGCGGCTGATTTACAAAACCGCGGAAATGCGGTGATAGGCCAGCCGCAAATAACCAATACCCTTGAGCCCATGAGGTTGAGTAACCTCAAGGCCATTGATTCGATTGAGCTGACCTTTGACTCAGTCAATGGCCGCTTGCAATTCACTAGCCCATTGCCGGCCGGTGTGACCATCACCTCACCGGCCATGCCAGCACCCCCAGCGCCTCAAGTGCAGACTATCGGCGTCACGTCCGGGCAAAATAATCAGCTCAGTTATGTCGTCGAAGTCGATGACGGCGTAATGGTGCAGTCCTATACGATTAGTCAGAGCTTCAGTGGCCGCCCAGAGAACGGTGATAAGTTCACCCTTGGCTTCAACAGCAGCGGCGTTTCCGATAACCGCAATGCCCTGAAATTGGTTGATCTGCAGAACAAACAGACCGTGGGTGTGGACCCTACTATCACCAGCATCGGCACCGGTGTGAGCTTCACCGATGGTTACGGTGATTTGGTCGAGCGCGTCGGCACCCTGACCGCCCAGTCCCGACAGGACAGCGAAGCCACCGGTGCCATCCTCAAGCAGGCAACCAACAACCGCGACTCTTTGTCGGCGGTCAACCTCGACGAAGAGGCCGCCAACCTGATCAAATTCGAGCAGTACTACAACGCATCAGCGCAGGTCATTCAAGTTGCCCGCTCTTTGTTCGATACCCTGATTAATACGTTCCGCTAAATCTTCTGGTGCGCTGGGCGCACCTATAACAACTAAGCGCCAGCGTACTGGCGATCCAGATTCGGCAGCCAGGTAATTGCCAGGCTACCCAAGAGGTAAGTTCCAATGCGCATCTCCACTATTCAGGCGTTCAACAACGGAGTTGCCGGCATCCAGCGCAATTATGCCAATGCCACCCGCACCCAAGAGCAGATCAGCACCGGCAACCGCATCCTTACCCCAGCGGATGACCCGGTCGCCTCGGTGCGCCTGCTGCAGTTGGAGCAACAACAAAACGTGCTGGCCCAGTACAAGGATAATTTGACGGCGGCTGGCAATAGTCTTAGTCAGGAGGAGACCACGCTTAACTCGGTCAATACCATTCTCCAGCGCGTGCGCGAGCTTGCTGGCCAGGCTGGCAACGGCGCCATCAGCGCTGCGGATCGTAAATCCATCGCTGCCGAGTTAGGTCAGCGTGAAGATGAGTTGCTGGGTCTGATGAACACCCGCAATGCCCGTGGCGAATACCTTTTCTCCGGCTTCCAAGGTAAAAGCCAGCCCTTCGTTCGTGAGAGTGATGGCAGCTATCGTTACCAAGGCGACGAAGGTCAGCGCAAATTGCAGATTGCCAGCTCACTGAACTTAGCCATCAGCGATAACGGCAAGAAAATCTTCCAGAACATCACCAATGCTGAGCGGGTAGCCAGCAGCCTGACCGTCAGCCCTGCCGGCTCGACGCTTAGCGTATCCAATGCCTTGGTTCAGGATGAAGTCGCATTTGCCGCCACCCCGGCATTTCCCGAGGCGGGTATCAGCGTGGTGTTCGGTAATCCCGACGCGGCCAGTTATGAGGTGTTCGCCTACGGTACAGCGACCCCTGCCTTGGCTACCGGCAAGCTGGACAGCAACCCAGATCAAAGCGATAAACTGGTTTTTCGTGGTGTTACCCTGCAGTTTGATGGTGTGCCCGTCGGTGGTGAAACTGTCGTGGTCGGTGCCAAGTCCGCCATCAGTGTCGCGGCTTCAGGCAATCCGGCGCAGAGTCTGGCCTTAGCCGTTACAGACCCCGCGGCCACCTATGCCGCGTTTACCCCCGCCGGCAAGCTGGACTTCACGATAGTAGCCGAGGCCGCGCCCTCGACGGACTTCAACTTCGCCGCGCCGTTAACCTTAACCCCTGGGTTTTCCAGTGCTGCCACGGCTTATCCACTCACCGTACAAAGCAATGGCTTATCAATCACCCTGGCCGCCCCGCCCGTGACCGGTGACACCTTTACCCTCGGCCGTAAAGCAGAAGAAAAGCAGGGTATTCTCGACACCATCGCCAATTTACGGATGGCATTAGAGAGCTCTATCGATAGCCCAGCCGGCAATCGCGCGACACGAGATGCGGTGGCGGCGGCATTGAGCAATATCGACTTAGGTATGAGCACGGTGGACAGTGTGCGTGGTGAAATTGGCGCGCGCATGAACATTATCGACACCACCCAGGTCGACAATGACGATGTCACCTTGGTCAATAAAGGCGTACAGGCCAACTTGCGTGAGCTAGATTACGCCGAGGCGCTGTCGCGCCTGTCGTTCCAGACCATCATCCTTGAGGCTGCCCAGCAGAGCTATGTGAAAATCAGCAGCTTGAATTTATTCAATAAACTTTAATCTAATGCTGTACTAGAGGCTTAGAGCGTTCTGTTGGTTGTTTAATGTATTTAAGGGTTAGGTTGAATGAATGAGTGACGTAAGAGAAGTTAGGCTTGATTGGGGCCTCCATTCGGCATTGAAGTTGGTCAGCGATTATGAATTTGAGAGCGTGTTAGATATTGGTTCTGGTGATGGATTGCAGAAATATTTTTTTGAGATGTTCGGAAAGAAAGTTTTTTCTGTAGATATGAATAAAAATGCAGACTTTGTCGGCGACTTCTTGGAAATTGAATTTGAGAGAAGCTTCGATGTGATTTGGTGCTCTCATGTTCTGGAGCATCAGCGCAATGTTGGGCTTTTTCTTGAAAAAATTTTCACTTGTCTAAAAGAAGATGGGGTTTTGGTGATTGTAGTACCCATACATCCAAGAGAGCGTTTAATTGCAGGTCACTTGACAAGTTGGAACTCTGGATTGCTATGCTATAATTTGATACTTGCTGGCTTTGATTGTTCTGAAGCTGCACTGTTACAGAATTTTGAACTTGGGTGTATTTTAAAAAAACGACCGGTTGATATAGATGCAGCTTATCGGCGCGCGGGATCTGGCGCTGATGTTACAGGCTTTTACCAATTAGATCCTTTTGAAGTTTTGAAGGATTACTTCCCGTTTCCTGTTGCTCAAGGTGCTAATGCAGAGGTGCTTGAGCACGGCTGGGGTGGTACTAACTATAACTTACCGCTGCCATTGCATGGTGAATCATATAAAATTATCGGTAGGTTTGTTGGCGAAGATGGAGTGTTGGTCAAAGTTTAAAGGCCATCTCAATTTATGCGATCACTCGTTCGGTCTGATATTAGCAATTTTCGCAATAGCCGTTTCGATAGCATTCATCCAATTCTGGGTGTTTTGATTGCGAATAAATTCTACGGATGGATACCAGTAACTGGTTTCTTGCTCTAGTCCCCAGCGCCAGTCAGGGTCTGCAGGTAGAAGCAGGTACGTGGGCATGCCTAAGGCTCCGGCTAAGTGCACTGTGGTGTTATCAATTGTTATAATTAAGTCGAGTGCAGAAATTTGCGCGGCTTGGTCATCGATATTGACTAATGGATTGATATCCCTGTCGTTGTAAATGTCGAGGCCAATATCAGTCAGGCTGGCCAGTTCATCCTCTGTATTGCCATATTGTAAGTTGATGAACTGTACGTTGGTCAAAGCGCTGAGAGCTTGCATTTCATTGTGTTTTAGGCTGCGGGTATATTTGTTTGTGCCAGCAGTTGTGCCTCCGCGCCATGAAATACCAACCAGTAATTTCTCGGGAAATTGTTTTTTATAACTACTACGGATTATTTTTGTTTTCTCTTTTTCTGCTTGCAGAAAAGCATTTGGTTTTGAGAACTTGCCAATGTCACTACGCAATATTTTACACAAACTACCTGCGGGGATATGGTAGTCAGAAGATGGCCAGATTTTAAGAATGGGCTTGCCTTGCGTCGGTGTGCTTTTTTCAATGAAATTAATGTTAGGCATGCTTCTATTGAGTAAAGGGACTAGCCGCGGATCACACTCCCAGGCAATGTGCTCTGTCCATGCCAATAGGTCTGAAATGACAGTGGCGAACATGATTTGGTCGCCAACGCCTTGCTCACACCAAACCAACAGTCTTTTACCCTCGAGTGTTTCGCCCTGCCATTCAGGGATGTTGAATGTGTGGGCTTGATCTGCAATGGATTTGGCCCAGCGCCATTCGTTATGTTTCCAGCCTTGTTGGAAGTTGCCAAGTTTGAGCATCAATTGGGCAAGACAGTGGTGGGCATCGATATCGTCTGGGCTGAGTTCGAGTACCTGATTGTAATAATCTATCGCTTGGCGGTATTGACCTAGTTTGTTGTAGTTACTGGCTAGCTTATACAGAGCTTGTTGGTCATTAGGGGTGAGTTCCAGTACCAGTTGGCAGCAGGCAATGCTCTCGTGAAATTGCAGCAGGCAATAATATATGTGTGCGAGTGTCAGCAGCAGCCAGTGTGAGTGTGGTCCGTAGTCGGGATGCTCAAGTGCTCTGGTGATGAGTTGCTCTGCTTCGGAAAACTGTTCCTGGGCAATCAATGCCAGTGCCAGCAGCTGTAGCCTCCAAAAGTTAGGGTGCGCCTGGAACCAAGCATGGGTGTGCTCAAGGTTCTGCTTTAGCATATCGGCTCTTTGGGCCAGAAGCGGGAAAATCAGGGTGTCCACTTCTTCACAGGATGGCAGTTCCAAGGCCTGCTTGATGTGGTGAAAAGCTTTGGCATCGCGGCCTTGTGAGTGTAATAACGCTGCTGCTCGAGCGTGAGCTACAGCATGCTCAGGTACTAAGGTGGCAAGTTTTACATATAGGTTTGCTTGAGCTGCAAGGTCGTTACTTCGTTCAGCTTGCTGCAACGACTGAATGATTTTTTGTTGTGCTTTCTCGCGCGGGTTGATCATAGCTGAGGTGTCTTGTCGGGCTTGGATGGGACCACGATGCAGGAGGAATGGTGCGTTCGCAAGCTCTAGCCCGGGGCCAAATTTTTTTTTCATGCAAGCCCCTAAAGCTTTGTGCTTTTGGGGCGATAAATATTTCGAATGCGAACTTTATGGGTGCCTGGGCATGCCGGCCCAAGCTCGCAGGCTCAGGCAATTACTCGTCCCCGGAGGACAGCATCATGGCTCTTACAGTAAATACCAACATTGCATCGCTCAACACTCAGCGCAACTTGACCAGTTCGTCCAATGCGCTCAATACATCGCTGGAGCGTCTGTCCACTGGTTCGCGTATTAACAGTGCCAAGGACGACGCAGCAGGCTTGCAAATTTCTAACCGCCTGACCAGTCAGATCAGCGGTTTGAATGTGGCGGTACGTAACGCCAACGATGGTATCTCCCTGTCGCAAACCGCTGAAGGTGCTCTGCAGCAATCTACTAACCTGCTGCAACGGATGCGTGACCTATCCATCCAGTCAGCTAACGGCTCTAACAGCGACGCTGATCGCTCATCTCTACAGAAAGAAGTGTCTGCGCTGCAAAGTGAGCTGACGCGTATTGCTGACACCACCACCTTCGGTGGTCGTAAGTTGCTTGATGGTTCGTTCGGTACTTCCAGCTTCCAAGTGGGTTCGAATGCGTATGAGACTATCGACGTTAGCCTGAAAAGTGCTGCGGCAAATAAAGTGGGCTCTTTCCAGCTGAATAGTGCTGGTGGCACTACGAGGACTGCTTCCCTTTCAGCTGCGGTCGGGACACCGGCTGTTGCGGCCACTGCTGGTAATTCCGTTACTGCAAGTGGTCCAATCGTTGCTCCTACTGCTGGTGCGGCAGCTTTAGGTCCTGCTGTCTTCACAGCACAATCGCTGACTGTCGTAGGCGGTGGTGAAACAAAAGCGGTTTCCATCGTAACCACTGACTCAGCTAAGAGTGTTGCGGCTAAGTTTGAAGGCGCGATTCCAGGTCTGTCTGCGAGTGCGCGTACAGTTGCCAAGATTGGAGTGGACCTTACTGCTGCTGGTGCACAGGCCCTTAACTTCAACCTCACAGTGGGTAGCGAGACAGTTGCGTTCGTGGGTGTTACCTCGACCGAAGATCTCGCCAGCCAGATCAACTCAAACGCCGCCAAACTTGGTCTAACAGCTAATCTCGACAAAGACAATATCCTAACAGTCACCTCGTCTACCGGTGAAAATATCGAGTTTGGTGCTGTATTCAAACAAGACGGAACTACTGCTGTTGATGCGGCCGGTGCACTTACTGTTAATGTGCAAAACTCTGGCGGTACGTATGCGGCTAACGCTTCGGATCTAGCTGTTCTCGGAGGCACTGCGGTTGGTTACGTGCAAGTGAACTCGCCGACTTCTTATGCGATAACGGGTACGACCACCGAGCTTTTCTCTGCGGGTAAATCGGAATTGGCAGACATCGGTAAGGTGGACATCTCAACTGCTGATGGTGCGCAACAGGCATTGTCTGTTATTGATAACGCTCTGGCTGCAATCGACTCCCAGCGTGCCGACCTCGGTGCGGTGCAGAACCGCTTCGATAACACCATCAATAACCTGCAGAATATTTCGGAGAACGCCTCGGCTGCCCGCAGCCGGATCAAAGACACCGACTATGCTGCAGAAACCGCTAACTTGTCGAAAAATCAGGTGCTGCAGCAGGCCGGCACCGCGATTTTGGCCCAGGCCAAGCAGTTGCCGCAGGCTGTCCTTTCCCTGCTGCAGTAAGCTGGGGTTGCAATAACGCAGGGAGGGCGGGGTGACCTGTCCTCCCTTTCCTCCATGGGAGGTTAGAGTATGGATTTTGCTAAACTTGCAACGATACCGCAGTCAGCGGCCAGCGTGCGTGAACCTCTAGGTAGCAGTAAAAGTATCGAAGCCACTGCACTTGAAACTGTTGAAGCCCTTGCGGCTAAACAGCCAGAAGACCAAACGCTTGCGCGGGAGAGTCTAGACTCTGCCGTGGCGAGCATTTCTTCGTTTGTGCAGAACGTGCAACGCAGCCTAGATTTTAGTGTGGATGACAGCAGCGGTGAGGTGGTCGTTAAGGTGACGGACCGCGACTCCGGTGAGGTGATTCGTCAACTGCCATCCGAGGAGGCCCTGCGCCTTTCGGAACAGCTTGAATCGCTGCGCAGCTTGATGTTTGAAGCACGTGCCTGATGGCATGTTTCTTGGTTGTTTCGTCTGTAGGCGGGTAAATCATCCACTGCAGACAATTTTTTGACGGGGGTTTGACATGGCAGGCATTACAGGTATCGGTTCGGGCATAGATATCGACAGTATCGTCAAGGCCATGGTCAACGCCGAGCAAGCCCCCAAGCAAAGCCAGTTGGGTAAGCTGGAAAGCAAGACCACCACGCAGCTGACTAGTTTGGGTCAGCTCAAAGGAGCCATCAGCGGCTTTCAAACAGCCCTGGCGGCACTTAACAGTCCATCGCAGTTTCTGGCCCGCACGGCATCCTCCAGCGACAACAAGGTACTGGCGGCTACAGCGAGCCAAAGCGCACCTGCCGGTAGCTATAAGTTAGAAGTAACCCAGCTTGCCAGCAGCAGCAAAGTGGCGTTGGCGGCGGTGCCAAGTGTGGAGGGCATAACGCTGTCGAGCGGTACCTTGTCGATCAAAGTCGGTGCTACCAATGTGCTGGATGTGGTGGTCGACGCCAGCAACAACACCCTGGCTGGGCTGCGTGATGCGATCAATAAGGCAGCTGGAGGTGTCAGTGCCAGCATTGTCACCGATGATCAGGGCTCTCGACTGGTGCTCAGTGGTAGCAAATCGGGCGACGGTAATGACATCACTGTCAGCGTTGTCGGTGGCGCCGCCGAGGCGGGTCAAACTGCGCTGAATACGCTGGCTTTTTCTGGCAACCCTGTCGCCCCTGATGCGACGGCCTATCCAGACGGTACCAGCGACGCTAACTATATCGCCGACATGCAAACGTTTAATGCGTCTGGCAAGGTCATTACGGCCGCGCAAAGTTCTAAGATTACTGTCGATGGTCTGAGCATAACCCGTGATACCAACACCATCGACAAAGTGATTGATGGCGTGAGCCTGGACCTAAAAACCCTGGGCACCAGCACGCTGACGATTGCCCAGGATCAGGCTGGCGTTAAGGCCAACGTGCAAAAATTTGCCGATGCTTACAACACCATGATTGGTTTTATTAACTCGGCCACTAAGGTGACTGTGGTTAATGACACCTCAGCCCCTGTGACGGGTGCATTGCTGGGCGATAGCTCGGTGCGCTCCTTGGTCAATATGGTGCGCAGTGAACTCACGACTGTGCAGGGTGATGGCGCATTTCGCGTTCTGGCTGATCTCGGCGTGACCACTCAGAAAGACGGTACCTTGAAGGTTGACTCGACCATTCTGGGTAAGGCCATCAGTGCTGACTTTGATGGTATCGCTGGGTATTTCACCGGTGACACAGGCTTGGCTGCGCGACTATCGAGCAAGCTTGCGGGCTACACCGATAGCGGCGGCATCCTTGAACAGCGCACAGATTCGTTGCAGGCCACCTTGAGCAAGGTCGACAAACAGAAAACTGAGCTGGCAACGCGAATGACTTCACTGACTGATCGCTTGTATAAACAATACAACGCCATGGATGCGCTGGTTGGTCAGTTAAAGACGACCAGCGATAGCTTGACGTCTTTGTTTGAGAACATGCCCGGTGTTGTCAGCAATAATAAATAACGTTTTTTCACCAGAACTTAAATCTACCTATAAAGTCCAGCCCTTCGTTGCCGATACATAGAATAGTAGCGATTAACGAGGAGAGCCCCCCATGAATGCCATGACCGCCATGAAGCAGTACCAACGTGTAAGCGTGCACAGTGAAGTATTCGAGGCCAGCCCGCATCGCTTGATCCAGATGCTGATGGAAGGCGCTCTTGAGCGCACTGCTCAAGCTCGTGGTGCTATTCAGCGTGAGAGATTTGCCGAAAAGGGTGAGCTAATCGGTAAGTCTATTTCGATTATTGGCGGCCTGCGCGAGCCTTTGGATCATGAGGTGGGTGGTGAGCTTTCGCAAAACCTCGACAGCCTCTACGAGTACATGATTAGTCGTTTGCTGGAAGCCAACCGTGGTAATGACATTGCCGCTTTGGATGAAGTGTCCAACCTGTTGCGTGAAGTCAAATCCGGTTGGGATGCTATCGGTCACTGATCCGGTTTGATGCTTAAAGGAACGTACCCATGACTTCGACAGTCCAGCGTCTAGAAAAAACCGGTAGTGCGCTACGCAGCGCCTTAGCTAATCAAGACTGGGCCGCTATTGGAGAGCTGGATTTACAGTGCCGTCAGGCTGTAGATGAAGCCATGGTTGAGTCTGCCAGTGACGAAGATACCCTGCGTGCCCGTATGCAGGAGTTGCTGGAGCTTTATCGTGAGCTGGTCAGCGTGTGCCAGGCCGAGCAACAGCGTTTGGCCCATGAACTGGTTCAACTGAACCAATCGCAACAAGGTGCCAAGGTCTATCAGTTGTTTGGTTGATGGCTGCGCCAGGTCGATGTTCGCTCGCACCGACCTTCTGCTCGTTAATGATGTTTCCCCCGTTTCATCCCCCTCTTTTTCACATATCGACTGGACTTGCTTGTTAAGCAGAAATAAGCACGCCATAAAATTGACATCTAACAAGAAATTGACTTTACTGCTGTCCAATTGCCGGCGCTGGGGCGAGTTGTAGTGGGCGGCGGGCGCGTTTTTCACTCCAGGATCAGAAAATAAATTATGTGGCGTGAAACCAAAATCCTCCTGATTGACGATAACAGTGAGCGCCGCCGTGACTTGGCGGTGATCCTCAACTTTCTCGGTGAAGACCACCTGACCTGTGACAGCCAGAGCTGGCAGCAGGTTGTCGCAAGCCTAGAGTCGAGCCGTGAGGTGCTCAGCGTGTTGCTGGGTGACGTCACTGCTAAGTGCGGTGTGTTGGGCATGCTTAAGCAGTTGGCCGAGTGGGATGAGTTTCTGCCAGCGCTTTTGCTTGATGAGCAGGTTGCCAGCGATTGGCCGGAAGAGCAGCGTCGCAGTGTGTTGGCCTGCCTGGAGATGCCGCTTAGCTACAACAAGCTGCTCGACTCGTTGCACCGCGCCCAGGTTTACCGTGAGATGTACGACCAGGCTCGTGAGCGTGGCCGGCAGCGCGAGACCAATTTGTTCCGTAGCCTGGTCGGTACCAGCCGGGCTATTCAGCATGTGCGGCAGATGATGCAGCAGGTGGCCGACACCGAGGCCAGCGTGCTGATTTTGGGTGAGTCGGGCACTGGTAAGGAAGTGGTCGCGCGCAACCTGCATTACCACTCCAAGCGTCGTGAAGGCCCTTTTGTGCCAGTCAACTGCGGGGCGATTCCTGCCGAGTTGCTGGAGAGCGAGTTGTTCGGTCACGAGAAAGGCGCGTTTACCGGCGCGATCACTACCCGTGCTGGGCGTTTCGAGCTGGCCAGTGGCGGTACGCTGTTTCTCGATGAAATCGGCGACATGCCGCTGCCCATGCAGGTGAAGCTGCTGCGCGTATTGCAGGAGCGTACCTTTGAGCGAGTGGGCAGCAATAAAACCCAGAATGCCGATGTACGGATCATTGCCGCTACGCACAAGAACCTTGAGCAGATGATCGAGGCAGGTAGCTTCCGTGAGGATCTGTATTACCGCCTCAACGTGTTCCCGATCGAGATGGCCCCGTTGCGTGAGCGCATCGAGGACATTCCCTTGCTGATGAATGAGTTGATTTCACGCATGGAGTTCGAGAAGCGCGGCTCCATTCGGTTTAACTCGGCGGCCATCATGTCGCTGTGTCAGCATGACTGGGCGGGTAACGTGCGCGAGCTGGCCAACCTGGTCGAGCGCATGGCGATCATGCATCCCTACGGCGTGATAGGCGTGGGTGAGTTGCCGAAGAAGTTTCGTCATGTCGATGATGAAGACGAACACATGGTTGCCAGCCTGCGCGATGACATAGATGAACGCGCCACGCTGATCTCAGGCTTGCCGGGTGTGAGTTCGGCGGCCATGCTGCCGCCAGAAGGTCTGGACCTTAAGGACTATTTAGGCACTCTCGAACAGGGCCTGATTCAGCAAGCCCTTGATGATGCCAATGGTGTGGTGGCGCGTGCGGCCGAGCGTCTGCGTATTCGCCGCACCACCCTGGTCGAGAAGATGCGTAAATACGGCATGAGCCGGCGTGATGACGAGGGGTTGGACGACTGAGGGCTTCTGTCCGCGTTCGTCAGTGACTTGGCGTTTGCTCAACCAATAAAGCCGAAGGTTTGACGCAACCTTCGGTTTTGTTTTTTAGAGTATTGATTTTAAAGAATATTTTTTACGGCACGGGTATTGCTAACTCTCTTGCAACTGACTGTCTTATGACGGCTCGCTGCGCGAGAGAGAACCATGAATACCAACCTGCAACGTCCCCAAGATTCCGACCAGCCTGCCGCTCCAGTAGAGCAGACCAGCCGTGCTGGGCTCGAACAGACCTTTGCCTTGTTCAACCAGATGTCGACCCAGCTCAATGCCTCCTACAGCATGCTGGAAGCGCGGGTAACCGAGCTTAAAGGTCAGCTGGCGTTGGTCAGTGCTCAGCGCATGCAGGAGTTGGCCGAGAAAGAGCGCCTGGCTAACCGCTTGCAGAGCCTGTTGGACTTGCTGCCTGGTGGCGTGATTGTGATCGATGGTCAGGGCGTGGTGCGTGAAGCCAACCCGGTGGCGCGCAACCTGTTGGGTCGGCCGTTGGTCGGTATGTTGTGGCGCGAAGTCATCGCCCGCAACTTTGCCCCGCGTGAAGACGATGGCCATGAAATTTCCCTTAAAGACGGCCGGCGCTTGTCAATTGCCACGCGCTCATTACATGCCGAGCCGGGCCAGCTGGTGTTGCTCACCGACCTGACAGAAACCCGGCGCTTGCAGGATCAACTGTCCCGCCACGAGCGCTTGTCTGCCTTGGGGCGTATGGTCGCATCGCTGGCGCATCAAATTCGTACGCCGCTCTCCGCTGCCTTGCTCTACGCCAGCCATCTCACCGAACAGGTGCTACCGGCTGAACAGCAGCAGCGTTTTGCTGGTCGTTTGAAAGAGCGTTTGCACGAGCTGGAGCATCAGGTCCGCGATATGCTGGTCTTCGCTCGCGGCGACTTGCCGTTACCCGATCGCTTGGCACCCACGGCATTGTTCGATGCGCTGCGGCGCTCCGCCGAACCCCATGTGTTGGGTATGCAAGTGCGCTGGCAGTGCGACAGCCGTACCGGCGAGCTGATGTGCAACCGCGACACCTTAGTTGGCACGGTGCTCAACCTGATCGAGAACGCGATTCAGGCGGGCGGCCGTGAAGCACAATTGAAAGTTCACCTGTATCAGCGCGGCGAAAACCTGCGCTTGTGCGTCAGCGACAACGGCCCAGGCATCGACAGCGCGACGCTGGCCCGGCTTGGCGAACCCTTCTTCACCACCAAAACCACCGGTACTGGGCTTGGCCTGGCCGTGGTTAAGGCCGTTGCGCGGGCCCATCAGGGCGACGTGCAGCTGCGTTCGCGGCCGGGGCGTGGTACCTGCGCCATTATTACCTTGCCGCTACTCGGTGCTGCACACCCTTTGATTCAGGAGTAATTTCCCATGGCGAGCAAAATTCTGTTGGTCGAAGATGACCGCTCATTGCGCGAGGCATTGGCCGATACTCTGGCGCTGGGCGGACATGATTACCGCGCGGTTGATTGCGCCGAAACAGCGCTGCTGGCTATTACCGAAGAGTCCTTTGGTTTGGTGGTGAGTGACGTCAATATGCCCGGCATGGATGGCCACCAGTTGCTGGCGCAGATTCGTCAACGTCAGCCGCAATTGCCGGTGCTGCTGATGACCGCGTTCGGCGCGGTTGAGCGTGCGGTGGATGCCATGCGTCAAGGCGCAGCGGATTATCTGGTCAAGCCGTTTGAGCCCAAGGCTTTGCTGAGCCTGGTCGATCGACATGCTTTGGGGCGAGTCACGGCCAGCGAGCAGGATGGCCCGGTCGCTGTAGAGCCGGCCAGCGTGCAGCTGCTGGCCTTGGCCACGCGCGTGGCGCAGAGCGACTCCACGGTGTTGATCACCGGTGAGTCAGGTACAGGTAAAGAGGTGCTGGCGCGCTTTATTCATCAGCAGTCGCCACGCGCCAGCAAACCCTTTATCGCCATCAACTGTGCGGCGATCCCGGACAACATGCTCGAAGCCACGTTGTTCGGCCATGAGAAGGGCGCGTTTACCGGGGCGATTGCCAGTGCACCGGGTAAGTTCGAGCTGGCCGAGGGCGGTACCATTCTGCTCGATGAAATCTCGGAAATGCCGCTGGGCTTGCAGGCCAAGTTGTTGCGCGTGCTGCAGGAACGCGAGGTAGAAAGAGTGGGCGCGCGTAAACCGATTATTCTCGATATCCGTGTGCTGGCCACCAGTAACCGTGACCTGGCTGCAGAAGTGGCGGCGGGGCGCTTCCGAGAGGACCTCTACTATCGCTTGTCGGTGTTCCCACTGGCCTGGCAGCCGCTGCGTGAGCGCCCGGCGGATATCGTACCGCTGGCCGAACGCTTGTTGGCCAAGTATGTGAAGAAAATGAATCACGCGCCGATTCGTCTTTCCCCTCAAGCGCAGATGAGCCTGACCCGCTACAGCTGGCCGGGTAACGTGCGTGAACTGGATAACGCCATTCAGCGCGCGTTGATCCTGCAACAAGGTGGCTTGATTCAGCCGCAGGATCTCTGCTTGCAGGCTCCAATCGGTTCTGCGCCAGTACCGAGTGCGCCGCCGTTGTTTGCAGTGCCAAGTGAGCACACGCCGGTATCGTTCGAGGCGCCAGCGGCAGATTCCGGTGCCTTGGGTGATGACCTGCGTCGCCATGAATTTCAGATGATCATCGATACCCTGCGTGCCGAGCGTGGCCGGCGCAAAGAAGCGGCTGAGCGCCTGGGCATCAGCCCACGGACGCTGCGCTACAAGCTGGCGCAGATGCGCGATGCCGGCATGGATGTGGAAGGCTATCTGTTTGCCAGTTGAGTCAGCTGAAACCTGATACGGATGAATAGTCCGGCTAAAGGCTATAGCCCAGATTGCATTCAGCCACAGGCTGAAATGCAGAAGTTGTAGGGTGGATGACGCTCTTTTCATCCACCCTAAGGTCGCTGTTTGTGGATGGGTAAAGCGTCATCTACCCTACGCCTGATCACGAGTGCTCACGTAGCCCGGATTACATCCGGGCTACGACTCTGATTAATCCTTCCACGGCATCGGTGCGCCAAGTAGGCGGCCCATGGCGCCGTAAAGCCCCAGCTCCTTGAGCACTGCAAGCTCGCCTTCGGTTTCCACCATCTCGGCAATCAACGGCAGGTCGATGCTGTTTGTGGCGCGGAATACCGCTTCGATAAACATGCGCTTGTCGCTTTCTTGGTCGATGGCACGGATGTAGGTGCCATCCAGTTTCAGGTAGGCCAGGCCCAGGTGAGTGAGGTTACCGATCAGGCTGAAGCGTCCACCGAAATGCTGCAGACCCAAGCTGAAACCACTGTCGCGAATAGCCTGGCTGAGGGCTTCCAACTCAGCTGCCGGTGGCAGGTGGCGTTCGTCCACTTCAAAGGTCAGCAGACTTGCTTGTTGCGGATGCTGCTTGAGGATTTCAACGATGCGTTTGAGTGTGGCGCTGTCGTGCAGGGTGGCTGCTGACAGGCTCAGCGCCAGTGGTGCGGCATGCTGGCTAAGGTGGGCGAGGCTGTGTTCGAGCATGGCCAGGTCAAAGCGTGCGGTCCAGCCGAGGCGTTCAATCCAGGGCAGAAAACGCCCGGCGGCAATCGCTTCACCCTGCGGGTCTAGCAGGCGCGCCAGCACCTTGTGATGCAGCAATTGATTGCGGTCAGCGCACAGCATGACCGGTTGAAAATACAGCTGCAGCTTGCGCTGGTTCAGCGCATTGTCGATCCAGGTGCGCCAGTCATGCAGACCTTGGGCCGCGTGGGCCTGGTAATCATCCAGGCGCATCCAGTGGCGGCTCGGGTCATTTTGCGTTTGCGCCAGGGCTTGGTCGGCCCGACTGATGACTTGGTTGGGCGCTTCGCCGGGGCGAAATGCGCCAATGCCTATATGCGCCACTGGTGTGCAGTCACTGGCACCAGTCTGACGCAGGCTTTCCAGGCCATTGTAAAGTTCGCCGGCCAGTAGCTCAGCTTCTTCACTGCCAATCCCCGGGACCAGCAGGCTGAACTCGCCACCTCGGCTACGTGAGGCCAACCACTCTGAGCGGTTGTTCTGGTTAAGCAGGCGCTTGAGCAGCTCGCCGATGGCGGCAATCAGTGCGTCAGTCTTTTGCCCGCCTAAGCGCTGGTTGAGTCCAGCCAGGTCGTTGACCCGCAACAGGAACAGATAGCCTTCGGCATTTTGTTCGTGGAGCGCCAGTTGATGGGCCAGGCGGATATCAAACAGACGGCGGTTGGCCAGGCCGGTGATGCTGTCTTGGTAAGCTTGCTCGCGCAGTTTCTCACTGCGTGCGGCTTCTTCGGCAAACAGGGTTTTTAGCTTTTCCACCATCTGGTTCATGGCGGTGACCACGCGCTTGAGTTCCGGCGTACGCGGCACGGTGGGCAGGGTGAGGAACTCACGGCGAGTAATGGCTTGGGCCTGCTGCACCATGTTATCCAGCGGGCGTAATTGCGTGCGCAACAGCCAGCCGCCGAGTACGGCGCTGACTAGGCCGCAAATCAGCAGCCAGATTAGGCTGCCGATGGCGCTGTCCCAGAGTTTAGCCAGGGCGAATTGTGGATTGCTGAGCACCTCAACCCGAGCGGCTTGTTCCCAGCCACGCATGATCAAGGCATCGCCGCCCTGGGGCTGCAGATCGACCAGTTGGCTGAACCAGGCCGGCACGCTCTCAGCGGTGGAGTCGCTGCTGCGGCGTTCAACAATCACATCGTCACCCGGAATGCGCACCACGCGGATGCTATTGAAGTAGCCGCTGTCGAAAATCGAGCTGACCATCAGTTCGATCATTGCCGGATCGTCCGCGTGCGGCGTCATCGACAGCCCTAACGCGGTCGCCGCGTCCTGGGCGTGTGAGCGCAGCTGGCTGAGTGATTGCTCGCGCGAGCTTTCTACACCGACGATAAAACTGCCGGTAAAGGCCACCACCAAAAATAGGCAGATGGCGAGAAATAGTTGTTTGAGTAGAGACATAGGTTCCTCCTAGCCTTCGCCGATGGCGAAGCCCTCCGTGCGCATTTTTTTCAACAGGTCCTGCCAGCGCGAGAGTCTTTTGGAATCGCTCTTCTTGCTGTTGGAGCCTGGGAGATAGAGCCCCTCGGCATTGAATGCATAGACCGGTAGTAGGTCTTTACGCTGCGAAGCGGGCTTTATCTGGTTGATTAAGTTGTCCATTACCAGCGGCTCGGCACCGGGGCTGGCGTAGTACGTCAGCACCATGTGCGCTTGGTTGTAGTTGAGTGCTTTGACGTAGGTGATACGCAGTTTTTCGCTGGGGATGCCGAGACGGCGCAACGTGAAATACTTGGCGATGGAATAGTCTTCGCAGTCGCCCTCACCCTTGACCAGCATCTCCATCGGGGTGGCCCAGTAGTCGTTCTGTTTCCAGACTTTTATGTCGTCGGTAAAACGAATCTGCCGATTAAAGAAGCGATTAACCTCGGTGAGCTTGTCCATCTCATTGCTGGTGCTGCTGGTCTTGATTTGCGCCTCCCAGGCCAGGATGCGTGGTTTGGCCGAGCCGAGAGTACCGTAGCGGCTTTCGGCCTTTTGCAGGATCACGTCGAAGTCCCAGTTGGCCAGGGCGCTCGCCACGCCGATCAGCAGGATGCAGCCGCTCAGTAACGCTCGCTTGAGGCGCTTGAACCATCCATAAGTAAGCTGACGGTGGGGCATGTGCCACGCCTTGGCCGGAAATTGGGGGGAGTTTAGGTGTTGCTGCTGATGTTTGCCGCGCTGAATATGCGCAATGTCGCCGGGTTTAGCCGCCTGCTAGCGCTTGGTCAGGGTTTTCTGCCTGATGATGTACAGGCTGACCAACACTGCGCTGGTGAGCATAAAGGCCCTGGCCCAGAACAGCGGTACCACGTAGCACGACACACCGATGCTCAACCACATCAGGCTGATGGCGTAGACCTTGCCCTTGAGCGGGATGCCTTGGCCTTCGAGGTAATCGACAATCCACGGGCCGAGTTGACGGTGGTTGACCAGCCACAGGTAAAAGCGTTTTGAGCTGCGCATAAAACAGGCCGCAGCTAGCAGCAGAAAAGGCGTGGTGGGCAGAACGGGGAGAAATATACCGATCACGCCTAACGCCACGCTCAGCCAGCCGATGGCCAGCAAAGCGTAGCGGATGGCCGGGTTGCGCTGAAGCTGAATGTCCCGCGCCATGGCGCGTGCTTAGTGTTGGCGAGGCTTCAGCAGGGCCGGCTTTTCTTCGGGGGCATTGCACAGCAGGAAGAGGGCAGTCAGTAGCTCGGGGATCTGCTCGACCATGCTGTCAACCAGGTCGCGATCACTGGCGATTTCGACAAATTCGGGCTGTTCATCGAACAAACCCGACCCCACCATGATTGGCAGCAGCAGTTCGCTGACTTCATCTTCGGCGTCGTCGAACCACACCGCTTCACGCAGGAACACCCCTTCCATAAAGCCAATGCACCAGCCGCGCAAGTCGGAGTCGTCCGGCTCATCGCCGAGGTCCAACTCACAAGGTACTTCCGGCTCATCATCGCTGGCCAGTTGGCGGGCGATATGACTTTGCAGCTGAATCAGGGTGGCTTCGATCTCTTCGCGCTCGGCATCACTGCGGTAATGCGGCGGCTCGGAGAACAGCGCGTCAATCCACTCGCGCTCAGGCACTTTTTCCGGGCAAATCGACAGGGCGGTCAGGTAGCCGTGGGCGGCGATGTAGTCCAGGGCCTCATCATGCAGCTCATCAGCATCGAGGAAGGCTTGCAGGCGGGAGAGTTGCTCGGCGAAGGACATCGGGGGCTACCTTGAAAGAGTAAACGAGGCTGGATTCTAGTCTAGAGCGACCCTAGCGGCCATAGGTGCAGGCTAACGGTCAGTGAAAATCGGTGCAAACTCGGCTACTGCTGCGCGTGCCCATCCAGCACCTGCGTATAATGCGCGGCTTGTTTTGGAGACCCTTCATGCTCGAGCACGCGCAACGCATCCTCAAAGACGTATTCGGTTACGACAGCTTCCGCGGTCGTCAGGGTGCGATTATCGAGCGTGTGGCCAGTGGTGGCGACGCCTTGGTGTTGATGCCCACCGGCGGTGGTAAGTCGCTGTGCTTTCAAGTCCCAGCCCTGCTGCGTGAGGGCTTGGCGGTGGTGGTGTCGCCGCTGATTGCGCTGATGGACGACCAAGTCGCGACTCTCGACGAGCTGGGCGTGGCCGCTGCAGCGCTGAACTCCACGCTCAGTAATGATGAGCAGCGTGAGATTGCCGAACGGATCAAACGCGGCGAGATCAAGATGCTTTATCTCGCCCCCGAGCGGCTGGTGCAGCCGCGCATGCTGAATTTTCTGCAAAGCCTTGAAATTGCCTTGTTTGCCATCGACGAGGCGCATTGCGTGTCGCAGTGGGGGCATGACTTCCGCCCGGAATACTTGCAGCTGGGCCAACTGGCCGAGTTGTTCCCCAACGTGCCGCGCATTGCTCTGACTGCGACGGCAGATATGCGCACCCGCGAGGAAATCGTCCAGCGTCTGCACCTGCAGAATGCCGAGCGTTTTCTGTCGAGCTTCGACCGGCCGAATATCTTCTACCGCATCGTGCCCAAGGAGCAGCCGCGCAAGCAGTTGCTGAACTTCCTGGCGGCGCGTAAGGGTGATGCTGGCATCGTCTATTGCCTGTCGCGCAAGAAGGTCGAGGAGGTGGCTTCTTTCCTTTCTGAGCAGGGCTTCCCAGCGTTGCCCTATCACGCCGGCTTGGCTAACGAACTGCGCGCCTATCACCAGAAGCGCTTTCTCAATGAGGAAGGTCTGATCATGGTGGCGACCATCGCCTTCGGCATGGGCATCGACAAACCCAACGTGCGTTTCGTCGCCCACCTTGATCTGCCGAAATCCCTGGAAGCCTATTACCAAGAGACGGGGCGCGCGGGCCGTGACGGTTTACCGGCGGATGCCTGGATGGCCTACGGTCTGCAAGATGTGATTTTCCTCAAGCAGATGCTCAACAACTCTGAGGGGGACGAGCGGCATAAGCGCGTCGAACAACACAAGCTCGACGCCATGCTGGCGCTGTGCGAGGAAACCCGCTGCCGCCGCCAATCGTTGCTGGCCTACTTCGATGAAGACATGCCGCAACCTTGCGGGCACTGCGACAACTGCATCGATGGCGTACAGACCTGGGACGCCACCGAGCCGGCGCGCCAGGCGCTGTCGGCGATCTACCGCACTGGGCAGCGTTATGGCGTCGGGCATTTGGTGGATGTGTTGCTCGGCCGTGATAACGATAAAATTCGTACGGTCGGCCATCAGCATTTGGCGGTTTTCGGCATTGGCAAAGCGTTTGCCGAAGGTGAATGGCGTTCACTGTTCCGCCAACTGGTAGCGCGCGGGTTGGCAGATGTCGACCTCGAGGGTTTCGGCGGCCTGCGTCTTTCTGACAGTTGCCGGCCCTTGCTCAAAGGCGAGGTTAGTTTGCAGCTGCGCCGTGATCTGAAACCGCAACAAAGCGCCAAGGCGTCCAGCAGTGCCGCCAGTCAATTGGTGCGTGGCGAGGAGCGCGGTCAGTGGGAAGCACTGCGTGCCTTGCGGCGTAAACTGGCGGAAGAGCATGGCGTGCCACCTTATGTGATCTTCCCGGATGCCACCTTGCTGGAAATGCTGCGTGGCCAGCCCAGTACTCTGGCCGAGATGGCCCGGGTCAGTGGCGTTGGTGCGCGCAAGCTGGAGCGTTATGGCGAGGCCTTTCTGGCCGTGCTCGGTGCTGGTGATGACGCGCCGCGTGCGGTGGTTGACCTGCGCCATGAATTGGTCAGCCTGGCGCGTGCTGGCATGACTCCGGCGCAGATCGCCAGCCAGCTTAGCTGCAGTGAAAAGAATGTCTACGGCCTGTTAGCCGAGGCTATTGGCCGTCAGCAGTTGTCGCTGGAGCAGGCGCTGGATGTACCTGAGGCCTTGCTCAGCGAGATTCAGGATGCCTTTCTCGATGGCGAGGGTGAGCTGCCGCCAGTAGCCGCCATCAGCGAGCAGTTTGCTGGGCGTGTTGAACTTGGCATCCTGCATTGCGTGCGTGCGGCCTTGCAGGCGGAATTCGAAGCCTGAAAGCCGATTCGGATCAGCTGCGCAGCCATATCAAATAGTGTGGCTGAGTGAGGTTTTTGGCTGCGTTAGGGTGAGCGCATTGGCTGTGGCCGATTTTGCCGCTGCGCTTGGCGCGCGGCGTGAATGCCCGGGCGCCTGCCTCAGTGCTAGCATTCTCAAGCATTTTCTTGAGTGAACTCTGCCCTATGGACCGACTGATTCAGGCCAACGGCCAGCCGCACTACGGTATTTTTCCCGTCGCGCCGGGGCTGATCAATTACCGTGATTTCGATTTCCGCTCGCCCATGGGGCGCAAGCTCGGCGCTCTGGCCAAATGGCGGCGTTTCCATCAATTCCAGTATTTCGGTCTTATCAGTGATGAGCTGATTGGCGGTTGTGCCCTAGCCAATCTCAGCCTGCTGGGGGTGGGTTTTGTTTACCTATTTCACCCTGCCAGCGGACGGATGATCGAGCGGCAGTTCAAGCTGCCACTGGGCTTCGGTAGTCAGTTCTCGCAGACCCCTGATCAGGGAGTTTGCGAGTTGCGCAGCGGCGGCAATCTGCTGCGCCTAGAAAATAGCGCGGTGCCGAAGGAAAAGCGCTTGCTGGTCGAGTTGGATGACGGCACGCGTATCGACGTCTGCTTTTCCGAAGCGCAGCCAGCGTTTCAGCCGCTGTGTATCAATACGCCGGCGGGCGTCAATGGCTGGGTCTATGCGCAAAAGGTCGCAGGGGTGCGCTGCAGGGGACACGTGCGCAGCGCGCTGGGCGATTTCGATCTGACGCAGATTGATGCATTCGCCCACCACGACTGGTCCGCCGGTTATATGCGCCCGGAAACCCACTGGAATTGGGCCTGTTTATCCGGCCAGGCGGGTGAGCAACGGGTGGGCCTTAACCTGTCCTGCGGAGTTAATGAAACCAGCTTTACCGAGAATTGCTTCTGGCTCGATGGTGAATTGCTCAAAGTCGATACGGTAAGGTTTGCCTTTGATCGCGATCAGCCGCTGCAGCCTTGGTTGATCAACTCCCATGACGGTCAGGTGGCGTTGCGCTTTGAGGGTCGGGGTTTGCACAAAGAGCGGCTGAACGTGGGGTTGCTGGCGAGCAACTTCAAGCAAATCTTCGGTCAGTTCAGCGGTGTGCTGCGCCCGATAGGTCGACCCGAATTGCGCATCAACAACCTCTGGGGTTTTGTTGAGGACCAGTATGCAAAGTGGTGAAAGCCTGCGCAGGCTTGCCTGGGTAAGAGGGTTATGGTTAGCTGACTAATAATTAGTTTTTTACAGTTAAGAGTCGTTTGCCATGTCACTGACCGATCAACACCGTTTTGCCATGCAGGTTGCCCAACTCTCCCGCGCTTGGCGCGCTGAACTGGACCGTCGCTTGGTCAGTTTGGGGCTTTCCCAGGCCCGTTGGCTGGTCCTGCTGCACCTGGGGCGCTTTGCTGAATTGCCGACCCAGCGCGAGTTAGCGCAAAGCGTTGGCGTTGAAGGGCCAACCCTGGCACGTTTGCTTGACAGCCTGGAAGCTCAGGGGTTGGTCAGCCGCCAGGCCGTGCCAGAAGACCGTCGGGCGAAGAAGATTGCCCTCAGCCCTCAAGCCCGGCCGCTGATTGAGCAGATTGAGGCCATCTCCGCGCAACTGCGCCAGGAAGTGTTCGCGGGCATCGATGAGGACGAGTTACGTCGTTGCCAGAAAGTCCACGCCCAGGTCTTGAGTAACTTGGAAAAACGCTGATGCGTGATGACCTGCAGTCTCTGCAGCAACGTTTCGGTCCGCGTTACCCGCAGTGGCTGCTGACGATGTTGATGATAGGCAGCATGGCCATGGTGTTGGCCTCCACCAGCATCAACGTTGCCTTGCCGGCGATCATGGCGGACTTCGCCATCGGCCGGCCGCTGGCGCAGTGGCTGTCCACCGGTTTTCTCGCTGCCATGACGGCTGGTCTGTTGTTGGCGGCTTGGGCACATGCGCGTTTTGGTGCGCGGCGTACAGCGCAGTTCGGCTTGCTGCTCTTTATCATCAGCTCGCTGTTGGCGCTGGTGGTTGACGCCGCCTGGCAGCTGATAGGCCTGCGTATCGTGCAAGGAATATGCGCCGGTATTGTGCAGCCGTTAGCGATGGTGCTGATTTTTCGCGTGTTTGCCGACGGCGGTCGCGGTATGGCGCTGGGCATCTATGGCCTGGGGGTGATGCTGGCTCCTTCATTGGGGCCGGGAATCGGCGGTTATTTGGTCGATCATTTTGGCTGGGCAGCAATCTTCTGGATGCCGCTGCCAATGTGCCTACTGGCCATATTGGCCGGGCAATGGTTGTTGCCCAGTGAACGCCAGCTTAGTACGCCGCGCCTGGATATTCAGGCCTTTGTCTGGCTGACTGTGGCGATATTCGCCGCGTTGGGTTTCCTCGCGGAAGCACAGCGGTTTAGCTGGACGATGCCGAGGGTCTGGTTGCCGGGTACGTTGGCGCTAGTGGCTAGCATGGTGTTTATCCAGCGCAGCCGGCGTGCTACTCAGCCTCTGTTGCCACTGACGCTGTGGCGCCATGCGGGGTTTCGCAGTGCCAGCTGGGTCGCATTGACCCTGGGGTTGGGGCTGTATGGTTCGACCTACCTGATCCCACTCTATCTGCAAACCGTCGAAGGTTTCAGCGCCGGGCGTGCGGGTATGTTGCTGCTGCCAGCCGGGCTGCTAATGGGCATGGCGTCTTTTCTCGGCGGTTGGCTCAGCGATCGACTGTCAGCGGCTGTGCTGCTGAGTTCTGGTTTACTCATATTCGCGTTGTCAGCGGCAGGCTTAGCCTGGGTCGAGCAGGGCGCATCGTTTCTTGTGCTGTGCTTCTGGGCCAGCGTCGGGCGCATCGGCCTGGGGATATTACTGCCGGCGTTGAGTACTGGCTCGCTGGATATCCTCAGCCCTGAGGAGTTGGCTCAGGGGGCGGGAGCCATCACCTTTGTCCGGCAACTGGGCGGCGCATTTGGGGTGAATCTGCTGACGTTCTTTTTGGAGTGGCGACACAGCGTCGAAGGCGGTGATCAATTTGCTGAGATGCTGGCCTTTAAACAGAGCTTCTGGCTGGTGGCGGCGGTGTTCGCGGTCACGGTACTGGCGGCCTGTGGCGTCAGATCAAGCAAGCGCTGACCGCTAAAGGTTAGTGTGACGGAGTTGTCGTTTTCTTAGCTGTTAGCCTATGCTTGCGCCAGTGCTGGCTTTTTGCCAAAAAACTGTTGGCTTTCAGTAGTTAGTCCTTCGTTATTACCGCCATGCACCAGTCGGGTTAAACACGGAATGTACTTCCCAGGGCAGCATTTGCCGACTTCTGTACGTTCGTAAGCGCTGGACGCGCACGTCTTCAATATGAAGCGGCGAAGGGTCAGAAGACGGATTCACCGGGAGCGTTTTTTATGGCAAAGGTTCGTCAGTTTCTGATTGGTTTGGTATCCGGTTCGGCCCTCTATTCAGGTCTGGTTCCAGCACTTGGATTGGGCGAGATCACCCTGCATTCGGCCCTCAGTCAGCCGCTGGATGCTGAAATCGAATTGTTTGATGTGGGCGATCTGAATGATGCCGACATGCGCGTGCGCCTGGCGCCCGCTGATGTGTTTAGCCGTTCTGGCGTCGAGCGTTTGTATTTCTTCAACAATCTGCGCTTTACCCCGTTGCTGCGTGGCGGTAAAAGCGTGATTCGCGTGGTGTCGACTCAGGCGGTACGTGAGCCCTATCTGAACTTTATCGTTGAGGTGGCACGTCCCAGCGGCAAGTTGTACCGCGAGTACACCGTGCTGCTCGACCCGCCCAGCTCTGCTGCCTATAGCCGTTTGCCCGATCCTTCTCTGGTGCCAGCCGCACCGCGAGTTGCTGTCAGCGAACGCGCCCGGCCGAAAGTTTTGCCGGCTGCGCAACAAGGCAACAGCTACCGCGTGGCCAGTGGCGACAGCTTGTGGAGCATTGCTTCGCGACTGACTGCTGATAATGAGCACAGCGCCCAAGTATTGATAAACGACATTCATGCGCTCAATCCCCAGGCCTTTATCAATGGCGATATCAATCGTCTGCGTGCGGGCGTGCAATTGTTATTGCCCGATCGCATCGCCAGCGCGCCGGCGACGGCGGTCGAACCGCCTGTCGCAGAAGGGTTTTTGCAAGTTGTTGATGACGCCGAGGCTGCACCAGCAGCCAGCGCCGAGCTGCCGGCTGAGGTGCTGATACAGGAGCAGGCCCGCGTTGAGCAGGAACTGGCCAACCAGACCGCTGAGACCTTGCAGTTGCAGCAGAGTCTCGCCCAGCTGGGCTTGCAGGTGCAGCAGTTGCAGGAGCAGATGGACAGCCGTGATCAGCAAATTGCTGGCTTGCAGGCCGAGCTTGCTGCTGGTCGCGCGAGTGCCGAGGTAGCCGCGGCAGCTGCAGCGGTCGCGGTAAATCCACCGGTGGCAGAGTCAGGCAGCAACTGGCTGGCGATCATCGCGGGTTTGCTGCTGCTGTTAATTGCGGCTGTGGCTGGCTTGTTCTGGCGCGGTAGAAAGCCTATTGAGGCTGCGCCTCTGTCGGTCATGCCAGCGGTCATACCAAACCCACCCAAAACGCACAGCGTTGCAAAGGTAGAACCTGCAGTTGCGGTTGCCTTAACCGAACGCGACGTTTCGCGTGCCGGGCCGGTATGGCCAGCAGCGGGCGAGGATGCCCTGCAAAGCGCCAATGTGTATATCGCTTATGGCCGCTTAAATGAGGCCGCCGCTACCTTGCGAAAAGCCTGGGACGCGCAGCCGCAACGCAGTGACATTGGCTTCCGCCTGCTTGAAGTACTGGCGTTGCTGGGTGATGCCCAAGGCTTTGATGCCCACGAAGTACGGGTGCGTGAGTCGGGCTTTAATCCCGTACGCATCGATGAGCTGAAAGCACGGCACGCTGAGTTGTTAGATGCACCGTTGCCCAACCAGATTGAGGACATGGTGCTGCAACTCGATGAAGTCGAGGCTGGGTCCGTTGAGCCGGTCGCTAATGATGTTCAGCTCAACCTTGACGAGATGTCCTTGGACGCCGACTGGGATCTGGTCAGCCCCTTTGCCCCTGCGGTGCACAATAAGGTGGCCGATAAGGGCGAGAGCAGTGCGGCGGCTAAGCCCAAGGGATCGGATATCTTCGGGCTGTCGGGCAGTCGCGATGCCCGCAGCCCGTTTGCTGAGTCGATGCTGGTGGAGGAAACTTCCCACGATGGTTGGGACGGGGATGAACTCAACATAGCCTTTCTGGATGATCTCGATCAGCTAGACGGTAGTCACGATAACGTCTCAAAGCTGAATGCCGCGTTAGCGCATATCGAACAGGGCAGCTTGGACAGTGCCTGCCAAATCCTCAATGAAGTGATCAACGAGGGTGATGAGCAGCAGAAGCAGGAAGCTCGTCAGTTGCTGGCCAAAATCGCCTGATTCAACGCGCTGCCTGACTAACGCCCGCGTGCCTTTGGTACGTGGGCGTTTTGTTATGCCGAGCCAGACGCGTGAGCGTTATGATCAGCTTTTCACCTGCCGTGAGCGTTGCAATGTCCAGTGCCAAAGCTGAAGTGGTCATCACCTACTGCACTCAATGCCAATGGCTGCTGCGTGCAGCCTGGTTGGCGCAAGAGCTGTTGTCGAGCTTTAGCGATGATCTGACCCGGGTCAGCCTGGAACCTGGCACTGGGGGCGTATTTCGCATTACCTGTGATGGTGTGCAGATTTGGGAGCGCAAGGCCGATGGCGGCTTTCCTGAGGCCAAGGTGCTCAAGCAGCGCCTGCGTGACCAGATCGACCCCGCTCGTGATCTGGGCCATAACGACCGTTGAGCGCCGCCTGTCTGGCTTGAGATCACTTGGCCATGCGCGCTGAGAGGAAGATGGCACTGACAATCAGCAGGCCACCGGCAAGCATGCGCAGGGTGGGTTGTTCGTTGAAAAGCAGCCAGGCGAAGGCAATTCCGTAGACCGGCTCGAGGGCGAAAATAACGGCGGTGGTACGTGCCTTGAGCACCCTTAGGCTGGCCACGAACAGGCTATGCGCCAGGCCGGTACAGAAGATCCCGAGCAGGGCCATCCACAGCCAATCCTGTGCGTGAACGCTGGGTAGGCTTGGCCAGGCCAGTGGCATAAAGAGCAGTAGCACTGTCAGGTTCTGGTACAACGCCGCCTGCACCGGGTCGATGCCGCGAGTGCTGGCGCGATTGAGTAGCGACAGCAGAGCGAACAGCAAGCCCGACAGTACTGCCCAGAGCAGCCCCGTGGTCGCCTGGCTGGCCAGATCGAAGTGCGGTGTAACCAGCACCAAGCCTAGGCATACCAGCGCCACCATGGCGTATTCAATTCGCTGCGTACGCTCACGGAATAGCAGCCCTTCGAGCAGCACGGTGAAGGCCGGGAAGCTGGCGAAACCCAGGGTGGCGATGGCCACACCAGAAATCTGCACCGCCTCAAAGAAGCTCCACCAATGCCCGCCGAGTAACGCACCGCCAAGGGCCAGTTGGCTCAGCTGTTTTAGGCTGAGGCGCACCAGCCGTACACTGCTGAACAGCTTGGCAAAGAGCAGCAGCGCCACCACGGCGAAGAGCGCGCGACCGGCAGAGATCATCTGCGGGGTTGTGTTAGCCAGCTTGCCAAAAATGCCCGAGAGGCCGAACAGCAGGGCGCCAAGATGGATGGCCCACAGCGCGTTACGTGGGTTCATACCAGGCGTGCACCGTTTGCTACAGGCTTGTCGAAGCTGGCCAGCACCACTTTGTTGTCGGCGTCATACACGCCTGTCACCAGCACTTCGGAGCGCACGCCGGCAATCCGTTTGGCGGCAAAGTTACACACGCAGAGCACTTGGCGGCCGAGCAACTGTGCGCATTGATAGTGGGCCGTTAGCTGGGCGCTGGATTGTTTGACGCCCAACTCGCCGAGGTCGACCTGCAATACATAGGCGGGCTTCAGGGCCTTTTCGTTGAGCGCCGCAGACAGCACGGTACCGACGCGCAGCTCTACCCGTTGAAACTCTTCCCACTCGATCTGTTGCATGCCGCAGCTCCTCAGTCTAAGCAGCGGAGTCTAGGGGGCTGCCGGGTAAAAGTCTGTCGCAGGACTTGCGGCGTTTGTCGCACTAGTCGCGCTGTACACGTAAGGCGCGTGCAGCCAGACCGAACTGGCGGGTGAGGGCGGCAGTAAAGGCGCTTTGTGAGCTGTAACCAACGCGAGCGGCGACTTCAGCAATGGCCAGGGTGCTGCTTTGCAAAAGTTGACGCGCCAGCTGCAGGCGGCGGCTGCGCACATAATCCATGGGTGTCTGCCCAGTTTCACTGAGAAAGCGTACATGAAAGCGAGCCGCTGACAGGCCTGCCAGGCGCGCCAGATCAGCCACCTGCAGCGGGTGTGCAGCATGCTGATCAATATGCGCATCCAGCGCTGCCAGTGGCAGGGCGTTGCTTTCGTGGACCGGCGTATCGGCGTGGGTCAGGCTGGCCAGTAACAGTGCGGCGCCTTGCTGGGCAATCACCGGATCATTGATCGCACTGGCCGCCAGCCAATTGACCAATTGGCTTTGCGCGGGGGTGAGGCTGACCGCCGCCGGTTTTTCCAGCAACCGGCGAGTTGCCTCCAAGTGGCTGCCCAGTTGTTGTTGCAACCAGCGCTCGCAAGGTACGTCGAGTACCAGGCAATGGCTGCCGCGCTTGCTACCGCAGGCGTGCAGGGCATCGCTGGGCACCACGGCCAGCGTCTGTCGGTTTACTTGGCTGCCACGCCCAGCAACTTCGAACTCCAGTATGCCGCTCAGGCCAAAGACCAGCTGCGCGTAGTCATGGCTGTGGCTGAGTAGTTCATGGCTGTAATGACGCAACGACAGCGGCGAGGACATGCTGGACTCCTTTTCAGGCGCTAAGTCTACCCGCAGATCAGCCTAGCGGTCTGTCATTCAACTGCCATGCGCTTGTCATGGCTGCTTCACCGGCGCTACGCAGACTCGAGCAAACCCAGCCGGAGGTCGTCTATGACCAGCGCTCAGCTCGCCAAGCCCAGCCGCAAGCAACGTGTCCGTACCCTGTGGATTTCCGATGTTCACCTGGGGACTCGGGACTGCCAAGCCGAACACCTGGCAGCGTTTCTCAAGCGCTATCAAACCGACAAGATCTACCTGGTCGGCGACATCATCGACGGTTGGAAGTTGCGCCGCGGTGTGTACTGGCCGCAGGCACACAGCAACGTGATCCGCCGCCTGCTGACCATGAGCAAGCGTGGCACCGAGGTGATTTACGTAACGGGCAACCATGACGAATTCCTGCGCCGCTATTCGAGCCTGATGCTCGGCAATCTCCAGCTGGTCGACGAGGCTGAACACATCACCGCCGATGGTCGCCGGCTGTTGGTGATTCACGGCGATCAGTTCGATGTGATCACTCGTTATCACCGCTGGCTGGCCTTTCTCGGTGACTCGGCCTATGAATTCACCCTAACCCTCAACCGTTGGTTGAATTACTGGCGCTGTCGCTATGGTTACGGCTACTGGTCGCTGTCGGCTTACCTCAAGCACAAGGTTAAGACCGCGGTGAGCTTTATCAGCGATTTTGAACAAGCCATCGTTCATGAGTGCACCAAACGTGGTTTCAATGGCGTGATTTGCGGGCACATTCACCATGCCGAAATTCGCTCGATGGGTGAAGTGGAGTACATGAATTGCGGGGATTGGGTGGAGTCCTGCACGGCGCTGATCGAACACCTGGATGGCAGTATCGAACTGTATCGGCTGGCCGATGACCAGGCGCGCCAGGTCCAGGCTGCGTCAGTGGCTACCGGAGAGCCGGCGCTGTGAGGATGCTGATTGTCTCCGATGCCTGGTCGCCGCAGGTCAATGGCGTTGTCACCAGCTTGCAGGCGCTGATTAGCGAGCTGTGCGGCCTGGGACATCAGGTCAAATTGCTATCGCCGGCGGATTTTCGTGCGCTGCCGTGCCCTAGTTATCCAGAGATTGCCCTGGTGTGGAATCTCTGGCGGGTGGGCGCCGCCATTAGGGGCTTTCAGCCTGATTGCGTGCACTTGGCCACCGAAGGCCCACTGGGTTGGGCCGCGCGGCGTTGGTTGGTCAAGCGTGGCTTGGCATTCTCTAGCGCGATCCATACGCGCTTTCCCGAATACGTGCACACCCGTTGGCCCTGGGTACCGCTGAGCTGGGGGTATGCCTTTTTACGGGCGTTTCACCGACCTAGTCAGGCGGTATTGGTCACCACCGAGCGCATGCGCGAGGCGTTTGCCAGCTGGGGGTTTAAGCGCCTGCTGTTGTGGCGCAAGGGCGTTGATACGCAGCTGTTTCAGCCGTCGGTAAGGCCGCAGAGTGCGGCAAAACCGGTATTTTTGTATGTTGGGCGGATTGCCCCGGAGAAAAATATTGAGGCCTTTCTGGCCCTCGATTTGCCGGGAGAACAGCGTGTGGTCGGTGACGGCCCACAGCGTGAGGCGCTGCAGGCGGCTTATCCGCAGGTGCGCTTTCTCGGTTACCAGCATGGCCAGGCACTGGCTGAAGCCTTTCAGAGCGCCAGCGTATTGGTGTTCCCCTCGCGCACCGACACCTATGGTTTGGTGATGCTTGAGGCCCTGGCCTGTGGCACGCCGGTGGCGGCGTTTCCGGTGGCCGGGCCGCTGGATGTGCTTCAGGCGGGCGTCAGCGGGGTCATGGATGAGGACTTGCACACGGCCTGTTTAGCGGCCTTGGACTTGGATCGCGCTCGCTGCGCTGTGCTGGCGACCCGACAATCATGGCGGGCGTCGGCGCTGGAGTTTCTGGCGCAGCAACCCTTGATCGATGGTGAGCTGTGCGTACCAGAACAGGTGAGCGTTACATAATCACCTTGTCGCGCAGCTTATCTGCCGCCTGCCCTAGGGCTTGAATGACCTTTTCCTTGTCGAAGTTCTGGATGCCATTGGTATCCAGGTACATGGAAAAGCCCGGCAGCTCATGTTCGACGTAGCTAGACGTTGCGCCCAGGTCGCGGCGGAAGTCCACCACCTGATAAATCTGCACCGGTCGAGTAAAGCCTTTGACAGTGATCTGACCCTTGTCGCGGCACATGATCACGTCCTTGATCAGCGAATAGGTCTCGTGGGAAATCAGAATTTCACCCGACTCAGCGGCACTTTCCAGGCGGCTGGCCAGGTTCACTTCGCGGCCGATGATGGTGTAATCCATGCGTGTGTCAGCACCAAAGTTACCCACCGTGCAGTAGCCGGTATTGAGGCCCATGCGGATCTCCAGCGGCTTGGTAATACCCTGGGCCCGCCATTGCTGGCGCAGCACCTTCATATGTTTACGCATGGCGATGGCCATGGACACGGCATTCACGGCATCTTTCTTTGCGCCTTTGCTGCTTGGGTCGCCGAAGAACACCATCACGCAGTCGCCGACAAACTTGTCGATGGTGCCGCCGTATTTCAGGCAGATCTTCGACATTTCGTTGAGGTAGGTGTTGAGTAGGTCGGTCAAGGCTTCGGCTTCCAGCTCTTCGGCCAGCTCGGTAAAGCCCTTGATGTCGGAGAAAAACACAGTGAGCTTTTTACGCTGGGTTTCCAGGCGCACGCTCTTTTTGCCGGTGAAAATCGATTCCCACACTTGTGGCGACAGGTATTTAGCCAGGTTGCGCGCTAGGCGCGCCGCTTTCTCTTGCTCGCGGCTGATATCACTGCGCACCTGGGCCAGGCGCAGGCCCTGCTGATGCACGAAATAAGCAGTGATGCCGATATACAAGGTAGTAAAGGCAATGCTGACCAGCGCAACCAGTGTCGGGGAGTGAAAGTCCGCTGTGACATTAGTCATGGCAAAGGTGAAAACTGCACTGCTGAAGGCGATTAGAGAGGCCAGCCCGAGGTAGCGCATGCCTCCGATTACTAGGGCGCTGAAGTTCATGATCAGCAGGGCCATCAAAGACGGCACAACCGAAAAGCCCAGCAGTGTGATGACGGCGCCACAGTGCAACGCATCGATAAACAGCAGGCTGAGGTTGGTGTGTTGCCGATGCTCACGCTTGAAACGCAGGCTCAGGTGGTGCGCCAAATGTGGGTAGAGCAGGGCGTAGGGCACCATCCAGAGAATGTCATAGCCGAAATGCTGGGTATAAGTACCCGCGGCAATACTGGCGGCAATGGCGATATACGCCAGTACGCGAGAGTAATACTCGCGCAGCGGCGGTGCTGGCAAGGTGGAAATTCGTTGGGCGTTTTTGACATTCATCCGTTGAAACAATCCCTGCTGCTCGTCTGGTACCTCTGCTGGGTACCTGGGTGGCGCACCGAGTGGGCTGCGCAAATATAATCAGGGATCATAACCAAGCCCGCCGCAACGGCCAAGAGCACCGACCGAAAGGCTGCGCAGGCTGTGACAGCGGTCGGCCTGCTAGAGCTAGATGTGGCCTAAACGCATTGAATGCAGCACCGAGCTGCGTATTAACGAGAGAAGTATTGGTTGGCGGATGGCTATTCTGAATAGGCGCTGATTTTGCAGAGTCTTTATGGCCGTGCCTAGTCGGTTCAACTCGCGCTCCAACCAGTCGAGATATCAGCTAATAGCGCGCGATTGATCAGCACTAAATCATTCCGCTCACCGTGGTTTAGCCCTGTCAGGGCAGGCGATAGCACGCGAACAGTTGGTCGTTTCGAGTGACCTAAATGACGTATACGCGCAAGCCAGGTCGTGCCAGAAAGAAACCGTATATTCCTACCCTTTGCGTTAACCCTGCTCTATAAACGCAGTGTGCTTATTCGCTGCTATTGCGATGCAGTGGCCCTATAACAAGAAGGAAGTAGATTTATGGTGGCTAACTTAGGGCTGTTTGTTGGGCTTGGATTACTCATCTGGATGGCGTTGCGCGGGATTAACATTCTTATTGCCGCGCTTTTGTGTTCGCTGGTGATTGCGCTGACCAACGACCTGGCGATACCGCAAACGCTACTCGAATACTTTCCCCTAGGGCCGCTGGGCGCTTTCAGCTTCGCCGGCAAATTTTTCGTACTGTTTCTCTGTGGTGCGATCTTCGGCAAGGTGATGGCCGCCAGCCAAGCGGCTAGCAGTATCGCCCAGGCCATTACCCGTACCTTGGGCATTCAACGCACGCTGTGGGTCACGGTAGCGGTCTGTGCCTTGCTGACATACGGCGGAGTGGTCGTGTTTGTGGTGATTTTCACCATGTACCCACTGGGCATTACGCTCATGCGCGAAGCCAATTTGCCCAAGCGTCTATTTTGTGCGGCGAGTGCGCTGGGCTCAGGTACGTTCACCATGACTGCATTGCCGGGCTCACCGTCGATCCACAACGTGATCGCCTCCAATGCCCTTGGCACGAGTCTTTTTGCCGGAGCCTGGGTTGGACTCCTAGCGAGTGCGGTGATGATTACCCTAGGCATGCTGTATATGCAGCGTGAATGGCGCATCGCCCAGGCCCGGGGCGAAGGTTTCGAGGAAAATGCTCAGGATTTACGCATGGAGCAGATGGCAGGAGACCCTGGCACTGGACCGCATTGGGGCATGGCGCTGCTGCCGATCGTGGTGGTGTTAGGGGTCATTATGCTGCCCCGTTTGCTGCTCAGCAGTGGGCTGGGAGCGGGTGGTGGCATGCTCAGCCAGTTACTCAGCTTCAGCCAGAGCCAGCCTATCATCTGGCCTAGCCTGGCGCTGGTCATCGCCACGCTGACGGCTATCGTGCTGTTCCCCGCGTTGCGGCGAAACACCTTCGCGCTGCTTGGGCAGGGAGCTGACGACTCAATTATGCCGCTGCTCAATACCGCTGCGGTTATCGGCTTCGGTAGCGTCGTCACTCAGACGGTGGGCTTCAGCCATTTCGTTCAGTGGGTGCTGGCCGTGGATTTGCCGCCGCTGTTGTCCATTGTCGCGTCGGTGAGTGTGGTCTCAGGCATTGTCGGCTCATCCTCCGGCGGGCTGCAGATCTTCATGCAGACCCTGGCGCCCAAGTACTTGGAAATGGGGGTGGAGCCTGAAATCCTGCACCGTATCGCTAACATCGCTGCCGGCGGTCTGGATTCGCTGCCCCATTGCGGCGCGGTGATTGCCATGTTGATGATCATGGGGCTGAACCATAAACAAGCTTACAAAGACATCTTTGTCGTGACGGTGCTGATCCCTGTCATTGCCGTGTTTGTCTGCATCGGTGCGCTCGGTTTGGCTGCATAAGGCAAGCCAGTAAGTGACGGCTCACTCAGATCGGGGTAGCCAGTTCAGCCGCGGCAGTTGGCAGAAGTTGGACAGTGCTTTTTTACCGGCCTGGAGGTTGTCCAGGCTCATTGAGCCACGACATGACGACTAAAACGTCACCTAAGGCCCTGGCAAATTAAGCGGGCTTAAAAAGCGACCCGCCCGATAAGCATGTCTTTGAACATTACAAAATCGCCCATCAGCGACCAGCGTGGGTAGCGGAAGGTTGCTGGTTTGTTGTGTTCAAAGAAGAAGTGTCCTACCCAGGCAAATCCATACCCTACAAATGGCAACGCGATGAGCAGGCTTAGAGTGCCGGTGACAAACACGTAGGCAATAATTGTCAGGACGAGCGTTGTCCCGGCGAAGTGGAGCCGTCTGCAGGTGCTGTTGCTGTGTTCCTGCAGGTAATAGGGGTAGAACTCGGCGAAGCTACTAAAGCGGCTGTCGGTATCAGTGCTCATGAGGGTCTCCTGTTATGGTTCTGCTTGCCGCCTAGGCAGCTAACCAGCAGTCTAGGTCGGCTGATGCACTGGGCCACTGACATTCAGTGCCAGTTTAGTATCCTTGCGTTGCCCTCCAGAGCCGAATAAGAACAGATCTAGCCATGAGCGAACGTACCACTTCATCCAGCTGGGCCTCGGGCATTGTCGCGGCCCTGGAGCTTGGCGGGGTTGATTGCCGCAGCCTGTTTACCCAGTTGGGCCTCGACTATGCGGCCTTGAGTGATGCTGATGCGCGTTTTGCTCAGGATGGCATGACCCGTCTTTGGCAACTGGCTGTGCAGGCTTCGGGCAACCCAGCCATTGGTTTGAATATGGCGAAGATCCAGCGACCATCAGCGTTCAATGTGGTGGGTTATGCGGTCATGAGTAGCCGCAATCTGCAGGAAGGTTTTGCTCGCCTAGTGCGTTATCAGCGGATTATCGCCGAGGGTGCCGACCTTAGCTTCCGGCCGACCGCCGAAGGTTATGAGCTGGTTCTGGCGATTCACGGCGACCGTCTGCCGTCGGCCCGGCAGAGTGCCGAAGCCTCGTTAGCGCACTCATTGGCATTTTGCCGTTGGTTGACTGGTAAAACAGTGCGTCCGCGACTTGTTAGCCTGATGGGCGCGGCTCCTGAGAATCTGCAACCTTATCAAGAGGTGTTCCAGTGCCCGCTGAAATTTAACGCTGAGCACTATGCATTACTGTTTGAGCGGGCTGATCTGGATGCACCGCTGCCGTCGGCCAATGAGGCATTGGCGCAGTTGCATGATCGCTTTGCCGGTGATTACCTAGCGCGGTTTTCCGGTTCGCGGGTGACCCATCAGGTGCGCCAGGCGCTATGCCGACTGCTGCCCCAAGGCGAACCCAAACGCGAAGCGGTGGCGCAGGCACTGCTGTTGTCCGAGCGCACCTTGCAGCGACGCTTACAGGATGAAGGTAACAGCTACCAGCACCTGCTCGATGATACGCGCCGCGAATTGGCCGGGCAGTACCTGGGCCAGGCCAATTTGACCCTGTTGGAAATTTCCTACCTGCTGGGGTTTTCTGACCCGAGCAACTTCTTCCGTGCCTTCCGCCGCTGGTTTGACACCACTCCGGGCGAGTACCGCGCGCGCCTGTAACCGCGCGCAGCCATTCTTAGTGTCGCCAGAACGCCGGCAGCATCAGCACCAGCACGGTGAGAATTTCCAGGCGGCCGAGCAGCATGCCGAAGGTCAGCAGCCACTTGGCCATGTCCGGTAAGCTGGAGAAGTTACCCGCCGGGCCGATGATCGGGCCCATGCCCGGGCCGACACCGGACACCGTACTGGCCGCGCCGCTGAGCGCGGTGATCCAGTCGAGGCCACAGAGCGTTAAGCCCAGGGCCAGCACGGCGATGGTGATGGTGAAGAAGAATGAGAAGGTCAGGATCGAGCGGACAATGTCCTCATCCAGGTGATGACGGTTGTACTGTTGCTTGATCACTGCGCGTGGGTGAATCAGCTGAAGGAGGTTGGCCCTGAGCAGCACATAGGCCACCTGAAAGCGGAAGATCTTCAGGCCGCCGGCGGTCGAGCCTGAGCAGCCGCCAATAAACCCCAAGTAGAAAAACAGCATGCCGGCAAAGCCGCCCCAAAGCGTGTAGTCACCGAGGGCAAAGCCGGTGGTGGTCATGATCGAGGTGGTGTTGAACGCCACGTGGCGAATGGCTTCGAGCCAGTGCAGCTCAGTGCTCAGGTAGTACCAGGTGCCAAGCAGCAGCCAGGTGGTTAGTAAAATAGCCAGGAAGCCGCGCACCTGCTGGTCCCTGATCAAGGCCTTGTAGTTGCCGCGCAGCATCGAAGCGAACAGCACGAAGGGTAAGCTGCCGAGAATCATCAGCACGATGGTGACCCAGTGCACGGCCGGCTCGGTCCATTTGCCAACCGACTGGTCTGAGGTGGAGAACCCACCGGTGGCGATGGCGGACATGGTGTGGTTGATCGCATCGAACAGGCCCATGCCTGCAATCCACAGCGCCAGGCAGCCGAGCAAGCTGATACCCACGTAAGCCGCGACCATGTATTTGGCGACCATGTGCGAGCGCGGCATGATTTTTTCTGAACGGTCCGAGGACTCGGTCTGGAATAGGCGCATGCCACCGATACGCAGCATTGGCAAAATCGCCACGGCCATGGCGATAAAACCGATGCCACCGAGCCAGTGCAATAGCGAGCGCCAGATCAAAATGCCCGGCGACATGCTGTCCAGTCCGCTCAGCACGGTCGCCCCCGTCGCAGTGATGCCCGACATGCTTTCAAACACTGCGTCGGTGATGCCTAGATGCAGGGAAAACATAAAAGGCAGGGAGGCGAATAGACCCACCAGCACCCAGCTGGATACCGTCAGCAGGTACATGTCGCGTGGGCGTAATTGCACATCCTTGGGTCGCCCCTGGGCGATCAGCGCGACGCCGGTGACAAAGGTGATTAGGCTCGACCAGAGAAAGGCGTTGAGTTCGTCAGGTCGCGAAAACAGCACCAGCGTCAACATAGGAACGGCCATGCTGATCGCCAAGGTCAGGAGAAAAATACCATTGATAAACGCGATGATCCGTAAGGTCGGCCAAGCCATTTAAGCGGGTTCCATTCCAGTAATAGCGAGATTCTAGAGACTGTGGCCGGGCTCGGTCACTTAATCACCCGGAGGATGCTCATTTAGTGCCGCCAGAATGCCTTAGTTACCAGCACCAGTACGGTAAGAATTTCCAAGCGGCCCAGTAGCATACCGAGAGTCAGTAGCCATTTGGCCGCATCTGGCAGGCTGGAGAAGTTGCCGGCTGGGCCAATGATCGGACCCAAGCCAGGGCCCACGTTGCACACGGCAGTTGCGGCTCCGGTTAGGGCTGTAACCCAATCCAGTCCAATCAGCGTCAGGCCAAGGGCAATTACGCCGATGGTGATGGTGAAGAAAAATGAAAAGGTGATCAGCGAACGGACAATCTCCTCGTCGAGGTTGTGGTTGTTGTACTGCTGCTTGATCACGGCGCGTGGATGAACCAGTTGCTGCAGGTTGGCCCTGAGCAGCACATAGGCCACCTGAAAGCGGAAGATCTTCAGCCCACCGGCCGTGGAGCCCGAACAGCCGCCGACAAAGGTCAGGTAGAAGAACAGCAGCACGGCGAAGCCGCCCCAGGTGGTGTAGTCACCTAGTGCGAAGCCGGTAGTGGTGACCACTGAGGTGACATTCACCGCGACAATCCGAAAAGCATCCCACCAACTGTTGTCCGAGTGCAGCCACAGCCAGGTGCCGAAAACCAGCCAGGTGGCCAGCAGAAAACCGAGAAAGCCGCGCACTTGGTGGTCTTTGAACAGCGCTTTACGGTTACCGCGCAGCGTGGCGACATACAGAGTAAAAGGCAGGCCGCCGCAGATCATCAGTACTACCGCCACCCAATGCACGGCCGGTTGGCTCCAGTTCGCTAGCGAGGCGTCTGAGGTTGAGTAACCGCCGGTTGAGATCGAGGTCATCGCATGATTGATCGCATCGAATGGCGTCATGCCGGCGAGCCAGAAGCCGAAAAAACCGCTTAGGGTCAAGCCAAGGTAGATAAACAGAATGTATTTGGCGGCCATGTGCGAGCGCGGCATGACCTTCTCGCCCCAATCCGATGACTCGGTCTGGAACAGGCGCATACCACCGACGCGCAGCAGCGGCAGGATGGCCACGGCCATGCCGATAAAGCCGATGCCGCCCAGCCATTGCAGCATCGAGCGCCAGATCAGCAGGCCAGGCGAGGCGTGATCAAGCCCGACCAATATGGTTGAGCCGGTAGTGGTGATGCCAGACATAGTCTCGAAGAAGGCGTTGGTGTAACTGATGTGATGAATCAGTACCATCGGCAGAGCGGCAAAGATGCACACCACTAGCCAGCTGCCAGTGGTCAGCAGGTACATGTCGCGCGGGCGCAGTTCGGCATCTTTGGGCCGTCCGGGAATGACCATGATCATTCCTGCGACGGCCGTCACCAGGCTGGACCAAGCAAAGGCACTGAGGTCGTCAGTGCGTGAATACAACAGCAACGTCAGCATTGGGATCAGCATGCTGGCAGCTAAGGTAATCAGGAATATGCCGAGGATAAAAGCGATGATGCGCAGTGTCGGCAGTGACATGGGGTTGGCTCAAGCGCAGGGGTAAAGGGGCGCTATTCTACGCGCGCCGCAGCCGCTGTACAGCGGTTGAAATAGACGCTTTACAAGCGCTTGGCGCGACATAGAATAGCCGCCGCGTGCCGGCCATTGCCGGTTTCTGAGCATCCCCCATCATGTCTGATAACAATCCTTGTCTGAGCTGTGGCGCGTGCTGCGCGCATTTCCGTGTGTCTTTCTTCTGGGGTGAGTGCCAATCGGCCGGTGGTTTGATGCCTGACGATCAGGTGGTGTTGATCACTCCGCACCGTGTCGCCATGCGGGGTACGGAGAGTAAACCGACCCGGTGTACCGCCTTGTTGGGGGATGTCGGTCAGGGTGTGCGTTGCACCCTTTATAAAGAACGGTCCAGTACCTGTCGCGAGTTTGAAGCCTCCTGGGTCAACGGCGAGCACAACCCGCAGTGCGATTCTGCGCGCAGCGCACACGGCTTACCGCCGTTAATGCCACCCGTGGCGCCCAGTATTGCTCCTGAACGGGTGGCCTAAGAGTCTGCTCATCGGCTTGCCCGTCAGAGCTTCGCAGGCACTAGAATGGCCAATTGATTAAATTGCCGAGGTGACTGATGGACGCGCTTGATGCGTTATTAAACCGTGTATCCGCGCCGCGCTTGGTTGCGCCGGCACCTGACGCAGCGCAGCGCGAGCTGTTGTTTCGCGCGGCGTTGCGTGCGCCTGATCATGGTCAGTTGCGGCCCTGGCGTTTTCTTACGGTTGAAGGCGAGGCGCTGACGCAGTTGGGCGAGCTGTTTGCCCGTGCATTACCGGCCGATGCCAGCCCAGAGGCTGTAACCAAAGCCCGCGCGATGCCGCTACGTGCGCCACTGCTGGTGCTGGTCATTGCCCGCGTTCAGGCTGATTCGAAAGTGCCTGCGCAAGAGCAGGTACTGGCTGCCGGCTGCGCCGCCCATAGCATTCTGTTGGCAGCCCACGCCCAGGGGGTTGGCGCGGTCTGGCGCACGGGCGATATGGCTTACAGCCCACACGTTACCGCCGGCTTGGGCCTGAGTGCAGATGAGCAGCTGATTGCCTACCTTTACTTGGGCACGCCAGCGCGCGAATTACGTGCGGTGCCTTCGGTGCAGGTGAGCAATTTTGTCAGTACTTGGCCGGCGCCAGATTCGGCTGAGTGAGCGGCATGCGCAGGGTTGCGATAAAGCCACCTTGCGCATGGTTGCTTAGTTCAAGCTGGCCACCGTGGAGTTCGGCCGCACGGCGTGCGATGGCCAGCCCGAGACCATGGCCGCTGCTGGCTTGCCCGGGGGCACGATAAAAGGGCTCACCCAGACGCGCTAGCTGCTCAGGGGGAACGCCAGGGCCATGGTCACGTACGCTTAGGCAGAGTCGCCCAGCGCTTATGCAGGCAGTCAGTTCGATGGCTTGGCCGGCTGGATTGAAGCGCAGGGCATTGCGCAGCAGGTTATCCAGCGCGCGTTGCAGCATGTCTGCCCAACCGTTGAGTTGCACACCTTGTTCCAGCTGAATGTTGATCTGTTGTTGCGGTGCGTCCAGGTGCGCCTCTTCGCGCAGCGTGTTTAGCAGCTCAGCGAGATCGATTGGCTGCGCTGCGCCCGGTTCGGCGTCGAGGCGGGCGAGGGCGAGAATTTCACTGATCAACGCTTCCAGGCGGTCGCATTCCTGGCTCAGGCGCGGCCAGTATTTCTCTCGCTCTACGTCATTCGCGCGCTCGGTCAATGCCAGCGCGATACGCAGACGCGCCAGTGGTGAGCGCAGTTCGTGGGATACATCGCGCAGCAACTGACGCTGGCTGTTGATTAAGCCTTGCACGCGCTCGCCCATGCGGTTGAAGTCTGCCGCCAGTACGCCGAGTTCATCGCGTCGCTCGGCCAGCTTGGCCAGGCTGCTCTGCTGATAAGCGGTTTGTCCCAGATCGTGCACGGCGCCGCGCAGGCGATTCAGCGGGCGGGTGATGGAGAGCGTCAACCAGAGACTGAACAGGGTTAGGACCAGCATGGCAATCGCCAGCGCACTGAGTGGCCAGAGCAAGCTATCGCGTTGCCAGGCGGCGACTTCGGGTATCGGGATGCGGTAGATAAACAGGAAGGTTTCGCCACTGCTCGGGCTGGTGTAATCGACACTTAGGCGGCGCCAGGGCAGGCGCTTTTCGTTGCGATGACGGGCTTCAAAGGCAGCCGCGCGGGGCGGAAATGTACCTTTGATCAACGGTTGTCCGCTGTTATCAAGCACCTGTACATCGATGCTAAAGCTGCGCTTGCGCTGTTCCAGCAGGGTTTGGGCGGCACGCGGGCCTTGTGTTTCGTAGCGCTGGGTCCATGTTTCGGCAAGGTTATTCATACCGGGGTGCTGGCTGAGCAGCCATGCGTCCTGGTTGAGCATGCGCCCCAGTAGCATGGACAACCCGGCAACCAGGGCAATTGCCAGCCAAAAGCTGGCAAAAATGCGCCAAAAAAGTGATCGCACGGTAGCTCCTTGGGTAACAGAAACGCCCATCAAGGCTTGCGACTTGATGGGCGTAAATCTAGGGGTTTGGCGTTAGCTTTTCTTTGCCTGCTCAGCTTGCCAGGCCTTGAAGGCTTCATGCTCGGCGCGGCGCTCTTGCATCTTCTTCTGGTGTTCGTCGAAGGCTTTTTGCTGCTCGGGCTTGAGCAAAGCGCGGATGGCGTTGTGCTGTTTATCCTTGGCCGCTGTCAGCTCGTCTTGCATTGCTTTCTGTTCAGCAACTGGAAGTTTCTCCAGGTAGCGTTGGGTGATCGCATGGCGGCCTTTCATCTGCTCGCCCATCAATTTACGGATTTCGCGGTGCTGCTCTTTGCTCAGGTCGAGTTCTTTGAACAGGCGTGAGCCATGTTCGCCGCCATCATGCCGGGGGCCGCTTTCGGGCATGGCCATCGCCAGGGTCGGCAGGGTCATAGCGAGCAGTAGTGCGGTAAGGGTCTTGCGCATGAAGTGTCTCCTTGTCTGAAACCGGTCGATACCGGATGAGCCCAGTCTAGGGCGGTCAAGGTCAAGGGCGGTCAGGGCAAGGTAAAGCTTAGGTAAAGGCCGCGGCTGAGCCGACTTACTTAAACGCTGTAGTAATAGCCGCGGCTACGCAAGGCCACAATGCGCTGGCGGCCATCAGTGTGTGGGCCGAGTTTTTTGCGCAGGTTACTGACGTGCATGTCCAAACTACGGTCGTACAGGGTCAGTTTGCGGCCGAGGGCCAGTTGCGCCAGCGCCTGTTTGTCCACGGGCTCGCCCGGGTGCTGCAGCAGCGCTTCGAGGATGCGGCTTTCCGAGAGGGTCAGAGTGACCTCCTGTTCGCCTAGGGTCACGGTGCCGCGAGCCTGGCTGTAGTGCAAATCGCCAAGGTCGAGTGGGTTGCTCGGCGTGGCCGTTAGGCTGCGACGCAACACGGCGCGCAAGCGTGCGGTGAGTTCACGCGGATCGCAGGGCTTGGCCAGGTAATCGTCGGCACCCAGTTCCAAACCAAGAATCCGATCCAGTGGCTCGCCGCGGGCCGAGAGCATCAGTACCGGCAGCTCCGGGTGGTCGCTGCGCAACTGCTTGAGCAGCGCCAAACCACTGCCGTCGGGCAGCATTACATCCAGTACCACGGCATCTGGGTTGTGCGTGGCGAGGGCGTTACGAGCGCTTTTGCCGTCATGACAAGCGCTGACCTGAAAGCCTTCCTGAGTCAGCCAACTGGTCAGCAGTTCGCAGAGCTCGACATCGTCGTCGATTAACAGCAGATCATTCATGGCTTAGTTGAGCCACTCGCGGCGTGCGCGGCGACCACCGCGTAGCAGAGCGCCGATAAGTACCCCTAGCAATCCCGCTCCGGCGCCTGTGGCAAACCACATTTGCTGCGCAGTGATCAGCGGGGGCGGGGCGCTGGCCTGGGCTTTTTTCAGTTCCAGTCTGAGACGCTGATTATCCTGGCGTAGGCGCTGCAATTGCGCGATTTCACGTTCATTGCTGGTGCTTTTCAGCTGTGCACCGAGCGCCTCACGCTGTTCTTCACTAAGTGCCAAACGTTGCTCCAGGTCATCGATTTGCGCCTGCGTCGAGGTGGCCTCTGCCAAAGGTGGCTGTGGGCTTTCTTCGGCTTGGACGAAAGCGGGTAAGCACAGGGTCAAGAGCAGCAACAGCGGGCCTGAGCGCATCGGAACTCCTATCGGTGTGATTATTATTTTGGGTGGTGCAGTTGGAGAAGACGGTTTAGGGCAAAACCAGCTTGAAGGGTTTTACCAACACCGAGGCATACACCCCGGCGGCGCGGTAGGGGTCAGCGTCGGCCCACTGTTGCGCGGCTTGCAGCGATTCAAATTCCGCGACGACCAGGCTGCCGGAAAAACCAGCCGGACCTGGATCATTGCTGTCGACGGCTGGGTGCGGGCCGGCGAGGACCAAGCGGCCTTCAGTTTTCAGCTGCTCCAAGCGCGCAAGGTGCGCCGGGCGTGCATTCAGGCGGTTTTCCAGGGAGTTTTCCACATCGGTAGCAATGATTGCGTAAAGCATCTTGATCCTTAGATAAAAGTCGTTTGTGGTAGCCGCAGCGGTGGCAGAAAAGCAGCCTGTTTAGACAAAGTCGAGGAAATAATGGCTCAAGCCAGCAAGAATCTACATCTGCCGGCATAATAACAAACATAAATGACTCGGAAAGCGCCCCTTATGGAAGTTGATTTACATTGCCATAGCACCGCATCAGACGGCGCCCTTGCGCCGGCTGTGGTGGTGGCGCGGGCGTTTGAGCGCGGTGTGCGTGTGCTGGCGCTGACTGATCACGACACCCTTGATGGCCTCGATGAAGCCGGGGTTGCAGCGCAGGCGCTGGGCATGCAACTGGTCAACGGCATTGAGCTGTCCTGTATCTGGGGCGGGGCGACCATTCATGTGTTGGGGTATGCCTTCAATCGTGAGGCGCCGGCTTTGCAGCAGGCGATTGCCGAGTTACATGAGGGGCGTTGGTTGCGTGCAGCGGAAATCTCCAAACGTTTGGAGGCTAAAGGCATGCCGGGTGCGCTGGACGGTGCGCGGGCCATTCAGCAGGAATTGGGCGACAGTGGTAATGCCCCGGCGCGCCCGCATTTTGCCGATTTTCTGGTGCGCGGCGGTTATGTTAAAGACCGCGCCGAGGCGTTTCGCAAATGGCTGGGCTCGGGCAAGCTGGGTGATGTCAAACAGCATTGGCCGGAGCTGGCGCAGACAGTCGACACCCTGCGCCGTGCGGGTGCCTGGGTCAGCCTGGCGCATCCGTGGCAGTACGACTTTACTCGGAGTAAGCGCCGCAAGTTGATCGCCGACTTTGTCGGTGCCGGTGGGCATTCGTTGGAAGTGGTCAACGGTATGCAGCCGGCTGACCAGGTGGGCAGTCTGGCTATTCTGGCGCGCGAGTTCGGCATGTTTGTCACTGCGGGCAGTGATTTCCATGCGCCGGGCCAGTGGTCTGAGTTGGGTGTTTATCGCCCCGTTCCCGAGGATCTGCCGCCCCTGTGGGCACGGTTTAAACATGTCCAGCAGCCTACTGCAATCTGATCAGGACTCTAGTGTGAGCCAATTCTTCCAGATTCATCCGGAAAACCCGCAAGCACGCCTGATCAAGCAGGCGGTGGAAATTATCCGTGGCGGCGGAGTCGTGATCTATCCGACCGATTCGTCTTATGCCGTGGGTTGTCACATTGGCGACAAGACCGCGATTGAACGTATTCGTCGCATGCGCCAGCTGGATGATAAGCACAACTTCACCTTGGTATGCCGTGATCTGTCAGAGCTCAGCACCTTTGCCAAAGTCGATACTGCGGCGTTCCGTTTGCTCAAGGCCCATACCCCCGGGCCTTATACCTTTATCCTCAATGCCACCCGTGAAGTGCCACGCATGTTGCTGCACGCTAAGCGCCGCACCATTGGTCTGCGCGTGCCCAGCCATCCAATTGCCATGGCGCTGCTCGAAGAACTCAACGAGCCGATGATGAGCGTGAGTTTGATCCTTCCGGGTGAGACACTGCCGATGAGCGACCCGTATGAAATGCGTCAGGTTCTGGAGCGTCAGGTTGATCTGATCATTGACGGCGGTTTCGGTGGGCTTGAGGCCTCCACTGTGGTCAGTCTGCTTGAGGATGAGCCTGAAGTGTTTCGAGTGGGCTGCGGTGATCCGTCGCCGTTTACGGATGATCTTTGAGCTCGTCTCTATATAATCGAACTCCTTCGTTTTTACAGGTAACCCGTTTTGAGTCTTGCTGACGCTGAACGTCGCGTGTTCTCTGGCATGCGCCCGAGTGGTTTGTTGCACCTGGGGCATCACCAGGGGGTGCTGAAGAACTGGATCAAGCTGCAACACAGCTATGAATGCTTCTTCTGCATTGTTGATCTACATGCGCTAACGACTGACTACGATGATGTCGGCCCCTTGTCCCAGCGAGTCATGGATATGGCTGTGGACTGGCTGGCTGCTGGCGTCAGCCCGAGTTCAGCGACGCTGTTTATTCAGTCGCAAGTACCTGAACACGCCGAATTGAACCTGCTGCTGTCGATGATTTGCCCGCTCACCTGGTTGGAGCGTGTGCCTTCCTACAAAGAGCAGCAGGAACAGTTGCACGGCAAGGATCTCAGTACCTTCGGTTTTCTCGGTTACCCCCTACTGCAAGCGGCCGATATTTTGTTGTACCGCGCCGGTGTAGTGCCGGTGGGCAGCGATCAACTGGCGCATATCGAGTTTGCCCGTGATGTGGCACGGCGCTTCAACCATTTGTATGGCCGTGAGCCAGGCTTTGAGGAAAAGGCCGAGGCTGCAATCATCAAACTGGGTAAAAAGACCGCCAAGCTCTACAACAATATGCGCAAGGCCTATCAAGAGCAGGGTGATGGCGAGGCACTGGAAACCGCCCGTGCACTGCTTAAAGATCAGCAAAGCATCACCCTCGGCGATAAAGAGCGCCTGTATGGCTACCTAGAAGGCGGCGGCAAGATTCTCTTGGTTGAGCCGCAGGCCTTGCTGGGTGAGTCGCCCAAGTTGCTCGGGCTTGATGGCGGCAAGATGTCCAAGTCCAATAACAATGCCATCTTCCTGCGTGACAGCGCGCCGGCAGTTGAAGAAAAAATCCGCCGCATGCCTACCGACCCGGCGCGTGTGCACCGAGATGATCCGGGTAACCCGGTCAACTGCCCGGTGTGGCCGTTGCATCAGCTCTACTCCAACACGCAAACCTGCGAATGGGTTCAGCAGGGCTGCCGCAGCGCCGGCATCGGTTGCCTGGAATGTAAAGCACCGCTGATTGAGGCGGTGCAGCTGGAGTTGCAACCATTGCAGGCGCGCGCCGCGGATTATCAAGATAATCCGGATTTAGTCCGGCAGATTCTTGCCGATGGCGCCGATAAGGCGCGTTCAGAAGCACGTGAAACCCTTAGCGAAGTGCGCCTTGCACTTGGCCTGAATTACCGCTGAACCTACTGTCGAGAGTGACCATGTCCAGCGCGCCGCCCGAGCAACACCCCGATAGTCAGGCCAATGCTCAGCAGGAGCTGCCGTTTGCCTTGGTCTATGGCCAGGCAGTGACTGAAATGCCGTTGGACCTGTACATCCCGCCGGATGCGTTGGAGGTGTTTCTCGAAGCTTTCGAAGGCCCGCTGGACCTGTTGCTGTACCTAATTCGCAAGCAGAACATCGATGTGCTGGATATCCCCGTGGCGGAAATTACCCGCCAGTACATGGGTTATGTCGAGCTGATGCAGTCGGTGCGCCTGGAGCTAGCGGCCGAGTACTTGGTCATGGCGGCCATGCTCGCCGAGATCAAATCACGCATGCTCTTGCCGCGCTCCAGTGAAATAGAAGCCGAAGAAGACGACCCGCGTGCCGAGTTGATCCGGCGTTTGCAGGAATACGAACGTTACAAGGCCGCGGCTGAAGGGATCGATGGCCTCAGTCGGGTCGGGCGTGATCTCACCGTGCCGCGCCTGGATGCACCCGAAGCACGGGCGCGTAAGTTGTTACCGGATGTCAGCCTGGAAGAGGTGCTGCTGTCGATGGCCGAGGTGCTGCGCCGTGCGGATATGTTTGAGAGTCATCAAATCACCCGTGAAACGCTGTCTACCCGTGAGCGTATGAGCGATGTGCTTGAGCGCCTTAAAGGTGGCGCTTTTGTACCCTTTGTCAGCCTCTTCAGCGCTGAAGAGGGCAAGCTCGGCGTGGTAGTGACCTTTATGGCCGTGCTGGAGTTGATCAAGGAGTCGCTGGTCGAACTGGTGCAAAACGAGGCTTTCGGGCCAATCCATGTGCGCGCACGGGCGGAATAAGCATGAACCTTAATGAGCCGCGCGAGCTGGCAAGCCTGCTTGAAGCCTTTCTCCTCGCGTCCGGCAAGCCGCAATCCTTGGAGCGTTTGTTCGAGCTGTTTGAAGAGGCTGAGCGGCCGCAGCCATCGGTATTCAAGAAGGCGCTGGCGCACCTAGGGAAATCCTGTGAAGGGCGCGCTTTTGAGCTGGTCGAAGTCGCCTCCGGTTATCGCCTGCAAGTGCGCGAAAAATACGCGCCCTGGGTTGGCCGGCTGTGGGAAGAGCGGCCACAGCGCTACTCGCGCGCCATGCTCGAAACTATCGCGCTGATTGCCTATCGTCAGCCGATTACCCGTGGCGAAATTGAGGATGTGCGCGGTGTGGCGGTCAACAGCCATATCGTCAAAACCCTGCTAGAGCGTGAGTGGATTCGCGTGGTGGGTCATCGTGATGTGCCGGGCAAGCCGGCGATGTTTGCCACCACCAAGGCTTTTCTCGATCATTTCAACCTGAAAAGCCTCGATCAACTGCCGCCACTGGCTGCCTTGCGTGAGCTGGAGCCTGAGCCGCTGCTGGCCTTTGAGGATGACCCTGAGGCTCCGCAAAGTCTGCAAGCGCGTGCCGATTTAGCGTTGGCTGATGAGCCGGCAGTGGAGGCGGTCGAGGAAACTAGTTTTAGCAGCCTGCTGGCTGAGCTCGACTCAATGGAGCAAGGGTTGAAGACCGACTTCGACGATTTGCTCGAGCAAGACGCTGGGCTTGATGATGCGGATGAGCTTTACCCACCCTCGGACAAAGAGCATCTACCGGAGTGACGGTCGCCGGCTGGGCGACTTATCAATAAGGGTGCCTGCTCTGTGAAAGACCCCTGCATCAAGCTGTGTAAATTCGAACGCGATATTTGCCGCGGTTGCGGGCGTAGTAAGGCCGAAATAAAAGGCTGGAAAAAGCTTGCTAAGGCGGCCCGACGCGCCGTATTGGCTGAAGCGGAGAGGCGCTTGCTCGGTTTGGTTGCCATCGGTCGCGGCAAGGCCTGACGGCTGTTCGTCTGCCAGCTAGTCTCAACCCGTGCGCGAACGCTGCGTTTCGCGTATGCTCCGCGCCCCTTCGACGAATAGGCCAAGCCTAAATCGTCCTAATCACCAGAGAACACACCGGGAGGTGCCCAGATGAGTGACATTGAAGAATACAGCCCAGCAGGCGAGAAACTACAGAAAGTCATGGCGCGTATGGGCCTGGCTTCACGCCGTGAAATCGAAGCCTGGATCAGCGCCGGCCGCGTCAAGGTCAATGGCGCTGTCGCCAGTCTCGGTGTGCGCGTTGACCTGCACGACGCGATTGCCGTCGATGGTAAGGTGATCCGTCGCGAAGAAGCCGCCGAGAGCGTGCGCCGCGTAATCATCTACAACAAACCCGAAGGCGAGATTTGCACCCGTGACGACCCAGAAGGCCGTCCGACCGTGTTTGACCGTTTGCCACGGCCGAAAGACGGTCGTTGGATCAATATTGGGCGCCTCGACATCAACACCACCGGTTTGCTGATGTTCACCACCGACGGTGAGCTGGCCAACCGCTTGATGCACCCGTCCTTCCAGATGGACCGCGAATACGCCGTGCGCGTACGTGGCGAAGTCGACGAAGAGATGATCGAGCGCCTGAAAGCTGGGGTAATGCTCGAAGACGGCCCGGCTAAGTTCACCGACATCAAGGTCGCGCCGGGCGGTGTGGGCTTTAACCATTGGTACCACTGCGTGGTGATGGAAGGTCGTAACCGCGAAGTGCGTCGTCTGTGGGAGTCTCAGGGTCTGGTAGTCAGCCGTCTGAAGCGCGTACGTTTCGGTCCGGTCTTCATTACTTCGGACCTGACCATGGGCCGCTGGCGCGAAATGAGCCAGCGCGAAGTAGATATTCTCAGCGAAGAAGTCGGCCTTAAGTCGGTTGCTTTGCCGGATATGAAGGAAAAAGCCCGCGACAAGATTGACCGTCTGCAACGTAAATCGGCCAAACCGGTCGGGCGTGCAGCGCGTCCGGAGCGGACGTTGCGTCCAGCCCATGGCGGCGCGTCAACGGGTGGCGATCAGGGTCGTTCGCGCCCTGCGCGTGGTGAAGGTGCTGAGCGCACCGAGCGTGGCGAGCGTCCGGTACGTAACCCGCGTGCGCCGCGTGACGAGCAGAGCAAGGGTACGCCGGTTGCCGAGCGCCCGAGTGACGTCAACAAAAAGCGTCCCGCTAAGCCGGGCACCCAGCGCCCGGGTGTTGGCTTAACTGATCGCCCGGCACGTAAGCCAGCCGGTGCGCCAGTTAAGCGTCGCAGCCAGCCGAGCCGTGAAGGTCAGCGCCCTGGTTTCGGTCGCGGTCCAAAGCCAGAGTAATTTGCGCGAGCGGATATAAAAAGGCGACCCTCGGGTCGCCTTTTTATGGCCTGCCATCTATGGCGGTCATCCTATAAGTTGTCGCTGGATGACGTGATCCCGGCCATTTTTCTGGCTGTTGCCTTTAGCCGGCCATTGATAGGCGATTGCGGCCATCACGCTTGGACACAAACAGTGCGTTGTCGGCGCGGCGCAGCAGGCTGTCCATCGATTCACCCGGCAGCAGGGTGGCGCAGCCAAGGCTGACCGACAGCTCGATGGCTTGGTTCTCGACCAAATATTGGATACCCAGTACGGCCATGCGCAGGCGCTCACCGACCATCGAGGCCGCTTCGCGGTTGGTGCTGGAGAGCAGCACCATAAATTCCTCACCGCCGTAGCGGAACACCACGTCGACATTGCGCAGGCTGTCTTTCAGGGCGTTGGCCACGGCTTTGAGTGCCTGGTCGCCGACTATGTGTCCGTGGTTATCGTTAACGCGTTTGAAGTGGTCAATATCGACCATCAGCACTGATAAAGGCTGCAGAGTGCGGCGGGCAATGTCCACTTCGCGCTTGAGTGTCTGCTGCATGGCGATGCGGTTGCCGGTTTCGGTCAGCGGGTCGCGCAGTGCGCTTTGCAATGCGGCGCGGTAGAGCAAGGCGTTGCGCAGCGGAAACAGCAGGCTGGCCAGCAGTGATTCGAGCTGGCCCAGCTCATCTGCACTGAAGCGCTGGTTACGACGAAAAGTCAGCTCGCCGAGGTATTCGCCTTCATGGTTCAGGCGATAGCCGGCCGAGTGATTGGCGCGCTCACCTAAATCCAGGCGCAGATCGCAAGATGCGAGCTGATAGCTCAGGGCTCCCAGCGGCACTAGGCGCTGCACTTCACTGAAGAACAGTTCGAGTATGCGTTCGACTTCCAGGGATGTTTGCAGGCGCAAGCTTAATTGCTGGCGCAGTTGCGCCAGGCTGACCGGCTTGAGGGTTTTCTGCAGGCGGCTGGCATAGCCGAGACGCTGCAATTTGGCAGCATCGAAATCGATGGTGTTGGATGGGTTGTGCGGGGCCATGAAGCTCTACCTCTAGCGCTATTCGCGACGACTAGTGGGTGTAGAGCGAATTCCGTGCCAATCCCTGTTTTTAGATAAAAATGCTTTTATTTCAGTTACTTATGAATCTTTTATAGTGGGTGCGGCAAGTATTTGCCGGTTTGCTGACGAGGTTGATGGCAATCTGCTGCCAGTTAAATGGCCACCCGCCGGAAAACCGGCGGGCAGCGCTAGGGGTTATTGCGCGTCAAATGCCTGGCCATTAATACCCGTGCTGTCCGGGCCCATCAGATACAGATAGACCGGCATGATCGCTTCGGGTAGCGGGTTATTCGCCGGGTTTTCACCCGGATAGGCTTGGGCGCGCATGTCGGTGCGGGTGGCGCCGGGGTTAACGCTGTTGGCGCGCACGTTGCTGACGCCATCGACTTCATCAGCCAGTACCTGCATCAAGCCTTCGGTGGCGAATTTCGACACGGCATAAGCACCCCAGTAAGCGCGGCCCTTACGCCCGACGCTGCTGGAAGTGAAGACCACCGAGGCGTCGGCTGACAGCTTGAGCAGCGGCAGCAACGTGCTGGTGAGCATAAACATGGCGTTGACGTTGACCTGCATGACGCGCATGAAGTTATCGCCGGACAGCTGCTCCAGAGGCGTGCGCGGGCCGATGATCGAGGCGTTATGCAGCACGCCGTCGACTTTGCCGAATTCCGCTTCAATCATCGCGGCCAGTTCGTCGTACTGGTGCGGCAGGGCGGTTTCCAGGTTAAACGGGATAACGGCTGCCTGCGGATGGCCCGCAGCTTCGATGGCGTCGTACACGCGGCTGAGATTTTCTTCGGTCTTACCCAGCAACAATACCGTTGCGCCATGGGCGGCAAAGCTCTGGGCGGCAATTGCACCAATGCCACGGCCGGCACCGGTCACTAAAATCACACGGCCCTTGAGCAGGTCGGGGCGGGCGGAGTAGTCAAACATCAATAGAACCTCATTTCTTTAGCCGCGGGCGTCGTCGACTTACGCCCGGCAAGTATTCGTCAGCAGCTGCACAGGGCTCGGTCGAGCACGGCGCGCAATTCCAATGGGTGGTCGACCACCACGTCCGCTCCCCAGTTGCGTGGGTTGTCCTGGGGATGGATATAGCCATAGGTGACTGCCGCGGTTTTGCAGCCGGCCGCGCGGCCGGCCTCAATGTCGCGCTCATCATCACCGATAAACAAGGTAGCGGCCGGTTCTACGCCCATCTTGGCGCAGGCCAGCAGGATCATTTCCGGGTCAGGCTTACTGCGACTGACGTGATCCGGGCAGACCAGCACTGCGGAGCGCTCGGCCAGGCCAAGCTGCTGCATGATGGGCTCGGCGTAGCGCGCAGGCTTGTTAGTGGCCACGCCCCAAATCAGCTTGGCCTGCTCGATATCTTCGAGCAGTTCGCCCATGCCCTCGAACGGCCGGGTCAGCACGGCGCAATGGCTCTGGTAGCGCTCAAGAAACTCCAGACGCAGTGCCTCAAAACCTTCAGCGTCGGCTGTTATGGCGAAGGTGGCCTCGACCATCGCGCGCGCACCGCCGGACACCTGATCGCGGATCAGCTTATCGGCAATCAGCGGCAAACCGCGCTCGACGCGCATGGCTTGGCAGATGGCGATAAAGTCCGGGGCGCTGTCGAGCAGAGTGCCGTCCATATCGAATAAAACCGCGCGTAACCGCATGCGTGTTACTCCTCGCGCAGGGTCTGGATCATGTAGTTGACGTCCACATTGGCTTCCAGCTTGTAGCGTTTGCTCAGTGGGTTGTAGGTCAGCCCGATGATGTCTTTGACCTGTAGGCCAGCGTCACGGCTCCAGGCGCCCAGTTCGGAGGGGCGGATAAACTTCTTGAAGTCATGCGTGCCGCGCGGCAGCAAGCGCATCAGGTATTCAGCACCAATAATGGCGAACAAGTAAGCCTTGGGGTTGCGGTTGATGGTGGAAAAGAACACCTGACCGCCGGGCTTGACCATGGTGTAGCAGGCGCGGATTACCGAGGCGGGGTCGGGCACATGCTCGAGCATTTCCAGGCAAGTGACCACGTCGAACTGGCCGGGCATTTCTTCGGCCAGGGCTTCGGCGGTGATCTGCCGGTACTCAACGCTGACGCCGGACTCCAGTTGATGCAGCTGCGCCACGGCCAAGGGGGCTTCACCCATGTCGATACCGGTGACGGTCGCGCCGCGTTGGGCCATGGATTCACTAAGAATGCCGCCGCCGCAGCCAACATCGAGCACCTTCTTGCCGGCCAGGCCGACCCGTTCGTCGATCCAGTTGACGCGCAGCGGGTTGATGTCATGCAGCGGTTTAAATTCGCTTTCGCGGTCCCACCAGCGATGGGCAAGGGCTTCGAATTTGGCGATTTCGGCGTGGTCGACGTTGCTCATATAAATCCCTACGAATCAGGCTGCGGCGAGAGTGGGAGCGCAAGGTGCTCATGGTGCCAGTTTCGCCGGGTGGAGTGGCTGCCAGTTGGGCAACCAATGTATGTCAGTTTGTCGCAGTGCCTTTGTTTGATGGTGGGGCGGTCATTTGCCGGCGATCTTCGCTCCCCAGGCGCGGGCGTTGGCGATGATCCGTGCCTCGTCCAGGCGTGTCAGTTGGCCGGCGTCCAGCAGTTGTTTGCCGCCGACCCACAGGTGCTCAACGCAGGCGCGTCCGCCGGCATAGAGCAGCTGTGATACTGGATCGTAAACCGGCTGCTGGCCCAGGCCGGACAGGTCGAATGCAACCATGTCGGCGGCTTTGCCCAGCTCCAGTGAACCAATTTGCTCATCCAGGCCGAGGGCGCGGGCGCCATTAAGTGTGGCCATGCGCAGCGCGCGGTGGGCGTCCAGGGCGGTGGCAGAGCCGGCAACGGCCTTGGCCAGCAGTGCGGCAGTGCGGGTTTCTCCGAGCAAATCCAAATCGTTATTGCTGGCAGCGCCGTCGGTGCCGATAGCCACGTTAATCCCGGCTTGCCAGAGTTTCTCCACCGGACAGAAGCCGCTGGCGAGCTTGAGGTTGGACTCAGGGCAGTGGATTACGCTGGTATTGCTTTGCACCAGCAATGCCAGATCGTCATCGTCGATCTGAGTCATGTGCACGGCCTGGAAGCGCGGGCCGAGCAGCTCAAGGCGCGCTAAGCGAGCCAGTGGGCGTTCGCCACGCTGTGCCAGGCTTTGCTGCACTTCGAAGGCGGTTTCGTGCACGTGCATGTGGATGCCGGCATCTAATTCGGCAGCCAGCATGCGAATATTTTCCAGCTTGTCGTCGCTCACGGTATAGGGTGCGTGGGGGCCGAAGGCGACTTTCAGGCGCGGGTGATGCTTGAGGTCGCCAAACAGGCTGAGACCCTTGCGCAGCGCCTCGTCAGCGTCGCGCGCGCCGGGGATGGGGAAATCCAGCACCGGAATGGTGATTTGCGCGCGAATGCCGCTGCTATGCACCAACTGGCTGGCGTTTTCCGGGAAAAAGTACATGTCAGAAAAGCAGGTGATGCCGCCCTTGAGTTGTTCGGCGATGGCTAACTCGGTGCCGTCTTGTACGAACTGCTCGTTGACCCATTTGGCCTCGGCTGGCCAGATGTGCTGCTCCAGCCAGGTCATTAGCGGCAAGTCATCCGCAAGGCCGCGGAACAGGGTCATGGCGGCATGCCCGTGGGCGTTGACCAATCCCGGGGTGAGCAGGCGATCCGGCAGTTCCAGTACGCGCAGTGCGCTGTGCTTGAGGGCTTCGGCGCGTGGTGCGATCAGTGCAATCTGGCCGTCACGAATGCCCAGGCCGTGGTTTACCAGCACGACGCCGGCAGGTTCGACCGGGACCAGCCAGGTAGGCAGGAGCAGGAGGTCGAGCGGGGCTTGGGGCATGTTGGTGCTTCCGGCAGTCAATAGAGCGGCGAGTTTATAGGGGAACGCCCTGGGCTTGAAGCGGCTGCCGCCGATCTAGCGCGCCGTGCGTATAATGACCGGCTTTTTTCGGTGGAGGTGTGTGATGCGCGAGCAATTGCTAGCGGCAGAGAAGGTCAAGGCCATTGAGTGGCGTGACGGTGTTCTGCATCTGCTTGATCAGCGCGCGTTGCCCTTCGAGGAAACCTGGCTCAGCTACCACTCGGCCGCGGATGTGGCTGAGGCGATCCGCAACATGGTGGTGCGCGGTGCGCCGGCCATCGGTATCAGTGCGGCTTATGCGATTGTTCTGGCGCTGCGTGCGCGCTTGCAGGCTGGCGGTGACTGGCGCGCTGCGTTGGAAGCGGATTTTCAGCTAGTAGCCGACTCGCGGCCGACCGCGGTCAACTTGTTCTGGGCGCTTAAGTGCATGCGCGATCGGCTCGATCGGCTTAAAAGCACTGATGATCCGCTGCTCCTGCTTGAGGCTTGCGCCGTGGGTATTCACCAGGGTGATCGCGAAGCCAACCTGACCATGGCCGAGCTGGGGGTTGATTTGATTCGTCGCCATCAGGGCAATCAGCAAAACTTCCTTACTCACTGCAATGCCGGGGCGCTGGCCACCGGTGGCTTTGGTACGGCGCTGGGGGTGATACGCGCAGCCTTTCATGACGGTTTAGTGGAGCGGGTGTACGCCGATGAAACCCGGCCCTGGCTACAGGGTTCGCGCTTGACGGCCTGGGAGTTGGCGGTCGATGGTATTCCGGTGACGGTGAATGCCGACTCGGCTGCTGCGCACCTGATGAAAACCCGCGGCATTACCTGGGTCATCGTTGGGGCCGACCGTATTGCCGCCAATGGCGATGTGGCCAACAAGATCGGTACTTACCAGTTGGCGGTGAATGCCATGCACCATGGCGTGCGCTTTATGGTGGTGGCGCCCAGTTCGACCATCGACATGGCCACTGAGCACGGCGACGATATTGTTCTGGAAGAGCGCGATGCCAGTGAGTTGCTAGAGCTGGGCGGCCAGCGTATCGCCGGCGAAGTGGATGCGCTCAATCTGGTGTTCGATGTGACCCCTGCTGACCTGATTGACTTTATCGTCACGGAGAAGGGTGTTGTCGATCGTCCTGATGCCGAAAAAATGGCGCAATTGATGTGCCGCAAGCGCCTGCATTGAGTTTTTCAGCCTTTGCGTGCATCCAGTCGCCAGGCTGGCGCTGGGGATAGGTGCGGCGTGGCGATTGTGGTAAGCTCCGGCGGTTTTCGGGGGTGCCCATTAGGGGCTCCTACCTGCGCAGATACATGGCATAACTTATTGATTTGTCGTGAGTCGCTATGAGCCGCAAGGCACGGCGACAGGCTCCATACCGTTCAGGACGAATGGCGCGGAGTTTCACCAGAAAAAGGAACAAGGCTACTCATGGGCGAACTGGCCAAAGAAATCCTCCCGGTCAATATTGAAGACGAACTCAAGCAGTCCTACCTCGACTACGCGATGAGCGTAATTGTCGGGCGCGCACTGCCGGATGCACGCGATGGCTTGAAGCCCGTGCACCGCCGTGTGCTGTTTGCCATGAGTGAGTTAGGCAACGACTGGAACAAGGCATACAAGAAGTCCGCCCGTGTGGTCGGTGACGTCATCGGTAAGTACCACCCGCACGGTGATACTGCGGTGTACGACACCATCGTACGGATGGCGCAGCCTTTTTCTCTGCGTTACCTGCTGGTCGACGGCCAGGGTAACTTCGGTTCGGTGGACGGCGATAACGCCGCCGCCATGCGATACACCGAAGTGCGCATGACCAAGCTGGCCCATGAGCTGCTGGCTGACCTGCACAAAGAAACCGTGGATTGGGTGCCGAACTACGACGGCACCGAAATGATCCCGGCAGTTATGCCGACCAAGGTACCTAACCTGCTGGTCAACGGCTCCAGCGGTATCGCCGTGGGCATGGCCACTAACATTCCACCGCACAACCTCACCGAAGTGATTAATGGCTGCTTGGCCCTGATCGACAACGGCGAGCTAACGGTCGATGAACTGATGCAGTACATCCCGGGCCCGGACTTCCCTACTGCGGCGATCATTAACGGTCGCGCTGGCATTATCGAGGCCTACCGCACCGGTCGCGGCCGCATCTACATGCGTGCCCGCGCGATTATCGAAGACATCGATAAGGTCGGCGGCCGCCAGCAGATCATCGTCAGCGAGTTGCCGTATCAGCTAAACAAGGCCCGCTTGATCGAGAAGATCGCCGAGCTAGTTAAAGAGAAGAAGCTCGAAGGCATTACCGAGCTGCGCGATGAGTCTGACAAAGACGGCATGCGCATCGTCATCGAGCTGCGCCGTGGTGAAGTACCGGAAGTGGTGCTCAATAACCTCTACGCCCAGACCCAGATGCAGAGTGTGTTCGGCATCAACGTGGTCGCACTGATCGACGGCCAGCCTAAAGTCCTCAATCTCAAGGACATGCTCGAAGCCTTTATTCTGCATCGTCGTGAAGTGGTCACCCGTCGTACCGTATTCGAACTGCGCAAGGCGCGTGAGCGTGGGCACATCCTTGAAGGTCAGGCGGTTGCCCTGTCCAACATCGACCCGGTGATCGCCCTGATCAAAGCCTCGCCGACCCCGGCAGAAGCCAAGATTGCGCTGATTGCTAATGCCTGGGAATCCAGCGCGGTTGAGGCAATGGTTGAGCGCGCCGGTGCTGATTCCTGCCGGCCGGACGATCTCGATCCGCAGTACGGTCTGCGCGATGGCAAGTACTACCTGTCGCCGGAGCAGGCTCAGGCCATCCTTGAGTTGCGCTTGCACCGTCTGACCGGCCTTGAGCATGAAAAACTGCTGGCCGAGTACCAGGAAATTCTCACCCAGATCGGCGAGTTGATCCGCATCCTCACCAGCGCTGTGCGCCTGATGGAAGTGATACGCGAAGAACTGGAAGCGATCAAAGCCGAGTTCGGCGACGCGCGTCGCACCGAAATCCTCGACAACCGTCTGGACCTGACCCTGGCGGATCTGATCACCGAAGAAGAGCGTGTCGTCACCATCTCCCACACCGGCTATGCCAAGTCGCAGCCGTTGCATGCCTATCAGGCGCAGCGTCGTGGCGGCAAAGGCAAGTCGGCCACCGGGATCAAAGATGAGGACTATATCGCCCACCTGTTGGTCGCCAACAGTCACGCCACCCTGTTGCTGTTCTCCAGCAAGGGCAAGGTGTACTGGCTGAAAACTTACGAAATCCCCGAAGCCTCGCGTGCTGCTCGCGGTCGCCCACTGGTTAACTTGTTGCCGCTGGGTGAGGGTGAGCACATCACCGCTATGTTGCAGATCGATCTGGAAGCGCTGCGTGAGCAAGCGCCAGAAGGCGATGAGGCAGACGACATCGAAGGCGTGCTGGTTGAGGCCGAAGAAGTTGAAGAGCTGGTTGAGGGCGATGACGCCGACGACGAAACTCCGGATGAGCCGACCGGTGCCTACATCTTTATGGCCACGGCCAAAGGCACGGTAAAGAAAACGCCACTGGTGCAGTTCAGCCGTCCGCGTAGCTCGGGTTTGATCGCCCTCAAGCTAGATGAAGATGACACCCTGATTTCCGCGGCCGTGACTGACGGTGCGCGCGAGGTGATGATGTTCTCCGACGGCGGCAAGGTGATTCGCTTCAAAGAGAGCAAGGTACGCACCATGGGCCGTACCGCTCGCGGTGTGCGCGGTATGCGCCTGCCGGAAGGGCAGGAGATTATCTCCATGCTGATTCCTGAAGCGGATGCGCAGATTCTGACTGCCTCCGAGCGCGGTTACGGTAAGCGCACGGCGATGGACGAGTTCCCGCGTCGCGGTCGTGGCGGTCAGGGCGTTATCGCCATGGTCAGCAACGAGCGTAACGGCAAGCTGGTCGGTGCGGTGCAGGTGCTTGAAGGCGAGGAAATCATGCTGATTTCCGATCAGGGGACGCTGGTGCGTACTCGAGTCAGTGAGGTCTCCAGCCTGGGTCGTAATACCCAGGGTGTGACCCTGATCAAGCTGGCCAAGGATGAAACCCTGGTCGGTCTTGAGCGTGTGCAGGAGCCCTCGGCGGAAGACGGCGAAGAGCTGCTGGACGGTGAAGAGGCTGTTGAAGGCGTGGTCGAGGATGCAGGCGCTGCACCCGAGGTCGCTGCTGACGAAAGCCCAATCAGCGAAGAGTGATCGCGTTGTGAGTCGTAGGATGGGCATCGCTCAGCGATACCCATCGCGTGCGTAAGGCGGATTAGCCGAAGGCGTAACCCGCCAGTCGGCAGCGTCAGCAGCAATGACGGGTTACGCCGCTGCGCGTCTAACCCATCCTACGGGCGGCGATTAAGGCAGTGGATGCGTCATCGCGAGGGGCGTTGATGCTCGGTGAATCTGAGAGAGAGTGGATGTGAGCAAGCGAGCCTTTAACTTCTGCGCCGGCCCGGCCGCGCTTCCTGAAGCTGTTCTGCAACGTGCCCAGGCGGAACTCCTCGATTGGCAAGGTAAAGGCCTGTCGGTCATGGAAATGAGTCACCGCAGCGAGGAGTACACCTCCATCGCGGAAAAGGCTGAACAGGACCTGCGTGACCTGATGGAAATTCCATCCGATTATAAAGTGCTGTTTTTGCAAGGCGGCGCGAGCCAACAGTTTGCTGAAATTCCGCTTAACCTGCTGCCAGAAGACGGTGTCGCCGACTATGTCGATACCGGCATTTGGTCAAAGAAAAGCATTGAAGAAGCCAGTCGCTACGGCAACATTAATGTCGCCGCCAGTGCCAAGGCCTATGACTACTTCGCCATTCCCGGGCAGAACGATTGGCAGTTGTCGAAAGACGCCGCTTACCTGCACTACGCCAGCAACGAAACCATCGGCGGCTTGCAGTTCGATTGGGTGCCTGAGCTCGGTGATGTACCGCTGGTAGCGGACATGTCCTCCGATATCCTCTCGCGGCCAATTGATGTGTCTAAGTTCGGCCTGATCTACGCCGGCGCGCAGAAGAACATCGGCCCCAGTGGCCTGGTGGTGACCATTGTGCGTGAAGACCTGCTCGGCCGTGCCCGCAGCGTCTGTCCGACCATGCTCAACTACAAAGTCGCCGCCGACAACGGCTCGATGTACAACACCCCGGCGACCTTCTCCTGGTACCTCTCCGGCCTGGTGTTTGAGTGGCTGAAAGAGCAGGGCGGCGTAGCCGCTATGGAACGCATCAACCGCGCCAAGAAAGACCTGCTGTACAGCGCCATCGATACCAGCGATTTCTACAGCAACCCGATAGCCCATAACGCCCGCTCCTGGATGAACGTGCCGTTCCGTCTGGCTGACGAGAAGCTCGACAAGCCGTTCCTCGTCGGAGCTGACGCCCGTGGTCTGCTTAACCTCAAGGGTCACCGTTCGGTCGGCGGCATGCGTGCCTCGATCTATAACGCGGTGGGCCTGGATGCTGTTGAGGCACTGGTCGCTTACATGGCCGAGTTTGAAAAGGAGCACGGCTGATGACTGATGTAGTGTCCGAGCAGGAATTGCAGGCCCTGCGCCTGCGCATCGATAACCTCGATGAAAAGCTTCTCGCGCTGATCAGTGATCGCGCCAGCTGCGCTGAAGAAGTGGCGCGGGTCAAGATGAAGGCGCTGCCGGAAGGCGAGAAGCCGGTGTTCTACCGCCCGGAGCGTGAAGCTCAGGTGCTCAAGCGCATCATGGAACGTAATAAAGGCCCGTTGGGTAACGAGGAGATGGCGCGGTTGTTCCGCGAAATCATGTCTTCCTGCCTGGCATTGGAAAACCCGCTCAAGGTCGCTTACCTCGGTCCAGAGGGCACCTTCTCGCAAGCGGCGGCGATGAAACACTTTGGCCATGCAGTGATCAGCGTGCCGATGGCTGCTATCGACGAGGTGTTCCGTGAAGTGGCTGCCGGTGCAGTGAACTTTGGTGTGGTGCCGGTGGAAAACTCCACGGAAGGCGCAATCAATCACACCCTCGATAGCTTCCTTGAACACGACATGGTCATCTGCGGCGAAGTCGAGCTGCGCATTCACCACCACCTGCTGGTGGGTGAAACCACCAAGACCGACAAAATCACCCGAATCTACTCCCACGCCCAGTCCTTGGCGCAGTGCCGCAAGTGGCTAGACGCGCATTACCCCAACGTTGAGCGCGTGGCCGTATCGAGCAACGCCGATGCCGCCAAACGGGTGAAAAGCGAGTGGAACAGTGCTGCGATTGCCGGTGATATGGCGGCTAGCCTGTACGGCCTTAGCAAGATTGCCGAGAAGATTGAGGATCGCCCGGATAACTCCACGCGCTTCTTGATCATTGGCAGCCAGGAAGTACCGCCGACCGGTGACGACAAAACCTCGGTGATCATTTCCATGAGCAACAAGCCGGGCGCGCTGCATGAGTTGCTGGTGCCGTTCCACAACAATGGTATCGACCTGACCCGCATCGAAACCCGTCCGTCGCGCAGCGGTAAATGGACCTATGTGTTCTTTATCGACTTCGTCGGCCACCACCGCGATCCGTTGATCAAGGACGTGCTGGAAAAGATCAATCAGGAAGCTGTGGCGCTCAAGGTGCTGGGCTCCTACCCCAAAGCGGTACTTTAAAACTGCTGCGGCACGCCTCGGGTTTCAAGCTACACGCGCATCGACGCCGGGCTGTACTTGAGGCTTGCGGCTTTAAGCGTGAGGCTTTGTTATGACCGATTTCCTCGCCTTGGCCCAGCCAGGCGTACAGCAGTTGTCGCCCTATGTGCCAGGCAAGCCGGTGGATGAGCTGGCCCGTGAGCTGGATTTGGATCCGGCTAGCATCGTCAAACTGGCCAGTAACGAAAACCCACTCGGCCCCAGCCCTAAAGCCCTGGAGGCGATTCGTGCTGAGCTGGCCGAGTTGACCCGTTACCCCGATGGCAACGGCTTTGAGCTGAAAAGCCGTCTGGCTGCGTGTTGCGCCGTGCAGGTTAATCAGGTCACCCTGGGTAACGGCTCCAACGATATTCTCGACCTGGTCGCACGTGCCTACCTGGCGCCGGGTCTGAATGCGGTGTTCAGCCAATACGCCTTTGCCGTCTACCCGATTGCCACTCAGGCGGTCGGTGCGCAGGGCAAAGTCGTACCGGCGCAAGATTACGGTCACGACCTTGAGGCCATGCTCGTCGCGATTGATGAAAACACCCGCGTGGTATTTATCGCCAATCCGAACAACCCGACCGGCACCTGGTTCGGCCCTGAGGCGCTAGAGCGCTTCCTGTCGCAGGTGCCCAGCAATGTGCTGGTGGTGCTGGATGAGGCCTATATCGAGTATGCCGAGGGTGATGAGCTGCCAGACGGCCTCAAGTACCTGGCACGCTATGACAATCTGCTGGTCTCGCGCACCTTCTCCAAGGCCTATGGTCTGGCGGCGCTGCGCGTTGGTTACGCGCTCAGCTCGGCTCAGATCGCCGATGTGCTCAACCGCGTGCGCCAGCCGTTCAACGTCAACAGCCTGGCCTTGGCTGCGGCCTATGCGACGCTGGATGATGGCGATTATTTGACGCAAAGCCGTCAGCTCAATGATGCCGGCATGGCGCAGCTTGAGGTTGGGCTGAGTGCGCTGGGGTTAAGCTGGGTTCCGTCCAAGGGCAACTTTATTGCCGTGGATTTTGCCCGTGATACCGCGGCGATCAATCAGGCGCTGCTGCGTGCTGGCGTCATCGTGCGGCCAGTGGCCGGTTACGGTATGCCAAACTTCTTGCGCGTATCGATTGGTTTGCCCGCGGAGAACGCCCGCTTCCTTGAGGCGCTGGCTGAGGTGTTGCGCACGTGAGTGATTTAAACGCGGCTGACACTGCACTGCCATCTGCTGCGCCTAAGCTCGGGCGCCTGGTGGTTATCGGCCTGGGGTTGATTGGTGGCTCCTTTGCCAAGGGCCTGCGCGAGCGCGGCCTGTTCAGTGAGGTGGTGGGGGTCGATTTGGATCCCGAGTCGCAGCGTATGGCAGTCGACTTGGGTGTGGTTGATCGCTGCGAGACCGACCTGGCGGCGGCATGTCAGGGTGCTGCGGTGATTCAGCTAGCGGTGCCGATTTTGGCCATGGAGAAGCTCCTGGGCGAGTTGGCTAAGCTTGATCTGGGCACTGCGGTGCTGACCGATGTCGGCAGCGCCAAGGGCAATGTGCTGCGCGCTGCACGCTTGGCCTTTGCGGGTCGGGCTGTGCGCTTTGTACCGGGCCATCCGATAGCCGGCTCCGAGCAAAGTGGTGTAGAGGCCGCCAATGTTGAGTTGTTTCGTCGACATAAGGTGATCCTGACGCCGAGCGAGCAGAGTGATGCGGCGGCGTTGGCGTTGGTGGATGGCTTGTGGCGCGAGCTCGGTGCGGATGTCGAGCATATGGACGTCGAGCATCATGATCAGGTGCTGGCCGCGACCAGTCACCTGCCGCACCTGCTGGCCTTTACGCTGGTGGACTCGCTGGCCAAGCGCAGTGAGAACCTAGAAATTTTTCGTTACGCTGCTGGCGGCTTTCGCGACTTCACGCGCATTGCCGGCAGTGATCCAGTCATGTGGCATGACATCTTTCTCGCCAATCGCGAGGCGGTGCTGCGCACGCTGGACGTATTTCGCGACGACCTCGACGCCTTGCGCGACGCGGTTGACGCTGGGGACGGGCATCAACTGCTGGGCGTATTTACGCGCGCCCGTGTGGCCCGTGAGCATTTCGGCAAAATTCTCGCCCGTAGGGCCTATGTGGACGCTATGCACTCGAACGATCTGATTTTTCTGGCTAACCCTGGCGGCAAACTCTCTGGGCGAATTCGTGTGCCGGGTGATAAATCCATCTCGCACCGCTCGATCATGCTCGGTTCACTGGCTGAAGGGGTGACTGAGGTTGAGGGCTTCCTTGAAGGTGAGGATGCGCTGGCCACCATTCAGGCGTTCCGCGACATGGGCGTGGTCATCGAAGGGCCGCACCATGGCCGCGTCACCGTGCACGGTGTTGGTTTGCATGGTTTGAAGGCGCCACCTGGCCCGATCTACCTGGGTAACTCCGGTACATCGATGCGCCTGTTGGCAGGCCTGCTGTCGGCGCAGTCCTTCGATACCACCTTGACCGGTGATGCCTCGCTGTCCAAGCGGCCGATGAATCGCGTGGCCAAGCCATTGCGGGCCATGGGCGCAATTATTGAAACCGGGCCTGAAGGGCGTCCGCCACTCACCATTCGTGCCGGTGGTCGCCTGGGCGGCATGACCTATGAAATGCCGATGGCCAGTGCGCAGGTCAAATCCTGCATGTTGTTGGCGGGTCTGTACGCGGCGGGTTCGACCACGGTGATCGAGCCGGCACCGACCCGTGATCATACCGAGCGTATGCTGCGCGGCTTCGGCTATCCGGTAATGGTTGAGGGTAATACTGCCACTGTGGAGTCCGGTCACAAGCTGACCGCGACCCATATTGAAGTGCCGGCGGATATCTCTTCGGCCGCGTTCTTCCTGGTGGCCGGCAGCATCGCCGAAGACTCCGAGTTGGTGCTTGAGCATGTCGGGATCAACCCGACTCGTACCGGCGTCATCGATATCCTTAAATTGATGGGCGGCGATATTACGCTGGAAAACCAGCGTGAGGTCGGCGGTGAGCCGGTGGCGGACATTCGTGTGCGTAGCGCCAAGCTCAAAGGCATTGATATTCCGGAAGATCTGGTGCCGCTGGCCATCGACGAATTCCCGGTGCTGTTTGTTGCTGCTGCGGTGGCCGAAGGGCGTACCGTGCTGCGTGGCGCTGAAGAGCTGCGAGTCAAAGAATCTGACCGTATTCAGGTCATGGCTGATGGTTTAGCGGCGCTTGGCGTCAAGGTTGAGCCTACGTCGGATGGCATTATTATCGACGGTGGCAGCATCGGTGGTGGTGAGGTCTGGGCGCACGGTGATCACCGTATCGCCATGTCGTTTAGCGTGGCGTCACTGCGCGCGACGGCGCCGATTCGCATTCACGACTGCACCAACGTGGCCACCTCGTTCCCTAACTTCCTGGCGCTGTCGGCTCAGGTGGGTATCCGTGTGGCCGAGGAGGGTAAGGCATGATCGTCGCACCGGTTATCACCATCGATGGGCCGAGCGGTTCTGGCAAAGGTACGGTTGCTGGCTTGCTGGCTAAACAGTTGGGCTGGAATCTGCTGGATTCGGGCGCGCTCTATCGTTTATTGGCATTTGCGGCGGGTAATCATGGCGTCGACCTGACCAACGAAGAAGCAATGAAGCTACTTGCCGCTCATCTGGATGTGCAATTTATTGCTGCCGGTGATGGTCGCGGTCAGCGCATTATTCTTGAAGGCGACGAGGTCACCGATCTGATTCGTAACGAACAAGTCGGTGCTGGCGCGTCACTGGTTGCCTCCTTGCCTGCCGTGCGTGATGCGCTGTTGCAACGCCAGCAAGCGTTTCAGGAGATGCCTGGACTGATCGCCGATGGTCGCGACATGGGCACCGTGGTGTTTCCCGATGCGCCGCTAAAGGTCTTCCTCACCGCCAGCGCCGAGGAACGTGCCCGTCGCCGTTACCTGCAGTTGAAGGCCAAAGGCGATGATGTTAATCTCGCGAGTCTTCTTGATGAGATTCAGGCGCGCGATGAGCGCGATACTCAGCGTGCAGTGGCCCCACTCAAGCCGGCGGCCGATGCAATTCAGCTGGATTCCACTGAACTCTCGATTGAACAAGTGCTTGAACGAATCCTCAGCGAAGTCGCCACTCGTGACCTCGCTGGATGACCAGAGCCACAGCTGCTTAAGCTGACCGGCTCGCCAAGGAAGCTTACGGGAACCCAGTCCTAGACCCGCCTGCTTCTTTTTACATAAACGTACCCACATTGTCTGGAGTGTGGTTTGGGCGGATTTCCCGCCCTGAATCAACAGGAATTAAAATGAGCGAAAGCTTTGCTGAACTGTTTGAAGAAAGCCTAAAAACCCTGAACCTTCAGGCTGGCTCAATCATCACCGCTATCATCGTCGACATCGATTACCAAGCTGGTTGGGTAACCGTTCACGCTGGTTTGAAGTCTGAAGGCCTCATCCCGCTGGAGCAGTTCCACAACGACGCTGGCGAGTTGACCATCAAGGTCGGTGACGAAGTTCACGTAGCGCTGGACGCGGTTGAAGATGGCTTTGGTGAAACCAAGCTGTCCCGTGAGAAAGCCAAGCGTGCCGAGTGCTGGATCGTTCTGGAAGCAGCTTTCGCCGCTGAGGAAGTGGTTACGGGCGTTATCAACGGTAAGGTTAAGGGCGGCTTCACAGTCGACGTTAACGGCATCCGTGCGTTCCTGCCAGGTTCCTTGGTCGATGTCCGTCCAGTGCGTGATACCACTCACTTGGAAGGCAAAGAGCTCGAATTCAAAGTTATCAAGCTGGACCAGAAGCGCAACAACGTTGTCGTTTCCCGTCGCAGCGTCCTCGAAGCCGAGAACTCCGCAGAGCGCGAAGCGCTGCTGGAATCCCTGCAGGAAGGTCAGCAAGTTAAAGGTATCGTTAAGAACCTCACGGATTACGGCGCATTCGTCGATCTGGGTGGCGTCGATGGCCTGCTGCACATCACCGACATGGCTTGGAAGCGCATCAAGCATCCGTCCGAAATCGTCAACGTTGGTGACGAGATCGACGTTAAGATCCTCAAGTACGATCGTGAGCGCAACCGTGTTTCCCTCGGCCTTAAGCAGCTGGGCGAAGATCCATGGGTTGCCATCAAGGCGCGTTACCCGCAGGACACCCGTGTTACTGCGCGCGTAACCAACCTAACCGACTACGGCTGCTTCGCAGAGCTGGAAGAAGGAGTGGAAGGCCTGGTGCACGTATCCGAAATGGATTGGACCAACAAAAACATTCATCCTTCGAAAGTCGTTAACGTCGGCGACGAAGTGGAAGTTATGGTTCTGGATATCGACGAAGAGCGTCGTCGTATCTCCCTCGGCATCAAGCAGTGCAAAACTAACCCGTGGGAAGATTTCTCCGGTCAGTTCAACAAGGGCGACAAGATCTCCGGCACCATCAAGTCGATCACCGATTTCGGTATCTTCATTGGTCTGGATGGCGGCATCGACGGCCTCGTTCACCTGTCCGACATCTCCTGGAACGAAGTAGGCGAAGAAGCTGTACGCCGCTTCAAGAAAGGCGACGAGTTGGAAACCGTTATCCTCTCCGTTGATCCGGAGCGTGAGCGCATTTCCCTCGGCATCAAGCAGCTGGAAGAAGATCCGTTCTCCGACTACGTTGCTGTTAACGATAAAGGCACCATCGTGCGTGGTATCGTTAAAGAAGTTGACGCTAAAGGCGCAATCATCACCCTGGCTGAAGGCATCGAAGCCACACTGAAAGCCTCCGAAATCAGCCGTGACCGCGTCGAAGACGCGCGCAACGTACTGAAAGAAGGCGAAGAAGTAGAAGCCAAGATCATCAGCGTTGACCGTAAGAGCCGCGTAATCAGCTTGTCGGTCAAGTCGAAAGACGTTGAAGACGAAAAAGAAGCAATCCAGAGCCTGCGCGATAAGCCAGCTGCCTCTGACATTGCCGCGGGCCCGACCACCCTTGGTGATCTGCTCCGCGCGCAAATGGAAAAGCAGAGCTAAGTTCAGCTAATCCAGAAAAAAGGGCGACTTCGGTCGCCCTTTTTTGTGCCTGAAAATCGCTAAGGTATTGTTTTATAGGCTGTTCAAATCTAATCAGGCATGCTAAAAACGTTCTATCTAGTGATCTAGCCGCTTGAAAAAGAAGGGAAAACCATGACCAAGTCGGAGTTGATCGAGCGCATCGTCACCCATCAGGGGCAGCTTTCATCAAAGGATGTCGAGTTAGCAATCAAGACCATGCTTGAGCAAATGTCGCAGGCCCTGTCGACGGGCGATCGCATCGAAATTCGCGGCTTTGGCAGCTTCTCGCTGCACTATCGTGCACCGCGGGTAGGACGTAATCCCAAGACGGGCGATTCCGTGAGTTTGGACGGTAAATTTGTGCCGCACTTTAAGCCGGGAAAAGAGCTGCGTGATCGGGTGAATGAGGACGAATAAGGTCTTTAGTTTTTACTCAGTTATTAAGCGGCGGCTACGCCCTTGCAATATCTAGGTCTAGGTCCTAGCCCTTCCAAAAAATGAAGCCTCTAAGGTTTAATGAGGCAGTCATCTTGTAAATGCCAGACCCCGGTATGGCAAGCCCAGGCTATTGCGTGATGGGCTGGCTGTCTGAGCTCGAGTTGCCCTTTATGCTTCGGTTGGCTGTGCAGCAATCCATCAGATTATGCCGTTTACTGTGGGTCCAGCGCGCACATTGCTTATCTGGAAATACCTCTACGTACTATATCGTTGCTCGGCACTTTCAAAAAGCAGCTGAAGGGTGATGTGTGGTTGCCCTGTTTTTTATGCTGGGGCGCATTAGCTTGTTACTGAGTTTAGCCTTGTTATGCCCTGTGGATAAATTTACAGCTATCCGGTGTGGGAATATCCGCCAAGCAATGGCAAAATGCCTGCTTTGATTCACGGCAAGACTGGTTAGTCTGAGTAGTGATTGGCGTCTGTGGCTTTATCCGGTGTAAACGCATGCCGCGAGAGCTGTGATAGCCCACTCTCTGAGTCAAATGGTCAGTCGAGGCATGCATCTTAATGGCATGTCAACCGAATGAGTAATTCTGATTGTACGTCGTGTAGAAGTGGCGTCAGCTTGAAAATAATTTTTACGAGAGTTGGATCTACAATGACCGAGCCAAGATACCCATATCAAACCAATGAAGATGAAATCGATCTTATCGAGTTGCTTCAAGGTTTATGGGGGCAAAAGTGGTTAATCTCCGCTGTTATATCATTGGCCTTAATGTTTGCAGTCGTTTATATATTTATTAGTAAACCTGTTTACTCCGTCACGACTGTTCTTGCTCCAGCCCCTGTAAACGCATTCGGTTTAATTGTTGGTGATATAGGTGTGGGGCAGCAGCAAACTACTAAGTCTGCCATTGCTATCGGTACAGATCTCGCTAATGATGCGCTTGCACTCGTGGTTAAGAATTTTGAGTCGGCTGCTGTTTCAGTGGAGTTCAACAATACGCTGAAGGAATCAGGCGATTATGTGGTTCAAGTTAAAAGGGGTAAGTCAAATTTTGATCCAGTTACTGTTTCGGTAGTTTCAGTATCGGCAGAAGGCGCCAAAAAATATCTCGACGGTTACATGGCCTATGTAACAGATGTTTCTGCCGTACAGTTGAATGAGTATTTTCAAGCACTCGGTGTGAGTCATTCGGTATCGGCAGAATCGCTATACCGTGTAGAACAAGCGTCGGCATTACCGGCTCAACCAATAAAACCCAAGAAGCCCCTTATAGTAGCGCTGGGTTTGGTGCTGGGCGGTATGCTGGGTGTGTTTATTGCCTTAATCCGCCTAATGCTAAAAAAACGCTCCGCTAAAATGGCTGAACCTATCAGCAATTGCTGATAGGTCTAACCGTGTAGCAAGGGTTTGTTGTGAGTCTCTGTTTCCGAGCGTGGGTGGCCAGCAGTAATGAGCATTACTTGTATTGGCCTATGGCCATACCAGGTTCCCAGCTGCGGGTCATTTGATTTTTTTGGCCTTGGTTCCCTTATGCAGTGATCGTAAATGCAGGATTACACGCTAAAGCCCTAACCGCTCCTCCCCGTTAACGGATTAACTCGGACCGACACCATGGACTACCCAGACATTCTCCACCATGGAGCCAAAGATGGCGTGACCGGCTCCTGTCATCAGCTGCTAATGGATGCCGAGCACAGCCTTCTGATCGACTGCGGTCTGTTTCAAGGTGCGGAAACCTCGGGTGAAGGTAAATCTGCTGCCGATCGTCTGGCTATTGAGTTCCCGCTCGACACCATCAAAGCCTTGGTCGCCACCCATGTGCATATTGACCATGTGGGGCGTATTCCCTATTTGCTGGCGGCTGGTTTCAAGGGGCCGATTCTATGCAGCGAGCCTTCTGCCAAGTTGCTGCCCATCGTCCTCGAAGATGCCTTCAAGCTGGGTTTCAGTAGCGATCAAAGGCAGGTTGAGCGCTACATTAAATTGGTCGAGCAGCGCATCATCGCCTTGCCCTATAAGACCTGGTTCAATCTGCATGAGAGCGAGAGCCTGACCTGCCGTATCCGCCTACAACGCGCTGGGCATATCCTCGGTTCGGCCTATGTCGAAGTCGACCTGCATTACCCAAAAACCGGCGAGAAGAAACGTATCGTCTTCTCAGGCGATCTAGGTGCGCCTCATGCACCGCTATTGCCCGCACCGAGACCACCATACCGCGCTGATATCCTGGTGGTCGAAAGCACCTATGGCGACCGCCTACACGAAGACCGGCGCACCCGGAGGCAGCGTCTGGATCGGGTCATTGAAAAAGCCCTGGCCAATAACGGCACAGTGTTGATCCCTGCTTTTAGCATTGGGCGCACGCAAGAACTGCTTTATGAGCTAGAAGACATCATTCACAGCAAAAGGCTTGATGCGGGCGGCAAAGGTCAGGCGAGAGCAGTTGCGCCTAGTCTGTCACTGAAGGCTGGCAAGTGCGACAGCACAGTCGAAATCGATTGGCCGACATTGCCGATCATCCTCGACTCACCCCTGGCCAGTCGCTTTACCCAGGTATATCGCGAGCTAAAACCTTTCTGGGACAGCGAAGCGCTTGAGCGTGCCAAGCAGGGCTGCAAGCCACTTGCCTTCGAGCAATTGCTCACCGTCGACAGCCACCAGGCACATTTGGCGATGGTACGTCATTTGGCGCAAACCGCTCGTCCTGCCATTGTAATTGCAGGGAACGGAATGTGCAGCAGCGGTCGAATAGTCAATTATCTAAAGGCTATGCTCCACGACCCACGTCACGACGTGCTCTTCATCGGTTACCAGGCGCAAGGCACACCCGGCCGCGCCATCCAGATGTATGGTGAGCGCGGTGGTTACGTGGATTTCGACCACGAGCGCTACAAGATTGGCGCCAAAATTAATACCATAGGCGGCTACTCAGCCTATGCCGATCAAAAAGGCTTATTGGGCTTCGTTACGGGTATGCGTCTCCGGCCAAGCCAAGTGCGCATTGTTCACGGTGACCCTAGCGCCAAGTACGAACTCGGCGAACGTCTCAAGGCACTGTACAAACAGGCCGGGTGTGATCTGGAATTGGTCATTCCCAGTGGGGCCAGCGATGCTTGACTCTCGCAGGAGTGACACTTGCTGAGAGTGTTCTGTAATTGCTACACCGGCCAAATCGTATCTAAAGCGCAAAGTAAAAGCGTCTCACGATCAAGGCAAAATGAATTTAAAGAGGCTGCCATTTAGCCGGCACCTGGCAACATATACAAATGTGGCCTTAACAACGGCCTAGAGCCCTTTCTACACATCCTAAAGGTAGGGCAGGGGGTAACGGAAAATGTGTCTGGCTCAAACGGCTAGCTGTAAAGAGGAGTGAATTGGCGGCCTGCAGTGTTGCATCGATTGGCTGTTACCCATATGGATTAAAGCGCCACTAATACTCTCTACAACGTAGGCACGGCTCCAGCCTTGTACATTGCAAGCTGCCGCCAGAACGCGCGTGCAGAAGAGCGCTAGCTATAAGATTTGTTTCATCAATCGAGCTGTCTCGCCAGCTTACTGGAATTTAAAGGCGCATCACTCAATGACACGGTTCACCTGTTTCAAAGCCTACGACATACGCGGCCAACTTGGGACCGAACTCAATGAGGACATCGCCTACCGCATTGGTCGTGCCTATGCTCAGTTTCTCGATGCCAAACGCGTCGTCATCGGCGGTGACATGCGCCTGTCCACGCCGGGCCTCAAACAATCCCTGGCCAATGGCCTGATGGACGCTGGCTGCGATGTGATCGATCTGGGCATGACTGGCACAGAAGAAGTTTATTTCGCCGCTTTCCACCTTGATGTCGACGGCGGCATCGAAGTCACCGCCAGCCATAACCCCATCGACTTCAACGGCATGAAGCTGGTGCGCCGTGGCGCCCGGCCCATCAGTGGCGACACCGGCCTCAAGGATATCCAGGGCCTGGCCGAAGCCAACGCCTTCCCGCCCGTAATCCGTCGCGGCCAGCTCAGTCGGCAAAGCTGCCTCGACGGCTATATCGAGCACCTGCTCGGCTACCTCAAAGCCGAGCAGCTCAAGCCGCTGAAACTGGTGGTCAATGTCGGTAACGGCGCTGCCGGCCACGTCATCGATGCGCTGGAACAACGTTTCCAGGCCATGGGCGTCCAGGTCGAATTCATCAAGGTGCACCACGAGCCGGACGGCACCTTCCCCAACGGCATCCCCAACCCCATCCTGCCGGAAAACCGCGCAGCTACAGCCGAGGCTGTTAAGGCCCACCAAGCCGATATGGGAATTGCCTGGGATAGTGATTTCGACCGCTGCTTCCTGTTCGACGAGCATGGCGAGTTCATCGAGGGCTACTACATCGTCGGCCTGCTTGCGGAAGCCTTCCTGCAGAAGGAGCCGGGTACCAAGATCATCCACGACCCGCGGCTGACCTGGAACACCATCGATATTTGCCAGCAGTTCGCTGGCCAGGCCATCCAGTGCAAAACCGGCCATGCCTTCATCAAGGAACGCATGCGCAAGGAAGATGCCATTTATGGCGGTGAAATGAGCGCCCATCACTACTTTCGTGACTTCGCCTACTGTGATAGCGGAATGATCCCCTGGCTGCTGGTGGCCGAACTGATCAGCACTCAGGGCAAAACCCTCTCGCAATTGGTCGGCGAGCGCATGGCCGCCTATCCCTGCAGCGGCGAAATCAATTACAACGTCAGCGATGCCAAGGCGGTGATCCAAGCCGTGCTGGATCACTATGCCGGGCAAAAGCCGAAGCTGGACAGCACCGATGGCATCAGTTTGGAGTTCGCTAACTGGCGCATGAGTCTGCGTTCTTCGAATACCGAGTCGTTGTTGCGGTTGAATGTCGAGGCACGGGCGAACCCTCAAGTTGTGGCCGACCAAGTTGACCATATTGAGAAAATCATTAATACACAAAGTAGAAGTCAGTAATTAGAGTATGGCAACTGTAACCTTATCCAATCACAAAGCTTTTATCGCTGATAAAGAACGGACCTTGCTTGAGAGTGCTAAATCACAAGGTGTCGTGCTTGAGTACAGTTGCAGAACCGGGCGTTGCGGTGTTTGTAAAGCCAAGGTTTTGCGGGGCGATACCTCCATCATGCAGGGAGAGCAGGGGCTAAATGAAGCTGAGTTAGCCATGGGCTACATACTGACGTGTTGCCGGTCCGCCCTTAGTGATCTTGATCTGGATGTTGATGATCTTGGCGACCTCTCAGATATTCAAACGAAAACACTGCCATGTCGAATCGACTTAATCGAGATGGTGGCTGCTGATGTGATTAAAGTCGTACTTAGAGCACCGCCGAACAACTCCCTGCGTTATCTTGCTGGTCAATATATAGATGTTATTGGTAAAGAAGGCGTGCGACGTAGCTACTCACTTGCCAATGCTCAACGGGAAGATGGCAAGCTTGAATTGCATGTTCGGCACGTACCCCAGGGAGTAATGAGCCAATATTGGTTTGGCGGTGCTCGAATAAATGACTTGTTGAGGCTAGAGGGCCCTTTAGGTACCTTTAGTTTGCGTAACACTAAACTGGGAAATCTCATATTTCTTGCGACGGGTACCGGGATAGCGCCGGTTAAGGCAATGCTGGAGACACTGGCAACAGAGTCGCTGCAACTGGCTGGAAAAAACATTTATGTATATTGGGGTGGGCGAACTGAGGCAGACTTGTACTGGAATCCACAGCTGTTGCAACTGGACCTTAACTTTATTCCTGTCCTGTCCCGCGCAGATGCTCAGTGGGCTGGGCGTATAGGTTATGTCCAAGACGTATTGCTTGCTGACAACATCGACCTTACCGACTCGGTGGTTTATGCCTGTGGTTCGGATTCAATGATTCACACCGCACGTGAGCAGTTGCTTGCTGTTGGGCTCCCATCTAAAAACTTTTACTCTGACGCTTTCGTAAGCTCGAACTAATCAGGAGAAACAATGAAAGCAGTAATTCTGGCCGGTGGCTTGGGTACGCGCCTGAGCGAAGAAACTAGCACCCGACCAAAGCCTATGGTCGATATTGGCGGTATGCCCATTCTTTGGCACATCATGAAAATGTACTCCGCGCACGGAATCAATGATTTCGTAATTTGTTGTGGGTACAAGGGTTACGTCATCAAGGAATACTTCGCCAACTACTTCCTGCATATGTCAGACGTAACGTTCAATATGCGCGACAACACCATGGAAGTGCATGACAAGCGCGCTGAGTCATGGAATGTAACCTTGGTTGATACCGGTGAAAATTCGATGACGGGCGGCCGCCTACGACGTGTAGCCGATTATGTAAAGCATGAAGAGGCCTTCTGCTTTACCTATGGTGATGGTGTCGGCGATATCGACATTACTGCCTCGTTGGCCTTCCATAAGCAACACGGCAAGGCTGCGACACTCACGGCAACTTATCCACCGGGTCGTTTTGGTGCTCTTGATATCCGTCAGGGTCAGGTACTCAATTTCAAGGAAAAACCCAAAGGCGACGGTGCCATGATTAACGGCGGTTTCTTCGTGTTAACGCCCAAGGTGCTCGATTACTTGGCCGATGACAGTACGGTCTGGGAGCAAGAGCCGCTAATGCAACTTGCTGAAGAAGGGCAACTAATGGCTTACGAGCATCATGGCTTCTGGCAGCCTATGGACACCCTGCGCGATAAAATTCATCTGGAAGAGCTTTGGCAAAGCGGAAAAGCACCCTGGAAAACGTGGGCATAAACATGAACTCCACCGTCACCCCAGCCTTCTGGCAAGGCAAAAAAGTTTTCCTCACCGGGCATACCGGCTTCAAAGGCAGCTGGCTATCGCTCTGGCTGCAGAGCATGGGGGCGGAAGTCAAAGGTTTCGCGTTGACGCCTCCGACCACCCCGGCTCTGTTCGATGAGGCTAAGGTGGGTCAAGGCATGCAGTCAGAGATTGGCGACGTGCGTGATCTGCAAGCGGTTACGCGCAGCATGACTGACTTTGGCCCGGACATACTCATCCATATGGCAGCCCAGCCCCTGGTACGTCTTTCCTACCGCGAGCCGGTAGAAACCTATGCCACCAACGTGATGGGGAGCTTGCATGTACTGGAAGCGGCGCGCCAATGCCCGAGCCTGCGCGCCATCGTCAACGTTACCACTGACAAGTGTTATGAAAACCGCGAATGGGAATGGGGTTATCGCGAAGACGAACCCATGGGCGGGCATGACCCTTACAGCAATAGCAAGGGCTGTGTTGAGCTGCTCACTGCATCCTACCGCAACTCCTTTTTCAACAGCACGCAAGGTGCCGCTTTAGCCTCCGCGCGCGCCGGAAATGTAATTGGCGGTGGTGATTGGGCCGAAGATCGCTTGATCCCTGATATCCTTCGCGCCTTTGAACAAGGCCAGCCAGTGATTATCCGTAACCCACAGGCAACGCGCCCCTGGCAGCATGTGCTGGAGCCCTTGAGTGGGTATTTGCTGTTAGCCGAACACCTCTACAACCATGGACAAGACTTCGCCCAGGGCTGGAATTTCGGGCCTAAGGAGGAAGATGCCCGCCCGGTCGACTGGATTCTCAACCATATGGTGGAAGCTTGGGGTGCAGGTGCCAGTTGGCAGTTAGATGAAGATCCTCAGCCGCACGAAGCCAACTTTCTGAAGCTTGATATCTCCAAGGCCCGCAGCCGTCTGTATTGGTCGCCCACTTGGAATCTGGAAACCACCCTGGCTCGAATCGTCAACTGGCACCGTGCCTGGTTGGGTGGTGAAGACATGCAGGCGCGATGCCTGGAAGAAATCAACGCTTATATGGCAGCCATGCCAACAAGCGGCAAATAACCCAATTTTGAAAGCAGGACACGTAATGACCCCCGATATGCTCCGTCAGGAAATCAGCAAGCTCGTCGAGCAGTACGCCAATCTCGCTCTCGCGCCCAAGCCATTTATTGCTGGCGAAAGCGTCATTCCGCCATCTGGCAAACTCATTGGCGCTCGCGAATTGCAGCTGATGGTCGAGGCCTCGCTGGATGGCTGGCTCACTACCGGCCGTTTCAATGCCGAGTTCGAGAAAAAACTGGCTGAGTACCTTGGCGTTAAATACCTGCTTTCAGTCAACTCCGGCTCCTCGGCCAACCTGGTGGCATTTAGTGCCCTGACTTCGCCCAAGCTAGGCGAGCGTGCGATCAAAAAAGGCGATGAAGTGATCGGCGTAGCCGCCGGCTTCCCCACCACGGTCAATCCCATCGTCCAGTTCGGTGCGATTCCGGTGTTCGTCGATGTCGACATGGCCACCCACAATATCGACGCGGATCTGATCGAAGCGGCTATCACCCCGAAGACCAAAGCCATCATGCTCGCCCATACCCTGGGCAACCCGTTCAACTTGGGTAAGGTCAAGGCACTGTGCGAGAAGTACAACCTGTGGCTGGTAGAGGATTGCTGCGATGCCCTCGGCGCCACCTATGATGGCAAACTGGTCGGTACCTTCGGTGATATCGCTACTCTCAGCTTCTACCCTGCGCATCACATCACCATGGGTGAAGGCGGCGCGGTATTTACCAACAATCCTCAACTTAAAGTGATTGCTGAGTCCTTTCGTGATTGGGGCCGTGACTGCTATTGCGCACCCGGTTGCGACAACACCTGCGGTGATCGTTTCGGCCAGCAATTCGGCAGCCTTCCGCAAGGCTATGATCACAAGTACGTTTATGCCCACTTAGGCTACAACCTGAAAATTACTGACATGCAGGCGGCATGTGGTCTAGCTCAGCTGGAGCGCGCACAGGACTTCATCGACACCCGTAAGCGCAACTTCAAGCTGCTCAAGGATCGTCTTGCCAGCTTAAGCGATTTCCTGGAAATCGCCGAAGCCACTCCCAATAGCGAACCGTCCTGGTTCGGTTTTCCGGTGACACTTAAAGAAAGCGCCGGGGTCAAGCGTGTCGATCTGCTCAAGTTCCTCGATCAGAACAAGATTGGTACCCGTCTGTTGTTCGCCGGCAACCTGACCCGTCAGCCTTATTTTCAGAATGTTGAATACCGCGTCGTCGGCGAGCTGACCAATACCGATCGCACCATGAACCAGACCTTCTGGTTGGGCGTCCAGCCGGCATTGGGTCAGGAACACTTCGACTTTGTCGGTGAAAAGCTGGAAGAGTTCTACGGGCTTAACTTTTAAGCATGAAGACCATATTGCTGACAGGTGCTACTGGGTTTCTTGGTAGCCACCTTCTGGAGGCCCTCCTTAAGGAGGGCTATTCAGTCGTGATTCTCAAGCGCTCGACGTCGCATACTTACCGAATTCAGCACTTACTGGATCGGTTAAAGACGTATGACATCGACAGGCTACCCTTGGAGCAGGCGTTCAAGGATCAGCGTATCGATGCGGTTATGCACACCGCCTGTTCTTATGGCCGCAACGGTCAGGACGCTCATGAGGTTGCTGAAACCAATCTGTTATTCGGCTTGCGACTGCTAGATGCTGCCACCGCGTTCAATATCAACACCTTTTTCAATACCGACACTTTACTTCCCAAGTATCTGAATGCGTACGCCTTGTCGAAGAACCAGTTTTGTGAGTGGTTACGACAGCGCAGTAATCAGGTACAGGTTGTCAATCTGAAACTCGAGCATATGTATGGCCCGAAAGATGATCAAACGAAGTTTGTACCTTGGTTGATAGGCCAGTTAGAACAGGGGGTAGAACGTATTCCGCTGACAGAAGGCCAGCAGCTACGCGACTTTATCTATATCGATGACGTTGTCGCGGCCTACATGCTCACGCTCGCCAAGGCTGTGCAGCTAGTTGAGTGGAACGAATTTGACGTAGGTACCGGTAAGCTGATTGCTGTGCGCGATTTTGTAACGGCCATTCATTCTGCCTTCAGCAAAAACCAAGGTATATGCAAGTCAGAACTGGGCTTCGGTGATATCCCTTTGCGCGAGGGTGAGATGATGACTGTGGAGTTAGATAATACAGCGTTAATTAATTTAGGCTGGTCCGCGCAGGTTAGCATAGAGCATGGTATTGCTAAAACAATAGGGACGCAGAAATGAAATATTTGGTGACGGGTGGCTGTGGATTCCTGGGTTCTAATATCTCTAGTGAGATCCTACGGTTAGGCCATGAATTAGTTATATTTGACAGTCTTTACCGTTTCGGAAGTTCACAAAATCTTGAGTGGCTAAAATCTCAAGGGGAATTTGAGTTTGCCCATGGTGACATACGTAATGTCAATGACGTAGAGCGCACCATCAAAGTACACAAGCCAGACATTATCTATCACTTGGCTGGCCAAGTTGCTATGACAACCTCTATTGCTGATCCTCGTATGGACTTTGAGGTTAATGCCAGCGGTAGCTTCAATCTTCTTAATGCTGTTCGTCTTTATTCTCCAGAAAGTACAGTAATATACTCATCAACTAACAAGGTCTACGGCGATCTTGAGCAGTTTAGTTACGAAGAAACAGGAACTCGCTATCAATGTATCGATAAACCACAAGGTTTTGATGAAAACGTGACCTTGGACTTCCATTCGCCATATGGCACATCAAAAGGGTGCGCAGACCAGTACATGCTAGACTTTGCTCGAATCTACGGTCTGAAAACTGTTGTGTTCAGGCATTCCTCTATGTTCGGCGGGCGACAGTTTGCTACCTTTGACCAAGGTTGGTTGGGTTGGTTTACACAAAAAGCCATTGAGATCAAGCGCGGTACCCAAAAAGAGCTGTTCACTATTTCCGGAAATGGAAAGCAAGTGCGCGATTTATTGTATGCCAGTGATTGCGTTGCGCTTTATCTGAGCGCAGCCGATAAAATTGACTCGATCAAGGGGCATGCTTTTAATATCGGTGGTGGAATAGATAATTCATCTTCACTGCTTGAGCTTTTTCAATTTTTGGAACAGAAGTTGGCTATTCATATGGAGTACAAAAAATTACCCCCTAGAGAAAGTGATCAACGGGTTTTTGTTGCAGACATTGCCAAAGCTCAAAAACTGATTGGCTGGAAGCCGCTAGTAAGCAAATCTGAAGGCGTGAGTAAAATGATCGACTGGGTGTCACAAGGTGACTGATACCCAAGAAACAAGGAGTTTTAATTATAAAAAGCAGCTTAAAGGTTCAGCAGTCTTCAAGCTCGGTGCTGTACTGGCTACTTTTTTAGCCATGCCGATTATGATTGACTACTTGGGGGCTGAGCTTTTTGGCGTATGGGCAACAATGCTGACTCTGTTGACTTGGGTGATGCTGTTTGATCTGGGTATTGGGAATGGGCTGAGGAATAAAATTACTGAAAGTTTAGCGAAAAAGCGCCCTGATACAGCCGCGGAGTATATCTCCACTGCATATGGGTTGGTCGGGCTGATATCGCTAATGATTTTTCTGGTTTTTTTAATAGGTAATGTATGGCTGCCATGGCAAAAAGTATTTAACACCACTTCGGTGCCAGAAAGGATACTTAGTGAGGCTGTCGTAACTCTCGGATTTTTCATTTTTTTAAATTTCTGGATAAGTCTTGTTAATCAGGTATACCAAGGGCTTCAAAAAACATCTGTTATGGTTTTTGGTCAGTTTCTTTCTAACGCTTTAGCGTTGATTTTTGTTTTTCTCCTTAGTGTATACACTAAAGGCACACTGATTTTTTTGATTTGGGCCTATGGACTATCCTTGATTTTAAGTAATAGCATCCTAACTATTTATTTATTTAGTGTGCACAAAGAGATTAGGCCAAAAATTATTCTGTTTGATTTTGGCAAAGTGCGTGCATTATTTTCATTGGGCATGAGATTTTTTATTATTCAGTTAGCAGTGCTTGTGATCTTCATGAGTGACAAGATTCTAATTACCCAGTTGCTTGGTCCGCAATATGTTACGTCGTATGAGGTGATTTTCAAACTATTTAGCGTGTTCACAGTTTTACATGCAGTGGTATTGGCACCATTATGGCCCGCATACTCAGATGCTCATGCTAAAGGTGATATGGACTGGATTCGTAAGCAGCTAAAAAAACAAATAAAATTTGCCTCGTTGATTTTTGTAATGGCAATTCTTCTTGCTTTAGTAGGCCCTCTGATTGTCAAGCTATGGATTGGTGAGGATGGCAGCGCTCCTCACTCACTTCACATGTTGTTCGCTTTTTTTATTATTGTTTCAGTGTGGAATAATGTATTTGCTTATTTTGTAAATGCAATAAATGAATTGAGCGTCCAGTTATGGTCGGCTATATTAGCTGGTTTGTTGAATATACCGCTGTCAATATTCTTGGTTAAGTATGTAGGGATGGGCGTGGGCGGAGTTGTTATGGCGACATTGTTGTCACTTTCGATTTACTCATTCATAGGTCCGTTACAAGTGCTGAAAATTATTAAGGAATGATTCGCGTGAATGATTTAGTTTCGATACTTATCCCCGTATACAATCGTGAAGAAATTATTGCCGAGACATTAGATTCTGCGCTGGCGCAGACATATAAAAATATTGAAGTGATTATTGTAGATAATGCCAGTACAGATGGTACTTGGGGGATTATTCAGCGGTATGCACTTAGTGACTCGCGCGTTAACGCTTTCCGTAATAATAGTAATGTAGGGCCTGTGAGAAATTGGTTAAGATGCCTTGAAGAGGCTAGTGGAAAATACGGTAAAATTTTATGGTCGGATGACCTTATTGCTCCAGAATTTTTGGAGAAAACCTTGCCTTTTCTTGACGATGATGACGTTGGTTTTGTTTTCACGGCAACCCGTATTTTTAGTTCCAATCGGGAGATTGGAGAGCTTTGTTATGCTATAGGCAACACAGGGTTATATAGTGGCGATAAATTTATAAGAGCCGATTTGCAAGGTGAAAATTATCCAGTCTCACCAGGGTGTGCGTTATTCAGAATGAAAGATTTGAGGGAAAATCTGATCTTGCAAGTTCCAAACTCTGTAGCCAGTGATTTTTCGATGCATGCAATCGGAAATGATTTGTTATTGTTTTTATTGGTTGCGCACAAGTACCCAAAGTTCGCGTTCTTTTCTGAGGTTTTATCGTTCTTCAGGGCTCATGAAGGCTCCATAAGTATAGCCTCTGAGGACTGCAAGCTGTCGCTGCACTATAACTTGGCTCGTTCTCATTTTGTGGAGTCCAAACGTCCTGATTTAATAATGAGGTTAAATGAAGTTTTGCATTTATACCTTCTGCGCCACCCAGGATCGGTGGCGTATGGCGTAAAAAATATCTCTGACTTTTATGTTGATAATAAAAACTTTAGGTTTTCATGGTTGAGCTTGTTGTTTTTTGGTTTTAAGAAAGCATTTAAAAAATATATGGTTTTGTAAGCATTCGGCAGCGCAGGTGTTTGTTTTGTGATTTTGTGTTTTACGTATTGAATGATTTTTAATTTTTTAGGTTTGATGTGCTTAGTGAGTTCCTTGGCTTTTAATTTAAAGAGGTGGGTGTGGTTAAGCCATTAGTTAGTGTTGTGACGGTGGTATTTAATGGTGTTGATTGTATTGAAGGTACGATAAAAAGTGTGTTAGAACAAAATTGTCCGGCCGGATGGATCGAGTATTTGGTTGTCGATGGCGGGAGCTCGGATGGCACACTGGGCGTGCTTGATAAGTATCCAGGGTTGAGATACATAAGTGCTTCTGACAAAGGAATTTATGATGCAATGAATAAAGGTATTGCCCTTTCTTCAGGTAAGTGGATTGTATTCATGAATGCTGGGGATATTTTTTACAGTAACAGTACTGTTAGAGACCTTTTTTCAGGAAATGATTTTGAAGGGGTTGATGTTGTATATGGCGATTGTGTTGTCGACTATGCAGGTGTATTGAAGTATCGCAAGGCGGGGCAGGTGGAAGATTTGTGGAAAGGCTCCCGCTTCTCACATCAAAGTGCATTTATTGAGTCAAGCCGCCATAAAAAAAATACTTACAATATAACTAATAGAATTGCTGGTGATTTTGAGTTTTTCTATAACCTGTATATTTCAGGCGGGACGTTTCATAAAGTAGATAACGCGCTAAGTATCGTTACGGCAGGAGGCCTTTCGGACGTTAAGAGAATAGATTCAATAGTTTCTCAGTGGAATGTCGTAAAGAAAAGCAATTTCGTTAATCTGATTTTTATTAAGATAATATGTTGGGAGCTTGTTAAGTCAGTTATTAAGAAAGTAGTACGTCGTAAGAAGGCGGTTTAATATGTATATGCTCGCGTGGTGGGCACTTTTTGTCTCTGCATTATATTCGCTTTATTCTAGGTCTAAAACGCTCTATGTGATTCTGGTTGGTTTTTTTATTTATGTGGCTGCTGTAGTGGCTCCCGAGACTTCAAGAGATGCAGCTGTTTATATCGATTATTATAATTCTGTCATTGCCGGAGTGCCTGTTGATGTTGAGTTTTCTTTTAAGTTAATTTGTTATGTAGCGGAGTATTTTTTTTCTTCTAGTGCTGGAATATTTTATATCTACGCCTTGATTTCAATTCCTGTTAAGGCTTTTGTTATTTGGAGGCTTTCGCCATACCCGTTATTATCATTGTTTGCGTATGCTTCTTATGCATATCTATTGTATGACTTTACTCAAATTCGCGCCGGCTTGGCTGCAAGTTTCGTTCTGCTGGCTTTTTATTTTTATGTTACAAATGCGGGTTACAAAGCCTCACTCGCGTTGGCCGCAGCAGTGTTTTTTCACTTCAGTGCCTTTGTGTTTGCATTTGCATTTGTATTGTTTGGTTTGGGTAATTTTTTGCTTGTCTCCTTTATTCTTTTCTCGCTGACTTTGCTAATGGCTTTGGTTAGCTTGCTCGCTCCTGGAGAGTTATTTGGTACTGTTAGCCTGTTAAGTTATTTAGATTTTACCGGAAAGGTTTCAATCTATTTGTCACTTCAAAGTGATGGAGTATTGGCTGATATATCTTTTGTAAGGCGTTTAGCTCCTGTCTTGTATTGTCTGCTACCGTTGATTTTTCATGTTTTTTATATTGGTAGAGATCGCTTGCTTTTATTATATATGGAAGTTCTGTGTATCGGGATGTTTGCGTTTTCTTTCTTTAGCGCACTGCCCGCTCTAGCTTATCGATTTTCGGATTATTTCTTTATTTTTTGTTGCTTATCCTTGGCTCATATCTGGCGTCTGTGGGGGCGTACCATTACCTTCATTTATACGACGGCATACTGTTGTGGGATGATGTATTACATGTTGTTTTATTTGGATTTTGCAGGTTGATTTTTTGGAGATCTCGATCTTTATTTAAAGTTCACCGTTTAATTATCTGGGTCCCGCATGAAGTATTTTTTGTATTGAGGTTTATATGAAGGTTATTTTTGTTAATGCATATAGCCAGAAAGGAGGTGCTGCCCGTGCAGCGCGTCGCTTGGCAGATGCATTGCTTTCTTATGATGACATGGACATCGAATATCTAAGTGTCTATCCAGTGGAGATGTCGCTTTTTTACAAATTGAGATATTTTTTTAGGGTTTTATATGATCGTATGCCTGGGGCCATGCGCGCTAAAAAGAAAATTATGTTTTCTTCGGGTGGTCTCAGCAATAGGAAAATAGTTTCCTATATTAACTCTAGTGGCGCAGATATTGTGCATTTCCATTGGGTGAGCGCGGGGGCATTGTCGTTAGATAATATTTTTGAAGTGAATAAACCGGTTTTTTGGAGTTTACATGACATGTGGCCATTGACTGGAGGGTGTCACTATAATAATGATTGTTCTGGGTTTTTAAATTCTTGTGGTAACTGTCCACAGTTGATTTCTAATAATCCAAAAGATATAAGCTTTGATCTTCTTTCACGTAAACTCAAGCACTATACGTCTGCTAAAAATATTTCCTTGCTCGGGGTAAGTAATTGGATTTCATCAGTCGCGAGTAAAAGTTTAGTCGCGACAGGTACGCCGGTTACTACGCTCCCTAATGCTATTGATACGGATGTTTTTTTTCCTGAGTCTAAAGAAATCTCTAGGGCGTTTTTAGGTCTTGATGCGACTAAAAAAATAATACTCTTTGGCGCTTTTGCTGCTACAAGTGATCCACGCAAGGGTTTTATTGAGCTCTGTAGTGCACTTAAAAGTTTGCCAGACTCCTTAGATTATCAATTAGTTGTGTTTGGCGCTGACAGCCTAGGGAGGGGGGTTGATACAGGTCGATCGGTCGTTTATTTAGGTCATATCTCAGATGATTCACGGCTACGTACAATTTATTCATCTGCCGATGTCATGGTTGTTCCTTCGAGGCAAGAAACATTTGGGCTGACTGCTGCAGAATCAATGGCCTGTGGTACACCGGTTGTTTGTTTTGCAGTTACGGGCCTTCTTGATATTGTTGATCATAAGGTAAATGGTTTTGCAGCAAGGCCATTTGATCCAGTCGATCTCGCATCGGGTATATGTTGGATCTTGGATAATTCTATTGATAAAATGCTTGCATTAGAGTCTCGTAATAAAATCGTAAGTTCGTTTAGCTATAAAGTAGTTGCTGATAAATGTATTGCCATTTATCAGCAGAAACTTAAATTAGATGGAGATATACTGTGATTAAACGTGCATTAATAACCGGCATTACCGGCCAAGACGGGTCGTACCTCGCAGAGTTCCTGCTTGAGAAAGGCTACGAAGTCCATGGCATCAAACGTCGTGCCTCGTCGTTTAATACTCAGCGAGTGGATCATATCTACCAAGATCCGCACGTTGATAACCAAAAGTTTGTTCTTCATTACGGCGACCTGACCGACTCCTCCAATCTCACTCGTATTATCCAGGAAGTGCAGCCGGACGAGGTGTATAACCTCGGTGCGCAATCCCATGTTGCAGTGAGTTTTGAGGCCCCGGAATATACCGCCGATGTGGATGCCATGGGCACCTTGCGTATTCTGGAGGCCATCCGTTTATTGGGCCTGGAAAAGAAAACTCGTTTCTACCAGGCGTCGACTTCCGAGCTGTATGGTCTAGTACAGGAAATCCCACAGAAAGAGACCACCCCATTCTATCCGCGCTCGCCTTATGCGGTAGCCAAACTTTATGCTTATTGGATTACTGTGAACTACCGTGAGGCCTACGGCATGTATGCCTGTAACGGCATTCTGTTCAACCATGAGTCGCCGCGACGGGGCGAGACATTTGTTACTCGCAAAATTACTCGCGCACTGGCCAATATTTCACAAGGGCTGGAAAAGTGTGTCTTTCTCGGCAACATGGATGCGTTGCGCGATTGGGGGCATGCCAAGGATTACGTGCGCATGCAGTGGATGATGCTGCAGCAGGAGACCCCGCAGGATTTCGTCATCGCCACTGGTGTGCAGTACTCGGTACGTGATTTCGTACGTTGGTCGGCCGCTGAGCTGGGTGTCACCTTGCGTTTCGAGGGGCAGGGTGTGGAGGAGGTCGGCATCGTCGAGCGTATTGAGGGCGACAACGCTCCAGCGCTGAAAGTCGGTGATACCATCGTCAGGGTTGATCCGCGTTACTTCCGCCCGGCGGAAGTGGAAACTTTGCTGGGCGACCCGACCAAGGCCAAAGAAACGCTCGGCTGGGTTCCGGAGATCACCGTTCAGGAGATGTGTGCGGAGATGGTTCGGGAAGATCTCAAGGTCGCCCAGCGTCATGCCTTGCTCAAGCAGCATGGCCATGATGTGCCAGTTGCGGTGGAGAACTGACAGTGGCGGGTGATCTGAACCAAACTATTTTCGTTGCCGGTCATCGCGGGATGGTTGGCTCCGCTATAGTCCGTCGCCTTAGGGGTTTGGGCTATAGCAATATACTCACTGCTGGCCGAGATGAACTGGACTTGCTGGATCAGCGCGCAGTGCGGGCTTTCTTCTCGACAAATCAAATCGCCCAGGTGTTTCTGGCTGCTGCCAAGGTAGGTGGGATTCATGCCAATAGCACTTACCCTGCTGATTTCATCTACGAAAATCTGATCATCGAGGCGAATATTATTCAGGAGGCGCATCAGGCCGGAGTGCAGAAGCTCCTGTTTCTCGGTTCTTCGTGTATTTACCCTAAGCAAGCCGAGCAGCCTATGAAAGAAGAGGCGCTCCTTACTGGTGCTCTCGAACCGACCAATGAGCCTTATGCCATTGCCAAAATTGCCGGGATCAAGCTGTGCGAAAGCTATAACCGCCAGCATGGCCGCGATTACCGCAGTGTGATGCCGACGAATCTCTATGGTCCCCATGACAATTTTCATCCAGAAAACAGCCATGTGATTCCGGCGTTGTTGCGCCGTTTTCATGAAGCGGTGCAGCGTGGTGATAAAGAGGTAGTGATCTGGGGCAGCGGCAAGCCGATGCGCGAGTTTCTGCACGTCGATGATATGGCTGCAGCCAGTATTCATGTGATGGAGTTGGATGCGGCAACTTATCAAGCCAATACCCAGTTGATGCTCTCGCATATCAATGTGGGAACCGGGGTGGATTGCACAATTCGTGAACTGGCGGAAACCATCGCCAAGGTCACCGGCTTCGCCGGGCGTCTAAGCTTCGATGCCAGCAAGCCCGATGGTACGCCGCGTAAGTTGATGGATGTGTCGCGTCTCAAGGCGCTGGGTTGGCAGGCAAGCATTGCTCTGGAAGACGGTCTGCGTGATGCCTATGGCTGGTATGTGGCGAATGAGCAACAGACGCGGGTGCTTTGAAAGGAGCTGTTATTAAGTAAAAGCTTCGTGCCTAGGGAGGGCACTCGCGAATGCGAGCATGGCCATGCCCGAGCTGAGTGGAACACTCCCCTTGCAGCAATCTATGTGCATCTTGGTACTTGCGATGTGGCTGACGCCTGAAACCTTTCGTACTGTTGTTGCGTCAACGCCTTTGGTGTCCATTGATCTGGTGGTGCAAAATGCGCGTGGACAAATCCTTTTGGGGCAGCGGCTTAACCGCCCGGCACAAGGCTTTTGGTTTGTGCCGGGCGGTCGCATTTTGAAGAATGAGTCGCTGGATGATGCATTCGTGCGTCTGACAAAGGTTGAGTTGGGGCAGTGCTATGAGCGTAACGAAGCCCGTTTTTTGGGTGTTTATGAGCATTTCTATGCCGACAGCATATTTGGTCAGGGACAAGGGGGCGCCGACACTCACTATGTTGTGTTGGGTTACCTTCTGGTTGTGGGTGATGAGCAGTTGGTAAGCCCGCCACAGGACCAGCACGGACAATATCGCTGGTGGGATATGAGTCACATGCTGGCCAGTGCTCAAGTACACCACAATACCCGCGCCTACTTACAAGTGTTGGGCTGAATTTAATTCATAGGATCTGACGATGTTTTTTCCAGTAATCATGGCGGGTGGCTCCGGCTCTCGGCTCTGGCCGCTTTCTCGGCAGCTGAATCCCAAGCAATTCCTGACCCTGGTAGATGCTGAACACTCTCTTCTGCAGGCCACTATTAAACGCCTAGAAGGCTTGGGGGCCAGCTTGCCGCTGCTGATTTGTAACGAGCAGCATCGCTTCCTTGCAGCCGAGCAGCTGCGGTTATTGGGAATGGACAACGCCAATATCCTGCTGGAGCCTGTAGGCCGGAACACCGCACCAGCGATTGCGCTTGCCGCTATTCAGGCTTGCGAGTCGACGGATGATCCTATCTTGCTGGTGCTGGCTGCAGATCATTTGATTCAGGACGTGGAGGCCTTTCATGCCAGCCTCCAAACAGCGTTGCCCCTGGCTGCAAACGGCAAACTAGTTACTTTCGGTATCGTGCCGACTCATGCTGAAACAGGCTATGGCTATCTTGAAAAAGGTGATGCGGTTGGTGATGGCGGTTTTCGGGTCAACCGTTTCGTCGAGAAGCCCGATCTAGAGACGGCTAATAAATACTTGGAATCAGGTAATTATTTCTGGAATAGCGGCATGTTCATGTTCCGCGCCAGTCGTTATTTACAGGAGCTTGAAAAGTTCAGCCCTGAAATTCTTGCTGCTTGCCGTGAGGCTCTGAGCAAAGGTGAGCAGGACTTGCACTTTACCCGTATAGACAACGCTGCATTCTCGGCTTGCCCGGAGGATTCTATTGACTACGCCGTGATGGAAAAAACCGCTGATGCCGTCATGGTTCCGTTGGATGCAGGCTGGAGCGATATAGGCTCTTGGTCCGCCCTGTGGGATGTAGACGTCAAAAATGCTGACGGTAATGTGCTTAAAGGCGACGTGATCTGCGAGCGTACTCAAGGTAGCTATGTGCATGCCGAGCATCGTCTAGTCGCGACTGTGGGGGTAAATGATCTGGTTATTGTCGAAACCAAGGATGCGGTGTTGGTTGCACACAAGGATCAAGTGCAGAACGTCAAGAAAATTGTCGAGCAGTTGAAAAACGACAAGCGCCACGAGTATGCCAACCATCGTGAAGTGTATCGTCCATGGGGTGTATACGACTCCATCGATCAAGGTGAGCGGTACCAAGTCAAGCGGATAACTGTAAAGCCAGGCGCTAAACTCTCGGTGCAAATGCATCATCATCGAGCAGAACATTGGATTGTGGTGAGCGGCGTGGCGAAAGTTACCAATGGCGATAAGACTTATTTAGTTACTGAAAACCAATCGACTTTTATTCCAATTGGGCAGGTGCATGCACTGGAGAATCCTGGGGTGATTCCGCTGGAACTTATAGAAGTTCAGTCTGGCTCGTACTTAGGTGAAGACGATATCGTTCGCTTCGAGGATCGCTATGGTCGGGTCGAGGTAATTAAGGAGTGAAGATTTCCATTGTTACGGTCGCCTACAACAGCGCGGCGACTATTCGCGACACCATCGAATCGGTCATACGCCAGACCCATCCTGAGATCGAATACATCGTTGTCGATGGCGCTTCGAAGGATGGCACCATGGCTATCGTCGAAGAGTACCGGAACCGTATCGCCAAGATCGTAAGTGAACCGGACAAGGGGCTCTACGACGCAATGAACAAGGGCATCGCTATGGCCACGGGCGATGTGATAGGCATACTGAATTCCGACGACTTCTTTGAAACCGATCACGCTCTGGCCACGGTCGCTCGAATATTCGAGTTGAACTCTGAGGCCCAGTTGGCGTTCGGCGACATTGTCTTCGTCAATGATGATGACCTGTCGACCGTTACTCGATACTACAGTGCCGCGCATTTCCGCCCTTGGAAGTTGCGTTTCGGCTGGATGCCGCCCCATCCGGCTACCTATGTTCGCCGACAAGCCTATGCGCATGTCGGTGAGTACTCGATGCAATACCGAATCTCAGCTGACTACGACATGTTTATTCGCCTGCTGTTGGTGTGCAAAATGCCGTGGGTGCGTATTGATGAGGTTTTGGTGCGGATGCGTGCCGGTGGCGTCAGCACTAGGGGTCTCCGCAGCAGCATCAGACTTAATACCGAGATCGTGCAGGCCTGTCGTCGCAATGGCATTTATACCAATATGCCCATGGTGCTAAGCAAGCTGCCGTTCAAGTTGCTGGAGTACATCAAGCGGCCAGGGAGTGCTGCGCATTGACTCGAGTTCTGCTGACCGGGGCTACCGGTTTCGTTGGCGCCGGCATTTTTTGCTATGCGTCGGGCCGCGATAACCTCGACTGGGTGGCGGCTGTGCGCCGTTTGATCGAGATTCCTTTGTGTGAGCGCGTGCATCCGGTGGGTGACCTTGGGGCTTCGACTGCCTGGGGCCAAGCTCTCGCAGGTGTCAACGTGGTCATTCATGCCGCGGCTCGCGTCCATGTGATGGTGGATGATGCCGTTGATGCCCTGGCGGAATTTCGCAAGGTCAATGTCGAGGGTACATTGAACCTTGCTCGTCAGGCGGCGGAGACGGGAGTACGTCGCTTTATCTTTATCAGCTCGATTAAGGTCAACGGTGAAGGTACCAGTGTGGGCGTGCCTTACCTTGCCGATGCTCAGCCGGCGCCAGCGGATCCGTATGGTATTTCTAAGATGGAAGCCGAGCAGAGTTTGCGCGCATTAGCGTCTGAAACTGGTATGGAGGTGGTGATTATCCGACCGGTGTTGGTTTATGGGCCGGGGGTAAAAGCTAATTTTCTGAGCATGATGCGCTGGTTGAACAAGGGTGTGCCGTTGCCTTTTGGTGCTATCCACAACCGCCGCAGCCTGGTTGCTCTGGACAACTTGGTCGATCTGATCGTGACCTGCATTGATCATCCCGCCGCCGCTAATCAGACCTTTCTGGTCAGCGATGATGAGGATCTTTCGACTACCGAGTTGTTGCGCCGAATGGGCACTGCCTTGGGCAAGCCTGCCCGACTTTTGCCGTTGCCGAGTCGACTGCTGGAGGTGGGGGCGGCGTCGATCGGCAAGCAGGCGCTCTCCCAACGATTGTGTGGCTCGCTGCAGGTCGATATCAGCAAAACACGTGAACTACTCAACTGGACACCGCCGGTGAGCGTCGATGACGCGTTGCGTAAAACGGCCAAGCACTTTCTGGAACAGCACGCAAAATGAGTATCTGGTTGTTATTGCCGGTGGTGGCCGGTGTTGCTCTTTTTTTGACTGGAGCGTTGCGCCGCTATGCTCTGGCCCGCAGCCTGATGGATATTCCCAATGCGCGTAGTTCGCACTCGGTGCCGACGCCGCGTGGTGGTGGGGTTGCTATCGTGGTCAGTTTTTTGTTGGCCTTACCGTTACTGGCGTGGATGAGCTTTATCGCTTGGCCGTTGGCTTGGGCGTTGCTGGGGACGGGAGCGGGGATTGCTGTACTGGGCTTTCTCGATGATCACGGGCATATCGCTGCGCGCTGGCGCTTGCTTGGGCATTTTGCCGCGGCTATCTGGGCGCTGTTCTGGCTGGGTGGTTTGCCGCCAGTGGTGATGCTCGGCTTCACCGTTGATCTGGGTTGGTTAGGCCATGTGCTGGCGGCGGTGTATCTGGTGTGGCTGCTCAACCTCTACAACTTTATGGACGGCATTGACGGTATTGCCAGTGTCGAGGCGATTTGTGTTTGTTTGGGTGGAGCCTTGTTGGGTATCGCTGGCTCAAGCCATTCTACGGATTTCGCTGCACCTTTGCTTTTGGCCTCAGCTGTTACGGGTTTTCTTTTTTGGAACTTTCCACCGGCACGAATCTTTATGGGCGATGCGGGTAGTGGGTTTCTAGGTATCACCCTGGGCGTGCTGTCGTTACAGGCGACTTGGGTCGCGCCGCAGTTTTTATGGAGTTGGTTGATCCTGCTTGGGGTGTTTATTGTCGATGCAACCTTCACCCTGCTACGTCGTCTGTTGCGGGGCGATAAGGTGTATGAGGCTCACCGCAGCCATGCTTACCAATACGCCTCACGCCAGTTTGGTCGGCATTTACCGGTTACGCTTGTCGTAAGCGGCATCAATGTTCTGTGGTTGTTGCCCATCGCGCTGTGGGTTGGCCTTGGCGGGATAGATGGTTTGCTAGGGTTGTTGATCGCTTATGTGCCGTTGTTGGGGCTGGCGGTGAAATACCATGCCGGTGAGTTGGAGAAGCAGGCATGAGCGAGCGGGTGTTAGTCATCATCGGCGCTGGTGGGCACGGCACAGCAAGGCAGTTGCAGAGGCCGCGCTGCTGAGTGGCGAATGGCAGAGGATTGCGTTTGTTGATGACCGCTGGCCTGAGCTGTGTGAGAGCTTTGGCTGGCCGGTTGTAACCAGTGTGGCAGGTTTGGCTGCGCTGAAGGTTGATGTAGCAGGAGCCATTGCCGCGGTTGGCAATAATGCAGTGCGTGAACAGTGCGTAAAGGCCATTTATGCTGCCGGGCTGCCTTTGGTAACGGTGGTGCATCCACGGGCTTGTGTAAGTGTCTCTGTTGTTATTGGCGCAGGTACGGCGATCATGGCGCTGGCGATGGTGGGTGTTGATGCAGTGATTGGTGAGGGCGCTATCGTCAATGCCAATGCCACAATTGATCACGATGCCAGCTTGGGTGCATTCGCCCACCTTGGCGTTGGTGTTCAGTTGGCCGGTGGAGTAGAGATTGCTGCCCGAGCCTGGCTGCAGGCTGGGTGTAGTGCAGGATATTAGTGGTGGTAGACGAAGGCGTGGTGTGTGCGCCCGGCACAGTATTGCGGGCTTATGTGGTCGTTGGTGTTTAGCTCGTGGCTCAGGGTGGTTGTGTGGCTGAATGCGGTGTTAGCTGCTGCTTATGATTTGGCGAATGTTGTACGCCATTGCAACTGAATCCGCTCTTTAAGGCAGCTAATTGCTTGGGGTTTTTAGGTGGCCGTGCATTCGCTACTGAGTTCTCCAACAATAGTTGTGATTGTTTAGCCACCAGGGGCTCCATCTCGCTGTGGTCATGCTCTAAGCATTGAGGAGTCATCGTGTTAAGACTTGCTGAAAATTTGCGTAGCCGTCTGGTGAGTTTGCCACGACGCCACAAACGGCTGATTCAGGTTGCCATGGATGTGGTGCTTGTCTGGAGTGCGCTTTGGTTGGCCTTTGTGGTGCGTTTGGGCGATAGCCGGGCCATCGAACCTTTTGCTGGGCATGCCTGGTTATTTGTGTTGGCGCCGGTCATCGCTATTCCGCTGTTTGTTCGCTTCGGTATGTACCGCGCCGTGATGCGTTATTTCGGTAACGATGCACTGCTGGCCATTGGCAAGGCCGTTACGCTGTCGGCGTTAGTACTGGCGCTGGCAGTTTATTGGTATCAGGGGGCACCCAAGCTCGTGCCGCGCTCGATGGTGCTCAATTACTGGTGGTTGAGCCTTGTATTGCTTGGTGGGCTGCGCTTGTTGATGCGCCAGTATTTTATGGGCGATTGGTTTACCGCCGAGCACCCCAGCAGGCTGCAAGGACGCGAGCGCGGTATGCCGAAAGTTGCTATTTATGGCGCTGGCGCGGCGGGCAACCAACTTAATGCGGCCTTGCGTCTTGGGCGTGCTATGCGCCCGGTGGCCTTTATTGATGATGATTCAAGTATTGCCAATCGCACTATTGCCGGGCTGCGGGTTTACACCTCCAAGCATATCCAGCAGATGATTGACGAAACGGGTACCAATGAAATTCTCTTGGCCATGCCGTCGGCTTCGCGCGGGCGGCGGCGGCAGATTCTTGAGGAGTTGGAGTGCTTTCCGCTGCATGTGCGCAGCATTCCCGGCTTTATGGATTTGGCCAGTGGCCGGGTCAAGGTCGAGGATGTTCAGGAAGTTGATATCGCCGATTTGCTGGGGCGCGATTCCGTCCCGCCGCAGCAGGTGTTGTTTGAACGCTGCATTCGTGGTCAGGTGGTGGCGGTCACTGGCGCTGGCGGCTCAATTGGCGCTGAGTTATGCCGGCAGATTATGCTTAACGAGCCCGCAACGCTGCTGTTGTTCGAGCACAGCGAGTTCAACCTTTACAGCATTCACAGCGAGTTGGAGGCGCGAATCAAGCGTGAGTCGTTGCCACTTTGCTTGGTGCCGATTCTGGGCTCGATTCGCAACGCCGATAGGCTGCTGGATGTGATGCAGACCTGGAAGGTGGACACCGTCTATCACGCGGCCGCCTATAAGCATGTGCCGATGGTGGAGCACAACATTGCCGAAGGCGTGCTGAATAACCTGCTCGGTACGCTGAACACCGCGCAGGCAGCGATCAGGGCAGGGGTGAGCAATTTTGTGTTGATCTCCACTGACAAAGCGGTACGCCCTACCAATGTTATGGGTAGTACAAAGCGCCTCGCCGAGATGGTGTTGCAGGCGCTTAGCCGTGAGGCTGCCCCCGTATTGTTCGACGATGACAAGGCGCTGCGTCAGTTAAATAAAACGCGCTTTACTATGGTGCGTTTTGGCAATGTGTTGGGCTCATCCGGCTCGGTGATTCCGCTGTTTCACGAGCAAATCCGCAAGGGCGGGCCGGTGACGGTCACGCACCCCAATATCACTCGCTACTTTATGACCATCCCCGAAGCGGCGCAGTTGGTGATCCAGGCCGGGGCCATGGGGGAAGGCGGCGATGTGTTTGTGTTGGACATGGGTGAGCCGGTGAAAATTGCTGAGCTGGCGGAAAAAATGATCCACCTCAGTGGCTTGAGCGTTCGGTCAGCAAAGAGCCTACAGGGCGATATTGCCATTGAGTTTTCCGGCTTGCGCCCTGGCGAGAAGCTTTACGAAGAGTTGCTGATCGGCGACAACGTCAGCCCGACTGAGCATCCAATGATCATGCGGGCCAATGAAGAACATCTGCCTTGGGAGGCGTTCAAGGTGCGTTTGAGTGAGTTGCTCGGAGCCGTTGAGCGCGATGACTATGATCGGGTGCGCCAGCTATTGCGCGAGACGGTGAGTGGCTACAAACCAGAAGGTGAAATTGTCGACTGGATTTATCAGCAGCGCCGAATAGAGCCATAAAGAAACGCTCACAGATACCTTTTGTTCAATTTGTAGGGACGGCCGTGGCCACGATTGATGACGGGTGCATCGTTGATTTTGGCGATGGAGGCTTACCTGAATTTCTTGGGCAAGCCCGCTCCTGCATATCGAGTTATGTGCCTGCCCCTGCAGCACGTGGATGCTGCTTCAAAGCGTCATGAGTCACAAAGGGAAAATTTTTGTCAGGGTAGTTTGACAGTTGTGTAACAGCGTCTAGTTTTGAGAAAGCGTGGAGCGGGATGTCCCACGCGCCTCGATAAAACTATTGAAAGGACGCACATATGCTTAACGCTAAACTCTCTTCTCTGTTGTTTGCCTTGCTGGCTTCTTTCTCGTTGATGGTATCAGCGGCGGAAGTGCCCAGCCCCTCTGGCGCAGAAGCACAGAGTGCTGAAGTTGCTGCAGTTACCACGGTTAATCTCAATACTGCCGATGCTGCCACGCTACAGCGTGAGTTGTTAGGCATTGGTGCGGTTAAAGCGCAAGCCATTGTTGCGTATCGTGATGAGCATGGCGACTTTGCCTCGGTGGATGAGTTGCTGGAAGTTAAAGGTATAGGCGAAGCAACCTTGGAAAAGAATCGCGGTAAGTTGAATGCCAACTGATGCGCTAAGTTGTTAGGGGAAAGAAAGCCGGTTATTTACCGGCTTTTTTATGCGTGTCACTTTTTTACTTTGGTTCTTTATCTACGGCCGTGAGTTGAGCTTAGGCTGCCTTATTCAGAGAAGTGATGGTGTGCAGGTTGGATAATTCCCCCGGCTACACTGGCCCCATCAACCACAGCAGCAAAGGCAGCTTTCCTATGCAAAATCGCATGATGATCACCGGCGCAGGTTCGGGTTTAGGGCGTGAGATTGCCCTGCGTTGGGCGCGTGAGGGTTGGCAGTTGGCGCTGTCGGATGTCAATGAACCGGGCCTCACAGAAACCCTGCAGATGGTTCGCGATGCAGGCGGTGATGGTTTCACCCAGCGCTGTGATGTGCGTGATTACAGCCAGTTAACGGCATTCGCCCAGGCTTGCGAAGAAAAGCTCGGCGGCATCGATGTCATCGTCAACAATGCAGGCGTTGCCTCGGGTGGCTTCTTCAGTGAGTTGTCGTTGGAGGATTGGGATTGGCAGATCGCGATCAACCTGATGGGCGTAGTCAAAGGCTGCAAGGCCTTCCTGCCGCTGCTGGAAAAGAGCAAAGGCAAGATCGTCAACATCGCCTCGATGGCGGCGTTGATGCAGGGGCCGGCTATGAGCAACTACAACGTGGCCAAGGCTGGCGTGGTGGCGTTGTCGGAAAGCCTGTTGATTGAGCTGAAGATGCACGAAGTTGGCGTCCATGTGGTGTGCCCCTCGTTCTTCCAGACCAATCTGCTGGACTCCTTCCGCGGTCCAACGCCGGCGATGAAGGCGCAGGTTGGCAAGCTGCTGGAAAGCTCGCCGATCAGTGCAGCGGATATTGCTGATTACATTTATCAAGAGATCGATAAAGGCGAGTTCATGATTCTGCCCCATGAGCAAGGTCGTATGGCTTGGGCGTTGAAAAAGCAGAATGCACAGTTGCTGTATGACGAAATGACCAAAATGGCCGACAAGATGCGCGCGCCACGGACTAAGTGATCATGCGCTGCTGATGTAACGGTTAGCTTTATCGCCGCTCGGGCTTGTTTGCGATGGGCTTGCGCTCTAAGGTTCGCGGTCATGCCGGCATGACCGCGAAATTGATGGATGTTCTGTGAAACCTTTCCCCCAGGGCTTGCTATTGCTGGCCCTCGTTCTGGCTGCAATAAATCTGCGGCCTGGCATTACCTCTTTGGCCCCGCTGATCGAGCGGATTGCCACTGAGTTGGCCTTGAGCCGCAGCCTGATCAGCCTGACCACTGCGCTACCTGTTTTGTGCATGGGCTTGTTAGCGCCTTTTGCGCCGCGTTTGGCGCTGCGGCTGGGGCTTGAGCGCACCATCGCTCTGTGTATGGCGCTGATTGCGCTGGCTTTGCTGCTGCGTGTAATGGCCCATGTCAGTGTGATTTTGATTGGCAGTGCGGTGCTCCTGGGCGCCGCTATTGCCGTCGCCGGGCCGTTGCTTTCGGGCTTTATCAAACGCCATTTTGCCGGGCGCATGGGCAGTGTGGTCGGTTGGTATTCCTTAAGTATGGCGATTGGCGGAGCAGGCGGTGCGGTGCTGACGGCGCCAGCTACGCAGTTACTGGGCGATGACTGGAGCCATGGTCTGGCTGTTTGGGCTTTACCAGCGTTAGTCGGGCTGTTGCTGTGGCTGTGCTTGCCTAATCGTATTGAGACCGACGGTGAGACGGCTGGAGGTTTGCCCTGGCGGCAGCCGCGTGCCTGGCTGATCAGTGCATTTTTCGCTCTGCAGGCCGGGTTGTTTTACGCCCTGGCCACCTGGGCGGTGGCGCGTTATCACGAAGCGGGGTTGAGTCTGATCCACAGCAACAGCCTATTCAGCGTGTCGATGTTGATGGGCTTGCCCAGTTCGTTCCTGTTGCCCTGGTTGGCACAGCGCTTCCAGAATCGCTATGCGTTGCTGATGGGCTGCGGCTTGTTGTCGTCGATCAGCCTGATGATGATCACCTTTCAGCCCACCGTGCTGCCCGAGTTGTGGGCGGTTACTGTCGGTTTCGGCCTGGGTGGCTCCTTTGCTCTGTCATTGGTGTTACCGCTGTATGAAGCGGCATCACCCATGGCGGTCAGCCGCTGGACCGCGATGATGCTGTGCATGGGCTACAGCCTGGCCTGTCTAACCCCAGTGTTGACCGGCCTGGCGCGCGATTTGGCCGGTAACTACCAGCTGCCATTTATGGTGCTGACGGCGCTGGCACTGGTGATGACGCTGCTGGCTTGGGTGTTGGGGCGTGGGCGAGTACGGGCGGCTGCATAACGTCAGTTGAGTGTCGATCTTCGCGGCAATAACGCTTATTTAGCCGCCGTTCCTTCCTTGGCCTTGGCGGCTGTGATAGAAGGCAGCCTTGATTTGCTGGAGTGCCTGCGTGGAGTCCGAATCCATTGTTTATGGTTGTATCCGTGACTGGCCGTCGGACAGTCCGGCGGAAAGCCGTTTGCGCCGTGAAATCAATCGGCAGGTGCTTGCCGACCTGCCAGTGGGTGATGCCTGGAGCTTGCTTGGCCGTGAGATGTTTGCTTTTAGCGAGCTGCCGGGCGATGGCGTGTATCAGACCCAGGTGATCCACTTCGGGGCCAGCTACCGTACCGTAGAGTACGAGTGGAGCCTGTGGATCAAGCAGTTCGAAGCCCTGCTCAAACGCCTGTACTGGGCCAGCGCGGTGGTGCACCTGGAAACCGAACTGAACGGTACGCACACGTTTCGCTGGGAATCAGACGACGGTTTTCACAGCCCGCAGGAAGGTGAGTTGCGCGTGCGCTGCGCGTGGGAGCGCGAGGGTGGTTTGCGCGGCTAATCCAAAGGTTTAACGCGACTATTGCTCTAGCGCATCCAGCCATTCTTTTGGCACATCGCGTTTCAACGCCAGCTGACATTGCTGGCTTTCAGCATCGAAAACAATCACTGCCTGGCCTTTGCTCAACGCATGGCGTACGCGTTCGATACGCGTGTGCAGCGGTGTTTCGTCGCCGTTGTCGGTGCCGTCGCGGGTGACGAAATCTTCGATCAGGCGGGTCAGGGTGTCAGCTTCGAGCAGGTCATAAGGAATCAGCACAGTTTGGTCTCCAGAACGCAGCGGCGATGCTAACGCGCGCAGGACTGCCTGGCCATGTTTGTGCTGTGTTTATCCCACTGGCTGCAGGTAGATTTCTAGGGTGTTGTAGAGCTTGTTGCTGTCCAGTGGTTTGCCGAGGAAGTCATTCATCCCGGATTCGACCCCGCGCTGGCGGTGCTCATCAAGGATGTGTGCGGTGAGGGCGATGATCGGCACTTCTGGCAGGTTGTATTGGCGCTCCAGACGGCGGATTTGCCGGGTGGCTTCGAAGCCATCCATCTCCGGCATTTCGCAGTCCATCAGGATCAACTGAGTGGCGCTTGGGTCGCGCTGGTATTCGTTAAGAGCTGCCAAGCCGTTGGTCACTAGGCGTACGTTGTAGCCGCGTTTCTTCAGAAAGCCCTGGACCACCAGTTGATTCACTGGGTTGTCTTCGGCCACCAGAATACATGGCGCTATACCGCTGTTGCAGTGGGGTTTGGCGGGCGCTTGCAACTCGTCAATGCGCGGTTCTTCATAGAGCTCTTGTAGCGCATTGCGCAGTGCATTGAGCGCCAGCGGCTGCGGCATACTCAGTAGGCGCAGGCCGGCGGCGCGGGGCAGTACTTGGCATTGCTCTGGGGCGCAAAGTATTAGTACGCGTTGCCCTGGTTGCAGCAGCGGGCGCAGCGAGTCCAGCCAATGCTGAGTGCTACCCGGCCAGGGCGTCATCACTATCAACAACGGCGGGGCGGTGAAGTCCTGCAGATAGCCAAGCAGCTTTTCAGGGTTCTGGCAGCGTTCGGTGCGCATCCCCCAGCGTCCTAGCAGGCGACTCACAGCGTCTAGACCGAGGCCGTCGAGTGAGGCGAGCAGGGCTGTACGACCCTTAAGCAATTCGTGCAGGGGGTCGAGGAACAGCGGGTCGCCGGCCTGCGGAATATCGAAGGCGAAGCGAGTGCCTTGACCAGGCGTGCTCTGCACCTCGATGCGGCCGCCCATCATTTCCACCAACTCCTTGCTAATCGACAGGCCCAGACCGCTGCCGCCGTAACGGCGGGTGGTGCTGGAGTCACCCTGGGCGAATGACTCGAACAACTGAGTCAGTGCTTGATCAGTGATGCCGATACCGCTATCACTGACAGCGAAGACCAGGTGCGGGTTGCCTTGGGAGTCATTACGCAGGCACACATTCAGCGCTACGTGGCCTTCGGCGGTGAATTTCAGGGCATTACTGAGCAGGTTCATCAGCACTTGCTTGAGGCGTGTCGGATCGCCTTGGATGCGCCGTGGTACGCCATTTTCCAGGCTGACGTAGAGGCGCAAGCGCTTCTCCAGCGCTTGCCCGGTGAATAAGCTGAGGGTGTCGGAAATCAACTCTTCCAGGTCGAACTCGATATGTTCCAGGCTGAGTTTGCCGGACTCGATTCGCGCGTAGTCAAGAATGTCGTTGATCACGGCCATCAGTGAACTGCCGGAGCTGGAAATGGTGTCGACATAGAAGCGCTGGCTGCGGTCCAGCGCGGTTTCCTTGAGCAGTTGCAGCATGCCCAGCACGCCGTTCAGTGGGGTGCGGATCTCGTGGCTCATCTTGGCCAGGAAGCGGCTCTTGGCCTGGTTTTCGATTTCTGCCTGCTCGGCGGCGCGGCGTGACTTGAAGCCTTCTTCCTTAAGCATATTGATGCGGTCTGCCAAGCCGATGGATAGGGTGATCAGCTCAATGGTTACGCCGATTTTTACCACCGTCGCGCCATACAGGCCAAACAGTTCGATACCGAGCGAGCCCGAAGTGGCGATGATGAACGAGGCCAGCAAGATGCCCCAGGCCAGTATGTAATAAGAGCCGTAGCGCAGCCCTTGGCGCCACACATACGTACCGCTAAGCAGCAGTACCAGCGACACTGCCAGTACGGTCAGGCTGGCCAGGATATTCCAGGCCTGCATGCCGATTAACGGCACCGACACCAGGCAGCCCCCCACCAGCATCATGAACAAACGTAGGCCAAGGTCCAGGCGTGGAAAGTATTGTGCGGTGTGCAGGAAGTGGCGACTGAACTGAGTAGCCGTTAGACAGTGGATATACATCAGCATGTAGATGCTCACCGACTGCAGGCCGACGTGCTCGGGTAACAGCTTGAACAGCATGCCGTCGAAGCTGGCGGCAAACAGGCCAATATTCAGGTTGTACACCAGGTACCAGAAATAGGCCGACTCGCGCAGCGAGAGAAACAGAAACAGGTTGTAGCAGAACATCGCAAACAGCACGCCGTAGAACGCACCGTTGATGCCCATGAGGTTTTCTTGGGCTGCGGCGCTGGCTTGGTAGGTGCTGAAGAGCAGCGGAATAAATATCGTGCTGGTGGTTTCGACGCGGACCAGCAGGGTGCTTTCGCCGGGTGCCAGCTCTAGCGGAAACCAAAAGTTGCGCACCTGCACCGGGCGCTGGGAGAAGGCATAGCGGTCACCGCTTTCCTGCATCTGCCACTGACCGTCGGTTGCGGCCATAAAAACTTGCAGGTGATCGAGCAGCGGGTAGTTAACTTCTAAATAGCCAGGCAGGTTATGGGTCAGGCGGTTGTCCAGCCGAACCTTGAACCACCAGACCGAAGCATTCTTGCCGAGGTTGGCGTGCGGGCCCTGCACCGGGGTAAAGCGCTCATCGGCCAGTGCGCTCACTTGTGCGATGCTCAGTTCGCCCCGAGGGTCTTCCAGGTAAGCCATGGAAGGCCCCAATGGCAGGCGTATGTCGCGGCTATCAAGCGTTGCAGGTAGCAGCGCCCACGCCGGACCACAGAGCCAGAGCAACATCACCGCTAGCCATATCCGCGGCATTCATCGACCTCATTATTATTATCTGAGGCCTGATCCGGCCCCGCGTCATGCCGTCACTTTGCCCGGATGCGCGTGGCCCTTCAAGCGTCCTGATCGCGTGGTCGCCACAGGCTGTCGACAGTCGGCAAGCGGGTATCACTTTCCATCTGCGCATCGTGCTCCAATTGGTGGCTAAAGCGCTCTAACGAGCCTTGCGCCGGCTGGGCATCGCTGGCGAATACCGGTGGGCTGAGCAGGTAGGCGGCGAGCAGACGGCTGAGGGCCTTGAGGCTGTCGATGTGCGTGCGCTCATAGCCATGGGTCGCGTCGCAGCCGAAGGCGAGCAGAGCGGTGCGGATATCGTGGCCGGCGGTAACCGCCGATTGCGCGTCGCTGTGGTAGTAGCGGAACAAGTCGCGGCGTACTGGCACCTCGTTCTCTTCGGCTAGGCGCAACAGTTGCCGCGACAGGTGATAGTCGTACGGCCCGCCGGAATCCTGCATGGCCACGCTGACGGTGTGTTCGCTGGACTGCTGGCCCGGCGCGACCGGGGCGATATCGATGCCGACGAACTCGCTGACATCCCAAGGCAGGGCGGCGGCTGCTCCAGAGCCGACTTCCTCGGTGATGGTGAACAGCGGATGGCAGTCGATTTCCGGCTCGATGCCACTTTCTTTAATGGCCTTGAGCGCGGTGAGCAGGGCGGCGACACCGGCTTTGTCATCCAGGTGGCGGGCGCTTATGTGGCCACTTTCAGTGAACTCCGGCAGTGGGTCGAAGGCGACGAAGTCACCGACTGAAATACCCAGCGACTCGCAGTCGGCGCGGGTGCTGCAGTAGGCGTCCAGACGCAGCTCGACATGGTCCCAACTGATGGGCAGTTGATCCACAGCGGTGTTGAAGGCGTGTCCGGAGGCCATCAGCGGTAACACGCTGCCACGAATCACACCGTGATCGGTAAACACGCTGACGCGGCTGCCTTCGGCAAAACGACTGGACCAGCAGCCAACGGCGGCCAGGCCTAGGCGCCCGTTGTCCTGCAGCTCGCGGACGATCGCGCCGATCGTGTCGAGGTGCGCTGATACCGCGCGGTCGGGGCTGCTCTGCTTGCCCTTGAGGGTGCCGCGAATGGTGCCGCGACGGGTCATTTCGAAGGGGATGCCGATCTCCTCCAAGCGTTCGGCGACGTAGCGCACAATGGTGTCGGTAAAGCCGGTGGGGCTGGGAATGGCGAGCATTTCCAGCAGCACCTTTTGCAGATAATCGAGATCGGGCTCGGGGAGCTGTTGCATACAAAGTCTCCTGTGAAATGGGTTTCAAGTTCAGCCGTGCGGTCTGAAAACGCCTGCTAACGAACCCCCGGATTGCGCTGCGCTACCCGAGGTTTCTCCCAACAAGCGCCGTGTGTCGCGGCTAATTCGGCCCTTCAACCCACCTGGCTGAGGGGGAATAACAGGTCGATAAAACGCTCGGCGGTAGGCTGTGGCTGATGATTGGCCAGGCCGGCGCGCTCGTTGGCTTCTATAAACACGTAGTCGGGTTGATCCGCTGCTGGCACCAGCAGGTCGAGACCCACCACAGGGATGTCCAGGGCGCGAGCTGCTCTTACCGCCGCATCGGCCAACACCGGATGAAGGATCTTGGTGACGTCCTCCAGGCTGCCGCCAGTGTGCAGGTTGGCGGTCTTGCGCACGGCCAGGCGCTGGCCCGCTGGTAGCACGCTGTCGTAGTCGACCCCGGCGGCATGCAAGGTGCGCAGGGTTTCGGCGTCCTTGGGGATGCGGCTTTCACCCTCGGTGGCGGCTTGGCGGCGGCGGCTTTGCGCGTCAATAAGCGCGCCTATGCTGTGCTGGCCATCGCCGACCACTTCGGCCGGGCGGCGAATCGCAGCGGCCACCACGGCAAAGCCGATCACCAGAATGCGCAGGTCGCAGCCTGGGTGAAAGCTTTCCAGCAACACGCGGCTGTCGAAGGTGCTGGCACGCTCGATCGCATCCTGCACATCCAGCGGGGTGTGCAAGTCCACCGCGACGCCCTGGCCTTGTTCGCCATCGACCGGCTTGACCACCACACTGCCGTGCTCGGCGAGAAATGCGGCGTTCTCTTCGGCGTTACCAGCCAGGCGTTGGGCTGGCAGGTGCAGGCCAGCTTGAGCCAGAGCGCGATGGGTCAGGCGTTTGTCCTGGCAGAGGGTCATGCTCACGGCGCTGGTGAGGTCGGTCAGTGACTCGCGGCAGCGGATACGTCGGCCGCCGTGGTTGAGGGTGAACAAGCCGGCGTCAGCGTCGTCGACCTGCACTTCGATACCGCGGCGCAGGGCTTCATCGACGATGATCCGCGCGTAGGGGTTCATTGGCGTATGCGGGCCCGGGCCGATAAACAGCGCTTCGTTGATGCCGTTCTTGCGCTTGATGCTGAAGGTCTGCAATTCACGAAAGCCCAGCTTGGCGTACAGCCCTTTGGCTTGGTCGTTGTCGTGCAGCACCGACAGGTCGAGGCTGCTCAGGCCACGGCTCATAAAATGCTCGATCAGGTGGCGCACCAGCACCTCACCGACGCCGGGCCGGCTGCAGCGCGGGTCGACGGCCAGGCACCACAGGCTGCTGCCGTTATCCGGGTCTTTGTAGGCCTTCTGGTGATTGAGGCCCATGACGCTGCCGATTACTGCACCGCTGTCCTCATCCTCAGCCAGCCAGTAAACCGGACCACCCAAGTGGCGCGGGGTGAGTTTGCTGGGGTCGATCGGCAGCATGCCGCGTAATTGGTACAGGGTGTTGATCGCCTGCCAATCTTGAGCATTTTGCGCACGGCGTATGCGAAAGCCTCGAAAGCTACGGCGTGCCTGGCGATAGTCGCTAAACCACAAGCGCAGGGTGTCTGAGGGATCGAGAAACAACTGTTGCGGCGCCTGCGCCAACACCTGATGAGGCGCGGCGACATACAGGGCGATATCACGCTCGCCAGGCTGCTCGGTCAGCAGGTCGCCAGCCAGGGCGGCGGCGTCTGGGTAGGTGTGGCCGATCAGCAGGCGGCCCCAGCCACAATGCACAGCTTTCGGTTGGCCCATCTCGCTGTCGGGTTCTTCGGCGAAACGCGCTTGCAGACGTTCGTAAGACGGCGTCTGGCCGCGTAACAGGCGTTGGTTAAAGGCAGTGGCACGCATTGGAAGGCATCCTTTGCTGTCTGAATACCCCGGCACAGGCCGGGGTATTCAGGGAAACGGGCGAACGAGCAGCCTTACAGGCCGTGTTCGTTCAGCCAGAGATTGAGCGCCGCCATCTGCCAAAGTTTGGAGCCGCGCAGCGGTGTCAGCTGGCCATGCGGGTCTGTCAGCAGGCGGTCGAGCATGGCCGGATTAAACAGGCCGCGATCCTGGCTTGGGTCCAGCAGCAGGTCGCGCACCCAACCTAAAGTTGCACCTTCAAGATGTTTGAGGCCCGGCACCGGGAAGTAGCCTTTAGGCCGATCAATCACTTCGCTGGGGATCACCTGGCGCGCGGCTTCCTTGAGTACATGTTTGCCGCCATCGGGCAGCTTGAAGCGCCCCGGAATCCGCGCGGACAGCTCGGCCAGGCGGTAATCGAGAAACGGCGTGCGCGCTTCCAGGCCCCAGGCCATGGTCATGTTGTCGACCCGTTTGACCGGGTCATCGACCAGCATCACCGTGCTGTCGAGGCGCAGTGCCTTGTCGACAGCCGCAACGGCACCGGGCTGAGCAAAGTGCTCACGGACGAAGTCCCCGGCGGCATCACCGGTGAGCCAGGCCGGCTGTACGCAGGCCGCGTATTCGTCGTAGTCACGGTCAAAGAACGCAGCGCGGTAGGCGGAAAAGGCATCGTCGGCGGCGTCCACTTGTGGGTACCAGTGGTAGCCGGCGAACAGTTCATCGGCACCCTGGCCGCTTTGCACCACCTTGCAGTGCTTGGCCACTTCGCGCGACAGTAGGTAGAAGGCGATGCAGTCGTGGCTGACCATCGGCTCGCTCATCGCACGGAAGGCCGCAGGTAGTTGCTCAAGAATCTCGTGCTCACCGATGCGTAGTTGGTGATGCTGAGTATTGAAGCGTTCGGCGATCAGGTCGGAGTACTGGAACTCGTCGCCGCGCTCGCCGCCGGCATCCTGAAAACCGATGGAAAAGGTCGAGAGGTTTTCCACTCCGGCTTCACGCAGCAGGCCGACCAGCATGCTCGAATCGACCCCGCCGGACAGCAGCACGCCGACATCCACGGCGGCGCGCTGACGGATCGACACCGCCTCACGCATGCCATCGAGCACACGCTCGCGCCACTCATCCAGACCAAAGCTGATTTCATCACGCTGCGGGCCGAACTCCAGGCTCCACCAAGTTTGCTGCTCGCAGTTGCCTTGGGCGTCGATGCGCATCCAGGTGGCCGGTGGCAGCTTCTCAACGCCTGCCAGCAGGGTGCGCGGTGCGGGCACTACGGCATGGAAGTTGAGGTAGTGATTGAGCGCAACGGGATCGAGCGTTTTGCCAATATCACCACCGGCCATCAGCGCCGGCAGACTGGAAGCAAAACGCAGGCGCTCACCGGTACGTGACAGGTACAGCGGCTTAACGCCGAGACGGTCGCGGGCAATAAACAGCTGCTGGGTGTCGCGCTCCCAGATGGCGAAGGCGAACATGCCATTGAGCTTAGGCAGCAGATCTTTGCCCCAGGCGTGATAGCCCTTGAGCAGCACCTCGGTGTCACCACCGGAGAAAAAGCGATAACCCAGCGCTTTCAGCTCGTCACGCAGTTCCGGGTAGTTATAGATGGCGCCGTTGAACACCATGGACAGGCCCAGATCGCTGTCTATCATTGGTTGGCCTGATGCTTCGGCGAGATCCATGATCTTCAGCCGACGATGGCCAAGGGCAATCGGCCCTTGACTGTGGAAGCCGTGCGCGTCGGGACCGCGCGGGGCTAGGTGATGGGTGATCCGCTCGACTGCAGCCAGGTCGGCTGGTCGTTGATCAAAGCGTAGTTCTCCAGCTATTCCGCACATAATTTTCCTTACCGGTATTGCCGTTGGGGAGTGGTTCGGTGCTGCCGAACCTTTTACAGGGGAACAAAAAAATGCTTTGATGTCAAAGTTTAATCATGCTTATAAAGGTCTATATGCCAGTTAAAAAGGTTTCTTCTGAAATAGAATTGTCATCTGTTTCTGCTTTTGAGTTGCCGCTTTTTCAGGCATTGCGGCGCTTGCAGCAAGCGGGGGAGGTACATGCCAAACGCGTTAGTAAGTTTGGTGGGCTGACGCCTGTGCAGCTGCTGATTTTGCAGGTGCTGGCAGGGGAGAGGCGACTAACAGCCAGTGACCTCAGTGGCCGCGTCAGCCTGACGGCGGCAACCTTATCGGGCATGCTCGATCGGCTGGAGGAGCGCGGGCTGTTGCAGCGTCAACGAGATGATCAGGACCGGCGCAAACAGTGGTTGCTGCTCAGCGAGCCAGGCTTGGCGCTGGTGCAGCAGGCACCGAGCCTACTGCCGCCGGAGTTCGTCGAACGCTTTGCCGGGCTGGATGAGTGGGAGCGCCACAGCCTGACGGCCGCGCTGTTACGCGCGGCGCAGCTGTGTGGGGAGATGGAGTAGAGCCGCCGCGCGGCAATGGCAATAGAGGTGTGCGGTGCAGCGTTAAGCGCTTCAGCGTTTAGCGGTTGGCTTGGGCTGCTTGTACAAATCCAACAGCACCTGATCGAGAATCGACGAGGCGCCCCACGGCCTTGGATCGTTGAGGATCGCCACCACGGCCCAGCTGTTACCGTTGCTGTCGCGGCTGAAACCGGCAATGGCACGCACGTTATTCAGCGTCCCGGTCTTGATCCGGGCTTCGCCTACCAGCGGGGTGCGGTGCAGGCGTTTGCGCATGGTGCCGTCCATCGCTACCAGCGGTAGCGAGGCCATGAATTCGGCGGCGTAGGGGCTCTTCCAAGCGGCCTGCAATAGGGCGGCCATCTCCCGCGCGCTGACCCGCTCGGCGCGTGATAAGCCGGAACCGTTCTCCATCACCAGGTGCGGTGCGGTGAGGCCTTTGCGCGCCAGCCAGCTGCGAATCACCCGTTGCGCCGCCTTGCTGTCGTCTAGGTCGGCGGAATTTCGAAACTGCGCGCCGATACTGAGAAACAGCTGCCGGGCCATGGTGTTGTTGCTGTACTTGTTGATGTCGCGAATGATTTCAGTCAGATCCGGTGAATAAGCGCGGGCCAGCAGGCGGGCTTTCTCCGGCACTGGGGCGAGGCGATCTTGGCCCATGATGCTGCCGCCCAGCTCTTGCCAGATGGCGCGGATCGCGCCGGCAGCGTAGCTCGGGTGGTCGAGCAACGACAGGTAGGTTTGCGAGCTGCAACCTTCGGCCAGCTTGCCGCTGACAATCACCGTGGTGCCGTCAAATTCGGTCACTGGGTTGTAGCGTACGTCCGGCCAGCCTGGGCATTTGGCCGCAGGCAGTGCTTTGACCCGGTTGTCGATGCGGATATCGGCAATCGGCGGCTCGGCGGCAATGTGCACTTTGCCGTCTTCAGTGCGGGCGATAAAACGCAGCGCTTTGAGGTTGACCAGCAGTGAGTCGGGCGTCACCAGGAAAGGCTTGTTGGAATCGCCGCCGTCGTCATTAAAGCTGGGCAGTTGCGGTTGCACGAAGTGGCTGCGGTCGAGCACCAGATCACCGTTAACCTGATGCACGCCGTTGGCACGTAGGTCGCGCAGCAGTAGCCAGAGTTTTTCCATGTTGAGCTTGGGATCGCCGCCGCCCTTGAGGTACAGGTTGCCGTTAAGCACGCCATTTTTCAGTTGGCCGTCGGTGAAGAATTCGGTTTTCCACTGATGGGTCGGGCCGAGCAGTTCGAGCGCTGCATAGGTGGTTACCAGCTTCATGGTCGAGGCTGGGTTGACGGAAATATCAGCATTAAAAAAAGTGCTGCTGCCGGGGCCATTGAGCGGGATGGTCACCACCGACAGCGACTGGCTGTTGATCTTGTTAACTTTTAACGATTGTTGGACCTTGTTCGACAATCCGTAGTTGGCGGCTGCAAGTGGCAGGCAAACAGGCAGTAGCAGGCCGACAATGGCCAGGCGATGCAGGGTTTTGATCATGGGCGACTACCCTCCAGCTGAGGGAAAAGAGGACGCGAGAGATGTAAAGAGGTCCCATCGCGGGTTGGGATAATGTTGGCAATTATGCCCCAAGAGCGGGCGTGCACAGTGGCAGTAATTGCTATGGGCGGGGCTTTTCTGCTGGCAGTTTGATGACCTGTCGTCTTTGAGGCGGGCGTGCTGGCAGCGAAACTGCTAAAGTGCCGCGCGATATCACTTTTGAGGATTGTTCCATGGCTACTAACCGTTCCCGCCGTCTGCGCAAAAAACTCTGCGTGGATGAATTCCAGGAGCTGGGTTTTGAGCTGAACCTGACTTTTAAGGAAGATCTGGCTGATGAAGCCATCGATACATTCCTTGAGCAGTTTTTGCGCGACGCCATGACCGCTAACGACCTTGGCTATGTAGGTGGCGATGACTTCGGTCTGGTATGCCTGGCCAAGCGTGGCTCGGTCAGCGAAGAGCAGCGCGCTGCCGTTGAAGCCTGGCTCAAAGGCCGTGACGAGCTGGTGGAGTTCACTGCCAGCCCGCTGCTTGATGTCTGGTACCCAGACAATCAGCTGAATCAGGCCTGATGCTCCAAGCGGGGCATGCACCGCGCATGCTCCGCTGCTGTTCCCTCTCTCCCGCAAGTCCCCTTTAGCCGTAAAACCAGCCTTAGTCAGTATCTTCGTCTCATCGACCTGGTCAATTTGTTCGCGCCGCACATGCTGGCCATGATGCTCGGTTATGTAGGCTGCAATTTGCCTATCGCGTAGATCGTCTGGCCGCCGTCAAGCTTCGAAAATATCGGCAATCTCCATCATTTGGGCCGGCAGGCTCATGCCTTCGCATCAGTGTTGTTACTGGCCTTTTGCAGCAGTTGCCGGTGCTCCAGCCAGCGCTCCAGGCCATACACCAGTAAGGCCACCAGTAACGCCAGCACCACGCCGATCAGGCTGTTGAATAAACGCACCTGCGGCAGTTGCCAGTCTTGCGCCAGGCTTTCCGCCAGCAACACAAAGCACACGCTGGTCTGCAGCACAAACAGCCCGTAGTGGTTGGCTTGCAAAGCGCGGCTGAGAGCAATTAACGGCAGCAGGGTGGCAACCATCAATGCCGGACTTTGCAGGCTGTGGCCGAGCAGTATCAGCAGTCCCGCGGCGCCCAGGCTGGCCAGAATCGATTGCACAGCACGGACCAGGCTGCCCTGAAAACTCAGCTGCAAGGTGGTGACTACGGTGAGCGTCAGCCAATAGCCACGGTGCAGTTGTGCCAGGTTGACGATCAGCCCAGACAAAGCAAATGCCAGGGTGCAGCCCAGCGCATGTAGCCGCCACTTTTGTTTCGGCAAGCGTTTGGCGTGACGTTTGAGTACTTTGAAAATGCTGATAAAGCGCGGCATATACGGCCACATACGCAAGCCATGCATGCCGCGCAGACCGAAGGCCAGGAGCATCACCCAGAGGCCGCCGAGGATAAACAGCATGGCGATGGCGTAGGGGTTATTCAGCGTGCCGAGGCCCTGTTGACCTTGCCCCAGGCATAAGCAGATGGCCAGGCCGATGCCCAGCTTGCCGGCCTCACTGCCAAAGCGTTGCATCCAGGCCAAGAGAAAACCGAACAGCGCGAAGATCAGAAAGCTGGTGTAAGGATGATCGGCCGACCAAAAACCTAATCCGGCACTGGCAGCACCCAGCCCGCAGAGCATCAACATGCGCAGCATACCGAGGCGATGCAGGGGGTTAGCCTGGGCGGCCTGAAACGCGCCTACCGAGGCCCAGAGAAACCCCGGGTGCGCGCTGAACAGCCCGAGCAGCAAGGGCAGCGCGCAGCCAAAACCGGCAACCATCGCCGGACCCCAAGCTGGCGGGCCGGCATGCCAGCTAAAGGTTTGTCGTAAAAGACTATTCATGACTTATACCGGGCTTGACCGGCCCGTCATCTCACGGGCCATTTCAGTAGCGTAGCTGTCAGTCATACCCGCGATAAAATCGATCATGCGCAGGAAGGACTTGTATAACGGCCAGTGCGGATCGGGTGCGTTATTGCCTAGCAGGTCGAGAATACGACGGTTCTTGAATGACGGCGTGCGCCCGCCATGCTGCTCAAGCGCTGCGCCACAGAAAGCGTTGAGAAGAATTTCCAGGGTGGTGTAGGCACCGATTTCATGCAGCGTCTTGCGTTTATCTTGGAAGATCTTCTGTCGCGCCATGTCCTTGGCGCTCTGTACGCAGTGCTTGGCGGTGCCGTGCATGTGCTCGACCAAATCTCCGTGCAGGGTCCCGGCCAGTAGGGCGTCCTGCTGCTCGACAAAGGCTTCGGCGGCAGCGTTGGTCAGGTGTTCGATGGCTTTGCCGCGCAGAATCGCCAGCTTGCGCCGCTTGGAATCATCGGGGCCAAGCTGGCGGTAGGTTTCCGGCAGGTCATCACCCACCAGATCGAGCAGCAACGCTTCAACTTCGCTGTACTCAAGCAACTCCATTTCCAGGCCATCTTCCAAGTCGATCAAGCCGTAGCAGATGTCGTCTGCTGCCTCCATCAGATAGACCAGCGGATGGCGTGCCCAGCGTTGTTCTTCCAGCTGTGGCAGGCCCAGTTTGCTAGCGATCTGCTCAAGCAGGGGCAGCTCGCTTTGGTAGCAGCCGAACTTGTGCTTTTTGTAGCCCAAGGCTTCGGCGTGGCGTGCTGTCCAGGGGTATTTCAGGTAGGTGCCAAGTGTCGCGTAGGTCAGCCGGGTGCCGCCGTCGAACTGGTGATATTCCAACTGGGTAAGCACGCGAAAGCCCTGAGCATTGCCCTCGAAGCTGAGAAAATCACCGCGTTCGGCTGCGCTCATATCGTCCAGCCAGCCGCGTCCGGCAGCCTGCTGAAACCAATGACGAATAGCGTCTTCACCGGAATGACCAAAGGGCGGATTACCGATGTCGTGGGCCAGGCAGGCCGATTGCACAACCATGCCCAGATCACTTGGCTCGCACCAACCGGGCAGTGCGCCACGGATCATTTCACCGACGCGCATACCCAAGGAGCGGCCCACGCAGCTGACTTCCAGGGAATGGGTCAGGCGAGTGTGAATGTGGTCATTGCTGGACACCGGGTGCACCTGGGTCTTGCGCCCCAAGCGGCGGAAGGCTCCCGAGAAGATGATGCGGTCATGGTCTTTGTGGAAGGGCGTGCGGCCCAATTCATCGGCACTGTGCGTCGGTTTGCCGAGTCGTTCGCGGTTGAGCAGGGTTGGCCAATCCAAAGCTAATCCTCACCATGACATCACTGAATAAGGGGTTAGCTTCGGTGTTAGTGCGGCGGCCTGCAAGTCTTGTGCTAAAAGCCTGCCGGTGACAGGCGTGGGCTGGCGCGCGGCACAGTGCGCTGGCGGGAATGGCGTATGTCGACATGCTCCATTTTGTATCGAGTATATTTTATTAATATTTATTTAAATCAATGGATTGGTGAGCTTAATTCCGTTTATCAGGTTGTTTGACGGTTAATTGACATTCGTCGTACTTGGTACTTTAGTTACAACAGTAAGAGCTTGAAAGTTGGTGGGCTCAGTGCGTGGGGGAGCGTTCTGAGTTCGGTTTAAGCGTTACCGCTAGGGAGAATATTATGTCTACTGGTTCAATGAGACGCCGAGCATCCCTGTTGTTTCCTCTGCTTAGTGCGTCGTTGCAGTCGCATGGTCCACCCTCCCGTTGAAACTAGCGCGGCGCTCTCGCTTGGAGGCCTGGCTGAGAAGTCTGTCTCGAGCATTCGCTATTGATGTTGTGCTCAACATACGGCGCACGTTTGTTACCCATCCTTTTTCTTGAGGTGGTTGATCGCGGATGGGTGGCGAGCAGGGAGCCGGGGAGGTAGATATTTATGAAGTCTTCATTCTTGGTGACACCCGCAGAGAATCAGCCAGGGGCGTCGATCGATGGCGATGCAGCGGAGCAGCCGTCGCGGCGTAATTTTCTCAAAGGCAGCGCCGCGTTGATGGTTGCGCCGTTACTGCCGGCGTCCGCAAAATCCAGGACAAGTGATGAGGATGCGGTTGCAGTTGCGGCAGTGCCGGCCAGTCCGCCGACTGTGCCTTGGCAGGAATTTCTTCCTGACGTTATTGGCGTGCTTGACGCCAACCCCTTAGATCCGTCACCCACCGGGACCGCGAACATCGCCGGCGGTGAAGCCGGGCGTCCGTCGCACCAGCGTTGGAATGAGTTCGCCGCCAGGGCCGAGCCCTATGAGTTGCATGCCGCACAGCGTGAAAACTGGGTGTTCAGCCCATCCTACCCGGCGCAACCTGTGTGGACCTATCAGGCTAAAGAGCCGGATTTGAGCATCCTTAGCCCCGTGGTGTTTGCCCATTACGGTCATCCGGTTCTGTGCCGGATATACAACGATTTACCGGCCAACCATGTCGGATTTGGTAGCCCGGAAATTTCCACCCACCTGCATAACCTGCACTGCGGCTCGGAAAGTGACGGCTTCCCCGGCGACTATTACAGCGCCACCAAGGCGGGGCCAACCCTGACCTCGCCCGGAGGCTTTAGGGATCACCTCTACTCGAACATCTATGCCGGCTATGACGAGCTGCAAAATGGCATTGGTGATTACCGCGAGGCCTTGGGCACGCTGTTCTATCATGACCACACCACCGACTTCACCGCGCCGAATATTGTCCGTGGGCTGGTCGGCTTCTATTGCCTGTTTGATGAGCTGGATTCAGGCGATGAGCGTGATCCCAATCCCAGTGCACTGCGCTTACCCAGCCACCCGTACGATTACCCGCTGAGCTTTTCCGATCGACGTTTTGATGCCGATGGCATGCTTTATTACGACCAGGTCAACCCGGACGGTGTGCTCGGCGACAAGGTCGTAGTCAACGGCAAGATCGAGCCGGTGTTGCGTGTGGCGCGGCGCAAGTATCGTTTGCGTCTGCTCAATGCCGGCCCGAGCCGCTTCTATCAGTTTTATTTGGTGCGGCCGAACAATGTGATTCAGCCCTTCACCTACATTGCCAATGACGGCAACCTGCTGGAAAGACCACTGCTCAACCAGACCTTTGTGCGTTTAGGCGTGGCTGAGCGTGGCGACATTGTGGTGGATTTTTCCCGCTACCCGCGGGGCACCGAGTTGTATCTGGTCAACCGCCTGACTCATGTTGCCGACGACACCCGGCGGCCTGATCGGGTGGTCGCTCCAGGCGTGCGTGTGCTGAAAATCGTGGTCGATCGCGAACCGCCCGAACAGGACCTAAGCCAGGTGCCAAGCTTTCTGCGGCCGCTGCGCCCCTTGCCGTCGACGGCAGAGTTGGCCGCGCTACCGGTACGGCGTTGGGTGTTTGAGCGCCGGCAAAACATGTGGGCGATCAACGGTCAGTTCCTCGATATCAATGTGCCGCGTGCACAAATCCCTCTTGGTGGCATGGAGATCTGGGAGTTGGCGAGCGTCGATAACGGCTGGGATCACCCGATCCACATCCACTTCGAGGAGGGCCGGATTTTAAGCAAGACCACCGATGGCCGAAACGTAGTGATCCCAGCACATGAGCGCGGACGTAAGGATGTATTTGTGGTCAACGGGCGCACGACCATCCGGGTGTTGCTGCGGTTTCGTGATTACAAGGGCAAGTACGTGATGCACTGCCACAACCTCATCCATGAGGATCACTCGATGATGCTGCGCTGGGACATTGTCTGATGGCCGCTGCGCAGGCGGTTAAAGAGATGCAGGAGGGTGTTCGATGAATACGCGAAGAAAATTACTGGCCGGTATGGGTGTGGGTGTGGCCGCCTTGGGTGTGGCTGCGTTGCAGCGGGGCAGTGATGCACCACAAGCCATCGTGCGCAGTTCGGCAGGGACTAAGAATTTCCCCAATGTCACCCTGTACACCCATGAAGGCCAGCCCGTGAAGTTCTATGACGACCTCATTCGCGGCAAGCTGGTGACCTTCAACATGATGTACGCCCAGTGTGAGCGCACTTGTCCGGTGAGTACGGCCAATTTGCGTCTGGTGCAGAAAATGCTCGGCGAGCGGGTGGGGCGCGATGTGTTTATGTACTCGATTTCGCTGCAGCCGGAGATGGATACCCCACAGCGGTTACGCGAGTACGTTGCGCGTCATCATATCGAGCCGGGTTGGCTGTTTTTGACTGGCGCTCGTGCGGATATCGACCTGGTGCGCTACCGCCTGGGGTTCTACGACCCCGACCCGTTGGTGGACTTCAACGACGCCAATCACACCGGCATGCTGCGGGTGGGCAATGATGCCCTGGACCGCTGGACGATGGCGCCGACCTTGACTGCGCCCGAGCAGATACTGAGCACTATCAACCATGTGGACATGGCCATGGCGCACACGGCACATCGTGAGCCATCAGTGGTTTAAGGCAACGACTGCCTGATTAGATGTGAGTGCTCAGCTCACAAATGCGGCCTTTTCAGCGTGGTCGGATACGCTCAATGCTGAGCGTGCCATCGTGCTGAATGCGGCCGCGCACTTGCACGTAGCCATCCGGCTGCGGCGCATTGTCCAAGCGTGTGGCAGGGGTGACCTGCAGCGGCAGTCCATCCAAGCTCCAGTTCGGCCCGAGCGTGCCATGCAGGCGCACTTTGCTGCCGGCGGGCAATTCGGCAGGAATGCCCTGTGCGTCCCTGGCACCTTGTTGAACCCAGGCCACGATCAACGCGATGTCTTCGTCATCAAGAAACGGCGGGCCGTCATGCGGCATACGCGGCCGCGCTTGGCCGCGTATGCGTCGTACTAGTTCGCTGGCCTCCGGTGCACCCGGAACCACGCGGGCGCGATCGGCAGTGCTGATAACCTCGGCGTAAGACGTCAGTATGTAACCTTCGGGTGCGGAACCGAGCAGTCCATTAGTTGAATGGCACTTGGCGCAACGTAAGGTGAGCAGGGGCTCAACATGGCTGTAGTTAACGGGCTCACCTGCTCCAGGGCGAGCTGGCTGGGCGGCTGGTGAGATTGTTGGGCCTGGTTGCAGGCCCTCGTTGACCCAGCGCTCGAATAGATTGATTTGTTCATCGCTGAGGTACGGCGGGCCGGTCATGGGCATGCGCGGCAGGCTGCTGCCTTTTAGGCGTTGGATCAGTTCACTGCCCTCAGCATCACCCGGCTTAACGATAGGGCCGCGGCGGCTGCCGCTCAGCAGGTGCTCCAAACTGTCGAGGGTCAGATCCAGCGGTGGTTGTGGGGCTGCATGACAGAGCACGCAGCGGCTGTGCAAGATCGGCGCAATATTCTGATAGGTCACAGGCGTTTGCCCATGGCTCTGATTGATCGCCAGCAACATCAGCCAACACAGCAAGCTATGCGGCAACAGCGCAGTGGGCATTCGGCCTGCCTCCCATTTGGGCTTCAGCCTGTTAAGCCTAGCTGCTGTGGAAGAGCCAGTGAGCCCGCTATCAGCTCAAACACATGGCGCGGCTTTAGTGCTAAAAACCAGCGGCATCAATATCAATCAGCAGCAGCCGTTTGCCGTTGTCGATGAATTGCCCGGCGGTCAGGCAGTACTGGTTGGTGGTGGCGTCGCGGTAGGTGCTGGAGAGAATCAGCCGACGCTCATCCCAGCCTTCGGCCAGCAGCTGATAGAAATACGGTCGCCATGACCAGTTATGCCCGACATAGCGTGCGTCGCTGCGCCAGTGCGGTTCGTGCCACTCCAGGTTGGCCGTGAGCTGGGTGCCGTGGCGGTCGCACTGGAAGATGCGCAGCAGCCACGGGTAGGCGTGCGGTTGCGGCAACTGATCAGGGGATGAACCGCCTTCGATCCAACTTTTGAAACTGTTCATCAGTTCGCCCAGTTGCTGGCGAAGGCTCATCAGGCGCGCACGCTCGGCGAGTTTCTGCTGCACATAATGGTCGCGCAATTGGGCAAAGCGCTTCACGAAGGCATTGCTGCTGAAAAAAGCCTCTTCGGGTTTGGCAAACAGATAACCCTGCACATAGCGCGCTCCGCACTCTAGGGCAAAGTCCAGCTCGGCTTCGGTTTCCACACCTTCGGCAATGATCCAGCAACCGGTTTTTTCCGCCATCTGCGCCAGCGCTTTAACCACTTCGCTGCTCGGCCCGCCACGGGCAGCCTGTTGGAACAGGCGCATGTCTAATTTGAGAATGTCGGGTTGCAGGGCCAGCACACGGTCGAGTTGTGAGTAGCCGGCGCCGAAGTCGTCAATGGCTATCCGTGCGCCGGCTTGCCGGTAGCGCTCGACCACGCCGGGTAGGCGTGCGCTGGCGCCGCCTAACTCAGTAATCTCGAAGACGATGCGCGCAGGGTCGATACCGCTGCGCTCCAGTTGTTTCAGGCTGGGCAAGGCTTGTTCGGGACGCAGCCGGCTGATCCAGCGCGGCGAGATATTCAGGCTGAGGAACCAGTCCTGCGGGGCTTCGTGGAAGCGTGTGAGCGCTTGTTGGCGAACCTCACGGTCGAGGCGGCGCAGGGCGGTGGGTGGGGTTTTAGGGTCGCTGAAAAGCGGGCCGGCCGAGTGCAGGCGACCATCCTCAGTGCGCAGGCGCGCTAAGGCTTCGACACCGGCAATGCGGCCGGTAGCGGTATCGATAAAAGGTTGGAAAACAGCGAGCGGTTGACCGTTGAACACTGTGCAGTTCCTTAGCCAGGCAGGACGCCCATATGGGCGCTAAGCCAGGTGACTAAGCAAGATTGTGGCCAGATCAATCCTCTGCTTGGCTATCTTTACTCGTGTTTGCAGAACCGTCTGGGTAACGCGGAGGATTGCGCCTGAGCAGCGGGAAGGCGATCAGGGCGATGCGCAGCCAGCGACGCCAATGACCTCGGCGGATGCCAACGGTGGCCATCAGCAGCGCACTGCCTGCGACCCAAAAGGGTGCATTGCTGTTGCCCATCTCTTCGCGCCAATGCTTGCGCAAATATTGTGCTTGGCGCAGCGGTTGCAGCATCACCAGGGTTTCATGGCGCAGTTCCTGGCGGTGCATTTCCAAGCGCATGCGCAGCAAGGTTTTGCGCAGTTCGCGGCGCGAGGCCTTGGCGGGTAACTCGTGGGTAATCATGGCAGAAGTTGCTCACGGTCGCGGGTCAGTTCTTCAAGGCTGGCGCTGAAGGGGGCGGGCGCATTGCGTATACGCTGCAACAGCGCGATCAAGGCGCTCAGCAGTGCTAGCGCATAAAAACTGCACAGGCCACTGATCACTAGCAAGCGATGGCTTTCCCAGAAGACAATCAGCAGCGCAGCCGACAGGCCTATGACCAGCAACAGGCCGAACAATAGGCTCATGCTGGCTAACACCAACAAGCTCAGGGTATGGCTTTGCTGCTCTTTGAACTCTTCAGCAAACAGCGCGATGTGGCCCTGCAATAACCCCAGCAGGGCGCTGGCAAATCGTTGTGGCGAAGTGCCGCGGCTTGGCGGGGTAGGGGGTATTGCATCCATTGAACTTCTCTTTAACGTCGGGAGATCAGCATGCCTAGGAGTAAGCCGATAGCGGCAGCAACGCCGATGGTTTGCCAAGGGTGAGTCTGCACATAGCCCTCGGTGGCTTCAAGTGCGGCTTTGCCGCGAGCCTGTATGGCGTCTTCGGCGCTGTGCAGGGTGCCGCGTGCACGGCCCAGGCTGCTACGGATTTGTTCGCGCAACTCTTCAGCCTGCTCACCCGCGAGGCTGGCGGAGTGTTGCAGCAAGCTTTCGGTGTCGCGTACCAATGCCTGGAACTCTTCGAGCAACTGATCTTGGTTGGACGATACGGGTGTCTTACGGGCCATGGTTTTTCTCCTTTTACCTACGGGCAGTGTAGGACGTTCGAGTTCTCTTCGGGGGAGTGGTTCCTTTTTTCTTCGGTACACAGCAGATGCTGTTGCAACCGTGGCTGGTACAGCGCTTGCATTGCGATGGTGCGCACTCTTGCACGTATGCGCTTTTATAGCGCTGAAAGAGGCTTGGCCAGGACGCCGTGGTGCACCAATAACTTATTAATAACTATGGAATAAGTACTTCGAGGTGAGGTCTGGGTGGCGCTTCTTTGGTGCTGAATAGGCCTGGCATCGGCAGGGTGGATAGGCATAAATGCCGCTATCTGGTGCGCTTTTTTCGCATTGTGATCCTCTTTGGTGCTTTTTCCCGCTACGGAGTTTTCTTCGCAGATGGACACTATCAACAGTGCTGTAGAAACCTTGATTCACGGCTCCAATACTCTGTTTATTCTGCTCGGTGCCGTGATGGTGCTGGCGATGCACGCCGGCTTTGCTTTTCTCGAAGTGGGTACGGTTCGGCAGAAGAACCAGGTTAACGCCTTGTCGAAGATCATCTCCGACTTTGCCGTGTCGGCCCTGGCTTATTTCTTCATCGGTTACTGGATCGCTTACGGCGTGACGTTTCTTGAGCCGGCCAGCGTACTGACTGAGGGTAATGGCTACGGCCTGGTTAAATTCTTCTTTCTGCTGACCTTCGCCGCAGCTATCCCGGCAATCATTTCCGGCGGCATCGCCGAGCGTGCCAAGTTCGGCCCACAACTGTGTGCCACGGTGCTAATTGTGGCGTTTATCTACCCCTTCTTCGAAGGGATGATTTGGAATGGCAACTACGGCGTTCAGGGCTGGCTGGAGTCGCAGTTTGGTGCCGCTTTCCATGACTTCGCTGGCTCGGTGGTGGTGCATGCGATGGGTGGCTGGCTGGCTTTTGGCGCGGTGATTCTGCTGGGGCAGCGTAATGGTCGTTACCGTGAGGGCCGTTTGGTAGCGTTTGCGCCGTCGAACATTCCATTTCTTGCGCTGGGTTCGTGGATTCTGATCATTGGTTGGTTTGGCTTTAACGTGATGAGTGCGCAAACCCTCGGTAGCGTCAGTGGTCTGGTGGCAGTCAACACGCTGATGGCGATGGTGGGTGGCACAGTGGCTGCGTTGTTTGTGGGGCGTAATGACCCAGGCTTTCTGCACAATGGCCCGCTGGCCGGTTTGGTGGCAGTGTGTGCGGGTTCTGACCTAATGCACCCGGTAGGTGCCCTGGCCACTGGTGCGATTGCGGGTGCTCTGTTTGTTTGGGCATTCACCGCTACCCAAGTGAAATGGAAGATCGACGATGTGCTCGGCGTATGGCCGTTGCACGGCCTGTGCGGCGTATGGGGCGGCATTGCCTGCGGTATCTTCGGTCAACAGGCGCTGGGCGGCTTGGGCGGCGTCAGCTTGATCAGCCAATTTATCGGCACCGGGTTGGGTGTGCTAGTGGCCTTAATTGGCGGCGTGCTGGTGTACGGTGTGTTGAAAGTCAGTGTCGGTATCCGCCTGAGCCAAGAGCAGGAGTACTACGGTGCAGACCTTTCGATACATAAGATTGGCTCGACCAGCCAGGACTGATGATTAAGCAGTAATGCAAAAGGCCCGGACAAATGCCCGGGCCTTTTTATTACAACAGCAGAAGAGACGCTTAGAACAGTGGCAGGGTGTAGCTCACGATCAGGCGGTTCTCGTCATAGGAATTGCCAAAGTTGGCGCGGGTTGTGGCGTTGCGCCACTTCACCCCTAGGTTTTTAAGCGGGCCTTCCTGAAACACGTAAGCAATGTCGGTGTCGCGTTCCCACTCCTTACCTTCGGAGGCCGCTGCGCCACGGTCGATATTGTCACCGGACAGATAGCGGGTCATGAAGGTCAAGCCAGGAATGCCAACAGAGGCGAAATTGAAGTCGTAACGTGCCTGCCAGGATTGTTCGTCCTTGTTGGCAAAGTCACCGATTTGTACATAGTTGACCAGGAATGGATCGGTACCACCTATATAGGCATAGCCAGTGTCACCGCTCATTTTCTGATAGCCGATACCGAAGGAGTGGCCGCTCAAAGCGTAGGTAAACATGGCACCGAAGGCTTTGTTGTCGACGTTGCTATCGCCGTCATCAGTGGAGCGGGCGAAGCGCAGGTCAGTCTTTAGGGTCTGCTTGTCGGCAATCGGCAGGACATGCACTAGATTGACGATGTGTTGTTTATAGAGCCCATCCAGTGCGCCGTAGTTGTAACCGGTGGTCAGCTGGTCGTTCCACTTGTAGCTCAGGCCAGCGAAATTGAATTCGTCACTGTCACCATTGGCAAGCGCAAAGCCGCGGGTGCCGGGCTTTGCGGTACCGCCATTCAGCACCATGGTTTGGTTATTGGAAGAGTCGCGGTTGTTAATCCTATTGAGCTGGCCGGCGTCGAAGGTAAGGCCGCCAATTTCTTGGGAGTTCAGCCAGCCGCCCTGGAAGCTCTGTGGCAGCAGGCGCGAGTCGTTGGCTGAAATAGACGGCAATTTCGGTAGTAGGGTGCCAATCTTGAGCGTGCTCTTGGAAATTCGCGCTTTTACGGTAGCGCCAAGCTCGCTGTAATCGTCTGGAGCCTTGCCGCTGTCGCCCACGGGCAAAAGGCCGGTGCCTGCACGGTCCGGGCTGGAGTCCAGCTTCAGACCCAGTGCGCCGATGGCATCCACGCCGAAGCCGACAGTGCCTTCGGTGTAGCCAGATTCGAATCGCAGCAGAAAACCCTGGGCCCATTCCTCGGCCTTATTCTTGGTAGCGGTATCCTGACGGAAGTCGCGGTTCATATAGAAATTACGCGCTTCAATGCTTGCTTTGCTGTCCTTGATAAATTCTGCCTGAGCCAGCGATGGCAGGGTGAGGCAGGAGCCCAGTGCGGCGAGTGCCACAGCGCGGGCGAGGGGGGTTGTGCTCATTATTATTAGCTCCTCGTGTGTGCGGGTCGGCGTGCGCCCGATCTGTTCCAGCGAGGCGCAATAAAGCATGGACGTTTGTCCTTAGCCTTTAGACTTTGGTCGGTTATGCATGATCGAATAGGACTAGGGAGCAGTGTGCGGTCGTTACAGACGCTCTAGCATGAGCGCGGTGCCGTTGATCGGATTGCCCAGCGTCAGGTTAAAGTTTCATCGAGTTGGGCCGCCAACTTGTTAATACACCGCTCAGGTACTTTGCCATGAACCCTCTGGCCGCAAACTTATCCTCTGCCTCGCGCTCGTCTTCCATCACCGCTCAGCCGGCTATACGCAATGCGGCTGATGCGCAGGCAACGCTGGCCAATCGTCTGGCCGAACGCCTAGGGCTTGAACCTGGCTCGCTGGCTGGTAAGGCCAACGACTTCAGTCCGGAGAAAGTCGCCGGGCGCATTCTTGGGTTTATCGAGCAGCGTCTGCAAAGTGAACAAGCGGCTGGTGCCGATACCGCCAAATTGCAAAAATTCCTCGACCAAGCCCGTGAAGGTGTGGAAAAAGGTTTTGCCGAAGCGCGCAAGATTCTCGACGGTATGGGGGGGCTGCAAGGCAAGGTGGCGAGCGATATTGACGACACTTACCAAAAGATTCAGGACGGCTTCAGTGGTCTGAGCCAGCGCTTCAACCCCGATGCCGCATTGGTTGAGGGCTCAAGCAGCATTGCGGCCTATAGCGAGCGCTTTGCCGCCCAGGCAGATACCTTCGAGATGTCGGTGACCACCCGCGATGGTGATCGCTTGCGCATTTCCATCGCCCAGGCATCGGCCAACTGGTCGCAGACTGGCGTGGTCGCCAGCAGCAATGGCCAAGGCAGCTCAGCGGTTGCCAGCAGTCAGTCAGGCAGCCTGCAGATTGGCGCGTGGCAAATCAGTGTTGAGGGTGAGCTGGATGACGAGGAACGCGGCGCGTTGGAGAAGCTCTTTGGCCAGGTGCAGGAACTGTCCAACAAGTTTTATGCCGGCGATCTGTCCGGCGCATTCGACCGGGCCATGGCGCTGGAGATGGATGGCGAGCAGTTGGCATCGATGTCCCTGCGCCTGACCCAAACTACTGTGCGTCAGGCCACCGATACCTACAGTTCAGTGGCGCAAGAAGGCGGGCAGGCCGCCAGCGCGGTCAATAAATCACTAATCGACTACGCCCAAGGCATGCTCGACGCTCTGCGCAACGTCAATCAGTTGGTTGCAGAAGGCACAGACAAGACCAGCTTGCTGGATCTGCTAAAAGGCGGTTTCTCGTTGGATGAGCGATTCGATAGTGCTCGTCTGGATAAAGCCGAGCGGCTTAATAGCCGCTTGCTTGAGAGCCTGCAAAACCTGCGCGACCCCGCCTTAGAAAGCAGCAAGACCACGAACGCCTGAAACTAGGGCAGTGCTAAACTGCTCGTCCATTGGTCTATGGAGGTGCGCAGATGCTCCCGGAATGCCAACTCTTCGGTACGCTCGGCTGTCACCTCTGTGAGGTGGCAGAAGGGTTGCTGATGCCATTTGTCGAGCATGGTCTGCTGGTCGAATTGATCGATATTGCTGAGCATGAACACATAGTCGAGGATTACGCGCTGCGTATTCCTGTGCTGCGCCGCTGCGATACTGGCGCCGAGTTGAACTGGCCATTTGAGGCCGATCAGATTGCCGAGTTCCTGCGTAGCGCCTGATGCCCATGCGCGCGTGGGTCAACGATTTATTGAAGGATGAAGATTAATGAGCATGGTGCATGGAGACGCCTTGTCGTTGCTGCTATTCCGGTTGCACAGCGGCCGCTTACTGGGGATCAACCTGCTCAAAGTTCAGGAAATCATTCCATGTCCGCCGCTGACCAAGCTGCCCAGTCGCCATCCGCATGTGCGTGGTGTTACCACGCTACGTGGCTCGGCATTGACGGTAATCGACCTAGGCAAAGCCATCGGTGAGCAGGGCGTTCCCGGCAGTAATGACGGCTGCCTGATCGTCACTGAGCTCAGCCGCTCACGTCAGGGCCTGCATGTGCAAAGCGTAGAGCGCATTGTGCAGTGCTCCACCCGCGATGTGCGTCCACCGCCGGCGGGCTCCGGTAGCAAGGCGTTTATCACCGGGGTTACCCAGATTGACGGGAAAATTGTGCAGATTCTCGATATCGAGAAAGTACTGCATGAACTCGCGCCGGCGATTATCGAAGAGCTCGACGAGCAACTGTTGTCCGATCGTCAGCGTGCGCTGCTCAAAGGGCGCCGCGTCCTGGTCGTGGATGACTCCCATGTGGCGCTGCAGCAAACCACAATTACCCTGCGCAAGTTGCAGCTGGATTGCCAGATGGTGCGCAGTGCTGCCGCAGCGCTTGAGTTGCTGCAAGCGCAATACGCTGCCGGGCAACCAATTGAAGTGTTGGTGTCGGATATCGAAATGCCGGAAATGGATGGCTATGAGCTCGTACGTACGTTGCGTAAAAAACCGGATATTGGTCAGGTTTATGTCTTGCTGCACACCTCGCTCGACAGCACCATGAACACTGAAAAAGCCAAGGCAGTTGGTGCCAACGATGTGCTGACTAAGTTCTCTATTGTGGACCTGAGTAAGGCATTGGTGCGCGCGTTCGAAAGCCTGCAATAGCGTTCAGCAGCCACAAAAAAGCCCGCGATTAGGCGGGCTTTTTTGTGGCTGCTGTGCGAAGCAGTTCAAAACAGAATTTGCTCGGAGACAGGATTGGTGTCTGCGATGTTCTGCTGCTGAACGGGACACGCTAACGAGCAGTGCTTAATGAAAGCTTTACCGTGCAAGGGGTAAGGCTTTATCAGGCTTTAATTGTTACTAACGTCCGAGTGCTTTTGCTCAGCATGTCAGCACCTAAGTGTCGTGAAGTAGATCCCCACGACACCTAGGCCATCGGCTTACAGCTCTTTGACGGTCCGCACTTGATCCTTGTTGATCTTGGCGCGCTTGCCATCGAGCTGTTCGAACTCGTAGAAGCCTGAATCCTCATCAAAATTCGGCTCGTCGATGGTCTGGATTTCACGGCCGTCGTTGAGGGTGATCACTGTGGGCGATGCGCAACCGGTCAGCGCGGCCAGGCCCAAGGTAAGCAGTAATGCTGGAATAATCCGCTGGGTCATGGGGTTCTCCTTGATTGATAGAGGTTTTTACCCAGCGTGTGACGAAGTATTGCCAAGCAAGTTCCCTACGTGATGGTTATTCTCGCGCCGACAGTAACGCTGGCGTATTGAAGTTGGCCAGGCGCTGGTCGCCTGCAGGGCACTCCACGGTCAATGGATTCAGGCTGCGTAACCAACGCTGTGGGCTGCGTTCACCCGCGTGCCACGCGCGCTCAAGGTCGGTGCAGAGCGTGCGTGGAATCACGCAGAAGAGCGGTTCGATAAACTCGCCCTGGCGCACCACCACAGCCCGTTCGCCGGCCTGACTCAGCAGCGCCAACAGCAGTGGCGTGTCGAGTTGTGGCGCATCGCACGGCAGGATCAACAGGTGAGTGTGGCGCGCTGCACGCAGGCCAACTTTGATGCCCGCGAGGGGACCTTGGAAGTCCGCTTCATCGTCGGCAACCAAATGGTCCGCGTAAGGCGCGTAATGCCCGGCGTTACGGTTGCAGGAAATAATCAGGTCGTCAGTCAACGGTCGCACCAACTCATGCAGCCAGGCAATCAGTGGGCGTCCTTGCCAGTCGAGCAGGCCTTTGTCAGCACCGCCCATACGTTGCCCTCGACCACCTGCTAGCAGCAGCACGGAACAGGTGGGAAGAACGGTAAGCGCGGGCATGTGCAGCCTCCTAAAGCGGGCCTGTGATATAACGGCGAGCATTATCACCCATAACTGGAAGCCTGCCATGAACCACAAGGCCGACGCACATTTCGTGCCCTTGAATATCGCGGTTTTGACCGTCAGCGACACCCGTAGCCTGGAAACCGACACTTCGGGTCAACTATTTGTTGACCGTTTACAGGCTGCCGGCCACCAGCTTGCTGCGCGGGTCTTGCTCAAGGACGATCTGTACAAAATTCGCGCTCAAGTGGCCACCTGGATTGCCGAGGATCAAGTGCAGGTGGTGTTGATCACCGGTGGCACTGGCTTTACTGGTCGCGACAGTACCCCTGAAGCGGTGAGCTGTTTGCTGGACAAACAGGTTGATGGTTTCGGCGAGTTGTTCCGGCAGATTTCCATGGTCGATATTGGTACCTCCACCGTGCAATCGCGTGCCTTGGCCGGTATGGCTAATGGCACGCTGGTCTGTTGCCTACCGGGTTCGACCAATGCCTGCCGTACTGCTTGGGATGGCATCCTCGGTGAGCAACTAGATAACCGCCACCGCCCGTGCAATTTCGTCCCGCATTTAAAAGCGCTGGCTGCCTGCGAGAGCCGTGGATGAGCAGCGCTGACAAGCCAGGGTTGATGCCAGTTGAGGTGGCACTGGCGCGTTTGCTGGCGCAGGCAGAGGCCTCGGAAATTGTTGAAACTGAACGCGTCAGCTTAAACGCAGCCGATGGCCGGGTGCTGGCTGAGCCGTTACTTGCCGAACTGGATCTGCCGCCTTGGGACAACAGTGCAATGGACGGTTATGCCTTGCGCCTTGCCGACTGGACGGGTGAGCCGCTGCTGGTAAGTCAGCGTATTCAGGCCGGCAGTGCACCCACGCCGCTGCAGCCAGGTACCTGTGCGCGCATCTTCACCGGCGCGCCGCTACCAGCGGGTGCCGATACCGTAGAGATGCAAGAGAATGCCGTGCTCGCCGAGGACGGGCGAGTCGCATTCAGCGCGCCGCTAAGCGTGCGCCAGAACGTGCGCGGGCAAGGTCAGGAAACCCGTATTGGCGACAGCGTACTGCCTGCGGGTACACGTTTAGGGCCGATCGAGTTGGGCCTAGCAGCATCCCTCGGTGCGGCTGAATTGGTGGTGCGTCGTCGGCCACGGGTCGCGGTGTTGTCTACCGGCGATGAGCTGGTGGAGCCGGGGCTGCCATTGGGCCCGGGGCAGATTTACAACAGCAATAGGCGTTTGCTGATGGCCTGGCTGCAACGCTTAGGCTGCGAGGTGGTGGACGGCGGTATCTTGGCCGATGACCTCGAGCTGACTCGCGCGGCGCTGGGCGCACTGAGTGACGTTGACCTGATTCTCTCAACTGGCGGCGTATCAGTCGGTGAGGCGGATTTCCTTGGCATCGCGCTACGTGAAGAGGGTGAACTGGCGCTATGGAAGCTGGCGATCAAGCCGGGTAAGCCGCTCACCTGCGGGCAGTTTCGTGGCGTACCGGTGATCGGCTTGCCAGGTAATCCGGCATCAACGCTGGTCACTTTCGGCCTGCTGGCGCGGCCCTATCTGCTGCGCCGCCTAGGTGTGCAGCGGGTCGAGCCGCTGGGCTTCCCGCTGCCGGCGGGCTTCACTTGGAACAAACCGGGCAAGCGCCGTGAATACCTGCGTGCGCGCTTGGAAAATGGCCGGGTGGTGCCTTATCCCAATCAGAGCTCCGGAGTGCTGCGCAGTGCTGCATGGGCCGAAGGTTTTGCCGAGGTGTTGGAAGATACGACGCTGGCCGAGGGCGACAGCCTGCGGTTTATCCCGCTGAGCGAAATACTCGGCTAATGCCGCGCAGGATGGGTTACGCCGCTACTCGCCTAATCTAGGCGGCTCCACCCATCCTAGGGTTTGCGCTGGCGCTCGCGGTATTCACCCGGCGTTTGTCCGGTCCAGCTCTTGAAACTGCGATGGAATGAACGCGACTCGGTAAAGCCCAGGTAGCTGGCGATATCTTGAATCGCCAGCTCGCTGCGCAGCAGGTAGTACTCGGCCAGCTCTTGGCGCAATTCATCGAGAATCTGTTGGTAGCTGGTGCCGGCCAGTTGCAGGTGGCGCTGCAGGGTGCGCACCGTCATGTTGAATTTCTCCGCGACCCGCTCCTTGCGCGGCAGCCCATCTTTGAGCAGCAGGCGCAGGGCATTCTTCACCCGTTGCGGCAGCGGCTCGCCGTCATCTAGTCCGGCCATCAAGGTTAGCGCGTGTTCTTCCAGGGTACGCAACAGGTTGGCATCGGCCTGACGCAGCGGCACGGCGAGGTATTCCAGCGGTACGATCAAAGCATTGCAGCTTTGCTCGAAGCGAATCGGACAGCCAAAAATCGCCTGGTATTCCTCAAGTTCTGCACCTTTCGGCTGTGCATGTTCGAACCAGACCTCTTTGGGCGAGCGCTGCATGTCGGCGATCCAGCGTGCATACAACAGCCAGGATGCCAGCACGTTTTCCACCATGTGGCGGCGGATCGGTTCGGCCTGATGGCGGCAGCTCCAGATCAATTTGACCTGATCACTGCCCGCCTCAACCCGGCTTACGCCCATATCACCGACCAGTTTTTCGTAAGGCACGATGCGGCTCATCGCCTCGCCCAGCGTGGCGCAATTCATGGTGATGTAACCCAGCACACTCCACGATCCAGGCTGCACAAAACGTGCGCAATGCAGGCCGAACAGCGGGTCATCAGAGACCTTGAGCAGGTGTGCGAGCAGGCGCTCGTGGGTTTCGCTGGGAATGCGCTTGCCATTGTCAGTCAGGTCTTCAGCTTGAAGCCCGGCCGCGTTCAAGGCTTGGTCGATATTCAGGCCCAGCTGTTCGGCGTGGCGTAAATACTTAAGCAGGGCTGGGACTGAGGTGTAGCCGAGGTTGTCGGTCATCGTCTTATTCTGAATGTCTTGATTGGCGATAGCGCCTGGCCCGATTCGACAGTGACGCTCCGGCGAGGCCGGCTAGTATAGGCAGCCATTGAGAGTGACTGAAATATCCGGGAGAAACAGATGCGACGTTGGAATGGCTGGGGTGATGAAGCAACAGTGGTGGAACTACCGGCCCATGGCGAGGCTTTTCTTGCAGGCTTAGTCGGCCCGGGCCAAGTGCTTGCCGATGCTAGCTTGGAACACGTACTGGCTCAGGTACCCGCTTCACGCCTGCAGGCCCATCCGCTGATCAGCTTTTCCGCAGAAGACCGTGTCCGCCATGCCCGTGGCCAGAGCCTGCCGGACTGGCTGGCCATGCGCTCCGGTGATTTTGGCGTGTTCCCTGACGGCGTGGCCTACCCGGAAAGTGCCGCGCAGATTGCCGAGTTACTGGCCTGGGCCAGTCAGCAAAATCTGATTGTGATCCCTTACGGTGGTGGTACCTCAGTAGCCGGGCATATCAACCCGCAAGCGGGCGACAAACCCGTGCTAACCCTGTCGCTGGAACGCATGGTCAAGCTGGTTGATATCGACCACGCTAGCCTGATCGCCACCTTCGAGCCCGGTGCCAATGGCCCGCAAGTAGAAAGCCAGCTACGCGCTCAAGGTTATACCTTGGGCCACTTCCCGCAATCCTGGGAGCTGTCGACGTTGGGCGGTTGGGTCGCCAGCCGTTCCAGCGGCCAGCAGTCGCTGCGCTACGGGCGGATCGAGCAGCTGTTTGCCGGTGGTAAGGTCGAAACCTTTGCTGGCACCTTGGATATTCCGACTTTCCCTGCCTCTGCTGGCGGCCCTGATTTGCGCGAAATACTGATGGGCTCCGAAGGGCGCTTCGGCATCATCTCCGAAGTCAAAGTACGCATCACCCGCTTGGCCGAGCAGGAAAGCTTCTACGCGGTGTTTTTGCCTAACTGGCAGCAGGCGTTGGAGGCCATTCGCAACCTGGCTCAGGCGCGGGTGCCGCTGTCGATGCTGCGCCTGTCCAACGCCATCGAAACCAAAACCCAGCTGGCGTTGGCCGGTCATCCGCAGCAGATCGCCTGGCTGGAAAAGTACCTGGCCCTGCGCGGTACCCGTGATGGCAAGTGCATGTTGACCTTCGGCGTCACCGGCAGCCGCACGCAGAACGCCGCTTCGCTGAAACAAGCGAAGAAGCTGCTCAAAGGCTTTGGCGGCATCTTCACCGGCACCCTGCTCGGCAAAAAGTGGGCAGAAAACCGTTTTCGTTTCCCTTATTTGCGTCATGGTTTGTGGGCAGCCGGTTATGCGGTGGACACCCTGGAAACTGCCACCGACTGGAGCAATGTCGATAGCTTGCTGAACAAGCTCGAAAACAGCCTGCGCAATGGTCTGGCTGAAGAGGGCGAGCAGGTGCATGTGTTTACTCACCTGTCGCATGTCTACAACCAAGGATCGAGCATTTACACCACCTACGTATTCCGTCCTGGCAGCAGCTATGCCGAGGCTATGGCGCGTTGGCAGAAACTCAAACATAACGCCTGCCAAACCATCGTCGAGAACCGCGGCACCATCAGCCATCAGCATGGCGTCGGCCGTGATCATGCACCGTATTTGGCGGTTGAAAAGGGTGAGCTGGGCATGGCTGCACTCAAGAGTCTGGCGGGGCACTTTGACCCCGAGCAGCGGTTGGCGCCTGGCGTGTTGTTGCAGGATTGATCATGACTAACTGGAACGCCGCCTGGCGCACCCAAGCATTGCCTGAACTGGCTGAACGCGACTGGGACCTGATTGTCGTCGGTGGCGGCATCAGCGGTGCCGGCATTCTGCGTGAAGCGGCGCGGCGTGGTTGGAAGTGCCTGCTGTTGGAACAGCGCGATTTCGCTTGGGGCACTTCGAGTCGCTCGTCGAAGATGGTCCATGGCGGTCTGCGCTATATCGCCAAGGGCCAATTTGGCCTGACCCGTGACTCTGTGCGCGAGCGTGAGCGCCTGCTGCAGGAAGCGCCGGGGTTGGTCGACCCCTTGAGTTTTATCATGGCGCATTACCAGGGTGGCTTTCCCGGCCCGCGCGTCTTCGGTGGCCTGCTGGCGGTGTATGACGCCCTGGCCGGCAAGCGCAACCATCTCTACTACCCGCTGCAGCAGCTGCGATACCTCGCGCCTGGGCTGAAAGAGGATGGGCTGCAAGGTGGCACACGGTTTTTTGATGCCGTGACCGATGACGCGCGTCTGGTGCAGCGAGTGCTGGGCGAGGCGCGCGCTGACGGTGGCGAAGCACTGAACGGCATGCGCGTGGTCGAGTTGTTGCGTGAGGACGATCGGGTGACCGGCCTGCTCGCTGAAGATATGGAAACCGGCCAGCAGCATAGCTTCACTGCCCGCGCCGTGGCCCAGGCCACAGGTGCTTGGGCCGATCAATTGCGACAGAAAACCGGGCTGGAACATATCCGTCCACTGCGTGGCAGTCACCTGCTGCTACCGGCCTGGCGTTTGCCCGTAGCGCATGCCTTCAGCTTTATGCACAGCGCCGACAAGCGTCCGGTGTTTGTATTCCCCTGGGAGGGCGCGACCGTGATCGGCACCACCGATCTCGATCACCCGGCACCACTGAGTGAAGAGGCGCGCATTAGCGCGGATGAAGTGGACTACTTGCTAGACGCCTGCGCCCAGCAGTTTCCAGCGGCCGCGATCAAAGCAGCGGATGTGCTCTCAACTTGGGCCGGGGTGCGCCCTGTGGTCAGCGATGGCGCTGAGGGGCGCAAGCCCTCTGATGAAAAACGTGAGCATGCGCTATGGGTTGAGCCCGGTTGCGTCACCCTGGCCGGTGGCAAGCTGACCACCTTCCGGTTGTTAGCGCTGGAGGTGCTGCAAGCTTGCGCGCCGATGATCGGGCGGACGCTGGACGATCATGGTGCATGCACCTTTGCCGCTGTGGCGAAGCCACCTATGCCGCTATTAAGTCCCGCCCAACAGAAGCGTCTAGCCGGTCGCTATGGCCGCGCGCTGACGCAGCTGCTGGCGCTGATCGAGCAACTTGGCCACGAATCTGTGGTGGGTACAGACACGCTTTGGGCTGAACTGGCTTGGGCAGCCGAGCAGGAGCTGGTGCTGCACCTGGATGATCTGTTGCTGCGGCGCACTCGCCTCGGTCTGCTGCTGGCTCGCGGCGCTGCGGCTGAGCTGCCGCGTATTCGCACGTTATGCCAGGCCCGTCTGGGTTGGGATGACGCGCGCTGGCAACAGGAAGAGCAGGCATATCTGCAACTCTGGCAGCATTGTTACAGCCTGCCGGTAGAAGAATGATGAATAAGAAGGACAGTGCATTGAGTGAGCAAAGCTACCTGTTAGCCATCGACAACGGCACCCAGAGCATTCGCGCGTTGCTGTTCGATCTTCAGGGCAATCTGCTCGCTAAGGGCAAGGTCGAGCTTGAGGCTTATTACTCTAAGCAACCCGGCTGGGCCGAGCAGGACCCTGAATATTATTGGGCCAGCCTCGGCCAGGCCTGCGCGCAACTCTGGGAACAGATTGACATCGACCGCCGCCTGATCAAAGGCGTGTCGCTGACCACGCAACGCGGCACAGTGATCAATGTCGATGAACAGGGTCAGCCGCTACGTCCGGCCATGCTTTGGCTGGATCAACGTCAAGCTGAGGTGCGTGGGCCGATTAAAGGGCCGTGGGGCTGGTTGTTCAAGCTGTTGAGGCTGCAAGACACGGTGAATCATTTTCGCGCGCAGGCTGAGGTCAATTGGGTCGCCCAGAACCAGCCGGAAATTTGGGCCAACACCCATAAAGTACTGTTGCTTTCTGGCTTTCTGACTCACCGTTTATGCGGACAGTTTGTTGATTCGCTGGCCAGTTGTGTGGCCTATCTACCGTTCGACTACAAGCGTCTGCAGTGGGCCAAACCCAACGACTGGAAATGGCAGGCCATTCCTGTTCGCCGCGAACAGTTGCCGAGGCTATGTAAGCCCGGCGAACTTCTCGGCCATATCAGTGCCATGGCCAGTCAACATACCGGCATCCCCGAAGGTTTGCCGCTGATCGCAGCGGGTGCCGATAAAGCCTGTGAAGTACTCGGTGCGGGCGGCGTAGAGCCCTCCACCGCGTGCTTGTCTTACGGTACCACTGCGACCATCAACACTACCCGCAGTCGCTATCTTGAAACTGTGCCACTGATACCGCCTTACCCCTCGGCGATTCCCGACCATTTCAACACCGAGGTGATGATTTACCGCGGTTTTTGGATGGTCAGCTGGTTTAAAAAAGAGTTTGGTCTGCGCGAAATGCAGCGGGCTAAGGCCCTAGGCGTGGAGCCTGAGGCACTGTTCGATGAGCTGGTCAACAGCGTGCCGGCCGGCTCCATGGGCCTGATGCTGCAGCCTTACTGGTCGCCGGGTATTCGTGAGCCGGGCCTGGAGGCCAAGGGCTCGATTATCGGTTTTGGCGATGTGCACACCCGCGCACATATCTACCGGGCAATTCTCGAAGGTTTGGCCTATGCCCTGCGCCAGGGCAAGGAGAAGATCGAGAAACGTTCTGGTACGCCCATCACCCGGCTACGCGTTTCCGGCGGCGGTTCGCAGAGCGATGCGGCGATGCAGCTCACTGCGGATATTTTCGGCTTGCCTGCTGAGCGCCCACACCTCTATGAAACCAGCGGCCTGGGCGCGGCAATCAACTGTGCTGTCGGCCTAGGTTTGCACCCGGATTACCCAACGGCCATCGCCGCTATGACCCGCATCGGTCAGGTGTTCGTACCGAATCCAGAAGCGCAGCGCGTGTATCAGCAGCTGTACATGCAGGTTTATCAACGCATGTACAAGCAGCTTAAGCCGTTGTATCAGAGCATTCGCAAGATCACCGGCTATCCGGCGTAGGCTGGGTTGGGCGCATTGATACCCATCGGGCATATCGATGGGTTACGCCTTCGGCTAACCCATCCTGCGCCTCGCGAGCCTTTACCCAGATTTGATAGGGGCGATCAGGCCACATCCACCAGGATGACTTCACTGTCTTCAATGGCCGTTACGCGGAGCACTTCGACATCGCTTACTGCGACACCATCACGGGCCTGCGCCGCAACGCCGTTAACCTCGATGCTGCCGCTGGCGGCGACTAGGTAAGCTTTGCGTGTCGCGCCGACCGGATATTCGGCGCTTTGTCCCGCCTGCAAGGTGGCAGCGGCCAGTCGCGCATGGGCGCGAATCGGCAGCGCGTCTTGGTCTTCGGCAAAGCCGCTGGCCAGGGTGACAAAGGCGCCGGCGCGTTCACCTTTGGGGAACGGCTTGGCACCCCAAGAGGGCGGCAACCCCGCTTGGTTAGGTTGAATCCAGATTTGGAAGATCTTGCTGGTGGTGTCTTCTAGGTTGTATTCGCTGTGGGCAATGCCGGTTCCGGCGCTCATCACCTGCACATCACCAGCTTCAGTGCGGCCCTGATTACCCAAGTTATCAGTGTGGGTAATGGCGCCTTGGCGCACATAGGTGATGATTTCCATGTCACGGTGCTGATGCGTTGGGAAGCCGCTGTGCGGCGCGATCTCATCATCATTCCATACCCGTAATGGTCCCCAGTTCATACGTGCACGGTCATAGTATTCGGCAAAGGAAAAGTGATGGCGGGCATTCAGCCAGCCATGATGGGCGCCGCCGAGTTCGGCAAAGGGGCGTACTTCGATCATCTGCGTATCCTCATTAAATAGCGCTGGGCCGGTCAGTTGCAGCGTTCGTGTGTCGTGTGAGGATGATCGAATAATCTATAGCGATTAAAAATGCGTAATTTTGAAGCTTAAGTATCTATTTATTTGATATTTGTTGGCGAAGACAGCCAGGTGAGCAACCAATATGCTGCCGCTACGGTCTCTACTTTTCATGTATGGGGTCCCCCGGGTCTTGGAGAAAAGGATGCCTGAAGTCCACGAACGTAAAGCGCTGTTGATCCTGCACGGCAAGCAAGCTCTCAATATTGAGGTGAGGGCGGCCGTTGAAGCGCGCCGCAAAGAGGGTTGGCAGCTGGATGTACGCGTCACTTGGGAGGCCGGCGATGCGCAGCGCTTGGCTAATGAAGCATTGCAGGCGGGATACCCGATACTGATCGCCGGTGGCGGCGATGGCACCCTGCGGGATGTGGCCGAAGCCATGGCGTTGGCTAAAACCAATGCCAGCCTGGTGCTGTTGCCGCTGGGCACCGCCAATGATTTTGCTTGTGCTGCAGGCGTGCCGCTGGCGCCCATGGCGGCGCTGGCCTTACTCGATGAGCCGGCGCAGCCAATTGATTTAGGCGAAGTCGACGGTCAGCTCTTCCTAAATATGGCCACGGGCGGTTTTGGCTGTAGCGTCACCGCCAACACCTCGGAAGAGCTCAAGCGTGTTCTCGGCGGCGCGGCGTACTTTCTGACTGGTCTGAGCCGATTTGCCGAAGTGCAGTCGTCGTTCGGTCGCTTTGTCGGGCCGGATTTTCAGTGGGAAGGCGAGTTTCTCGCCCTCGGTATAGGCAATGGGCGTCAGGCCGGCGGCGGGCACGTGCTGTGTCCACAGGCTCGGGTCAACGATGGTTTGCTGGATGTGTGTATTGTGCCGGCGGCGGCTGATGTGGTCGGTACCCTGGGCACGCTCTTGTCGGGGGGCATCAATGGCTTGCAGAGTGTGGCCCTCAGCGCGCGGCTGGCCTGGTTAGAAGTCGACGCACCGCAAGGCCTATCGCTCAATCTGGATGGCGAGCCGATGACCAGTCGTCAATTGCGCTTTGTTGCGCTGCCGGCCGCCTTGCGGGTGCATTTGCCGAATGGTTCGCCGCTACTGGTGGCTTAAGTCGCACTAGGCGAGTTTCTGCTGCGTACTTATTGCAGCGGGCGCCGCATCATCTGCCTTTAGATGCGTGGCCTATAGCCGATACACTAGAGCATGGCCATTTGAACTAGGCCAAATCGATCAGTGAACAGGAGCGCATGATGGCCGGTATTCTCGACTCAGTGAACCAACGTACCCAGCTGGTGGGCGAGAATCGCCTGGAAATTCTGATGTTCCGCCTGGCCGGCCGACAACTGTTTGCGATTAACGTGTTTAAAGTGCAAGAAGTGCTGCAGATGCCCAAGCTGACGCTGATGCCGCAGCGCCACCGGTTTGTCTGCGGAGTGGTAAACCTGCGTGGGAAAACCCTGCCGGTTATCGATTTGTCTCAGGCCATCGGCATGCGCCCCATCGTGCCAGATGAGCGCAGCACCATTATTGTTACGGAGTACAACCGTTCAGTGCAGGCATTCTTGGTTGGCGGGGTTGAGCGTATTCTCAACCTCAACTGGGAGTCCATCCTGCCGCCACCGGGCGGTGCCGGTCGGCAGCATTACCTGACGGCGATTACCAAGGTCGAAGAGCAGATTGTCGAAGTCATAGACGTAGAAAAGGTGCTGGCGGAAATCACCCCAATGAGCACCAAGGTGTCTCCGGAAAAACTGGCTGAGCCGCTGTTGGAGTTCGCCAGAGGCCGCGAAGTGTTGCTGGTGGATGACTCCACTGTTGCCATGAGTCAGCTCAAGGGCACCATGGCGCAACTGGATATTCGGTGCCACTGTGCCAGCGATGGCCTGCGTGCCTTGAACCTGCTTAAAGGCTGGGCGGATGAAGGCATTAATGTGCCCGAAAAGTTGCTGATGGTGATTACCGATGCGGAAATGCCGGAAATGGATGGTTACCGCCTGACCACCGAAATCCGTAACGACCCGCGCCTCAAGGATTTGTACGTGGCGTTGCATACCTCGCTGTCCGGCAGCTTCAACGAAGCCATGGTGAAGAAGGTCGGCTGCGACAACTTCCTCTCCAAATTCCAGCCGGACAAACTGGTGGATGTGGTGTGCGAGCGCCTGGCGCTGCTGCATCCGCCTGAGTAAGTAGCAGTGCGCCAGGCTCGGGTTATTCGCTTAGGCGCTGGCGCAGTTGCTCAATGCGCTCGCGGTTAACGTCAAAATCCGCATAGCCCAAGCGTGACGCCGAGCGCACCTGCACTGCGTTTGTGCCGATCATAAACTCCACATCATCGGTAAAACGCATCAGCGCGCTGCTGTACTCCGCGCGAAGATAGCCCGGCGCTTCCTCTACCAGTAATGCCCGCGGCTCATCGCTTATCAACGCCTTGAGGCGCGCTTGGGTTTGCTCGGCGGAGCCTTGCAGTGCCAGCGGCTCGATAGCATGTTGCGCGTCGCTAGCCTGGCTGTTTACGCAGTTCGGTGAGTCCGGGCAGGGGGCTAGGCCGCCGCCCTGAATGCCCAAGTTATCCGGTGGGCTGCCGCTGCAAGCGCTTAGCAATAGGACTAGCGGCAAGGCGAGAGCAGGCTTGTGAGCGCGGCGGGTTACTCGTATAAGTGCGTTTTGCCAAAGGGAAGCTGGGTTCATGTTGCATCTCTCCGGGTTGTACCGTTATCCACTGAAGTCAGCAGCGGGCGAGGCCTTGCATGAAGCGACCCTGGACGCCTTGGGCGTGCAGGGTGACCGACGCTGGATGGTAGTCGATACGCAAACAGGACGCTTCCTTACTCAGCGGTTGCTGGCGCAGATGACACAGTTGCAGGCGCGCTGGCTGGGCAGCACACAGCTGCAGCTGTGTGCGCCAGGCATGGTCGATCTAAAGGTTGCAGTGCCGGATGAGCATGCGCCGCTGCGTGCTGTGACGATCTGGCGCGACAGCCTGCAGGTGCCGGATGCCGGGGATGAAGCGGCGCAGTGGCTCAGTCAATGGCTTGGTCGCGCGTGCCGGTTGGTGCAGGTATCTGAGCCGCGCGCACGGCAGGTTGATATGGTCTATGCCGAGGTAGGCGACAAGGTGGCGTTTGCCGATGGCTTCCCCTTGTTGCTAATTGGCCAGGCGTCGCTGGATGACTTGTCATCACGTGTCGGGCAGGCGTTGCCGATGCTGCGTTTCCGGCCAAATCTAGTGGTCAGTGGCAGCGAGGCTTATGCCGAAGACAGTTGGAAGCGGATTCGCATTGGCGAGCTGGAGTTTCGCGTGGTCAAGGGCTGTTCACGCTGCATCATGACCACCCTCGACCCACAAACCGGCGAGCGCAGCGCAGACCGTGAGCCGCTGACGACGCTGAAAACCTACCGTGAGCGTGAGGGTGAGGTGTATTTCGGGCAGAACCTAATCGCCTGTGGCGAAGGCCATTTGCGCCTGGATATGCCGGTTCAGGTGCTGGAGTAGGGCGGGAATGCACGCTCAATCGATGCGGTTGAGCGTGCACGGGGCTTTACTGGTCGAAGTAACGCTCGTGCCAGGCCACCAAGGGCTGCGGTGCGTTGAGTTTATCGCCATAGATGACTGAATAGGACAGCACGTTCTGCACATATTGGCGGGTTTCATCAAACGGGATGTTCTCGATCCACACGTCATACGACAGATGGTCCGCTCCGCGCAGCCACTGGCGTACGCGACCCGGGCCGGCGTTATAAGCGGCAGAGGCGAGTACGCGATTGCCGTTGAACTGGCCATAGATCTGGCTCAGGTAGGCAGCGCCCAGTTGAATATTGACATCTGGTCGGTAAGCCAGCTGTGGCGATGACAGCGGAATACCGAAGCGTTTGGCGGTTTCCTTAGCCGTAGCCGGCATCAGCTGCATCAGGCCCATGGCGCCAACGCCGGACTTGGCGTCGGTCATAAAGCCGCTTTCTTGGCGGGTGATGGCAAAGATCCAACTGGAATGAATGTCGCGGTTACGCGCCTCGCGCACTAGTTGCTCGCGGTGCGCCATGGGGAAGCGCACATCCAGATCATCCCAATACTGCGCCTGGCTGATCGTGCGTATGGCGGGGAAGTACCAGCCCATCTCGAAGGCGAGGCGGGCCTGGGCGACCATTTCATCGCGGCTGAACAGGCGAGTGACGTTGTACCATTCACGCCGCCCATCGGCGACTTGGCCGCGGGCGTGGAATTCCAAGGCACGGCGAATGGCTGCCGAGTTACGCACTTTCTTGATGGTTTGCGGGCTCAGGGCCAACGGTTGGTTTTTCAGCTGATAGGGCGCCTGCACTTGGTCGGCGGCCATAAAGCCATAAAAGTCGCGCTCCTTGGCCAGCGATTGGTACAGCGCTTTCGGCTTTTGGCTGTTGGGTTGTGCCAGTTGCAGGCTGCGTGCCTGCCAGTAACGCCAGCGATTGGTGTTGCCAAGCTCGGCGGGCATCTTGCGGGTCAGCTGATTGACTTCCTCCCAGCGGCCCAAGCGCAGCAGCAGGCGTGCGCGCCATTCGCTCACAGTGTTATCGCGCAGTTCAGGGTCGTACTTGGCCATCACCTGCAAGGCGCGTGCATCGAAACGCTTGGCCAGGGTCAGGCCGATTTCTCGGGCGATAGCAACCTGTTCAACGCTTGAGAACTTCATGCGCTGGGCATAGTGATCAAGCAAGTTGAGCGCGTTTTCCGGGTCCTGGCGCGCCAGGCGGCGCAAGCCGAGGCCGATCACATCAGCCATTGCTGTATCGGTTTGGGTGAAGCGACTGGTTTGTTTTAGCAGCTCAGGTTTCTGTGCAACGTCCAGTAGGTTTTTACCCTGGCTGCCCAGGGTCGGCAGGCTCTTGATCAGATGGGTGACCAAGCCATAGTTACGCGCCTCAGCAGCCAGTTTGGCGCGCTGCCAGCGTTTCTGTTCCGTGAGTTGGCCTTCTGCGGACCAGCGCTCGAAGAGCGGGTCGCAGGCATTGGGCTGCGATTTACCCACCAGCCAGAGTTTTTCAGCAGTGGCGTTGCCCTCGGCGCGCATGCCGTGGCTCATTTGGTATTGGCCATACAGGCAGTCGAGCTCGGTAAAATTCAGTGCTGGGTCGTAATAGTTAATAAAGGTTTGCCATTCACCCCGCTCAGCCAACCAACGCAGCCAACGCAGCTTCATCCAGCTGATTTGCGGCAGGTCGCCGTGTTCGGCGAGGAATTTTTCAATCTCGTCATTGCTTGCCCATTTCAGCCGCGCCGTCAGCTCGTCATAGGCCAGGTAAGGCTCCAGCGGGTAGTCACGTAGGGCGTTGGCGTAGCGTTGGTAAGGTTCTTTGTCACCTTTAGCCAGTGCGGCTTTGGCTTGGTCGTAATACTGACGTTGTTGCGCCAGGGTAGCGGCCTGCGCCGCAGTTAACCCCAGGGAGAACACTAATAGGCAAGACAACAGGCTGAACAGGGGACCGCGCATGACACTTCCAGGCAAATAATGCGTATGGCTCTAGCTTAGTCGTTTGCCTAACGAGGGTGAAGGATCAATAAGGCGCAGCGCGCAATTGTCGACGTTCAAAATCGCTTATTGGTCGGTTAGGTATGCTAGCTAGAGCACTTGCCGCCAGGCTGTCACATGACTGGCGCGGGATTTACCATGGCCGCCGGCGAAATTGCCTGCTCGGCCTACGCGCTTCTCGGTTAGAATGCGCGCCCTGTTTTGCGGCTGCTTTGGGCATCTGCAGATGATTTTCTGGGTGTTCCAGGTTACCGCTGTACGTTTGGTGCAACGAAGCTCGTTGCTCAGCCCCGGTTTACCGGCTTTCACCCGTCGTTTTTTGTTGAGGCGTGCCATGACCCTGCTCAAGTTCACCGATATTTCCCTGGCCTATGGCGCAATGCCGCTGTTGGACAAGGTGTCTTGGCAGATCGCCCGTGGCGAGCGGGTGTGCATCATCGGCCGTAACGGCACCGGCAAGTCGAGCATGATGAAGTTGGTCAAGGGTGATCAGAAAGCTGATGACGGCGCAGTCTGGCGCGCACCTGGGTTGAAAATCGGCGAGTTACCGCAGGAGCTGCCGCTTGCAGACGACCGCACGGTGTTCGACGTGGTCGCCCAGGGCCTGGACGGTGTCGGTGAGCTGCTCGCGCAGTATCACCACCTGGCGCAGAACTGTGTCACTGAAGACGACCTGAATAAATTGATGCACGTCCAGCAGGACCTTGAAGCCCGCGACGGCTGGCGCTTGCAGCAACTGGTCGACAGCACCCTGAGCCGCTTGCAGTTGCCGGCTGACAAAACTCTGGCCGAGCTCTCGGGCGGCTGGCGTCGCCGCGTGCTGCTGGCCCAGGCGCTGGTCTCTGAACCTGACCTGCTGCTGCTCGACGAGCCCACCAACCACCTGGACATCGGTGCGATTGCTTGGCTGGAAGAAGCCCTGACTGATTTTCAGGGCGCGGTGCTGTTTATCACCCACGACCGTTCCTTCCTGCAGAATCTGGCCACGCGCATTCTCGAGTTGGATCGCGGTGGCTTGATCGACTGGAACGGTGACTACGCCAGTTTCTTGGTGCACAAAGAAGCCACGCTGGCCGCCGAGGAAACCGCTAACGCGTTGTTCGACAAACGTTTGGCTCAGGAAGAAGTGTGGATTCGTCAGGGCATCAAGGCACGCCGCACCCGTAACGAAGGCCGTGTACGAGCCCTTAAAGCCCTGCGCGTTGAGCGTAGCGAGCGCCGCGAGCGCACCGGCAAAGCCAATATTCTGCTGGAGACGGCTGATAAATCCGGCAAGCAGGTCATGGTCCTAGAGAACGTTAGTTTCGCCCATCCGGGCGGGCCGTTCCTGATCAAGGACTTCTCCATGGTGCTGCAACGCGGTGACCGTATTGGTCTGCTTGGTGCAAACGGTACTGGCAAGACCACCCTGCTCAAGTTGATGCTCGGCGGTTTGCAGCCTACCAGTGGTTCGGTGACTGAGGGTACGCGCATCGATGTGGCCTATTTTGATCAGTTACGCCACCAGCTCGATTTAGAAAAAACTGTGATCGATAACGTCGCCGAAGGCCGCGACTTTATCGAGATCGATGGGCAGAACCGCCATGTGCTGAGCTACCTAGGCGACTTCCTGTTTAGTCCGCAGCGTGCACGTACCCCGGTGAAGGCGCTGTCCGGTGGTGAGCGGGCACGCCTGTTGTTAGCCAAACTCTTCAGTAAACCGGCCAACCTGCTGGTGCTGGACGAACCAACCAACGACCTCGATGTGGAAACGCTGGAGCTGCTTGAAGAAGTGCTACTGACCTTCCCTGGCACTGTGTTGATGGTCAGCCACGACCGGGCCTTCCTCGATAACGTAGTCACCAGCACCCTGGTCTTCGAAGGCGAAGGCAAGGTGCGCGAATACGTCGGTGGTTATCAGGATTGGCTACGCCAGGGCGGTTCACCGCGCTTGCTTGGTGTCGGCGAAAGCAAGGCGGGTAAGCCTGAACTAGCCTCAGCTGTGGTTCCTGCACCGTTGGCGGCAGAGCCTGTGGCTGCTGAAGTGAGCAAGAAAAAGCTGAGTTACAAGCTGCAACGCGAGCTCGAAGCTATTCCTGGGCAGATCGATGCGTTGGAGACTCAGGTTGCCAGCTTGCAGGAGCAGATCGGCTCGCCGATCTTCTATCAGCAGCCAGCGGAAAAGACCGCTGAGGTTCTGGCGCAATTGCAGGCAGTGCAGCATCAACTGGAACAATTGGTTGAACGTTGGGCTGAGCTGGAAGGCTAATCTAGCGGGCAATAAATAGCCCACACGCTCAAGTAGGACCTTCAGGCTTCTGGCGGAGACAGTCATGGCCATCGAGTACAGCATTACTCTCGACGACGATCACCAGTTCAGCTACAGGATTGAGCTGGACCGGGTGTATGCGGCAGAAGCTGCGCAAGGCGCTCCGGGCTGGACGCGTCTTGAATATCAGCAGTGCAGTAACTGCCCGCTGAGCAAAGATAATTTCAGCCACTGCCCGGCAGCTGTTGATCTGCATCGAGTAATTGAGGACTTCCATGGCCTGCCGGCGTTCAAGCGGGCGGCTGTTTGGGTGCGTACGCCGGAGCGTGAGTACACCAAGCAGGTTGGCCTGGACGAAGGGCTACGGGCGTTGCTTGGGGTGATCATGGCGACCAGTGCTTGCCCGTTGCTGGGCAAGCTTAAGCCCATGGCGCAGCATCATTTGCCGTTCGCCAATAATCAGGAATTCATTCTGCGGGCCGTGTCGCTGTACCTGACTCAGCAGTATTTCAACCTGCGCGAGGGGCATGCCCCTGACTGGCAATTAAAGGGTTTGGTAGAGATTTTCCAGCAATTGCAGCTGGTTAATCAGGCGTTCTGGCAGCGCATTCATGCGACGTGTGATGGCGACTCCAACCTCAAGGCGTTTTTGACCTTCTTTTCCATGGCGTCGAGCATGACCTATTCGCTGGAGACCCAGCTGCAAAAGATTCGTCCGTTGGTCATGGGGTCGCGCGGCAACGAATAACGCAAGCACAGCTGCACTTGCGTTATTCGTGTGGGCCAATCAATCAGCTTTTTTCAGGCGCACGGCCAGGACGTCACAAGGCGCGCCGTGCAGTACGTCGTTAGCGGTCGAGCCGAGCAGTAACGCAAGGCCATGGCGGCCGTGGCTGCCGACGATGATCAGGTCGCACTGCTGTTCTTCAGCGAGGCGATGAATTTCCTGACGAGGCTGACCGTAAGCCAAGTGGCGTTGGTCGGCGCCTAGCTCGGGGTACTTGCCGGCAAATTTATCTAAGCGCTCGCGGGCTTGATCGAATTGCTGCTGTTGCAGCATCGACAAATCCATCGGCACGTCACCGCCAAAGGCCATAGCCATAGGCTCGACTATATGCACCACAGATAATTTGGCGCCGCTGCTAGCAGCTAACTTCTGCGCTCGGTGCATGACCGGATCGCATTCTTCGGTAAGGTCGACAGCGACAAGAATGTGCAGGTAGGGCATGGGTAGCTCCTTGCAAGTGGATCGATGGTTTTAGTATGGCCTTCTTGTATGCATATAACAGGCTTTTGCCTGCGAGATAACGATATGAATCCTTGGTTTATAGTTTTGCTCCTGGGCGTAATGTTAAGCCCTTTGGCCTGGTTGGCGCCTTCACGACGTCAGCGCGGGCAAATGGACGTGCGTTTACAGGCTCGACGCATGGGCGTTGCGATGCAGTTGTCGCCGCAGACCTGGCCGCATTGGCTGCTGCGTCAGCCGCCAGATTCGTGCCCGCAATATCATCAGCCGCGCCGACGCGGTCAGGCCGATAGCTGGTGCTATTGGCAGTTGGAACCGGGGCAGTGGGTCAATAAATGGCGCGAACCCTGCACTGATCAGGCGTTGTTGGCTCAATTGCAGGCATTGCCGGCTGATGCGTTCAAGGTCGAGGCGACTGATCAAATGCTGTCGATTTGCTGGGGCGAACGGGGTGCTAGCGCAGCGCTGGAAGAAATTGTCGGTTTTCTTAAGGCCATAGCCTGATCTTAACCAACGCCGGTGCAATATTGGGCGGTAAAAGGCCAGGCCGGCCGGTGGGGCGAGTGCAGATGGTCGCTGTAGTGCGATCAGAGATCAGTCGCCGCGTACTGAGTGGAAATCTGTTCGATGCCTTGAATGATGGTGTTTGAATACTTGTTCACCAGAAAGGGCACGCTGTTTTCGTTGTAGTTGATCAACGATTTTTCAATATAGCGCCACTTGGTGGCGACCTCGCCCCAGGATTGCTTGAGTTGTGGGGTGTTCAGCGGCTCTTTCTCCAGTGCCGCCATCTTGCTGGCGAACTCGCTGACCATATCCTCAATTGGTCGGGCATCGCCGCCGCCCATAAAGGTGGCACCCACCGAAGCGCTGCGTGATGCGTAATCCACAGCGATGCCCTGCATCAGCAGGCTTTGCTCACGGCTGTGTTGGGTCAGTGTGGGTACGCTGTAGCTGCCCTCTTGTTGAATCTTGGTGTACAGCTCTTGGCTGAGGCTCATGAGTTGCTGGTTGCGTGCCGCGAGATCAGCAACCGGCTGCAGATCGGTATAGCCCTGACTTTTTAGTGCGTTAACCAGGTTGTTTAGATCGATCTGGTAGCCTTTCCATTGTTGGTCCAGCTGTGAGCGTAAAGCGTTCGAACCTTCACCAGGCATTTCTCTCAGCGTATTGAGTTGAGTATTCACCTCGCTCAGCGACTCATTAATCATTCGCGAGTAGCGTTGATCGCCCTCCATGCCGTTAAACATATAAAAGTCGCCAAGTGTTTTTTGCGCGGCTAAGCGCAACTGATGCAGTTTTAGTAGGCTGGTGGCGGTGTCTGCAGCTTGGCTGGCGGCGCTGAACAGGGGGAGTGTGATTGCTAGCAGAGTGCTCAAGGCAATGGCAAGCATGCGGCTCGACATAAGGAAACTCCGTGCGCCCTTGGTCGGGCTTTAATTGTTTTTGTTTTAGCTACGGGCGCTACAAACGCGGCCGTATTGAAACGACTGTACCTGTAGCTAAATCAGATTGCTAGGCATGTGCCGGGTCGCTTTTTTACGCAAAGAATTGCGGGAATAGCTCTATATCGCCGCGAATGGCTACTTTTTCGCGACAAAGCTATCAAGGTGTCAGCGTCGGGCTGAGCGTAACTTTTTGTACGCTAATGCAGCCCTAACAGGCTAATTGACAAGTCATGGCTTTTCCTTGAAGGTGTGCACACCCAAATCAAACGGGCGTATGAATTGAGCGTTTGCCTAACTTAATACAGCGCCTTACAACCCGAATATCGCGTCGGTGGGTGTGCCAGGCTGATTGGGGTTACTCTGCTACGGCCATGCCGTGGAGTAGCTTGCTGGTTGGCGCCGATGTGTACTGTTCAGCTTCCATACCGTGGAGATCAGTTGATGATTTACGAAGGTAAAGCCATCACGGTTAAGGCCCTTGAGAGCGGCATCGTCGAATTGAAATTCGACCTCAAGGGTGAATCCGTCAACAAATTCAACCGTCTTACCCTCAATGAGCTGCGTCAATCCGTTGATGCGATTAAAGCTGATGGTTCGATCAAAGGTGTGATTGTTACCAGTGGCAAGGACGTATTTATCGTCGGCGCCGACATCACCGAGTTCGTCGACAACTTCAAGTTGCCGGATGCAGAACTGGTGGCTGGCAACCTCGAAGCCAATAAGATTTTCAGTGATTTTGAAGACCTCAATGTTCCGACTGTTGTCGCGATCAATGGCATCGCTCTGGGCGGTGGTTTTGAAATGTGCCTGGCTGCGGACTACCGCGTCATGGCCGAAAGCGCCAAAGTGGGCCTGCCGGAAGTCAAGCTGGGTATTTACCCAGGCTTCGGCGGTACTGTGCGTCTGCCACGTATCATCGGTACTGATAACGCGGTTGAGTGGATTGCCAGCGGTAAAGAAAACCGAGCCGCTGATGCCCTGAAAATGGGTGCAGTGGACGCTGTTGTAGCCGCTGACAAGCTGCAAGCTGCTGCTCTGGACCTTGTTCAGCGTGCCATCTCTGGTGAGTTGGACTACAAGGCTAAGCGTCAGCCGAAGCTTGAAAAGCTCAAGCTCAACGCTATCGAGCAAATGATGTGCTTTGAAACCGCCAAAGGTTTCGTTGCAGGCCAGGCTGGCCCGAACTACCCAGCGCCGGTTGAAGCCATTAAGACCATCCAGAAAGCGGCTAACATGGGCCGCGACAAGGCTCTTGAAGTCGAAGCTGCTGGTTTCGTTAAGCTGGCTAAAACGCCGGTTGCTGCAAGCTTGATTGGTCTGTTCCTGAATGACCAAGACCTGAAGAAGAAGTCCAAGCAGTACGACGAAATCGCTAAAGACGTGAAACTGGCTGCCGTTCTCGGTGCTGGCATCATGGGCGGTGGTATTGCCTATCAGTCCGCGTCCAAGGGCACTCCGATTCTGATGAAGGATATCCGAGAAGAGGGTATCCAAATGGGGCTGGCTGAGGCGTCCAAGCTGCTTGGCGGCCGCGTTGCTAAAGGTCGTATGACCCCGGCGAAGATGGCAGAAGCCCTCACTGCCATTCGCCCGACCATGTCCTACGGTGATTTCGGTGCGGTTGATATCGTGGTCGAAGCCGTGGTTGAAAACCCTAAGGTTAAGCAGATTGTGCTGGCTGAAGTGGAAGGCATGGTGCGCGAGGATGCAATTCTGGCCTCGAACACCTCGACCATCTCCATCAACTTGCTAGCCAAGGCTCTCAAGCGCCCGGAAAACTTCGTCGGCATGCACTTCTTCAACCCGGTACACATGATGCCGTTGGTTGAAGTGATTCGTGGTGAGAAGTCCAGCGAAGTAGCAGTTGCTACTACTGTTGCCTACGCCAAGAAGATGGGTAAAACCCCGGTTGTGGTCAACGATTGCCCAGGCTTCCTGGTCAACCGTGTGCTGTTCCCTTACTTCGGCGGTTTCGCCAAGCTGGTCAGCGCAGGCGTCGATTTTGTACGTATCGACAAGGTCATGGAAAAATTCGGCTGGCCAATGGGCCCAGCGTACCTGATGGACGTGGTCGGTATCGACACCGGTCACCACGGTCGCGACGTCATGGCTGAAGGCTTCCCGGATCGTATGAAAGACGATCGTCGCTCGGCAGTCGATGCACTGTACGAAGCCGATCGCCTGGGCCAGAAGAACGGTAAGGGCTTCTACTCCTACGAGATGGATAAGCGCGGCAAGCAGAAGAAAGTCGCCGATCCAGCTGTGCTCGAAGTGCTGAAACCAATCATCTTTGAGCAGCGTGAAGTCACCGACGAAGACATCATTAATTGGATGATGATCCCGCTGTGTATGGAAACTGTTCGTTGCTTGGAAGATGGCATCGTTGATACCGCTGCTGAGGCCGATATGGGTCTTATCTACGGTATTGGCTTCCCGCCCTTCCGCGGTGGTGCACTGCGTTACATCGATTCCATCGGTGTGGCTGAGTTCGTTGCCCTGGCCGACAAATATGCCGAGCTAGGCGCGCTGTACACCCCGACTGCCAAGCTTCGCGAAATGGCTGCTAACGGCCAGAAGTTTTTCGGTTAATCGCGCAACGACTAGAGCGAGAGTAAATTTATGAGCCTGAATCCTAGAGATGCAGTCATCGTTGACTTCGGCCGTACCCCGATGGGTCGTTCCAAGGGCGGCATGCATCGCAATACCCGTGCCGAAACCATGTCAGCCAATCTGATCAGTGGCGTGCTGACACGTAACACCAAGGTCGATCCGGCTGAAGTGGAAGACGTGATTTGGGGCTGCGTTAACCAGACCCTGGAGCAAGGCTGGAACATCGCGCGCATGGCGTCGCTGATGACCCAGATCCCGCACACTGCTGCTGGCCAGACTGTGAGCCGCTTGTGCGGTTCATCCATGAGCGCGTTGCATACTGCTGTGCAGGCGATTCAGACCGGTAACGGCGATGTCTTCGTCGTTGGTGGTGTGGAGCACATGGGCCACGTTGGCATGATGCATGGCGTTGATCCAAACCCGCACCTGTCGCTTTATGCGGCCAAGGCCTCGGGCATGATGGGTCTGACTGCTGAAATGCTTGGCAAGATGCATGGCATCAGCCGCGAGCAGCAGGATGCTTTCGGTGAGCGTTCGCACCGTCTTGCACAGAAAGCTACCGTTGAAGGCAAGTTCAAGGATGAAATCATCCCGATGCAAGGCTACGACGAGAATGGCTTCCTGAAGGTCTTCGACTACGACGAAACCATTCGTCCGGAAACCACTCTGGCAAGCCTGGCTGCATTGAAGCCTGCGTTCAACCCGAAAGGCGGCACTGTGACTGCAGGTACGTCCTCGCAGATCACTGACGGCGCTTCCTGCATGATCGTGATGAGTGCTCAACGCGCTCAAGACCTCGGTATTCAGCCAATGGCAGTGGTTCGCGCCATGGCTGTCGCCGGTGTCGATCCAGCGATCATGGGTTACGGTCCAGTACCGTCGACCCATAAAGCCCTCAAGCGTGCGGGTCTGACCATCAATGACATCGACTTCTTCGAGCTCAACGAAGCCTTCGCTGCCCAGGCTCTGCCTGTGCTGAAGGACTTGAAAGTGCTCGATAAGATGGAAGAGAAGGTCAACCTGCACGGCGGCGCAATCGCTCTGGGTCACCCCTTCGGTTGTTCCGGTGCGCGTATCTCCGGTACCCTGCTTAACGTGATGAAGCAGAATGGCGGCACCTTCGGTGTGTCGACCATGTGCGTAGGTCTCGGCCAAGGCATCACCACCGTCTTCGAACGCATCTAAGTTTTACTCGATGTAGAAGATGGAAAACCGGGGCCAAGTGCCCCGGTTTTTGTTTTTAGCGAAAAATCTTCAAGGAATTCATCCATGCAGTTACAGCCTGGCCTCTACCGTCACTACAAAGGCCCTGAGTACCGAGTGTTTGGCGTGGCCCAGCATTCCGAAACGCAGGAGCAGCAGGTGGTTTATCAAGCGCTGTACGGCGATTTTGGGCTATGGGTGAGACCGTTGGAGATGTTCTGCGAGCGCGTTGAGGTGGACGGCAAGAATGTGCCACGCTTTGCTTTGATTCAGGCTGAAAGCACGCTGTTTAATCGGCCTTGAGCTGACATCGGGCTATTGCTGCGCTTGACCTCGGCCGGACCGCCACTATATATAGCGGTGCCGCGCTAGCAGGCAGTACAGCGCCTCCCGCATTTATTTATCGAATTTCAGGAATTTTCCAATCCATGGGCAAATCGCTGGTCATCGTGGAATCCCCGGCCAAGGCCAAGACCATCAACAAGTACTTGGGCAACGAGTACGTGGTGAAGTCGAGCATCGGCCACATCCGTGACCTACCCACCAGTGGCTCGGCAAGTACCGCTAAGGAGCCTGTCAAGCGTGGTAAAGCCGCTACGGGTGAAGTGCCGGCGTTGTCGCCCAAGGAGAAAGCCAAGCGTCAGCTGATCGCACGCATGGGGGTTGATCCCGAGCACGGCTGGAAAGCCAAGTACGAGATCCTTCCGGGCAAAGAGAAGGTGGTCGAGGAATTGCGCCGTTTGGCCAAGGATGCTGACACCATCTATCTCGCAACCGACTTGGATCGCGAGGGGGAAGCCATTGCCTGGCACCTGCGCGAATCCATTGGTGGTGACGACAGCCGATATAAGCGCGTGGTGTTCAACGAAATCACCAAGAAGGCGATTCAAGAGGCGTTTTCTAAGCCGGGCGAGCTGGACATCAATCGTGTAAATGCTCAGCAGGCGCGGCGTTTCCTCGATCGCGTAGTGGGTTACATGGTCTCGCCGCTGCTATGGGCCAAGATCGCCCGCGGCCTGTCTGCCGGTCGTGTGCAGTCGGTCGCAGTCAAACTGGTGGTCGAGCGTGAGAAAGAGATTCGTGCATTTGTCCCCGAAGAATACTGGGAAGTGCACGCTGATTTGGGCTCCGCAAAAGGTGCCAATGTGCGCTTTGAAGTGGCGCGTGAGAATGGCAGCGCCTTCAAACCGCTGAATGAAGCCCAGGCTATGGCTGCTCTGGCCACGCTGAAAGCGTCGAGCTACATCATCAGTAAGCGTGAAGACAAACCGACTAGCAGCAAGCCGTCGGCGCCCTTTATTACTTCCACCCTGCAGCAGGCTGCTAGTAATCGCCTGGGTTTCGGGGTGAAGAAGACCATGATGATGGCTCAGCGTCTTTATGAGGCGGGTTACATCACCTACATGCGTACGGACTCGACTAACCTGTCGATCGACGCCGTGAGCATGGTGCGTGACTTTATTGAAGGTGAGTTCGGCAAGAAATACCTGCCCGCTAACCCAATTGCCTACAGCAGCAAGGAAGGTGCGCAAGAAGCGCACGAAGCCATTCGCCCCTCCGACGTTAACCTCAAACCAACTCAGTTGTCCGGTATGGAGCGCGATGCAGAGCGCTTGTATGAGTTGATCTGGCGTCAGTTTGTGGCCTGCCAGATGCCGCCGGCCGAATATCTGTCAACTACAGTGACCGTCACGGCTGCGCAGTTTGAACTGCGCGCCAAGGGCCGCATCCTCAAGTTCGACGGTTATACCCGTGCATTACCGCAAATAAGCAAGCCGGGCGATGACGATGTGTTGCCGGAAATGGATCAGGGCGAAGTGCTGAAACTGGTCAAGCTTGACCCCAGCCAGCACTTCACCAAGCCACCGGCGCGTTACTCGGAAGCCAGCCTGGTTAAAGAGATGGAAAAGCGCGGTATTGGCCGTCCATCAACTTACGCGGCGATCATCGGTACCATCCAGGATCGTGGTTACGTAGCGTTGCACAACCGCCGCTTCTACTCCGAAAAAATGGGTGATATTGTTACTGAGCGTCTATCTGAAAGTTTCTCCAATCTAATGGATTACGGTTTTACAGCCGGCATGGAAGAAAATCTGGACGATGTGGCCCAGGGCGAGCGCGAGTGGAAAAATGTACTCGACGAGTTCTATGGCGATTTCAAGAAGAAACTTGAAGTGGCAGGCGACAGTGAAAGCGGTATGCGTGCCAACACACCTACGCTGACTGATATAGCCTGCCGCGACTGCGCCCGGCCAATGACTATTCGTACTGCTTCCACCGGTGTATTCCTCGGTTGTTCGGGGTATGCGTTGCCGCCTAAAGAGCGCTGCAAGGCCACAGTCAATCTGGTACCAGGCGATGAAATAGCCGCTGACGATGAAGGTGAGTCTGAGTCGCGTGTGTTGCTCGGCAAGCATCGTTGCCCGATCTGCTCTACGGCCATGGATGCCTATCTGCTCGATGAAACCCGCAAGCTGCACATCTGCGGTAATAACCCAGATTGCGTAGGTTATGAGGTCGAGCAGGGGCAGTACCGGATCAAGGGCTATGAAGGGCCGAGCCTGGATTGCGATAAGTGCGGCAGCCAGATGCAATTGAAGACCGGGCGTTTCGGCAAGTTCTTTGGCTGCACCAATAGCGAGTGCAAGAACACCCGCAAGCTGCTGAAGAGCGGCGAGGCTGCTCCACCGAAAATGGATCCGGTGAAGATGCCGGAACTCAAGTGCGAGAAGGTCAACGATACGTACATCTTGCGTGATGGCGCCTCGGGCTTGTTCTTAGCCGCTAGCCAGTTCCCGAAGAACCGTGAAACGCGTGCTCCGCTGGTGATGGAAATAATTCCTCATCGTGATGAGATCGATCCTAAGTATCACTTCCTTTGTGATGCCCCGAAGAAAGATCCGCAAGGCCGCGCTTCGGTTATTCGCTATAGCCGTAAGACCCAAGAGCAGTACGTGCAGACGGAAGTCGACGGTAAGCCGACGGGCTGGCGTGCGTTCTTTGATGGCGGTAAGTGGAAGGTTGAAGATAAGAACAGCTGATCCTGCTGAGCGCGCCTATCGGTGTTAGGCGCGCGTTTGCTTATTCGATCCGTTATGGAGGGGGCCGCGATGGCTAATGAGCTCTATACCCGTACCAATCAGAAAATTTTCTATGCAGGTCTCGCGCTAGAGTCTTGGCGCAAGGCTGAGCAGGGTCAGAGTATGAATGCCCTGGCTTTGATTCAGGCCGAGCGTGAAGCTGCGCTGTTTCATCTGTACGGTGCCCTGTTGGGGCTGTGCCATGAAATTGCCGGCTATTATCGCTTGCCTGACAGTGCAGCTCCGCGTGCTGAAAGCTTTCTCACGTCAGTAGTGCTAAGCGCTGCGCCGAGTCAGGAATTGGGTGAGTTGGTTGAGTTGGCGCAGTCAAAAGAGAGTTGGGTGGCTCAGCTCCTTAGCGCCTATGCTGCGCTTTTTAAGCCGCCTCAGGCTGGCAAGAAAAGCAAGGTCGATCCGACGACACCATTAATTACAGCGGTCAGCCTGGACGAGGATGTCGAGCCCCTGGCGCATCAGTCTCTGGAAATCTGGCGCCAGGAATTGAAAGCTCTAGCGCAACGCTTTCGTGAAACGTTGAGTGAATGGTAACAAGCTGATTTGACCGGTGGGCTAGGGCGAGCCCGGGTCGGCTGTTACAATGCTGATCTTTCGTGGAGAGCTAATCAATGCCTACATCCTTCCTGGAAATTGTCGAACTGCCTGATGGGCGTATCGCTCTGCGCCGTGCAGAGGATGAGGAATCGTTGGTCGTGCTGGATTTTTCTGCCGACGCCAAAGCTTTTCTGCAGGGGCAGCATGTTGAAGTGGCCAAAGCCATGCTTAACGTCGGCGTGCAAATGGCCGGTCGTTTGGCTGAAAATAATTTTCAGCATGAAGAAGGGCCGCGGGTACTGCATTGACTGCAGGGCTATTCGGCTCTGATTCAGAGTGTTCTATTCGCCTCAGATAGCTGTCGCGCCAAGGTTGTACAGGCCCAAACGCACATTCCTTGTGCGTCACATTGGCTGATCATCCCAAGCTGATATTCAGGCTCTGCGCCTTGCCCTGGTGGGCGGCTTGTTCAAGCTGTTTGCGTGCCTGGCGCTTAAGAGGGTGCAGCCAGCTAACGACGGTATGACTCCGACCTAACAGCAAGGCCTGACGCGCCAACTCCAATGCACTTTGTTCTCCGCGTGGGTGAAGCAACAAGATGCGTTCGCGGTTCAGGCCCGCCTCACGAAGCCAGATTTGTGTCAGGCTCGATGGCGGGGCTATCAGGGTCAGCCAGCGTTCATCGTTGTTCTCGCTGAGTTCGCGCAATATAGGCGCGAGTAGATTCAGGCAGTGTCCTGCTGCGCCACGCAATGACAGCTCACTGAATGCTTCGCCCTCATCATCCTGCCAAAATTGCTCGTCGCTATCGGCAAACAATGGTGGTGCGGCCGAGGCTAGAAATGTATCGAACAGCGGCAGTTGTGTACGATTCAGTGATTGCGGGAACTGCATAGATCCTCCACTAGCAGGTGTTAGCAAGCTGCCTGCGTTGTCGGTACTGCGTTAGAAAGGCCGCGCCATCGAACTAGCGGCGGATGACTCCGACGCTCAGGCCTTCAATAATCAGATCCTGTTCTTCCAAGTTCACTTCGATTGGCGCGAACTCCGGGTTTTCGGCAATCAGCCAGACCTTATTACCTTCGCGTTTGAAGCGTTTGACCGTGACTTCATCATCGAGGCGCGCCACCACTACTTGCCCATTGCGCACTTCAGTGGTGGTGTGGACGGCCAGTAGGTCGCCGTCGATGATACCGATGTCTTTCATGCTCATGCCGCGCACACGCAGCAAGTAGTCGGCCTTGGGGTGGAAAAAATCTGGATTAATACGACACGATTCCTCGATATGTTGCTGCGCTAGGATTGGCGCACCTGCGGCGACCCTACCGATTACCGGCAAACCCTGTTCTTCCTCGGCGTTAGGCTCGAAGCCCGGGATGCGAATGCCGCGGGAGGCTCCTGGGGTCATTTCGATAGCGCCTTTCCGGGCCAGTGCTTTGAGATGTTCTTCCGCAGCGTTGGGTGACTTGAAACCCAGTTTCAAGGCAATTTCGGCACGGGTGGGTGGATAGCCGTTGTCTTCAAGGCTTTGCTTGATGAAGGCGAGAATTTCAGCTTGGCGCGGCGTTAGCTTTAGCATGGTGGGCTCTGTTTTTTTGTACAGTGACTGGGATTATATACAGTGTTCAAGGCTTGGCAATCCTTGTGTTCTGACCTGTACTCAGCCCCTCTTTATGTTCTGTGTCGAATTGCTCTGTTACTCGGACTGTTCGCTCGGCGTCTAGTCAGGGCAGGTGCATCAGTTTGGAGGGGGCGTGTGTGACCAGTCGGCCACAAGATGGTCAGCCCGGCTTGACAAGGCGGGCAGCTGAAACGTATGTTTCAAACAAGTGTTTGTTCAGATGATAAAAGTCATGGCCCAGTCGGAAACCGTTGAACGCATTCTCGATGCGGCAGAGCAGCTTTTTGCGGAGAAGGGTTTCGCAGAAACCTCTCTGCGTCTAATTACCAGCAAAGCTGGGGTGAACCTAGCTGCGGTGAATTATCACTTCGGCTCGAAGAAGGCCTTGATTCAGGCAGTTTTTTCGCGCTTCCTCGGGCCTTTCTGCATCAGTTTGGAACGTGAACTGGATCGCCGTCAGGCTAAGTCCGAAACCAAGGTGGACTTGGAAGAGTTGCTTGAGTTGCTGGTTGAGCAGGCACTGACAGTTAAACCCCGCAGCGGTAACGACCTTTCAATATTCATGCGCTTACTCGGCTTGGCGTTTAGCCAAAGCCAGGGGCATTTGCGTAAGTACTTGGAAGAGGTTTACGGCAAGGTCTTCCGTCGTTACATGCAGTTGGTGCATGAGGCGGCGCCGCGCATTCCTCCGCTGGAATTGTTCTGGCGTGTACATTTTATGCTGGGTGCTGCCGCATTCAGCATGTCCGGGATCAAGGCTTTGCGGGCCATGTCGGAAACCGATTTCGGGGTTAATACGTCGATTGAACAGGTGATGCGCTTGATGGTGCCGTTCTTGGCGGCTGGGATGCGCTCTGAAACGGGTTTGACCGATGCTGCCCAAGCAAGCGCCCAGCTTAAGCCGCGCAGTAAAAGCTCCGTTAGTACCAGCAAAGTTTAAACGCCGCGGGTGGGCTTGGTGGGTCTGATCCGCTAAGCTTACTGCCTATGGTTGCTCTCGATTTTCTGCATATTTCCCTCGCCGATCAGCGCTTGTATGGCTTTGCCAGCGGGCAGTTGACGCTGCGCTATAACATTTCCACTGCGCGTAATGGCGCAGGTGAGCGCAATGGTTCCGGCTGCACACCAAGAGGCTTGCATCAGGTGCGAGCGAAGATTGGTGATGGCTTGCCCAACGCTGCCGTGTTGCGCGGTCGGCGCTGGACGGGCGAAGTCTGGTCACCTGAGTTGCATGCGCAATTCCCAAGTCGTGATTGGGTTCTCTCGCGCATTCTCTGGCTTAGCGGCTGCGAGTCTGGACGCAACCGTTTAGGCGATGTCGACACCTTTCGTCGCTATATCTACATACACGGTACGCCGGACAGCGAGCCCATGGGCGTTGCGTTGTCCCATGGCTGTGTGCGCATGCGCAACAGTGACTTGCTCGCGCTGTTTGCGCGTGTGCCTGCCCACTGCGCTGTTCAGATCGACGAGGCGGCATGCCCTGCTTGGGCGGACGCGCCTCTTACTTAAGGATGATTTGTGAGTTCACTCATGCACGGTTCATTAATGCTGGATATTGCTGGCACCTGGCTGACGGCTGAGGATCGTCAGCTTCTGCGTCAGCCGCAGGTGGCCGGATTGATTCTGTTTTCCCGCAATATTGAGGACCCGCGTCAGGTGCGCGAACTTTCTGCAGCCATTCGCGCGGTGCGTCCTGATTTGCTCCTAGCAGTGGATCAGGAGGGCGGTCGCGTGCAGCGCCTGCGTCAGGGCTTTGTACGTTTGCCGGCCATGCGTGCACTGGCCGAGAATGCCAATGCCGAGCACTTGGCCGTGCAGTGTGGCTGGGTGATGGCCATTGAAGTACTGGCCGCTGGACTGGACCTTAGCTTTGCCCCGGTGCTGGATTTGGATCATCAGCGCAGTGCAGTGGTTGGCAGCCGTGCTTTTGAAGGCGATGTGCATCGCGCAACTTTGCTGGCCGGTGCGTTTGTCCGCGGTATGAATGCTGCCGGTATGGCTGCCTGCGGTAAACATTTTCCGGGGCACGGCTGGGCTGAGGCGGATTCTCACGTGGCCATCCCGGTAGATGAGCGAAGCCTGGATGAAATACGTGCCAATGATCTGCTGCCGTTTCGTCAGTTGAGTCAGCAGTTGGCAGCGGTAATGCCTGCTCATGTTATCTATCCGCAGGTGGATGCCAGCCCCGCCGGGTTCTCGCGGCGCTGGTTGCAGGAAATCCTGCGCGGTGAGTTGGGTTTTGATGGGGTGATTTTCAGCGACGATCTTTCCATGGCGGGTGCCCATGTAGTCGGTGACGCGGCATGCCGTATCGAGGCGGCACTCTCGGCGGGCTGTGACATGGGCCTGGTGTGCAATGACCGCGCTGCTGCAGAGCTTGCCTTAGTGGCTTTGCAGCGGCTTAACGTTCAGCCACCCAAGGGCCTTGCGCGTATGCGGCGCCAGGCTTTCCCGGGTGTTGAGTATCGGCAAGACCCACGTTGGCTGGCCGCAGTTGGCAGCTTACGTGAAGCGCAATTAATCGACTGAGGAGTAATGGATGACGGTTTACGCGATTATCGGTGGCACCGGCCTGACCAAGTTGGACGGGCTGACCATCAAGGCCGCGCTGCATATTGATACGCCATATGGTGCGCCCTCTGCAGCGGTGCTGAGGGGCGACTATGCCGGGCGTGAAGTGTTGTTTCTGGCGCGTCACGGGCACCCGCATCGCATCCCACCGCATCAGGTAAATTACCGCGCCAACTTGTGGGCGTTACGTGAGGCGGGTGCTAAAGCTGTTATCGCCGTGAATGCGGTGGGCGGTATCCATTCGGCCATGGGCACCGGGCACTTTTGTTTGCCGCACCAGGTCATCGATTACAGCTACGGCCGTGAGCACACCTATTTCGAGGGTGAGCTGGAGCATGTCACCCATGTCGACTTCAGCCATCCTTATGATGCAGGGCTGCGCCACAAACTGAGCAGTGCGCTGACCGCCGAGCACTGTGCCTTCAGCAACCATGGTATTTATGGCTGCACTCAGGGTCCGCGTCTGGAAACCGTTGCCGAGATCGCGCGGATGGAGCGTGATGGCTGCGACATCGTCGGCATGACCGGGATGCCCGAAGCCGTCTTGTCCCGTGAATTGGCATTGCCTTATGCCTGCCTGGCGCTGGTGGTAAACCCGGCTGCTGGCAAGTCACGCGCCTTGATCACCATGGCGGAAATTGAGCGTGCGCTGGACGAGGGCATGGACACGGTAAAGGCTGTGTTGGCGCGGGTTCTGGCCAGCTGAGGCAGCGTGAGTGCAATAAAAAGGGTCGCTTAGAGCGACCTTTTTTGTGCCTGATATTTCTTAAAGTGGGCTGACGCGAATCAGCAGACCCACGCTGCCGCTATCGACAAAGGTCAGTTCGCCGTTTTTTAGGCGGCTGCTTTGCTTGATGCGCTCGCTATCGCTGAGGCTGCCGTTGGCATCGAACTGGTTGATCCAGACATCGCTCTCCAGTTCGATCAGGCGGCCTGCCTTGAGGCTTAGGGTGCCTTCCACAGGGTAATGGCCGAACTGTTGGTTGCCGGTGCTGATGGCGACTTGGCTGCTCGATTCGCCCAGGCGCTGTGACCAGGCTTGGTGCAGCAGTACTTGATAGCCACTGGCGGGTCTGAGCTTGCCGGCTTCGGTATTCAGCGCCGTGCTGCGGCTGTTGTTGCTGTCCACCGGCAGTGCGTTCTGTGCCCAGTTATCGGGCGGCAGCTGACCGGCAGAAATCGGTTCGCCGGCTTGACGGAACACGATCACTTCAACCTGATACAGGCTTTCAGCCACGGCCGCCGTGCTGCTGAGCAGACACAGCAGGGCCAGCGGCAGCAGAGCTAGAGTGCGGAGTGCGCGCATGAGGTCATTCCTTTAGGTGGAGGGAGCCAGGCGCTCAAACAGCGCTTCCAAGGTGTTGAATCGTTCTTCCGGGCGCTCCATTGGCACCTGAAATTTAAACAGCGTCGCGCCTTCGAACTTGTACCGGTTAGGTGCACCCTGGATCAGCTTGATCAGGGTCAGTGGGTCGACGCAGGTGTCGGCGGCGAACTCAATACGTCCGCCTTGCGGGCCGGCGTCGACCTTTTTGATCCCGAGCTTTTCTGCCTGCAATTTCAGCAGGGTGATGCGCACCAGGTTCTTACTCGGCTCAGGCAGCAGGCCGAAGCGGTCGATCATTTCCACTTGCAGGTCTTTTAGGCCTTCCTCGTCGCTGGCGTTGGCGATGCGTTTGTACATGATCAGGCGTGCGTGCACGTCTGGCAGGTAATCGTTGGGGATTAGCGCCGGCACCCGCAGGTTGATCTCCGGGCCGCCGCCGAGCGGTTGGTCGAGGTTGGGCTGCTCGCCTTTGCGGATCGACTTCACCGCGCGTTCGAGCATTTCCATGTACAGGGTGAAGCCGACTGCCTGAATCTGCCCGCTCTGGCCGTCGCCAAGCAACTCGCCGGCGCCACGGATTTCCAAGTCGTGGGTGGCGAGCAAAAAGCCAGCTCCCAAATCTTGGGCATTGGAGATGGCTTCGAGGCGCTTTTGCGCGTCGTCGGTCATTTGCTTGCGCGGCGGCGTCAGCAGGTAAGCGTAAGCCTGGTGATGGCTGCGGCCGACGCGGCCACGCAGCTGGTGCAGTTGGGCCAAGCCGAACTTGTCGGCGCGCTCGATGATGATGGTGTTGGCGCTCGGCACGTCGATGCCGGTTTCGATGATGGTCGAGGCAATTAGCACGTTGAAGCGCTTGTGATAGAAATCGCCCATCACCTGTTCCAGTTCGCGCTCGCGCATCTGCCCGTGACCAATACCAATGCGCGCTTCCGGTACCAGTTCGGCAAGGTCAGCAGCGCATTTCTCGATGGTTTTCACATCGTTGTGCAGGTAGTACACCTGGCCGCCGCGCAGCAATTCACGCAACAGCGCTTCCTTGATGGTCGGGTTGTTCTGTTCCATGACGAAGGTGCGTACCGACAGGCGGCGCGCCGGCGGTGTGGCGATGATCGACAAGTCGCGCATGCCGGCAACGGCCATATTCAGCGTGCGCGGAATCGGCGTGGCGGTTAGGGTGAGGATATCGACCTCACTGCGCAGGGTTTTCAGCTGTTCCTTCTGACGCACGCCGAAGCGGTGTTCTTCGTCGATGATCACCAAGCCCAGGTTGTTGAACTTGACGTCATCTTGTAGCAGCTTGTGGGTGCCGATGACGATGTCGACCTTACCTTCAGCCAGTTGCAGCATGGCCTCGCTGACTTCTTTGGCGCTTTTGAAGCGGCTCATCACCTCGACCTTTACCGGCCAGTCAGCGAAGCGGTCGCGGAAGCTGTTGTAGTGCTGCTGGGCGAGCAGAGTGGTAGGCACCAATACCGCCACTTGCTTACCGCCATGTACGGCAATAAAGGCAGCGCGCATCGCCACTTCGGTTTTGCCGAAACCAACATCGCCGCACACCAAACGGTCCATCGGTTTGGCCGAGAGCATGTCGCTGTAGACGGCTTCGATAGCCGTTTGTTGATCCGGGGTTTCCTCGAACGGAAAGCCGGCGCTGAAGGTGCTGTAGTCGGCCTTTGGGTCAGCAAAGGCATAGCCCTCGCGCGCGGCGCGGCGAGCATAGACGTCTAGCAGTTCGGCGGCGACATCACGCACCTGTTCGGCGGCTTTACGTTTGGCTTTTTGCCAGATTTCCGAGCCGAGTCGGTGCAGCGGAGCCAGTGCATCATCGCTGCCGGTGTAACGCGCGATCAGGTGCAGGCTGGCCACGGGTACATACAGCTTGGCTTCTTCGGCGTACATCAGGGCGAGAAACTCGGCGGCCTGGCCGTCGAACTCCATGGTCACCAGGCCTAAATAACGGCCCACACCATGATCGATGTGCACCACTGGCGCGCCTTCACGCAGCTCGGTAAGGTTCTTGATGGCGTTGTCGCCACCGTCGCGGGATTTTTCTCGGCGCCGGCGTTGCATGACGCGTTGGCCGAATAGCGGGCTTTCTGCCACCAGCGCCAGATCTTCAAGCAGCAGGCCGTCATTCAACGGTGCGATGCAGATGCCCAAGCGCTTTTTGCTGGCAGTGAAGGCCGGCCAGCTGTCGAACTCACTTGGCTTGAGCTTGAGGCGGGCGAGCAGTTCCAGCAGCACTTCACGGCGGCCGGCGGATTCTGCGCAAAACAACACGCGCCCCGGATGTTCCTCGATAAAGCGCCGCAGCGCGGCCAGGGGGTCGCCGGCCTTGGCTTGAATCGCCAAATCCGGCAGCGGTTTGGCGTCCAAGCGGGTGCGGCCGACGCCCGTGTCGATGTCGTCTTGGCTGACGACGACGCGTGGCCAGTTCTTCAGGCGGGCGAAGCAGTCCTCCACCGGCAGGAAAATATCGGCGGGCGGCAGCAGTGGGCGTTCTGGGTCGACGCGACGGTCTTCATAGCGGCTGCGCGCATCCACCCAGAACTGCTCAGCTGCTTTCTCGATGCCGGGCAGGGAAAATACCTGGGTATCAGCGGGCAGGTAGTCGAACAGTGTGGCGGTTTCTTCGAAGAACAGCGGCAGGTAGTACTCGATACCGGCGGGCGTAATACCGGTGCTGAGATCCTGATAAATCGGACAGCGGCGGAAGTCCACGTCAAAGCGCTCGCGAAAGCGTCCGCGAAAGTCAGTGACGGCTTTCTTTTCCAGCGGAAATTCGCGGGCCGGCAGCAGCTTGATCGACTCGACTTTGTCGATGGAGCGCTGGGTCTCTGGGTCGAAGGTGCGCAGGGTTTCGATTTCGTCATCGAACAGGTCGATGCGATACGGCTGGCTGCTGCCCATTGGGAACAGGTCGATCAGAGCGCCGCGCACGGCGAACTCGCCATGTTCATAGACCGTGTCAACGCAGCGATAGCCGGCGGCTTCAAAGTTGCTGCGCATCTGGTTGACGTCGAGTTGCTGGCCGACCTGCATGACCAGGCTGCTGCCAAGCAAGAAACGCTTGGGCGCCAAACGGTGTAGGGCGGTGGTAATCGGCACTACCAAGACACCGTGTTTCAGCTCAGGCAGGCGATACAGAGCGGCGATACGCTGGGAAATGATGTCCTGGTGCGGCGAAAATAGATCGTAGGGCAGGGTTTCCCAATCTGGGAAATGCAGCACCGGCAATTCCGGGGCAAAGAAACTCAGCTCCTCCTGCAGGCGCTCGGCACTCTGGCTGTCTGCGGTCAGCAACAGGGTGAAACGTTTAGCATTGCTGGCGGCTTCGGCAATCGCCAAGCTCAGCGCGGCACCGGGCAGGTTGCCCCAGTGTTGTTTTCCGGCAGTAGCCGGCAGGGACGGTAGGCGAAGTACGGACGCAGTCGGCACAGGCACAGGCGGCTCACGGTCAAATCACAAGGTTGCCGATTGTAACGGGCGTTTGTGTGCGGTGTCAGTTACGACAGTCGTGCATTGCTCATGCGCGCTTGGCTCGTCATAATGTAGCCCCTTTTTTCAGCCCCTACATGTGGAAGGTACTGCCCGTGACTCAGAAGCCCGACCAGTGTCTCGGTGAGTGGATCGATCGAGAAGCCCTTGCGGAAGCGATGATTCCGATGATTGGCCAACTCTACCGTAACAACAACGTGGTCACCTCGATCTACGGCCGTGGTTTGATCAACCGTTCGGTGATCGACATTCTCAAAGCCCACCGCTTCGCGCGTCACCGTCTGGCTGATGGTAGCGAGCTGTCGGTGCACGAGACCTTCCCGATTCTTAAGGCCATGAGCGAGCTGAAGTTGGGCGCCGCTTCTGTAGACTTGGGCAAAATGATCAGCAAGTTCAAAGCTGACGGAAAAGGTCGCAGCATCGAGCAATTCGTCAAAGATGAATTGGTTGAAGTGGTTGGCCAACAGAACGGCGAAGCCCGCGAAGGCACCGACGTGGTTCTGTACGGTTTCGGCCGTATTGGTCGTCTGCTGGCGCGCATCTTGATCGAGAAAACCGGTGGCGGTGATGGCCTGCGTCTGCGCGCCATTGTTGTGCGCAAAGGTGCGACCAATGACCTGTCCAAGCGTGCCAGCCTGCTGCGCCGCGATTCGGTGCATGGCCCGTTCGACGGCACCATCACGATCGATGAGGCCAACAGTACCATCACCGCTAATGGCAACCTGATTCAGGTTATCTACGCCAAAGACCCGAAAGAAGTCGATTACACCCAGTACGGCATCAAGAACGCACTGCTGGTGGATAACACCGGTGTATGGCGAGATGCTGAGGGCTTGGGGCAGCACCTGGCATGCCCAGGTATTGACCGCGTTGTGCTGACCGCGCCTGGTAAGGGTGCGCTGAAGAATATCGTGCACGGCGTTAACCATGGCGAGATCACTGCGGATGACCAAATCATCTCGGCGGCGTCCTGCACCACCAACGCCATCGTGCCGATTCTCAAAGCTATCAACGACCAGTACGGCATTGCCAACGGTCACGTTGAGACTGTGCATTCGTACACCAACGATCAGAATCTGATCGACAACTTCCACAAGGGCGATCGCCGTGGTCGTTCGGCGCCGCTGAACATGGTGATCAGCGAAACCGGTGCAGCAACTGCTGCGGCCAAGGCGCTGCCGGTGTTGAAAGGCAAGCTGACCGGTAACGCTATTCGCGTGCCGACGCCTAACGTGTCGATGGCTATTCTCAACCTCAACCTTGATAAAGCCACCAGCCGTGATGAAGTCAACGAGTACCTGCGCCAGATGGCCATGCACTCGGATCTGCAAAAGCAGATCGACTTCGTGCAGTCGCAGGAAGTGGTGTCCACTGACTTCGTTGGTTCGCGCCACGCCGGTGTGGTCGATGCCGAAGCCACTATCTGTAACGACAACCGAGTGATCCTGTACGTCTGGTACGACAACGAGTTCGGTTACAGCTGCCAGGTGGTGCGTGTGATGGAAGACATGGCCGGGGTTAACCCACCAGCCTTCCCGCGCTAAGCGCAGGTTAGCAATAAAAAACGGGAGCTTCGGCTCCCGTTTCTTATTCTGCAGTTCTAAAGGCTCAGAGCGCTGGTATGTCTTTGTTAATCAGCCAGTAGGTCGCTGCGCAGCTTATCTGACAGGCCGTCAGGGGCTAGCCAGATGCCCAGGTAGGCCTTGGCCACTTCTGGATCCTGGCTGGTATATGCGACCTTGCCATTCACCTCTAGGGTCAGGCCGCTGCCTGTCTTAGCGTTCAGGGCGTAGCGGTCGCCTGGGCGAATATCGCGAAAGGTGGCGTGCAGGGCATTGATCTCCGGGCGTAGGCGCGCAAGCGTGGCAGCGTCGTACTGGCGGTCGAGCGTGACCCAGGCCGCCTTGATCACGTCTTGACTGTCGATCTTGCGAAAGTAGTAAAGCTCTAGGCGCTGTGTGAGTGATTTGGCCGCCGCTTGGCTGGCGCTGATCTGGTTCGGTGCATAGAAAGCAGCGGCGTAAACATCAACCCATAAATAAGTAAGTACGCTCTGGTTTTTGCGCTCAAGGGTGTTTTGGCCAAATGCATGGGTGGGCGCGAAGTTGGCCTCTTGCAGGCGTTCGCGGCTATTGGCGAGTGACTCACCGCTTAGTAGCAGCAAGAAGATGAGAACCAGTGGCAGACGCATAGTTGGACTCCGGTTGGACGATTGTTGTTATGTCGCCTGCTGGTAATTTGCGTCAAGCCGCGATCTGTTGCCTTCTGTTACGTTAAACAGGATAAAAGCAAGCGCTTGGGTGGTCAGTGGCCGAGGGTGCGACTTATAATCGGCCAGATTTTTTCTCGCGACCGACATCTTGCACTGCGCCTACCTATTTTGGCGTGACGCCGTATTTTTCTGCGGTGATGTCGTCCGTATTCTAAAAGGCTTATAAATCAGTGGTTAGGCAAACCTATGATCAAGATTAAAAATGGGCTTGATTTGCCCATAACTGGCGTGCCGGCGCAGCGCATTGAGGCTGCAAGGCCTGTGCGTAGCGTCGCAGTCATAGGCTTCGATTATCACGGCATGAAACCTTCGATGGAGGTTCAGGTCGGTGATCGGGTCAAACTTGGCCAGGTGCTGTTCTCGGACAAGAAGTCGCCAGGCGTGCAGTACACTGCGCCAGCGGCAGGCGTGATCAGCGCCATCCATCGTGGCGAGAAGCGTGTGCTGCAGTCCGTGGTAATCGATGTTGAAGGCGACGAGCAGGTTACCTTTGATCAGGTAGCCGTAAACCAGCTGGCGACTGTCGGCGACGCGAAAGTGCGTGAGATCCTGCTGCAATCAGGCCTGTGGACCGCACTGCGGGCACGTCCGTTCAGCAAGGTGCCGGCGGCAGATGCGCAGCCGAGCTCTATTTTTGTCACCGCCATTGACACACACCCGCTGGCAGCCGATCCGGCTGTGGTGATTGTCGAATACGCTGCCGACTTTGAGAACGGTCTGCAGGTACTGAGCAATCTGGCCAAAGTGTTCCTTTGTAAGGCTGAAGGCACATCGCTGCCCGGCGAGCAGTTGAGTAAGGTGCAAACCCAAGGCTTTGCTGGCCCGCACCCGGCAGGCTTGCCGGGTACGCATATCCACTTCCTTGATCCGGTTAACGCGAGTAAGAGCGTTTGGTCGATCAACTATCAGGACGTGATTGCCATCGGCAAATTGTTCACCACCGGCCAGCTGTGGACTGAGCGCGTTGTGGCGCTGGCCGGCCCTGTGGTCGAGCAGCCGCGTCTGGTGCGCACCCGTCTGGGCGCAAGCCTCAGTGAGCTGACTGCCGGCGAGCTGCAGCCTGGTTCCAACCGGGTTATTTCGGGTTCGGTGCTGGGTGGCCGTACTGCGCAGGGCGCTTTTGCCTTCCTCGGTCGCTACCACCTGCAGGTGTCCTGCCTGGCTGAGGGTAATGACCGCGAAATGATGCATTACCTGCGTGCCGGGGTGAATAAACACTCGGTGCTGAACATCTTCGTTTCCAAGCTAATGGCAGCGAAGACGTTCGCGTTCTCTACCACCACCAATGGCAGCCCGCGTGCCATGGTGCCGGTCGGTAACTACGAAGCAGTGATGCCACTGGATATCCTGCCGACTCAACTGTTGCGCTACCTGATCGTTGGTGACACCGAGATGGCTCAAAAACTGGGCTGTCTGGAGCTCGACGAAGAAGACCTGGCGCTGTGCACCTATGTGTGTGCCGGCAAATACGAATACGGCCCGATCTTGCGCGACAATCTCGCGCGTATCGAAAAGGAGGGTTAAGTCATGGGTATCCGTGCATTCCTCGATAAAATCGAGCACAACTTTGAAAAAGGCGGCAAGTACGAGGGCTGGTATGCCTTGTATGAAGCCATCGATACCTTCTTTTACCGCCCCGGCAGCGTAACCAAGACCACCGCTCACGTGCGCGATGGCATCGACCTCAAGCGCATGATGATCACCGTCTGGGTGTGCACCTTCCCGGCGATGTTCTTTGGCATGTGGAACACCGGCTACCAGGCCAACCTGATCTTCTCTAACAGCCCAGAGTTGCTGGCTGCCCAAGAAGGTTGGCGTTTCGCCCTGATTGGCTCGCTGGCGGGTTTTGACCCCAATAGCCTGTGGGACAACTTTATCCAGGGTGCTGCCTACTTCCTCCCTGTTTACGCCGTAACCTTTATTGTCGGCGGCTTCTGGGAAGTACTGTTTGCCTCGATCCGCAAGCACGAAGTCAACGAAGGCTTCTTCGTGACCTCGGTATTGTTCGCCCTGATTCTGCCGCCAAGCATCCCGCTGTGGCAGGTTGCGCTGGGCATCAGCTTCGGCGTGGTGATCGGTAAGGAAGTATTTGGCGGTACCGGCAAGAACTTCCTCAACCCGGCACTGACCGGCCGTGCCTTTTTGTTTTTCGCCTACCCGGCGCAGTTATCCGGTGATGCGGTGTGGACGGCTGTTGATGGCTATGCCGGCGCTACGTCGCTAAGCCTGGCAGCGGCTGGTGGTGTGGAAAACATCATGAGCAACGGCATCACTTGGATGAATGCTTTTGTTGGCACTATCCAAGGTTCTATGGGCGAAACCAGCACACTGGCGATTCTAATCGGCGGCGGCGTACTGTTGATCACCAAAATCGCTTCGTGGCGCATCGTTTCTGGCGTGCTGCTGGGCATGATCGGTTTCAGTCTGCTGTTGAACGTGCTGGGCTCAGACACCAATCCGATGTTTGCCATGCCGTGGTATTGGCACTTGGTGGTCGGTGGGTTCGCTTTTGGTATGTTCTTTATGGCCACCGACCCGGTGTCCTCGTCCATGACGAATACCGGTAAGTGGATTTTCGGTGCCCTGATCGGTGTGATGGTGGTGATGATCCGCGTGGTCAACCCAGCCTTCCCAGAAGGCATGATGCTGGCGATTCTCTTCGCCAACTTGTTCGCACCGCTGATCGACCACTTTGTCGTTCAAGCCAATATCAAGCGGAGGCTGGCACGTAATGTCTAGTCAAAAAGAATCCACCGTCCGCACCTTGGTGGTGGCCCTGTTGGTATGCCTGGTGTGCTCGGTATTCGTCGCTGGTGCAGCCATTGCGCTGAAGCCAACTCAGGTAGAAAACCGTCAGCTGGACAAGCAACGCAGCATTCTTGCTATTGCCGGGTTGGGCCAGCCGAACATGACCGGTGCGCAAGTCAAAGCCATGTTCAGCGGCACCATTACCGCCAAGCTGGTTGATCTTGAAACGGGCACGTTCTCCGATGCCAAGGATCCGATGACCTTTGATCCGTTGAAGGCGGCGAAAGATCCGAAGCTGTCTAGCGCCCTTAGTAGCGACGATGATATTGCCTCGATCAAGCGTCTTGAGCGTTACACCACGGTTTATGTGGTGGAGAAAGATGGCCAGATGGACACCTTGATCATGCCGGTACGAGGCTACGGCCTGTGGTCCACCCTGTATGGTTTTATCGCTATCAAGGGTGACCTGAATACGGTTGCCGGTATGGGCTTCTATCAGCACGCCGAGACCCCGGGTTTGGGTGGGGAAGTGGATAACCCCAAGTGGAAAGACCAGTGGGTGGGTAAAACCCTGTTCGACGATAATGGCAAGCTGGCTGTCGCTGTGGTCAAGGGCGGCGTCGATCCAAAAAGTCCTAAGGCCGAGCACCAAGTTGATGCTTTGGCGGGGGCTACGTTGACCAGTAAAGGCGTCGATAACCTGCTGAATTTCTGGCTAGGTCAGAACGGTTTTGGTCCGTTTATCGCTAACCTGCGCGCAGGGGAGGCTTAATCATGTCGCAGCCGACTATTAAAGAAGTCCTGCTTAACCCTATCTTCAATAACAACCCGATTGGCTTGCAGATTCTCGGGATTTGCTCCGCCCTGGCAGTGACCTCGAACCTGAAAACAGCGCTGGTAATGTCGATCGCGCTGACGTTGGTAACCGGGTTTTCCAACCTGTTTATCTCGATGATTCGCAGCCAGATCCCGAGCTCCATCCGCATGATCGTGCAGATGGTGATCATCGCCTCACTGGTGATCGTGGTGGATCAGGTGCTCAAAGCGTATGCCTTCAGTCTGTCCAAGCAGCTGTCGGTGTTCGTCGGACTGATCATCACCAACTGTATTGTGATGGGCCGTGCCGAAGCCTTTGCCATGCAGAACCCACCGGTGCTGTCGTTCTTTGACGGTATCGGTAACGGTCTTGGCTACAGTGCGTTTCTGGTAGCGCTGGGCATCATTCGTGAGCTGTTCGGTGCCGGCAAACTGATGGGTTACGAGATCATCCCGGTGGTCAACGACGGTGGCTGGTACCAGCCTAACGGTATGCTGTTGCTGCCGCCTTCGGCGTTCTTCCTGATCGGCCTATTCATCTGGGCTATCCGCAGCTGGAAAAAAGATCAGCTTGAGAAGCCGAGCTTCAAGATGGCCTCGCAAGTGTCGAACAAGGAGGCCTACTAATGGAGCATTACCTCAGCTTGCTGGCTAAAGCGGTGTTCGTTGAGAACATGGCCTTGGCCTTCTTCCTCGGTATGTGCACCTTTATTGCCATCTCGAAGAAAGTCGAGACGGCGATTGGCCTGGGTATCGCGGTTATCGTGGTGCAGGTCATCACCGTGCCGGCGAACAACCTGATCTACACCTACCTGCTGAAAGACGGTGCGCTGGCCTGGGCTGGGCTGCCAGAAGTAGACCTGAGCTTCCTCGGCTTGCTTAGCTATATTGGTGTGATCGCGGCCATCGTGCAGATCCTCGAGATGCTTTTGGATAAGTACGTACCGAGCCTGTACAACGCCCTCGGCGTGTTCTTGCCACTGATTACGGTGAACTGCGCCATTATGGGCGGCACTCTGTTCATGGTTGAGCGGGACTACAACCTGGCGGAAAGTACCGTGTATGGCTTTGGCTCCGGCCTGTCCTGGGCGCTGGCAATTGCTGCGCTGGCAGGTATCCGCGAGAAGCTCAAGTACAGCGACGTACCAGCGGGTTTGCAGGGGCTGGGCATCACCTTTATCACCATCGGTCTGATGTCTCTGGGCTTCATGTCCTTCTCCGGCGTGCAGTTGTAAGGAAGGGGTGAATAGATGATCAATTTAGAAATTTTCATCGCCATCGGCATGTTCACCGGCATCGTGCTGGCGTTGGTGCTGGTTATTCTTGCGGCGCGCGCCAAACTGGTTTCCAGTGGTGACGTAAGCATCGAGATTAACGGCGAAAAAACCATTGTGGTGCCAGCCGGCGGCAAGTTGCTGCAGACGTTAGCTGCCAACAATATTTTCCTCTCCTCGGCCTGTGGTGGCGGCGGTACCTGCGCCCAATGCAAGTGCGTGGTCGAGCACGGCGGTGGCGAAATGCTGCCGACCGAAGAGGCGGCCTTCACCCGTCGCGAAGCCAAGGCTGGCTGGCGTTTGTCCTGCCAGACCCCGGTCAAGCAGGATATGAAGATTGAAGTGCCGGAAGAAGTCTTCGGCGTGAAGAAGTGGGAGTGCACGGTGGAGTCAAATCCCAACGTGGCCACCTTCATCAAAGAGTTGACTTTGAAACTGCCGGAAGGCGAGAACGTTGACTTCCGCGCTGGCGGTTATGTTCAGCTCGAGTGCCCGCCGCACGAAGTGCATTACAAAGACTTCGACATTCAGCCGGAATATCGCGGCGACTGGGACAAGTTCAACCAGTGGAAGTACGTATCCAAGGTCGAAGAGACCGTGATCCGTGCCTACTCCATGGCCAACTACCCGGAAGAAGTGGGTCTTGTGAAGTTCAATATCCGTATTGCTTCGCCGCCACCGGGTAAGGATGGCCTGCCGCCAGGCCAGATGAGTTCTTGGGTATTCAGCCTCAAACCGGGTGACAAGGTCACGGTATACGGTCCATTCGGTGAGTTTTTCGCCAAGGAAAGCGATGCTGAGATGGTGTTTATTGGTGGTGGTGCGGGTATGGCGCCGATGCGTTCGCACATCTTTGACCAGCTCAAGCGTTTGAAGTCGACACGCAAGATCAGCTTCTGGTACGGCGCACGCTCCATGCGTGAGGCCTTCTACAACGAAGAGTACGACCAGCTGCAGGCTGAGAACCCGAACTTCAAGTGGCACTTGGCGTTGTCTGATCCGCAACCCGAAGACAATTGGACGGGCCTCAAAGGCTTTATCCATAACGTGCTGTTTGAGAACTACCTGAAGGACCATAAGGCGCCTGAGGAATGCGAGTTTTACATGTGCGGTCCGCCCATGATGAACGCGGCAGTGATCAAGATGCTGGTTGATCTGGGTGTGGAGGAGGAGAACATCCTGCTCGACGACTTCGGCGGCTAAGCGTGAGCCCAGTGCTACTCAAGCCCGTTATTGCAGCCAGCTTGCTGGCCGCTCTAACGGGCTGTTGGTTTTCAGAGCGGGTAGAAGAGTTCGGCGGGCCGACTATGGGCAGCACGTACTCGATCAAATACGTGCGTAACCAGATCGCGCCAAGCCCGGATCTACTCAAGCGTGAGACCGACGCTATCCTGGCTGAGATCGACAAACAGATGTCGACCTACCGTGATGATTCCTTTATTGAACAGTTCAATCAGGCGCCGGCTGGTAGCTGCCTGAGCATGCCAGTTCCGGTGCTGGAATTGGTTGAGGAAGGGCGCGTGCTTAATGCGCAAAGCCAGGGCGCTTTCGACCTGACCCTTGAGCCATTGCTCAACCTGTGGGGCTTTGGTCCTAAGGCGCGAGCGGAGAAGGTCCCCACGCCCGAGCAGCTCTCAGCTGCACGTGAACGTATTGGTATGCAGCATGTACGGCGTGTCGGTGAGCAACTGTGCAAGGACGTCGATGTTCAGGTGGATTTCAACAGCATTGCCGCGGGCTATGCGGTAGATCGGGTGGTGCAGCGTCTTACGGCGTTAGGGGTCAGCAGCTATTTGGTTGAAATAACCGGAGAACTAAAGGCCGCGGGTAGAAAGCCCGATGGCCAGCACTGGCGCATTGGGCTGGAGGCGCCGCAAGAGGGCGAACGTATTGCTCAGCGCGTACTCGCCCTCGATGGTTACGGGGTTTCCACTTCCGGTGATTACCGCAATTACTTCGAAGAGAATGGTCGACGTTACTCGCATACCCTCGACCCGCTGACCGGTGCACCTATTACACACACCTTAGCGGCCGTCACAGTGGTAGATAAATCGACCTTACGCGCCGATGGCTTGTCTACTGTACTCATGGTGATGGGCACTGAGCGCGGCCTGGTATTTGCTGAGCGCATGGGCATTGCCGCGTTTTTCGTGACCCGCGAAGGCAGCGCCTTCGTCACACAGGGTACGCAGGCTTTTGAGCAGCTATTTGCTGCAGGAGACGAGCAATGACATTTTTAGTGGTGTTTCTGGTCATGGTGCTGGTAGTTGGCATGATGGCTGTAGGCGTGATCATGGGCCGTAAGCCCATCGCCGGCTCTTGCGGGGGTATCGCCAACCTGGGGATCGAGAAAGAATGTTCGATCTGTGGTGGTAGTCGCGAGAAGTGCGAAGAGATCAACAGTGATTCGCCAGCCGATGCTGACGCGCTGGCCTACGACGCGACAAAGCGCTAATCGCTCTGCGGCCGGCCAAGGGCTCGGTTCGCAGTTGATGTATTGATTGTCAGGCTGTGTGTAACACGGTGCTGGCCCTGCCGAGAGCACGGTACAAGTGCTCCGGTATGATCTGAAGGAGTAAACATGGCGGTCTACAACTACGACGTAGTGGTACTGGGTTCCGGCCCTGCGGGTGAAGGCGCGGCAATGAACGCGGCCAAGGCCGGGCGCAAGGTGGCCGTGGTTGATAGCCGCCGTGAAGTCGGCGGTAACTGCACGCACCTCGGTACTATCCCGTCTAAAGCGCTGCGCCACTCGGTGCGGCAGATCATGCAGTTCAACACCAACCCAATTTTCCGCCAGATCGGTGAGCCGCGCTGGTTCTCCTTTCCTGATGTACTGAAAAGCGCCGAGCGGGTGATCGCTAAGCAGGTGACGTCGCGCACCGGTTTTTACGCACGTAACCGCATCGACTTGTTTTTTGGCACCGGCAGCTTTGCCGATGAGCACACCATCGAAGTGGTTTGCTCAAACGGCGTGGTCGAGAAGCTGGTGGCTAAGCAGATTGTTATCGCCACTGGTTCGCGGCCTTACCGTCCGGTGGACGTAGACTTCCAGCATCCACGTGTCTACGACAGCGACACTATTCTCAGTCTGGGGCACACGCCACGGCGGATCATCATTTACGGCGCCGGGGTGATCGGCTCTGAATACGCTTCGATCTTCAGTGGCCTGGGCGTGTTGGTCGACCTGATCGACAACCGTGATCAGTTGCTGAGTTTCCTTGATGCGGAAATCTCTGATGCGCTGAGTTATCACCTGCGCAATAACAATGTACTGATCCGCCATAACGAAGAGTACGAGCGTGTCGAAGGGGTAGAAAATGGCGTAATTCTGCACCTTAAATCCGGCAAGAAGATCAAGGCCGATGCTTTTCTCTGGTGCAATGGCCGTACCGGTAACACCGATCAACTGGGCTTGGAAAATATCGGTATCAAGGTGAACAGTCGTGGTCAGGTTGAAGTCGACCAGGCCTACTGCACACCGGTGCCGAGCGTTTACGCCGCGGGTGATGTAATTGGCTGGCCAAGCTTGGCCAGTGCCGCCGCCGACCAAGGCCGCTCGGCTGCTGGCAGCATCGTCGACAATGGCAGCTGGCGCTTCGTTAATGATGTTCCAACGGGCATTTACACCATTCCGGAGATCAGCTCGATCGGTAAGACTGAGCGCGAACTGACCCAGGCCAAGATTCCTTACGAAGTCGGTAAGGCGTTCTTTAAGGGTATGGCGAGGGCGCAGATTTCTCAAGAACCGGTGGGCATGCTGAAAATTCTGTTCCATCGCGAAACCCTGGAAGTGCTGGGTGTGCACTGCTTCGGTTACCAGGCCTCGGAGATTGTGCATATCGGCCAGGCGATCATGAACCAGAAGGGCGAGGCGAACAGCATCAAGTACTTCGTCAACACCACGTTCAACTACCCGACCATGGCCGAAGCCTACCGGGTAGCCGCTTTCGACGGCCTCAATCGGCTTTTTTGAGCGGCTCCGGCCGGTGGCCTGAGCCGGTCGGGGAGAACCCGTTCAGTGACTCCTGCGACTGGCGTTGGCCCAATCGCGAAAGTTTCTGATTAGGCTTAATAAAAAACCGGCCCAAGTGGCCGGTTTTTTATACGTGATGTTGGGCTGAGGTGCTCAACCCAACGTCTGCACGGCGACCCCGGGGAAGTCGGTGATGATGCTGTCCACCCCGAAATCGGCCAGACGACGCATCAGTGCTGGCTCGTTGACTGTCCATACAGAGACATGCAGCCCGGCTTTTTGTGCTTTTAGCAAGCGCTCCGGTGTACACAGCGTCCAGTTCAAAGCCAGCAAATGGCAGCCGTAATGCTTGGCGACTTTCAGTGGGTCAAGCCAGGCGTATTCGGCGACCAGGCCACGTTGCAAATGCGGCGTCAGGCGTTGCAGGGCGCCGAGTACTTCGCGTGAGCTGGACGTCACAGTGATTTTTTCAGTCAGTTTGTAGCGTTCGGCTAACTCGGCAATGGCCTCAACCATGCGCGCAGCACGGACCTTAGAGGCGCTTTTGACTTCCAGCTGCCAGTGTTCGAAGTCGCAGTGTTGGAACAGCTCCTCTAGGCGTGGAATGGGGCAGGGCGACACGGCCTCAGGCCCGCCTTTGCGCGCGTCATAACCCACCAGTTCAGCGGCGTCATGTTCGACCACCTTGCCGCGGCGACCGGTGGTGCGCTTGAGCGTGGGGTCATGAATCACCATCAGCTCACCATCGCGCGATAGATGCAGGTCCAGCTCACAGCGGCGCACGCCATGCTTGAGGCATTGCTGGAAGCTGGCCAGGGTATTTTCTGGCACCTCGCCTTTGGCGCCGCGATGTCCGTAGATGACTGTCACTGTTACTCCTTGATGAGCTTGGCTGCGCCGGACTGATGGTGGCGCACGCTGTTGATTACATGGGTGTGCTCGAAGTAGACGCTGAACTCACGGTAATCCCAGCGGGTGATGGGTGGGTTGCCGACGCTGGGGTGTTCCTCATCTGCGAGGCCAAAGCGCTCCAGCACGGCGCGCTGTGATTCGCCGAGCTGTGGCAGCAGTAAATTACCGGAACCTTGCTGGCCCACGGGGATTTGCAGGGTTTCGGCGAATACAGTGCAAGGCATTAGCAGGGCGAGAAGCAAATACAAGCGTGACATGGGAGGCTCGCTATCAGGATTGCAGGGGCTGTTCACGGGCCTGGCGGCGCTCCAGGGCCTGGCGTTGGAGGATGTGCCGGGCAAGCAGCTGGCGCTGGGCGTCGGTTAGGGCTTCGAACTCTGCACCGATTTCGAATTGCTGTGACGGCAATGCTTGGCAATGCACCACCTTCGCTCTTAACAGTAGGCCAAGGGCCTGAGGCATCAGCACCATTTTCAGTGCCAAGTGCGAGTCGACGGCAACGGCCTGGTGATTATTGAAGCTGACGCCGCCTTCAGACAGGCTGACCCGGCGTGGTGAGCCAATGTCACGCAGCAGGCTTTGCGCCACTGCCTGGCCGAGCAGGTCAATGCGTTTGTTCATGACCTTGAGGTAATTAGCCAGCGTGCGGTCGCGTTCAGTAATGTGCCGCAGTAAATGCTGCGACTCGAAGTCCATCAGGTGCAAGTCGCTGAGCAGGTTGAACAACGGCGAGTTGTCGTGAAGTTCGTCACTGGCTAGGGCTTCTGGGCCTGAGAGCAGGGTGAATTCCAGTGCGATCGTATCGTCGATACGATAGTATTCGCGGCGATCATCTTCATCTTGAGTCGGCATAGCGAACCCATGGCAGCAGTAGTGGTCAGAGTGTAAGGCTGCTTGCCAAGCCCCGCCACAAGCACGTTTCTTTTCCCCTCGAATCAGCCCCGACATGTTCAGACCTTTATTTGTATTTATTGGTACGCGCTACACGCGGGCCAAGCGTCGTAATCACTTCGTATCTTTTATTTCATTGACCTCAATGATCGGGCTGGCACTGGGTGTGCTGGTGATGATTCTGGTGCTGTCAGTGATGAATGGCTTTGACCATGAGATGCGCACCCGTGTGCTCGGCATGGTGCCGCACGCCACCGTCGAGAGTGCCACGCCGATCAGCGATTGGCGCCGCTTGGCTGAGCAGGCGCAAAGTAATCCGCAGGTGCTGGCTGTGGCGCCGTTCAGCCAGATGCAGGGCCTGCTGACTAACGATGGCAAGGTACAGAAAGTGTTGATTAACGCGGTCGATCCGCTTGAGGAAGCCAAGGTCTCGATCATCGATAATTTTTTCCAGCAGGGCCGACTAGACGCCTTGGAGCCGGGTGAGTTCGGCATGGTGCTGGGTGATAAAGCCGCCGCTAAGCTTGGCGTCGGTATGGGTGACAAAGTTACCTTCGTCGCCCCAGAAGTGACGGTGACGCCGGCTGGCATGTTCCCGCGGCTCAAGCGCTTTACCGTGGTTGGCATCTTCCATGTAGGTGCGGGTGAGATCGATGGCCATTTAGCCCTGACCCATGTCCAGGATCTGGCGCGTTTACAGCGTTGGCAGCCTGATCAGGTGCAGGGTATTCGCCTGAAATTTGCCGATTTGTTCGAGGCCCCGCGCACTGCATGGGCGCTGGCGCAAACCCTTGGCGAGGGTGATTACTATGCCCGCGACTGGACCCGTACCCACGGCAATCTGTACCAGGCGATTCGCATGGAGAAGGCCATGATCGGTCTGCTATTGCTGCTGATCGTGGCCGTGGCTGCGTTCAACATCATTTCTACTCTGGTCATGGTGGTCACCGATAAAAAAGATGATATCGCTATTCTGCGCACCCTGGGTGCGACACCTGGGCAGATCATGGCGATCTTTATGGTCCAGGGTACGGTGATCGGCGTATTCGGCACAGCCATTGGCGCTGTGTTGGGTTGCCTTGCTGCGCTGAATATCAGCCGCGCGATTGCCGCGCTGGAGGGGCTGCTGGGGATCAAGTTCCTCAATGCCGATGTGTATTTCATCGATTACCTGCCCTCGCAGTTGATGCTGGCAGACGTGCTGCTGGTATGCGGTGCGGCGCTGGTTCTAAGTTTCTTCGCCACCCTTTATCCAGCCTGGCGCGCGGCACGTACCCAGCCCGCGGAGGCTCTGCGTTATGAGTGATCAGGTTATGCAAGATCGTGCAGTGTTGAGTTGTCGCAACCTCGGTAAAAGCTATGACGAGGGTCCACAGTCGGTGGTGGTGCTGGAAGGCTTACAGCTGGAGTTGCACCCTGGCGAGCGGGTGGCGATTGTCGGCAGTTCCGGTTCGGGCAAGAGCACCTTGCTCAATATGCTTGGCGGCCTCGATACGCCGAGCACTGGCAGTGTCTGGCTGGCCGGCGAAGAGCTGTCAGCGCTGAATGAAAAGCAGCGTGGCCTGCTGCGTAATCGCGCATTGGGTTTTGTTTATCAGTTTCACCATCTGCTGCCGGAATTCACCGCGCTAGAAAACGTCTGCATGCCACTGCTGATTGGCCGCACGCCCATCAGCGAAGCGCGTCAGCGTGCCACCGCGCTGCTGGAGCGGGTGGGCCTCGGTCATCGTTTGGCGCACAAACCGTCGGAGTTGTCTGGTGGTGAGCGTCAGCGGGTGGCAATTGCCCGTGCCCTGGTCAATCAACCAGGGCTAGTGTTGCTCGATGAGCCCACTGGCAACCTTGATCATCACACCGCGCAGGGTATTCAAGACCTGATGAAGGAGCTGAGCAGCTCGTCGCAGACCGCCTTCCTGGTGGTGACCCACGACATGGAATTGGCTCAGCAGATGGACCGCATCTTGCGTCTGGAAGACGGCAAGCTGGTGGCTGCCTGATGTTTCGTCCGCTGAGTATTTTTATCGGTATCCGCTATACCGGAGCCAAGCGGCGCAACCACTTTATTTCCTTTATCTCGATGACCTCGATGATCGGCCTTGCTCTCGGCGTGCTGGCGATGATTGTGGTGCTGTCGGTGATGAACGGTTTTCAAAAGGAAATGAGCACGCGCATCCTCGGCATGGTGCCGCACGCGAGCATTGCCGGTACTAAGCCGCTGGATGACTGGCAGGTGGTGGCGACTGCGGCTAAGCAGAACCCGCAGGTGCAAGCGGCGGTGCCGTTTGCCGAGTTGGAAGGCATGCTCTCGGTACGCGGAGCGATGCAGCCTATACAGCTACACGGCATTGATCCGGTCCTGGAGCCGCAAGTCTCGATCATCGATAAGCATATGCAACAAGGCCGCCTAACCGATCTGCGCGAGGGGGAGTTTGGTGTAGTGCTCGGCGAGATCACTGCGCGGCGCTTCCAGCTGCGCGTTGGCGATAAGCTGGCGCTGATCGTGCCGGAACTGAGCAGCGTGCCGGGCGGTATCAGCCCGCGCATGCAGCGCCTCAATGTGGTGGGTATTTTCAAAGTTGGCGCCGAACTGGACAGTTCGCTGGCGCTGATTCATGTTGCCGATGCCGCGCATATCCAGCGCATGCAGCCGGGCCAGGTGCAGAGTGTGCGTTTGAAGCTACAGGATCTGTATCAGGCGCCGCAGGTGGCTGCGCAGATTGTCAGTGGGCTGGGTACTGGTTACACCTCCAGCGATTGGACCCTGACCCAGGGCAGTCTGTTCAGCGCGATGAAAATGGAAAAAACCATGATCGGCCTGTTGCTGCTGCTGATCGTCGCAGTAGCGGCCTTCAATATTATTGCCACGTTGATCATGGTGGTGGCGGACAAGGGCGCGGACATCGCTATTCTGCGCACCCTGGGCGCAACGCCTGTGCAGATCATGGGTATCTTTATGGTTCAGGGCACGGTTATCGGTGTGATCGGTACGGTGATCGGTGCGGTGCTGGGGGTGCTCACTGCGCTGAATGTCAGCCAGTTGGTGGGCTGGGTCGAACGCTTGAGCGGCCAGCAGGTGATTAGTTCGGACGTTTACTTCATCAGTAACTTGCCATCGGAGTTGCTGCTCTCAGATGTGCTGCTGATCTGCGGGGCGGCGTTTACCCTGAGCTTCCTGGCGACTGTCTACCCATCCTGGCGGGCAGCGCAGATTCAGCCGGCCGATGCATTGCGTTACGAATAAGCTAGGCTGGCAGAAACAAAAAAGCCGTTACTCAGTAACGGCTTTTTTGTTTCAGTGTTGCGCGTCGGGTTGCTGGCGTTTTTCTTGGCGTTTGCGCCAGTTATGCTGCACCCACCAGCGCCAGTAAGCATTGGTGCCGAAATAGCCGATCAGGCCGAGCACCAAGCCAATCACCAACGAGCCCAGGTAAAGCGGCTGCCAGTGAGTTTGCAGGACATGGCCGACCCAGCTGATGGTGATGTGATCCGGCATTTGCAGGGTCGGTGTGTTCATCAGCCAAGCACCAAATTTATAGCTGCAGTAGAACACCGGAGGCATGGTGATCGGGTTGGTCAGCCAGACCAGGCCAATCGAGATCGGCAGGTTGCCCCGGGAAAGTATAGCCACGGCCGCAGCAGCCAACATTTGCATGGGCATGGGGATCATCGCCCAGAACAGACCGATGGCCATCGCGCGCGAAACAGAGTGGCGGTTGAGGTGCCAGAGGTTGGGGTCATGAATTAGGCTGCCCAGAAAGCGCAGGGATTTATTGTCCTTGATGCGGTCTGGGTGGGGCATGTAGCGCTTGAATAAACGACGCGGCATGAAGGCTCTCTGGCAGGTAAAAGCGCCGCACATTATGCACCCATTGATCACCGCCTGCTTTCACACTTTGTGACAGCAAATAAGCAAAAGTTGATCGACAGATTAAATGTTCCATCCGACTCAAGGAGCGAGTCCATGCGCACAGGAATATTAGCGTTGGTGGCCGGGCTGCTGACGCTGCGCTTTCTTCCAGCCTTGCCGCCGCTCTGGCTGCTGGCGCTTTTGCCGGTCGCGGGCTTGATGCTGTTGCCGTATCGCAGTTATCCCATCGCCTTATTTCTATTCGGTTTTACCTGGTCCTGCGTATCGGCGCAGTGGGCACTGGATGATCGCCTGGCGCCGTCTTTGGACGGGCGCACGCTATGGTTGCAAGGGCGTGTGGTCGGCCTGCCTGAGGTCGGTGAAGGGGTGGTGCGCTTCGAGTTGCAGCGGGCGGTTTCACGTCGCGGGGTATTGCCCGATCGTTTGCGCCTGTCGTGGTATGACGGACCTGCGCTTCAGGCGGGTGAAACCTGGCGCTTAGCGGTTCGCCTCAAACGCCCGCATGGCTTGGTCAACCCGCAAGCGTTTGATTATGAGGCTTGGCTGTTGGCGCAGCACATAGGCGCCACAGGTACGGTGAAGACCGGTGAGCTGGTTTATCCCTCCAGTGGCTCCGGTGCCTGGCGTGATCGCTTGCGTCAGCATCTGTTGGCAACCCCTGCACATGGCCGCGCAGGTGCTTTGACTGCTTTGGTGCTGGGTGATGGCTCTGGGCTTTCGACGGCAGACTGGCAGGTGTTGCAGGCGACCGGTACGGTGCATCTGATGGTGATCTCTGGTCAGCATATCGGCCTGCTGGCGACGCTGTTGTATGGCCTCGTTGCGGGGTTGGCGCGCCTGGGGTTGTGGCCGCGTCGCTGGCCCTGGCTGCCCTGCGCTTGTGTGTCGGCTTTTAGCGGTGCGCTGGCTTACGGCCTGTTAGCAGGGTTTGAGGTGCCGGTACAGCGCGCCTGTGTGATGGTCGGACTGGTGCTGTTATGGCGCTGGCGCTTTCGTCACCTGGGGGTGGGTTTGCCTGTGTTGCTGGCATTGCTTGCGGTGTTGCTGTTAGAGCCGCTGGCCAGCTTGCAGCCTGGGTTCTGGTTGTCCTTTGGCGCAGTGCTGTTGTTAATCCTGATCTTTAGCGGCCGCCTGGGTGTCTGGCCTTGGTGGGGCACGCTGCTGCGTGCGCAGTGGGCCATGGCCATTGGTTTACTGCCGTTATTGCTGGCGCTGGGTTTGCCGGTGAGCGCCAGCGGGCCGTTGGCTAACTTGGTCGCCGTGCCTGTAGTAGGCCTTCTGGTCGTGCCGCTGGCTTTGCTCGGAACGCTATTGTTGCCCTTGCCTGGGGTGGGTGCCGTGCTGCTCGGGGTCGCGGGGTGGCTGCTGAATTTGTTGTTTGTATTACTCACACAGCTGGCTTTGTGGCTGCCTGCCTGGTTGCCCAGTGCATTGCCTTTTTCGACTTGGCTGTTGGTGGCGTTGGGTGCGTTAGTACTGTTATTACCGGCCGCTCTGCCAGTGCGCAGCCTAGGCGTGTTAATGCTGTTGCCGTTGCTGTTCACTGCGCAGCCGCGGCCTGAATATGGCCGGGCCGAGGTATGGATGCTGGATGTCGGCCAGGGGTTGGCAGTGCTGGTACGTACCGAGGGCCGCGACCTGTTGTATGACGCTGGTCCGCGTTTTGGCGAGTTCGACACGGGTGAGCGGGTGGTGTTGCCCTCTTTACGCGCGTTGGATGTACGTGGGATTGATCTGTTATTGCTCAGCCATGCCGATAACGATCATGCCGGCGGCGCTGGAGCAATTACGCGCGGCCTGCCGGTCGGGCGCGTGCTCAGCGGTGAGCCCGATAAACTGGCGCGCTCACTGTCAGCTGAAGTGTGCAGTCGTAAGGATTGGCAGTGGGATGGCGTGCACTTCAGCACTTGGCAATGGGCGGGCGCAACCGATGGCAATCAGGCGTCCTGCGTGCTGCGCATCGAGGCCAATGGCGAACGCTTATGGCTGACCGGCGATATTGACAGCGAGGCCGAACGTGCCCTCTTAGACAGTGATCTGGCGATGCCGGCACAGTGGCTGCTGGCCCCTCACCATGGCAGCCGCAGCTCTTCGTCTGCAGCATTGCTGGCGGAGGTTAAACCGGCCGCAGTGTTGATCTCCCGCGGCGCACACAACGCCTTTGGTCATCCCCATGCTGAGGTGCTCGCCCGCTACCGGGCGCTGGATGCACGTGTGCACGACACAGTTTTGCACGGGGCGGTGCGGATTCGACTGGGTGCATTTGAGCCCGCGCAGGGTTTGCGAGAGCACGCACGTTTTTGGCGGGAAAAATGAGAACGGCGACGGTCGGCGAGGCCGCGGCCCTATGCTAGAGTGGCGCCACTTTTGAGAAGGGGATCTGCCACCGTGTGGGAACTGGTTAAAGCTGGCGGCTGGATGATGCTGCCGATCATTCTTTGTTCTATCGCTGCGGCCGGCATTATTGCCGAGCGCCTGTGGACGCTGCGTCCGAGCCGCATCACCCCACCCAATCTACTTGGGCAGGTGTGGAAGTGGATCAAAGAGAAAAAACTCAACAACCAGAAGCTCAAAGAGCTGCGGGCTAATTCCCCGCTGGGGCAGATCCTCGCTGCTGGGCTGGCCAACTCCAAGCATGGTCGCGAGATCATGAAAGAGTGCATTCAAGAAGCCGCTGCTCGGGTGATTCACGACCTGGAGCGCTACCTCAATGCCCTAGGCACCATCGCCGGTATCGCGCCGCTACTGGGCTTGCTCGGCACTGTGCTGGGCATGATTGAGATCTTCAGCTCGTTTATGGGCTCGGGTATGGCCAATGCAGCATTGCTTGCTGGCGGTATTTCCACGGCGCTGATTACCACGGCCGCGGGTCTTATGGTGGCGATTCCGGCCCTGTTCTTCCACCGCTACCTGCAGCGCCGGATCGATGAGCTGGTGGTTGGCATGGAGCAGGAAGCGATTCGTCTGGTGGAAGTGGTACAGGGCGACCGCGATGTTGATATGGGCGAGGGCAAGGCGTGAAGTTCCGGCGTAAACCGCGGGAAAACGTTGAGATCAACCTGGCCTCCTTGATCGACGTGGTATTTATCCTGCTGCTGTTCTTTGTGGTGACCACGACTTTTACTCGGGAAACCCAGCTCAAGGTCGATCTACCAGAAGCCGTCACTGGTACGCCGCCAGAACAGACCGAGCTGAAGCAGCTGGAAATCCTGATTGCCGCCGATGGTAGCTATTCGCTGAATGCCAAGCAGTTGCTGAAAAGCGACTTGCCAAGCTTGATGGCGGCGCTGCAGAAAGAATCGGAGGGTGATAACAGCTTGCCGCTGATCATCAGCGCCGATGCTACGACCCAGCATCAGGCGGTTATTACTGCCATGGATGCCGCCGGCAAGCTAGGTTTTGCCCATCTGCGTATGACCACTATTGAGGCGCAAGCCGCGCCCTGAGGCTTGCCTGCTCATGAGCCTGTCCGACAGCATCACGGCTGCTTGGTACGCCGGTCATCCGGCGTTGCGCCTGCTACGCCCTTTGGAGTGGTTGTATCGGGCTGTGGTGCAGCGCAAGCGTGCGCGCTTTCTCGCGGGTGAGGGCGAGATCTACCGCGCACCGGTACCGGTTGTGGTGGTGGGTAATATCACCGTCGGCGGCACCGGCAAGACCCCGATGATTCTCTGGTTGATCGAGCACTGCCGTAGCCAAGGGCTGCGAGTCGGTGTGGTCAGCCGCGGCTACGGTGCGCAGCCGCCACAGTTACCTTGGCGGGTACAGGCTGATCAGGCTGCCAGCGTGGCCGGCGATGAGCCTCTATTGATCGTGCAGCGCAGTGGCGTGCCACTGATGATCGACCCGGACCGCAGTCGAGCCGTGGCGGCCTTGCTGGCTGAGCAGCCGCTTGACCTGATTCTCAGTGACGACGGTTTGCAACACTACCGTTTGGCCCGTGACTTGGAATTGGTGCTGATCGATGCGGCGCGCGGCCTGGGTAATCGTCATTGCCTGCCTGCCGGTCCGCTGCGTGAGCCGGTCGAGCGCCTACAGAGCGTCGATGCATTGCTCTATAACGGCGCATCAAGCGATCCGCAGGACGGCTATGGGTTTACGTTGCGGCCGCACACTCTGGTTAGCCTGCGCAGCGGTGAACAGCGCCCGTTGAGCCATTTCCCACCTGGCCAGGCCTTGCACGCGGTCGCCGGTATTGGCAACCCGCAGCGTTTCTTCAACACCCTTGAAGGGCTACACTGGCGGCCTGTTACGCACGCCTTTGCCGACCATGCGCCGTACAGCGCCGAGCTACTGAATTTCAGCCCGGTGCTGCCGCTGGTGATGACGGAAAAGGATGCGGTTAAGTGTCGTGCCTTTGCGGCTGACGATTGGTGGTACCTGGCGGTGGATGCCGAGCCTTCGGCTGCGTTTATCGCTTGGTTTGATCAGCAATTGCAGCGCCTTGTGCCGCGCCTGGCTGCCTGATCATTCGGTGAGCCCGGCTCACCCCTTGCAGTTGCTCATTCTTAAGGATCGCCCATGGACCCGAAACTACTCGATATTCTCGCCTGCCCACTGTGTAAGGGGCCGTTGAAGCTCGTGGCTGATAAAAGCGAGCTGATCTGCAAGGCCGACGCGCTGGCCTTTCCCGTGCGCGATGGCATTCCAGTGATGCTGGAAACCGAAGCGCGCACCCTCAACGTCGACGAGCGTCTGGACAAGTAAATGAGCACTGCCTTTACCGTTGTGATTCCGGCGCGTTTCGCTTCCAGTCGCCTGCCGGGTAAGCCGCTGCAGGATATTGCTGGCAAGCCGATGATTCAGCATGTCTGGGAGCAGGCCTGCCGGAGTGGTGCTCAGCAGGTGGTGGTGGCCACTGATGACGTGCGAATTGTTGAAGCGTGCCGTAGTTTTGGTGCGCAGGTGCTGTTGACCCGCGTCGACCACAATTCGGGCACCGACCGCCTGGCTGAAGTGGCGACGGCCCTAGGCCTGGCAGCGGATGCCATCGTGGTTAATGTGCAGGGCGACGAGCCGCTGATTCCGCCGGCGATCATTGATCAAGTGGCGGCCAATCTGGCAGCCAATCCGCAGGCGGCCATCGCCACCCTGGCCGAGCCGATTGAGGATGTGCAGGCGCTGTTCAATCCCAACGTGGTCAAAGTGGTCAGCGACAAAACCGGCCTGGCCCTGACCTTTAGCCGTGCACCGCTGGCCTGGGCGCGGGATGCCTTTGCCAAGAGTCGTGATGAACTGCCTGCCGGTGTGCCATACCGCCGGCATATCGGCATTTACGCCTACCGTGCGCAGTTTCTGCATGATTTTGTCAGCTGGGGGCCGTGCTGGCTGGAAGACACCGAGTGCCTGGAACAGCTCCGCGCACTCTGGCATGGCGTGCGTATTCATGTCGCCGACGCGCTGCAAGCGCCACCTGCAGGCGTTGATACGCCGGAAGATCTGGAGCGGGTTCGTCGCCTGCTGGGGGCCTGATGCGCGTTCTGTTTGTGTGCTTGGGCAATATCTGTCGCTCACCCACAGCGGAAGGCGTATTGCGCCACAAGCTGCGCGAGGCAGGGCTGGCAGCGCGCATTGAGGTTGATTCGGCAGGCACTGGCGATTGGCATGTTGGCAAGGCTGCCGACGTGCGCACCCGTCAAGCCGCGCAGCAGCGCGGCTATGATTTGTCGGCGCTACGCGGACGGCAGGCCACAGCTGAGGATTTTCACGCGTTTGACCTGATTCTGGCGATGGACAATAGCAACCTGCGCAACCTTCAGCAATTGCGGCCGGGCAATGCGCCGGCCGAGCTGGATTTGTTTCTTCGGCGTTATCAGCTTGAGCTGGATGAGGTGCCTGATCCTTATTACGGTGGCGAAGCCGGGTTCACCCAGGTGCTGGATTTGATCGAGCAGGCCTGTGATGCGCTAGTACTTGAGCTCAAGGGGCGTCTATGAGCCTGCAAGTGCGTACTCAGGTATCGCTCAAACCGTATAACAGTTTTGCCGTCGAGGCCTGCGCCAGCCATTTTGCTGAGGCTGAAAATGATCAGCAGGTGCGTGATGCGCTGAGCTATGCGCAAGCGCAGCAGTTGCCGCTGCTGTTGCTGGGCGGCGGCAGCAACCTGCTACTCACGGCGGATGTCGAGGCACTGGTGCTGCGCATGGCCAGTCGTGGCATTCGTCTGCTTGAGGATGACGGCGAGAATGTGCTGATTGAGGTGGAGGCGGGTGAGCCTTGGCATTCTTTTGTGCAATGGACGCTGGCCCAGGGCTTTGTTGGGCTGGAAAACCTCAGCCTGATTCCTGGCACCGTGGGTGCGGCTCCGGTGCAGAACATTGGCGCTTACGGCGTCGAGCTGAAAGATTGTTTTGTTGGTTTGACGGCGCTAGATCGTTCTAGCGGCGAACTGCGCGAGTTTCCTCTGCAGGCGTGCGGCTTTGCCTATCGCGACAGTTTGTTCAAGCGTGAAAGCGGGCGCTGGGTGATTTTGCGTGTACGGTTTGCCTTGAGTCGCTCGGCGGCGCTGCACTTGGGCTACGGCCCGGTGAGTCAGCGCTTGGTGGAGCAGGGTATTGCCATGCCGACAGCGCAGGATGTAAGTCGGGCCATCTGCGCCATCCGCAGTGAAAAACTGCCGGATCCGGCTGAGTTGGGTAATGCCGGCAGCTTCTTCAAGAACCCGCTGGTATCCGCTGAGTTGGCACAGCGCTTACGTGCTGAGCATGCTGATTTGGTGGCTTATCCGCAGGCAGATGGGCAGGTCAAGCTAGCCGCTGGCTGGTTGATCGAGCGTGCAGGCTGGAAGGGCTTTCGCGAGGGTGATGCAGGTGTACATCGCTTGCAGGCGCTGGTACTGGTCAACTACGGCGCGGCCACCGGAGCGCAGCTGTTGAACCTGGCTCAGCGTATTCAGGCAGATATTGCCCAGCGTTTTGTGGTTGATCTGGAGATCGAACCTAACGTGCTGTAAGCCTGGTTGAGCAGGGGGATGCCGTTACCATTTGGTCGCGCCACAACGCAAAAGGGGATGCCGAAGCATCCCCTTTTTTATTGCGTGAAGCGGATTAGATTTACGGCTTTAGCGCCTCTTTATCCTGCTTGTCAGCGTCTACTTCAGTCGGTAGCAAGTTTTCTGGCTGTTGGTTTATTGCCGTTTCTGCATGCGTTTCGGCCGGCACTTCAACAGCAGTGTCAACGACGGGCTCGGCAGCCGCTTCGACTACAGGCTCTACGGCAGGCTCAGTCTGGACCGTCGCTGGAGCTTCAGCTGCTGCACGGGCCAGGCGCTCGGCTTCGCGCTGGCGGCGACGCACTTCACGGGGATCGTTAGGTGCACGACCCCCACTGTTGACGACTACTGTAGGTGCGGCTTCAACGACTGCCACTTCGGCAACCGGCTCAGGCGTGGCTACAACGGCAGGCTCTTCAGCAACTGGCGCAGGCGCCTCAATAACAGCAGGTGTTGCTGCAGGTTCACTTGCTTCAACGGTTTGAGTAGGCGCTTCAACGGCCTCTACGGGGCTGCTTACTGCTTTCACAGTCGTAGTTTCAACAGTTGCTTCAGTAACAACCTGAGGCGCTTCAACTGCGGCGACTTCACGTGGCTGCTCCTGCTCGGCAACAACCGGTGCGGTTTCTGTAGTCGCTGGGGTTGCTTCGTCCGCGACAGCGGTAACGACACTGGAGACTGCCGCTGCAGCGATTATCGCGTTGTCGGCACTGCTTGTGGTTTCTGTCGATTCAGGTGCTTCTTCGCTGCTTTCGATCGGGTTGCCGTTGGCATCGCTCTGGCGTTCACGACGATTGCTGCGACGGCGCTGACCACGGGAGCGACGACGTGGGCGATCACCACCTTCGCTACCGTCCTGCTCATCATCTTGTTGGGCTTCTTCAGCACTCAGCGCTTCTTCATCGGCAGTCGCAACAAGGGCCTGTTCGGCGCGCGGCTGACGCTCTTCACGCGGCTGGCGCGGTTGGCGCGGCTCGCGTTGCGTGCGTTCGGCCTGGGCTTCTTCAGTCGTGGTGGCGCTGTCGCTTGGAGCGGTATCCAGTGGCTCACGCAGTTCACGTGTCTGGCGCTCTTCACGTGGCTTGCGGTCACGCGGTTGACGCTCTTCGCGCGGTGGGCGCGACTGGCGGACTTCCTGCGGCTCGCGCACTTCTACGGCGTCTCGTGTGCTGCGTTCTTCGCGCGGTGCACGCTCTTCGCGCGGTGCGCGTTCTTCACGGACAGCGCGGGGCTGGCGTTCTTCGCGGGGGGCGCGCTCTTCACGTGGCGCACGGTCTTCGCGCGGCTTGCGGTCTTCGTTGTTACGACCGCCACGGTTGCGGTTCTGCTGGCGACCGTTACGGCGCTCGTCACTACGCTGTGGGCGATCGCCGGCTTTTTTCTCGACGACTACAGGCTTTTCTTCTTCCTTGCCGGCGAACAGACTAACCAGCGATTTAACCAGACCCTTGAACAGGCTCGGCTCGGCAGCAGCTACAGGCTGCGCGGCAACCGCTTCAACTGGGGTTGGTGCGGTGCGTTGTGGAGCGGTCTTGATCGCTGCTTCCTGGCGAACCAGGGTGCGAGTGGCAGCGGCCTGCTTCTCTTCCTCCACTTCAATCGTCGCCATTTCATAGCTGGATTGAGTGATTTGCGCTTCTGGACTGTCATCACGGATACGCGTGACTTCGAAGTGCGGCGTTTCCAGGTGATCGTTCGGCACGATCACAATGCGTGCGCGGGTACGCAGTTCGGTCTTGGTGATTGAGTTGCGCTTCTCGTTAAGCAGGAAGGCGGCAACGGTAATCGGCACCTGAGCACGCACTTCGGCGGTGCGGTCTTTTAGGGCTTCTTCTTCGATCAGGCGCAGAATCGCCAGCGACAGCGACTCGACGTCACGGATGATGCCTTGGCCGTTGCAACGCGGGCAGACGATGCCGCTGCTTTCGCCGAGCGATGGGCGCAGACGCTGACGTGACATTTCAAGCAGGCCGAAGCGCGAGATGCGACCGACTTGCACGCGGGCACGGTCAGCTTCGAGGCTTTCGCGAACCTTCTCTTCCACGGCGCGTTGGTTCTTCGCCGGGGTCATGTCGATAAAATCGATCACGATCAGGCCGCCGATATCACGCAGACGCAGCTGGCGGGCGATTTCTTCAGCCGCCTCCAAGTTGGTTTGCAGGGCGGTTTCTTCGATGTCGCTGCCTTTGGTTGCACGCGCCGAGTTGATGTCAATGGACACCAGGGCTTCGGTCGGGTCGATAACCAAAGAGCCACCGGACGGCAGTTTCACTTCGCGCTGGAAGGCAGTTTCAATCTGGCTTTCGATCTGGAAGCGGTTGAACAACGGCACGCTGTCTTCGTAGAGCTTGATCTTGCTGGCGTACTGCGGCATCACCTGATTGATGAAGCTCAGGGCTTCTTGCTGCGCTTCGATGCTGTCGATCAGTACTTCGCCGATGTCCTGGCGCAGGTAATCGCGGATGGCGCGGATGATCACATTGCTTTCTTGATAGATCAGGAAAGGTGCGGCGCGATCAAGCGAGGCTTCTTTGATCGCGGTCCAGAGTTGCAGCAGGTAATCGAGGTCCCACTGCATTTCTTCGCTTGAGCGGCCCAGCCCGGCCGTGCGCACGATCAGGCCCATGTCGCTTGGGGCAACCAGACCGTTGAGCGCTTCACGCAGTTCGTTACGCTCTTCGCCTTCGATGCGGCGGGAGATGCCACCGGCGCGCGGGTTGTTCGGCATCAGTACCAAATAGCGGCCAGCGAGGCTGATAAAGGTAGTCAGGGCCGCGCCTTTGTTGCCACGCTCTTCTTTCTCGACCTGAACAATGACTTCCTGGCCTTCCTTGAGCACGTCTTTAATGTTGACGCGGCCTTCTGGGGCCTTGCTGAAGTACTCGCGGGAGATTTCTTTGAGTGGAAGGAAGCCGTGACGATCAGAGCCAAAGTCAACGAAAGCGGCTTCGAGGCTTGGTTCTACGCGGGTAATTTTGCCTTTGTAGATGTTAGATTTTTTCTGCTCGCGGGCGCCAGACTCGATGTCCAGGTCGTAGAGTTTTTGCCCATCTACTAGGGCGACACGCAGCTCTTCAGGTTGAGTTGCGTTAATCAGCATTCTTTTCATGTAATACCGTCGGTTTCCGGTGCTGGCGGAAGCGGCGTTCGGCACACACGACTTCAGGGGTCGGTGTTAGGTGCGTCAGGAACGGTCGTAAAGCGTTCCAGTGTCTAGCGACTATCAGCCTGTTGTGCTGGGCCGCGACAGACGTCTCCTGCTCGCTGTAAATAACAGAAAGCACTAAGTCAGGAGGAGGAATCAGCTGTTGGTAGCGGACGAGATGAAGCGTCTTGGTAAAGCGAGCTGCTACGCGGACCAACAGTTGTACGTCTCCACCCTACACGTATCGCTGAAATTCGGGTGCCGCTCGCGAAAATCCGCAGCGGGTTAACTATTATCGCAACCGTCCAAAGGGGCAGGCTGCGTATCATGGCTTAAAGGCTTTATTTCCGAGTTATTCAAAGCCTAAGTGGCTTTCTTTCAATCGAATAAACCGTTGGACGGCCTTGCGTCCCAAATGAGTTGCGTTGGCTGGAGATGGCAGTTTTGACGAGCATCCACAAACCAGGCCGCTTTTGGCGGCGTTCCCGACTATAGCAGCAATGATTAAGTGCTTCAATTCCATAAAAATTGTTATGATTGCGCGATGACAAATCCTTCCCCTCCAACCTCCGGCGTCCAGCTGCTCGAGGTTGCGCCGGAAATTGCCGGCCAACGCATTGACAACTTTCTCCGCACCCAGTTGAAAGGTGTGCCCAAGACTTTGATTTACCGAATTTTGCGTAAAGGCGAAGTGCGCGTAAATAAAGGTCGCATCAAGCCTGAGTATAAACTGCAAGCCGGCGATATCATTCGTGTGCCGCCGCTGCGTTTGGCTGAGCGTGATGAGCCTGAGCCGCTTGCGCAAGGGCTTTTGCAGCGGCTTGAAGCGGCGATTGTCTATGAAGATAAGGCGCTTATTGTGCTCAACAAGCCGGCGGGTATTGCCGTGCATGGTGGCAGTGGTCTGAATTACGGGGTGATCGAAGCCTTTCGGCAGTTGCGCCCGGATGCCAAGGATATTGAGTTAGTGCATCGCTTGGATCGCGACACGTCGGGTCTATTAATGATTGCCAAGAAGCGCAGCATGTTGCGCCATCTGCACGAGGCTCTGCGTGGTGATGGCGTGGACAAGCGCTATATGGCGTTGGTGCGTGGTAATTGGGCCGCGGCGAAGAAGCAGGTTAACGCGCCGCTGCTCAAGAGCAATCTGCGCTCAGGTGAGCGCATGGTTGAAGTTAATTCTGAAGGTAAGGAAGCGTTGACTATCTTCCGTGTGCTGCGTCGCTTTGGCGAGTTCGCCACGCTGGTTGAGGCTAAGCCGGTGACCGGTCGTACTCACCAGATTCGTGTGCACGCGCAGCATGCTGGGCACTGCATTGCCGGTGACAGCAAGTACGGTGATGACGATTTCTCCAAAGAAATTCGCAGTTTGGGTGGTAAACGCCTGTTCCTGCATGCGTATGAGTTGACGGTGCCGCTGCCTGAGGGTGGCAAGCTCAAGCTGGAGGCGCCAGTTGATGAGATGTGGTCGCGCACCTTGGAGCGTCTCAGTGCGTGACTATCAGCTGCTGATCTTTGATTGGGATGGCACGCTGGTCGATTCTATCGGGCGGATTGTCGCAGCCATGCACCTGGCCGCAGATGCTAGTGAGTTACCTCGCTGCACAGATGAGCAGGTGCGCGGCATTATTGGCTTGGGCTTGCCTGAGGCGATTCGGTGTCTTTATCCCGAGATGCATGATCCGGCTCGTGCACAGCACTTGCGTCAGCGCTACGGCGAGCACTACCTAACGCTTGAGTCTGAACCGTCACCGCTATTTTATGGAGTGGCTGAGGGTTTGCAGGCATTTCGAGCTGAGGGTTATGGTTTGGCAGTGGCAACTGGAAAGGGGCGTAATGGTTTGCAGCGTGTGCTGGCTGACCGTGGCTGGCTGGATTATTTCGACTACAGCCGTTGCGCCGATGAAACGGCAAGCAAGCCTGATCCACTGATGCTGCATGAGATTCTTGCGCAAAGTGGTGTTGCGGCCAGTCAGGCGTTAATGGTGGGGGACTCGTCCTTCGATCTGTTGATGGCTCAGCGTGCTGGTATGGATTGTGTGGCGGTTGGTTATGGTGCGCAGCCATTACAGGTCTTGCGTGATTGTCAGCCAACGCTGGCGATAGAGTGTTTTACCGAGTTGCGTGCCTGGCTAGGTCGGCGTGCGTCTAATCAGTCAGTTGAGGTGGTAGTGCATGGCAGATGAATGGAAAGCGTCGGCAGCGGCTGATGGTGATGAGAAAAGCTGGAAGCTGCTGGAGAAAACCCTGCTGGCCGGGGTGCAGGAGCAGCGGCGGTCGCGGCGCTGGGGGATATTCTTCAAGCTGCTGACTTTCATCTATATCTTTGGCGCGCTGGCGCTCTTCTCGCCGTTGCTAGCGATGAAAACGGGCGCCACTACAGGTAGTCACACCGCTGTGATTGAAGTGCGTGGGATGATCGCCGATAAAGAGTCGGCCAGTGCTGACAATATCGTCAGCAGCCTGCGGGCGGCGTTTGAAGACACCAACACCAAGGGTGTGGTTCTGCGTATCAACAGCCCGGGTGGTAGCCCTGTGCAGTCGGGTTATATCTATGACGAGATTCGCCGTCTGCGTGCCGAGTATCCGGCGATTAAGCTGTATGCGGTGATTACCGATCTTGGGGCCTCAGGCGCCTATTACATCGCCAGTGCGGCCGATCAAATTTATGCCGATAAAGCCAGCCTGGTGGGCTCTATTGGTGTAACGGCGGCAACTTTTGGTTTTGTTGGTGTGATGGAGAAACTGGGTGTTGACCGCCGGGTATATACCTCGGGTGAGCATAAGGCCTTTCTCGATCCGTTCCAGCCGCAAAAAGTCGAAGAAACCAAATTTTGGCAGGGCGTGCTGGAAACGACGCATCGTCAGTTCATCGCCAGTGTTAAGCAAGGGCGTGGTGAGCGCCTGAAAGATGCCGAGCATCCAGAGCTGTTTTCCGGTCTGATTTGGTCGGGCGAGCAGGCTTTGCAGTTGGGTTTGATCGATGCCTTCGGTAACACCAGCTATGTGGCGCGTGAGGTGATTGGTGAGAAGGAAATGGTCGACTTCACTGTGCAGGAGTCGCCTTTCGATAAGTTTGCCAAGACCCTAGGTGCCAGCGTGGCTGAGCATATTGCGTTGTGGATGGGCTTTCAGGGGCCGGCATTGCGTTAATGGTTGAGTCTGCTGCTAGCGAGCCCGGTCATTGATCGGGCTCGCTGCTTTATGGGATATCGACGCTGAATGCGTGCAGCATGTCGACCAGGCGAATCAGGGGGAGGCCGATCAGGCTGGTGCTGTCGTTGCCTTCTGTGCTGCGAAACAGGCTGATGCCCAGGCCCTCTGCCTTAAAGCTGCCGGCGCAGTCGAAGGGTTGTTCGGCTGTCAGATAGCGCATGATTTGCGCTTCACCGAGTGGGCGAAAATGCACAGTGAACGGGATGCAGTCGGTTTGTTGTTGGCCGGTCGCGCTGTCGAGCAGTGTGAGTCCGGTCAGGAATGTCACGCTCTTGCCGCTGGCGCTCAGGAGTTGCTCGCGGGCGCGCTCCAGTGAGTGTGGCTTGCCGAGAATCTGCGTGCCAAGCACTGCTACCTGGTCCGAGCCGATGATCAGATGCTGCGGGTGAGTGGTGCTCAATGCTTGTGCTTTTTCCTGCGAAAGTCGGCGTACGAGAGCTTCTGCGCCTTCATCGGCGTACCTTGATTCGTCGATGTTGGGTGCACTCCAGATAAACGGTAAGTGCAGGCGGTTGAGGAGCTCACGTCGATAAGGTGAGCTTGAGGCGAGCACCAAAGGCAGCACGGCGATTTCCTTTATATAAGAGTGTGTGGAGGGTGATGGATTCTATCCGTCGCCTCAAATACTAGACAGGCCGAATTTCCTTTGACAGGGCAGGGTTGCATCCCTAAAATGCGCCGCCTATGTCAAATAGCCCGATGCCACCTCACGTTGATCCGCGCAAATTAGCCGATCGCAGCGCCACCCTCGAAGGTGAGCTGCAACTCGCAGATTTGCAGCGTCTCTGCGGCCCGCTTGCCGATAACCAAGGCATGGTGCGTGCGAAGTTCTCCTTCGAGCGCGACGAGCGTAATGCTGTGGTTTTCCATAGCGAGCTTGGGGTTGACGTCAAGATGGTTTGCCAGCGTTGTCTGGAGCTAGTTACTTTGCCGATTTACAGCGAGTGTGATTACGCTGTGGTGAAAGTGGGTGGTAATACCCAGTCAGTGCCGCAAGGCTATGACGTTATTGAGTTAGATGAAGACCCATTGGATCTGCTGGCGCTGGTTGAAGAGGAGCTCCTGCTCGCTTTGCCCATTGTCCCGGCTCATGACCCTAAAGATTGCCAGCAGCCGGCCGGGCTCGAAGAGTCTGAGTCGAGCGAGGACGAGGTAACGCGGTCCAACCCGTTCAGTGTATTGGCGCAGTTAAAGCGTGACCCAAACGTTTAGGAGTTAATTAGTTATGGCTGTTCAGCAGAACAAAAAATCCCGTTCCGCCCGTGACATGCGTCGCTCGCACGATGCTCTCACTGCAAGCACCTTGTCGGTTGAGAAAACCACCGGCGAAATGCACCTGCGCCACCACGTATCGCCAGAAGGCGTTTACCGTGGTCGTAAAGTGATCGACAAGGGCGCTGACGAGTAAATCTTGTCCGCTCCGATCATCGCGATTGATGCAATGGGTGGGGACTTCGGTCCCCACTGCATTGTTCCAGCCTGCATATCTTGTCTGGTTGAACACCCTTCGTTACACCTGGTCCTTGTCGGCCAATCCGAACTTGTTGAATCTCTGATTGCCCGTCATCCCGGTGTCGATCGTGCGCGCCTGCGTGTTGAGCATGCCGATGAGATCATCGGTATGAATGATCAGCCTGCTTTGGCATTGCGCAGCAAACCGGATTCATCGATGCGCGTCGGTCTTGAGTTAGTGCGTGATGGCGCGGTGCAGGCTTGTGTCAGTGCCGGCAACAGCGGGGCGCTAATGGCCTTGTCGCGCTATGTGCTGAAAACCTTGCCGGGTATTGATCGGCCAGCCATGGTTGCGGCCGTTCCAACGCAGTCAGGCTTCTGTCATTTGCTCGATCTGGGGGCGAATGTCGATTGCAGTGCCGAGCATCTCTACCAGTTTGCGGTGATGGGCTCGGTAACGGCTGAAGTGCTAGGTACTGCGCGCCCGCGAGTGGCGTTGTTGAATGTCGGTACTGAGGATATTAAAGGTAGTCAGCAGGTTAAGTTGGCAGCTGGCTTGCTACAGCAGGCGAATGGCTTGAATTATATCGGCTTTGTTGAAGGTGATGGGCTTTATCGGGGTGAGGCCGATGTGGTGGTGTGTGATGGCTTTGTCGGTAATGTCCTGCTCAAGTCCAGTGAGGGCCTGGCGGTGATGATTGCTGGGCGGATTGAAGCGTTGTTCAGGTCCAGCCTGGCGGCGCGTATGGTTGGCGTCTTGGCGCTACCACTGTTGCGGCGTTTACGCGGTGAATTGTCTCCGGCGCAGCATAATGGTGCGAGCTTGGTTGGGCTGCAGGGTATTGTGGTGAAAAGCCATGGTGGTGCAGGCCCTGAGGGCTTTAAAAGCGCCATTCGCAGAGCTTTGCTGGAGATTGAAGAAGATTTACCTCGGCGGTTACAGAGCCGGCTTGCTGAGCACCTGCTTTAGAATGTGACCGCAGCGGGCGGCCTGTCATCCAACTGTCAGTTTCTTGCGCTTGGCTAGGCTGAGTGCGTATTACCGACGATCACGATCATTAGGAACAGGTTCCCATGTCTGCATCTCTCGCATTCGTCTTTCCGGGTCAGGGTTCCCAGTCTTTAAGCATGCTCGCTGAGCATGGCGTACAGCGACCGCTCATCATTGATACGTTCGCTGAGGCTTCCGAAGCCCTTGGTTATGATCTTTGGGCGCTGACCCAGCAAGGCCCTGAAGAGCAACTCAATCAAACCGATAAAACCCAGCCGGCTATTCTTACCGCCTCAGTGGCGTTGTGGCGTGCGTGGCTGGCTGAGAGCGCAGCGCGCCCGGCTTTTGTCGTCGGTCATAGTTTGGGTGAATATTCGGCGCTGGTGGCTTCGGGTAGCCTGTTCTTGGCCGCTGCAGTCAAGTTGGTCGAGCACCGTGGTCAGCTGATGCAACAAGCAGTGCCGGCCGGGCAGGGCGGTATGGCAGCCATTCTCGGTCTGGATGATGCTGATGTGTTGGCCGCCTGCGCTGAAGCTGCGCAGGGTGAAGTGGTCAGTGCAGTGAATTTCAATGCGCCGGGTCAAGTAGTTATCGCAGGCGGTGCAGCTGCCGTTGAGCGGGCCATTGAGGCGTGTAAGGCCCGTGGCGCCAAACGCGCATTGCCATTACCGGTAAGCGTGCCATCGCACTGCGCGTTGATGCGTCCAGCAGCTGAGCGCTTTGCTGATGCGGTAGCAGCGATTGACTGGCAAGCCCCAAAAATTGCTTTGGTGCAGAACGTCAGCGCTGCAGCCGTAACTGATCTGGAGGGGCTCAAGCGTGATTTGCTGGCCCAGCTCTACAGTCCGGTGCGTTGGGTGGAGTCGATTGTTTACCTGTCGGCACAAGGTGTGACTGATTTGGTTGAGTGTGGTCCGGGCAAGGTGTTGTCTGGTTTGAACAAGCGTTGCGTCAAAGGTATCAATACCCACAACTTGGACACCCCAGATGCCTTCGCTTTGGCGAACGCGGCGCTGGCCTGATTTAGGAGAAACGTTATGAGCCTGCAAGGTAAAGTTGCACTGGTCACTGGCGCGAGCCGCGGCATTGGTCAGGCGATTGCCCTGGAGCTGGGTCGTCAGGGTGCGGTAGTGATTGGTACTGCCACGTCCGCGTCGGGTGCCGAGCGTATTGCGGAAACCCTAAAAGCCAATGGCATCGAAGGCGCTGGCCTGGTACTTGATGTCAGTGACAGTGAGTCGGTTGCCAGCACCCTCGAACATATCCAGCAACGCCATGGTCAGCCGTTGATCCTGGTCAATAATGCCGGCATTACCCGCGATAATCTGATGTTGCGAATGAAAGACGACGAATGGTTCGATGTCATCAACACTAACTTGAGCAGCCTGTATCGGATGACCAAGGCAGTGCTGCGCGGGATGACCAAGGCACGTTACGGGCGCATCATTAACATCGGTTCGGTGGTGGGTGCCATGGGCAACGCCGGGCAGGTTAACTATGCGGCTTCCAAGGCTGGCCTTGAGGGTTTTGGTCGAGCGTTGGCACGTGAAGTGGGTTCGCGAGCCATTACCGTGAATGCGGTGGCACCTGGGTTTATCGATACCGATATGACCCGCGAATTGCCTGATGCGCAGCGTGATGCGCTGCTAACTCAGATTCCGTTGGGCCGTTTGGGGCAGGCTGAAGAGGTCGCAAAAGTGGTCGCTTTCCTCGCTTCTGATGGCGCAGCTTACGTCACAGGCGCTACTATCCCTGTGAATGGCGGAATGTATATGAGCTGAATGTGACGGATGGCTTCAGAAAACTGTCATAGATGCTGTCTAAAATCCGTTATAAAGCTGCAACAGGTTTATAGACAGATCGTTGAAGTGTTCGTGGAGCACCCGGCATTCAGCTTGAAATGCTAAAAACCCTTTCTATACACTTGGCCGCAGATACAGTGGCCAAGATTTGTCCCATTAGGAGTGAGAACAAGGTATGAGCACCATCGAAGAACGCGTCAAGAAAATCGTTGCCGAGCAGCTGGGCGTTAAAGAAGAAGAAGTAACCAACAGCGCTTCTTTTGTTGAAGACCTGGGTGCCGACTCTCTTGACACCGTTGAGCTGGTGATGGCTCTCGAGGAAGAATTCGAGACCGAGATCCCGGATGAGCAAGCCGAGAAAATCACCACCGTTCAGGAAGCGATCGACTACGTTACCGCTCACGCGTAAAACGTAATCGTCGGTTCCCGACTCGGAAAAGCCGCACGCCCTTGATCAGGCGTGCGGCTTTTCTTTAAGCGCATTCCAAGCGTTGAAAACTAGAAAAGGAGATTGCTGTGTCGCGTAGACGCGTCGTGGTTACCGGTATGGGCATGCTGTCGCCATTGGGTAACGATGTGCCGAGTAGCTGGCAGGGCATTTTGGCCGGGCGCAGTGGCATCGGTCTGCTTGAGCATATGGACCTTTCCGCTTACTCCACACGTTTTGGTGGGGCGGTTAAGAATTTTAATGTTGAGGAGTATTTGTCCGCCAAAGAGGCGCGCAAGCTCGATTTGTTTATCCAGTACGGCCTTGGTGCCAGTTTCCAGGCGATGCGTAACAGCGGTCTGGAAGTCACCGATGCCAACCGTGAGCGCATTGGTGTGGCCATGGGTTCCGGTATCGGTGGCCTGACTAATATCGAGAACAATTGTAAATCGTTACACGAACAGGGGCCGCGGCGCATTTCACCGTTCTTTGTGCCCGGTTCAATCATCAATATGATTTCCGGCTTCCTGTCGATCCATTGGGGCTTGCAGGGGCCGAACTACGCCATCGCCACGGCCTGTACCACGGGTACCCACTGCATCGGCATGGCGGCGCGCAATATTGTCTATGGCGAAGCCGATGTAATGGTTGCCGGCGGTGCGGAGATGGCAGCCTGTGGTCTGGGTATGGGTGGCTTTGGTGCCGCGCGTGCGTTGTCTACCCGTAATGACGACCCGACCAAGGCCAGTCGTCCGTGGGATAAGGAGCGCGATGGGTTTGTGCTGTCTGATGGCGCCGGCGCCTTGGTTCTGGAAGAGTTGGAGCACGCCAAGGCGCGTGGCGCGACCATTCACGCTGAATTGATCGGTTTTGGCATGAGCGGCGATGCTTACCACATGACCTCGCCACCGGAAGACGGTGCAGGCGCGGCGCGCTGCATGACTAACGCGCTGCGCGATGCGGGTGTGAACCCTGAGCAGGTGCAATACATCAACGCCCACGGCACCTCAACTTCGGCGGGGGATAAGGCTGAAGTGGCGGCCGTAAAGTCGGTGTTTGGTGAGCATGCCTACAAGCTAGCGGTCAGTTCGACAAAGTCCATGACAGGTCACTTGCTTGGTGCTGCCGGTGCGGTGGAGGCGATCTTCAGCATTCTCGCACTGCGTGATCAGGTGGCCCCGCCCACCATCAATCTGGAAAACCCAGACGACGGTTGCGACCTCGACTTTGTCGCGCATCAAGCCAAGGCCATGGCACTGGATGTGGTGTTGTCCAACTCCTTTGGCTTTGGCGGCACCAATGGTTCGCTGGTGTTCCGTCGGTTCGCCGGTTAATGCTGAGCTGGGTGGACGGTCAGCCGGCCGAGTTGCTGTCCGTCAAGGACCGTGGCTTGGCCTACGGTGATGGGCTGTTTGAAACCATTGCCGTCAGTGCCGGGCAACCGACCTTGCTGGAGCGGCATTTGGCGCGTTTGGCTCAAGGCTGTGTGCAGCTGAAAATTCCTGTCGAACTTCCCGTTGTTCGCGCCCAGGTGTTGGCGTTTAGCCAGCAGCTGGGTGAAGGTGTGGTCAAGCTGATACTTACGCGGGGCGAGGGGCTGCGCGGCTATGCAGTGACGCAGCCTGCAAAGCCTCGGTTGATTTTGCAGGCGAGCGCTAAGCCCGCTTACCCAGCTGCCTATGCCGAACAGGGCGTGCGTCTTTTCCCCTGCGTCACGCGACTGGCCGAGCAGCCTTTGCTGGCGGGTTTGAAGCATCTCAATCGACTTGAGCAAGTGCTGGCGCGTAGCGAGTGGCATGACGCGGATCATGCGGAAGGGGTGATGCTCGATACCAGTGGCCGGGTGATTGAGGGCGTATACAGCAATCTGTTTATGGTCCGCGCGGGCGTACTGATTACTGCCGATCTAGCGCGCTGCGGCGTTGCTGGCGTGATGCGTGGGGAGTTGTTAGCTCAGGCGGCGGCATTGGGTATTGCATGTCAGGTGCGTGATATCAGCCAGGCCGAGTTGTTAGCCGCAGACGAGGTGATGCTGTGCAACAGTGTCTATGGTGTCTGGCCCGCGCGCGCTTTACTTGCGCACAACTGGCCGGTCGGCCCGCTCACCCGTAAACTGCAGGCCATTGCCCGCAATCTACTGGACTGCTGATTCGTGATACGTAAATTTTTGCTGCTGCTGGAAGGCAGCGTGTTGTTAGCTGGCTTGCTGGTTGCTTTTGCTGCCTGGCAGCAGCACACCGCGTTGCAGCAGCCCTTGAAGCTTACTGATGAGTACCTCGTTGACGTGCCTAATGGCGCGACTCCTGGTGGTGTTCTCAATCGTCTTGAGGCGGATGGCGTCCTTGATCAGGCCTTCTGGTTGCGCCTCTACTGGCGCTTTAACCTGCGCAATCAACCCTTGCACAGTGGCGAATACCGCCTAGTCCCTGGTGCTACGGCTAGCGATATGCTCGATCTATGGCGTCGCGGTGAGGTGTTGCAGTACAGCTTGACGCTGGTTGAGGGCTGGAATTTCCGTCAGGTGCGTGCGGCACTGGCACGCGAGAAACGTCTTGAGTTAACCCTGGGTGAGCTGAGCGATGCCGAGTTGATGAAGAAGCTTGGCCTGCCGGGTCTTAATCCAGAAGGCCGTTTCTTTCCTGACACCTACAGTTTTGTGCGCGGCATGAGTGACCTTGAGTTGCTTAAACAGGCGCATGTGCGGCTGGAGCAAGTGCTAGCTGAAGAGTGGGCGCAGCGCGCCAAGGATTTGCCCTATAAAGAACCTTACGACGCGCTGATCATGGCCTCGATGATCGAGAAGGAAACCGGTGTCCCGCAAGAGCGCGGCGAAATTGCCGGGGTGTTTGTCCGGCGTTTGCGTATCGGTATGCGCCTGCAGACTGATCCGACCGTCATCTATGGTATGGGTGAGCGTTACAATGGCCGCATCACCCGTAACGATCTTCGTCAGCCCACGGCCTACAACACCTACACCATCGACGGCATGCCGCCGACGCCGATCGCACTGGTCGGGCGTGAGGCGATTCATGCCGCGCTGAATCCTGTTGCGGGCAGTAGTCTGTATTTTGTTGCGCGGGGCGATGGCAGTCATGTGTTTTCCAATAGCCTTGAGCAACACAACCGAGCCGTGCGTGCGTATCAACTCAAGCGCCGTGCGGACTATCGTTCGAGCCCAGCCCCAGCAACATCTAATAATCAGTAAGGACAGCCTGTGAGCGGTTTGTTTATCACCCTTGAAGGCCCAGAGGGTGCCGGTAAAAGCACCAATCGTGACTACCTCGCTGAGCGTTTACGTGAGCAGGGTATTGATGTGCTGCTGACCCGTGAGCCGGGTGGTACTCCGTTGGCCGAGCGCGTGCGCGAGCTGCTGCTGGCGCCCAGTGAAGAGCCGATGGCTGCTGATACCGAGTTGCTATTGGTATTTGCGGCGCGTGCCCAGCACCTGGCGCAGGTCATTCGTCCAGCCTTGGCGCGTGGTTGTGTGGTGCTCTGTGATCGCTTTACTGATGCGACCTATGCCTACCAAGGCGGCGGCCGCGGCCTGTCTGAAACGCGTATCGCTTTATTGGAAGAGTTTGTACAGGGTTCGTTACGCCCCGACTTGACCCTGATATTTGATTTACCGATTGAAGTGGGCCTGGCCCGCGCAGCAGCACGTGGCAGGTTGGATCGTTTCGAACAGGAAGGCCGGCAGTTTTTTGATGCTGTGCGTCATACCTACCTGCGTCGCGCTGCAGAGCAACCGCAACGCTATCGCATTCTCGATGCTGCGCAATCCTTGGGTGACGTACAGCTCGCGCTGGACAAGCTATTGCCGCAGTTGCTGGAGCTGCAGCGTGGCTGATGCCTACCCCTGGCAAGACGCACTTTGGCAGCAATTGGCTGGGCGAAGCCAGCATGCCCATGCGTATCTGTTGCATGGTCCGGCGGGTATCGGTAAGCGCGCACTGGCTGAGCGCTTGATGGCGCGTTTGCTGTGCCAGCAACCCCGAGGGCTGAATGCCTGTGGTCAGTGCAAGTCTTGCCACCTGCTGGCGGCCGGCACCCATCCGGATAACTATATTTTGGAGCCGGAAGAGGCGGACAAAGCGATCAAGGTTGATCAGGTACGTGAGCTGGTCAGCTTTGTCGTGCAGACCGCACAGTTGGCGGGACGCAAGGTGGTGTTGGTCGAGCCGGCTGAGTCGATGAACATTAATGCGGCTAACGCGTTGCTAAAAAGCCTCGAAGAACCCTCCGGCAACACCGTGCTGCTGTTGATCAGCCATCAACCCAGTCGTCTTCTGCCTACGGTGAAAAGCCGCTGCGTACAGCAGGCCTGTCCACTGCCGAGTGAAGCGATGAGTTTGGCGTGGTTGCAACAGGCCTTGCCCGATTGCAGTGCAGAGGAGCATCACGAGTTGATGTTCCTCGCAGCTGGCTCGCCGCTAGTGGCGGTCAAGATGCATGGGCAGGGCGTGATCGCTCAGCGTGCTCAGGTGGTGGATGGCGTCAAGAAGCTACTCAAACAGCAGATATCACCCAGCCAGCTGGCCGAAAGCTGGAATGCAGTATCCCTGCAGTTGTTGTTCGATTGGTTCTGTCAGTGGTCACAGTTGATGCTGCGCTACCAACTCACTCGTGATGAAAGCGGTCTGGGGCAGGCCGATATGCGTAAGGTGGTGCAGTACCTGGCAGAGAAAGCTGCGCAGCCGAAAGTACTGAACATGCAGGATTGGGTGCTGGCGCAGCGTCAAAAAGTTATCGGCAAGGCTAACCTTAACCGTGTCTTGCTTCTCGAAGCCTTACTGGTGCAGTGGGCAAGCCTGCCCGGACCGGGCTAGAATCGGCCATTAAGTGAATAAAATCAGGAATGCCGCATGAGTCTGCCTCCTAACTTGGGCCCGCGTAACGGAATTTTGTCGTTAACAATCAAAGACAAATCCGTGCTTTATGCTGCTTATATGCCCTTTATCAAGAACGGCGGCCTGTTTATTCCGACGAATAAGAGCTACAAGCTCGGCGATGAAGTGTTCATGTTGCTCAATCTGATGGATGAGCCAGAAAAAATTCCGGTCGCCGGCAAGGTGGTTTGGATCACCCCTAAAGGTGCCCAGGGCAACCGTGCCGCAGGTGTCGGCGTGCAGTTCAATGACGGCGACAACACCGCGCGCAACAAGATTGAAACCTACCTGGCCGGCGCGCTGACTTCGGATCGTCCGACGCACACCATGTAAGTGTTCTCTCCTCCGTACCACCCCCGTGCCGTATTTAGCGGCACCGATTCTCAAGTGATTGTTCCCCATGCTAGTTGATTCCCACTGCCACCTTGATCGCCTCGATTTAGCCGCCCATAACGGTTCACTGGATGCGGCGCTGGATGCTGCACGTGCGCGCGGCGTGGGTCATTTTCTCTGTATCGGCGTCAGTGCTGACAATGCTGCAGCGGTCAAGGGCCTGGCTGAGCGTTACAGCGATGTTGATTGCTCGGTCGGTGTGCACCCATTGGATCTTGAGCCCGGTGCGGCTCCGGCGCTGGACTGGCTGCTTGGTGAGTTGAACCACCCGCTGGTCGTGGCCATTGGCGAGACCGGGCTGGATTATCACTATGAGCCGGAGTCCGCTGCGCAGCAGCAGGCGTCATTCCGCCTGCATCTAGATGCGGCGCGTATTACTGGTAAACCAGTGATTGTGCATACCCGTGAGGCGCGAGCGGATACTCTAACGTTGCTGCGTGAAGCCGCGCTGCCGCAAGCCGGTGTGCTGCATTGCTTTACCGAAGACTGGGAGATGGCCAAGACGGCCTTGGATCTCGGCTTCTACATCTCGCTGTCGGGTATCGTCACCTTCCGCAATGCTGAGGCGTTGCGTGAAGTCGCACGGCAAGTGCCTGCCGATCGGTTGTTGGTGGAAACCGATGCGCCTTATCTGGCGCCGATCCCGCACCGTGGCAAACCGAACCTGCCCGAGTATGTGCGTGATGTCGCTGAATACTTGGCGGTGCTACGCGGCGTCAGCTGCGAACAGCTGGCCGAGCAGACCACGGCAAACTTCAAGCGCCTGTTCCCTCTGGCGCGTGTGCGCTGAGAGCGCCAGTGTCTGAAGCGAAACTGCTTTGCGCAATCTTCCCTCCCGTAACGCCAAGCTTAAAGCGGACCCATCTATATGACAGGCAAAAAAAACCCGGACTCTGGGGGGGAGCCGGGTTAAGACCATTAGGAGTAAATCAAGGCACGCGGTCCACGGTACCTTGCCTGGCGGGACGCTTGGGGGGTACGTCACACACCAGTACACATGAGTATTGATGAAGATCGCTGATCGTCCAGGCCGTTTGCCGTCATTCTTAAACGTATTTGGAATACAGGCCGTGCTGTTGAGCGCTCAACCAATGGCCAGCTGCTGCAGCAGTTGCAGCGTTTCCTCGATTACGTACGGTTTAGTGTAGAAGTGTGGTGACAAGCGGACACCAGCACCGCGTTGTGCGCAGATCACCTGCTGCTGTTTCAAGCGCTCGAATAAGGCCGGCTGCGCCCAACCATCAAGACTGAAGTTCAGAATGCCGGCGCGCTGCAAGCGCGCCAAGGGGCTGTGAAGCCTAATGCCTGAGCACTTTTGCAGGCCATCGATCAACCATTGCATGCGTTCCTGCAAGGCTTGCTCGACCTGCGGCATGCCCACGTCTTCCAGTAGCGACAGACTGGCTTCAAGTGCCATGGTGCCGAGCATGTTTGGGCTGCCGCATTCAAAGCGTCGAGCGCTGTGCGCCGGCTCCCAGTCGCGGCGCTGGTAGTCGCCGGCATGTTCGAGCATATGCCAGCCGTATTCATGCAGTTTCAGCTGTGCGCGCAGGTCGCTACGGCAATAGAACACCCCGAGGCCCTCTGGGCCGAGCAGCCACTTATGGCCATCGGCCATGGCAAAGGCGCACTGGCTGGCTTGTACGTCGAAGGGCAGGGCGCCGAGTTGCTGGATGGCATCGACACACAACAGCACGCCACGCGCTTGGCAGCCGTGGCCTAGGTGTGGCAGATCCAGGCGCAGGCCGCTGGCGTACTGCACGGCACTAATCGCCATCAGTCGCGTGCGTGGCCTGCAGGCCGCGAGTAAGGCCGCTTCTGCATCGCCGCTATGGAGGTTGACTTGCACCACCTCGACGCCTTTGGGGGCTAGCGCCTCCCAGACAATCCGGTTGGAGGGGAACTCCTCGTCGCTGATGATTACCTGGTCGCCGGCTCGCCAATCCAAGCCGAAGGCGACAAATGACAGCGCCTCTGAGGTGTTTTTTACCAGGGCGATATCCGCGCAGGTCGGCGCGTTAAGCAGGCGCTGTAAACGCTCACGTAGACGTTGCTCAACCTGCAGCCACGTCGAGTAGTCGCGGGCGCCGGTTCTGGCGTTCTCGATGGCGAAACGGTTGACCGCATCGACGGCCCGCTGTGGCCACGGGGAGACGGCGGCGTGGTTCAAATAGCGAAGGCCGAGAAGTTGTGGGAACTCGTCATGAACTGCGTACATGGTCGGATGATCCGTGCAATTTGCCGTTAGTTAGGCATAATACGCGCCTTCGTTTTTTTGACCCTCTAGTCCTTTTATGCATAAAGAACCCCGCAAGGTCCGTGAGTTTCGCCGCCGCGAACAGGAAATTCTCGACACAGCACTGAAGCTTTTCCTTGAGCAGGGTGAAGACAGCGTGACTGTGGAGATGATTGCCGACACGGTTGGTATCGGTAAAGGCACCATCTATAAGCACTTCAAGTCCAAGGCCGAGATCTACCTGCGCCTGATGCTCGATTACGAGCGGGACTTGAATGAATTGCTGCATTCGGCTGACGTCGACCGCGATAAGGAAGCCTTGTCGCGTGCCTACTTTGAGTTCCGGATGCGTGACCCGCAGCGCTATCGCCTGTTCGATCGCCTGGAAGAAAAAGTGGTCAAGGGCAATCAGGTTCCGGAGATGGTCGAGCAGTTGCACAAGATCCGTGCCTCCAATTTCGAGCGCCTGACACTGCTGATCAAGGGCCGTATCTCCGAGGGCAAGCTGGAAGATGTGCCGCCGTATTTCCACTACTGTGCTGCTTGGGCGTTGGTTCACGGTGCTGTGGCGCTTTATCACTCGCCGTTCTGGAGCAATGTGCTGGAAGATCAGGAAGGCTTCTTCCAGTTCCTCATGGATATCGGCGTACGCATGGGCAACAAGCGCAAGCGTGAAGGCGATACGCCGAATAGCTGAGGCATTCAGCGCGTAGATAAGCGCTCAGCTGCGCTGGCAGCGACTCTATACTCGGTGCCTACCTTTATTGGAGTCGTACATGATCGTTGACCGTCAGGGCCGGCGCTTTCGTAACTTGCGTGTCAGTCTTACCGCCGCCTGTAACTATGCCTGCACCTACTGCGTGCCTAACGGCAAGCGCTTGGTGGCCGCGCAAGATGAACTCTCGGCAGATGCCATGCTGCGTGGCGTGGCTTATCTGATCGAAGCCGCAGGTATTGAGCGCGTACGCATTACCGGTGGAGAGCCGCTGGTTAGCCCCAAGTTGGAAGCCTTTCTGCGCGGTGTCAGCCAATTAGGCTTAGCTGATATCAGCCTGACCAGTAATGCTCAGTTGCTGACGCGTAAGCTGCCGTTGCTGCTTGAGTGCGGCATCCGCCGCTTGAATATTTCCTTAGATACTCTGAATGCTGAGGCATTCCGCAGTATTGCTCGTGGCGGTGATTTGGCCACTGTGCTCGAAGGTTTGCAGCAGGCTAGGGCTGCGGGGCTGCATATCAAGGTCAATATGGTGCCGTTACGCGACCAGAACCTCGACCAAGTCGTGCCAATGCTTGAGTACTGCCTGGCCAATGGCTTTGAGCTGCGTTTTATCGAGTTGATGCGCATGGGCCATCTGGCGCGCGACGGCAACGGCTTTCAGCGTCAGTTTGTTGGGATGCCCGAGTTGCTGGCGATGATAGCCGAGCGCTATGCCTTTACTCAGGCGGCTGCCCCTGTGGATGCCACGGCGCTGCGCTATGAGATTCCAGGGTTGGGTTTTTTTGGCGTGATCGCCAATGAGAGCGTGCCGTTCTGCCGCACCTGCTCGCGGCTGCGCTTGTCTTCGACGGGATGGCTGCATGGGTGTCTGTCGTCGAGTAATCGCCACTATGTCGGCGATCTGCTCGATAAGCCTCGGCATCAGGCGTTGCCTGCCTTACAGGGCCTGTTAGTCAAAGCCTTGGGTGACAAACAAGATGTGGCGTTTTCCGGCGGTGCCACTGTGATGAAGATTATTGGCGGCTGAGACTGCCGTCTGCGGTGAGTGAAGAGCATGCAAGATTTCCCCATCAGCTACATCGAACCGGTATTCCGGCCGCCCAGCGAAGCCCATTCACTTATCCTGCCCGTGACCAATGGCTGCTCTTGGAACAACTGTACGTTCTGTGAAATGTATACCCAGGAGCAGAAGAAATTCCGTGCCCGCGATGAGGCGCAGGTGCTTGAAGAGATTCGCCTGACTGGCGAGCGGATGATCGTGCAGCGGGTATTCCTGGCTGACGGTGATGCGCTGGTGATGCCGACGCGACGCTTGCTGACCATCCTTACCGCTATTCGTGAGCACATGCCCAGCGTCACCCGGGTGTCTAGCTATTGCTTACCGCGCAACCTGCGCAAGAAATCGGTCGACGAGCTCAAAGAGCTGTCCGATGCGGGGTTGGGTATGGCGTATGTCGGCTGTGAGTCGGGCGATGACGAGGTACTGGCGCTTGTGAACAAAGGCGAGACCTATGCGTCCAGCCTAAGTGCATTGGATAAGCTCGGCCAGGCTGGCATCGCTCGTTCAGTGATGATCCTCAACGGTTTAGGCGGTACGGTGTTGAGTGAGCAGCATGCTGATAATTCGGCGCGCTTGATGAGCGAGACTCAACCAGAGTTTCTCTCGACCCTGGTGGTGAGTTTTCCCCAGGGCGAGGCACGTTTTCGCCGAGGCTTCGCTGATTTCCAGGCGCTCAACCAACAGCAGTTGTTTGTCGAGGTAGAGCGCTTGTTGCAAGGCCTTGAGTTGCGCGATACGGTCTTTCGCAGTGATCACGCGTCCAATTACCTGGTGCTCAAGGGCACGTTGGGTGCCGATAAGCAGCGCTTGTTGGCGCAGGTGCGCCAAGCCATTGAGGCGCCGCAACAGGCGCATCTGCGCCAGGAGTGGCAGCGCGGACTGTAAGCAATGTGGCTGGCGTGAAACCTGCATCTAGGCTCCATCTGCCGGTTTTCCGTCGCTGGTTGCAGGAGAAATACGATGCGTAGCCTGTTGTTAATAGTTGGGGTGTTGCTGCTGGGCGGTTGCATGAAGGTCAGTGATCTGGCCGATAGCGCGATTTATCAGCTGCGTGATGTCGGAGTGCTCGACCACAGCCAGACCCGTCGTGCCAGCTCTTGGCGCTTGCAGGCAGACTCGTTTATCTATATTGCCCAGGGCCATTTCGTACCGCCAGGTGGCGCTTATCCACGGCCCAACGTGGTAGCCGAGGAAGCTTACAAAGGCTTCATTGAGTACTTCCCCATGGTGCGCCGCGCTAAGGCCCCGCTCGGCCTTGAAGAGTCACTTGCCGAGGCGCGTGAAGCCGGCGCGCACTATCTGCTCTATAGCCGCTTTGCCTATGCCGACGACCGCATCGGTACCATTGAAGAATGGGAAGACCAAGAAGCAGTGGATCGGTTGGGCACCGATCGCGGTGTGATTCAGTTGATGCTGATCGAAACCAATACGCGTTATTTGGTCGATACTGCACGTATTCGCGGCCGTGGAGGCTTGCTGACGCTTTATGATGCCAAGCCTGAGGATCTTATCGGTCCAGCGCTGCAGGATTATGCGCGGCGTTTGTTGGGTTTGGGGCGTTGAGGAGGGGCTGATGACTGACACAGATAAGGCCGGCAATCTGCTGGCGCAAATACCTAAAGGTGAGGGCAAAGCGCCACCGCCAGTGCATCTGTGGAACCCGGATTTCTGTGGCGATATCGACATGCGCATCGCCCGTGATGGCACCTGGTATTACATGGGCACACCGATTGGTCGTAAGCCGATGGTGAAGCTGTTCTCCACCATTATTCGTCGCGACGGCGATAAGTATGTGCTGGTAACGCCGGTGGAAATGGTCGGCATTCAGGTTGATGACGCGCCTTTTGTGGCAGTCAGCCTGCAGGTTGAAGGTGCGGGTGAGGCGCAGGTGCTGCGCTTTATCACCAATGTCGAAGATGAGGTGGTGGCAGGTAGCGAGCACCCGTTGCGGGTCGAGTTGGACGCGCTGACTGAGGAGCCTGCGCCTTACCTGCTTGTGCGAACCAATCTGGAGGCGCTGGTGCACCGCAATGTGTTCTACCAATTGGTCGAGCTGGCGGTTGTGCGGGAAATTGACGGTAAAGCGTGGCTGGGTGTGTGGAGCAGTGGTGAATTTTTCCCGATTGGTCCGCAGCCAGACTGACTGTTCGTGTGCTTTTAAGTCCACATAAAAAAGGCTCCCGAGGGAGCCTTTTTAGTGCCTTACATGTTGGGGTAGTTAGGCCCGCCTGTGCCTTCAGGGGCCACCCAGTTGATGTTCTGGGCGGGGTCCTTGATGTCACAGGTTTTGCAGTGCACGCAGTTCTGCGCGTTGATCTGGAACTTCTTCTCGCCGTCTTCCTGCGTGACGATTTCATAAACGCCAGCTGGGCAGTAGCGCTGCGCCGGCTCGTCATACATCGGCAGGTTTTTGCTCAGCGGAATGCTCGGGTCAGTAAGCATCAGGTGGCAGGGTTGTTCCTCTTCATGGTTAGTGTTGGAGAGGAATACTGAGCTGAGTTTGTCGAAGCTGAGCTTGCCATCTGGTTTCGGGTAGCTGATCTTCGGCGCGTCTGCAGCAAGCTTTAAGCAGGCATAGTCCGGCTTGGTGTCATGCAAGGTGAAGGGGATCTTGCCGCTAAAAATGTTTTGATCCACCCAGTTGAAACCACCACCAAGCAGCGGGCCGAACTTGTGAATTGCCGGGCCGAAATTGCGGCTGCTGAACAGTTCGTCATACAACCAGCTGGCCTTAAAGCCATCAACGTAGCCGGTCAGCTGGTCGCCACCTTCACTGCCAGCAAACAGCGCATCGGCCACGGCGTCAGCGGCGAGCATGCCTGACTTCATCGCGGTGTGGCTGCCTTTGATCTTGGCGAAGTTAAGGGTGCCGAGATCGCAACCAATCAGTGCGCCGCCGTTGAAGACCATTTTTGGCAGCGAGTTGAGGCCGCCCTTAGCGATGGCGCGGGCGCCGTAAGCAACGCGCTTACCGCCTTCCAGGTACTGAGCAACTACTGGGTGATGCTTGTAGCGCTGAAACTCATCGAACGGTGACAGGTGTGGATTGCTGTAAGACAGATCAACGATCAGGCCCACGACCACTTGATTGTTTTCCAAGTGATAGAGGAATGAACCGCCGGTGTTTTCGCTAGCAGTAATATCCAGCGGCCAGCCGGCCGTGTGAACGACCAGACCCTGCTCGTGTTTGGCTGGATCGATGTCCCAGATTTCTTTGAGGCCGATGCCGTAATGCTGAGCATCAGCTTCAGAATCGAGGTTGAATTTTTTGATTAGCTGCTTGCCGATATGGCCACGGCAGCCTTCAGCAAACAAGGTGTACTTGGCGCGCAGTTCCATGCCCGGGGTGTAGTAACCCTCTTTGGGGTTGCCTTCGCGGTCAACGCCAAGGTCACCGGTCAAGATGCCGTAGACCGAACCGTTTTCGTCGATCAGCGCTTCTTGGGCGGCAAAGCCTGGATAGATTTCAACGCCGAGGTTTTCCGCCTGTTGAGCCAGCCAGCGGCAGAAGTTACCAAGAGAAATAATGTAGTTGCCATGGTTGTGCATGGTCTTGGGTACAAACAAGTCAGGCACGCGAGTGGACTTGTCTGCGCTGGTCAGCACGTAGATATCATCACGCTTGACCGGGGTGTTCAGCGGGGCGCCCAGCTCTTTCCAGTCTGGGAATAACTCATTCAATGCGCGGGGCTCAAATACGGCACCGGAAAGAATGTGCGCGCCGACTTCGGAGCCTTTTTCGACCACGCAGACGCTAATTTCTTTGCCGGCTTCGGCTGCTTTCTGCTTCAGTCGGCAGGCGGCGGACAAACCAGCAGGGCCGGCGCCGACGATGACGACGTCGAATTCCATAAATTCGCGTTCCACAGGCTTTCTCCTACTCAAGGCTCTCTAATTTTATTTGGCGATCGAGCTCGTTCCATGAGCGATGCTGGCGCATTATATCCGCAGCCTCCCGATGCTCCAATACAAACGTTTGTTTGAATTTCCTGTAGGGCTGTTAGAATCTTACTACATCGCTTGCGATTGGCTGCTTCGTTGTATTGACCCGCCTAAGTCGTGCGTTCAAGATACGAACGGTTTTGTGTCTGCCGTTATTGGTTGACTCCCGGTTCCGGCCGGTCTGCAGTTCCCGCCATGTTCGCTTCTGGCGACATTCTTATTCACCGGAGAGTAACGAGGAATCCATGAAGGTTCTTGTAGCTGTCAAACGAGTGGTCGACTACAACGTCAAAGTTCGCGTCAAAGCGGACAACAGCGGCGTTGATCTTGCGAACGTCAAGATGTCGATGAACCCTTTCTGCGAAATCGCCGTGGAAGAAGCTGTACGCCTGAAAGAGAAGGGTGTTGCGAGCGAAATCGTTGTTGTAACCATCGGCCCGACAACTGCTCAAGAGCAGCTGCGTACCGCACTGGCGCTGGGTGCTGACCGTGCCATTCTGGTTGAATCGGCCGATGAGCTGAATTCCCTGGCGGTTGCCAAACTGCTGAAAGCGGTTGTTGATAAAGAGCAGCCGCAGCTGGTGATCCTCGGCAAGCAGGCCATCGACAGCGATAACAACCAGACCGGCCAAATGCTGGGCGCGCTGACTGGTTTCGCTCAAGGCACCTTCGCTTCCAAAGTGGAAGTGGCGGGCGACAAGGTCAATGTAACCCGTGAAATCGACGGCGGTCTGCAGACCGTTGCGTTGAGCCTACCGGCTATCGTGACCACTGACCTGCGACTGAACGAGCCGCGCTATGCGTCGCTGCCGAACATCATGAAGGCCAAGAAGAAGCCGTTGGAAACTGTAACCCCGGCTGACTTGGGCGTTTCTACCGTTTCCACCGTGAAGACCCTGAAAGTCGAAGCGCCTGCTACCCGCAGCGCCGGCATCAAGGTCAAGTCTGTGGCTGAACTGGTCGAGAAACTGAAGAACGAGGCGAAGGTAATCTAAATGACTATCCTGGTTATCGCTGAACACACCAATGCCGCCTTGGCTCCTGCCACGCTGAACACAGTTGCAGCCGCAGTGAAGATCGGTGGTGACATCCACGTGCTGGTTGCGGGTGCCGCTTGCGGCGCCGCTGCCGAAGCCGCCGCAAAAATTGCTGGCGTGGCCAAGGTGCTGGTTGCTGACGACGCTGCTTTCGCGCATCAGTTGCCGGAAAACGTTGCGCCGCTGGTTGCCGAGCTGGGCAAGGGTTACAGCCACATCCTGGCTGCTGCTACCAGCAATGGTAAGAACATTCTGCCGCGCGTTGCCGCTGCACTGGACGTTGATCAGATCTCGGAAATCATCGCGGTTGAAAGCGCTGATACCTTCAAGCGTCCGATCTATGCCGGTAACGCCATCGCCACTGTGCAATCGTCCGCCGCCGTTAAAGTCATCACCGTTCGCGCCACCGGTTTCGATCCGGTTGCCGCTGAAGGCGGTAGTGCTGCTGTTGAAGCCGTTAGCGGTGCAGCGGATGCAGGCAAATCGTCTTTCGTCGGTGAAGAGCTGGCCAAATCCGACCGTCCTGAACTGACTGCTGCCAAGATCGTCGTTTCCGGCGGCCGCGGCATGCAGAACGGTGACAACTTCAAGCACCTTTACGCGCTGGCTGACAAGCTGGGCGCTGCTGTAGGTGCTTCCCGCGCCGCAGTTGACGCAGGTTTCGTACCGAACGATATGCAGGTCGGTCAGACTGGCAAGATCGTCGCGCCGCAGCTGTACATCGCCGTCGGTATTTCCGGCGCGATTCAGCATTTGGCAGGTATGAAAGACTCCAAAGTGATCGTTGCGATCAACAAGGACGAAGAAGCACCGATTTTCTCGGTAGCTGACTATGGCCTGGTTGCTGATCTGTTTGATGCTGTACCTGAGTTGGAAAAACTGGTTTAAACCCGCTTTCCCAGCTAACAAAAAACCCGCTCACTGAGCGGGTTTTTAAGTTTATAGGTTCTTGTATTTATTAGCTTTTATTTTTCCATAGCGCCTTATCCCCACACCTATCCCCACATAACCAGTCCGCGTTAAACAACTTATTTTCAAAACACGAATTTTGGGGACGTAAGAAAAAGGTTCCCCCCGTCGTTCGGGCATACCTTGAGCGCCTAGTTTTTACCTCCCCCCCCCTCCCTCTCACGCCAGATCAGCGTCAGACTTGATTGATTGTCTAATTCGTCAGCCTCGCGCGCGCGGAACGTTCTGTTGCGGCGATAGATGAACAATGCTTCCTCGCTCAACTGGTCACTGTAAAAGTTTACAACAGTGAACTTTTTGAGTAGCACGCGCATTATTCAAAGCACTTCCGTGCATATTCCAACAAGGATTGTTCGCCCATGTCGCTACGTCACTCGCTGGTTGCCCTGGCAATCACAGCCTACCTGAGTAATGCCTATGCTGGTTTCGCTGAAGGTTTTGCGGCTTATGATAAGGGCGATTTCAAAACCGCTTTGTCTGAATGGCAGCCACTTGCAGAGCAGGGCAATGCCCTCGCGCAGTCCAATCTCGGGTACATGTACGGCAACGGCCAAGGCGTGCCTCAGGACTACAAGGAAGCGGTTAAGTGGTACCGCCTCGCCGCAGAGCAGGGCGAGACTTCGGCGCAATACGATCTTGGATATGCTTACAGCAACGGCTATGGAGTGGCGCAGGATTATAAGGAAGCGGTTAAGTGGTACCACCTCGCCGCAGAGCAGGGCAATGCCGGCGCGCAATTCAATCTTGGGATTATGTACAGCAACGGCGAAGGCGTAACGCAGGACTACAAGGAAGCGGTTAAGTGGTACCACCTCGCCGCAGAGCAGGGCGATGCCAGCGCGCAGTCCAATCTCGGGTACATGTACGGCAACGGCCAAGGCGTGCCTCAGGACTACAAGGAAGCGGTTAAGTGGTACCGCCTCGCCGCAGAGCAGGGCAATGCCAGCGCGCAGGTGAATCTCGGGCTGAGGTACTACGACGGCCAAGGCGTGCCTCAGGACTACAAGGAAGCGGTTAAGTGGTACCGCCTCGCCGCAGAGCAGGGCAATGCCGGCGCGCAGTCGAATCTTGGGATTATGTACGGCAATGGCCAAGGCGTGCCTCAGGACAACAAGGAAGCCTATGCGTGGTTTTCAGTTGCTGCCGCGAATGGTTATGCGGACGCAGTCAAAGGCCGAGATATTGCTGCCAATAAGCTAACTCCTGACCAACTCGCAAAAGGTCAGGCGTTAGCCAAGGTGTACTTCAATACATACCAGCCGAAATAGTGAGCGACGTGCTTGAGTGCCTAGCAGACTCAGCGCCTCGCGCACGCGCGCGTACTGGTCCCGAAACTCAGCGTTAGCGGGCTGAATGTAAGGTTTTGTTAGGTAGCAATCGCGCAGAGCGACCAGGCTGGATGTTAGTTATTGTCAGCTTTATTTAGGCCCGTAGTCGCCTCGCTCAGCCAGAGACCGGACGCGGTAGGCCAATCCCAAAACACGAATTTTGCGGACGTAAGAAAAAGGTTCCCCCCGTCGTTCCGTTCCGGGTGCCGTCCTGACTTTTTACCCACCCCCTGCCGATGTACCAAAACTCTACGGTTTAATGAAAGATCGGCACCCTCATTCGTTCGAGTACTGGGCCGCTGTCCCTTTCAACCCACCCCTCCCGGTGTACCAAAAATTGTTGCGGTTAATGTGTGGAAGGTTCCCCCATTCGTTCGAGTGCTGGGCCGCTGTCGCTTTCGATCCACCCCTCCCCCCATGCGCTAGGTTCTCCACGGCGTACCCCTGTTGCGGGTAATTGGTGCCCCGGCCTTTCGCGTCATGTGAGCTTTTTGCGGCGGTTGGTTGTTGTTTAGTTATCAGCCTGCAAGGCACAGAACGCGTACTGTTGCTGGCTTCAATACAGCAACCGCTTCCGGCTTGCATTGCTGGCCGGGCTTTGCAGTGGTGGGCTTGCAGGCAGAATAGGAACCGTAAGCGCACGGCGCAGGATTGCGCCCGTACATAGTTCGGCTGTGAGACTGCAATTACACTCAATGGGAAGGGGGGGTCGGAGTACCTTTATTGATACTGCGGATAAACCAGCTAGATTTGTGAGCCAATAGACTCCAAATCTTTCGCTACGCAAGGAAGCGTTACATGGGATATCTCGTAAAGAACTTCTCGTCAGGCCAGTCCGTCAGCATCACCCTTGCTGAGGATGCAGACTGCCTTGAATTGGCTAAGCGAATGGCCGGCACTGGAATACGCATCAACACCATAAAAGCTAAAGCTAGCAACGCACGTATCGGCTTTCATGCCCCAGCAGGACTGACGCCGAAGAAACATTATGACGATCATCTGCGCGAGGGGTTTCTCGCTCTCACCCGAAAAGTCGATGAAGCGATATGTATAACGATACAGCCATGGGCTGATCCGCAAGCAGCACTATTGAGCCTGAAGCGTGAGGGCATTTGGGTTGTATTTTTTGGCCCGCACAACGGTGGAATAAAACTGCTTATTCAGGCCCCGCAGGAATTGCTGGTTTTGCGTGAAGAATTAGTGAGGTAGCAGACAGTAATCGGCCAAAAGCCCAGCTATTAGGCAGGGCTTAAGTGTTCAACAGATTGCGGTCTATCGCTTGCTGCTGTTACTCCAGCGACACTAATTCAATGCGGGTGATTGTCTGGATTGATCCGGCAAGTGCCCGCTCTGATTTCTCGACGTGGACGCCAGCCGCCTTGCCGCGTGCAATCTCAGCACTGATAGCGGCGCTGTATAGCCCGGCGTCGGCGGCCTTGTCTCTTAGGTCGGCCAAGTCGCTTAGATGACCGGCAAGCGTCACCTGTGCGGCCTCTATGGCGGGCGCACGCAATGCCGTTAGTGTTGTGGTGATGGTGGGGTTATCCAGCAGCCTTGCAGCCTCTCGCCTCACCGTAGCCGCACCCATTGATTTGCAGTCATAGGCGCGGCGGTATGCCTCGCAAGCGTTGCCGGTTTCGATGTACGCCAGACAGAAGGTTTCCTGTTTTGGTGTGCAAGCGCGCTCTGGCTTCATTGTTATGGCTCCCCAGTTTTGGGTGGTCATTGCGTGATTGGCGAGGCTGGGTGAACGGCGGCCAAGTCGCGCACCATGATTATTGGGCTGCGTTCAACGTCGGCCAATATCTCACCAGCATAATCAAAGATTTCTCGCAGCTCGTTAGCGCGGGCTTTGTCCGGCTCCCGGTCGATATAAGCAGCCACGGCGCGGACCATTTGAATAATCTCCTCTAGCCCCTCTTTGTCGATAGCGAATAGGTTATTCATTGCGCGCGCTCCTTGGTCTCTGGTTTTAATAAGGTGGGTTCAATTTCTGTCGCGTCATACCGCTGGCGCAGCTCAGCACCAGCAGGGCAATACCGCCCAACAGGCGCATGGCAGTCACGGCAAGGCATTAAGTGGTTGTAGAAAGCGTTACGGGCGGCCAGCCATTCAGGTGATGCCGTGACGGCGGTTTGAATGAAGTGCTGCGGCTGATCGTGGTCTTCCACCATTGGCGGCTTATTGCGATCAGGTGTCAGGGCTGGTTTCAGGTGCCAGCCTGGGTGCGGGGTGCAATTTCTCGGCTGTACCGGTTGTTCCACAGGAATGGTGGAAACAGAAAGTCGCGTGAGCGCCTTTTCAGATAGGCCGGCTTTTAGCGCCTGTTCCTCGACTTTGTGTTTTGTGGGTGGAACACATGGAACAGGTGGAACAGTCAGCAATGGCGCGGGCTGTAGCTGTTCCATGTGGTTTTGGGTACATGGAACACATGGAACAGGTGCGCCGGTTATCCGGTTGGCCAGCTCTAAAAGCCTACCCATCTCACACCTCCGTCGGCGCGAGGTGATACAGGCGCGGGGTGAACCCGTCCACCCTGACCCGCTTAGAGTAAAGGCCGGTATTGCGCTCAGTGATCCACCCGGCGGCGTCTAGTGCTGTCGTGATGCGTACCAGGTCGAAGCCCGGCACGGCACGGCGCAAGCCTTCGGCGGTAAACATCCACACACGGCGGTTATCTTCGTCGCGCCACCACCCGGCACGGTCGCGCACCACTGCGGCGGCGCTCAGTCCAGAGAACAGCGCGTCACCATGGCGCGTAATGAACTCGCACAGGCTGGCGCAGATCGTCGCGTCTTCGCCTTGGCCTTGGCCTCGGTTGCCGCTCCAAACACTGAACAGCTCCAGCATAGCGGCGTGAGCGGCACCAGCAGGAACCGGTAACAGTCCCCACTCAATAGCCAGCTCGCCGGCCATGCCCAATAAGGCGAAGCGTTCAGCGGCACGGCTTTCTTGGCCGCTCCCGCTTGGGTATTTGGCGCACAGCGAGGCGAGCACCGCGGGCAAGTCGTCAACTTCACCAGACGCCAGCAGCGCACGGATAAACGCCGGCCCGGCCTGGCCGTAGTGGGTGACGCTGGTGCGCTGGATAGCATCGGAAAACTCACGCCCACCGGGTAAGCCGTGCAAGTGATCCCAAGCGCCATGGGTGCGCCGTGCGGGAATGTCCATTAAGCGGATTTCTTGACCGGCCCGGCTGCGTTTGCCACCTTCGGCCATGTGCGCAGATAGACCCAGCTCCCCCGACGAAAACAGCACAACGCGCCAACGCTTTGTTGGTCGTGCGCCACCGTTACGGCTTGCCCTAGCCTTGCCGGTGCCGTTGGCCATGGCATACACCACAGCGCCAATCTCGCGCGGGTCAGCCTCACCTATTTCATCCAGCGCCAGCAGGGTGTCATTACGTTGCGCGGCGATACCTTCCAGCCCGTTACCGGTCGCGCGCCATGTGCGTTTGAACTGCTCGCCGTGACCCCATACCGATGCGGCTGCCTGTATGGCGCTGCTCTTACCGGTGGAACTGTCGCCAACAATGTGGAAGCCACCCCCCTGGCGTTGCAGGTGGTACAACAGCGGCCCGGCCAGTGATGCGCAAACGGCCAGCATCAGCAGCGGGTTGCCTTCACAGCGCGCGCCTATTTCGGTCTGCCACCCTTCAAGGGTGCCCGCTTGGCGGAAGTCGTCCAGGTTGGCGGCTTCGCTCTGGTAAATGGCGTCACCGTTGCCGATGTTCTCCCGCGGCATGATGAACAAGGTTGGCGAGTGCCAGCCGGTAGCCGTAGCAGCGATTACATGGCGCTTGGGGTGCTGGCCTTGAATAAAGCGGTTTAGCAGCTTGAAGGCGTCGGGGTCGATTTCAACGCCCATGTTCAGCAACTCGCCGCGCAAATCCTCACCGCTGCCTTTGAGCAAATGCATAGGCATGGCCCACTCGCGCCAATCGCCCAAGGTATTGCGGAAGCGCAGCAGGCGGCCAAAGTCGGCACCCTCGCACGCCGTTACTGCCTCGACATGCAAAGGCGAGCATATGCGCTTGTCATAGTTAACCGCCTTGCCCTTTTCTTCCTTGACCCCGTGCCACCACACACCCGGCGCATAAGTACCGGCCAGCGTTTTGGCTGGGTGGTCATAGGTGCGGAAGGTGGGGCGTTCAATCTCTGGGTGATGTGCGGCGGGAACGGTATTTGTTCCATGTGTTCCATGTGCCATTTCTTCGGTGGAACAGCTAGAAGCCCCGGCGTTACTGGCTGTTCCATGTGTTCCATGTGTTCCATCGGAAAACAGCAAACCTTGGTTTAATTCTTCGGCGGCGTTCATTGCTTAGCCCTCCAGTTGGCGAGGTCGTTAAAGTCGGTCAACTCCAGTGGTTCAGCACCCGACCATGGGGGCAGCACCAGCCCACAGCCAAGAACAGCGGCGGCTTTGATTGCAGCCGTCTTGCCGGGGTTGCCGTCGGTCATGCGGTCGTCGTCACCGGCCACGATCAATACGGCGTCGGGGTGCTGGCGCTGTAGTCGCTGGCCAGCGGGTAGCAGGTTCCCGGCATTCATGGCGCAGGCCACAGCGGCCCCGGTTTCGGCGTGGATGGTTGCCCCGGTTGCATACCCTTCACAGACGTAAAGAGGTTGGCCGGCGGTGATGATCCCAAGCGGCGAATAGCAGCCCTTGACCATGCCACCAAACAGAAAGCGCTTGCTGCCGTCCGGCTTGATGCGTTGCAGGTTCACCCGTTGGCCGTCACGCACCAGCGGTATCAGCAGCACGCCGTCGTGCTCGCGCAGGGCGTATGGGCGCACCCCTTTTGCGATCAGGTACGGGTGCGCAGGATCGGCGCGGCGGGCGTCACGCCAAATACGGTTGCCGTATTCTGCGGCGGCTTGCTGGCGCTGGTGCTGCTCGGCCTCCCGTTGCCGACGTGCCTGCTCGGTACGCTGGCGCAGGTGCTCAGCTTCTACCGTGTTGGCCGGTTCGCGGCTGCTCCATGTGTGCGAGGTGCCCGCCTTCCAGCTACCAAAACAGCCAGACGGTATCGCGTCGGCAAACGCCAAATACCAGCCGTTGTGGGTGCCGGGCTTATCGCCGGGGACGTGGAAGCGCCTGATAGTGCCGTCGGCAATGGGCAGCCAATCGAGTTGCCCTAACTCGGCTTGCATGGCGTCACGGAAGGCGATTACGCAATCCATAGCAGCACCTCCAGAGTGAACAGCAGCACTAGATCAGCGCCAGCCGGTGCAAGGGTGAACAGGTAGCGGCGCGCGGAATTTGGGCAAGCCTTCGGCGTACCCGCTGTTTTGCAGGTTTGGTTTCCCATGGGGTTATGCCCTCAGTTGTTCGAGGCGCTGGCGCGCTTTGGCGTGGTCAGTGGTCAGCATCCGGCGCTTGTTACCGGCAAAGCCCGCGTGCTCGATATGAAACGCGGTAGCCGGGAACGTGGCCGCTATGCGATCCATGGCGGCGGTGGCTTGCGCTTGCGTGGCGAACGGGCCGCAGACGCCGTAGGGGTAGCGCGGGGCGTCGGGGTGTTGGACGTAGTGGTATTGGGTGAAGCCGCCAAGCTGGATAAAGGTATTCATGCGGCCACCTTCTTGCCCTTGCGGTTCAGCATATCCAGCACCAGCAGGGCGCGGCGGCGTTCGCTAGCTGGCAGGCCGTAGCGGATCACGTCGCAGGGTTGCCCCCAGTGGTTCGGCACCTTTTCCGGGGTGCGGGTGAAGGTCAGGCCGTAGCTGTGCGCCAAGCTGCTAATGGTGCTGTGTAAGCAATGGTCGCCAATGCGTTCAGCCTCAAAGCGGTTAAGCGGACCATGGTGTAAAAGGTGCGCCAGTACCCGGCTAATCTTGCTCTGTGCCTTGGTGCGGGTGCTGCTAATATTGCCCTGTGAGTGGCTGGCTTCTGCATGTATTGGGGGGCTGGCTTTTTGCATTTAAGCCACCTCCCCAAGTTGCTCGGCTACCCACGCTTCAACCTCCAGCGAGTCCCAGCCAACAGCATGCGCGCCGGCAATGCGGCGGGCCTTGGGAAAGCGCCCCTCTTTCATCAGGTCATAGATTTTCGTGCGGCCAAGGCCGGACGCGGCCTTTACATGCGGCAAGCGCAGAATGCGGCGGGGTTGCTGTACGGTTGCGGCCATCGTCGTTGCTCCTAGGCTGGCCCCGTGGTGGGGCGGACGATGGCTATTCAATACATCAGTGAGAATCGGCACCATGCCGAGAGTCGAAGTCTCAATTATTCCGGAAAAACGCAACTGTCGAGTTTTTCCGGCTTGTCCGGAGTTGCGGACTCAATTACCCCGAGACACTCCAGCTCATTCAAACTGTGCATAAGCTTGGCGGCCAAACTGGGAACAGTTTTACGAAAACTATCGCCACCACGGAAATAGCCGACCGCTTGCGCCATGATGTTGAGCGTTAATTTGTTTCCGGTTTCTCCTTCCCAAAGCGTCAAGTCTAAGTAGGGCAGAAGCCCAAAGCCTGCCCAATCGTTATAGGCGGGTAGCTCGCGTTTGCTAGAAGTGCTTGCAGGCTGTTTTGCGCGCTCATTCTTGAGCCATCTAGAAAAGGCAGTTATCAACACGGAGTCAGTGGCCCGCAAATCCACCATTAAAGGAAACCCAGGACTCATACGCGCCTTCATAAGTCCAACGGAGGCGGCCAGTCCCTCTCGCACTGGTTCATCACAAGCGGCCATAAATTGCCAATACTCAACATCATCAGCGCTATATTCGTCTTGGCAGGCTGCGTGATCTTCAAAGTACCGTTGCCCAGCGAGGTCTCCGAATGCCATATCCCTCACTGGTGGGTGTAGAACATCGCTCAGACCCTCCTCAACTCTTAGAGGGTCTGAGCGAAATCTCTCTAAATTCCCGGGTAGCCAGTGGTCACTCCCGGGGAAGCTCTCGACGGTAATCCCTTGCTTTTTCAGCTCATCGAAACTGTCAAATAGGTGCCATCTATTCCTTAGGTGGTAAATCCACTCAGTAACCCCGAACGATTCAGCGCCTTTGTACTTCTCTAAGTCGAACCATTCAGGCAAGTCTTCAACGCGGTCTATCTTGGCCATCGTCACGCCTCCCGAGGCGTTGCCCATGCTGAATAGATCGGCTGGTCAGGCGGGTGGGTGCCCGCTTTTCTCCCCGTCGGGATAGGCCAGCCAAAACGGTTAGGCGCGCTTAAAGTCGCCTTGAATGACGTTTGCAGCGGGCGGCGTGGTGATGAATTGCGCCCATGCGTTCATCAGCTCCCGGCGCTTTTCAAAGAAGTCAGATCGGGAATATGCACTCTCTGTCTTACTGCGTTCATCATGCGCCAATGCCAGTTCACATACTTCACGGGCGTAGTGGGTGCGCTCGCTTGCCCATGTTCGAAAGGAACTGCGAAAGCCGTGATTGGTTATGTCGGCGTGGCCAATGCCATGCAATAGCAGACGCATTGCGCCCTTGTGTATAACGCCGGTTTTGCCTTGCCCGGGGAACAGATAAGGGCTGCCCTCGGTACGAGGCATGGTTTGCAACAGCGCAACGGCGGCAGGCGGTAGGGGTATGTCGAAGGCGACGCCCGTTTTCATCCTGTCGGCCGGTAGTGACCAGACGGCGTTAGTTAAATCGAACTCTGCCCAAGGTGCGAAACGCACCATGCCGGCACGCGCACCCGTTAGCAGTAATAGGCGCAGCGCAAAGGCGTCGCGGCTGTCGCTACCCTTTAGCTTAAGCATTAGTTCTGGCACGTCTTGCCACTTCATCGCGGCAAAGCGCTGCCCTTTCCTTGCGGCCTTCTTGTCGGACTTACTCAGTAGTTCGTCTAGATGCCCACTCCAGCGCGCCGGGTTATCACCATCGCGCAAGCCGTGCGCCTTGGCGGCGTCTAGCACACGCTCAATCTGACGGCGTACTTCGTCGGCAGTGCGTGTCTTGGTGCTCCAGATCGGGCGCAGCACCTTTAGCACTTGCTCGGTGCCGATGTCGCTGGCTGGCAGATTGCCGATATGGTTTAGGACGTACAGCCTTAGCTTGCGGCTCCAATCCTTGCGCCAGCCATCAGACCACTTGGCCCCATGCGCTTCTAGGTACTCATTTGCCAGCACCTCAAAGGTTATGCCGCGTGCCGCTTTAGCTCGGAGTGCCTCACGCTTGGCGAGGCGTTCAGCGTCACGGGCGGCTAGGGGGTCGTCGCCAGCTAGAAGCTGCTTACGCTTGGTGCCAGCCTCAGCCCTTGCCGCCTTTAGGCTTACGTCGGGATAGCCGCCCAAACCCATGTCGCGGCGCTTGCCGTTTAGCTGGAAGCGCAATACCCAAGACTTGCGCCCGGTGGCCTTCACCATGAGGCACAGGCCGTCACCATCTTGATAGGTGCCCGGTTCTGTCAGGTTTTCGACTTGTATAGCGCTCAGATTGCCCACGGTCACACCTTCGTCAGCGGTGTGGGAACAGAATCTATCCCCACACTTGTTCCCACACTTTTTCCCGGAAAGAGACACACCGGGGCGGATGCTTGCGGACTGATAATAGGCCGTAAGCCCCGTAATATCTAGGGCTTGAGGATGACAGCGAAAAACAGCGGACATAAAAAAACCCGCTCACTGAGCGGGTTTTTTGTATCCGGTAATTATCGGCTTCAGGCTTGATCTTGCTGTCAGCCAGCCGAACACTAGTGTCCCGCTCTACCTAATGCTCAAGTGCCTGGAGAAAGGTTCGATAGTGCTGAGCGGTCAACTCCGGTTGTTCAATCATCGGCGCATGGCCGGTATTGGGCATGATGATTACGCTGGGTTTATGCAGAAGTGGCCGCATGACTTCAACGCTGGACACGTCTAATACTCGGTCTTCGGCTCCCCAGATGATTAACGTGGGTGCCTGGATCTTGTTCAGCTCAGGTTCCAACGGGACATAGCGCTCGACCAAGTGGGCAAAGACTTGATCGTAATGTGCACTGTTACGTGCGGCCTGTTCGGCGAAATAGCCTTTAAGTGATTCAGGCAGATAGGGCGGCTTTACGAAGATGAATGCCAGTAAGCGTTGAAAGTCCTCTGGGCTTTTTACAACCAGTGGATTAGCTTCGCCGCGCTTTAGGCGCAGGCGAAGTTCACTGGGTTGCGGCGAGTTGATGCCTGCGTTGTCGAGTAGCGCCAGTGAGGTTATTCGCTTTGGGTAGCGTGCGGCGTAAAGCGCGCTGATGTGGCCACCCATGGAGTTGCCGATTAGGTGCAACTGATTCAACTCCAACGCGTCAATGATGTCAGCCAGGCGTTCAGTCTGCGTGCCGATATCGTAACTGCCAGCGGGCTTGCTGCTCGCACCAAAGCCGGGCAAGTCGAGGGCAATGACACGGTAATCCTGAGTAAGGTGGCGGGCGATGCGTAGCCAATTGTCTTTATTGGCGGCAAAACCATGCACCATCAGGATGGTTTGTGCGCCGCTTGGACCGCCTTCGTAGTAATGAATGTTAAGATCGTTCACGCTGATTTGCTTGAGGCTTAGCCCTGCGCGTTGTCTCTCTATGAGTTGCATGCTGGCCAGCAAAGTGGCCGGCGACAGATAGAGCAGTACGGCGCTGCCCATGAGCAAGAGAATCAAGCCAAAGATAAGTTTTTTCATGACAGGTCTTTATCGCGAATTAGTATGAGTGCGTATTAAGCTAGCATGAAGAAGCCACCGTCCAGTCTGCATCTGACAACACCTATACAAGATTAAGTCGAGAATTCGCTAATGCTTGAGCGCGGTTTATATAAATCGATTTTGCTGCTACTCGGTATGCTACTGGTGCCCATGGCTGCCGTAGCTGCAGGTAAATGCGAGCGCTTGGTCGCTACGGGTAATCCGGAGTACCCACCTTATTTGTGGCGCGACCCACAGAATCCGCAGAAGCTGATCGGCGCTAATGCCGACTTGCTACAACACCTAGCCAAGGAGCTGGGCGTAGTCGTAGACATCATTTATACCGGGCCTTGGTCGCGAGCGCAGGATGAGGTTCGTACCGGCCGTGTCGACTTGCTTGCGGGTGCTTTTCTCACCCTGCCGCGCTTGGAGGTGATGGACTATGTCCATCCGGCGTTTTACTTAACGTCCAGTGTGGTATGGGTGCACCGTGGCGCAGAGTTCCCTTACGCTGGCTGGGAAGACCTGCGTGAGCGCACGGGCGATACCTTAGTCAATAACAGTTTTGGTCAGCAGTTCGATGCTTATGCTAAGAGCAACCTTTCACTTGAAGGTGTATCCAGTCTGACTCAGGCCTTCCGCAAGCTTTTGCTGGGCCGCACTGATTATGTCTTGTATGAGCGTTATCCCGGTCAGGCAATGGCTGACAGCCTGGGGATGCAGAATGATTTGCTGGTGCTTGATCCGCCAATCTCCAGTGAAGGCCTGTACCTGACCTTGTCGCATAATTCGTCCTGTAATGACCCTTGGCTTCGCGGCATGCTGGCGAAGAAAATGACTGAAGCAGTGGCCAGCGATTTGCCACAAGCCCTGTTGCAACGCAACCTGCAACGCTGGGCCGATCAACAGCCCGTCCCCGCCGGTGTGACAAAACAGTAGGAAATTTCGTGATTAATCGATTTGTCTGTGCGGTCTTGCTACCGCTTATGCTCAGCGCCTGTGTAACTGACCCGGCCCCTCACGAGCAGTTGCGTTTAACTGAGCAAGCGCTCAGTCAAGCCGCTGCGCTGGGTCTATCTGCCGAGCAATCGCCTGCGCTGCATCTTGCCGAAGACAAGCTCGCCTCAGCGCAAGCTGCAATGCAGGACGAAGATTACAAACAGGCGCGGGTGTATGCCGAGCAGGCAGAGTTGGACGCCCGTCTTGCTGAAGCGCAATACCTAAATGCAAAGAGCGTGCAACAGCTGGCAGAGTTGAATAACGCCATTAATCGCCTGCGTAAACAGCTGGGGGCCATGCAATGAAACGCTTTCAAGCTGTTTTGAGTGCCGCATTAAGCGCGCTGCTGTTGAGCGGTTGCGCCTCATCAATGCACTCCAGTGACCAGGCTTTGGCGGCCGCACACGAGGCTTACCAGCAGGTTAGGGAAGACGCAGATGTGCTTCGCAGCGCGCCCAAAGATCTTATTCGTGCCGGTGAGTCGCTGGCCAAAGCAGATCGTTTGTCGAGCTATTGGGGTAGCTCGGATGATGTCGTGCACTATGCCTACTTGAGCCAGCAGTACTCTGCGATTGCTGGGCAGAAGAGCACCCTCAATCTGAATCAGGAGCGCGCGGTCAAGCTAGAGCTGGAGCGTCAGCGCCTGCAGCTAGTCCTGCGCGAAGCCAAGCTGCTGAGTATTCAGGATCAGAGCAGCTGGCTTGAGGAACAGATGATCAGCTTGGCGACCACCCAGAGCGAGCGTGGCTTGGTGATGACCTTGGGTGATGTGTTATTTGATGCTGGACACAGTGATCTAAACGTTTCGGCTAACCGTACCGTACTGAAGCTGGTGCAGTTTCTGCAGTTAAACCCCCGCCGTATCGTCCGTATTGAGGGCTATACCGACAGCCGTGGTGATGCTCAGGAAAACCTCGAACTCTCCCGTACGCGTGCGCAAGCGGTTGCTGACGCACTGGTTGATTTGGGCGTCGATGCCAAGCGTATCGAGGTGCAGGGCCATGGTGAGAGCTTCCCGGTGACTGAGAATGCATCGGCCAAAGGCCGTGCACAGAATCGTCGGGTCGAGATTGTCTTTTCAGATGAGCAAGGTCATCTCGGCTCATCACGCTGAGTTTCGGCGATTTTTAAAAACCTGGTGCGCCAGGTTTTTTATTGCCGCTTATTAGTTAGGCACAGTCTGAGTAAATGCTAAGTGAACCGTAACAGTCGCTGGCGCAGGCGCACTGTAACGCTCACAATTGAGTGAGTTGTACCGGCGTACTTTCGATAAGCCGGTTTACTGTTACGGTTCAGTCAAGCAGGAACGTGGTTATGACCAGTCTGTTGCTATATCAGCGCATTGCCCAGCAACTGGCGGAAGACATTCGCCGTGGCGTTTATCAGCCCGGTGAACGTGTGCCGTCGGTGCGCAAGATGAGCGCGCAGCTCAGTGTTAGCCATGCCACGGTGCTGCAGGCCTACGCCAACCTGGAAGATCAGGGCTTGATCCGCGCAAGGCCGCAATCGGGTTTCTATGTCCACCAGACCCCAGCCTTGACTGCGCCGACTCCAGACATCGCGCGGGTCGAGCGTCCGGGCTTAGTTACGCGCAGCAGTATTATTAACCAAGTGCTAACCGAGTCACGCCGCGAGGGGGTTTTCCCATTGGGCGCCGCCGTGCCACACGTGGATTACCTGCCGGTGCGCGCGTTGCACCAGCAGTTGGCCAAGGTCACTCGTTTTCATAGTGCGCGAGCCTTCAGCTATATGTTCAGCCCCGGTTTCGAGCCGTTGCGCCGCCAAGTGGCGATCCGCATGCGCGACGCAGGCGTAGTGGTCGATCCGACCGAAGTGGTGATCACCCACGGCTGTGTCGATGCTTTGCAGATGAGCCTGCGCGTGCTGACTAAGCCGGGAGACCTGATCGCCACCGAATCGCCCACTTACTATGGCTTGTTGCAGTTGGCTGACCTGCTTGGCTTGAAAGTCATCGAGATACCCAGCGACCCGACTACCGGCATCAGCCTGGAAGCCCTGCAATTGGCGGCTAATCAGTGGCCGATCAAAGCACTGGTGTTGACCGCGCGCCTGAGCAACCCGCTGGGTGGCACCATTCCTGAGCAGCGTCAGCGTCAGTTGCTGCGTCTGGCCAGTGATTACGATATTCAGATCATCGAGGATGATATCTACGGTGAATTGATGTTCGAGCAAGGGCCGACTAAGGCCCTCAAGTCCCATGACCGTGAAGGACGGGTGGTGTACTGCTCAAGCTTTTCCAAGACCCTCTCACCCGGTGTGCGCATCGGCTGGATTGTGGCCGGTAAGTATCAGGATGAAATCCAGCGTCTGCAGACCTTCAGTACTCACTCGGCGTGCAGCGTGACGCAGATGGCGGTGGCGGCTTATCTGGAGAACGGGGGGTATGACCGTCATTTACGCTTTATCCGTCAGGAATACCGTAAGAACCTCAGCGCCTTCCAGTTGGCAGTGCAGCAGTATTTCCCCGAAGGCACGCAAATGACTCGACCCAAGGGTGGCTTTATTCTCTGGGTCAGCCTGCCGGCGCGGGTCAACACCAAGGACCTGCACGTCAGCGCTTTGCAGCAGGGCATCAGTATCGCGCCGGGGTTGATTTTCAGTAATACCGAGCAGTTCAACCATTGCATTCGTTTGAACTGTGGCATCCCGTGGAATCGCGAAGCCGAGCGCGCATTGATGACTCTGGGCATGCTCGCCGGGCAGTTGTGTCAGGACGGAGCAGCCAGTTTTAACCTGGCTTAACCCGATTTAGGCAAAAGTGGCGTCTACCTGAGCGAAGGTTTTATTTGATCGCTCAGGAGCTGTGTCCATGTCTGCTACCCACGTACTGCTTACCCGTCCTCTGCTGGCGGGTTTTGCCGCCGGCGTACTGTTCAGCCTCGGTGCGTGCAGCGCCGCCAATCCCGAAGCGCCGGCCAAGTCAGTTAGTAACCCGGTATTGGCTGATCAACTTCGCACCAGCGTACCCGGCGAGCTGCACGAGGCGCTGGCCGCTTCGGCTGAGTTAGAGCGCAAGCGTGAAGTGGCCGGCAAGTCCGTAATGCCCAGCGTGGCTTATGCGCCGCTGCAGATGCCCATATCCAACATGCAAGCTGACGCTACGCTGCCTGGTTATCGCGATGAGAGCCGTGAGCAGTATCAGGCGCTGGCCGATAACCCCGTGCATGCCGTCACTGAGGCGCCCGTATCGACCTTCAGCATTGATGTCGATACGGGTAGCTACGCCAATGTGCGGCGGTTTCTCAATCATGGGCAGTTGCCGCCTCGGGATGCAGTGCGCCTGGAGGAGTTGGTCAACTATTTCCCCTATGCCTATCCGCTGCCGGCCGGTGATGTACCTTTCGGTATTCATACCGAACTGGCCGCCACGCCGTGGAACCCAGAAAGTCGTCTGCTGCGTATCGCTATCAAGGCCTCCGACCTGCGGGTAGACGAACTGCCACCGGCCAACTTGGTATTTCTGGTGGATGTCTCCGGCTCGATGGATCGCCGCGATGGGCTGCCGCTGGTGCAAAGCACCTTAAAGCTGCTGGTTGAGCAGCTGCGCGCTCAGGACAAGGTGTCACTGGTGGTCTATGCCGGCTCTTCCAGTGTGGTGCTGGAGCCAACTGCGGGCAGCGATAAAGCCAAGATTCGTGCCGCGATTGATCAGCTGACTGCCGGCGGCTCTACCGCCGGTGAGTCGGGTATTCAGCTGGCCTATCAGCAAGCGCAGCAGGGTTTTATCAAGGATGGGATCAACCGTATTCTGCTGGCCACCGATGGCGACTTTAACGTCGGTATCAGTGATTTTGCGGCGCTTAAGCAACTGGCCGCCGACAAGCGCCAGACCGGCGTATCGCTGACCACCCTCGGTTTTGGCACTGACAACTACAACGAGCAACTGATGGAGCAATTGGCTGATGCCGGCGACGGCAATTATGCCTATATCGACAACCTGCGTGAGGCGCGCAAAGTGCTGGTCGATCAGCTCAGCTCGACCCTGGCTACGGTGGCCAGCGATGTGAAAATCCAGGTCGAGTTCAACCCGGCGCAGGTCAGCGAATATCGCCTGCTGGGTTACGAAAACCGTGCACTAAAGCGCGAGGATTTCAGCAACGACAAGGTCGACGCCGGTGAGATTGGTGCAGGCCATACAGTAACTGCGCTTTATGAGGTGATGCCCGTGGGTGGCAACGGCTGGTTGGAGCCGCTGCGCTATCAGGCGGCTGTAAAAGCCGATAGCAAGGCTGGTGAACTGGCCTGGTTGCGTATTCGCTACAAAGCGCCGGGGCAGGCCGCCAGTAAGCTGCTTGAGCAAGCCATTAAGGTGGCCGATGTACCGGCTATTAGCCGCGCCAGTGAAGACCTGCGCTTTGCCGCCGCAGTGGCTGCGTTTGCCCAACAGCTCAAGGACGATCAATACACCGGGGGCTTCAGTTTGGCAGACAGCGCCGAACTGGCACGCCACGCCAAGGGTGAAGATCGCTTCGGCTTTCGTGCCGAATTTGTGCAGCTGGTGGAACTGGCGCAGAGCCTGCAAACTGCGACATCACCTACCACGACCTCACGAGTGCAGCAGTGAATCGACCCCTCACGGATGACGACGTCGCCTTGTTGCGGCGTTACCGCCGCGGCGATGCGGCGGCTTTCGCCGAGTTGTATCAACGCCATCGGCTTGGCTTGTTCCGCTTTCTACTCGGCTTGTGTGGCGACCACGCCTTGGCCGAGGAAGTGTTTCAGGACACCTGGATGAGCTTGATCCGCAGCCAGAGCGAGCAGCGTGAAGCTGTTCAGTTCAAGACTTGGCTGTATCAGATCGGTCGCAACCGGCTGATCGATCATTGGCGCAAGCATGGTCGGCATCAGGCGGGGCATGCTGAGTACGATGAACAGCAGCATGCCCCGCACGACCCGCAACCGAACCCCGAGCAGCTGCTGAGCCTCAGTCGTGATCAGCAGCGCTTGCAGGCTGCACTGAAAGATTTGCCAGATGAGCAGCGCGAAGTGTTTTTGCTGCGCGCTCATGGTGATCTGGAGCTGGCCGAGATTGCCGAGTTGACCCAGATACCCGCCGAGACAGTGAAAAGCCGATTGCGCTATGCCCTGCAGAAGTTACGTCGGCTGTTGGCTGACCCGGCCGCCGAGGAGTTGCCCGTATGAACCACGATCAACACATATCCGATGAGCAGGAACGGCAAATGCTTGAGCATTTCCGCCAGCACAGCGGCGGCGAGCCCAGTGCCCAGCTTGATGCACAGATTCTCGCCGCGGCCAGCGCCGCAGTGCGCAATAAAACGGCTGTAGACGCCAAGCCTAGCGTGAGCGAGCGCCTGCACTGCTGGTTATTCGGTGTTGGCGGCCGGCAACGCTGGTCGCTGGCCTTGGCTGGAGTCGCGTGCCTGGGCATCGGTGTGAGCCTGACCTGGCGCACCCTTGAGCAAATACCCGATTCATTTGATGGCGTACCCGGCGGCGCACTGATGACGCCTAATACTGCCAAAATGGCAGCGCACTCGGCGCCTCAGATAGAGTCTACTGCGGTTGCTGATGAGGCGCAGCACTCACGCTCGGCTCAGTCTGCCCCGGTAATCCAGGGCTACAGTGCCGATAAGGCCAAGGTCGAGAAAAAGCTGGCGACTGGCGCGGCCAGCCAATCGCAGGGTAACGTGCAAGCGGTCGAGGCGTTAAATGAGCTACTGCCGCAAGCTGCTCGTGCACCCGCTCAGCGAGCCTTAGGTAACGCGGCTGAGCCGGCAGTCAGTCAAGCCGAGCAGCACCTGCACAATGAGCTGCAGCGGTTGCTTAGCCTACGCCGTGATGGCTGGGCTGACGAAGCAGATGCCTTACTGCTGCAACTGATGCGTAAGCACCCTGAGCTTGATATCGACGCGCAGTTGCAGCAACTTCAGCCGCCAGACTGAGACTGTTTGGCGTGTCTGCTGAGCAGTGCCTTGCACTGAGTTATGTCCACTGCAATGTGCTGCGCTGTTACCTACCGTAGAGATTGTTGGCTTGCTATAAGCCATAGGCTGGGGCGAGCATAGCGGCCTGTATCTCTTTACTAGTATTAATTATGACCTCTATTCGACGCCTCGTGCTGTTGCTGCCACTGCTGGCCTTGGCGGCCTGTGAGCAGCCTGCCAAGCCGCCCGCGCCGGAAAAGCCCAAGGCCTTCCAAGAACAACCGGCTAAAGCATCCACTGAAAAAGTGCAGTCACCGTCTAAGCACATCGCGGCCAAGCCTGCACCAGTGCTGAGTCCGCCTGAGCAGCACCAATCCCTGCAGAGCAAACCCGCTGCGGCTGTGCTGGTCAAGCCAAGGCCTATCGCCGTAGTGCGCGAGCCTGATCCTGAGGCTCCATTGGACCTAAGTTTAAACCCCAATGTGTTTGACCCATTGCAGCCGCTTGAACCACTTAATGATCGGTCGACCCCGTTATTGCCGCCGCTGTTTGGCGATAAAGTCGCCCCTGAAAGCGCCTTCCAACTCAATGGTAAATTGATCAGCAATGAGCGCGATGATGACTACTGGCAATCGGTTGAAGGCGCGCAGTTACAGTTTGAGTTCAAGCAGTAACCGGCGCATTGATAAGGCGCTGAATTTAACGGGCTTTACTCAATCGACAAACAGGTCAGTCATCAGTTTGCCGTCGGGATCATAGCGATAGTGCTCGAAGTCACTCTGGCCTTGCTCGCGCAGCAGCGCTTCGTCGATCAGCAACCGGCCGCTGATGCTGCGCGCACGGCTTGAGAGAATCGCATACGCCGCATCAGCCATGATCGCGGGCAGGCGCGCTGCTTTCATCACGGCTATGCCGCCAGCTTCGAACTCAATGGCGGCGGTGGCAATCACGGTTTTCGGCCACAGCGAGTTGACGCTAATGCCGTATTTTTTGAATTCTTCATGCATGCCCAACGTGAGCATGCTCATGCCGTATTTAGTGGTGGTGTAGGGGCCGTAGTTGGCGAACCACTTGGGATCGAGGTTGAGTGGTGGGGACAGACTGAGGATGTGGCCCTGGCTTTTTTTCAGGTAGGGCAGTGCCGCTTGGCTGCAGACCATCACTGCACGAGTGTTGATCTGAAACATCAGGTCGAAGCGCTTAGGCGGCAAATGCTCCACGCCCATCAACTTGATTGCGCCGGCGTTGTTGATCAGTGCGTCGATGCCACCAAAGTGTTCAGCGGCTTGAGCCATGGCGGCCTTCACGGCCTCTTCGTCACGCACATCCAGTTGCACGGCCAGGGCTTGTCCGCCTGCTGCTTCAACCTCAGCTGCCACCGAGTGGATGGTGCCGGGCAGCTTGGCATGGGCCTCGGCACTTTTTGCCGCGATGATGATATTGGCGCCATCGCGTGCGGCGCGCAGGGCGATTTCACGGCCAATGCCACGGCTGGCACCGGTGATAAATAGGGTTTTGCCGTGCAGTGACATAGGGACTCTCCAGTTTTATTTTTATGTAGTCATGTAGGGTGGATGATGCTCTTCTCATCCACCGTGACAGCCTGATGGTGGATGGATAAAGCGCCATCCACCCTACGCAATCTGCCAGGTGGATTGGGGAGTACGGTCAGGCATCGCTGGCTTCGATATCCACTAACAGCTGGCGGTTCTTCACCTGATCGCCACGGCTTACGCCAATTCTGCGCACCACACCGTCGATGCTGGCCTTGAGTGGGTGCTCCATCTTCATCGCTTCCAGTACCACCAGCAGTTGACCCTTGCTGACGCTGGCGCCTTCTTCGACCAGCACCTCGACTATCGCGCCATCCATCGGCGCCTTGACGCTGCCCGAGCCGGCGCCAGCGGCGCTGCTGACCGGTTGGTGGGTGATGTCGCTCAGGTGCAGGTTACCGTTGTGGCCATACAGCCAGAGGTTGTCGCCCTCCAGGTGGTAAGCCAAGCGCTGACGAATACCGTCCACTTCCAACGTGGCCCAACGACTATCGCTGGCCAGCAGGGTGAGGCTGATCTGCTGTTCGCCGAGCGTGGCCAGCAGCTTGGGCTGCGTGCCGTCACTCAGTACGTCCAGTGCTACGTTGAACGACTGCTCGCCGTGTTTCAGCACAAAGCGCCAAGGCGCACTGCCGGCGTTGCGCCAGCCAGCAAGGCCGCCTTGATGCGCGCGAGCATTGGCCGATTGCTGAAACAGCAGGGCTGCAGCGGCCGCCAGTTCGCCAGCGGCAGGTGCTTGCGGGCTAAGGCTTGGGTCATCGGCAAAATGCTCGGCGATAAACGCGGTGGTGGCGTTGCCAGCAGCAAACTCCGGGTGGCTCAGCAGGTTGGCGAGAAAACGCTGGTTGCCGTTCACACCCAGTAACACGCAATCCTCGACAGCCCGCACCAGCTTGCGCCGCGCTTCTTCGCGGGTGGCGCCGTAGGCGATGACCTTGGCCAGCATCGGGTCGTAGAATGGGCTGATAACCTGGCCTTCAATCAGACCGTGGTCGATACGGATGCCGTCACGCAGCGCCGGCTCCCAACGCAGCGCGGTACCAGTCTGCGGCAGGAAGTTCTGCGTGGCATCTTCGGCGTAAAGGCGCACTTCCATCGCATGGCCGGTCAGGCGAATGTCGTCCTGTTTGAGCGGCAGCGGTTGGCCTTCGGCCACGCGAATCTGCCAGGCGACCAGGTCTTGCCCGGTGATCAGTTCGGTGACCGGATGCTCGACTTGCAGGCGGGTGTTCATCTCCAGGAAGAAGAACTCGCCGCTCTGATCGAGCAGGAACTCCACGGTGCCGGCACCGACGTAGCTCACCGACGCAGCGGCCTTGACCGCCGCTTCGCCCATGGCCTGGCGCAGCTGCGGTGTCATCACCGGGCAGGGCGCTTCTTCTACCACTTTCTGGTGGCGGCGCTGCACCGAGCAGTCGCGTTCGCCCAGATACACGATGTTGCCCTGGCTATCGCCGAATACTTGGATTTCCACATGACGCGGTTGGATTACCGCGCGTTCGAGAATCAGCTCGCCAGAACCGAAGGCATTCTGCGCCTCCGAGCGGGCGGTGCGAATTTTCTCTGCCAGTTCACTGGCTTGGTGGACCAGGCGCATGCCACGGCCACCGCCGCCTGCGCTGGCTTTGATCATCAGTGGGTAGCCAATACGCCCAGCTTCGCGGATCAGGGTTTCTTCATCCTGGTCCGCCCCTTCATAGCCGGGGATGCATGGCACGCCGGCTTCGAGCATGGCGATCTTCGACAGGCGTTTGCTGCCCATCAGGTGGATGGCTTCTACGGTGGGGCCGATAAATACGATGCCGGCGGCTTGGCAGGCACGGGCAAAATCGGCGTTTTCCGAGAGAAATCCGTAGCCGGGGTGAATCGCATCGGCCCCGGTTTTCTGCGCGGCTGCGATGATGTTGTCGATCACCAGATACGACTGATTGACCTGCGCTGGGCCGATGCACACTGCCTCATCGGCTTGCTGGACATGGCGCGCGTCGGCGTCTGCCTCGGAATACACGGCCACGGTGCGGTAACCCAAATCTTGCGCGGTGCGCATCACTCGGCAGGCGATCTCGCCACGGTTGGCGATCAAAATCTTGTTAAAGGCGGGCATCTGGATGCTCCTGCTGGGCGCTCCGGATGGTGTCCGGCTGCGCTTGGTTCGGTGTTGGCGTAGGGTGGATCACGCTTTATCGATCCACCGTGCAGTGTTTCGGTGGATGTAAAAAGCGACATCCACCCTACGTTCTATGCGGCTACTGCGCCCACTTGGGCGCACGTTTTTGTACAAATGCCATGGTGCCCTCGATACCTTCGGCGCCTGTAACGGCCGCTGCGAACTGTTCGGCAGCGCGGTCCAGCAGAGGGCCGAGCGCTTCGCTTTCGGCGGCGAGCAGCAGGGCCTTGGTCTGTGCGTTGGCCTGCGGCGCACAGCTACGGACCTGGCTCAGCACCTGTTGCAGGCGTGCCTCGATGGCTTCGCTGCTGGTTTCACTAAAGTGCACCAGGCCCAGACGCTCTGCCTCACTGCCATTGAAACGCGCGGCTGTCAGGGCCAGGCGGCGCGTCTGGGTCAGGCCGATGCGCTTCACCACGAAGGGTGCGATCTGCGCTGGCAGAATGCCCAGGGTGGTTTCCGGCAAGCCGAACTTGGCATCCTGATGGCTGATGGCAATGTCCGAAACGCAGGCCAAACCAAAGCCACCGCCGAGCACGGCGCCTTCTAGTACGGCAATCAGCACTTGTGGTGTGGCCTGGGCTTCTTCCAGCAGGCTGCCGAAGGCGCGGTTTAGGCTGCGGTAGGCGTCGCCCCCCTTGGCTCGTGCGCCGGCTATGTCCTTGATATCGCCGCCGGCGCAGAAATGCCCGCCGGCACCACGCAGCACGATGGCGCGCACGCTGATGTCATTACGCAGACTTTCCAGCACCGCGCGCAACTCGCTGACCATGGTCAGGCTCATGGCGTTGCGGCTGTCCGGGCGGTTAAGGGTGACGTGCAGCACGCCACCCTCAAGGTTTAGTAGCAGGGTGTCGCAATCGGGTAGAGCAAGCATCCGGTAATCCTCGAGCAGGGCGCAGGTACGTAGGATGGGTCGGGCCGCGCAGGATGAGCGCAGCGATATCCATCATGTCGGTGGCAATGGGTATCGGTGCTGCGCGTCTCAACCCTTCCTACGGCTGTACAGCGTTAGCCCTTCTTTATGGCCTGCCACGCATGGCGGCCAACCTTCGGGCCGTCGCTGCGCGACGTTAAAAATAGCTCGTAGGGTGGATCACGCGTTATCGATCCACCATGACGGTGGACGTGAAAAGCGACGTCCACCCTACTTGTGGTTGCTCTTAGCCTTTCTTCTTCCCGGGTAAAATGCCCATTAGCTTGCAGATAATGCCGAGCATGATTTCATCGGCGCCGCCGCCAATCGATACCAGGCGCACATCGCGGTAAGCCCGCGATACCGGGTTCTCCCACATGTAGCCCATGCCACCCCAGTACTGCAGGCAGCTGTCGGTGACTTCACGGCCCAGGCGGCCGGCTTTGAGCTTGGCCATAGAGGCCAGGTTAGTTACATCCTTACCGCGCACGTACTGCTCGGTAGCCTGATAGACCAGCGCGCGCAGGCATTCGATTTCGGTCTGCAGCTCGGCCATGCGGAAGTGGATGACCTGGTTGTCGATCAGCGCATTACCGAAGGTCTTACGCTCTTTGCAGTAATCAATGGTGGCGTTGATGCAGTGCTCCAGGCCCTTGATCATGTTGGCTGCACCGAACAGGCGCTCTTCTTGGAACTGCAGCATCTGCATCATAAAGCCCGCGCCTTCGTGGCCAATGCGGTTGCGCTGCGGCACGCGCACGTTGTCGAGAAACACCTGAGCGGTTTCCGAGCTGCGCATGCCGAGTTTGTCCAGGTGCGGGCTGACAGTGATGCCAGGGGTGTTCATCGGCACCACGATCAGTGACTTGTTGATGTGCGGCTTGTCGTCGCTGGTATTGGCCAGTAGGCACATAAAGTCGGCCGACGGCGAGTTGGTGATCCACATCTTGCTGCCGTTGATCACGTAGTCGTCGCCGTCTTTCTTGGCGTGTGTTTTCAGCCCTGCGACGTCAGAGCCGGCACCGACTTCAGAGACGCCAATGCAGCCGACCATTTCACCGGTGATGGAGGGGCGCAGGAACTCTTCACGCAGCTCGTCAGAGCCGAAGCGGGCCAGGGCCGGGGTGCACATATCAGTCTGCACGCCGATCGACATAGGGATGCCGCCGCAGGTGATGGTGCCGAACTCTTCCGCCGCGACGATCGAATAGCTGTAATCCAAGCCCATGCCGCCGAATTTTTCTGGCTTGGAGATGCCGAGCAAACCGAGGTCGCCAGCTTTCTTAAAGATTTCGTGGATCGGGAAGCGACCGTCTTTTTCCCACTGGTCGACGTGTGGGTTGATTTCCTTGTCGACGAAATTACGGACTGTGCGGCGTAGCTCTTCGTGTTCTTGGGTAAAGATCATTTTTCTCTCCGAATGATTACAGGCGGGCTACGCCGAATGAGTTGGATTTAAGCGGACGTACAGCGGCTTCGGCGCAGATATCCAATAGGTAACCGAGCAAATTGCGTGTGTCGCGCGGGTCGATCAGGCCGTCGTCCCACAGGCTGGCGGTGCCGTAGAGTGCGGTGGACTGGCTGTCGAGCTTCTGTGCGGTGACGGTTTCCAGCATGTCGAGCATCTTCGGGTCGGCCTCTTTGCCTTCCTTACGGTGCTTGTCTTCGGTGACGATTCGCAGCACCTTGCCGGCTTGTGCGCCGCCCATGACCGCGGTTTTGCTGTTGGGCCAGGCGAAGATAAAGCGCGGGTCCAGGCCGCGGCCGCACATGGCGTAGTTGCCGGCGCCGTAGGAGCCACCGACGACGATGGTTAGTTTCGGCACGCTGCAATTGGCCACGGCCTGGATCATTTTCGAGCCGTGCTTGATCACGCCCTGTTGCTCCGATTCGGTACCGACCATAAACCCGGTGGTGTTATGGAAGAACAGAATCGGCGTGTTGCTCTGCTCGCACAGCTGGATAAATTGCGCCGCCTTGGCTGCGCCCTGCGGGGTGATCGGGCCGTTATTGCCGATAAAGCCGCAGGGCTGACCTTCGATCTGTAAGTGACCGCAGACGGTTTGGTTGTCGAACTCATTTTTGAAGTCGAGAAACGCCGAGCCGTCGGCGATGCGGGCGATGATCTCGCGTACGTCATAAGGTTTTTTTGCATCCGCCGGGACTAAGCCGAGTAACTCTTCGACCGGGTACAGCGGCTCGCGGTAGGTCTTGGCCGGGCGCGTGGGCAGCTGGGCATTCCACGGCAGCATGGCAACAATGTCTCGCGCGGTGCGCACCGCGTCGGCGTCGTTCTCGGCCAGGTATTCGGCGGTGCCGGCGATCTGCGCATGCATTTCGGCGCCGCCCAATTGCTCATCGGTGGCGATTTCGCCGGTGGCGGCTTTCAGCAGCGGAGGGCCGGCGAGGAACATTTTGGCCTTGCCGCGCACCACCACCACGTAATCCGACAGCCCCGGCTGATAAGCTCCTCCGGCGGTGCTGGAACCGTGCACCACGGTGATCTGTGGCAGGCCCATGGCGGACATGCGTGCTTGATTGGCAAAGCCGCGCGCGCCTTCGACGAAAATGTCGGCGGCGTAATTGAGGTTGGCGCCGCCACTTTCGGCCAGGGTCACCACCGGCAGTTTGTTCTCGGCGGCGATCTGCTGCAGGCGCAGGGTTTTCTTCAGCCCGGTAGGGGAGATGGTGCCGCCTTTGATCGCGCTGTTGCTGGCGGTGATCAGGCAGCGCACCCCAGCAATATAACCAATGCCGGAAATGATCCCACCGCCGGCTTGGGTGCCGTCCTTGTCATCGTGCAGCTTGTAGCCGGCCAGCGACGACAGTTCGAGAAATGGCGCCCCTGGATCGAGCAACAAATTGAGGCGCTCGCGTGGCAACAGTTGCCCGCGTTTGTCGAATTTTTCCTTGGCTGCGGCGGCCTTGTTCAGGCAGTTCTGCTCGATTTCGCGAAAGCTGGTGACTGCCGCAAGCATGGCTTCGCGGTTCTTAGCGAACTCCTCGCCATGCACGTCGATCTCGGATTGGATAACCGGCATAACGTTACTCCTCGCCCTTGAGCACGTCAGGCATGTAGGCCCGATGAAAACCGTTATAGGTTTCGCTGTTTTTCGCTTTGCCCAGCGTCCAGGCACGTGTGCCTTGGCTGGCGGCGCCGTCGATGCGGATGGTGTTGCCGCTGATAAAATTCGCCCCTGGCGTAAGTAGGAAAACGATGGCCGCCGCCACCTCGGATTCGCTGCCGATGCGTTGCAACGGCACGTGGTCCTTGAGTGAGCGGATCATGGTTTTCATCGACTCGGGGTAGGTGTCCATGCCGCTTGAGGCGATCCAGCCCGGTGCCACGGCATTCACTCGTACGCCGGCGTGGCCCCATTCGTAGGCGGCGGTTTTGGTGAAGTTCTCCATGCCAGCGCGCGCTGCGCCCGAGTGGCCCATGCCCGGCATGCCGCCCCACATGTCGGCGAGCATGTTGACGATGCTGCCACCGTGTTTGCTCATGCTCTGCAGGAAGACTTCCTTGGCAATCAGAAAGCCGCCGACCAGGTTGGTGCGTACCACGGTCTCGAAGCCTTTCTGGTTGATGCCTACCAGCGGCGCTGGGAACTGGCCGCCGGCGTTATTGACCAGGTGATGAATCTGCCCGCGCTCGGCGATCACGGCTTTAACCATGGCCTTGACAGCCTCTTCATCGCGGATATCGCAGACCTGAAGGCTGGCGCTGCCGCCGTCTTCAATAATTTCGCCGCAGGCGGTTTCAAGTTTTTCCAGCTTGCGTCCAACCAGCACCACGTGGGCACCTAGATTCGCCAGTTCATGGGCGGTACAACGGCCGATTCCGCTGCCGCCACCGGTGACCATGATGGTCTGGCCGCTAAACAGGCCGGGTTTAAAGACTGAGTCGTATGTCATTGTTTTTATCGTCCTAGTCGTAGTCAGGTTGGCCTGCCCGTGGACAACCGCGCAGCGTTGTCCACCAGGAGCTGGTGGATGGATGAAGCGTCAGCTACGCGCCCCGATCCACCCTACAAATTCTCGGCCAATGCGCTGGGTACCGGCACCGGAAACTCCAGCAACTGTTGGGCAAAGGCCTTGCCTTGCGGATCGATGCGTAAGGAGGCAATGCCTCCGCCGCCCAGGGCGTTTTCCAGCAAGAAGTTCAGGCTATGGCTGGCGGGCAGGTGCCAGCGTGTGACTTTGCCGCTTTGCGGATCCAGGGCGTGCTGCATCCATTCGGCCACAGCCGCCTCGCTCAATGCAGCCGCGATCCAGGCCAAGTACTCGGGCTTTCTGGCCATGACGCCGATATTGCTGTGGTTGCCTTTGTCGCCGGAGCGCGCCACGGCCAGTTTGATCAGCGGCACTGTGGTGTCGGCCTCACCGCTCGGCAGTGGCGCGGCGACATCAGCTGCGATCTGCGCGCTATCCAATACGGCGAGCTGCGGCAGGGTCACGGGCGTGCGTTCACCGTTCAGTTCTACTTCTAGAGCGCAGTCGTTCTTGTCAGTGAGGAAGCTGAACAGGCGGATCACTGGGTAAACAGTAGGGCGGCCACCAACAATGCCGGTCAATCCCGGTGCCATACCCGTGGCAGCCTGGGCGATCTCGCGGGAGAACAGCACCAGAGCTTCTTTTTTGGCATGGCGCACGGCGATCTTGATCACGATTTCGCGGCTGTCGTTACGCTGGCCGCGTGAACCGTAGGTGGCTTCGGAACCCAGCAGCTCGATGCTCACTTCTTTGTACGGCCCCCAGCCGCGCTCGGCGAACAGCTCTTCGGTTTTATTGATGATTGCATGACTGACCCGTTCAGCTTTTTTCACCGCATCGATGCCGGCCATCAGGCAGCTGGCGGTACAACGGAAGCCATCGGGATGGGTCGCGCTGACTTTGTATTGAGCGGTCGGCGGCAGGCCGCGCGCGCCTTTTAGCTCAACCTGGTTCGGGCCCGCCTGGTTCAGCTCGACCTGGGTGAAATCACAGACCACATCGGGCAGGTAATAGGCCCGTGGATCACCGATTTCGTAGAGCATTTGCTCGCCCACGGTAAACGTCGTGATCAGGCCGCCGCTGCCTTCTGGTTTGCTGACGACAAAGCTGCCATCGGCCGCCACTTCCACCACCGGGAAACCGATGTGCTCGTAGTCCGGCACGCTCTGCCAGTCGGTAAAATTTCCGCCCGTGCACTGCGCCCCACATTCGATGATATGCCCGGCCAGCGCGGCCTGAGCGAGCTGGTCGTAGTCGCTCCAGGCCCAGTTGAATTCATGTACCAAGGCGGCGCTGACCACCGCGCTGTCGACCACGCGCCCGGTAATCACAATGTCCGCACCGAGTTTCAAGGCTTCGACGATGCCGGGTGCACCTAGGTAAGCGTTGACCGACACACAGAATGGCGGCAGCGCCGCGCCGCTGAACATCTCTAGCGTGCCGGCTTTGGCCAGCTCACCGAGTTTGGGTTGCAGGTTGTCGCCATGCAGCACGGCAATCTTCAGGTCGACCCCGGCCTGCTCGCAGGCTGCAGCCAGAGCCGCCGCGCAGGCGCTGGGGTTAACTCCACCGGCGTTGCTGATTACGCGAATGTTCTTCTGCGCAATCTCGGCCAGCAGCGGCGCGAGGGTTTCGACGAAATCGGTGGCGTAACCGGCGTCCGGCTTCTTCATTCGCGCGCCGGCCATGATCGACATGGTCACTTCGGCTAGGTAGTCGAATACCAAATAATCCAGCTCGGTACCCTTCACCAGCTGGGCGGCGGCGGTGCTGGTGTCGCCCCAAAAGGCGGAAGCGCAGCCGATGCGTACGGTTTTAGTCATTTGAATAGGCCCGCATCACAGGAATAAGATGGCCTGAAGGCTACCAAGCAAGCGCTTGGTTTAAAAGCCCCTTGGCGAATCTTTCTACCGCGAAATATGCCCAAGCGCTTGCTTGGGTTCCCGGCTCAGCATAAATTTCACCAATAATGACAAGCACTTGGGCACAAACGCACGGGGCGTTGGGTTCAAGGCAATAAAGCGGGAGTGTATTTAGCGTGGATGATCAACAAGCGCAGGCCGTGATGCAGGGCCTGGTGGCCAGTGGACAGGTCACTGACCCGGATAGCGCACGTGGCAAGCTGCTGCAAACCGCCGCCCACCTGTTTCGCAGTAAGGGCTACGAGCGCACTACGGTGCGTGATTTGGCCAGTGCCGTAGGCATTCAGTCCGGGAGCATTTTCCATCACTTCAAAAGTAAGGATGAAATCCTGCGCTCGGTGATGGAGGAGACCATTCGCTACAACACCGCCCTGATGCAGGCATCGTTAGCGGATGCGAGCGATTTGCGCGGCCGCGTGCTGGCGCTGATCCGCTGTGAGCTGCAGTCAATCATGGGCGGTACCGGTGAGGCCATGGCGGTACTGGTCTATGAATGGCGTTCGCTGTCTGCGCCCGGCCAGGCGTTTATCCTCGAATTGCGTGATAACTACGAGCAGCTCTGGCTTGAGGTGCTGGGGGAAGCCAAGGCGGCCGGTTACTTCAAGGCAGATCCCTTCATCATGCGTCGCTTGCTCACGGGGGCGCTGAGTTGGACTAATACCTGGTTCCGTCCAGAGGGGGCCATATCCCTCGATCAGCTGGCCGAAGAGGCATTGTCACTGGTCATCAAAGAGGGTTAAGCAGATTGAGCTACGCCTAGGTGGCATTTTGATAGTATTTTGGCGCCAATGGATCGCGAGTGCTTCACTCCACGCCTAAGTTGCCATATATCGTCTGCTCAGAGGTTTCTGTTTGGTCACGCTGTTGAGAGGTTTGCTACTGGGCTTGGTACTTTCTGTGGCTTGCGTTGCGCAAGCCACAGAAGAGGTGCGAGTCGGCGCCTATCATTTTCCACCCTATATTATTAAACCGGAAAGTGAGCGTCCAAGCGGCCTGCTGCCAGAATTACTGCAGGCGCTTAATCAACGGCAGAGCGATTATCACTTTACCCTCGTGGCCACCTCGACCATGCGCCGTTATCGCGACTTGCAAAGTGGTCGCTTTGATTTGATGCTTTTCGAATCGCCAGCCTGGGGTTGGCAGGACATCGCGTATGAGACCTTGGGCATGCAGATTGAGGATGCCGAGGTCTATGTTGCGCGTCATCAGGCGGGGCGTGACGAGCATTATTTCGATGAGCTCAAGGGCAAGCGCATGGCCCTGTACAGCGGCTACCACTATGGTTTTGCCGGGTTTAACGCGGACAAGCAGTTTCTCGCCGATCAATTCAACGCGGTACTGACTTACTCCCACGACAGCAACTTGATCATGCTGCTGCGCGGGCGAGCGGATGTAGCGGTGGTGACGCGGTCTTATCTATACGCTTACCAGCAGCACTACCCCGAACAAAGCAGCGCACTGCTGATTTCCCAACGGGTTGATCAGGTCTATCAGCATCAAGCCTTGTTTGGCCCGCAGTCGACCATCTCACCCCCCGTATTTGCCGACCTGCTCAAACAACTCCACCGCAATCAGCAGTTGGACAAATTGCTCAGTCGCTACCATTTACGTGACCTTTACGGCCAATAAATGACTAAAAGCGCGCTGTTCGGTCAGGTTTTCCTGGAGTAGTCTGCGTAAATTGATAAATAGGGATGTGCGCTGCTATGGGCTTTATCAGGCACTGGTTAAGTCGAGTTGGCAGTGTATGCATAGCACTGCCGTTAGCCGGGCCGCTGCTAGCTGCGCAGGATGTGCGGGTTGCAGCGGTGTATTTTCCGCCATATGTATTCAAAGCCGAGCAAGTCGGAGCAGAGTCACCTGGCTTACTCAGTGAGCTGCTGACAGTGCTTAATCAGGCTCAGGGTGACTATCGTTTTGTCATGGTGCCAACGGCCATAAAACGCCGTTTTGCTGACTTTGAGCAAGGGCGCCTCGATCTGGCGATTTTCGAAAATCCGAACTGGGGCTGGCAGCATATTCGGCACGTTGCGCTGGATATGCATCTGGAGGACTCGGAGATATTCGTTGCCCGCGCTGAGCGGGGGCGTGATCAAGGCTATTTCGACACGTTAAACGGTAAGCGTTTGGCGCTTTATCATGGCTACAACTACGCATTTGCCGGCTTCAACCCCGAGCCTGAATACCTGAGCAAAACCTTCAACGCCACCTTGAATCATTCCCATGACAGCAGCCTGCTGATGGTCTTGCGCCAGCGTGCCGACATTGCGTTGGTCACGCGTTCTTATTTAGGCGACTTCCTTGAGCGTAACCGGCAATACGCCGAGCAGTTGCTGATTTCCGAGCGCATTGATCAGCGCTATCGCCATCATGTGCTGTTACGTCCGGGCGCACCCATCGACCCTGAGCAGTTTATGGCGATCTTTGAGTCGTTGCGTGACAACGGCCAGCTGCTAAAGATTTTCAGCCGTTATCAGATCGGCGTCTTACCGCGTGATGGCCAGGTTAAGCTGGCTGCAGAGCGCTAGCCATCAGCCGTAGGCCTCAGCTTAGGTTGCGATTAGAGGCGCTGGCGTGGCACTTAGCCTTAGTTTTCGCCGGCGTCCTTGGCTTCCTGCTCACGTTCGCGTTGATGGATCTTGGTCAGTTGCTCGTCGCTCAACGGCAGTGGTTTAGCGGTACGCAGCAGCACCATTAGGCCGCCGACGATGGAGCCCAGCACCAGAATAATAAACAGCCAGATATACCAAGTCATGAGGGATTCCTCCTTTGGTGATTCTTCACCATACCTGCCGGCGGCGGATCTGTCCGATCAGCCGCCGGCAAGGGCCTAGCGGCGTACCTGCTTGAGGGTTTCAGCGATCAGGAAGGCCAGCTCCAGCGACTGGTCGGCGTTCATCCGCGGATCGCAGTGGGTGTGGTAGCGATCCGACAGGCCCGCCTCGGTGATCGGCCGTGCGCCGCCGATGCATTCGGTGACGTTCTGCCCGGTCATCTCAATGTGAATCCCGCCGGCGTAGCTGCCTTCGGCCTGATGCACGGCGAAGAACTGCTTCACCTCATTGAGAATCTGCGCAAAATCACGGGTTTTGTAGCCGCTGCTGGCCTTGATGGTGTTGCCGTGCATCGGGTCGGAGCTCCACAGCACCTGGCGACCTTCGCGTTGCACAGTTTGGATCAAGCGTGGCAAGCCGGCTTCGACCTTGTCTGCACCCATGCGCACGATCAGGTTGAGGCGACCGGGGTCGTTGTCCGGGTTGAGGATGTCGATCAGGCGGATCAGCTCTTCGCTGTTCATGCTCGGACCGACCTTTACCCCAATCGGGTTACCGACGCCACGGAGGAACTCGACATGCGCGCCGTCTAGCTGACGGGTGCGGTCGCCGATCCAGAGCATATGCGCCGAGCAGTCGTAGAAGTCGCCGGTGAGGCTGTCCTTGCGCACAAAGGCTTGCTCGTAATTCAGCAGCAGCGCTTCGTGGGCGGTGAAGAAGCTGGTTTCACGTACTTGAGTGGCGCCATCCATGCCGCAAGCGCGCATAAAGGCCAGGGTTTCGTCGATGCGGCCAGCCAATTGGCTGTACTTCTCGCCCAGATCCGAGTTGGCGATAAAGTCGAGGTTCCACTGGTGCACCTGGTGCAGGTCGGCGAAGCCACCCTGGGCAAAGGCGCGCAGCAGGTTCAGCGACGCGGTGGACTGGTGGTAGGCCTGCAGCAGACGCTCCGGGTCCGGCACGCGGCTGGCAGAGTCGAAACCGATACCGTTGACGATGTCGCCACGGTAGGCCGGCAGGGTTACGCCGTCGATGGTTTCATCGTTGGCCGAGCGCGGTTTAGCGAATTGACCGGCCATGCGCCCGACTTTGACCACCGGGCAACCAGCTGCAAAGGTCATCACAATCGCCATCTGCAGCAGCACTTTGAAGGTGTCGCGGATTTTCGCTGCGGAAAACTCGGCAAAGCTCTCAGCGCAATCACCGCCCTGCAGCAAAAACGCGCGGCCCTGGGTCACCTCGGCAAACTGGCGGCGCAGTTCGCGGGCTTCACCGGCAAATACCAGCGGCGGATAACTGGCGAGCTTTTGCTCAACCTCCAGCAGATGCGCAGCGTTGGGGTATTGCGGTTGTTGCTGGATGGGTTTACTTCTCCAGCTTTCAGGGCTCCAGACTTGCGACATGTCAGCTCTCGGCTTATGGCGATTTAGGCAGGTGGCCATGGTAACCGATAAGCCATTCGCTTCAAGCCGATAGGCTTAATAGAGCCATTGTATCGATCTATCTAGCGCGGCAGCACATGACGCCCTGGCAGGAAGCAGGCAAATCCCTAGTGCTGGCCAAGCGCATCGGCGAATTAATTAATTCGGCGGTAGGCGATGCAGCCGTTGATCAGCGTCGCCTCCACCGCTGCATCGTTGCGTTTAACCACCCGTTCTAGGCCGAGCACTTCGATGGGCGCTTCATGGCTGTCGCCCAGTTCCTCCGTCAATCCGTCCGGGTTGATGATGGTCAGGTCAGCGCGGTCGCCAACACGGATATAGCCAGCATCCACGCCGATAAAGTCAGCCAACTCGCCACTCTGGCGATGTACGGCGCGGCCGGTGTCCAAAAAGGACGTAACGGCCAGTTCGGCGTCGCGAACATACTTAAGGCGGCGCAGTGGAAGTTGTACTGCGTGATGGAGCACAGGTGCACGGAGTCGTACAGGATGCTGTGCGGATTATCGATGTCCCACAAACCGCCGACATCCTCGCGCCGCTCGAAACGACAAAGTCGATGCCGTGTTTGTGCCGTTGACGTGCTGTGCAGAGGTCCATTGGGCCGGCACCAATAGTCGCGTATATGTCAAACCTCGATATTTTTTATAGTTGTAATGGCTCGGTGTTTAGACCACTGAACTGCACGGTGACTAATTATTGCGTGACCCAGGTGGGGGGCCTCAATGACAATTGCATCCTTTCCTCAGCCTGAAGTGGTCGGGGATGTCACGGTGGAGAGTAAGGGATGCCAGGTTTACCTCCGGTGGATCAAATGCCAGAACCAGTATTGATTGCCGAAGTTCACGATGCCCATGGTGTGATTCAAGTGGTTGAGATGGGTGCCTATCGCTTTCTCGAATTTGGCGAGGCCATCGAGCAAAGCTGCGTCTACATGCCTGACCCAAGCTGGCTGGAGTACGACTACACCCGCGCCATGCTGCTCGGCGCGTTGTGTCACGAGCATCCAGAAACTGCACTGTTTCTTGGCTTAGGTGCCGGTAACCTGACCCAGGCGTGCCTGAAGTTTCTGCCGCTGGACGATGTTGAGGTGATCGAGCTGCGCGCCGATGTGCCGCGCTTGGCCATGGAGCACATGGGCCTAGCCGATGACCCACGGCTGACTATTCGCATTGGCGATGCCTTGGAGCTGCTGGAAAGCGCAGAAAAGACCGATTTGCTGTTTGTCGACCTGTATACCGACCATGGTCCGGCGATGGGACATCTGGCCTGGCGCTTTCTGGAAAACTGCCAGAAGCAGCTCAACCCCGGCGGTTGGCTGATCATCAACCAGTGGGCCGGCAATGACGGCAAGCCGCTTGGCGCACCGTTATTGCGCGGCCTCTTCCACCGGCATTACTGGGAGTGCCCGGTGAAGGAGGGTAACGTGGTGTTATTGGTGCCAGCGGATATTGATCAGGAGCTTGATCTCGACGAATTGCACCGTCGTAATGCTGCACTAGCGCCGCAGTTTGGTTATTCGCTGGAGTCACTAATTAAAGCAGTGCGCCCGGCGTCTTGATTAGAGCGCCGGACTGTTCGGCTTAACGACCTTTAAAATCGCCTGGGCGACGCTCCAGCATGGCCCTCACGCCTTCCTGAGCATCTTCGCTGGCCATCAGTCGGGTTACAGCCGGGTGCAAGCTGGCCGCCGCCGCTACCGGACCTTCGATCACGGCCTGGCGAGCCGAAGCGAGGGTGGCTTGCACGCCCAGCGGTGCCTGCGCAGCAATGCGTTCTGCCAGCCATAGGGCTTTGGGCAGCAACTCTTCGCTGGCCACAACTTCTTGCACCAGGCCCAGGCGATAAGCCTCGTGGGCGTCGAACTCGTCGCCGGTGAGTAACCAGCGCATGGCGTTGCCCCAGCCTGCCGTTTGGTGCATGCGCAGGGTCGCACCGCCAAAGGGAAAGATGCCGCGCTGCACTTCCATCTGGGCAAAACGGGTATTGCTCGCACAGAGGTTGATGTCCGAGGCCAGCATCAGCTCGATACCGATGGTAAAGCAGTAACCGTGCGCGGCAACGATCACTGGTTTGCTCACCCGTGGCCCGCCGAAGACACCCCAGGGATCACAGCCGCCTTGGGGGATTTGCCAGCCGGCGGCGAACTGTGCCGCCACATTGGCCAGGTCTAGGCCAGCGGTGAAGTGCTCCCCATGGGCAAATACCAGCGCCACTCGCGCCTCGCTGTCGCGTTCAAACTCACCGTAGGCCAGGCATATATCGTCGAGCATAGACATGTCGAAGGCGTTGCGTTTGTTCGCTCGGTCCAGGCCGATCAACATGATATGGCCACGTTTTTCACGGCTGACACGGCCGCTGGTGCTTTGGGTCATGGCATGAGTCCTTGTGCGCAGGTTAAGTAAGTTGGCGCTGCAACTATTACAGTTTGGCAGTTTGAGGCTATCAGAGGATGGCCATATGGCACGCCGCAGGCTTTATTTATGGTCTTTAAGTGGAAATTCCGGCACATCAGCCTGGTTTTCCGGTATAGTGCGCGCCGGTCAATTCTTGGCCACGTTCAGGTAGTACAGCTCGCCCGAAGGTTAACTTTGGCAGTTAGTCCCTTTTTGCGGACTATCCTTGACGATTCATTTATTACACGTTTTCGCAAATCCCCGCCGACATGGCTGCCAGGGTGACTCTCGGGTCTTACACGGCATGCGTAGCTTTGGAATATGGGTCTTTGCGGATGCACTTGAGGCAGACCCATGACCCAGGAAATCGGCGGCTTCGCCGCTCTCGATCTACACCCCAATGTTCTCGCTGCAGTAATTGCCACTGGCTATGAAGAGCCTTCGGCTATTCAGATTCAAGCAATTCCAGTCATCCTTGCCGGCCACGACATGATCGGCCAGGCGCAGACCGGTACCGGTAAAACCGCGGCCTTTGCTCTGCCAATCCTCAGCCGCATCGACCCGGCCAAGCGTCAGCCACAAGCGCTTATCCTCGCGCCGACCCGTGAACTGGCGTTGCAGGTTGCCACCGCGTTTGAAACCTACGCCAAGCAAATGCCGGGCGTTAATGTTATCGCCGTATACGGCGGTGCACCGATGGGCCCGCAGCTCAAGGCCATCCGTAATGGTGCACAGATTGTTGTGGCCACGCCGGGTCGTCTGGTTGACCACCTGCGTCGTGATGAGAAAGTGCTGTCGACCATTCAGCACTTGGTCCTCGACGAAGCCGACGAAATGCTCAAGCTGGGCTTTATGGATGACCTCGAAGTGATCTTCAAGGCCATGCCGGAAAGCCGTCAGACGGTGTTGTTCTCCGCCACGCTGCCGCACTCGATCCGTGCCATCGCTGAAAAGCACCTGCGTGACCCTAAGCACGTCAAGATCGAAACTAAAACTCAGACCGTAACTGCCATTGAGCAGGTGCACCTGATGGTTCACGCCGACCAGAAGCACGCTGCTGTCCTGCGTCTACTGGAAGTCGAAGAGTTCGATGCACTGATCGGTTTCGTGCGCACCAAGCAAGCTACCCTGGATCTGGCCGCTGCGCTGGAAGCCAAGGGTTACAAGGCTGCCGCGCTGAACGGCGACATCGCGCAGAACCAGCGTGAGCGCGTAATCGAGTCGCTGAAAGATGGTCGCCTAGACATCGTGATTGCCACCGACGTTGCCGCTCGTGGCCTCGACGTACCGCGCATCACCCACGTGATGAACGTGGACATGCCGTACGACCCAGAATCTTACGTGCACCGTATTGGCCGTACTGGCCGTGCTGGTCGTACCGGTCGCGCACTGCTGCTGGTCACTCCGCGTGAGCGTCGCATGCTGCAAGTGATTGAGCGTGTTACCGGTCAAAAAGTCGGTGAGGTAAAGCTGCCAGACGCCAAGCAGGTGCTGGATGCGCGCATCAAGAAACTTACCAATAGCTTGGCGCCGCTGGTAGCTGATGCTGAAGCCAGCCACGGTGAGTTGCTTGATCGTCTGACTGCTGACATCGGTTGCAGCCCGCGTGCGCTGGCCGCAGCCCTGCTGCGCAAGGCCACCAATGGCCAAGCGCTGACGTTGACTGAAGTTGAGCGTGATCAGCCACTAGTACCAGGAAGCAGCGGCGGTCCGCGTGAGCGTAGCGAGCGCACTGAGCGTCCTGATCGTGAAGGCAGCCGTGAGCGTCGTGCTCCAGTGCCGTTGAGTGAAGGCAAAGCGCGTTGCCGCACTGCGCTGGGTGCGCGCGACGGTATCGCCGCGAAGAACCTGCTCGGTGCCATCCTTAATGAAGGCGACTTGGCCCGTGAAGACATCGGTCGCATTCAAGTGCGCGAGAGCTTCAGTCTGGTCGAGTTGCCGGAAGAAGGTCTTGATCGTCTGCTGGGCAAGCTGAAAGATACCCGCGTGGGCGGTAAGCCGCTCAAGCTGCGTCGCTATCGCGAAGATTAATCGTCGCTGATTAAAAAAGCCCCGCCTAGTGCGGGGCTTTTTTTTGCTGTTTGTCTTAGGCAGATTCTTACTTAAAGCTATAAATATCCATCCCCAGTACGCCAAGGGTGAAGCCGCTGTGTTCGACCTTGAACTGCTCGCCGGCAGCGGCGGCGAAAAACAGCGGCAATAAGTGTTCATCACTGGGATGGTTGCGCGTGGCATGGGGCGCTTGCCGGCGGTAATCATCCAGAGCGGCGTGATCCTGTTGGGTGAGTTTGTCGACGATCCAATCGCGAAAGGCTTGAGCCCAGGGTTCAATGCGGTCTGGGCTCGCTTGCCAGTCCAGTTCCCCAAGGTTGTGGGTGATGCTACCGGAGCCAATCAGCAGCACATCTTGTGCGCGTAAGCAGGCCAGAGCCTGGCCCATCTGACGCTGCAGGGCTGGGCCATGCTGGCTAGGCAGCGATATTTGCACCACGGGAATATTCGCTTGTGGGTACATCAGTGTCAGCGGCACCCAGGCGCCGTGATCAAACGGTCGCTTGGTATCGAGTTGCGTAGCCAGGCCGGCTCGCGCCAGCAGCGTCACGATTTCGCCGGCCAGTTGTGGTTCGCCGGGCGCTGGGTATTGCACCTGATAAAGCTCAGCTGGAAAACCGCGAAAGTCATGCCACGTGTCCGGTTTGGCGGCGCTGCCAACCCACAGTTCGCGGCTTTCCCAGTGCGCTGACACCACCACAATGGCGCGTGGTTTGCGCAGCTGCTCAGCCAGGCAAGCGAGGGCGGGGCCACTGGCACCGGGTTGCAGGGCGAGCATGGGTGAGCCGTGGGAAATAAACAGACTGGGTAAGGACATGGCGGGCTCCTGATCGATGGTCTATATCATCCATCGGTCAGTTTGGGTGTGAAAGTGTAATTATCCGGCTTAATTAATCGGTTTTATCGATTGTTAATGCATGGCGTTAATTGTTGGTCTTCGCTGCTGCTTTGCGGCAGGATCGTCGGAGAGTATTTACAGGAGTTGTTATGCACGCAGAGTTTTGGCAAACACGCTGGTCGCGTAGTGAAATTGGCTTTCACCTAGCCGAGGTCAATCCGTATCTACAGCGTTACTGGCCGGCGCTGGGGTTGGCCGAGGGCGCGCGCGTCTTAGTGCCGTTGTGTGGCAAAAGTTTGGATTTGGCTTGGCTGGCCGCGCAGGGTTATCAGGTGATCGGGGTTGAGTTGGCGCAGCGTGCAGTCGAGGACTTCTTCACTGAGCATGAGTTGCAGCCAGTGGTTAGCGAGGTCGGGGCTTTCAGGTGTTATCAGGCTGGTAACGTAGAGATCTACTGTGGCGATTTCTTCGCCTTGAGTGCGCAGCAGTTGGTCGGCTGCGTTGGCCTTTACGACCGTGCTGCGTTGATTGCATTGCCTGCGCCTATGCGCGAGCGCTATGTGGCGCACCTGACGCAAGTTTTGCCAGCGGGCTGTCAGGGGCTACTGGTAACGCTGGATTATGACCAAGGGCAAATGGAGGGGCCACCCTTTGCCGTTGCGGATGATGAGGTGCAGCGGCTGTTTGCCGCTCATTGGCAGTTGCAGCACTTGGCCAGTGCCAATGTGTTGGGCGATAACTGGCGATTTCTCAAGCGCGGCCTTGAGCGTCTGGATGAGCGGGTGTATCGCTTGGATAAAAACTAAATCTGCGGCGGAAAAGTCCTGGTGAGGCATTTCTAGCGTTACTTGGCGATGGCCGTAGGGTGGCCTGCAAGGATGGCAGACGAAAAAAAGGGCGACTCTGAAGTCGCCCTTTTTCTTGATGGTGTACTCAGCCGCGCTGACGCAGGGCTTCGATACGGTCTTCCAGCGGAGGATGGGTCATCAGCAGGCCAGCGAGACCATGCTTGAGGCCACCGTTGATGCCGAAGGCCATCATGCTGTTGGGCATGTTCACGGGCACTTCCTGCTCAGCGCGCAAGCGCTGCAGGGCGGCGATCATGGCGCCAGTACCGGCCAGGCGGGCACCGGCGTCGTCGGCCTTGAATTCGCGCTTACGTGAGAACCACATGACGATGATGCTGGCCAGGATGCCGAGTACCAGTTCAGCGAAGATGGTGGCGACGAAGTAACCAATACCGGGGCCGTCTTCGTTTTTAAGGATCACTTTATCGACAAAGTTGCCGAAGATCCGTGCAAAAAACATCACAAAGGTGTTCACCACACCCTGGATCAACGCCAGGGTGACCATGTCGCCATTGGCCACATGACCGATTTCGTGGGCCAGTACGGCTTTAACTTCATCGGGCGAGAAGCGCTCCAGCAGACCTTGGCTGACCGCAACCAGGGCATCGTTCTTGTTCCAACCGGTGGCGAAGGCGTTCGATTCGTAGGCCGGGAAGATGCCGACCTCCGGCATCTTAATTCCGGCTTCGCGGGACAGCTCTTCCACGGTCTGCAGTAACCATTGTTCGTGACGGGTGCGCGGTTGGGTGATGATTTCGGTTTTGGTGCTCATCTTCGCCATCCACTTAGACAGGAATAGCGAAATCAGAGAGCCGGCAAAGCCGAACACGGCGCAGAAGACCAGTAGGCTGCCGTAGTTCTGGCCGGTAAAGCGGTCAACCCCGAGCAGTTTCAGGGTGATGCTGGCGATGATCAACACTGCAATGTTGGTGGCCAGGAACAACATAATGCGCATCATGGTGTATTGAGACTCCTCACGGGAAATATCTGTCAAGCCGCTGATAAATCTGTTCTGGCAGCTTCGCCGGGTTTATCAACCGCCTGCTATTTGATTCTGTCGGCTATATAAGGGCGCACCCCCCAGCAGTTCAACCTGGCGACTATTTCAAACTATGTCGCTTGTGCCGCTGAGGCTGCTTTCGAACAGTAAGCGGGTGAGGCGGGCGACGCGCTCGCCGTGGCGTTGCCCCAGCGCTTCACGTAGCTGAAAGGCCAAAGTAGCGTGTACACGGCGTACGCTAGGCGGCAGAGCGTCGCCTTCGCGCAAGGCGTGGGGCACGCCACGGGTCAGGCGCAGAAAGCCCTTTTCGGAAAGTACCGCCTGATCCAAAGCGTCATAGCCAATGGTGGTGTCGAAGCGTATATAGCCTTCTTCGGCCAGCCACAACAACGCGCCCAGGCAGCTTTGATGGCGTGGCGTGGGCAGTCCAAACTCGTCGGGCTCTTCGCGGCCGATTAAGTCTTCGACATACAGTGCAGCCTTGCTGGGGAACGCCTGATAAAGGGTCAGCATGCCGGCGGCGGCATCCTTGTAGAAGTCGTCGATCTGCAGGTCCATCAGAATTTGCTAATTATTGAGGTGGGAAGGTAAGGCAGCACACGCCCCAGCAGCGCCCAGGGCCAACCCGGCACATATGCACTGGTGCTGCGTTTGTCGATGTGACGCGCAATCAGCGCCGCGCCGCGCTCCACATCAATTAGAAAAGGTCGGCTGGGCATGTCGCTGTTCAGCGGGGTGTCGATAAAGCCCGGCAGCAGTAAGGTAGTGTCGATGTTTTTACCCAGCAGTTCGGCGCGGGTCGCTTCCATGTAGCTGATCAAACCGGCCTTGCTGGCCGAATAGGCTGCCGTATGTGGCAGGCCGCGCTTACCTGCCACGGAGGCAACTGCTACCAGGTGACCGTGGCCCTGTTGGCGAAACAGCGCGCAGGCGGCGTCCAGACAAGCGATAGCACCGATCAGGTTGGTTTCCACTGTGCGCTTGGCGCGGTCGAAGTAACCACCGCCGGCTTTGCCGGTGAGCGCAATGCCGGCGTTGGCGATAATCCCGTCTAATCCGCCTAAGGCAGTGGCGGCCAGGGCTACGGCATCCTGGCAGGCGGCGTAGTCGGTTACATCCAGCGGCAACACCAGCACCTTGCAGTTAAAGCGTGCCTGCAGTTCCGCGGCCAACAAGTGCAGGCTGTCCTCACGGCGAGCAGCCAGAGCCAGGGCATAGCCTTTGCCCGCCAATTCACGGGCCAGGGCGGCACCAATGCCAGAACTGGCTCCGGTCAGCAGGTAGCGTTTGTTCTGGCGCATGCGGCTCTCCGTTACTGTTGATAGGTTTTGAGGAAGCTACCTATGCGGCCGATGGCCATTTCCAGCTCATCTACACGCGGCAGGGTTACCACGCGAAAGTGATCCGGCCACGGCCAGTTAAAAGCGGTGCCCTGCACGATCAGCAGTTTTTCCGAGAGCAGCAGGTCAAGGACGAACTTCTCATCGTTGTGGATGGGGCAGACTTTTGGGTCGATCTTGGGGAAGGCATACAGAGCGCCCATGGGTTTGACGCAGCTGACGCCGGGGATGTCGTTGAGCAGCTCCCAGGTGCGGTTACGTTGCTCCAGCAAGCGGCCTTGTGGCAACACCAGGTCATTGATGCTCTGGTAGCCACCGAGGGCTGTCTGGATTGCATGCTGGCTCGGCACGTTGGCACACAGGCGCATGTTGGCGAGGATATCGATGCCTTCGATATAGCTCTGAGCGCGGTGCTTGGGCCCGGAAATTGCCACCCAGCCGGAGCGAAAGCCAGCGACGCGGTAGGACTTCGACAAACCGTTAAAGGTCAGGCACAACACGTCCGGGGCAAGCGCTGCGGTACAGATATGCACCGCATCGTCGTAGAGGATTTTGTCGTAGATTTCGTCGGAGAACAGCACTAGGTTGTGCTGGCGCGCCAGTTCGACAATGTCCAGCAGCACTTCCTTGGAATACACCGCGCCGGTGGGGTTGTTCGGGTTGATCAACACTAAGGCTTTGGTGTTAGGGGTGATTTTAGCCTTCATGTCGGCGATGTCGGGGAACCAGCCCGCTTGTTCGTCGCATAGATAGTGCACCGGTTTACCGCCAGCCAGCGCTACGGAAGCCGTCCACAGCGGGTAGTCGGGCGCCGGGATCAGCACTTCATCACCGTTGTTGAGGAGCGCCTGCATGGCCATTACGATCAGCTCGGAAACACCGTTGCCGAGGTAAATGTCCTCAATGCCAACGCCTTCGACCTGCTTTTGCTGGTAGTACTGCATCACCGCTTTACGCGCGCTGAACAGGCCCTTGGAGTCGCTATAGCCCTGCGCCGTCGGCAAATTACGGATGACGTCCTGGAGGATTTCCTCAGGTGCTTCGAAACCGAACGGCGCCGGGTTGCCGATATTCAGCTTGAGGATGCGATGACCTTCCTCTTCCAGGCGTTTGGCGTGCTTGAGCACGGGCCCGCGGATGTCATAACAGACGTTGGCGAGCTTGTTCGATTTGCTGAACTGCATGTAAGTAATCCCGAATGGTGAAGCGCCGCTGAATTACCCTGCAAAAAGCTGCGCTATAACGCGCCTTGGCAGGTTGTAACGCCGGTGACAGACTGGGGGCGAATGATACGTGGCAGCCCGACCTTGGCAAAGGTACTGGTCGGGCTTTTTTATGGTGTGCCATCCATGGTTGCCATCCTTCTGGCCGTCGCTACGCGACGTTTAAAATCGCTTCCGGCGATTTTTCTATTGAGGAGACTTGCCTGTGAATAAGTTAGATAAACCCTTAGAAAGTTGGCGTGAAGAGCTTTCCGAGGAGCAGTTTCATGTCTGCCGTCTGGGCGGTACAGAACGCGCATTTAGTGGCGAGTACCATGACAGCAAAGTGCCGGGTATTTACCACTGCGCCTGCTGCCAGACCGAGCTGTTCGACTCCGATGCCAAGTTTGACTCCGGCAGCGGCTGGCCCAGTTACTTTCAGCCAGTCAGCAACGAAGCCATCACCAGCCTGGATGACTTCAATCACGGTATGCACCGTATTGAGGTCAAATGTGCTAAATGCGAAGCCCACTTGGGGCATGTTTTCCCCGATGGACCAGCGCCGACAGGGCTGCGTTACTGCATCAATTCGGCATCGCTCAAGCTGGTCGCTAAAACTGACGGCTGATTTTTTGCGACTAAACAATGATGCTGTGGCCCGCTATCAGCGGGCCTTATTTTCACAAATTAAATTGCATGCAATTTAATTGCACGCTAGTTTTTGCCCATACCCACTTTTAGGATGACCCGCATGAGCAACGCACTCTTCGATATTCCCGTCACCACCATCAAGGGCGAGCAAAAGACCTTGGCTGATTTCGGCGGTAAGGCCGTACTGGTGGTCAATACCGCCAGCAAGTGCGGTTTCACTCCGCAATACAAGGGCCTGGAAAACGTTTGGCAGCAGTACAAAGATCAGGGGCTGGTGGTGTTGGGCTTCCCCTGCAATCAGTTCGGCAAGCAGGAACCTGGCAATGATGGGGCGATTTCTGAATTCTGCGAGCTGAACTTCGGCGTGAGCTTTCCGCTGTTTAAAAAGGTCGACGTCAATGGCAGCGATGCCCATCCGTTATTCGTCAATCTGAAGAAAAGTGCGCCGGGCCTACTCGGCAGTCAGGGCATCAAATGGAACTTCACTAAGTTTCTGCTGAGTGCCGACGGCCAGGTGATCAAGCGTTTCGCTCCGACCACTAAGCCTGAAGACCTAACTGCCGAGATTGAAGCGCTGCTGAAATGACCGTACTCGGCTTGCGCGCGGATGAGGGGCTGCAACTGGACAACCAGCTGTGCTTCAAACTCTACGCGGCCTCACGGGCGGTGATCCGTGCGTATAAGCCGATGCTCGACAAGTTGGGGCTGACCTACCCGCAGTATCTGGCCATGCTGGTGCTGTGGGAGTGGCAGCAGCAGCCGCCAGCGCTACCGACGATTAAGGCGCTGGGCGAACGCTTGCTGCTGGATTCCGGCACATTGACGCCGCTGCTCAAGCGCCTGGAGCTGCAGGGCTTGTTGCAACGCAAGCGTTCGGCCAGTGATGAGCGAGAGGTGCATTTGGCGTTAACGTCGAGCGGCTGTGCGCTGCGTGAACAGGTGTTGCCGCTGAAAAATCAGCTGCTCTGTGAACGCACGGTTGATCTGGATGCCGTCACCGCATTGCGTAACCAGGTGGGTGTGCTGCTGGATCAACTGACCGAGCTCAGCCACTGATCGAGCAGGGCCGCTAGTTCGTCCTTACGGAAGGGCTTGGCCAGGTAATCGGTCATCCCTGCCGCGCGGCACCGCTCGCGTTCATCAGACAGCGCATTGGCCGTCAGAGCAACGATGGGTAACGCGGTGAACTCGGCTTTCTGGCGAATCCTGCGGCTGGTTTCATAGCCATCCATGACCGGCATATTGCAGTCCATCAAGATCAAATCGACTGTCTGGGTTTCCAGTAGCTTCAGGGCTTCTGCGCCATGATTAGCCAGCAGCACTTCGCAGCCTAGTTTGCCCAGCAAGCCTTTGGCTACAAGCTGATTAACTGGGTTGTCCTCCACCAGCAGCACGCGGGCTTGGCGGTTGCGTTGTGGCTCACTGGACTGTTCGGGGGCATGCACTTCGGCTTGGCCGAGGGTGCGCCGCAGGGCCTGCAGCAGCGCCTGGCGTGATAGCGGCCGCGCCAGTTGCTCAATGGGCGAGAGTGCTTGTACCTGTTCCTCGCTGAGGAAGTCGCCATAGGCGCTGACCAGCATAATTGGCAGATCGGAGAGTGCGCGCAGTTCACTCAAGCGCTGTGGGCAATCGCTGATCAGCAGATCGGCCTCGATCTTATCCAGACCGGTATCGGCATCTAGCTGTTGATATTGCAGCCCCCAGCTGGGCAGCAGGTTGGCCAGTTGTTCGCTGAGCCCGGAGTTGGCTGGGCTGAGCCCGAGAATGCGCCCGCGCAGTTGCGGGGCTTGAACAATAGTGCCTTTGCTGGGCAGCGGCAGATCAATGCTAAAGGTACTGCCAAAACCTTCACGTGTTTCTAGGCTGAGCCGACCATGCATGGCTTCACAGAGGCGTCGGGTCAAGGCCAGGCCCAGGCCGGTACCGCCAAATTGTCGGGTAATGCCAACGCCAGCTTGGGCAAACGGGTGGAATATCCGTGTTTGGGCGTCTTCGGCGATGCCGATGCCGGTGTCGCGCACAATCAGCCTAACGCCACCTGCCTGAGCGTTAACGCGGATGTCGACGCGGCCATGGCGGGTGAATTTCAGAGCGTTGGACAGTAGGTTGCTGGCGATCTGCCTAATCCGGGTCGGGTCGCCGAGTAGCTGGTTGGGCAGCAGTGGGTCGATCAGGCAAGTCAGTTCGACGCCGGGTGCGGCGTTCTGTGAAAGCAGATTGGCGGTTTCTTCGATCATGCTCCCGAGATCGAAGGCGATGTGTTCCAGTTCAAGCTGTCCGGCCTCGAATTTTGATAGGTCGAGAATGTCGTTGAGTAGCTCGACCAGTACTTCGCCTGAGTCGTGGGCAATCGACAATTGCTGACGCTGTTGGTTATTCAAAGGTCCGTCCAGGGACAGCGCGAGCATGCCCAATAGACCGTTGAGTGGGGTGCGAATCTCATGGCTCATATTGGCTAGGAAGGCCGAGCGTGCCTGGGCCATGTCCAATGCTATGCGTCTGGCGGCTTCGAGCTCGCTATTGGAGTCGAGCAGGCGGCTGTTGGCGGCTTCCAGCTGCTCGGTGCGCGCCGAGACCATGTCCTCCAGCTCAGCCAGGTAGCGGGTCAGGCGTTCTTCAGCGTCTTGGCGTTGTGCGATTTCGCTGGCGATGCTGGCCAGCTGACGATTGGTAACGTTGACTAATACGCCGATTTCATCGCGCTCATGGCCGTGAGGGTAGGGCAGTTTGTTGTGGTTGGGGCTGCGCAGGTCACGTTCGCTGAGGGCGCGGATAAAGCCGGTCAGCGGCTTGGTCAGCATAAAATAGAACATCACCAGCAGGATGAGTGACAACAACAGGCTGCGGGCGAACCCAGTAAGCAGGGTCAGCAGCGAACGGCGCAGGAAGTGGCTGCCAAATGCATAGGTGTCCACTTCAAGGCTCAGTTTGCCTAGGGCTTCAGTGGGGGAGTGGCTAACGAATAGAGCGGTCTCGAAGTGTCGGCGTGAGCCAAACATGAAATCACTGAGCACCCGGTAGCGATTTTGCATGGCGGGTCGGCTGACGCTAGCCAGGCTCAGCTGGTTGTTGTCGATGATTTGTGCGCTGATCACGGCGGGTGAGCGCAGCAGGCCCAGCACTAGCTCTTGGGCCAGCTCGGCGTCGATGTTGTAGGCGATGCGCGCCGCAGGGTTATGGCTGATTTCCATCAGCGCATTAATCTCGCGATCGATGGAGGCATCTTCGCTGGCATAATCGATGCCCACTTGGACCAAACTGAGCGCCGTGCCGAGGATAAAGGCTACCAAGACGGTTAAGCCGGCCTGTTTAAATGACAGGCGTTGGGTTAGCGCTATATCCATATGGGCTAATTACTCTCGTATTGAATTGCCAGCCAAGCATAGCCCATCTGCCTCACTGGGCGGCAGTGGCCAAGCGGTTCGAAGACCTTGGAGTGTGTTGTGGATTCACGGTTAAGTGCTTTTTTATTGCAGGCTGAGTCTGTACTAGCGCGGTTGGAACCCTTATTGCCGGCGCAGCGGCCTGTTATCGACTGGCAGCAGTGTTTAGCGGCACGTTGGCAGCATGACGGACGTAGCGGGTTTCTCGCGCCGCTCAAGGTCAATCTAGATGTCGGTCTGGCCGATTTGATTGGCGTGGATCGTCAGCGTGACCAGCTGGCGCGCAATACCCAGCAGTTTATGCAGGGCTTACCGGCCAACCATGCTCTGCTCTGGGGTGCACGCGGTACCGGTAAATCATCACTGGTGCGTGCGCTATTAGCTGAGCATGCGTCGGCTGGGCTGCGCCTGATCGAGATCGAGCGTGATCATCTGACTGATCTGCCGCGTATCGTCGAGCAGCTGAGCGAGTTGCCGCAGCGGTTTGTGCTGTTCTGCGATGACCTGTCATTCGAGGCCGGTGAAGGTGACTATCGCATGCTGAAAACCGTGCTCGACGGTTCTCTGGAGCGTGCGCCGGACAATGTGCTTCTGTATGCCACTTCCAACCGTCGTCATCTGGTGTCGGAAAAACAGAGTGACAACGAACACTGGCAGCGTGTTGATGGCGAGTTGCATCCCAGTGAGGCGGTTGAGGATAAAATCGCGCTGTCTGACCGCTTCGGTCTATGGCTGTCGTTCTACCCCTTCACGCAGGAGCACTTCATTGACGTCGTGCGTCACTGGGTTGAGGTGCATGCTGAGCAGGCTGGTTTGACCTGGCAGTGGGATGAAACGCTAGAGAAGGCGGCGATCCGCTGGGCCTTGGCTCGCGGTAACCGTAACGGCCGCTGTGCCTATCAATTTGCCCGTGACTGGGTAGGGCTGCAATTACTGAGTAAAACTAATGATTGATCTACAACCAAGCGAGCAGGGGCTCGAGGACTATCCGTTTCTGGCCACGCAACTGCAGGCACTGCTGGCGGATGAGCGGGACTTTATTGCTAACGCGGCGCAGTTTTCTGCGTTTTTATTTCAACAAATCGGCAACTTGAACTGGGCGGGCTTTTATCTGGCGCGGGGTGAGGAGTTGGTGCTGGGGCCTTTCCAGGGCAATGTCGCGTGTGTGCGGATTCCCTTCGGTCGGGGTGTTTGCGGTGCTGCAGCAGCTACCGGACAAACCCAGCGGGTCGAGGATGTGCATGCTTTTACCGGGCATATTGCCTGCGACAGCGCCTCCAATAGCGAACTGGTGGTGCCGCTGTTTAAGGGCGGGCGTTTGCTTGGCGTGTTAGACCTTGATAGCCCGTCGCTGGCGCGCTTTAGCGTGGCAGATCAAGCAGGTATCGAGCGCCTGGCAGCGGTGTTTGTCGAACTCACTGATTGTTAAGCCAGCCCAAACAGCAAAAAGCCCGGACTAGCCGGGCTTTTTGCTGTTTGGGCTGACGTTTAGGCGTTTGCTCTCATCTTGGCGAGCATCTTCTGCTCGCTCGGCAATACACCCTGCACCGAAGTGCGCGCCTTGATTCGCGCGTAATGCGCGCTCAGGTTAGGCCAGCGCTGGGCGTCGATCTGCTCATCACCATGTTGCATATTGACCAGCTGGCAGGTGAGGGCTAGGTCAGCCAGGGTCAGGCTGTCGCCGACCAAGTATTCGGTAGCCCCAAGGGTTTTTTCCAGGTAGTCGAAATGAGGCGGAAGCTGCTCATGCAGGGCTTTGTGCACGGCGGCCTCATCGCTACTCTTGCCCATGCTTGGCTTCAATACTCGATTGCGGAATACAGTGAAGGTGCATAGCGGCGCCAGCTCGTAATCGGCGTATTTTTCTAGCCAGCGTACCTGCGCGCGTTGTTCGGCATTTTGCCCGAGTAGGCTGGCGCGCTCTGGATGCTTGTCGTCGAGGTATTGGCAAATCACGCTGGAGTCAGCGAGGACAAGTTCGCCGTCTTTGAGAGCCGGAATGCGCGCCAGTGGGTTCAGGTCTTTAAACCAGTCGGGCTGAGCGAATGGCAGAACGATCTCAAGTTGATAGTCCAGGGCCTTTTCAGCTAGCACCAGGCGAACTTTACGGACGTAGGGCGACAATGGGGCACCGTAAACAGTCAGGCTCATGTGTGACTCTCGTTAGCAGGTCATTAGCGCACACACTGCGCGCCGGGGAGGATTAATCGTAGATATTGTTCTTCTTCCATTCGTCATCGCCATCCAGCGATTCAAGGCCTGCATCCAGTTCGCTGGTCTGTTCGGCGTCGGTATTGCTGGTTTCCAGCACCAGGGCATTGGCGCGGGCGAGTTGTTCTTGGAATTTCTTCAGGGTGGTCTGATAGGGGGCTGGATCAGGCTGTTTGCGCAGGTACTGTACGCCGCGCTCAAATGCTAGGCGTGCCTGACCGGGCTGGTTCTTTTGCAAGGCTTGCTGGCCGAGGTTGCCAAAAAATTCGATATGCACCTGGGTCAGCATATGCCGCACTTCTTGCAACCAGTGTTTGGCATCGCTGCTTGGGATAATGCCTTCTTTGGCGCAGCGGGTGAGTTGGCCGTGCAGGTTCTCCAGCTGATAGCGAACGTCCTTGGCCTTGGCTTCATTGAGGATGGGTTGTGGTGGGTTGTTTACGACAATGGATTCGCCCTGTGCGATCAATTTGCGTAACTCTTCAATGCGCGCTTTGAGGGTGTTGTTACCTTTTTCCAACAGCAGCATGCGTTCACTGAAGTGCAGCTGCAGGCGACTCAGTAGCAGCTTCAGGGCTGGAGTCATCAGTTGGCCGGGGAGAGTTTCTGCGAGGTCGGTGCTGCGGCGCAGGCGATCGTTGAGGTCGGCTTTGATGCGCGCCTTCTCCAGTTTGTTGTTCTCGACCATATGATTGATGTAGGCAATGATGATCAACAGACCGATGCCAGAAACAATCAATATGGTAATCACGAGTGGTGACATGGGTGCAGTCTCTCGATTACCGGTTTCGCCCGAGTGTAGTGCCTTAGCGCTGAGGCTCATAGAGTAGCTGCGGTTTTGCAGCTGAAGTCTTTGATTTATAAAATTTTTTACATTGAGGTTGACGGGCCTGCAAAGGCTCAATAGAATGCGCGCCACTTCGAAGCGCAATGCCTCACGGCAAAACGCGTAGAAGCCGGATAGAAGTTTTAGCTTCCGGGCTGCGTCCCCTTCGTCTAGTGGCCTAGGACACCGCCCTTTCACGGCGGTAACAGGGGTTCGAGTCCCCTAGGGGACGCCATTTTTTGTTGTTGCTACATGTTGTAACCGCGGGAATAGCTCAGTTGGTAGAGCACGACCTTGCCAAGGTCGGGGTCGCGAGTTCGAGTCTCGTTTCCCGCTCCAAATAAACAAAAAAGCCGCTCAGTGAGCGGCTTTTTTGTGGCTGCAGGTTTGACTACTGAAAAAAGCCCGCCGGTGATGCTGTGCGGGCTTTTTTCTTCTGTGCTTTGACGTCAGTTTAGTGCGTGCCGCCTTGGGTGGGCATAGTCAGCAACTGCTTTTCTTGATTCCAGTCGAACGGCTCATCGTGTTCTGCGGCGTAGAAGCGGCGCTCTTCAAGGGCCTGATACATCTCGATTTCATCATCTGGCATAAAGTGCAGGCAATCACCGCCGAAGAACCACAGCAGGTCGCGTGGTACCAGGTGGGCGATTTGCGGGTAGCGCTGAAAGATCTGGCTGATCAAGTCCTGCCCCAGGTAGAGGCTGGCTTCGGGATCGCTCGGCAGGTCGCTGAGCAATTCGTCGTAGCGCTCCAGGTACATGGCGTGGCTGTCATCGAGGATCTGCTCGGCTTCGCCCAAAGCCACCAATATGGTGCGCAGGTGCTGGAGCAGGGCGAGGTGGTGGTCGATGTGAACGTTGGCCATGGGGCAATCCTGTAGGTAAAACGGGCGGCGCAGTATAAAGCCGACGCCGCCCGCTGTCCTGATTGAGGTGTATCCCGGCTTCGTTGCAGTCGTCATATCGCGAAGCCGGATTTGGCCCTAGCGCACCTTGCCAGAGCTTAGGGTCAGTTCCTCTTTGGCAAAGTCATCGACATCGATCACCACGCGGCGTGCGGCTTCAGCCTGTTGCAGGCTATGCGCCTCGTCGCTGCTGAGGACGCCGGCAGCCAGCGCGGCATCAATCAGGCTTTGCCCAGGCATTTCCTCAACGTCACCTGATTTGACGGCTTTGTGCAGCTTCTTCTGTAACGGTTGTGCGTCTTGCAGCAGGTTCATCGCATATTGTAACGCACCCACCGGATCCTGTTCGCCTTGCGGGCGGTAGCAGCCTTCGAGCAGCTCCTCCAGCGCCGGGTCGCCACTGTTGCGACCGATAATGGCGGCCAATTGCGCATCCAGTTCATCGCTCGGCCCTTTATGCCTGCGGCCTAGTGGCAACACCAGCACGCGCAGGGCGCAACCCAACAGCTTGTTGGGGAAGTTTGCCAGCAGTTCTTCCAAGGCTTGTTCGGCCTTGCTCAGGCTCTCTTCCATGGCCCAGCGCAACATGGGTTGGGAGTGTTCTGGGTAGCCCAGATCGTGGTAGCGCTTGAGGGCTGCTGAAGCCAGGTACAGATAGCTGAGTACATCACCCAGGCGTGCCGACAAGCGCTCGCGGCGTTTCAGCTCGCCACCCAGGATCATCATGCTGGTGTCGGCGAGTAGGGCAAAAGAGGCTGCCAGGCGATTGAGCGCGCGGAAGTATGGCCGGCTGATGTCATCACCGGGTTCCTGGCTGAAGCTACCGAAGCCCAGGCTGAGCAACAGGCTGCTGGCGGCGTTGCTTACGGCAAAGCCGACATGTTGCAGCAGCAGCTCATCGAACTCCCGCAAGGCCTGATCTTGATCCTCATGGCTGGCCAGGGCCATTTCCTTGAGTACATAGGGGTGGCAGCGAATCGCGCCCTGGCCAAAGATCATCAGGTTGCGTGAAAGGATATTGGCCCCTTCCACAGTGATGAAAATAGGTGCGCCCTGCCATGAGCGGGCGAGGTAGTTGTTCGGGCCCATGATGATGCCCTTACCGCCGTGCACATCCATGGCGTGACTGATGCACTCACGGCCACGTTCGGTCAGGTGGTACTTGAGGATGGCCGACAGCACCGAGGGCTTCTCTCCGAGGTCCACGGCGTTGGCCGTGAGGATGCGCGCGCTGTCCATCAGCCAGGCGTTGCCGCCAATCCGGGCCATGGCTTCTTGTACGCCTTCAAAGGCAGACAGGGGCACGTTGAATTGCTCGCGGATCTGGCTGTACTGGCCGGTAGTCAGGCTGGTGAACTTGGCGGCACCGGTGCCCACTGCCGGCAGAGAGATGGAACGCCCGACAGACAGGCAGTTCATCAGCATCATCCAGCCTTTGCCGAGCATCTCCTGGCCGCCGATCAGGTAATCCAGTGGGATGAATACATCCTTGCCGGAGTTGGGGCCGTTCATAAAGGCGGCACCGAGAGGCAGGTGACGGCGGCCGATTTCTACCCCAGCGGTTTCGGTCGGTACCAGCGCCAGGCTGATGCCCAGGTCTTCCTTCTCGCCCAGTAAGTGCTCGGGGTCGTAGGCCTTGAAGGCCAGGCCGAGTAGGGTCGCCACTGGACTGAGGGTGATGTAGCGCTTTTCCCAATTCAGGCGCAGGCCGATAACTTCCTTACCTTGCCATTGGCCTTTGCAGATGATCCCGGTATCGGGCATGGCACCGGCGTCAGAGCCTGCCAGCGGCCCGGTGAGGGCAAAGCAGGGAATATCTTCACCGCTGGCCAGGCGCGGCAGGTAGTGGTTGCGTTGTTCGTCGGTGCCGTAATGCAGCAGCAATTCAGCAGGGCCGAGTGAGTTGGGCACCATCACGGTAGAGGCCAGGTCGCCGGAGCGGGTGGCCAGCTTCATCGCCACTTGCGAGTGGGCGTAGGCTGAGAAGCCTTTGCCGCCATATTCTTTGGGGATGATCAGGGCAAAAAAGCCGTGTTCCTTGATGTGCGCCCAGGCTTCAGCAGGCAGGTCCATCTCTTGGCCAATTTGCCAGTCACTGACCATGGCGCAGAGTGCTTCGGTCGGGCCATCAATAAAGGCCTGTTCTTCCTCGGTCAGTTGCGCCTTGGGGTAGGCGAGCAGGGTGTCCCAGTTGGGGCGGCCGCTAAACAGCTCGCCATCCCACCACACCGTACCGGCTTCGATGGCGTCGCGTTCGGTGGCAGACATGGGTGGCAATGTTTGCTTAAACCACTTGAATAACGGGGCGCTGAGCAGGCTTCGGCGTTGTTGCGGCAGGAGCAGGGGCAGTGCTACGGCCAGCAGTAACAGCCAGAAAATGCCCATCAGCCAGGTGGGGGCGTGGCTGAAGATGCCCATCAGAAGCAAGAAACCACCGACTATGGCGATTGCGGGCAGCGGCGCGCAACGACGATGGGCGAGGTAGGCCGTGCCGAACAGCAGGACGAGTAACCAGAGAGCGAGCATGCAGAATCCTCCGTGATGACGATGTGTTTGATGCACCATCATGAGCGTAGTCGCCACAGATGGCGACAAGAGCGGTGAGCTTGGCTGAATCGTCGTTACATTGGCCGGGCTCGCTTCGCTAGACTGGTTTCTCAGTCACGGAGAAACCCTGATGCTCGAATACCTCAAGCCCGGCCGCTTCATCGATAGTGACCACCCTGCGCTGGTGGAGTTCGCAGAAAAATTTCGTGGTACCAGTCGCGACCCGCGTGAGCAGGCCATTAGTCTGTACTGCGCGGTGCGTGATGAAATTCGCTACAACCCCTATGTATTCAGCCTCGATGCAGAAACCCTGAAGGCCAGTTATGCGCTGCAGGCCGCGGAGAGTTATTGCGTGCCAAAAGCTGCCTTGCTCGCCGCCTGCGCCCGCCATTGTGGTATTCCCGCACGTATTGGCCTTGCTGATGTACGCAATCACTTGGCCACCCCGCGTCTGCTAGAGATGCTGCGCAGCGACGTATTCGCCATGCATGGTTACACCGAGCTGTATCTGAACGAGCGCTGGGTTAAGGCCACTCCGGCGTTTAACTTGGCCTTGTGTGAGCTGCTCAAGGTCACTGCACTGGAGTTCGATGGTATTCACGACAGCGTATTTCAGCCTTACAACGAACACGGCCAGCAGCATATGGAATACCTGCGCAGCCACGGTCACTTTGCTGATGTGCCAGTGCCGCTCTTTTTCGGTCATTTACAGCAGTGTTATCCGCATTTATTTAACGATGATGCGCCGCCGGTAGTGGGGGATATGCACCGCGAGGCCGAGGGCTAAATTAAGCCGCTCGATAGCCAACATCAATTTCCGTGTCTGTTTTCTTCGGGGTGGGATAGTAGGATGGCAGTCAAAGAATGTTGATTAACCCAGCCGAAGGAACTCAGGCGATGCTGAAAATTTGGGGCCGTAAAAACTCCAATAATGTGCGCAAGGTGTTGTGGTGCGCAGAGGAGGCCGGCGTACCGTATGAAGCAATCGATGCGGGAGGGGCGTTTGGTTTGGTTAATGACCCGGGCTATCTCGCAATGAACCCCAATGGTCTGGTGCCGGTAATTGAAGATGATGGCCTGGTGCTGTGGGAGTCCAATGCCATAGTCCGCTACCTAGCAGCGCAATACGCTGACGGCGTTTTGTATGCCAAAGATCCTATACAACGTGCCCAGGCGGATAAGTGGATGGACTGGACTACATCCACACTTGCTGCTCCATTTCGCGATCTGTTTTTGGGTACCCTGCGTACTCCGCCTGAGCAACGCAATTATGACGTTATTGCGGCCGCGCTCACGCGCTGTGGTGAGTTGCTGGAGGCGGCAGACCAAGCGCTGGCCTCGCAGCCCTACCTCTCGGGCGCTAACTTTGGGATGGGCGATATTCCTTTAGGCTGCTTCATCTACGCGTGGTTTGAGATGCCCATTGAGCGGCCACAGCTGCCTCATCTGCAGGCTTGGTACACACGCTTGCAGGAGCGCCCGGCATACCGGACGTCAGTGATGACAGCATTGACCTAAGCTGCTCAACGCAGGGCGGCGACTGAGAAAACCTCTAGCCAGCTGGCGTGCTGGCGCTAGACTTGGCGACTGTTCCTGCCGCGTGAGTCAGGCATTCAATTCTTTCATTTTTTGGTGTGTGTATTTCTTATGAGTACTGCTCTGTCCATTCGCCAGTTGACCAAGACGTATGGCAACGGCTTCCAGGCGTTGCATGGCATCGACCTAGACGTAGCTGAAGGTGACTTTTACGCGTTGCTAGGCCCTAACGGTGCCGGTAAATCCACCACCATTGGTATCCTCTCGACGCTGGTGACTAAAAGCAGCGGCAGCGTCAATGTGTTCGGCCATGATCTGGATAAACAGCCCTCGGCGCTTAAGCGCTGCCTGGGTGTGGTGCCGCAAGAATTCAACTTTAACCAGTTCGAGAAAGCCTTCGACATTGTCGTGACCCAGGCCGGTTATTACGGCATTCCTGCAAAAATCGCCAAGGCGCGTGCCGAGCAATACCTCACCCAGCTCGGTTTGTGGGACAAGCACAATGTGCCGTCACGCGAGCTTTCCGGCGGTATGAAGCGCCGCTTAATGATTGCCCGCGCACTGGTGCATGAGCCGCGTTTGTTGATCCTTGATGAGCCGACCGCGGGTGTCGATATCGAACTGCGCCGCTCGATGTGGAGTTTTCTTACCGAACTCAACCAGCAGGGCATCACCATTATTCTCACCACGCACTACCTAGAGGAGGCCGAACAGCTGTGCCGCAACATCGGCATCATCGACCATGGTCGGATAGTGCAAAACACCAGCATGAAGGACCTGCTCAAGACCCTGCACGTGGAAACCTTCCTGCTTGATCTGAAGGAATCGCTGCTGGTGCCGCCGCAGTTGCTTGGCTACGCGGCGCAGCTGCTGGATCACCACACCCTTGAGGTGCAGGTGGACAAAAACCAGGGCATTACCGAACTGTTCCGTCAGTTGGCGCTGCAGAACATCGAAGTGCTCAGTTTGCGTAATAAAACCAATCGCCTGGAGGAGCTGTTCGTCTCTCTGGTTGAGAAGAACTTGGCAGGGGCGGTCGTATGAGCAGCAATTATCTGAATTCCGAGCTGGCCGCCAATATGGTGGCGCTGCGCACCATCGTTTACCGCGAGATTCGTCGTTTCACCCGTATCTGGCCGCAAACGCTGCTGCCGCCAGCGATCACTATGGTTCTGTACTTCGTGATCTTCGGCAACCTGATCGGCCGGCAGATTGGTGACATGGGTGGCTTCACTTATATGGAGTACATCGTGCCTGGGCTGATCATGATGTCGGTGATCACCAACTCCTACGGCAACGTGGTGTCGAGCTTCTTTGGCAGCAAATTCCAGCGCTCGATTGAGGAGCTGATGGTCTCGCCGGTGTCGCCGCACATCATCCTCACCGGCTATGTGACCGGCGGTGTGCTACGCGGCCTGGCAGTCGGCTTTATCGTTACCATGCTGTCGATGTTTTTCACCAAGCTGCAGGTGCATCACTTGGGTGTGACCGTGCTGGTGGTGCTGTTGACCGCGACTATCTTCGCCCTCGGTGGCTTTATCAACGCGGTGTTTGCGCGCAACTTTGACGATATTTCAATTATCCCGACCTTTGTACTGACGCCGCTGACCTACCTGGGCGGGGTGTTTTACTCGATCAACCTGCTGCCGCCGTTCTGGCAGACGGTATCGCTGGTTAACCCGGTGCTGCACATGGTCAATGCCTTCCGTTACGGCATTCTCGGTGTTTCGGATATCCGCATCGGTGTGGCCATCAGTTTTATGCTGGTGGCCACTGCGGTGCTCTACGGCGTATGTATCCGCCTGTTGGTCAGCGGCCGTGGTATGCGTCAGTAGCCAGAATAGATCCAAATATTGGGAAACAGTTTTAACGGCTGATCAGCGCGGCTCGGCCGTTAGACTCAGCCTCTACAATTACTAGGGGTTGTATATGTTTGCCCGCGCACCTGCTCTTCTCGTTGCTGTTGCTCTGTTGTATTCCCTCACCCCTGTGCAGGCGCATGCCAACGAAGGGCCAATGGTGGAAGTGGTCAAGGTCGAAAGTGGTCTGGTGCGCGACGAGTTGGTGACATTTGGTTCGCTCAGCCCAGATGAGTCAGTGATGATCCGCCCGGAAATCGCTGGTCGCATCGCCCAGTTGCATTTTCGTGAAGGTCAGCACACTGAGGCGGGTGCCTTGCTGGTCAGTCTGGATGATTCAATCAGCCGCGCCGAGTTTGCCCAAGCGCGAGCCAACTTGAACTTGGCAGAAAAGAACTTCCAGCGCGCGCAGATGCTCTTCAAGCGTGGTGCCAGCAATGCGCAGGCACTGGATGAAGCCAATGCTGAACAGCAAGCCTCGCGGGCCAGCCTGGCACTCTCGCAGGCACGCCTGGACAAGACGCGCATCCTCGCACCCTATGAGGGCGTGCTGGGTTTGCGTCAGGTCAGTCCTGGCGATTACCTCAGCGAAGGTCAGAACATCGTCAACCTAGAAGTGCTCGACCCGCTCAAGGTCGATTTCCGTATTCCACAGAAAGCCGTAAGCCAGATTCGTCTAGAACAGACCATCGAAATCAGCCTGGATGCTTATCCGGGCGAGCGCTTCAGCGGCGAGGTCTTCGCCATCAACCCGCGCCTGGACGAAGCCGGGCGCAGCCAGGCCATTCGTGCGCACATCAGCAACCATGAAGGTCGCTTGAGCCCTGGGCAGTTTGTCCGCGTGTCGGTGATCTTGGCCGAGCGGCCGAACGCGTTGGTGATTCCAGAAGAGGCGGTGATGCCGGTGGGTGAGCAGCGGCTGGTCAACCTAGTGGTCGAGGGCAAGGTTGAACTGCGTGAAGTGATTCTAGGCAAGCGTCAGGCTGGCAAGGTCGAAGTGGTCGAGGGCCTGCAAGGCGGCGAGATGTTGATCAGCGCTGGTTGGCAGAAGGTTCGAGCCGGCTCGCCGGTACGCACCAAGGTGGTGGAGCCTGCACCATGACCCTGTCGGATATTTGCATCCGCCGGCCGGTGTTTGCCACCGTACTGTCGCTAATCGTGGTGCTGCTCGGACTGATGGCCTACGACCGTTTGGCGGTGCGCGAGTACCCGAATATCGACGTGCCGATTGTCACGGTTAACGTCAGTTACCCCGGTGCCAGCCCGGAGATCATGGAGTCGCAGGTCGCGCAGCCAATCGAGGATGTGCTGTCGGGTATCGAGGGGCTGGATTTTGTCAGCTCCATCAGCCGCTCGGAAAACACCCAGGTCACCGCGCAGTTCCGCCTTGGCAGTAACTCTGATGAGGCTGCCAACGATGTGCGTGATCGCCTGGGCCGGGTGCGTGGCTTGCTCCCGGATGAAATCGCCGAGCCGATCGTGCAGAAAGTTGAGGCCGATGCGCAACCGGTGATCTGGCTGGCGTTCTACAGCGACCGTTACAGCGCGATGGAGATCACCGACGTGCTGGAGCGGGTGATCAAGGATCGCCTGCAGACCATCCCTGGCGTTTCCGAAGTGCAGATCCGCGGCGCGCGCACCTTCGCCATGCGCATCTGGCTCGACCCGGAGAAGCTCGCGGCGCACAACCTCACCGTACAGGACGTGGAAGACGCCCTACGGCGGCAGAATGTGGAAATCCCGGCCGGGCGTATCGAGTCGCAGCAGCGCGAATTCACTGTGCTGTCGGAAACCGACCTGAATACCCCGGAGCAGTTCAACCAGCTGATTCTTGATGATTCGCGCGGTTACCTGCTGCGCCTGGCCGATGTCGGCTATGCCGAAATCGGCGCGGCGGACGAGCGCAGTATTGTCCGTTTCAACGGCCAAGCTGCTGTGTCGATGGGCATGATCAAGCAGGCCACTGCTAACCCGCTGGATATATCTGATGGCTTAACTGCCGCGATGCCGGATGTACGAGCGCTGCTGCCCGAAGGCATGGAAATGGCGGTGGCCAACGACAACTCGCTGTTTATCCGCGAGTCGATCGACAACGTATTTATCACCATCTGGGAAGCGGTGGGGCTGGTCATCCTGATCATCTTTATTTTCCTGCGCTCGCTGCGTGCCACCTTGATTCCGCTGGTGACCATTCCGGTGTCACTGATCGGTGCGTTTGCGCTGATGTCGCTGATGGGTTTTACCATCAACACCTTAACGCTGTTGGCGATGGTATTGGCCATCGGTCTGGTGGTGGACGATGCGATCGTTATGCTGGAGAACATTCACCGGCACATCGAAGAAGGCATGCAGCCTATGCAGGCGGCGTTTAAGGGCAGCCGCGAGATTGCCTTTGCGGTGATCGCCATGACCCTGACTTTGGCCGCGGTATTCGCCCCCATCGGCTTTATGCAGGGCACCACCGGCAAGTTGTTTACCGAATTCGCTTGGACCCTGGCGGGTGCAGTGCTGGTGTCGGGCTTCGTTGCCCTGACCCTGACGCCGATGATGTGTGCGCTGCTGCTCAAGCCGCATCAGACCGGTGAGCGGCATAACCGCGTGTACAACTTGATCGAGAAATTCCTCAACGGCCTGACCTACAGCTATAAACATTTGCTGGCTAAGGCGCTCAGTGCCTGGGTGCTGGTAGTGGGCGTGCTGCTGCTGACCGTGGTGGCGTGTGTGCTGCTGTTCTCTGGGCTCAAGTCCGAGCTAGCGCCGACCGAGGACACGGGTACCATTATCGGCGTGTTCAGTGGCCCGGACGGTGCCACCATCAATTACACCGGGCGTTATGCCAAAGAGATCGAGGACGCCTACGCCAGCATCGCTGAAACCAACCGCTACTTAGTGGTGGCCGGCTTCCCCACGGTGGCCCAAGGTATTTCCTTTATGAAGCTGGAGGACTGGGCAGATCGCTTGCGCAGCCAGTTCGAGATCCGTAACGAGCTGTTCCCCAAACTGCAGGAAATTGCCGGTGTACGCGCCTTCCCGGTCAATCGCCCGCCACTGGGGCAGAGTGCGCGTAATCAGCCGGTCAACTTCGTGATTCGCTCATCCATGGAATACCGCGAGTTGCAGGGCTATGTCGATGAGTTGCTCAACGCGCTGCGCGATTATCCGGGACTGGAAAGCCTGGACAGCGACCTCAAGCTCAATGCTCCGCAGCTCAAAGTGGCGGTTAATCGCGAACAGGCCGTCTCGGTGGGCACCGATGTGGCCACCATTGGCCGCAGCCTGGAAAGCCTGTTTGGCAGTCGCCAGGTAACCCGTTTCAAGCAGAACGGCGAGCAGTACGATGTGCTGGTGCAGTTGCAGGACGTCGATCGCAGCAACCCGCAGGATCTCGACCGTGTGTATGTGCGTGGCCGTGATGACAGCATGGTGCAGTTGTCCAACCTGATTGAGGTACGCGAAACCGTAGCGCCACGTGAGCTCAACCACTTCAACCAGCTGCGCGCGGTGACGGTGAGTGCTAACGTCGGCGCCGGCTTCACTTTAGGCGAAGCCCTGACGCATCTGGAAAGCACCGCGCGCACGGTGTTCCCGGCTGAGACCCAGTACGACTACACCGGTACTTCTCGGGACTTCAAGGAATCCAGCGCGGGCATCGCGCTGATCTTCGCCCTGGCTCTGGCCTTCATCTTTTTGGTGCTGGCGGCGCAGTTTGAGAGCTTTACCGATCCGCTGATCATCCTCTTCAGCGTACCGTTGTCGATGGCCGGGGCCTTGCTGGCGCTGACCCTGTTTGGCGGCACCTTGAACATCTACTCGCAGATCGGATTGGTCACGTTGATTGGCTTGATTACCAAGCACGGCATCCTGATCGTTGAGTTTGCCAACGTCTTGTTGCGCCAGGGGCATGAGGTCCGCGCGGCGGTGATTGAGGCCTCAGTACAGCGGCTACGACCGATTCTGATGACCACCGGCGCCATGGTGCTGGGCTCGGTGCCGCTGGCCATTGCCACGGGGGCGGGCGCAGAAAGTCGTCAGCAGATCGGCCTGGTGATTGTCGGCGGCCTACTGGTCGGCACCTTCTTCACGTTGTTTGTGATTCCGACGTTGTACATGTTGCTGCGCCGCTGGCGGCCGATTAAGCCGCAAGATGAGGGCATGGCAGCGGTCTAGGCTGGGGTGGCCGGCGCGTTGCGTTAAGCAACGCGCTATCATCGTGTGCTTTGCACGGCTAACCCATCCTATGTAAGCGTATTAATCGGGATTTGTTATGTATCAACTTAACGATCTGCTGCACCTGATGGCCCGTCTGCGCGACCCGCAGCACGGTTGCCCGTGGGACCTTAAACAGAGCTACGCGACTATCGTGCCGTACACCATCGAGGAAGCCTACGAGGTGGCTGATGCCATTGAGCGCGGCGACTTCGACCATTTGCCGGGTGAGTTGGGTGACCTGCTGTTTCAGGTGGTGTATTACAGCCAGCTGGCGCGTGAAGAAGGGCGCTTCGAGTTTGCCGATGTGATCGACGGCATCACCCGCAAGCTGCTGCGTCGGCATCCGCATGTGTTCCCCGATGGTGAGCTGTATGGCGCGCCGGGTATGGCTAAGCTCGATGAAGCTGCGGTCAAGCAACGCTGGGAAGCGCTGAAAGCCGAAGAGCGCGCCGAGAAAGCCAGCGCTCCTGAGCAGCTGTCATTGCTCGATGATGTGCCGGTGGTGTTGCCAGCACTGAGCCGGGCAATCAAATTGCAAAAGCGTGCCGCTCAAGTCGGTTTTGACTGGCCAGACGCTCTACCGGTGGTCGACAAGGTGCGTGAAGAGCTGGATGAAGTGCTGGAGGCCATGAGCGAAAACGACTCCGAAGCGATTAGCGAGGAGATTGGCGATCTGCTGTTTGTGGTCAGCAACTTGGCGCGCCACCTGAAAGTCGACCCGGAAACAGCCCTGCGTGCGGCCAACGGCAAGTTCGAACGACGCTTCCGTTTTATCGAGCAGACCTTGCGCGAAGCGGGTCGGGCTATGCAAGATTGCGCCCTGGATGAGTTAGATGCGCTGTGGGGCGAAGCTAAAAAGCTGGAAAAGCTCACCCCGAGTGGCTGAATACATAGGTGCCAGTGCGCCAACATACGACAGGTTACGGGTGGGCATGCCCACTCAATATTGATGGTTGGAAAGGTAGGTTATGGCTCTCTCACTACGCGATCAGATGCTTAAAGCGGGGCTGGTCAACGAAAAGCAGGCCAAGCAGGTCGGCAAGGAAAAACAGAAGAAGCAGCGTCTGGAGCAGAAAGGCCACATCGAGAAGGATGAGTCGCAAAAGCTCGCCGCTCAACAGGCCATGGCTGAGAAGGCCGCGCGTGATCAGGAGCTCAACCGTCAGCAGCAGCAGAAGGTCGAGCAAAAGGCCCGCACCGCGCAGGTCAAGCAACTGATCGAGGTGTCGCGTCTGCCCAAGCTGACCACCGAGGATTACTACAATTTTGTTGACGACAAGAAGGTCAAGCGTCTGTCGGTCAACGCGTTGATGCGCAACAAACTCAGCAGCGGTTCGCTGGCGATCGTGCGCCACGGTGGCGGCTATGAAGTGATCCCGCGCGAGGCCGCGCTGAAGATTCAGGAGCGCGATGCACAGCGTGTAGTCCTGCTCAATACTCCAACCGAAGCGCCGGATGCCGATGATCCGTACGCGGCTTATCAGGTACCGGATGACCTGATGTGGTGATTCAGTAAGCGAGGGCCGAGTGTGACTCGGCCCTGCTTGCAACAATCCGCGCAATAAAAAGCCGAGCGGCTGAGCTCGGCTTTTTATTGCGCTCTGTCTCAGTCCTGGCGGCCTTCAACAGCTCTGCCGTCAACGCTGCCTTGCTTGAGCATGATCTGGTATTCCTTACCGTCCTTCTCGACCTGATGCAGGCGTACCAGCAGGAAGTCCCAATTCTTGGCGAACCAGAGGATGGTCTTACGGCTGCTTTGAGTCGGGTCACGCACGCGCTCGACCTTGATCGCATCGACCAGGCCCGCCTTGGTACGCACGACTTCCTCACCGAGCACGCGGAAATCATAGGTTTCCACTTCGTCGCCATCGACCACCTGATAGCTCATGCTCTGCTTGCCGGCGGCCACATCGTATTGCAAGGCCAGTTGGTAGGTCGACTTGTCCAGTAGGCCGCGGTTCAGGGGCAGGCGCACCGGGGTATCGCGGTCGCTGCCGATGACTTGCTTGGCTTCCCAGTCAAAGTCCTGCTCGATTTTCTTACTTTTGCCCAGGCCGCCGCGCTCATACAAATACGTCTGGGGTAGGAAGGTGGTGTTATCCACGCGCAAGGTGCTTTCTTCGGTCAGGCTGGCAACTAGCATAGAAGCTTCAAAATTAAGTTTCCACACACCATTGTCCAGCGCTTGCAGGCTGCGCTCGGCGCTGCCGCTGACGGGCAGTTGCTTCCAGTCGGCGGTGTAGCTGGCGGAAAAGGGTTTTAGCTCAACGGCGAATGCCGGCAGGCTCAGTAGTGTCAGTGCGAACAGTAAGGCGCGACCCATGGTGTCTCCTGTTTACGTTCGAATAAGGTATCCGGTACTCGGTAACAGCTGCTCGTCTAACATCGCCCCTTGCGCCGTTAGGTGCAAGCGGCCTTCGGCAAACCAGCGAACTGCCATCGGGTAAATCACATGTTCTTGCTGGTGTACGCGCTGCGCCAGACTGCTTTGCGTGTCATCTGGCTTCACCGCGACCACAGCCTGTACGACCAGTGGTCCGCCATCGAGTTCCTCGCTGACGAAGTGCACGCTGCAACCGTGCTCGCTGTCACCAGCGTCCAATGCCCGTTGATGGGTATGCAAACCTTTGTATTTAGGCAGCAGGGACGGGTGGATATTGAGCAAGCGCCCTGCGTAATGGCGGACAAAAGTCGGGGTGAGAATACGCATAAAACCAGCCAGCACCACCAGTTGCGGATCATAGCCGTCGATAGTCGCGACCAGTGCAGCGTCGAACGCCTCGCGGCCCTCGAACTGTTTGTGGTCGAGTACCACGGTGGCGATGCCGGCGGCCTGCGCGCGTTGCAAGCCTAGGGCATCGGCGCGGTTACAAACCACCGCGCTGATCAGCGCCGGGCTGCTCTCGGAGGCGTCAGCGCCGGCCTGAATGCTATCAATCAGTGCCTGCAGGTTGCTGCCGGAGCCCGATATCAGCACCACAACATTGCACGGTGCCGGCATTAGTGCTGTTTCAGGTTGTTCAGGACGACCTGGGCAGCGCCTTCAGCCGCGTGGTTGATCTGGCCGATCACCCACGGCTGTTCGCCGGCGGCGGTCAGGGTTTGTAGAGTGATATCGACTTGATCCTGGGCCACGCAGATCACCATGCCAACGCCACAGTTAAGGACGCGGTGCATCTCGTGCTCGTCAACGTTGCCTTTTTCCTGCAGCCAGTCGAACACCGCTGGACGGGTCCAGCTGGCGACGTCGACCACTGCTTGTGCGCCCTTTGGCAGCACGCGCGGGATGTTGTCGAGTAAGCCACCGCCGGTGATGTGAGCCATGGCTTTAACGGCACCAGTGTCTTTGATCAGCTTGAGCAGGGGTTTGACGTAGATGCGCGTTGGGGTCATCAGCAGGTCAGCCAGCGGCTTGCCATCAACCTCAGTGGCTTCGATCTCAGTGCCTGAAACTTCGATGATCTTGCGGATCAGCGAGTAGCCGTTGGAGTGCGGGCCGGAAGACGGTAGGGCGATCAGCGCATCACCAGCGGCGACTTTCGAGCCGTCGATGATCTCAGCTTTTTCCACTACGCCAACGCAGAAGCCGGCCAGATCGTAGTCTTCGCCTTCATACATGCCCGGCATCTCAGCGGTTTCACCACCGACCAGCGAGCAGCCTGCCAGTTCACAACCAGCGCCGATACCGGTAACCACGGTGGCGGCCACGTCAACGTTGAGCTTGCCGGTGGCGTAGTAATCGAGGAAGAACAGCGGCTCGGCACCACAGACCACCAGGTCGTTGACACACATGGCAACCAGGTCCTGGCCGATGCTGTCGTGTTTGTTCAGGTTCAGCGCTAGGCGCAGTTTGGTGCCGACGCCGTCAGTGCCGGAGACCAGCACCGGTTGCTTGTAGCCAGCAGGGATCTCGCACAGCGCGCCGAAGCCGCCCAGCCCACCCATGACTTCCGGACGTGCGGTGCGCTTGGCCACGCTTTTGATGCGTTCGACCAGGGCTTCGCCCGCGTCGATATCTACACCTGCGTCCTTGTAGCTGATGGAGGGTTGCTTGCTCATAGATCCAGGCCTTTAGGGAAAATTCGGATAGGCATCGCCGCGCGTAGCGGCGGTCTGCGAAGGCGCGCGATTTTATCAGGCTTACCCGGCAGCGGCCAGCCGCCAAGGTTGCGGCCATTGGGACGGCTGTTTAAGGTGGCAACCGGCTCACAATCGAGCCGCTGCAGGTGATACGTGGCTGAAAAGGGCTTTGGTATGCACCTTCACAGCCCCTAAACTCGTAATCCTGAGCTGTTGCCGGTTGCCTTGCGTGATGTGGGCAGGCAGCACTGTTATTAAATAGGGCCTGTGTGTCCTTTTCCGTCCGTCGAGAACCTATTCATGCGTTTGACCGCTCGCCTGCTTGTTATCTGTTTATCGCTGGGCGGCCTGCCAGCTTTGGCCGCGCCCGTGAGTAATCTGTATCAAGTCCGCGAAGCGGTTAGCAGCCAGCAGCCGGAAGAGCGTGCGGCCGCCCTAAGTCGTGCGCTGGATACTTTGGTGTTGCGCTTAACCGGTAAGGCTGATGCGGCGCAGAACCCGGCACTGGCGGCGCTGCACAAAGACCCGCAACAGATTGTTAGCCAATATGTTTACGAAGGTGACACGTTGCTGGTCGACTTTGACCCGTACAGCACTGAGCGCGGCTTGCGTCAGGCGGGCCTGGCGCTGTGGGGCGTAAATCGTCCCCGCATCCTGCTCTGGTGGTTGAGTGATGCCAGCGATGGCAGCCGCTTGCTTGGCGATGGACAAGCCGCTGCTGCGCCGTTCAATCAGGCTGCGCAGCACCGTGGTCTGCCGCTGCGCCTGCCATTGGCCGACCTGTCCGAACAGCTGATGGGCGTGCCGGAAAACTTCACTGCGAATGATCCCGCCGTATTGCGTGAAGCTTCTGAGCGTTACGCCGCCGACGCCTTGCTGGCCGTTATGGCGCGTGAAGCAAATGGCCAGTGGCAGGCTGAGTGGCGTCTATGGCTGGGCGATGAGCGTGAGCAAGGTAAGGTTAAGGGTGCCGATCAGGCCGCGCTGGCAGATGCCGTCCTGCTAGCGGTCAATCAGCGTTTGGCGCCACGGTTTATTGTGGCCGCCGGTGCCACCAGTCGCTTGACCGTGCAAGTGCAGGGTGTTGACCTTGCGCGCTACGCTGAATTGCAGCGCATTCTTGAACCTTTCTCCGCGCAGTTGCGCAAGGTTGAAGGCGACACCCTCACGTTTGCTGTAAATGCCAATGCCGAGCAGCTGCGTGCGCAATTAGGGTTGGCGCAGTTGCAGGAGGTGCCGGCCGAGGCTCTGCCGGTTGATGGTAGCCAGGCGGTTACGCCACCTGCCACCGAGGTAGGGCTCACGCCACCGGTCGAGCCGCACGACAAGGTGTTGAAGTTTCGCTGGTAGGTGGCTATTGCGCTCGCCCTGATTTAAAAGCCGCCGCTTAATCGAGGCGGTTTTCTTATGTCATGGTCCTCGCAGGCTTAGGTATTTTTGGATAAAGCATTGGTATATGGAGCGCAGAGCATGATCGACTCGCATCGTTGGATATGGATAGTCGCAGCGTTGCTGCTGGGCGGCCTGCTGTACCTGCTGGCACCGATTCTTTCACCGTTCCTAATCGGCGTGTTGCTGGCCTACATGGGCGACCCGCTGGTAGACCGCCTGGAGCGCTGGAAACTCTCGCGGACTTGGGGTGTGGTGGTGGTCTTTGCGCTGATCACCCTGGTCATGGCCATTCTGTTGCTGGTCCTGGTGCCTATGTTGGGTAAGCAGCTTGTGCGCCTGTATGAGCTGGTTCCAGAAATACTTGACTGGCTACAACACCAAGCGTTGCCGTGGGTTCAGCTCAAGCTGGGGCTAAGTGACGGCTTCTGGCGGTTTGATCAGTTAAAGGAAGCGATGTCCGGACAATTGGGTAACACCACCGATATCGTCGGTATGCTGCTGTCCAAAGCCACTGCTTCGGGGCTGGCGTTTTTAGCGTGGTTGGCCAATCTGCTGCTGATTCCGGTGGTCAGCTTCTACCTGATGCGCGATTGGGACCTGATGGTCGCTAAACTGCGTAGCTTGCTGCCAAGAGGTCGTGAAGGCCTTGTTGTGCAGCTGTTTAGTGAGTGCCACGAAGTGCTCGGCGCTTTCCTGCGCGGTCAACTGCTGGTGATGCTGGCGCTCGGCGTGATGTATGCCACTGGGCTGATGATGATTGGCCTGGAGCTTGGGCTGCTAATCGGTGTGTTGGCCGGCCTGGCCAGCATCGTGCCTTACTTGGGCGTAGTGGTCGGGATTGGCGCTGCCCTGACGGCCGGGTTGTTCCAGTTTGGCGTGGATTTTTACCCATTACTGGCCATCGCCGCGGTATTTGTCGTCGGGCAAATGCTCGAAGGTATGCTGCTGACGCCGCTGCTGGTGGGTGATCGTATTGGCTTGCACCCGGTTGCGGTGATCTTCGCGATCATGGCCGGCGGCCAACTGTTTGGCTTCACCGGCATCCTAATGGCGCTGCCGGTGGCAGCGGTGATTATGGTTTTAGTGCGTCATCTGTATGAATTCTATAAACTTTCCAATCTTTACGGTGAGCCAGCCCGTGGTTCAGACGAGCCGCCCAACCCAGCATGACACCCATACAACTGCCTTTAGGTGTGCGTCTGCGCGATGACGCCACTTTCGCCAATTACTACCCCGGAGCCAACGCTGCGGCGTTGGGCTATGTCGAGCGTCTGTGCGAAGCCGATGCCGGCTGGACGGAAAGTCTTATCTATTTATGGGGTGCGCAAGGCGTCGGCTGTAGTCATTTGCTGCAAGCCGCTTGCTTGCGCTTTGAGCAGCGCGGCGAGCCGGCGGTGTACTTGCCGCTGGCTGAATTAGTCCAGTACGGCCCGGCATTGTTGGATAATCTTGAGCGCTATGAGCTGGTCTGTCTGGATGACCTGGATGCGGTGGCCGGTCACAGTGAGTGGGAAGAGGCGTTGTTTCACCTGTTCAACCGTTTGCGTGATAGTGGCCGGCGTCTGTTGTTGGCTGCCAGCGCTTCGCCGCGCGAGTTGCCGGTCAAACTGGCTGATCTGCAATCCCGCCTGACCCTGGCGTTGGTGTTTCAGTTGCGTTCACTGTCCGATGAAGACAAGTTGCGCGCCTTGCAGCTTCGCGCCTCGCGGCGCGGTCTGCACCTGAGCGATGAGGTCGGGCGTTTTATCCTGACTCGCGGTGAGCGCAGCATGAATGCCTTGTTCGACTTGCTCGAGCGCCTTGATCAGGCTTCGCTGCAGGCTCAGCGCAAGCTGACGATTCCCTTCCTCAAAGAAACCCTCGGCTGGTAAGCATGAATAAGCGTGCAGTAACGCTTATTCATGCTTACCAAGCCTAGTTTTCCCCTGCCAGCTTACGTTCGTACTGAAAACGCCAGCGGGTAAACATCAAGGCCGCGCAAAACAGGCTAAAACTCAGCCCTGTTAGTAGCCAGCCGTATGTGGCCTTGCTGGGGTCGAAGGCCGCAAGTACGCCTTGGATAAAGTACAGATTCACCACAAAGCAGGCCCAGGCATGGGCGCGTGCATGACCGAGAATTAGGCCCGGCGCCAGTATTAGCAAGGGCAACAGCTGAGCGCCAAGAATCACCCAGAGCAGTTTGCCGGGGATATTGGCGAACCACAGGTTCCACACCACAACCAATGCACCCAGGCCTAAAAAACTCAGCAGGCTGACTGCGCGGCTGATGCGCAGGCGCGGTTGCAACCATTCCAGCGCCGGCAACGGTTTTGCGGTTTTAGCCACGGTGACTCTCCAATTTTGCTGCGGTTTGCGCCAGGCGTTGGCCGAGTGCGCGGCATAGGGCGGTTTCATGTTCATCAAGAGCGCGCTTACCGTCTGCTCCGGCGTGGTGGCTGGCGCCATAGGGCGTGCCGCCGCCTCGGGTTTCCAGCAGGGCGGCCTCGCTGTAGGGCAGGCCGGTGATCAGCATGCCATGATGCAGCAGTGGCAGCAGCATCGACAGCAGGGTGGTTTCCTGACCGCCATGCAGGCTGGCAGTCGAGGTGAATACGCCGGCCGGTTTACCGACCAGGCCACCTGTCAGCCACAGGCCACTGGTGCCGTCTATGAAGTACTTGAGCGGCGCGGCCATATTGCCGAAACGGGTCGGGCTGCCAAGTGCCAAGCCAGCGCAGTTCTTCAGATCATCCAGGCTGGCGTAGAGCGCACCTTCTGCCGGGATATCTGCGGCAACCGCTTCGCATTCGGCTGATACCGCCGGCACAGTGCGCAGGCGTGCTTCCAAGCCGCCTATCTCGACACCGCGAGCAATTTGTCGGGCCATTTCCGCGGTTGCGCCATGGCGGCTGTAATAAAGCACCAAAATATAGGGCGCGTTCACGGCAGAATCTCCAGGACGGTTTCCGGAGGGCGGCCGATAACCGCTTTATCACCGACGACCAGAATCGGCCGCTCAATCAATTTTGGCTGGCTGGCCATGGCATCGATCAGCTGCGCTTCAGTCAACTGCGGATTGTTCAGGGCTAGGTTTTTGTATTCATCTTCGCCGGTGCGCAACAGCTGCCGGGCGCTGATGCCGAGCTTACCCAGTAACTCCTGTAACTCGTTGCTACTCAGGGGAGTGTCCAGGTAGCGCACGATGGTTGGGCTGAGCCCGCGTTCTTCCAGAAGCTGCAGTGCGCTGCGCGATTTTGAACAGCGCGGGTTATGGTAGAGCGTCATATCGGTCATGTTCGGGTCGCCTGTTACCTTCGATGGCGGCTATTCTAACCGCTAACGACGTTCACGCCTGCGCCCTAGCAGGTCGCTGGCGTGTAAATGGCTAAGGAGAAGGCATGTGGCAGCGCGTTAATAGTTGGGTGGATTTTTGGCGGTTTTTACTGCAACGGTTTATTGCCGACAGAGGTACCAGTAATGCGGCGGCGCTGACCTACACCACCTTGTTTGCGGTGGTGCCGATGATGACGGTGACGTTCTCCATGCTTTCGGCCATTCCTGCGTTTCAGGGCAGCGGCGAGCAAATTCAAAGCTTTATCTTCCGTAACTTCGTGCCCTCTGCCGGTGAAACGCTGCAGCAGTACTTGCGTGGCTTCACCACCCAGGCGCGTCAGTTAACTTGGATCGGCGTAGCGGTGCTGGCGGTAACGGCTTTTTGGATGTTGGTAACGATAGAAAAAACCTTCAACACCATCTGGCGGGTGCGCCAGCCAAGGCGTGGCGTGTCGAGCTTTCTGCTGTACTGGGCAATTCTCAGCCTGGGGCCGCTGTTGCTTGGCGGTGGCTTTGCGATCAGTACCTACTTTACGTCGCTGTCGCTGATTTCCGGGCCGGATGCCCTGCTAGGTGCGCAGGAGCTCCTAAAGTTTATGCCACTGCTGACTAGCGTGGCAGCCTTTACCCTGCTGTATGCCACGGTGCCGAATGCCACGGTACCGATTCGCCATGCACTGTTAGGCGGGGTGTTTGCGGCGATCTTATTCGAAGTGGCGAAGATGCTGTTCGGGCTTTATGTGCGGGTGTTTCCCGGCTATCAGCTGATCTATGGTGCGTTTGCCACAGTGCCGTTGTTCCTTTTGTGGATCTATCTGTCCTGGCTGATCGTACTGTTCGGTGCTGAGCTGGTCTGCAACCTGGGGTTTTCCCAGCAATGGCGCAACCGTGCGGTACCACGGCTGCTGATGGCGCTTGGTGTATTGCGGGTGTTTTATGAGCGCCAGCAGTTGGGTTTGAAGGTGCGCTTGCGTGATGTTCAGCGCCAAGGTTGGATGCTGGCAGAGCATGAGTGGGAAGAGATTCTGGTGTTTCTCGAACAGCAAAAACTGATCGCCTCGACCGGCTCAGGTACCTGGGTGCTCAGCCGTGACCTTGGTCACTACTCGCTGCATCAACTGCTCAGCCACAGCCCTTGGCCGCTGCCAAGGGCAGAGAATCTGCCCGAGCAGCTCGATGAGGTTTGGTACCCGGCATTGCGCAGCGGGCTGACGAAGTTGCAGGACGAGCAGGCGGCGTTATTCGGTGAAGACCTTGCGCAGTGGCTGCAGCCGCAGGCCCAAGTGCCAAAGTGACGTAAAACGTCAGTTTGCGGCGTTGTGCTGGCGGCTGGCGTTGGCACTGGTGACCACGGAGGTCGCTAAGCATGGTTTTTACTAAGCTGGCACGCTTCTGGCTATCTGCTTAAACAAAGCAATCAGCTGCCAGCACGGCAAGGATTGGCGGAGTGAGAAGGCGTTATGACAGCCACTAAAGGTCAAGTGATTTATCTGCACCAGCGAGACCCTCAAGCGGCCCTTGAGCGCCTCAATCGCATCACTGGTTTGCGGTTTAGCGACTGGCCGCAATCCCTGGCAGTTACCAGCATGCCTGTGGAGCAAGCTAAAGCCTCGCAAATCGCTATGCAGCCTGATTCAGCGGGCCTTTGCGAGCCGGCGGGGATGCTCTCGAGCTAAACGCAAAACCCCGCATGGGCGGGGCTTCTGTTGCCGCGATACGCTATCAGGCGAGTGCTTGGCGACTATCGGCTTGCGGTAGTTCGGCCGCTTGCACAAATAACTCTTCAACAACCAGGCTGGTCGCCGGAACGGCAGAGCGTAAGCGCACCTGCATCTCTTCGATTTTCAGCTTGACCGGTAGGCGGGCCACGCTGGAAAGCAGAATCTTGCTGTGCTGATTGACCTTGCCATGGTCGATTAGCACTTCACGCTGAGTGCCACCGTCACGGTAGCTGACCAGCAGAGACACCGGCAGGTTTGCCAGCCCAGGCAGGTGCAGCCATGCAGCTACGTTAAACTCGGCGACGCGCCCTTCGTACGGTGTGACCTGTAAGCGGGCGAGATTGACGATGGCAGATGGCACCGGGCCGACCAATTTGTCGAGGGCTTGGGTCATGGTTGTGTTCCAGGCTGATAACAGATCGCATCACGCGTGAGTGCGATGAATTATAAGCTCGGCCCTCTCGATCAAACTGTGCACTCGGCCGACGTTCGGCGTGACCCTTCTCGCAGTTTCAGCGTGTGCTCTGAGCGTCTAGGCTAACTGCATCGGATAGCGTGTGACGGATGCAGTGAGTAAATTGGCGGGCGGCAGCGGCAGAATGGCCTGTTTGTGTGCGCTAGCCATTTGCAACCAGACGTTTTCGCCTTCCACGAACTGCCCATTAGGTAGCCACAAACCGTGATGCCAGCCATTACCCGGTGTCGGAGTACTTTGCAGCACGCCTGGGTGGGTTTGCGCACTGGGCGCGCGACGGAGCCACACCGGGCGCGGCAAGCCTTTCAGGTAGCGCAGGCCTAGGTGCAGGCCTTCATTGTTGAGGTGACGCCAACGTACCAGGGCCAGAGTGGGGGTCTCGCTGCCAGTCAGCAGTAGAACCAGTTGCCCGATCGACAGTTGCGCAGCCTGATCTGCATTACACAGCAAGCGTGCGCCGCCTGCGCTGGTATCCAGCATCTGCGCGCTGGTGGGCCGCGGTCGCTGCTCCAGCAGCTGAGCGTGAATGCCGCCAAGCCCCACGATCAGGTTACATTCAGAGCGTTGGTCAGCGCGGGTATGACGACGCTGCTGGCGAACCAGCCAATGCGCCTGCACACGTTCCAGTATCTGGCTCTCAGCCTTACTTTGCAGTGGTGCCGGGTCATGTAAGGCCACCAGTAGGGCGCCTAATTCGAATCGACGTAAATACTCAGCGCTGCCTGTTGGGTGCTGGGCATAGCTCAGGCAGGGTTGGGCCTCGGTAAGATCGATGATTGGCCCTTCAATCTCATCGTCTTCTTCCCAAGGCAGCAACCGCGCCAGCTCGGCCAGTTGTGAGAGGGCGCCGAACAACAGCGCACATTCGCCATCGGCCAGATGGAACGGATTGCTCAGTGCCAGCAGCAGCATTTGCTGGTAGATGCCGCGAAGCGTGCTCGCCGGTTGCGGGATAAACGCTGCAGCCACCGGCTCGTCCAGGCAATCCTGATGCTCACCAATCCAATACAGCAGGTGACTGTCTCGCCACAGGCTGGGTGGCGGTTCTTGATAGAGCTGGTAGTGGCGTAGCAGGCTCTGCGCAAGAAAATGCTGAGCCATGTACAAACACCAGGCCAAGTGTGGGCGGGATGGCTGGCGGCCCTGCAGAATTTGCAGCAGCAAGCGTTTGAAACCGATGGCCAGCTCATTGCAAAGGTGCACGAACAATGCGCTGGGTGGTTGCTCGCCCTGGTAGGCCTTGCTGTAATGCCGGTAGTGGTCGCTGAAGCTTTGCAGTGCGCGTTGCCTTTCGAGTAAGGTCATGGCGCTGCGGTTAAGCCCAAAGAGTAGGCCGAGCACGTGTTGCAACGCTAACTCGACTGACTGCAGGCGTGCCTGGGCCAGTTGCTCATTGAGGTCGGCCAGTGACACGACGTCTGTCTCGAGGATGTCTGGCACTTCCAGGCGCAAGGCATCTAATGTCATATCAACCTTACAGAATCAGAGGGCGAGTGCATGGCAATGCGTTTCCAAGCGGTCATTCGTGCTGTCGCGGGCTTAGGCATCGGTCTGATGCTGGCCGGTTGTGCTGAAGACATAGGCGTCGATCAATATGGACGAAAGGTAGCGGTTGAGCGGTTGGAAGGCCAGTGGTTAGTGATTAATTACTGGGCACAGTGGTGCGCACCCTGCCGCACCGAGATCCCCGAGCTAAACGCCCTAGAGAAGCAGCTCAAGGCGCAATCCGTACAGGTGCTTGGGGTGAACTTTGATGTGCTGCAGGGCGATAAGCTCAGTCAAGCGGCGCAAGATATGGGCATCACCTTCACTGTGCTTGCGCAGGATCCAGCAGAGCGCTACCAATTACCGCGCGCCGAGGTACTGCCGGTGACCTATATCGTTGATCCGCAGGGCCGTATGCGTGAGCGCTTGTTGGGTGAACAGACTGCTGCTGGCTTGACTGCTCGCCTGGTTGTACTCAAGGCAGAGGGCTAGATCCATGGCGCGTATGTGCATGCATGGCTATATGAGCGGACGGGTTCAGGGCGTGTATTTCCGTCAAGCGACTGTGGCGCAGGCTGAACGTCTTGACCTCGATGGCTGGGTGCGCAACCTAGTAGACGGGCGTGTTGAGGTGCTGTTCGAGGGCGAAGAAACTGCTGTGAACGAGTTGGCAGGCTGGTTACGACAGGGGCCCGAGGCTGCCGAAGTGACCGCACTGGAGTTGCAAGAGCAAGCTCTGCAAGGGATTAGCGGATTTATCGTGCGGTGCTGAGAGCCTGTATGCGATCCGTGGCGCTTAAAACAGGTCTCCAGTTGACGAGGTTGTACTACAGGTTCTGTGCGTCGATTCAGGGATTGACGTACCATAAATCGTGCCAGAAGCCGACCACCTTAGCCGAGTAAGTGTGCTTGCCAAGGCTGCCGTTATAGCGTGCCAGCGCGCGATTCAGGTCACCGTTTTCCTTGCGCAGGTAGAAGCTCAAGATGGTGCAGCCGTAGCGCAGATTAGTGGCGTTGTCGGTGAGGTTGTCCTGTGGGCGGCCTAGTTCCGCTTTCCAGAAGGGCATCACCTGCATCATACCTTGGGCACCGACCGATGAAATGGCAAAGCGATCAAAATGGCTTTCGGCGTGAATCAACGCAATCACCAAATCCGGGCGCAAGCCTGCCTTGCTGGCCTCGCGATGCACCAACCTGAGCAAGCTCAGGCGCTCCTCGGCATTCGGAATATAGCGGCGCATGCGTGTGGACATATCCAGCAGCCACACCTCTGCATCGAAACGATCCTGAAAGCTATCCGCCTTGGTCACTGTCTGTTGCAGCAATGTGCGCAACTCGGGCTCTGGCGACTGGCGCATGCCTGCCAGCCCTGCGCTGCAGAACATTATTCCTAGAAGGGCGCATATTAGGCGCTGCAGCATGCGGTTGTTAGTCGTTGCCTGGATCGGCGACAAGGCGGCCGGCGTCCCTCGTCAAGGACAAAAGGAAGATTTTTTGTAGCTCTGGGTCGTTGCGCGTCAGTTCAATCAGGCTCTGCTCCAACTCGCTGGCTTCTTCTTCGAGGCCTAGCTCTGACAGGCGCTTGACCCGATGCACCCACTGGGCAACGTCGTCGTCTTCGAGGTCGTTGTAAATTAGCTCATGAGCTTCTAGCAGCTTGCCACGCAAGGTGCGGCTGACCAACAGCGAGGCATCGGCCCGCGCCGAGCTCTGATCATCGGTAACGGTCAGCACTAGAGTGCTTATACGCGTGACATCTTGTTCGGAAAACGGGCTGTCGAGCAGGTTCAGGCGCAGGATGCCGTTACGGTCGGTGAGCAATTCGTGCGTTTGCTCTCCGGCTTTAACTAACACTGGGCGCTCGGCCCACGGCAGGCTGGAGTACTCCGTTCGGGCGTCTTGGCGTCGCTCCTCAAGGCTGGCCAGATTCTGCTGTGAGCGACCATTGGACTCGACGTTGATCGCCGGGTTAAGCCCGGCAAAGCCGTAACTGATCCAGTCCTTGGTGACGCTGTCAGGCAAGCTGCCAAGCAGTACTACGTTCAGTACATTGGCACCGATACCGCCGACCACTGCCAATGCCCCAAGCGGCACTTCATACAACTCGCGCCAGGGCTGGTAAGGCGTGTAGCGATCATAGCGTCGCGTCACATCAAACGCTGTGACCTCAAAGGTCTTCTGTTCGTGCACACGAACGCGGCGCTGCGGTAATTCCAGTACGCGTGGTTCGCCGACATCGATTTGTAGGCTGTGATCGAGCAGTTTGCGCTCGATGCGCTCCTCATGCTCGCTACGCTGCGGTAACTGGTTGGCGCAACCGCTAAGTAGCAGAGTGCCACCCAGAAGGGTGGCGATGAGGCTGAGGGCGTTTCGCTTGAACATGACGGCTCTGGCTAAAAGGGCTGAAATCAGTGGCTGATGCGGGCCTGGATAAAGCTCAGGATGTCGGCGACAGGAACGGCCTGTGCTTCGGTTTCGCTGCGGCTTTTGTATTCCAAGTTGCCTTCGGCCAGGCCACGGTCGCTGACGACGATGCGGTGTGGGATGCCGATCAGTTCCATGTCTGCGAATTTGATGCCTGGGCTGGTTTTCTTGTCGCGGTCATCAAGCAGTACTTCATAACCGGCTGCGGTAAGCTCGGCATAAAGTTTGTCGGTCGCCTCACGCACGGCGTCGGTCTCGTAGCGCAGCGGTACCAAGGCTATTTGAAAGGGCGCTAGGGCGTCATTCCAGAGAATGCCGCGCTCATCATTGTTCTGCTCGATGGCTGCCGCAACAACCCGGGAAACACCAATGCCGTAACAGCCCATGGCCAGCGTTACCGGCTTGCCGTTCTCGCCAAGAACCTGGCAGTTCAGCGCTTCACTGTATTTAGTGCCGAGCTGGAAAATATGCCCGACTTCGATGCCGCGCTTGATTTCCAGGGTGCCTTTGCCATCCGGGCTTGGGTCGCCGGCCAGTACGTTACGCAGGTCGGCAACTTCTGGCAGTGGCAGATCACGCTCCCAGTTGACGCCAAAGTAGTGCTTGTCGTCGATATTGGCGCCCGAGGCGAAATCGCTCATCAAGGCAACCGAGCGGTCGATGATGCAAGGGATTGGCAGGTTGACCGGGCCCAGTGAGCCTGGGCCGGCGCCGATGGCGGCGCGAATTTCAGCTTCGCTGGCCATTACCAGTGGGCTGGCCACCAGCTCTAAGTTAGCGGCCTTGATCTCATTGAGCGCATGGTCGCCGCGTACGATCAGTGCTACCAAGGTGCCTTTTTTAGCACCGTGCACCATCAGGGTTTTGATGGTTTTCTCGATCGCTAGATCGAAGCCCTGTACCAGCGCGTCAATGGTCTTGGTGTTGGGCGTTTCAACCAAACGCATGGTTTCACGGGCTTCTGCTCGTGTGGTTTCACGGGGCAGTGCTTCGGCTTTTTCGATATTGGCGGCGTAGTCCGAGGCGTTGCTAAAGGCGATGTCGTCTTCACCTGATTCAGCCAGCACATGAAACTCGTGAGAGCCGGTGCCACCGATGGAGCCCGTATCCGCCTGTACCGGGCGGAAGTTCAGACCCAGGCGAGTGAAGACATTGCAGTAGGCTTGGTGCATGCGGTCGTAGGTTTGTTGCAGTGAAGCCTGATCGACGTGGAACGAGTAAGCATCCTTCATGATGAACTCGCGGCCGCGCATCACACCGAAGCGCGGGCGCGTTTCGTCACGAAATTTGGTTTGGATCTGGTACAGGTTGATCGGCAGCTGCTTGTAACTATTCAGTTCGTTGCGCGCCAGGTCAGTGATTACTTCTTCGTGGGTTGGACCTGCGCAGAAGTCGCGACCATGGCGGTCCTTCATACGCAGCAGCTCCGGGCCGTACTGCTCCCACCGGCCGGACTCCTGCCACAGTTCGGCGGGCTGGATGCCAGGCATCAGCACTTCCAGCGCACCAGCGGCATTCATTTCCTCGCGCACAACTTTCTCAACCTTACGCAGTACGCGTAGGCCCATGGGCAGCCAGGTGTACAGGCCAGAAGCCAGTTTGCGGATCATGCCGGCACGCAGCATCAACTGATGGCTGATAACCACGGCATCGGAAGGGTTTTCTTTAAGAGTCGAGAGCAGGAATTGGCTGGTACGCATATTTGGCTGTTCTGTCAGTTGCAAGAGGTTTTCAATGGCCGGCATTGTACGGTGCCTGTACAGATGCGTACAGGATGCTGGCGCTTACTATAAAAGGAGAGATGTGTGTCGATACTGACAGCAGAGCAGGTGCAGGCGCTGATTCGCGCAGGGTTACCAATGGCGGAAGACATCAACCTGTGTATCGATCGGCTAGATACCGACGGTGCATTAGCGCGCGTACCGTTTCACAGCAAGCTAGTGCGGCCGGGTGGCACCTTGTCAGGGCCGACCATTATGGCGCTGGCTGATGCAGCGATGTATGCCGTGGTGCTCGGCAGTCTCGGGCGGGTGGAAATGGCCGTGACGTCGAATTTAAATATCAACTTTCTGGTCAAGCCAAAACCTGTTGATTTATTAGCTCATGCGCGGATTTTGCGTTTGAGTCGCAGGCAAGCTGTTTGCGAGGTTTCGGTGTATTCGCTTGGGCATAAGGATGAGCTGGTCGCGCATGTAACGGGGACCTATGCCTTGCCGCTTTGACTTTTTTGCAGGCAAGAAAAAGCCCAACCTAAGCCGGGCTTTTTTTTATCAACTAAGCAATCAGAATTACAGAATGCTCAGTGGATATTCAACGATCAGACGGAAGTCATTCACGTCGCCACCGTATGAATTATCGGCACGGTAGAAGGCGTTACGGATGCGGAACGAAAGATCCTTAGCTGCACCTTCTTGGATAACGTATTTAGCTTCGATATCCAGTTCGCGCTCTTCTGCGTCGCTATCAACGCCAGCTACATCGATGTTGTCGCCGACGATGTAACGAGTCATGAAGCTCAAGCCAGGAACGCCAAACTCAGCCATGTCTAGATCGTAGCGAGCCTGCCAAGAAGTTTCATCTTTAGCGTTGAAGTCCGAGTACTGTACAGAGTTGGACAGCCAAATGGTTCCGCCGCCGTCAATGTCGCCGTAGCGATAGCTTGTGTCACCGGTGGAGCGCTGGTGAGCTACTGTAAATTTGTGTGCGCCCACGGAGTAGGCTGTGGCCAGGCTCCAAATGGTGTTGTCCATTTCGCCTTGCAGTTCTTTGCCGTCACCGCTAGTTTTGTAGGCGTTGAGGTCGAAGTTTAGGGCTTGGGACTCGGCCAGCGGCAGGTTGTAGTTCAAGTTGACATAAGTCTTCTTGAAGTTGTCCTCTGCGTCGGAATGGTGGATAGCACCATAAAGATTGTCAGTGAAGCTGTAGCCAGCACCAACGATGTTGATTTCTTTAAGGCCAAAAGTGTCGCGATCAGTGCTGGCCTGGCTGCTCATAGCAGTAAAGCGGCCAGCAGTTAGTTCCAGGCCTTCGATTTCGTTGCTGGTCAGCAAGGTGCCGGTAGCGACTTCAGGCAGGATGCGGCTGTCGTCTGTGGAAAATACCGGGCTACCAGTCATCATGTTGCCGTGCTTTAGCACGGTGTCAGAGATGCGGAATTTGATAGCGCCGCCGACTTCAGTTTGGGTGTCATCGTTATGACCGTTGCTGGTGGTGTCGAACAGACCATTACCTTTGTGGCCGCGACCGCCATCCAGCTTGATGCTGCTCAGGCTGTGTGCGTCGACGCCAACACCCACTGTGCCTTGAGTGAAGCCGGACTCGGCAAGTACGCGAATGCCAAGACCTGTTTCTTCGCGGTAGCTCTGAGCGTTACGCTGAGGGCCGCCCGAACGAAAATCACGGTTCATATAAAGAACGCGATTGAAAAGGTTGAGGGTGCTGTCCTCAAGGAAACCCTTAGATTCGGACTGGCTCGAGGCCATGGCCATTTGGGTGCTGCCCGCTGCTACTGCGAGGGCGATTACGCTCCACTTCATCACTTGCATCGTGATTGCTCCTTGGTTTAGAAAAATTGTGCCGTCTGGATATTTTTATTGAGACGACTCTTTCTTTTTGTGTCGGCGGTAACTTATAGCACGGTGCCTATGATGGCGATAGTTGCAGTCTATTCACTACGGCTTCTTCATGCTCATGTCGCGAAAGCATATGAAACATGTCGCAATTTTGTAGATGCCACTGACGTGCTTCAAGTCATTGCTGACGGATTTTAGCGCGTGCTCGCCGGTTTCTATGGTCTACAAAGCGCGCTATGCGTTTCGTCAGATATTGCCAAGCAAGAGTCGTGCACAAAATATATAAGGCCTGATTTTTAGTCTTGATATGGTCTACATAGCTAAAATTTTCGGGGCTTATATAGGTTTTATGGTGATTTTTCAGGCGGGTTTTCTATTTTTTTAACCTTGAGTAGGTTTTTTGATGATTGATTTCCTTCAGGGGTTCAGTGAGTTGCAGTCGCATTGCTGCGACGCAGTAGCTGCCTGCTATGTTGGGATTACCGAAGGGAACAGTTTTGGTGCGTGGGTGCGGGGTGGTTTTGCTGAGTGCTGTTTCTTGGTGCAAGGTTTATGGCGTGTGCAGCACGGATGCTGAAAGCGTTGCTTGGGCGTATCCTGCATCAGGTGTATTTCGGGCTGTAGTTTCGTCGGTGATCCACTGGCTGGCTGCTTAGTCTTTGTCTTAAGGGTAATCGTTATGTTTGTTCTGGATTCGCGTTTGCAGCAGGACACGGTTGTGTTGGGTGACTACCCGTTGTGCCGCCTACTGCTTATGAAGGATGCACAGTACCCTTGGTTTATCTTGGTGCCGCGCCGTGAAGTTGTGAGTGAGTTGTTTCAGCTCGATGCAGCGGATCAGTTGCAGCTCTGGCAGGAAACTAATGGCTTGGCTGAAGTGCTAAAAGACTGCTTTGCGGCAGATAAGATGAATATCGCAACGCTGGGCAATGTGGTCAGTCAGCTGCACATGCATGTCATCGTGCGTCGCCGTGATGATGTGGCTTGGCCGGCGCCTGTATGGGGGCGGCATCCGGCGCAGGCTTATACGGCGGAGCAGCTGGCGGTATTGAAGGCGCGTTTGCGTCTGATTTTGACTGAGGATTTTTGTTTTGCTGAGGGCTGATTGGTGGAAGTAGAAGAACGCATCATCGATCTACAAAGCCGCCTGGCTTTCCAAGACGACACTATTCAAGCGCTTAATGATGCATTGGTAGCGCAGCAACGATTGATGGAGCGTTTGCAGTTGCAGGTTGCCGCATTGATCAAGCGACAAGATGAGGTGGGTTCGCAATTTGGCTTGGCCGAAGACGAGGCGCCACCGCCGCATTATTGAAACGCTAGAACGCAAAAGGCCCGCGATATGCGGGCCTTTTGCGTTTGTGCGATTAGCGTCTTGCAGGCAGTGCGGCGATTACGTCCTCAGCTTGCAGGCCTTTGTCGCGGTGCATGACGGCGAATTCGACCCGCTGGCCTTCTACGAGTACGCGGTGGCCTTCACCGCGAATGGCGCGAAAGTGCACGAAAATATCGTCACCGGAGTCGCGGGATATAAAGCCGAAACCCTTCGAGGTGTTGAACCATTTCACAGTGCCTGTTTCGCGGTCGCCCAGGTCGTGTGCGCTTGAGGTGTTGCGCGACTTTAGGCGCAGGTTGGTCGCCAGGTGCAGCGCTACGGCTGCAGCGATGATGATCAGGCTAAACAGGCTGGCAGGTTGGCTGGCAATTTCTGCTAGAGGAGCCAGCAGAATCAAGGCTTGTAGCAGGGTGCCAATGACCAATAGGGCGGACACTAGGCTTTGCGCTTGATGGCGCAGGCCGGCGTGCCAGATCGGTAGCTGCGGAGCGAGTAGGAGGTTAAGTAGACCGAATAGTGCGAGGCACAGAGCGTCGGGTTGTTCCAGAAGTGCTTGTGGTGTGTCGCTGAAGGCTGGAACAAAAGAAAGTAGCAGGGCGATAGCGCCCGTCAGGAGATGGACAATTTTTAACATGTTCGATTAGCTCGCTTAATTTAAAGAGTCAACGGAGGGCTGGCTGCGCGTATTTGGCGTTGCAAGGGAGGAGTAGAAGCGCGTGGTACCAGCCTGTGTGCCGAACCTTGGTGAAGGTTCAGCGACACGGGGCGTATTTAACAGTAAAGAGGTTGGGTTCTCAATCAGGCTCTGAGTGCCGTATCGCCTGAATTAGGGTTTACCTGATTGCGGCCATCGCGCTTGGCTTGATAAAGCGCATCATCGGCGCGGGTGAGCAGGGTTTCTAGGGTGTCGCCTTGTCTGGCAAGGGCGAAGCCGAATGAGGCTGTGATGCTGTCAAGCACTTCGTCGGTACGCCGTACCTTAATACGCAATGACTGGATTTTCAGTCGCAGCTGCTCGGCAAAAGCGTGCGCGGCAGTGCTGTCAAAGCAGTCCCGTAGGATGATGCAAAATTCTTCGCCGCCATAGCGGGCGGCAATAGCGCGGGCGGGAAGAGCTTCGCGCAGTAGCTGGCCAACATGCTGCAAGACACGATCACCCAAGGGATGCCCGTACTGGTCGTTGAACTGTTTGAAGTGGTCAATATCCAACATCACCAGCGCAACACCGTCATGCTCCGCACTCAGGGTTTGCTCAAGCAGTCGGCTGAAGGCGTTACGGTTAAATACTTGTGTCAGGTTATCCAGTGTCGCGGCAACGTGGGCGCGTTCGAGTTGGCCGCGTAGAGTCTTAATCTCTCGCTGGGCAGCATTTAGGCGATACAGAAACTGGGTCTGCTGATCCTGCATCAGTTGCGTGCTTTCTTGCAGTTCGCTCAGAACGCTGGGCAGGTCGTCGATGATCGGTTCCTGCAGTGCAGCCAGGCCGAGCTCAAGGCTGGCTTGATAGTGACTGCTGCCAGTGATGCTGCGTGAAACATTGCCTTCGATATCGTCAACTAGCTCGATGACCTGTTGCTGGCCGGCTCGTGCTTCCTCGAGTTCGCCATGGATGATGTAGTCGCGAAAGAGCTTCGCTGCTGTTTCCGGGGGAAAGCTGTCAAAGTCTGCGACTGTCTTGTCCAGGCGGCGATTAAGCTCGGGCTCAAGCCCTTTGCTGTAGGTGTACCACAGAGCGTAGTGCACAGGGTTGGGTGGGATGTCATGACGCATCATCAGCGGTACTGCTTTTTTCAAAAGCGCCGCAGCGTCGCGGGTTGCTTCAGGATAGAGCTCTAGAATACCGGGTGCTTTTTTGGGGGCGTTCATGCACGTCACTGTGTCGGGGGTCCAATTGGCCAAAGCATAGAACAGCTGTTGTTCATTCGCCTAGCAAAAGGGGTGTGGATACCAGGCCACTCGCTTGAGGTGTTAATGGTGGGCGGCTAAATCTCTCTAACTCGCTACCTAGAAAGAAATAAACCCCGGGAAACGCTCTCGAGGTTTATTTCTTTCAGGCCCCTCGCCAGATAAGCCTTTAGACTTAATCAGGCGGTGCCTAAGCGAGTACTTCTTTTAGGGTCGGGGCTTTTGCGTGATTTATTTAGGCTGCCAACAGGCTGCGCAGCATCCAGGCAGTTTTTTCATGAACTTGCATGCGCTGTGTCAGTAGGTCTGCGGTGGGTTCATCACTGACCTTGTCTAGCAAAGGAAAGATCCCGCGGGCTGTGCGTACGACTGCTTCTTGGCCTTGAACCAATAGCTTGATCATGTCTTGCGCATCTGGGACGCCTTCTTCTTCCTTTATAGAGGAGAGGCGGGCGTAGGCCGCATAGGTGCCGGGCGCGGGAAAGCCCAAGGTGCGAATACGTTCCGCAATATCGTCCACGGCCAGCGCCAGTTCTGTGTATTGGCCTTCAAACATCAAATGCAGGGTGTTGAACATCGGGCCTGTGACGTTCCAGTGGAAGTTATGGGTTTTCAGATACAGCGTGTAAGTGTCAGCGAGTAAGCGCGACAAGCCCTCAGCGATGGCGGCGCGATCCTGCTCAGCAATTCCAATATTGATTTCCATACCACTTCTCCTTTTGGGTGGGCGGGGTTTAGCTGCCCGTTGATGGGGCAAAGCCTAGCATGATGGTTACAAGGCTTTATCCTGGTTTATATCAATAGAAGTTGTGTTTGGATGATATTGCCGAGCGGGGGTTCAATTTTCTAGTGAATGGTGAGTGCTAAGTGAGTGGTGCGATTGAGTCGTCTGGTTTTTTGGGCACAGCGGTGTGTTAGGTACGGCTGCTGCTAAGTTGTGGTTCAGGGCCGCAGGCTGCGTGATCGATAAGCGCGTTGAGGTGGTCGGCGGTCAGTAGGCGAATATCGTTCAGCAGGCTGTCAAAAATCAGCTGAACTTGTTGCAAGCAAGGCAGTAGTACATCTTCCATCGCTAGCGGTACGCGGTTCATCGGGGCGCTGCTCAATTCCAATGAGCAGTTGCTCGTGGTTTTGGAGTTGTTCGTTTGGCTCCAAGCGGAAGCCGTCCAGTAAGTCACTGGGAAATTCAGCCAGGTTCGGCCTGCTCATAGGTATGTCTACTCATCGATAGTCAGCTAGCTGCAGTGAGAGTATGGAGAGGCCTAGCAATACCGCGCAGGGCGGCGGCTGCAAGTGACGGCTTAACCATATATAATCCCGCCCTTTGCCGCGTTTTGTGGGGTTCGCGGGCGATTACTTATGCGCCGCCGGTCGTTTACAACCCATGAAAATCAGCGCAATTGCGGGAAAAGGCGCATGCGCCAGCCGGCCAACGAGCGTCGCATTTATTGCGGCCCAACGAATTCAAGACTCAAGAGAAGCGATTACCACCATGATGCGCAGCCATTATTGCGGCCAACTGAACGAGAGCCTGGACGGCCAGGAAATCACCCTTTGCGGTTGGGTTCACCGCCGCCGTGACCATGGCGGGGTGATTTTCCTCGACATTCGCGACCGTGAAGGTCTGGCTCAGGTGGTATTCGACCCGGATCGTGCCGAGACCTTCGCTGTAGCCGACAAAGTTCGCAGTGAATATGTGGTGAAAATCACCGGTAAGGTACGCTTACGTCCGGCTGGTGCGGGTAATGCCAACATGGCGTCCGGCGCTATTGAAGTACTGGGTTATGAGTTGGAAGTGTTGAACGAGGCGGAAACTCCGCCATTCCCGCTCAACGAATACACCGATGTAGGTGAAGAAACCCGCCTGCGCTACCGCTTTATCGACCTGCGTCGCCCAGAAATGGCCGCCAAGTTGAAGCTGCGTTCGAGCATCACCAGCAGCATTCGTCGCTACCTGGATGACAACGGCTTTCTTGATGTGGAAACGCCGATTCTTACCCGTGCCACCCCCGAGGGCGCGCGTGACTATCTGGTGCCGAGCCGCACCCACGCTGGCAGCTTCTTCGCGCTGCCGCAGTCGCCACAGCTGTTCAAGCAGCTATTGATGGTGGCCGGTTTCGATCGCTACTACCAGATCGCCAAGTGTTTCCGTGACGAAGACCTGCGTGCTGACCGTCAACCAGAATTCACTCAGATCGACATCGAAACCAGCTTCATGGATGAGGCCGATATCATGGCCATCACCGAAAAGATGATTCGTCAGTTGTTCAAAGAAGTGCTGGATGTTGAGTTCGGCGAACTGCCGCATATGACCCTTGCCGAGGCCATGCGTCGCTTTGGCTCCGACAAGCCAGACCTGCGTAACCCGCTGGAACTGGTGGACGTTGCCGACCAGCTCAAGGATGTCGACTTCAAAGTGTTCGCGGGCCCGGCCAATGACCCTAAATGCCGTGTTACCGCGCTGCGCGTGCCGGGCGGTGCGAGTATGCCGCGCAAGCAGATCGACGATTACACCAAGTTCGTTGGCATCTACGGTGCCAAAGGCTTGGCCTACATCAAGGTCAACGAGCGCGCCAACGGTGTTGAGGGTCTGCAGTCACCTATCGTCAAGAACATCCCGCTGGACAACATCAATGTGATCCTTGATCGCGTCGGTGCGGTCGATGGCGATTTGGTGTTCTTCGGTGCCGACAAGGCCAAGATTGTCTCCGAAGCCTTGGGCGCGCTGCGCATCAAGCTCGGCCATGATCTGAGTCTGTTGACTTGCGAGTGGGCGCCTTTGTGGGTGGTCGACTTCCCGATGTTCGAAGAGAGTGACGACGGCAGCCTGACCGCCATGCATCACCCGTTTACTGCGCCGAGCTGCAGTCCAGCTGAGCTGGAGGCTAATCCAGCGGCTGCTCTGTCGCGCGCCTACGACATGGTGCTCAACGGCACTGAGCTGGGTGGCGGTTCGATCCGTATTCACGATAAGTCGATGCAGCAGACGGTATTCCGCGTACTTGGCATCAGCGAGGCAGAGCAGCAGGAGAAGTTTGGCTTCCTCCTCGATGCGCTTAAGTTCGGTGCGCCGCCTCATGGTGGTTTGGCCTTCGGTCTGGATCGCCTGGTGATGCTGATGACCGGTGCGCAGTCGATCCGCGAAGTGATTGCCTTCCCGAAAACCCAGAGCGCTGCCTGCGTCATGACTCAGGCGCCGGGTGAGGTGGATAACAAGTCGCTGCGCGAATTGCATATTCGCCTGCGCGAGCAACCCAAGGCTGAATAAGCTGAGTCAAGAAGCCTGGTTTTCCAGGCTTCTTGCTTATGGGGTGACGCAGAGTCGCGAACTCTCACACCCTACAATTTCACTGCAATGAAATGGAGTGAGTTATGGCTGGTCATTCCAAATGGGCCAACATCAAACACCGCAAAGGGCGTCAGGATGCCAAACGCGGCAAGATTTTCACCAAAATCATTCGTGAACTGACCGTTGCTGCCAAGCATGGCGGACCAGTGCCAGCGGATAACCCGCGTTTGCGCCTGGCGGTGGATAAAGCGCTCACCGCCAACATGTCGCGTGATGTAATTGATCGGGCGATTGCCCGTGGTGCCGGTAACAACGACGCTGATAACGTTGCCGAGTTGAGCTACGAAGGTTACGCCGTCGGTGGTGTGGCAATTATCGTTGAGGCCATGACCGATAACCGTAACCGTACAGCGGCGGAGGTGCGACACGCCTTTACCAAGTGCGGGGGCAACCTGGGTACCGATGGTTCGGTGGTCTATATGTTCGACCGCAAGGGGCAGCTCAGCTTCGCGTCAGGTGTCGACGAGGACGCGCTAATGGAGGCCGCGCTGGAAGCGGGTGCCGATGATGTAGAAATCGGCGAAGACGGCTCGGCACTGGTCTTCACCAGCTTTGCTGATTTTCATGCCGTTAACGAGGCGCTCAATGCTGCTGGCTTTAAGTCTGAGGAAGCGGAAATCGCTATGATTCCCTCGATCAGCTCGCCGATTACCGATCTGGACACCGCGCAGAAAGTCATCAAGTTGATCGACATGCTAGAAGACCTCGATGATGTGCAGGAGGTCTACCACAACGCTGAAATTCCTGACGAGATCATGGGCCAGCTTGGCTGATTCTCCATAGCTTTAGCGAAACCGGAAGCGGTTGGGTCGATAATCCAACGCTTCCGGTTTTTTTATGGGCGCTGGCTGGGTGACGCAAGCCTGGCCTGGCTCTATACTCGCGGACTGGATAAATAGACAGTGTGCCGGCTGATTTGGCTGGCGCTTTGAGTGGGCGTAGGCATGACCTTGATTCTCGGCATCGACCCTGGTTCGCGCATTACGGGTTACGGCGTGGTGCGCGATAACGGCCGTAATTGCGAGTATGTCGCTTCAGGCTGTATTCGTACGGGCAATGGCTCCATGCCGGAACGTCTGCAAGTGGTGTTTCGCGGTGTGCGTGAAGTGATCGACACCTACGGGCCAGTGACCATGGGCATCGAGCAGGTGTTTATGGCGCGTAATCCCGACTCTGCGCTCAAGCTCGGTCAGGCGCGTGGTGTGGCCATAGTCGCAGGGATGGAAGCGGGGCTGGATATCGCCGAATACACCGCAACTCAGGTCAAACAGGCCATTGCCGGCAGCGGTGGGGCCGATAAGGAGCAGGTGCAGATGATGGTGATGCACTTGCTTAAGCTGGTACAGAAGCCGCAGATCGATGCGTCGGATGCGCTGGCGATTGCTTTGTGTCATGCCCATCATCGGCAAAGTCTTATCCCTCACGGTCTGGTTGGCGCAAAACGGCGTGCGGGTCGTCTTCGTTTGTAATGTAATTTTTAAGGAAAGCAGCGGTGATCGGACGTTTGCGCGGCACCCTGGCGGAAAAACAGCCGCCCCATGTGATTGTTGACATAAACGGTTTGGGTTATGAGTTGGAAGTACCCATGACCACCCTGTACCGTTTGCCTTCGGTGGGTGAGCCGCTGACCCTGCACACCCATCTGGTGGTGCGTGAGGATGCGCACTTGCTCTATGGCTTTTTTGAAAAGCGTGAGCGCGAACTGTTTCGCGAGCTCATCCGCCTTAATGGCGTAGGGCCGAAGCTGGCGCTGGCATTGATGTCGGGGCTTGAGGTCGATGAGTTGGTGCGTTGTGTGCAGGCGCAAGACACTTCAGTACTGGTGAAAATCCCGGGGGTCGGTAAGAAAACCGCCGAACGCCTGCTGGTTGAGTTAAAAGACCGCTTTAAGGCCTGGGAAGTTGTGCCGGGTATGTCGCCGCTGGTGGCGGAACCTCGTGCCGGTAGCGCAGTCTCAAGCGCGGAGAATGATGCCGTGAGTGCACTTATTTCGCTCGGTTACAAACCCCAGGAAGCCAGTCGCGCCGTCTCAGCTATTAAGGAAGAAGGTTTGAGCAGTGAAGATATGATTCGTCGAGCCCTTAAGGGAATGGTCTAGTGCTAGAAGCTGATCGTCTGATTACTGCTGCCCCTCGCGACCGTGATGAGCAGGTCGACCGTGCTATTCGTCCGCTGAAGCTGGCCGAGTATATCGGTCAGCCAAACGTGCGTGAGCAAATGGAGCTGTTTATCCAGGCTGCTCGGGGTCGCAGTGAAGCGCTCGATCACACGCTGATTTTTGGTCCGCCAGGTCTGGGTAAAACGACTCTGGCCAATATCATCGCCCAAGAAATGAATGTGTCGATCAAGAGCACCTCCGGCCCCGTGCTGGAGCGTCCGGGCGATCTGGCAGCCCTGCTGACCAATCTTGAGCCGGGCGATGTGCTGTTTATCGATGAGATTCACCGTTTGTCACCGATTGTCGAGGAAGTGCTATACCCAGCTATGGAGGACTTCCAGCTCGATATCATGATCGGCGAAGGCCCGGCCGCGCGTTCGATCAAGCTCGATCTGCCACCTTTTACTTTGGTTGGCGCCACCACCCGCGCTGGCATGCTGACTAATCCGTTGCGTGACCGTTTTGGTATTGTCCAGCGTTTGGAGTTCTACAACACCGAAGACCTGACCACCATTGTCATGCGCTCGGCGGGGATTCTCGGTTTATCGACTGAGCCGCAGGGGGCATTTGAGATCGCACGCCGGGCTCGCGGTACACCGCGTATCGCTAACCGCCTGCTGCGCCGGGTGCGTGATTTTGCCGAAGTGCGCGGGCAGGGAGACATCACCCGTGAAATTGCCGACCTGGCGCTGAACTTACTGGATGTTGATGAACGTGGTTTAGACCACCAGGATCGTCGCCTGCTGTTGACCATGATTGAGAAGTTTGATGGTGGTCCTGTGGGCGTCGATAACCTCGCGGCAGCGATCAGTGAGGAGCGGCACACCATTGAGGATGTGTTGGAGCCTTATCTAATCCAACAGGGTTACATCATGCGCACCCCTCGTGGCCGCGTAGTTACCCGGCATGCCTACCTGCATTTTGGTCTGAATGTACCGAAACGCATGGGCGAGTTACCGGTAATGGAGCAGGTTGGTGGTGTGACAGACTAAGAAAAAATACTTGCTCTACCCAATTGGCAAGACCGGGAGCTAAGACTAGAGTATGCGCGCGCAAAACGGAGTTCAGCCGTTCACCTTTCGTTGTCGGGTTTATTTCGAAGACACCGATGCGGGCGGCATCGTCTACTACGTCAATTACCTCAAATTTATGGAACGGGCTCGTACCGAACGCCTGCGCGAACTGGGGTTTCTCCAGTCGACGCTTGCCGAGGAGGGCCTGTTGTTTGTTGTGCACTCGGCTGAAGCGCGCTATCACGCGCCAGCCAGGCTTGATGATGAGCTGGTGGTAAGCGCTGAAGTAATTGAATTAAACCGTGCCAGCCTGCGTTTTCGTCAGCAAGTCAGGCGGGCTGCGGATGATGTGTTGCTCTGTGAAGGGCAGTTTATGGTGGCCTGTGTGCGCGCCGACAATTTGAAACCCCGGGCTATTCCCCAAACTCTGCATGCGGCCTTTGCCGGGCAGGGTGGCGCGGGTACATCTAGAACAGGAGAGTAAGCGTGGAAGCCAATGCCGTTGACCACATGTCGATGTGGAGTCTGATCAGCAACGCCAGCCTGGTGGTGCAACTGGTAATGCTGACGCTGGTGGCCGCATCGGTCACTTCGTGGGTCATGATCTTCCAGCGCACAGCCTTGCTGCGCGCGGCCAAGCGGGCTTTGGATAATTTCGAGGAGCGCTTTTGGTCGGGTATCGACCTGTCCAAGCTTTATCGTCAGGCCGGTAGCAATCCCGATCCGGACTCTGGTCTTGAGCAGATTTTCCGTGCCGGTTTCAAAGATTTCTCACGCCTGCGTCAGCAGCCTGGCGTTGACCCGGATGCTGTTATGGACGCGGTAGCGCGGGCCATGCGCGTCGCGATTTCCCGTGAAGAAGAAAAGCTGGATCAAAGCCTGCCTTTTCTCGCCACTGTCGGCTCAACCAGCCCGTATATTGGCTTGTTCGGCACTGTGTGGGGCATCATGAATTCCTTCCGCGGTCTGGCCCAAGTGCAACAGGCCACGCTGGCCACGGTAGCGCCAGGCATTGCCGAGGCGCTTATCGCTACTGCCATTGGTTTGTTTGCGGCGATCCCTGCAGTCATTGCTTATAACCGCTTTGCTGCTCGTGGCGAAATGTTGATCGGTCGTTACTACACCTTCGCCGACGAGTTCCAGGCGATTCTACACCGCAAAGTACACACCAGCGACGACTAAGCCTTAGGCACTCTCAATACAGGTTTTTCAAGCCATGGCCAGAATTCGCAACAGACGCAAGCCCGTCGCCGAGATGAACGTGGTGCCCTACATCGATGTGATGTTGGTGCTGCTGGTGATCTTTATGGTGACCGCGCCGATGCTTAACCAGGGGGTTAAGGTTGACCTACCAAAAGTCAGCAGCGAGGCCTTGCCGCAGGACAACAACGCCCAGGTGTTGACTATCTCGATCAAGGCCGACAAGTCTTACTACTGGAATATGGGTACCGAGGTCGATGTCGATACCGTGCAAGACAAAGCACTGACGCTGGAAGAGATGACTCGCGCAGTGACTGCGATCATCAACCAGAGTCGTGCTACAGGTAAGCAGGTGCAAGTGTTCGTGCGTGGTGACAAAACGGTTGATTACGGTACGGTGATGGCGGCTATGGGCGGGCTGCAGGAAGCTGACGTGGGTAACGTCGGGCTGATTACTGAGGCCCCCTGATGCAATACCAGCGCGAGCGTTCATCTTCGGAAAGTTTGTTTTGGCCTGTTGTCTGGGCTGTGGCGTTGCACGTCATCATGTTTGCCATGCTGTTTGTCAGCTTCGCCTTTGCCCCTGACCTTCCGCCGGCTAAGCCTGTGGTACAGGCAACTTTGTACAAGTTGCAGTCCCAGAGTCAGGCCACCACCCAGACCAATCAGAAAATCGCTGGAGAGACCAAAAAAACCACGGCGCCTATCTATGAAACTGAGCAACTAGAGCAGAAAAAGGCCGAGCAGGAAAAAGTAGCCGCAAAAGCGGCGGAACAAAAGAAGGCGCAAGAGGCTCAGAAAGCGCAAGAGGCTAAAAAAGCCGACGCTGAGAAACAAGCTGCAGAGACGAATAAGGCGGCGGAACAGAAGAAGCTGGCTGACGTAGCCAAGAAAAAAGCAGCCGACGAAGCGGCAAAGAAAAAGGCTGCTGAAGACGCTAAGAAAAAAGCAGCGGAGAGCGCTAAGAATAAGGCGGCTGAAGACGCGAAGAAAAAAGCTGCTGCTGAAGCTGCAAAGAAAAAAACGGCTGACGATGCTAAGAAGAAAGCGGCGGAAGCCTCTCAACGCAAGGCCGTAGAAGATAAGAAGGCTGCTGCACTGGCCGAGTTACTGTCTGACGATGTCGGTCGTCAGCAGGCCATGGCCGATACCGTCGGTGATGAAGTGGCCGGCAGTTTGGATGATTTAATTGTCATGCTCGTTAGCCAGCAGTGGCGGCGTCCGCCTTCTGCGCGTAACGGCATGAGTGTAGAAGTACTGATCGAAATGCTGCCAGATGGCACCATCACCAATGCTAGCGTGACGCGCTCGAGTGGCGATTCACCTTTTGATAGCTCGGCCGTGCAAGCGGTGCGTAACGTCGGCCGTATTGCTGAAATGCAACAGCTGGACCGCGCCACTTTTGATCGCCTTTACCGGCAGCGTCGCGCTGTCTTCAAACCGGAGGATTTAGGCCTGTGAATACCCTGATGCGCATTGTTCTGCTCGGTCTGGCCCTAGTGGTCGGCACCGTTCAGGCCGCTGATCCGTTGGTGATCAGCAGTGGCACTGACCGTGCTACGCCCATCGCCGTGGTGCCTTTTGGCTGGCAGGGCGGCAGCGTTTTACCTGAGGACATGGCTGAAATCATCGGCAAGGACCTGCGCAACTCTGGCGTTTTCGAGCCGATCCCGCGGCAGAATATGATCAGCTTGCCGACGCAGGCAGCTGAAGTGATCTACCGCGATTGGCAGGCGCTCGGTGCGCAGTACGTGCTGGTCGGCAGCATCGTGCCAAACGCCGGTCGCCTGCAGATCCAGTTCGCCCTGTTTAACGTCACCACCCAGCAGCAAGTAATGACCGGCAGTGTCGGCGGTGGTATTGATCAGTTACGTGATATGGCGCACCACATCGCCGATCAGTCTTACGAGAAGCTGACGGGCGTTAAAGGCGCGTTTTCCACGCGTATGCTTTACGTGACTGCAGAGCGTTTTTCGGTCAACAACACCCGTTACACCTTGCAGCGCTCCGATTATGATGGCGCGCGCGCGGTGACCTTGCTGCAATCGCGTGAGCCGATTCTATCCCCGTCGTTTGCCCCGGACGGTCGTCGTATTGCCTACGTGTCGTTTGAGCAGAAGCGTCCGCGCATCTTTGTTCAGCATATCGATACCGGTCGCCGTGAGCAGGTCACAAACTTTGAAGGTTTGAACGGCGCACCTGCCTGGTCACCGGATGGCAATCGCCTGGCATTTGTCCTGTCTAAAGACGGCAACCCGGAAATCTATGTCATGGACATGGGCAGCCGTCAGCTGCGCCGGGTGACCAATCAGCAGTCGATTGATACCGAGCCGTTCTGGGGTAAGGATGGTCAGACGCTGTACTTCACGTCGGATCGTTCCGGTAAGCCACAAATCTATAAAACCAACATCAACAGCGGTGCGGCTGAGCGAGTGACCTTTATTGGTAACTACAACGCTAACCCTAAGCTGTCTGCTGATGAGAAGACCCTGGTGATGATTCACCGCCAGGATGGTTACACCGTGTTCAAGGTGGCTGCACAAGACCTGCAGCGCGGCAATTTGCGCATTCTTTCAGATACCAGTCTGGATGAGTCGCCTACTGTTGCGCCCAACGGCACCATGGTAGTCTACGCCACCCGCCAGCAGGGCCGGGGAGTCTTGGTATTAGCGTCCACCAATGGACGTGTGAGGCTCCCTCTTCCTACCGCTCAAGGCGAAGTTCGAGAGCCTTCTTGGTCCCCTTACCTGAACTGATGCGGCGCTATACCGTTGTTGTTTGAAATACTGCTTAACACACTGGGGTTCATTAGGAGCTATATGATGGAAATGCTGAAATTTGGTAAGTTTGCTGCACTGGGTTTGGCTCTCGCCGTGGCTGTAGGTTGTTCCTCCAAAGGCGGCGACGCTGCTGGTGAAGGCGCGATCGATCCTAACGCTGGTTACGGTGCTAACACTGGCGCTGTTGATGGTAGCCTGAGCGAAGAAGCTGCTCTGCGCGCTATCACCACCTTCTACTTCGAATACGACAGCTCCGACCTGAAGCCAGAGGCCATGCGCGCTCTGGACGTTCACGCCAAAGACCTGCAAGGCAATGGCGCTCGCGTAGTTCTGGAAGGCCACGCTGACGAGCGCGGTACTCGTGAATACAACATGGCTCTGGGCGAGCGTCGCGCCAAGGCTGTGCAGCGTTACCTGGTACTGCAGGGCGTTTCCCCGGCTCAACTGGAACTGGTTTCCTACGGTGAAGAGCGCGCAATCGCCACTGGTAACGACGAGTCCTCGTGGGCTCAAAACCGTCGCGTCGAACTGCGTAAGTAATTCGATATGCGAACGTGCCGACGTGCTTTAACCGTTTTGGTGCTCAGCCTGCCGCTTGCGGCCTGGGCTGAGGTTCCCGTGGTGGATAACAATGCCGGTTACGGCAGCAGTTATCCGCCTGCTGGTTACGGCGCGTCCGGCACCTACGCGGAGGCAGGGGCTGCGGCTCCTGTCTCGGCGCAGGGCATGCTGTTCAACCAGTTGCAGCAGATGCAGCAAGAGATCGCGCAGTTGCGCGGTACGCTGGAAGAACAACAGAATGAAATACAGCGTCTTAAGCAAGAAAGCCTGGAGCGTTATCAGGACCTTGATAAGCGTCTGAGTGGTGGCGCAGCAGGTGCTGCAGTCAGCCAGAATTCTTCAACCGCGGGTGCAATCAATGCCAGCGGTACGCCGACCTCGCCAGCAGCGGGGCAGGCCCCGGCCAGTAATGAGCCGGCCGACCCGGCAAAGGAAAAACTGTTCTACGAAGCGGCCTTTGACCTGATTAAGGCCAAGGATTTTGATAAGGCCAGTCAGGCGTTTGCCGCCTTTCTACGTAAGTACCCGAACAGTCAGTACGCCGGGAACGCGCAGTACTGGCTGGGTGAAGTGAACCTGGCGAAGGGTGATCTGCAGGGGGCCGGTCAGGCCTTTGCGCGGGTCAGTCAGGTTTACCCGAGCCATGGCAAGGTGCCGGACTCACTGTTCAAGCTGGCTGATGTCGAACAGCGCCTGGGTAATAGCGACAAGGCCAAGGGTATTCTCCAGCAGGTTGTTGCACAGTACCCAGGCAGCTCTGCCGCCCAGCTGGCGCAGCGTGATTTACAGCGCTTGCCGTAGAGCGGGATGAGTCATAACTAAGCCCGCGCCCTGCGCGGGTTTTTTTATGGCCTGCCATTCTTGGCGGATACCCTTCGGGCCATCGCTGTGCGTCGTTAAGAATTTCTCCTGGAAATTTTTTCATATACAATCCGCGCCCCTTTCCCGCAACGGAGGCGGACAGCCTGTTTAGCTGTTACGCCCGTGGCTGATATGCAAGATACCCTGCGCATTACCGAGATTTTCTACTCGCTGCAGGGCGAGACGCGCACCGCCGGCTTGCCGACTGTGTTCGTTCGCCTGACCGGCTGTCCTTTACGTTGCCAATACTGCGACACCGCTTATGCTTTTAGTGGTGGCGAAATGATGTCGCTGGATGCCATTGTCGAGCAGGTTGCCGGCTATAAGCCGCGTTATATCTGTGTGACGGGTGGCGAGCCATTGGCGCAACCTAACTGCATTGCGCTGCTCAAGCGTCTGTGTGATGCCGGCTATGAAGTGTCTCTGGAAACCAGTGGCGCGCTGGATGTGTCAGCGGTTGATCCGCGGGTGAGTAAGGTCCTTGACCTGAAAACCCCCGGCTCAGCAGAAGTTGCACGTAATCGCTATGAGAACATTGCCATGCTGACGCCCAATGACCAGGTCAAATTTGTCATTTGCTCCCGTGAAGACTACGACTGGGCGGTAAGCAAGCTTATCCAGTACGGCTTGGACGCTCGCGTCAATGAGGTGCTGATGTCGCCGAGTCACCATGAGCTGGAGGCGCGCGCGCTGGCTGAGTGGATTGTTGCCGACAACTTGCCTGTGCGCCTGCAGATGCAGCTACATAAGATTCTCTGGAATGATGAGCCAGGACACTGATATGAGCGATAAAAAAGCGGTAATCCTGCTGTCTGGCGGCCTGGACTCGGCCACTGTAGTGGCCATGGCCAAGGCCGACGGCTACAGCTGTTACACCATGAGTTTCGATTACGGTCAGCGTCATCGCTCCGAACTGCAGGCCGCCGAACAAGTGGCCCAGCAGTTGGGAGTGGTTGAGCACAAGGTGATTGGCCTGAACCTTGATGGTATGGGCGGTTCGGCGTTAACCGATGTCAGCATTGATGTGCCGGAAGTTCCGAGCGAAGGGATTCCGGTGACCTACGTACCCGCGCGCAATACCGTGTTCTTGTCCCTAGCCCTGGGCTGGGCTGAGGTGCTTGGTGCGCGGGATATTTTCATTGGTGTGAATGCGGTGGATTACTCTGGTTATCCGGATTGTCGCCCGGAATTCATCGAGTCCTTTGAGCGCATGGCCAATCTGGCCACCAAGGCGGGCGTGGAGGGGCAGGGTTTTCGCATTCAGGCTCCGCTGCAGAGTATGAGTAAAGCTGAAATCGCTCAGGCGGGTGTTCGGCTCGGTGTTGACTACGCGCTGACAGTTTCCTGCTACCAGGCTGACGACCAAGGGCAGGCGTGTGGAAAGTGCGACAGCTGCCGTCTGCGTGCTGCCGGCTTTGTCGCGGCAGGAATCGTTGATCCCACGCGTTATTTCTAAAATATTTTCTGCTGGGTGTTGAAATCCTGAATTAAATCAGTATTATACGCCTCGCGTCGGGTCGTTAGCTCAGTTGGTAGAGCAGTTGGCTTTTAACCAATTGGTCGTAGGTTCGAATCCCACACGACCCACCATATTTCCTTCTTCGGAAGGGCAAGAAGCCTGAAAGTTCTGATTAAAGGAATTTTCAGGCTTTTTTTTATCTGTAATTTTTATCTCGACTACCCCACCTGCGCTGCCAGCAAACTGACGGGTATACTCGAGTTCCGCGCTGATAGACCTTCACAGGGCCTGATGACATGACGCAGATTTCCGAACGCCTATTGGTGCAAGCTCACCTCGACGCTAAGCAGCCCAAGCCGCTGACGCCCGAGCAGGAAGCTTTTTACTGCGCCGAAATCGCAGCTGAGCTAAAAAAGCAGAACGCCGTACTGGTGGCGCACTATTACTGTGATCCGGTGCTGCAGGCCCTGGCAGAGGAAACCGGTGGCTGTGTTTCTGACTCGCTAGAAATGGCCCGTTTCGGCAACCAACATGCGGCGCAGACGGTGCTCGTGGCGGGCGTCAAATTCATGGGCGAGACGGCGAAAATCCTTAACCCAGAAAAGCGCGTGCTGATGCCGACGCTTGAAGCGACGTGCTCGCTTGATCTGGGTTGTCCGGTTGAAGAGTTCTCGGCGTTTTGCGATCAGCACCCGCAGCGTACCGTGGTGGTGTATGCCAATACCTCTGCGGCAGTGAAGGCGCGTGCCGACTGGGTGGTGACATCTAGTTGCGCGGTGGAAATCGTCGAGCACTTGATGGATAACGGCGAGAGCATCATCTGGGCACCCGATAAGCATTTGGGCCGCTATATCCAGAATAAGACCGGCGCTGACATGCTGTTGTGGGACGGAGCCTGTATCGTCCACGAAGAGTTCAAGTCCAAGCAGCTGGAAGATATGAAGGCGTTGTATCCGGGCGCCGCTGTACTGGTTCACCCTGAATCGCCAACGGCAGTGATTGATTTGGCCGATGCGGTGGGTTCCACCAGCCAGCTAATTGCCGCCGCCCAGACGCTGCCGAACAAGACCTTTATCGTCGCCACTGATAGCGGCATCTTCTACAAGATGCAGCAGCTGTGTCCGGATAAAGAATTTATTGCCGCGCCGACTGCCGGTAACGGCGCAGCCTGTCGCAGTTGTGCGCACTGCCCATGGATGGCAATGAACACCCTGCAGCGCACCTTGGCGTGTTTGCGTGAGGGCAGTAACGAAATATTCGTTGACCCAGCGTTGATCCCTAAGGCGATCAAGCCGCTCAAGCGCATGCTCGACTTCACCCAGGCGGCGCGGCTCAAACTAAGCGGTAACGCTTAAGCGGCCAGTTTAAGAAAAGCCCGGTGTTTACCGGGCTTTTTGCTGTCTAGCGCAGCATCTGTTCGATGATGCGCTGCTCTTCTATCAGCTCACGTTGCCTGGCATCGATGCGTGATGCCAGTTGGAAGTTGTTACTAGCGCGGCGCTTGGCGAAGTCCAGCTGTTCCAGTGCCTGCTTGTAGTCTCCGATCAAGGCGAAGAACTCACCACGGGCTTGGTGCAGGCCGATGGTGTTGCCACTTAGACCACGCACTTCTGCGACTTGGTACCAGACGTCCGGGTCATTACTGCGACTTTTTAGCATCTCATCGAGGGCCTGTTCAGCCTCTTGTGTGCGTACCTGCTTCATCAGCAAGTCTATATGTGCCTGATTAACCGGGTAGTTGTTCGGATAGAGAGTTAGCAGCCGGGTAATTCGCTTTTGTGCGTCAGCAAGGCGGTTAGCCGCCATGTCCAGCTCAACCTGTGCCAGGTTGTAGCTTATATCGTTGGGTGTATGTTCAAGCAGCGGTTGCAGGGATTCGCGTGCGTGCTTGTGTTGGCCGCTTTTTAACTGCGCAAGCGCCAGGCCGTAACGTGGTGCCTCCATGTTCGGGTTTTCGTCGAGCATGCTGCGGAAGCGCTTAGCGGCTATTCCCGGTGTCTCTTCATAGATCAACTGTACGCGCGCGCGCATCAGTTGGTAGCGCACGCTGTCGGTGACGCCTGAAGCGGTGTATTGCTCGGCGCGGTTACGGGTGTCGGCAATGCGCGACTCCGACACCGGGTGGGTCAGGAGGAACTCAGGCGGCCTGCGGTCGTAGCGATACTGGCGCATCAAACGCTCGAACATGCTGGGCATGGCGCGAGGGTCAAAGCCGGCTTTTTCTAGGTTGACCAGGCCAATGCGGTCGGCCTCCTGCTCATTCTGGCGGGAGAAGCGCCTTTGCTCTTGCATTGCCGCGGCCTGGGTCGTGGCGATTGCCGCAATACCCAAGTCGCCGGCACCGGCGGCGGCAGCGACAATACCGGCCAGCAGCCCGGCCATCACCGGGATCTGCATGCGTTGCTGAGCCTCAAGGCCGCGCGCGAAGTGGCGTTGTGACAAGTGCGCCAGTTCATGGGCCATGACCGAGGCGTACTCGGCTTCGGTCTGGGCATATAAGAACAAGCCGCCATTGACTCCGACAATCCCGCCGGGTGCTGCAAAGGCATTGATCTGTGGGCTGTTGAGCAGGACGAACTCCAGGCGGCGATCTTGTAGCTGGCTGGTTTCGCTAAGCCGATACACGCTGGTCTCGATGAAGTCCTTGAGTTGCGGGTCATCCAGTTGGCTGACTTGGCCACGGACCAGGCTCAGCCAGGCGCGGCCGAGCTGATGTTCTTGCTGAGGGGAAACGATGGCAGAACTGGCATCGCCAAGGGAAGGCAGTTCACTGGCCATGCCGGGAGTTGCCAGCAGGCAGGCGAGCGTCAACAGGGTAGGGCGCAGAAGGCTCATGCACAAAGCTCGTGTCGAACAAAGGCGTTACTGTAGCTGCCTGGTAGCGGTGCTGGCCAGGGCTGTGCAGCCTTGGGTATCCTTGCCGCCTTCTTGGAGTAGATAAATGACTGATATGCAATGGCGTGCTGAAGACTTCGACGCCCAACTGGATGCGTGTGATCTCAATTGTCCGCTGCCTTTACTTAAGGCCAAGCTGGAGCTCAATCGCTTGGCAAGTGGTGAGGTGCTTATGGTGGCGGCCACTGATGCCGGCTCGCAGCGCGACTTCCGTGCCTTCGCCAGCTTAGCTGGGCATGGATTGTTGCGTGAAGAGGTTGAGGGCGGCGTTTACCGCTATTGGTTGCGCAAGGCTTAGGGCTGTTGCAGTAAGTACTGATTATGAGGCGGCCTGCGTAGGGTGTTGCCCGGTAAGGAGTCACAATGCTCAAGGTGTTTCAGGATTGGTTGCATCGCTATTTCTCCGATGAGCAGGCCGTGGTGTTGGCATTACTGCTGATCGTCGGCTTTGCCGCCATTCTGACTTTGGGCGGCATGTTGGCGCCGGTGTTAACAGGCATGGTGCTGGCGTTTTTAATGCAGGGATTGGTGAATACCTTTGAGCGTCTGCGCCTGCCACATGTAGTGGCGGTATGGCTGGTGTTCACCTTGTTTATGAGCATGCTGGCTCTGTTTCTATTAGTGCTGATGCCGCTACTCTGGCAGCAGCTCAGTACGCTGTTCAATGAGCTGCCACGCATGCTTGGTGAATGGCAGTCGCTGTTTCTGTTATTACCGGAGCGCTATCCGACACTGATCACTGATGCCCAGGTGTTGCAGCTGATCGAGGTGGTGCGCGGCGAGGTTGGCAAGTTCGGTCAGTGGGCGTTGTCGTTTTCCCTGTCCAGCTTACCGATGCTGGTCAGCATCATGATCTATTTAGTGTTGGTGCCGATTCTGGTGTTCTTTTTCCTCAAGGATCGCGAGTTGATTGGTGCGTGGTTTCGCAGCTACCTACCGCGCGAGCGGTCGCTGATTACTCGGGTGGCGCAGGAGATGAACAAGCAGATTGCCAACTACATCCGTGGCAAGGTCATCGAGATCATTATCTGTGGCGTGGTCACCTATGTGGCTTTCGCTTACTTAGGGCTTAACTATGCGGCGCTGCTGGCATTGTTTGTTGGCTTGTCAGTGGTGGTGCCGTATATCGGCGCGGTTGTAGTGACCGTGCCGGTGGCGCTGATCGGGTTGTTCCAGTGGGGGTTAGGTGACCAGTTCATCTACCTGATGGTGGTCTACGGCATTATTCAGGCGCTGGATGGCAACGTGCTGGTACCGCTGCTGTTCTCCGAGGCGGTCAACTTGCATCCGGTGGCCATTATCTGCGCGGTCTTGTTGTTTGGCGGGTTGTGGGGCTTCTGGGGGGTGTTCTTTGCTATTCCGCTGGCCACGCTGTTTAAAGCCGTAATCGACGCTTGGCCGCGCAGTGAGCAGGCAGCACTACAATAGTTGGTAGGCAGTAAAAAGCCGGTCAGTAACCGGCTTTTTTGTGGCTTAGGTCTTTAGGGTTTATGTAAGGCCTGGGCTGCTGCAAGCACGGCATCGACATGCCCCGGCACTTTGACGCCACGCCATTCCTGGCGCAGTACGCCGTCTTTGTCGATCAGAAAGGTGCTGCGGTCTACGCCTAGGTATTCCTTTCCGTAGAGTTTTTTCAGCTTGATTACATCGAACAGCTGGCAAATAGCTTCATCCTTGTCGGAGATCAACTCGAAAGGGAATTGCTGTTTGCTCTTAAAGTTTTCATGGGACTTCATCCCGTCCCGGGATACGCCAAATACTACGGTGTTGGCTGCCTGAAACGCCGGGTAGTGATCACGAAAGCCCTGACCTTCGGTAGTACAGCCTGGCGTACTGTCTTTCGGGTAGAAATAAATCACCACCTGCTGGCCCTTGAGTGCGGACAGCTCGATGGTCTGGCCACTGGTGGCCTGCGCTTGGAAGTCGGTAACCGGTGTATCAAGTGCTACTGCCATAACGTACTCCTTACGGGGTCTGTGGACGCCAAGGTTCTATCAGTGCATCCAGATTCAAAGCGTCGGCGAAATCGAGAAACTGGTCGCGCAGCCAGCTAATTTGCGTGCCGGCAGGCAGGGTTACGGTCAGGGTGGCGTTGAGCATGGTGCCGCCGGTCTGTGGGGCCTGATAGGTATCGCAGGTGAGATTCTCTAGCTCAACCTGATGGTCGATAAAAAACTGGCACAGCTCATTGAGAATGTCTGGACGGTAGGCCGAGCTGACATACGCTACATAAGGCAGCGCCTGTGGACGGTTTTCCGAGGCGGCGCTGCGAATCACGTTAACCGTGAAGCTATGCTTCTTCGCCAGTGCAGGTAGGCTCGACTCGAGGCGAGCCAGGGCATCCCAGCTGCCGGATATCTGCAGCACCAGTGCGCTGTAATCGCCATGCCGACTAAGACGAGTGCTGACCACCGCGCAACGGTTCTCGTGACTGGTGCGGCAGAGCACATTGGTCAGCTCCATGGCGTTGGGGCCGAGGGCGCTGATAAGCAGAAATTGTTCGCGAACTGGGGGGGTGGACATGCAGCCTTCCTAAACAGTAAACGACCAGTCTGCGTTTGCCGGACCGATCAAAGCCCGAAGGGTAGCGAAAAGCACCGCTTAAAGGAATGCCAGTAGGCTAGGCGGCTGAGGATTGTGCCGCGGGTGACCAATATAAATTGTATATGCGCCGCCGCGGTACTTCGCCTTGTGCAAGGCAGGTGGCCCCAGTACCATTACGGCTCACTTTTTCCGGCAGGAGCGGTTGCATGATTGCGGGCAGTATGGTGGCACTGGTAACGCCCATGGATGCACAAGGTGGTCTTGATTGGGACAGCCTGAGCAAGCTGGTGGATTTCCACCTACAGGAGGGCACCAACGCCATCGTCGCGGTCGGCACTACGGGCGAGTCCTGTACGCTTGATGTGGGTGAGCACATTGAAGTGATCCGTCGCGTTGTCGATCAGGTCGCTGGGCGTATCCCTGTGATTGCCGGCACCGGTGGCAACTCCACCCGTGAGTCGGTCGAGCTGACACGCGCGGCCAAAGATGTCGGTGCTGATGCCTGCCTGTTGGTAACGCCCTACTACAACAAGCCGACTCAAGAAGGGCTGTACCTTCACTTCCGCCACATTGCCGAGTCGGTAGCCATTCCGCAGATTCTTTACAACGTGCCGGGCCGTACGGTCTGCGACATGCTGCCGGAGACGGTCGATCGTTTGGCTAAGATCGACAATATCATCGGCATTAAAGAAGCTACAGGTGACTTGCAGCGTGCGCAGGAAGTACTGGACCGCGTCAGCAAAGACTTCCTCGTGTATTCGGGGGACGACGCCACTGCTGTGGAGTTAATGCTGATGGGCGGTAAAGGCAATATTTCCGTCACCGCTAACGTCGCGCCACGGGCCATGAGTGATATGTGCGCTGCTGCTATGCGCGGTGAAGCGGCTATCGCTCGCGCTATCAATGACCGCTTAATGCCGCTACATAAGTCGCTGTTTATCGAGTCCAACCCGATTCCGGTGAAATGGGCTCTGCATGAAATGGGTTTGATGCCGGACGGCATTCGTCTGCCACTGACCTGGCTCAGCCCGCGTTGTCATGAACCGCTGCGTCAGGCCCTGCGCCAGTCCGGCGTATTGGTTTAATTGAGGAATTACGACGCATGAAGCGACTCACCGGACTCTCTGCACTGGCCCTGATTATTGCGGGCACCAGCGGTTGTGGCTGGATCTATGGCGAAAACGGTTATTTCCGTGATCGCGGCAGTGATTACCTCGAAGCCCGTCAAACGGCCACCATGCAACTCCCGGCCAATGTTGACGCTAAGCGTATTGATCCACTGCTACCCGTACCGCAGCAAGTAGCGGCTAGTACGGATAAGGGTGAGTTCACCGTACCGCGCCCGCAGTCATTGGCGTTAGGGGGGGATACCAGCGAGTTCAGCTTGCAAAAGAGCGGCGAGTCGCGCTGGGTCGTGGCGCAGCGCGTTCCTGCCGAAGTTTGGCCGGTAGCGCGTCAGTTCTTTACCGATAACGGCTTTCAGATTGCTGAAGAGCGTCCGCAAACTGGTGAGTTCAGCACCACTTGGCAGCATTTCGATGCGTTGCCAGCGCCTCTGGCGCGTCGCTTGACTGGTGGCGTTTCCGGCGCGCCTGCTGATACCGAAACCCGGGTGCGGGTGCGTATCGAGCCAGGTGTGCAGCGCAATACCAGCGAAATCTTCGTGGTCAGCGCTGAGCGTCCTGCCGGCAGTTCGGCTGACGTCGCCTTCACAAATCGCAGCAGCAATCAGAGCCTAGATGCTGCGCTGCTGGATGAAATGCTTATCAGCCTTGCGCGCAGTGCTGAGCAGGGTGGCTCGGTCTCCCTATTGGCCGCCCGTGATTACGATGCACCGAATCGCGTCAGCCTGTCACAAGACGGCAACGGCAACCCGGTATTGAGCCTGGGGGCTGACTTCGATCGCGCGTGGTCGGGTGTGGGGCGCTCTTTGGAAATGGCTGATGTGCGTATTGACGACATCAACCGCAGCCTGGGTGTGTATTACATCAATCTGGCCGAACGTGCGCAGAAGCCGGATGAACAGCCTGGCTTCTTCGGTAAAGTGTTTGGCGGCGGGCCAAGCAAAGAAGAAATTGACGCTCGTGCCGAGCGCTTTCAGGTTCGCCTGACCGCTGTGGGCGACAGCGTCCAGGTCACCGTGGAAAAGGACCTCAATACCAATGCGCCGGCTGACGTAGCGCGTAAGGTGCTTGATCTAATCCAGGAAAACCTTGGTTGACAGCAAGCAACTGCTGCACCTGCACTATTAATAGGCGAAACCCAGTGGGTTTCGCCTGTTTTGTTTACTAAAGGCGGAAATATCAACATGAGTACAGTCACCACCTTGAGCCTGAAGAAAATCTATTCGGGCAAAGTTCGCGACCTCTACGAGATCGACGACAAGCGCATGTTGATGGTCGCCACCGACCGCCTATCAGCGTTCGACGTGATTCTTGCCGAGCCTATTCCGGAGAAGGGCAAGATCCTCACGTCTATCTCCAACTTTTGGTTCGACAAGCTGGCGCACTTAGTGCCCAACCACTTCACCGGCGATAAAGTCGAAGACGTGGTGTCGGCCGCTGAGCTGCCATTAGTAGAAGGGCGTGCTGTGGTGGCCAAGCGTCTCAAGCCGGTCGCTGTAGAAGCGATTGTGCGTGGCTATATCGTTGGCTCCGGCTGGAAGGAATACCAGAAGAGCGGCACCGTCTGCGGTATTCAATTGCCAGCTGGCCTTAATGAAGCTGCCAAGCTGCCGCAGCCAATTTTTACGCCCTCGACAAAGGCCTCTGTGGGCGATCACGACGAGAACATCTCCTTCGCTCAGTGTGAGGCGATCATTGGTGCCGAATTGGCTGCCAAGGTACGTGACACTTCTATTGCTCTATACAGCGCAGCAGTTGAATACGCCGCTACGCGCGGAATCATCATCGCCGATACCAAGTTTGAGTTTGGGTTAGACGAAGAGGGTACGCTGACTCTGATGGATGAAGCCCTGACTCCTGACTCCAGTCGTTTCTGGCCGGCTGACAGCTATGAAGAAGGTAGGAATCCACCGAGCTTCGATAAGCAGTTTGTGCGTGACTGGCTGGAATCCACAGGCTGGAATAAAGAGCCGCCAGCCCCAGCCGTACCTGTCGATGTCGCGCAGAAGACTGCCGATAAATACCGCGAAGCACTGACGCGACTGACCGTATAAGTAGCTCGGTAATTGAGGGCGTGGGTATCTATAACAAGTTAGCCTGCGCCCTGACTATTATCTGTGCTCCCATAGATTCGCCTCGCAAGCTACATCAAGACTGAATATCTGGTCAGGCAGTTGGGTGTGCTGACGCCACTGTGGGTAGGAATGCTATAAATCGCTATAGCTAGCGTATAGCTCGCCATGCCTTAAAACAGCTTGTGCTTTGAGCTTAAGTAATTGATCGCGGACCGGGTCGGCCTAATTCATCTATCCAAATACCTTGAGCAAGCCCTACCTTTTAAGCAGACAATAAAAAACCCCACAACTCATTGAGTTGTGGGGTTTTTTGTATGGCGGGAAGATAGGGATTCGAACCCTAGGTGCTATCGCTAACACAACGGATTTCGAATCCGTCCCGTTCGGCCACTCCGGCATCTTCCCGTGGCGGCGCGAATAATAGCAGCTGAAATGCATTTGGCGAACCCTCTATTTGATTTTTTTCACATGCTTTCAGATGCTTGCGATCAAGCGTTAAGTATTAGGAGGTATACGGTCTAGGTGATTGTTGGTGATGGGCGCGTAGGGTGTTTCTGATTAACCGGCACAAGAAATATGGATAGAGATATCGCCTGTATAACTTGGGTGTCATTTGGCCGGCTCATGCCGAGCTGATTACATGATGGTGTACAGCAACGTGTGCGCGATGCTTGTTTAGTGCGTTGCGGTGGGTCAGTCTGGGTTGAGGCTCAAAAGTTATTGGTGGCGATGGTCGTCATGACGGTGAGTACTTTTTCACTCGTGCTTATATGGGGGTGTGCTGGGTGCTTGCCAATGTCCTGCACACAGTTAAGGTGCTTAGGTATCCAGCTCAGCCAGAAAGAGCACTCAGATCAGGTGCTGAGTAACAAAATTCTCACAAAGGATTGACCTTCTATAGTTAATCCCTATAATTCGCGGCTCTTCAGGCGTATGCGGCTCCTTAAACCTCTTATAAAACAAGGGGTTAGATTTAAAGGGGGGGTTGCAAAGCAGCGAAATCTGCGTAAAATGCGCCGGGCTGGCAGGGTAGCAGTTTGATCCTGTTAGTGGTTCGGTCGAGGTGGCCGGAAGCGGTAAAAGAGGCAGTTGACAGCGGTTTGAAACGCTGTAGAATTCGCCTCCCGCTGACGAGAAGCTAGAAGTTGATCGAAAGCGCAAGTGG
>NZ_FOQL01000006.1:38009-206082 GCF_900113745.1 Pseudomonas guineae | reverse complement strand
CCCAGCGATAACGACGTATTGCCCCCATGTGAACGCCATAGCCGTTACCTCTGATGCCCGTGGATCAAACCAAGGGCCATGATCATCACGACGCCTTGAATGAGTTGGAGCGCCCAGAGGTCGCCCAAGGTGATGTTGGCTAAGTAGCTTTCCAGCCCCATACCTGATGCCTCCGGGTGGTTGCGTGGTCTGACTGCAGGACGATCAATCAGCAGCCGGTGACGGCGTACTGGCTTGAGCGGTTAATGCGTCCGAGCAGTCAGGGCACACGCAGTAATCAGGGGCCGTGCTGTTGTCCGTGAAGTAGTCGTTATGATCGACAGGCATGTGATGGAGCTGGCCCATAGGGCACAGGCACTCATCACACAGCACACGGTCACGGATCAGCACGGCGGTTAGCCTTTACGCCTTGGCCGGATCTGCGGGCTTGGCCTGCTGCTGACCTGGGGCTTGGGTTTGCGGAGAGGCGGAACGGCTGGACTTGGTGTCGACCGCTTCGATGTGCAGGGCGAGGTTTTTGCCCTTGTTCTGGCCACCGCGTGCCACGTCGAAGGTGATGCGCACCAATTGCAGCGGTTCGAAGTTGGCACCGGCTGCAAACACTTCGTCGGCGGCATCTTCTGCGATGGCCATGCCGATGATGGACAGGCCGTGCTCGGTCTTGCCGTCTGGCTCATCGCCATAGAAGACCTTGGCGTATTTGGTGTCTTCCACCTGGGTCATTTGGGTGCCGAGAAATGCAACTTCCATAGTTGAACGAGCCATCGGTATTTCCTCTTTTCAGTTGCGCGTTAGTGCGCGGTTTTGCCTTTCTGCAGGCCGAGCGATCCCGAGCAGGTGAACTTTCAAGTTCGAATCTGCTGGGTTGTTTCGGCTTGCCGGGGTTTAAAGCCGGGTGATGCGTTGAACTGTTATGTGGTGAACACCAAGGGCCTGGCCCTTGTCATCCCGTTTCGCCACCTGCGCCCGCGACTGGTAAACCAGCCCCGGACACAGGCAGCGATCTATTTTTAGCTGCAAGGTGCCGGGCATGAGCCGCTTCACACGAAGCACAAACGATGACGTCAGGAACATCAGCAACATTGAAGTCTTTACAGTTGATTCCAAGCGTTTCGTCGCAGTAAAAACAGTCACCAATAGTGATAAAGCCCCAAGCACTAGACATGGTTCACCCCACGAGTTGAAAAGGTTCGTGTAGCGGCACGAAGGGCACCGGCTTGCCGATGTTTTCCACAACGCTCCAATACTTGGGCGGTCGGTCGCTTGGCGTGTGTTTCGCGCAGGTAAAGGCCGGTGTGATTTGCCACTGGGATAGCAAGGGCGTCCAGGCACCAGCGACGAGGTGCATTTTCAGTGTGCGAACGGGTAGGGCAGACGCGGGGCGGCATTGGTCGCAGGGTGTGGACGGGCAAGGATCGGGCTTGGCCATCTCGGTTTGTGACCAGCAGACAGAGCAGTCGCAGTTCTCGGCGTGCGGTAGTTGACTGTAGTCCTTCATGGTTGGCCGCCTTACTCATCCGCGTAATCCCCGGCGCAGAACACGGTTTTGCCCCGGTCGAGGTCGCGGCGGATGCGGTGGAGATTGATTACACGGCGGCGGCCGATCTTGATGGTGGGAACGGTGGAAGACTCAACCCAGCCACGCACAACGTCAGGCGTGATCAGCTCTGTGCCGAGCATGTCGACCAAAACCTGCTGTGAGCAAAAAGGCGCATCACGAAAATCGGTAATACGCTCCGGGTTCCCTTCGATGTTGAGCCCCACTACACCAGACTGTTCCATAGTTTTTGCCCTATACTCGACAAGTAAAATCGCTTGGCATTGGCATTATTTGCCAGTTATCTAGTGCCAATTATAGGGTGAAGGCTAATATTGACTAGCAATATATGCCAATTATTTAGACGAATTTAGAATGATCAGAGAGCGAATTGTCGCTATTTGGGAATATAAGAAGCTCACAGCAAAGAAGCTGGAAGAGCTCAGTGGCATCGACCGAGAGAAATGGTATGCACTGAGGAAGGGAGGCAGACGCGCAAATGAGGATGACATCAGCTCGATTGTGAAGATCCATCCCGAGTACGCCTTATGGCTGGCAAGCGGCCAGATTGCACCTGAGTGCGGCCAAACCAGCCCCGACTACGACGAAGCCAACAGAAACTTGACCAGTCCAAGCGTGGGATAGCAATCACAAAGGAAGTGGCTAGGCGTTGGTACGCCCATAGACCGGACCGGGAGAGTTAACAATGAAAGATGACTTCGACGAAATCAGAGCCGAGCGAGAACAACCGGTCAGATACAAACAAGAGTCTGAAAAATTCTCAGGCCTTTGGAAGCAGATTGCCCTGGGCATTGTGGTCGGTTACTCAATACTAGGCATACTCAGCGCAATTGGATGGATAATCACCGCGCACGTGATTATGGGCAATCTGACTCTCGCCCTACCCCAGTAGGTAGAGTTAGATACGTGGCAAAAACTTCAAAGGAATGAGGATAAAAAATGAAAAGGATACTGCTGGCACTAGCCATAGCCTCAAGCCCTACACTCGCCGAAGAATCAAAGCCCGTCGCCACGCAAGTAGGTGACGCACTGCGCCCTGCAGCAGAGGCCTACGGCAAAACAGTTAATACACTGGTCAATGAGTTCTTCGCCGGGTCAAAAGGCCCGATGGGCCAAGCAGCACGCGCCAACATCAAATCCCAAGATCAACGCGAACGCGAAGCCAATCGCGGAGTTCGCCGCACCATGAAGGAATGCATTAAGCCTGGGAACGTCATTGATGATGACGTGAAGGAATGCATAGATGGATTGCGAAATAAAGATTGGTAATACAGATATAGATATTTTGATTTTAACTATAAGTATAAAGCATCAATAATAAAATTAAATCATATAGTATTGTATTGATCAAGCGATCAACAGACCAGAGGTAGGCATGCTTGAATACATCAGAATAAAAAATCTCCGGAGCCTAGAAGACACAAAGGAAGTTCAGATAAGCCCAGTAACAGTTTTGCTCGGAGAAAATAGCTCTGGGAAAAGCACCTTTCTACGCATATTCCCACTTCTAAAACAAAGCGTAGAAACAAATACAAGAAGCCCTGTTCTGTGGTACGGAAAATATGTAGATTTCGGAGATTTCGACCAAGCACTAAGCCGGAACAACGAAGGAAAAGAAATCTCCTTAATATTTGGATTGGCTGTACCGAGAATAATAATAACTTCACCAGTTCTATGGCAAAGAACCCCGAGAATCTCAGTAAACAGTGACGACACACTAAATGTAGTTATAGAAATAAGGCTAACCTCGAGAGGGAAAGATGGACTAACGAGAACAGCGGGATTAACAATTAAAATCGAAGACAACGAAATAGAAATTGGAATCAACGAGCAAGGTAAAGTATCAAAACTAAATGTTAATAAGCATGATTACACAGCATATGCCGATTTATTTTCATATACACAAGCTGTAAAGTTACTACCTAATATATTTGCAAAACAAGAGGAGCCCGCTTTATACAGATGGCGAAGCAAGCCACCACCTGAAAAATTACGGCAACATATACTTAAAGAGCTCAGTCAATTCCTACACGGGAAGTCAGGTGAAGCAGCACTATCATCAGCCTACATGAACATAAAGGCTGGCAGTAAAAAGCAAATGTATAACTCGTTCAGAAAAGCCTCTAGCACCCTGACATGGCAAAAACGAACAAGTGCCACTGACCCCAAAAGCAGCGGTATTCAAGAGCTGCTAAACCTCATATTGATTTCAAGAATACCCTCTATCATTCCTGCTCTGGACGAAGTGCTTGATGCTACATTCCGCAGAGTTTCATATACAGCCCCTCTTAGAGCATCTGCGGAGCGGTATTATCGATCACAGGATTTAAGTGTAGCCGAACTTGACTCCAAAGGTGAAAACCTGACCATGTTCGTTCGCAACTTAAGCGAGCGTGAAAAGCAACAACTTGATAATTGGACTAGACGCGAATTTGGTTTCAAGCTTGATGTGAAATATTCAGGAGGACATGTTACAGCAGGCATAGAATACGAAGGATCAGGTGAAAGCTTCAATCTGACAGACATGGGCTTTGGGTTCTCCCAAGTAATGCCAATTATTGTACAAATATGGACGCTCATTCATAGAGCCAGCAGGCTTCCAGAAGACAACTACATATATACCTACGTAATAGAACAACCTGAACTTCATCTACACCCAAGACTGCAAGCAAAGCTTGCAGAGGCCCTTATTAAAGCCGTAATACACGCCAGAAAACACGCAATAAAAATAAACTTAGTTCTAGAGACCCACAGCGAAGCCATAGTAAACAAGATCGGTTTAATGACAGCGTCAGGAGAAATTAGCCATACCGATGCCAACATAATAATTTTTTCAAAAGAAACCGAAAAATCAGAAACTCGCGTTAGCTCTAGCCGATTTGATGAGCACGGAGTGCTTAGTAACTGGCCATATGGCTTTTTCGATATCGAGGTATAATATGTTCATATACCTTGACTCTAGCATTTCAAACTGCCTAAATAGTCCAGTACACCATAATATAATAGACGGAATACAAGGCTTGGCTTTTATGCTGAGATCTGGCGTACACCTAGTAAGCGGAGACAGGAATACATTAACAGCGATATCTAACTTAGAAGAGATATCCTCCAGCGCAAGGGCTTCGTTCAAAAGGGCAGTTGCTCGCCACGCACAAGCAAACTCAGTACTTAATCATATGTCGACATATGTTTTAGTTGACTACGGCAGAGCCGAAATAACATCATCAGTAGAGAATGGTACAAAAGTAATAAAAATACCAATATCGAATTTCTCCAGCATCATAGCCCAAATCTCAACTGAAGTAGTATACGAAGATATAAACGATGCAGTAATTTATAACATCGTAGCCCAATGGTACTCCGAAACCATTCTTAACAACCCTCATTTACGTATAAAATCAAAGCCAGTGCAAGGTGGCGGTTCTAGAACCTGCGACATATATAACTCAAAACAAATTTCAGCTGACACTTTTTGCCTTTGCATAACAGACAGCGACAAAAAATATCCAACAGACACCCCTGGCGATACATCAACTAAAGTTCGAAACATTGAAGACACTCTCAAGCCACTTTCTTTTCATCTAAATCTAGATTTTCACGAGATCGAAAATTTAATCCCTTTAGAGTTCTTGAGAGGTATAGCTGGAACCGATGACGCAAGAGAAATCATTGCAGCATTAAAATTAGCGGATGAAAACCAGCACCAAGAAGCAAAATTATTTTGGGATTACAAAAAGGGAGTCCGCGCTCACTACTTAAAAAACAATGAGCGTTTCCGAAGTTACTGGTGTGCCGCGCTCGGAGTTACACCTGCAGCCTGTGAAACAGAATGCACACTAAACAAGTGCGACTGTTTTTTAATAAACCCTTGGCCACTAAAGCAAGATCTGAAATCAGCTATAGAACGCAAGGACAGAATGGACCCCTCAGACTGTGAAGTAATGCGGAACTTATGGACTGAAATTGGAAGCACTGTCGTAAGCTGGACAATTGGTAGCTCTCCCAGCCTTACGTAAAACCAAGCGAGTGACTACTTTGAGCTTTTTTTCTGGAAAACTTTGTTCTAGTAGGGTCGATGGTTTACTAAGAGGCCCGCTGTATGGGGCGCTGAGGTTCACTGTGGTCACCCTCAAGCGATTCATAATGCTGGGGTCCGGGGTTCAAGTCCCTGCGTAGCCACCAAATACCTGTTTCGACCTGTCTCAGACAGTCTCCGAAACACCCCAAGAAGCCCGCCTTGTGCGGGCTTTCTTGTTTCTGGCTATATCTCCCTGTCTACCCCTAGAACTTCCCGCTGTGTATGCCTGCGTGTATGCTTCAACAAAAGTTGAACTGGAGGCATACAAGAAAATGAAGCGTTCAGAGATCAAACGCCGCCCCCTGGCAGACACCACCCTTGCCGGCCTGGAACCCGAGGCCAAAGCCTTAGGGCCGACTCCAAATGATCAGGCGATAGGTGTGCATAGCGCATGGTCATTGTGATTGATCCATGACCAAGGATCCGCTGCAGACTTAAAATGTCACCGCCGGCCATCATGTAGTGACTGGCGAAGGTGTGCCGCAGGATGTGGGTGAGTTGCCCTGGCGTATCAAAGCCGCAGCGCTCGTAGGCACCACGAAAAGCTGCCCTGTAGGACATAAACAGCCTACCTGTTCCGGGCATGGCGACCTTTAGCGCAGCCTCTTCCACTTCCTTGAGTATCGGCAAACGATTCGAACTGAGAGGCGAGAGGATTGCCCAGCCGCTCAACAATGGCCTTGGTACGAGAAAGCCTGGACTTTTCATCTTTGAGCGAGCGGCCAGACAGGTCTGGTTATAGGTGGCGAAGTAGTCCGATTCATAGCACTGAGCTACAGCCTTAGTCAGAAAACCTTCTTGCGGACACGGCGACCAACGCGACCGTTTTCATAGAAGTCAGCCGTCCACGTTTAGCCGTCTTTACGCGCGGTCATACAGCCGACCCCACCGGACATGGCGTTCTTCAAGGATGCCTTTGATGTGCTTATACAGCGCGTCCTCGTCCATGCCTTTCTCGGCATAGTGGTCACGAATCACAGGCCAGCACTCCCAATCCGTGAACCGGTGAAATGCTCGTCTAGCGCCCACTCGCTCTCGTGCCAGCAGGCTTACGAAGTTGCCTAGGGATAGTTCCACTGAATGAATCGTGCGGCAAAATAAAACCCCTTGAGGTATCTCTCCTCAAGGGGTTTTGTTCGCTAGGGTCTGTTTAGACCCATGCTCGCTTAGACGTTAAAGCGGAAGTGCATGACGTCGCCGTCTTTAACGATGTATTCCTTGCCCTCAAGGCGCCACTTGCCTGCTTCCTTGGTGCCGGCTTCACCTTTGTATTGGATGAAGTCGTTGTAGGCGATGACTTCGGCGCGGATAAAGCCTTTCTCGAAGTCGGTATGGATGACGCCAGCGGCCTGCGGCGCGGTAGCACCGATTTTAACGGTCCAGGCGCGGACTTCTTCAACGCCAGCGGTGAAGTAGGTCTGCAGGTGAAGCATGTCGTAGCCGGCGCGTATTACGCGGTTCAGGCCGGGCTCTTCGAGGCCCAGAGCTTCGAGGAACATGTCTTTCTCTTCGCCGTCGTCGAGTTCGGCGATTTCCGCTTCGATCTTATTGCACACCGGCACCACGATCGCGCCTTCTTCTTCGGCGATGGCGCGCACGACGTCGAGCAGAGGGTTGTTGTCAAAGCCGTCTTCGGCGACGTTGGCGATGTACATCACTGGCTTAGTGGTGAGCAGGTGGAAGCCGCGGATCACCGCTTTCTCGTCGCTGCTCATGCTCTTCATTATGCTGCGCGCGGGTTTGCCTTCGCTGAAATGAGCGATCAATTGCTCCAGTAGGCCTTTCTGTACGACGGCGTCTTTGTCGCCGCCTTTAGCGTTGCGGGCGACTTTCTGCAGTTGCTTTTCGCAGCTGTCGAGGTCGGCGAAGATCAGCTCCAGGTCGATGATTTCGATGTCGCGCTTTGGGTCGACGCTGTTGGACACGTGAATCACGTTGTCGTCTTCGAAGCAGCGCACCACGTGGGCGATGGCATCGGTCTCGCGGATGTTGGCGAGGAACTTGTTGCCCAGGCCTTCACCTTTCGATGCGCCTGCGACCAGGCCGGCGATGTCGACGAATTCCATGGTGGTCGGCAGGATGCGCTTGGGGTTAACAATGGCCGCCAGCGCGGCAAGGCGTGGGTCGGGCATCGCTACGATGCCGCTGTTCGGCTCGATGGTGCAGAACGGAAAGTTCTCTGCCGCGATCCCTGACTTGGTGAGGGCGTTGAACAGGGTGGACTTGCCGACGTTGGGCAGGCCGACGATGCCGCAGTTAAATCCCATGGTGTGTCCCTCGCGCGAATGGCGGTAAAGAGTTAAGAGGTGGCTTTCTGGCTGTGCAGCTTGTGCATGGCCTTGCTCCAATCGCCTGCGAGTATTTCCGGCAGGCTGCCCAGGGCAAAGTCGATGCTGGTGTCCAGCAGTTCTTGTTCGCTGCGTGGTGCGCGGCCGAGGACGAAGTTGGAGACCATGCTGCTGTGCCCGGGATGGCCAATGCCAAGCCGCAGGCGGTAAAAGTTATTCTGATTGCCGAGCTGGGCGATGATGTCGCGCAGCCCATTATGTCCGCCGTGCCCGCCACCCTGTTTGAGTTTGGCGACGCCGGGGGGCATGTCGAGTTCGTCGTGGGCCACCAGAATGGCATCCGGCGGGATGCGGAAGAAATTCGCCAGTGCCGCGACGGCTTGGCCGCTGCGGTTCATAAAGGTGGTGGGGATCAGCAGGCGAACATCGCGGCCTTGATGGCTAAATTTGCCAACCAGGCCAAAATATTTTTTGTCGACGCTTAGGTTGATGCGCTGGCTGTCGGCCAGCCGCTCAACAAAAAGGGCCCCTGCATTATGCCGGGTCTGGTCGTATTCAGGGCCGGGGTTACCCAAACCAACGATCAGTTGTACGGCAGTCATGTCAGGAGCCCTTTATGTGAAAAAGCCCAGCCAATGGCTGGGCTGTCTTCCAGCGTTGCACGATTACTCGGCAGCGCTTTCACCTTCTTCGCTTTCATCTTTGGCAACGCGGGAGGCGTGGATGTTAGCCACGGCCAAGTCGTTACCATGAGCCAGTGCAACCAGCTCAACGCCTTTCGGCAGCTTCAGGTCGGACATGTGAACGATCTGACCGATTTCAACGGCAGCCATGTCGACTTCGATGAATTCTGGCAGGTCTTTCGGCAGGCAAGACACTTCAACTTCAGCCAGGACGTGGGAAACTTCGCCGCCTTGCTGCTTCACGCCAACTGAGGTTTCCTCGTTGAGGAAGTGCAGGGGGACGTGTGCGGTCAGTTTCTGGCCAGCGACAACGCGAATGAAGTCAGCGTGCAGCACGAAGCCCTTGGCTGGGTGACGCTGCAGGGCTTTGATCAGAACGCTTTCGTTGGTGCCAGCAACGTTCAGGCTCAGTACGTGGCTGTAGGCTGCGTCGTTTTCCAGCAGTTTGGCGAAATCTTTAGCCAGCAGGCTGATCGATTGTGGAGCTTTTTCGCCACCGTAGATTACGGCAGGAACCATGGCAACGTTACGACGCAGGCGGCGGCTCGCACCTTTCCCCAGGTCGGAACGCGCTTCAGCATTCAGGGTAAATTCAGCAGTCATTTCATTTCTCCAAAATAACCAAACCGTCCGTTACGCTTGCGACCAGCGACGGGACGGTCGGTTGAAAGGCCATGCCATCAGGGCAGGGCGTATTGCGCTCAGGGCGTAATCCGAATTAACGGAACATCGCGCTGATCGATTCTTCATTGCTGATGCGGCGTACCGCTTCAGCGACTACCGGTGCGATGTCCAGTTGGCGAATACGCGAACAGGATTGCGCTGCGGCGGACAGCGGAATGGTGTTGGTCACCACCAGCTCGTCGAGTACAGATTTTTCAATGTTTTCGATCGCGCGACCAGACAACACGGCATGCGTTGCATAGGCGAAGACTTTGGACGCGCCATGTTCTTTCAGCGCTTTAGCCGCATGGCACAGCGTGCCGGCGGTATCCACCATGTCGTCGACTAGGATGCAGGTACGGCCTTCAACATCGCCGATGATGTGCATCACTTCGGAGTGATTGGCTTTCTCGCGACGCTTGTCGATGATCGCCAGGTCAACACCCAGGGATTTGGCCACGGCACGAGCACGTACAACGCCACCAATGTCCGGGGAAACAATCATCATGTTTTCGAAGCGCTGGTCTTCGATATCGTCCACCAGTACAGGCGAACCGTAGATGTTATCTACTGGGATATCGAAGAAGCCCTGGATCTGGTCTGCGTGCAGGTCGACGGTAAGAACCCGGTCGATACCTACTACGGTGAGCATATCAGCCACAACTTTGGCGCTAATAGCTACGCGAGCGGAGCGCGGGCGGCGATCCTGGCGAGCATAGCCAAAGTAAGGGATGACTGCAGTAATTCGGGTGGCTGAAGAGCGACGGAAGGCATCTGCCATCACGACCAGTTCCATCAGGTTGTCATTGGTTGGCGCACACGTCGGCTGAATCAGGAAAACGTCTTTACCACGAACATTTTCATTGATTTCAATCATGATCTCGCCGTCGGAAAACTTACCGACAGAAGCATCACCGAGGGGAATGTGCAGCTGACGTACGATACGTCGCGCCAGATCGGGGTTAGCGTTCCCCGTAAAGACCATCATCTTGGACACGCGCAGTACCTGCCGGCTGAGGGTATACCTGGATGAGTACAGAAAATGGCAGGGGCGGCTGGATTCGAACCAACGCATGCCAGGATCAAAACCTGGTGCCTTACCGCTTGGCGACGCCCCTGTATCTTGTGTAACCGAGTGCACTGAGTTGCATATCCGTCATGTGACGGAAATGGCAGGGGCGGCTGGATTCGAACCAACGCATGCCAGGATCAAAACCTGGTGCCTTACCGCTTGGCGACGCCCCTACATACAACCCGTTGCTTTTACAGCTTACATTCACTTCTTGACCAAAATCCCGAGCCTGCGGTGCAACATCGAGATGTTACGACCCTGAGCAATGAAGCTTGGCAAAGTGCCTGGAAGTTGGCGGGCGACTTTATCAGCATCGTCCTCGTTTGGGAAGCTCCCAAACACACAAGCTCCAGTGCCGGTTAATTTTGCAGGAACAAATTTGTTCAGCAAATTCAAAGCGTTACGTACTTCTGGATAACGCTTCTGGACCACCGGCAGGCAGTCGTTATGACCACCCCCCTCAAGAAGGCTGCGAACTTTAATGGGCGGCGTATCCCGTGTCAACTCAGGGTCGGAGAAAATTTCCACTGTGCTGACAAGTACTTGCGGGATCGCCACGAGAAACCAGGGTTCGCTCAGGGTTACCGGCTGGAGTTTTTCCCCAACACCTTCGGCGAATGCAGCGTGGCCGCGCACGAATACCGGTACGTCGGCACCTAGGCTGAGCCCCATGTCAGCGAGTTGATCTTCGCTGCAATCCAGTTGCCAGAGATGCTTGAGGCCGAGCAGGGTGGTAGCGGCATCCGAACTGCCGCCGCCAATACCGCCGCCCATGGGCAGGCGTTTGTCGAGCCAGATGTCGGTACCCAGGGTACAGCCGGTTTGTTGTTGCAGTAGGCGCGCGGCGCGCACGATCAGGTTGCTGTCGTGGGGGACGCCGTCGATGGGCGTATGCAGCTGAATCTGGCCATCCTGGCGCAGGGCAAAGCCCAACTCATCGCCAAAGTCGAGAAACTGAAACAACGTTTGCAGTTCGTGGTAGCCGTCGGCTCGACGGCCGAGGATGTGCAGCATCAGGTTAAGTTTGGCCGGTGCCGGCAAAATCAATTCAGCGGCAGCGGGAATCGCTGAGGTGCTCATTGGCCGAGCTGGCGCGGCTGCCAGTCCTTGATCACTAGGGTGACTTGCAGGTCGAAGCCTTTCAGCTTGATGCGCTCAGGCAGCCAGAAGCCATCCTGTTCGGCATAGCTCAGGTATTCGACATCCCAACCGTCCTGGCTCAGATTCGCCAGATGGCTTTGACTGTCGAGGTTCAGGCGGCTTTTGCTGTCAGGTGAGGGGAGGCCACGAATCCACCAAAGCAGGTGTGAAACAGGCAGGTTAAGACCGAGCTTGCCTTGCAGCAGTTGTTCTGGTGATTCAGCTTTATAGCGACCCTGATTGGCCACTTCGAGCAAAACGGCGCCGGGGCGGCCGGTGAGTCGGGCGGCGCCACGACCAAGAGGGCCAGACAGGCGGATGTCATAGTAATCCTGGCGTTGCAGCCAAAACAGGGTGCCGCTGCCGGAGTCTTTTGGTGCGCGGATGCCAACTTTTCCGTTGATCTGCCACGCGTCTAGGCGGCTAATTTGCTGTTTGTGCGCTTGCCAGCTTTGCGCATTGCCCTGGCCTTCAAGGGCTTCGCGCGAGGTCAGGCCCGCACAACCTGCGAGTAAGGTGATCAGGCTAAAAACTATCAGGTGGCGCGCAAGCATCAGAGTGTCTCTGCTCCGGTCAGGCGCAGCAGTGTGCTGCGCAGGATTTCGCTATCAGGTTGCTGTTTCAGGGCCTCTTGCCAGAGCGTGCGTGCTTCTTTGCGTTTGCCCTGGATCCACAGCACCTCGCCCAGGTGGGCGGCGACTTCGTGGTCGGGAAACGCCTGCATGGCTTGGCGTAGCAGGCGTTCCGCTTCGTCTAAGTTGCCCATGCGGTAATTTACCCAACCGAGGCTGTCGAGAATGGCCGGATCTTGCGGGTTGAGTTGGTGGGCTTGTTCGATCAGCTGGAGCGCTTCGGCGTAACGCGTGGTGCGGTCAGCCAGGGTGTAGCCGAGGGCATTGAGAGCCATGGTGTTATCCGGCTCGCGCTCGATAATAAAGCGCAGGTCCTGCTCCAGCAGGGGCAGGTTGTCACGTTTTTCCGCTAGCATGGCGCGGGTGTAGAGCAGATTGAGGTCTTCAGGAAATTGCTCCAGAGCCTGCTGAATCAGCACCCAGGCGCGCTCAGTGTTGTGTTGTTTGGACCAGGCTTCGGCCTCGATCAAATACAGCTGGATGGCATAGTCGGGTTGGCTGTCACGAGCCTTTTGCAGGCGCTCGGAAGCCTCGTCAGCGCGTTGCTGTTTGAATAGCAGGTCACTTTGTCGGGCCTGGGCAGGCAAGTAGTCGTTGCCTGGTCCAACTAGGGCGTACTCGATAAGGGCGCTGGAGGTATCGCCAAGCTCTTCATAAGCGCGGGCCAGGTTGTAATGTGCGGCGTCGACATGACTGCCGCGCTCGACCAGCTCTTCCAGGTAAACGATGGCCTCTTTCCAAGCCTCGGCTTCTAGGCAAACGAGGGCCAGGGAAAAGCGCAGGTCATCATCATTAGGCTGTTGTTGCAGCAGTGAAGAAAACTCGCCCCGTGCATCGTCCAGGCGGTCTTCAGCGACCAGCAGGCGGGCGTAGGTCAAGCGCAGGCGCTTATCATTAGGGTGCAGTTCGATGCCTTTCTCCAGCAACTGCAGTGCATCGGCGTTACGTTCCAGGCTTTGTAGCAGACGTGCATGCAGCAGGAGCGAGGCAATCGGACGATTTTTGCTGGGCTGTTGTTCGAGCAGCTCCAGGGCCTCCTGCGGGCGATCGTCCTGTTGCAGCAGCAGGGCTTTGCCAAACTGCAGCTGACTATTGTCTGGGTACTTTGCCTGCAAGCGATCAAAACTCTGCAGCAAGCCGGCGCGCGTTTGCGGGTCAGTCTCGGCAGCGGACAACGCGAGGAAATCGAAGTGGGTGTCGCCCTGGCGCTGTAGGACCTGCTCCATAAACGTCATGGATTCGTCGTAGCGCCCGGCGCGGGCCAATTGCACGGCTGCAGCGCGCTGGGCGTCGATATTTTCAGGCGCGGTTTTGGCCCACAGCAGGCTGGTTTCCAGTGCGGATTGTTCTGCACCCAGATACTCGGCGATACGGAAGCCACGCTCGGCGACGCCAGCATCCTGGGTTGCATTGGCCTGTTCAACATAGTTTTCCAGGGCAATATCGAAGCGATTGCGTTGGCCCGCCAATTCGGCAATCAGCAGCGACAGCAAGGTTTCCTGGCTGAAGGCGCGGTAGACCTGTGGTGGAGCTTCTGCGCTCACAGTAGTGGGGTCTTCCACGGGAGGCGCGCCATCCGGGGCAGAGGGTGCAAAGGTTTGACAGCCGCTCAATAAAGCAGCGGCAGTCAGCAAGGCGAAGGATCTATTCATAGGAAGATTACGTGGCCAACCTGCGGTTTTGGCATCATGACACATGCGTTGGGGCAAGCCCATGGGCGGTCATGATCCTGAGTGAGTCGGATAAACCTGGCTATTAGGACAATAGCCAGCAGTGGTTGTTCTCGCTTTGCCGAAGTAGGACAATTGCCGGCTTCCACTCCCAGTCAGCGATCGTGCATGGCCTTTATTGCCCTCGGTATCAACCACAAGACCGCCTCGGTGGATGTCCGTGAACGCGTGGCGTTCACTCCCGAGCAGTTGGTTGAGGCCCTGCGTCTGCTATGCCACAACACCTCCAGCCGGGAAGCGGCCATTCTCTCGACCTGCAATCGCAGCGAGTTATACCTCGAGCAGGATGACCTGAGCGCCGATGAGGTGCTGGCCTGGCTGGCTAATTACCATCGGCTGAGCCTCGAAGAACTGCGTGCCTGCGCCTATATCCATGCCGATGACGAAGCTGTGCGGCACATGATGCGTGTGGCCTCGGGATTAGACTCCATGGTCTTAGGTGAGCCGCAAATTCTCGGCCAGATGAAGTCGGCGTTTGCCGTGGCACGTGAGGCTGGCACTCTCGGACCATTACTCGGGCGCTTGTTTCAGGCCACCTTCAGCACCGCTAAAACGGTGCGTACGGATACTGCGATTGGTGAAAACCCGGTCTCCGTGGCGTTTGCCGCTGTTAGCCTGGCTAAGCAAATTTTTACCGACCTGCATCGCAGCCAGGCCTTGCTGATTGGCGCGGGCGAGACCATCAGCCTGGTTGCCCGCCATCTGCACGATCAAGGCATCAAGCGCATTGTGGTGGCCAACCGAACACTGGAGCGCGCCAGCACCCTGGCTGAGCAATTTGGTGCGCACGCGGTGCTGCTTTCGGAAATCCCTGACGAGCTGGTCAACAGCGATATCGTCATCAGCTCGACTGCCAGCCAGTTGCCGATTCTCGGTAAGGGCGCGGTCGAGCGGGCGCTGAAGCAACGCCGGCACAAACCGATTTTTATGGTCGATATTGCCGTGCCGCGTGACATCGAGCCGGAAGTTGGCGAGTTGGATGACGTTTATCTGTATACCGTTGACGACCTGCATGATGTGATCGCGGAAAATCTCAAGAGCCGTCAGGGTGCGGCCGAAGCGGCTGAAGAATTGGTCAGCGCCGGCGCCCAAGACTTTATGCAGCGCCTGCGCGAACTGGCCGCAGTGGATGTACTCAAAGCCTATCGCCAGCAAGCCGAGCGCTTGCGTGACGAGGAGCTGAACAAGGCCCTGCGCCTACTGGGTAATGGCAGCAGCGCCGAGGACGTGTTGGCGCAATTAGCCCGCGGCCTGACCAATAAGTTGTTGCATGCACCCAGCGTGCAGTTGAAAAAATTCTCTGCTGACGGCCGCGTCGATGCGCTGGGCGTGGCTCAAGAACTGTTTGCCCTCGACGAGGGCGCGTCGCCCGGCTCGGCCAAAAAATAAAGGTCTGCAATGAAAGCGTCATTGATCAATAAACTCGACCTGTTGCAGGACCGTTTCGAAGAACTGACCGCGCTGCTCGGTGACGCCGAAGTCATTAGCAATCAACCGCAGTTCCGCGCCTACTCCAAGGAGTACGCCGAAATTGAGCCGGTATACCAGGCGTTCAGTGCGTTCCGTAAGGTGCAGGGCGATCTTGAAGGCGCTCAGGCGTTGCTCAAGGACAGCGACCCGGACATGCGTGAAATGGCCGCGGAGGAAGTTGCCGAGGCCAAGGAACAGCTGATTGAGTTGGAGGCAACGCTGCAGCGCATGCTGTTGCCCAAAGACCCGAATGACGGGCGTAACGTCTTCCTTGAAGTGCGCGCTGGCACGGGCGGCGATGAAGCGGCGATCTTCTCCGGTGATTTATTTCGCATGTATTCGCGCTATGCCGAGAAGCAGGGCTGGCGGATGGAAGTGCTCTCCGCCAGCGAAGGCGAGCATGGCGGATATAAAGAAGTGATTGCCCGGGTCGAGGGCGATAACGTCTACGGCAAGCTCAAGTTCGAGTCGGGCGCACACCGTGTGCAGCGCGTGCCGGAAACCGAGTCCCAGGGGCGCATCCACACCTCGGCCTGCACCGTTGCCGTGCTGCCCGAGCCGGACGAGCAAATGGCCATTGACATCAATCCGGCTGATTTGCGCGTGGACACTTACCGCTCTTCCGGCGCCGGTGGTCAGCACGTTAACACCACCGACTCGGCCGTTCGCATTACCCACATTCCCACCGGTACGGTGGTGGAATGCCAGGACGAACGCTCACAACACAAGAACCGCGCCAAGGCCATGGCCTGGCTGGCGGCTAAGTTGAAAGATCAGCAGGAAGCCGCTGCGCACAAAGAAATTTCCGACTCGCGTAAATTGCTGGTGGGCTCCGGTGACCGTTCTGAGCGCATCCGCACCTACAACTTCCCGCAAGGGCGAGTCACCGACCACCGCATCAACCTGACCCTGTATTCGCTCAATGAAGTGATTGCCGGCGGCGTCGAGGCGATCATCGAGCCATTGTTGGTCGAGTACCAGGCCGATCAGTTGGCTGCGCTGGGTGATTGATGCGGGTTTGAGAATGTCCCGGGTTTCATCCGGGCTACGGAAATAAATCCCATGGCCACCATCGAAACGCTGCTTAACCACCTCGACCTACCTGGCTCACCGACTCCACGTTTGGATGCCGAGCTGCTGCTCGCCCATGCCCTGGGTAAATCGCGTAGCTACCTGCATACCTGGCCGGAGCGTGAGCTCGATGCGCCGCAGCTTGAGTGTTATGAGGCGGCGTTGGCGCGGCGTCAGGCCGGTGAGCCGGTGGCGTATATCCTCGGTCAGCAGGGTTTCTGGAGCCTGCAGCTGGAAGTGGCCGCGCACACCCTGATTCCGCGGCCAGACACCGAATTATTAGTTGAAAGCGCGCTGGCATTGTTGCCGGCTTCGCCTGCACAGGTGCTTGATCTGGGCGCTGGTAGCGGCGCGATTGCCCTGGCCTTGGCCAGTGAGCGGCCGGCCTGGCAGATCACTGGCGTGGATCGTGTAACCGAGGCGGTGGCCTTGGCCGAACGCAATCGTGTGCGCCTCAACCTAACCAATACCCGCTTCATCGAGAGCCACTGGTTTGGCGCGCTGGCCGGTCAGCGTTATCAGCTGATTGCCAGTAACCCGCCGTACATCGCCGCCGATGACCAGCACTTGGGCGAAGGTGATGTGCGTTTTGAACCGAGCAGCGCGTTGGTGGCTGGTGCGGATGGTCTGGATGACATTCGCCTGATCATCCAGCAGGCTCCGGACTATCTCCTCGCTGGTGGTTGGTTGTTACTGGAACATGGTTTCGACCAGGCGCGGGCGGTACGTGAGCTGCTCAATGCGCGTGGTTTTAGCGCGGTGGACAGCCGGCGTGACCTCGGTGGCCATGAGCGCATCAGCCTGGGACGCCTCGACAATGAGTGATGCCATGAACTCGCACGACATGCTCAATGATAAGGAGCTGCTGCGCTACAGCCGGCAGATCCTCTTGCAACAGATCGATATCGACGGTCAGCTACGCCTGAAACACAGCCGCGTGCTGATCGTCGGCTTGGGTGGTCTCGGTTCGCCGGTGGCGCTCTATCTAGCAGCCGCCGGAGTCGGTGAGTTGCACCTGGCGGATTTTGATACGGTCGATATAACCAACCTGCAACGGCAGATCATCCATGACAGCGCGAGCATTGGCCTGAGCAAGGTCGACTCAGCGAGCGCGCGTCTGCTGGCGCTTAACCCGCAGCTGCGCCTGCACGCCCACCGTCAGGCTCTCGGCAATGATTCCTTGGCTGCCGCCGTAACCGCAGTCGACCTGGTGTTGGATTGTTCGGATAACTTCAGTACCCGCGAGGCGGTGAATGCTGCTTGTGTAGCGGCCAAGGTGCCGCTGGTCAGTGGCGCGGCAATACGCTTGGAAGGCCAGCTCTCGGTGTTTGACCCACGCCGTGATGACAGCCCTTGTTACCACTGCATTTACGGTCATGGCAGTGAAGCTGAGCTGACCTGCAGCGAAGCCGGTGTGGTGGGGCCGCTGGTGGGGCTGGTAGGCAGTCTGCAGGCGCTGGAAGCTTTGAAGCTGCTGGCGAAATTTGGCGAGCCCATGGTGGGCCGTTTGCTCCTGATCGATGCCCTGGGTAGCCGTTTTCGTGAGCTGCGGGTCAAGCGCGATCCGGGTTGCAGCGTCTGTGGCAGTGATGCCCAGTAACGCATCAAGAGGCGCGCCGATTGGCGTGTTCGACTCCGGCGTCGGCGGGTTGTCGGTGCTGCGCGAGATTCGTGCACTTCTGCCTAATGAGTCGCTGCTGTATGTCGCCGACAGCGGTCATGTGCCTTACGGAGAAAAGAGCCCGGAATTCATCCGCGAACGCTGCCGGGTGTTGGCTGAGTTTCTCCTCGCTCATGGCGCTAAGGCGCTGGTGCTGGCCTGCAATACTGCCACGGTGGCCGGGGTTGCCGAGCTGCGTGAGTTGTACCCGCAGCTGCCGCTGGTGGGCATGGAGCCGGCAGTCAAGCCGGCGGCTGCCGCCACCCAGAGCGGCGTAGTCGGAGTCCTGGCCACCACGGGTACGCTGAAAAGCGCTAAATTCGCCGCCTTGCTCGACCGTTTTGCCAGTGATGTGCGGGTGATTACCCAGCCGTGTCCGGGCTTGGTTGAACGCATCGAGGCGGGTGAGCTGGACGGCGCCGCTACTCGTGAGTTGCTTCAGGGTTTTGTCGCCCCGTTACTGGCTCAAGGTTGCGACACGCTGATCCTTGGGTGCACCCATTACCCCTTTATCAAACCACTGCTGCGTAGCCTGCTGCCCGACTCGATCAGCCTGATTGATACGGGCGCTGCGGTGGCGCGGCAAGTCCAGCGCCTGCTGGCCGAGCGTGATCTGCTTGCCGCAGGCCCTGCGCAGGTCACACAGTTTTGGTCCAGCGCTGAGCCGCAGGCCATGCAGCAGGTGCTGCCTCTGCTTTGGGGCACGGCTGCCAAGGTTAGTGCACTGCCGTAGCGGTTTCTGCGCGACCGAACTGTTCAGCGTCTTAAATATTTCTATACTCTTTGGCAGCGCCTAGCCGCGTTCTTATATTCGGTGGAAAAGGATAATTGCCATGAGAAAAATTGTCAGTGTGGTTGCGTTTGCAGCCCTTGCTTGGGGGCCGGTCAGTGCCGTGCAGGCTATGGATCTGAGTGTTGCGGTTGGCCAGACCGGCGATTCAACCATGACTTATCGCTTGGGCACGCAGTTTGATTTCCAGCAAAGCTGGTTTGCCAGCGATGTTGGTCGCCTGACCGGCTACTGGGATGCGGCTTACACCTACTGGGATGGTGACCAGACGGCGAGTAACCACAGCCTGTCGCTCAGCCCGGTATTGGTTTATGAGTTTGCCGGCGAGCGCTTCAAGCCCTATCTCGAGGCCGGTATTGGCATTGCGGCCTTCAGCAGCACCGAGCTGGAGGACAACGACCTAGGCTCGTCTTTCCAGTTCGAAGACCGCATCGGCTTCGGTGTGCGCTTCGCTGATCAAGAAGTCGGCGTGCGTGCGCTGCATTACTCCAACGCCGGGCTGAAACAGCCCAATGACGGGGTGGAGAGTTACAGCGTGCATTACCGCTTAAGTTTCTAGCTGGTTGTGGTGCTAAAAAGAAAACCGGGTCGCGACTCGGTTTTCTTTTGCGTGCCGTTTGCGTCTTACTCACCGGCCTGTCGCTGCACAGCATTAACGCGAGTTCAGCGGTAGATGCTGCTCATGCCTTTGCGTTCATCCAGGCATTCAGGGGAGGCGGTTTCGAACTCCCGGCAGATCAGCGGACGCACTTCGTAGATGGTGCAGCGCATGGTGTTGCGGTCCAGCGCAGCGCACCAACCGTCATCCAGGCGCAGCATGACTTCACCGCCCCAGTCGTCGGTATCGATATAGCGTTTAGGCACGCCGGTATCGGTGATCAGCATGACTTCCAGCTGGCAGCAGCAGGCCGCACAGTTGGAGCAACTGACAGCCTCTTCATCGGGTAGCTGGAGATGGGGGATGCTTTCGCTCATGGCGCGCAGTGTACGCCATCGGACGATCGCGATGGTTTATGCCAAAAAACTGGGGTGTTACGTGGTGCTTTTGCCTATACCGACTGGCGCGCGTGCAGGCTCTGCTCGTACTGGCTGCGATAAAGCTTGGCGAAGCCATGCAGCACAGGCATCACCAGCGCCCAGGTTGCGCCGATCAGTAACAAGCTCTGCCACGTGCCATAGGGCAAACCGACGCCGGCGATTTGTGCGCCGCCGTAATAGGACAGCGGCGCACCGATAGCGCCCAGCAAGCTGCCGCGCCACCAAGGTTGTGCGGTCCAGGCCAGGCAATGATTCAGCGTAGTGGCCAGTAGCAGCCACAGGCCGGCCAGCCACAGCGGAATGAGCGTACGCGGCTCGCCAAAATCGAACACGCCGAGGTTGAGCAGGAAGCTGTCCAGCGCGCTGCCGGCGATAAACACGCTGACCAGCAGTTTGCCTTCGGCTGCCCAGCTGCTGGTCCACAGCAGATGGACTGCCACCACGCCTGCGACAGTCAGCAGCCACAAGCTGTCGCCGCCAAACACGCAGGCGAACCAGCCAAGCTGAAACAGCAGGGTGTTGACGATTAACTTAGCCATTGAGGTTTCCCATTAGTGGCGCTGGACGTGCGGCCGGTTTGGCCAGCAGCAGTTGCGCGGTGCCGATGGTGCGCTCGATAAAGCCGCCCTCGCAATAGCACAAGTAAAACTCCCAGAGACGAAAGAAGTAATCGTCGTAGCCTTGTTGCTCCAGCTTGTGCCGGGCTTGACGCAGGTTGTCGTGCCAAATACGCAGGGTGCGTGCGTAGTGCAGGCCGAAGTCTTCCATGTGGTGCAGGTTCATGTCGGTTTTGGCGCTGATAACTTCCAGCATCTTGTTTACCGACGGCAACGCACCGCCTGGGAAGATATAGCGCTGGATAAAGTCGACGGCGTTTTTTGCCTGCTCGTAGCGTTGATCGCGGATGGTGATGGCTTGCAGCAGCATAAGCCCGTCGGGCTTGAGCAAGGTGGCGCACTGTTCGAAGTAGGTAGGCAGAAAACGGTGGCCCACCGCCTCGATCATCTCGATCGACACCAGCTTGTCATATTGGCCGGCGAGGTCGCGGTAATCCTCCAGCAGCAGGGTGACTTGTCCTTGTAAGCCTAGTTTGTTCACGCGTTGTTCGGTGTAGGCGAACTGCTCGCGCGACAGCGTGGTGGTGGTGACTTTGCAGCCATAGTGGGTGGCTGCATAGATCGCCATACTGCCCCAGCCCGTACCGATTTCCAGCAGGTGGTCGCTGGGCTTGAGTGCGAGCTTCTGGCAGATGCGCTCGAGCTTGTTCAGTTGCGCCTGTTCCAGGCTGTCATCGGCGCTGCGGAACATGGCCGCCGAATACATCATGCTGGGGTCGAGAAACTGCTCGAACAGGTCATTACCCAGGTCATAGTGGGCAGAGATATTCTTGCGTGAGCCCTTGCGGGTGTTGCGGTTAAGCCAATGCAGCCCCTGAATCAGCGGACGACCCAGCTTGGCTAAGCCACTTTCCATGGCGTCCAGTACATCGAGGTTACTGACGAATAGGCGAACCACCGCCGTCAGGTCTGGGGACGTCCAGTAGCCGTGGATATAGGCCTCGCCTGCACCGATCGAGCCGTTGCCCGCTACCAGGCCCCAGATCGCAGCATCCTGCACGTGGATCTCGGCGCAGAGGCTGGAGTGGGGGTCGCCGAATTCCATGCGTTCTTCACCTTCGACCATCACCAGTTGGCCGTGGCGCAGCTGCTTAAGCTGGCGCAGCACCGCACGGCGCAACAGGCTTGCACCGATGCCGCTCCCAGCGCGCACGGTGTGTTTGGCAGAAGCTAGGCTAGAGCTTTTCATGGGGGACGTCCTTTGATGCGATGCGAGCGACGCGAAAATCACCTTCAGCGGCCCGATGGGTGAACAGAGGAATACGTTTGAGCAGCAGGCGCAGGGCTTGCCAGTAGATGCCGGCGACGGTCTTGCCAGTCATCCAAGGGAACTCAATCAGGTAGCGGTGCAAGCTGGCACGGGTCAGCTCTGTCCGTTGTAGGGTGAGAGTGGCGTCGAAGATTTTTTCATCGCCCTGCCAGTCAGCCATATGGATACCCAGGCGCTCGCCGGCCGGACTGAAACTCATGCGATATTCCAGGTCGCGCGGCAAAAATGGCGAGACATGAAAGGCCTTGGCCACGGCTACATGCTGATGACCGTCACCGTCTGCCGGCAGTACATAGTGGTAGCGCTCACGGAACGGCGTGTTGCTGACCTCGCAGAGAATCGCCGCCAGGCTGCCATCGGCTTCATAGCAATAGAAGAAGCTGGCAGGGTTAAACGCCAGGCCCCAGCTGCGCGGTTGAGTCAGCAGGCAAATATGGCCCAGTGGGGTTCGGCGTAAGGCTTCACTGACCCGCTGGCGTACAGCATCGATCAGGCGCATGCCGGTACCGGTTAACTGCGGCAGGTAATCAGTCTCGCGAAAGGCGAAGGGGGCAAAACGCCCACGCCCGGCTAGGGGCGACAGCGCGAGCACTTGCTCCTGCTCGCTGAGGTCCAGGTAGAGCAAGCCCATGCGGTAGCGGAAGTTGTGCACGCGCGGCGCAAAGCGCCGGTGCTGCACCCAGCCGCTGTAGAGTGCGCTGTTCATGGTCACAACAGTTCGCCAAATTCACGGGCTATACGCAATGCGCTGACCACGCCGTCTTCATGGAAACCATTGGCCCAGTAAGCACCGCAGAAGTAGCTGTGGTTGGCACCCAGCAGTTCTTCCCAGCGCGCCTGCGCTTGCGTACCCGCTAGGCTGTACTGCGGGTGCGCATAGGTGTAACGCGCCAGAATCTTGCTTTGGTCGATGGCCGCTGTTTGGTTGAGGCTGACGCAGAAGGTGGTGTCGCTCTGAATGCCCTGCAAAATATTCATGTCATAGGTCACGGCCGCTGGCTGATCCGTCGGGCCGCCGAGGCGATAGTTCCAGCTGGCCCAGGCCAGTGGCCGTTTTGGCAGCAGGCGCGTATCGGTGTGCAGCACCACGTCATTGTCGGCATAAGGCAGCGCGCCGAGGATGTCTGTCTCAATCCGGCTCGGCTGCGCCAATAGCGCCAGAGCCTGGTCGCTGTGACAAGCGAACACCACTTTGTCGAAACGCTCGCTGCCCTGTCTACTGTGCAGGGTCACGCCGTCGGCATCACGCTCGACCTGGCTAACCGGGCAATTCAGGCGGATACGCTGTTTGAAAGATTCGGTCAGCGGCGCGATATAGCTACTCGAACCGCCCTCGACCACGCACCATTGCGGCCGGTCGCTGACTGAGAGCAGGCCGTGGTTTTTGAAGAAGCGCACGAAGAACTGCAGCGGGAAACCCAGCATGTCATGCAGCGACATCGACCAGATCGCCGCACCCATGGGCACGATGTAATGCTGGATAAAACGCTCGCTGTAGGCATTGGCCTTGAGGTAATCACCGAGGGTCATGTCGCGGACAATGCGCTGCTGGTTTAAGTCGTTTAGCGCCTCACGGTTAAAGCGCAAAATGTCACGCACCATGCTCCAGAACTTCGGCGAAATAAGGTTGCTGCGCTGGGCAAACAGGCTGTTGAGGTTGTGCCCGTTGTACTCCACGCCGCTCACCGGATCGCTGACCGAGAAACTCATCTCGGTATCTTTGAAGCCGACACCAAGCTGGTTAAGCAAGCGGATAAAGTTTGGATAGGTCCAGTTGTTAAACACAATAAAGCCGGTGTCCACCGCGTAAGACCGGCCATCCACTTGCACATCCACGGTGTGGGTGTGGCCGCCAATCCAGGCGCCGGCCTCGAATACTGTTATGTCGTGGCGACGGTTAAGCAGGTAGGCGCTGGTTAAACCGGCGATGCCGCTGCCGATAATGGCGATTTTCATGGACGGTCCTTGGTCTTGGCTTCAGTGCGCGCCATACGGGCGCCGATGGTCACCTGCAAGCGCATAGGCAGGTGCCCCAGCAGCTTGAGAATGGCAATGAAGGGGCCGGGGAAGGCAATTTCAAAAGGCTGTTTGGCCAAGCGCTCGGCGATATAGCAGGCGGCTTTATCCACGGGCCAACGCATGGGCATGGCGAAGTCATTCTTCTGCGTCAGCGGGGTGTCGACAAAGCCGGGGCTGACCAGGGTGACGGCAATATTCTCGGCGCGCAGGTCAATGCGCAGGGTTTCCATCAGGTAGCGCATGGCGGCTTTCGATGCCCCGTAAGCCTCGGCGCGTGGCAGCGGCATGAAGGTCACCGAGCTGCCGACGCCGACCAAATGCGGGCGGTCGCCCAAGCGCAGCAAGGGCAGGGCGGCTTCGATGCAATAACTGGCAGTAAACAGATTGGCGCGCACTACCCGTTCGATCATGGCAGCCTCGAATGTGCTGACCTCTACATATTCGCAGGTGCCAGCATTGAGAATGGCGCAATCCAGTGCACCCCAGACTTGGGCGATATGCTCGCCAATGGCCTGCACCTGAGAGGCATCACTGAGATCGCCGGCCACCACTAACACTTGTTGCGGGTAACGTTTGGCCAGGGCCTGCAACGGCTCAAGGGTACGGGCGCTAAGTGCTAAACGATGACCTTGCTGCAGTAACTGCTCGGCCAGTGCCGCGCCGATGCCGCTGCTTGCGCCTGTTAGCCAGATACGACGTGCGTTTGCGTTCATGCCAACCTCCTTTTCAGCCAGCGAATCGCCGAGCCGAGTAAAGGCAGGTGCTCATAGAGCAGGCTGCCGGCATCGAAGTAGTCACGGTGACGATAGACCTTGTCCTGCCACAGCAGGTGTGAGCAACCCTCCACACGGATCAGTTGACCTTTAGCAAGGCGCGGGTGGCGGTAGCTCATGGTCCAGCGCAAGTAGCCTTCGCCTTCGCGCACCTGGTCAAAGCCGTAAAAGTCAAAGCGCAACTCGCTAACATTGGCGTACATCTCGGCAAAGTAACGCTGCATATTCGCTAACCCGCGCACTTCATGCAGCGGATCGCAAAACAGCGCATCGTCGCTGTAGAGTTTGCCCAGGCGCTCGAGGTTGTCCTTGTTCAGCCCGGCAAAATCTTGGGCGAACTGGCGCAGGAAATTACTCATGGCGCCTCCGTGCCGGCAAAGTGCGGCAGGCTCTTGAAAGCAGCCAGGGCGCGGCTGCGGCTCTTGCTCAAGTCGACAATCGGCGCTGGGTAATCGGCGATACCGAACAACCCGCCCATAGCGGCTGGGTTGTGGATATTGCTTTTGTTCAGGCCGACCAACTCGGGCAGCCACTGGCGGATAAAGCGCCCATCAGGGTCAAATTTCTGCGATTGGCTGAGCGGGTTGAAGATGCGGAAGTAGGGTGCCGAATCGGTGCCGGTAGAGGAGCTCCACTGCCAGCCACCATTGTTTGCCGCCAGGTCGCCGTCGATCAGGTGGCGCATAAAAAAGCGTTCGCCTTCACGCCAGTCGATCAACAGGTTTTTAGTCACAAACATCGCTACTACCATGCGCAGGCGGTTGTGCATCCAGCCGGTTGCGAGCAGCTGGCGCATCGCCGCATCGATGATTGGCAAGCCGGTACGGCCTTCCTGCCAGGCTTTCAGCTCGATCGGAGCGTTACGCCAAGCCAGTGCTTCCGTTTCAGCGCGGAAGGCACGGTGCATGGACACGCGCGGGTAACCGACCAAGATGTGCTTGTAAAACTCGCGCCAGAGCAGTTCGTTGATCCAGGTCACCACGCCTGGGTTGCCGCTGTCGAACTCGCCTTGGTTGGCACTCAGCGCCGCGTGCAGACACTGGCGCGGCGAAATCACGCCGGCGGCTAGATACGCTGACAGTTGGCTAGTGCCGGGTTTGGCAGGGAAGTCGCGAGTGCTCTGGTAGAAGTCGATGTGTTCTGCGGCGAAATCATCTATACGCCTGCGCGCCTCGGCCTCACCGGCGGGCCAGAGCTGGCGCAGCGTCTCACTGGGCGTGGCAAATCCGCTGACCTGCTCGGGCACTGCATCGCTACTGATCGCCAGTTGCGCTTGAGCTTTGGGGGGGGCGAGCACGGTCGGCAGGGCGCTGTGCAAGCGCTGATAGCAGACCTTACGGAACTGGCTGTAGACCTTGAAGTAAGTGCCGGACTGGGTCAGCACACTGCCGGGCTTGAAGAACAGTTGATCCAAGTGGCTAGTGAAGGTGATCCCTAGCTCATCGAGCGCCTCGCTCACGGCCTGATCGCGGCGGCTCTCGTGTACGCCGTACTCTTCGTTGGCATGTACTGTGCTGGTTTGCAGTTGCTGGCACAGCTCGGCGATCACCTGTGGTGCTGCGCTCCAATCATCAGCATGGCGCACCAGCAGTGGCACATTGAGTTTGCCCAGCTCGTCCGCCAGGTTTTTCAGGTTGCGTAGCCAGAAATCAACTTTGCTTGGCGCATCGTCATGCGCCAGCCACTGGGCTGGGCTGATCAGGTACAGCGCCACGGTCGGGCCACTGCCCATGGCGGCGGCCAGGGCGCTGTTGTCCTGTACCCGTAAGTCGGTGCGGAACCAGATCATTTGCAGCATGGAATGTCCCATCAGCTGTGCAGCAGGTTGAGGTCGGTGAGGCTGTGCAGCGCGGCCAGCGGATCGCTGGCCAGGCTCAGTTCGGCGTTCTGCTGGGCGATGACCTGTAATTCGTCGGCGTGAATCTGTACCACCTGACCGACCAGCAGGCAGGGGCAATCGTAGCCACCCAGCAGGCGCTGCAGGTGCGTGCTATTCAATGCTTGGCTGGAATAAAGCAGCACGGCGCGCGGCTGAATATGTTCGACCGCGAGGGCTAATTCGGGTGGTGGCAGTGGCCAGTCGAACACCTCCACCGCAATACCTGCATTGCTTGCTAGCCAAGCGGTCAGCCACAAACCGGGCGCCATGGGCAGGTCAGAGACATTGATCAGCAGCAGCGGCGCACCATTGTGCTGACGGTTGTTGTGGTACAGGCGTGCGCCAAGTTTGCTGCGCAGCCACGAGTAGAAAAACACTCGCTCTGCCTGAGCGCCAAACTGATTGCGCCAGCGCAATTCAAGCTCTTCAAGCAGTGGCAGCAGCAGTTGCTCGCACAGGGTGCTGGGCGGGTAGAGCGCCAGTTCGCTGTTGAAACAATCGTCCAGGCGGCGCTCGTTGAGGTTGCAAATGGCTTCCTGCAATTGCTGGCGCTTGGCTTCCCACTGCGAGCTGGCTTCGGCAAAGGCCGGCTGGTTACTGCGCAGCAGGCCCTTGACCTGGCTGACCGAGACGCCGCGATTGAGCCACGTCAGGATCGCCTGAATGTGCGTGACATGTTCATCCGAATAAAGACGATGACCTTTCGGCGTGCGGTGCGGCACGATCAAGCCATAACGACGTTCCCACGCGCGCAGCGTGACCGCGTTGACTCCCGTGATACGGGCGACATCGCGGATCGGCATAAAGCCCTGGGCAATGGCCGCCTGATAGTCGTCGGCGGTCGCGCCAGGGTTGCTTGAATCAAGACTCATAGGGCATTACGCAGGCTGAGGTTTTCCGGGTGTGGCTGCAGGTAGACCTGCCGCGTGATGTAAGTGTCTGGGTGACGGCGGAAGTGGTGCTTGAGCAGGGTCATGGGCACCACCAACGGCACCACACCGTGACGGTACTGGCCGATCAGTTGTTGCATTTCCTGCTTGTCTTCGCTGCTCAGCGCTTGCTTTAGATAGCCGCTGATATGCTGCAGCACATTACTGTGGCTGCGGCGAGTGGCGCAGCTTTTTAGCGCGCTCATCAGGTCGCTGAAATAGCGCGAGGCCAGTTCTTGCAAATCCTGCTGGCCGAGGTTGCCCAGCATGCGGCCGAGCAATTTATATTGCTGCGCATTAGTGGCCATCAGCATGTATTTGTAGCGCGAGTGGAAGGCAATCAAGCTTTGCCGGGTCAGGCCATCGCGTAGCAGTTGTTGCCATTCGGAGTAAGCGAAGACGCGGGTAATAAAGTTCTCACGCAGGACCGGGTCGTTTAGGCGGCCATCTTCTTCCACCGGGAGATTGGGGTGGCGGGCGCAAAACGCCTCAGCGAAGATTCCACGTCCTGGTTCGCTAGGGCGGCCGTTGTCCTGATAAACCTTGACTCGGTGCAGGCCGCAGGACGGCGACTGCTGCATAAAGATGTAGCCGCAAATATCAGTAAGCTCGCCGGCCATGCGCTCGCCATAGGCGGCCAGCGGCGCGGTGACATCCACTTCACGGCTGACCGTGCCCACGGCACGCGGCGCTTGCGGATCGCCGACCAGGCGGATCGGCTCTCGCGGGATGCTCATGCCTATACCCACTTCAGGGCATACAGGCGCAAAGTCAAAATATTCAGTAAGGGTGCGGCTACACAGGCGCGATTCCTTGTGCCCGCCGTTATAGCGAACCTCGGAACCCAGCAGGCAGGCGCTGATGCCCAGTTTGGGTTTGCCGGTGATGGTTTCTGATGAGCGCATGGGCAACCTCCGATGACGACTTGTACAGATCCTGATGGATGTACAACTTAGCTTCATCATAGGTCTGCAATTGTACAAGTCAATATATTTGTACAACTATGGTATGAGTTTGTGCGGCACTGTTACTTCCAGCCCATGCGCCACTCATCAGGGTTTTCCAGCGCGTGCCAGTCCAGGCGCTGGCTGCGCTGGTTGAGCACGGCCTGCAGTTCGACCTGCAGTACCGTACCGTCCTCATCGCAGAACAGTTCGGTTACAAGAAAGTGCTTCTCGCGGTTCTGCGGCTGCGTAGCTGTCCACTTTGACAGCAGCAGCTTGCGCGGATTGAGCCGATGCTTGGCGGGCGTGGCGTGTACTTGACTCTTCATTGCAGATTCTCAAGCAAACGTCGTGCGGCTTCCTGGCCGCTAAGCCAGGCGCCTTCCACGCGGCCAGACAGGCACCAATCCCCACAGGCGTAGATGCCCAGGTCAGCATCGGCCAGTACGCCCCATTGATGCGCACTGGCTGGGCGCGCATAGAGCCAGCGGTGCGCCAGGCTGAAGGTGGGCGCGGGTACGGTGCAGCCGATCAGTTCGGCAAACGCCCCGAGCAGGTGTTCGGTTACGTCTTCTTTAGACATATCCAGATTTTGTTTGGTCCACTGGCTGGTGGCGTGCAGCACCCAGGTATCAAGCTGGCTGTCACGGCCAGGTTTACTGCGGTTGCGCGCCAGCCAGTCGAGCGGGCTGTCTTGCACAAAGCAGCCTTCCACTTTGCTCTCCAGTGGCGTGTCGAAGGCCAGGGCGACGGCCCAGGTCGGGTCCATGGCTACGCTGGCTGCAGCGCCTGCCAGTTTCGGCACGCTGGACAGCAGGGTGGTGGCCTGCGGTGCTGGGGTGGCGACGATCACATGGCTAAACGGGCCGTGGCTATTGCCTTCGGCGTCCTGCAAGTGCCAGTGCTGTTCGCCGCGAAACACCTCGGTGATGCGGCAGGAAAAATGCACCGGCAGGGCACCGAGCATGGCGCGGGTAATCGCACTCATGCGCGGGCTGCCGACCCAGCGTACCTGCTCATCAGGTGAGGCGCTGAGCTGGCCATTTTTAAAGTTGTAGAGGCTGGGGGTCCATTCAGCGACCCAGCCGCGCGCCTGCCATTGCTGTACCACCTCGACAAAGCGGCGGTCGCGCGCGGTGAAATACTGCGCTCCTAGGTCCAGCGCGCCGCCATCACTGCGTTTGCTGGCCATGCGCCCGCCACTGCCGCGGCTCTTGTCGAACAGCTGCACCGAATGACCAGCGGCATGCAGCGCCTGTGCGGCAGATAGCCCGGCGATGCCGGTGCCGATAATGGCAATGGGATGAAGAGCGGTCATGGTCTACCTCTTGTGGTCCGGTGCTAAGCTACGCTTTAGACAAATGCTATACAGTATTTGTTTTGTGTATAAGATATATCAGGTTCGATCCTGTCTTCCTATAGTTAAGACAACCTGCCGGCCGATTGAAGCCATACGCAGGTACAAATGATTCGGCTACTGCTAGTTAAGCAAAAGCCAAGCGAGGGCGAGCTGATGAACATACTCCTGACGGGTGGTACTGGTTTGATCGGGCGGGCGCTGTGTCGCCACTGGTTGCAGCAAGGCCACCAATTAACGGTGTGGAGCCGTCGTCCTGAACAGGTGGCGGCACTTTGCGGTGACGCGGTGCGCGGTATTGGCCGGCTCGATGAGCTGGGCGAAGAACCGTTGGATGCTGTGGTCAACCTGGCCGGAGCGCCTATTGCTGATCGACCCTGGACGCGCAAGCGCAAAGCACTGTTGTGGGCTAGCCGTATTGGTCTGACCGAACAACTATTGGCTTGGCTGCACAGCCGCGAACAAAAACCAGCTGTGTTGCTCTCGGGGTCGGCGGTGGGCTGGTATGGCGACGGCGGCGAGCGCGAGTTGCATGAAGATTCACTGCCTGTTAGTGAAGACTTTGCCGCGCAGTTGTGTGGGGCGTGGGAAGAAACCGCGCAGCGCGCAGAGGGGCAAGGCATCCGTGTGGTGTTGGTGCGTACCGGGCTGGTCCTGGCCAGCGATGGCGGCTTTCTCAAGCGCTTGTTGCTGCCTTTTAAGCTCGGGCTTGGTGGCCCCATAGGCAATGGCCGGCAATGGATGCCATGGATTCATATTGACGACCAAATCGCCTTGATTGATTTTCTCCTGCAGCATGAGCAAGCACGCGGTCCTTATAATGCCTGCGCGCCGACGCCTGAGCGTAACCGCGCATTCAGTCAGGCGCTGGGCCGCGAGCTGCACCGGCCCGCGTTTATGCCGGCCCCGACATTTGTCCTGCGCTTGGCGCTAGGCGAGCTGGCAGAGTTGCTGCTGGGTGGCCAGCGCGCTTTGCCGACACGCCTGCAGGACGAAGGTTTCAGTTTTCGTTTCACTCATTTGGATGTGGCTCTGGCGGATCTGCTGGGCCAGCCTAACTAGGATTACGCATGACCGATCACGCCTTGTTACTGGTAAACCTGGGTTCTCCTGCCTCTACCTCGGTGGCGGATGTGCGCAGTTACCTCAATCAGTTTCTGATGGACCCTTATGTGGTTGATTTGCCTTGGCCACTGCGGCGTTTATTGGTTTCGCTGATTCTAATCAAGCGCCCAGCGGCTTCGGCGCATGCCTACGCTTCAATTTGGTGGGATGACGGCTCGCCGCTGGTGGTGCTGAGTAAGCGCTTACAAGAGGCAATGAAGTCGTCTTGGAATCATGGTCCGGTTGAACTGGCCATGCGTTATGGCGAGCCGTCGTTGCAAACCGTGCTGACCCGCCTAGCGAGCCAAGGAATTAAGCAGGTCACCCTGGCGCCGCTCTATCCGCAATTTGCTGACAGCACCACCACCACTGTGATTGAAGAGGCGCGGCGTGTGGTGCGTGAGCAGCAGTTGCCCATTCGGTTCTCGATACTGCCGCCATTCTTTGAGCAGCCGGAATACTTGGATGCCTTGGTTGATAGTGCTAAGCCGTACCTTGAACAAGATTTCGACCACCTGCTGCTGAGTTTTCATGGCCTGCCAGAGCGTCACCTGCGCAAGCTCGACCCCAGTCGTCATTGCTTGAAAAACGCGGATTGTTGCCGCAATGCCTCGCCCGAAGTACTCGCCACCTGCTACCGCGCGCAATGCATGCGCAGTGCCGAGTTGTTCGCTCAGCGCATGGGGCTCAAACCGGAGCAGTGGTCGGTGTCCTTCCAGTCGCGTTTGGGTCGCGATAAGTGGATTGAGCCCTACACCGAAGCGCGCCTCGATGAGCTGGCTAAACAAGGCGTGAAGAACCTATTGGTGATGTGCCCAGCCTTTGTCGCCGACTGCATCGAAACCTTGGAGGAAATCGGCGACCGCGGCCGCGAGCAGTTTGTTGAGGCGGGCGGCGAGAGCCTCCAGTTGGTGCCGTGCCTGAATGATCATCCAAGCTGGGTCGCGGCCCTGAAAACCCTCAGTGAGCGAGCGCCCTTGATGCTCTAAACCACTTGGCGCGCGGTCATTCGCTCAAAGGGATGCCGCGCATTCGCCTGATTGATAACACCCAAGGGCGATACTCATCGCCCTATGTCTCGGCCTAAGCTGGCAGTTCTTTCAACCGTCGTGCACCGCACATAACGGTGCCGAGGAGACTGCCAGTGCCCAACAACAATAACGGCTATCCCTCTTCCACCCGCGCCTGGGTGACTGTCGCCATTCTCATGGTGGCGTATGTGCTGTCATTTATTGACCGGCAGATTCTTAACTTGCTGGTGGGGCCAATCCGCCGCGATCTGATGATCAGCGACACGCAGATGAGCTTGCTGATGGGCTTGTCGTTTGCCCTGTTCTATACCGTTTGCGGTATCCCCCTGGGCCGGCTGGCCGATACCAAAAGTCGACGCGGCTTGATTGCCATCGGCGTGCTGTTCTGGAGTGCGGCCACTGCGGCGTGTGGCATGGCCAAGCTGTACTGGCAGTTTCTGATCTGCCGTATTGGTGTGGGTGTGGGAGAGGCAGCATTGTCGCCGGCAGCTTACTCGCTGATCGCCGATAGCTTTCCGGCCGAGCGTCGCGCCACGGCGATCAGCGTGTATTCCATGGGGGTTTATCTGGGGTCCGGTATCGCATTTTTGCTGGGCGGTCTGGTGATTAAGTTCGCCTCAGCCCAAGGTGATGTCGTCCTGCCCGTAATTGGTGAAGTGCGCCCTTGGCAGTTGATCTTCCTGATTCTTGGCGCGGCCGGGGTTTTATTTACCCTGCTCATGCTGGCGGTCAGAGAGCCGGTACGACGTGGGGTTGGCGCTGGTATAGCAGTGCCGCTGGCGGATGTTGGCCGTTATATTCGCGCCAACCGCCGCACTGTGCTGTGCCACAACTTTGGCTTTGCCGGGCTGGCGTTTGCTGGCTACGGCAGTGCGGCCTGGGTGCCGAGCTTCTTTATTCGCACCTATGGCTGGGATGCCGGTCAGGTTGGCGTGGTGTACGGCAGTATCGTTGCGGTGTTTGGCTGTTTGGGCATTGTCTTCGGCGGACGTCTGGCGGACTGGATGGCCAAGCGCGGCAGCAGTGATGCCAATATGCGCGTTGGTTTGTATGCAGCGGTGGGTGCAGTGCCTTTTGTGCTGGCCTTCCCTTTGATGGATAACGCGGTGTGGGCCGCGGTGCTGATGGCGCCAACGGTGTTCTGCCTGAGCATGCCGTTTGGTGTGGCGCCGGCGGCGATTCAAGAAATCATGCCCAACTCGATGCGCGGTCAGGCTTCGGCGATCTACTTGTTTGTAATCACCCTGATCGGCCTGGGTATCGGCCCGACTGCGGTGGCCTTGGTCACAGACTATGTGTTCGCCGACGACCAAGCGCTGCGTTATTCGCTGCTGATCGTCACCTCGCTGGCGGTGTTCAGCTCAATCGTACTCTTGAGCATGGGCCTCAAGCCTTATCGCGAGAGTGTGGTGCGCTTACAGGGGTGGTCGGCTAGCCCTGCATAGAGGTTTAACACTGCAAAAAAGCCCCGCTAAGTGCGGGGCTTTTAATTTGGGCGCGTTACAGGTCTGGCTCTTCCAGCACTGTTTTGCTGCGCCAGCCTTGGCCGCCGGGCAGAACCAGGTTGAGCACCAGGGCGCTGATAGCACACAGCGAGATGCCGGACAAGGCAAAGTCACTGTTACCCATGACCATGCCGCCGATGCCGAACACCAGAGTGATCGACACGATGATCAGGTTACGCGCCTCGGACAGGTCGACTTGATGACGAATCAGGGTGTTCAAACCCACCACCGCAATAGAGCCAAACAGCAGGCAGAGAATGCCGCCCATCACCGGCACTGGGATGCTTTGCAGGGCGGTGCCGAATTTGCCGACAAAGGCCAGGCCGATGGCGAAGCACGCCGCCCAGGTCATGATCTTCGGGTTGTAGTTCTTGGTCAGCATCACCGCGCCGGTGACTTCGGCATAGGTGGTGTTAGGTGGGCCGCCCAGTAGGCCAGCAGCCGAGGTGGCCAGGCCATCGCCAAGCAGGGTGCGGTGCAGGCCGGGCTTCTTGATGAAGTCCTTGCCGGTAACGCTGCCAATCGCGATCACGCCGCCAATGTGTTCAATGGCAGGGGCCAGTGCCACGGGTACGATGTACAGAATCGCTCCCCAGTGCAGTTCTGGAGCCACGAATGCCGGCAGTGCCAGCCAGGGGGCGGCGGCGACTTGCGTGGTGTCGATCACCCCACAAAAGGCTGCGACCACACAACCGACGATGATCCCGGCGAGAATCGGCACCAGACGCAACAGGCCACTGCCCATGGCGGCGACCAGCACGGTGGTGAGCAGCGCCGACATGGAAATCAGCATGGCGATTTCATATGGAATCAGTTGCGCGCTGCCGTCGCCGGCCTTGCCCATGGCCATGTTCACCGCGACGGGTGACAACGCCAGGCCGATGGAAATGATCACCGGTGCAATCACCACGGGGGGCAGCAGTCGGTCGATAAAACCGGCGCCTTTGATCCGCACCACAGCGCTGAGCAGGATATACACCAAGCCGGAGGCGACGATGCCGCCCAGCACGGCCGGCAGACCGAATTCACCTTTGGCAGCGAGAATTGGCGCGATAAAGGCAAAGCTGGAGGCCAGGAATACCGGGACCTGACGGCCAGTGACCAGTTGGAATAGCAGGGTGCCGATACCGGCCGTGAACAGTGCGACGTTAGGATCCATACCAGTGATCAGCGGCATCAGCACCAGTGCGCCGAATGCCACGAACAGCATCTGTGCGCCGGAAATACCCTGGCGCCAGAGTGGATCGTTGTATTCATCGTGCATGAATCAGGCGTCCTTCTGCTTGGTGCCGAAGATTTTGTCGCCGGCATCGCCGAGGCCGGGAATGATATAGCCATGCTCATTCAGGCATTGGTCGATAGAGGCGGTATAGATCGTCACGTCCGGATGCGCGTCGTTGACGGCCTTAATACCTTCGGGTGCAGCGACCAACACCATGGCGCGGATTTCCTTGCAGCCGGCCTTTTTCAGCAGGTTGATGGTGGCGACCATTGAGCTGCCGGTGGCGAGCATTGGGTCGATGATCATCGCCAGGCGCTCGTCGATTTCCGGCACCAGCTTTTCTAGGTAGGTGTGCGCCTGCAGGGTTTCTTCATTGCGTGCCACGCCCACAGCGCTGACCTTGGCGCCGGGAATCAGGCTGAGAACGCCTTCAAGCATGCCAATCCCAGCGCGCAGGATCGGCACTACGGTGATTTTCTTGCCGGAGATTTTTTCCACCTGCACGGTGCCGCACCAGCCTTCAATTTCGTAGTTCTCGAGGGGCAGATCCTTGGTCGCCTCGTAGGTCAGCAGTGCGCCGACTTCTTGGGCCAATTCGCGGAAATTCTTTGTGCTGATATCGGCGCGGCGCATCAGGCCGAGTTTGTGGCGGATCAGCGGGTGGCGGATCTCGAGGATGGGCATGGGCAGGGGTCTCCGGCAGGACGGGCGAAAATTGCGTTAGATTAAAGCATTGGCCGCCTCAAGTGCTGCGCCTTAATGGCTTAAAGTCGCTAAAAAGACGCTAACGTACCGGCCATGATGGGCAATTACCGCAGTTGGTCTGGCAGGGCTTGCTCTGTGCTTTGCAGATGCGTAGATTCGCCGACTTTTATTTTGACGCATCGATCAGCTTTATGGTCTGAGTCATCCCCGCCACTCATTGAGGAAACAGCATGTCCGTCGATCTCGTGCATATTCGCCAAATTATGGCCGAAGCCGATTGCCTGTACAGCAATGCCGAGGTCGAGGTGGCCATCGACACCATGGCGGCGGCCATCAACAGCGAGATGGCCGACAGCAACCCGGTGGTGTTCTGCGTGATGAACGGCGGGCTGATTTTCTCCGGCAAGCTGCTGCCCAAGCTCAACTTCCCGCTGGAGTTGTCCTACCTGCACGCCACCCGTTATCGCAATGAAACCAGCGGTGGCGAACTGTTCTGGAAGGCCAAGCCGGAAATCTCCTTTATCGACCGCGACGTGCTGATCATCGACGACATCCTTGATGAAGGGCACACTCTCGGTGCAATCATCGATTTTTGCCGTCATGCCGGTGCCAAGAACGTGCGCATCGCTGTGCTGGTAGATAAAACGCACGACCGCAAGGCACGCCCCGACCTCAAGGCTGATTACGTCGGCATGCCCTGTGTTGATCGCTATGTGTTTGGCTACGGCATGGATTACAAAGGTTACTGGCGCAATGCGCCGGGTATATACGCGGTCAAAGGCCTGTAAAACGTATGAGCGAACTGCGCTTTCTCGATCAGACACTGTTCGGCGATTTGGCCGAGCAAGCGGCGGCTAATCCACGCCAGCGCCAGCACCATAACTTTCACCAGATGGACGAGCCTTGCCACCGCATGGCGGTAGGTTTACAGCCGGCTACTTATATCCCGCCGCACCGCCACCTCTCGGCCGATAAGGCTGAAGCCTTGTTGGTTCTCAAAGGTAGTTTGGGGCTGTTGATCTTTAATGACCGCGGTGAGGTGTTGGCTAAGCGCGTGCTGGCAGCCGGTGGCGAATGTGTTGGCGTCGACGTGCCGCCAAATATTTTCCATGCCTTGGTCGTGCTCGAAGCCGACAGCATTCTGTTCGAATGCAAGGCCGGGCCCTACAAGGCAGTCGGGGCAGGCGAGCAGGCCAGTTGGGCGCCGAAAGAAGGTGAGGCCGATGCCCCGGCCTATTTAGCCTGGATGCGCGGGCAGTTCGCTTAAACCGGATTGTGCTGATTTCGTCAGTCTGGCCGGGTAAATGGCTCAAGCCGCTCCACTGCCTAGGCACCACTCTAATCATTGATTAGCAGAGGAGCCGAACCGTGATCCGATTGACCCTGGAACAAGCCCATCAACTCGCGCAGGACATACTGCGCAGCAATGGTTTTAGCGAACCCCACGTGCAAGCAGTGAGTGCCACCGTGCTCGCGGGGGAGCGCGATGGCTGTGCCTCCCATGGGCTGTATCGGGTGCTCGGCTGCGTACGCTCGCTAAAGGCCGGCAAGGTGGTTGCTGACGCCCAGCCCGAGGTGTTTGATCAAGCCCCGGCGATCGTGCGTGTTGATGCCCATGGTGGCTTCTCCCAGTTGGCTTTTCAGGCCGGGTTGCCTGTGTTGTTGGGCAAGGCGCGGGAGGCGGGTATCGCCGCGATGGCGATTAACCATTGCGTACATTTCTCGGCACTGTGGGTGGAAATCGAAGCCCTGACCGATGCCGGTTTGGTTGCCTTGGCCTTTACCCCCAGCCATGCCTGGGTTGCGCCGGCTGGTGGCAGTAAGCCGGTGTTTGGCACCAACCCAATTGCGTTCGGCTGGCCTCGGGCCGGCCATAACCCATTTATCTTTGACTTCGCCACCAGTGTGATTGCCCGGGGCGACATCGAACTGCATCGGCGTGCCGGTAAGCCACTCCCCGAAGGCTGGGGGATCGATGCCCAGGGCCAGCCCAGCACGGATGCGGCGGCGGTGCTGCAGGGGGCTATGCACACCTTTGGTGGGCATAAAGGCTCGGCGTTGGCGGCCATGGTTGAACTGATCGCCGGGCCGTTGATAGGCGACCTGACCAGCGCAGAATCCAAGGCCTACGATGACGGCGGCGACTCTTCGCCTTATCACGGCGAGTTGATCATCGCCCTTGACCCGCAGCGCTTCCTCGGCGCGGCTGCCGACGAGCACTTGGCCCGCGCCGAGACCTTGTTCGAGAGTATTCAGGGGCAGGGCGCACGGTTGCCGTCGCAGCGCCGGTATGAGGCGCGTAAGCGCAGTGCCGAGGAGGGCGTGCAGATCCCTCAGGCGCTGTATGACGACCTCAATGCGCTGATTGTGCGGTGAAACGGGCTGCGCCTTCCCGCTGTCACGGGTGCTGCGTCTAGCCGAGCAGGCAAAAAAAGCCCCAGCAGTGTGCCGGGGCAAAACGAGAACCGCAGACCGTGCCGACAACTATCCGGTCACGGGTTCACGTGTGCTCTCGCCATCCACCAAGCGGGCGATGCCGAGCGGGTTGGCATTTTGCAGGGCCAGGGGCAGTTGTGCATCCGGGCAATTCTGGTAGCACACCGGGCGCAGAAAACGCTCAATCGCCAAACTGCCAACGGAGGTGCCGCGCGCGTCGGAAGTGGCCGGGTAGGGGCCGCCATGCACCATGGCGTCACACACCTCGACTCCGGTGGGGTAGCCGTTAAGCAGCAGGCGTCCGGCCTTCTGTTCCAGCAATGGCAATAGTTCCGTGTATTGCTCAAGGTCGCTCGGTTCGGCGATCAGGGTGGCGGTGAGCTGGCCATGTAAGCCGTGCAACGCTGCGACTAACTCGGCTCGATCAGCCACCTCAATGACGATGCTGGTCGGGCCGAATACCTCCTCCTGTAGCAGCGCATCGCCTTCGCGCAGCAAACGGGCATCAGCCTTGAACAGTTGCGGCTGAGCCTGATTGCCAACCTGAGGATGGCCGCCCAGATGCTGCAGCCCAGGATGGGCATGCAAGCGTTGCAAGCAGTGGCTGTAACTCTGCAGCGTGCCAGCGTTGAGCATGCTCTGTGCCGGTTGCTCGTGCATGCATGCGGCGAAGTCGCGCACAAATTCGCTGAATTCAGCTGAGCGAATACCGATCACCAAACCTGGATTGGTACAGAACTGACCACAACCGAGCACCACCGAGGCCGTCAGTTCAGTGGCTATCTGTGCGCCGCGTTGCTTCAGTGCGGCAGGTAACAGCACCACCGGGTTGATGCTCGACATCTCAGCAAATACCGGGATGGGTTGTGGCCGTGCGGCTGCCATGTCGCACAGTGCTCGGCCACCTTTCAGTGAGCCGGTGAAGCCGACTGCCTGGATGGCTGGATGCTTGACCAAATCGGCGCCCGCGCCGTTGCCGAAGAGCATGTTGAACACGCCCGCGGGCATCGCGGTTTTTTCCGCCGCGCGAATAATCGCATCAGCGACACACTCGGCTGTCGCCATGTGGCCGCTGTGGGCTTTGAATACCACCGGGCAACCGGCGGCCAACGCCGCAGCGGTATCGCCGCCAGCCGTCGAGAAGGCTAGCGGAAAATTGCTGGCGCCAAACACGGCCACCGGGCCGACGCCGATCTGATACTGGCGCAGGTCGGTGCGGGGTAACGGCAGGCGTTCGGGTAGCGCCCGGTCGATACGGGTGCCATAAAAATCGCCACGGCGCAGCACCTTGGCAAACAGACGCATCTGCCCGCTGGTGCGGCCGCGTTCACCTTGAATGCGCGCGGCAGGCAGGGCGGTTTCGCGGCAGACAATGCTGACAAAATCGTCGCCCAAACTGTCGATCTCGTCGGCAATGGCCTCAAGAAACTCGGCGCGCCGGCTGGCGGCTAGCGCGCGAAATTGTGGGTAGGCAGCAGCAGCAGCCTGGGCGGCGGCGGCCACCTCTTCTGCTGTGGCCTGGTGGAAATGATAGGGCAGCGGCTCGCCGCTGCTGGCGTCGACGCTCTGTTGGGTGGTGCTGCCAGCAAAGCTGCGGCGCCCGGCGATGTAATGGTGTCCAACGAGCTTGAGCATAAATGGCTCCTCTGGGTGACGGGTCAGAACAGTTGCCCCAGTAACCAGGTGGCGAGACCTGGCAACACGAGGACAAACAGCAACAGTTGAATCAGGGAACGGCACTACAGCGCGGTACCTGTGGCCGTAAGGACTGTCGGCGGGGCAACGGATTTCAGGTAACAAACCGCTGGCGCCAGCGGCGGGGTCAGGGTCGCTGGTGCGCTGGTTACAGGCCGACATCCAAGCGCAGTGCGGCGATCAGACGGAGCTCTGTTCGGCCGACCAGGTGGCGTACCACTGACGGAACAGCCTGTACTGGGTCTCGGCGTAGTTACGCTGGGCGTCGCTAAGGGCATCGGTTGCGTTGAAATGCAGGGCATATTCCTGATCGCCGTTGAGCACCATCAGGTACTTGTAATAGAGCACCAGGTCGGTGCCTTCGTCGAAGGACGACAGCACATTCAGCGCCTCGGCCAGCTCCAGAGCACGACGCCGTGCGACGGGATCACCCTTGGCGGCCTTCTTGCTCAGCTCGACCAGTTGCAGCACTTCATGCGGCAGGGCATTACCGATACCGGTAATGGCGCCGGTCGCACCGCAATTGACGAAGCCATGCACCACCTGGGTATCGACGCCGGCCATCAGGATCACGTCCTTGTCCTGCGAGGTGATGTGCTCGGCGGCGTAGCGCATGTCAGCCGCGCCGCCGAATTCCTTGAAGCCGATCAGGTTGGCGTATTTGCGGCGCAGCTTGAAGAACAGCTCAGCACGGGTGGCGAAGCCGTAATACGGGCTGTTGTAGATCACGGCTGGCAGCTTCGGCGCGGCTTCGAGAATGGCGGCGAAGTGCGCTTCCTGGGCGGCTGGCGAAGCGCCACGGGACAAAACGCGCGGGATGACCATCAGACCGTGAGCGCCGACCTTGGCCGCGTGGGCGGCGTGGGATACGGCTTCGCGGCTATTTACCGCACCGGTGCCGACTATGGTTGGGATGCCGGCTGCGACCAGGCGTGCCACGCCTTCCTGGCGCTCGGCTTCGGTCAGCAGTGGCCAGTCACCCATGGAGCCGCAGTAGACTACCGCGCTCATGCCTGCTTCGATCAGCTCGTGGCCCTTGCGTACCAACGCGTCGAAGTCCGGCTTGCGCTTGGCGGTGCAGGGGGTCATCAGGGCGGGAATGGTGCCGGTAAAAATGGTGCGGCTCATGGGTTTGCCTCCTGGGCAGAATTAAAGTATTTCGTATACGAAAATAAATAGCCGTAGTTAGCCATCTGTTTCCCGTGGTTGGGCGTAACGCCCGGTTCGTTGCACCGGCGAGCCGGCAGTTCTAAATCCTCAACACGCCTTAGCGCTTCAGCTCCACTGGCCAGGTATCGGACAAGCGATAGCCCTGTGGCCAGGGGTCATCAGGGTCAAGCAGGTGCTGGTGGGTGCCGGTGATCCAGGCCCGGCCAGACAGGCAGGGGATGATTGCCGGGCGCCCAGCGACTTCGCTGAGGCTGTCGATTCGGCAATGGAACTCGGAGCCAATGATCGAACGGCCGATAAAGCGTTCGCCGACCTGCAATTGACCTCTGGCATGCAATACCGCCATGCGCGCTGAGCAACCGGTGCCCGTGGGCGAGCGGTCGACTTTGCCGGGGCGAATCACCACCGCGTTGGCGGCACTCAAAATCCCCTCTTGCCGTTGCAATGGGCCGGCCAGTTGGCAAAAAGAAATATGCGCCCAGTCCGGGTTGAGTGGATGCACGAAACCCAGCTGCTCGTTGGCTGCGCGGGTGATCTTAAGCCCACAGGCGGCCAGGTCGGCCGCTTCGTCAGCGCCGAGTGAGAAGCCCAGCGCCTGGGCGTCGGCAATGACGAAACTGTCGCCGCCATAGGCGGTGTCCACCTGCAGTGAGCCAATACCATCGACCTCAATCCAGGCATCCAGCCGATCGGCGAAAGACGGCACGTTCTTTATTTCGACCCGTTCGACTTTGCCGTTGCGGCACTGCGCCACGGCTTCGATCAGCCCGCCGGGGGCTTCCAGAATCAGGTGGGTCTGCGGTTCCGTCATGGGCAGGATGCCGCTTTCCAGCAGCACCGTGGAGACGCATAACGAGTTGGAACCCGACATCGGCGGCGTATCGGCCGGCTCCATGATGATCCAGGCCATCTGCGCGCGTGGATCTTTGGCTGGTACCAGCAAGTTGACGTGACGGAACACCCCGCCGCGCGGTTCATTCAGCATGAAGTTGCGCAGGGTTTGATCTTCGGCGATCCAGCGCGATTGCGCCCACAGCGTATCGCCCGGTGGTGGTGCAACGCCGCCGACGATCACGTCGCCGACTTCGCCTTCGGCATGGCAACTGACCACATGTATAACTTTGCTCGAGCGCATGCTGCTCTCCTAAAGCACGGATTTCAGAAAGTCGGCCGTTTCCGCATATTGCGGGCTGACCAGCACTTGCTCGGGGGTACCGATCTCGTGCACCAGGCCGTTGCGGAAGAACGCCACACGGTCCGAGACTTCGCGGGCGAAGCTGATCTCGTGGGTCACCAGCACCATGGTCATGCCGTCTTCGGCGAGCATACGCATGGTGTCCAGCACCTCGCCCACCAGCTGTGGGTCGAGGGCGCTGGTGGCCTCGTCAAACAGCATGTAATCCGGTGACATGGCCAAGGCGCGGGCGATGGCCATGCGTTGCTGCTGACCGCCAGAGAGCTTGCCGGGAAACACCTTGAGCTTGTCAGCCAGGCCCACGTGGGTCAGCTGGCGCACGGCAACTTCTTCGGCCTCAGCCCGGCTTTGGCCGAGCACTTTGCGCGGTGCCAGCATGACGTTCTCCAGCACGGTCAGGTGCGGAAACGCATTCCACTGTTGGAAGACGATGCCGATTTTCTGCCGCAGGCGATTGAGGTCGGTGGCTTTGTTGTGCACCTCGGTACCGTCGACACGAATGCTGCCTTGCTGGATGACTTCCAAGCCGTTGATGCACATCAACAGGGTCGATTTGCCGGAGCCAGAGCCACCGATGATGGACACCACTTCGCCTTTGTTCACCGTCAGGCTCACGCCCTTGATGACATCGAGGTCGCCGAAGGATTTGTGTACGTTTTCGATCTCAATCATTTTCCTGCCACCTTTTCTCCAGTTGATTGCCCAAGCGGGCCACCACCAGGCTGATGAAGTAGTAGATAAGCCCGGCGATGCACAGCACCAGCAGCGGCTCTTGGATACGTGTAACGATGATTTGCGAGGCGCGTAGCAGCTCGACAATGCCGATCCACATGACCAGGGCGGTGTCTTTCATCACCGACAAGGTCAGGTTGAGCCAACCGGGAAACGCGATGCGGGTGGCCATCGGCATGACGATGTAGCGCAGGTCTTGCCAGTAATTCAGGCCCAGTGAGCGTCCTGCCCGGCGCACGTTGGGTGATACCGCCAGCACGCCGCTACGGACGATCTCGGTGCAGTAGGCGGCGGCATACACGCCGAGTACAGCGCAGGCGACTGAGAACGCGCTCCAGTCCAAACCGGCAATGCTTTTCAGTGAGTTGAACAAGACGAACTGGATCAGCAGCGGCACGCTGCGAAAGGCATCCAGCACCCAGGCCAGCGGCAGTGTGGCGCGTGGCAAGGTAGCGCGCAGCAGGCCGCAGATAACCCCGCCGGCGGTGCCCAGCAGCATGGCCCACAAGGTCAGCAGGATGGTGGTCCAGGCCCCTTGCAGCAGGAATAGCAGGTCGGTCGAGGTGATGCTGGTAGTCAACATGGCCATTACCCTCCTAGTAGCGGAACAGGCGCCAGCCGAGTAGGCGGGCGACCAGTACGATGGCTTTGGCGATCAGGTAGTAAAGAACCGCCGCGAGTGCGAAGTACTCGAAGGTGCGGAAGGTCTTCACGTTGTAACCCTGGGTGACCCCGGTAAGGTCGTTGTTGAGGCCGACAATGACGCCCAGTGAGGTCATCAATACTGCCCAGACCATCTGATTGGTCAGTGGGTAGAACACGATGCGCAGCAATTGCGGGATGATCACCAGCTGGTAGGTTTTGAATGCGCTCATGCCCAACGAGCGGGCCGCACGCATTTGCGTCTCCGGTACTGCCTTGAGCCCGCCGCGAAAGTTCTCCGCCAGATAGCCGGCATTGTTGAAGGTGATCCCTGCGAGCAATGCCGCCCAAGAACTGATGTGAATGCCGAACGAGCCCAGGCCGAAGTACAGCAAGTAGATCTGGAACAGTGACGGCGTGTTGCGCGCCACTGATACCCAGGCGTTGCCGAAGCCGCGGGCTAAAGGGTTTTTTGTTTGCCGCATCAGGGTCAGACAGAGGGCGATTAGCACGCCGAAGATCATCGACAGGGCGGCGGTTTCGAAGGTGACCCACGCGCCGCCGAGCATATCGGGCAGCGCCTTGAAGGCCGAGCGCCAATGGAAGCTGTAATCGAACATTGCTCAATAACCTCCATGGCGGGATGTTTGGCGCAACCAACTCGGCAGATCGCCGCTGGCTTGGCCGCTACAGGCCGCGTCGACGCACGCAGCCAGGCTGGCGAAGTGCACGCGGCGGCCGACCAAGCCCGGTGCGTAGTGGGCGTATTTGCCAGAGTTGGTCATCAGGTTCTTGGCGCTGACCGGTAGCACCGGCTCACCGAGCATGCACCAGCAGGTATCCGTGACGAATTGCACGCCGAAAGCCTCCAGCGCAGCGACATGGCCGGCTTGTCGTGCTTGCTCAAGCACGTGGCGGCCGCAGGTGATCACCACTGCCACCTCCGGGTGTTTATCTCGGCCCGCACAGAGCCGGGCCAGCGCCGCACATTCACTTAACGAGAAATGCGGATTGCCCAGCGACACCAGGCCGAGGTCTGGGCTGCTGGCGCTGTTCAGTTCGTGCCAGCTGGCAAGCAGGTCTTGCGCGCTAATATCAAGCTGGCGCTGCGCTGCCATGCCGCCCAGTGCCTGTTCGCAGGTGGCCGCTTCTGGGGTCACACCGACGATATGGAACATCGGCGCGCCTGAGGTGGTGGCGAAGGCCGCACCGAAGGCTTTGAGGTCATCGCGGCTCGGCTGCGCCTGCTGCAAACCGCAGATCACGGGGATCTGGCTGCCGGCCAGGGCGCCGATGTGGTAACCGAGCAGCGGGTAGAAGGCGTCGTCCACGTCTCCCAGCGCCGGCACGTTGATCTGTAACGTGGCCAGCCGTCCTGTGGTCAGGTGACAGCCGATCAGCGGCGCCCGGCCGGTCAGGGCAATGCAGATATCGAGAAAGTCGGGGTATTTCTGGGTGCGTGCCGCCAGCACGCTATTGGCAAATACCACGGCGTTGGACTCGGCCCAGACCACCTGATCACCGGCTTCTGGCGCGCTGTCGAGCAGGTAGGGCGCGCAGGTAAAGCTCAGTTGGGCGCCCATCGCCATATAGGCATCGCCCAAGGCGCTGGCCGGTTCACCGAAGGCTGGGTCAATGCCTTGGGCGCGCCAGCGTCGTTGGTCTACAGAGATGGCGTTGAGCGTCGTCGGCACCCGCACCTTCGCACCCCACGTAACCAGCTGCTCAGCGAAGCGCAGGCTCGCCGGGCCGGTATAGATGCAGCCATCGATGTGCGCCTGGCTGATGTCGATCAGCTCGCGAGCACCTTGCAGTTCCGCCATACGCAGAACGATCTGCATGGCGACTTGTGCGGCTTTGCCGTGCTCGCCTGCGAGCACGGCGTGGTCGAAGTCGGTGAGCATCAGGTCGCTGTGCTGAGGTGATGTTTCAGGTGTCAGTGACGGCGCGGGTTGGTCGTCTATAGGTGCTGTGACGTAGGCGTTGATCTGGCTGCCGTCGACGCGCACAAAGGTGCAATCGTGCAGGCGTTCGAATGCCGCTTGGCCGATACAGATAACCGGCAGGCTGCGCTCGAACAACGCCTGAGCAATCAGAACGCCCAGGCTGAGAATTTCTTCGGGGTGCGCCACCACTAGAGCGGCGGGTGCGTGCCCGTTAAGAATCAGTTCCAGCAATACGCTGCTGCCGGTGCAGGAGCCGCGGCCGCTGGGAATAGCCAGCACGCATCCGCTGATGACGTTACCGTTCAAGGGGTGATGGCGGTCGATCACTTCACCGCTGAAGGGGTCGACTCCGCCCCAGAAACTCAGGCCAACATCGGCATACAGCAAATCGCCTTGCGCGCGGCCACTGACCAGGCTGCGTGCTTGCATAGAAAAATCAGGCATCTGTAGCTCCCGTACGACCCGCAAGCAGGCCGCACGTTGATGGATGGATTATTAGCTACGACTCAGTAGTAGACGCCGGGTACCGACAGGTTGGCCGGGGCGATTTCCTTGCCGACCCACTTGTCCCACAGTTCCTGATAACGGCCGGTACGCACCTGCTGGTTAACGAACAGGTTCATGTAATTGAGTAAGCCGTATTCGTTACGCTTAGCCGCCAGCGACACGTAATCGATGGTGTAGGGCGCGTCACCGGCGATCTTCAGGCCTTTGTATTTGCCCGACTTAAGCGTTGCGGCAGCGACGGTGTTGGTCACGACTGTTGCGTCGATATGCCCTTGGGTGACAGCGAGGATGGTGTCGTTGAGGCTCTGGTACGCGCGGAAGCTACCACCGCCCCAAGCCTTCACGTCTTTCTCCAGGGCGATGGCCTCATAGGTGCCGCTGGTATTGCCGACCGGGTGGCTTTTGAGGTCGGCGTAACTGTTAATGCCGCTGTCTTCGCGGGTCAGCACAACCATTTGGAAGGCAAAGTAGGGCACGGTCATGCCCACGGTCTTGGCGCGTTCCAGGGTGTCGGACGTGGACGCGACGATGACGTCGGCGCGCCCGGAAATGAGCGCAGGGATGCGATCAGGAAAAGGCGTTTCGACCACTTCTGGGGTGACGCCAAGCACCTTGGCCAGGTCGCCGCAGTAGTCGACGTCGAAACCTACGGGGTTATTCGCTTCATCGCGAAAGCCCATCGGTGGAAAGTCCAGGGTGACGGCGCAGCGCAGCTTGCCGGACTCAATAATGTCATCGAGCTTGTCGGCCTGGGCCACGTTGATAAAGGAGGTGCTCAGAACAGCTGTGAGGGCTACGGCGAGTGTGGGGTTTTTCATAGGGGCCTCTAGGTCTGGTTGGGTCGAGCATTGGTGTGGATTGAATTTGGTATTGCGGATTTCGTATACGATATTAAATATGCATCGGTCATGCCAGAACGCCCTTAGATGGTTGAGAAGTGCTTTTTGAGGATCGTGTGCTGGGCTACAGCGCCCGTGGGGTGGGCGCTGCGCCACAACGCCGAAGGACACGCCAGGCCGTTACGTCGCGAGCGTGGCCGCGAACGAAAAGGCGTAACAGCCTTGCGGTGTCACAGAAGGAAGCAGGACGCGCAGGTGTGCACCGTAACGTTGCGCCGCAGGGTAACAATCGTGACGCAGAGATGTGTGCGGCGCTCAGGCGTGGCGTTGGCTGTCGCGGTACTGGCTGGGGGAGAGCCCGGTAAGAGCTTTGAATTGGCGGCTGAACGCGCTGTGGTCGGTGTAGCCGCAGCGCAGGGCGATTTCGGTGATCGGCAGTTCGCCGGCTAGCAGCTGTGAGGCGGCACCGAGGCGAGCCTGGTGGATCATCTGGCGCGGGGTGAGTTGGAAAATACGCTTGCACAGACGTTCTAGCTGAGCGATGGACAGCCCGGCGATGCTGGCCAGGTGTTTCACCGCGATGGGGTGGGCGTAATGCTGACGAATATGCGCGTCGACTGCTGCGAGCTTCTGATACGCCGGATGGCTGGCCTGCGGCGCTTGTAAGTCATAGGAAATGCCGGCCATGCCGATGATCGTGCCCTGGCGGTCATGTAAGGCCAACTTATGGGTCAGGCACCAGCCGGGTTGGCGGCCTGGGTAGAGGTGCAGCTCAAGCTGATCGCTGAGGGGCGTTCCGATCTCTAACACGCGCCGGTCTTGTTCGGTATACAGCGGGCCGAAGCGCGAGGGGAAAACTTGCTCGGCAGTTTTGCCGAGTAGCGTTTGTCGGTCTTTGAGGGCGCAGCGTTGCACCAGGGTCTGGTTAACCAGCACGTAGCGCGCTTGGCAGTCCTTGATAAAGAACACCACGCCGGGCATGGCATCGAGTAGCGGTGTGATCATTTGCAAACTGCCGAGTAGTTCGTTCAGGTCGCAGGGCGGTGGTAGCAGTTGGCTTGGGGCGGGAAACAGCATGGGCCGGGTCCAGGCAGAGCGAGTGGATGCCGCTGGTAGCGGCTAGCGGCACCACTCTATAGCTGCGCGCCGGTCATGGGGAAGTATTGCTAGCCTGCGACAGGACGTAGGGTGGGTTAGGCGCCTGTCCATGTGACTGGCGTTACACCTATCGTTGCTGCGCCGTAACCCACCATCGGCGCAATACATGGCTACCGTCTGGTGGGTTACGCGGCGCGCCATGCTGGCGGTGTCTGATCGTTTTGAGCTTGGCGCCGCTAACCCACCCTACCCATGCACTTGCGCCTCTGCGAGCTGCAGCAGGCTGTCGATACGCGTAGGCGTCAGGGGCACGCGTGGCGTCGGCGTTTGCCAGTCGAATAGATACTCACAGGCCGCGCCGCAAATACGTCCCTGGCAAGGGCCCATGCCACAGCGACTGTGCAGCTTGGCATCGACCCAGCTACTGCGCTCGGCGAGGGCCGAGTAGGGTACATCTTCACAGCGGCAGACCAGCGTGTCGGCCTCGGCCAGCTGCTTCAGCTGTGGATTGAGGGCGAAGCGCCGGTTGAGTTGCCTGGCAAAGGCTTGCCAGCGTGCGCGTTGCGGCCACAGTGCGCGGGCCTGGTGTTGCTCGCCAACTGCGGCATGGCCGGCGATGGCGCCTTCAACCAGGGCCAATTCGCTGCCGCCAAAACCGGTGCACTCGCCGGCAGCGTAATGATCGGTCCGGCTGCACGCTTGCCAGTCATCGACGGCAATTGCCTGGTCTGCCACGCGACACCCCAAGGCTTGGCCCAGTTGGGTATTGGCAATTAGGCCAAAGCCGCAGGCGAGGCGCTCGCAAGGGATTTCTATGATTTTGCCGGACTGGCTTAAGCGCACGGCTTCCAGTTTCTCGCTGCCGAGTGCGGCCACGACGAAACTGTCGCTGCGGTAGTGGCTATCCAGCAGTTGCGTGGCTTGCAGCAGTTTGCCGGGCCAGCGCGCCAGCTGCAGGGTAAAAGCCGACAGGGCTGCAAGGCTGGCCTGTTCGGCAATGCGCTGGATCTGCGCGCCGGCCTTCCTGGCGCTGGCGGCACTGGCCAGTAACAGCGGGCCACTGCCAGCAATCACCAGGCGTTCGCCCGTCAATGGAACGCCGCCTTTGACCAGCGCCTGCAGGCCGCCTGCGCCCGTGACACCGGGCAATGTCCAGCCGGGGAAGGGCAGTAATAGTTCGCGGGCACCCGTGCAGAGGATGAGTGTGCTGTAGCGAACGTTCCAGGCGCTGTTGTCATCCTCCAGCAACAACTGTTGTGGGCCGGCAATGGCGACTACCCGGGTTGCAGCAAAGAGTTGCACGTTGCTCGCTGCGGCCAACGCCGCGCGGTAGCGTTGAGCGGCAGCGGGGAGTTGCGCTTGAACGCCGTCGCGCCAGATCTGCCCACCGGGCGCCGGGTTGTCGTCGATGATGGCGATACGCGCACCGCTGGGGGCGGCTGCCAAGGCGGCGGCCATACCCGCAGGGCCCGCGCCGATGATCAAGAGGTCGAAGTCGCGGGTCATGGCTGAGTCTCCACCTGCATGCCGGAGCGGCACAGGGTTTGGCAGGCCAGGCGACGCTGGCCATCGATGCTGACGCGGCATTCCTGGCACACGCCCATGCCGCAAAATGGCGCGCGGCGTTGGCCGCTGACCGAGGTCCGGCTGTTGCCGTCACCGCCGAGGTAGAGCGCTGCTGCGACCGTTGTACCTTGGGCTACCCGCAGCAGTTGGCCATCCAGGCTGAGCTCAATCATCGGTGCTGCTCCTTGAGTTCATGTGTGTGGAGAAAACGCTCTGGACGATAAGGCGCTGGGTCGATTGCCGAGGGTTCCCCTAAAAGTTGCTCGGCCAGTAGCTGCGCAGTACCGGGTGCCGTGGTGACGCCCAAGCCTTCATGGCCAACGGCCAGCCATAGGCCTGGCTGTTGTGGGTGGGCGCCGATCAGCGGCAGACCGTCAGGAGTGGCGGCGCGAAAGCCGGTCCAGCTGCGTATCGCGTTCAGCTGGCCCAGCTCTGGCAGGTAGTCGAGGGCGCGTTGCAGCATGCGTGCGAGTACGGCCCCCTCGACCTCTGGGCTGAGGCTGTCGAATTGGCGCGATGAGCCCAGCAGGATCTGCCCGGTCGGTCGCGGTTGGGCGTTGAAGGCGACCGTGGTGCCGCTGGTGACATGGGCGCTGGCGGCGTAACCGAGCTCAACCAACTGATGTTGAATACGGCCGGGGTAGCGGTCGGTGATCAGTATGTGGCCCTTCTTCGGGCGAATCGGCAGCTCTGGGCAAAGCTCGCTGGCGTGGATGCCGTTGGCCATTATGACCAGCTTGGCCTGTAGCCAGCTGCCATCCGCCAGGCGTACCCGGTTACCCTCGACCGCGCTGACCTGCTCACAACGTTGGCGAATACGCGTGCCACCTTGCGTCAGCATCCAGCACGCCGCATTGGGGGCGTAGACGATGCTGTCACCGTTCACCTTGAGTGCGCCGCTCAGGTCTCGACGCAGCATCGGTTCGGTCTGACGCAGGCCTTCTGCATCCAGCAATTGGCAGGTGACACCTTGAGCACGCAAGGTTTCGCCCTTGTGCTCGGCGGCCTGCAGTTCTTCCTGGTTCGCCGCTAGCCACAAGGTGCCGCAGTTGCGGTAGGCGCAGTCGGCGGCGAGTTGTGGCGCCCATTGCTGCCACAACTCGATGGAGTAGCGACTCAAAGCCAGCTCCGCTGGGTTGTCGTCCATCGCGACCAGATGGCCCATGCCGGCTGCCGTGGCACCGCCGCGCTGGCTGTCCAGCACCAGAACATTCATGCCGCGCTGGGCGAGCGTTTTGGCGCAGGCGCTGCCGACTATGCCTGCGCCGATAACGATGACATCCGCGTTCATCCGCGAATGCCCCAGGCGAAAGGATCGTTGTCCTCCAGCAGTAGGGTGGCGTCGGCACTGATGTGGGCGCGGCCGCGAATGGTCGGAATAACGCGACCCTCGTTTTGCCATTCATAACTGCACTCGAACTGGCTGCCAATCACGCTGGCCTGGCGCCACAGGGCGCCGGGTGCCAGCTTGCCATCGACGGCCAGGCAGGCCAGTTTGGCGCTGGTGCCGGTGCCACACGGGGAGCGGTCGTAGGCTTTGCCGGGGCACAACACAAAGTTGCGGCTGTCTGCTTCAGCGTCGCTGGCGAATAGCTCGATGTGGTCGATTTCCTCGCCGTCTTCGCCGTGGACAGCTTGCGCGGTCAGTGCTTGGCGCACAGCCCAGCAGTAGTCGGTGAGTGCTTCGATATTGTCCCCGGCAATGCGTTGAGCATGCTCGGCAATCAGGAAGAACCAGTTACCGCCCCAGGCGATATCGCCGCTGACGCTACCTAGCCCAGGCACCTGCAGGGTGACAGCCTGGCGATAGCGATAGGCTGGTACGTTGCGCACGCTGACCGAGCCATCCGCATGCAACATGGCCTCGACCGTACCGACGGGGGTTTCGATACGGTGTATTCCCGGCTGAATGCGGCCGAGGTAGGCCAGTGAGGCGACCAAGCCAATGGTGCCGTGGCCGCACATGCCGAGGTAGCCGCTGTTGTTGAAAAAGATCACGCCACAGCTGGCGCTCGGGTCCAGCGGCTCGCAGAGCAGCGCGCCGACCAAGACATCGCTGCCCCGCGGCTCCAGCACAACAGCGGCGCGCCAAGCGTCGAAACGTTCGGCCAATAGTTGGCGCCGTTCGAGCATTGTGCCCTGACCTAGATCGGGGAAACCGTCGATCACCAAGCGGGTTGGCTCACCGCCAGTGTGGGAGTCGATGACGTGGATGCGTTTCATGGCTGCAGGCACCTGCGTGTAAATAAGGTGCCTGTAAGACTGGGGTTTCGCTGCCGTGGCGGCTTGATGACTTTCGTGGTGGGCTATGACGAAATCGGCACAGTGGCGTGCCGATTACTGCGTCTGAATTTTGAGGCGCGGGTAGTCGTGATCAGTTCGGTGTAAGCCGGTTTGGCAGGTGCTCGTACAGCGTGCGGCAGACACCGATGATGTGCTGCTCGATCAGCATGGCGGCCTTGTCGGCATCCCCCGCGCGACAAGCCTCAAGGATTTCCCGGTGCTCGTGGTCAGCGCGGTCTTTACCTGCGGACAGGCTCATTTGCATGCGCAGGTAACGCTCGACTTTGTCGTGGATCGAGCGGATCAGGTTGATCAAGAAAGGACGCTTGGCCGGCTCATAGAGACAGGCGTGCAGTGCCCAGTTCAGTTCTGCCCAATGGCCGATGTCGGTTTCGCCAACGAACGCCTGGCAGATGCGCTCCGCTTGGGCGAATGTTTCTTCCGTCATGTTGGGCACCGCCAGGCGGATGGCCTGCACCTCCAGCAGTACGCGCACTTCGAAGATCTGCGCCAGTTCAGGCTCGGAGATACGTGTGACCACCGCGCCTTTGTTGCGCTGGAACACCACCAGACCTTCCGCCTCGAGACGCTTGAGCGCCTCGCGTACAGGGATTTTGCTGACATTGAATAGGCGGGCTACGTCGTCCTGACGAATCGGCTCGTCTTCGTCGAAGTGGCCGCCGATGATGGCCTCACGCAGGTGCTTGGTGATGACTTCCGAGGCCGTTGGGGTGACGCCTAGGTTAGGCGCATTGAAGCTGGGCAGTGGCAAGAGGCAGGCCTCGCGTTGGTCAGAAGTGCAGATATTGTATACGAGGCGTGTCCTGTTGCGGCTGTAACGCGCTCATTGCATGCGTTGCCGCATAACTCGCAGGGCTGTTCGCGCACGCCGCTCGCGTTGAGCGGCGTGGCATGTGGGGGTTACACTGGTGCCCCCGTGTGGCCTGGTTAGCTGGAGTGAACGATGCGTAAAGACAAGAAACAGGTGATTGGCGAAGAGATTGGTGACGAGCCGATCAAGCTGTTCCTCGGCGTTGAGCCGGTTGATGCCACGCCGCCGTCGCTGCACAAGCTGGTCAAAGCCTACCGTGGCTTGCGGATTGATGATTTCGAACGCTTTGTCGGCTTCTTCGTGGCAGCGGGCTACGACCTGAATGCTAAAGACGCCCAAGGCCATGACTTTATCGCGCTGATCCAGGATCAACGCTTTGCCGAACCCTATATAGAAGTGATCAAAGCCGCCCGCGGCTAAAGCCGAGTCAGCGCTTGCTGCGCTAATTTAGACTCACGCCTGCCTACGATTGAGCCGCGACTTGTTCGCAGCTCAATCGTTTCTAAAACTCACTCTGCTTCTTGCTGATAATCACGCAAATCAATAGTGCTGGGCGATCCTAGACGACCGGTCATATCCTTGCGGCATGAACTCCAGTATCCGTGTCGACAAGCGTGACCTGATCCTCGCCAAAGGCGCCGAGGTGATGACCCGTCGTGGTTATCACGGTGCCGGCGTGCAGGAAATCGTCCAGGCCGCCGGCGTGCCCAAGGGTTCCTTCTACCACTACTTCGCCAGCAAAGAAGACTTTGCCCTGCAGGCCCTGCAACAGGTTTACCAGCCGCGCCTGGCGCGTTATGCCGAAGCCTTAGGTAATCCGGCGTTGAGCCCGCGCGAGCGCATCCTCGGTTATTACACCGAGCTGGTGGGGCACTTCGCCCGCCAGGAGCGCCTGGAGTACCACTGTTTTATTGGCAGCCTGAGTTTTGAAATGGCCGAGTTATCGCCAACCCTGGGCGCGCAGGTCGATGCGATTCTGCAAGCCTCGGCGGACACCCTGCAGACCTGTCTGGAGCAGGCGCAGGCGGCTGGCGAACTACCGGACGGTGAGGACTGCCGCAACCTGGCGAGCTTTATCACCAATGCCTGGCAAGGCGCGCTGACGCGCCTGAAAGTGGCGAACAACACCCAGGCACTGAGCGATTTTATCCAGCGTCTGCAGCTGTTGCTGCGGGCCTGATCGCAACCCCTATTAACCAGTTGCGGCGCTGTGGCCGCCCCGAGGAATGATGATGACCGATCCTGTTAAAGCGCTGTTCCAACCCTTTACCCTGGGCAACTTGGAGCTGCCGACCCGTGTGGTGATGGCGCCGATGACCCGTTCCTTCTCCCCTGGCGGTGTACCGAACAGCAAGGTCATCGAGTATTACCGTCGCCGCGCTGCCGCCGGTGTTGGCCTGATCGTCACCGAAGGCACCACCGTAGGCCACAAGGCCGCCAACGGTTACCCAAACGTGCCGCGCTTCTACGGTGAAGATGCCCTGGCCGGCTGGCAGAAAGTGGTCGAGGCTGTTCATGCCGAAGGCGGCAAGATCGTTCCGCAGCTGTGGCACGTGGGCAATGTGCGCAAGCTGGGCACTGAGCCAGATGCCAGCGTTCCAGGCTATGGCCCGAGCGAAAAAATCAAAGACGGTACTGTCGTGGTTCACGGCATGACCCAGGATGACATCAACGAAGTCATCGCAGCCTTCGCCCAGGCCGCTAAGGATGCACAGAGCATCGGCATGGACGGTGTAGAAATTCACGGCGCCCACGGTTATCTGGTTGACCAGTTCTTCTGGGAAGGCACCAACAAGCGCACCGACGAATACGGCGGCGATCTGGCCCAGCGCTCGCGCTTTGCCATCGAGCTGATCCAGGCTGTGCGCGCCGCCGTAGGCCCGGACTTCCCGATCATCTTCCGTTTCTCGCAGTGGAAACAGCAGGATTACAGCGCACGTCTGGTACAGACCTCAGAAGCGCTGGAGGCTTTTCTCAAGCCATTGAGCGACGCCGGTGTGGATATTTTCCACTGCTCGACGCGCCGCTTCTGGGAGCCTGAATTCGAAGGTTCTGACCTTAATCTGGCAGGCTGGACGCGTCAGCTCACTGGCAAGCCAACCATCACCGTCGGCAGCGTCGGCCTGGATGGCGAGTTCCTGCAATTCATGGTTAACACCGATAAAGTGGCCCAGCCGGCCAGCTTGGAGAACCTGCTGGAGCGTTTGAACAAACAGGAGTTTGATCTGGTTGCTGTAGGTCGTGCCTTGCTGGTTGACCCAGATTGGGCGGTGAAGGTGCGTGATGGCCGTGAGCAGGACATTCTGCCGTTCAGCCGTGAAGCGTTGATGAGCCTGGTTTAAGTTCTGCTGTTTTTTGTGTGCGCCGGGAAACGGCGCCGCACTCCTCAAGCCCCGGCACATCGGGGCTTTTTTTCGTCTGCATGCTGGGCGAGGGTGTGTCTCGAAGCGCCATACATTACTTAACAGGCAAGCCACAGCGCTTTGGCTAATATTGGCTCAAGGCCTGCTTGAGCCCCCTCTGATGAAAAAGGACATCCCATGAAGCGTGTTGCCAAGGTTCTGCTGGCTGTTGTGTTGCTGCTGTTTCTGGCGATGGCGGCTGCGGTCGCCTGGAATTGGGCACCCGACCGGACGGTGGCTGAGCTCAAACCGCGCTGGGCATTGCCGCCATCGCAGTTCGTGGCCATCGACGGCATGCTGGTCCACCTGCGTGATCAGGGCCCGCGTAATGACCCTACACCTATAGTGCTGCTGCATGGCACCTCAGCCAGTTTGCACACCTGGGAGGGCTGGGTGGCAGCGTTGCAAAGTACGCGTCGGGTGATCAGCCTGGATTTGCCAGGGTTTGGCCTGACCGGGCCCTTCCCTGATGGCGATTACCGCATGGCCCATTACAGCGCCTTTCTCGCCAATGTATTGGATCAGTTGCAGGTGCCGCGGGCAGTGGTGGCGGGCAACAGTTTTGGTGGTCAGCTGGCTTGGCAATTTGCCTTAGACCATCCGCAGCGGGTCGAGCGCTTGGTGCTGGTAGATGCGGCGGGTTACCCGCGCAACGCAACCTCCATTCCGATTGGCTTTCGCTTGGCGCAGATACCCGCGCTGGCGCCCTTGATGGCCAATCTATTGCCCCGAGCGATGATCGAAGCCAGTGTGCGCAACGTCTATGGCGACCCGAGCCAAGTCACTGATGAACTGGTTGACCGGTATTACGAGTTGACCCTGCGCGCCGGCAACCGTGCAGCCTTGAGCCAGCGCTTTAATCAGGCTGAAGCAGGACAGGCCTACAGCCGAATTACCGCGCTGAAGATGCCGACGCTGATTATCTGGGGTGGTCGCGATCAGTTGATTCCGCCAGTTAACGGCGAGTACTTCAAGCGTGATATCGAAGGCAGCCGCCTGGTGCTGTTTGAGAACCTTGGCCATGTGCCCCAAGAAGAGGATTCGGCACGCACCGTAGCGGTGCTGAAGCGCTTTTTAGAGGGCTAGCAAGTACTGGCCTGCGCTCTGGGTAAGCGCTTAAACCGCTGATATTTCGGGAGAGATTGTGACTGCCAAGCAGCTGGCCTGCTTTGTGCTATCGCACAGAGCAGCGATTGGACTTATCCAATCATGGTCTAGGCTCTCGGAATAACAATTACTCAGCAGGTGCGGTATGCCTAAGGTCATCAGGCTGTTTGTGCACGCAGTGGAAGCGCTCAACCGCGTCGTTGGGCGCTTCGCTATGTACCTGATCTTCGCCATCCTCGGTGTGCTGCTGTACTCCTCGATCAGCAAGACGTTTTTTCTGCCCGCCGCCTGGACCCTGGAATCGGCGCAGTTTCTGATGGTCGCCTATTTCCTGCTCGGCGGTGCCTACTCCATGCAACTCGACGCCCACGTGCGCATGGATCTGTTCTACAGCCGCTGGTCGCCGCGTACCCGGGCGGTGATGGACATACTCACCATTGGCTTTCTGATTTTCTACCTCGTATTCCTGTTGTATGGGGGGATTTCTTCCACCCAGTACGCGCTTGAGTATAACGAGACCAGCTACTCGGCCTGGTCGCCGCCCATGGCCCCAATCAAGATCATTATGTGTATCGGTATCGCCCTGATGCTGCTGCAGGCGATCGCCACTCTGTTCAAGGATATTGCTGCTGCGCGGGGGGAGTCATTGTAATGGAATACGAGCTAATCGCCTTGCTGATGTTCTCCTCAATGATGTTGCTGTTGCTCACCGGCAAGCGGGTGTTTGGCGCGATTGGCTTTGTTGCCGTGGCGGCGGCCCTGCTGCTGTGGGGCGATGGCGGTTCGGAAATAGCCTTCAGCGCGGCCATGAAACTGATGAAGTGGTACCCGCTGCTGACCCTGCCACTGTTCGTGTTTATGGGTTACATGCTCTCCGAATCGGGCCTGGCCGAAGACCTCTACAAGATGTTCCATGTCTGGATGGGCCCGCTTAATGGCGGCCTGGCGATTGGCACCATCGGCCTGATGGTGGCGATCTCGGCGATGAATGGCCTGAGTGTGGCCGGCATGGCCATTGGCGCGAGCATCGCTTTGCCGGAGTTACTGCGTCGCGGTTACGACAAAATCATGGTCACCGGAGTGATTCAGGCCGGCAGCTCCCTGGGTATTTTGATTCCACCAAGCGTAGTACTGGTGCTATACGGCATGATCGCCCGTCAGCCGGTCGGCCAACTGTGGTTAGCGGGGGTGCTGCCTGGGCTGCTAATGGCTGGGCTATTTATCCTCTATATCGCCGTGCGTTGCCGCTTGCAGCCGGAACTGGGCCCTGCGTTATCTGAGGCGGAGCGAGGGCAGATCAGCCGGCGCGAAAAACTCCTGCTGCTTAAAGCCGGTATCGCACCGTTGTTTATTTTTTTCTGCATGACTGGGCTGTTTCTGATGGGCATCACCAGCCTGGTGGAAAGTTCTGCGGTAGGCGCGGCGGCGGCAACTCTGATGGCGTTGGTCAAAGGCCGGTTGAACCGCAGCGTGATGGAAGAAACCCTGCGCAAGACCCTTGGCATCAGCTGCATGTTTATGTGGATCATCCTCGCGGCCCTATGCTTCGGCGCGGTGTTCGATGGCCTGGGGGCGGTTAAGGCGATTGAGGCGTTCTTTCTCGAAAGCCTTGGGCTGGGGCCCTGGCAGGTGCTGATCCTGATGCAGCTGTCATTCATCATCATGGGCATGTTCCTTGATGACACCGCCATGCTGGTGATCGTCGCCCCCCTTTATATTCCGTTGGTAGGCGCGCTGGGTTTTGACCTGGTTTGGTATGGCGTGCTCTACACCATTACCTGCCAGATCGCCTACATGACCCCACCGTTCGGCTACAACTTATTTCTGATGCGCGCCATGGCTCCGCCCGAGGTTTCGCTGCGTGACATCTATGTTTCAGTTACCCCCTTCGTGCTGATCATGCTGCTGGCGCTGGTGCTGGTCATGGTCTTTCCGCAAATCGCCCTGTGGTTACCACAGTGGCACTACGGCGGTTAAGTACATGAAATTTCAGCTGTAGGCCAGCGCAGTCGTATCTGCCCATGCCAATGAGGGTTGCCGCGCAGGTTGTGCGTAATCCTCAACCGTTTGGTTTGAGCCAGATGCAGGTTGCCCCTCTGAAAACCCTGCCAGGGTCCCGTGGACCAGGCAGTGCGGTTGTATGCCATCTGAATCGACAATTTTGGAGATAACAGCATGAGTACGAGACGCAGTTTTCTGAAAACCGCCGCGGTCGCCACTGGGGCAGCAGGGGCAACGGCTCTGGGTTCGTCGCATATTTATGCGGCCGAACCGAAGAAAATTACCTGGCGCTTGCAGACCTATGCCGGCGCGGCCTTGGGCGAGCATGTGATTAAACCGTCCATTGATGCCTTCAACAAAGCGGCCAATGGTGAGATGGAAATTCAGCTGTATTACGCCGACCAGCTAGTGCCTACGGGTGAGCTGTTCCGTGCCATGCAGAAGGGCACCATCGACGCTGTGCAGAGTGATGACGACTCCATTGCCGCGCCGGTGGATATCTCGGTGTTCGGCGGCTATTTCCCGTTTGCCACCCGTTACAGCCTGGATGTGCCGGTACTGTTCGAAAAATATGGCCTCAACGAGATCTGGGCCGAGGCCTACGGTGAGGTTAAAGGCGTGACTTGGCTAGGTGCCGGCGCTTGGGACCCGTGTCACTTCGCCACCGTAGAGCCGATTACCAAGCTTGAGCACCTCAAGGGCAAGCGCATCTTCACCTTCCCTACGGCCGGCAAGTTTCTCTCCCGTTTCGGTGTGATTCCGGTGACCCTGCCTTGGGAGGATGTCGAGGTGGCGATGCAAACCGGCGAGCTGGATGGCATTGCCTGGTCCGGCATCACCGAGGACTACACCGTCGGCTGGGCTAACGTAACTAATTACTTCCTCACCAACAATATTTCTGGCGCCTGGTGCGGCTCCTACTTCGCCAACTCGGATCGTTGGAACGAGGTGCCCGAGCACTTACAAACCCTGTTCAAACTGTGCATGGACAGCTCCAACTACTACCGTCAGCACTGGTACTGGGGCGGCGAGGCGCAACTGCGGGTTGAGGGCGGTAAGCTGAAGCTGACCTCCATTCCCGCCGAAGAATGGGCCACGGTGGAAGCCGAGGCGCTGAAGTTCTGGGATGAAATCGCTAAAACCAGCCCACGCTGCGCGCGGGTGGTGGAAATCTTCAAGAAGTACAACGCCCTGATGGCCAAGGCTGGCGCGCCTTATCGTTGACTGCCTCGATCCATCTGTAAGCCTCACGCCCGTACCGCTAAGTACGGGCGTTTTACTGTCTGTAGTATCACGCCTGCTTGGATTGCAACGTAACGGCCATGGCCCGGTGCAGATAATTGCACGATCAGCCGGCCAATTTGGCAATCCTGTACCACACTCACTGGGCTTTTCCCGGTCGTTCTAACCAGGCCTGAGGTGCTAGCCGTGGCGCATTGTGCGGTTGTTTGGGGATGCGCTTAGACGCTGTTGTTGCCTGCAGGACTGACACCGGATGTCGGCCATACCAGTCGGTCATAACAACAATAGATAGGTGCATTTATGCTCAATCCGCGAGACGTGAAAACCGTCGATGATGCCCGGCGCATTGTCGAGGAGCGGGGCCTTAGCCATATCAAGGTTGGGGTGTTTGATAACGATGGGGTGATGCGCGGTAAATACCTCAGCCGCAGTAAATTTTTTTCTGCTCTCGATAGCGGCTTTGCCTTCTGCGATGTGGTGCTGGGCTGGGATGTGAAAGACCAGCTCTACGACAACGTGCAGTACACCGGCTGGCACACCGGCTATCCCGATGCTCCCGTCCGTGTTCTCGCGCATACCTGCCGTGAATTACCCTTTGAGAACGGCATGCTGTTGTTTATCTGCGAGTTTGCCGAGGCAGCGGAAAAGGTCTGCCCGCGCGCCACCTTGCGCCGGGTGATAGAGCGCTGCACGGCCATGGGCTTTGATGCCTTTGCCGCATTGGAATATGAGTTCTTCATGTTCGATGAAACCCCCGACTCGGCCCGTGCCAAAGGCTTTCGTAACCTCAAACCCTTTACTCCGGACTGGTTCGGCTACTCAATGATCCGCAGCTCGGTGCATGCCGAGCTGTACCACGAGATCCTCGAAATGGCCGAACGTATGGACTTCCCCATCGAAGGCCTGCACACCGAAACTGGTCCCGGCGTGCTGGAAGCAGCCATTGCCTATGACCGTGCCGAAGCGGCGGCCGACAAGGGCGCGCTGTTCAAAACCTTTATGAAAGTGCTGGCCCAGCGCAACGGCTTGATGGCCACCTTTATGGCCAAGTGGTCGGGCAAATATCCAGGGCAGAGCGGGCATATCCATGTATCGCTGCGCGATCTGGCCAGTGGTAAGTCGGCGTTCTACGACCCAAGCCAAGCGCACAATATGAGCAAATTACAGCGTCACTTTCTCGCCGGCCAGCAGCGCTTGATGCCGGAATTCCTGTGCATGGTAGCGCCGACACTGAACAGCTATCGGCGCATGATTCCAGGGTTTTGGGCCCCCACTGATGCCACCTGGGGGGTGGAGAATCGCACCGCCGCACTGCGGGTGATTCCCGGCACCGACAAGTCTCAACGTCAGGAATATCGCCTCGGTGCCGCCGATGGCAATCCCTATCTCGCCCTTTCCGTAGCTCTGGGGTCAGGTCTTTACGGGGTGATGCAGGAGTGGGAACCGACTGAACCGGTGGTGGGCAATGCCTACGACATGAAACATCCGGATGAGCTTGCCCTGCCGCGCACCCTGTGGGATGCCGCGCAGCGCCTGAAAAGCTCGAAGGCCGCGCGTGAGTTATTTGGCGATGAGTTCGTCGAGCACTTCGCTGCCAGCCGCGAGTGGGAGGAGCGTGAATACCGCCGGCATGTCAGCGATTGGGAGCTGGATCGCTACTTCGAAATTATTTGATGCCCTGCCTAGCAAGGCTCACAGATAGACACAGGGGCTAGAGGCGCTGGGTAGGGTGGATGACGCTGTTTTCATCCACACGCGTATCGGTTGATGGGTAAAGCGCCATCCGCCCTACGAGATCCAGGCTTGTAGATACACAACAGACCTACCTGTTGTTGGTGACAGGACTCTATGGTGCAAGCAATGAGCAAACTGCAGTGCATATCCCCCATCGACGGCTCGGTGTATGTCGAGCGTCACCTGGCCTCCAACCCGGAAATTCAAGCGGCATTGGCCAAGGCCGAGAAGGCGCAGGTGGCCTGGAAAAGTACCCCGCTGTCCGAGCGCATCGCCATCGGCCGTAAGGCGATTACCGCCTTCGCGGCCAAGGAAGATCAGCTGGCTAAAGAGCTGTGCTGGATGATGGGCCGGCCGATTCGTTATGCAGCCGGCGAGGTGCGCGGTTTTGTCGAGCGCGCCACGTACATGGCGGACATTGCCGCGCAGGCCCTGGCCGATATCCAGTTGCCGGATAAACCCGGCTTTGTTCGCTTTATCCGCCGCGAGCCGCTGGGTGTAGCGCTGGTGATTGCGCCCTGGAATTACCCCTACCTGACAGCTGTTAACGCGGTGATGCCAGCGCTGCTGGCGGGTAATGCGGTGCTACTCAAACACTCGGCGCAAACGCCGCTGTGCAGTGAACGTATGGTGGAGGCCTTTAGCGAGGCCGGCTTGCCGGACGGAGTATTCCAGTACCTGCACCTGAGCCACGGTGAAACCGAGGCGTTGATTCAAGCGCCGACTATCGCCCACGTGGCCTTCACCGGTTCGGTACCGGGCGGCACCATGGTCGAGCGTGTAGCGGCGGGGCGCTTCCTCAGTATTGGTCTGGAACTGGGCGGCAAAGACCCCGCCTATGTGCGCGCCGACGCCGATCTCGCGCATGCGGTGGAAACCACCATTGATGGCGCGTTTTTCAACTCCGGTCAGTCGTGCTGTGGCATCGAGCGCATTTATGTTCACGCCGCGCTGTACGAGGCCTTTGTCGAGCAAGCGGTGGCGCTGGTCAAACAGTACAAGCTGGGCCGCTCTGATGACCCGGACACCACCTTGGGGCCACTGGTGCGTGCCGATGCCGCCGACTTTGTCCGAGGGCAGATTCATGATGCAGTCGAGCAGGGCGCGCAGGCGCATGTGGTACCGGCGGATTTTGCCCTCGACCATCCCGGTTCGCAGTACCTCGCGCCGCAGGTGCTGACCAACGTGCACCATGGTATGCGGGTGATGACGGAAGAGTCCTTCGGCCCGGTGGTCGGCATCCAAAAAGTCAAGGATGACGAGGAAGCCCTGGTTCTGATGAACGACAGTGAGTTTGGCCTCACTGCCGCCATCTTCAGCCGTGACGTCGACGCCGCTATGGCCTTGGCGGATCGCGTGCAAGCGGGCACGGTATTCCTCAACCGCTGTGACTACCTCGACCCGGCACTGGCCTGGACCGGGGTGAAGAACTCCGGGCGCGGCTGCACCTTGTCCAGCCTCGGTTTTGAGCATGTCACCCGGCCTAAATCCTTCCATCTAAAAACCAAGCTGTGAGGCGCACATGGACCTGAATCATTACCGCATGAACTGGAATTACCCCACCTCCGTGCGCGTCGGTGCCGGTCGTATCAGTGAACTGGCCGCCGCTTGCCGGCAGTTGGGCATGCAGGCGCCGCTGCTGGTGACCGACCCCGGTCTGGCCGCCTTGCCGATGATCGACAAGGTGATGCAGCACTGCCGCGATGATGGCCTCAAGGCCGGCTTGTTTCACGGCATTAAGGGCAACCCTACTGGCGGCAACGTGATGGATGGGGTGGCGGCGTTCAAGGCCGGTGGGCATGACGGGGTGATCGCCTTTGGCGGCGGCTCGGCGCTGGATGCCGGCAAAGCCATCGCCTTGATGGTTGGGCAGAATCGTCCGCTGTGGGATTTTGAAGACATTGGTGACAACTGCGAGCGCGTCAATGTAGCCGGCATGGCCCCGGTGGTGGCGGTGCCGACCACTGCCGGTACCGGCTCAGAAGTCGGCCGCGCCTCGGTGATCACCGATGATGCGGCGCATATCAAACGGATTATCTTCCATGCGCGCATGTTGCCGGCGCTGGTAATTCTTGATCCGGAACTGACTGTCGGCCTGCCCGCCAAGATCACCGCCGCTACGGGTATGGACGCGCTGTCGCATAACCTTGAAGCCTTTTGCTCGCCGTTGTTTCACCCCATGGCTGAAGGCATTGCGCTGGAGGGCATGCGTCTGGTGCAGGAGTACCTGCCACGGGCCGTGGCCCAAGGCGCGGATGTCGAAGCGCGGTTGCAGATGCTAGTGGCCTCGAGCATGGGCGCCACCGCGTTTCAGCGCGGCTTGGGCGCCATGCATGCGCTGGCGCACCCGCTCGGCGCGCTGTATGACGCGCATCATGGTCTGCTCAATGCGGTGCTGATGCCGTATGTGTTGATGGCCAACCGCGAACGTATCGAGCCGCAGATGGAAAAAATGGCGCGTTACCTGAACCTGGCTCAGCCCGGTTTCAGCGGTGTGCTGGAGTGGGTGATGGCGCTGCGTGAGCAGGTCGGTATCCCGCATCGGCTGGGCGAAATCGGCATTGACGATAAGCGCATCGAACAGGTCGGGCAGATGGCTGAAGTTGACCCTTCCGCCGGCACCAATCCGATTGTCTTCACGGCGGCTCAATACAGCGAACTGTTTGAGAAAGCCCTGCGCGGCACGCTTTAAGCTGTCGCTTTAACACGGCCGGCCATTTATAGGGCCGGCTTTGAGTGGCTGGTAGTTAATCGATACATGACCCGCCGGTTCTTCGCTTGCGCTGCCTGCGCGCGACTCCTTATAGTCCGCCGGCACTTAAGCGCCCGGCTTGCGTCTGTAGTGGCTGCAAGCAGGGCCTGTTACCGCAACGGTGAGAGGCCATGATCGAAATAACTCAGCTAACCAAGCATTTTGCCCAGCACACTGCCGTGGATAACCTATCTTTCAGCGTTAAGCCCGGCGAAGTCCTCGGCTTTCTCGGCCCCAACGGCGCCGGTAAATCCACCACCATGAAGATGCTCACCGGCTTTTTGGCGCCGACGTCCGGCAGTGCCAGCATCCTCGGGTTCGATATCCAGAAAGACACCCTCAAAGCGCAGCAGCAGATCGGTTACCTGCCCGAAGGCGCGCCCTGCTACGGCGACATGACGGTGCGCAGCTTCCTCGAGTTTATTGCCGAGATACGCGGCTTCAAGGGCGTAGAAAAGCGTGCGCGGGTGACTAAAGCCGTGACCCAAGTTGAGCTTGAAACGGTGCTGGAGCAGAGCATCGAAACCCTGTCCAAGGGCTTCAAGCGTCGTGTCGGCCTGGCTCAGGCGATTCTGCATGACCCCAAGGTGCTGATCCTCGACGAGCCCACCGACGGCCTCGACCCGAACCAGAAGCATCAGGTGCGCAAGCTGATTCAGAGCTTGGCCCACGACAAAATCGTGATCATTTCCACCCACATCCTCGAAGAAGTTTCGGCGGTGTGCACCCGCGCTGTGGTGATCGCCCACGGCAAGCTGCTGGCCGATGGCACGCCGCTGGCGCTGGAAAGCCGCTCGCGCTATCACCAAGCGGTGACCCTGGTGGCTGAAGAGCCGCTGGATAAAGACGCGCTGGCGGCACTGCCGGGCGTTGCCGGGGTGGAAGAAAACGCCTTGGAACACAGCCTGAGTATTCTGGCCAAGCCGGGCGAAGTGATCTTCGCGCAGGTCAATGCGCTGATCGCTGAACGTGGTTGGAAAGTGCGTGAGCTAAATGTCGAACGCGGTCGCCTGGATGAAGTGTTCCGCAGCCTGACCCGTGGAGAGAGCGTATGACCAAGCTACCGGTGATTTTCAAGCGCGAGCTGGCGAGCTACTTCGCCACGCCGCTGGCGTACGTGTTTATCCTGATTTTTCTGGTGCTGTCTGGGGTGTTCACCTTCTACCTCGGTGGCTTCTTTGAAAGCGGCCAGGCCAGCCTCGCGCCGTTCTTTAATTTCCATCCGTGGCTCTACTTGTTTCTGGTGCCGGCAATTGCCATGCGCCTGTGGGCCGAAGAGCGTAAGAGCGGCACCATCGAGTTGCTGATGACTCTGCCGATCACCCGTTTCGACGCGGTCACCGGCAAGTTCTTGGCCGCCTGGGTATTCGCCGGCCTGGCGTTGCTGCTGACCTTCCCGATGATCATCACCGTCAACTACCTGGGTGAGCCGGATAACGGCGCGATCATCACTGGCTATATCGGCAGCTGGCTGCTGGCCGGGGCTTACCTGGCCATCGGCTCGTGCATGTCGGCGCTGGCGAAGAATCAGGTGATTGCCTTCATTCTGACGGTCAGTGTGTGCTTCCTGTTTATCGTCAGCGGCTTCCCCATGGTCCTGGATGGCTTCAGCGCGTGGGCACCGCAGTGGATGATTGACGCGGTGGCCTCACTCAGCTTCCTGAGCCGTTTCGATGCGATCAGCAAGGGCGTGATTGATCTGCGCGACCTGCTGTATTTCCTCACCCTGATTGCTGCCTGGCTGGCAGCAACCGCGGTGGTTATCGACCTGAAGAAAGCAGACTGAGGACGCCCATGAAAAAGCTGATGGTTTCCAGCGCCGGGCTTGCACTCATTGCCCTGGCGTTTCTCGCGTTTAACTTGTTCGCAAGCTTTGGTCTTAGTGGCGTACGCCTGGACCTGACCGAGCAGAAGCTCTATACCCTCTCAAGCGGTACCGAACAGATTTTGGCTGACTTGGACGAGCCCATGGAGTTGAGCTTCTTTTACTCCGACACCGCCACCAAGGACCTGCCGGCCCTGCGCACCTACGCCAAGCGCGTTGAAGAAATGCTCAAGGCTTACCAGCGCGAGGCGGGCGACAAGCTCAAGCTGAGCATCATCGACCCCGAGCCGTTCTCCGAGGAAGAAGACAAAGCCGCCGAGTTCGGCCTGCAGGGCATTCCGCTGCAGCAGGGCGGTGACTCGATCTACTTCGGCTTGGCCGGCAAAAATGCCGAAGGTCAGGTGCAGGTGATCCCGTTCTTCGCCCTCGATCAGGAGGAGTTTCTCGAGTATGAGCTCAGCCGTCTGGTGCAGAGCCTGGCCAAGCCCGAGCGGCCGGTGGTGGGCGTGCTGGCTGGTTTGCAGGTCAATGGCGGCTTCGATATGGCGGCGCGTCAACCAACGCCGGCCTGGATGCTGATCGAAGAAATTCGCCAGCTGTTCCAGATCGAAAGCCTCAAGCGTGACGTCGACCTGATCCCGCAGAACGTCTCCGTGCTACTGCTGATTCACCCTAAGCAACTGCCCGAGCAGACCCTGTATGCCATCGACCAGTTCGTCCTGCGCGGCGGCAAACTGCTGACTTTCGTTGACCCGTTCAGCGAGGCCGATACTCAAGCTGAGATGCCTGGTGAAATGGTGGTCGACAAGGCCTCCGATCTGCCAGAGCTGTTCAAAGCCTGGGGCCTGCGCATGGTGCCGGATCAGGTGCTCGGTGATGGCTCCTACGCCATGTCGGTGAGCATGGGCCAGGATCAGCGCCCGGTGCGCCACGCGGCGTGGCTGAGCCTGCCGAAGAATGCCTTGGACAAAGACGACATCAGTACCGCTTCGCTGGAAACCATCACGGTAGCCACCGCAGGCATGCTCGAGCCGCTGGAAGGGGCGAAAACCCAGTTCACCCCGCTGATTCGCAGCTCGCAGTACGCCATGCCGTTTGATGTCAAACGCTTCGGCATGCTGGCCAACCCCGAAGAGCTGATTCGCGAACTGCAACCCACAGGTGAACGCTACACCTTGGCAGCGCGCATCAGTGGTCCGGCGCAGTCGGCCTTCCCTGATGGTATCGAGGGGCAGAAGGATGGCCTCAAGCAGGCGGACAATATCAATGTAATTGTCGTCGCTGATACCGACATGCTCACCGATCGCATGTGGGTGCAGGTGCAGGACTTCTTCGGCCAGCGCATTCCGCAGCCGTGGGCGGATAACGCCGGTTTTGCGATCAACGCCCTGGATAACCTGGCTGGCTCTGAAGCGCTGATCAGCGTGCGTTCGCGCGGTCGCTTCACCCGGCCGTTCGAGGTGGTGGATGCCATCCAGCGTGAGGCCGAGGTCAAGTTCCGCGAGAAGGAGCAGGCCCTGCAGGCGCAGTTGGCGGATACCGAGCAAAAGCTGGCGCAGCTGCAGCAGAGCGACGATCCGAGCAAAGTCATGGAGCTAACGCCCGAGCAGCAGGCGGCGGTGCAGCAGTTTGTGCAGCAGAAGCTGGCCATCCGTAAGGAGCTGCGCAACGTGCGCTACCAACTCAACGCCGATATTGAAGCCCTGGGCGGCACGCTCAAGTTCCTCAATATTGCCCTGGTGCCGTTGTTACTCACCCTGGCTGTGCTGGCGATGTGGTTGTGGCGTCGACGCCGTCACGGCTGATTTTGTCTGCACCTGCAAAGGGCCGCTTAATGCGGCCCTTTGTTTTTATCGACACAGGGGCGTGATGCTCTTGTAGGAGCGGGCTTGCCCGCGATCAACGCCATAAAGCATCGCGGCCAAGGCCGCTCCTACAGGTCCTGCGGCGCACGTCAAAAACCGTAACTCGCGACATAATGCCCCGCGCCATTGCGCCAAGCGGATCGCCGTGACCGGTCTAAGCAGTCCTGTTCCCTGTTTGAGGATTATTAGATGCCCACCATTCGGGTCAAAATATTCGAAGGCCGTTCTGACGAGATCAAGCGCGAGTACGCCAAAGCCCTAACCGACGCCTCGACTAAGGTGCTCGTTTGCGAGGCTGGTACGGTCGATGTGATCTTCGAGGACATAAAGAAAAGCGATTGGGCCACCGGCGGCGTGCTCTGGTCTGAGCGCGACTAGCGGACATCACCCTCATCTTAGAATAGGTTGAGCGCAGCGCTACCCATGCTGTTCCGTCGCGGTGATAGGTTACGCCGTGCCGCGACCAACCCATCCTACGGTTCTGCAAAACACCCTCGGTCGTTTTCTTGCGGCCAAATCTGCGACAATCGCCGTCCTCATGCCCTTCCCCTTGACCCCACCCCGCGATTACCTGATGACCGATGCCACGCCCGCTTTTGACCAGCTGCTGAAAAATCTCGACCAGACTCTGCTCGGCGATCGTCATCGCCTGCGCCGACAGTTGCATGAGCTGCGCAAGCAGAGCCCGGTGGACGAGGCCAAGCTGGCGCAGTGGCTGCAGCGCTTTGAGGCCTCAGTGGCCAAGGTAGAAGCGCGCAGGCTGAGTGTGCCGGCAATGCGTTACGACGACGCGCTGCCGATTGCCGCCAAGCGCGATGAAATCAAGGCCGCCATCGCTGCGCATCAGGTGGTGGTGATCGCCGGCGAAACCGGTTCGGGCAAAACCACCCAGTTGCCGAAGATCTGTTTGGAATTGGGTCGTGGCGTGCACGGGCTGATCGGTCATACCCAGCCTCGCCGCTTGGCCGCACGCAGCGTGGCCACGCGGGTGGCCGAAGAGATCGGCACGCCGCTGGGCGAGTTGGTCGGTTATCAGGTGCGTTTCGAGGACCAAAGCAACGAGCGCAGCCTGATCAAGCTGATGACCGACGGTATCCTGCTGGCCGAGACCCAGCACGATCGCTACCTGGAAAAGTACGACACGATCATCGTCGACGAGGCCCACGAACGCAGCCTGAATATCGACTTTTTGCTGGGCTTTTTGAAAACTCTGCTGGTGCGTCGCCCCGACCTCAAGCTGATCATCACCTCGGCCACTATCGATCTGCAGCGTTTCTCCGAGCACTTTGACGGCGCGCCGATTGTTGAAGTGTCTGGGCGCACCTTCCCAGTGGACACCTGGTACCGGCCGTTGGCTGCCGAGCAGGATGAGGAGGGCAACCGGGTCGAAGAAGACCTCTCGGTTGATCAGGCGATTCTCGCCACACTCGATGAAATCAGCGCCTTCGAGAAAGCCGAAGGCAAGCGCCCCGGCGATGTGCTGGTGTTCCTGCCCGGTGAGCGCGAGATTCGCGACGCCGCCGAGGTGCTGCGCAAGGCCAATCTGCGTATGACCGAAGTGCTGCCGTTGTATGCACGGTTGACCCCGGCCGAGCAGCAGAAGATTTTTGCGCCCATGGGCGCACGCAAGATTGTCCTGGCCACCAACGTCGCGGAAACCTCGCTGACCGTGCCGGGTATCCGCTACGTGATCGACTCCGGTACCGCGCGCATCAGCCGCTACAGCTACCGCGCCAAGGTGCAGCGCCTGCCTATCGAGGCTATCAGCCAGGCCAGCGCCAACCAGCGCAAAGGCCGCTGCGGTCGGGTTGAACCGGGTATCTGCATCCGCCTGTTCAGTGAAGAGGATTTCACCGGTCGCCCAGCTTTTACCGATCCGGAAATTCTGCGCACCAACCTAGCGGCGGTCATTCTGCAGATGCTGCATCTGCGCTTGGGCGAGATCGAGGCGTTTCCGTTTATTGAACCGCCGGATGGCAAGGCCATCAGCGACGGCTTCAATTTATTGCAGGAACTCTCAGCGGTCAGCCGCGAGGGCCAGCTCACCCCATTGGGCCGCCAATTGGCGCGCTTGCCGGTGGATCCGCGCCTGGGCCGTATGGTGTTGGAAGGGGCCAAACAGGGCAGCCTGGAAGAAATCCTGATCATCGCCAGTGCGCTGTCGGTGCAGGATGTGCGTGAGCGCCCGTCTGATCGCCAGCAAGCTGCCGACCAGGCTCATGCACAGTGGAAAGATGTTGATTCCGACTTTGCTGCACTGATCAACATCTGGCGCGGTTTCGAGGAGCAGCGTCAAGCGCTGGGCTCGGGCGCGCTGCGCAGCTGGTGCCGGAAGAACTTTCTCAACTATCTGCGCCTGCGTGAATGGCGTGATTCCCACCGCCAGTTGGTGCTGATTACCCGTGATCTGCAATTAGGTAAACCTACCAGCGAAGCGGGTAGGGGCGATCCGCGCGCTAAAGAGCAGGCACCGACTAGCCAAGACCGCCGGAATGCCGGACCACTGCTCTCGGCCGCCCAGAAAGAAAAAGAACTGGCCGAAAAAGATCAGGCCGCGCAACGGGCCAAAGGCTACGCCGCGGTGCACAAGGCGATTCTCGCCGGCTTGCTCAGTCAGATTGGCCATAAAACCGAAGAGGGCGACTTCCTCGGTGCCCGCCAGCGGCGCTTCTGGGTGCACCCGTCCTCGGTGATTGGCCGGAAGAAACCTAACTGGTTGATGGCCAGTGAGCTGGTGGAAACCACCAAGTTGTTCGCCCGTATGGTGGCCAAAATCGAACCGGACTGGATCGAGCCATTGGCTGGTCACCTGATCAAGAAAAATCACTTGGAGCCGCACTGGGAGAAGAAGCGCGGCCAGGTCGTGGCCTACGAGCAGATCAGCCTCTACGGCATGATTGTGGTCGGTCGCCGCGCTGTGCATTTCGGCCCGATTGAGCCGGTGGTGTCGCGTGAACTGTTTATCCGCGAAGGTCTGGTGGGCGGCGAAATGCACAGCCGCGCTAAGTGCCTCAGCGCTAACCGCCAGCTATTGGAAAAGCTTGATGAGTTAGAAGCCAAGGCTCGGCGCCGCGACATCTTGGCCGATGAAGAAACCCTTTATGCCTACTACGAGGCGCGTCTGCCGGCCACTATTTATCAGACGGCGACCTTCGACAGTTGGTACAAAAGCGAAAGCGTGAAAAACCCGCAGCTGCTGATCATGCGCGAAGAAGACGTGCTCGCGCGCGACGCGAAAGAAGTCACCGCAGCGCAGTACCCGGACATCCTGCACCTGGGTGAGTTGAGCCTGCCGCTGAGCTATCACTTCGAGCCCAATCACCCGCGTGATGGCGTGACCCTGCGCGTGCCGGCGCCGCTGTTGCCGCAATTGCCGCCTGAGCGGCTGCAGTGGCTGGTGCCGGGCTTGCTAGAGGCCAAGTGCATGGCCCTGGTGCGCGGTTTACCCAAGGCGCTGCGCAAGAACTTCGTGCCAGTACCGGACTTTGTCGGCGCGGCGCTGGGTAAGCTCAGTTTTGCCGACGGTAGCCTGCCCGAGGCTCTGGGCCGCGAGCTGACGCGCATGACCGGTACGCGCGTCAGCGTCGAAGCTTGGGTCGAGTCCGCCGCGCAGCTGGAAGGCCACTTGCGGATGAACATCGAAGTGGTCGACAACCAGGGTAAACCCTTGGGCGAAGGTCGCGACTTAGCCGAGCTGACCGCACGCTTCACCGAGGCGACTCAAGCCGGCTTGGCCCTGCCGAAAACCGCCAAGAGCCAGCAGCCGGTTGAAGCCAAAGTATTTAGCGAAGTGGCCGCCAAGACTCAGCAGCAGGTCGCTGGTCTGTCCATGACCGTCTACCCGGCGTTGGTAGAAGAGGCGGGCGTGGTTAAAGAGGGGCGCTTCCCGACCCTGGCCGAAGCCGAGTTCCAGCACCGCCGCGCACTGCAACGCCTGCTGCTGCAGCAACTGGCAGAGCCGGCTAAGTTTCTGCGCAACAAATTGCCGGGGCTGACCGAGCTGGCGTTGCTCTACCGCGAGTTGGGCCGTGTCGATGCGCTGGTCGAAGACATCCTGCTGGCCAGCCTCGACAGCTGCGTTCTGGAAGGCAGTGAGCCGTTACCACGTGACGGTGCCGGTTTGGCGGCGCTAGCCGAGCGTAAGCGTGGCGACTGGACCAGCCACGCCGAACGTCTAGCCAAACTGACGTTGGAAATTCTCAAACTCTGGCACGGCCTACAGAAACGCTTCAAAGGCAAAATCGACCTGGCCCAGGCCATGGCGTTGAATGACATCAAGCAGCAGCTGAGCAATCTGGTGTACCCCGGGTTTGTCCGTGAAACCCCAGCGCAGTGGCTCAAGGAAGCGCCGCGCTACCTCAGGGCCATTGAGCAGCGCCTTGACAAAATTGCCGGCCAAGTGCAGCGCGATCGGGTGTGGAGCGGCGAGCTGGCCGGTTACTGGGAGCAATATCAGGCGCGCCTGGGCAAGCACAGTCAGGAAGGTAAGCGCGATGCGCAGCTCACGCTGTACCGCTGGTTGCTGGAGGAGTACCGCGTGTCGTTATTCGCCCAACAACTGGGCACCAAACTACCGGTATCGGACAAGCGTCTGAGCAAGCAGTGGAGTGGTGTGGAAGGCTAAGTGGCAGGTGATGTGAGTCACCTCCATGCGCTTCATAGGCTGCTAGACTCGGTCTTCCTATTTCCCTGCATGAGTCGCCATCTTGACTGCAGCCTTTGCGCGTCTGTGGGCATTTCCCCGTCAGTTTTTGTTCGTGTGGCTATTGCTGGCGTTACTGCCGGCTTTGGCCTCCGCAACCTGTCATAAAACCCTGCGCTGGGCTGATGACCCACCCTTTAGCATGCAGGCTGAAGATGGCTCGGTGGTCGGCATTTATGTCGATGCTAATCGAGAGGTGCTGCAGCGCTTGGGGTGTCAGGTGCAGTTACGTAAGCTGCCTTGGGCACGCGCGCTTCGAGAGCTTAAAATTGGCCGGCTGGATATCTTACCTGGAGCCTTCAAACGACCCGAGCGCGAGCACTATGCGTACTTCTCCGGCACCATTTTGCCGCCTTCGCGCAATATTCTGTTTATGCACAAAGAGGCGCTGACGCGCTGGCCGGTTAGCCAGTTGCTGGCGCTACAAAACACTGACTTTCGTTTGGGCGCGCAGATCAATGTCTCCTACGGCGCTGACTTTGAGCTTTTGATGCGCGATCAGGCCACGGCTTCTCGGGTGTTTATGTCGGCTAATCGGCTCAATTTGTGGGGCATGGTGGCTAAGCGGCGGATCGACGGTGTAATTGCCGATGAAAATACCGGTGCTTACGAAATTCACCAACTGGGGCTGGAGGCTGAGATACAACCTTCTACTGTCGTGGTGTCTAGCGCTGCCGCGGAAGTTGCGTTTAGCAAGATAACCAACGATCAAGCTTTTGTTCAGGCTTACGCCAAGGCGCAGCGTGAACTGGTGGCAGATGGCAGTTATCAGCGGATCGTAAAGCGCTATGTCTTGCCCTAAGCGTTGAGCCTACGCCGCCAAGAAGCTTCTGCCCCTGCAGGTTTAGTCTTAGCCGCGAGCTGCAGCGCTACCATGTACCTGCCGCTTTGCTGTGGTTAGCGGTAGCTGATGCCGGTTGCAGCGGTGCTGATGCGTGTGCCGGCGCCGCCGTTAACAATGGCTTCAATGTCGGCCAAAGAGCCGATTACCGCGACTTTGCCGGTGTTACGCGCAAACTCACAGGCGGCCTGAACTTTCGGCCCCATGGAGCCGGCGGCAAAACTGATTTTCTCCAGCGCGTCCGGGTGGGCACAGGCCACCGCTTTTTGCGTCGGCTGGCCCCAGTCGATAAACACGGCGTTAACGTCAGTGGCGATGACCAGTAAGTCGCCCTCCAGTTGCTCCGCCAGCAGTGCGCTGCAGAGGTCTTTATCGATCACCGCTTCGACGCCTTGCAGCTTGCCATCTTTGTACTGGGTTGGAATACCGCCACCACCGGCGCAGATCACGATGGTGCCTTTATCCAACAGCCACTTAATTGGGCGGATTTCAAAAATTTGTTTGGGCCGAGGGCTGGCCACGACCCGGCGAAACTTGTCGCCGTCGGCGGCGATGTTCCAGCCTTTTTCTTTTGCTAAACGCTGCGCATCTTGCTGGCTGTAAACCGGGCCAATCGGCTTGCTGGGGTTGGCGAACGCCGGATCGTTAGGGTCGACTTCTACCTGTGTGAGCAAGGTGGCGAACGGCACGTCGAATGGCAGCAGATTGCCCAGTTCCTGCTCGATTATGTAGCCGATCATGCCTTCGGTTTCTGCGCCGAGAACATCCAGAGGGTAGGGGTTGACCGAGGTGTAAGCCGCTGCTTGCAGGGCCAATAGGCCGACCTGCGGACCATTACCGTGAGCAATGACCAGCTGGTTGCCGGCGGCGATTTTAGCGATTTGTTCGGTGGCAATGCGCACGTTGCTGCGTTGATTGTCAGCCGTCATGGGTTCACCACGGCGTAAAAGAGCGTTTCCGCCGAGGGCGATGACGATGCGCATATCCACTGTTCCTTAGAGGTTGGCGAGGGTCGAAACCAAAATTGCCTTGATCGTGTGCATGCGGTTTTCCGCTTGCTCGAAGGCCAGGTTGGCGGGCGACTCAAATACGTCCTCAGTCACTTCTACACCGTTGGCCAGGTTTGGATGGCGCGAGGCAATATCTTTGCCGACCTTGGTATCGCTGTTATGAAAAGCTGGCAGGCAATGCATGAACTTGACTCGTGGGTTACCGGCCGCTTTCATCATTTTTGCGTTCACTTGGTAAGGCAGCAGCTGGGCGATGCGCTGGTCCCATGCATCAGCAGGTTCACCCATGGACACCCAAATATCGGTATGGATGAAATCGACGCCGTTAACCGCTTCTTCGGGGTCTTCCGTCAGGGTAATGCGCGCGCCGCTTTCCTCGGCAAAGCGGCGGCACTGGGCAATAAATTCTTCCGTTGGCCAGAGGGCTTTGGGTGCGCCAATTCGCACGTCCATGCCGAGTTTGGCGCCGATCATCAGCAGCGAGTTGCCCATGTTGTAGCGGGCGTCACCGAGGTAAGCGTAGCTGATTTCATGCAGTGGCTTGTCGCTGTGTTCACGCATGGTCAGCACGTCAGCAATCATTTGCGTGGGGTGAAATTCAGCCGTGAGGCCGTTAAACACGGGTACACCGGCAAACTTGGCCAGCTCTTCGACGATCTCCTGACCGAAACCACGGTACTCAATCGCGTCAAACATACGGCCAAGGACGCGAGCGGTGTCTTTCATGCTCTCTTTGTGGCCGATTTGTGAGGAGTTCGGATCGATGTACGTGACGTTGGCGCCTTGGTCGTAAGCCGCCACTTCAAACGCGCAGCGGGTGCGCGTCGAGGTTTTTTCAAAAATCAGAGCAATGTTTTTGCCTTTTAAATGCTGTTGCTCAGTACCGGTGTATTTGGCCCGTTTAAGGTCGCGGGACAGGTCCAGCAGAAAGCGCAGCTCACGTTGGGTGTGGTGCATCAGGCTGAGGAGGCTGCGGTTGTGCATGTTGAACGCCATGTTGGGTTGCCTCTGCATAAATTAAGAGCAAGTGCAGTGGCGTTGTGCGTTTTCGCAGCGCACGCCACTGTAAAAATGACTTAGTAATCGATCGGGTCGCGGATAACCGGGCAGGTCATGCAGTGGCCGCCGCCACGGCCCCGGCCAAGCTCGCTGGCGCTGATGGTGATCACTTCTACGCCGGCTTTACGCAGCAAGGTGTTGGTGTAGGTGTTGCGGTCGTAGCCGACCACCACGCCGGGCTCCAGGCACACCACGTTGTTGCCGTCGTCCCATTGCTCGCGCTCGGCTTCATAGCTGTCGCCACCGGTTTGCACCACCCGCAGCTTTTTCAGGTTGAGCGACTCGGCCACCACATCCAGAAAGGACTTTGGCTCGCGACGAATATCCATGCCGCCAGGCTGGCTTTCATCCGGGCGAATACTGAAGGCCACAATCTGGTTGACCACCGATGGGAAGATCGTCACCAGGTCGCGGTCGCAGAAGCTGAACACAGTGTCGAGGTGCATCGCGGCGCGTGATTTCGGCAGGCCGGCAACGATGACTCGCTGCACCGCGCCGGCCTTGAACAACGATTGCGCCAGTTGGCCGATGGCCTGGTGTGAGGTGCGCTCGCCCATGCCGATCAGCACCACGCCATTACCAATCGGCATGACGTCACCACCCTCTAGCGAAGCGGCACCATGCGCTTCATCCGGGTTGCCGTACCAAATCTTGAAATCAGCCTTGGTGAAGTTCGGGTGGAATTTATAAATTGCGGCCATCAGCAGGGTTTCTTGCTGCCGCGCTGGCCAATACATGGGGCTGAGTACGACGCCACCGTAAATCCAGCAGCTGTTATCCCGGGTAAATTGGGTATTCGGCAGCGGCGGCAGAATAAAACTGGATGCGCCGAGGAACTCGCTAAACATCTTGGCGATTTCACTGCCGCCGCCCGCCGTGAGTTCTGCAATGGAGACGCCGCCAATCAAGTATTCGGCGAGCTTGCGCGGCTCCTGAGCTTCCAGCCAGCTGCGCAATTCGTTACCCAAGCCGAGGCCTACTTGGTTGACCGAGGTTTTACGATCGAGAATCCACTGCAATGCGTCAGGGTTTTGCACCACGTCGGTCAGCAGGTTGTGCATTTCCAGTACATCGATATTGCGTTCGCGCATTTTGCTGACGAAGTCGAAGTGATCACGTTTGGCTTGGCTGACCCAGAGAACGTCATCAAATAGCAGCTCATCGCAATTGTTCGGGGTTAGACGTAAGTGTGCCAAACCGGGTGAGCAGACGATCACTTGCTGCAGTTTGCCGACTTCTGAGTGAACGCCGAGTTTTACTGTGTTCATGTCTAACCTCTATTAGATAGCAAGGAAGCCGGCATACAGGCCATAGGCTGCAAATAAGGCGCCGAGCAGAACCGCTGCGAAAATGAGTTTTTCGATGTGGGTAAACACCGGCTCGCCCATTTCTGACTTGGCTTTAGCGAAGAGGATTGCGCCAGGGGCGTAGAGCAGTGCGGACAACAGCAGGTACTGCACGCCACCGGCATACAACAACCAAACGGCATAAAGAGTGGCCACCGCGGCAATCACCAGGTCCTTGTTGCGATCGGCCGGGTCAGTCTCGTAGCTTTCGCCACGCACGGTCAGCAACAAGGCATAGGCGGCGGACCAGAAGTACGGCACCAGAATCATTGAAGTGGCCAGGTACAGCAGCTTTAGGTAAGTCGCATCGTTAAACAGCGTGATGATCAAGAACACTTGGATCATCAGGTTCGATAGGAACAGAGCGTTAACGGGGACTTTTTTTGCGTTTTCTTTGCGCAAGAACGCCGGCATGGTGTGGTCGCTAGCACTGGAGAACAGAATCTCAGCGCACAGCAGGGTCCAGGACAGCAGCGCACCGGCCAGCGAAACAATTAGCCCAACGCTAATCAAAATCGCGCCCCACGGGCCCACGACATGCTCCAGCACCCCGGCCATGGAGGGGTTCTTCAGACCGGCCAACTCTGGCTGGTTCATGATGCCCATCGACAACATGTTGACCATCACCAGCAACAACAGCACACCGACGAAGCCGATCACGGTGGAGGTGCCGACGTCACTGCGTTTTGCAGCGCGGGCGGAGAAGATGCTCGCACCTTCGATGCCGATAAATACCCAGACGGTGACCAACATCATGTTGCGGACTTGGTCCATCACGCTGCCCAGCTCAAGATTACCTTTACCCCAGAAATCCGTGGTGAACAGGTCAAGCTTGAAGTTGATGGCGGCCAGGACGATGAACATGGCGAGCGGTACGATCTTGGCGACAGTGGTTACCAAGTTGATAAACGCTGCTTCCTTGATGCCGCGCAGCACGAGCAGATGCAGCAGCCAAAGCAGAATCGAGGCACCGACGATGGCCGGTAGGGTATTGCCTTCACCAAAGAGCGGGAAGAAATAGCCGAGAGTGGCGAACAACAGCACCATGTAGCTTACGTTGCCGATCCAGGCGCTGATCCAGTAGCCCCAGGCCGAAGAAAAGCCCATGTAGTCACCGAAGCCGGCCTTGGCGTAGACGTAAACACCGCCATCGAGCTCAGGTTTGCGGTTGGCTAAAGTTTGGAAGACGAACGCCAGGGTCAGCATGCCGACCCCAGTGATCAGCCAGCCGAGCAGTGTCGCACCGGCGCTGGCGCTGGCCGCGATGTTTTGCGGTAACGAAAAAATTCCCCCGCCGATCATCGAGCCCACAACGAGGGCAACCAAGGCGCCAAGTTTGAGTTTGTGTGTTGACTCCGTCATAGCAACTCTCCGTTAAACGCTTAGTCCGGAGGCCAGTTGGCGCTTTTGCGCTGTTGTGGGTGTTGATTTGGGTCAATAAGTGCCGAGTTGGCTACTTTTAGGCGGCGTAACTGCCGTTAGGTGAGGGTGGCGGCGTTGAATGAAGGACGAGCGACGTTTCAGCAGTTAGAAACCGTCTTGGCGTAAATGGTCGAAATTTATCGACTCGCCAGACACGCCATGCACCTTGCTGCGGATGTCCTCAAACATCTGGTCGTATTCTTTGTGGTTGGACAGCACCGCACCAAACCTGGGATGCAAGCCGTGTTTGTCAGCAATTCGAGTCAGCGTACTGGCGAAATTGAATACCGTGTCGCGATGCAATTCGACGTTCTCCTCGAACGGCTTACCTTGCACCTCACCGAGTATGCGGAAATGCACCATCTGGCCTTCAGTCGAATCTGTCCGCACCTCGTAATAGATATCAATTGAGAACTCGGGAGTACCGGGCATTTCAGTCAGGTTGGCACGGTGCAAATGGCCCGTTTTAAACATGCCTTACTCCTAGTGAGTTATGCCATCCGAGGTTGGGGGCATGCAGCAGTGTAGTGATGACTGAATGAGCAGTTGTTGCTTTAGATCAACCGGAAGCCTGCCAGGGGTAGGCTGAATCGCCTCGCTCTTTAGCAGATGCCTGCTGCCTTTACCGCAGAGGCGCTAGCAAATATCAGCGATGATTTACGGCTGGTTAGGTCGCGTATGGCAGTGATCTGCGGTCAGTGCCGCGTTAAACGCCGCAGTGTTTTGGCCTTTGCATCGCAACATGTTGCACTGCGTTTAGCCGAACTTAAAAAACTGGCGTAACCGACTCTGGGTAGAGGGCGGGCGCCAGTCCATTGCTCGCTGAAGAATCCAGCTACTCCGCTTGCTTTAGGCGTAGGCGCCTGCCGAATAGGTCAGCTCATAGCTGTGGCTGTAAATTTCCAGGATGTTGCCGAACGGGTCTTCCATGTAAACCATGCGGAACGGCTTCTCGCCAGGGAAGTACTCGCGAACTGGCATGCGCTGCTTGCCGCCAGCGGCGACAATTTTGGCGGCCAGGCCTTCGACGTCCGGGTCCTGTACGCAGAAGTGGAAAATGCCGGTCTTCCAGTATTCGAAGTTGTTATCTGGTTTTACCGCATTGCGGAATTGGAAGATTTCCACGCCAATACGGTCGCCGGTGGACATGTGGGCGATGCGAAACGAACCCCAGCCCGCGCCGAAAACGTCAGTGCACATCACGCCAATGGCCGACTCGTCTTCGCTGATGGTGGTCGCGGGCATGATCAGGTACCAGCCCATTACTTCGGTGTAGAACGTCACAGCGGCGTCGAGGTCGGTGACCGACAGGCCAATATGGGAAAAGCTGCGTGGGTAAACGGGAGACATAACCAGTACCTCAGGTTGAGTGGACAGAGGTCAGTTTAGTAAGCGATAGTCATAATCAAAATAATCATAAGATTATGGTTTCAATAAGAGATCGTTATGCTTAATCCGCAATGGCTGCGCACGTTCATCACACTTGTAGAGCAGGGTAACTTCACCCGCAGCGCCGAGCAGCTGGACCTGACCCAGGCGGCTGTCAGCCAGCATGTGCAGCGCCTTGAAGAGCGTTTGGGGCCGCTGTTGATCCGCCGCCCACGGCAACTCGAGTTAACTCCCGCCGGTCACGCCTTGCTGGCCTACTGCGCGGAAGTGGGGGCTGCGGATCAGCGCTTGCAGCAACGCCTGACTGAGTCTGATACCGAGCGGGGTGAGGTTGCACTGATCAGCCCCGGCAGTATTGGTTTGGCGTTGTATCCGCTCTTGCTGGAGGTGCAGCAATCCCATCCTGGCTTAAGCATCCGTCACCGTTTTGCCCCGGACCACGAAGTGCTCGATGCGGTATTGGAGAATCGTTTTGAACTGGGGTTAGTCACGCTCAAGCCTGACGACCCGCGCCTAACCGTTAGCCATTTCGCCGAGGAACCGCTGGAGTTGGTGGTGCCGGTAGGTGAGCAGGTTCATGGCTGGACCGACCTTGAGCGCCTGGGCTTTATCGATCACCCGGATGGTCAGGCCATGGCTGGGCGTCTGCTCAGCCGTCAGTTTCCCGGTGGACCAGGCGTGCGCAGCTTGCCTTGCCGCGGCTTTATCAATCAGATCAGCCTGATTCTTGAACCGGTGTCGCGTGGCTTGGGCTTCAGCGTACTACCGCGCTATGCGCGCCTGGCTTTTCCCCGGCCTGAGTCGATTCAGGTGATCGAAGGCGCCACTCAACTTATCGATACCCTATGGCTGTTGCACCGCGCGGAATGGCCCCTGTCGGCCCGTGCGGAATTAGTCTTGAAACGTATCCAACCGGCTTTTTTGTCGTCGCCGCGTGCAAGTCGATAGCGATAGAAATGTGCTTTTGACTGTGGCCTGCCGTGACGCCGCTTTGTTAGGTCGCGACGTTAAGGTGGTGGTTTACGGCTGAGCAGAACCGATGCGTGGGTTCGAGCACCGATCAAGGCTTTGCGATCGTGGCTCGTCGCCTATCGAGCGCTGCAAATACATGTCTCTACATAAATTGTACGTGATATATTGTTTGTACAAGTTTTAGTCATATCCATACCAACCTGTTAGGAATACCCATGGAATTAGTTAGCTTTGGTTCGAACGACATCGAAAACACGCTCTCCAAGATGTCTGCCGGGCAGCTCGATAAGGTTGCATTTGGCGCTATTCAGCTCGATGCATCGGGGAAAATTCTGCAGTACAACGCCGCTGAAGGTGACATCACTGGGCGCAAGCCGAGTGACGTAATTGGTAAGAGCTTCTTCCGTGATGTTGCCCCCTGCACCAATCGCCCTGAGTTCCAAGGCCGTTTCGCCGAGGGCGTTAAGAGTGGCAACCTCAACACCATGTTCGAATACGTCTTCGACTATCAAATGAAGCCCACCAAAGTAAAAGTGCACATGAAGAAGGCTCTGACCGGCGATACCTACTGGGTTTTCGTTAAGCGCCTCTGATTCACCCTTCATCTGTAATCAGCCAGCAGAGAACATCTTGAACCGACTTGAATTGGATAAAGCCAGCATCCTGGCTGTTATCGTCTCGCTGCTGGCTGATGAGCTCAAATCCCTGCGTCACCTGTCTTCACACCAAGTAGGTAGCGAGCGCTGGGATGCTTCAACCCTAGTCGGTGAAATGCCAGCAACCGCTGCGCCTGATCAAGACCCTGTCGCCATCGGTGCAGACTCCTTGGAGCTGCTGAGTCTGGCTACTTGTGTCGCTACGTTTTTCAACATCTATGACAGCGGTCTTGAAGACTATCTCCTGCGCTTCAAGACCCTTGGTGAATGGGCAGACTTGGTGGCTACTGCGCGTCAGCGCGGGTCTGAAAACATTACGTTTGCCACGTCCGGAAGCACCGGCGCGCCCAAGCAATGCCTGCAGCAATGGGATGCCTTGGTCGCCGAGGCTGTTTTTTTTGCGGAGTACTTTGTTAGGGGTTCCGACCAGCCGCTACAGCGCATCATCGCACTCAGCCCCTGTCATCATATTTATGGCTTTATCTTCAGCATACTGTTGCCCACGGCGCTGCAACTGCCTGTGATACGCGGCCTTAAAGCATTAGCAATGATCCCGCAACGCAAGCTGCAATCCGGCGACCTGATGATTGGTTTTCCGTTTATCTGGCGGCAGCTGAGCCGCCAGGGCGCCAGCTTTCCAGCGGGTGCTATCGGCATCACTTCTACCGGTCCTTGCGATCCTGCGATAATTCGTGATCTGCAGCGTCAAGGCCTGGCGCGCATGGTCGAGGTATACGGCTCAAGCGAGACGGCCGGCATTGGCGTTCGCAGCAACCCCGAGCAGCCTTTCAAGCTGCTTCCCCGATGGGAACGTGGCGCTCAGGACAACAGCTTGACCGAGTGTAAGACCGGTGCAGCCTACGAATTGAATGATCAATTGCGCTGGTTGGACACCGCCCATTTCTGCCCTGAAGGTCGCCGCGATGAAGCTGTGCAGGTAGGTGGGGTTAACGTCTTTCCCGCTCTTGTTGCCGAGCGCTTACAGCGTTTGCCAGAGCTCGCTGCGGTAGCTGTTCGGCTTATGTCTGCGCATGAAGGTGAACGCCTGAAAGCCTTCATCGTGCCGGCAGAGGGCTGCGGTGACCAAGCGTCTATCGAGGCGCTTCTGCATGCTTGGTGCATGCGCCATTTAACCGCAGCGGAACGCCCTAAAGTGTTCACTTTTGGCCTGGCACTGCCGCAGAACGCCATGGGTAAACAGAGCGACTGGGCAATTAGCGGCGGCGCGCCTGAGAGTTCTTTACCAATGGAAAATTCGGCGTCCATCTAGGCCACGATTGCTTACACCCTTCGCGGCAAGCTGCATTCACTCAGCCAGTGATCAGCAGTCTTGCGGGTGCATGTCTTGGAAGTGTTTTCACCAGCCATCTGTTGTTGCTCTGTGGAGTGGCTCTCCTGTTGTCGAGGCGTGCTGCGAGCCCCTTAATGGCTGTGCTGCAGCCGCGCCTTACGCCATTGATTATCGGCACAATCGCTAACTTTCTCGCGCTCTGTACGCTAACGGACAGAACTTCTTGGCTTTTCTCTCCATGATGCAGGGGTGCAGGCATAAGCCCGCAAGGGAGAGCTGTTCCGTTGCTCATAGGATGCTATGCAGACCCCCACTGACTCACGTAATAACCATCTGTTGGCTGCCTTACCTGAAGAAGATTTAGCGCGCCTGTTACCTTTTCTCGAGCTGATTGCATTGCCCGCCGGCACCGTGCTGTACGAGTCCGGGGAGCAAATGCGCTACCTTTACTTCCCAACCGACTCTATCGTTTCGCTGCTATACGGCGTTGAGGATGGCTCATCGGTGGAGGTTGCCGTCATGGGTAACGAAGGCGTGGTTGGTCTCGCCTTGTACATGGGTGGCGAAACCGCCCTCAGCCGAGCCATCGTGCAAAGCTCCGGCTCGGCCTACCGCATGAAGGGGCAGGTGCTCAAATCACCCTTCGGCAACGCCGGCCCGTTGCAACAGTTGCTGCTGCGTTATACCCAAGCACTACTGACGCAAATGGCCCAGCGCCTGGTCTGTACCCGTGCGCATTCGCTGGATCAGCAATTCTGCTGCTGGTTGTTGCAGTGCTTTGACCGCTTGCCGGCTATTCACCTGCAGATGACTCAAGAGTTGATTGCCAGCACGCTCGGAGTGCGGCGCGGCGGGGTTTCTGAAATGGCAGGCAACCTGCAGCGCGCAGGTTTCATTAGCTATCGGCGCGGTTGCATTACGTTGCTCGACCGCCGAGGTTTAGAGGGGCGCTCTTGTGAGTGCTATGCCGTGGTAAAAAACGAGTTCGAGCGTTTGTTTCCACGCGCCTTGCGCACGCTGCGCTATTGACCTTGATCGAGCGTGGGCACGATCAACATCTTCTTTACCTACACTGCCTTTCACAGGGCCTGCCGTCGCCATCACCGTCGATATGAGGGTTTGCGCATTGGGTGAGTTGGTATACAGCTTCTGCGCAACTCATCTGGCCGCACCACTTGAGCGTGTTGCAGTTAAAGCCGTCTGATGACGAATCAAACTGCGAGAAGGTTGTTTGGCGCTTTGGTTGGGCCGCCACTGGTGCCTCAGGCGCTGACCCTGTTTGCCCAGCACGACGCCACTCCCAGGGTGGCATTTGATCTGAGGATGGCAATGCCCACAGGCCACGTCGGTTGTTCTTTGCTTCAGCTTCCAAGACCAAGAGTGACTTGTCTTTTAGGTACAACGGATAAACCCACGCGGATCCTGAGCGGACTTGCGCAGCGTTCACGTCAACCCCATCCACTCTTATGGTCCGTGCGACAGTCCGGCCATAGTCATCCGTGTCCTGCACCTCCAGTCTCACTATTTCGCTGAGGATGAGGCCGGACAGTGACTGCTTGGAACGGTCGCCATAGGACTGGTTTAGCTCAGGTGCATCGATCTCGGCTAATCGAACTTTTATCTGTTCATTCGCGTCTGTAAGGCAAGTGAAGGTGTCGCCATCGCTGACGTTGAATACTTTACAGTTGCCAGCCAGGGTTATTGCGGGGGCCAAGGTCAAAACAAAAAACAGGCAACGGATCATCTACGCCTCCATGCGTTATTTGTGAAAAATGGGGATTGACGCTTCTTGCGCCAATCCCGTTTTTGTTTCAGCGCTGCGACAACGGCGGCGTAAGCGGCGGCACCATACGCTTGCAGCCGGTCGATTCAAACGCCGCCGCTATGCGCAGCAGCGCCGAGTCATCGTAGGCGCGGCCAGCGAAGGTCAGGCCGACAGGCATACCGATATCGGCCATTACGCCCATGGGTACAGTGACGGTAGGCACGCCCAGGTGGCGGATGGCCAGGTTGCCGTTGGCCACCCACACACCGTTGCTCCAAGCGATGTCAGCGGATGCGGGGTTTACATCGGCGTCTGCTGGACCAACGTCGGCGACGGTGGGGAACAGCACGGCGTCGAGGCCGAGTTGATCCATCCAGTCTTCCAGGTCGAGCTTGCGGGTTTGTTCCAGGCCGCGTAGGCCGTCGGCCAATGTGCTGATCTGGTCCCATGGGGTGATGCCGCGTTCGGCCATGCGCACGTATTCGTCCATACCAGCGGCTAAATCGCCTTCACGGTTAGGCAGAGTGCCAGGGTCGTGCGGGAAGATCTGCGGGCCATCGACGTCGACCAAGCGGTTAAGTGTGGGGTCGCCGTTGGCCTGGAGGAAGTCATCGAAGGCCCAGGCCGATAGGTCCCAGAGTTCGTGATGGAGAAACTCCGGGCTGACCATGCCGCGGTTGTACACGGTCGGCGCGCCTGGGCGGTCGCCTTCGCAGTTGGACACCAGCGGGAAGTCGACTTCGACCACTTCAGCACCAGCTACTTCAAGTGCCTTGCGCGCGGCTTCCCACAGCGCGATGACCGAGGGCCGGGTGTGGATGCGCTGGCCAGTCGGACCACCGATGCCTGGGGCTGCGCTGCTGCCGGCGTGTTCATCTTGGTTAATAAACATGCGCGGCACACCGAAGCGTTTGCCGGCCAGCGCTTCGGCGCTAGCGGCGAGTTCGGCATAAGCCGCTGGGCGCACCAAAGACGCCGCAGGAATGGGCACCCAGGGCTGCAAGCGCCACAAGTCGCCGCGCGTGTCGGCATCATCGGCGACTATTACGTCGAGCACATCAAGCAGGTCGGCCATGGTACGAGCGAACGGCACCACCACATCCATGGTCGGCGTTAGCGGCCAGTTGCCGCGTACCGAGATCACCCCGCGTGAAGGCGTATAGGCGCACAGGCCGTTGTTAGAGGCAGGGCCACGACCGCTCGACCAGGTTTCTTCGGCCAAGCCAAAGGCGGCAAAGCTAGCCGCTGTAGCTGTGCCTGCGCCGTTGGATGAACCTGAGGCGAAAGGTGCAGTGAGGTAATGAGCGTTGTACGGGCTTTGCGCGCGGCCATAAACGCCGCGCTGCATCCCGCCATTGGCCATGGGCGGCATATTGGTTTTACCCAGGCAAATAGCGCCCGCAGCGCGCAGACGCTCGATGGTGAAGGCGTCACGATGGGCCGTAAGGTCTTTGAAGGCCGGGCTGCCGGAAGCGGCGCTAAGGCCTTTGACCAGGTAGCTGTCTTTGGCCGTATAGGGAATACCGTCCAGTGGGCCTAGGGCCTCACCACGGGCGCGGCGGGCGTCGGATGCGTGTGCTTCCTTGAGCGCGGCGGGGTTGCGCACCACCAGGGCGTTGAGCTGGGTCGGTGTGTCGAGGCCGTCGTAGGCATCGATGCGCGCGTGATAGGCCTGCACCAACTCCACGGCCGTGGTCTGCCCGGCTTCGAGTGCAGCGCGCAATTGGGCAATAGAAACTTCGGTTACCTCGATCATGCTGTCACCGCGTGCTGTTGGAATTGTTTGGCGTGAGTATCGGCAGCGCGCTGGCGCTGTGATTCGCCAATGAAGGGGTTGCGCGGCCATTTGTGCGTGATCGTGTAGGCGGATAGGGCTGACATGGGCGCTCCAGATTGGCTGGCGAAAGGCGCAGGATAACGGGGATTGGCAATTTGGTCAGGTTGTAGGTTTTTCCCCGGGCGCAGAAATCGGTATGGTTGGAGCCCTTTCAACCCCTGCGCACTGGAGAACCCGATGAGCCTGCACGGTGAATACGATAGCCAGAATATCTTTGCCCAGATCATTCGCGGCGAAGCCCCTTGCTACAAACTCTACGAAGATGAAGAGGTGCTGGCCTTCCTCGATGTGTTTCCGCAGTCCTTCGGTCACACCCTGGTGATTCCTAAACGCTCGGCGGCGCGCAATCTGCTGGATGTCGATGCCGCCAGCCTGGGCAACATGATGGCGGTAGTACAGCAACTCACCGGCGTGCTGGTGGCCGAGCTTGAGCCTGCCGGGGTGCAGGTGGCGCAGTTTAATGGCGCGCCGGCGGGGCAGACGGTATTCCATATTCATGTGCATATCGTGCCGCGTTACGAGGGCGAGGCACTTGGCGCGCATGCTGCCGGTAAGGCTGAACCCGAACAACTGGCGGCGTTGCAGGCGCGGTTGCTCAAGCGTATCGCGGGCTGACCTGGCGGTATGCGCCTCTGTACTTGAGGTGGGTCGCGCCTGGGGCAATACTCCAGCGGCTCTGCTTACTTTTCACCTGCGCCCATGGAGGGCTCCCATGCGATTACTTGGTGCCGTTTTACCGCTATTGCTGTTGGCCGGCTGTTCGTCCTGGAAGCCCGCGCCGGAAGATATCAAGCCGGTACCGGCAGAGCGTTTGCTTGGCTATCAGCAGCCCCTTGAACAGGGCGGACAATTACGAGTCAACCGCGATGTCGGCGGTATGGGGGGTGGTTGCTATGTTGCGGTGCTGGTGGACCGCAAGGTGGCTGCGCGCATCGGCGTAGGTGAGCAGGTGCGCTTCTTGGTACCAAGTGGTACGCGGGTATTGAGCATTGGCATCGACGAGATGGACGATACCCTGTGCGGCAAAGGCCGCCTGCGCCGCGAACTGGCAGTGAACGTACAACCCGGCTCGCAACAGGATTTCCGCATCGTCAGCGATAATCGCAAGGGCTTCGATATCCTGCCGGTTAGCCAGTAACGCCCTGAATAGCCGGTCCCTATCAGGTGCCGGCCTGGCGTTCAGTGATGTTTCCCGCCGCAGCATGATCCTTCATTACGCCTGATGCTCCGCTCAGCGATAACGCGCGAGCAGGGCGGCGAATTCACCCTCTTGTTCCATCTGAACCATGGCCCGCAGCAGGGTCATGGTTGGCACATCCGCGGCGTCGCGGATGATGCAGGCGACCGGCTCGCTGGCCAGTTCGCTGAGTGCATGGAGGTGCTGCTGGGGCGCTCGATTACGGTTGAACCAGTGCAGCGACAGATCGTTGCTGATGGCGTAGTTGTAGCGGCGGGCCCCTAATTTAAGTAGCACTTGCTCCTGCGTACGCCCATCTTCGCGCTGGATCTGGCCGCTGGCGAACAGCGGCTCCAGGCGTGGATAGGAAAAGCCCATCACCGTGCCCAGACGTTCGTCGTGCAGCTGTTCAGGCTGCCGCGCTTCAGCGTGGGTGCCCACCAGCAAGTCACGCTGGACCATAAAGGGCCGGCTCCAGATAAACTGAGGATGAGAGTTGTTGACCCAATTCGGGCTGACGTAGCAGCGCACATCGATATCGCCATTGTTCATCGCGTGATGAACGCGCAGGCTGGGCATCACCAAAAACTCTGCTTTACGTCCAACCCGCGCCGCGAGCTGTTGCTGCAGGTCAAACAGAATGCCTTCCACGGCTCGGCCTTGCTCAAAACGCAGTATCGGCATGGCCCAGCTGTCGTTAATTGAAAAGCGAATCGCCCGCTCATCTGCAAGTGTCACAGCACTCAGCATGAGCAACAGCGGCGTAAGCAGCAACTTCAACACCAGTGCAGATCCTTTCTGGTCGTGGCCGTTCAGCGGGTCATTGGCAGGGCGGCGCCCATCAGTGCAAACAGCCCTCCGCAGCAACGGTTGAAGCCTTTACCGCTGCGTTGTAACCAGGGCCGCACACGATGAGCCATGCGCGCCAGCAGGTATTCTACGCTGCCTTCGACCACGGCAAAGGTCATGGCCATGATGGCGAACTGCAGCCAGAGATCGGCATGTGGGTCGAGAAATTGCGGCAGAAAAGCGCCAAAAAACAGGATCACCTTCGGGTTGGATAGCGCCGACAGCAGGCCCTGGCGGAATAGTTTCAGACCGCTGCGCTCAGTGGCTTTCTCGGCCATGCTCAAGTGCAAGGGCGGGGCGCGCCAGAGTTGAATGCCAAGCCAGATCAGGTAGGCACCGCCCAGCCATTTGAGAATGATCAGCGCCTGCGCTGAGGCTTGCAGCAAGGTGCCAATGCCGAGCATCGACAAGGCCATCAGCAGGGTAAAACCAAGCACGCCGCCACTGACCGTAAACAGGGTCTTACGGTGGCCATAGAGCGCGCCATGGCTGAGCGCAAGTAGGCCATTGGGGCCCGGTGTTAACGCCAGACCCAACACCGCGGTAACAAATAAAAGCCAGGTATGCAGGGCCATAAGGTAGGTATCCAAAAGCGTAAGGGGGCAGGGTCGTGCCTGCGGCCTCCGTTTTTTCACGCTGTGACTCGATAGTCAAGTGGCTGGCTGGCGCGCGTCTCCGCAGCTGGGTCAGGGCTAGCCGCGCTGGCTTCCTTGACGTTGTTGGCAAATGGCATGCTTGCGCTGGCCAACCTAATCATATTTACGCGTGCCGCTGAGCGCTGATGTGCCCACTATATTCAGGACTGAGGCGGTTGTTTCTGACGACTCAAGCGCCGGCGATTAGGCTTCGGCCGGATGTGTCTTGTGCGACGTTATGAGCATCTTTGCCTCATTAGCCGACAGCACGTTGCATCTGCCCTGACGTGCTGAGCGGACGAAGGCCCCATGGCTGTGGCAAACTCCGTGGTAAGTAACAGGCTGTTTCAGGGACTGAGTGTGCTGAGCCTGTCAGCCTATTTTTTGCTCATGGCCAGCCAGCCCTGGGCCTACTGCATAACTGGCCGCTGCCTGCGGCGAAGAACATGAGGAATGACTGTGCATAACGTCGTGATCAGCGGTACCGGCCTCTATACCCCGGCAAACAGTATTTCCAACGATGAGTTGGTCGAGTCATTCAACGCCTTCGTGCAGCAATTTAATGCCGATAACGCCGCGGCTATCGCCAGCGGTGAAGTCGACGCGCTGAGCGAGTCGAGCAGTGGTTTTATCGAAAAAGCCTCCGGTATCAAAAGCCGCTTTGTCATGGACAAAGCCGGCATTCTTGACCCACAGCGTATGGCCCCGCGCATTCCTGAGCGCAGCAATGACGAGTGGGGCATCCTCTGCGAAATGGCCGTCGGCGCCGCCAAAGACGCCCTGGCGCGTGCTGGTAAAACTGCCGCCGATATCGACGGGGTGATCGTTGCCTGCTCCAACTTGCAACGTGGCTACCCGGCCGTAGCCATTGAAGTGCAGGCCGCGTTGGGCATTCAGGGCTTTGGTTACGACATGAACGTGGCGTGCTCCTCGGCCACCTTTGGTATTCAGGCCGCCGCCAACAGCGTGCAACTGGGCCAGGCCCGGGCGATTTTGATGGTCAACCCGGAAATCTGCACCGGTCACCTAAACTTTCGTGACCGCGACAGTCACTTCATTTTCGGTGATGCGGCCACGGCAGTGATCATTGAGCGCGCTGACCAGGCCACCTCGGACTGTCAGTTCGATATCGTCGGCACCAAGCTGATTACTCAGTTCAGCAACAATATTCGCAACAACTTCGGCTTCCTCAACCGCTGTGCGGAGGAGGGCGTTGGTGCGCGCGACAAGCTGTTCGTTCAGGAAGGCCGCAAGGTGTTTAAGGACGTTTGCCCCATGGTTGCAGAACTGATTGCCGCGCACCTGGCGGAAAATCAGCTGAATGTCGGTGACGTGAAGCGCTTCTGGCTGCATCAGGCCAACCTCAACATGAACCTGCTGATCGCGCGCAAGCTGCTCGGCCGTGATGCTGAGCCAGGCGAAGCGCCGGTGATTCTCGACACCTACGCCAACACCAGTTCGGCCGGTTCGGTGATTGCCCTGCATAAATACCAAGATGACCTGCCGAGCGGCGCGCTGGGCGTGCTCAGCTCGTTCGGTGCGGGGTATTCCATTGGTAGCGTGATTCTGCGCAAACATTGATGGAGTACCCGGTTGATCAGGCGCTCCTAGTTCGCCTGCGTGCAGGCGAACAGAAAGCCTACCGTGAGCTAGTCGTCACCTATCAGGGGGCGATGCGCGCGGTGGCTTTTGCCATTGTTGGCAGCCGCAATGCTGACGAAGTGGTGCAAGATGCCTGGCTGGCCGTGGTGCGTAGCCTTGACGGTTTTCAGGCGCGCTCAAGCCTGAAAACCTGGCTGTTGACCATCACCGCCAACACTGCGAAAACCCGCCTGAAAGGCAATCGCCGCGAAGTGTTGCTCGACGATATTCCCTCACCCCATGGCAGTGTCGGCGATGAGCGTTTCAGGGAGAATGGCCATTGGTTACTTGCCCCGCATGCCTGGCATCACGACTCCCCGGAAGCACTGCTGAGCGAAGAGGAGTTGCGCGAGTGCCTGGAACATACCCTGGCCAGCCTGCCCGAACTGCAAGCCAGTGTTTTGCACTTGCGTGAGCGTGAAGGGTTGGAATTGCAGGCGATTTGTAATCTTTTGCAGGTGTCTCTCTCTAATGTGCGGGTACTGCTGCACCGTGCTCGACTCAAGGTTTTTGCCACCTTGGAGCATTTTGAGGAGACCGGACAATGTTGAGCTGCAAGGAGTTGGTGGCCCACTCCAGTGACTATATCGATGGTCAGATGGGGCTGCATAAGCGTCTGTCCGTGCGTATGCACCTGACCATGTGCGTCAATTGCCGGCGCTTTATTAAGCAGTTGCGCCTGGCCCAGGGGGTGCTGCGCCGCTTGCCGCGTGGGCAGAGTGCCGAGTTGGATGCGCTGGCTGGCAAGCTTGCCGAGTTGCGTCGCCAGCAGCGCTGAGTGCGCTGCTGGCGAATCGGTTTTATTCTTCGCTGTGCGCTGCTTTCAGCGCTTCGTAGGCCGGCGCGGCGTAAATGCCGACTTCCACCGCTAATGCCATCACCCTTTCCAAATCGCTGCTGTAGACCAGCACGGCTTGCAGCTCGTCATCCAGCGGCTCGCTGAAATCCAGCAACACATACCCCTTGGTTTCCGGCGACAGACTGGCGAGTTGCACCTGAATGCGGTTCAGCGCTTTTAGCGGTTCGACTTTGGCCAGTTGCTTGGGCTTAAGCACAAAGCTCACCTCTGGTCCGAACGATTCGACGATCTGCTGAAACAGCGCATCATAACTATCAGCCTGGAATAACACGGTTTCCGGCAGGCTGCCGATGACCATCCACTCACCCAGCGGAATAGGGAAGCTGTCGTCGTAGTTGATGTCCGGGTTGGCCGCGAGGAATGCCTGCGGGTCGGCATAGGCCTGGGCGGCGTCCTCGGCGATGCGTGCGATGTCGTTGGCCAGCATGCAGCCCGAGCTTATTTTACCGATCAGTTCTTCGAGCTGGGCTTTCATTCGGGTCATCCTGCAGGATCAAAAAGGCTGGCAAGAATAGCCGGAAATGGCCGTTACCGCTGCAGATGCTGCTTTTGGCTCACCTGCACGATGGTCATTTTCCTATTCTTTTAACGGCTCGCGATGGTGTCTGTCTGTACGCTAGCGTACAGATAAAATTCTAGATTGGATTACGCTGCTCTATGCGGTCAGAGCCCTATTCCGGTCGCGCACACCCCGTCCGCAGGATCTTGATCGGAGACAATGATGTCCGTAACCCCCAGTCCGCAGCAGAACCACCTTCTTGCCACGCTGCCCCGCGAGGTAGTGGAGCGTCTGTTGCCGCACCTTGAGTTAGTGGACATGCCGCTGGGTATGGTGCTCTACGAGTCGGGCGACACGTTGCGGCATGTCTACTTTCCGACTGACTCAATCGTATCCCTGCTGTATGTGATGGAAAGCGGCGCATCGGCGGAGATTTCCGTGGTGGGCAATGACGGGGTGATTGGCGTAGCGCTGTTTATGGGCGGTGAAAGCACCACCAGCCGCGCCATTGTGCAAAGTGCGGGGAGTGCCTACCGGGTGCTGGGCAAACGCTTTAAAGAAGAGTTCAACCGTCACGGCGAGATGCTGCATCTGATGCTGCGTTACAGCCAGGCGCTGATTACCCAGATGGCGCAGACGGCAGTGTGCAACCGTCATCACTCGATTGACCAGCAGCTGTGTCGCTGGTTGCTGTTGTCGCTTGATCGCCTGTCAGGTAGCCAATTGGCCATGACTCAGGAGCTGATCGCCAATATGCTCGGCGTGCGCCGTGAGGGCGTGACTGAAGCTGCCGGCAAGCTGCATCGCCTGGGTGTAATTGACTACAGCCGGGGGCTGATCACCGTGCGCGACCGCGAAAGACTCGAAAGCCTGAGTTGTGAATGCTACGCCGTGGTCAAGTCCGAAACTGATCGTTTACTGCCTTGCAATGCCCCCCATTTGACGCATTAAGTGGTGGCCCTGGCTTGGGTGCCGCAGCGCACAGAGCGCTGCCCGGCTACTCAGGCAGACTGCAATGGCGAGGGCGTCAAGCACCGTTATCGCGCCATTCTTTGGCAAGCGTCGTGCTAAGGACCAATGAATGTCTGCTATAGCACCGCGGCACATCCTCAGCCAGCTGATTGAAGGCCTGCCGAGCAAGCAACGCAAACAGCTACTCAACGTCTGTGAGCCGGTGGAACTGGTTTTTGGCAGTGTGCTGTATGAGGCCAATCAGCCGATTGGCCATGTGTATTTTCCGCTGAGTGCGTTTATAGCCCTGGTGACCACGCTAAAGGGTCACCAACCCCTGGAAATGGGCTTGATCGGCAATGAAGGCATGCTCGGCGCGACGCTCGCGTTAGGGGTTGCACAAGCGCCTATACGCGCGGTGGTGCAAGGCTCAGGCAGTGCCTTGCGCATTAGCAGTGTGCTGTTTCGGCAGCAGCTGCTGAGAAGCCCAGCTCTGTTGCGCACCCTTAAGCGCTATCTGTATGTAGTCATGGCGCAGTTGTCGCAGAGCGCGGCGTGCGTTCACTTTCATGAAATTGAGCCGCGTTTAGCGCGCTGGCTGCTGATGACCCATGACCGCGCCCATGCCAATCACTTTCACCTGACCCATGAGTTTCTGGCAGACATGCTCGGGGTGCGTCGTAGCGGTGTATCGATCGCCGCTGCCGCCTTGCAAGAGCGCGGTTTGATCAGCTACAGCCGGGGTGAAATCAAGATTCTCGACCGTGGTGGATTAGAGCATGCCGCCTGCGAGTGTTATGCCGCGTTGCAGGACGATTATCACGCGCAGTTCTAGGTGCAGGTGCTTACTGCCGTTTCGCTTGCCGGCGCCGGCACCGAAACAGCAGTAGGCTTTAGGTCCCGGTTGCTTGGCAAAGCGTATTGATTGGCGAGCTGATACCGCAGCGCAGTAAATTAGCAAAGCGCTCCACGCTGACCGGGTGGCTGAACAAAAACCCTTGGCCTTCGCCGCAGTGATGGTGGCGCAGGAACTCCAACTGCACCGCTTCTTCGATGCCTTCAGCAATCACCCGTTGCTTAAGGCTATTGCCCATGGCGATGACCGCATTGACGATGATGCCGTTAGTGCGGTGAATGTCTTTGATAAAGGATTGATCAATTTTCAGCACGTCGAGGGGGAATTGGCTGAGGTAGCTGAGGCTGGAATAGCCGGTGCCAAAGTCGTCCACCGCTAGCTGGACGCCCAGCGCCTTAAGCTGCTGCAAAATCGTCACGCTGGCCTCGGCGTCACGCATTAGTACGCTTTCGCTGATTTCTAGTTGCAAGTTGTGCGGCGGCAACCCTGAGACGGCCAAGGCGTTCGTCACGCTGGCGACAAAACTCTTATGGCGAAACTCCTGAGCTGAGATGTTCACCGCTATTGAGTCGAGCTGATAGCCACAATTTTCCCAGCGTTTGGCTTGGGTACAGGCTTGCACCAGCACCCAACGGCCGAGCGCTACGATCAGTCCGCAGGCTTCGGCTACCGGAATAAAGCGGGCCGGTAAAATCAACCCCCACGCCGGATGCTGCCAGCGGATCAGCGCTTCGGCGCTGGTAATTTTGCCGCTGTGCAGGTCAATCTTGGGTTGGTAGTGGAGGATGAACTCGCCGTTATCCATGGCTGTGCGCAGGTGCGCTTCAATCACTTGCCGTTCCACGGCGCGGCGGTTCATTTCACTGCGGAAGAACTGGTAGTTGTTGCGGCCTTCCTCCTTGGCCTGGTACATCGCCGTATCGGCATTTTTGATCAGATCCTGCGTCGTCTGGGCATCATTAGGGTAGGTGCTGATGCCGATGCTGGCGGTTATAAACAATTGCTGTTGAGCAATCACAAAGGTGGCCGCCAGGCTTTCGAGGATTTTTTCAGCCGTGTGCGCCGCATCTTCCGCCGAATGGTTTTGGCTCAGCAGCACGACAAACTCATCCCCGCCCATTCGGCTGACCGTATCCGAGCTGCGCACACAGCTACACAAGCGCAGAGCCACGGCTTGAAGCAGTTGGTCACCGATGCAGTGCCCGAGTGAGTCGTTGATGTGTTTGAAGTTGTCCAAGTCAAGAAACAGCAGGGCCAGTTCGCTGTTGTGGCGCTCGGCCAGGCCAATGGCCTGGGTGATGCGGTCATTCAGCAGGGAGCGATTGGGCAGGTTAGTCAGGCTGTCGTGTTGCGCCTGATGGGCCATTTTTTCGGTTATCGCGTGGGCCGCAGCGATGTCATGAAAGACCATCACCGCGCCTTTGAGGTGCCCTGCTGAGTCATGGATCGGCGCGGCGCTATCTTCGATGGCCGATTCGCTGCCGTCACGGCGGATCAGGATGGTGCCGGTGGCCAGCAGCTTGCAGGCATCGTCTTGGAGGACCTTGAAAATCGGGTTGGTAACGGGTGCGCGGGTTTGGTCATTAACCAGGCGCATAACGCTGTCGATCGGCTGGTTTTGCGCGTCGGCTTGTAACCAGCCAGTCATCTGTTCGGCCGCGCTATTGAGGTAGTCGACGTTACCGTGCAGGTCGGTGCCGATGACCGCATCGCTGATTGAGTTCAGGGTGATGATCAGGCGCGCCTTTTCCACAAACAGCGCTTCTTCAACCGCTTTACGGCGGATGATATTGCGCAGCGCTTGTGGCACCAGGGCACTGCCGAAATGCCCCTTGGACAGGCTGCCCTGAGCGCCAAGGCGGATCGCTTCAGCCGTCTGCTGGTCAGCATCAAGCTCGCTAAGGGTCATGATTGGAATGCCCGGCGCCAGGGCAAACAATTGGCTAAAGGTAGCCAGACCTTGGCTGTCGGGTAACGCTAAATCAATCAAGATGGCATCAATCGCTACAGGCTCCTTAAGCCGCAAGCGCTCCAGGGCCAGGCTCAGGCGGGTCACCCATTCAATGCAAAAAGGGCCGTCGTGGGCTCTGTCCAAAACCTTATCCAGGGTGGCAGCGTCGTCGCTGTTAGCGGTGATGACCAGAATGTGATTAACCATGTTGCCGACACTTCCTAGCGAGGGTTACGCCGGATTTGGCGCGCCTGCGGTTGCGGATGCAGCGTTAGCTCATGTGAGCGCTCGCTTAGCCTGTGTTTTAGAAACGCAACCTGGGAAGCAGCGGGGCAGCCGAGTCGGACGGTTTTACTGAGTGGCTGAGCCACTGGCCGGCATTGCGCTTAGCCGGCAGTTGCCGATCGGCCGCCACGGGTTGTAAGGCTGCTTTGTCCAGGCTACTGCGCGTGCTTAAAGCGTGTGTGCGGGTCTGCTGAGGGGCGGTAATGAATACCGCCGGAGCAAGTAAACCCTCTGCCTGTGCAGCGGCGCTGAGCAGTAACAGAAGCAAAAGGCTGTGCTGGGCGATTGAACGTACGTATCCGAGCCTGTGCATGACATTTCTCCACGGCAGTGGACGGTTGCTAGGCGTCTTTCCTTAACGCACAACGTCCAAGCGCGCGATGACCTGCGACATGACGTCGATAACTGCAGCTTTAGCCTATTTAGTTAGTCACCCCGGGCGGGCCGAGGGTGATTCCGGGTAACCCACGCAGCCCTTGGCCAATTAACAGGCCTAGGAAGCGCAGCACTAGATTTAACGATTGGCGCGGCGCTGTCGGTGCGCAAGCGCACTTAGCGAGTCTCCCCGAGCGCAGGCCCGATTACACCAGCAGGGCTGCTAGACTGGCGCACGTTCTACCGCCCTGAGATTATCTGGAGTCTGATGTGAGCCCGCGTATTCACCCTTTGGCCGGTCAGCCGGCACCCATCTCGATGTTGACCGATATCACTGCACTGCTGGCCGCCTATTACGACCTGCAGCCAGACCCCACAGTGGCCAGCCAGCGCGTGGCATTTGGTACGTCCGGGCACCGCGGCAGTTCTCTGGCGCACAGCTTCAATGAAGCGCATGTGCTGGCCATCAGCCAGGCGATTTGTGATTACCGGGTAGCGCAGGGCATCAGCGGGCCGTTGTTTATCGGCGCGGATACCCATGCGCTGTCGCAACCGGCGCTGGACAGCGCGATTGAAGTGCTGGCCGCCAATGGCGTGCAAACAATGATCTCCGCCGGTGGCGAGTTCACTCCGACGCCCGCGATCAGCCAGGCCATTCTGGTGCATAACCAGGGCCGCAGCAGCGGCTTGGCCGATGGCATCGTCATCACCCCGTCGCACAACCCGCCGGACAGTGGCGGCTTCAAGTACAACCCCACTAACGGCGGCCCAGCCGACAGCGACATCACCAGCTGGGTGCAGAACCGTGCCAACGCGCTGCTTGAAGGTGGCTTGCGTGAGGTTAAGCGCATGCCCCTGGCGCAGGCGCGCCAGGCCGCCAATGTGCATGAGTACGATTACCTCAGTGCCTATGTGAATGACCTGGGCAACGTCATCGACTTTGCCCCAATTCGCGCCGCTGGCTTGCACCTGGGCGTCGATCCGCTGGGCGGTGCAGGCGTGCATTACTGGGGGCGGATTGCCGAGCAGTACGGCCTTAATCTGGACGTAGTAAGCCAGACCATCGACCCGCAGTTTGCCTTTATGAGCCTGGACTGGGATGGGCAGATCCGCATGGACCCATCCTCCAGCCATGCCATGCAGCGCCTCATCAGCTTGAAAAACGGTTACGACATCGCCTTTGCCTGCGACACCGATTACGACCGTCACGGCATCGTCGCGCCGAGTGTCGGCTTGTTGCCGGCCAACCACTTCCTCAGCGTGGCCATCGATTACCTGTTCCAGCATCGTCCACAGTGGAGCGCCACCGCGGCGGTGGGCAAGACCCTGGTCAGCAGCGCGATGATCGACCGCGTTAGCCAGCGCCTGGGCCGGCCAATACAGGAAGTGCCGGTGGGCTTTAAATGGTTTGCCAGCGGCCTGTTCGATGGCTCCCTGGGCTTTGGCGGTGAGGAAAGCGCCGGTGCGACCTTCCTACGCCGTGATGGTCGGGTCTGGACCACCGATAAGGACGGCATCGCCCTGGCGCTGCTCTCGGCAGAAATGACTGCGGTTTGCGGGCGCGACCCTGGCGAGTTGTACCAAGGCCTGAGCGATGAGTTCGGCGCGATCTACGCCGACCGCGTTGATGCGCCCGCGACACCCGCGCAGAAGAAGGCCTTGGGCAAACTCTCGCCCGCACAAATCAGCAGCCGTGAACTGGCCGGCGATGCCATCATCCAGGTGCTGGATAAGGCACCAGGTAACGGCGCGGCGATTGGCGGGATCAAGGTGATCAGCGACGGCGGCTGGTTCGCCGCGCGGCCGTCGGGCACTGAAGATATCTACAAGATCTACGCCGAAAGCTTCCGCGATGAAGCGCACTTGCAGCGCATCTTCAGTGAGGCGCAGCAGATTGTGGATGGCGCATTGGCCGCCGAATAGCGCAACGCTCATGGGTTCGATAGCGCACCGACACGGGCCATTTTCGCGCGCAGGATGATGCGACGCTTGGGTGCCATCTTGGCACCTGATGTTCCGGCGTGCTGCAGTGACTCATCAAGGAGAACGCCATGAGCCTGGGTACTATTCTATTGATCGTGCTGGTGCTGTTATTGATCGGCGCCATACCCGCTTGGCCACACAGCAAAAGCTGGGGTTACGGGCCTACGGGCGGTTTGGGCGTAGTGGTGATTGTGCTGGTGGTGCTGCTCGTAATGGGCATAATTTAAAGCTGCCATGCCAACATGCGTAACCTTTGTCGGAGCGGACTTGCCCGCGAATCGATGTCGACAGCAAAGCATCGCGGGCATGAACTCGGCGTCCCCGCCGCTCCTACCGGTTGCGTCGAACCTTCCACCTGATCTGATCAGGCGTTAGGCTGCGCAGCGAATCCCTCGTTGTGGTCAGCGCATGTATCGTCTTGATCTGAAAATCCGCCTGCATAACGGCAGCGATATTGCCATCGGCCCCGGCAAGGCCGAGCTGCTGGCGGCGATTGCTGAGCATGGCTCGATCAGCGCGGCTGCACGTGCTTTGGGCATGTCTTACCGGCGCGCCTGGCTGCTGGTGGAAACCATGAACCGTAGTTTTAAGCAGCCACTGGTCAGCACCCTGGCCGGTGGCAAGCACGGCGGTGGCACCCAGCTCACCGCCACCGGCGAGCAGGTACTGCAACGCTACCGCGGCATTTGCGCCGCTGCCCAAGTGGCTGTGCAAAGTGGCTGTGATGAACTGGCCGAGCTAATGGCCGAGCTTGTCCCGCTCGACCAAGCTGATCGTTGAAAAAACCATCTGCTACAGCTCGACGCGCAACTGATGCGCAGCCCCGTCCAGCGCTACCTTGATGTGCCCTTGTGTGCAGTCGAGTACTTGCTCGTCCAGCCAGGCCTGGCGTATGCCCTGGCTACGCTGCGCCGGGTTACTCAGCTCAATCTGGTAACGGCTGTCACCCAGACGGATACACGCGCTGAAGCCCGGCCAGTCGGCTGGGATGCACGGTTCGAGCAGCAGCCAATCACCTTCACGGCGAATGCCGAGAATCCCCTCAATGCCGGCGCGGTACATCCAACCGGCGGCACCGGTGTACCAGGTCCAGCCGCCACGGCCGATATGCGGCGCCACCGCGTAAACATCGGCCGCGAGCACATAGGGTTCGACCTTGTAGCGTTGGCTAGCCTCAGGGTTAAGGCTGTGGTTGATCGGGTTGACCAGATCAAACAGGGCGAAGGCCTGCTGCGCTGAGCCGAGCCGGCAGTAGGCCAGAATCGCCCACATCGCCGCGTGGCTGTATTGCCCGCCGTTTTCGCGCAGGCCTGGCGGGTAGCCCTTGATATAACCGGGCTCCAGCGGGGTTGTGTCGAAGGGTGGGGTGAACAGCAGGGCGATGCCGTCGTCCTCGCGAACCAGCTGGCGCTGCAATGAGGCCATGGCCATATTCGCGCGCACTGGGTCGGCACCCTCGGACAATACCGCCCAGGATTGAGCAATGGAGTCGATCTGGCACTCCGTGTTCTGTGCTGAGCCGAGCCAGGTGCCGTCATCGAAGGTCGCGCGGCGGTACCACTGGCCGTCCCAGGCATGCGCTTGCAGCGCGTTACGCAGTGCCTCGGCGTGCGCCTGCCAACGTGCCGCGCGGGCGCTGTCATGCACCTCGGCATAGGGCGCAAACAGGGCGATGGTGCGCAGCAGCAGCCAACCCAGCCAGACGCTTTCGCCTTTGCCGTGTTCGCCAACGCGGTTCATGCCGTCGTTCCAGTCACCGCCACCCATCAGCGGCAGACCCAGTTCGCCAGTCAGTTGCAGGCATTGGTCCAGGCCGCGGGCGCAGTGCTCAAACAGCGAGGCGGGCGCATCCGCTTGCATGGGTTGGAAGAATGCATCGTGCTCGGCGGCCGCCAGTTGTGGGCCTTCAAGAAAATCCACTGGCTCATCGAGAATCACCGTATCGGCCGTGCTCTGGATGTATTGGGCCGTGGCATAGGCCAGCCACACGCGATCATCGGAGATGCGCGTGCGCACGCCCTGACCGGAATGCGGCAGCCACCAGTGCTGCACATCGCCTTCAATAAACTGACGGCTGGCGGCGCGCAGAATATGCCGGCGGGTCATTTCTGGGCTGGCGAACGTCAGGGCCATGCCGTCCTGCAACTGGTCGCGGAAGCCATAGGCGCCGCTGGCTTGGTAGAACGCCGAGCGCGCCCAGATACGGCACGCCAGAGTTTGATAGAGCAGCCAGCCATTGAGCATGATGTCCATGGCGCGGCTTGGGGTCTGCACTTGTACGGCGCCCAATAGCTGCTGCCAGTGCGCCTGCACTTCTGCCAGTACGGCGTCCAGGTCGGCCTGGCGGTAGCGTTTAATCAAGGCGCTGGCCTTCTGTTCGCTGGTGCATTGGCCGAGTAGCCAGAGCACTTCGGTGCTTTCTCCAGGCTGCAGTTCCAGCTCGCATTGCAGTGCCGTGCAGGGGTCGAGCCCGGCACCCAGATTGCCGCTAAGCGCTGTTTGCCGGGCGAGGGCCGCCGGTTGCGCGAGGCTGCCATTGCGCCCGATAAACTCGCAGCGGTCGGCGGTCCAACTGCTCTGCTGACCGCCCAGGTCGCTGAAAGCGCTGCGCCCGGCGAAGGCAATGCTCCAGCGGTTGCGTACCAGGATCGCCCCCGTGGCGGCGTCCTGCCGGCTGACGATAAACGCTGCGCTGGCCGCCCGTGTGGTGCCGAGTACCCACTCGGCATAGGCGCTAACGCTTAGCCGCCGTGGGCGGTCGGAGAGGTTGCGCAGGGTCAGCCGAGAAATTTTGATCGGGTCATGCAACGGCACGTACTGCAGCAATTCCATGGCGATGCCACCGGCCTGGTGGCTGAAACGGCTGTAGCCAAAGCCGTGGCGGGCTTCGTAGTGGCCGCTGTCACGCAGCGGTTGGGCTGTGGGGCTGTAGAGCGCCAGGCTGTCTTCGTCGCGCACATACAAGGCTTCGCCGGGTGGATCGCTGACCGGGTCGTTGGACCAAGGCGTGAGCTGATTCTCCCGGCTATTGTCGGCCCAGGTGTAGCCGCTGCCTTCAGCCGAGACCTGAAAACCGAACTGCGCATTGGCGATCACATTGATCCACGGCGCCGGGGTATTGCTCCAGGCGTCTAGGTGCACCACGTACTCGCGGCCATCCAGGTCGAAGCCACCCAGGCCATTGTCAAACTCCAGCAGGTCAGGCAGCGGCTGCGCGCGGTGCACGGCGATGTGCTCTGCATGTTGATTGCCGGCGCTGGCTGGCAGCGGTGGGGTGATGGGTTGAATCCGCGCCAGCTGTTCGGACACCGGCCCGCGATGCGCCACTAGCAGCACCCGTGCCACCGCTTGCAAGCGCTCGCGGAATTCACCCGTGAGCAAGTCGGCGCGCAATACAAACACCGAGCCCTGCGCCAGTTCGGTGGCAAAACGTGGGCGTGATTGGCTGCTGCGCACGGCCGTCTCGATGGCCACTTGCAAATCCTGCAGGTAGGAGGAGGCATGCTCGTTGATGATTACCAAGTCCACTGCCAGGCGCTTCATCCGCCAGTACTCGTGGGCGCGCAGCAGCTGCCTTACCTGAGCGATGTCTTCGGCGTCGGCGATGCGCAGCAGCACAATCGGCAGGTCGCCGGAAATCCCCTGTGACCACAGCCCGTCCTGGCTCCCTAAACCGCGTAGCAGGCTGGCAGCCGGTGCGCGAAAGCGTGAGTCGGCATAGAGGATGGGTGCCGCCAAGCACTGAAAGTCGGCGGCTTCGGCGGCGTGCATATCAAGGTGACGCAGTTCCACCTGGGCTTGGGTCCAGGCCAGCGTTTTTGCCCGCTCAAAGGCGCTGCGGTCATGGTGCTTGTCGATCAGGTCGAGCAACTCCTCACGCGAGGGCGCCACCAGCGTCCAGAACGCCACGCGGGCGATTTTTCCTGGGCCAACCAGCACACGCTGGCGCAGCGAGAAGATCGGGTCGAGCACCGTGCCAACGGTGTTGGACAGGTGCTGGCCCCGGCGGATGACCGCCGCCGCATGCAGCGCGCAACTGCGCCCGAGAAAGCGTGCCCGGTCGGACTCATACTGCGGCACGGCGCTCAGTTGACCTTCGACCACGGCAAAGTGCGCGGCCCAGATTGGCTGTTCACTGGCGCTACGCGGCCGGCGCGTGGCAATCAGTGCGGCAAAGGCGGGCAGGTATTCGGTGACCACAAACAGTTTGGAAAACGCCGGGTGAGCGTTGTCGCTGGCGGCGCTGGCCAGCACCAGTTCGGCATAGGAGGTCAGTTCTATTTCTCGCGCCACCCGGCCGCTGTTAGTCAGCGAGACGCGGCGCACTTCACCGTCATCTTCGCCGGATACCAAGATTTCTAGGGTGGTACTGAGGTTGCCGTCTTGGCGGCTGTAGCTGGCGTAGTCCTCGGCGAACACCACTTCGTTGTAGGGCATGTCACTGCTGGGTTGCGCACCAAGGGACCAGTGACTGTCGTTCTGCGTGTCCCAGAGGAAGATGAATGAACCATGGTGGTCGCGGGTGCTGTCTTCCTGCCAGCGGGTGATGGCAATGTCGCGCCAGCGGCTGTAGCCCGCGCCACTGGCGGTGAGCATCACGCTGTAACGACCGTTGCTGAGCAGGTGGGTGGTCGGTGGGTTATCGCTGAAGTGGTTGAGTCGGCGTTCGCTAGGCTGGCCGCAATCGCCCTCTGTGGCGCAGGCGTCGACTTCCTCGGCGCGTGGGTGGGCGACCGCGACATTGCGCGGCATGCGTTCTTGGAGCAACAGTTCGCAAGCTTGAATCATCGGTTCACGGTGAAAGCGCGCGCGCATCTGGCCGTCATGCAGGGTGTTCGCAATGGCGACAATGCTCATGCCCTGATGGTGGGCCATAAAGTTGCGCACGATGGCGTAGGGTTGGTCATCCGGCAGGCGCTTAGGGGTGAAGTCCAGCGCTTCGTAGTAGCCATAGCGCCCCAGTGCGCCCATCTTGGCCAAGCGTTGATAGTTGGCCAGCGCGGCCTGTGGATCGGCCATGGTCGCCAGCCCAGTGGCGTACGGGGCAATCACGCGGTTGGCTGATAAGCCGCGTTTGAGGCCCAGGCCCGGTACGCCGAAGTTCGAATACTGGTAGGTCAGCTCCAGGTCGCGGGCGTTATAAGCCGACTCGGAGATGCCCCAGGGAATGCCCAAGGTATTTCCGTATTCGGCTTGGCGCGCCACCACTAAACGGTTGGTCTGCTCCAACAGGCTGCCAGCCGGCGCGCGCATCACCAGTGACGGCATCAGGTACTCGAACATCGAGCCTGACCAAGAAATCAGCGCCGAGCCGTTGCCCAGCGGTGTCGCGGTGCGGCCCAGACGAAACCAGTGGCGGGTGCTGACATCGCCCTTGGCAATGGCGAACAGGCTGGCCAGGCGTGCTTCGGAGGCGAGCAGGTCATAGCAGCTGCTGTCCAGGCTGTTGTCGCTCAGGCAGAAGCCGATCGACAGCAGTTTGCGTTCAGGCTCCAGTAAGAAGGCGAAATCCATGGCCAGGGCCATGCTGCGCGCCTGCTCGGCGACGGCGCGCAAGCGTTGTTGCAGGTCCGTGCGCTCGGCGTCGCTCAGTTGTGCATCGTGCTGCAGATCGGCCAGGGCTTGGCTCAGGGCTTGCAGCCAGAACAACAGGTCGGCAACGTGGTCATCGCTGTCGAGTGGGCCGTTGCCTCCGGCGAGTTGGGCGGCTTTATCGCTCAGCCGCAGCAAGACGGGGAACAGGCCGCTCAGGGGTTGAACACCGCTTAGCGCGACGTCGATCTGCAGCAGTAGCTCATGCAGTTGCTGGCCTCGCTCACTGCGACTTAACGGCAGGGTGGCCAATGCGGCGCTGGCCAGTTGCAGGGTGTCGTGCAGGCCTTGGCGCGCATCGCTGCTGACGGGCGCTTGGAGCCATTCTTCGCAGGCATTGGCGACTACGAGCAAGTGGCCGGCTAAGTTGCCGCTGTCCACGGAGGACACATAGATCGGGGCCAGCGGCCGTAAATCCTGGGTGTCGTACCAGTTAAAGAAGTGCCCGCGGTGGCGCTGCAATTGCGCCATTACCGCCAGGGTCGCTTGCAGGCGGGCGAGGCAGCGCTGAGTGCCGGCCCAGCCAAAGTCGCGGGCTGCAACAACGCACAACAGGTACAGGCCCATATTGGTTGGCGAGGTGCGGTGGGCAATGACGGGTTTCGGGTCTTCTTGGAAATTATCCGGCGGCAGTTGATTTTCCGCCGCGTTGACGAAGGTTTCGAAGAAGCGCCAGGTGCGCCGCGCAATCAGGCGTAGCTCAGTGGTTTTTGCCGGGTCGACCAGCAGGCGTTTGGCCACCCGCGGCGAACGGCTAACCTGCAAAGCAATCGCCGGTGCGCTGAGCCAAAGCAGAGCGAACGGCAGCAGCACCAGCCAGCTCGCCGGCGACCATGCCAGGGCTAGGCCGCACAGCAGCAGGCCGAGCAACGTGCCGCCGAGCATGCCGCGGTAGAAGCCCAGCAGTTTTAGCCGTGGGCTGATCGCGGTTTGCGCGGCGGTGGTCCATTCCAACAGGTGGCGGCGGCTGATCAGCAGGCGGGATAGGGTGCGGCTGATGGCATCGAGCATGCGCCAGCTCTGGTCAGCGAGAAAGGTCAGGGTTAGCGCGCTTTGCAGCAGGGCCAGCAGTAGGTCATCGCGCAGCTTGGCCAGGTGGCTGCGCCAGCGAATACCGGCGCGCGCGGGCAGCAGGCCGAAGCACAGTGGCAGTAGGGCGGGGATCAGCAGGCTGGCGACCAGCAATAGGCTGGCGGTCAGCGCGGCGGGCAGCGGCAGCAGCCAGCTCACGGCCAGCGCCGCGAGGGTGGCCGGCGCCAACACAGAGCGGCGCAGGTTATCGAGCATCTTCCAGCGGCCGCTGCTCGGGAGTGCACGCGCGCCTCTGAATGGCCCGAGAAGCCACGGCAACAGTTGCCAGTCGCCACGGGTCCAGCGGTGTTGGCGCTTGCTGGCAACGTCGTAACGCGAAGGGAATTCTTCGACCACTTCGATATCCGAGGCCAGTCCGGCGCGGGCGAAGACGCCCTCAAACAGGTCATGGCTAAGCATGCTGTTTTCCGTCACTCGTCCGGCCAGTGACGCCTCGAAGGCATCAATGTCGTAGATGCCTTTGCCGGTAAAGGAGCCTTCGCCGAACAGGTCTTGGTAAACGTCGGACACGGCAGCGGCGTAGGGGTCCATGCCGCCGGGGCTGGAAAATACCTTTTGATACAGCGACCCTTCGCGTTGCAAGGGCAGCGAAGGCGTCACCCGTGGCTGCAAAATTGCGTAACCGCCGACTACCCGCTGCAGCCGCTGACTAAAGCGAGGTTGATTCAGCGGGTGAGCCATTTTGCCGATCAAGCGTAGGGCCGCATCGCGCGGTAGGCGGGTGTCGGCATCCAGGGTGATGACATAACGCACGGCGGCGGGCACGCGTTGGGTCAGCCCCGGCACCGGGATAAAGCTGGTGTCGTCGGCACCGCGCAGCAAACGGTTGAGCTCGTGCAGCTTGCCGCGTTTGCGCTCCCAGCCCATCCAGACGTTTTCGCTGGGGTTGAACTGACGGCGCCGGTGCAGCAGCAGGAAACGGCTACCGGCCACGCCCGGCCCATAGCGTAGGTTGAGCTGGCCAATGGCGTGGCTGGCCAGTTGCAGCAAGGCTGCGTCGCCGGGCAACTGCTCCTGCGCAGCATCCAGACCGTCGGTAAGTAGGGCGAAGGTGAGGTCGCCGCCGTCGCCGGAGAGGTGATGCACTTCCAGGCGTTCGATTTGTTCCAGCAGGTCGGCCTCGCTGCCCAATAGGGTCGGTACCGCAATCAGCGTGCGCAGGCGGCTGGGTACGCCGTCAATCAGTTCCAGGCCCGGCAAGCCCATGGCGCCGAAGTTGGCACTGACCGCACGGTTGACCAGCGCGGTGGCCACTTCGCTGGCCGGCAGAAAACCCAGCAAACCAAGCGCGAGCAGCCAGCCGGCACTGACGCCCTGGCCGGCCAACACATATAACGCCAGGCCGAGCAGCAAGCAGGCCAGGCTGACGATCGCGGCCACATAGCCGGGCATCCCGAGGCGGATATGGCCCCGGCTGATGCGCAGGCGCAGCGGTGGGCGAAAGTCGATGCGTTGCTCCAGGGCCAGGCGACCCTCGGCGATCAAGTGGTAGCCGGGGTCGCTGAGGCGTGGGTCATCGTCATCCGCGTGGCGGGCATGCGCCTGATGCGCGGCCTGCAGGGCCTGTTCGGCAACCTCCAGCTCGGTGCAGGCGCTGCCGCGGGCCAGTTGTTCAATGGCGCTGCGGTACAGGTTGCGGGTGGCGAAGTCCATCGCGGCAAAGTCGCTGCCGGCGGCCAGGCGTGCATCAACCAGGCTGACACTCTCAAACAGCAGCGCCCAGTCGATGGAGGAGATTAGGCGCATGCTGTTGATGATATTGCGTACGCTAAGGTTGGACGCCCCCTGACGTTGCTGGGCGTGCTGCACCACCTCATCGATATTGCTGCCTTGGGCACCAAGGCGTTCTTCCAGCCAGCCCAGCGTCGGCGTGGTGAGCGGGTCGTGGTCGCGCAGGCGCTTGGCCAATTGCGCGGCAAACGACTCGTTCAAGGCCGTGCGTGAACGTATGTTGAGTTCCTTATCCGTCAGATCATGCGCCGCGCCTTTCTCTAGCAAGCGATTGGCCAGGGCATCGGCCTCTTCGCGCGCGCTGAGCCCGAGGCTAATTTGATCGGCCAGACGGCGTAGGTTTTCGATCAGCACAATGCGTAGGGTGATCGCTACGGCCCACAACTCGCCAATGGTCAGGGGCTGCACCTGCTGATAGGCGGTTAGATAGCGCTGCAGGATCTCCGGGTCGAAGTGGCTATCGGTGTGGGCGATAAACGCCCAGGCCAGGCCGAGTACCCGTGGGTAGCCGGCAAAGGGTCCTGCGGCCAGTTTTGGTAGTTGGCGGTAATAACCGGGTGGCAGGTCATCGCGTATTTCGCGGATCTGCTCTTCCACTAAGTGGTAGTTGTCCAACAGCCATTCTGCCGCCGGTACTACGCCACGCCCGTTGGCCAGTTCGGCCGCGCTGGCGCGATAGACGGCCAGCAGCACCTTGGCGTTGTCGTTCAGGCGCCTATGCAGGGACAGCACCCGCGGCGGATGGGCGCTGACCGTTTGCGCAGCAGCCAAGGTGCTGGCGTGTTGTTCGAGGCGTTCGATGCCGAACAATTCTTCGCGCACCGGGGTGTGATCGCGCCATGGCGAGGAGGCAGCACGGCTGAATAAAGCGGTGAAGACTGAGGTCATGGGGCGCGGTTCCAGCCATCATTGGCGTGCGCGACGGGTGCCGATAAACGAAACCCATCTGATAGACCGCGACAGCGGACCTACGAAGTCACGATTGCTGTGCCCCTGTTACTTCGTCGTGCTGGTTTTGCGTATCGGCCGTTATGGTCGGCCAACAGCCAAGCCCCGGGTGCCGTGATGGCCGGGATGAACCTGCACCATCGGGAAGAATGCTGTCGCAGCATTATCACTACCCTACAGCAGCGCCCAGGTGAGCTCTGTTCGCTAGCGGACATAGGTGTAAGTCAGCAGGGCCGACGCGTAGCAGGTCGTCGATGGCTCTTAGCGAAGTTGTGCTTCGGCCAGGCTTAGGCTGCGTGGAATGCGCGTGGCGTCCCAGTGCTCGCTGGCCCAACGCAGCAGCTCAGCGGGCTGGCCGTAACTGGCGTCGTCCGGCACTCGCTGGCCGAGTGCGCGCAGGGCGCGGATCAACAGCAGGCTGGCCTGATCGGCCGGTAACGGGGGCGAGCGGTAAGATTTGCCCAGCTTGTGGCCATCCGGCTGAGTAATCAGCGGCACATGCAGGTAGCGCGGCTGCGAAAAACCAAGTAGCTCCTGCAGGTACAGCTGACGCGGGGTGGAGTCGAGCAGATCGGCGCCGCGGACAATATCGGTCACGCCCTGCCAGGCATCATCGAGCACCACCGCCAGCTGGTAGGCAAACAAACCATCGCGGCGACGAATAATAAAGTCACCACCTTCACGACCAAGGTGCTGACGATAATCGCCTTGTACGCGGTCGTTAAAGTGATAGACCAGCTCAGGCACACGCAGGCGAATCGCCGCGTCCACAACGCTATGGCCCGCATTGCGGCAGTTACCGGGATAGATACCCTGGCTGCCTTCCAGCTGCTTGCGCGAGCAGGTGCAAGCGTAGGCCAGGCCTTGGCTGAGCAAGCGCTCGACCAGCGTGGCGTAGTGGTCATGGCGTTCACTTTGGCGCACCAGTTCGCCATCCCACTCGAAACCGTAGCTCTCCAGCGCGTTTAGGATGGCTGCTTGGGCGCCTGCCACTTCACGCGGCGGGTCGAGGTCTTCCATGCGCAGCAGCCAGCGGCCGTTTACCGCACGCGCATCAAGATAGGACGCAAGCGCCGCGACCAGTGAGCCGAAGTGCAGGTAACCGCTGGGGGTGGGGGCGAAGCGGCCGATATAGGCAGGTGGGTTCATACGGTGCTGCGCATAATAAAAGACAGAAACAACAAGGGGTGCCGAAGCACCCCTTGGGTTAGGTCAGGAACCGACCTGTTTTTCCTTGATTTCCGCCAGCGTCTTGCAGTCAATGCACAAGGTCGCAGTAGGGCGGGCTTCAAGTCGGCGGATGCCGATTTCTACGCCGCAGGAATCGCACCAGCCGTAGTCGTTGTCTTCAATCAGTTGCATGGTCTGATCGATCTTCTTGATCAGCTTGCGTTCACGATCACGGGCGCGTAGTTCCAGGCTGAATTCTTCTTCCTGGCTGGCACGGTCCGCTGGATCAGGGAAATTAGCTGCTTCGTCCTGCATGTGGTGCACAGTACGATCAACTTCCTGCATCAATTCCAGCTTCCACTTGTTAAGGATGCCGGTGAAGTGGGCGCGCATCGGCTCACTCATGTATTCCTCGCCCTTTGTTTCTTTGTAGGGCTCAAAACCACGAATCAGTTGGCTGCTTTTTGCTTTTGCTTTGGTGGGCATGGATGACCGCCTCTCACTCTTCTAATCCACTGCGCAGGACGGTGTCCCTTACCGATTTTATTCGGCCCTGCGGCTGTAAAGCGGGCGAACTTACCAGAACAACTCACCCCGCGCCACTCCCGGTTGTCGAAGCCGTGTCGGGTATGCTTTAGAATCCGCCTCTTAATTCAGATCAAGGCAGCACCATGGCCCAGTCCTACAGTGCGCGCAGCCGCGCCATAGAACCCTTTCACGTGATGGCGCTGCTGGCCCGGGCCAATCAATTACAGGCTGATGGTCATGATGTGATTCACCTGGAAATCGGCGAGCCAGACTTCACTACGGCCGCGCCGATTGTCGCCGCCGGGCAGGCCGCACTGGCCAATGGGCATACCCGTTATACCGCCGCGCGCGGTTTGCCGGCCCTGCGCGAAGCGATTTCAGGCTTCTACGCCGAGCGTTATCGCCTGAATATCGACCCGCAACGCATCCTGATTACCCCCGGTGGCTCGGGCGCTTTGCTGCTGGCCACCAGCCTGCTGGTTGATCCCGGCAAACACTGGTTGCTGGCTGATCCGGGTTACCCCTGTAACCGGCACTTCCTAAGGTTGGTCGAGGGTGCCGCGCAGCTGGTGCCGGTAGGTCCTGAGGTGCGTTATCAGCTGACCCCCGACTTGGTGGCGCGTTATTGGGATCAGGGCAGTGTTGGTGCATTGGTGGCATCCCCGGCGAACCCGACCGGCACCTTGCTCAGCCGTGATGAGCTGGGCGGCCTATCCCAGGCGCTGAAAGCGCGTGGCGGGCATTTGGTGGTGGATGAGATCTACCACGGCCTGACCTACGGTGTAGATGCCGCCAGTGTATTAGAAGTCGACGACGAGGCCTTTGTGCTCAACAGCTTCTCTAAATACTTCGGCATGACCGGCTGGCGTCTCGGCTGGTTAGTCGCGCCCCCGGCCGCCGTGCCGGAGCTGGAGAAACTGGCGCAGAACCTCTATATCAGCGCGCCAAGCATGGCCCAGCACGCCGCGCTGGCATGCTTTGCGCCGCAGACCCTAGAGATCCTCGAGCAGCGTCGCCACGAATTCCAACGTCGCCGCGACTTCCTCTTGCCGGCGCTGCGCGACTTAGGCTTCAAAATCGCCGTGGAGCCGGAAGGCGCTTTCTATTTATATGCCGACATCAGCGCCTTTGGCGGTGATGCCTTTGCCTTCTGCCAGCACTTCCTCGAAACCGAGCATGTGGCCTTTACCCCTGGCCTGGATTTCGGTCGCTACCTGGCCACTCAGCATGTGCGCTTTTCCTACACGCAGGACTTGCCGCGCCTGCAGCAGGCGGTTGACCGCATTGCCCGTGGCCTAAAAACCTGGAAGCCCCATGGAGTTTGATCCGCCGCTGGAAGAGGGGCGGCTGCTGCGCCGCTATAAGCGTTTTCTCGCTGATATAGAGACCGCAAGTGGCGAGTTGCTGACCATCCACTGCGCCAATACCGGCTCGATGCTCAACTGCATGAGCGACGGCGCGCGCATCTGGTTTAGCCGCAGCAACGACCCCAAGCGCAAGTTGCCGGGCACCTGGGAAATTGGCGAAACACCCCATGGGCGCCTCGCGGTGATCAACACCGCCCGGGCCAATGCGCTGGTGGAAGAAGCGCTGCGCGCCGGGTTAATTGCCGAGCTAAATGGGTTTACTAACCTCAAGCGCGAAGTGCCGTATGGCCAGGAGCGCAGCCGTATCGACTTTCGCCTGGACTATCCAGAGGGGCCGGCGTTCATCGAAGTTAAGAGCGTCACCCTGGGGTTTGCCGACACTCGTGTTGCCGCCTTTCCCGATGCGCGCACCGAACGCGGCAGCAAGCACCTGCGCGAACTGGCTGCGTTGGCCCGTGAAGGGGTGCGTGCGGTGCAACTGTATTGCGTCAATTTGAGCGATATCGAGGCGGTGCGTCCGGCCGAGGAAATCGACCCAGCCTATGCCGCCGCGCTGCGTGAGGCGGTGAGTGCCGGTGTGGAAGTGTTGGCCTACGGCGCAGTGATCAGTGCGCAGGACGTGCGGCTGATCAAGCGTCTGGATGTGCTGTTGTAGGCGGGATTTTCGGCTCTGGCATTCTGCTTCGCGATCCACAGGGATGTGGTGAATGCCGCAGACCCGCCGGGTGCGGCCCTACCTTTCTACTGCCGTAGCCGCGGCAACAGCGGTGGAACGCTCGCCGCTAAAGCGCCTCCCACAGCGGTTCATGTCAATACTGGGTTCTGCCGGCCGGTAACTCTTGCTCAGGCAGCATGGCGCTGATCAGCGTGATATGCAGAGAAGCTGTGTTCATTGCAGCTGTGTCCGCTGCTGTTATATAGCGACTGTGACGCTTTGATTGCGTTTGCATTTCAGTCGAGCAGTTCGATCAGTTGCTGGCGCAGCCAGGTGTGCGCCGAGTCGAGATGCTGCTGGTGATGCCATATCAGGCTGACCTGCACGGGTGGCATATCGAAGGGCAGCGCTGCAATTTCCAACGCATGCACCGGGGCAAAAGCCTCGGCCAGGCGCGCGGGCACGGTGCCGAGCAGGTCGGTCTGGGCCACGATGGCCGGGATCGGCAAATAGTTGGGCAAATGCAGCGCCGCCTGCCGGCGCACCCTGGCCGAGCCGAGGACGATTTCCAGCGGCGAGCCACGCCCGGCGCGCGGCGTCACCGTGATATGCCGGGCCTGTTGGTAATCCTCCAGGCTCAGCCCGCCGGCAAAGGCCGGGTGCCCGGCGCGGCCGATTGCCACCAGCGGTTCTTCACGCAGCGGCGCGTAGTGCAGGTCGGGTGAATCGAAGTGCAGGTAGTCGATGGCCAAATCCAGCGCGCCGCTTTCCAGTCGCTGCACCAGGCTGTCGGCATCATCGGCTTGCACCAGCAGCTCGACCTGGGGAGCGCTGCGCGCCAGATGCGCCTGCAACATGGGCAGCAGCGCGGCCTGGGCATAGTCGTTGAGGGACAGGCTGAAGGCGTGCGCCGTTTGCGGATCAAACGGCTCAGCAGGGCCCAGTCCGGTCTGCAGCAAGCGCAGGGCCTGGCGCACGGGTACATACAAGGAATGAGCGCGAGCGGTGGGCGTCATGCCGCGGGCGGTGCGCAGGAACAGTTCTTCACCCAGTTGTTGGCGCAGGCGGGCGAGGGCATTGCTTACCGTCGACTGGCTCAGGTGCAGGCGCTCGGCGGCGCGGGTCAAGTTGCCTTCCTGCATCAGCGCATCGAAGACCAGCAACAGGTTGAGATCGAGCTGACGTAAATTCGCTATCAAGAATAATGCTCTTTTAAAATATCCATTATCCGAATGATCTAGCCGCGCCTAGACTGCTGTCAATCCGCACAGGAGTACCACCGTGGCTTATAACAACGACAATGCCCAGGCTTTCCGCGCACGTTATCGGGATGCCATTCATCCGCTGTACAACCCCTGGCTGCATGCCGCCTTTGTGCTGGCCTACGGTCTTACCTGCGTGGGCCTGCTGTGGCACACCCTGGATGCGGTAGCGCTCTGGGAGTGGCTGCTGGTGCCGCTGAGCTTGGTGTTTTTTAGCTGGGGCGAGTATCAGGTGCATAAGCGCCTGGGGCACAACAAGACGCGCTTCGGCCAGCTGTTCTACAAGCGCCATACCGGTGATCATCACAGCTTCTTTGTTGAAGGCCAAATGCGCTACGAGACGCTGCGCGATTGGCGGGTGATCCTCTTTCCTGCCTGGTTGATCGTGCTCTATAGCCTGCCATTGCTGGGCGTCTGGTGGTTGCTGAGCCATATCGACGGCAACCTCGCCGCGCTGTTCGCCGGCAGCATGCTGTTGGGATATATAAGCTATGAGGTGGTGCACGCCTGCGAGCATCTGCCGGCTGAGCATCCCGTTGCGCGGCTGCCGGGGATTCGTCAGATGCGCCGCCTGCATGCGCTGCACCATCGGCGTGAGCTGATGCATTCGCGCAATTTCGGCATTGTCCATCCACTGATGGACTGGCTCTACGGCACCCTGCACTGGGAACCGGAGCCCACTTATCAGCAGAACCGTCAGCAGCACCGCATTCGACTTACCCGTCCGGCGGACGCAGTGCTGAGCTATGCCGCTGCTCCGGCGCATTGGCCTGAGTGGCATCCATCATCCTTGCGCATCTACGGTCGCGAGGGCGCGTTGCTCGCCGACGAAGTATTTGAGGAGGACATCCACGCCGGCGGACGCACCGGTCATCTACGCTGGGACGTGCTCGACTATCAGCCTGCCCGCTGCTGGCAGGCCAGCGCGCGTGGCGATCACGGCCTAGGGCTGTTGCTGACCTACGAGTGCATAGCGGTGGAGGGTGGTTGCGAGTTCGTGCGCACTTTGGAGTACGGCTTCGACGGCGGGCTGATGCGCCTAGCCAATCGTCTGCTGCTAAGCCGGCGCATTGAGCGCGAATCCCAGGCATCCATGCAGGCGCTGCGCGCGGTACTTGAGCGCAGTCAGCCTGCACAGTAGAACTCAGGGAGCGGGCGTTAGCGCCTGCTCCTGGCGTTCATGCACCCAGAACACCGTGGCGCCGGCCACTGCAGCCGGCATCATCAGGATATTCAGCCCTGGCACCAGCAGTGCCGCGTAGGTGATGCCGCCAAAGCCCAGGCTCTGCCAGCGCTTCTCGCGCAGCCAGGCGAGCATGTCTTGCCAGCTCATCTTGTTGTTATCGGCGGGGTAATCGATGTATTGGATCGCCATCATCCACACGCCGAACAGCAGCCACAGCGGTGCGGCGATGATGTTGAGCACCGGAATAAAGGTCAGGATCAGCAGGGCGATGGCACGTGGCAGAAAGTAGCCCAGTTTGCGCATCTCGCGGCTCAGGGTGCGCGGCACCATGGCCATTAGTTCAGCCCAGCTAAACGGCGGAAATTCATCCTGGCCGCGCACCACTATTTCGACCTTCTCCGCGAGAAAGCCGTTAAAGGGTGCGGCGATGATGTTGGCCAGCAAAGTGAAGGTAAAAAACACCATCAGCAGCACCAGCACCACAAACAGCGGCCACAACACATATTCAAGAAAGCTCAGCCAGCTCGGCAGGCTCGGCATAAAGGTGTCGACCCAGCCGCCAAACTGCTGCACCGCCACGCCAATCAGCGCGGTAAACAGCAGCAGGTTGATGCTCAGGGGCAGCAGCACGAACAGTCGCAAGCCAGGGCTCAAGACCAGTTTTAGGCCTTCGCTTAAGTATTGCGGGCCAGTTAGCACGGGGGCAGACATGGGAGTGTTTCCATGGGAGTGAAGTCGCGCCGACCTTACCGGCTTTGCGGGTCAGGGGAAAGCGCATGCAACGTGCGCTAACGATTGCCTGGCCGGCCATAGGGCTTGTCTATGCCTTGCATTGGTAAAGCATATTTCCGCCCTGCTGTGGTCGGGCATAGGCTGCGCAACATCCCTTTGTAGGGTTTCCAACTGTATTACCCGCCTCTGGTGTTTGTTGGAGCCCCTCTTTAAATTGTCGCCGGCATTGCCGGAAGGAATTGCTGATGTCTACCAACCGTCATGCCCGCGTGATCATTCTGGGTTCCGGCCCTGCCGGCTATAGCGCCGCGGTGTATGCCGCACGGGCCAATCTCAAGCCGCTGCTGATCACTGGCCTGCAAGCCGGCGGCCAACTGACCACGACCACTGAGGTGGATAACTGGCCCGGTGATGTCCATGGCCTGACCGGGCCTGCGCTGATGCAGCGTATGCAGGAGCATGCCGAGCGCTTCGAAACTGAGATTGTCTACGACCACATCAATGCCGTGGACCTGGCCGGTAAGATGTTTACCTTGCTTGGCGACAGCGGCACCTACAGCTGCGATGCGTTGATCATTGCTACCGGTGCCAGCGCGCGTTACTTGGGGCTGCCCAGCGAAGAGCGTTTTATGGGTAAGGGTGTCTCGGCCTGTGCCACCTGTGATGGGTTTTTCTACCGTAACCGCGAAGTGGCGGTGGTCGGCGGTGGTAACACTGCAGTAGAAGAGGCGCTGTACCTGGCTAATATCGCCAGCAAGGTGACCTTGGTGCACCGCCGCGAAAGCTTCCGCGCCGAAAAAATCCTGCAGGACAAGCTGCAGGCGCGAATAGCCGAAGGCAAGATTGTGCTCAAGCTCAATGCCGAAGTGGACGAAGTGCTCGGTGACGACATGGGCGTGACTGGCGTGCGGCTGAAGAATAACGATGGCAGTCATACTGAATTGACTGTCGATGGCCTGTTCGTCGCCATCGGCCATACGCCGAACACCTCGTTGTTTGAGGGGCAGTTGGCGCTCAAGGATGGCTATCTGGTAGTCAGCGGCGGGCGCGAGGGCAATGCCACCGCCACCAGTATCCCGGGCGTATTTGCTGCGGGCGATGTAGCGGATCATGTCTACCGTCAGGCCATTACTTCCGCCGGTGCTGGCTGCATGGCGGCATTGGATGTGGAGCGTTATCTCGACGACCAGTAAGCCCGTAAACGCAATACGCCTCGATTAAGTCGAGGCGTATTGCCGTCTGCATGCTGCTCAGACCCAGGTATTCAGCTTGAGGTCCCTTGAACTCAAACGCAGGAACTGGTCGCTGGCCTTGATCAGCAGCGCGTGTTCGTCGACGGTCAGTTCGCGGCTTTTCCGGCCCTGTGATTCGCTGCGGTAGAGGGTTTGCCCGCGTTCTTCGCGCAGGCGTTGGTAACGCTGGCTGCGCGCCTCGACCTTGAATGTCAGCAGGTCAACGTAGGCCACCTGCATGTCTGCGCTCTCTCCGATTTCCAGGGCGCAGCGTTGCAATGCGGGGGTGTGGGTGAAGGGCGAGTCGGAGAGCATCACCTGCTGGCATTCGCTGAGGTCTGGGCGCTGTTCACCGTTATGGAACCAGTTGCCACGGATGTCACGTTTGAGGTTGAGGTGGCGCTGTCCATGGTTATCGACCTTTAGCCACAAGCGGCGAAAGCGCCAGCGCGGATCACAGTTGAGCATGTAAGTGGCGGCAATGCTGTTGCCGCGCAGGCTCTGCATCAAATGGCTGGTGGCATCGATGCCGTGTTCATCGATGTTCAGGCGCAGATTTTCCACGCCAGGGTTATGCCATGGTTTCCATACCAAGGACTGTTGCATCTAGCGACTCCAAGCCAGGGAGGTTCGGGAGACCGAAAAGAGCACTGGCGACGTTGCACGACGCAGGTTTTCTAGTGGTCTTGTGCGATTAACGGCGCGCAGCTTAGAGCGATTCAAATGTGATGTCTGTCAGCTTTTGCCGACAGTTGTGCAAGTTTCTATGGCCTGCCATCCCTGGCGTGCACCCTGCGGGCCGTCGCTGCGCGACGTTAAAAATGGCTCCTGGCCATTTTTTGCGCGAGTGACTACAAGATTTTGCGTTGCAACGATGGCTGCTCGAAACGTATGCCGGCCAGGCCGGTGTCCATCAGGGCGCGGATATTGCCGTGATCATTGTCGCTAGGCGTAGCCAGTACGCTGCGATAGTGCTCGCCAAAGCACTGCAGGGTTTCTTCTAGGCTCAGGCTTTCGAGCAGCGCCAGGCCAAGCGTCTTGCAGGAGCCTTCGTTCTGCCCGGCGGCGTTTTCGACGGCGCCGTTGTGGAAAGTGCAGGGCTGGTACTGGTAGTGCTCGGCAATAAACGCAAGCGTCTCAGCGAAGGTGAAGTGCTCGCCGCGCAGTCTGGCGCGAAAGTCGTTCAGGGCGCTCATGCCTCTTTTCCTTTATTAAAAGCCGCTTGCTGTTCGGCGCTGGCTTCTTTCTGGTATTGGCTCTTCCACTCGGCATACGGCATGCCGTAAATCTCTTCGCGTGCTTGATCCATGGTGAGGTCGACGCCCGTGTCATCGGCTGCAGCCTTGAACCACTTGGACAGACAATTACGGCAGAAGCCGCTGAGGTTCATCATGTCGATGTTCTGCACATCAGGGCGTGAGCGCAGGTGTTGCACCAAGCTGCGAAAAGCGGCGGCTTCAAGTTCGAGACGTTGTTGATCGGTCATGGCGATGCTCTCTGTAGACAGGCAGGGGAGGCGTGGCGGGGATGATAGAAGGATGCCTGACGTGCGGCAACGGCCCCCGGCGCAGGGCGCGCCGGGAATCATGCGAATAGCAATGTGCAGCTGACTTAACGATGACCCGCGAGGGTGATGGACACCGACTCGGCGAAGCGCAGTGCGTGTAACTTATCCACTTCTACTTCTGCGTAACGCACTGCGGCGTTAACCATGACCAGGTCAAGAATCTCTTGGGTCATGCGCTCCAGCAGGGCAAAGCGATTTTCTTCGACGTGGCGAATTACCGCTTTAGTGATAGTGCGGTAATTCAGTGCGTGGTCGATATCGTTGTCACGTACGGCATCGGCGACAGGGTAGAGGATGGTCAGGTTGATCAACACGTCCTGCTTGTTGTTGATCTCCTCTTCCTTGATGCCGATGTAGGTGCGCAGGCGCAGGTCTTTGACGCGTATGCGCGCCATACCAGGTTCCAGTCTAGGCATTATTTGCCCCGTCCGATCAGTTGCAGGAATTCGTGACGAGTGTTGCAGGATTCGCGGAAGGCACCAAGCATCACCGAGGAGGTCATCACCGAGTTCTGCTTCTCCACGCCGCGCATCATCATGCACATGTGTTTGGCTTCGATCACCACAGCCACGCCGGCGGCATTAGTGACCTGCTGGATAGCGTCGGCAATCTGCTTGGTCAGGTTTTCCTGAATTTGTAAGCGGCGAGCGAACATGTCGACGATGCGTGCGACCTTGGACAAGCCGAGTACTTTGCCGGTCGGGATGTAGGCCACGTGGGCTTTACCAATGAACGGCAGCATGTGGTGCTCGCACAGCGAGTACAGCTCGATATCGCGGACGATCACCATTTCGTCGTTGTCCGACTCGAACAGGGCGCCGTTGACCACTTCTTCCAGGCTCTTGTGGTAGCCGTTGCACAGGTACTGCATAGCTTTGGCGGCGCGCTTAGGCGTATCCAGGAGGCCTTCGCGTTCTGGGTTTTCACCTACACCGAGGATGATTTCGCGGTAGTGATTGTTCATTTCTGGGTTCATTGCAAAGGTCCTCGCGACCAGGCTCATTTGAGATGGCGGCCGCCGTTGACAGTCAGTGTAGTGCCGGTCACGTAAGGGTTATCCAGCAGGTAGCGCAAGCTTTGGTAGATCACCAGCGGGCCGGGCTCGATGCCCAGAGCTGATTTTTTTAGGGATTTGTTGCGGTATTCGGCGTCATCGTCCGTGTTGAACATGATCAACGCGGGAGCAATGCCGTTGACTTTAATCTGTGGGGCGAAGCGGGCGGCAAATGACAAGGTCAAACTGTCGAGTCCGGCTTTGCTGGCGCAATAGGCCGGGCGGTTGGCGCTGCCTTTGCGGGCCACATCGTCACTGATATGAACGATGTCGGCTGGTGTTGAGCGCTCAAGCAGTGTTTGGCAATGCAGGTTAATCAGATAAGGCGCGAGCATGTGTACGTTGAACAGCTGAATAAAGGCTTCAGCTTCTTCACCAGGCACTTCGGCCAGCCAGTCGGAGGCGTTGTGCACGATGGCGCGCAAGCTGTCGGTGTGCTGCTTGAGTTGATCGATAAACGCCAAGATGCCGGCTTCGCTGGAAAAATCCGCCGGTAGCGCCAAAGCACCACGTTGCTTGAGGCGCTCGATGCCTTCGCGCTCGCTGCGGTAGGTGACGATTATTGAGTGACCGTCATCGAGTAAGCGTTCGGCGCAATACAAGCCGATGCGCTGGCTGGCTCCGGTGATCAAAATGGGGGCGGCGCTGACGCTCATGGTCGACTCGCAGATGTAGTTAAGGTGGGTTCAGCGACGCTGCGCCGGGATACCTGACCAGTAAGACGCGGCCTCGACTGAACCGAGATCAAAGTTATACCAGCATGGCTCTTTGTACAACCATGCGTGCTGTGCGTGTACTCGGCTTATTTTGGGTTTTTCGCCTATTTCATTGAGCTGCATCGATATTCTGAACAAAAGCAGGCTGAAATAAATTGTCCTTATCGTGTACAAGATAGGTTTTCTTGTACAGGTGTGGCGACATGAAGCCTTGGCAGTTGAGCATTGCAGTGCTGTGTGGGCGGGTAAGCCGTGTCGAGGTGCTGGCGTTGCGCTGTTGTGGTTATAGCGTACGGGTGGTTTTCCGCGCGGGCACCGTGCATACCCTTGAGTATGCAGCAGGGCTTCCGCTCTGGCCTGGACTGGCGCTGCTTAAGGAGCGCCTGCGCCGCTGTGGCATGCGCCAGATGCTTTTGCTGCAACCGGAAAGCCACGATGAAATCATCGGCAGGCCTGAGCTGCTTGAACCTGACCCAGGGTTGTGGCTTGCGCTGGGGTGACAGGCTCAGCGCGGGTCTTTGCTATTGCACTGATTGTTTGTGCAGCGTTGGCTGGCATCCGGGTGAGGCAGCCATGTCAGGTGAGGGCGTAATCGGCAGAACAGTCTATAACCGAACTCCAGCAAGGGCCGCAGTGCTGGCCAGGTCAACGGTGCAGCCCAGCGATCAAGGCCCGCGGCGCGCCAGCTCCACAATGTTGCATCCAGGCCGGTGACCCACTGGCCGTCGGCGAAGTGAGCATGCAGGCGGTTCTGCAGTGTTTCTTTGGAGTGACCGGTGGCTTCGGCCTGGAAGTCACTCTGGCTGATATCGATCAGGCTTAGGCGCTCGGTGCTGGCGCGCTTGCGCAGCAGTCGGATCTCGCGCGCGCAGAGCGGGCAATCACCGTCGTAATACAGAGTGAGTGGCCAGTGAGGTTGCTTATTCATGCGCTCAGCCTTTGTATAGGTTTTGTACAAAGTATGCGCTAAGTAGCTGAGTTACAATGCGCGCAACATTTTTCTGTGATATCTGCCCATGTCCGATCTCGTTGGTGCTTCGTCCCTGGTTTCGAGTGCCCTCAAGCAGGAAGAGTTATTTCCTATTCGTGAGGTCGCGCGCCTGACTGGCGTCAACCCGGTAACCCTGCGGGCGTGGGAGCGCCGTTATGGGCTAATCCAGCCAACCCGTACCGAGAGTGGCCATCGTCTTTATTCGCAGGTGGATATCGAGTCGGTGCGCAGCATCTTGGCCTGGATCGAGCGCGGCGTAGCGGTGAGTAAGGTCGGTAAGATTCTCGCCAAAAGCAGCTCGATCAAGTCTGCTAGTTCGCCGATCTATGAAGAGGTCAGCGCCAGTGAGTGGGGCGAGTGGCAGGCTCAGATGCGCCGGGCTATCAGCGCCTTCGATGAGGTGCGCCTGGATCAATTGTATGGTCAGGTATTCTCCAGCTATCCGTTACCAGTGGTGTTTCAGGACATCCTGATGCCGCTGTGGCAGGAGCTGTTACTGCGCCAGGACGACTATGGCCAGACCAGCGAGTGGCTGTTTCTCGACACCTTTCTGCGCGCCCGCACCCTGCAGCGCTTGCAAGTGTTGCGCACCCAGGTTGAGGAGCGAGTGCTGCTTGCGGCTTTGCCGGGCCATTGCCGTGAGCTTGAACTGCTGGTCGCTGGGCTGCTGCTCAGCAGTGCAGACACCGCCGTCAGTGTGCTCGGGCTCGGCCAGCCACTCGAAGAGCTAACCCTGATCTGCGAAAAGATGCAGCCCCAGGCGCTTGTGCTGTTCTCCAATCAGCCGCCCAGTGACGACCTGCCGAAGGTGCTTACGCGCTTGGCGCTGGCATTAAATTGCCCGCTGGTGATGGCTGGCGATGGTGCTGATTTGGCAGAAGAGAGCCTCAGTGGCTCGCCGATTGCGTGTCTGGGCAACGAAGGGCGCTTGATGCAGCGCCGCCTGCAGCAGTTTCTAGCCGGGCATCTGGATACCTAGTTCCGCTGCTTAATGTCCTCTGAATGACCCCGCTGCGTTCGCGTAGCGGGGTTTTCGTGTGCCTTCGGTTCTTGCTAGATTTTGATTGCTTGTACAGGCTGTACAAGAAATAGCTTGCCGCTTACAGATTTAGGCTGTACAAAAGCTATACATTGTTAGTTTGTGTATAGCTTGTATCCACTTGTACCGCTTGAGGACTCAGCAACATGACCCAATACCGCGCACCCCTTCGAGATATGCGTTTCGTTTTTGACGAGGTGCTCGACGCTTATGCCACCTTGCAGTCGCTGCCTAGTCAGCGCGAGTTCGGAAACGACCTCGGTGGCGCCATTTTAGAAGAAGCCGCCAAGCTGGCGGAGAACGTACTGGCACCGCTCAACGGGCCAGGCGACAAACAGGGTTGCCATTACGACCCGGAAACTAAGTCGGTGAAAGCTCCCGACGGTTTCCGTCAGGCGTACAAGCAGTTTGCCGAAGGTGGCTGGACCGCTTTGGCCTGTACCCCCGAGTTTGGCGGCCAAGGCTTGCCAAGCGTATTGAACATGATGGTTGAGGAGATGGTCTGCTCGGCCAATCTGTCACTCGGCATGTATCCGGGGCTGACTCACGGCGCCATTAATGCACTGACCGCCCACGGCGCTCGCGAGCTACAAGAACGTTATCTGCCGAAACTGATCAGTGGCGAATGGACGGGCACCATGTGCCTGACCGAGCCGCAGTGCGGCACCGATCTCAGCCTGATTCGTACTCGCGCAGTACCTCAGGCCGATGGTAGCTACGCCATCACAGGGACCAAGATCTGGATTACCGGCGGCGAGCACGATCTGGTCGATAACATTCTGCACTTGGTATTGGCCAAGCTGCCGGATGCGCCGGATAGCGTCAAAGGGATTTCGTTGTTCCTGGTACCCAAGTTCCTTGAAGACGGCAGCCGTAACCCGGCGTTCTGTGGCGGTCTCGAACACAAGATGGGCATCAAAGGGTCTGCGACCTGCGTGATGAACTTTGAAGGTGCGCAAGGCTGGCTGATTGGCGAAGCCAACAAGGGCCTTAAGTGCATGTTTACCATGATGAACTCTGCGCGCCTGATGGTGGGCATGCAGGGGCTTGGTATTGCTGAAAGCGCTTATCAGGTGAGCCTGGGCTTTGCCAAAGAGCGCTTGCAAAGTCGTTCGCTATCTGGCCCTAAGGCAGCTGACAAGCCTGCTGATCCGATCATCGTGCACCCCGACGTACGCCGTAATCTGCTGCGCCAGAAGGTGATGATCGAAGGTTGCCGCGCGCTGGCTTACTTCACCGGCCTGCATGAGGACGTAGCCCACGACCACGAAGACGCTGCTGTACGCGAGCAAGCTGATGATCTGGTGCAGCTGCTGACTCCGGTGGTCAAGGCTTTCCTCACGGATGAAGGCTTCAACTGTGCCAATGCCGGCCTGCAAGTGCTGGGGGGCTCGGGTTATACCGAAGACTGGGGCATCGAGCAGTTAGTACGTGACGCACGTATCACTCTTATTTATGAAGGCACTAACGGCATTCAAGCGCTGGATTTGGTTGGCCGTAAGCTGGGCTTGGGTGGCGGCCGTGCCGTACGCAATTACTTTGCCTTGGTCGAAGGGTGGCTTAAGGGCAATGCCGATAGCGAGCATGCGCTTGCATTAGGTAATGCACTCAAGCAACTGCAGCAAGCCACTTTGTGGGTTGCCAGCGAAGGCATGAAAGACCCTGAGCAAGCGGGTGCGGCGGCTACGCCCTACTTACGCCTGTTTGCGCTGACCAGTCTCGCCTGGATGTGGGCGCGCATGGCGGCAGTAGCCAAGGCCAAGCTGGCTGAAGGCAGCACGGAAACATTGTTCTATGGTGCCAAGTTGAAGTCAGCTGGCTTCTTTATGGCACGCATCCTGACGGAAACCGACAGCCTGCTGGCTGAGGTTAAGGCCGGCAAAGCCACGCTGATGGTGTTTAGCGAAGAGGAATTTGCTGCCTAAAACGACTGCGCAATCCGATAGCCAGCGTGTATCGCCCTTTCGGCTATCGGTTTTTTTATCCCTGCTGCAGGATTTCCTGCACTTTAGACCCGCGCTTATTGCGGGTCTTTTTTTGCCTGCTAGCTACTGCATGCTGAGCGGTCGGTTGCTCAGTCGGAACCCGCGCTTAGCCGTTGTTCTTGCTGAAGGTGTTGCTGGTAAATGAACTCCCGCAGTTGCTCGTCACCTTGCGAGTCCAGCGCATGCAGGTGGTAGGCCAGTAGACCGTCATCGGTTGTGCGGACGAACGTCCCGGTAACGGCAATTGAGGTATGTTCGTCCACCGGTAATACCAACTGGAAGCGTTTAGGCGCTTTGCGCTGTGCGCGATGTTCAATGAGCGCGCCATTCATCGACAGCTGATGAATCCACAAGTCACTGGGTTGCGCGCTGCGGGTATACAGCAACAAGGGTTCGGGCAGGGGCGAGCGCCAGGCGCGGTTGATTTCACCTTCATCGAAAATATGCGGAGCGCTGAGTTGTAGTTGAGGGGCGCGTCTGCCGTTCTGGCTGAGGTGCAGGTCAAAGGTCAGGCGTTGATTGGCGATGTGTGCATGCAGACTCAATGGTTCATTGCTGTCGCAGTGCGCGAGCAACTCGCTGAGCTGTTGGCCAATATCCGCCTGCACGTGCGGTTGCCGACGTTGCTCAGAAGTCGCGGGCTGATTCAGCTGGCGGATAAACGCCAGTTCAGCTTGGGTCAGCAGTGCCTGTTCTTGCATGGTCGCAGCCTATATCAAGCTTCAGTAGCTGTTGTGACCGCGCCAGGTCGGGTTAGTTACTGCCGGTCGTCGCCTGTAGTTTGGCTAGCTCGGCCTTGAGTATGGCCAGCTCGGCTTCCAGCTCCTTGACCCGCTCCTGCGCCTCAACCTGCTCGGTAACGTTTTTCTGGATACCGATGTAGTAAGTCAGCTGGTCTGCATCGTTGACCACAGGCGTGATCGACAGCTCGTTCCAGAACACGCTGCCGTCTTTGCGGTAATTGCGGATGATCTGCCGGCTCGGACGGTGCGCCTTAACCGCTTCACGGATGGCGTCCAGACCGACCTGGTCGCGGTCGCCGGCCTGTAGGAAGCGGCAATCCTGGTAGAGGATGTCGTCACTGGCGTAGCCGGTGAGCTTTTCAAAAGCGGGGTTGGCATAGATCAGGATGTTGTCGTCACCTTCCTGTTCGGCAACCACGATGCCGTCGTTGGAGGCGTTGACCACCAGTTGTAGGAGTTTGGCGTTGATCATGAGGCGATTTCCCAGTCTATGTCCGCTGCATTCTAAAACATCCGGGCGGGCTGTCTACTTGCGGCATAATGCCGAGCTTATCGTCTTGGTTCTGTATGTTTCGGAGTTTTGCATGAAAATCGCCATCTTTTCCGGTTCGGTATACGGCACCGCCGAAGAAGTTGCTCGCCACGCCGAGCGCCTGCTGAATGCCGCAGGCCTTGAAGCCTGGCACAACCCACGAGCCAGTCTGGCCGAGATTCAGGCTTTTGCGCCCGAGGCTTTTCTCGCGGTGACCTCAACCACTGGTATGGGCGAGTTGCCGGATAATCTACAGCCGCTGTACTACGCCATCCGCGATCATTTGCCAGCCTGGAATGGCCTGCCGGGTGCGGTGATTGCCCTCGGTGATTCCAGCTATGGCGATACCTTCTGTGGCGGTGGTGAATTGGTGAGCGAGTTGTTTGCCGAGCTGGGCATTGTTGAAGTGCTGCCAATGCTGCGTCTGGACAGCAGCGAAAGTGTGACGCCAGAAACCGACGCCGAGCCTTGGCTGGCGGACTTTATCGCGAAGCTGCAAGCTTAATGCACCCGCGCGCGCAAGAGCTGATCGCTGCGCTGCAGCTGCAGGCTCACCCCGAAGGCGGCTACTACCGGCGGTTGTTCGAGTCGTCTCAGCAATCCGCTGATGGTCGTTTGTGCAGCAGTGCGATTGTTTTTCTGCTGCCAGCAGGCGTGGTTAGTCGTTGGCATCGGGTGGATGCCGATGAGCTCTGGCATTTTTATGAGGGCGCGCCGCTTGAGCTGCTGATTGCCGAGCAGCCTGATGCCATTCGCCGTGAACGCCTGGGCCCGGTGAACGCTGAGCAATTGCCGCAACGCGCGGTGCGTGCTCACGCCTGGCAAACTGCGCGCAGCCTAGGCGACTTCACCTTGGTCGGCTGTACGGTGGCGCCTGGCTTTGACTTCGCCGGTTTTCGCTTGCTTAGCGACGACGAGCACGCGCAACACGACTGGCCGCTGCTGCGTCAGCTGCATCCCGAATGCGTTTGAAACCCACAGCTGACCTCTAAGGTCAGCATGCTGGCCGCTAGAGCGACTTATTTTTCTCGCTGCGCTCGCTAGACTGCTTGGCACGTCTAACAAGAACTGCCGAGGAATCTGCCATGACCGTCGCCCATGCCCTGCCTGTTGTAAGCCTCAAAGATCAAGTCTCTGCCGCCGAGTGGCAGACCCGCGTCGATCTGGCCGCGTGTTACCGGTTGATTGCCCTGCATGGCTGGGATGACCTGATCTTCACTCATATTTCGGCGAAGATTCCCGGCAGCGAAGAGTTCCTGATTAACCCCTTCGGCCTGATGTTCCATGAAATCAGCGCCTCCAGCCTGGTGAAGATTGATCTCGCCGGCAACAAGCTGATGGACAGCCCCTTTAGCATCAACCCAGCCGGTTACACCATCCACAGCGCGGTGCATGAAGTGCGCCACGATGTCGCCTGTGTGGTGCATATCCACACGGCTGCAGGGATTGCCGTTTCGGCGCAAAAGCAGGGCTTACTGCCGTTGTCGCAGCAATCCCTGTTTGTATTGTCCAGTCTGGCCTATCACGGCTATGAAGGCGTAGCGCTGAATCATGACGAGAAGGCGCGGCTGCAGGCCGACTTGGGCGATAAGAATTTTATGATCCTGCCCAACCACGGGCTGCTCACGGCCTCTAATAGCATTGCCGATACCTTCCTGATGATGTTCACCCTGCAGCGCGCCTGCGAGATTCAAGTCATGGCGCAAAGTGGGGGCGCTGAGCTGATCCATATCCCGCAGCAAATTCTCGACGGTGCCAAGGCCATGGTCGCAGGCGTGATGAAAAGTGCGCAGGGCATGGGTGGTTCACTGGCCTGGCCGGCGCTGCTGCGTAAGCTCGATCAGCAGATGCCGGGTTACGACGCGTGAGTACCTTACCCGGTATTACCTTGGCGGCCTGGCGCGCTCAGGGCCTGAGTTTTAGTTTTCAGGGGCATGCCATGCGCTACTGGGTGGCGGGCGATGAACATGCCGAGCCACTGCTGTTGATTCATGGTTTCCCCACCGCCAGTTGGGATTGGCATTACCTGTGGGCACCGCTGGCCGCACGTTATCGGGTGATTGCCTGCGACATGCTCGGCTTTGGCGACTCGGCCAAGCCGCACGGGCATGCCTACAGCCTGCTTGAGCAGGCTGATCTGCAGCAGGCCTTACTCGCGCATTTGCATACCAAGGGGCCTGTGCATGTACTGGCCCATGACTATGGTGACAGCGTGGCTCAGGAATTACTGGCGCGGCATCACGAGCGGCGCTTCAAGCTGGCCAGCTGCGTGTTTCTTAATGGCGGCTTGTTCCCTGAAACCCATCGCCCAGTGCTGGTGCAGAAGCTGCTGCTCAGCCCCATCGGCCCACTGATTGGCAGGTTGTTCAGTCGCAAAAAACTGGCGGCCAGTTTTGCCAAGGTATTCGGCCCACAGACCCAGCCGAGTTCGGGTGAGTTGGATGGTTTCTGGAGCCTGGTCGCCGAAAACAATGGCCCTGGCGTGATGCATCGGCTGATTCGCTATATGCCTGAGCGCCGTGTGCAGCGTGAGCGCTGGGTCGCGGCGATGCAAAAAGGCGGGGTGCCGCTACGGGTGATTGATGGCGCCGCCGACCCGATTTCCGGTGCGCATATGGTCGCGCGCTACCGGGAATTGATTGCCGATGCCGACACCGTGCTGCTCGCCGGCATTGGCCATTACCCCCAGGTCGAAGCCGCTGAGCAGGTTCTGCAGCACTATCTGGCGTTTCGTCAGGCCTTGACGCCGGCGTGATCAACGGCGGCTGGTTACTCGCGCCTGATTATCCCGCTGCTTTATCGCGCACCATTCAGCGCTACTCGTGTCTATTGTGACCAAGGCGCGCCTGCTAGACACTCGGGGCATTGTTAATCTGCTGAGGAATGCTGCATGAGCGACGCCATCCGTTTTCAAGACCAGGTTGTAATCGTCACCGGTGCAGGTGGTGGCCTAGGTCGCGCCCATGCGCTGTTGTTCGCCAAGCACGGCGCTAAAGTAGTGGTTAACGATCTCGGCGGCAGCACCCACGGCGAAGGGGCTAACGCTTCGGCAGCCGACAAAGTGGTTGAGGAGATCCGCGCTGCTGGCGGGACAGCGGTGGCTAACCATGACTCGGTAACAGACGGCGAGAAAATCGTACAGTGCGCGCTGGACACCTTCGGCCGCATTGATGTGGTGGTGAACAACGCCGGCATCCTGCGCGATAAAACCTTCCATAAGATGGAAGACGCCGACTGGGACCTGGTCTACAAAGTCCACGTTGAAGGTGCATACAAGGTCACCCGTGCGGCCTGGCCGCATATGCGCGAGCAGGGCTACGGTCGCATCATCTTCACTGCGTCCACCTCGGGCATCTACGGTAACTTCGGTCAGTCCAACTACGGCATGGCCAAACTTGGTCTGTACGGTTTGACCCGCACCCTGGCCCTCGAAGGGCGCAAGAACAACATTCTGGTCAACGCCATTGCCCCGACCGGCGGCACGCGCATGACCGAAGGGCTGATTCCGCCACAGGTGTTCGAGCAGCTCAAGCCTGAGTTGGTCAGCCCGCTAGTGGTGTACCTGGCCAGCAATGCCTGCGAAGAAACCTCTGGCCTGTTCGAAGTCGGCGGCGGCTGGATGGGTAAAGTGCGTTGGGAGCGCAGCCTGGGTGCGGGTTTCGACCCGCGTGAAGGCTACAGCCCGGAAGATGTCGCGGCCAACTTTGCGCAGATCTGCGACTTCGAGGGCGCCGCCCACCCGAAGGACAATATCGAAGCGATGAAAGAGATGATGGCCAACTTGCAGAAGTTCGCCCTCTGATTACGCACTGAGCAAGGCTTTAAGGTGAAGGCCGGCTAAATGCCGGCCTTTTGCTTTTTCAGGCCTTGGTTATGCGCGTGAACCCTGAGAAAACGGCTCGATGACCCGTCGCGCCTCGCTGCGTTAGGTGAGTACACATGCATCCTGCGGCTTAAACCTGAGGCTTTAGCCCTTACCCGGAATCCCGTATTTGCGCAAACGCATGGCGATGGCGCTGTGCGAGGTGTGCAGGCGCGCGGCCAGTTGCCGGGTCGACGGATGGCTGGGGTAGAGCTTTACCAGCAAGGCCTTCTCGAACTCAGCCACGGCCGCTTCCAGGCTGTTCACGTCGCCGTGGTTTTGTTGTGCGGCAACGGCAGTGCTGGCGATGTCCAAGTCATCGATCTGCACCAGATTACTCTCGCAAATAGCCGCTGCGCGGAAAATCACGTTCTGCAACTGGCGCACATTGCCCGGCCAGCGGTTACTCAGCAATGCCGGGTAGGTATCTGGTGTGAGCCGGCAGGGTAGGCGTTGGATCTGCGCGCACGCCTGCTGCATAAAATGCCGTGCTAGCAGCAGAATGTCTTGGCCGCGTTCGCGCAGCGGTGGCACTTCTAGGTTCAGTACATTCAAGCGATAGAACAAGTCTTCGCGGAAGGCGCCTTCGTTGACCATTTTTTCCAGGTCGCGATGGGTGGCGCTGAGAATTCGCACATTAACCTTCACCTCATGCTCGCCGCCGACCCGGCGGAAGGTGCCGTCGCTCAAAAAACGCAGCAGCTTGGCCTGCAGGTAAGGCGACATCTCGCCGATCTCATCGAGAAACACCGTGCCCTGGTTAGCCAGCTCCAACAGCCCCGGTTTGCCGCCACGCTGGGCGCCGGTGAAGGCCCCTGGGGCATAGCCGAATAGTTCACTTTCGGCGAGGTTCTCTGGCAATGCCGCGCAGTTAAGCGCGAGAAACGGTGCTGTACGCCGCGTACTGATGGCATGACAGCCACGCGCCACCAGTTCTTTACCGGTGCCGGTTTCGCCTTGTATCAGCAATGGTGCATCCAGGGTGGCGACACGTTGGGCGCGAGTTTTTAGGTTGCGAATCGGTGCGGAGTCGCCGAGCAGCGAGTCAAAACCCTCGGCGTGGTCATGGTGCAGGGCCGCCAGACGTTCGCCGATACGGCTTGGTGCATACAAGCTGAGCAGGCCGCCGGCCAGGCGCCGCGCACCGCCGTCCACGCTTTCGCTAATCGGTTGCGCATCCAGCAGCAGGGCTTGGCCCTTTAGGGTGATCTCACGCATGGGCAGGCGAAAGCCCTGCTCTAACATCTCGGTCTGCAGCTGCGGGTCTGCAAACAACTCGCCGATCCCCAGCCCTTCTGGCGGCTGGCCGCAGAGTTCGAGCAGCGCCGGGTTGGCCAGCAGCACGCGACCCTGGCTGTCGACCGCAAGTACTGGATCGGTCATGGCGGCGAGCAGGGCGTCGAGCTGCAGGTGGCGGCGCTGGCCGGGAAGGATGTCGACAATGGTCACGGCTTTTACGCCATGCACCTTGAACAACGCTTCACGCAGTTCGTCGAGCACCTCGGGGCGCAAGGTCGGCGCGTCGATGTAGACGTTGGGCGGCACCATTTCCACCGCATCCAGGTTGAGATTGCGCCCGCCGAGCAGGGCCAGCACTTCCTGGGTGATGCCAACGCGGTCGATAAAGGTAACGTGAATACGCATGGAAATGGGCGGCCAGACTGGGTGACAGGTGCGCCAGTATGCCCGGTCTGTTTGGCTTAGTTAACAGCGCTTAGCCGCAGGTCAGGCGGGTGATGGTTTCGCTTTCATCGATATGAATATTCAACCGCTGCAGGTTGTAGTCCAGGGTGGCGGCGTCGCCGGGGGCGAGTACGCGGACAAAGGTGGCGTTGGCTTTGAGCTGCAGTTGCTCAATCTGTTTGGCGCTGGCCTGTTGGCCAAGCGTGCCTTGCAGCTTCTCGACAGTGCAGTCGCCGCTGATTTCTGCCACGGAGTGCGCCGGCTGCGGCGAGCTGCAGCCGGCCAGCAGGGCAAGCAGGCTAAGGCTGGCGAGGTGGTGACGAAGAGCCATGGTGCATTCCTTGTTTGAGTAAAACTTCCGCCAGCCTAGCAGCCGCATCGGCTGCAGCTCAACGCTGCTGAGTGAGTTATCCGCGCCGGATCACGCAGATTAAGCCATCAGCAACTGCGCAAGCCTGGGCAACTTCCTTACAATTAGCCTTTTCCCCAGAGAAGGTGGTCCTGTGCAAGCGGTGATCTCGATTCAACAACTGAGCAAGACCTACGCCAGCGGGCATCCGGCGCTGCAGGACATCAATCTGGATATTCGCCCCGGCGAGATCTTTGCCCTGCTCGGGCCCAACGGCGCGGGCAAGACCACCCTGATCAGTATCATCTGCGGCATCGTTAACCCGGGCAGCGGGCGGGTACTGGTGGGTGGCCAAGACATCATCAAAGACTACCGCGCCGCTCGTGCGCAGATCGGCCTGGTGCCGCAGGAGTTGGTCAGCGATGTGTTTGAAACTGTCTGGGCCACAGTGAAATTCAGTCGCGGCCTGTTCGGCAAAAAGCCTAACCCCGCCTACCTGGAGCAGCTACTCAAGGACCTGTCGCTGTGGGACAAGCGCGACGCGAAGATTTTCGAGCTGTCGGGCGGCATGAAGCGCCGGGTGATGATTGCCAAGGCGTTGTCGCATGAGCCGCAGATTTTGTTTCTTGATGAGCCCACTGCCGGCGTCGATGTCGAGCTGCGCCGCGATATGTGGAACATGGTGCGCGGCCTGCGTGAGCGTGGGGTGACCATCATCCTCACCACTCACTACATCGAAGAAGCCGAAGAAATGGCCGACCGCATCGGCGTCATCAGCAAAGGCCAGATCATTCTGGTGGAAGATAAACAGGCGTTGATGCACAAGCTCGGCAAGAAGCAGCTGACCCTGCACCTGCAGCAGCCGTTGGCGAGCATCCCCGCCGAACTGGCGCGCTACGCGCTGGAACTGACTGATGACGGCCACGCTCTGGTCTTCACCTTTGATGCACAGAGTGAGCACACCGGCATTGCCGAATTGCTCAAAGACCTGGCTCAGCACGGCATCGATTTCAAAGACCTGCAGTCCAGCCAGAGTTCGCTGGAAGATATTTTCGTCAACCTCGTACAGGAGTCGCGTCGATGAATTTCTATGCAATCCGCGCCATTTACTTGTTCGAACTGGCGCGCACCTGGCGCACTCTGCTGCAAAGTATTGCCACCCCGGTGATCAGTACGTCGCTGTATTTCGTGGTGTTCGGCTCGGCCATCGGTTCGAGCATGACCCAGGTGCAAGGCGTCAGCTACGGCGCGTTTATCGTGCCGGGGTTGATCATGCTAGCGCTGCTCACCGAGAGCATTTCCAACGCCTCGTTCGGCATCTACATGCCCAAGTACTCGGGGAGTATTTACGAGCTGCTGTCGGCACCGGTGTCTTACTTGGAAATCCTCACGGGTTATGTCGGCGCTGCGGCCACCAAGTCGATCATTCTCGGCTTGGTGATCTTGTTTACCGCCCGGCTGTTTGTCGACTTCGAGATTCTCCACCCGTTCTGGATGCTGGCGTTTCTGGTGCTAACGGCGCTGACCTTCAGCCTGTTTGGTTTCATCATCGGCGTCTGGGCTGATGGCTGGGAGAAGCTGCAGATCGTGCCGGCGTTGATCGTCACGCCGCTAACCTTCCTCGGCGGGGCGTTCTACTCGATCAGCATGCTGCCGCCGGCCTGGCAGACCGTGACCCTATTCAACCCGGTGGTGTACCTGATCAGTGCGTTTCGCTGGAGCTTCTACGGTGTGTCCGATGTCAACGTGGGTTTGAGCCTGGTGATGATTCTCGGCTTTCTGCTGCTGTGTATCTTGGCGGTGGGCGTAATTTTCAAAACCGGTTATCGGCTCAAGAGCTAGATCCTTAGGCAGCTAACCCAGGAATGTTGCAAATCGAGCAGCGGACAAACTTTGTTTGATTTGCAGCGCCATGACTGAAAAGCACAGGACACAAGGCTTACAGCCAATTGAGGGGCGGTTGCTGCGCAAATTTGTGGTTAAGACCAACGACTTAGGGCTTGCCTAAAGGGGGGCTCAATGGCGTAGGCTGGAGTTGTTGCCTTGGTAGGCAACGCATTCGCGAACAGTTGAAGAAGGAAAGCTTTATGCAAATCCAAGTTCACAGCGATAAACACATCGAAGGCAGTGCCCGTTTGGTTGAATGGGTAAGTGCCAGCGTTGCCAGCAAGCTGGAACGCTTCGATGACGAGTTGACGCGTATTGTTGTCCACCTGCATGACGACAACGGTGCCAAAGCCGGTGCGCATGACAAGCGCTGCCAGATCGAAGCACGGCCAAAGGGCCTGCAACCACTCTCTGTTACCCACAAGTCTGAGTCACTGGAACAGTCCATCGATGGTGCCATCGAGAAGCTGCATCACGCCCTTGAGCACCAGTTCGGCAAGTTACGCAGCAAGCGCGCCACCCCGCTGCAAGCCGATGAAGCCGTTGATATCCCAGGTCAGGATGCGTTGTTACGTGAAGACTTCCTCGCCGAGGAGCAATTGCGCGCCTTGCCATAGTAAGCACCACAGCCGGCCGCACAGCTGGCTGCCTTAAACCCTTATCCACGCGCCCCCGCAGTTTTCTGCGGGGGCGCTGTCGTTTCAGGGGGGGGTATTGGCAACCGCCACTGCCTATATCGTCAGCCCAGACGGCTCGCATGGTTTGCTGTCATACGTCTGCATGCGATGCTGGTTTCAGCGTAAGAGGTGCGCCAAGATCATCACGCCACTGTCACACGTCACCGTCATCTATACGCCGTATCGTCATCGTCAGGTCGAGGGAATTTATGAATCGCAGGTTATTGAGTCGGGCGTGTGCCGCCCTGTTGCTCGGGGTGTCGCTGGTCACTGGCGCGCAGGCCGCGGAAGAGGCGCAGTTGTTCGAATTGATCAACAGCTATCGCGGTGAAGTGCAACGCTGTGGCGCTCAGGCCTCTGCCGAGTTGCCACCCCTGACGGCCGACACGCGCTTGGTGCAGTCCATCGGCCGTGCCAGGGATTTACAGCAGGCCATGAGCGCGGCGGGCTACCCGATGGTTAATGTGCAGGCCATCAGCCTGTCCGGTCCGCGGGATGCAGCAGCGGCGCTAGAGGTACTGCAGGAGAGTTTCTGCAAAATCGTCCTGGACCCGCAGTTTGTCGATATCGGTATTTATCAACAGGGCCGCGACTGGCGCATCCTGCTGGCTAGACCGTTAATGACCGCGCGGTTAGGTGACTGGCAAGCAGAAGGGCAGAAGCTGCTCAGCCAACTCAACGTCGCGCGTAGTACAGCGCGCCAGTGTGGCAGCCAATTTTTTTCCGCCACTACGCCACTGACGTGGAATACCACGCTGGGCAGCACCGCCGAAGCCCATAGCCGCGCCATGGCCAACGTTAACTTCTTCGACCATCAGGACCCGGACGGCCGTACACCGGGCGATCGCGCGGAACTGGCCGGCTACAGCGGCCAACGCATCGGCGAGAACATTGCCGCCGGGCTAGACACTGCAAGTAAGGTGGTCGACGGCTGGCTGGCCAGCCCTGGTCACTGCGCCAACCTAATGAACCCGCAGTTCAGCGAGCTGGGCGCGGCCTACGCCAACGACCCGCGAAGCGATGCCGGGATTTACTGGACGGCCATGTTTGGCGCGCCGTAACCCGCCGCGGGTAAGCGTTGTGCTGTAAGTGTGGCGCTAGCCTTCGTCTTCGCGGCTCGCGGGTAAACCCAGGTAATACTGGTTGTTGCCATTGCTCTTGGCTCGGTACATCGCCTGGTCGGCAATATGGATCAGGCTGTCGATGCTGGGGCCGTGGTCTGGGTACATGGCCACACCCAGACTAGCGCCGATCGTATGCTGGGTATGACCCAACAGCATTGGCTGAGCCAGGCGCTGGAGAATTTTTTCGCTGATCTGCTGGGCTTCTTTTTCCAGGCTGTTGCTGCGACTCAGCCCTTCAATAATCACCACAAACTCATCGCCGCCCAGGCGCGCGACAAAATCCGATTCACGCAGTGCCTTTAACAGACGTTGCGCGATGCCCACTAGTAGCTGGTCGCCCACAGCATGGCCATGCTCGTCATTGATTTGTTTGAAGCCGTTGAGGTCGATAAATACCAACGCCATGCGCGTGTTATCGCTGTGCGCGCGGCTCAGCGAGCGTGCCATATGTTCTTCAAGTTGCAGGCGGTTAGGTAACCCGGTCAGCGGGTCGTGATGGGCGAGTTTCTCCAGTTGGCTGACCGAGGCTTTCTCGGCGCTGATGTCGCGTACCACGCCCATCATCTTGATCGCTTGGCCGTTGGCATCCTTGACCACATTGCCGGTTTCACGCAGCCAATGGATGCTGCCATCGGGCCAGACCACGCGATATTCCTCGTCATGGTTGTGGCCGCTTTCAATGCATTGCAGCTCGCCGGCGCGTACCTGCTCACGGTCATCCGGGTGAACACAGCTGCAGAATAAGCTGTAGCTCGGGGTGACCTCGCCTTGCTTGAAACCGAACATGGCGTAAATGGCTTCTGACCAATAGAGCGTATCGGTATCAATCGACCAGTCCCAGGTCCCGATGCAGGCGAAATACTGACTGCGCTTGAAGCGTTCGACATCTTCAGCAGGGGCCTCTGGCAACGGCGTGGCGAGTGTCAGCACAAGTGCATCACCCCGCCCGGCGCGGCGGATGCGGTGGATGTCGACTGCCTGCGGGATGCCGCTGCTGGGTAATGACAGGCGTTGGTGCGCCGGCAGGGTGTCGTGCGCCGCCAGTTGCGGTAACCATTGCTGCAGCGCCGTACCCTGCAGCGACGTATTGGCACTCAGTAGGTTGGCTGCAGCCGCGTTGTGCAGGTGGATAAGGCCTTTATCGTCGAGCAGCAACAAACCATTCGCGCTGGCGTCCAGCAGCGCGCGGTGATTGTGCAGCTGTTGTTTGAGCCGGCGTTGGCGTTGTAACAGCAGCAACGTCGATGTGGCCATCAGCAGTAAGGCGAGGCCGGTGACGAGCAGTGGCGTGTGAGCAAGCACGTATAATTTACATCGTTGAAAGCGGCTGGTGCGGTGCAGTATGCACGTTGAATGGGCTGCTATGTGGCTCTATGCCAGCGCATTTTGAACCCTAGCGCACTGATTAGCGCGCCTTTGTGATGCGGGATTGTGCATTTCAATAGGGTGGTATTCACGTTGCGCGCTGGCTTGAACGCGACTGCGCGCGCGTCCATGCTGGGTCTTAACCCAATGCTAGAGGCTCATTCATGGACGTCCTTCGCACCCCAGACAATCGCTTCGCCAACCTTCCAGGCTACGTATTCGAGGCCCATTACCTCACGGTCGATGACAGCGAAGGCGGTCAGTTGCGCGTGCATTACCTGGATGAAGGCCCTGCCGATGCGCCGCCGGTGTTACTCCTGCATGGCGAGCCGTCGTGGAGTTACCTGTACCGCAAGATGATCCCTATTCTGGTCGCCGCCGGTCACCGGGTCATTGCCCCTGATCTGGTTGGCTTTGGCCGCTCCGACAAGCCGAGCAAGCGCAGCGACTACACCTATCAACGCCATGTTGACTGGATGCAGGCCGTGCTTGAGCAGCTCAACTTGCAGCACATCACCCTGGTTTGTCAGGATTGGGGTGGTTTGATTGGCCTGCGCCTGGTCGCGGAAAACCCGCAGCGCTTTGCCCGCGTAGTGGCCGCCAACACCATGTTGCCCACCGGCGATCACAACCCCGGTGATGCTTTCAAAAGCTGGCAGGATTACTCACAGAAGGTCCCCGAGTTCCCGGCAGGCGCCATCATCAACCGTGCGACCACTACCGAACTGCCGCAAGCGGTGATCGATGCTTACGACGCGCCGTACCCGGATGAATCTTACAAGGAAGGCGCCCGGCAATTCCCCCTGCTGGTGCCAATCACCCCGACTGATCCTGCCTCGGATAAAAACCGCGCTGCCTGGGCAGTGTTGATGAAGTGGGATAAGCCATTTCTCACCGCCTTCAGTGACGCTGACCCGATCACCGCTGGGGGCGACAAAGTGATGCAGAAGTTGATCCCCGGTACCCAAGGCCAGGCTCACACCACCATTGTCAATGGCGGCCACTTCTTGCAAGAAGACCAAGGCGAAGCGCTGGCTGAGGTAGTGGTGAGCTTTATCGCGGCGAATCCATAAGCCGCAGATCGCCAGCGCCGCCTGGGCTTTGGTGTACGGCGTATCTAATGCTGCGCCGTTTCAACCCGGCTTGAGGCTAGTGATCGGCCGGCCAGAGCAGTGGCAGCACATGCTCGCGCAGCAGCGGTGCTAGGGTGTCTGGCGGCACGTCGCCGGGGGCGAGCCAGCGCAGTTCTTCCAGTTCGGCGGCGGCGCTAACGTCATGCGCTAGGCGGGCCTGGAAGACGCTGGCGTCGATCCAGGTATCGGCCTCGTTGGCTGCTGCGGCGCGGAACTGACCGAGTGGCTGCAGCGCGTGGGCTGCCAGGCTGAGATTGAGTTCTTCTTGCAGCTCGCGGGTTAGGGCGGTGATCGCATCCTCGCCGGGCTCGGCTTTACCGCCGGGCAGCATAAAGGCCTGGGTGTTGCGTTTGCGTACCAGCAGCAGGCGGTCCGTCTCGTCGAACAGGCAGGCGGCGGCAATAATCAGCGTGGTCATGGTGTTCGCTTTAGTTATGGCTGGTGTTTCAGTGCACAGAGCCTGAGGCGCGGCGTTCGTGTACCAGCGCCAGTGCGCGCTGGGTCATCTGGTCGAGCAGGCGGTCGCGCTGTTTTTCCGCGTCGCTCATGGCTTTTTTACCGTGCTGCTTGAGCAGGTAAGTGTGGATCTGCTGGACTTCCTTGGATTGGAAGATGGGCCCCAGGTCCTGCATGGCAAACAGCCCATCCGAGCTGTGATCACGGGTATTCATCAGCACCTGTGGCCCCTGCGCCGCCAGTACGCGAAAACCCATGGCCTCGAAGGTCGCTACTTGGCTGGCCACACAGGCCAATTCGGCATGCGGGTGGCGCGTGACCATGTGCTGCACCATGGCCCGAGCAATCCCGTGTCTACGCTGGCTGGCCTGCACGGCCATATAGGCCAGGGTGCAAGCCTCGGGGTCATCCTGGGCTGGCAGGTAAAGGGCAAAGCCCAGCACCTGCGACGGGTCGAGATCATCCAGCGCCAGAACCAACTGCGCGCGGCTGTCTAAATCAGTGTTCATGGCCTGTAAATACAGATGCATTTCGTAGCCAATTACGTACTGGTACAGCTGATACAGCGGATTGCTGGGCGTCAGCGATACCGGGCTGATGTCGCTGAGGTAGTCCACCACCATTTGCAGAACCTGGCTTTTCAGCGACTCGGGTGGCGGGGTATTCAGGTGGACAAGGGTGAACATCGTCAGTCTGGCTCCAGGGCATGCGCGATTGGGGACATCAGCGCTGGCAGCATTGTAACGCCCTCGGGTTTGATCGTTCCTACGCGGTGCGTGGGAACGATCTGGCTAACGCTATTGCTTGTTGCGCAGGTCGCTGACCTTGCCGTCAATCAAACTGATGCGGTAAAGCTCGCGGATGACGTTACCGGCGAACTCTAATTGCACGATGGACACATCGTTGAGGGTCGTCTCAATGCCCACAGGTTGCGCCTGATTCAGCTTGGCAACCAATGTGTCGAGCCCAGCGTTCAGCTCGGCGGTGAGCGGGGTCATGCTGTACACCAAGGTGTTATGCGGGTTATGCGCCAGCAGCGGTTGGCCGTCTTTGATGACGTTAACCCCGCTAACGCCCACCTGCTTAACCAGTGCTTTACCGGCGTCGCTCATCTTCGCGTAAACCGGGCCCGTCACCCTCGGCAGTGGGCCATCGCGCAGCGGTGCCAGAGCGGCGGTGGCGGCGGTGTTGTAGCTCATCATCTGTTCAAAGCCTTGGCCTTGTTTGACCACGCCCAAATCAAGCCACCAGGGCCGGCCGGCATCTTTGGCGGCTTCGGTTTTCGAGAAGGTTTTCAGCGTGATCATCAGCGGCGCCGGTGGCTTCGGCAGGGCAGCGAGCATTTTTTCCGGGGTGGTGGGGTCGGCGCTGTGAATATGCACAACCGTGATGTGAGGGATATTGATCGTGTCTAACTCGCGGCTGAGCTTCAGCTCGCGCAATGTTTGCTCTACCCGCGGCGTGACCTTGTTGCTGAGGGTTGCATTAGCCGCTTCCGGCAAACGGTAAACCAGGCCGTAGGTGGCAACATGCGGCCTGAAATCAGCAGACTCCAGTGAGCTGTTGTCGATTTCAGCTGCAGACAGGCTGCTGATACTCAATGCACTGAGCAACATTGAAGCAAGCAGCGTGCGGGGCAGGGTGAGGTTAGGCATGAGGGCTCCATTCATTGGTTAATCCAGAATGCTCAGTGTCGAGTTCGGGTATGACAGGCTGGTGACAGCCGCAGGCTTCAGTTGACCCTCTGCGCGGGTTGCCGCTGGTTGGCTGTTGCCATGCGCTACACCGTCCGCGGGCGGGGCGTTAGCCGCTTTGTGGCTTAAGCTCGCTGACGCACAGACGGCAACCCGTAATGAGTACACAATGATGCTGCGCCTTCTATGCAGTCGGGCAACTCGCCAGCGCATTGCATAAGTCGTCGCACTGGAGTCAATCACATGAGCATTTCAAAACTGCTGTTCACCGGCATTCTGCTTTCCACCCTGGGCCTGAGTGGTTGCTCGAATATGTCTCACCAAGACAAGACCACCGCAGGCGGCGCCGTGGTCGGCGGTGTGGCCGGTAATTTGCTGTGCGGCGGCGTGCTGTGCACCGGCGTTGGCGCTGCTGTTGGCGGGGTGATTGGTCACGAAGTGGGTAAAGACAAAGATAAGAAGTAATGGGCTGAATGGCGTGAGGTCATGCAGACATTAGCGCTCACGCCGCAAGCGTTGCGGGCTAAAGCCCTTGCCACCTTGAGCGAGGCTGAGCAGCGGACTCTCTGTGGGAGGGGCTTTAGCCACGAGGCAATAGGGCTGGCTGGTGGGCGAGTGAGTGTTGGGATGGTGGTTGTCCGCCGCATCGGTGATGCCTGGTGAGCGGGTTGCGCCCCTCGGGCACCTTACTTTTCTTTGCTCGTGCAAAGAAAAGTAAGCAAAAGAAAAACGGCCCGACATTCGGGTTTCGCTAGGCTCACCCTTCGGACCAGCCTGCGGCTGTTACTCCGCTGCGCTCCGTTTCCTCGCTCCATAATTGCTCCGAGGGCCCGGCCGGATGCGGCCCACCGATGAAGGGCCCTCCCTTGCCCATCACGGCTCTCGCGGCATCCATGCCGCTCAACCCTCTACGCAACGACTCCGCTCGGCCTGCTGAACGAGTAGGGTGGATGACGCTTTATCCATCCACCGTTGCGGTGGTTGACGCGTTACAGGCTCACTCCCCCAAACCGCTCGCGGCCGGCTCCGGCGCAATGCACCAGTCTTCTGAATACACCCCCTGTGCCACGGCGCGGTGAAAGCTTGAATAGGGCCAGTCCGCCAGCCGTTCGACATGCCCGTGCTTGAGGGGGTTGTAATGGATGTAGTCGAAGTGGCGTTGGTAATCCCGTTCATCACGGATCAGGTGTTCCCAGTAGCGCCGTTGCCAGATGCCACGCTCGCGCCTGCGTTGTTGATTGAGGGTGCGTGCTTCGGTGAGTGGCACACGTTTGGCGAAGGCGAATTTGATGACCTTCCAGCGCAGCGCAAAGTCGGCATCGCTGGGTGGCAGCGTCCACATGCAGTGCATGTGTTCGGGCAGTACCACCCAGGCATCGATATGGAAGGGATGCCGCAACCGTGTTGCGCGTACCGTTTCGCGCAATAGCTCGATTTCACGGACCAGCAGATCGCTGCTGCGGTCACGCAGGTTGACAGTAAAGAAGTAAGTGGCACCGGCAACACGGGCGCGGCGGTAGTTGGGCATGGCGGCTCATCCTTGAGCGGTTGGGTCGTTGAACCATGGTGGACAAGCTTCGCGTTGTCCACCCTACGCCGGAATATCGGTGGTCTGTAGGGTGGATGACGCTCTTTTCATCCACCGTTGCGGTGGTTGTCCGGGCTACTCGCTTGCTCTTTGGTTACTCTCTGCGCGAGTAAAGAGATACGGAGCGAAGCGTAGTAACAGCCGCAGGCTGGCCCGAAGGGTGAGCGCAGCGAATCAAGTAACTCGCCGTAAGGGCGAAACCAGTAGAAGCAAGCGACGGAGGAAATAAATCTTTCCCCTTTTACTAAAGATCGTCAGCTTTTATTTCTCTGTCTTGTGGATTTACTAATAAGAACTCTGGGTCGTTTTTTCCGTTGCGCGGGAATAGATGGATTTTTTGGTTGTCAATGCTTATGTATGCAAGTAAGTCTGAGTCTACGTTAGGAGTTAAATTAAGGAGTGATTTGGGGCGCGCTGTTAAAGTCTTCTTTGTGTATTTCAGTGTGGCTGTTTTGTTGTGTGTAGTGCCAGTTAGAGTGTGTTCAAAATTTTTGTTCTCACCAAACGCTAGCTCGTTACTAGTCCACGTGCTTGTTATTTTTTGGTTGTGTATTGTGAATTGGATTATTTGGCCTTCTTGGGTTTCCCAAGCATCTAGCCATGGGTCCGTGACTTTAATTTTGGTAAAGTATGCTTCTCCATATAATCTTATTTTTCGTTGCAGGTTTCTAGAGTGTTTAAGTGTGTTTTTCCACTTTTGTTCATTTTCTGCTCTGCTATTTTTCAAGGAGAACAGAGTATTTCCAACGTTTTTGTGCGGGTCTTCTGTCTTTATTGCGTGTTCTAGTATTTTTTCTGCGTCATTAAGAAAGCCGTTTTGTATATAAAGGGTGGCGAGATTAGCCATTGCGAGTGAAGAGTTCTGCGCAGCTGAGCGCTCGTATAGTTCTACTTGTTTTTCTGGGATTTTTAGTTCTGCTGCGCATACGCCTAGGTTGTTTAGAGCTAGTGCGTGTTTTGGATCTAGATTTATTAGTGTTGAGTAGTTTTCGATGGCAAGAAAATTTAGGTTTGAGTTGCTTTGTGCGTAGGCTGCATTGAATATTTTATCCCTATTTCCATTGGAAAATTCTGCCGATTTTTCTAGAGCAATTGAGCTGGAGTACTCGTCATCTATAAATTTAAAACATCTACCAAGTTCTTCATAAATATTTGAGCGTTCGTCATTACTGACTTCCTTTGTCAGTTGCTGTTCAAGCAAGTTTATTGCATCGTTATGTTTGTCTAGGTTGTTTAATGTTCTAGCTAGCTCTATGGTGTGCAGGAGTTTTAGCGATTCACTAGTAAGTCTATTTGTTGAGTCTTGTAATAGTTGTTTTGATTTTTCGAAATCTTTAATTTCGTTATATGCAAAATTTAGCCAGGTAGTTGCCGAGGAAAGTTGTTCTTCGTTAGTGCTGAGTTCGTGCAATTTCTCAAGTTTTGTTAGCGCTGCTTGCTCATCGCCTGATATGAAGGAGAAGTAGAGGAATGCTAGTTCGTTTTCATATCTTTCTTCTTTTTTATCTTCATTTTTTTGTGTCTCGTCGAAGATTTTATTGGCTAGAATGAAATCTTTTTCCTCTAGAGCTTCAATTGCTCTGGATAGCCAGCCTCGTTGCTCATCGATCTCATTTTGTGCGGGATCTATTTCGGTTGGTGGTTCTTTCGAGCCTTGAGGTGTGGGTGTGACTTCCGCTATTAAAATCGGTGGCGCTGCTTCCATACCTCCGGCTGCGCTGCCGTACGAGAAGTTTATTTTTGTGAGGCGATCGACTAGGTTTGCGATGCTTCTTCTTGTTATGCATATAAATGCTAGAAGTATTATTGGCCAAATATTTTTGTCCAAAAAATCCAGGCCATATTTAAATATTTCCATTGGTGTTGTCATGTTGGCCTCTAATAAAAAAAGCCCCGCACTAGGCGAGGCTTTTGATCTTGCTAATCGCCACCCCAAACATCCATTTCAGGTAAAGCGCTCTTAACTCTTCAGTGAGTAACTGGAATCAATCCCAGCTCAACGCCCCACCGGTCTGATACTCAATAACCCGCGTCTCGAAGAAGTTCTTCTCTTTCTTCAAGTCCATGATTTCGCTCATCCATGGGAATGGGTTGGTGGTACCTGGGTACTCTTCCTTCAAACCGATCTGGGTTAGGCGACGGTTGGCGATGAACTTGAGGTAGTCCTCCATCATTGCCGCGTTCATGCCCAGTACGCCGCGCGGCATGGTGTCGCGTGCGTATTCGATTTCCAGTTGAGTGCCCTGCAGGATCATCTGGGTGGCTTCGTCTTTGAGCTGGGCATCCCACAGGTGTGGGTTTTCGATCTTGATCTGGTTGATCACGTCGATGCCGAAGTTCAAGTGCATGGACTCGTCACGCAGGATGTACTGGAACTGCTCAGCCACGCCGGTCATCTTGTTGCGGCGACCCATGGAGAGGATCTGGGTGAAGCCGCAGTAGAAGAAGATGCCTTCCAGTACGCAGTAGTAGGCGATCAGGTTGCGCAGCAGTTCTTTGTCGGTCTCAACCGTGCCGGTGTTGAAGGTCGGATCGGAGATCGAGCGGGTGTACTTGAGGCCCCAGCTGGCTTTCTTCGCGACCGATGGGATCTCGTGGTACATGTTGAAGATCGCGCCTTCATCCATGCCCAGCGATTCGATGCAGTACTGGTAGGCGTGGGTGTGGATCGCCTCTTCGAAGGTTTGGCGCAGGATGTACTGGCGGCACTCCGGGTTGGTGATCAGGCGGTACACGGCCAGGGCGAGGTTGTTGGCAACCAGGCTGTCGGCAGTGGAGAAGAAGCCGAGGTTGCGCATAACGATGCGGCGCTCGTCGTCGGTCAGGCCGTCTGGGGTTTTCCACAACGCGATGTCCGCGTTCATGTTCACTTCTTGCGGCATCCAGTGGTTGGCGCAACCATCCAGGTACTTCTGCCAGGCCCAGTCGTACTTGAAGGGTACGAGCTGGTTGAGGTCGGCGCGGCAGTTGATCATGCGTTTTTCGTCAACGGCAACGCGCGCGGCAGTGCCTTCCAGCTCGGCCAGGCCTTCGGCGATGTCGAGTTGGTCAAGCGAGGCTTTGGCGCGGGCGACAGCAGCGCTGTCGTCGCTGGCTACGGCGCGGGCTTCAACAGCGGCAGCACCGCCGACTTGGTCAAGCTTGTCGAAGCCCATGTCTGCCTGTTGGGCAGAGGCGTTGTTGGCTACAACGGCGTCGGCGCCGTCTTCCTTGTCAAATTCATCCCAGCTCAGCATGGCTTGGCTCCTGCTTACGGGCCGGTGAAATAACCGGCCTGTGTGGATATACAAATTAAGTGTGTTCCGTTGCGTACAGCGCGCAAGGGTAAAGCGGGTGCCGCTGGTCGGGGTGGCTCTAATGACTGGCCGTTGCCCCGAGGCCCACGCCGGTGAGGGCGGGGGCTAGTAATGAGTGGGGAGGGCAGTGTTGCTTAGCCCTCTCCCGAGGTATTGCTTTTGATCTTGCTCGACGTCCGAGCGTGTAGCTGAGCGAGTAGTCGCAAGGCACCTGCTGGAGTGGAACCCCTGAGCGTACGCATGTACGTGATGGGGGCCGCTCCGGCAGGTAACGCGGCGAATGCCGCTCAGCTCCGCGCGTTGCCGAACACCTTACTGGCAGGCTTCGCAGTCTGGTTCATCGATGGCGCAGGCCTTTGGCACTGGCGCTGGACCGGCGCTCATTTCCACTTCCGGGGCCTGGGCCGGTGCTGCGCTTAGGCCATCATTGCCGCCATTGGACACCGCATTCAGTTTGCTGGTGCTGATGGTGGACTTCTCGGTGCTGGTCGCGGCCAGGGCACGGAGGTAGTAGGTGGTTTTCAGGCCACGGTACCAAGCCATGCGGTAGGTTACGTCGAGCTTCTTGCCCGAGGCGCCGGCGATGTACAGGTTCAGCGACTGCGCCTGGTCGATCCACTTCTGGCGACGGCTGGCGGCATCAACGATCCACTTGGTGTCGACTTCAAACGCGGTGGCGTAGAGGTCTTTCAGCTCTTGCGGGATGCGCTCGATCTGCTGCACGGAACCGTCGTAGTACTTGAGGTCGTTGATCATGACCGAGTCCCACAGGCCGCGGGCTTTAAGGTCGCGAACCAAGTAGGGGTTGATCACGGTGAATTCGCCGGAGAGGTTCGATTTCACATAGAGGTTCTGGTAGGTCGGTTCGATCGACTGCGACACGCCGGTGATGTTGGCGATGGTGGCGGTCGGGGCGATGGCCATGATGTTGGAGTTACGAATACCTTTCTGCACACGGGCACGTACTGGCGCCCAGTCCAGGGACTCGTTGAGGTCAACATCGATGTACTTCTGGCCGCGCTGCTCGATGAGGATCTGCTGCGAGTCGAGCGGCAGAATGCCTTTGCTCCACAGCGAACCCTGGAAGGTCTCGTAGCTGCCGCGCTCGTCGGCCAGGTCACAGGAAGCCTGGATGGCGTAGTAGCTAACCGCTTCCATCGACTTGTCGGCGAACTCAACAGCCGCGTCGGAACCGTACGGGATGTGCTGCAGGTACAGCGCATCCTGGAAGCCCATGATGCCCAGACCCACCGGGCGGTGCTTGAAGTTGGAGTTACGCGCCTGCGGCACGCTGTAGTAGTTGATGTCGATTACGTTATCGAGCATGCGTACAGCGGTGTTGACGGTTTTTTCCAGCTTGGCGGTATCGAGCTTGCCGTCTTTAATGTGGTTCGGCAGGTTGATCGAGCCGAGGTTGCACACGGCGATCTCATCCTTGTTGGTGTTCAAGGTGATCTCGGTGCACAGGTTCGAGCTGTGGACCACGCCCACATGCTGCTGCGGGCTGCGCAGGTTGCACGGGTCTTTGAAGGTCAGCCATGGGTGGCCGGTTTCGAACAGCATGGAGAGCATCTTGCGCCACAGATCTTTGGCCTGGATGGTCTTGAACAGCTTGATCTTGCCGCCGTACTGGGTGAGGGCTTCGTAGTACTCGTAGCGCTCTTCGAAGGCTTTACCGGTGAGGTCGTGCAGGTCGGGCACTTCGGACGGCGAAAACAGGGTCCACTGGCCGTCGTCGAACACGCGCTTCATGAACAGGTCCGGGATCCAGTTGGCGGTGTTCATGTCGTGGGTGCGGCGACGGTCGTCACCGGTGTTCTTGCGCAGCTCGATGAACTCTTCGATGTCCATGTGCCAGGTTTCCAGGTAGGCGCAGACAGCGCCTTTGCGCTTGCCACCCTGGTTAACGGCTACTGCGGTGTCGTTGACCACTTTGAGGAACGGTACAACGCCCTGAGACTTGCCGTTGGTGCCCTTGATGTAAGCGCCCAGCGAACGTACTGGGGTCCAATCGTTACCCAGACCGCCGGCAAACTTGGAGAGCATGGCGTTGTCGTGGATGGCGTGATAAATGCCCGACAGGTCGTCCGGTACGGTAGTCAGGTAGCACGAGCTCAGCTGCGGGCGCAGGGTGCCGGCGTTGAACAGAGTCGGTGTCGAGCTCATGTAGTCGAACGACGACAGCAGGTTGTAGAACTCTATGGCGCGGTCTTCTTTCTGCTCTTCTTCGATGGCCAGGCCCATGGCCACGCGCATGAAGAACACCTGTGGCAGCTCGATGCGTACGCCATCCTTGTGGATGAAGTAGCGGTCGTAGAGGGTCTGCAGGCCCAGGTAGGTGAACTGCTGATCGCGCTCGTGGTTGATCGCCTTGCCGAGTTTTTCCAGGTCAAAGGTGGCCAGCACGGGGTTGAGCAATTCCAGCTCAATGCCTTTGGCGATGTAGGCCGGCAGCGCTTGGGCGTAGAAGTCGACCATTTCATGGTGGGTGGCGCTGACCGCGACACCGAGGTAGTTCAGCGCTTCGGCGCGGATGTTGTCCATCAGCAGGCGGGCGGTGACGTAGCTGTAGTTCGGCTCACGCTCAACCAGGGTGCGCGCGGTCATCACCAGCGCGGTGCTGACGTCGCTCTGGGCGACGCCGTCGTAGAGGTTCTTCAGGGTTTCTTTCTGGATCAGTGCGCCATCGACTTCGGCCAGGCCTTCGCAGGCCTCGCGGATGATGGTGTCCAGGCGGCCCATGTCCAACGGTGCAACGCTGCCGTCGAGGTGGGTAACGCGGATGCTTGGGTGCGGCTGAGCAGGGGTGTCGATGCTTTCGCGCTTACGCTCTTGGCTGCGCAGTTCGCGGTAAATCACGTAGTCACGCGCGACTTTCTGCTCGCCGGAGCGCATCAGGGCCAGCTCGACCTGGTCCTGAATTTCTTCGATGTGGATGGTGCCACCGGAGGGCATGCGGCGCTTGAAGGTGGCGCTAACCTGTTCGGTCAGGCGCTCAACGGTTTCATGAATACGCGACGAGGCAGCAGCAGTGCCGCCTTCAACAGCGAGAAAGGCCTTGGTGATGGCGACGGTGATTTTGTCATCGGTGTAAGGCACTACGGTGCCGTTACGCTTGATCACGCGCAGTTGACCCGGCGCGGTTGCGCTCAGGCTCTGGCTGTCATCGGTGGCCTGCGGCGCGTTAGCCTGCGAGTTCTCGCGGGAGGTGTCGGTGTGCATGAAAGTCTCCATGTTCTGTATTTATAGGTCAGACGCTTTGTCGTCGATCACTGCGGCTACTGCTATTCATTCCATTTCAACAATGCCATGGGCACAGCCAGGGGCTGAGCACATAGGGGCTTGCAAATTGGGCAGGGAAGGTACGACTAAAGCGCCTTCCTGGCTCAAGAGTCACACGTCAAGGCGTTTTTGCGCCTTGACTACTACATCTAGTGGTGCAACCGCGTGTGCGGCTGTTGCTTTATTCGTTGTCAGGCGCGCTGAGCGCTACGCTGAAGGGGGGCCTGCTGCGCTAGAGCAGACGTGTTGCAAAGGTGTTTCAGGCAACCGGTGACGGGCTAAGTTCAGGCCGTGTGAGCGTTATTCTATTTGTGTCCGGTTGCTAGGCTAAACCCAACATATGGTGGGTGTCGCGCGATTGGCATACAAGATAATGCGCTATCTGGGGTATTGCAAGGCGATCGAGCAAGAACAACCTGTGGATAAGTTGTGGGTGAATTGTGGGTTAAACCGCGCGATTGGCGGCAAGCCCGCGTGCCTACTGGGGTGTACCGTTCGTCGGTGCTCGCCGGGCTTTTCGTGCGGGTTGCGCCGATGTGACTGATCTCTTAGGTAAATACTACATCTAGTGTTTTTTACAGAAATATGGCATGCGCTATGCAGCGCTCGGCCCATTGATACAATGCCGACCGTTTTCGTCTTGTCAGGGAGTCCGTTGTGGAACAGCAGTCGTGGCACATTCTTATTGTCGAAGACGACCAGCGCTTGGCCGAGTTGACCCGTGAGTACTTGCAGGGCAATGGCCTTAATGTGTCCATCGAAATGGACGGCGCCAAGGCGGCCGCGCGAATTTTACAGGAGCAACCTGACTTGGTGATCCTCGACCTGATGCTGCCGGGCGAAGACGGCTTGTCGATCTGCCGCAAGGTGCGTGGGCAATACGAGGGACCGATCCTGATGCTCACCGCGCGTACCGATGATATGGACCAGGTGCTCGGTCTGGAGATGGGCGCGGACGACTATGTCTACAAGCCAGTGCGTCCGCGCGTGCTGCTGGCGCGTATCCGCGCGCTGCTGCGCCGTCATGAAAGCAGTGAGGCGCCAGAGCCGAGTGAGCGCCGGCGTTTGCAGTTCGGCCCGCTGGTGATCGACAGTGCCATGCGCGAGGCCTGGCTGGGTGAGCAGGGCATTGAGCTGACCAGTGCCGAATTCGATTTGTTGTGGCTGCTGACCTCCAACGCAGGACGGATTCTCTCCCGCGAGGAAATCTTCAACGCCCTGCGCGGTATTGAGTACGACGGCCAAGACCGCTCTATCGACGTGCGTATTTCGCGTATTCGGCCAAAAATCGGCGATGACCCGATGCACCCGCGCTTGATCAAGACGGTGCGCAGCAAGGGCTACCTGTTTGTTGCCGAGGCGGCCGAGGCCATGGCATGAACCGCGCCGTGAGCCGCCCATGAATTCGATCTTCCTGCGCATCTATGCCGGCATGCTGGCCGTGCTGGTGTTGGTGGCATTGCTCGGCGTCGGCGCGCTGCAGCTACTTAACGACATGCGCGTGGATCAATACCGCGAGCGCCTGGCCCAGGGCACCTTCCGTCTGATGGCCGATAACCTCACGCCGATGGTGGATATTGAGCGGCGCCGCGCCGTCGCGGTGTGGGGGCGTTTGCTCGGTATTCCGATGCAGGTCTCGTCGCTGCCTGAGGCTGGCCTCGACAGCAGCGCGCGCAACAACCTGCGTCGCGGTCAGGTACTGGTGCAGCAGACCGGCCCGCACGAGGCGCGTATTTACAGCCAGCTGGGGGAACAGCCGCTGTTGTTGGTCGCCGATGTGCAGCAGGTCAGTGAGCAGCTGGCGCGGGCCACCAGCTTTTTGTTGATTGATGAGCTGGTGCGCTACCCCTGGGACGAGCAGCCGCAACGGCTGGCTGCGCTTAAGCGCGATAAGCGCTTCGGTTTCGACCTGCGCCTGGTGCGTCTCGATCAGGCCGACCTCGACCCCGACCAACGTCGCCGCGTGGATGAAGGTGATACGGTGATGGCCTTGGGCCGTGGCGGTGACAGTATTTATGTGTTCTCCGGCATCGTCGACACGCCTTGGGTGCTGGAAATCGGCCCGCTATACCAGATGGACCCTTATCCGGCACAGTGGCTGGTGCTGATCGGCGCGCTAAGCCTGAGCCTGATCGGCATGATGGTTTACCTGTTGGTGCGGCCGCTGGAGCAGCGCTTGAGGGATGTGGAGGCTGCCGCCACGCTGATTGCCAGTGGTCGCCTGGATGCCCGTGTGCCAACCCGCGGTACTGACTCGGTGGCGCGGCTGGCGGCGGCCTTCAACGCTATGGCTGAGCACCTGCAGCGGTCCTTGGGCATTCAGCGCGAGATGGTGCGGGCGGTGTCGCATGAACTGCGCACGCCGGTGGCGCGCCTGCGTTTCGGCCTAGAGATGATCGGTGATGCGCAAACCGATGCGGCGCGGCGTAAATACATGGAGGGCATGGACAACGATATTCAGGACCTCGACAAGCTGGTCGACGAAATGCTCACTTACGCGCGCCTAGAGCAGGGTGCACCAGCGCTGAATTTCCAGCAGGTCGACCTCAACGAACTGATTGATCAAGTGGTTACCGAGCTGGCGCCGCTGCGCGCCAGTGTGCGGGTTGAGCACGGCCCTTCACGCGATGCCTTGGATGGCGGCGGCGCCTGTGTTGAGGCTGAGCTGCGCTACTTGCACCGTGCTCTGCAGAACTTGGTGAGCAACGCCATGCGCCATGCTGAGTCGCGGGTGCGGGTGAGTTACCAGATAGGCTCGCAGCGTTGCCGGGTGGATGTCGAGGATGACGGCCCCGGCGTGCCGGAAGAGGCCTGGGAGCACATCTTTACCCCCTTCCTACGCTTAGACGACAGCCGCACTCGCGCCTCTGGCGGGCATGGTCTGGGCCTGTCCATCGTGCGCCGCATCACCTACTGGCACAGCGGTCGTGCGCAAATCAGCCGCAGCGAGAGCCTGGGTGGCGCGTGCTTTACCCTGATCTGGCCGCGTAAGCAGGGGTGAAAGCAGCCTGGATGCAATCAGGGCTACGGAGTGCTTTCAGCCTCGTAGGGTGGATGGCGCTTTACCCATCCACCAACGGCAATGGTGGATGAAAATAGCGTCATCCACCCTACAGTGCTTATCAACGCGATCTGTCCTTAAAACGGTGCTGGGCACTCGAAGCGCATGCGTTCGCCCGTTTGCGGGTGAGTCAGGCTGAGCATGCTGGCGTGCAGACACAGGCGCGGGTAGGCGGCCAGGGCTTGTGCGTGGGCGTACAGGCCGTCACCGAGCAGCGGATGGCCGATCGAGAGCATGTGCACGCGCAGCTGGTGCGAGCGGCCGGTGATGGGCGTGAGCTCGACGCGGCAATGCTCGGCGTGACGCTCCAGCACTTTCCAGTAGGTCAGCGCATGTTTGCCTTGATCAAAGTCGACCACATGCCGTGGTTTGGTCGGTGGGTCGTAGCGCAGGGGCAGGTCGATGCTGCCGCTGTCCAGCTCGGGTTGGCCCCAGCACAGCGCGGTGTAGGCCTTCTCGGTTTCGCGGTCGTGGAACTGGCGCGACAGCTCGCGGTGGCTGTCGGCGTCACGCGCCAGGACGATGATCCCTGAGGTTTCCCAGTCGAGGCGATGGACGATGCGCGCTTCCGGGTAGCCGTTTTCCTGCAGGCGGGTGACCAGGCAATCACGGTTATCTTCGGCGCGGCCGGGCACCGAGAGCAGCAGAGTGGGTTTGTTGATCACCAGCAGGGCGGCGTCCTGGTGGAGAATTACGACATTCGACAGCGGCATGGGCTTTCCACAAATAGAAACGGCGGCCATGGCCGCCGTTTCGGGGTATTAGACAATCAACGATCAGGCAGGGTGATGTTGAGTTCCAGAATGGAACAGCTGCCCTGGTTTTCCAGTGCGACCTGAACTTGATCCGAATCGATATTGACGTACTTGCGGATCACCTCGACCAGTTCTTGCTGCAGGGCCGGTAGGTAGTCCGGCTGGCTGCGCTGGCCGCGCTCGTGAGCGACGATGATTTGTAAGCGCTCTTTCGCGATGGACGCTGTAGTTTCTTTCTTGCGTTCACGAAAGAAGTCAAAAATGTTCATTCACGACCTCCAAACAAGCGCTGCATGAATCCCTTCTTCTGCACATCGAGGAACCGATGCGCCACTTCCTTGCCCAGCAGGCGGTCAACCGCGTCGCTGTAAGCCTGGCCTGCATCGCTCTGGTCGTCGAGGATCACCGGTACGCCCTGGTTCGAGGCCTTGAGTACGGCCTGCGACTCAGGGATCACGCCGAGTAGGCGGATGGCGAGGATTTCCTCAACGTCTTCAACGCCGAGCATTTCGCCTTTGATCACGCGCTCAGGGTTATAGCGGGTCAACAGGAGGTGTTCCTTGATTGGTTCTTCGCCCTTCTCGGCGCGGCGCGATTTACTTGCCAGCAGGCCGAGCATGCGGTCGGAGTCACGTACCGAGGACACTTCTGGGTTGGTCACGACAATCGCCTCATCGGCGAAGTACATGGCCAGGTGCGCGCCTTTTTCGATACCGGCTGGCGAGTCGCAAACCACGTATTCGAAGTTCTCGCGCAGTTCATTGAGGACTTTTTCAACGCCTTCTTCGGTCAGCGCGTCTTTGTCGCGCGTCTGGCTGGCGGCCAGCACAAAAAGATTTTCCAAGCGCTTATCTTTGATCAGCGCCTGCGACAGGGTGGCTTCGCCGTTGACCACATTGACGAAGTCGTAGACCACGCGGCGCTCGCAGCCCATGATCAGGTCAAGGTTACGCAGGCCGACGTCGAAGTCGACGATGACAGTCTTGTGCCCGCGCAGGGCAAGGCCGGTACCGATGGCAGCGCTGGTGGTGGTTTTACCAACGCCACCTTTGCCGGACGTAACAACGAGGATCTTGGCCAAGGTGATTCACCCTAAAATGTAGAGATAACGCAGGTTCCATGGCCTATTTCAGGCTTCCGGCTGCCCTGTTTGAAAGTGGCGGCAGTATCCGTTAAAGGCGGGTGATGTTCAACACGTCACCCGACAGGCAGACATGCACCGCTTCGCCCCAAAGAGGGTCGCGGCGCAAGTCTTCGGCGACCTTGTAGTGACCGGCGATGGAGAGCAGCTCTGCGCCCATTTGCTGGCAGAAAATCCGCGCCTTGAGGTTGCCCTTGATGCCGGCTAACGCACGGCCGCGCATCGGTGCGTAAACATGGATGTTGCCATCGGCGAGAAGTTCCGCACCGGCGCTGACCGGCGCCAGAACAATCAGGTCGCCGCCCTGGGCATAAATTTGTTGGCCGCCACGCACTGGGCTGGTGATGATCTTGCTCGGTTTGCACTCCGGCTCAGCTGGTTTTTCCGGTTTTGCCGGGGCCAGCTCAATCGGGCGCTCACGCGCACCCGACGGCGGCAGTACGGGCAGGTCCAGCGCTTCGGCGGCGCTAATATCGGCTGCGCGGCTGGCGCGAATGGCCAGGGTGCGCAGGCCGTGCTTGCGGCAGACGGCCATTAGTTCGGCCAGGTCGAGTGTGCCTTCGCTTTCCGGCAGCTTATCGAGAGCCAGGATCAGCGGGGTGTTGCTGAAAAAGGCCGGAGCCTGGGCGACTTTTTCGCTGAGTTGCAGGTCGAGGCGGGCGAGGTCGTTGTACGCTAACTCCATGACGGTGATGGCCAGCATGCTGCCTTTTAGCTGGAATACGGGGTTTTGCTCGAGAAGATCAGCTGGGCTCATGGTCTGCCTGGTACGGCCTGATAAAAGTAAGTCGGTCTTATAGCGAGAACGCCGCGCGCTCGCAAGTTGCATGCGGCGAAACCAAGGCTCAGGGAAAGTCCTGATAGAATGCCGCGCTTTCTTGCGTGCCTCGGACCTGCTTTATGGATCGTCCTGTTTTCCGTGCTTATTTCCTGCATCCGCGTTTCTGGCTGTTGTGGCTGGGTTTGGGGTTGCTGTGGCTGATTGCCCAGCTGCCTTATAAAGTGCTGCTGTGGCTGGGTCGTGGTCTTGGTGCGCTGATGTACCGGCTGGCCAGTGCGCGGCGCAAGATTGCCGCGCGCAACCTAGAGCTGTGTTTCCCGCAGATGGCGGCGGCCGAGCGCGAAGCGTTACTAAAGGAAAACTTCGCCTCGACCGGGATCACCTTCTTTGAGATGGCCATGGCTTGGTGGTGGCCGGCCGAGCGCCTGCGTCGCCTGGGCACAATCGAAGGGCTGGAGCATTTGCGTCAGGCCGAGGCTGACGGTCAGGGCGTGATCCTGATGGCGCTGCATTTCACCACCCTGGAAATGGGCGGTGGCCTGCTCGGCATGGCGCAGAACATGTATGGCATGTATCGCCCACATAAAAACCCGCTGTTTGATTATGTGCAGCGCCGTGGCCGCGAGCAGCGCCTGCTGGGGGTGATCGGCCGTGATGATGTGCGCGGCATGCTCAAGCTGCTGCGCGCCGGCGGGGTGGTGTGGTACGCGCCGGACCAGGACTACGGTGCGCAGCGCAGCCTATTCGTGCCGCTGTTCGGCGTGCCGGCGGCCACTGTGACCGCCACCGGCAAGTTCGCCCGTATGGGGCGTGCTCAGGTGATCCCGTTTACCCAGCAGCGCTTGCCCGATGGTCAGGGCTATCGCCTAGTGATTCATCCGCCGCTAGCGGATTTCCCTACGCAGAGCGAGGAGGTTGATTGCCTGCGGGTTAATCAGTGGGTCGAGCAGGCTGTCCGCGCGTGTCCCGAGCAGTATCTGTGGGCACATCGACGTTTCAAGACCCGGCCCGACGGCGAGCCGAAGCTGTATAAAAAGAAGCGCTAAGCCGATATCCCTCTAGCGGGCTCAGCAGCTAAGTCGGTTTTGTTGGCGCTTGATGGTTTCGTGTGCGCCTGGCGGGCTCCTATACTGGCGAAAAAACAGTGGGAACTCGCCAATGCCGCACACTGCTTCAACCAATCAGCCGGTCACCGGGCTGATTCTCTCCGGCGGTGGCGCCCGGGCGGCCTATCAAGTGGGTGTGCTGGCCGCCATCGCTGACCTGCTGCCCAATGCGGCGCACAACCCTTTCCCTGTAATAGTCGGCACCTCTGCTGGGGCGATCAATGCGGTTGGTCTGGCCTGCGGTGCATTGCACTTCACCGAAGCGGTGCACCGGCTGACCAGTGTGTGGCAGGGTTTTCATACCCGTCATGTGTACCGCAGTGATTGGCCGGGCGTATTGCGTCAGGCCAGCCGCTTTATCGGTCACAGCCTGCTGGGCTTAGGCGGCTCGGTGCCAGTGGCGCTGCTCGACAGCGCACCGCTGGCCAAGCTGCTGGCGCGCGAACTGGATTTCACCGGTATATCCGCCGCCGTGCGGCATCGCCAGTTGCGGGCGGTGGCCGTCACCGCCTTTGGTTACGAGAGCGGTCAGGCGGTGACCTTTTACCAGGGGCGCGGCAACATCGACCCCTGGTTTCGTCATCGACGGGTCGGTGTACCTACCCGGTTAGCGCTTGAGCATCTGCTGGCCAGCGCGGCAATACCGCTGATTTTCCCGCCGGTAAAGATCAACCGCGAATACTTTGGCGACGGTGCAGTGCGCCAGTCAGCCCCGATCAGTCCCGCCTTGCACTTGGGGGCAAACCGCGTGTTGGTGGTCGGGGTCAGTGATAATCCTATAGGCGCGGAAGCCCAGGTGCCGGTAGTACGCCCCAAGGCCAGTCACCCGCCAAGCCTGGCGCAAATCAGTGGGCATATGCTCAACAGCACCTTTGTCGATAATCTGGAAAGCGACATTGAGATGCTTGAGCGGCTCAATCAGATGAGTAGCTTGATTCCCGCCGAGCGCCACCCGCGCGGCCTAGGGCTCAAGCCGGTGGATGTGTTAGTGATTTCACCTAGCCAGCCGCTGGACCTGATCGCCGCCCGTCATCGACGCGAGATGCCCAGGGCGCTGCGCCTGTTTCTACGTGGGCCGGGTGCAACCAAGGCCAGTGGTGCGGGGGTGTTGAGTTACCTGCTGTTCGAGCCAGGTTACTGCAATGAGTTGATTGAGTTGGGTTACCAGGATGCGATGGCGCAAAAGGCGCGCTTAATCGAATTTCTCAGCCTGGATCGTCCGCCAGTGCCGGTCGGGGTCCCCGTGCCGGCCTGAACCGGTTCGCCGGCATGGATGGCGGGCCCTAAAAACCTTTGCGCCTGGCGGATAAAACCGCGCCACGGCCGGCGAGCTGCATTTAAACTGCGCCTTCACGATGCTTTCTGTCGCATTTGCGAAAGCAGCGGTTTACCACGGGTCGGCGCTATAAGAAGTTGTCGCATGGCGGCAATGCCGGCTCTGGATCAGTCCCTACAATCCGTTACGTCGCCTGCTAGTCAATGCAGGTGTTCCTCGTTAGGAGAGCTCAGATGTCTGTTCAGCACGACCCGGTGAAGCGTCACCCGGTGCAGCGCGCCGATTTCGACCAAGTGATGGTGCCTAACTACGCACCCGCTGCCTTTATCCCCGTACGCGGCGCTGGCTCGCGTGTATGGGATCAAAGCGGTCGCGAGCTGATCGACTTTGCCGGTGGTATCGCCGTCAACGTGCTGGGTCATGCCCATCCGGCACTGGTTAACGCGCTGACCGAGCAGGCCGGCAAGCTGTGGCATGTGTCCAACGTGTTCACCAATGAGCCGGCGCTGCGCCTGGCCAAGAAGCTGATTGACGCCACCTTCGCCGATCGTGTGTTCTTCTGTAACTCCGGCGCTGAAGCCAACGAGGCCGCGTTCAAGCTGGCCCGTCGCGTGGCCTTCGATAAGTTTGGCGAAGACAAGCACGAAATCATCGCCGCGACCAACAGCTTCCACGGCCGCACCCTGTTTACTGTCAGCGTCGGTGGGCAGCCAAAGTATTCCGACGGTTTTGGTCCGAAGATTCAGGGCATTAGCCATATTCCCTATAACGATATCGAGGCGCTGAAGGCGGCGGTATCGGACAAAACCTGCGCCGTGGTGCTGGAGCCGATTCAGGGTGAAGGCGGCGTACTGCCGGGCGATCTGGCTTACCTGCAAGCGGCCCGCGAGCTGTGCGACAAGCACAATGCCCTGTTGGTGTTCGACGAAGTGCAGAGCGGCATGGGCCGCAGCGGCGAGTTGTTCGCCTACATGCACTACGGCGTGATCCCGGACATTCTCTCCAGCGCCAAGAGCCTGGGCGGTGGCTTCCCTATTGGCGCAATGCTCACCACCACTGAGCTGGCCAAGCACCTGGCGGTCGGCACTCATGGCACCACCTACGGCGGTAACCCGCTGGCCTGCGCGGTGGGCGAGGCGGTAATCGACACCATCAACACCCCTGAAGTGCTGGCTGGGGTAAAGGCCAAGCATCAGCGTTTTAAAACCAAGCTGGAGCAGATCGGTCAGCAATACGGCGTGTTCAGCGAAGTGCGCGGCCTGGGCTTGTTGATCGGTGCAGTGCTCTCCGATGCGTGGAAAGGCAAGGCCAAGGCGATTCTTGATGCGGCGGCGGTGGAGGGCGTGATGGTCCTGCAAGCCAGCCCGGACGTGGTGCGCTTTGCCCCGAGCCTCGTGGTTGAAGACGCTGATATCGATGAAGGCCTAGCGTGCTTAGAGCGTGCCGTGGCCAAGCTCAGCCAAGCCTGATTGCGGTCTGATCCGTCGTTATTGCGGCGGTTCAGGCTGTGCCCGCTCGACCCAGGACGGGTTGAGCTAACAGCAAGGAAGCCCGTCTCTGTGTGTGCCGCGGCCTTGGCCTGCGGTTTTCTCTGAGTGGCTCGCGAGGGCTTCTTGGAACTTTTATTCAAAGGAGTGACACCATGCTGGTGATGCGCCCCGCGCAAATGGCCGACCTCACTGAAGTGCAGCGTCTCGCCGTGGACAGCCCGGTTGGTGTGACTTCACTGCCGGACGACAGTGGCCGTCTGCGCGAAAAGATTGCTGCCTCGGAAGCCTCGTTCTCCGCCGAAGTCAGCTTTAACGGTGAAGAGAGCTACTTTTTCGTCCTCGAAGACAGCGCCAGCGGCCGTTTGGTTGGTTGCTCCGGCATCGTCGCCTCGGCCGGTTACTCGGAGCCGTTTTACAGCTTCCGCAACGAAACCTTCGTGCATAACTCGCGCGAGCTGAAGATCCATAACAAGATCCACGTACTTTCGCTGTGCCACGACCTCACCGGTAACAGCTTGCTGACAAGCTTCTACGTCGAGCAACCGCTGGTGAATACCGCCTGGTCCGACCTCAACTCGCGGGCGCGTCTGCTGTTTTTGGCCAGCCACCCGGAGCGCTTTGCTGATGCTGTTGTGGTGGAGATCGTTGGTTACAGCGATGACGCTGGCGATTCGCCGTTCTGGGATGCCGTGGGGCGTAACTTCTTCGATATGAACTACACCGAAGCCGAGCGCCTGTGTGGTCTTAAGAGCCGCACCTTCCTCGCTGAGTTGATGCCGCACTACCCGATTTATGTGCCGTTGCTGCCGGATGAAGCCCAGGAAGCCATGAGGCAGGTGCATCCACGGGCGCAGATCAGCTTTGACATTCTCATGCGTGAAGGCTTTGAGACCGACCATTACATCGACATCTTCGATGGCGGCCCGACTCTACATGCGCGCACCTCGGGCATTCGCTCGATTGCCCAGAGCCGCGTGGTGCCAGTGCATGTCTCTTCTGCTGAGCCGCGCGAGCCGATCAAAGGCGGGCGGCCGTACTTGATCAGCAATGGTCAGCTACAGGATTTTCGCGCGATTGTCGCGGAGCTGGATTGGGCACCGGGTAAGCCGGTCACCCTAAGTGTTGCGGCCGCCGAAGCCCTAGGCGTCGGCGAGGGCGTCAGCGTACGCCTGGTTGCGGTTTAAGGAGTTAGCGCATGATCGTTCGTCCCGTTCGCAGCACCGATCTGCCAGCTCTGTTTCAACTGGCACGCAGTACCGGCGCTGGTCTGACCACGTTGCCCGCCAATGAGGAGCGCTTGGCGCACCGCGTCGGCTGGGCTGAAAAAACCTTTCGCGGTGAGGCCGCCCGCGGCGATGCCGACTACCTGTTCGTGCTTGAAGACGACAATGGCGAGGTGGTCGGTATTTCGGCTGTCGCCGGTGCTGTTGGCCTGCGCGAGCCTTGGTACAACTACCGGGTTGGTTTGACCGTCAGCGCCTCGCAGGAACTGAATATCCATCGGCAGATTCCCACCCTGTTCTTGGCCAACGACCTGACCGGTAACTCCGAGCTGTGCTCGCTGTTCTTGCGCAGCGACCAACGCAGCGGGCTCAACGGTCGTTTGTTGTCGAAGGCGCGCTTTCTGTTTATCGCCGAATTCCGTGAGCTATTCGGTGACAAGGTTATCGCCGAGATGCGCGGTATGTCCGATGAGCAGGGCCGCTCGCCGTTCTGGGAATGCCTGGGTCGGCACTTTTTTAGAATGGAATTCAGTCAGGCCGACTACCTCACGGGCGTCGGCAACAAGGCCTTTATCGCCGAGCTGATGCCTAAGTTTCCGCTCTACACCTGCTTCCTTTCCGAGGATGCGCGCAACACCATCGGTCGCGTCCATCCGGACACCGAGCCGGCGCTGGCCATGCTTAAGGGCGAAGGTTTCAGTTATCAGGGCTATGTCGACATCTTCGACGCCGGCCCGGCCATCGAGGCGCAAACCGCGAAAATCCGTGCGATACACGACAGTCAGGTGCTGGTGCTGGCCATCGGCACGCCAGGCGATGACGCCACGCACTACCTGATTCATAACCGTAAGCGTGAAGACTGCCGCATTACGGTTGCGGCGGCGCGTCTGGCGGCCGGTACGTTGGTGGTTGATGCGCAAACCGCCAAACGTCTGCAGCTGTCAGCGGGTGATCAGGTTCGCGCGGTCGCGGTTTCCGCGCGCGGCTAAACGTTGCGCCTTCGCGTCGATTATGGCGCGGCTAAACGTTGCGCCTTCGCGTCGATTATGGCGCGGCTATCTCAAATTGCTGATTCGGCGGCTAGCCGGGTCTCCACCTTGCTGGGAGTGATAAAACAAGATGAGCACTCATTACATCGCCGGTGCCTGGCACGCAGGTCAGGGTGAAGCCCTGGAATCGCTCAATCCGGTTAGCCAGGAAGCCATCTGGCACGGTCAGGCAGCCAGCGCTGCCCAGGTTGATGCGGCGGTGCAGGCGGCCCGCGCCGCATTCCCAGCCTGGGCCTCGCGCTCGCTGGATCAGCGCATTGCCGTGCTCGAGCAGTTTGCCGCCACCCTCAAGCAGCAGGCTGACGCGCTGGGCCACTGCATTGGCGAGGAAACTGGCAAGCCGTTGTGGGAAACCGCCACCGAAGTCACCAGCATGGCCAACAAAGTCGCCATTTCGGTACAAAGTTATCGCGAGCGCACCGGCGAGAAGAGCGGTCCGCTGGCCGATGCCACCGCGGTATTACGGCACAAACCGCATGGCGTAGTCGCAGTGTTCGGGCCTTATAACTTCCCTGGCCACTTGCCCAACGGCCACATTGTGCCGGCGCTGCTGGCAGGCAACTGCGTGGTGTTCAAGCCCAGCGAACTGACGCCGAAAGTCGCCGAGTTAACGGTCAAGTGCTGGATTGAAGCCGGCCTGCCGACGGGCGTACTTAACCTGGTGCAGGGCGCCCGTGATACCGGCATGGCGCTGGCGGCCCATGCGGGCATCGACGGGCTGTTCTTCACCGGTTCCAGCCGCACGGGCAACCTGCTGCATAAGCAGTTTTCCGGTCGTCCGAACAAAATTCTTGCGCTGGAAATGGGTGGCAACAACCCGCTGGTGGTTGATCAGGTCAGCGACATCAATGCCGCCGTGTACACCATCATCCAGTCGGCGTTTATTTCCGCCGGCCAGCGCTGCACTTGTGCGCGGCGCCTGCTGGTGCCGCAAGGCGCGTGGGGTGACAGCTTGCTGGAGCGCCTGGTGGAAGTGGCGGCGAGTATCAAAGTGGGTAGTTTCGATGCTCAGCCCGCGCCGTTTATGGGCTCGGTGATTTCCCTGGATGCTGCTCAGCACTTGCTCAAGGCGCAGCAGCACCTGCTGACCCAGGGCGCCAAGCCGCTGCTGAAAATGTCCCAGCCGTTGCAAGGCGCGGCTTTGCTCACGCCTGGCATTATTGATGTTACGGACCTGGCCGAACGGGCGGATGAGGAGCTCTTCGGCCCGCTGCTGCAGGTGATTCGCTACACCGATTTTGATGCCGCGATTGCTGAGGCCAACAACACGCAATATGGCCTGGCTGCTGGGCTGCTGTCCGACTCCAAGGCGCGCTATGAGCAGTTCTGGCTGCACAGTCGCGCGGGTATCGTTAACTGGAACAAGCAGCTGACCGGTGCCGCTAGCACCGCGCCGTTTGGCGGTGTTGGGGCGTCCGGTAACCACCGCGCCAGTGCCTATTACGCGGCTGATTATTGCGCCTACCCAGTGGCTTCGCTGGAGGCTGATAGCCTGAGCCTGCCTGCCACCCTAACGCCGGGAGTCAGCCTATGAGCCCAGTAGCCAGCACGAGCGCATATGAAGTCAATTTTGACGGTTTGGTCGGGCCGACCCATAACTATGGCGGCTTGTCCTACGGCAACGTGGCCTCACAGAGCAACAGCCAGGTAGGGTCGAACCCGAAAGAGGCCGCCAAGCAGGGCCTGGCTAAGATGAAGGCCTTGATGGAGATGGGCTTCAAGCAGGGCGTGCTGGCCCCGCAAGAGCGCCCGAATGTGGCTGTGCTGCGCAGCTTGGGGTTTACCGGCACCGATGCACAAGTAATCCAGAAGGCCGCGAAAGACGCCATGCCGTTGCTGGTTGCAAGCTGCTCGGCCTCCAGCATGTGGACGGCCAACGCCTGCACCGTCAGCCCCAGTGCCGATACGGCCGATGGTCGCGTGCATTTCACCGCCGCCAACCTCAACTGCAAATTCCACCGCTCCATTGAACACCCGACCACCAGCCGTGTGCTCGGCGCGATGTTCGCCAACGAGCAGCACTTCGCCCACCACGCCGCGCTGCCTGCAGTTGCTCAGTTCGGCGATGAAGGTGCGGCGAATCACACGCGCTTCTGCAAAGGCTACGGCGATGCCGGTGTGGAGTTCTTTGTATTCGGCCGCAGTGCTTTTGATAGTCGGTTCCCGGCGCCGCAGCGCTACCCAGCGCGGCAAACCCTGGAGGCTTCGCAGGCCGTGGCGCGCCTGCATGGCTTGAGCGATGACGGTGTGGTTTACGCCCAGCAAACGCCGGCGGTGATCGATCAAGGCGTGTTCCACAATGATGTAATCGCCGTGGGTAACGGCGAGGTGCTGTTCTATCACCAAGACGCCTTCCTCGACAGCGATAAGGTGCTGGCAGCGTTAAGTGAAAAGCTCGCTCGCCGTGGCGGCAACTTCCAGCCGGTGTGTGTGCCACGTGACGCGGTGCCGGTGGCGGATGCGGTCAAGTCTTACCTGTTCAATAGCCAACTGCTGAGTCGCGCCGATGGCGGCATGCTGTTGATCGTGCCGGAAGAGTGCCGCAACAACAGCAATGTTTGGAACTACTTGCAGCAACTGACTAGTGGTAACGGGCCGATCCGCGAGGTGCAGGTGTTTGATCTCAAGCAGAGCATGCAAAACGGCGGCGGCCCCGCGTGCCTGCGCCTGCGCGTGGCACTTAAGGAAGACGAGTTGGCGGCGGTCAATCAGGGCGTGATCATGACGCCGTCGCTTTACGACACACTCAACGTCTGGGTCGACAAACACTACCGCGATCGCCTGAGCGAAAACGATCTGGCTGATCCACAATTGCTGAACGAGTGCCGTACGGCCTTGGATGAACTGACGCAGATCCTTAAACTGGGCGCGGTTTATCCCTTTCAATTAGCTGAGTAGGGTGGATCACGTTTTATCGATCCACCGGTGTATGTAAAAAGCGACATCCACCCTACGTCCAATACTGTGGAGATTTTATGAGCGATGCCCTGCAACTGATCCTCGAAGACACTGACGGCACCCAGCTGGAAACCTCCTGCACACGCTTTGCCGTGATCTGGCAGGGCCAGGAAATCTGGTTCCAGCAAGTGGGCAATAACCAGTTGATGATCGGTGTCGAGGTCGAGGAAGGCGCAGCTGAATACGCCAACCTGCTGCTGCGCCCGCTGGCCACTAACCTGGTTAGCTTGGAAGTGGAAATGGAAGCCGCCGATGTAGGCGATGACGACGATCACGTGCACGGCCCTGACTGTAATCACGACTGAGGAAACCCCCATGCTTGCCCTCGGCAAACTGCTTGAACTGACCTTGGCCGGCCATGAGCCGGCAGCGAAGATTCAACTGACTCCGGAGGGCACGCGCCTGCGTTGGCTGGCCGAGGGGGCGTTGGAAGTGACGCCGCCTGCGGCCCGCGACAACGGCCAGGACCTGCTGTTCTCAGCCGGCATCCATGGCAATGAAACCGCGCCCATCGAACTGCTTGACCGCCTGCTGCAGGGCATTGCCCGTAATCAACTGCAGCCGCAGGCGCGGATTCTTTTTCTGTTTGGTAATACTGCCGCCATGCGCCGCGGCGAGCGCTATATCGAGCAAGATATCAATCGCCTGTTCAACGGTCGCCACGACCAGCACAGTGGCGCTGAGGCGCTGCGAGCCTGTGAGTTGGAGCATCTAGCGGCTGCCTTTTTCAGTAAGCCCGAGCGTACGCGCCTGCATTACGACCTGCACACCGCTATTCGAGCGTCGAAGATCGAGCAGTTTGCCCTCTACCCCTTTCAAGACGGTCGCCCGCGCAGCCAGCGTGAGCTGTCGCGCCTGAATGCTGCCGGAATTGAGGCAGTCCTGCTGCACAACAAAAGCTCTGTCACCTTCAGTGCTTTCACCTATAGCCAGTTAGGGGCTGAAGCCCTGACGCTTGAGCTGGGTAAGGCGCGGCCGTTTGGGCAGAACGAACGGGTCAACCTTGATCGTCTTGAGCTGCACCTGCAGGCCCTGATTGAAGGGCGCGAGCTTGAAGGCGCCACGGATGATCTAGGCGAGCTGAAACTGTTTGCCGTAGCCCGTGAAGTGATCAAGCACAGCGATGCGTTTCAGTTGCACCTGCCAGCGGATGTCGAGAACTTCAGCGAATTGCCCGTTGGCTACCTGCTGGCAGAAGATCTCAGTGATACCCGCTGGGTGATCGATGAGCCGGGTACGCGGATCATCTTTCCCAATCCCAAGGTCAAAAACGGCCTACGTGCCGGCATTCTGATTGTTCCCGCTGAAGACGTGCAGCTGATCTAAGCGGCGTGTGGTGGTTTCCGGATTTCATCCGGGATACTAGCGGGGTTAGTCTTTAGCCCGAATGTGCATCAGCCTATCCACACGGATCTATCTGTCCCGCCATTGTTCCCCCTATCTGTACCTTGTTCGCCCGCCTAAGGCGCCTTAGCATCGGGTTTCCGTCATGCTAAGGATTCTTCGTTATGCCCATCATTGACCTGCGCAGCGATACCGTCACCCAGCCGACACGCGGCATGCGCGAAGCCATGCAGGCCGCTGAACTTGGCGATGACGTCTATGGCGAGGACCCCACGGTTAACCGGCTGGAGCACTATCTGGCCGCTGAGTTGGGCTTTGAGGCTGCGCTGTTTGTGCCCACCGGCACCATGAGCAACCTGCTCGGCCTGATGGCCCACTGCGCGCGCGGCGATGAGTACATCGTCGGTCAGCAGGCGCACACCTATAAATACGAAGGCGGCGGCGCGGCAGTGCTTGGCTCGATTCAGCCGCAGCCCATCGAGGGCGAGGCTGATGGCTCGCTCGATCTGGCCAAGGTTGAAGCGGCCATCAAACAGGATGACTTTCACTTCGCCCGTACTCGTCTGTTGGCGCTGGAAAACACCATGCAGGGCAAAGTGCTGCCGCAGTCTTACCTGCAAGCGGCGCGCGAACTGACCACGCGCCGTGGACTGGCACTGCACCTAGACGGTGCGCGCCTGTACAACGCCGCGGTCAAGCTGGGCGTGCCGGCAAGGGAGATTACTCAGTACTTTGATTCGGTGTCGGTGTGCTTGTCCAAGGGCCTCGGCGCGCCAGTTGGTTCGGTACTGTGCGGCTCAGCCGAGCTGATTGGCAGGGCGCGGCGTTTGCGCAAGATGGTCGGCGGCGGCATGCGTCAGGCCGGTATGCTCGCAGCTGCGGGGTTGTATGCGCTTGAGCATCAGGTGCAGCGGCTGGCTGACGATCATGCCAATGCCGAGCGCTTGGCCGCTGGCTTGCGTGAGCAGGGTTACGCGGTAGAGCCGGTGCAGAGCAATATGGTCTACGTCGAGGTGGGTGAGCAGGCCGGAGCGCTGCAGGCTTTCTGCGCTGCGCGTGGCATCAAGCTCTCAGCTGCGCCGCGATTGCGCATGGTGACGCACCTGGATATCGCCTCGGTGGATATCGACAAGGTTATTGCCGCCTTTGCCGGTTTCCGCACGGGCTGAATAGCCCAGGGCTTTTAATAGCCGTTATCTATCAATAAAGTCACTAGCCCCATGGCGCAGGCCCGATATAATGCGGCCCTTTGCCGGCTTCGTTGTGGCCGCTGGTTTTTGGAAGATTCCTATGAAAAGCGCAGAAATCCGTGAAGCCTTCCTCAGCTTCTTCGAACAGAAGGGACACACCCGTGTCGCCTCCAGCTCCCTGATTCCGGGCAATGACCCGACCCTGTTGTTCACCAACGCGGGGATGAACCAGTTCAAGGATTGCTTCCTCGGCCTGGAAAAGCGCGCCTATACTCGCGCTACCAGCAGCCAGAAGTGCGTACGCGCCGGCGGCAAGCACAATGACCTGGAGAACGTCGGTTATACCGCGCGTCACCACACCTTCTTCGAAATGCTGGGTAATTTCAGCTTTGGCGACTATTTCAAGCGCGATGCCATCCACTACGCCTGGGAGTTTCTCACTGGCGACAAGTGGCTGAACCTGCCGAAAGAAAAACTCTGGGTCACCGTCTATGCCAGCGACGATGAGGCCTACGACATTTGGAACAAAGAAATCGGCGTGCCGGCTGAGCGGATGATCCGCATCGGCGATAACAAAGGCGCGCCGTACGCCTCGGACAACTTCTGGGCCATGGGCGATACCGGCCCGTGCGGCCCGTGCACCGAAATCTTCTTCGACCACGGCGAGCACATCTGGGGCGGTCCGCCCGGCTCGCCAGAAGAGGACGGTGATCGCTACATCGAAATCTGGAACAACGTCTTCATGCAGTTCAACCGCACCGCTGATGGCGTGATGCATCCGCTGCCGGCGCCGAGTGTGGACACCGGCATGGGCCTGGAGCGCGTGAGTGCGGTGCTACAACACGTCAACTCGAACTACGAGATCGACCTGTTCCAGAGCCTGCTGAATGCCGCGGCCAAGGCTATTGGCTGTGCCAACGAAGCTCAGGCTTCGCTGAAAGTGGTGGCTGACCATATCCGTTCGTGCGGCTTCCTGATCGCTGACGGCGTGACGCCGTCCAATGAAGGCCGTGGCTATGTGTTGCGCCGCATCATTCGTCGCGCCTGCCGTCACGGTAACAAGCTGGGCGCCAAGGGCAGCTTCTTCTACCAGATCGTGGCTGCGCTGGTGGCCGAGATGGGCGATGCCTTTCCGGAGCTTAAGCAGCAGCAAGCGCATATTGAGCGCGTGCTGAAAACCGAAGAAGAGCAGTTCGCCAAGACTCTTGAGCAGGGTCTGAAGATTCTTGAGCAGGATCTGTCTGAGCTGAAAGGTACCGTGATCCCCGGCGATGTGATCTTCAAGCTGTACGACACCTTCGGCTTCCCGATGGATCTCACTGGTGATATCGCCCGTGAGCGCGAGCTGACCTTGGATGAGGAAGGCTTCGAGCGCGAAATGCAGGCGCAGCGTGAGCGTGCCAGGTCCGCCAGCTCCTTCGGCATGGATTACAACGCGCTGGTCAAGGTCGACAGCGACACCACATTCCTCGGTTATCAGGGCACCAGCGGTAGCGGTAAAATCATCGCACTGTTTAAGGCCGGTCAGGCGGTCGACAGTCTGAATGAAGGCGAAGAGGGCGTGGTAGTCCTCGATCAAACGCCGTTCTACGCCGAATCTGGTGGTCAGATTGGTGATTGCGGCTTCCTCGAGGGCACCGGCGTGCGCTTCGATGTGCGCGACACCAATAAAGCAGGCGGCGCCTATCTGCACCATGGCGTGGCGGTTAAAGGTGGTTTAAGCGTCGGTACTTCAGTCAAGGCGGAGGTGGATGCCAGCGTGCGCCAGGCCACCTCGCTCAATCACTCGGCCACCCACTTGCTGCATGCCGCGCTGCGTCAGGTACTCGGTGATCACGTGACCCAGAAGGGCTCGTTGGTCGACAGTCAGCGCCTGCGTTTTGACTTCAGTCACTTCGAGGCCATTAGTCCAGCGCAACTGAAAGAGCTGGAAACCATCGTCAACCGTGAAATACGCGGCAATAGCGACGTTGAAACCCTGGAAACCGACATCGAAACCGCCAAGGCCAAAGGTGCCATGGCGCTGTTCGGTGAGAAGTACGGTGATCAGGTGCGCGTACTGAGTATGGGCGGTGACTTCTCCGTTGAGCTGTGTGGCGGCATTCATGCGAAACGCACCGGTGATATAGGCCTGTTCAAAATCATCAGCGAAAGCGGTGTGGCCGCAGGTGTGCGGCGTATCGAAGCGGTCACCGGCGCTGCGGCGTTTGCCTACCTCAATGGTGCAGAAGAACAGCTGAAAGAAGCCGCTGCGCTGGTTAAAGGCAGTCGCGAAAATCTGTTGGACAAGCTGGCCGGTGTGCTAGAGCGCAACCGTCAGTTGGAGAAGGAGTTAGAGCAGCTTAAGGCCAAGGCCGCGAGCGCTGCCGGTAATGACTTAGCGGGCTCGGCTATCGAGGTTAAAGGCATCAAGGTACTGACTGCGCGTCTCGATGGTTTGGATGGCAAAGCGCTGCTGGCCATGGTCGATCAGTTGAAGAATAAGCTCGGCAGCGCAGTGATTCTGCTCGGCGGCGTGCAGGACGAGAAGGTCGTGCTTGTGGCGGGTGTGACGCAAGACCTGACCGCCAAGCTGAAAGCTGGCGAGCTGATGAAGCAAGCTGCTGCCGCAGTAGGCGGTAAGGGTGGTGGTCGACCGGACATGGCGCAAGGTGGCGGCGTTGATGCGGCTGCGCTGGATGCCGCGTTGGGCTTGGCTGTTACGTTTGTCGAACAAGGTTTATAAGTGCCTGATTTTAGGCGCGCAGCCCAAGGCTCGGTATACGCCCGGCGGGCCTTGGCAGGTTATTGAGTTGAATGTTTAATGGGCGCCCTTCACGGGCTGAGGCGGCTTTGAAATGGCTTTGATCGTACAGAAATTTGGCGGCACGTCCGTCGGCACTGTTGAGCGTATTCAGCAGGTAGCCGCGAAGGTGAAGAAGTTCCGTGAAAACGGTGATGACATTGTGGTTGTGGTTTCCGCCATGAGCGGTGAAACCAATCGCCTGGTCGATCTAGCCAAACAGGTTAGTGATGGTCAGCCGGTACCGCGTGAATTCGATGTGATGGTCTCGACGGGCGAGCAGGTGACTATTGCCCTGTTGGCCATGGCGCTGATCAAGATTGGCGTACCCGCTGTGTCCTACACCGGCAGTCAGGTGCGCATCCTGACAGACAGTACGCACAACAAAGCGCGCATCCTGCAGATCGATGACCAGAAGTTGCGTACCGACCTCAAGGCCGGGCGTGTGGTGGTGGTCGCCGGTTTCCAAGGCGTTGACGAGCACGGCAATATCACCACCCTTGGGCGTGGTGGCTCCGACACCACCGGTGTGGCACTGGCTGCGGCGTTAAAGGCCGATGAATGCCAGATCTATACCGATGTCGATGGTGTTTACACCACCGACCCGCGGGTTGTGCCAAAGGCTCAGCGCTTGAGCAAGATTACCTTTGAAGAAATGCTGGAGATGGCCAGCCTGGGCTCTAAGGTGTTGCAAATTCGCGCCGTGGAGTTCGCCGGCAAATACAACGTCCCGCTGCGCGTGTTGCACAGCTTTCAAGAGGGTCCGGGCACCCTCATTACTATTGATGAAGAGGAATCCATGGAACAGCCGATCATCTCTGGCATCGCCTTTAATCGCGATGAGGCCAAGCTGACTATCCGTGGCGTACCGGATATTCCGGGCGTAGCGTTCAAGATCCTCGGGCCGGTCAGTGCCGCCAATGTAGAAGTCGACATGATCGTGCAGAACGTTGCGCACGATAACACCACCGACTTCACCTTCACCGTGCATCGCAATGATTACAGCAACGCCATGCAGGTGCTGGAGAAAACCGCCCAAGAGCTAGGCGCGCGTGAAGTGGTGGGCAATACCGATATTGCCAAGGTCTCCATCGTGGGTGTCGGTATGCGCTCCCATGCGGGTGTTGCCAGCCGTATGTTCGAGTCGTTGGCCCTAGAAAATATCAATATCCAGATGATCTCCACTTCGGAAATCAAGGTCTCCGTGGTAATCGAGGAGAAATATCTGGAGTTGGCAGTGCGTGCCCTGCACACTGCTTTTGAACTGGATGCCCCGGCCCGCAAGGGCGAGTAGGGCATTATCCGAAAGGCGCGGTTTATCCCGCGCCTTTCGCCTTTTTTGGTTGGCATGAGCAGGGCTTTCTTTCTGCTCACACTGGTCAATACTTGGGTGAAGGCTCTGCTTAAGATGTTCGGGGCTGCCACCATTTTATTTTGCAGACTGCTGTTGTCCTGAACTGATATCCCTAAGGAGAAAGGAATGCTGATTCTGACTCGTCGGGTTGGAGAGACCTTGATGGTGGGTGACGAAGTCACTGTCACTGTGCTGGGTGTTAAAGGTAATCAGGTGCGCATTGGCGTTAACGCGCCGAAAGAAGTTGCTGTGCACCGCGAAGAAATCTACCAGCGCATCCAGAAAGAGAAAGGCGAAGAACCAAGCCACTAATTTTTATCGAAATTTTGGCTTTGCAAACGGGGAAAACATGGTTATCATGCGCCCCGTGTTGCGGAGAGGTGGCCGAGTGGCCGAAGGCGCTCCCCTGCTAAGGGAGTACATCTCAAAAGGGTGTCGGGGGTTCGAATCCCCCCTTCTCCGCCATTATTTAGTGTTGTAGGTATTGCGGTTTAGATGTCTACAGTGCGGCGTTACATGCACTCATAGCTCAGCTGGATAGAGTACTCGGCTACGAACCGAGCGGTCGGAGGTTCGAATCCTCCTGAGTGCACCAAA